>CAVQBM010000001.1:0-71670 GCA_963710785.1 uncultured Solirubrobacterales bacterium
GCGATCGCGGTGGTGGCGCTGCGCGTGAAGGACCCCGATCGCGAGCGCCCCTACCGGATGCCGTGGAATGTGAGCATCCGGGGCTACTCGATCCCGATGACAGCGGTGATCGGGGGGGTCGGCACCTCGCTCACGTGGGTCGCGGTGGTCGTTTACCACTCCGAGGCGCGCATCGTGGGGATCCCCTGGATGGTGGTGGGCATGTGCGGCTACCTCTACTACCGCCACCGCCAGGGGCTCAGCCCGCTCAAGCAGTACCGAATGCCGCGGGCAGAGCGCCCGCCCGACTTCGAGGAGCTGAGCTACCGCACCGCGCTGGTGCCGATCTTCGGCGAGGACGTGAGCGCCACCGCGCTCACGAGCGCCGCCAAGCTGATCGGCGAAGACGGCGTGGTGTATGCGGTGTTCGTGCTCCCTGTCCCCAGCCAGCTCTCGCTGGAGGCGGGGCTCGAGGACGAGGAGGCGCAGGGGCGCTCTGTCCTGGAGGCCGCGCGCATCAAGGCGCGCCGCGCGGGGATCAAGATCCACACGGGGCTGATCCGCACGCGCCATCCCGGGGCCTCGCTCGTCGAGGAGGCTCAGCGCGTGAGCGCGGATGTCATCTACTGGTCCACGCTGCACGCCCCACGCGGGGAGCAGCGCATCGGTCCCACCGCGGCGTATCTGCTCAGCCGCCGTCCTTGTCGCGTGATCATTGAGACCGAGAACCGCCGGGCGCCTATCCCTGCGTCAGCCCCAGCACCACTCGCGCCCGCGTGACACCGCCGCCGAGCGCCTCACCGCCGCCGGCGGTGAGCGTTGTGAGCGACTGCAGATAGGGCAGCGCGCCGGAGATCCCCGAGGCCTGGCTGAGGCCGAGCGTTTCGATCAAGGTCACCATCGTGGGGAATTCAACGAGCAGGCTCGGCTGCAGCCCGTGGCCGAGAGTCGCCGCGGCCGCATGGTAGGTGGGGGCTTCGGAGAGCGTCGTCGAAGGATTGAGCGCTTCCTGTACCGAGGCTGGGCCGATGCCGATCGCGAACTTGTTGTTGCCCGCGCCGATCGCGACCACCACGGGGAAGCCATTGATCTTGACCGTCACGGCTTCTTCGGCGCCGGGGATCGTGGTGGGAGTGGCTTCGCCGCCCGCCTTGGTGTAGGCGGCGGCGAGCTTCGCCACCGCTTCGCGCGAGCGCGTGGGGTCGGTCGAGGAAGCCACCAGCCCGGCCTGCAGGTTCAGCAGGCCGCTGCCGCTGGCGAAAACTGCGGCCGAGCTCATCCAGCTGAGCAGGTCGCGGTTGAGTTCGACGCTATGCGTCGAGAGCGGCGCGAGCGCGCCTTCGAGGCTGAAGCTGCCGATTTTCACCTTCGCCGCGAGCGCGGTCAGTGCGCTCAGCGTCGTCGGTTCCTTACCGAAGGTGGCGTTGACGTTCTCGATGCCTGCCGCCAGCCACGAGCTTCCCGGCAGCCCGCCAACGACCTGCGCGGTGCTCGGGCTCGGCAGCAGCCCCTCGCCCTTGCCTGCCTGCGCGGATGCGATCGAGTCGATATCGAGCGCGATCGCGTGCGCTTCGGGCAGCAGCGAGACGTAAGCCTGTTCGGTGCCGGAGAGAAGGCCATCGAAGGAGGGCAGCTCCGCGGTATGCAGATACACGTTCGCGAGGGCCCCCTGCTCGGCGGTGGATGTGAGCTTGGCGTAGCCGGGGGCATGCACGATCGAGCTCGCCGCGCCCGCCTGCTCGGTTTCGATCGCGCTCTTCAGCGCCCCCTCGCTGCCGACCACCGCGAACTTGCCCACGATCCCATCGGCGGTGCCCGTCGGGGACACTTCGTAGGCGACGCCTCGGTAGCTGGTGGAGTGCGCTCCCGCTTCGCTTCCGCGCGCCTGTAGGAAGGAACGGGCCTTGCCCACGTCGGTGGTATCGAGCACAAGCGCCCCCCGCGCGTAGCTGTTGGATACGAGGCCGCGCAGCGCGCCTTCGGCGACGCCCACGACGCCGCCGCCCGTCAGTGCTTCACCGAGCGTTCCCGTGAGCGCCGTGGTGGCCTTGGCGGCGTCGATCGAGGTGAGGAACGCGCCGGCGTCGGCTCCCAGCCACGGCTTGACTTCGCTGGCGTAGTTGAGCTGCTTGCCGTTGGGGGAGAGCAGCTCGAGCAGGCCGCTGAAGGGTTCGCCCGAGTGTGTGAGCCTGCGCGCACTCGCTTCGGTGTTGGTCTTCAAGGTGCCGCTCGGCTGGACGATCGCGCCTATGTAGAGGGGCGCCGAGGCCGGCACGATCGTGGCGGGGTTCGGCGGTGGCGGGCTGCTGGAGCCGCAGCCGGCGAGCAGGGTGAGCAGCACGCACGCGGCGAGCCCCACGAAGATCGATGCCACGCCGCGAGGGACGTGAGGGGAAGCATTCCCGCGAGAACGCAGGACCAGGGGTGCGGCGCTGGGCGAAGGGATGAGGGGGGAGCGCAAGAGAGTGATCGTACGCAAGTTCGCTGGCATTTCGCGCACCTGCAAGCTCGCGTGCGTACTGGAGCGCCTTTTCGCGCTCCTCCAAGCCCACTATCAAAAGCCTTTGTTAGCAGCCATTTTAGACGGTTTTGGGGGTGCTTGGAGGGTAGAGTGGGAAAAAGTGTGCAATTAGGGTTGCGTTGTGGGAAGAAGTGGGATAGATTCGCACCAGCGAGCCGTGGTGGAGAGGCTCCTCCCACCTCTCCACCTCGGCTCGAACAAAGAGGCCGGCTTCGGTCGGGCCCTCGTTTTCAGTCATAGGAGCCGACGACAGTGGCTTTCCGCGGGACCTTCGACCACACCCTCGACGCCAAGAACCGCCTCACGGTTCCGGCTCGCTACCGCGCCGCGCTCTCCGAGGGGGTCGTACTGGCGATGCCCGTCGACCTCCAGCCCTGCGTGGGCGTGCTGGCGCCCGCCGGAGTACGAGCGCTACACCGAGCGCGCGCTCGCTGAGCTTCCCCCGCTTTCGCCGCGTCTGGCCGAGCTGGAGCGCTTCTTCTACGGCAGCTCCCACGACGCCGACCTCGATGCCGCCGGACGCATCATGCTCCCCGGCTTCCTCGCCGAGCACGCCGGGCTTGCCAAGGAGGTAATCGTCGTGGGCGCCGGCGATCGCCTCGAGCTGTGGGATCGCGAGCGCTGGAACGACCACCGACCGACATTGCTGGGCGGTGTCGCGGAGATAACGGCACGTGTCGACCACACTCCTTGAGATGCCCTCCACCCACACCCCGGTGCTCGCGCAGGAGCTGCTCGAACTGCTCGATCCCGCTCCGGGACAGACCGCGATCGACTGCACCTTCGGCGGCGGCGGCCACGCCCGCATGGTGGCCGAGCGCCTTGGCTCCACGGGCACACTCATCGCGATCGATCGCGATCCGCTCGCGCAGGAGCGCTGCGCGGCGCTCGCGGAAGATGGGCTCTGCAACGTGCGCTTCATCCGCGGCGGCTACGCCGAGGCGCTGGAGCAACTCGCCGCGGAGGGCCTGTGCGCCGATGGCGTCTACTTCGATCTCGGCATGTCCTCGATGCAGGTGGATACGCGCGAGCGCGGCTTCTCCTACTCCTATCAGGCGCCGCTTGACATGCGCATGGATCCCGACCAAGAGTTCAGCGCACGCGAGATCGTCGCCGAATGGGATCAGCGCCAGCTCGCCGGCGCGTTGCGGGAGTACGGCGAGGAGCGCCATGCGAATGCGATCGCGCGCGCGATCGTGCGTCGCCGCGCAGTGGCTCCGATCGAGACGACGCTCGATCTGGTCGACATCATCAACTCCGCGATCCCAACGCCCGCGCGCTTCGCGGGCGGGCATCCCGCCAAGCGCGTCTTCCAGGCCTTGCGCATCGCCGTCAACGACGAGCTGGGCCAGCTCGACCGCGCGCTGCCGCTCGCCTGGTCGCTGCTGCGCGAGCGCGGCGTGCTCGCGGCGATCGCCTTCCATTCGCTGGAGGACCGACGCGTGAAGCGCTTCATGGTTGCCCGCGCCACCGGATGCATCTGTCCGCCGGACCTGCCCATCTGTGCCTGCGGCCGCGAGCCCGAGGCGGCGCTGCTCTCCCGGCGCGCGATCGTGCCCTCACCGGAGGAGATCGCGCGCAACCCACGTGCCGCCTCCGCGCGTCTGCGCGGGGCCGGCAAGCTGAGCGATCCTCGAGGACAGGCATGACACCTCCCGCCGCAGCGGCAACCGCAGGACGGGCGGGGGCCTACTCGCCTCCTGTCCCCACCCGGCCAAGCCGTCGGGCGGAGCCGGTGCGTGCCCCACGCCCCGGCCGCCCCCTCGCTCCGGCGCGACCAGCCCGCACTCGCCCCAGCCGCCCCAGTCGCGCTCACGCCCCGGCCCAGCGCGCGCAGAGCACGGAGACGCTCGCCGGCAGCCGGCTGCTCGACCGCCTGATCCGCAGTCGTGTGTGGATCGCGCTCGTGGCCTTTGCCTTGATCGGGATCGTGGGGATGCAGCTGTGGATGCTCAAGCTCAACGGCGGCATCGGCCGGGCGATCGAGCACGAGTCCTACCTGCAGCGCACAAATGCCTCACTCAGCGCCGAAAACTCCGCGAGGTCCGCAGGCGATCTGGTCGAGCGCCACGCCGTCGCCAACGGGATGCGGATCGTCGCGCCCGGAGCGCTGATCTTCCTGCATACGCGCGGGCGCGCCGACGAACGCCTTGCCGCCGCGCGCCTTGCGCAGCCGGTGCAGGCGTCCACCGCGGGCGGCGAATCCACGCAGGGTGGCGCTCAGCCTGCTGCGACCTCCACTTCTGCCGGCGAATCCACACAGGGTGGCGCTCAGCCTGCTGCGACCCCCACTTCTGCCGGCGAATCCACGCAGGGCGCCGCCCAGTCGGCGAATACGCCAATCTCGGGCACGGAAGGCGCCTCGAGCACCCCCCAGCCCGAACCGGGCGGCTAGCCGTTGCCGGGCGTTCAGAGCCGCATTGGGAAGCTGTTCGGGCTGTTCTTCCTGCTGCTCGTGCTGGCGGCGGGGCGCACCCTTTATCTTGGCTCGCTGCACAGCGAAACGCTGCGCAAGGCGGCCCACCGCCAGCAGCTCACCTACGAAAAGCTTCCCGCCCAGCGGGGCACGATCACAGACCGCAACGGCGTTGACCTCGCGATCTCAGAACCCGCGCAGGACATCTCCGCGACGCCCTACCTGGTCAAGAACCCCCTCCTGGCCGCGCGGCGTCTGGCGCCGTTGCTGGGCCAGTCCCAAGATCGGATCCTGACCCACCTCAGCGAGCACACTGGCTTCGTCTACCTGGCGCGGGCGCTGCCCGCGGGACGCGCTCATGCGGTGCAGAGGCTGATGCAAAGCTTGAAGATCGAAGGCATTTCGGGCACGCCCACGATGCGCCGCGTCTATCCCCGCGGGACGCTCGCCGCACAGGTGCTGGGCATCGCCGGCACGCATGGCCACGGGGAGGGCCTGGAGTACTCGCTGGGGCCGATCCTCCAGGGGCGCGAAGGAGAGCGGCGTGTGGTCAGCGATGCGATCGGCCAGCCGGTGTCGATCGCCGACGTGCACCGCGAGGTGCCTGGAGCGAACGTTCAGTTGACGCTGGATGCCAACATCGAGCAGCGCACCGAGGACGTTCTGGGGGGTGTGGGGCGCGTGTTTCACCCCAAGGATGCCACCGCGATCGTGATGGATCCTCGTACTGGTGCGATCCTCGCGATGGCCAACTGGCCCCAGGTGAACGCCAACGATCCCGGCGCCGCTCCCGCCGCGGCGCTCGAGAACCGCGCGGTGGGCTTCGACTACGAACCGGGGTCCACCTTCAAGTCCGTCACCGTCTCCGGCGCGCTGCAGGAAGGTCTGATCACGCCGGATACCGGCTTTGAAATCCCAGATCAGATACAGGTCGCCGACCGCACGATCCACGACGACACAGAACACCCCGGCGAGTCCCTCACGACCGCCCAGATTCTCGCCCAGTCGAGCAACGTGGGCGCGATCAAGATCGGGCTGCTGGAGGGCGCCCCGCGCTTCAGCCGGTGGGTGCGCCGTTTCGGCTTCGGGGCGCACACCGGGATCGACCTTCCCGGCGAGGAGATCGGGCTGGTGCCGCCGCTCAGCCGCTATTCGGGCTCCTCGATGGGCAACCTCCCGATCGGCCAGGGCGAGTCGGTCACGCCGATTCAGATGGCCACTGCGTATGCGGCGATCGCCAACGGGGGCATCCTGCGCGCGCCGCACATCGTGCAGGCCGTGGGCGGCCGGCCGGCGCGACTGCCTGCGGGCAGGCGCGTGATCTCCAGTGCCACCGCCGCCGAGCTGCGCCAGATGCTCGAAGGGGTGCTCGCGCCTGGAGGAACCGCCAGCGAGGTCTCGATCCCTGGCTACAAGCTCGCCGGCAAGACGGGCACCGCCAACAAGGTCGATCCGCTCACCGGCGAATACTCCAAGAGCGCCTACGTCGCCTCGTTCATGGGCTTCGCTCCCGCCTCGGATCCCAAGCTGCTGTGTGCGGTGATCATCGACGAACCGCAGTCCGGTTCGATCTTCGGCGGCGTCGTCGCCGCGCCAGCGTTTGGGCAGATCATGTCCTTCGCACTGCCTTACCTGGGGATACCGCCCGGTTGAGGGGCCGGAACGGAAACTAGACTCGTCTGCATGTCAGCCAAGGGTCTAGACCCTGAGGACAGGAGACCGTGAGGCTCGATCGCTTGATTCCCACTGCTGTCGCAGGGGCGGAGGTCGTGGAGATCGCCGGACTCGCCTACGACAGCCGCAGGGTTGCTGCGGGCACGCTGTTCTTCTGCGTATCCGGCGAGCACAGCGATGGGCACGACTTCGCTGCGCAGGCCGTGGCCGCGGGAGCAGCGGCACTGGTGGTGGAGCGCCCGCTGAGCCTCGGTGTGCCCGAGGTGCTGGTGGAGTCCACGCGTGCCGCGATGGGTCCCGCGGCGGCGCGCTTCTACAGCGATCCCTCCGCGCGGCTGCGGGTGGTGGGGGTGACGGGCACGAACGGCAAGACCACCACCGCCTACCTCGTGCGTGCATTGCTGGAGGCCGGCGGCGAGCGCTGTGGGCTACTCGGAACGGTCGCCTCGATTGTGGCCGGGGCGGAGCGCCCGGTCGCGCGCACCACCCCCGAGGCCATTGAGGTGCAGGGAGCCTTTCGCGAGATGCTCGACGGCGGGGACAAGGCGTGCGCGATGGAGGTCTCCTCGCACGCTCTGGGGCTCGGCCGGGTGGAGGGCGTGCGCTTCGCCGCTGCGATCTTCACCAACCTCACCCAGGACCACCTCGACTTCCATCCGAGCATGGAGGAGTACTTCCAGGCCAAGCGGCGCCTGTTCGTCGCCTCCGAGCGTCCGGGGCGGTGCGTCGTCAACATCGATGACCCCTACGGCAGGCGGCTGGCCGCAGAGCTGCCTGGGGCGGTGAGCTTCGCGATCGAGCGCCCCGCCGACTACCGCGCACTCGATGTGCGCATGAGCTTTGACGGCTGCCGCTTTCGTCTGCGTACGCCGCAGGGCGAGCGGGCGGTCTCGCTGCCGCTGCCGGGGCGCTTCAACGTCGCCAACGCCCTGGGTGCGCTGGCCGCGACCCATGCGATGGACTTCGAGCTGGATGTCCTCGTTGCGGCGCTCGAGCGCCCGCTGCGCGTACCGGGGCGCTTCGAGGCGGTGCAGGAGGGTCAGGAATTCGCGGTGCTGGTCGACTACGCCCATACCCCCGATTCGCTTCAGAATGTGCTCGAAGCGGCGCGGGAGCTCGCGCGGGATCGCGTGGTGTGCGTGTTCGGCGCCGGGGGCGACCGCGATCGTGGCAAGCGCCGGCTGATGGGCGCCGCCGCCGCGCGCCTGGCGGATGTGGTGGTGGTCACCTCCGACAATCCGCGTTCGGAGGACCCCGAGGCGATCGTGCGCGAGATCCTGTCGGGGGTTAGCTCTGAGGCGCCTGGCAGGGTGCATGTCGAGGTCGATCGTCGCGCGGCGATCGAACGGGCGATCGCGCTGGCGCGTGCCGGCGACGTGGTGGTGATCGCCGGCAAGGGCCACGAGCAGGGGCAGGAGTTCGCCGACGGGCGCAAGGTTCCCTTCGATGACGTGAGCGTCGCCCGGGAGGCGCTGCGTACGCGCGGTGGCAGCGTGGCTGGGGCCGCCGCGTGATCCACTGGGACACGGCACACATCGCGCGAACCATCGGCGCTGGTTCTGTGCGCGACGCGGGTGCTGTGCGCGGGAGTGGTTCGGGCCCCCGGCGCGCCACCATCGACTCGCGCCAGGTGCAGCCGGACGACCTGTTCGTTGGCCTTGTGGGTGAGCGCGAGGATGGTGGCGCCTACGCTGCCCAGGCACTGCGCGCCGGGGCCTGGGGCGTGCTCGTGGCGCCCGAGCACGCCGAGCGTCTCGGCGAGAGCGCCGACGAAGGCGCAGTGCTCTCCCACGCAGAGCCGCTCGCGGCTCTGCAGGCCTTGGCGAGCGCGTGGCGGCAGGAGCTCGGAGCGAGGGTGGTGGCGATCACGGGCTCCACCGGCAAGACCTCCACCAAGGACATCCTCGCGGCGGTGCTGAGCAAGCAGCTGCGCACGGTGGCGAGCCCGCAGAACCTCAACACCGAGATCGGCCTGCCGCTGGCGGTGCTCGCCGCGCCGCCGGGAACCGAGGCGCTGGTGCTCGAGCTGGCGATGCGCGGCCCGGGTCAGATCGCTGAGCTGATGGCGATCTCCGAGCCCGACGTGGGGGTTATCGTGAACATAGGTCCCGTGCACCTCGAGCTGTTGGGGTCGCTCGAGGGCGTGGCGGCTGCCAAGGCGGAGATGATCGCGGGCCTGAGGGCCGGGAGCACCGTGGTGTTGCCTCACGGCGAGCCGCTGCTCGATCCCCATCGCCGAGATGACCTTCAGACCGTCACCTTCGGTGAGGAGGGCGATGTCCGCCTGCTCGCGCGGGAGGGCGGGGAGATCGTGGTTGGCGTTGGCGGCGAGCGCATCGCGCTGCGGCCTTCCTTCGGCCAGTCGCATAACCTGCGCAACCTGCTGGCTGCCGTTGCGGCGGCGCGCGCGCTCGACGTCACCCCCGAGGGGCGGCTGGAGGTCGAGTTCTCGGCGCTGCGCGGCGAGCGCATCGCCCTTCCCGAGGGAATCGTGCTGATAAACGACTGCTACAACGCCAACCCGATGTCGATGCGCGCCGCGCTCGAGGACCTCGCCGCCACCGCTGGGGCCAGGCGCGTGGCGGTGCTTGGGGACATGCTGGAGCTGGGACCCGCGCAGCAGCGGCTGCATCGCGAGCTGGGCGAGTACGCGCAGGAGTGTGGGGTGGGGCTGCTGGTAGCCGTTGGCCCGCTGGCGGCTGGGATGGCGGAGGGGTTCACGGTGGGTGAGATCCACACCGTGCCCGATGCGCCCGCTGCCGCCGAGTTGCTGCGGGGGCTGCTGCGTCCGGATGACACCGTGCTCGTGAAGGGCTCGCGCGGCGTTGGGCTCGAGCGTGTGGGTCAACGCCTGCACCACGGGGGGAGCTGATGGGGCGCGTCCTGATCGGGGGGACAGCCGCGCTGCTGATCTGCATCTTCCTGAGTCCGAAGTTCATCGAGTTCCTGCGTCGGCGCGAGTTCGGGCAGCAGATCCGCGAGGACGGTCCGGAGGGCCATCACCAGAAGGCGGGTACGCCAACGATGGGCGGCGTGATCATCTTCATCGCGATCGCCGTTCCGTTCCTGATCCTCAGCAACTACGAATGGCGCTCGGTGGGTGTGTTCGCGGCGGCGCTCGCGTGTGCGCTGCTGGGCTTCGCTGATGACTACATCAAGCTTGTGAGGCGCCGCTCGCTGGGCCTGCGCGGGCGCACCAAGCTGATGGTTACGATCGCGATCTCGCTGGGGCTGTGGTACGTGGCACACCACGAGGCGCACCTGCCGAGCACGCTGCGACTGTGGTTCGTGGACTACCAGATCGACCTGGGACCCCTCTATCCGGTGCTGATCTATCTGGTGGTGGCGGGGACGACGAGCTCCGTCAACCTCACCGATGGGCTCGACGGGCTGGCCGCGGGTTGTGCGGCGATCGTGCTGCTCGCCTACATCGGCATCACGTTCCTCGCGGTGGATGACGACATGGCGATGCTCGCCGGCTGCCTCGTGGGGGCGTGCATCGGGTTTCTGTGGTTCAACGCCTTCCCCGCGACGATCTTCATGGGCGACACCGGCTCGCTGGGTCTCGGAGGGGCGATTGCGGGGCTTGCGGTGATGACCAGGACAGAGGCGCTGCTGATCCTGCTCGGCGGGATCTTCGTGATCGAGGCGCTCTCAGTGGTGATCCAGGTGATCTCCTTTCAAACCACGCGCAAGCGGGTTTTCCTGATGGCGCCGATTCACCACCACTTCGAGCTGCGCGCATGGTCGGAGACCAAGATCATCCTGCGCTTCTGGATCGTCGCCTCGATCTGCGCCGCGATCGGCTTCACGATCTACCACCATCGATGAGGAGTCCCAGCCGCCGATCCCCGTCTCGATTTGCGCCGCGATCGGCTTCACGATCCACCGCCATCGATGAGGGGTCCACGCACTGGTGAAGCCGCGCCCGCCGATCCCCGATGGTCCGTTTCTCGTTGTGGGCCTGGCCCGTTCTGGAATCGCGGCCGCGCTGGCGCTGCGCGCGAGGGGAGAGGAGGTATTCGGCGTCGATCGCGGCGCTCCCTCCGGCCTGGATGCGCTGGCCGATGCAGGTGTACACGTTTATTTGAAGTCAGACGGGCTCGATCGGCTGGAGGGCATTCGCACTGTCGTCAAGAGTCCCGGCGTGCCCGCACAGGCGCCGGTGATTGCCGCGGCACGAGCCCACGGGCTGACGGTTCTGGGCGAGCTGGAGCTGGCATGGCGAATGCTCGACAACGAATTCATCGCCGTGACGGGCACGAACGGCAAGACCACCACCGTTGAGCTGATCGGGCACATCCACCGCGAGGCCGGCCTGGGGGTGAAGGTCGCGGGCAACGTTGGCACCGCACTCAGCAGCCTCGTGGGGCGTATCGAGGAGCGCGCGGCGATCGTCTGCGAGGCCTCCTCCTTCCAGCTGGAAGATACGCTCGACTTCGCCCCCGAGGCGGCGGTGATGCTCAATTTCACGCCCGACCACCTCGATCGGCACGGCACGCTCGAGAACTATTTCGCCGCAAAGCTCGAACTGTTCGCACACCAGCGCAGCGACGATCTGGCGGTGCTTCCGCTCGACCCGAGGATCGAGGGGGTCGAAGGGGAGGCGCGGCGCATCCACTTTGGCGAGGGACCACACGCTGAGCTCTCTCATCGGGAGGGACAGCTCTGGTGGCGGGAGCGGTCGCTGCTGGGGGTGGAGGAACTGAGCTTGCGCGGCGAGCACAATCTTCAGAATGCGATGGCTGCCGCCGCAGTGTGTCTGGGGCGCGAGGTGGACTCCGCAGCGGTGTGCGATGGGCTGCGCACCTTCCCAGGCGTCGCCCATCGTCTGGAGGAGGTCTCGCGTCGCGCGGGGGTGATCTACGTAAACGACTCCAAGGCCACCAACATCGAGAGCACGCTCGTGGCACTGCGCGCCTTCGCCGGCCGCAGAGTTCACCTGATCCTCGGCGGCCAGGGCAAGGATCAAGACTTCGGCCCCTTGCGCGGCCCGGCTGAGCTTGGCTGCCGGGCGGTGTACCTGATCGGAGAAGACGCTCCGCTGATCGCAGACGCGCTGGAGGGCGCGGCTGTGCCGGTGCGCCGCTGCGGCGAGCTGGAGCGCGCGCTCGCGGTGGCCAGGGACTATGCAGCGCCCGGCGATGTCATTCTTCTTTCCCCCGGCTGCGCCAGCTTCGACCAGTTCAGCGACTTCGAAGCCCGCGGCGAGCGCTTCCGGGAGCTGGTCTTGTCTCGCCCCGGTTGACCGCGACGGCTCGCCGGCCGGCGATGGAGGCTTCTGCGCGCTCGCGTCGAAGTGAGCCGGGATGCCGTCAGCCGCGCGGGGCAAGAAGGCCCGAACCAAGCAACGGGGCGAAAACCCGCGTCGCTCGGGCGCCGCCACGGCAAAGCGCGAACAGCCCCTGGAGCACCGCATCCTGCTGACCGCCACCCTGTGTCTGCTGGCGTTCGGCGCGGTTATGGTCTACAGCGCCTCTTCGGCTCCCACGCTGCTGCAGGGCCGCGGCAACGGCAGCGGCTATCTGGTCAAGTACCTGCTGTTCGGGGGAGTGGGGCTCGTCGGAATGAACTTCCTCGCGCGCGACGGCGTGAAGTACGTGCAGCGCATCACCGGGCCGCTGCTCGTGATCTCGTTCCTGCTGACGCTGGCCGTGTTCGTGCCGCATGTGGGCGTGCGCGTGAACGGGGCGCGGCGCTGGATCGGGCCGGGGCTGTTCCAGTTTCAGCCCTCCGAGCTCTTGAAGATCGCGCTGGTGCTCTATACGGCCACCCTGTTGGCCAAGCGTCCCAAGCGCGTGCTGGATCTGCAGGATCTCGCACGCCCGCTGCTGGTGGTGGTGGGGGGAGCGTGTCTGCTTGTGGCAATGCAGCCTGATCTTGGTACGGCGATGGTGATCGGCTTCACGGTGTGCTCGCTGCTCGTCGTTGCGGGGATGCCCGGGCGCAATCTGGCGATCCTGGCCGGCTCGTGCTTCGCGCTGATCGTGCTCTACGCCCTGGTGAAGCCCTACGCACGCGCGCGCCTCACCTCCTTCGTGGACCCCTGGGCGCATGCCTCGGGCTCGGGCTTTCAGGCCGTGCAGGGTCAGATCGCGATCGGCTCGGGCGGTCTGCTGGGGGTGGGGCCCGGCCAGTCGGTGCAGAAGATCTTCTACCTCCCCGAGGCGCAGACGGACTTCATCCTCGCCGTCGTGGGCGAGGAGCTGGGGGTGGTGGGGGTATGCGCGTTGCTCTCGCTCTACGGTCTCATCGGCTACGCGGGCCTGCGCGCGGCGAAGCGCGCTCGCAGCCTCTACAGCGCCCTGATCGCGGTGGGGATGACGGCGGTGATCGTCTCCCAGGCGCTTCTGAACGTGTTCGCGGTGCTCGGCCTGGCCCCCCTTACCGGCGTTCCGCTGCCGTTTGTCTCCTACGGCTCCAGCAGCCTGATCGTGATGCTGTGCGCGATGGGGCTGCTGCTCAACGTGGCCTCCGGGGGCAGCGCCCACGTACGCGCCGTGGACTCCTCGCGCCGGGGCACGCGCCGCACGCGCTCCGCGCCCGACACGAGCACGCGCGAATCGGCAGGATGGACGCGTGAGAAGCGCGCAGACAGGGCAACGGCCAACGCGGATCGTGATCGCCGCAGGCGGGACCGCGGGGCACGTGGTGCCGGCGCTCGCGGTGGCCGACGCGCTGCGGGCTGAGGGCGCGGAGGTCACCTTCATCGGGGGTGAGCGCGCGGAGGCGGAGCTCGTGCCGGCTGCGGGATACCCGCTGCGCACGATCGGGGTGGAAGGCTTGAGCCGCAGTAACCCGCTGAAGGCGGCCCGCTCGCTGGTGCGCGCGGCGGGGGCGTTCCTACGCGCCCGCGCGCTGCTCGCGGAGATCGAAGCGGACGCGGTGATGGGTGGCGGCGGGTACGTGGCGGGGCCGGTGGGCGCGGCGGCGCTGACACGGAGAATCCCACTGGTGTTGACAGAGGCCGACTCCCATATGGGGCTCGCGAATCGCGCGCTGGCGCCGTGGGCGCGGCGGGTGTGTCTTGCCTTTCCACTCGGAAAGGCAAGGCGGCTGGGGGGCTATCGCGTCACAGGCCGCCCGATCCCGCCCTCGCTGCACGACCGTGCGGGCGCGCGGGGGCGGCTCGGAATCGCACCGGATGAGACCTGCGTGCTGGTCTTCGGTGGGTCGCTGGGGGCACGCACGATCAACCTCGCCTCGGTGCAGGCGTTCGCGGGGGCCGCCTTCCATGTGCTGCACGTGAGCGGCAGGCGCGACTACCCCGAGCTGAGGCGGCGGGAGCTGCCGGAGGGCTATGACCTGCGCGAGTACCTCGACCTGGAGGAGTTCGCCGACGCGCTCAGCGTCGCCGATCTGGTGGTGGCGCGCGCGGGGGGGTCTGTGTTCGAGATCGCCGCGCACGGGGTGCCGGCGATCCTCGTGCCCTATCCGCACGCGGCGGGCGATCACCAAAGCGCCAACGCACGGTGGATGGTGCAGGCGGGCGCGGCGGTTACGATCGCCGATGGCGAGCTCACGGCGCCACGCTTGGCGCGGGAGGTGGCGACGCTGCTGGCAGATCGCTCGCGCCTGCGCGCCATGGGCGCCGCTGCGCTGCGCCTCGCCCGTCCGGATGCGGCAGCTGATGTCGCCGGCGAGCTGTTGCGGGCGGCAGGAGGATGAGCGAGACAACGGGCGGTGCGGCGGGCGACGTGCCAAGTCGTCCGTGGCACGGTCGGCAGATGCACTTCGTCGGCGTGGGCGGCGCCGGTATGAGCGGATATGCACGCGCTGCGCACGCGCTGGGGGCGCGGGTGAGTGGCTCGGATCGCAGCGAGTCGCCCTATCTGGAGCGCTTACGTGCGGAGGGCGTGCTTGTGGCGAGCATCGGCCATCAAGCCGCGAACGTGCCCGCGGGGGAGGCCGTGGAGGTGATCTACTCGAGTGCCGTCCCGCCCGAGAACCCCGAGCGGTTGGCGGCGCGCGAGCGCGGTCTCGCCGAGCGGCCGCGTGCGCAACTGCTGGGAGAGCTGAGCGCGCTGCGGCGCACGGTCGCGGTGGCTGGGACGCACGGCAAGACGACGACTTCCGCGATGGTGGTGCACGCGCTGCGCGGCGCGAATATGGACCCCGGCTGGCTGATCGGCGGGGAGATCGGCGGGGGGTTGCCCAACGCTCACTGGAGTGCGGGCGAGTGGCTGGTGGTGGAGGCGGATGAGTCCGACCGCTCGATGCTCGCGTTGCAGGTGGAGGTCGCTGTGGTGACCAACCTGGAGCTCGACCACCATGCAACTTATGGCTCGCTTGCAGAGCTGCGCGAGGTCTTTCGCGCGTTCCTGGCGGCGCCGGCGCAGGCGGTGATCTGGAACCGTCATGAGCTGCTGGAGCTGCGCGGGGCGCCGAGCGTTCCCTACGACGCGCCTGCGCCTGTGCGTGCTCCGCTGCCTGCGGCGGAGAGCGAGCGCTCGCAGATCGGTCAGCGCTTCAGCTGGCGCGGCCACCAGGTTTGCCTCCAGGTTCCGGGTGCGCACAACGCTCTGAACGCTGTCGGCGCGCTCGAAGCCGCGCGCCTGGCGGGAGCGGACGCCGAGGGGGCGATCGCGGGGCTGGCGGGCTTCACCGGCGCGGAGCGGCGCTTTCAGCTGGTGGGGGCAGGCCCCGGCGATGCTGCGATCTACGAGGACTACGCCCACCATCCGACGGAGATCGAGGCGACGCTGCAGGCGGCGCGCACGCTGAAGCACGGGCGGCTGGTGGCGGTGTTCCAGCCGCACCTCTACTCGCGCACCGAGCAGCTCGCCCGCGATCTCGGCCGCGCGCTGGCGCTGGCCGATGTGGCGGTGGTGCTGGATATATATCCGGCACGCGAGCTCGCCGCCGATCATCCTGGCGTCAGTGGGCTGGCGGTGGCCGAGGCGGCGGCCGATGCAGGGCAGGGGCGGGCGGTGTACTGGCTGCCCGCCATGGCGGAGGCCGCGAAGGTGCTTCGAGGGTTACTGCACAGCGGGGACCTCTGTTTGGTGATGGGCGCGGGCGACGTGAATGCACTGGCGCATGCTCTGGTGGATGCATGAGGACTCCCAGCCCTCACCCACTAGGCGCTCTGTGTGGGCCGCCCACGCGAGGCGCCCTGGTGGGCCTATCACGCCCAAGCGAGGCGCCTCGTCGCGTGCTAGGCGCCCTGTGAGCGCCGCGCCTCCCCCAAGCGTGCGCCACGAGTACCCGCTGGCGCGTCTTGCGACCGTTCGCACGGGCGGCCCAGCCGAGCACTTCGCGCGGGCGGGAAGCGAGGCGGAATTGAGCGAGCTGCTGGCGTGGGCGTGCGCGACCGAGCTCCCTCTGGCGGTCGTGGGGTCGGGCTCGAATCTGCTGGTGGCCGACGCAGGCGTGCGGGGGCTGGTGGTGAAGCTCGATCGCGAGCTCGCAGCCATCGAGCGAGGGGATGGCTCGCGCCTGGTTTGCGGCGGCGGGGCGCGTCTGCCGGCGGTCGCGGCGTACGCGGCGCGGGCGGGCCTGTCGGGGATCGAGTTCGGCGTGAACATCCCCGGCACGGTGGGGGGCGCGGTGCGGATGAACGCCAACGCCTACGGCGGCGAGCTGGCGCGCGTGCTGGAGTGGGCGCAGCTCCTCACAGCCGAGGGCTCGCAGCGGCGCGCTCCGGCACAGCTGGGATTCGTCTACCGCAACTCCAACCTCGGCGCCGACGAGATCGTGGTTCGTGCCTGCTTCGCGTTGCGCCCCGCGGAGCCCGCGAGCGTGAGGGCGAGTTTGGAGGAGATGCGCAGGCGCCGCCACGAGGCCCAGCCGCAGGGGATCAGGACCTTCGGCTCGACCTTCAAGAACCCCGACGACGCGCGTGCGGAGGGGCGCAGCGCCGGGGTGCTGCTCGCGCAGGCCGGCTGCAACGGACTGGCGGTGGGCGGGGCGCGGTTTGCGCCCAAGCACGCCAACTTCATCGAGAACATGGGCACCGCGACGACGGCCGACATCGTGGAGCTGATGGCTCAGGGTCGTCGCCGGGTGGCGGAGCGCTTCGGCGTCGAGCTGGAGCCCGAGGTGCAGACGCTCGGCCCGGTTGAATTTACTTGGTCGTAGGGTTTCGCGCGCGGGGGTCGAAGGAGAGGGGAAGTGGATCGCTCCTTCGCGCTGCCCCTACCACTGCCTCGCCGGCTGTCGGTGCCGTCCCTGCCCCGGGGTCGGGCGAGGGTGGCGCTTGTGTGCGTGCTGGCGGCGCTGCTCCTGCTGGGCGCGGGGTGGCTGTGGTTGCGCAACTCACCGCTCGCGTCGGTTGAGCATGTGCACGTGAGCGGCGCGCACGGACGCCAGGCGCACGCGGTGGACATGGCGCTGGAGGAGGCCGCGATGCGCATGAGCACGCTGAACGTAAACGTGGGCGCTCTACGCGCCGCGGTTGCACCCTTCCCTGAGGTGCGCGGCGTGAGAGTGAGTGCCTCCTTCCCGCATACGCTTCGTATTCGCGTGATCGAGCAGCCGCCGGTGGCGGCGCTGCTCGTGGGTGGCGTGCGTACAGCCGTGGCCGCCGATGGCGCGGTGCTTGGTAGCAGCCTTCTTTCCAGCTCGCTGCCCACCGTTCCGGGCGCGATTGGCGATCCGCTGGGACGCGGGCATGTGCACAGCGCCGATGCGCTCGCCGCGCTTGCGGTGATGGGCGCCGCGCCGCCGGCACTCGCGGGGTTGGTTGCGCGCGTGTTCAGCGGGCACGAGGGGCTCACGGTGGCGATGCGCAACGGACTGCAGCTCTACTTCGGCGATGGAACTCGCCCGCGCGCCAAGTGGCTGGCCGCAGAGCGCGTGCTCGCCGATTCGTCCTCCGCGGGGGCGTGGTATGTGGATGTGCGTCTCCCCGAACGCCCCGCGGTGGGACTCTCGCACGGCGTTGCGGGGGAAGAAGAAAGCCCATCGACGAGTGGCTCTCCAACACAGGTGAGCGCCTCCGATCCAACGGCAGCGGCGCTCGCGGCGACGCTCGCCGAAGCGGTCAACGGTGGGTCGGCGGGAAGCTCCAGCGGCGCCGCAGCACCGGCCGCGCAGCCGCCCACAAGCTCCACCGAAGCGTCCGCGGGGTCGAGCGAAGCATCACGAGCGGACGCGGGGGCGCCAACATCGGCTAGCGGCACGGCGAGCTCCGAAGCATCCACGACATCCACGCCTTCGGAAGCTTCAGAAGCTTCCACGTCCTCGACATCGCCCGCTGGGCTTGCTCCCGGAGGTTAGGACACTAAACCTCAACTGGAGAGTTAGGGCAGTTCTTCGGCAATTCTGAGGCCATGGTTTAGAGTTGTGCCTTCTGCAACGTTTGTTGCGAGATTCGACGTTCGCATTGACAGGGCGAAGTTCCCTGCATAACGTGCACAACCCAGCGGTTTGCCAGGCAGTGCCTCGTAAACCCTCAATAACTACTCAAGGCTTCGGATAGAACTCATGGAGAGCGGCGGCAGCTACCTAGCGGTGATAAAGGTCGTGGGGGTCGGCGGCGGAGGCACCAACGCCGTGAGCCGCATGGTCGACGCGGGATTGCGCGGTGTGGAGTTCATCGCCGCCAACACAGACGCACAGGCGCTCGCGATGTGCGACGCCGACATCAAGCTCAACATCGGCCACGAGTCCACGCACGGGCTCGGCGCCGGCGCCAACCCCGACGTCGGCCTCGGCGCGGCCTCGGAGTCGCGCGATGACATCAAGGAGGCGCTGAAGGGCGCCGACATGGTGTTCGTCACCGCGGGCGAGGGGGGCGGCACCGGCACCGGCGCGGCGCCTGTCATCGCAGAGATCGCGAAGAACGAGATCGGCGCGCTCACCGTGGGCGTCGTAACGCGCCCGTTCGACTTCGAGGGCACCCAGCGCGCGCGTCAGGCCACCGAGGGAATCGATCGCCTGCGCGAGGTCGTCGATACGTTGATCGTGATCCCCAACGAGAAGCTGCTCGCGGTGGTGGAGCGGCGCACCTCGATGCTCGACGCCTTCCGCGAAGCCGACGATGTGCTGCGCCAGGGCATCCAGGGCATCACCGATCTGATCACGATCCCCGGCCTCATCAACCTCGACTTCGCCGACGTGCGCACAATCATGCACGACGCCGGCTCGGCCCTGATGGGCATCGGCTCAGCGGGCGGCGAGAACCGCTGCGCGGAGGCCGCAAAGGTCGCGATCTCCTCGCCGCTCCTGGAGGAGTCGGTGGAGGGCGCGACGGGCATCCTTCTGAACATCACCGGCGGCAAGGAGCTCGGCCTGTTCGAGGTCAACGAAGCCGCGGAGATCATCCAGAACGCGGCCGATCCCAACGCCAACATCATCTTCGGCGCGGTGATCGACGAGACGCTCGGCGACGATGTGCGCGTAACGGTGATCGGCACCGGCTTCGACCACCGTCCGGGACGCTCCGCACGACGCGAGCGCTCCGCACGCCCCGATCGCGGGCCGCGCATCGGCGAGCGCGAGCGCTCGACGCTCGAGATCTCAGACGATGAGATCGACGTTCCGCCGTTCTTGCGCTGAGTCTCGTTTTCGCGCTCGGAGCGCTGTCTGTTCTGTCTGACCGGGTCGGTCAGCTCGATAGTGTTTGCGTGTATGTCGGAGCGAACCAAGCAGTCGCATGACCTGGAGGGTGAGCGCGTGCGGCGGTTGCGCCTGCGAGCAGACGGACAGCGCCCGCTTGCCGTGAATCTGAAGGAGACGATCGCGCTGACACGCAAGCTGTTTGAGCTGCACGAGTCCGCACGGCGCGCCCGTTGAGCGCGCCGTCATTCGATGAGCTTCTATCCAGCCTCGTACAGGCGGATGTTCGCTTCGTCGTCATCGGCGGCTTGGCGTTGGGGGCGTGGGGCGTTGTGCGGGGAACGAAGGACTGCGACATCGTGGCCGATCCGGCGTCGGAGAATCTGGATAGGCTCGCTCAAGTCGTCGCTGAGCTCGGCGGTCACGTCCAGTTGGAAGAGTCGCTGCTTGGCTCCGAGCGTTCCATTGCGGCGCTGCTGCGCAGCGGCGAACGAGCATTGATCGCAACGCGGCTCGGGGACTTGGACGTGGTTCAGGGCCTCGAGGGCGTCCCGCCCTATGCAGAGCTTCGAGCGAGCGCGATCGATGTCGAGATGGCGCGCGTGACAATTGCGATCTGCGCGCTCGACCATCTGCGCGCGATGAAGCGGGCTGCGGGCCGTTCCCGCGACCTCGTCGATTTGGAGGATCTCGACGCTGCTCAGCCGAGCCGGGATTGAGGCATCAAACGGCTAGTTCCGCCGTATCCTGAGCCGACCAATCCTGGTGCGCGGTCGACTCGGCGTAGCCCCCATCCTGACCCTCCCATACGTCTTGTGAGGCCCCTGCGACGGTCGTATCATCGGCCTCCCACGCGTCCCACTCGACAGCGGCGTTCTCGGCCTCCAACTGCCTCTCAGACATCAACACCACCGCCCCGAACTTGAGTTCATCGGCGTATGTCTGGCGCATGAAGTCGTTGAGCGAGCTCTGGTCCACGATTTCCTCATCCTCCGCGCGCGCCCATGCGGTGGCCGCGTAGCGGAACTGCCCGCTCTCGTCGGTGACCCAGTAGGACTCGCCCTCTTCGGTGCTCTCGCACAGGATCGAGCGGTCGTAGTGCTCGGCGATCCTCACCAGCGCCTCCATCTCCGGGACGTCGATCACCCCAACCCCGGGCAACTGCCAGACGCGCGCGACGGGAACGATCGACTGGCGGTAGCGCGCCAGGATCGCCGTCGACTCGTCTCGCGGTCGCGCCCGCGGTCGCAGGAGCGCGAGCGCTGCGAACAAAGCGCTGAGAATCAGCGCGATCCCGCCGAGCGCGATCAAGCGCGCGCTCGCCACCGTCACTCGCGCGATGCCAAAGGAGAGAGAAAGAGGCTGGGTGCGCCGTCCCGTCAGGGCGCTCGCGGTGGACTGGTCAAACGGGTTCGCCGGAGAGGATGCCGCGGAGCCCGCAGATGACCCAGCTGAGGACGATTCACCAGAAGGCGAGCCCCCAGCGGGAAGGACCGGCTGGGCCTCGAACTGAGTGAGAGAGAACTGAGCTCGTGGCGAGAATGTGGTGTGCAGCGGCAGCGTACCCACGAGCCCGCTCGCTTTGATGCGCGGAATCAGCGTGAGCGTATAGGTGCCACTCACTGACGTCGTGCTCTGAACGCGGCGCAGCAGCGCGAGTAGGGAGGTCAGGTCGAGCTTGCCTGTGACCACGGCGCGGTCGCCGCGGAAGCGCCGCGGGGCACCCAGCGCAAGCGTCGTCTGCCAGCCGCTCGTTGAGGCAATCTTCACGTACAACGAGGCGCTACCAGCGAGCGAATGTGCGGCGGCCGTATGGAAGCCGTAGGCAAAGCGCAGGTCCACCACGCTCAGCACGTGCGTGAAGAGCGGTTCGCCTGTCACTGCGCGCTCGTTTGGATAGGTGGGTCCCGGCGCGGCCTTGGCGGTGTAGGAGAGCGTGCCGCTCTGCTTGTAGGGGACGTGCAGGGGAGCGGGCTCCGTGGTGGAGCGTGTGAATGCCAGCAGCGCCAGCACGATGAACGGGAGCAGCGCGAGCGCGCCGATCGTGAGCATTCCGAAGAGCGCTTCGGGGGAATGCATGGGGGTGTGCCCGGTCGAGAAGGGCCTGCCCCCGCCCCCGCCGGTACGCCTCTGCCTGCGCCGCAGCCGTCGGCGCTGCGTGAACGCGGCCCCGCCGAGCAGCAGCATCCCAGCGCCGACCAGCAGCCCGATCAACGCCGGCGAGCGCAGCGACTCCAGCCGCGCGCCTACGCCCGGGATGTGAAGCCATAGAGCGCCGATCAGCTGGCTTTGGGTCGGGTGCTCGAAATCGGTGAAGTTGTTGTTGTCACCCTTGAACACATACCGGTCGCCGACACGCGCGACGATCCGGTGCAGCACGATCGTGTGGAAGGTCCTGCTGTTGTAGGCGACGATTTCGCCGACGTTGTAGCTGCTGCGGCTGCGCACCAGCGCCAGGTCGCCGGAGTGGAAACGGGGCTGCATGCTGATCCCGTCGGTCACCACGTAGCTTGTGGAGCCGCCGAGGCCGACCGGGGCGAAGTAGAACCACAGGCATGCAAGGGCGACCAGCGCGAGACCGCTGGAGAGAAGCTTCTTGGCTTGACGGTTTCTCATGATGGGGCTGGGCGCGGGGCGGCATATGCCGCCCCGCGTTGCCCAGTGGTGCTGCTATTCGATCGTTACGGTGCCGCTGCTGACGGCAGCGACTGACAGCTTGTCGCCTGCTCCGTTTGCGACGGGCGCCGCGAAGGTGCAGGTGACGACGTTTTCGCCCCCCACCGCTGCTCCACAATCGGACCAGTCGGCCAGCACAGGAATACCTTCGCTCAGGGCGACCTGAACATCCGAGGCAGCCTTGTTGAGATGGAAAGTGACTCCGAGCATGGTCAACCCGTCCGCGCTGAAGCGGTAGTTGGCCGGCGATTCCACCGTGTAGCCGCTCACTGCGGCCGCACCGGCGCCCGCGGAGTGAGCCGCGACTGTGTTGCTCGCGGTGAACGCATAGGCGCCCAACGCCATAATGCTTGCCAGCATGAACACCACCAGGCCGGTGAGCTTGCGCTTACGGCCGAGGGCGCCACGCCTTCCAATGTTGTACTTGAACACGTCAGTTCCTCCTTGGAATTGTGGACACTGGCGTGTCCTTCTCAGGGCTATCGGCCGACTATTGGGAACGCTTTAGGTACGCAGCCCGCTGCAAGGAGCGGTGCGTCGAGCGGTTCGCCCGCCTTTTCATGTCCCTCGAAACACGCTCTCAGCGGACCCTTCGATAGCCTGGCTCGTGTGTCCATCCCAGCCTCCCAGGCGCTACTGCGCACCCCTCTATTCGAGCGCCATCGTGGAGCCCGCGCGAAGCTAGTGCCTTTCGCCGGCTGGGAGATGCCGGTGCAGTACGAGTCGGGCATCCGCGCCGAGCACATGGCTGTACGCGAGAGCTGCGGGGTCTTCGATGTCTCGCACATGGGTGAGATCGAAACCGCCGGTCCCGACGCTCTGACTCTCCTGCAGCGGCTGCTCTCCAACGACGCCTCAGCCATCCCAGTGGGCGGCGCCCAGTACAGCGTCCTGTGCCGTGAGGACGGCGGGGTGCTCGACGACCTGTTCACCTACCGCCTGGGCGAGCAGCGCTACCTGACGGTCACCAATGCCGCCAATCACCACGGCGATCTCGACTGGCTTCTCCAGCACGCCGCCGGCCTCGATGTGCGGGTGCGCGATCGCCTCGAGGACTATGCGATGCTCGCCGTGCAGGGGCCGCGCGCGCGGGCGATCGTGCAGGCGCTCGCCGAGGAGCCACTGCCCGCGCGAATGACGGCGGCGCCCGGTCGCATCGCCGGGGCGCAGGCGCTCGTGTGCGGTACCGGCTACACCGGCGAGGACGGTGTCGAGCTGCTGGTCGCTCCCACCGAGGCCCCCGCGCTGTGGGACGCTCTGGTGGACGCCGGCGCCACGCCCGCGGGGCTCGCCGCGCGCGACACGCTGCGTCTGGAGGCGTGCTTTCACCTGTATGGCAACGACCTGTCGGTGGATCGCGGTCCGATCGAAGCCGGTCTTGGCTGGTGCTGTAAGGAGGACACCGGCTTCATCGGCTCCCACGCCGTGCGCGCCGTGCGTGAGGCCGGCCCTGCGGAAAAGCTCGTCGCCTTCGCGATCGACGGTCCCGGCATCGCGCGTCAGGGCAACCCTGTGGTGGGCGGCGGCGAAGTGAGCAGCGGCACGCTCTCTCCCTGCCTGGGGGTCGGCATCGGCATGGCCTACGTGCCCGTCGCGCAGGCCGCCCTCGGCACAGACCTCCAGCTCGACGTTCGTGGCAAGATCCGCTCCGCCACTGTGAGGCAAAAACCGCTTTATCGAAAGGGCTCTTGAAATGGCTGAGGCCAGCTACCCGGATGACCTGCTCTACCACGCCGAGCACGATTGGGCGCGGATCGACGACGGAGAGGCCGTGCTGGGTATCACCTGGTACGCGCAGGAGGCGCTCGGTGAGGTCGTGTTCTTCGATCCGCCCCTTGTCGGCACAGTGCTCAGCCAGGGTGAGCCCTATGCCGAGGTCGAGTCCGTGAAGGCCGTCTCCGACGTCATTGCCCCGCTCTCCGGGGAGATCGTCGCGGTCAACGAGGATCTCGGCGAGAACCCCGGCGCGATCAACGAGGACCCCTACGGAGCGGGTTGGCTGGTGAAGGTACGCCTCGCTGACGCCTCCGAGCGCGACGCGCTGATGGATGCCGAGTCCTACAGCGCAAGTCTCAGCGGATGAGCGGGGATAAGGAGTTGGGCCCCGCGCTCGCCAGGGCGACGATGCCACCTTCTACGCTCAGTCCGTGAGCCGCTACACCGCCACCACCCCCGCTGACCTCGAGGCGATGCTCGCCGCGATCGGCGTGCGCTCTGTGGCGGAGATCTTCGATCGCCAGATTCCCGCCGCCGTGCGGCTGGATCGCTCGCTTGCGCTGCCCGCGGGGCTGCCCGAGCAGGAGGTCTACGAGCACCTGCGCACGCTCGCCGCGCGCAACGTCTCCGCCGAGGAGGAGCTGTGTTTCCTTGGCGCGGGGATGTACGACCACTACGTCCCCGCGCTCGTGGACATGCTGATGGAGCGCTCGGAGTTCCTCACCCCCTACACCCCCTACCAGCCCGAGATCTCTCAGGGGGGCCTGCAGGTGATGTTCGAGTATCAGACCGCCATCTCCGAGTTGACGGCGCTACCCGTGTCAAACGCCTCGGTATACGAGGGTCCGTCGGCGCTGGCCTCAGCCGGGTACCTGGCCAAGTTGCACAATGGGCGCTCGCGCTTCGTCGCCTCGGCTGGGCTTCACCCGCACTCGCTGGCCACGCTGCGCACCTATGCCCACGGCTTTGGCGTGGAGGTCGTCGAGGTACCGCTGCTCGACGGCGTCACCGACGCGGCGGCGTGGGCCGCGGCGATCGACGGGGATACCTCAGCCGCCTTCTTCGCGCAGCCCAACTTCTACGGCGCCGTCGAGGACGCCGCTGCGCTGAGCACGGCTGCCAAGGCCGCCGTCGAGAGCTCTGCCCCCGTTGTGGTCGCCCAGGTCGATCCGATCACGCTGGGTGTCCTGGCCCCGCCCGGCGACTGCGGTGTCGACGTCGCCGTGGGCGAGGGCCAGTCGCTCGGCAATCGCCTCGACTTCGGCGGTCCCTCCTTCGGCTTCTTCGCCGCGCGCGATGAGTTCCTGCGGCGCATGCCTGGTCGTATCGCCGGGGAGACCGTCGACGTGGATGGGCGCCGCGGCTTCGTGCTCACGCTGCAGACCCGTGAGCAGCACATCCGCCGCGCCAAGGCAACCTCCAACATCTGCACCTCGCAGGCGCTCAACGCGCTGGCCGGCGTCGTCTACCTCTCCTGGCTCGGGCGCCGGGGCTTCGTCGAGCTGGGGGAGCTTCTGCTGGCGCGCACCCACTACGCGCGCTCGGTGCTGTGCGAGCTGGAGGGCGTCGAGGCTATGCACACTCAGCCCGCCGTGCGCGAGTTCGCGCTGCGCCTGGACGCTGACGTGCCGGCCGTCCGCCGCCGCTGCGCCGCGCAGGGCGTCAACCCGGGCGCGGACCTGCACGCGCTCACCGGGCGCCCCGAGGACGTCGGCGGGTTGCTAGTAGCGCTCACCGAGCGGCGCACACGCGCCGACATCGACCGCCTTGCCGATGTATTGGGCGCCGCGGTGGCCGCCGAGCGTCAAGGACAGGCGGTGGGCGTGTGAGCGAGACCCCCCTACAGCGCGATCCCGCGGTGACGATCTTCCAGCGCGGCGCATCTGGGCGGCGCGCCTTCCAGTGCCCGGCGCTGGACGTTCCCGAGGTCGACCCCGAGGAGCTGCTCCCCGCGCGTCTGCGCCGCGCGCAGGCCCCGCGGCTGCCGGAGGTCTCAGAGCCTGAGCTCGTGCGCCACTACGTGCGCCTCTCCAAGCGCAACTTCGACCTGGACTCCGGCTTCTACCCGCTGGGATCGTGCACGATGAAGCACAATCCCCGCCTGCACGAGCGCGTTGCGGCGCTGCCGGGCCACGCCCGCCTGCACCCTCTGCAGGACGCCGAGCGAGCGCAGGGCGCGCTGGAGCTGATGTGGAACCTCGAACGCGCTCTCTCTGAGATCTCCGGCCTGCCGCACGTCTCGCTGCAGCCCTCCGCCGGCTCCCACGGCGAGCTGGCGGGCGTGCTGCTCACGCGCGCCTTCCACGAGGATCGCGGCGAGACCCGCCACAAGGTGCTCACTCCCGACACCTCCCACGGCACCAACCCCGCGACGGTCACGATGGCGGGCTATGAGGTGGTCGCGCTCGCCACCAACCCCGACGGGGGCATCGACCTCGACGACCTGCGCGCGCACGCCGACAACGACGTGGCCTGCCTGATGCTCACCAACCCCAACACCCTCGGGCTGTTCGACCCGAACATCGCCGAGATCGCCGAGATCGTGCACGGTGTGGGGGCGACGCTCTACTACGACGGCGCCAACCTCAACGCGATCATGGGGCTCTCCCGCCCCGGCGACATGGGCTTTGACATCGTCCACTTCAACCTGCACAAGTCCTTCACCCAGCCACACGGCGGCGGCGGGCCGGGCTCTGGGCCGATCGCGGTGTCAGAGCGCATCGCGCCGTTTCTGCCCGTGCCCGTGGTCGTGCGGCACGAGGCCGGGGAGCCTCACGAACCGGGCGCCAATGGCAAAACCCGCATCACCCGACCGGCGGGCGACGCCGCGCCTGAGTTCGAGCTCGATTACGGCACAGGACGAGTGGGCTCGAAGTCGATCGGCCGCCTGCGGGGCTTTCAGGGTAACTACGGCTGCTTCGTGCGCTCCTACGCATACATCTGCTCGCTCGGCGCCGACGGCCTGAAGGACGCCTCAGAGACGGCGGTATTGAACGCCAACTATCTGCTGGCGCGCCTGCGCGAGCACGGCGTCGCGGAGTACCTGCCGCTTGCCTACGGCGAGCTGTGCCTGCACGAGTTCGTCCTCTCCGGCGGGCCGATGAAGCGCGAGCTGGGGCTGAAGACACTGGACCTCGCCAAGCGGCTGCTCGACTTCGGCTTTCACCCGCCGACCGTCTACTTCCCTTTGCTGGTCGACGAGGCGCTGATGGTCGAGCCGACCGAGACCGAGACGCGCGAGACGCTCGACGCGTTCGCCGACGTCGTGGCCGAGATCCTGCGCGAGGCCGCCGCCGATCCCGAAATCGCGCGCAATGCCCCGTACACCACGCCGGTGCGGCGCTTGGACGAGGTGGCCGCCGCAAAGAAGCCGGTCATTCGGCAGGCATTTTGAGCACCCCTTCTCCGCGGATCTTCTCCGGCATCCAGCCAACCGGCTCGAAGCACCTGGGCAACTACATTGGCGCGATCGCCCAGTACGTCGCCGGACAGGAGCGCGGGGAAGCGCTGTTCTGCATTGTCGACCTGCATGCAACCACGGTTGCCTACGACCCCGCGGCACTACGCACGAGCCTCTACGACCTGACGGCGCTGCTGCTCGCCGCGGGCCTCGACCCCGAGCGCTGCGTGCTGTTCCGCCAGGGGGACGTCTGCGAGCACACCGAGCTCACCTGGCTTCTGTGCAGTGTCACCGAGTTGGGCCGGCTGCAGCGGATGCATCAGTTCCGCGACAAGTCCATAGCGCAGCGCGAGCTCGTCTCGGCGGGCCTGCTCGTCTACCCCGTGCTGCAGGCCGCCGATGTGCTCGCCTACCGCGCGCACGAGGTGCCCGTCGGCGAGGATCAGCGTGAGCACCTGGAGCTGATGCGCGACGTCGCTCGTCGCTTCAACGCCCGCTTCGGTGAGGGCCGCGAGGTGCTTGTGGTGCCCGAGCACCGCATCCCCGCGGTGGGCGCGCGCATCATGGACCTGCAGGCGCCCGAGCGCAAGATGTCCACGACCGGCGGCACCGAGCAGGGCACCGTAATCGTGCTGGACACCCCTGGGGCGATCGAGAAGAAGTTCAAGTCCGCCGTGACCGACTCCGGCAGTGAGATCCGCCGCGCCGCGGAGAAGCCGGGCATCTCCAACCTGATCGAGATTCTCGCCGCCGTGCGCGGTGTGGCGGCCGAGAGCGTCGAGGCCGATTTTGCCGATGCGCGTTATGGCGAATTCAAGACGGCTGTGGCCGAGGCCGTGGTCGAGTACCTGCGCCCAGTGCGCGAGCGCTACGTCGAGCTGCGCGGCGACGAGGCGGCGCTGGAGGCGATACTCGGCGCCGGTGCCGAGCGCGCGCGCTCGCTCGCCGCGCCGACGCTCGCCGACGTGCGCGAATGCATGGGCGTCGGTCCTCCACGTCGGACGCCTTCTGTACGGTGAGCCCGTGAGCATCGCCGCCCTGGAGATGGACCTGGACGTGTTCAGCGGTCCCTTCGACCTGCTGCTGACGCTCGTCTTGCGCGAGGAGATCGACCTGTTCGAGCTGCAGCTCGCCGACGTCGTGCTCGCCTACCTCGACCACCTCGAGTCCCGCGGCGAGCTCGATCTGGAGTCCGCCACCGAATTCATCGTCCTGATCGCCGCGCTCCTGGAACTGAAGTCGCGCCTCTTGCTCAGCGGCGAGGAGGAGGACCTGCTCGACATCGCCCCCGACGAGGCCATCGAGGAGCTGCTCGCGCGCATGCTCGACGCGCGCCGTTTCCGCGGCGCCGCGACCCATCTGCGCGGGCTCTACACGGCCGAGGACGGCGTGCGCTTCCGCTCGGCCCCGCTGCCTGCCTACCTGCGCTCGACGACCGCCGAGCCCGCGGAGGGCTCGCTGAACCCCGCCGTGCTCGGCGAAGCGGTCGGGCGGCTGTTGCGGATGCCCCCCACGATCGACCTGCGCCACATCCTCGTTCCGCGCGTCTCGGTGGCCGAGCGCCTCGTGCACCTGCGCGGCCTGCTGCGCCGCGGGCGCTTCACCTTCGAGGAGGCCGTCGCAGGCGCCGACCGTATGACGGTCGCCGTCACTGTCTTCGCGCTGCTGGAGCTCTACCGCCGCGGCGAAGCACAGTGGGAGCAGGCCGAGAGCTTCGGTGAGATCTCGGTCCACGCCGTCTCGGCGGTGTCGCTCGCGGCCGAGCGGGCGGCTGTGTGAGCGCGGTGGTGGAGGAGCCGGAGTCTGCGGTCGAGACGGGTCTCGGAGAGATTGCGGAGGAGGCGTCGGAATTGGAGGTGCCCTCGCCCGGCGACATCGGACCCACGGCCGTGGGGTACGAGCCGTTGGAGGCGCACCCACAGCCGGACGAGTCTCCTCCGCTGCCGCACATCATCGAGGCGCTCCTGTTCCTCTCCAGTGACCCGCTCAGCCCGCAGGAGCTCGCCGAAGCCGCGCAGGCCGACAAGGAGGAGGTCGCCACCGCTCTGGAGCTGCTCGGCGAGCAGTACGCCCCCGGTCAGCGCGGCCTGCACCTGCGCGAGCTCGCCGGTGGGTACACGCTCGCCACCGACCCCGCCACCGAGGACGCCGCGCGGCGCCTGTTCAGTCGCCCACGCGCCTTCAACCTCACCCCCGCCCAAGCCGAGACGCTCGCGATCGTGGCCTATCTGCAGCCGATCTCCCGTCCGGAGATCACGCGCATCCGCGGTGTCAGCGCCGACTCTGCCGCCACCACGCTGCTGGAGCGCGGCCTGATCGAGGAGGCCGGACGCTCCCAGTTCGGCGCCGTCCTCTATCGGACATCCACACTTTTCCTCAAGCTGTTCGGCCTGGTCTCCATAAAGGATCTGCCCGACGTCGCCCAGTGGGACCCCACGCCCGAGGAGCAAGCCGAGCTGCGCGAGCGACTGCTGCGCGCCGGCGAGGCGCGCGCCGGGGGTGGACCGGGGGCGGCGGAAGAGTAGTCATGGTGCGACGGGTACCGCGCCGCTGCGCGCGGCCAGCTGACCGCACGCCGCATCGATGTCGCGCCCGCGGGTGAGGCGCACCGTCGCTTCCACGCCCCGTTCCAGCAGCGCGTCGCGAAAGGCGGCGATCGACTCGCGACTCGATCCGCGGTAGCGCGATTCGGTGGGGTTGTAGGGGATCAGGTTGACCTTGAACACCTGCCGGCCGTCGCGCTTGGGCGCGAGGACCCTGGCGAGCGCGAGCGCCTGCTCGTAGCGATCGTTGACGCCCGAGAGCATCACGTACTCGACGAACACGCGTCGGCGCTTGCGCGCGTAGAAGGCGTGACACGCCTCGATCACGTCTGCCAGCGGATGGCGCTCGTTGACGGGCATCAGCTCTGAGCGCAGCGCGTCGTCGGCCGCGTGCAGGGAGAGCGCCAGGCGCAGTGGCATATCTGACTCGGCGAGGCGTTCGATCCCGGGGATCCAGCCAACTGTCGATATGGCTGTGCGGCGATGCGTTATCCCGATGCTCGGCAGCCGTTCGCAGGCGCCGAGGACGTTGTCGAGGTTGAGCATCGGTTCGCCCATGCCCATGAACACGCAGTTGTCCACCGGCTCGCCTCGCCGGAAGTGCAGCACCTGGTCCACGATCTCCGAGACGCTCAGGTTGCGTCCGAATTTCATCGCGCCCGTCGCGCAGAAGGTGCACGTCAATGGGCAGCCCGACTGCGAGGACACGCAGACCGAGCGCCGCCCGCCCGTTCCCGACGGAGAGTTGCGACCTCCCGGAGGGTTCCGATAGCGCATCAACACCGCCTCCAGCGGACGTCCGTCGGCGGTGGCGAACAGGGCCTTCACCGTCCCGTCGTCCGCCCGCGCCTCCGCGCGCAGCGCGAGGCTGGAGAACGGCACCTCGGCCTCCAGGGTTTCGCGCAGCGCGAGCGGTAGGTTGGTCATCTCCTCATAGCCAGCCACCCCGCGCGCCGTCCACTCCCATACCTGCCGGGCGCGGAAGGCCGGCTCGCCCCGAGCGGCCAGGGTCTCTCGAGCAGGTGCAGGTCCATCGCCCTATGGTTGCAGTCGATGCGCCTGGCCAAGTACCTCGCCCACGCCGGAGTCGCCTCGCGCCGCGGCGCGGAGGCGATGATCGCCGAAGGCCGCGTCGTGCTCGACGGCCAGCCGGCCGGCGACCCAGCGCGCGATGTGGACGACCGCAACCGGGTCGAGGTCGACGGCCGCACCATCGCCGGCCCCGAGACACACGTCGTCTATGCGGTGCACAAGCCCGTCGGCGTGCTCTCCACCGCGCACGACACCCACGGCCGCCCCACGGTGGTGGAACTCGTCCGCGAGGAGCGCCGTCTGTATCCCGTCGGCCGCCTGGACGCCGACTCGAGTGGGCTGATCCTGCTCACCAACGACGGCGCGCTCGCCAACCGCTTGACCCACCCCCGCTATGAAGTGCCCAAGACCTACCGTGCGCGGGTCGCCCGTGGGCCGGTGGGCGACCGCGCGCTGCGGGCGCTGCGGGAGGGGGTGCAGTTGGAGGACGGCCTCACCTCTCCAGCCAAGGTGCGCCGCGTGAGCGGCGAGGAGCTGGAGCTGACGATCGGCGAAGGCCGCAACCACCAGGTGCGGCGTATGTGCGAGGCCGTCGGTCACCCCGTAATCGCGCTGCAGCGCGTGAGCCTTGGTCCTGTGCGGCTGGGATCGCTTGCTCCAGGGGCGCATCGGCGCCTGGGCGAGGCCGAGGTTGCCGGGCTGCATCTGGAGACGACCGGAGCTCAGGACGAGATCGACAAGGGCGGCGATGGGCCGCCGCGCGGGCGTCGAGGGCGGCGATAGACGGGAGCGGTCATCCGGTCAGGGACCCGCTCTGACAGAATCGCCCCCATGCGTCTCTTCGCCCTCCGCGGCGCCGTCAGCGTCGCCCACAACGACGCGCAGGACATCCTCGACGCCACCACCGAACTGATGAAGGCGATCATGGAGCGCAACGCGCTCTCGCCCGAGAACGTCGTGAGCTGCATCTTCACGGCCACCAACGACCTCAACGCCGAGTTTCCCGCGGTGGCAGCGCGCGCGCTGGGCTTCGATCGAGTGCCGCTCCTGTGCACACGCGAGATCCCGGTGCCGCGTTCGCTTCCCCGTGTGATCCGAGTGCTGATCCACTACTACGCCGAGGAGCCCCACGAGGCCCGGCATGTCTACCTGGGCGATGCCAGCGCGCTGCGCGCCGACTTGCAGTCCGCGCAGTAGACGTTTCGCGCGACGACCTTTTTTGGAGGAGGCCGGCAGAGCCGGCAGGGAGCCGGTCCGTCACAATAGGCCGATGGCGATCGAGTTCTCAGAGCGCATCCGGCGCATCCCCGTAATACCCCGCGGCGGGCGGCTACGCCGGCGCGGCGCCGCCCGTGCGCTTGGCGAGCAACGAGTCGCCTTATCCGCCGCTCCCGGCGGTGCGCGAGGCGATCGAGCGGACCCTGGGGGAGCTCAACCGTTATCCCGACCCCTCCAATTCGTTGCTGCGCAAGCGTCTCTCCGAGCGCTACGAGCTCCCGGCGGAGCAGATCGCGATCGGCAACGGCTCGTGCGACATCCTGATGGCGGCCGGCGAGGCGCTGCTGGAGCCGGGGGCCGAGCTCGTGTACGCGTGGCCGTCCTTCTCGGTCTACCCCCACCTGAGTGCGGCCGGTGGCGCCACGGCTGTCACCGTCCCACTCGACGAGCAGGAGCGCCACGACCTGCCCGCGATGCTGCGCGAGATCACCGTCGCCACGCGGCTCGTGCTGGTGTGCAACCCCAACAACCCCACCAGCACCGCGCTGGCGCTCGCCGATATCGCCGCGTTCCTCGAGGAGGTTCCGCCGCACGTGTGCACGATTCTCGACGAGGCCTACTGCGAGTTCAACCTGCTCGATGATCCAGACGCCTCCCTCGCGTTGCTGCACGGGCGCCCCAATCTGGTGCTGCTGCGCACCTTCTCCAAGGTCTACGGGCTCTGCGGGCTGCGCGTGGGCTTCGCGCTGTGCGGCTCGCCCGAGTTGCCCCGCGCCTTCGACCAGGTGCGCCAGCCGTTCTTCTGCAACGCCGTCGCACAGGCCGCCGCGACCGAGGCGCTCACCCATCAGGACGCCGTCACCGAACGCGTCACCCGCACGATCGCCGAGCGCATCTCCGTAGGGGAGCGCCTGAGCGCGCTGGGCTTGCATGTGGCGGAGTCCCAGGCCAACTTCTGCTGGCTGCACCTCGGTGAGGAGCGAGACGAAGCACAGGTCATGCGCGGTCTGCTGGAGCGCGGCGTGCTGGTGCGTGGGGGCGGCGCCCCCTGGGTTTGGAGGGGGCGCTGCGCGTCACCTATGGCACCCCCGAGGAGAACCTCCGCTTCCTGGACGCGCTTGGCGAGGTGCTGCCATGAGCTTGGCAAAGTGCTGTGAACGGTGCGTGACACCCCTCGACGGGCGCCGTCGGTCTGCTAAAACCCATGATGATCGTGACCTCATCGAGATCCGCATCCGCTTCATCTCTCCGCACCTCCGCGTATGCGTCGTGGTCATGGTCCTTTTCCTACGCCTGGCGATCTAGCTAGGCGCTCCGGCTGGACTCGTCCGTGAGCGGGCCCGCAGGCCGCAGCGGGTCTCTCAGCGGGGCCGAGCGCCTCTACAGGAGGCCGAGCGCCGCTCCGATCGGCCGAGCCGGCGGATCGGAGCATCTCTCCCAGACTTTGAAAGGAAGAATCGATGATGATCGTGATGAAGAGACGGCGACCGACGATGAGATCGACGCGGTCGTCAACAAGATCGAGCGAGCCGGCGCGCTCGCCCACCGTAGCCAGGGCGCGCGCGTGACCGTGATCGGCGCGATCGGCGACGTCGAGCAGGATGTGAGCGTCGAAAGCCTCGGCCTGGAAGGCCAGGCCGGCGTGGACCGCGTGGTGCCGATCCTCAAGCCCTACAAGCTCGCCTCGGCGCAGATCCGCCACGGCGAGCGCACCGTGCTCGACATTGAGGGGCGCAAGGTCGGCGGCGAGAACTTCGCGCTGATCGCAGGACCCTGCACCGTGGAATCGCGCGAGCAGACGCTGCAGACCGCACGCGTCGTACGCGATGCGGGCGTGGCGATGCTGCGCGGCGGTGCCTACAAGCCCGCACCTCCCCCTACGCCTTCCAGGGGCTCGGCCAGGAGGGCTGCGGCTGCTCGCCGAGGCCAAGGCCGAGACGGGCCTGCCGATCGTCACCGAGCTGATGGACCTGCGCGACCTGGACCCCGTTTTGGAGGTCGCCGATGTGATCCAGATCGGCGCGCGCAACATGCAGAACTACCCGCTGCTGGCGGAGGTCGGGCGCTCCGGGCGTCCCGCGCTGCTCAAGCGAGGGCTCTCCTCCACGCTCGATGAGCTGCTGATGGCCGCCGAGTACATCCTCAAGGAAGGCAACCCCAACGTAATGCTGTGCGAGCGCGGTGTGCGCACATTCGAAACCGATCACCGCCGCCGACGCTCGACATCATGGCGGTGCCGATCCTCAAGGAGCTCTCGCACCTGCCAGTGATCGTCGACCCAGCCACGCCGCCGGGCGCCGGGACCTGATCGTTCCGCTGTCACTGGCCGCGGCTGCTGCCGGGGCGGATGGGATCATCGTCGAGGTGCACCCCAACCCCGAGGAGGCCGTCTGCGACGGACCGCAGGCGCTTTTGGCCGACGATTTCGCCGACTACGTCGCCGCGGTCGAGCGCGCAGCGGCGCTCGCCGGGAAGGGTGTGGCCTCAGCGTCGCGTGAGGGTCGCCGTCCTCGGCGTGGGGCTGATCGGCGGTTCGATCGGGCTCGCCGCGCGCGGGCGCGCCGGGGCGCACGTGTGCGGGTTCGACCCCGACGGAGCGGCACTGCAGGCGGCACTCGAGTTGGGAGCGATCGACGAGCGGGCGTCTGACGTCGCGAGCGCCGTCGCCGGGGCTCAGGTGGTGTTCGCCGCCGCGCCGGTGGGCGCGCTCGCGCGGACGGTCGCGAGGCGCTGGCCCACGCCGCCGCGGACTGCGTGCTCAGCGACGTCGGATCGACCAAGCTCGCCTGGGACGGCGCTCGTCAAGACCCTCGCTTCATCGGTGGGCACCCACTTGCGGGGGCCGAGACAGCCGGCGTTGCCAACGCGCGCGAGGACCTGTTCGAGGGGGCCAGCTGGTATCTCACGCCCACAGGCAGCACCGACAAGGAGCTATATGAGCGTTTGCACGGCTGCTCGATCGAGCTTCGGTGCACGTCCAGCGGCGATAGCCGCGGAGGCCCACGATCGCCTTATGGCGCATGCTCGCATCTCCGCACGTGCTCGCCAACGTGCTCGTTGCGCAGGCGCGCCAGCGTCGCTCGGCGCGCTAAGAGCGCCCGCGCCGGCCGGCCCGGCCCGAGCTTCCCCGACGCGATCAGGGTGGCCGGCGCGAACACCGCCATCTGGACGGACATCTACCTCGCGAACCGTTTCGCGCTGAAGGAGGCGATCGACGAGCTGCAGGGTCTTCGGGCTGTGCGCGGCGCTGGCTCGTGGCGACGCCGCGGCCCTCGCAGCCTGGAACGAGGACGCGCGGGTCGCGCGCGACTCGCTGCTCGGCGAGATGCCCCGTAGGGTGCGAGAGGTCACGACGGCGCCTCGGTGCCGGCTGCTGGGGATATCTCCAGAGATCGCGCTAGGGTTGGGCGCGAAGGGTGAACATCGCCGATATGGCGTTGTCCCCCTCAGAGGACAACCGTCAGGGGGTCGTGGCCCTGTGGATCGGCGGCGATGAGCACGCCGAGCGCGCCAGCAGCTGATCGCGGGGCTCGGCTTTCCGGTGGTGCGAGCATGATGACATGCGCTTCGAGCCGCTCGCGGCCTCGGCGAGCTGAGGGCGCCGGCGGACAAGTCGATCTCCCACCGCGCCGCGCTGCTCGGCGCGATGGCCTCCTAGCCGGTGCGCATCGAGAACTACCTGCACGCCGCCGATACCATCTCGACACTCAAAGCCGTGCGTGCGCTGGGCGCGCTCGTGGAGGTGCGCGCGCGAGGAGGTCATCGTGCGCGGGGCCGGCCTGCGCGAGGCCCGTGAGCCGGAGGCCCGATCGACGTTGGCAACGCCGGCACGCTCTTGCGCCTCTGCCGGGCTGGCTCGCGGCTCAGGAAGGACGCTCCTTCACGCTCGACGGCGACGCCTCGATCCGCCGCCGCCCGGTCGACAGGGTGGCCGAGCCGCTCGCGCTGATGGGCGCGCAGCTGCAGGCCCGCGAGGGGGCACTTCCCGCCATTCTACCGTGCGCGGCGGACGGCTGCACTCGATCTCCTACGAGCTGCCTGTCGCGAGCGCTCAGGTCAAGTCGTGCGTGCTGCTCGCGGCGCTCGCTGCGGACGGCGCCACAACCGTGGGCGAGCCCGCGCGCAGCCGCGACCACACCGAGCGCCTGCTGCTGCGCGCCGGCGTCGCATCCACCGCAACGGCCGCCATGTCACGGTCGTCAATGCCGATGAGCTCGTGCTCGAGCAGTGTGTCGTTCCCGGCGACCCCAGCTCGGCTGCGTTCCTGATTGCAGCCGGCGTGCTCGTGCCCGGCTCGCGCCTGCTGCTCGCGCGATGTCGGCGTCAACTGGACGCGCACCGGCTTCCTGCGCATCGTGCACCGCATGCGGGGCATCGTGCTGGGCGACCTGGAGGACGAGACCGGCGAGCTCCCGCGCACGAGCCCGTCAGCGACCTGGACGTCGCCGCCGGCGCGCTGGAGGGCACCGTGGTCGAGCCCGAGGAGGTGCCGCTGGCGATCGACGAGCTGCCGCTCGTCGCACTGCTCGGCTGCTTCGCCGAGGGCGAGACGGTGGTGCGCGGCGCGCAGGAGCTGCGCCTGAAGGAGTCCGACCGCATCGCCAGCGTCGTCGACGGGGCTGCGCGGCCTGGGCGCCGACATCGAGGCGACCGAGGACGGCTTCGCGGTGCGCGGCACCGGCGGGCTGCGCGGCGGCACGATCGACGCCCACGGCGACCACCGCCTGGCGATGATGGGCGCCGTCGCCGGTCTCGCCTCGCGCGAGGGGGTCGAGGTGCTCGGGATGGAGGCCGCCGAGGTCTCCTACCCGGGGTTCGTCGAGGACCTGGAGGCGCTGTCGCTGACGTCGCCATCGACGGCCCAGCCGGCGCGGGCAAGTCGACGGTCGCGCGCGCGGTGGCGCGAGAGCTCGGGCTTCACCTATCTGGACAGCGGCGCGATGTATCGCTGCGTGGCGCTGCTCTCGCTGCGTCGCCGCAGGCCGAGCAGCGCGGCTGACGCCGGCGACATCGCGCTGGCGCGAGCGCACTCGAGCTCCGCGAGCCGGGCGCGTCCTGCTCGACGGGCGCGACGTGACCGACGGCGATCCGCACGCCCGAGGTCTCCGAGGCGGCCTCGCGTGTCGCCGCCGATCCGCGGGTGCGCGAGGCGCTCGTCGCCAGGCAGCGCGAGTTGATCGCCGCGGCGACTGGGTGGCCGAGGGGCGTGACATCGGCACGGTCGTGGCGCCCGAGGCCGAGCTGAAGGTGTTCCTCACCGCCGACCCGAGGAGCGCGCGCGCCGGCGCGCCGTCGAGCTGGGCGCCGACCGCGAGACGGTGCTCGCCGAGCAGACGCTGCGCGACGAGCGCGACACCACGCGCGAGCACAGCCCGCTGCGCGGCGCCCGGCGCGGTCGAGCTCGACACCACCGGTCTCGCGTCGAGGAGGTCGTCGAGCGCATCGCCGCGCTCGCGTCGGCACCCACGACGCGGCGCCTCGATCGCAAGGTAGCCGGCCGATCGACCTCGCCGGTCATACTGGCCGATGCATGAAGGTCGCCGTCGTCGGCTACCCAAACGTGGGGAAGTCCTCGCTGATCAACCGCCTCACGGGCACGCGCGAGGCGGTCGTGCACGAGCGCCCCGGGGTCACGCGCGACCGCAAGGAGCTCGACTGCGAGTGGAACGGACGGCGCTTCACGCTGATCGACACCGGCGGCGTTGACTTCCAGGACGAGGACCCGCTCGCCGGCTCGATCCGCGATCAGGCCCGCGCGGGGATCGCCGAAGCGCAGGTGGCGGTGCTGGTCGTGGACGCCCGCGCCGGCGTGCGCCCGGGCGATGAGGAGATGGCGGACCTGCTGCGCCGCTCGCCCCTGCCGGTGATCGTCGCCGCCAACAAGTGCGACCGCGTCGCCGAGATCCCGCAGGCCGCCGAGTTTCACCGCCTCGGCCTGGGCGAGCCCCTGGCGGTCTCCGCCGCCCAGGGTCTCGGCTCTGGCGACTTGCTCGACCGCATCGTGGAACTGCTGCCCGAGGGCGATCGGGAGCCCGACGACGACACGATCCGCCTCGCCGTGATCGGCCGCCCCAACGTCGGCAAGTCCTCGCTCGTCAACCGCTTCCTCGGCGAGGAGCGCGTGATCGTCTCCACGCTGGCGGGCACCACGCGCGACGCGATCGACATGCCGCTGCTCGTGGGCGAGCGCAAGCTGACGCTGATCGACACGGCCGGGATGCGCCGCCAGTCGAAGGTCGCGGACTCGGTCGAGTACTACACCGCGCTGCGCTCCCAGCGAGCCGCCGAGCGCGCCGACGTGGCACTTGTCGTGTGCGACGCCACCGACGGCGTTACCGCCCAGGATCTGCGCATCGCCGAGCTCGCGATGAAGGCCGGCTGCGCCACCGCGGTCGTTCTCAACAAGTGGGACCTCCACGAAGGCAGGGGAGGACGACTTGGACCACGAGCGCGCCCGCGTCGCCGAGAAGCTGCGCCTGCGACCGCGCGTGCTGACCGCCTCCGCCTCAGCGGCCGCCACGTCTCGCGCCTCTTGACCGAGGCGCTCGCCCTCGGGCGACCGCATGGCCGGCCGCATCCCCACCCCCGAGCTCAACCGCTTCCTGTCAGAGACAGTCCAGGCGCGCCAGCCGCCCGTCGGCATGAAGGGCGGCTCCAGCCAGCATCGCCTGAAGCTGATTTACATGGCCCAGACCGGCGAGCGCCCGCCGCGCTTCGCGATCCAGGTCAACTCCCGCAAGCGCGTCACGCGCGACTACGCCTACTTCGTCGAGAACCGCCTGCGCGCCCGCTATGGCATGGACGGCGTACCCCTGATCATCGATTTCGTCGAGCGCGGTGAGCGCGTCGCACCGTCGCGCAGGCCGTGAACCCCACATCGCGGGGCGCGGCCATCCTAGACTCTGCCCGAGCTTTCCGACCGTCCCCATCGACCTGGAGCCGAGCCTGCCATGAGCCTTTCCGACAACGAGTACCTGTTCACGTCCGAGTCGGTGACCGAGGGCCACCCCGACAAGATCGCCGACCAGATCTCCGATGGCGTGCTCGACGCGGTGCTCACCGACGACCCCTATGGCCGCGTGGCCTGCGAGACGCTCGTCAACACCGGCCTGATCGTGGTCTCCGGGGAGATCTCCACCGACACCTACGTCGACATCCAGGAAATCGCGCGCGAGACGGTGCGCAAGATCGGCTACGACAATGCCGCCTACGGTTTCGACTGTGACACCTGCGCGGTCATCAACGCGATCGACAAGCAGTCCCCGGACATCGCGCAGGGCGTCGACGCCGCGTATGAGACACGCCACGACGCGGGCGACGAGGACGAGCTCGACATCGCCGGCGCGGGCGACCAGGGGATGATGTTCGGCTACGCCGCGCGCGAGACAGAGGAGCTGATGCCGCTGCCGATTGCGCTCGCGCACAAGCTCGCCAAGCGATTGGCGGAGGTGCGCAAGGGCGAGGTGCTCGCCCTACCTGCGCCCCGACGGCAAGACGCAGGTGACCGTTCGCTATCAGGACGGCAAGCCCGGTCGAGATCGAAAAGATCCTGATCTCCACCCAGCACGCCGACGGGATCGACACCGAGGCGCTGATCAAGCCCGACCTGTTCGAGCACGTGTTGCGCCCCGTGCTGCCCACCGACCTCTACGACGAGAAGAAGCTGCTGAAGAACTTCCTCGTCAACCCCACCGGGCGCTTCGTGATCGGCGGCCCGATGGGCGACTGCGGGTTGACCGGCCGCAAGATCATCGTCGACACCTATGGCGGCATGGCCCGCCATGGCGGCGGCGCCTTCTCCGGCAAGGACCCCTCGAAGGTCGACCGCTCGGCGGCCTACGCGGCGCGCTGGGTGGCCAAGAACATCGTCGCCGCCGGCCTCTCCGACCGCGCGGAGGTGCAGGTCGCCTATGCGATCGGCGTCGCGCACCCGGTGTCGGTGATGGTCGAGACCTTCGGCACCGAGAAGATCGGCCGCGCGCAGATCGCCCAGCTCGTGGACGAGCACTTCGATCTGCGCCCCGGCGCCTTCCGCGAGGAGCTCAAGCTGCACCGCCCGATCTACCAGAAGACCGCCGCCTACGGGCATTCGGGCGCGACGACCACGACTTCACCTGGGAGCGCACCGACCGGAGGCGCGCGCAGCGCATTGAGCAGCGAGGCCGCCGGTCTCTGACTGAGGGGTCTGGGGATAATCGGAGGTGCACCATTGCCCAGGTCGAGCCGATGACGACTGCCCGTGCGCTGCGCGGGCCGTTCGACTACCGCCTGCCCGTTGGCCTGCGCGAGGGCGTTGAGGTCGGTTCGATGCTGGTGGTGCCGTTCGGACGGCGTGAGGTGCTGGGGGTCGTCGTGGGCATGGCCGAGCACAGCGAGATCTCCGAGGAGCGCCTGCTGGAGCCGTTGCGCGCGCTCGAGCTCGGTGTGCCTGTAGACTCGTGGCGCTCGCCGAGTGGATCGCCGCCGAGTACTGCTCCACGATCGCTCGAGCGCTCACGCTGGTGCTGCCGCCCGGGCGCGGCCCGCCGGCTCAGCGGGCGCAAGCGCCGTGCAACCGTGCGCCGCACCGCGCATCTCCCGGTCGGCTCGCTCGGCGCCGGGCCGCCGCCGCTCATCCCTGAGCAGCAGGCGGTCCTCGACGATCTGCTCCTCGCGCTCGGCGAGCGACGCACCGCGCAACGGCTCCTGCACGGCGTCACCGGCTCGGGCAAGACCGAGATCTACCTGCGCGCCACCGCCGCCGCGCTCGAGCAGGGTCGCGGGGCGATCGTGCTCGTCCCCGAGATCGCCCTCACCCCGCAGATCGTCGGGCGTTTCATCGAGCGCTTCGGCGACACCGTGGCGGTGATGCACTCGCGCCTGGGCGCCGGCGAGCGCTACGACGAATGGCGGCGGCTGCGCGCGGGCGAGGCGCGCGTCTGCGTGGGTCCCCGCTCGGCCGTCTTCGCGCCGATCGAGCGACTCGGGCTGTTCGTGCTCGACGAGGAGCACGACGCCTCCTACAAGCACGAAGGCGACCCCCGCTACGACGCCCGCGACATGGCTGCGCGCCGCGCACGCGACTGCGGTGCGCTGCTGTTGCTCGGCAGCGCCACTCCGCGCCCCGAGAGCTATCGCGGCGTTCCGCGCCTGCGCCTGCCCACCCGCGTCGACGGCCGTCCGCTGCCGACGGTGAGCGTGCTCGACATGTGCGGCGAGTCCCACGGCCTCCACCCCCAGACCGTGAGCGCACTCTCCGAGGTTCGCCGCGAGCGCCGCAAGGCGATCGTGCTGCTCAACCGGCGCGGCTGGTCGAACTTCCTCTCCTGCCGCTCCTGCGGGACGCGTGTGGAGCTGCCCGCACTGCGATGTCGCTCTGGTTTTGCACCGCGCGGAGCGGCTGATTGCTTGCCATCACTGTGGACACCGCGAGCCGGTGCCCGGCGCTGCTGCCTGCGGCTCCTCCACCGTCGCCCGCCACGGCACCGGCACCGAGCGCCTGCAGCACGAGCTCGCCGCCGCGCTCGACGATGGCGCCTTTCCCGTCTTCCGCCTCGACGCCGATATGTCAATGGCCCGCTCGCGCCGAGCTCCGGCCCGCCCCCGGGTCGCGCCGGCCACGGCGGGAGGCGTCGCCACGCTGCTGCGCCGCTTCCAGGACGCACCCGCGGGTGTGCTGATCGGTACCCAGATGGTCGCCAAGGGCCACGACTTCCCCGACGTCGCGCTGGGCGTGGTGCTCGACGCCGACGCCACCCTGCGCTTCCCCGACTTCCGCGCCGAGGAGCGCACCTTCGCGATGGTCGCCCAACTCGCTGGTCGCGTGGGGCGCGGCGGCGAGGGCCACGTCCTCGTCCAGACGATTGCTCCCGATGCGCGCTCGATCCAGCACGCCGCGCGCCATGACGGCGAGGGCTTCCTTGCCGGGGAGCTGCTGCGCCGCGAGGCTCTGCGCTACCCGCCCTACTCGCACCTCGTGAGGATCGTCTGCGCGGCGCCGGAGGCCGCCGAAGCGCGCGCCGCGGCGCGCCGCGATCCGGGAGCGTCTCGCGCGCGCCGACGCCGAGGTGCTTGGTCCTGCCTCGCTCTTTCGCCTGCGCGGGCGCGAGCGACAGGTGCTCGTCGTCAAGGCCGCCCAACGTCGCCCCGCGGTGCGCGCCGTCGGCGAGGCCGTGCAGCTCGCCGCCGGTGCGCGCACGCATGCGGGCGTCAGCTTCAGCGTGGACGTCGACCCGCAATAAGAGGGTGGCGTACCCCATCGCAGGGGTATAGGCAGCCGGCCGCAGGCCGGCGAGCGGCTCTCGTCTTCCTGTCAAAATCAGTCCTCATGGCTGACGCAGAGGAAATCGCTGAGGTCGAGGAGCCGATCGCTGAGGTCGAGGAGCCGCGCGCCGATGCTGAGGAGAGCTCGACTCCGAGCCCCGCGCCGAGCTCGACCCCGAGGTACGCGCGCGCCGCGATGCCGCGCTGCGCCGCGTGCGCAAGCTCGGAGACCCCGTGCTGCGCGCCAGCGCGGTTGAGGTGGAGCGCTTCGACGGTGAGCTGCGCGTTGAGATCGAGCGCATGGGGGAGCTCATGAGCGACGCCCTCGGCATCGGTCTCGCCGCCAATCAGATCGGTGTGCTGCACCGCGTGCTCGTCTACCGCACGGAGGTCGAGGAGACATCACCGCGCTCGTGAACCCGATCGTGGAGTGGTGCAGCGATGAGCTCGAGATCGCCGAAGAGGGCTGCCTCAGCCTCCCCGGCGTGCTGCTCGAGGTCGAGCGCCCGGCGCAGATCCGCGTGCGCGCTCGCAACGGCTCCGGAGAAGAGGTCGCTGGTCGAGGCCGAGGGCTTGGAGGCGCGCGTGATCCAGCATGAGATCGATCACCTCGACGGCGTCCTGATCCTCGATCGCGTCTCGCGCTCGGAGCGCAAGGAGGCGATGCGCGCGATGCGCGAGGCACAGCAGCAGCGCGCGCAGCCGGAGGCCAGCGTCGCTTAGTCCTTCCCGGGAGGCACCAACTCGTCGGGGCGGGCCCGCAGAACGGTCTTCCTTGGAACCTCCGAGTTCGCCGCATACGTACTCGAGCACCTCGCCGGCGCCGGGCTCGCGCCGGCGCTCGTCCTCACCCGGCCCGACCGCCCGCAAGGTCGAGGTCGCCGCCTGGCCTCGCCGCCGGTCGCCGATGCCGCGCGAGCGTTGCACCTCCCGCTGGAGCAGCCCGAGAACGTCAACGACTCCTCAGCACGCGAGCTGATCGCCGCCGTCGAGCCCGATGCGCTCGTGGTGTGCGCTTTCGGCGCGCTCATCAAGGAGCCGCTGCTCGGCGAATACGAGCCGCTCAACGTGCACCCCTCACTGCTTCCGCGCTGGCGCGGCGCCGCGCCGATCGAGCGCGCCATCATGGCCGGCGACGCCCTCACGGGCGTCTCGATCATGCACCTCACCGCCGGTCTCGACAGTGGGCCCGTCGGTCTCAGCGCGAGCGAGCCGATCCTCCCCGAGGACACCTACGGCACGCTCGTCGAGCGTCTGCAGCGGATCGGGGGGGAGCTGCTCGTGCGCGCACTCAGCGAGCCCCTGAGCTTCCACGAGCAGGCCCAAGAGGGGGGTCACCTATGCCGAGAAGATCGGCCCTGGGGACCGTCTGCTCGATCCCGGCTGGCCCGCGCTCGAGCTCGAGCGCCGCGTGCGCGCTCTTTGCCCTCACATCGGCGCGCGCCTACAGCTGGCCAACGGCGAGCTGATCGGTGTGCAGCGCGCGGCGGTGGCCGCCGAGGATGATGTCTCTCAGGGGACTCTCGCGGACATCGAAGGGCGGTTGCTCTACGGAACAGCCGAGGGCACGCTGGAGCTGCTTTGTGTACAGCCTCCCGGAGGCCGCCCGATGGACGCCGCGGCCTATCTGCGCGGACATGCCGGCTAAAGCGCGTCTGTGCGCTTTTGCGGTGCTCCGCCGTGTCTTCGAGCAGGGCGCCTACGCCGATCGCGCCCTCCAGAGCGAGGCGCACGAGCTGGATGCGCGCGATCGGGCGCTCGCGATGCGCCTCGCCTACGGGGCGGTGCAGCGCAAGGGCACCCTCGACCACTTCATCGAGGTAATGGCCACACGCCCGATCGCGCAGCTCGACCCCCCGGTGCTGGCGGCGCTGCGCCTGGGGCTCTACGAGTTGCTCTATCTGCGCGGCGCGCCCGATCACGCCGTCGTCGCCGATGCGGTGGAGCTCGCCAAGACGACCGGGCGGGGGGGCCACGGCCTGGTCAACGCGGTGCTGCGCCGTGCCACGCGCGAGGGCCCTGTGCTGCTGGCGAGTCTCTCCGATGAGACGCCCGCCAACGCGGCCGTGAAGCACTCTCACCCCGAGTGGATCGCGCGGCTGTGGTGGGAGGAGCTCGGCGCCGAGGATGCCCGTGCGCTGATGGCCGCCGACAACGAGCCCGCGGAGCTTGCGCTGCGCGCTAACACGCTCTGCACCACGGCCGCAGAGCTGGCGCGAGAGCTGCCGGTGGCCACCCACACCGATGAGCGCCTGCCCGAGGCGCTCGTGCTGGAGGGGCCGTTCGACCTCTACGGCTCCCCGCAGTTCTCCAGCGGCGCGGTCCTCGCTCAGTCGCGCGCAGCGATGCTCGTCGCGCGCGCGCTCGATCCCCAGGCGGGGGAGCGCGTGCTCGACCTCTGCGCGGCGCCCGGAGGCAAGAGCACCCACCTCGCCGCGCTCATGCGCAACCATGGGGAGGTCGTTGCGGTCGAGCGCAATCCGCGTCGCGCCGCGGAGCTGCAGCGCACAGCCGCGCGGCTGCACGCCACCTGTGTGCGCGTGGAGCTCGCCGATGCCGCCCTTCCGCGCGACCGCGAAGCCGCGTTCGATCGCGTGCTCGTCGATCCGCCGTGCTCCGGTCTGGGCACTCTCCAGGCCCGCCCCGATCTGCGCTGGCGGGTGACCCCGGAGAACGTCCGCGAGATGGCGCTCATCCAGAGATCGATCCTTGCAGCGGGCGCTGCAGTGCTCCGTCCGGGCGGCGTGCTGGTCTACTCTACGTGCACCGTCTCCCCGATTGAGAACGAGCGCCAGATCCTCGCCTTCCTGGACTCCCATCCCGACTTCTCCCAAGCCGAGCCTCCGCTCGTGACCTTGCCCCACCGCGACCACACGGCGGGCTTCTTCATCGCGCGGATGCGGCGGAGCTGAGCACGCACACGCATGGAGCCCGAACATAAGACATCCGAATCGGGGGTCAACCTGGGGCCCACCTGCCCCAACTGCCATGAGCCCTGGCTGCGCCCCGCCAACCTCCCCGGCCGCTACCGCTGCGTGAACTGCCTGCACCGCTTCGAGCTGGCCTCCGTGTGCCCCAACTGCGGCGAGCACTCCACGATCGTGCGCATGTCCTCCACCGCGATCGTCAAATGCAACTGTTGCGGCGACTCGATGCTCCAGCCGATCTGAGCGTGTAGATGCCCTCATCCGAGAAATCCTCCGGAGCCGCTGCGCTCCTGAAGACGGTCCGCGTGGCCCCCTCGATCCTCTCCGCCGACTTCGGCCGTCTGCGCGAGCAGGTCGCCGAAGTGCTCGCAGCCGGCGCGCGTGTGATCCATGTGGATGTGATGGATGGGCACTTCGTGCCCTCCATCACGATCGGCCCGCTGGTGGTGGACGCCCTGCGCGAGCAGGCTCAGATGGCCGGCGCGGTGCTCGATGTGCACCTCATGATCGAGCGCCCCGAGCGCCACGTGGTGGAGTTCGCCAAGGCGGGCGCCGAGTCGATCACCTTTCACGCGGAGGCGACTCCGCATGCCGCCTACACCGCCGGCCTGATCCGCGAGCACGGGGCCTGCGTGGGCGTGGCGATCAATCCCGGCACGCCCATCGAGGTTCTCACGGAACTGGCGCCGACGCTCGATCTGGCACTCTGTATGACCGTCAACCCGGGTTGGGGCGGGCAGGCTTTCATCGCCCGCTCGCCGGGCAAGATCGAGCGGCTGCGCGAGCTGCTCGACCGTGGGTTGGCTGCCGGCGAGGGTCCTGCGTTGGAGATCGATGGGGGCGTCGATCCTCACACGGCGCCGATCTGCCGCGCGGCGGGCGCTTCGCTGTTCGTGGCAGGCTCGGCGATCTTCGGCGCGCGCGATCCGGGCGAGGCCTACCTGGCGATCGCGCGTTCCATCGACGCCGCCTGAGGCCTATCTGGCGATCGCGCGTTCGATCGACGCCGACTGACGCGCGGGGGCGCCGCTGCGGTAGAGCACCCCCAACGCCAGCGCGAGCACCGCGGTGGCGCCCGCATAGCCAATCTCGGTGCGAAGCAGCTGTTCGCTCACCGCGGGGATGAGCATCCACGCGAGGAACAGCACCGCCGCGAGACCCCAGCAGGCGGCTGCCCCGCGGGCGCGGTCGCGCGCGAGCGCGGCCTGGTTGAGCGTGCCCGCGGCAAGGTGCAGGCCCATCCCCACGCCCACCAGCGCCAGTCCATAGCGGCCATAGGAGAAGTGCTGGCCGAAGAGATGGCTCATCGCGAAGGGGCCCACCAGCAGCAAGCCCAAGGCCACCGCGGTGGCGAAGGCGGCGATCGCGAGCACAGTAGTGCGGATCGCGCGCGCGAATGCCTCGTGGCCTGCCGTGGCCTCCAGGCCCGTGAGGTGGGGCAGCAGCGAGGTCTGGATCGCCTGGAAGAGCTGCAGCGGGGCGCGCGCGATCAGCAGCACATCGAACACGATCCCCGCGAGCGCCTTGTTCGGTGAGGTCGCAGCGACGGTGAGCACTGCGGCATTGAGGATTGTCTGCTCGGAGAGCATGATGCTCGACACCCACCCCGCGAAGCCGCCGCCGCGGCGCAGCGAGAGCTCTTCGTGCGCCGCCGCCTCCTGCACCCCCTCGGTGCCTGGCCCAGCGAGTGCAGCATCGGCCTCATCGACGGTGATCGGACCGCGCAATGCAAGGTCGGCGTCGTGGGAGTGGCCCATCTCCCGCCTTTCCTCGCGCTCGCGGGCGAAGGCGGCAGGCACGACTACCAGCGAGACCAAGGGCGCCGCCGCGATGCCTAGGGCGATGGCGGTCTGCCCGCTGGTTATGCCGAGCACGACCGCCAAGGCAAAGCAGATGCGTGCAAGCGCCTCCATCAGAACGAGACCCCCGAAGAGCGCGAAGTATTCATGCCCGGCAAGCCAGCCTCGCGCGAAGTAGCTCGCGGCGTAGGCGAGCGTGCCCACCACCAGCACGTAATACAGCGCTTCGTATCCATCGAAGACGTCGTTCACGAGCACACCGCGCAGCGCCAGCGCCGCGAGCAGGAAGAGCAGCGCAAAGCCGCTCTGGATCGCGATCGGCACGCGCAGCGGGTGCTCCCCGTGCCCGTGCGCCCGCCGCTCGGCGATCGTGCGCGAGAGCAGCTGTTCGGTGGGGCGGTAGATCACCGAGATGATCACGAACATCACCGACCACAGGAGCGCCACGCGCGAGGCGGCCGCTTCGCTGAGGACGTGGCTTGAGATCGAGAAGAAGGCGAATGTGAGCAGGCCCGTGGAGGCGATCCCGATCGAGAGGATGCGCGCGCCGCGCCCATAGGAGCGCTCGGGTGGGGGGATGGGGGAGGGCGGTGCTCTGCCCTGCTCGATGTGGCTGGAGGTCGAGGAGCTGCCGGGAGCAGAGCCCACGTCGACCCTCAAAGCCGAACGAGGAGCATCGTCCACGGGAAGGGCGAGCGGATCTCGGCCACCGTGCCGTAGCGCGAGAGGAGCGCGACGAAGCTGCGCCGCGACCAGTGGTTGAGGTGCCCTGGGGTGTTGCCGAGCGCCGGCCAGTATGCGCCGCGCGCCATGTTGAGCATCCGCCATAGGGGCTCACGCGGCACCGACACCAGGAGGTGGCGCTCGGCGCAGCGCGCCATCTCCGCGAGCGTGTGCTCGGGGTCGGGGACGTGCTCGAGCACCTCGATCGCGCTCGCGAGGTCGAACTCGTGGTCGGCGAAGGGAAGGTTCTCGGCGCGCATCACCCTGTATTCGAGGTTGGGCGCCTGGCGCTGCGCCCAGCCGGCCTGGATCGAGTCCTCCTCCAGGTCGATCCCCACCACCCGCCGCTCGCCGAGGCGCAGGGCCCATTCGTGCACGAGCACGCCCTCGCCGCAGCCCACATCCAGCAGCGAGGCGGGATCGGCGAGCGCGAAGAGCTCGTCGAGGGACCCCTCGAAGCCCGCCATCATGCGCTTCACGAGTGGGTTCGTGGAGCCGTACTTGTCGTAGGTGTTGCCGGTGATGACCCCCTCGGAGGAGACCGTCACGCCGCCGCCGCTCAAACCTTCACCGCCTCGCGCTGCTCGGCGGGCTGCGTGGCCGCGGCCTCAGGGTTGGCTTCGTAGTGAGAGGGCGCGACACCCAGTTGCAGTTCGATGCGCCGCACCCGCTCGAAGGTCTTCTGGGTCATCACGCGCTGCGCGGCGAGCAGATCGCCGATCACGCCGAGCGCCCACAGCACGACCGCCGCGATGAACAGGACGGCGCCGAGGATCAAAGACTGCACATGACCCTTGCCCGAGCCTTCGATGTAGGCGACAGCGAAGCGGATCCACACCGCGAGCGCGCCGATGCCGATCACCGCGGAGAGGCTCCAGAAGACCCGCAGCGGCTCGTACTGCGCGTAGATGCGGAAGATCGAGATGGTGTTGCGGCGCACGTAGGACCACATCGAGGGGAACAGCCGCGACTCGCGCGTGGCGGAGTTGGTGCGCACCGGCACGTGGTCGGTGGCCACGAGCATCTTGCCGGCCTGGATGATGGTCTCGAGGGTGTAGGTGAACTTCGAGACGACCATCATCTGGATCGCCGCCTCGCGGTTGTAGGCGCGAAAGCCCGAAGTGGTGTCGGGTAGGGAGGTGGAGGATGCCTGGCGCACCACCCACGAGCCCAGCCGCTGCAGCGCCTTCTTCAGCGGCGAGAAGTGTTCGATCGTGTGCACCTCGCGGTCGCCCACCACCATGTCCGCGCGGCCCGCGAGGATCGGCGCCACGAGGCGGGCTACGTCGGGCCCGTAGTACTGGTTGTCGGCGTCGGTGTTCACGATCACATCCGCGCCCAGCTTCAGGCACGCGTCGAGACCGGCCTGGAAGCCCGCTGCGAGGCCCTTGTTGTTGGTGAGGCGCACGATGTGATGCACGCCCTCGCGCCGCGCCACCTCGATCGTCTCATCGGTGGAGCCGTCGTCGATCACGAGCCACTCCACCACGTCAAAGCCCTCGACGGTGCGCGGTAGATCGGCGAGAGTGAGCGGAAGCGTCTGCGCCTCGTTCCAACAGGGGATCTGGATGATGAGCTTCATTGAGGGAGGTTGCCCGCAAGCGAGCCTCCCCAGTATCCCAAAGCACGAGGCCGTGCCCATCGGTCGGGCGCAGCGGCCCACGAGGTATGTACGCGCCCACGAGGATGCAAGCCCTCTGGGCAAGGCGCCGGCCCACCGCCCATGTGTTGGGGCCCGCCGGGATAGGCTCCCCGGTGGATGCAGAGCGCAACGCTCCCACGGCCACATCCGGCCCCGACCCGTTTGAGCAGACTGCGCGAGGTGCCAGCCTCCACCTGGGCGAAGATCGCCTTCGCGGGGCTCTGCGTGGGCGCGCTGGTGGGGTTCTTCGCCTTTCCCACCTACCCAACCTACGATTCGTACTATGCGCTGATCTGGGGGCGCGACGTGCTGCACCTGCAGCTGCCGCTCTTCAGGTCTACCGCGCGCCCACCGAGCATCCGCTGGCGATTGCCTTCGGGGTGTTCGCCTCGATCTTCGGCAAGGGCGGGGATCGGCTGATGATACTTGGCTCGATCGCCTCCTTCGTGGCACTGGTGGCGGGGCTCTATCGGCTCGGGCGCCTCACGTTCGGCCCGCTGGTGGGGGCGATCGCGGCGGTGGTGCTGTGCACGCGCTTTGACTACGAGTACTACGCCGCGCAGGGGTATCTCGACTTCACCTACATGGCGCTGGTGGTGTGGGCGGGAGCGCTCGAGGCACAGCGTCCTCGCCGCGGTACGGCGGTGTTCGGGCTGCTTGTGGCCGCCGGTTTGCTGCGTCCTGATGCGTGGCTGCTGGCGGGGTTCTATCTGCTGTGGTGCGCCTGGCCGCCGCTCGCCGGGTGGGCGCGGGGGAGCCGGATCGAGGCCGCACAGTGGCGGCAGCTGGCGGGATACCTGGCGCTGACGCTCGCCGCGCCGCTGCTGTGGGCGGGCGTGGATGCGGCGGTGACGGGCAACCCGGTCTACTCGCTGCACTCGACCACCGGCTTGGCCGAAGCGCTGGGGCGCACCCAGGGCATCTCGAACATCCCCGGCTCCACGTGGGAATTCCTCGTGCGCTTGGACAAGCTCCCGCTGGTGCTCGCGGCGATCGTGGGGGTGCTCGTGGGTGTGGTAATGGTGCCGCGGCGCGTGCGGGTGCCGCTCGCGCTGCTCGCTTCGGGCCTCTTGACGTTCGTGTTGCTGGGGGCCGCGGGGACCTCTGTGATCGACCGCTATCTGCTCACGCCGGCGGTGCTGATGATGCTGTTCGGCGCGCTGGCGATCGGCGGATGGTCGCTGCTGGAGCGCGGCAGCATTGTGCGGCGCGTGTGGATGGGCGCTGCGGCGCTGCTCGTGGCCTACGGAGTGGCGCAGGCGCTCGCGACGGTGAGCATCCACAGCATAAGGACCGAATTGGCCTTTCGCGACGACTCCCATAGGGCGCTTGCGCAGGTGCTCGACGATCCGCGCGTGCGCAGCGACCTGAAGCGCTGCGGCCCACTCTCGCTGCCCAACCACAAGCTGATGCCCGACGCGCGCTGGATCCTCGATGAAGTGCCCACCACAACCGCCAGCATCGTCGCCCGCAGCGAGGCGCGCGTGCTGGCGCGCGCGGGACGCCCGGCGCTGCGCCAGAGCATCGCGCGCGGCGTGGCGATCTACCCCACCGGCGAAGCGGTGTTCCGCCAGGCGATTGTGGACGCCAACGACGATCCGCTCGATCAGGTGCCCCCGCCGGGCTGGAGCCCTCTGCTGGCGAGTCAGTATTACGCGGTGTATGTCCGCTGCCCCTAGCCCCCCCGGCGCGGCCCGGGCGCCGACACATGCGCGCGCCGCCGACGCCCATGGGACCGCCACCGCCGGCTGGGTGAAACGGTGGAGAGATCGCCCGCGCGAGCACTGGCCGGTGCTCGCGGGCATCCTCGTGGGGGCGCTGGGGCTGCGCGTGTGGGGAATCGCTCAGGGATTGCCCTATGCCTACAACTCCGATGAGAACTCCCACTTCGCGCCGCGCGCGGTGAAGATGTTCGAAGAAGGGCTCAACCCGCACTATTTCGCGAACCCGCCTGCCTTCACATACCTGCTGCACGTGCTCTACGCGGTGTGGTTCGGCAGCGGCGCGGGAGCGCGCCACGCGCTCGCGCTGCACCCCACCGAGGTCTTCGTGCTGGCGCGCCTGGCGGCGGCGCTGCTGGGCACGGTGGCGGTGTGGCTGCTCTACCTGGTGGGTGCGCGGCTGTTCGACCGCGCGGTGGGGCTGCTCGCGGCGGCGCTGCTCGCGGTGGCCTTCCTGCCGGTGTTCTACGCGCATCTCGCACTCAACGACGTACCCACGCTGGCGCCGCTCACGCTCTCGCTGCTGGGAACCGCGGGGGTGCTGCGCTATGGGCGCCGGCGCGACTACCTGCTGGCGGGGGTGGGCTTGGGGGTGGGGTGCGCGACGAAGTACACCGCGGGGATCGTGCTGCTGCCGTTGCTGGCGGCCGCGGGCGCGCAGTATCTCCAGCACGCCCCGCGCGCGGGGCGACGCGTGGCGGAGGGCCTGCTGCTGGCCGGTGGGGCGGCGCTGGTGGGATTCCTCGTTGCCAACCCCTACGCGGTACTTGACTTCAGCAGCTTCCACGCCGAACTCAACCACCAGTCCCAGCTCTCCGGCGAACCGCAGGGCAAGCTCGGCGCGGGACACACGGGCGGCGTGCGCTACTACCTGTGGTCGCTCACGTGGGGGCTTGGCTGGCTGCCGGCGCTCGCGGCGCTCGGCGGAGCATTCACCATCTGGCGCAGAGATCGCCGCCTGGGCTGGCTGCTGGTGCCCGCGCCGCTCGTGTTCCTCGCCTTCATGGGGCTGCAGGGGCGCTACTTCGGGCGCTGGCTGTTGCCGATCTTCCCGATCGTGTGCCTGCTCGCGGCGTTCTTCGCGCTGGCACTCGTGACCGCCGTGGTGGACCGCGCGCGGCGCGGGCGAACGGGTGGCGTGGAGGATTCGAGGGAGGGAGGGGAGGAGGAGGAGGGGAGCGGGCTGTGCCAACCGCAACGTGCTGGGGATGGCGCAGGCCACGGGATGGACGGTGAGGCGCGCGGCGGGCCGGGCGGGCGGGCATTCGCTCCTGGTCGACGCACGCTGCGGTGGGGTCTCACGGCGCTGGCGGCGCTGGCGCTGTGCGCGCAGGGCCTCATCTACAGCGTGCATTCCGATCGGGTCCTCTCGCGCGCGGACACGCGCACGCTGACGCGGGAATGGATGGTGGCCCACATCCCGGCGGGCACCCGCATCGTGGTGGAGCCGGTGTCGCCGGATGCGTGGGCGAAGGACATCGGCGCCTTCAACCCCACGACCCCGGATGGCGCGCGCTGGATCAAGTACGCCTCGCTGCACTCGGTGTTTGCCGCAAACGGCGCCTTCGTGAGGGATGGAGGACCCACCCACCCCACGACGGTGGGGATCGAGGACTACGAGCGCACGCTGCGCCCGCAGCTGATCGCCTACTACGAGCGCGAGGGCTACTGCTGGGTGATAAGTGGCTCCACGCAGTCCGGGCGGGCCTACGCCGAACCCCGCGCGGTGGGCGAGGCGATCGCCTACTACCGCGCGCTGGCGGCGCAGGCGAGGGTGGTGTATCGCGCCTCGCCCTACTCGCCCGGCGCCGGACCGGTGGCGTTCAACTTCGATTGGAGCTTCGACTACTACCCGCTCGCCTACCACCGGCCGGGGCCCGAGATGACGGTGTATCGCTTGCGGGGCGGGCGCTGCGGCGCATGAGCGCATTGCGACCGCGGGAGCGCGGCGTGGCGAGCGAGACATGGCCGGCACCGGTGAGGCGCGTGGGGCCGAGTATCCTGGGCGGTGCATGACGATCCGCACCGAGACCGATCGGGTGCACCTGACGCGGGCCATCGAGCTTGCCCAGAACGGCACCGGGGCGGTCAAGCCGAACCCTGTTGTGGGCGCCGTGATCGCCCGCGACGGCGAGGTGTTGGGCGAGGGCTGGCACGAACGCTACGGCGCCGCGCACGCCGAGGTCAACGCGATCGAGGCCTGCGGCTTGGCGGATCTGAGCGAGGCGACGCTGTATGTGTCGCTGGAGCCCTGTTGCCACGAGGGCAAGACGCCGCCCTGCACCGACGCGATCCTGCAGGCGGGGATTCGCCGTGTGGTGGTTGGCTCGGATGACCCGACCGAGAAGGCCGCCGGACGCGGCCTGGGGATCCTGCGCGACGAGGGTGTGGAGGTGGTGCTGGCCGACGGTGAGCTGGCCACGCGCGCGCGGCTGCTCAACCAGGCATTTCGCAAGCGCGCGCGCGTGGGGCGCCCGTGGGTGCTGTTCAAGTCGGCGATGACGCTCGATGGCAAGGTCGCGACGAGCGCGGGAGACTCGAAGTGGATCAGCGGCGAGGACAGCCGCGAGCTGGCGCACCGCTGGCGCTCGGAGGTCGATGCGGTGGTGGTGGGCATCGGCACCGCGCTCGCCGACGACCCGCAGCTCACGGCGCGCCCGGAAGGGCTTCCCGCGGATGCCGAGCGCCAGCCGCGGCGTGTGGTGTTCGACTCGCTCGCGCGCATCCCCACGACCTCGCAGTTGGTTGGCGCGGCTGCTCAGGTTCCGCTCACCGTGGTCGTATCGCGCGCGGCGGCGCGCGCGGATACCGACGCGCTGGAGGCCGCCGGCGTGCACGTGGTGGTGGCGACTGGCGAAAACGAGCCCGCGCGGGTGCGCTCGGCGCTCGATCAGCTTGGCTCCGACGGCGTCTCCGCGGTGCTGCTGGAGGGCGGTCCGCACCTCGCGGGGGCATTCCTCGATGCCGGCGAGATCGACGAGATCCGCCTGTTCCTCGCGCCGTTGTTGCTCGGCGGGCGCACCGCGCGCGATCCCCTGGAGGGGGAAGGCGTGGAAAGCATCTCCCAGGCGCTGCGCGCGCTCACCTTCGACTGCGAGCGGATCGGCGAGGATCTGTTGGTGTCCGCGCGCCTGCGCGAGTGGTGATGGTGGACCAGCCTATGTGTTGCCGCCTCGCGATCGCCGGCACGCCACGCCCGCCGACACGAGGCCGCAGCTGAGATGTTCACCGGCCTGATCTCCGACCTTGGCCGCGTTGCCGCTCTGGAGCGCGGGGAGGATGGCGCGACGCTCACGATTGAGACCCGCTTGGCAGAGGAGCTCAGGGAGGGCGACTCGGTGGCCGTCAACGGCGTGTGCCTCACCGCCACGGAGGTGGATGGCGAGGGCTTTCGCGCGCAGGCGATGGAGGAGACGTTGCGGCGCTCCTCATTGGGCGCGCTCCAGACTGGCGCGAGGGTCAACTTGGAGCTGGCACTGCCCGCCGACGGGCGTCTGGGCGGTCACATCGTGCAGGGGCACGTCGATGGGACCGGCACGATCGCGCAGATCCGTCCGGAGGGCTTTGCACGGGTGCTTGACATAAGTACCGAAGACTCCCTGGAGCGCTATCTGGTGGAGAAGGGCTCCGTGGCCGTCGACGGTGTGAGCCTCACCGTGAGCGCGCTGCACGAGGGTGGCTTCTCCATCTCGCTGATTCCCGAGACGCTGGAGCGCACAACGCTCGGGACGGCGAGGGTTGGAGAGCGGGTTAACCTGGAGGCTGACATTCTGGCCAAGCACGTTGAGCGATTGATGGAGAGTCGAGCATGAGCGCAGCGAAGATCACCACCACCCCCTTCGCCACCATCGAGGAGGCGATCGAGGACATCCGCCAGGGGCGGATGGTCGTAGTGTGCGACGACGAAGATCGCGAGAACGAGGGCGATCTGACGATGGCGGCACAGTTCGTGACCCCCGAGGCGATCAACTTCATGGCCAAGGAGGGACGCGGGCTGATCTGCCTCTCGCTCACGCCCGACCGCTGCGACGAGCTTGGCTTGGATCTGATGGTGGCCAAGAACGAGTCGGCCTTCGAAACCCCCTTCACGGTCTCGATCGAGGCGCGCGAAGGGGTCACCACGGGCATCTCCGCGGCCGATCGCGCGCACACGATCCAGGTTGCGATCGATCCCCAGACGCGCCCGCGGGAGCTGGTGCAGCCCGGCCACGTGTTCCCCCTGAAGGCGAAGACGGGGGGCGTGCTTGAGCGCACCGGACAGACCGAGGCTGCCGTCGACCTGGCGCGCCTGGCGGGATTGATTCCCGCGGGGGTGATCTGTGAGGTGATGAACGAGGATGGCTCGATGGCGCGCGTACCGGACCTCGCCTCCTACTGCGAGCGTCACTCGCTGAAGATGATCACGATCGCCGATCTGATCGCCTACCGCCGCCGCAACGATCGTCTCGTGGAGCGCGTTGTCTCCACGCGCCTGCCCACCGCCTTTGGGGACTTCCAGGCCGTTGGCTATCGCTCGCTGGTGGACGACAAGCACCACGTGGCGCTCGTGAAGGGCGAAGTCGTGGGGGCGCCCGATGTGCTCGTGCGGGTGCACTCGGAGTGCCTAACCGGCGATGTCTTTCACTCGCTGCGCTGCGACTGCGGCGAGCAGCTCGCCTCTGCGCTGGCGATGATCGAGCAGGAGGGACAGGGCGTGCTGCTCTATCTCTCCCAGGAGGGGCGCGGAATTGGCCTGTTGAACAAGCTGCGCGCCTACCGTCTGCAGGAGGATGGGCTGGATACGGTGGAAGCCAACGAGCGCCTCGGCCTGCCCGCGGATTTGCGCGACTACGGCATTGGCGCGCAGATCCTCGGCGATCTGGGGCTCAGCTCAATTCGCATCCTCACCAACAACCCCAAGAAGATCCGCGGCTTGGAGGGCTATGGGCTCTCGGTGAGCGCACAGATCCCGATCGTGCACGCCACCAATGAGCACAACGAGGCCTACATGCGCACGAAGGCGCAGCGCATGGGTCACATCCTCCACCACCAGGGCCTGAACCTCGACGAGGAGATGCTGCGCTCCGAGCGCACACGTGGGGACACACATGAGCACGACCGGGTCCCCGCCACCGAGGGCGAGGGGAGCCTCACACCCGAGACGACGGGGCTCAGCGAGGATCGCGGCGGCACCGAGCAGTGAGTTCCACAGCCGGACCCACCTTTGCGATCGCGATCGGTCGCTTCTACGAGGACCTCGCGCAGCGCCTGGAGGCCGGCGCGCGCGCGGCATTCGCCGAGGCCGGCCACACCGGGATCGAGGTGTTCGATGTCCCCGGCGCCTTCGAGCTGCCCCTCGCCGCGAGCTACGCCGCGCACTCCGGGCGCTTCGCGGGCGTGGCCTGCTTGGGCGCGGTGATTCGGGGCGAGACCAGCCACTACGACTACGTATGCGCCGAGGCCGCCCGCGGGATCCAGCACGTACAGCTGAGCACTGGCGTGCCCTGCGCGTTCGGCGTGCTCACCTGCGAGACGATGGAGCAGGCTCTGGCGCGAGCCGGTGGGGGCAAGCGCGATCAGGGTCGTCATGCAGCCGAGGCGGTCATGCGCATGGCGGAGCTGCGGAGGGAGTTGGCGCGCGCCTGATCGTCCATGGCGGTCGATAGCTGCCGAGTGGTGTTAGCTCGTTCTCACGAGCAGGGCACATCTGCCCTGGGGACGAGGCGCAAGTGCTCGCGGAGCCATCTGGCGGTCTGTGTCACCATCGCCGTGCCTGTCTCGAAGGACCCCGATCCGGGCGGGGGAAATGCGACGATCGCCACCGCCACTCCGTCGGAGGATCCGACATCGACGATGCCGGACTGGCGCACGAGATATGCGCCGCTGGACTCCGGTCCCCAGCCGCCCTTGAATGCGACGGGGTGGCCAAAGCCTGCGGCGCCCAACCCCCAGCTCTCGCTCGACTCGATGTGCTGCATCAGTCCGAGTATGTAGTCGGTCGCTTCACTCGAGAGCAAGCAACGGCGCGCGAGCGCGCTGAAGAACTTGACCGCACTGTTGGGTCTCCACTCCGTTTGACCGAACGTGGTCGCCGCTCCAGGCGGCGGGGGAGCCGTCGCGACGACGGTATGTTCGTCGCCGCTGATTCGAAACAATCCCTGCACGTACTCGCTCGCGCCTATCAGGCCGCCCTCGAGCCGTTCGAGATCTGTGAAGAGGCGGAGAATGGATTCGTTGCTGGATTCGGTAATCGCCGACTGTGCCCACGACTTCTCGTCCGAGGTCAGTCCCTGCCCCTGTGCCTCGCGCGCCTTCAGCAGCGCCGTGAGAACCGGAATCTTGATCGTACTCCAGCCGTGGGCCGCCAGATCTCCTCCGAGCGTCTGCGGTGTGCCAGCGCCGAGCGGCGCCACGGTCAGCTCGATACGCCCGGGCAGACTGGCGGACAGTTGCACAAACGAGACCTTCGCGTCTGCGGTGAGCAAAGAGGTAGCGGACTGAAGTTCTGTGCGTTCGGACTGAGTCTGCCTTGTGGATTCGCTGGGCAGCTTGACTTCTCCCCTGTTGGACTGGATACCTGCGCTGGCCTCGGGAAGCGACTCACCCAGCGCTCTTTGGGCCCTGGTGTGTGCCGCGGGCACGATGTGACGCGTCGTGCCGTCGTGTCCGTCGAGGATCGCCGCTGCGCCGACGCCCAGTCCGATGCCCGCGAGCAGCACCGCCATCAGCTCGCTGATGTGATGGCGGACTATGGAGATCCGCGGGCGTACTCTGCTGGATCTCATACGTAGCGTCCTTCGGCGGCGAACACGTAGGTTTCGCCGTGTGCGCTCATCCTGATCGCATCGACGGCTACCTGTGGATCGGCAAAGAGTGTGATGTGTGCGAGGTCGAGGAAGGACGCCGTGGGGCTTATCTGGAGTGTGCCATCGTGGACAAGCACCCGCGCCGACGCGCTCAGCGCGTGGCCGAAGACGTGTGCGGTTATCCTCAAGCTCAGCGCCCTTTCACCTTCAGCGCTGCCGAGAAGCTGGATGTCGGCCGGCAGCGCGCGCTGGATCGCCGCGCGCGTGATGCTTGCCTGCATGTGGAGCGCAGGGCCTCGCTTGCGCAGCGAGACATCCTGAAGTTCGATACCGTCGCAGAAAAGCTTACCGACCGTTGCTTCCAGACGAGTTGTATGGGATGCGCGCTGCAGAAGGAGGTCAAGACCCCCGTGCCCCCCGGGGCGCAGTTGCGCGATGTGAATAGTCACGCTATCGGCTCGATCGACTAGCAACTCGGCTGCCGGGAAGGCGTGGATCGCGACCCGCACGCCATCACCGTTCTTTTCCAACGAAGACTGCAGGCGACTCGTCGCGATCGCGGGCAGCACGGCTTGGCACAGGCCCAGGAAGGCGATCGCGAGCAGTGCCGCGAAGCCAAGTGCGCCTGCGAGGATTCGTCTCCGCGGACGACGCTCCGGGGCTTCGGTGTGGGTAGGGAGGAGGGTTGCTTGGTTCACATTCATGCCGTTCGCAGCAGGCGCGCCAGGCCGGCGAAGAGCGCACATGCGAAAAGCCCGCAGATCAACACGAAACCGACAAAATCCACAGAGAAGAAGTGCTGGCCGTACTGGCTGGCCTGCGAAAAGACGGGATCGGCGTCGATGCGTTCCTGCATATGCACGGCGCTGCCGGCTGCGGCGAAGCTCCAGCGCGCCGGAACGAGCGTGGCGAGCAGGCGCACAGGTGTCGTCATCTGCGGTACGGGGACGATTGCGCCGCTGAATAGGAGCTGCGGAACCAACAGCAGCGGGATTACACCGGTGGCCTGATCCTCGGTCTCCGCGTGGGCGGACACGAGCAGGCCGAGCAGGACCGCGATCCACGAGGAGGCGACCAGCACGGCGATCAGCTCGATCTCCGCCGAGACGGGTTCGTGCAGGGGCCGAAGCGCCAGGACGATCAGCGCGAAGAGAGCGGTCTGGGCTGTCGCCAGCGAAAGCAGAACGATGAGCTTCGACGCTATGTACGCCGGTATCTGCACGCCGATGGCGAGCTCGCGATCGAGGACGTTGCGCTCCTTGACGATCTCACGCGATGCGTTTATCGACCCGAGCCAGGCGGCGATCATGACCATCAGGAAGACGAGCTGAGCGCTCTTGGCCGCGTAGTGCGGCACGGGCAGCTTTTCAAAGACGTTGGTGACGAACAGCAATGCGGTCAGCACGCCGAGGATCGGAACTTGGATGAAGGCACTACGCAGATGCCTGTGATCGCGTATGGCTAGCGCCGCATAGCGACTGGCCAGCACACGGGTCTGATAGGCGAGCGTCTGCTGCACTGGACGCGGCGGAGCTTGGCGAGCGCGCGGGGATGCGAGCGGCGGGAGCGGCCGATCACGGGGCGCGAGTGGCGCAGCCATCAGCGGGTCCCGCTGCTCAGCGAGCACCGTGTAGACATCGTCGAACTGTTCGACGCCGAAGGTCTGGAGCAGCTCCACCGGTGTCCCGTCGAACCGCAGACAGCCGCCACGACCCATCACGACGACGCGGTCGTAGAGTGCGAGGCTCCCCGTGGCGTGTGTCACCAGCACGACCGTCTGCCCGGTGTCGGCAAGGCCATGAAAGAGAGCCGTCATGTGCCGCTCGAGGCCGGGGTCGAGCCCGGTCGTGGGCTCGTCGAGAAACAGCGCCCCCGGCCGGTGCAGGAGCTCAACCCCGACCGCCACGCGCTTACGCTGGCCCCCCGACAGGCGTTCAACGCGAACATCGCGACGCTCGCCGAGCCCCAGTTGGTCGATCACCTCGGTGACGCGCGCCGTGCGCTCTCTGACGGTGGTGTCTGGGGGAAGGCGCAACTGAGCGGCGTAGTCGAGCGCCTCGCCCACGGTCAGCTGATCGTGCACGATGTCGAACTGAGGCACGTAGCCGAGCTCGCACAACCTGCTGCTCACGGTCTCCCCGCCGATCGCGACGTGACCGTGGGTGGGACGCAAGACGCCGGCGAGGGCTCTGAGCAGGGTGCTCTTCCCGGCGCCGGACTCGCCAATGATCGCGACGAGTTCCCCTGCTCTCACGTGCAGGCTCGTGGGCTGCAGGATGATCCCGCTCTCCACGTCCACGCGCAGCTCGGAGGCGACGACGGCCAGGCCGGGCGAGGCCGCCCGCTCGAACAGATCTTCGCCGTCGAAGACGATGCGGTACGGGCCGATCGCGATCTGATCGCCGACGTCGAGCGAGGCCCGCCTCATCGCCACGCCGTTGATCCGCATACCGACCGAGCTTCCCTGGTCCTGGATCGTCGGCCGCTCGCCATCCATCCGGATGACCGCGTGGTGGCGTGAGACCGTGGGGTGGTCGAGCACGAGGTCGCACGTTGGATCGCGGCCGACGGTGAACTGCCGCTTGCTCGTGCGCAGGCGGCCGGCGTCGACGGGTGCGACGGGTGCCAAACGGGGGAGACCCGCGCCGGCGGGAAGATAGTGGAGCATCTGCCCGGCCAACGCGATCGAATCGCCCCGTCGCAGGGGGCGGCGCTCGCCGGCGATGAGCCTTTCACCGTTGACGAAGATTTCGGACCGTTGCGCTTGCTCGACGAGGACATGGCCGCTCGCGGTGACCTCGATCGTGGCTTGAATATCCCCGCCGTGCGTGCCCGCGAGTGCTGCGTTGCCCGTGATCGTGTCTGCGTCGGCGAGGTTGGCGGAGGAGGAGGGGTCGCTGCGCAGATCCGAGGCGGGCGCGGTGTCGACGGTCAGATCTGCGGCGATTGAGGTACCGATCGTCAGGCCTGTGACGGGTATCGGCACACGTTTGTCTTGGATGAGGAGCGCCGCGGATTGCAGCACAACCTCGAAATCGCGGACATCCATTGGCGTTCGTCTGGCCCGCGGCGCGATGGCCGGAGCAGATGACGAAGCGATGGAGATCTCGTCTTCGATATCGATCGCGATTCGCTTCCCGGAGGGCCGTCGAGGACGCACGCGAACGAGGTTCTCGTCGTTGGTTTGGTCATCTTCCATATTGTCTCATTCAAATAAATCGCATATCGATTGTTCTTCGAATATCACCAGCCGACTGCTGTTCGGCGCAATCGTATAGGCTCGCCCTCGCCATAGGTGAGATTGGCGGCGGCCGGGAAAGCCCGGAGCCGTGTACTGAACTACCAGGAACACAGAGATGAATCCTCGTCTGCGAAGGCTTCAGTCCGACTACGAGCTGGTGCGAGAGGTTTTCTCGGGGCATCCGCATGTCAGCATCGAGCCGCTTGACGGGCGGCTTCCCCCCGAGGGCTATCGAGTCCAGTTTCGCTTGCGCGGCCTCTATCTGAATGGTGACCAGCCGGACTACCGTGAGCTGCATTCGGCGGAGATCGTGCTGCCACGCCACTATCCGGCGGAGAAGCCGTACGTGGTGCCGCTGGTGCCGATTTTTCACCCGAATATTCGGGACTATTTCTGCATCGCCGACTACTGGGCCGCAGGCACCACGCTCGCCGATGTCGTGGTCAAGCTGGGCGACATGATCCAGTGGCGTGTCTACAACCCGGCGAGTCCCCTAGACGCAATCGCCGCGAAGTGGGCGGTAGAACAGGAGCCCACTGGATTGTTTCCGATCGGAAACGTGGATCTCGGTGTGCCCGACTTTGCCGTTGAGGTCCGCTCCAAGCAAGCCTCGCCGGCGCTCGCGCCGGTCGGCGGCGGCAGTGAGGCGCTTCCCGAGATCGCCGAGTTGAGCGCAGTGCGGTTGAGCTCTGTCGAGGACGACGATCTCGTTGTGCTGCTGCGATCAGGGGCGCCGAGCGGAGAGGTCCGCTGAGCTATGCCCCCGCCAAGGATCGTGCTCGACGAGAACGACTTTGCCGAGCAGCCATCCGCTGAGGGGTCGCGATCGGACCCCGTCCTTCCGGCCGTGAACCGCGGCGCGCCGCGGCCGATTATGGCCGCGCGTGCCCGCGCAGACAAGGCGGCCTCGACCGGCGCAACAACCAACTGGCTCACCAATCCGGGTAGCGCGCTGCTGCTCGCAGCGGCCATCGGAGTCGTGTTGGCATGGGGTGTGACGGAGGCATTTGGCATCGCTGATATTCACGCCGAATCGAAGGCTGGCTCGGACGCCGTGGCCGGCCTGTGGACGGCCATCGTGGGGGTCATGTTCGGCGGCACGCTGCTCGGCTTCGACAGCGCGGTGGGTGGTGTCTGGGACGTCGCCGGCAGACGTTTTCTGAAGGCGGCCTTGCCCATGTTCGGAGCTGGCTTCGCCGCCGGCTACCTGGGAAACGTGATCTTCCTGCAGATCGTGCAGGGAGTCGCCGAAGAAGCGCTTCGTGGCGTGAGCGTCACCGATAACGACATTCGCCTGTACCTGGCACGTGGCCTTGGCTGGGCGCTGTTCGGCTGTGGCATCGGAGGTACGATAGGCCTGCTGAACCGGTCGCGTCGCCACGCGGTGAACGGCGCGCTCGGTGGCGCTCTCGGCGGCGCCGCCGGAGGTCTCGTGTTTCAGTTCCTCGAAGCGAACCTGAGCGCCAGCGCGGCTACCTCGCGCCTGCTTGGGCTCGTTAGCATCGGCGCTCTCATCGCGTTGGCAACGCGCGCCATCGAGACCGCTCGCCGCGAGGCGTGGCTGCGAGTCCTCTCGGGAGGTATGGCGGGCAAGGAGTTCATCCTTTATCACGCCGTCACACGGCTCGGGTCCGCTCCGGAATGTGAGATCTTCCTGCTCAAGGACCCGGCCGTCGCCAAGGTTCACGCGCAGATCGAGGATCGCGGAACCCAGCGGACTCTGACCGCGACGCCCGGTGAGCCCGTCTTCGTAAACCAGACGCCCGTCGATGCGCGCGTGCTGTGTAACGGCGATCAGGTGCAGGTCGGTAACACCGTTTTGGGCTATTCCGAGCGCGCCGTCGCCACGGTGGCGGCGCATAGCTGAGTGCAGATGCGGAGTTCACGACGACGTACGAGCATGACTGGCCGGCGACCAGCCGCGGAGCAAGCGCTCGCCCGGCATCCGAAGGCAAACCGGGCGCATGCCCACGAATACGCGGAGGAGATATGGACTTGACCGTCGTCGATGCGACAGGCAACAAGACCGAGGAAGTGAGCGTGCCCGACACTGTGGCCGCTGGGCGGATAGTCGGAAAGCTTGTCGAGTTGCTGCAACTGCCCGGGGTTGGACCCGATGGGCAGCCGCTCTCCTACAAGTTTCACCACAAGCAGTCGGGACGCCAGCTCAACGACAACGAGACGCTTGCGCAGGCGGGCGTCAACGAGAACGACATACTGCGGCTGGTCGCTGAAATAACCGCGGGTGGCCGGCGGTGAGATGAGCGAGCCGATCGACAACTCGCGCGCGACGATCGCAGTGGAGGACGAGCGTGATCGCTACCACCGCCAGAGCCTGATCACCTGGTGGGATCAGCAACGGCTGCGCGATGCGAGCGTGCTCGTGGTGGGTGCGGGGGCCCTGGGCAATGAGCTCGTGAAGAACCTCGTGCTGATGGGGATCGGGCGGATCCTCCTGGTCGACATGGATGACGTCGAGGACTCGAACCTGGCGCGCTGTGTCTTCTTCCGCCCAGAGGACGAGGGGCGTCCCAAGGCACAGGTCCTCGCTCGGCGCGCCAGCGAGCAGAATCCGGACACCGAGATCATCCCGTTGGTCGGCGATGTCAGGCTGACTGTGGGTCTTGGAGTGTTCGCGGAGGTAGACCTGGTGCTGGGTGGCCTCGACAACCGCGAGGCGCGTCTGTTCGTCAACCAGGCATGTTGGAAGACGGGCACCACCTGGATCGATGGCGCGATCGAGGGACTGATGGGCGTGGTGCGCGTGTTTGTGCCGCCCCACAGCGCCTGTTATGAGTGCACGCTCGGAGAGCGCGACCGCGAGCTTATGGCCGCCAGGCGCACCTGCGCGATGCTCACCCGCGAGGAGATGCTCGGCGGCAGGACGCCGACAACGGCGACCACATCGAGCGTGGTCGCCGGGATGCAGGCCCAGGAGGCCGTCAAACTGCTGCACTCAGGGCGTTTGGGCCCCCCGGCGCTCGCTGGCGCCGGGTTTCAGTTCGTTGGCCTCACCCACGACTCCTACATCGTTCGCTACACGCGTCGCGAGGATTGCCTCAGCCACGACACCTACGAGCCCGATCGCGTCCGGACGCTCTCTCACGATGCGCCTTTCGGCGAGATGCTTGCACTCGCGCGGGCAGAACTCGGTGAGGACGCAGTGCTCGAACTCGAGCACGAGATCGTGGTCGCGGGCAACTGTCGGCAGTGCGGCCACGAGCGGACCATACGACGTCCCCTCGAAGCGCTGAACTCCGGTATGGGGCTCTGCCCGGAGTGCGCGAACCCGTGGCTTCTTCAGTTTGCGCATACGATCGACGATGGCTCGCCGCTGCTTACTGCCAGCTGCGGCGATGTGGGTCTGCCGTCGGCGGACTACGTCGTGGGGCGTTCGGGGCTCGAGCGGCGATTCTTCGCCCTCACGGGCCCCGTATCGGCTATCGAGCTCATGCGCATGCAGGCCGGGGCGATGGGCGGGGGACCCGAGGCGACGGGCGGGCAGCTTGGGGTGACTGGTGGGCGGGCCGAGGCGACGGGCGGGCAGCTTGGGGTGACCGGCGGGCGGGCCGAGGCGACGTGAAGCCACACCGTGTAAAGCCGCGTCTCCTGCCTCTCCTCGTCGCGGCCACTCTCATTCCGGCGCTGCCGCCGGCAGGCGCCCTCGCGGTTCCGCCGAACCTCACCGCGATCGCCGAAGGCGGTGTGGTGGCGGTGCAGAGCTCCAGCGGAGTCCGAACTGGCTTTGCCTTCGGGAGCGCCGATTTGGTCATCCTCAGCACACCGACCGGCGCCGGCGTGCATCTCATCACCGCGCACGGCGTCAGCGCCGTGGGTGACGCCGTGAACCGCGATGGAGAATTGGCGACCGTTCACGTGTCAGAGCCACACCTACTCGCTCTGCGCGGGAGCAAGGTACGCGAGGTTGGCTCTGGGGCACTTGCCTACGTCCTCGGTGCACCGGTCGGCTATGAAGGCGAGCGGATCCGAGCCGTGCGACTTCCCGCGCTCAGGCCGCGCAGCATGAGCCCAGTGATTGTCGCCGGTGGGCTGCCCGAATCGTTTCGGGGCGGGCCTGTAGTCACGCCGGCCGGGAGGGTCATCGGCGCGGTGCTCGCAGCCGGTAGGAGCCGCTGGACACTCGCAACGCAGGCGCGTCTGAGCGCGCTCCTGATTGCGGCCGGCCGGACGGGTGGAGGGAAAGGCTTTCCGGTCATACTCGTCGTGGTTGGCGCGCTCTTGGCAATCGCTTTCTTCGCTGGAGCGATCGTCATCGGCGCCAAGCGTAGGCGCGAGCGCGCGGAAAGAAGAGCGCCCATCGCAGTGCGGCAGAGGCCACCCAGAGGCTCCGGGCAAGATTCTCTGAGAGATCCCGCGGAGCGGCTGGCCAGAGACCCGACGCAGAGGCCGCCCGGAGGTCTTGTGGAGCGGCCGCCGAGGGGCTCCACTCAACGTTCCACCGATCCTCTCGTGAGGCGCCGCGGGCCCGAGTCAGATGACAACGAGGACTTCGAGATCGTTGTCAAGTCACGGGAGGACGATTGAGCCCGCGTAGCCGCCGCCTGCTCAGTGATCTCCAGCAGATGGAAGAGCTCGCCGGCAACGGCAGCGTGACCTTCCGCACCGAGGGCAATCCTCCGGACAACTACCACTTGATGCTCAACGGCCTGGGTCTCGCGCTCGGCAGCGATGGCCGGCTGACCGTTCGCAACCTGCACCGCTGCGACGTCTATCTGCACCTCGATTATCCTCGCCGCCCGCCGGTGGTGACCTGGCTCACGCCGATCTTCCACCCAAACATCCTGGGCCCGGAGCGCAGCGGCGGCGTATGCCTCGGCAGTTGGAGCGCGGCGGAGAGCCTCGCGGATCTCTGCATGCGGCTGCGTGAGCTGGCAACCTACCATTCGCTCAACGCCTCGGATCCTCTGAACGTCGAGGCGGCCGGTTGGGTGCTTCACAACCAGGTGAAGCCGGGAGAAGACATCGATCGGCTGGCGAGTCTCACCGTCGATATGGCTGTGTCGGTCAAGTTGGCGGGGGCCGCGACGTGATTCGCAAGCCCAGCGCGAGACTTTCGCTACCCACGAAGCGCCACGTGCGCAGGGCAGCCGGGGGTGGGCGGCACAGAGACGAGATCGTGGGACTCGGAGCCGTCTCGGATGCGGTGATCTATCGACACGTCTTCGAGAACGCGGATCGCGAGGTTGGTGGCGTCCTGATCGGGCGGATGGCGGCGGACGGCGGACTGCCGCTTCTCACCGGTGCGATTCCAGCGCTCAGCGCCGACGAGCGGAGGGCCACGCTCACATTCACCCAGGAGGCGTGGGCACACGTACATCGCGTCCTCGAGAGCGAGTTCCCCGCTGAGGAGCAGATCGTCGGCTGGTACCACAGTCACCCCGGCTTCGGGATCTTCCTATCCGGCCACGATCTCTTCATCCACGAAAACTTCTTCAGCGCGCCTTCCCAGATCGCGGTGGTGGTGGATCCACACGCGCAGCTCGAGGGTGTCTTCGCGTGGCGGGAGGGCGAGTTGGGGGCGCTCTTCGAACGCCCGACCCCCAGCGGTTGGCTTGCGGTGAGCTCCGCCCGGGGACCGGTGGGCATGGCCGATGCAGGGCCGACGAGTGCGACTGGTACGGGCTCCGCGAGTGCGGCAGGTATAGGGCCAGGGCCCGCGCGCGGCGGCGATGGCCGGCTGGCGGGCATGGCCGGTGCCAATGCTTCGGGCCAGGTCGCGGCGTCGGCGCCACACGATCGCTATCCGGTGCTCGCGCTGGTGATCGCCGCAGTCCTTGGTGTGCTGCTGGGCTTCGGCGCCTGGAGCCTCACGGAGGGTGGCACGAGCACGCCGGCCAGGGCCCAATCCACGCCCGCGAAGGCACACGTCGTAAGGACGCGGCCCGATCGGGAATCGACCCTCGAAGGCAACCCATAAGCAGGAGCGAACAAGGTGCAGCCAGACGACCCAAATTTCCACCCTTCACTCGCCGGCCCGGCAGAGACGGGGCGCCCCTGCCCCTACTGCCGCTTCCCGCTCAAGGAGGGCATCCAGATCGTCGTGTGCGGTGTTTGCGGTGCGCCTCATCACGCCGACTGCTGGAACGACAACCGCGGCTGCGCGGTCATCGCGTGTGCCGGCGGGCCAACAGAAGAGCGGGCGGGCGGCGCGGATACGCCCACGCCTACGATTGTCCATCCAGCTGCCGCCGCGGCGGGGCCGGCGCGGGCCTCTGAGCCCACCGCTCCATTGCCATGGCCGACGTCGACGTCGACGTCCTCGGGCGAGCGGCGCGGTCCATCGCTGGCGGTGGCGGTGATCGTCCTGGCGCTCGCGGTCGCAGGCGCCGCGGTCGCCATCGTGGTCAGCGGTCAGAGTAATGGCAGCGTTCGTCTTGCCAACAACGCCACCTCGGAACAGACGGTGAGCGCACCCGCGGTCACGACGTCAACCGCGGCCTCAGCCGAAACGACGAGCACAGAAGAAGAAACCGACACGACGAGCACCGTGAGCGCCGAAGGGCTCCTGCCGGCCGTGTCGAGCGAACAGATGCAGTCGGAAATCCAGCACGTACTCCTGGAATGGCACGAGGATGTCGTCAACGGCGACGATCACGCCGCGTGGGAACTGCTGAGTCAGCGCAAGCAGGCGCAGGACGGCCGTGAATACGGGTATGCCACCTGGGCCAAGAACCAGGCGACGCTGCGGCCGTACCTCAGCCCTTCCGGACTCCAGGTAACGGTCGAACATACCGAACCCAGCAGCGGAGTGGCGCAGGTGAACGTGACCGGGATGGGCTGGAACAAACCCGGAGCGTCGTGCACCGAATGGTCGGGGATCACGTGGGTGAAGTACGAAAATGGGGCCTGGCGATACGACCCCGGCTACTCGACCACCCTGCAGCGCGAACATGAGTGGAAGCCTCGGTATTCCGAGCTGCTCGGTGGGCGATGCTGACAGATCAGCTCGGGCATATTCGCCGCAGCCCCGCCCCCGCCTTGATCGTGCTCGCCGGGGGTCTCCTGCTGGGCGTGCTCATCGGCGTGGCCTTCGGCCACAGCGGCAGCTCGGTACACGTGGTACGCAGGGTCGATGTCGCTGCCACGGTCCCCGCTGGGCCGGCGCGGGCTGACTCCCGTCTCGCCGCCAGTGCCGGAGGGGGCGCCTCCTCGATGGGAGAGGCGACACTGCCGCCCGCCAGCGCCGGCTCAAACGGTGCAACTGGCTCGAGCAGCTCACCGGCACATCACAGAGAGGCGCTCACAGCCGAATTGAGCCAGGGTGTTGCGGCGGCGGACGCGCTCGGGGGCGTTGCGGCGGCGGCTGTCTGGGTGCATGGCGACACGCAGCCAGTTCTTATCGGTCCAACGATGCAGCGATATCGGATGTGGAGCGTGAGCAAGGCAGTGGCCACGATCGCGACGCTGCAGGCCACAAACGATCAACCGGACTCGGTGCTGCGCTCGGCGATGGCCGACGCGATCAGGCGCTCGGATAACTGTGCGATTCGACGAGTGATCGTGGGTTTGCAGGATCGCCTCCGCGCAGGAAACCGCGGTACGGTCGCGGCATTCGAGCAGGTGCTGAAGATCGCCGGCGCCGGCATCGAGCGGGCTCCCCAGTCGGCGGCTGCCGAACAGGCCTGTGTGCGCTACCTCGATCGCAACCAGGGCGGCCTGCCGGGGAGCGATCTCGGCATCGTGCCCGAGTTTGGAACGGCGGAATGGACTGAGAATGACGCGATTTTCTTCGCGCACGCGCTATCCGAGGGTGACTACGGCGCTTCCGGAGCCTACCTGCTGGCGCTCATGGGGCAACCCAAGGAGCCGCCGCTGGAAGAACCCCCACCGCCGTTGGCTCCACCACTTGACTGGGGGGCAGGCGCTGCGTTTCCCCCCAGCTGGAAGCCGGCCTGGAAGGCCGGATGGGGCGGCAGCCAGAATGACCCGCCCCATTTCCTGGCCAGTCAGATCGTCGTGCTGCATCTCGGACGCGAGCCGGTGGCCGTGACGGCGGTCTTCGTTCCGAGAGCCGAGCCAGCCACCGACAATCCGGGCATCACGCGTGCGCCGCAAGCCCTCGAGCTGATGTTCGGGGCGGCAAGGGTGGGGCTCAAGCGGGAACGGGTGGGCGGTATCGGGTGAGAGCGATAGCGCGAGGTGAGAGCGGGCGGCGGTGGAGCCGAACTCAACCGGCGGGCGTCGAGCAATGGCGTGGGAAGGTGTCGCGATGACAAGGGTCGTCGCGTACCGAAGCCGACGCGGGCCGTTCCTGTCCGTACTGCCGCTTTCCCCTCAAGGAGGGAGTCGCGGCCGAGCGCTGTGACGCGTGTAACTCACTTCACCATGAGGATTGCTGGAACGATGGCGGCGGCTGTGCGGTCCTCGGATGCACTAGAGCCGGCACGGCCGCTGCACCCGCCGACGCAGGCCCGCAGTCCGGATGGCCCGGGCATACGTCCCCACCCCCCGTCCCCGCCTCCCTCTCCGCGCAGGCACAGGCAACGCAGGCGTATCCCTCTGGCTACGACGCCACCACTGGCTATCCGCCTCCCCAGATGGGTTCGCCGACATCGCAGCGGTTTGGCAGCCAGACTGTCCTCGTCGTCTCTGTCGTCATCGCGCTGCTCGGAATTGGCACGGGCATCGCGGTTGCGACGGGCGCATTCTCCAAGCGTCCGCAGACGAATGCACCGACGCCAGCCGTCCCGGCGGCATCTGCAACGCCAGTGGCGTCCGCGGGCCCGACGCCGAGTGAACAGGCGAGCGATCGGCGGGCCATCATGGGCATCCTGCGTACCTACCAGAGGGCATACTCCGATCACGATCTCTCTGGCCTTGCGGGCATCTTCACGCTCGCAATCGCACGACACGGGCTCGCGGGCGGCGGATGCACCGTATCGCGAGGTCGCAGCGCAGTGCTCGCCGACTATCAGAGTCAGTTCGAAGCGGGCAGCGGGTCCTACGAACTTGTGGGGCTCTCCGGAGCTGCGATACAGCTGGACGGCAGAGCCACGGCTCACCTCAACGCGCATTACCAGATCGCAACTGGGGGTAGCGGTTATGTGAATTTCAAGTTCGCCGAACTGGGCGAAGGCTGGAAGATCGGTGAAGTCGATGCGACCTGTGCATGATCGACGACCTTTCCGCCGTTGGATCCATCCATGCCGACCGGCTGAAAGAGCTCTGCTCCTGTTGACGGTGGGGAGCCTGTGCGCATCGCTGCAGGCGTGCGGCGGATCGAGCAGGTCGGTTGCCGCTGTGTGTCATGTTTGGGATACACAGGGCCTTGCGCTCCACGAAAGATATGAAGCACTCGCAAAGGCCGAGAACACGGGCGGAGCGCAGGGCATCGTATCGGTGCTTGCATCCGCGATCGGCGCGCCGAACGAACTCGCGCACCTCATGACACAGATGGCCGATGTCGCACCGTCGGAATCCCAGTCTGATTTCGAATCCCTGGCAACGGGATCAAAAGGACTCTGAATCCGAGGGAAAGGCGGTCACGGATCCCATCGGTGCCATCGCCGGCAATCTCGTGGAGGGTTTTGCAATCGCGGGCTCATATAACCGAGTAAATGTATTCATACGGACAAACTGTGGAATTCCGAAATTTCGATCATAAATCCTTGACCATCGGCGCCGTGGCGGGATGCTCGCGCCTGCCTGCCACTGGCTGCGCTGATCTGGCTGGCTGTGCCGATCCAAGAACTGGACGACGAAAGCGAGGCGTACTTATGGGCGAGAAGCTTCCCGGGGTCAACGGTCCGGGTCAACGAATTCAGATAACCGAGGATGACCTTGGTCCGGCCTCGACCTCGATGGCCGCAGTGAGTTCACAGCGACCTTCCGCGCCAGTCGCGCCGCGTGCGGAGGCGTCGCCCGTCGGCAAGGCGCCGGCCGCCGCCCAAACCGCGGTGGCCCCGCAGCGGCCTCTGGTCCCACCTGCGGACTGAACGCTGCCCGTTGTCGTCGGCGCCAAGGCGTCGTCCGCGGGGCCGATTGTGCCGAGTGGGGGTTCCTACTGCAGCGGCTGCGGAAGCACGATCCATCCGCAGGCCGTGGTGTGCCCCCGCTGCGGCGTGGCCACAGCAAGCCGGCCCAGGCGACTGGCGCGGCAATGACCGTCGCGCTGAATTCGAAGTCGACGGGTCTCGCGATTCTTCTGTCGCTTGTCTTCACCGGAGCGGGTCACTGGTACGTGGGTCGGATCGGTCGCGGCATCGCGTTCTTCGCTGCCGCGTTCGTCTCAGGCCTGCTCGTCCTAGCCGTCGTTGGATTGTTTCTCCTGCCTATTGTGTGGGTATGGGCGGCGATTGACGCCAACAAGTGCGCTCAGCAGCACAATCAGTTGCTCCTGGCGCGCGCGGGCGCTCAGGTCCCGCCGGCGGCGCTCACCGGTTGAGGCATGGGGCCGTGGGCCCATAGGTGGGAGGGGTGGGATTTGACCCGACTACGCTCGCCTCTGCCGGCGCTGTCGGGATTGCCGCTACTCCGCGCGGCTTGTGCGCGTAGGACCGCGAGGGACAGCTCGATCCCACGCCCGCTCCGAACCACCACCAACCGGCCCGCTGGGCCCCCTCCGGGGGTCCCTCCTCAAATTTGACTACACTGCGTTCCTTCATGGCCAAGATATGTCATAGCTGCGGGAAGGGCCCTTCGTTTGGGAACAGCCGCAGCCACTCGATGGTTGCGACGCGGCGACGCTTCGATCCGAATCTGCAGAAGGTGCGGATCATGGTGGGGAAGGCGCCCCGTCGCGTGTACGTGTGTACTCGTTGCCTGAAGGCCGGCAAGGTCACCAAGGCCCTCTGAGGCCGTTTCGGCTGCCGCGCGCTCCGCTAGCCTGGGCGCGGTCGAGATGGGAGGAGTGCTCGTCGTAGCAATACGTACGCGGAACCAGTAGGCTACACA
>CAVQBM010000002.1:0-47662 GCA_963710785.1 uncultured Solirubrobacterales bacterium
CGCTTCGGTGATCGGCGAGACGCCCGAGCGGACATCGCTGCCGAGCGTCTGGGTGGGAGTCACGACCACGTCGTTGTTCCTGTTCGCAGTCTGGAAGATCCCCGCGAAGGAGTGGTTGATCGTGTCGGTGAGCACGTATGTGCCCGCCATCAGCGCTACGCCAAGCGCAATCGCGATCCCCGTCAACGCGACGCGTAGCTTGCGCTGGGTGAAGCCGCGCAGAACCAATGCCAGCATCGGGTCGACTACCCCACGGACTTCATCAGGTCCAGGGCCTCCTCGGTGCTGGCCGCCTCGCGATCGTGCACGACGCGCCCATCGGCGAGCACCAGCAGGCGGTCGGCGAACGACGCTGCATGTGCATCGTGGGTGACCATCACGACCGTCTGCTCGAAGTCGTCCACCGCGTGGCGCAGCAGCTCGAGCACATCGTTTGAGGCCTTGGAGTCGAGGTTCCCCGTGGGCTCGTCGGCGAACACCACGGCGGGGCGCGAGATCAGTGCGCGCGCCACCGCGACGCGCTGCTGCTGGCCGCCGGACATCTCGGCGGGGCGATGGCGCAGGCGGTCGCCGATGCCGATCGTGTCGATCAAACGATCGAACCACTCGCGATCGGGCTTTCGCCCTGCGATCGAGAGCGGCAGCAGGATGTTCTCCTCGGCGCTCAACACCGGCAGCAGGTTGAAGGTCTGGAAGATGAAACCCACGCGGTCGCGGCGCAGCTGGGTGAGGCGCTTGTCGTCGAGGCCGGTGAGCTCCACCCCATCGATGCTCACGGTGCCGGAGGTTGGGCGGTCGAGCCCCGCGAGGTTGTGCATCAGGGTGGACTTGCCCGAACCCGAGGGACCCATGATCGCCGCGAAGCGGCCCCTGGAGAAGTCGAGGCTGATGTCAATCAGCGCATCGACCGCGGCCTCCCCCTCGCCGAAGCGACGGCACAGCTCGCGCGCGCTGACCATCGCCGTATCAACTCTGCCATCGGTCGCACTCATGTTTCGCTCACCCCACGAGCGCGCGCAACGACTGGCGCAGGGAGTGGGTGGTCTGGAGCACCGCGGTGGGCTCGTAGCCGCAGTGGGCCATGCAGTTCTCACAGCGCGGATCGCGCCCGCGCCCGTATTTCGACCAGTCCGTCGTCTCGATCAGCTCCTTATAGGTCTCGGTGTAGCCGTCGGACATCAGATAGCAGGGACGCTGCCAGCCCAACAGCGAGTAGCTCGGTATCCCCCACGCGGTGCAGTCGAATTCGGCCTTCCCTTCGAGGAAGTCGAGGAACAGCGGGCTGTGATTCAGCCGCCAGCGCCTGCGCCGGCCGTCGGCGAACGCCGCGCCGAACAACTCGCGCGTCTGGGTGACGCCTAGGAAGTGCTCCTGGTCGGGCGCCTTCTCGTACGCATAGGCGGGCGAGATCATCATTTCGTCGACGCCGAGATCGTCGTTGAGGAAGTCGAGCACCTCGCGCACCGTCTTCGGCGAATCGTGCGTGAAGAAGGTGGTGTTCGTGGTTACGCGAAAGCCGGCCGCCTTCGCGACCCTGATCGCGCTCACGGCCTTCTCGAAGGTGCCCTCGCGCTCGACCGACGCGTCGTGGCGCTCACGCAGCCCGTCGATGTGAATCGCCCACGCGAAATAGGGGCTGGGGGTGAAGTTCGCGAGCTTCTTCTCCAGCAGCAATGCGTTCGTGCACAAGTAAACGAACCGCTTGCGCCTGACGAGCTCGGCAGCGATCGTGTGAATCTCCGGGTGGATCAGCGGCTCGCCGCCCGCGATCGAAACCATCGGCGCGCCGCTCTCCTCGATCGCGCCGATCGCCCGCTCAACGCTCATCCGCCGGCGCAGAGTGTGCTCGGGGTGCTGGATCTTGCCGCAGCCCGAGCACGCGAGGTTGCACTGAAACAGAGGCTCGAGCTCCACGATCAGCGGGAACTTCTCGCGCCGTGCCAAGCGCTGGCGCAGCAGATACCAACCCATGCGTGTTCCCTGTCTCATTGGTACCGGCATTTGGACTCGAACTACCTTATTCCCCAGGAGTCCACTCATGAAGCGCCGCCGCCACCTTACGCAGCGTGACGCAGGCACGCGCAAGGCCCGCCATCGCGAGCAGCGGACGTATCAGCTCGCGCGCCGAGGTGTCACTGAGCACCCGCACCACGGCGAAAGGGCGACCACGCGCAGCCTTTGCCAGCCAGGCCGACTCCATATCGACCGCGATGGCGCCGCCTTCGCGCAGCCTCACGCGGGTCCTCCCCATCGCCGGGCGCGCAACTGTGCAAACCGCCCCTCGCCGCACGCTCAGCCCACGCGACTCGATCGCGGCGGCCAGCTGCCGAGCGTCGGTACACGCGACCTGCGTACCATCGGGGGCGAGCACGCGGTCTGCCACAACCACTTCGCCCACCTCGCTGTCCTGCATCAGCCCTCCGCCAAAGCCGAGCACGAGCAGAACCTCCCCTGGATCTGCGAGCAGTGCGGGAACAGCCCCGCGCGCACGGCGCGGGCCCATCCCGGTCCGATGGACGCGTCCCGGCGGACACCCACGACCGATCAGGTAGGCCTCGAGCCGCAGCGGGGCCGCGATCAGCAGTCCGCTCCCGCTCACTGCAGCCTTTCGGCGGGATGCTGCTCGATCACGCGGCGCGGTTTGCGCAGCGCGCCCGCGAGCACAAATGCCCGCTCGCGCGCGGACAGCGAGACAGGCGCGGCGAGTGCCCTGTCGGGGCGCTTCTCGATGTGCGAAAGCAGACGCCGGCAGCTGCCGATCGTCGCATTCACGTAGGCCGCGCTGCGGCTGTCAAGCAGCAGCACGAGCGGCGCGGCGCGGTGCAGCCAGTCGCGCGCGCGCATCGCCTGGAAACGCATCAGGGCGTAGAGCTGCCCCACATCGCCCCCCTCCAAGCCCGCGATCACCGCGGGCTCGGCGGTGCGAGCCTCCAGAGCGAGCGCAAGCAGCGCCTCGGCGTCGAGCGCGCCGCCGTCGTGCAGGTGGTAGCGCACGAGCTCCTGTGCGGGGATGTAGACGCGCTCGCGCTGCGCGTTCCGGCGCAGGTCGCGGAGCAGTCTTGTGAGGAGGATCGCGACACCCAGATCCTCCGCAAAGCGCGCCGCGGCGCGCGGCTCGCGGCTGCCGAGGATCTCCACGCATCGGCGCCCGAGCGAGCCGCCGGTGCTCCGGCAATCCCCAAGCAGCTCCTCGAAGCTCGTATATGAGGCTCCGGGGATATCCGTATCACTCCCGTCGATCGCCGCTCGGATCTCGCGGCGCTTGCGGTGAGGCAACAGCAGGATTCCGCAGTGCGACTCGGCGCTCATACGAGGCCCTCGTGCAGACAGCGCCCGAGCGCCATGATCGGGAACGTAAGACGGTAGAGGTGGTAGTTGATGTAGTAGTCGTAGGGGAACCCCGTGCCGGTGTACTGCGGCTCATCCCAACCCCCATCCGGAAGCTGCGTGTCGATCAGCCAGCGCACCCCGCGTCGGCGCTCGATGTCGCGCTCGCCCGCGGCGTGCAGTGCCAACAGCGCCCACGCCGTCTGCGAAGCCGTTGAGGGACCGCGCCCGGCCCACGCAGGATCGTCGTAGGAGCGCGGATCCTCGCCCCAACCCCCATCCTCGTTCTGATGCGCGCGAAGCCAGCCCACGGCACGGCGCATGCATGGCTCGGAAGGGTCCACGCCGGCAGCGACGAGCGCGGGCACCGCCGCACCGATGCCATACATGTAGTTGACTCCCCAGCGCCCAAACCACGACCCATCGGGCTCCTGCTGTTCGAGCAGCCAGCGGCGCCCCGCGCGCGCCGCCGGAGTGTCGGCGAGCCCCAGCGCGGCGAGCATCTCCAGGGCGTGGGCGCTGACATCGGCGCTCGGCTCGTCGATCACCTCGCCGAAGTCAAGGAATGGCAACTCGCGCACAAGCGCACGGGTGTTGTCGGCATCGAACGCGCCCCAACCCCCGCCGGCGCTCTGCATCCCCTCAACCCAGCGCGCAGCGCGCTCGACGGCCGCCGAGTCCACGAAGCCGGTGCGGAGCAGCGCGAGCACCACCTCCGCGGTATCGTCCACATCGGGGTAGTTCACATTCGCGAACTCAAACGCCCAACCCCCCGGTGCCAGGCGCGGACGGGCGATCGACCAGTCCCCGCGCACGCGCACCTCCTCTCCCAGCAGCCAACGCGCCGCGCGCGCCAACGCAGGATCGCTCCCGGGAAGACCGGCGTCGCTCAGAGCGACCACCGCCAGCGCCGTGTCCCACACAGGCGACTGACAAGCCTCCAGGCGCCGAACCACCACCGGCGAACCCGCCCGCACGACTCCGTTCGACGCGCGCGCCCCGCCTTGATCCGCAGCGGATCCCTCTTCGATCATGAACCCCTCCATGCCTTCGAGACCCAACCGCATCACGGGGTGCTCAAGCGGATAGCCCAGCAGGTGCAGCGCGATCAGCGAGTAAACCCACGGCGGCTGGATTCCCCCCCACGAGCCATCGGCCTCCTGGCGGCGCACGATCCAGCGCTCCGCGCGCGCCAGCGCCAGCCGCCGCAACAGCGCGACGGGACGGCGCTCATAGGCGTGCAGCGCGCGATCCAGCCGCTCGAGCCAGCGTCCCGTGGCCGAAGTGGGCCTTCGGGGAGTCCACGCTTGGGCGCCATGTAGCTCGCGCAGATCGAAAGTCAGCTCGTGCTGCGGCCGGTGCGCACTCACCACCGACAGCGCCACGATCGTCTGGCGCGCCCAGCAGGCGAAGTCGTGGACGTTCAGCGGGATCCACGAGGGCAGCAGCACCACCTCGGGTGGGAGCGCGGGGATGCGCTCCCAGGGCCACAGCCCGAACAGCGCGAGCCACACATGCGTGAATACCCGCGCGCGCTCCAGCCCGCCCTGCTCGCGGACGAAGCCCGCGGCCAGGCGCATGCGCTCCGCGTCCACAGAATCGCCCGCGAGGCGCAGTGCCCAGTAGGCCTCGATCGTGGTGGACAGATCGCCCGGGCCACCGTGGAAGTTCGCCCACGTGCCATCCGCGCGCTGCTGAGAGCGAATCCACGCGGCCGCGCGCTCGGTCTGCTCGGCTTGGCGGACCCCTAGGAACTCGCGCAGGAGCAAGTCCTCGGCGTCCATCGTCACGTTCGTCTGTAGCTCACCCTTCCACCAACCGGCTTCGTTCTGAAGGCAGAGAAGCCGCTCGCACGCCCGCTCCAGCGTCACCTTGGCCTCAATGCTCACGTCCACAGTCGGCGATGACATCGTGGACAAGCTAGAACTTTTCGCCTCTGAGCGCGGCCCTCGCACGACATGGCCCACCGAGGCGGGGCGAGACCTGGCCGCCGCGAGCACCTACTGAACCAGCACCTCAGGGTGTTCAAGCGTGATGACATGGCGGCGCAACCTCGCCTCGGACACCGCGCGCGGGACGGGCGAGAGGAAGCGGTAGAGGATCAGCCCGTGGATGTCGCGGCGCTCAACGAGGTGAAAACCGGGGGCAGGTGGTTCCCTGGCATCCGCGCGCAGCGGCGCGTAGCCAGTCTCGTCAATCTCGCTCGCGATTACCGTTGTGCCACGCGTTGGGTTGTGCAATGGCGACAGGTAATACTCCAGAGGAGCGGCTCCCAGCTCGACAGTGGTCAACACGCGAGGCTGCGCCGACCCGGGAGCATCGCGAATCGCAGCGGCAAGGCCGCGCCAGTCGCCGCGCTGCAAACGCGGACTCAGATTTACGTCGACGGTGATCGCCAGGAAGCCAAGCGCGATCACACCAGCGAGCACCACGCCGGTTCGACCGGTGCGCCGCGCAACCACAATTACCGCGAGCAGTGTTGTGAGAGGGATCATCGCCGCGACCAGGTTGCGCGGGGCGAGATAGTCCGCGCCGAAAGCAACGAGCACGATCGGTATCAGCACCCCGCTCGCTGTGATCACAAGTACCAGCAATGCCCCACGCTCCTCCTCGCGCGTGAGACCGCGCCACAGCCCGAAGAAAATGCCGGCGAGGATCGGGAGCGCCACGAGCAGATCCACCCCGTGCCCCAGCGCGGAGCCGTAATAGTCAGTGAGGTAGTACTGCGGGATCGCCTGCAGGCGGCTGGAGAGCGCCCAGCGGCCGATCCACTGCGTGCCATGACCGCCCTGCGCCACGATCAGGGGAACCAGCGCAAGGCCCACGAGCGCCACCACAGCGACCGCCGCCACAGTGGGCGGCGCGATCCGCGGGCGCTCGCGCGAGAGCGACCCTCGGCCGGCAGGCTCGGCCTTCGGATCAGGTGCCGGGGAACCACGCGCGGGTCGCGAGCGCGAATTCGCCAGCAGCCACAGACACATCGGAGCCAGCAGAAAGACCGCGAAGTAGTGCGTCGCCAGCGCGAGCGCGCCCGCAGCCGCAAACGCGCCCAGGCGCCGCGGCGTGGGGTCGCGCAGGGCGCGCAGAAAGCACCACAGCGCAAGCGCCGCCGTGAACACGAACAGCGCATACACGCGCGCCTCCTGGGAGTACCACACCAGCAGCGGGTTCACCGCGACGAACAACGCGGTGGCCACGGCCGCGCGGCGACCCGCTAGCTCGCGCCCCACAGCCCACGCGATTGGAACCGTGGCGATGCCCGCGAGCGCGGAGAGCAGGCGCAGCGCCACCTCCCCCGTGCCGAGCACTTGGGTGAAGGCCCACTCGAGCACGTACCACACCGGTGGTGAGTTCTCTGTGTGCGCCACGGAATGCAGCGTCGCGCCGAGGCTCGCGTGCAAAACGTGTACGGGGGTGAACGCCTCGTCATACCAGAGGCTCTGCGAGCCGAGCGTCGGCAGGCGCAGCGCCGCGGCGAGCAATGTGAGCGTTGCAGGCACCAGCCACACCGGCCATCTCCCGAAGGCTGCGGGGGTCCGCGAGGTTGGCGTCTCGGATACCGCCGCCGCGGTCACCCACTCGCTCCCGCGCAGGACATCGTCGACGCCTACCTCTTCCCCGGGGTCGCAGGGCATAGACCCTGAGCGATAGTCGCCCCGAAGCACCCGTAGCGCGCCGAGGGCGTGTCGAAGAGCAGGTGCGCGGGCAGGTAATAGCCCCCGTGCACCGCGCGGCGCCCCCGCACTACCGGCCCCGTCATCACCAGACACAGCTGCGGTCGCGTCTTGGGGGCCCCGGGGGTCGTGTTTCCGCAGACCACCTCGCGCGTGGTGCGCCCGCTACGATCCTGCTCCACCGAGACGTTGTGGTATGCGTGGCCGGTGAGCGCGCGCCACGTCGCGATATCCACGATCAAGCGCTGGTTGACATGCGTCTGGCGCGCCACATCGTTGAGGCTCGCCACCGCAAGCAGCACACCGAGCAAAACCAGCAGCGTCGTCTCGACCAACCGCCGACTGCTCCAGGGCCCGGGCGTGGTCTTGCCGAGCCCGGCGCCGGGCGGTGCCGGAGGTGTGGGCGCAACCGGGGGCGCGGGCGGGGCCGGCTGCGAGGCTGCGCGGGCGTCGCTCATTGCACTGGCGCAAATAGAGGGGCGGTCTGGTGCACAACGAACAGCAGCTGCACTCCGAGCGTCGCGTACAGCAGACGGCGGTCGCGCGAGACAGCAGCAAGGGGTAGCGACCACAGCGTGTACCAAGCCAGCAGCCACGTGGAGGTGACCGAGATCGCCAGCAGCGCCCAGCCGGAGGCAGCCACCCAGTCATAGCCCTTCCAGGTGCCCCACATCAGATACACGAGGATCCCCGCGAGCGCCACCTTGAGGATCGTGTGATCGATCGGGAACACCCCCCGCTTGCCGAACAGATGCGCCACCTCGGTGGGAAAGGAGTCGGTGGACACGAACGCGGAGTCCCGATTCAACGCAGAGACGATGTTCACGCCGTGCACCCCGAAGGCCACATACGCCGCGAGCGCCCCCACGAGCAGCGCGAGCGCCGCGCCAAGGACCGGCGCCAGACGCCGGCGGCTGAGCACAATGAACGGCAGCAGCACCGCGCCGGTGGCCTTGATCAGCGCACCCGCAACCACCGCGGCCCCCGCCCACGCTTCGCGTCCCTCGCCGGCGGCGAGGCCGACGGCCCACGATCTCCCCCGCCGCGTCCCAACGGGCCCTCCGGCGCGCTCTCCGGTACCCCCTGCTTTGCCGCCGGGGCCACGGCGTTCGGCGGTGAGCGTGAGCGCGACCGCGGCCATCATCAAGAAGGTCATCACGAGGTCGTTGTGCGCGCCCCCCACTCCGTAGATCACATACAGCGGGTTCGCGCCCACCGCCAGCAGCGCCAGCACCGGATCCAAGCCGCGCAGGCACGCGCAGCGCCAGGTGAGCACGAGCGTGCCCGCCGAGGCGAGCAGCGCCATCGTCTTCATCCCCCACAGCGCCCCCTTCACGCCGAGCGGCGCCAGCGGGTAGGAGAGCAGCGTGTAGAGCGGACCATACGCGGTGGGAACGTGCTTCCAGTCGATACCCACATAGCGATACACCGGATCCCCCGCGATCGCGAGCGGGCCGTGCAGGTAGGGGTTGAGCCCGTGCTCAACGCCCATGCGCGCATAGGCGATGTAGCTGAAGACGTCGGTGGAGAGCAGGATCGGACCCGCGAATACGACCGCGTGCAGCACCGCCACCAGCGCGATCGCCCAGCGCGCGGAGACGCGCCCCAGGCGCGCGCCGGCGCACAGCACGAGCAGTACCGCATAGGCGGCCACGAGCACCAGCAGCGCGATCAGGAATACGCGGTAGCCCAAGCGCTCGCCGATGCCCGAGAGCCACCCGGCGATCGCGGGCGACTTGGGGATCAGCGGCGAGAGGCCCGCGACGCCATCGAGCACGATCTCTGCCGTGGCCACGACCAGCAGCAACGTGCAGAGCCCCGCGAGGGCCGGCGCCCAGCGCCGGGCGCTCTCGCTCGGCGAGATCCCGCTCAGGGGTTGTGGATGCTCGGCGAGGGAGCTCAAGGCGCCCCAAGCCTGCCAGATGGCAGGGCTGCGGGGCGCCAGGGCCGGTCTGCGCCCACAGGCCCCAGGCAAACCACCAGGTTGGTTCAGGTCAAGCGGGGAGCGCTCTCAGCCGGCGGGCAGCGACTCGAAGCTCAGGATCTCAAGCGCGCCCGTCACCTCAAAGGCGCGTTGCACCGCGGCATCTCCGGGGCGCAGGGTCAGCTCGCGCCCATCTTCGCGCGCACGCGCGTCGGCCTGCAGCAGCACACGCAGCCCGGTTGAATCGATGAACACGAGGCGACCGAGGTCGACGACCAAGCGACTGGGACGGGTGCCCTCGATGTCGGCGAGACGCTCCTCCAGCTGCGGGGCATTGGCGAGGTCGAGCTCGCCCTCAAGGGCGATCGAGGCAGTGCCATTGTCCATCACGCACGAAATGACCAACGGCCCGGGCGGGGGTAGATGTTCGCTCATTGCGCTTAACCAAGTGTACTTCGCTACGAGGCCCGCGGTAGAGAGCTACGTAAGAGAAGTCCAAACTGTCTTGGTCTCCAGATAGGAGTCCAAGCCGTCGTGACCGTGCTCGCGACCCACGCCCGATGCCTTGAAGCCGCCGAAGGGCGCCGCCGGGTCCGAGCCCCCCCAGTGGTTGATGTAAACCGAGCCCGCGCGCAGCAGCGCCGCGAGGCGGTGCGCAGAGGCGACATCACGCGTCCACACCCCCGCGGCGAGACCGTAATCCCCGGCGTTCGCGCGCTGTGCGACCTCCTCCAACGTGTCGTAGGGCGAGGCCACGAGCACCGGTCCGAAGATCTCCTCGCGCGCGATGCGCAGCTCATCCGAGGTGACGCTGAAGAGCGTTGGCTCCACAAACCAGCCACCGGACTCATCCAGCGCGGTTGCGCCGCCGGTCACGAGCTCGGCGCCCTCGGCGCGACCGGAGTCGATGTATCCCATCACGCGCTCGCGCTGCTCGGAGGAGATCAGCGGACCGAGCTGCGTCGCCGGATCGAGCCCGGGCCCCAGGCGCGTGGCCGCGGCGCGCTCGGCCAGCGCGCTCACCACCTCCTCGTAGCGCTCCTTCGGCACGAACAGGCGCGAGCCCGCGTTGCAGGCCTGCCCGGAGTTGAAGTAGATCGCCTGGTAGGAGCCCTTCACCGCCGCCTCGATATCGGCGTCGGGGAGGATCACATTGGGCGACTTGCCCCCCAGCTCCAGCGTCATGCGCTTCAATGCGCGCCCCGCAACCGCGCCGATCTCGCGGCCCACGGCGGTGGAGCCGGTGAAGGCCACCTTGTCGATGCCCGCGTGCGCAACGAGCGCCGCGCCGGTGGAGCCATCGCCCGTGAGGACGTTGAGCACGCCTGGCGGAAAGCCAACCTCGAGCGCCAGCTCGCCGAGGCGCAACGCGCTCAGCGGCGTCTGCTCCGCGGGCTTCAGCACCACCGTGCAACCGGCGGCGAGCGCGGGAGCGACCTTCCACGCGGCCATCAGCAGGGGGAAGTTCCAGGGGACGATCTGCGCGCACACGCCCACGGGCTCGCGGCGCGTATAGCAGTGCATGTTGGGCGCCGTCACGGGCAGCACCGAGCCCTCGATCTTGGTGGGCCAACCCGCGAAATAGCGCAGATGCGCAGCGCTGCCGAGCACATCGACGTACTGCGCGAGCTTCACCGGCTTGCCATTATCGAGCGACTCCAGCTGCGCAAGCTCCTCGGCGTGCGCCTCGATGGCATCCGCCAGCGCTCCCATCAACCGCTCCCGCGCGGCGGGCGCCAGCGCCGCCCAGGGACCCTCGAATGCCTCGCGCGCGGCGGCCACCGCCAGCTCCACGTCCTCTTCACCCGCGAACGGCACCTGCGCGATCTCCCGTCCGCTCGCCGGGTCGAGCGTGGCGAACGTGCGCCCATCGGCGGCCGCACGGCGCTCGGAGCCAACGATCAGCCGCAGCTCGCCCGCGAGAAACCCTCGCGCCGCATCGCCAAGCGCCTCGTTGAGAGAGGGGGAGTCGGTGGTGGTGGTTGTGCTCATGGCCGCAGCAAAATCTTCAACGCCTCGCGACGATCGTATAGAGCGTACGCCTCCGGAGCCTCATCGAGGCTCATGTGGTGGGTAACGAGCGGCGTGGGATCGAGCAACCCGGCAGACATCATCGCGAGCACCGGATCCACATGCGCAAGCACGTTGGCATGACCCGTGCACACGCGCAGCGCCTTGATCCACACAAGACCCATATGCACCTCCGCCCGCTCGGCATACACCCCCACCGCCTGCACCGTGCCGCACTTGCGCGTGAGGCGCACAGCCAGATCCAAGGCCTGGGGGTGGCCAACGGCGTCCACGCACACATCCACCCCACGCCCCGCCGTGAGCTCGCGCACCACCGCCCGCGGGTCGCCCTCCTCCAGGTGCACCGCGTGCGCCCCGAAGGACTCCGCCACCGCGAGGCGCTCGGGCACCGAGTCCACCGCCACCACCTGCGCGGCGCCGCACGCGCGCGCCGCCTGCACCGCGCAGAGCCCCACCGGCCCCAAACCCAGTACCGCGACAGTGTCTCCAGGATGCAGCCCCGAGTCCGCGATCGCGTGATAGCCCGTGCCCATCACATCGCCCGCGAACAGCGCCATCTCATCGCTCATGCCCGCGGGCACGCGGCGCAGCACGAGATCGGCGCTGGGAACGAGCGCCTGCTCGGCCTGGGTTCCCTGCAGCGAGCCGAGCGCCGCACCGTGGCCGAACGTGCGCGAGGAGTCGCACTTGTGAAAGAGGCCCCGACGGCAGAAGAAGCAACGCCCGCAAGCCGTCTGGAAACAGCCCAGCACACGATCGCCGACCTCGATCTCGTGCACGTCAGAGCCCGTGGCAAGCACCGTGCCCACGTACTCGTGCCCGATCGTAAAGCCCGGTTCGATCTTCACGCGGCCGTGGTAGATGTGCAGATCCGAGCCGCACACGCCCGTCGCCTCGATGCGCACGATCGCATCGCCCGCGTCGAGCAGCTCGGGCTCGGGGGCATCCTGCACCCGCACCTCGTTCGGTGCCTGGAAGGTGACCGCACGCATCGCTGAGCACCCTAATGCAAACCCCGTATGCTGCGGCGGATGGGGAATGAGACTTCCAGAGCAGTGCTGATCACCGGCTGCTCCTCGGGAATCGGCGAGGCCACTGCGCTGCGGTTGGTCAAGGGCGGGTGGACGGTGTATGCGACCGCGCGCCGTCCCGAGTCGATCGAGCACCTCGCCGGCGAGGGCTGCCGCACGCTTGCGCTCGATGTCACCGACGAGGCCTCCATGCAGGCCGCCGTCGAGGAGGTGCAGCGCGCCGAGGGCGCTGTGGGCGTGCTCATCAACAACGCCGGCTATTCCCAGGGCGGCGCGCTCGAGCAGATCCCCCCCGAGACCGTGCGACGCCAGTTCGAGACCAACGTCTTCGGCGCGATCCGCATGGCGCAGCTCGTGCTCCCCGCGATGCGCGCTCAGCGTTGGGGCAAGATCGTCAACATCGGCTCGATGGGCGGGCGCCTCACCTTTCCCGGCGGAGGGCTCTACCACGCCACGAAGTACGCCCTGGAGGCAATCAGCGACGCGCTGCGCTTCGAGGTCAAGGGCTTCGGCGTCGATGTCGTGCTCGTGGAGCCCGGCCTGATCGTCACCGACTTCGCCAAGAACGCCATAGCGGCCTCTTCGGAGACGGCCGCCGACGGCCCCTACGGCGAGTTCGACGCGAAGGTCGCCGCGCTCACCGTGGGTACCTACGAGGGCCCCATGCGCCACCTCGGCGGCCCACCCGAGGTCGTCGCCAAGGCAATCGAACGAGCACTCAAGCGCCGCCGCGCGCCCACGCGCGTCCCCGTCACCGCCTCCGCACGGATGACGATCCTGCAGCGCAAGCTCACGCCCGATCGGGTGTGGGACATGATGATGCGCACGCAGTTCCCGCAGCCCCGCTGACTAGAACCTTCTAAGCAAGTCGTTCGCAGAGGATTTCCGGCGCCTGGGCGATCTCAGGCTGGGGGCGGCCGATGTGGAAGCCCTGCGCATAGTCAACGCCCAGCGCGCGCAGTAGCTCCACCGTTGCGCCATCGCCCACGAACTCCGCGATCGTGCGCATCCCCATCCCGCGCGCCACCCTCACGAGTGCTTCCACCATCAGGCGATCCTTCGCGCAAGCGCACAACCCGCGGATGAACTCGCCATCGATCTTCAAATGGCTGAAGGGCAGGCGCTTCACATAGTGAAAGGAGCCAAAGCCCACGCCGAAGTCATCCAGCGAGAGCGCGCAGCCGAGCGCCACAGCGCCCTCACAGAAGGTCACCGCGCGCGCCATATCGGAGATCGCCGCCGTCTCGGTGACCTCGATCGTGAGCCGCTCTGGGGCCACGCAGTGGCGGGCGAGCTCGTGTTCGATGTGCGCGAGCATCTCTCCATCCACGATCGACAGCGCCGAGAGGTTCACCGCGAGCGACACCTCGCTCTCGAGCTCCCGCGCGAGCAAGCGCACGGCCTTCGAGACCACCACACGGTCGATCTCACGGATCAGCCCATAGCGCTCGGCCGCCGGCAGCCACGCGCCCGGCGCCAGCGGTGGGCCGTCGGGATCGTCGGCAAGGCGCACCAGCGCCTCGTAGTGATCCACCTCGCCACTCTTCAGGCACATGATCGGCTGGTAATGCAGCACGAAGCTCTCCTCGCGCAGCGCCCTCTGCAGGCGCGCCAGCCACGGCCGCCGCGCGAGCCCCGCGTGGGAGTCCAGGCCACCGCGCGACTCCCCCCACGGCAGGCGCCGCGAAGGCTCCCCAGCATGGGCCATCATGCTGTGAGATGAGGCCGGGGATGTCGAGGTCGAGGTGGGCATCGGCGGGGGTCGGATATGCGACATGTCGATTATTCGATGCCCAGCCACCTCCATGAGGGGGATGATCGTCTTTGCGCAGCTTTGCGTCGCAAAACTGCCGCAAACCTACGCAAAAGCTGCAGCTTTGGGGCGCACTGCGTATCGACATCTGGAATCTGCGCCCTGGACACCGGACCACGCGACCCACGCAGGCCCCCTTGCGGGGCCTCTTCCTCTTTAAACGGTCCTTCTTGCGCGATCGGAGATCACGAGCAGCAGGCCCAGCAGCACGAAGTTCATCACCACCGAGGAACCCCCATAGGCCACGAATGGCAGCGTCACGCCCGTCAGCGGGATCACGCGCGTCACGCCCCCCACGATCACGAACACCTGCATCGCCACCACGAAGGAGAGGCCCGTCGCCAGGAGCTTCGAGAAGGAGTCGCGCGCCAGCATCGCCACCTTCAACCCTCGCGCCACGAACAGCAGATACGTCAGCAGCAGCGCCGCCGCGCCCACCAGCCCCAGCTCGTTGACGATCACCGCGTAGATCATGTCGCTCTCGGGGATCGGCAGCAGCGGCACCGTATGGCCCCCGCTGACATGCACCAGCAGCAGCGATTGATCGAAGCCCGTCCCCAGGAGTCCTCCGTCGGCCTGCGCGAACAGTGACTGCGCGAGCTGGTAGCTGCCCCCCACCTGGTTGTACAGCGCCGGCTCGAACGGGTGCTCCCAAGCGAGCACCCGCGCGTGCACATGGCTCACATGCGTAGCCACGAACCACGCGCCCACCGCGAACAGCACCAGCCCGATCAGCGGGAACGACAGGCGTCCCGTCGCCACGTACAGCAGCGCCAAAAACGCCCCATAGAACATCAACGAGGTCCCCAGCTCGCGCGTCAAAAGCAGCGTCGCCATCGCCGCCCCCCAAACCACCAGCATCGGTCCGAACTGCTTCATCGGAGGCAGCGTCATACCCAGCACCCTCCTTCCCGCTGTAACGAGGATCTGGCGATTGTCGTGCAGATAGCTCGCCAGGAACACCACAATCGCGATCTTCGCGAGCTCCGCCGGCTGGAAGGAAACCGAGCCCACATGGATGTTGAGGTACGCCCCATTCACCTGCTCTCCAATGCCCGGCAGGCGTGGCAGCACCGCCATTCCGATCCCCACCACCGCGATCGTGTAGCGGTAGCGCTCCAGCACCCCCACCCCGCGCCCGCGCAGCGCCAGGATCGTCGCCGAGAAGCCGATCAGCCCCACCACCATCCACTGCGCCTGCTGGCGCGCGAGCACCGGGTTGATGCGATACACCATCACGATCCCCACGCTCGCCAGCACCGCCGCCAGCGGGAACAGGTAGGGGTCCGCGTTCGGCAGCGCATATCGGATCACCAGGTGCGCCGCCACGCACAGCCCCAGGAAGATCCCCCCATACGTCAACGACAGGCTCGAGGCATGGCCCAGCACGAGGTTCGTATCCGCGCTCCTTGCCGTGTTCTGCTCCTGGATGAAGATCGCCGTGAACCCCGCCGTCACCAGCAGCGCCGCCGGGATCAACCCCAGCAGCTCGCGATTGCGCGGCTTGAGCATCCTTTGAGCCTACCCACGCGCCCGGCGCGCCAGCGCCGGGACGCTCCCTCCGTCCCGGCGCGCGAGCGCCGGGCGTCTCAGTACCCTTCGGGAGGTGTGGAAGCGCTTCCTGATCGGCGGCGTGGCGATCGTGCTGCTCAGTGGCGGCGCCACCGCCACCGTCGCGCTCAACAAGGTCACCACGATCGCCAACGAGGTCTTTCCGGGAGTCAACCGCATCCACGCCCCCGCCGGTGTCATCGCCGAAACCTATGACGGCGCGCCGCAGACCTTTCTTCTAATCGGCTCCGACAAGCGCGCCAAGGCCAAGAGCGCCTTCGATCGCGCCAATCCGCCCCACAGCGACACGATGCTGCTGGTGCGTCTGGACCCCAACCAGGGGCAGACATCGGTGCTCTCCATCCCTCGCGACCTCCTCGCCAAGATCGTCACCCCGGCGGGCCAGGTCTACTACCCCGAAAAGATCAACGGCGCCTACACCATCGGCGGCTCGCTCAAGGGCACCGACGGCGGCGCACGCCTCGCGGCCGAAACGATCGAGCACCTGCTCGGCATCAAGCTCAACGGCGTCATCGACGCGACCTTCAAGGGCTTCATCGAAGTGGTCGACTCGCTCGGCTGCGTCTACATCAACGTCGACCACCGCTACTACCACGTCAACGGCATCGGCGCCGAAAACTACTCCGAAATCAACCTCCAGCCCGGCTATCAGAGGCTCTGCTACGAAAACGCCCTCTCCTACGTGCGCTATCGCCACGGCGACTCCGATTTCGTGCGCGTCGCGCGTCAGCAGGACTTCATCCGCAACCTCCGCGAGCAGGTCTCACCATCCGACCTGCTCGGTGAAATCGACCGCGTCTCCAAGGCCGTGGGCAAGGCGATCACCACCACCTTCCCTGCCTCGGCCTCAGAGCTCATCAAGCTCGCCAAGCTGATCGTCTTCTCCCAGGAAAAGCCCCTCCGCCAGGTCAAGTTCCGCTTCGCCAGCGACAACACCAAGATCGGCGGCGGCGACTACGTCACAGCCACCCCGCAGCAGATACACGAAACCGTCGAAGACTTCCTCCACGGCGACCAGCACGTAGCCGTGCCCCACCACCTCGCCTCAACATCCCCTCCCCGGCATGGACACGGCCACGGCGCGAGCTTCACGCCCGCCGCCATCGGGCTCTACCCCACCTCTTCGAGCAACCACAGCGAAATCTTCAACGCCGCCGTCAAGCTCCCCTTCCCGGTGGTCTACCCCGCTCTGCAAACCGGGGCCTCCACGCCCCAGGGGATCCGCGCCTACACCCTCAAGGACACCCACGGCCACCTCCATCATGCCTTCATCGAGGTCTTCCAGCAGAACACGCAGGGCGGCTACTACGACGTCGAGGGGATGGACTGGACCAACCCACCGATCATCGGCCACGTCAACCAGGAAGTCTCGCTCGGCGGACGCCACTACATGTTCGTCGACGACGGCTCATCCATCCACGTCATCGCCTGGCGCCAGGGCAACGTCCTCTACTGGGTCAACAACACCCTCCGCGAGGACCTCTCCAACCCGCAGATGATCAACATCGCGCAGTCCGCCCACGCGCTGCACTGAGCGAGCCCGCGGGCCCCTCAGCGAGTCCTACACGCGGGCCGCGTCAAGTGCCTGGTTGACCAATGCATCGGCATCCGCGTTCTGCGCGCGCGGCACCGAGCGGATCGACCAACGCTTGAATCCCTTCAGTGCCGCCATCGCCTCTGCGTGCAAGGGCTTCATATCCGGGTGCTTCACCTTGTAAAGGCCCCTCACCTGCTTTGCGATCAGCTCGGAGTCGTTGACCACCTCGACCTCATTCGCATCCAGCGCGCGTGCCCGCGCGAGGCCGAGCAGCAGCGCGCGGTACTCGGCCACATTGTTCGTCACCCGCCCCAGCAGCTCCGCCGCCTCGTCGAGCACCTCGCCGGCGGGCGTCGACACCACGCTCGCGGCCGCAGCGGGCCCGGGGTTGCCGCGGGCGCCTCCGTCTACGTGAACGATTACCTTCGTCATGGACGCGGCATTATGAGCCGCTAGGGAGACGGAACGCCCGCAAGCGCCGGCAGCTCGCCGGTCACACGCGCACGACGGCGCTCGCGCACCACACGCCGCTGCCCATCCGGCCCCACCGCGCCGCTCGTCCCCTGGCTGGCACGGCGATCGGCGTGACGGCGATCCACGATCACCGTCACGTTCTCGTCGTCCCTGTAGTACTCCACCAGTTTGGGATACAGCTCGTCGGCCAGGGGCCTGGGCACCACGCAGTAGATCATCGCTCCGTAGATGCTAAAGCTTTTGTGCGACGTTTACGCGCCAGTGGACGAAAGAATTACGCCAGCAGCGAAAGCGCGCCACGCTCGTCGATCGCAGCGTTGGCCACTCGATCCTGCGCGGGCAGTTCGTCGAGCTCCATCCCCTGAGCGCTCAAAAGCGCGCCCGCCGACTCCTCGCCGAGATCCACCTCGTATCGATACCAGCACAGCTCCCACGCCACCACGACCGCCACAACGCTGCCTGAGTCGGCCTGCGGCGCAACCCGCACCGAAGGAACTCCCAGCGAGCGGGCCACACCCGCGAGGCGGCGCGGGTGCTCGCCGCCATTGAACACCCCGAGCGCCCGTTCCATCTTCAGCTCGCCGCTGGTCGGCATCGTCTCCGCTGGATCGAGCATCTGCCCCGCATCGGCCGCATCCGCATCGCTGCGTCGTGCCGCGGCAACAGGCCTTGCCTTCGCTGGGGGCGTATCGAGAAAGTCGTACAGATCCTCGCGATCCTTCGCCGCGATCGGGGGGCTCTCGGCGCCTGCGAGCCCTGCATCGTCGGTCGATCGCTCGGAAACCGGCCAGCGCGTTTGGCGCAAACGCCCCAGCAGAGAGCGCCCACGGCGGGGGCTCCCAGAGCGCAGCGTCAGCGAATGGTCATCAGCCTCGCGCAGCCAGCCCTCGTGCGTCGCGCGCGGCACACACAGCTCGCACACCGTGCGCCGCTGTCCGCCGCTCAGAAAGACATCGGGCTGCTCCCCGCGCAAAAGGCGCCTCCCGCACACATCGCAGGCGACTTCCGGGTGGGAGGTAACGATCGATCGGGTGGCCATCGGCCCTCCAGGGTAGTGGGCCGGGCACCGCGGCGCGTCGAGCCCACCCTTGCTCGACGGCCTACCTGTCCGTGTCAATCGAAACTATCGCTCTGCATCCGCGAGCGCAGGCGTAGAACTGCCTTCGTATGCAGCTGCGAGATGCGCGACTCGGTCACGCCCAGCACCTCGCCGATCTCGCGGAGGGTGAGGTTCTCGTAGTAGTAGAGGGCGATCACCAGCTTCTCGCGCTCGGGCAGCCGCGCGATCGACTCGGCGATGCGATCCTTCAGGTCCCCCACATCGAGTACCTTCGCCGGATCGGGGGCCCCGGGATCCTCGAGCGTGTCCATCAGCGACACCTGATCGCCGCTTGAGTCCGAAACGCTCCACAGCTCATCCAGAGCGGCCATCGAAGAGTGCGAGATCGCGAGCAACGAGTCGTGTAGCTCGGTGAGCGGGATGTTCAGCTCGTTCGCCATCTCTTGATCGGTCGGCGCGCGCTGCAGGCGATGCTCGAGCTTGGCGTTCACGCGCTCGATCTCCCTTGCGCGGGCGCGCACACTGCGCGGCACCCAATCCATCGAGCGCAGCTCATCGATGATCGCGCCCTTGATGCGCGTGATCGCGTAGGTCTCGAACTTGATCTCACGCGAGAGATCGAAGCGCTCGATCGCCGATATCAAACCCACCAGCCCGTAGGAGATGAGGTCGGCCTCCTCCACGTGCGGAGGCAGCCCTGCGGCGGTGCGCCCAGCGACATACTTCACCAACGGCGAATAGGCCACCACCAGGCGCTCGCGCGCACGCGTATCGCCATCGGACTTATAGCGTCGCCACAGTTCGCGCAGCTCGATCGATTTGACGTTCGTCTCCAACGTTCGTCCTTAGGGTTCTCCCACGCCGATCAGGCCCGCGGGTGGCTGCGCGCATAGGCGCTTCTAAGCCTCGCTGACTCTACCCGAGTGTAAACCTGAGTGGTCGACAGGCTCGCATGGCCGAGCAGCTCCTGGATCGTGCGAAGGTCCGCTCCTCCATCGAGCAGGTGGGTGGCAAAACTGTGGCGAAGCGTGTGCGGAGAGGCCCCCGCTCCCACCCCCGCGCGCTCGCTCCACACGCGCAGGCGCCGGCGTACATCGCCCGTCCCCAATGGACGACCGGACTTGCTGAGGAACAGCGCCTGCTCGCCATCGCCTCCCACCAGCGCCCCACGCCCACGCTCCAGGTAGCGCGCGAGCGCGCCCAGCGCGACCTCGCCCACCGGTAGGAAACGCGTCTTTCGGCCCTTGCCCTCCACCCGCAGCTGCTCGCCATCGTGATCCACATCGGCGAGCGTGAGCGATACCAGCTCCTCAGCTCGCAACCCGCACGCGTAGGCCAGCTCGAACAGCGCGCTATCGCGCAGCTCGAGCGCCGTGGAGGCAGGGATGCTCTCCAGCAGACCCGCAACCTCGCGGGCCTTCAACACGCTCGGCAGGTGAGAGGCTCGGCGTGGAGTGGATACCAAATCAGCCGGATTCTGGGCGATCAGGCCGTGCTCGCGGCGGCTGCGAAACAACGCGCGCATCGCCGCCAGCTTGCGGGCCGTACTCGCCGGCGCGGCACCCTCCTCAGAGAGGCGTGCAACATAGCGACGCACCATCTTTGGCTCCACAGCGTCGGGTCCGAGGCCCTGCGACGCAGCCCAGCTGGCAAACTGATCGATGTCCACGCGGTAGGCGCGACGGGTCTTCTCCGCCGCGTCGCGACGACGCAAATCGCTTTCGAGCAGATCCCACGCCGCCTGCCAGGTCCGCGCGAGGCGATCTCTGGGTTCGACGACCGTCGAGCCGGTAGCGGCATCGGTGTCAGTGGCGGTGACGGTGGCGCCCATGGCAGAGATGTTCGCCGCCAAGCCCGCCGCGCCTGCCTTGGCCGCCCAGCCTCTATCGGCTCCCTTAGTGCGCTAGCGAGCGCGGCGCGCCCGCCAGCATCGGCTCCAGCAGGCGCGCAAGCTCAAACCAATCCGTGGCGCTGAGGATGTCCTCTTCCTCGCAAACATCCCGATTCCAGGGATGTTCGATCGTGGCTACACGGATGCCGCACTCGATCGCGGGCACGAGGTTCAGGGGTGAGTCATCGATCAGCAGGTCGATCCCCAGCTCCATACAGCGAGACACCTTGTCGTGCGAGCAGCGCAGATCGTCGAAGGGCAGCCCGATCTTCTCCAGCCAGGCGCGCGTGGCATCGCCGCGATCGTCATCGCGGTGGCTCGTTATGTGCACGAAATGACCCTGCCCATGCCAGGCGCGCACGGTCTCCACCGCACCCGGGTAGGGATCCCCGGCGAGAATCAGCTCCTCGCTGTGACTCTCCCGTATGCACAGCTTCAGCTGCTCGGGACGCAAGCGTGTGATGCCCCAGGAGAGCTGCTCCTCGTAGGGAAGCGCCACACCAAAGCGCCGCACCGACACATCTGAGAGGACATCCCAGTAGTGGTGCAGCGTTGAATCGATATCGATCGCGATCCGCATAGGCCGTAAGCTATTGCCCGATGTCCGGCATTTCCGCAACCCCCGCCCCCACGTCCAGCGAACCCTACGGCCCGATCGGACGCGCCCCTTGGCTTGATGTCGACTGGCGCAAGCACCAGCGTTGGGTCACTGTAAACGATCGGCCGGTCAATGTGGTCGAGTTGGGCGAGGGACCTCCAATCGTGTTCGTGCACGGGCTGGGCGGGTCGTGGACCAACTGGCTTGAACAGCTGCCGGCCTTCGCAGCCTCCCATCGGGTCGTGGCACTCGATCTGCCCGGCTTCGGATACTCGCCGATGCCACAGGAGAAGATCACGATCTCCCTCTATGGCCGCGTACTCGATGAGGTGATGAATGCTTTGTCGATCGATGCCGCGGCGGTCGTGGGCAACTCGATGGGAGGTTTCGTCTCAACCGAGTTGGCGATCGCGTTCCCCCAGCGGGTCGAGCGCCTCGTACTGGCCGCCCCCGCGGGCATCAGCAGCTTCGGCAACTCCCGCGCGCTCAGAGTTGCCGCCGTCGCTCGGCGCGTACAGCCGCTGCTCGCCACCCAAGGAGCGTTTCTGGCTTCGCACGCGGACGCCATCGCGCGGCGGCGACTGCTGCGCGAGGTCACCCTCAACAACATCGCGAGATACCCCAGCCGGCTGCCGCCGGCGCTCGTCGCGGAGGCGTTGCGTGGAGCCGGTAAGCCGGGGTGGGTCGAAGCGCTCGCGGCGAACCTCGACTACGACTTCCGCGATCGCCTGCCCGAGATCGCCTGCCCCACGCTGGTCGTATGGGGCAACCGCGACCGCATAATCAGCGTCCGCGACGCCGATGTGTATACCGAGATGATTCCCAACGCCCGCAAGGTCATCATCACCGACACCGGCCACGTGCCGATGCTCGAGCGCCCCATGCGGTTCAACGAGTTGCTGGAGGAGTTCCTCAGCGAGTGATCGCGCCCTGGGCCGCTGAACCAACCAGCTTGGCGTACTTCTGGATGGCCACCTCGATGCGCTCCCCGGCGCGCAGCGGCGGCGCATAGAGCACGAGCCGCTCGGCGATCTCCTCGTCGGAGAGCGCCACATCGATGCGGCGCGAGTCGACATCGATCGTGATCTCATCGCCATCGCGCAACGCGCCGATCGGGCCGCCGCGGACCGCCTCTGGCGCGACGTGGCCCGCCATGAACCCGTGGGTCGCACCGGAGAAACGTCCGTCGGTGATCAGCGCCACGGTCTCCCCCAGGCCCTCGCCCACAAGCGCAGCGGTGACGGAGAGCATCTCGCGCATACCCGGGCCGCCGGCAGGCCCCTCGTTGCGGATCACGACGACATCCCCCGCATCGATGTCCTTGGCGAGAACGGCAGCCATCGCGGCCTCCTCGCCATCGAAAACACGTGCGGGGCCCACGTGCCGTCGGCGCTCGTGGCCGGCGAGCTTCACCACGCAGCCATCGGGTGCGACGTTGCCCTTGAGGATCGCGAAGCCTCCGGTGGGCTTCAGGGGCTCGGAGAGCGCCCGCACCACGCGCTGGCCGGGAGTCTCGGAGGCCTCGCCGGCGTGCTCGCCGATCGTGCGCCCCGTCACTGTGGCAGCGGACTCGTGCAATAGACCGGCTTCGCGCAACCGCTTGAGCACGAGCGGCACGCCGCCCGCCTCATAGAGATCGGTGGCTACGTACTGCCCTCCGGGCTGCAGATCGCACAGCAGCGGGGTGCGCTCGGAGATGCGATCGAACTCCTCGATCGAGAGCGGCAGGCCCATTTCGTGGGCGACCGCGAGCAGGTGCAGGACGATGTTGGTGGAGCCGCCGCTCGTCGCTCCGGCAGCAATGGCGTTCTCGAGCGCATCCTTCGTGATGATCTCGCTGGGCAGTTGCCCCCGGCGCAATACATCCATCACCAGCTCGCCACACTGAAAGGCCACCTCGAGCTTGCGCCCATCCTCCGCGGGCACCATCGCCGAGCCCGCGGGCGAGATGCCCAGCACCTCGAAAGCCATCGCCATCGTGTTGGCCGTGAACTGCCCACCGCAGGCGCCCGCGCCCGGCGAGGCGGCCTCCTCCAGTTCGTGGAGCTCCTGCTCGGTGATCTTGCCCGCGGCATAGGCGCCAACGGCCTCGAAGACCTGCTGGATGGTGACCTCAGCGCCCTTGAAGTGCCCAGGGCGGATCGACCCGCCATAGAGCATCAGGCCGGGGATATCCAGACGCGCGAGCGCCATCACCGCGCCCGGGATCGTCTTGTCGCAACCGGAGATGACCACGAGCGCATCGAAGCGATGCGCCGAGGCGACGAGCTCGATCGAGTCGGCGATCAGCTCGCGTGAAACCAGCGACGCGCGCATACCCGCCGTGCCCATCGTGATGCCATCGGAGATCGCGATCGTGTTCAGCTCCATCGGCGTGCCTCCAGCGGCACGGATGCCCTCCTTCACCTTCGCCGCAAGCACGCGGTTGTTGAAGTTGCAGGGCATCGTCTCGATCCACGAGTGCGCGACGCCCACGATCGGCTTGGCGAGATCCTCGGCGCTATAGCCGATGCCGTGCAGGTAGGCGCGCGCGGCAGCACGCTCGGGGCCCTCGGTGAGGGCGCGGCTGCGATGCCTGATGTCAAACGAAGGGACGCTCACGGAGCGGGAACATTATCCGCGCTGCCACGATCACGCTCGATGCGCTCGCGCTCCCAGCTGGAAAGGCGCACCAGATCGCGCCTCACCGTGTCGGGATCGATCTGCCGTCCGGGAAGATGCATGTTGGCGTCGGAGATCAACCGGCGCTCGTCAGCGGTGAGCGCCATCCACTTGGCCAGCACGTCGTCGGAGTCGGGCAGCCGCGCGCTCCCATAGGGGCGGGTGTGGTCGGGGAACGTCACGCAGTACTCGTTGAGCAGCACCCCCGTCTGCGGGAGGTACGCGACGATCGGCCGATGCGGATATATGAGGTAGGCATAGGGCGCAGTGGGAGCGTCATCCGATGCGTCGGCGGCGCCCCACACGCACAGAAACCCGAGATCGCGGTACATCGCCCACTCCTCCTCGTTCACGCACGAGCGCAGCAGCTCGCGTGCACGCTGCTCGGCGCGCAGTTCGCGGCCCGGGTCATAGCCGATCTCCATGGGCTCGCCCGGAAGCAGTCGCCAGGCGACGAGACCCTTGCGCAATCCCGGCATCGCGCTGGCTCGCAGCCTGGGCGCAAGCAGATCCCACAGCAGAGCCAGCAGCACAAGCGCTGTGGCCCCTAGCGCGAGCAGCACCGTCGCCCCTTAGACCGCGCCGCCGGCAGCGCGCGGGAAAAAGATCACACGCTCGGCATCGCGCGGCACATCCGCGAAGCTCCTCACCATCTCCGCCTCACGCCGACCCCCAGCGCTGCGGGTGGGAACGGCCGCCCACATGCCCGCATCGAGCTCGCGGCGAAACGCCTCGATCAGCTCCATCTCCTGCTCAGGTACCCCCACATCGCCCTCGGCGAGCACGACCTCGCCGTGGCCGGGCTTCAGACGCAGCAGCTTCACAAGACCGAACCCATGGCTGAAGGATTATGGCAAACCGGCGGCGGCGCTCCGCAACCGTCGCAGACCGACGATGTCAACCGGACCTGCGCCTGCTCCCACGTCGCGTAGCCCCTCGGCCACGGCGAGACCGGCCATCGCGCGTGCGGTACGAGCCGCCTGCAGGGGAGCGCAGCCCAGCGCGAGCTGCGCGGCGAACACCGAGGAGTGGGTGCAGCCAGATCCATGTGCCGCGCCATCGGGATGGCGCACCCCCGGTATCTCCACGATCTCCTCACCCTCGCCATCGAGAAACAGGTCGGTCGCTCGTTCGCGGTGTCCACCGGTGAGGACGACGATCCGCGGACCCAGCGAGAGCACCCCGCAAACCAGCGACCGCGCCTCGGCGGCCTCGGCTTCGTCCCCGGTGCCACTCGACCGCGAGCCGAGGCGACCCCCGGCGTCGACAAGCGCGCGTGCCTCAGGGAGATTGGGCGTAAGCACGGTCGCGCGGGGCAGGATCTCCTCGATCAGCGCACGTTGGGCGTCGCTCTGGAGCAGCCGCGCTCCCGACTCGGCGACCATCACGGGGTCCACGACCACCGGGGTCCCAAGGGGCAGCTCGTCGAGTGCCTGCGCCACGGCAAGCGTGATGGCGACGGTGCCGAGCATCCCGACCTTGACCGCTTGCACGCCGATGTCAGACACCACGGCGCGCACCTGGGCAAGGACGATCTCGGGCGGCACGGGGTGTATCGCGCTGACCCCCACCGTACTCTGCGCGGTGATCGCAGTGATCGCGCACGTCCCGTGTACGCCGCAGCGCGCGAACGCCTTCAAATCGGCCTGGATGCCGGCCCCCCCACCGGAATCCGATCCGGCGATCGTGAGCGCGCAGGGGGTGCGCGCTGCGGGCGCACCCTCCTCTATGAAGCTCGGCTCCGCACAACCCAACTCCGCCTTGTGTGTCTCCGATGTCACGATCTTGCAACAGTAACGGCACAAACTGCGCCGCTAGGACACAGTGGGCGGACTAGCTTCTTGGGGACGATGCCCACCAGCTCATTCAGTCCCTTCCCCGAGCGCCATCAACCCGTGTCAGGCACACCGCAGGGCACTCCTGATGGCCGCGATCCTCGACCGGGGCGCGGCGCAGAGGCAAGCACACGGCGAAAGGACCCCCGGCACGTACTCGGCCGCCTCGGCGAGCAGCTCGCGGCGAGGCACCTCGAACGACTCGACTTCGCGCTGCTCGAACGCAATGCGCGCACCCGTTTCGGCGAGATCGATCTAATCGCCTTCGACGGTCGCACGATGGTCTTCGCCGAGGTCAAGACAAGAAGGCTCGCGGGCAACCCGCGAACGAGGAAGGCACCGAGCGAGCAGCCGCTCGCGGGCCTGCGACCACGTCAGCGCGCCCGTCTGCGCCGTCTCGCGGCCGCATGGCTCTACGACGAAGCGCGCATCCGCCCCAGCGCCCACACCATCCGTTTCGACGCAATCGGCGTCACTGTCGACGCGCGCGACAACCTCGTATGCCTCGATCACATCGAGGGGGCCTGGTAGGGCTAGAGAGCCAGCTGTTGATACGCCAGCGACTGAAACGACATGCGATGCAGCGGCGAGACCCCTTGGCGCTGGATCGCCTCACGGTGCTCTGGCGTCGAGTAGCCCATGTGCTCGTCGAAGTGCCAGCCGGGATGGCGGGAGGCGGCGTGGCGCATATAGCGGTCGCGGGTGACCTTCGCCACGATCGAGGCCGCCGCGATCGCAGCGCTGGTGGCGTCGCCGTTGACCACCGGCCGGTGAGGGCGCGCCAGCCCCGCAACCGCAAAGCCATCGGTGAGGCACACGACCTCGCCGTGCACTCCCTCGGTTACTCCCTCAATCGCATCGCGCAGAGCGGCGAGGTTCGTCTTGTGCAGACCGCGCGAGTCGATCCCGCGCACGCACCGCGAGACGACCGCTATGCGCGCGGCGCTGCGCAGCACGAGCGGGTAGAGCTCCTCGCGCGCCTCCTGCGTGTGCTGCTTGGAGTCGTTGAGCGCGTTCAGCGAGCGCAGCTCCCGGGTGGTGAGGGTCTCGTAGTCGAACAGCACTCCCGCTGCCACGAGGGGCCCCGCCAGACAGCCCCGGCCGGCCTCATCGGCGCCCGCCACCAGGCGTACGCCCAGCGCACGATCGAAAGCGAACAGGCGCCTGCCGCTGGTTTTCCTGCGCTTGCGACGCGCCGTTTTGGGTCTAGAGGAAACCGATGCGATCGGGTGGCCAGTAGGTTGCAAAGGCCTGTCCGATGATCCATCCGGTGGGGACCGGTCCCCAGTATCTGCTGTCGTCAGACTCGCCACGGTTGTCTCCCATCATGAACCAATGTCCGGGCGGAATCTTGATGGGAGTGGGGAAGTTGCACCCCGCGCGCCCCCCGCAGGGACGGATGTAGCTATCGCTCTCGGGCTTGCCATTGCGATACAGGTGCCCTTCGCGGATGAAGATCGTGTCCCCCGGTCCCGCAACGACGCGCTTGATGAAGTTCACGCTAGCCTCTTCGGGCTCCGGTTCCGCACAGGCCGCCCCGCCCGGAGTGACCATGTGGGGCGTCGGCCCGCACATCTCCTGTTCGGCTTCCTTGGGCGGGTGGAACACTGCGATCTCACCCACGTGGGGTTCGCCGAAGCGCATGCCGATGCGATTCACGAGCACGCGCTGGCCGATCGTGAGCGTCGGTTCCATCGAGGCGCTCGGGATGCGGTAGGGCTTGACGATGAACGCCTGGATCAGCAGCGCCAGGCCGAGCGCGATCACGACGATCACCACCAGCTCAACGATCGAGTTGGTGGTCGACTTTGGCTTGGTCTTCGAGCGAGCCATCACGCGGCCCCGCCGCTCACTCGGAATGCTCGCCGGTGGGCTCGCCCTTCGGGGCGCCACCGGCGTCTGAGGAGGAGTCGGCCTCACTCGAGGCGTCCGCCGAGGCATCGACATCCGCGGACGCGTCGCCCTCTACGACGGGCGCCTGCGCATCGACCTCCACAGCTGCCTGCGAGTCGGCCTCCGGTCCCCCCTGAGGCGCACTGCTCGATGTGCCCTGCGCGGCCGCCTCCTCCGCGGCCGCTCCATCTCCATCGACATCCGCATCCTGCACCGGCGGCGCGGGCTCGACCAGCAAGCCGGGCTCCACTATCTCCTCGGGCCCGGTGTAGCGGCGCTCGCGCACGCGTGCGCGCTTGCCCACACGGTCTTTGAGGTAGTAGAGCTTCGCGCGGCGAACATCCCCGCGGGCCGCCAGCTCGATGCGCTCGATCTTGGGCGAATGCACGGGGAAGGTGCGTTCCACACCAACGCCAAAGGACTGCTTGCGCACCGTGAACGTCTCGCGTGCGCCGTGACCCTGGCGCTTGATCACCACGCCCTCGAACACCTGCACACGGCTGCGCGTGCCCTCGATCACCTGAAAGTGCACCTTCACGCGGTCGCCCGGAGCGAAACTGGGGACGCGCCGCAGCTGCGCGCGCTCGATATTGGCGATTACGGTGCTCATAGCTCTCACAAAAAAGGGCCACCCTCTCGCCCCTCGGGGACGATCGGGACGGCGCGGTCAGCAATGGTAGCGGACAATCAGCTCTGCTCGCCCCGCTCGCGACTTCGCTCGGCGCGCCAGCGACGTATCTGCTCGTGGTGGCCGGAGAGCAGCACATCCGGTACGCGCCAGCCGCGGTACTCCGCCGGACGCGTGTAGTGCGGGTACTCCGGCGCGCCGCCGAGGGCCTCGCTGAAGGACTCCTCCAGGGCGGAGTCGGCGTGCCCGAGCGTCCCGGGGAGCTTGCGCAGCACTGTGTCGCACACCACCATCGCCGCCAGCTCGCCACCGGAGAGGACGTAGCGGCCGATCGAGAGGCTCTCGCTGGCGAGGCGCTCGAGAATGCGCTCATCAAAGCCCTCATAGCGCCCGCACAGCAGTGTCAGCGCCGGCTCAGCCGCGAGCTCCTGCACGTAGTCCTCATCGAGCATCCGTCCCCCCGGCGTGAGTGCGATGACCCTGCGCCGCTCGCGCAGCTCAACGGGATCCACCCCGTAGTGGGCACGCAGCGCGCTGTCCACCACGTCAACGCGCAGCACCATCCCCGCTCCGCCGCCAAAAGGTGTGTCGTCGACCTGTCCGCCACGCAGCGGCGTGTGCTCGCGGAGATCCACATAGCGAAGCTGGGTGCCCGCATCGAGCGCGTTGCGCACGTGGCGCTGCTCGGAGAACCAGTCAAACCAGCTGGGAAACAGCGTGAATACATCTATGTCCATGACTCACCCAGGAAGCCCATATCCACCTCGATGCGCTTCTTCGCGACCTCCACCGCACGGATCGCGTCGCCGACCATCGGCACGAGCAGCTCGCCGCCATCCTCGCGATGAACCTCGAGCGCCTCGCAGGAGGGCAGCTCGACCATGCTCGCGACGATGCCCACGTGACGCTCGCCGTCGTAGACCTCACAGCCCTCGAGTTCGTGCGCCCACCATTCGTCCGCCGCGAGAGCCGGAGCCGCACTCTGCTCGACCGTCAGCTCCAGCCCGCGCAACTGTTCGGCCGCGGTGCGACTCTCGATGCCCTCCAGACGTACGATCGGATGTTTCTCAAGTCCAGCCAGGCGCACGATCGAGGCAGTGTGCTGCGCGACTGTCACCTTCGCTCCAAGAGTGAGTAGGCGCGCTCGCACGCCGGTCACGTAGAAACTGCCATCCAGGCCATGCGGCCGGCCCACCCGGCCAGCCGGGAGGCTGGGCGCCACCGTCAATCGACGATCTCCACCTGTACGCGACGGCGCTCGTGTGTGGCCGCGGCCCTGATCACGGTGCGCAGCGCGTGCGCGGTGCGCCCGCCGCGGCCGATCACCTTCCCGTACTCGTCCTCGCCGACGCACAACTCCAGCACGACGGTGCCATCGTCCTCCTCGAACTGCTCCACCGAGACCTCTTCGGGGCGATCCACCAATCCACGCGCGAGGTACGCCAACAGCCCCGCCATTCCCTCGCCGTCCGCGCTGTCCTGCTGCTGCTCCCCCGCTGACATGCGCAGCCGGCGGCGCTAGCCGATTCCCTGGATGCGCAGCAGCTTGCGCACCGTCTCCGAGGGCTGCGCGCCGCGCGCCAGCCAGCTGCGCGCGCGCTCGCCGTCGATCACGATCGTCGAGGGGTTGGTCTGCGCGTTGTAGTGGCCGATCGTCTCGATCACGCGCCCATCGCGCGGAGAGCGCTGGTCGGCTACGACCACGCGCCACATCGGGTCCTTCCTGCCGCCCACTCGCGTGAGCCTGAGTCTTACTGCCACGGTTTTCCTCTCTTATGTGCTGTGCAGACGATTGTCTGTAGCTAATTCGTCATGGCAGAGCTTAGCGGCTATGGCGCAAGGGATGCAGGGCCCGCCGGAGCCCGCCGGAGCCCTCGGCGCGCTCCACGAGCGGACTTCAAACGACGATAGGGCGGGCCCGGACCTCGAAATGCCCGGCTCTACCTGGCGTTGCGAATCAGCGCGCCGATATCAGGCGTCCTGCCGCGGCCCACCTGGCGCATCACCTTGCGAATCTGACCGAACTGCTTCACCAGCTGGTTGACCTGCTGCACGTTCGTTCCCGACCCCCGCGCGATGCGCAGCCGCCGCGAGCCCTTGATCAGCTCGGGTCGGCGGCGCTCTTCGGGGGTCATCGAGAGGATGATCGCCTGTACGCGATCGAGCTCGCGTTCGTCCATCTTCACGCCGCGCAGCTGCGCGCCCATGCCGGGGATCATCCCGAGTAGATTGGCGATCGGACCCATCTTCCGCACCGTCTGCATCTGCTCGAGAAAATCGCCCAGATCGAATTCGTTGCGGCGCAGCTTGCGCTCCATCTCCGCCGCCCGGTCCTCGTCAACCTGGCGCCCAGCCTGCTCGATCAGGCTCATCACATCGCCCATCCCGAGGATCCGCTGGGCCATGCGATCGGGATGGAAACGCTCGAACTGCTCCAACCTCTCCCCCGTGGAGGCAAACAGGATCGGCTTGCCCGTAACGGCCTTCACCGATAGCGCCGCGCCGCCGCGCGCATCGCCGTCGAGCTTGCTCATCACCACGCCGTCGAACTGCACCGCAGCCGCGAACTGCTCGGCGACATTCACGGCGTCCTGGCCGGTCATCGCGTCGACGACAAGCAGAATGTTGTGCGGTTTGACGGCCCCACGGATCCTCACGAGCTCCGCCATCAGGGCCTCGTCGATATGTAGGCGGCCGCTCGTGTCCACGATCAGTACGTCCTTGCCCTCCTCGCGCGCGCGCTCGAGCGCCCACGCGGCGATCTCCACCGGGTCGCGTTCGATGCCCTGCTCATATACCGTCGCGCCCGCCTGAGCGCCCACCTTGACGAGCTGCTCCACGGCAGCCGGGCGGTACACATCGCAGGCGGCGAGCGCGACCGAGGAGCCGTTCTCCTCGCGCAGGTACCTCGCGAGCTTCGCCGTGGCCGTCGTCTTGCCCGAGCCCTGCAGGCCCGCCATCAGGATCACCGTAGGCGGCCGCGGCGAGAAGCTCAGCTCGCGTGAGGCGCCGCCCATCAGCGCCGTCAGCTCCTCGCCCACGATCTTGATCACCTGCTGTCCGGGGTTCAGCTGACCGACGATCTCCGCCCCCAGGCAGCGCTCCTTCAGCGTCGCGGTGAACTCTTTGACGACCTTGAAGTTGACATCCGCCTCCAGGAGCGCGAGGCGGATCTCGCGCATCGCTCGGTCGATGTCCTGCTCGCCGAGCGTGCCGCGCTGGCGAACCTCCGAGAGGGTGGCCTGGAGCTTCTCAGAGAGCGAGTCGAACATCGGCTACTTCGGGGTGTTCTCCCCGCCGAGGGCCGGCGTGTCCTTGCCGGCTCCGAGCGTGTCACCGCGGGTGGGCGAGCTCAGCCCGCGCGCGTCCTCTGCCTGGCGCTTGAGCGCCTCGCCGATGCCACCGAACGCCTCAGCGAACTCGGAGGGGATGACAAACACCTTGTTCGCATCACCTTCCGCCAGCTGGGGGAGCATCTGCAGGTATTCGTAGCTCAGCAGCTCACGTGTGGGACCCCCCTCGTGGATCGCCTTGAAGACGGTGTCGATCGCCTTCGCTTCGCCCTCCGCGCGCAGGATCGCTGCCTGGCGAGCACCCTCGGCGGTGAGCACCGCGGCCTGCTTCTCGCCCTCCGCGGTGAGGATCTGGGACTGCTTCTGGCCTTCGGCCGTGAGGATCGCCGCGCGGCGATCGCGCTCGGCGCGCATCTGCTTCTCCATCGCCGTCCTGATATCCGCCGGCGGATCGACCGACTTGATCTCCACGCGGTTGATGCGTATGCCCCACTTGCCCGTGGCCTCGTCGAGCACCACCCGCAGCTCGGTGTTGACGTTCTCGCGCGCCGTCAGCGTCGCCTCCAGCGTGAGCCCGCCGATCACGTTGCGCAGCGTCGTCACAGTCAGCTGCTCGATCGCCTGCAGCGGATTGGCTATTTCATACGTCGCCGAGCGCGGGTCGGTGATCGTGAAATACAGCACCGTCTCGATCCCCACCACCACGTTGTCTTCGGTGATCACCGACTGCGGCGAGAAGTTGATCACCTGCTCGCGCAGATCCACCAGCGGCTTCACACGATCGATGAACGGAGTCACGATCGTGAGCCCCGGCTGCAGCGTGCGGCTGTAGCGACCCAGCCGCTCCACCACCCCCGCGCGAGCCTGCGGGATCACGCGGATGGTGCGCGCCGCGACGATCAGCACGAACAGCACCACTACGGCGGCGACTATGAGGGGGACCATGGTGCAGGTACTTCCTTTCTTTTGACTTCCTGAGTCTCTTAGTGCATCACAAGAGCCGTGGCACCACGTATCTCGACGACTTCGACGCGCTCGCCCGCATCGATCACCTCGTCGTCGTCGAAGCTCCGCGCGGTCCATACCTCGCCGTCGATCTTCACGCAGCCCACGCCCTCGTTGTTGGCGATCCGCTCCAGGACCATCCCGCTGCGCCCCACCAGTGCGGCGGCGCCTGTGCGAATCGGGGGCGGCAGGCGCCGGTGGCTGCGCGCGAGCGGGCGCAGCGCGAGGAACACGAGCATCGAGGCCGCGAGGAACACGACTGCCGCCCCCGCCGTCGGCACGCCCGCGAGGCTCAGGATCGTCGCCGCAAAGGCCCCCACGGCGAAAGGGGCGAGGAAGAAGCCGCCCGTGTGCAGCTCACCCGCGCCAAATACGCAGGCCGCCACCAACCAGAGGATCCATGGGTCCATACATCTGATTATTCCTCACTCGGCGACCGGTGCCCGTGCCACGCGCCGATGCGCCGGCGATCGGCGCCCGTGCCAAGCGGGCTACTCGGCGATCAACGCTCGCGCGAAGACCTCTGCATCGAATGGACGCAGGTCCTCCAGCGACTCCCCCGTGCCGATCAGCTTCACGGGCAACCCCAGCTCGTGGGCGATTGCCAGCGCGATCCCCCCGCGCGCGGTGCCATCGAGCTTCGTCAACACGATGCCCGTGACCTCCACCGCCTCCGCGAACATCTTGGCCTGGCGCAGGCCGTTCTGGCCAGTCGTGGCGTCCACCGTGAGCAGCGTCTCGTGCGGCGCGCCCTCCAGCTGGCGTGCGATCACGCGCCGCACCTTCGTGAGCTCAGCCATCAGATTGTCCTGCGTGTGCAGGCGTCCCGCGGTGTCCACGATCGCCACATCCATCCCGCGGCTGCGCGCCTGGGCGATCGTCTCGAAGGCCACCGCCCCCGGATCCGAGCCCTCAGGCCCGGTCACGACCTCGCAGCCGGCGCGCTCCCCCCAGCCTTCCAGCTGCTCGCTCGCGGCTGCCCTGAAGGTATCCGCTGCCCCGAGCAGCACGCTGCGCCCCAGCTCCTTGTGCAGGTGCCATGCGAGCTTGCCCGCGGTGGTGGTCTTGCCCGTTCCGTTCACTCCAACGGCGAGGATCACCGTGGGCTCGTGGCGCAGATCGATGCGCCCGCTCTCCGTACTCGCCATCTCCGCGAGCAGCTCGATCAGACGCTCGCTCAACGCCTCCCCCCCCTGCACGCGGCCCTCGCCGGCCTCCCGCTCGAGCGTGCCCACCACCGTGGCGGTCGTCGCGGCCCCCACGTCGGCCATGATCAGCGCCTCCTCCAGGCGCTCCCAGGTGTGCTCGTCAAGCGGCCCAAACAGCGTCGCCTGGATCTCGCCGCCAAGCGCCTGCCGTGTCTTTGAGAGGTTCTCGCGCAGCCGCCTGAAGATCCCGCGGCGGCGCTCAGGCTCCTCCGCGGCAGCCTCGCCGCCGCTGGGCAGCACACCTTCGGTGATGAACAGATCGTTCCAGTTGCGCGCCACAGGGCGGGCGACGATAGCAGTGGACTACGAAGGCTTCTACGCGGCCTTGGTCACCGCCGACGTGGGCACCGAGGCCCGCTCGACGTGCTCGGAGTGCTCCGGCTCCGCGAGCGCGTCGCTCGTGCCGCCCGCCTCGCCACCCCTCACCTCTGCGGGGGGCAGCCTGCGTGAGAGGATCTTCGAGACCCCATCGCCGCCCATCGATACGCCGTAAAGCCAATCGGCGGCCTCCATCGTGCGCTTCTGGTGGGTGATCACGATGAACTGTGCCCGCCCCGCGTAGCGACGCAGCAGCGCGAGGAAGCGATCGAGGTTGAGATCGTCGAGCGCCGCCTCCACCTCATCGAGGATGTAGAAGGGACACGGGCGCGCGAGGAACACCGCGAATAGGAACGCCAGCGCGGTCATCGACTTCTCGCCGCCGGATAGCAGCGAGAGGCGTTTGCTGGACTTGCCCGCGGGGGTGATCTCGATCTCCACGCCCTGGAGCTCCTCGCCCGGGTGGGCGGGGTCCCCATCCTGCAGCTCGGCCTCGCTCTCCGCTGCGGCCTCCGCCGCCGCGTCGGCGTCGATCTGCGCGCCGGCGGGATCCGAACCGTTGGTCGACTGTCCACCCAGCACCGCGCGGCGCGTGGGCTCTTCGGAGACCAGCCGCAGGCGTCCGCTGCCCCCGGGGAATACATCGCCCGCGAGCTCTTCGAAGTTGCGCGCCGCCGCCTCGAAGGTCGCATGAAAGGTCTCGTGGATCTGGCGATCGGTTTCGCGGATAACGCTGCGCAGCTCACGCAGCGCGGTCTCCAGGTCGGTGCGGCGGCTCTCGAGCTCCTCCACGTGCGCGATCGCCTCGGCGTACTCCTCCTGCGCGAGCGGGTTCACCGGTCCAAGCTGCTCGCGGCGGCGGCGCAGACGCTCAAGGCGGGCGGCGAGGGCCTGCTCCTGCTCCTCGCCGAGAGGCTCCTCCTCACCGACAGGGTCCTCCTCGCCCTGCGTCGAGCCCATAGCAATCCCGTCTTCCTCCGCGGCCGTCTCGACATCGGCTGTGTAATCCGCTGCACCCACAGCGTTCCCCTCGCTGCCGGACGCCCCGGTCGGCACCTCCTCCGCGGGGCCCGCCAGCCGCTCGGCGACCGTGCGCAGCTCGAGCTCCGCCTCCGCCGCCTGATCGCGCAGGCGCTGCGCGGCCACCTCGGCGCTGGTAACGGCCTCTCCCTCCACCCGCAGCCGGCTCTGCGCCTCGGCCTCCTCGCCCGCGCAGGCCCGCAGCTCCACGGTCATCTGCTCACCGGCCGCGCGATCGCGCGCCAGCTCGCCCTCCAGCTCGCCGACGCGCACCGCGACGGCCTCACCGGCGCTCTGCAGCGCGGCCGCCAGGCGCTCTGCCATCGGTAGGAGTGCAACGTCGGCCGCGTGCTGGGCGCGCAGGGACTCCAGGCGCCGCGCGCGCTCGGCCTGTTCGCGCGCCATCCGCTCGGCCTGACGACGCTCGGAAGCCAACTCGCCCTCCAGTTGCGCGCGGCGCACGGCCAGCGGCCCCTGTTCGGGGGCCGCGCGGCGCTGTTCGATCAACCACGTGGCACGACGCTCCTCCTCGCCCGCTTCGGCGCGGCGGCGCGCAACCTCGCGCAGCGCGCCATCGGCCCCCTCGCGCGCCTCCTCGGCGAGACGCACCTCCTCGAGCTCGCGATCCGCCGCTACCTTGGCATCCAGCTCAGCCTGCACCGCAGCCTCACTCGCGGCGATCAGCTGCTCGCGCTCATTGCGCTTTGCAAGCACGCGCTCGGCGCCGCCCTCCATCACCTGGCGCACTTCGCCCAACGCCGCAAACCACACCCGCCCGGAGCGGGTAACCGCGATGCCGGCGAAGTCCTCGGATAGATCCTCGAGGCGCTCCACCACCCACGCATCGCGCAGCAGGCGCCCGGCGAGCTCCACCGCTCCGCGGGGTCCCCGTAAAAGCTCAGACAGATGCCTTGCGCCAGGGACTGGCTCTCTGCTCGCGCGAGAGCCCTCGGTGGCCGGCATATGGGTCGGAGCCTCATCCTGGCCGTCAGGTGCCGCCTCGCCGAGGAGAAGCGCAGCGCCCCCGTCGGGGCCGGTGCCATCCAGCAGCGCCTCCGCACTCGCCATATCCGCCACCAGAGCGGCATCCAGCCGCCCTCCCAGCGCCGCGGCGAGCGCCAGCTCATACCCAGCCTCCACCTCGAGCGCCTCGCTGAGAGCGCGCGGACCCGCCGCCGCGGCGACCGCGGACGGCGCTGCGGACGCCTGACGCGATTGAGATCCGATCGGCCGGTGGCTGCGCAGGAACTGGTTCACCGCCGCCAGCTCCGCACCCACGCGCGCCGCCTCGCGACGGGTCTCCTGCACCTCGCGCTCGGCCGCGCGCAGACGCTCGCGGGCCTCGTCGGCCTGGGCATCGGCCTCCTCGCGCGCCTCGCGCACGTCCTGGAGCTCCGCCTCCAGCTCAGCCAGCTGTGCTCGAGCCTGCTCGCGAGCGCTCGCGAGCCCCTCGATCTCCCGTTCGGTCTCGCGCTCACGCTCGCACTCGATCTCGGCCAGCTCTCGCTCCAGAGCCTCGATGCGACTCTCGCTCTGCGCCTTCTCCCCCTGCTGGACCTCTTCGGTTGAGGAGTCGCTGGACTCCAGCTCGCGCTCGATGCGCGCGCTGCGCTGCGCCATGCCGGTGGCGCTCGCGAGGACCTGCTCGCAGCGCAACTCCAGGCGCTCGCGCGCCGAGCGCGCGTCGTAAGCGCGCCGTGCAAGGGCATCGTGCTGCTCGGCGCGCTCGGCCAGCGCCCGCTCGGCCACCCCGCGCCGCTCGATCACCGCTTGCAGCCGGGCTTCGATCTCCGCGCGTGCCGCGCGCGCGGCCTGCGCGGCCGTCTCGGCCTGTGCCAGATCCGCGCGGCGGGCGCGCACCGCCTCGCGTGCGAGGATGTGGCGGGCTTCGAGCATCTGGCGCTCCAGGCGCTCGTGCAACTCCGCCGCTTCGGCCTGGCGCTTGAGCGGGCGCAGACGCGTGCGCGCCTCACGCTCCACATCGAGCGCGCGATCGAGGTTCTCCTGCGTGCGTTCGAGCTTCAGCTGCGCGCGGCGGCGGCGCTTGCGGTGCTTGCCGAGACCCGCGGCCTCCTCGATCAGCAGGCGCCGGTCGCGGGGCTTTGAGGTGACGATTCCCTCGACGCGCCCCTGTGAGATGACCGAGTGCGTCTCTTTGCCGAGACCCGTATCGGAGAGCACCTCGATCACGTCCACGAGCCGGCAGCGCGCGCCATTCAGCCGGTATTCGCCCTCGCCCGAGCGATCCAAGCGCCGCACGATCGATATCTCGCTCACGGGCAGATCGACGGTGCCATCGGAGTTGTCAAGCACGATCTCCACCTCGGCCGAATTGCGCGCCTGCACGCCGCGTCCGCCGCCGAATATCACGTCCTGCATCGACTGTCCACGCACCGCCAGCGGCGACTGCTCGCCCATCGCCCACAACACCGCGTCGGTGACGTTGGACTTGCCCGAGCCGTTGGGCCCCACCACCACGCTCACCCCCGGGCCGAAGTCCAGGCGGGTGCGATCCGGGAAGGACTTGAAGCCCTTCATGGTGAGCGCTTTCAGGCGCATCGACCAGCCTCCGACGCAACCGGGCGAAGCTCGTCGCGCGCATGGATGAGGGGTGCGACGACCTGCCTGTCATGTTGCTCCCGCAGCCGCTCCACGGCCTCCCGCGCGGCCTCCTGCTCGGCGTGTTTCTTGCTGCGCCCGCGTCCCTTGCCCTGCGGACTGCCGCTGATCTTCGCCACCACCTCGAAGGTACGCTCGTGCGGCGGTCCGTGCTCGGCGATCACCTCGTACTCCACGACCTCCCCGCGCTGCGCGAGCAGCTCCTGCAGCGCCGACTTGAAGTCCACGGGATGCTCGAGCGCATCCTCGATCTCCGGTGCGAACGCCTCCACCACCGCTTCCGTGGTGCGCTTGTAGCCGGCATGTAGGTAGCACGCTCCGATCACCGCCTCTATCACCGATGCAAGCACGCGCTCGGTGACGAGCTGCGCAGCTGCCGCCTCCTCCACACCCGCGGGCACCGCGGCGCGCAGTCGCGCGGGCACCCCCAGGCGTTCGGCCACCGCGCGACAGGAGGGCCCAGAGACCGCCTGCGCACGGATCTTCGTGAGCCTCCCCGCGCCGAACTGCTCGGCCTCCAGGCGTGGGTAGAGATGCGTGGTGACCGCCAGCGCGAGCACACTGTCGCCCAGGAACGCAAGGCGCGTGTAGGAGTCGCTGCGCCGCTCGCTCCATGAGGCGTGCGTGAACACTTGTCGTGAGAGCTCCTCGGGGAGCTCCTCCAGAAGCTCGTTGAGCGACCTCATCGGTCATCATCATTCCCCGCGTGCGCGAGCACGAAATCGACGGTCTGCCCCACCGTGAGGATCGTCGCGGCCTGCTCATCGGAGACGCTTACCCCGCAGGTGTCCTCGAGCTCCTGCACGAGGGTGTAGAGGTCGAGCGAATCGGCCTGCAGATCCTCCTTGAAGCGCGTCTCATCCGAGATCAACCCGGGCTCCACATCGAGCTCGTCGGCGAGGTGCGACTGGATCAGAGTGAACACCTGCTCGCGGGTCACGAGGCAGCGGTTGGCGCGTGGCGGAAGTTGCTCATAGGTCCCCCTGGAGGCTATCGATCCGGGCGGACACGGGGGCCGCCTTGAGCACTCCAGCCTGCTCCAGCGCGGCCTGCGTGCGGCCCACCAGATCCTCACGCGCGCCACGCTCTGCGCGCAGGATCGCCTGCGCGAAGCCGCGGCGCCCGAAGCGCCCGTGGGGCACCACGCCGAGGCTGCGCAGCCCCAGCAGGTAGGCCCCGCCGTGCACTTCGGGGTCGATCTCCTCGCGCAGGCCCCGCAGCGCCGGCGTCAGCAGCATCCCCCCCGCCTTGGCGCGCACCGAGGACATCGCGGCGCCACGAATCGCCCGCAGCAGCGTCTGGGAGACCCCCTCCATCAGCTTGAGCGCGACGTTGCCGGTGAAGCCATCGGTGACGATCACATCGGCCACGCCCGCCACCACATCTCCTCCCTCGACGTTGCCAACCAGCTGCAGCCAGCCGTTCGCCGCCACGCGTTCGGCGAGCTCGGCCTGCGCCTCCACCACGAGCACGCTCCCGCGCGAAGTCTCCTCGCCGTTGGAGAGCACCCCCACGCGGGGGCGCTCCACACCCAGCACCACCTGAGCCAGCGCGGCGCCCATGAACGCGAACTGCACGAGGTGCTCGCGGCGCGCCTCCGCGCTGGCCCCCACGTCCAAGAGCGTCACCGGATACTCGGGCACCGGCAGGGAGAGCGCCAGCGCGGGACGGTGCACTCCCCGTGCGCGCTTGATGTTGAACAGTCCCGCCGCCAGCGCCGCGCCGGTCCCCCCCGCGCACACGAGCGCCTGAGCACGCCCCTCTGCGACGGCGCGCGCCGCCTGTACGATCGAGGCCTGCGGCGTCGCGCGTGCCGCGCGCGCGGGATCCCGGCTCTTGGCGATCGAGAGGGGCGCGTCGATCACCTCGACCTCAGCGGGCAATGTCTCGAGAGCCATCTCCTGCGCAGGCCCGAACAGCAGCACGCGCGCGCCCTTTTGCGCCGCCAAAGCCGCTCCTGCCGCAACCTCCGCCGGACCGAGGTCGGCGCCGTTGGCGTCGACCGCCACCACCACCGGTGGTCGTTGGCTACTCGTGGTCGTGGTCGTGATCGTGGTCGTGCGCCACGTCGGCGAGCACTTCGCGGCCGGCGTAGGTGCCGCACACGTCGCACACCCTATGCGGGCGGCGCGGGGAATGGCAGCGCGGGCACACGCTCAACGCCGGCGGCGAGACCTTGTGCTGCGCGCGGCGCTTGGCCGTGCGGCTGTGCGACTGCTTCTGCTTGGGGACGGCCATCGGCTCGACAGGGTACCGCAATGCGCGTGGGCCCAGGGTCCTCAATCGAGCTTGAGCTCTCGCAGCTTCGCCCATCTGGGGTCGGGTGTCTGCTCGTGACGGTGCTCGGGTCCGGTCTCATTCAGGTCAGCCGCGCACTCCGGGCACAGTCCCGCGCAATCCTCGCGGCAAAGCACCTGTACGGGCGCCGCCAGCACGAATGCATCGCGCGTCCAGCCGGCCAGGTCGAGCATCTCCTCTTGAATGTATGGGCTCGACAGCTCCTCCCCCCCGCCGGGGCGGTCGACCTCGCGGGCGTCCACTTCGATCTGCAGCAGCGCCTCCTTCAGACAGCGCATACACGGCCCCGCCAGCGAGGCGGCGAAGCGCAACCGCAGCGCGTAGCCGTGGCCGGCCATGCGTGAGACTTCGAGGCTCGCGGGGATCTCGGCGGGCTCCACCGCATAGCGCTCACCCCCGAACATCAGCGGCTCGATGCCTACGAGCAATTCCAAGCGACGCCCCTCACCGGCGCCAGGCGCAGCCCCGCCAGGTCGAACTCGTGGGTCTTCACAGCCATCCCTCCAGGCTAGCAAAGACCCGCTCAACCTCGAGCCCTTCGCCCCAGCGACGTACCCGCACGGAGGCGTGTTTCGGCGCAGCGAGGTAAAAGCGACGACCACCGGCCCGCAAGGGTCGGCTCTGCCGGCCCTCTCTTACTCCCTGACACTCAGCTCGCGCTTGAGCACCTTGCCAGTGGAGTTGCGGGGCAGCTCCGTCAGGAACACCACCTCGCGGGGCACCTTGTAGCGCGCGAGGTTCTCCTTCACGTACGCCTTGATCGCCTCTTCATCGAGTCGGAGCCGTTGCGCCGTACCACGAACGCCTTCAGGCGCTGGCCGAACTCGCTCGTCCGCGATGCCCACCACCGCCGCCTCCTCGATCTCGCGGTGGTCGGCGAGCAGATCCTCCACCTCGCGCGGGAACACGTTCTCGCCGCCGCTCACGATCATCTCGTCGTCGCGGCCATCCACGAACAGGCGCCCCGCCGCGTCGAAATGGCCCACATCGCCGGTGCTCATCAGGCCGCCCACGCTCTCCTTCCGCCGCCGCCGGTGTAGCCCTCGAACATCATCTCGTTGCCCACGAAGATGCGCCCGCTCTCCCCCGGCGCCACCTCGCGGCCGTCCTTGTCGAGCAGCTTCACCACCGTTCCCAGCGGCGGGCTCCCAGCGGTGCCCGGGGCCGCGCGCAGGTCCTTAGGCGTGGCGATCGTCGCCCACGCCACCTCGGTTGACCCGTAGAGGTTGTAGAGCACCTCCCCCAGCACATCCATCGCGCGCGTCGCCAGCTCCCCCGGCAGCGCCGAGCCCGACAGCGCGATGATCCGCAATGCGTGCAGGTCGTGCTTGGCGATCGTCTCCGGTGGCAGATCGAGGATGCGCTGCAGCATCACCGGCACCACCGCCAGCGCGCTCGCACGGTGCTGAGCGACCACGCGCAGCGTCTCCTCCGCATCAAAGCGCCGACGCAGCACAACCGTTGAGGCCAGCGGCAGCGCCATCGTGAAGTGCGCGTAGCCCCACGAGTGAAACAGCGGCGCCGCGATCACCGTCGTCTCCCGCGCGCGCAGCGGGATCTTCGAGAACAGCGCCGCCAGCGGCCCCATCGAGTCTGGCTGCTTGCGCGCCGCGCCCTTCGGCGTCCCCGTGGTGCCCGACGTGAGGATCACCGTGCGCCCGCTTTCCTGTGGCGGCTGCAATGGCTCCACGCTCGAGTGGCTCGAAAGATCCTCCAGCAGCGGATCCTCAGCGTGCTCCCCCGGCTCACACCAGGACGACGAAGCACTTGCGCCCGGCGCTCCCCATCGCGCACGAGGTTCGCGAACTCCGCGTCGTAGATCAGCGCCGCCGGCGCCTCGCGCTGGAGCACATCCGCGATCTGCGGCGCCGCGAAGGCCGTGTTCAGATAAAGCACACTCGCCCCCAGCTTCGAGCACGCCACAGTCGCCTCGATGAAGCCACGGTGGTTGCGGCACATCACCGCCACGCCATCCTGCGCCCCACCCCCGCGCGCGAGAGCGCTGGGCGAGCGCATTCGTGCGCCGGTCGATCTCCGCGAACGTCAGCGCCCCGCGCTCGTCCACGAGCGCCAGCCGCTCGGGGTAGCGGACCGCCGCGCCCGTGTACGCCGCCGCGGGCGTCGGACCCCAGCGGCGCAGCGCTCCCAGCGCGCGCACCGCCTTATCGGGGCGCACAGGCGTGAACATGCCCGTACCCACGAGCGTGCGCGCAACCTCGAGCTTGTATCTCGTGGCGGAACTCACGAACGGGACCCTACCCAAAAATCGCTGCTCAGAGGGCGATTGCGAGGCTTGGAATCCACCCAGCGCCCGCCCGGGAGGTCGCGCTAGCTCACTTCGGCCGGCTCGTCCTTGCCCTGCAGGCGCTCGCGCCCGCGCTGCACGGCGGCGATGAACTTCGAGAGGTTCACCTCGAGCGTGTTGAGGATCTCATCGGCGTAGTCCTCCGCGCCGAGGCGAATCTCGCGCTCGCGAGCGCGCGCGTCCTCGACGATGTCCTCCGCGGCGCGCTCGGCCTGCTTGGTGACCTCCTCCTCGCCCACCAGCCGCTCCTGGCGCTCGCGCGCCTCCTTGATGATGCGCTCGGCCTCGCGCTTGGCCTCCGCGAGCATCTCCTGGCGCTCCTTGACGATCCAGCGCGCCTGCTTGATCTCCTCGGGGATCGTCGCGCGCATCTGATCGAGGATGTCGTAGATCGCCTCCTTATCCACCCTCACCTGATCGGTGAGGGGAACGGGCTTGGCGTTGTGCACCAAGTCATCGAGCTTGTCTATGAGTACCAGAACGTCCATTTGGATCTAAATCGCCTCCACCGAGCGCGTTGGCTCGTGCTCTGTCGATGAGCTCGACATCGCCTCTGGCTTCCAATTCGTCAGCGTTTGAGCTCTTCCTGCAAGCGCCGCGCCACGTCCTCGGGCACCAGATCGTCGATCCTCCCGCCGAATGTGGCCAGTTCCTTTACGCCGCTGGATGACAGGAAACTGTACTGCGATGAGGCCATCAGGTACACCGACTCGATCTCGGGGTCCTCGCGGCTGTTGAGCTGGTGCATCTCCAGCTCGTACTCGAAGTCCGAGATCGCGCGCAGTCCCTTCACGATCGCCTTCGCGCCAACCTCCCTCGCGAACTCCACCACGAGCGTCTTGAAGGGCTCCACGCGCACCCCCGGCAGCTTGGCGGTCGCGTCGCGGATGAAGCCCAGGCGCTCCTCGATCCCGAACAGCGTCTTTTCCTTGCGCACCGAGCGATTGACAACGGCCACCACCACCTCGTCAATATAGCTCCGCCGCGCGGCGGATCACGTCGAGGTGGCCGTTGGTGACGGGATCGTAGGAGCCCGGGCACACCACTATGGATTTGTCGAGAGAGCTCATCTGTGACGGTGGATTGTTATCGAAGTATCCCCATAGCGCCTCTCCAGCTCTACCCCGAGACCCTCCTCCTCTACCCAGAAGCGCCAGCGGCATCCGACGATCGCTCTCCACGACAACGCGTCCGGCTGGGGCCAGCAGCGGCGGTAGGGCCACCGAAAGACCGCCCTCCAACGCCCGCGCGTCTCCGTATGGAGGATCGACGAAGACCAGATCGTACGTTTCGCCGCGCTCGCGTGCGGTGCGCAGGGCGCCGAGCGCCTCCGCGCGCCTCACTTCAGCCTCGCCCTCGTGCAGCTCGAGCTCTTTAGATTCGCCCTCAGGACATCGAGCGCGGCCGTATCGCGCTCCACGAACACCGCCCTGGAGGCGCCCCGCGAGAGCGCCTCGATGCCGAGCGCACCGGTGCCCGCGAACAGGTCGAGTACCGTCGCTCCCTCGAGCGAGCCGAGTATCGAGAACAGCGCCTCGCGCACCCGATCGCTCGTGGGGCGCGTGTTGCGCCCACGCGGCGTCCCCAGGCGCCGGCCCTTGTAGCGACCGGCGATAAACGCGCACCGCGAGGCCCTATCTCACGCCGGGATCGGCTCGGTGGACTCGGCGCCGTAGAGCGTCCTGCAGCGCCTGCCCCAACAGTGTGTGCTCGGGCGCCCGCAGGTCGGGGTCCTGCGCGACGATCGCCTTCGCCCACGAGCGCGCGCGCTCCAACAGCGCGGCGTCCTCGGGGAAGGAGGCCACGCGAAACCTGCCCACGCCCGACTGCCTGGTGCCGATCAGCTCGCCCTCGCTGCGCAGTTCCAGATCGATCTCCGCGAGGCGAAAGCCGTCGTCGTGGGCGGCCAGCGCACGCAGCCGCGCCGCGCCGGGCGGGCCGACGAGCAGACACCACGAGGCGTGCTCGCCGCGCCCCACCCGCCCCCGCAGCTGGTGCAGCTGGGAGATACCGAAGCGCTCGGCGTTCTCCACGAGCATCACCGTCGCGTTGGGCACGTCCACGCCGACCTCGATCACGGTCGTCGCCACGAGCACGTCCACTTCGCTCGCGGCGAAGCTCGCCATCGCCTCCTGCTTGTCCTTCGCTCGCATCTGGCCGTGCAGCAGCCGCAGCCGGTGGCTCTTCAGCTCGCCCTTGGCCAGACGCTCGAGCTCGGCGGTGGCCGCGCGTAGCTCGCCGGAGGCGCCCTGCGGCCGCGCGTCCGGGGTATCCGGCGCCCCAGCGGAGGACCCCTCGGGCTGTCGCTGCGCCATCCGGATCCGCTTCCTCCACCAGCGGGCACACCACGTACGCCTGGCGGCCTTCGCGCAGCTGCTCGCGCAGCAACTCGTACGCACGTGCACGAGCGCGCGCTCGCCCGCGACGATGTGGGTGTCGATCGGCTTGCGCCCGCCGGGCAACTCGCGCAGTGCGGTCACGTCGAGGTCGCCGTGTTCGGCCAGCGCAAGGGTGCGCGGGATCGGGGTGGCGGTCATGTGCAGCACGTGCGGCTGGGCGCCGGCGTCGCCCCCGGACTCCTGTGAAGGTCCCGTTCCGGCGGGCTGGCGCAGATCGTTGGGGCCCTTGTCCGCGAGGGCTGCACGCTGGCGTACACCGAAGCGATGCTGCTCGTCCACGACGGCCACAGCGAGCGAGCGGAAGCGCACGTCGGGCTCGATCAGCGCGTGCGTGCCCACCACGAGCTGCAGCTCGCCGCTGGCCAGCTTGCCCAGGGTGTCCGTGCGGCGGCTCGCCTTCGTGGAGCCGGTGAGCAGCGCGCACCTCAGCTGGCAGGATTCGCGCCGACCTCTCCCCGCCCAGCAGCCGCTGAATGGTGGCGAAGTGCTGCTCGGCGAGGGTTTCCGTGGGTGCCATCAGCGCGGCCTGCCGGCCGTGCTCGATGGCGCGCAACATCGCCCACAGCGCCACGACGGTCTTGCCGCTGCCAACCTCCCCCATCAGCAGGCGCTGCATGGGGCAGGTGCCAGCCAAATCCGCGGAGATCGCCGCGATCGCCTCGCGCTGGCCCGCGGTTAGGGTGAAGGGCAGCTCCTTCTCCAGCCAGCGCGCGCTCAGCGTAGGGGGCTCCTCCAGCGCGGGCGCGCCGCGCAGGGCACGCCGCCGCGCGCGGCGGCGTAGGAAGACGAGCTGGGTGAGCAGCAGCTCTTCGAACGCCAGGCGGCTGCGTCCCTGCTCGACATCGTCGGCGTGGGCGCGGGAAATGCAGCGCGCCAAGTGCCGCCGCGCGATCGGGGAGGCCCTCGCGGTGGCGCAGCGCGGCCGGCAGCGGCTCGATCACATCGCCGAGCGCGTGGCGTGCGTCGCGCACGAGCGTCAGAAGCTGCGTCGAGTTGATGCCCTCGGTGGCGGGGTAGTGGCCCACCGTTGCGCTCCCAGCTGAGGTCGTGGCTTCCCCCGCAACCCCAACAGCACTCGCACTCTCCGCAGCGCCCACGTCGGCGCCCAGGGCGTGGTTGGTTACGCCGAAGGAGCCTCGCTCGCCTGCCTTGCCATGCAACACCAGACGCGTGCCGGGGGGGTATTTCTCGACGAGCCAGGGCTGATTGAAGAAAACCGCGCGCATTCCCCCGGTGCTGTCGGCGACCCACGCCTCCACGAGCGGGCGCATACCCCGGCGACGCACCGCCCGCGCGGTGATCGAGCGCACCTCCACGGCCACGGTGGCCTGCTCGCCGACGCGCAGCTCAGCCACCGTGCACGCCTCGCGACTCTCGCGCGGAAGGTGCTCCAGCAGGTCTCCCACGGTGTGCAGGCCCAGCGCGTCGAGTCCCCTCGCCGCCTTGGGAGTGGGCGCCCGCAGCGGCTCGCAGAGGCGCGCGGGATGCGGCCAGCGCAGGGGCGCTGAGAGCATCTCTGCGCGCGTAAGCGGTTCTATGCCCGCAAACGTGGAGGGGTTCGCATCGACGACCGGGATTGCAACAGCGCCGGACATCCCCACATGATGATCGCGCGCGCGGTCGATCCCTACTCCGCCGTCGAACCCTACTCCGCCGCGAGCAGCCACCAGTAGGAGGACTGGCCACCCTCGCGCAGTTCGAGCTCGGCGTGCACCTGGCCGTCGAGGAGACGCTCGACCGCGGGGAGATCGAGCGCGCTCGGCTCCCGCGAGCACGCTGATCAGCTCGGCGGGCGAAGAGCCATTGCCATTTGCCCCATCTGACCCGCGGGCGAGCGATTCGAGGACCCTGCGGAGCGTCTCGGCGGGCTCCCCCCAGGCGATCATCTCCTCCTCGACGAAGCCCACGGCGTCGCCTGGTTGAAAGCGCCCCAAGGTGTCGGCTCGCGCGGCGGGGGCGACAGCGCCACTGCGGAGGTGCTCGAGCGCCCGCTGGAGCGCCCACGCGTTCTCCTCGACGCTGCGCTCGGGCGCGAGCGCCACCGCCGCGGCGAGCCCCGCCTGCTGGCTCGTGGCGCGCACCACCACGACCTGCTTGTCGGAGAGCTCGGCGGCACGCTCGGCGGCCATGATGACGTTGGTGCTGTTGGGGAGCACCACAACCTCCTCGGCCTCGACGTCGTGGATCGCGGCGAGGAGCTCGTAGGTGGAGGGGTTGAGCGTGGGGCCGCCGTCGATCGTGCGCACCCCGAGCTCGGCGAACATCTGCGCGAGGCCCGCTCCGCTGACCACGGCGATGGCGCCGCAGCGTGCCGACGCCACCGCTGAGGGCACGCGGGGGCTCGCCTGCGACGACACCGAGCCGGAATCGAGGCGCTGTGAGCGCTCGGCGACCTGGAGGCGCATGTCGGCGACATCGAGATGGGAGACCTCGCCGACGCCGGCGAACACCGCGGTGGCGCGTTCGGGCTCGTCGGTGTGAACGTGCACCTTGAGGGTCCTCGAGTCGCCCACCACGAGCACCGAGTCCCCCAGCCCCTCGAGCGCGGCGATGAAGCTCGCGGGTGCGAGCTCGTGCCCGGTGACGGCGAAGTTGGTGCAGAAGCGGTAGGTGCTGGAGTGGTGCTCGGGGTGATGGATGCGCGCGGGCTCATAGTGATCGAGCTCGGGCGGCTCCTCGCCGCGCAGCGCGGCGACGACGCCTGCGAAGAGCACCGTGAGCCCGTAGCCACCGGCGTCAACGACGCCGGCCTCGCGCAGCGCGGGGAGCATCTCGGGGCCGCGCTTGACCGATTCCTGGCCGGCGGCGACGGCCTGTTCGAGCGTCTGCGCGATCGCCAGATCCTGCGTTTTTGCCTCGGTTGCGGGGGCCAGACGGGTACCCTCGGCACTGTGCGCGACATCGCTCGCGATCTGGCGGGCCATCTCGCGCGCGACGGTGAGGATGGTGCCCTCGGCGGGCTCGCGCACCGAGGCGTAGGCGCGATCGGCGGCGTTGGCGAGCGCGGCGCCGATCAAAGTGGCGTCGATCAGCTCGCCGGGTCGCGAGACAGCTCCTCGGCGGCGCCGCGGATCAGCTGCGAGAGGATCACGCCGGAGTTCCACGCGCCCCCAGGAGCGCGGCGCGGGCGACCGACTGCACGATCTCCTCGCGTCCGATCTCATCGATCGTGCGGCTCGCGTCGGCTCCCTGGAGACGGTCGAGCTCGCTGAGCACCGCACGCAGGGTGAGCACCATGTTGTCGCCCG
>CAVQBM010000003.1:0-291711 GCA_963710785.1 uncultured Solirubrobacterales bacterium
TGCTGGCCGTTGAGAGCGTGATCGACTGGCCCGCGAGCGAGCCCGAGCCCGATGCGCTGCTTGAGGTGGCGGCAGTGTCAGACGATGAGCCTCCACATGCTGCAAGCAGCAGGGCCGCCGCCAGGGCGGCGATACCGCCGATCGAGAGCTTCGTATTGCGCATCTATCGGTCTTCTCTGTTCTCGCCCGGCGTCGTTCGCGCCGGGCGTGCATGGTCTCGTCTGGTCGATATCCGATCGAGCCGACGGGATTGCCCGGAGGGAGGCGCCATAGGAGTTAGGGCACCCTAATTCCTATCCGAGGACTCGGCGGCGGCGCCGTCAGGACGGCTCGGAGTAGCGCTGTCCTTACGCCTGCGGGCGGTAGCGAAGGCCGTCGAGCGCGATGCGCACCACATGTGTCACCTGATCGGGATGGCTCGCGGGCATCCGCGAGATACCGCCCAGCATGTGGAGCACGTCTGAGAACTCGACATCCGGCCGTACGACGCCGGCGTCCTGAGCGCGTTTCAGCAGCGGTTCGCCGGCGGGGGAAGACCGTACGCCGGCACTCCTGGAACAGGGCGGCGTCCTCGTCGAGGTAGTTCAGGAGTTCCTGAGCGAGTGCCCGCTTCGTGGTCAGATACCCGATCAGCCCCTCACACCAGACACTGAGGGCTTTCCACGGATCGTGCTCGCTCTGGGAGGCGGAGCGACGGACATCGTGGACCTCCTCGACGTAAAGAGTCTCGAGCAGCACTTGCCTGCTCGGGAAGTGCCGGTGGAGCGTGCCGATCCCTACGCCGGCCTGGCGGGCGATCTCCTCGAGGGATGTCGAGCTCCGACCTCGCGCGAACGCTCTGCGCGCGACTGTGAGGATCGGCTCGTAGTTGCGCCTCGCATCGGCCCGCTTCGGAGCGGTAGGCGCTGTCTGAGTGGGAGCCTGGGTCGGGTTCATAGCTGCTCTGGAGAGTGAAAAGGAGCCGCCCTTGAAAAACGGAGGAGGCCTCCGTATAGTTCCGGAGGGTGCCTCCAGGTATTCCGGAGGTGGCCTCCACTTTAGCCTTAAACACCAGATATCGACAAGGTGATCCGTATGAACCCAGCTACCACTCGATCCCTAGATCTGACGACCATCCGCTCCCTTGTTCTGAGTACTTTCGGACCGGAGGGAGGTGACATGCGACAGGGCTGGCTGGAAGGCCGCTATCCCGCCGCGGCCGCAATGGTGATCTTCGCCCTCGTGCCATACCTCGGGCTCTCGGCGGCGCTGGGGCCGCTCACACCGATCATCGATCAGCGGCTGCACATGAGCGCGCAGACGATGAGCCTGGGATTGGGCATGGCGAATGCCGGCTACGCCGTGGGGACCGTCCTGGCAGTGCAGTTCGCTCAGCTTCTGCCGCAGCGGCGAATGATGGTCCTCTACGCGGTGCTGCTTACGATCGGGTCGATCGTGGCGGCGGCGGCGCAGGGTCCACTATGTTCATCGCCGGGCACGTGCTGCAGGGCCATGCACGAGCCTCCTCCTGATCGCCGCCGTGCCGCCTTTGGCACTCGGCTTCGGCCTGGAGAAGTTCCGCTGGACGGCGATGATCATGAACGTCTGCATCTTCGGCGCCGTCGCGCTCGGGCCTGTGATCGGTGGGATCCAGGCGAGCGCCGACGCGTGGCGGCCACTGTTCTGGATCGTCGCCGGGATCGCGCTCACGTCGCTCCTGCTCTCCCTGTTGACATTCGAGGACGCTCCGCCCGCCAACCTGGACGCCCCGCGAGCCCCGCTCGCGATCGGTCTGGCAGCGGCGGGATGCGTTGCCGCGTTCTATGGCGCCTCCGAGCTGGCGGACCCACCGCTTCGTCGGCCCACAGACCCTCCTGCCGCTCACGATCGGCCTGTCGCTGATCGTCGTCCTCGTCGTCAACCGTATCGAAGCCAGGCATCCGCTGCTGACGATCCGCACCATGCTGACGAGCACGATTCCGGTTGCGGGGATCGTTCTCGCGTTGGCGGCCGCGGCCGCGTCGGTCTCGGCGACAGTGGCTCACGGCCAACGAGCTGGCCTCCCATTCACGCCCGTGCACCTGGGGCTGCTCTACCTTCCCGAGCTGGCGGCGCGTTGATCACCGCGGTCGCGCTAGGCATCGTCATCAACAAGCGCGAGATGCACTACCTGCCGCTGGCCGGTATGGCGTTCCTGGCCGCCGGGATCGCAGTGTTCCGGATCCAGACCCCGCCCAGCGAAGCGCTGACCCTGATCGGCTCCGGGCTCACCGGAATCGGCCTCGGGGCGGCGGTCGCCCCGGCGCTGTTCGTCGCCGGGTTCTCGCTCGCGGCCGCGAGCCTGCAGCGAGTATTCGCGATCGTCGAGCTCTTCCGTGCGGTCGCGGCGTTCATGATCGCCCCGCTGTTCGTGCACTTCGCCGTCACCGTCGGGGGCAGCGCCAGCGCCGGCACCGGCATCGCGCTGTGGATCGGCTTCGGCCTCGCGCTCGGCGGCGCGCTCGCGGCGGTCGCTCTCTACGCGCTCGGCCGCGCCCGCCCGCAAACCCCGAACCTCCAGCGCTTCATGGACGGAGAGGGGCCGGCCTGGGACTCGCCGCCGCTGCTCGCCACCATCCGCAGCCACCCGCACCCCCACCCTGGATCGCTCGCTGAGGAGGCAGCATGACAACGACACACAACATCGAGGATGACACCGAACGGCCACGCGTCCCCGTTGTCTTCGCCTACGATGGCTCCGAGCTGGCCAAGCTCGCGATTGACGAGGCCGGCAGGCAGCTCGCGCCGGGACGCGACGCGCTCGTCCTCACCGTCTGGCAGCCGTTCGATGTCGGGTTCACGCCTCCCGTCGCACTTGCAATCGACGCCGCCGAGATCGCCGAGGTCAGAGAAGCCGCCGCGCAGACGGCCGCCGGCGGAGCCTCCCTGGCGAGAGCGGCGGGCTTCAAAGCACGCGGCCTGGAGGCCGAGGCCGCCCCCACCTGGAAGGGCATCATCCAAGCCGCCGAGGAGCACGACGCGAGCCTGATCGTGCTCGGCTCCCACGGCCGCACTGGGCTTGCAGGGGTCCTGCTCGGAAGCGTCGCCGAGGCGGTCGCCGCGCACTCGCGACGCTCGGTGCTGATCGTCCATCGCCGCGACTGAAGGCCGGCACACCACTGATGACAGTGGCGGGATCGTTGAAGTAGGTCACCTCGACCTTGCCCACGTCACCCATGTCCCCCATATAGTTGCTCGTGCAAGAGCTTCCGGGCATGGCTCTTTAGGGTGCCGTCCCGAGGACCACTGTCACCAAAGGAGACCCATGTCCAGTTTCACCACTATCAACCTGCTGGAGGTCGAGGACTCGGTGGGCGATCGAGCTCCGGGATCGAAGGACGCTTCGGACGCAAGCACCTCGACTCGCGCGATCTCGGGATCAGTCTGTTCCGCTACGCCCCCAACCTGCGCAGCCCCATGGCCCACAGCCACCGCGAGCAGGAGGAGGCATACCTGGTGGTGGCCGGCTCCGGGCGCCTCCTGCTGGATGGCGAGCTCCAGGAGCTCAAGCAGTGGGACGTGGTGCGAGTCGCGCCCGAGGTCGTGCGCGCCTTCGAGGCTGGCCCCGACGGGTTGGACATCGTCGCCGTGGGCGGTCCCAAGCCGGCCGAGGGCGATGGCGTCATGGGAGCGGCCAACTGGCCCGACGCGCAATAGCCCAGAAGGCGAGTCCTCGCTTGTGCACCCAAGCTGTCCCCATCCAGAAACGCCTCTGGAATGCCGGTTTGGCGGATACATCGGTGGCGCGCTGCGTACGTTGTGCGTATGCAGAAGTGAGGCGACAGTCGACCCTCGGGAGGGAGACCGTCGTCGCCGTGGGTGTCGAAGAGGCAGACAGAGTTGCGACTAGATGTTAGACAGTAGTACGTCTATATGTTAGATTGTTTGGGTGGCATACAGACGGCGGATCATCGACGAGACGCTTGACGAGCTTTTCCCCCATCTGGCGGCAATCGCTTTGGCGGGGACCAAGGGCGTAGGCAAGACGGCCACGGCAACTCAGCGCGCCTCGACCGTCCTGTCGCTTCATAACCCAAGCGAGCATGCCGCCCTCGCCGGCAACCTTGACCTCGTTACGCAGGTACCACCGCCGGTGCTGATCGATGAGTGGCAGCTCGAGCCCAGCGTTTGGGACCGTGTTCGCCGAGCGGTCGACGACGACCCCACCGGCGAACGCTTCCTGCTGACCGGATCCGCGGGCGTGGCCCCGGGGATCCGCATCCACTCGGGTGCGGGCCGGATAGTCAGCATGGCGATGCGACCGATGGCATTCAGCGAGCGCGGCGCCTACCACCCAACCGTCTCGCTCAGAGCCTTGCTGACCGCTGAGGCAACGGCGATCCGCGGAACCTCCGATGTCGACGTGCCGACGTACGCCGAGGAGATCCTCCGGTCCGGTTTCCCAGGCATCCGCGATCTGCCCGAACGGGCGCGGCAACTCCAACTCGACAGCTACATCACTCGCATCGTCGAACGCGAGCTGCCGGAGAGCGGCATCAGCGTTCGCCGCCCTGGCGCGCTACGTGCATGGCTGGCCGCGTACGCGGCGGCAACAGCCACCAACGCCGCGTACAGCACGATCCTCGACGCCGCCACCCCAGGCGAAGGCGAAAAGCCCGCGCGCCAGACGGCCGCGGTGTATCGAGAGCACCTCCAACGGATCTTCGTTCTCGATCCGTTGGAGGCGTGGATACCCACCTTTGCCCCCCTCAAGCGACTTACCTACACACCCAAGCATCACCTGGTCGACCCGGCCATCGCCGCACGACTCGTGGGCGTCGACAAGGCCGGCCTGTTGCGCGGCCAGGGCAACCGCATCTCAGCAACCACCGGCACGTGGCTTGGCGCGCTCTTCGGGTCGCTCGTGACCCAATCAGTTCGGGTCTACGCCAGTGCCGCCACCGCCAGAGTCGGCCATCTGCGTACCAAGAACGGCGATCATGAGATCGACCTGATCGTGGAGGGCGAAAACCGGTCGTGCGTCGCGATCGAGGCGAAGCTGAGCAACACCGTCGATGATCACGATGTCACGCACCTCAACTGGCTCCATCAGCAGATCGGCGACAGATTGCTCGATCGGATCGTGGTCTATACAGGCAGGTTTGCCTATCGCAGATCCGACGGTGTCGCGGCCATCCCGCTCGCGCTTCTCGGACCGTGAAGAAACCCCGAACGCAGGCGAAGCTCGCGCATATCGCAGCCAGCTGTCTGAAGTGGAGGCTAGGGAAAGAAGACCAAACCGTCGAGCGCGAGTCGAAGCTTTGCGCCAAGCCCTATCAGACGCTAGGCGAGAGCGAGCTTGAGGTCTGCTGGACTGGCCTTTGCTGGAAGCTCCAGTCGAAGCTCGCCCTGAGCCTCATCGAGAAGCCTGCGGATATCGATCAGGGTCAGACCGACGAGATCCCCGTTCTCGTCGAAGCTGACGGCGTGCCCTTCGGGTGTCTCGTCGAAGTCGACGGCCCGCGCAGGATCGCCCTGGGCGAGATAGAGCACGTCCGCATCGTGGTCATAGCGAACTCGGTCGAACTTGTATGGGCCGATATGGACGGTCATGGCTTGCTTCTCCTTGGGAATGCTGTCCGTATGCTCCCAACGGAATCCTCGTCAAAGGCTACTACGACCTTGAGCCACCGACTTGGGCCTGCATCCCGCAGGTAGAACCAGTCCTGGCCGGGCCGCGGCTGCTCGATCAGATCCGTAGGCGCCTCGACTGCCCGCAGCAACTCGGCACGGAACGGCGTCATGTATGGATGGCCGTCAATGATGTGCTGCCACCGCTCCTCGGCCGGGCGAACGGTGCGCCCAAGGGGATCGATCGTCTCGTCCGTCGCCACGATTCTTCCGGACGGTGCGGCTGGCGGCATGGCAGGCCACAAAATTTGCAGCAGTGGAGACGGTGGGAATCGAACTCACGCAAGGTTCCCGCCGTGAATGAGGCGCGGGGGCAACGCCGGCTTTAAGCAGATTATCAGGGACCAGGCTCTGCCACCGGATCGACGACAACCACGCCTGCGGCATCGAAGTCGCGTCGGTTGAGAGTCGCAACCGCCAGATCGTGCGCCAGCGCGGTCGCAGCAATGAGGCTGTCCTTGATCGGCATCCCACGTCCTTCCGCGCGGAGTGTCGCGAGCAGCTCGGCCCAACGCAGACCCGTCGAGGCCTCCCACGGGATGCACTGCAACCGCTGCACTCCGTCCTCGAACCAACGCTCCAGCCGACTTCGGCGACGACCACGTGGGAGCAGCAGGATGCCGAAACGGATCTCACCCAGGATGATCGGGTCGACGGCGAGCTCGAGCTCATTGTGCCCAAGCCACTCGACAACACGCTCGTCCGGGGCGGGCTTAGTCGCCTCCGAGAGGACGTTCGCATCAACCAAAAAGCGCGCCATCAGTCCACTAGAGCGAGTCGGTTGACTCCGACTCAATCTCTACAAACCAACCATCCTCCGGACACGACCGCAGCCACTCGACCAAGCCACGATTCGGCGGCGGCGTCAGCCGGGTTAGCCGGTACTCATCAGGGCCAACCCGATCGACCTCGAACTCCTCCCCCGCCTCAATGCCATCCGCAGTACGAAGCTCCGCAGGAAGAACGATCTGACCCTTCGTGGAGATGGTGGTACGCATACGCGTAAGATAGCATCTTACTAGCCTAATAGAGACGGTAGAAGCCCAACCCACGCAACGTTCCCGCCGCGACGGGGCAGTGAGGTCGAACGATCCCCATGTGCTACACTGTCGCACATGAACGTTGGGGTCCGTGAGCTACGCAACCAGACGAGCCAGGTGATCGACGCCGTACGAGCGGGCGAGCCCGTAACGCTTACCGTGCATGGCGAGCCGATCGCAGACATCGTTCCGCACCAGGAACGCACACGCTGGCTATCGGGACCAAACCTCAAGCGCGAGCTGCAGACCCGCGCCGCAGACGCGGATCTCACACGGGAGCTGGACGAGCTCGCCGGCCACACACTGGACGAACTTTGAGCACCCCCGCATCCGGGCTGCTCGACACCTCCATATTCATCGCCCGCGAGAGCGAACGACCACTCGGCGAGCTCCCCAACCACGTCGCTGTCTCCGTAGTGAGCATCGGCGAGCTGCAGCTCGGTGTACTCGCCTCCACAGACGACCAATCCAGGGCAAGACGCGCCGACACGCTCGCTCTCGCCCGCGCCGCGGACCCGATCCCGATCAGCGAGGCCGTGATGACCACATGGGCCAGGCTCGTCACAGACTGCCGCGCGGCCGGCATTCAGCGGACAGTCAAGCTCATGGACGCCCTTATCGCCGCCACAGCGGTCGAGCACGGACTACCCGTTATCACACAGGACGACGACTACAGCCGAATGGCAGAAGCCCACACTGCCCTTTCCGTCGTCATGGTATGACCGTCATCCTGACGTCTGGCCCTTCCCCTGCTAAAGCGGACCACGCAAGGTTCCCGCCGTGATCGGTAGATACGTCTCGGCGAGCCGCACATCATCTTGCAGCGCTTCGGTTCGGGCGAGATCTTCGGCAGCCGTGACGATCGACCCACAGGTGTTTCCGCCGTCGAAGCTCAAGCCATCCGGAAGGCCCAGTACGTTCCTGTCGAGACGTCCGGAGTCTGCTGACCCTCGTCTCATCTCTCAATTCGATCGACGAAGGAGATCAAGATGGCTGAAGTGGACGTGCAGGAGACCGTCGCCGACCAAGCGCTGACGATCGCGTGCTCAGCGGTGGGCGAGCATTGGGCACGTGACTACCCGATCTGCATCGATCGCGGGTTGTGGGGCTCGAAGAGCAGCACAGCGGGCAAGATGAGTCACCTGCCGGCATTCGAACGCATACAACCTGGCCAGCTCGGCGTCGCGGTTCACGGATTCCGCTGGCAGAACACGGCACAACCACCGCGTAACGCAAAGGGAGCAACGTACGGGCCACGAGCGCCTATCGAGCACTTCGTGCACGCGCAGTTCTCGGAGTTCGTGCTCTTTGAAGTCGAGGGGCACGCCTACACCTCAACGAGCAAGGTGTGGAGTCAAACCGAACCCGATGCCTGGGATCTCCGCATTCCACTCAACATCTACGCGCATGAGCAGAACGTCGAACTGCGCATGGACGAGATCAATCCCGCGATCGCAGAAGCGATTCGCATGTCGGGGATCTTCGCCTCGATGCCGTGGGTGATCGCCCCCGCGGTGCTCGGCAGCGCGCCGCCAAGCGGGGCTCCGCGCCCGCTGGCGCCGGGCGCCCCGACCGACATCCTTGGCCAGGTCGTACGCCGCCGTGAGGCGAGCCCCATGCGCAAAGTGCTTCTCGTGGGGCGCTCGACCGCGCCATGCGCGTTCTGCGAGCGGGAGTGTGTCGCAGATGACCTCGAAGTAGCGCATCTGAAGCCGCGGCGCTTCTGCAGCGAGCACGAGCGCCTCGACCCGGACGTGGCTGTGCTGGCATGCGTCACGTGTCATCACTGCTTCGACGCCTGCGCTCTCTTCATCGACGGCGCGGGTGTGATCAGAACAGCCGAAGCGGCAAGCACGAGCGAATGGCGACGAGAGGTGGTGAGACACCTCGACGGGCGGCCCTTCAGCTGCTTCGGCCCCTCAAACGAGCGCTATCTGGCCTGGCATCGGTCGGAAGCAGCCACCGGCGCCGACGCTCGACGGCTGGTCAATGTATGACGTCCAGACGGTCAGCGGCCGGGACCGATCGCACATCGTTGGACATCGAGCACCTGAAGCGCCGACTGCGGGAGTTCGCGCGCGCCCGCTCTTGGGAGCGCTTCCACACTGCCAAGAACCTCACGACCGCAGTTTCGGCCGAGGCGGGTGAGCTGGCCGCGGTCCTGCAGTGGGCCACGGCGGATCAGGACATCGAGCCCTTCATCGCGAAACTCGAAGACGAGATCGCAGACGTCCTCATCTACCTGATCCGGTTGTGCGACGTCTTGAACATCGAACCGCTGCAGGCGACATATGCGAAGATCGAGCGCAACGAGCAGCGCTTTCCCGAGCAGCGCTTTCCGGCACAGACGCCAGCCTCGAGGACCGCTCACACTTACGGCCCACCAAGCTGCTGATGGCGACGTGCAGACGAATCGCAACCCGAGACGGTGGCTTCCAACACTTCCTCGGACTCGAGCTCATCGCGTCTACGGCCGAGGTCGAACCCGCGCAACATTCCTCCCCGAGTCAAACCGCCACCCCGCCAAGATGCTCCCCGCCCTGGCACGCCATGCCATCCACGCCTACAGCGACCCCGGCGACCTCATCCTCGACCCGATGTGCGGCATCGGCACCACATCCGTCGAGGCGATCCACCTCAACCGCCACGCCATCGGCATCGAGCTAGAGCCCCGCTGGGCGAAACTCGCCACCGCGAACATCGCCCACGCCCACACCCAGGACGCCACCACACCCGCCCACATCATCCAAGGCGACGCACGAAACCTCCCGCAGCTACTCGCCGCGCACACCACACGGCGGCCGGATCTGATCCTGGCCTCCCCGCCCTACGCCTGCCAGATCGCCGACCTTGACACCAAGAACCTCCTCACCGGCACCGGGCCGCTCCGCCACGAGGACACCACCAACTACAGCCCGACCGCCGCAACCTCGGACACGCCCGAGGCACCCGCTACACCACCGCCATGAGCGACATCTACAAGGCGTGCGCGACCGTCCTGAAGCCCGGCGGATACCTCATCCTCGTCACCAAAGACATGCGCGCAAACGGCTCCCTCCGCAACCTCAGCGGCGAAATAATCACCCTCTGCGAAAACCTCGGACTCCAATACCACCAACGCATCATCGGACTCCTCGCCACCATCCGCGACAACCAGCTCGTGATGCGACCCTCCTTCTGGCAAACACTCCACGTCCGCCACGCCAGCAAGCGCGGCGAACGCACCCACATCGTCGCCCACGAAGACATCCTCGTCTTCCACAAGCCCACGGCGCGACCGGCCAGCACACCGAAGGCGAGCTGACGATGCCTGCTCTGCACCCAGCGCACGATCCCCCGCGTCGGCGTGCGCCGCTACCCCGACAAACCGATGAGCGGCCACGCCGCGCACGACTGGTGGTACCGCTGCCTCGCCACCGCCCGCATCGTCGCTCCGGGAACAACCAGCGGCGAGCGGATGCACAAGAGCCGCCACACCGCCGGCCAGCGCGTCCTCGACGCCACCGGCAACCTGAAGGCCGTCCAGAAGCTACTTGGCCACGCCTCTATCCAGACCACCGGCGACATCTACGCTGACTGGGACATCGACCAGCTCCGCCGCCACGATGGCCGACGTGCTCGTCGCCAACGACGAGGACGCGCCCAAATCGCCCGATTCGCAGATCATTCCCCCCGTCCCCGCCGCAAAAACTGCTCATTTGCAGCGGAAACGGGGAACCAGTGGAGACGGTGGGAATCGAACCCACGTCCGCAATCGCGTGAAGAGTGGCTTCTACGAGCGTAGCCGGCGCTCTGGTCTCGTCCCTCGCTCGCCTCGCCGGCGGGGTTGCGGGGGACCAGCTCCCTGAAGATTCCCTGGATCGGCGAGAGCGGACCTCACCAGGTGAGCCTGCTATCTGATCCCGGGGACCCCCGCCGCAGGCGAGTGGGGCCCGAGACCTCGGCACCTAGTGTTAGCTAGGCCGCGAGGGCGTACTCGTGAGAGTCCGCACTTATGGTTTTCCCGGGTGTTTTACGAGGCCGCCCGGGACCTCGGCTCGCCACCACCCCCACGAACCGACCGCGTCGAAGCCTGTCGTCCCCGGGAGTGCTTGGAGGAGCCAGTGTAGCGCCGCGCGTGGGTCGCCCCGCGGCGAGGCCCTCCCAATGCCCGTTAGGCGCGGCTTAGGGAGCCTGCGAGAATGAAGGCATGGATGGAGAGCTCCCGATTGAGCAGACGCCGTGGGAGCATCCACCAACCGAGAGTCCCTTCGGGATGCGCCGCCAAGGCGCTCGCTGCGAGGGCGTGTGGGCAGCGCGGCGGCGGGAACGGTGGCGGTGGGCGCGAAGTTCGCGACGACGCTGAAGGCGTTGCTGGTGGCGCTGCCCAATTTGAAGCTGCTGAGCACGGCGGGCACGGCGATGGTGTCCGTCGCCGCGTACTCCCTACTGTGGGGGTGGCAGTTCGCGGTGGGGTTCGTGGTGCTGCTGTTCGTGCACGAGATGGGACATGTGGTGGCACTGCGGCGCGAGGGGATCCCTGCGAGCTCACCGATGTTCATTCCGTTCCTGGGCGCGGTGATCGCGGCGCGCTCGCTCGGGGACAACGCGCTGGCGGAGGCGCGCGTGGGCCTCGCGGGCCCGATTTTGGGGTCGGTTGGGGCAGCTGTATGCCTCGTGGTGGGAGAGACGACGAACAGCAACTTCTTCCGCGCACTCGCATATGTGGGGTTCTTCCTGAACCTGTTCAACCTGATCCCGATGCTGCCTTTGGACGGAGGCAGGGCGATGGCGGCGATGGCGCCGTGGATGTGGTTCGTGGGATTGGCGGCGATGGTGCCGCTGCTGTTCCTCTTCCCCCACGGGTACATCATCCTGATCATTCTGCTGTTCGGCGGAAGGGAGCTGTGGCGGCGCTGGCAGCTGCGCAACACGCGCTCGCTGGAGCAGGCGGCCTACTACCGCGTCTCCCCACGCGCACGAACGGCAGTGGCGGTGGTGTATGTGGGATTGATCGTGCTGCTGGCTGTGGGGATGGATACGGCGTACATCAGCCGCACCATCTCCTGAGCACGCTTCGCTCGCTGCGTCCTGGCCTCGCTTGCCCAGCGACCGCCTCAGCGCCTGGCTTCACGAATGCCGCGTTCCATCTCCCGGCGGGAATCCTTCTCCTTGAGCGTTTGGCGCTTGTCATATAGATCCTTGCCGCGCGCGAGCGCGATCTCAACCTTGGCGAGGCCGCCGGAAAAATAGATGCGCGTGGGCACCAGAGTGTGACCGCGTTCCTTGACCTTGGCCTCGAGGCGGTCGATCTCGCGCCGGTGCGCGAGCAGGCGTCGCGGACGCTCGGGGTCGTGGTTCTCGCGCGAGGCGGGCGCGTAGGGGGGAATGTGGATCGAGTGCAGCCACAGCTCGCCCTCGCGCAGAGAGGCGTAGCCATCCTTGAGCTGCGCGCCGGATTCGCGCAGCGCCTTGACCTCGGTGCCCTGCAGGGCGATGCCGCACTCCAGGCGCTCGAGCAACTCGTAGCGGTAGGAGGCGTAGCGGTTGGAGGCCACGTCGCCGGCGCCGATCTTGCGCTTCTGGGTCTTTGCCATGAATCGAGCCTAGAGGATGCGGAGAGAACCTTTAGGCTCCGCCCGGGGGGCTCCGCAAAGGGGATCGCAGATGGGCTTACGGCGCGCGAGCCAGATCGACCCGCCCGCGGGGTGCATCGACGCGCTTTACGACCACGGAGAGCGGGTCGCCGAGGCGGAGGGTGGCCCCGGAGCGCTCGCCCTGGAGGATGGTGCCCTGGGGGTTGAGGGTCCACCAGTCGCGCTCCTGCGCCCCTGAGAGGTTGCGCACGGGAAGCATGCCCTCGTAGGGAGGGGGTACCCCACCTACCCGATCGTGCGCATTCGGCGGGTGCCCGAAGGCGATGAAGGCGCCGGCGGAGATCAGCCCGGTGACCTCGCCGGGGAAGGGCGAGTCCCAGCCCTCCTCGAAAAGGGCCCGTTCGAGCGCGAAGCAGCCGGCGATGTCGTCGCCGGAGCGCTCGATCTTCATGGCCTCGCGCTCGCGTTCGGAGGTCCACTCCCCCAGCTCACCCAGCGCCCCGGCGCGGGGCGGGCGCTCGGGGGCGCCGAGCGTGGAGAGCAGCGCGCGGTGGCAGATCAGATCGGGGTAGCGGCGGATGGGCGAGGTGAAGTGGCAGTAGCAGGCCGACCCAAGGCCGGCGTGGCCGATGTTCTTGGGGGAGTAGACAGCCTGCTGGAGGGCGCGCAGCACGAGCGAGGTGAGCGCGAGGCGGCCCCCCGAGGACGCCACTGCCACATCGCCACGACTTGCACGGGCGGCGACTTTGCGGATGTGGCGCTCGACGCGCGCGGAGATGTCCCCCATCAGCTCTGCCGCGCGGGTGCGCGAGAGTTGGCGAGGAACAGCCGTCGTGGGCACGTCCAGACTCACAAGCTGATCGATGAGCCGTTCGACGCTCTCGACCTCCGGCCGTGGGTGAACGCGGTAGAGGCAGGGAATGCGGCGCTCGGCGAGGTGGCGGGCGACGGCTTCGTTGGCGGCGATCATGAGGTGCTCGACAAGGCGGTGGGACTCGGTTTGGGTGCGGTGGCGCACCCCCTCGACGTTCCCCTCGGAGTCGAACACGAATTCGGGCTCGGCCGGTCGAGGGTGAGCGCGCCGGCTCGTGCGGCGCGTGCCTCGCCCAGCGCGGCGGAGGCGGAGCGGGCGGCAGCAGCGCCTCGCCCCAGGGCTCCTGCGCGGCCTCACGGCCGGCGAAAATCGCATCGACCTGGTCGTACTCCAGACGCGCGTTGGAGCGAATCAGCGACCGATGAAAGGCCGCCGGGTGACCTGGGAGCCGTGCAGATCGAGCTCCACGCTCACCGCGAAGCGATCGGCGTGGGGCACGAGCGAGCAAGCGTCGTTGGAGAGCGCGCGGGGGAGCATCGGCTCGACAGCGCCGGGGACGTAGACGGAGGTGGCGCGGCGGCGCGCCTCGCGGTCGATGAGCGAGCCGGCGGGCACGTAGGCGCAGACATCGGCGATGTGCACACAAACGCGAATGCCCCCATCGGGGAGGGGCTCGGCGGAGAGGGCGTCGTCGAAGTCGCGCGCCGTGAGGGGGTCGATCGTGAAGGTGGGCAGATCGCGCAGATCCCGCCGGTTGGATGTTGCATGGGCGTCGAGCCCGCGGTCGCGCGCCGCGCGTGCCTCGCGCTCGAGGGGCTTCTCAAAGCGACGCGAAAGACCCCGCTCGCGCATCATCGCCTCGAGCGCCTTGCGCGCGGAGAGGCGCTTCTCGGGCGGCCATGCGACACTGGCGTTGGAGGATTGGGAGCGCCGCGAAGAACCCTTGCCGCGTGCAGCGCCAGAAGCTTCCCGCCCGGGACCCGCGAGGAGTCCTGGCCGCGTGCACCCTCCGAGGCCTTCCCGCGCGCATCGCTGCCCGACGATCCCTTCCCGCGCGCAGCGCCCCCCGAGGAACCCTTGCTGCGCCGCGGCGCCCCCGCGGATCCCCGGGGGCTCACTTGACCTTCGCCGCGAGCGTGTTCAGCGCGACGTTGAGGCCGGCGGGTGTATCGACCTGGCCGGCGGGGATGGCCACTTCGGGCTCGATGCCGGCGCCCTGCTTGACCCCGCCGCCTCCCAGGTTGCGCCCGTTGGGGGTGAAGTACTCACCGACGGTGATGTCGAGGGCGCCCCCGTTTGAGAGCGGCTCCTCCTCCTGAAAGACGCCCTTGCCGAAGGTATGTGTGCCGGCCACGGTCGCGCGGTGGTGGTCCTGGAGGGCGGCGGTGACGATCTCCGAGGCGGAGGCGGTGTCGCTGTCGACGAGCACCACCATCGGGATCGAGGCGGGAATCGGATCGCCTGCGCGGTGAGGACCTGCGTGGGCTGGGTGCGCCCGCGTGTGCTCACGACGACGGCGCCGGGGGGCAGGAAGAGGAGGCGATCAGCTGTGCCTCCTCGACGAGCCCGCCGCCGTTGGCGCGCAGATCGAAGACGATTCCGCGGGCGCCCTGTGCAGGAGGTGTTCGACGGCGTCGCGCACCTCCCCATGCGCGCCGAGGCTGAACGTCGCGAGCCGCACAACGCCGAGCTTGACGCCTTTGACGGTGCGCGTCGCCGAGGCGACCACGGGCTCGGAGATGGTGGCGCGCGTGGCGGTGACGGTTCGCGTGGTCGTGCGCGTACCGACGCGACGCTCGATCTGCAGGCGCACGTCGGTGTCGGGCGGACCCTTGATCAGGGCGGTGTCTTTGACGGAGGAGAGGCCCTTCAGCGACGTCCGTTGACGGCAACGATCGTATCCCCCGTCTTCAGGCCCACGCGTGAGGCGGGGGAGCCGTCGAAGACATGCACGACCACGAGGCCGTGGAGTGCGGCGCGGGATCCACCTCCACTCCGATTCCGGTGAAGGAGGCCGGTTCGTTGAAGCCGCGGAATTCGCTCGGGGAGAGGTAGTGCGAGAAGCGGTCCCCAAGACTGGCGACCGCGCCGGCGATCGAAGAGCCGGCGAGCTGGCTCTTGGGCACCGGGCGGTAGTAGTCGTGCGCGATGTGGTCGATCGCTTCGTTGACGACCAGCGTCTGGTGGTCGCGCACGAACACCCGCGCATGAACGAGGGGAACTCGCGGGGTGCCCGCCCAGCCAGATGCCCACGAATAGCAGGAAGACGAGCGCGGGGAGCACAGCAAGCAGCGGAGCGGTCGCGAGGGTTCATCGGGTGCAGGCAAGCCTAGTCGAGTAAACAAAGGCGATCCTGGACCAAGCGGAGCAAGGACGCAGGGAGCGTGGCGTGCTACGCACGCGAGCGACCGAGGACGCCGCTCCGCGCCGCGTCCAGGATCGCCTCAGACCTTCAGGAAGCGGCGCAGCGATAGCCCCGAACCCAAAGCGGAGACCGCGATCGAGCAGCCCATCAGCACGGCGATAGCAGCGGGAAGGCGATCATGTCGGGCTGGGAGATCAGCTTGACGGTGTTCGCCAGCGGATCGACGAGCGTGACCTTCGCCAGCGCCAACAGGCCAACCGCAGCGGCGCCCCCCAGCGCGCCCAGGAAGAGCCCCTCCAGCACGAAAGGCCAGCGGATGAACCAGTCGGTGGCGCCCACGAGCTTCATCACCTCGACCTCGCGGCGGCGGGAGAAGAGCGAGAGGCGGATGGTGTTGGAGATCAACAGCACCGAGGCGAGCATCAACAGCGCCGCGAGCAGCGCCATCGTGAGTTTGATACGCGCGTGGCGGAGAGGATGCGACCGGTCTGCGCCTGGCGGTTCTGCACAGAAGCAATCGCGGGATCGCTCACCAGGCGCGTGCCGAACGGGCTGCCGGGTCGAGCTCCGCGCGCAAGCTCCCGTGTCGCCAGGGTTGTCGGGGGTCACCCGGAAGATGTCGGGCAGCGGGTTGTAGCCGATCAGCTGGAAGGCCTGAGGGTTGAGCTTGCGCTCCTCTTCGTAGCCTTGCTGCTTGGAGACAAACTGGATGCTCCCCACGTGCGGGCGTGTTCGAGCTCGCTTTTCACGCGCGCCACTTCCGCGTTTGAGGCGCTGGGCGTGAGGTCGACATCCACGAGCACGCGGCTGCGGATGTCGTTGGCGGCGCCGTTGGTGGCCTGCACGACGGGGATGAACACGCCAAGCACGAGCGTGGTGACGAGCACCGAGGCGAGCGCCGCGAAGGAGGGCACGGCGTTGCGGCGCATCGAGCGGATGGACTCCTTGATGAAGAACCCCAGGCTCATGAGGTCTTCAGCTCGCGTCGCAGGCGCTGGCCCAGCTCGGCGGTGTTCTCGTCCTGCGGACCGTAGGAGCCGATCGCCTCGTCGCGGACGATCCGCCCGCGGCGCAGCTCGATCACGCGACGGCGCATCTTGTCGACCATCTCGTTGTCGTGCGTAGCTACCAGCACGGTGGTGCCGGCGCGGTTGATGCGGTAGAGCAGCTGCATGATCCCGATCGAGGTCTCGGGGTCGAGGTTGCCGGTGGGCTCGTCCGCGAGCAAGAGCGGCGGGTGCCCCGCGAACGCACGCGCCACGGCGACGCGCTGCTGCTCTCCTCCGGAGAGCTGGTGGGGGTAGTTGTGCAGCTTCGTGGAGAGCCCCGTCAGGCGAAGGATGTCGGGCAGCTTCTCGCGGATCTGGCGGCGGCTGCGCCCGTGACCTGCAAGGCGTAGGCGATGTTGTCGTAGACGGTGCGCGTGGGGAGCAGCTTGAAGTCCTGGAAGACGACCCCCACGTTGCGGCGGTAGTAGGGGATGCGCTTGCGGTCGATCTCTCCCAGGTGACGCCCGGCGACGCGGATGAAGCCCTCGGTGGGCTCGAGCTCCTTGATGAGGAGGCGCATCAGCGTGGACTTGCCCGAGCCGGTGGATCCCACGAGGAACACGAACTCCTGGCGGCTCACCGCGAACGTCGCGCGCTCGAGCCCCACCCCGCCGGGACCGTAGAGCTTGGAGACCCCTCGGAATTCGACCACGGTGTCCGCCCGCGGCGGCGGGCTGAGCGGCGCCGGAGCCTTCACTGGCGGCGCCGCTGCACGCGCGGGAGCGCGGCGACGGCGAGCCGCGGCACGGCCGTGAGTCGAGGTCTCAGAGCTGGCCATCGCGGCGCAGAGTAGCGCCCATCCCACCGCCAGCCCGACGTTTTCCCTGCATGCAACGGGCTTTGCAATGCCACGCCGACCTGCGACCAAGGAGCCCGAGCAAAACCGGCCGGCTCAAGGGGGCGGATGAGATTGAGCTGCACTAAGGTGAGCGCATGGCCGAAGTCTCTACCACCACAGTCCCTTCCAATGGGCTTCCGATCCACCGCCTGGCGATACCGGGAACCCGTGCCCTCACCGTGCTCGTGGCCTTTGACGCGGGCGCGCGCACGGAGCGCGTGGAGGAGAACGGGATGGCTCACTTTCTCGAGCACCTCGTGTTCAAGGGGGGCGAGAAGTACCCCACCCACCGCGACATCAACGAGACCGCCGAGCACATGGGGGGCGTGCTGAACGCCTACACGAGCCACGATCTGGTGGCCTTCCACATCACCGTGCGCGCGGAGTCCGCGCCGCAGGCGATCGATCTGCTCAGCGACTTCGTCGCGCGCCCCCGCCTGGATGCGCAGGAGCTCGATCGCGAGCGGGGGGTGGTGATCCAGGAGATCAACCGCGCCTACGACCAGCCCTCGACGATCGCGGAGTACCTGATCGACCGCGCGGCCTTCGGCGAGCACCCGCTCGGGCGCACGGTGCTGGGGCCCGAGGAGAACCTGCGCACGTTCACGCGCGAGGCGATCGTCGCCTTCCGTGAGCGCCGCTGGGCGGGCGCGCGCGGAGGGGCGTTCCTGGCGGGCAACGTCGATCACCTGCCACCGGAGGAGGAGCTGCAGGAGTGCTTCGCGCGTTTTCCCACGCTGCCCGCGCCCGAGCCCTACGTGCCGGCGCCCGTCTTCGCACCCAAGACGCTCACCGAGGAGCGCGACACCAACCAGTCGCACCTGCGGATGATCTACCGGCCCGAGGTGAGTGTCACCGATATGGCCCAGCGCGCGGCCCTCTCGATCTACTCGACCCTGCTCGGCGGGTCGATGGGGTCGCGGCTGTTCGAGGAGATCCGCGAGAAGCGCGGCCTGTGCTACTCGGTGTATGCGATCGATCATGCCTTCGCCGACGTGCCGATCCTGCAGCTGGGCTCGGGCCTCGAGTCGGCGAAGTGCATCGAGGCATACACACGTATGCGCGAGATCGTGGATGAGCTGCGCACGAGGGGCCCACCGAAGAGGAGGTGGCGCGCGCACGCGCGTACGCCGCGGGGCGCCTCGTGCTGGCCTTTGAGAACACCGGCGCCGTCGCGCGCTATGCCGCGGGACCGCTCGGTGGTGTTTGGCGAGGAGATCGACCCCGACGTGGCAATCGCGGCGCTGGATGCCGTCACCCACGAGCAGGTACGCGAGGTCGCGGCGGGCGTCGCCGACAATCTGGCGATTGCGTGCGTAGGCCCCCACACGGCCGACGAATTCTGAGCGCCGCCGCGTAAGCCGCAGGGCGCGACGCCGCGTCAGCCGATAGCGACCATACGGTCGATTGGTATGCGGGCGAGCTCCGCGATCTCCGGCGGCACGCGTACCTCGAACTTCATATCGCGTAGCGCGTCGCGCAGCTTTGGCAGCGTGATCATCTTCATGTACTGACAGCTCGCCTCGGGGTTGGCGGGGATGAAGTCCACGTCGGGCGCGGCCATGCGCAGCGGGTACAGCATTCCCACCTCGGTGGCCACCACGGCCTCGCGCGGACCCTCACCGCGCTGCTCGATGTCGTTTGCGTATTTGAGCATCCCCCCGGTGGAGAGCATGTGCACGCCCTCCGCGGAGACATCTCCCGCGGCGACGTACTCCATCACGCTGGTGCTGCAGCCGCACTCGGGGTGGATCAGGAAGTCGGCCCCGGGATGAGCCGCTCGCGTGGCCTCGATGTCCGCGGGACGGATGCCGGCGTGCACATGACACTCCCCATCCCATACATGCATCCGCTTGCCGAGTTCCTTCTCCACGAACGCCCCCAGCCACATGTCGGGGCCGAACAGGATCTCCGTGTCGGCGCCGTGGGTCTCGTAGATATGACGCACCACCTGCACGGCGTTTGCGGAGGTGCAGCAGTAGTCGGTGAGCGCCTTCACCTCGGCGGTGGTGTTGACATACATCACCACCACCCCATCCGGGTAGGTGGCCCTCCAATCGGCCAGCTGCTCTGCATCGATCGAGGCCGCCAGCGAGCAGCCCGCATCCAGGTCGGGAATCAACACCGTCTTCTCGGGGCACAGCACCGAGGCGGTCTCGGCCATGAAGTGCACGCCACAGAAGACGATCGTCTCGCCCTCAGCCTGCGCGGCGCGGCGGGAGAGCCCGAGCGAGTCACCCACGTAATCGGCGACATCCTGCACCTCGGGCACCTGGTAGTTGTGCGCAAGGATCACCGCGCCGCGCTCGGCGGCAAGAGCGCGAACCTGCTCCTTCAAGCCCTCTATCTCGGCAGGCGTAAGGGCTGCGGGGGACTGCTGCGCGGTGGGTGCCATTGGCAGCTGCATAGCATTCCAGTTTAGGGCCTATCGCATGAGCCCTCCGGGTGTCTTTCAGGACGGCCCGCCGGGAGACGGCAACAGGGTCTTGACGCTCTGGCTCGTGGCTTGACCTTCCACTATCGTCAAACGCTGTAATGTCACATTTGCTTTCCATCGATGACTCCGCGCAGGGGGGACCGGAGCCGCTCGATCTCTATCCCGGCGCCCGTCGCCCACATAACCCGCCCCGCAGATTCGTGACGCGTAACGAGCACGATCAAATCCAAGCCGCAGTAGCGCATGCGATTGCCACCAAGGGCTATGAGGCCACGACCGTGGAGGACATCTGTGCTGAGGCGCATATCGCCCTGCGTGTCTTCCATGAGCACTTCCCGGGCAAACAGGAGGCCGCCATCTCCGCTTTGGAAGCGGGAGCGGATCAGCGGATGGCCCACTGTCAGGAGGCCTTCCAGATGGCCTCCACCTGGCCCGAGGCGATCTGGGCCGCGTGCGAGGCCTATACCGACTGGATGGCCAACGAGCCGGACTTCGCCCGCCTTGGCCTCGTGGAAATACTCACCATCGGTCCCACCGCCCGCGAGCTACTGCGCTCGCTGCTGGATGCGTTCGCGCTGTTCCTGGAACCTGGCTACCGCCTCGCGCCACGGGACACGCCCTCCGCTCGCATTGTCGATGAGTCGGTCGCCAACACCATCTTCGGACTGTTGCACGGGCACGTCGTGGAGCAGTCCCCCGAGACGCTCCCCACGATCGTGCCGGAGATGGCACGGGCCGTCTTGACTCCGTTCCTGGGGGCCGAGCGGGCCGAGGCGTTCGTGGCCGAGCAGGCGGGCGGCACGGGTCGTTAGAGCCTGTCTCGGTAGGCGGTGCGGTCGGGGCGATCCAGCCTCAGGGCCTCCGCACGATCAGCGATAGGTCCAGCGCCGCCGCGGAGTGGGTGAGCGCTCCGAGCGAGATGAAATCGACGCCCGTTCGCGCGTACTCGGGCAACGTTTGCAGCGTTACACCGCCGCTTGCCTCGAGCACTGCACGCCCTGAGACCTGTGCGACAGCGGCGCGCAGCTCGGCGAGGCCCATGTTGTCGAGCAGCAGACGCCCCGCGCCGGCGGCGAGTGCGCGCTCGATCTCCTGCGCGTTGCGCACCTCAATCTCCAGCGTGCCGGCCAGCTCTGGAGCACGCGCCCGCGCGCGAGCCACAGCCTCCTCGATCCCGCCGGCTGCGGCGATGTGGTTCTCCTTGATGAGGATCGCGTCGTAGAGCCCCACGCGGTGGTTCACCGCGACTCCCGCCCCCCCGGCCGCCACGGCGGCCTTCTCCAGCGCGCGCAGCCCGGGGGTCGTCTTGCGCGTATCGAGCACCTTCGCGCGAGTGCCCTCCACGGCGTGCGCCGCGAGCGCAGCGGCGGTGGCGACGCCTGAGAGATGGGCGAGGAAGTTCAGCGCCGTGCGCTCCCCCGTGAGCAGCGCACGGGCGGAGCCATCGATCGCGAGTACGCGCGTGCCCGCCTCATTCCACACTCCCTCTTGCACGAGTGGCTCGGTGCGAACGCCGGGGTCGAGCAGTTTGAAGGCCGCCTCAGCCGCGTCGAGCCCGTAGATCGCGCCGGGAGCCTTCTGGGTGATCAGCGCGCGGGCGCGCGCATCGGCATCCACTGTGGCCTCGCTCGTGACGTCCCCCGAGCCGACGTCCTCCTCCAGCGCCCGTCCTACGAGCGCCCTCAGCTGATCGGCATTCATTTAGCGGGCGCCGCCGCCGCGTGCAGGAGATAGGCGCGGACGAACCCATCCAGGTCTCCATCGAGCACACGCTGCACGTCGCCCATCTCGTGGCCCGTGCGGTGGTCCTTGACCATCGTGTAGGGGTGCAGCACGTAGGAGCGGATCTGCGAGCCGAAGTTGACGTCCTGCGCCTCGCCCTTCTCGCGCGCGATCTCCTCGGCGCGTTCGCGCTCCTGCTTCTCCAGGAGCTTCGCGCGCAGCATCGCCATCGCGGTGGCGCGGTTGGATGACTGTGAGCGCTCGTTCTGGCACTGCACCACGATCCCCGTGGGGCGGTGGGTGATGCGCACGGCGGAGTCGGTCTTGTTGACGTGCTGGCCGCCGGCTCCCGACGCACGGTAGGTGTCCACCTGGAGGTCATCGTCGATGATCTCGATATCTCCGGTGTCGGCGACGACGGGCGCGACCTCCACACCCGCAAAGCTCGTCTGACGTCGGTGGGCGGAGTCGAACGGCGAGAGGCGCACCAGGCGGTGCACTCCGCGCTCGGCGCCAAACAGTCCGTAGGCGTTCTCGCCGCTGACGCGGAAGGTGGCGGACTTGATGCCGGCTTCTTCCCCCGCGCTCACCTCCAGCAGCTCCACCTGAAAGCCGCGCCGCTCAGCCCAGCGCATCAGCATCCGCAGCACCATCTCCGCCCAATCCTGCGCGTCGGTCCCCCCCGCCCCCGCGTTGACGCTCACAAGCGCATCGCCCGCGTCATAGCGCCCGGAGAACAGCCGCTGCTCCTCGAGCTCGGCCAGGCGCGCCTCCACGGAGGCGAAGTTCTCATCGACCTCCTCCTGCAGCGACTCCTCCTCCTCAGCCATCTCCACGAGGCCGTCGAGATCCTCGACGTCGCCCCGCAGCGTCGTGAACGTCTCCAGCCGCTTGGAGGCACGCGAGTGCTCCGCCGAGACCTTCGCCGCGCGCTCGGAGTCATCCCAGAAGCCAGGGGCTTCCATCTCTTTTTCGAGCGCCGCTACACGCTCGGCCAGCGAAGCGGGGTCAAAGATAGTCCGCGAGCAGTTTCAGCTGGTCGCGGATCGCAGCGAGACGCTGCGATGTCGTTTCAGTGGATGCGGTGGTCATCGCCGGCTAAGCCCCGTGGCACTTCTTGAACTTCTTTCCTGAGCCGCACCAGCAGGGGTCGTTGCGTCCCACCTGGTGCTCGCCGTCGATGACGCGCTGCTCGACGACCGGCATCGCCAGCTCGCCGGCCTGCCCGTTGCCCGCCTCGGCGTAGCCCGCGCCCGCGGGACCAGCCGCGGCGGCGGCCGCGGCGAGCGCGCCGACGCCCGTTACGGAGGTGCCGCCTGAGTAGGAGACCCTCCCTGTGCGCGTGGAGTTGCCGGCGGCGGCGAAGGAAGGGATGGGAGCCCCGCCCGCCCCCGGCCCCGCCGGGCCGCCGTTGGGCCCTTCGACGGTGACCTGCGCGTTGAAGATCATGCGCGCGTAGTCCGTCCAGATGCTGTTCATGAGGTCGCCGAAGAGCGTGTAGGCCTCGTTCTTGTAGGCCACCAGCGGGTCCACCTGGGCGAAGCCGCGCAGGTGGATGCCCTCGCGCAGGTAGTCCATGTCATAGAGGTGCTCGCGCCAGCGTTCGTCGATTATCTGCAGCAACAGGAAGCGCTCGAGCTGGCCCATCAGCTCCTCGCCGAGCTCGCGTTCGCGCTGCTCGTAGCGCTCCATCGCCTGCGTGGCGATGCGTTCGGTGAGCACGATGCGATCGATCGTCTCGGGGTCGAGATCCTCGGGGCCGAGGTCGAGCGGGAAGTACTGCGCCAGCGCCGTGAAGAGCCCATTCACGTCCCAGTCCTCCATGAAGTCGCCGGGCGTGTACTGCGCGACGGTGCGCTCGATCACGTTGCCGAGCTCCTCGCGCGCCTCAACTCCCATCGCCTTGCCTTCGAGCACCCCATCGCGGTAGGCGTAGACGATGCGCCGCTGCTCGTTCATCACGTCGTCGTACTCGAGCACGCGCTTGCGGATGAGGAAGTTCTGTTCCTCGACCTTCTTCTGGGCCTTCTCGATCTGCTTGGAGAGCATTCCGGCCTCGATCGGCTCCTCGTTGCCCTCCTCGTCGGTGCCGCCGAGACGATCGAGGATCTTGTAGATGCGATCGCCGGCGAACAGGCGCACGAGATCGTCCTCCGCGGAGAGAAAGAAGCGCGATTCGCCGGGATCCCCCTGGCGCCCGGAGCGCCCGCGCAGCTGGTTGTCGATGCGCCGGGACTCGTGGCGCTCGGTGCCGCAGATGTAGAGGCCGCCGGCGGCCACCACCTGTTCGCGCTGTGCCAGCACGCGCGCATCGAGCTCGGCCTCCAGCGCGGCCATCCGCTCCTGATAGCCCTCATCCTCGGGCGAGAGCCCCTGGCGGGCGAGCTCCAGGTGCGCGAGGTGCTCGGCGTTGCCTCCAAGCTTGATGTCCACGCCGCGCCCGGCCATGTTGGTGGCGATCGTGACCGCGCCGGGCTGGCCGGCCTCGGCGACGATCTCCGCCTCGCGCGCGGCGTGCTCGGGCTTGGCGTTGAGCACGGTGTGCGCGATGCCGCGCCTCTTCAGGCGCTCGCCCAACAGCTCCGAGACCTCCACGGAGATCGTCCCCACGAGCACCGGCTGGCCATTGGCGTGGCGCTCGGCGATCTCCCGCACCACAGCGCTCCACTTGCCCTCTTTGGTCTTGTAGACCTGATCGTTGCGATCCTCGCGCACCATCGGCATGTTGGTGGGGACCTGCACGACCGGCAGTTTGTAGATCTTCATGAACTCGGTCGCCTCGGTGAGCGCCGTGCCGGTCATGCCCGAGAGCTTGTCGTAGAGACGGAAGAAGTTCTGGTAGGTGATCGTGGCGAGCGTCTGGTTCTCCTCCTGCACGCGCACGCCCTCCTTGGCCTCCACCGCCTGGTGCAGCCCCTCCGACCAGCGGCGTCCGTCGAGGATGCGCCCGGTGAACTCGTCGATGATCTTCACTTCGTCTTCGATCACCGCGTAGTCCACGTCGCGCTTGTAGAGCGCCTCGGCGCGCAGCGCCTGGTTGAGATGATTGACGAGGTGGCCGTTCTCGGCGCGGTAGAGGTGGTCGACGCCTAGGAAGCGCTCGGCTTTGGCGACCCCCTGCTCGGAGACCGAGACGGTCTTCTGCTTCTCGTCGAACTCGTAGTCGAAGTCCGCCATGAACTCCTTCTTGGAGCGCGGATCCATCCCTTCGGGGGTCTTGCCCGCGGTCATGCGAGGGGCCAGGCGCGCGAACTGGGCGTACAGGTCGGCGGCCTGTTCGGGGGCGCCGGAGATGATCAGCGGCGTGCGTGCCTCGTCGATGAGGATGTTGTCGACCTCATCCACCACCGCGAAGGGGTGTCCGCGCTGGACTTTCTCGGAGAGCTCCTTGGCCATATTGTCGCGCAGATAGTCGAAGCCGAACTCCGAGTTGGTTCCGTAGACGACATCGCAGGCGTAGGCGCGCTGCTTCTCCTCGTAGGGCTGCTGGTTCTGGAGCACCCCTACGGTGACGCCGAGCGCTTCATAGATCGGACTCATCCATTCCGCGTCGCGGCGCGCGAGGTAGTCGTTGACGGTGACCACGTGCACGCCCTTGCGGGCGCCAGCGTAGGGAGAGTCCTCACCCCACACCGCCAGCGCGTTCAAGGCGACCGCGAGGGTGCCCGTGAGCGTCTTGCCCTCGCCCGTCTTCATCTCGGCGATGCAGCCCTCGTTGAGCGCCATTGCACCGATCAGCTGCACGTCGAAGTGGCGCATGCCCATTACGCGCTTGCCCGTCTCGCGCACCACCGCAAAGCACTCGGGCAGCAGATCGTCGAGCGACTCGCCCTGCGCGGCGCGCTCGCGCAGCGCGTCCATCCGCTCCCGCAACTCGGCGTCGGTGTCGTGTTCGAGCTCGGGCTCGAAAGCGCCGATCAGCGCGACGCGCTTCTCATAAGACTTGAACTTCTTTGCCTCGCCGACGTTGAGTGCGCGATCCAGAATGGACACGTCCCCAGGGTAGCGCTTGGGGCACCTCGCGGTGCAGCCTCAGCCCATCGCAGAGAGCCCCGAAGAGGACTGCGGAAGAGTCCTGCTGGCAGCGACGGCGCGCGACTCGCGGCGCTTGCGACGCTTGTCGCGGTGGCGCTTGACCTGGCGCGAGAGCTCCTCCACCATCAGGTTCAGGGAGTGCATCATCTTCGGCGAGGCATCCTGAGCGCGCAGCGTCACGCCCTTCAGATACAGCGTGGCCTCCGCCACCTGGCTGTCCGCCACGCGCGGGTTGCGCTCGGCGAAGAGCTCCACCTCCAGACGCGCGAGCGGCGAGACCTGCCGCGCGATCTTCCCCAGACGGCTCTCCAAATGCCGCCTCAGCTCGTCGGTGACCGGAACGTTACGGCCCTTGATGTCGATCTGCATCAGGACTCCCTTCGTTGGTCGGCGTAGTAAGAAACGCACCCCGATCCTACGCCCACCAGCGGCGGTTGTCTACCCTTCTCGACAGATGGCTCCCCATATCGCGTGGACGCTGGAGCCCGGCGTGCTGATTGGCGTAGCCCTGGTGGGGGCCGTCTACGTGCGGCGCTGGCAGCTGGTGCGCAGTGTCTCCGACCGGCCCGCCGCGGATGCTCCGGTATGGCGTCTGTGCTCGTTCATGAGCTCGCTGGCGATCGCCCTGCTCGCGCTCGTCTCACCCGTGGATGGGCTCGCCGATCAGCTGTTCTTCATGCACATGGTCCAGCACATGCTGCTGCTCGACCTCGTGCCGATCCTCGCGATCCTCGGCCTCACGAAGGTGATCCTGCGGCCCGTGACGCGCTCGGTGTCTGACCTGGAGCGCCGGGCCGGGCCGCTCGCGCACCCTGCATTCGCGGTGGTCCTGTATGTGGCGTGTATCTGGACGTGGCACGTGCCCGCCGCCTATGACCTGGCGCTGCGCCATCCGGTGGTGCACATCTTCGAGCACGTGAGCTTCGTGGCCGTGGGAACGCTCTACTGGTGGCACCTGCTGTCTCCGATTCGTGCGCGCATGCGCCTCGGCGGGATGGGGCCGGTCGTGTACATGCTCTCCACCAAGCTGTTCGTGGGGGCGCTGGGGATGGGCCTCGCGTTCGCCCCCACCGCGCTCTACCCCTACTACGTCGAGCACGCCCGCGTATGGTCGCTCTCCGCGCACGACGACCAGGCGCTCGCCGGGCTCATCATGGCCGTCGAGCAGTCGATCGTGATGGGTATCGCGCTGGTGGTGCTGTTCGTGCAGATGCTCTCGGAGTCCGAGCGCGAGCAGCAGCGCAAGGAGCGCTACGAGGTCGCCTGAGCAACGTCTACTATGACTATTGTCAGAGGACTGCCTTGCGATAGAAGCGCTTGAGAGCCCGCTTCGGCGGGCTCTCCTCTATCCCAGGCTTCTGAGGCTCTGCAGGATCCCCGCGTGCCCGACGATCGCGCCGATCTGGATCGACCCCGGGGCGATCTCGGTGCCGGGGAAGACGATCGATTCGCGCAGCTGCGCACCGTCGCCCACTCTGGCGCCGTCGCCGAGCACGATCGGGCCCATCAGACGAACGCCCGCGCCGATCTCCACATCGTTGCCGATCCACGCCTGCCCGTCGACCTGGAGATCATCGGGTAGAGACTGCCCACCGGCAACGGTCACGCCGGGGCGCACCTCCTCGCCTTGCACCTCCAGGCGCAGCTCGCCGCGCAGCGCGTCGAAGGTGCCCTGGCGCAGCTCGGCGAGCGAGCCCACGTCGTTCCAGTAGTCGTGGATCTCGTGGATGTGGAAGGGCACATCGCCCGCGAGCAGCGCCGGGAAGACATCCTGCGCCCAGTCGGCGAAGGGGCGCTCGGGGAAGTGGTCGAAGATCGCGGGCTCGAAGATGTAGATGCCGCAGTTACCGAGGTCAGAGAGGGCTTCGTCGGGCTCGGGCTTCTCCTGGAAGCCCGTGATGCGGCCCTCGGCGTCGTGCAGCACCACGCCGTACTCGCGCGTGTCGGCGACCTTCTTGACCGACAGCGTTGCGATCCCCCCCGCCTGGCGGTGCCGGGCGACGAAGGCGCCGAGGTCGATGTCGGTGAGCGCGTCGCCGGAGATGATCAGGAAGGCTTCGTCGCCGAAGAACTCGCGACAGGCACGCACGCCGCCGGCGGTGCCCAGCAGCTCCTCCTCGTAGCGGTAGGTGAGGCGCTCGCCGAAGTGCTCGCGGATCGAGTCGGGGAAGTAGTGCAGGTTGGCGATCGTCTCATCGAAGCCGTGGCGGTCGAGCAGGTCGAGGATGTGCGCCATCACCGGTCGATCGAGCACCGGCACCATCGGTTTGGTGATCTCGTAGGTGAGGGGGCGCAGGCGGGTACCGAGACCCGCCGCGAGGACCATCGCCTTCATGTGGCTAGTAACGGTAGTGGTCGGGCTTGTAGGGCCCGTCCACCGGCACACCGATGTACGCGGCCTGCTCGGCGCTCAGCTCCGTGAGCCGCACCGCGAGCGCGTCGAGGTGCAGCCGCGCGACCTTCTCGTCGAGGTGCTTGGGCAGCACGTACACGCGCTTCTCGTACTCGTCGTTCTTGGTGAAGAGCTCGATCTGGGCGATCGTCTGGTTGGTGAAGGAGTTGCTCATCACGAACGAAGGGTGCCCGGTGGCGTTGCCCAGGTTCAACAGGCGCCCCTCGGAGAGCATGATGATCGCGTGGCCGTCGGGGAACACCCACTCGTCGACCTGCGGCTTGATGTTGATGCGCTCGATGCCCTGGGTCTTGGCGAGGCCCGCGATGTCGATCTCGTTGTCGAAGTGCCCGATGTTGCCCACGATCGCCTGGTGCTTCATGCGCGCCATGTGCTCGGCCTTGATGATGTCCTTGTTGCCGGTGCACGTCACGAAGATGTCGCCTTCGCCGACGACTTCGTCGAGCGTGCGCACGGTGTAGCCCTGCATCGCCGCCTGCAGCGCGCAGATGGGGTCGATCTCGGTGACCACCACGCGCGCGCCCTGGCCGCGCAGCGATTCCGCGCAGCCCTTGCCCACGTCGCCGAAGCCACAGATGACGGCCATCTTGCCGGCGATCATCACGTCGGTGGCGCGGTTGATGCCATCCACGAGCGAGTGGCGGCAGCCGTAGAGGTTGTCGAACTTGGACTTGGTGACGGAGTCGTTGACGTTGATGGCCGGGAACAGCAGCGTGCCGGCCTCCGTCATCTCATACAGGCGATGCACGCCCGTGGTGGTCTCCTCGGTGACACCCTGGATGCCCTCGCCGATGCGCGTCCAGCGCTGGGAGTCTTCGCCCAGCGAGCGCGTAAGCAGCGAGAGAATCACCTCAAACTCCTCTGACTCCGCACTAGACGGATCCGGCACGGCGCCCGCGGCCTCGTACTCGGTGCCCTTGTGCACCAGCAGCGTCGCGTCGCCGCCGTCGTCCAGGATCATGTTCGGCCCCGAAACGCTAGGGGTACCGTCCTCACCAGGCCAGAGCAGTGCGCGCACGGTGCAGTACCAGTACTCCTCGAGCGTCTCGCCCTTCCAGGCAAACACCGGCACCCCGCGCGGCTCCTCAGGCGTGCCCTCGGGTCCAACCGCGATCGCCGCGGCGGCGTGGTCCTGGGTGGAGAAGATGTTGCAGCTGCACCAGCGCACCTGCGCCCCGAGCGCGGTGAGCGTCTCGATCAGGACGGCCGTCTGGATCGTCATGTGCAGCGATCCCGTAATGCGCGCGCCCTTTAGGGGCTGCTGCGCGGCGTACTCGGCGCGGATCGCCATCAGGCCGGGCATCTCGTGCTCGGCGAGCCTGATCTCCTTGCGTCCGAAGTCGGCGAGCGAGAGGTCGGCGACCTTGAAGTCTTCTTTGGTGATGGTGGCGGTGGGTGTCATGCGGCCATCTTACTGCGCGGCCAGCTCGGTCTTCAGCTGCTCGATTACGCGCACCGGTCCAGGGTCGACACCCCGCAGCGCCGCGAGATACAGCGACACCAGATCGCCGAGCAAAACAAGCGAGACGACGCGCTCGCAGGCGCTCTCCCCGCGCGTCTCCAACCGGAAGGTCGCGGCGGCCGAATCGGCGATCAGCCGCTCGGTCAGCTCCATGCGCGCCTTCACGCGCGGGTGCGCGTCGGCATCGTCGAGGAACACCGCCGAGAAGCGTCCGACGTCGGGGGCGCCCTCCCAGCCGACGAGTTCGTTGTGGTCGAGCTCGGGCAGCTCGTGCGCGAAGCAGGGCTGCTTGGCGTTCTCGTTGATCTGCGTCTTCCAGCGGTAGGCGATCGGGGTCGTGAGGCCCGCGCCGGCGACCACGGGGGCGCTGCCCAGGAGACCGCGCGCGATCGTCTTGGCGAGCGAGTCCTCGTCCGCGTCGGGACCCCACTCGGCGACGAGCAGCTCGGTGTGCGAGGCCGCCACGTCGATCTCGGAGGTCAGGTGGGGGCCGGCGCCGCACAGCGCCGCCACCTCGAGCGCGACGACCGTCATGTAGGCGACGGCCGCGCGCGGTTGAAAGCCGCCGGGCAGCGGGATCACGGGGACGCCCTCCTCGCGGGCCATTGCGGCCAGGCGTCCGCCCGTGGTGGCCACGACGCGCTGCGCGCCGAGCGCACCGGCGGACTCGTAGCAGGCGAGCGTCTCCTCGGTGTTGCCCGAGTAGGACGCGCAGAGCACCGTCGTGTCGGGCGTCGTCCACGAGGGCAGCCCGTAGGCGCGCGTCACGAAGATCGGCCGCGAGGCCTGGTCGCCGAGCGCCGCGCGCGCGAGCGCGCCGCCGATCGCCGAGCCGCCCATGCCCGCGACGACGAGGCCCGAGGGCGAGTCCCACTCGTTCATGATCGCCGACTCCACGCGCCACAGTGCGTCGCGCAGATGATCGGGAAGCCCGAGCACGTCGTTCATCTGCCCGGAGACGTCGATCTGCGCGATCGCCTCGCGCGAGAGGGTCATCGTGTCCTCGGACATTAAGAACTTCAGGGCTCCATCGGGGAGAGTCACTCCGGGGAAGATACGCGCACCGTGGGCGATCGTGTTTTCCGCCCCCACCGTGACGCCCTCGCCGAGCACCGCGCCGCCGAGAATCTGGGTGCCATCGCCGACGCGACAGCCGGCCGCGACGATGCAATTGCGCAGCGTGCAGCCCTCGCCGATTTCGCTCCCGCGCCAGATCACCGCGCGCTCGACGGTGCTGCCGGCGCCGATGGAAACACCTTCACCGAGCACCACGAGGCTGCCCACGTGGGCGTCGGGGGCGATGCGCACGCCGCCCTCGAGCACCGCCGGGGGGATCACCCGCCCCTGTACCTCGGCGGCGTCGGAGATGGCCAGATAGTCGCTCCCCAGACGCTCCTGCACGGCGGTGCGAACGTTGCCCTCGATGATGTCGAAGGTCCCCTGGAGGTAACGATCGGGCGTGCCGATATCCAGCCAGTAGCTCTGCGAGGGAAAGCCGTAGAGGCCCTTGCCGATCAAGAGCGGCCACACCTCCCGCTCGATCGAGATGTTGCGGTCGGCCGGAACGAGGTCGAGCACCCCGCGCTCGAGCACATAGGCGCCCGCGCTGATCATGTTCGAGGACGACCAAGAAAGAGGGGCCCGGCCAGCCGGCCTTTGGCCGGCTGCGCCACCCTCTATCTGATCGGAGCTGGGCTTCTCCACGAAGTCGCTCACCGAGTTGTCCTCCGCGAGGCGCACGAGCCCGTAGGCCGTGGGGTCCTCCACGGGCACAAGCGCGAGCGTGGCCTGCGCGCCGGTGCGCTCGTGCTGGGCGATCTGGGCGGTGAGGTCGATGTCGGTAAGCACGTCGCCATTGAGCATCAAAAAGCGCTCGTCGAGCATCGACTCGGCGAACTTCAGCGCCCCCGCGGTGCCGCGCGGGTCGGGCTCCTCCACGAAGCGCAGCCGCACCCCCACGCCGGAGCCATCGCCCAGCACGTTGCGCACGGAGGTGGCGAGGAAGCCGCAGGACATGATCACGTCGTCGATGCCGTGCTCGCGAAGCCATTCGAGCATGAACGAGATGAAGGGGCGATCGACGAGCGGCACCACCGGCTTGGGCACCGTGGAGGTGAGCGGACGCAGGCGGGTGCCCTCGCCGCCCACGAGGATCACGGCCTGCATCAGCTGCGCCCGATCCCCTCGTATACCAAGCCTGCGGCGCGCACAGCCTGAGGATCCAGCGCATTGCGCCCATCGATCAGGAGATTCCCGTTCATAGCCCGCGCGACCATACCCCAGTCCAGCTCCAGGAACTCCGGCCACTCGGTGACGAGGATCAGCGCGTCGGCGCCATCCACCGTGTCCATGGCATTGTCGGCGTAGTCGAGCTGGGGCATCAGCTTGCGCGCCTCCTCCTCGGCGATGGGATCGAATGCCTTGACGTGCGCACCCTCGGCCTGCAGGCGGGCCGCCAGCACCAGCGACGAAGCCCCCCGCATGTCATCGGTGTTGGGCTTGAACGCCAGCCCGAGCAACCCAACACGCCTGCCGGCAAGCTCGCCAAGGTGTCCTTCCAGCTTGGCGACGACCCGCCGCTTCTGCAACTCATTGACCTCGATCACCGCGTTGAGCAACTGGAAGTGGTAGCCCGAGTTGCCGGCCAGCAGCTTCAACGCGCTCACGTCCTTGGTGAAGCAGCTGCCGCCATAGCCGAGGCCCGCCTGCAGAAACTTGGGACCGATCCTCGCGTCCAGCCCCATCCCCCGCGAGACCTCCACGACATCCGCACCGACCTGCTCGCACACATTGGCGATCTCATTGATGAACGAGATCTTGGTCGCAAGGAAGGCATTCGCCGCCAGCTTGATCATCTCGGCACTGGCGATGTCGGTGTGCACCAGGGGCGCATCGAAGGGCTGGTACAGCTGCGCTACAGCATCGCCGGCCCAGTCGCGATCATCGCCGATCACGACGCGGTCGGGGCTCATGAAGTCCTTTACGGCCGAGCCCTCCTTGAGGAACTCGGGACAGGAGACGTAGCTGAATCCCTCTCTACCCCTCTCCCGAAAGATTCGCTTCACGTTTGCGCCGGTGCCACACGGCACGGTTGACTTCATCACGAGCGCGTGGCGATCGGAGGGGGGCATCGAGTCGACCACCTGGTGCACCGCCGAAAGGTCTGCGTCGCCGGAGTGCGTAGGCGGAGTGCCGACGGCGACGAACAGGAGGCGTGCTCGCTCCAGTGCGTCGGCCAGCTCGGTGGAGAAATGCAGGCGCTGCGAGTTACGGGCGAGCAACTCCTCGAGACCTGGCTCGTAAATCGGCACCTCTCCGCGCTGGAGGCGGGCGATCTTCTCCGAGTCGATGTCAACACACCAAACCTCGCTGCCCAGCTCCGCGAAGCCGGCAGCGGTGACCAGCCCGACGTAGCCGGTTCCGATCACACCGATGGGTGGGCGCGCGGGAGCCATTCAGACCGGCATCCTTACAGGCCGCGCGCGCAAGCGCTCAGGAACCGGAACCCTCTAGGGGAGTGACTTCCTTGAGCAGCAGCAGCGCGCGGTTCTCGGCGAACTGCAGATAGCCCTCGTCCTGGGTGTAGCGCACGATGTCGGTCTCCGAGCGGTACAGGCGCAGCTCCGTCGGTTCGAGCAGCGCCAGCACGGGCTCGTGGTTCGCAAGGATGCCGATCGACCCCACGGCGGTGCGCGTGGAGATCATCTCCACCTCCTCATTGAACACCTCGCCCTCCGGTGTGAGCACTTCGACGGGAAACTTCGTTCTGGCCATCAGCGCTCACCCCGCCGCGGGTGCGGCAGGCTCCCGTATCCCGCGCTGCGCGACCCGCTGCGGGCCGCAAGGCCCGCCTCAATCATTTGCATCCTCCAGCACCTGCTCGATCGTGCCCTTGAGGAAGAACGCGCGCTCGGGGACCTCGTCGTGCTTGCCCTCGATGATCTCTTCGAAGCCGCGGATCGTCTCGGCGATCGGCACGTAGGCGCCGGGGGTGCCGGTGAACTGTTCGGCCACGAAGAAGGGCTGTGAGAGGAAGCGCTCGACCTTGCGCGCGCGCTGCACCGTCACCTTGTCCTCGTCGGAGAGCTCGTCGATGCCGAGGATCGCGATGATGTCCTGCAGCTCCTTGTAGCGCTGGAGGATCTCCTTCACGCGGTTGGCGACACGGAAGTGGTCGTCGCCGAGCACGTCGGCCTTGAGGATCGTGGAGGTCGAATCCAGCGGATCCACCGCGGGGTAGATGCCCTTCTCGCTGATCGCCCGCGAGAGCACGGTGGTGGCGTTGAGATGCGCGAACACCGACGCCGGCGCGGGGTCCGTGAGGTCGTCCGCGGGCACGTAGATCGCCTGCACCGATGTAACCGAGCCGGTGCGCGTGGAGGTGATGCGCTCCTGCAGCTGCCCCATCTCGGTCTCCAGCGTGGGCTGGTAGCCAACCTGGGAGGGCATCCGCCCGAGCAGCGCCGAGACCTCGGAGCCGGCCTGCACGAAGCGGAAGATGTTGTCGATGAACAGCAGCACATCCTGGCCCTGATCGCGGAAGTACTCCGCCATCGTGAGCCCGCTCAGCGCCACGCGCATGCGCGCGCCGGGCGGCTCGTTCATCTGCCCGAAGACGAGCATCGTCTTCTCCAGCACGCCCGACTCCTTCATCTCCAGCCACAGGTCGTTGCCCTCGCGCGAGCGCTCGCCCACGCCGCAGAAGGCCGAGAGCCCGCCGTGCTCCTTGGCGAGGTTGTGGATGAGCTCCTGGATGAGCACCGTCTTGCCCACGCCCGCGCCGCCGAACAGCCCGGTCTTGCCGCCCTTCGCGTAGGGGGCGAGCAGGTCGATGACCTTGATGCCCGTCTCGAACATCTCGGTCGTCGGCGTGAGGTTCTCCGCACGCGGGGCCTCCTGATGGATGCCGCGGCGCGGGGTGTCCTTGGGCAGCTCCTCGCCGAGGTCGATCGGCTCGCCGAGCAGGTTGAAGATGCGCCCCAGCGTCACCTCCCCCACGGGCACCGTGATGGGGCCGCCGGTGTCGAGCACCTCCACTCCACGCGCAAGCCCATCGGTCGTGTCCATCGCCACCGCGCGCACGCGATCGTCGCCGAGGTGCTGCTGCACCTCGCACACCAACACGCTCTCTCCGCGATCGATCGTGATCGCGTGGTTGATCTCGGGGAGCTTCTCGGGGAAGACGGCCTCGATCACGACGCCCTGAATCTCCTCGATGCGCCCCACGTTGCGCGTGGTATCGCCCTCGGAGGAGCCCTTGGGCTGGGTTGCGGTGGTTGGTGTCATCTGTTCTCGATTCTCCTATCGCGTTAAGACTTTAAGAGCTCCGCCCCACAGGGGGGCTCCGCTATGGGCGTTCGCAGTTCTCCGCACAGCGCGCCCGTGGACCGACTGGCGAGTGTCATCACACGGCGCATCAGCTCAGACCCTCCGCGCCCGCAACAACCTCCATGATCTCCTGAGTGATCTCGGCCTGGCGCGCGCGGTTCATCTGCAGCGTCAAGTCCGTGATGATCTCCCCCGCATTATCCGAGGCGCTGCGCATCGCGGTCATCTGCGCGCCGAAGAAGCCCGCGGCGGACTCGATCAGTGCGCGGTAGATCGAGATCTCCACGTAGTCGGGCACGAGGCGCTCGAGCAGATCCTTGGGGTCGGGCTCGTACTCCACCAGCGCGCGCGGACCGCTGGGGCGCTCGTCGTCGTCTTCGCCCTCCTCAGGGCTGAGCACGGCCTGCGCGAGCGGCAGCAGCGTCTCGCGCGTAACCGTCTGCGTGAGCGGCGAGACGTAGGCGTTGTAGAGGACGTCTACGCGATCCAAGCGCCCCTCCACGTAGGCCTCGATCAGATCCTTGCCGATCGCGCGCGCATCGGCGTAGGCGGGACGATCGGTGAAGCCGGAGTAGCTGCCGCTCAGATCGCGTCCGCGGAAGGTGAGCGAGGAGACCCCGCGCCGTCCCGTGGCGTACCACACGGGGCTCTTACCCTCATCGACGAGCTCGGTCCCCGCGCGCACCCCCGCGCGGATGATCTGCGAGTTGAAGGCCCCCGCGAGGCCGCGATCGCCGGTGACGAGCAAGAGGCCCACGTTGCGCTCCTGCTCATGCTCGGCGAGCAGCGGAAACGAGGAGGCCTCGGCGCCCGCGGCCTCCGCGGCCTGGTGGGTCATGCGCCGGATCGCCTTCGCGTAGGGGCGCAGCGCGGCGATCCGCTGCTCCGCGCGGCGCAGGCGCGCCGCGGCGACCATCTCCATCGCACGGGTGATCTTCTGGATGTTCTTCACCGAGGAGATCCGGTTCTTGACGTCGCGCTGGCTTGCCATGGCAGAGTCCTTTGCCGGGGGCGGCTAGGCGGGGACCTCGACGGGCTCTTCGCTGCGCTCGCCCTCGACGGCGCCGTGGAGTCACCCTGCGCGGCGGGCAGCGGCGCGGCGTCATCCAGCGGCAGGCCCTCCTCGTCGAGGTCGTAGCCGAAGTCGTTCGCGAAGGAGTCCACCGCGTCGTGCACCTCCTGCTGGGTCTCCTTCGACCAGTCCCCGCCCGCGATCTTCGCGCGCAGCTCGGCGTGCTGGGCGTGCGCGCGTTCCACGAGGCTCTGCAGGAACTCGCTCACGCGATCGACGTTGAGGCGATCGAGGAAGCCGTTGGTGGCGGCGTAGATCTGCAGCACCTGATCCTCCACCGCCAGCGGCGCGCGCTCGTGCTGGTTGAGCGTCTTCACGAGGCGCTCGCCGCGCGCGAGCGTGCGCTGGGTGTCGGCGTCGAGGTCCGAGCCGAACTGCGAAAAGGCCTCGAGGTCGCGGAACTGCGAGAGCTCGAGCTTGATGCGCCCCGCGACCTTCTTCATCGGGCCGATCTGCGCGTTGCCGCCCACGCGGGAGACGGAGATGCCGACGTTGATCGCCGGCCGCACGCCGCTGTTGAAGAGCTTGGGCTCGAGGAAGATCTGCCCATCGGTGATCGAGATGACGTTGGTGGGGATGTACGCCGAGACGTCCCCCGCCTGCGTCTCGATCACCGGCAGCGCCGTCAGCGAGCCGCCACCGAGGTCGTCGTTGAGCTTCACCGCGCGCTCCAACAGGCGCGAGTGCAGGTAGAAGACGTCGCCCGGATAGGCCTCGCGGCCGGGCGGGCGGCGCAGCAGCAGCGACATCTGGCGGTAGGCATAGGCGTGCTTGGTCAAATCGTCATACACGCACAGCGCAGCCTTGCCGTTGTAGAGGAAGTGCTCGCCCATCGCGCAGCCCGCGTAGGGCGCCATGAACTTGATCGGCGCCGCCTCGTCGGCGGGCGCGGCGACGATGATCGTGTTCTCCAGCGCGTTGTGTTCGTCGAGCGTCTGCGCGAGCGCCACCACCGTGGACATGCGCTGGCCGATCGCCACGTAGATCGAGACGACGCCCGTGTCGCGGTTATTGATGATGGCGTCGATCGCGATCGCCGTCTTGCCCGTCTGGCGGTCGCCGATGATCAGCTCTCGCTGGCCGCGCCCGATCGGGATCATCGCGTCGATCGCCTTCAGCCCGATCTGCATCGGTTCGGTGACCGGCTGGCGCTGCACCACGCCGGGAGCCTTGAACTCCGCGGGGCGGGTCTCGGTTGTGTTGATGTCGCCCTTGCCATCGAGAGGGCGCCCAAGCGGATCGACGATCCGCCCGAGCAGCGCCTCGCCCACGGGAATCTCCAGCAGACGCCCTGTGCGCTTGACGGTGTCGCCCTCGGAGATGTGCTCCCACTCGCCGAACAGCACCGCGCCCACGTTGTCGGACTCGAGGTTCAGCGCCAGACCGGTGACGCCGTGGGGCAGCTCGAGCATCTCGAAGGACATGCAGCTCTCCAGGCCGTGCAGGCGCGCGATGCCATCGGCCACCGAGAGCACCGTGCCCACCTCGGTGAGCTCGGCCTCGCCGGCGCCGAGCCCCTCGATGCGGCTCTTGAGGATGTTGGTTATCTCGTCGGGATTGATCTGCATTTAGAAAGCTCCTTGGGCAACCTGTCTGCGCAGCTGCTCCAGTCGGTTACGGATGGATGCGTCGAGGATCGAGTTGCCCACGCGCACGACGATGCCACCGATGATCGCGGGATCCACGCGTGTGGTGAGCGTCACGCGCCGCCCCGTGCTCTCGCCGATGCGCTGCGCGACGCTGCCCGTGGTGCCATCGTCGAGCTCGATCGCGCTCGTGATCTCCACGGGCAAGAGACGGTTCTCCTGCTCCCACAGCCCCTCGAAGGCGCGGCGCGCGCGGAAGATCACCGGCATGCGGTGGTTTTCGATGAGCAGCTCCAGGAAGTTCACGAACTGCGGATCGGCATCCACGAGCATTCGCCCCAGCGCCTCCTGCTTCTCCTGGGTGGAGAAGTAGGGCGAGAAGAAGAACACCTGCAGCTCGCGATTGCCCTGCAGCGCATCGGCGAACTGCGCGAGCTGCTCGCGCAGCTCCTCCAGCTTGCCCTGCTCGCGGGCGACCTCGAAGAGGGAGCGCGCGTATACCTGTGCCAGCTCCTCCATCTAATTCTGGCTCCCCAGGCTGGAGAAGTCGAGCTCGCCCAGAGCCTCCTCCACGAGGCGCTTCTGATCGGCTCCATCGAGCGTCTTGCGCGTGACCTTCTCGGTGGCCATGATCGTCAGATCGGCGACCTCGCGGCGCAGCTCCTGCAGCGCACGCTGGGTGGCCGCCTCGATGTCGCGCTGCGCGCGCTGCGCGGCCTCGGCGGCGAGCTCACGTGCGTGCTCCTTGGACTCCCGCTCGTGCGTCTCCGCGCTCGCGCGTGCGCGCTGCACGATCTCATCGGACTGCGCGCGCGCCTCGTGCAGGCGCTCGCGGTATTCGGCAAGCAGCGCTCGGCCTCGGTGCGCGTGCGCTCGGCCGAGTCGATCGACTCTTCGATTGCCAGCTTGCGCCGCTCCAGCGCCTCGCTGATACGCGGGAACGCCAGCCTCGCGAGCAGCAGCATCGTGAGGCCGAAGACGAGCAGCGTCCACACCATCAGGCCCACACCGGGCTTGATTAGAAAGCTGCCGTTGGAGGCAATCGGCGCCACGACGCCGGCGAGCGCGCCGGGGAGAGCCGCGGCGTGATCTGCGAGATTCGATGCGAGAACCACAGCGTGTACCTAGACGATGAACGCGGCCAGCAGTCCAGCCACGAGTCCGTAGAAGAAGCACGCCTCCGTAAGCGCGAAGCCGAGCCACTGAATCTGGGTGATCTCATCGCGCATCTCCGGCTGGCGGGTGACCCCTTCGATCACCTTGCCGAAGATCAGACCGATACCGACGCCGGCGCCCACGGCGCCGAGACCGCCGCCCACGCCGAGGCCGATCGACTTGCCGGCCTTCGCGATTTCTTCGGTCACCGCAAAGACGGTGAAAAGAGCTATGTGCACAGCGATTGACTCCTTAGGGTCTAGTGGTGTTCGGCGACGGCGCCGCCGAGGTAGATAGCGGTAAGAGTGGCGAAGATGAACGCCTGCAGGGCGGCCACCAGGGCGACCTCGAACGCGAACAGCGCAACCGCGAACGGGATCGTCAGCCAACCCAGCGCGGCAATGCCCAACAGCACTGCCAGCGCACCCCCCATGAACAGGATGATCATGTGTCCAGCGAGGATGTTGGCGAACAGCCGGATCGAGAGTGAGAGCAGGCGCATCAGGTTCGAGAGCACCTCGATGAAGAACAGCGCGACGGCCATCCCGCCGGTGACGCCCCCGGGAACGAGCCCCTTGAGGTAGCCGATCGGGCCCTTGGCGCGCACGCCTTCATAGGTGTAGGAGATGAACACGACCAGCGCCAGCACCAGCGGGATCGAGAGGTTGGCGGTGGCCGCGTACAGCGAGAACGAGGGGATGTGTACGCCGAACACCGCGATCTCGTGCTCGGTGTTGGTGGGCAGCGGGATGTAGCCGATCAGGTTGGAGAAGAGGATGAAGAGGAACAGCGCGCCGATGAAGGGAAACCACTTCGCGGCCATCTTCTCGTCCATCGAGCTGCCTGTGATGTTCTCGTGCATCAGCGTGTAGATCATCTCCACCGCCGCCTGCACCTTGTTGGGGCGCGCCTGCATACGCCGCGCGATGTAGATCATCGAGATCGACGTGAGCGAGGCCGCGAGCACGAGATACAGCACGGCCTTGTTGATCGAGAACACGCCGAGATTCACCCACGTGTCGAGCTTGAACTCGTTCTGCGGTTCGAAGGCGGTGTTGCGCGTGCCGCTCGCGCCGTAGATCACGAGCAGCGCGATCAGCCCGGCGACGTAGATGCCGCCGATTATCAGCAGCTTGCGCTTGGTGCTCATGCCTTTGCGACCCTGCCCGGAGTCTGCCCCGGTTGGAGCATCGACGCCGGCGGGAGCGCTTGCCGCGTGTGCACTCATGACAATCCTGCCCTCCCCTGCGGGGGGCGGGGCGTCCCCGGCTGCAGCGTCTCGCCGCGCGTGGCCAGCGTCATCACGAAGTACACCGTGAACGCGCAGAGCATCACCACGGCCGCCATCACCCCATCGTCCTTGCCGGCGGCGTAGCGGGCCACGATCACCGCAAGCGCGACGACCCACACGCGCGCCATCATCGTGCCCACCTGCAGACCCGCCCTCACGCGGGGATCGTTCGAGCGCAGCGCATGCGTGTACGCCGCAGCAGCGCCAATCCGCGTGAGCAGCCAGGCCAGCGCGGCGATCAGATATCCGGCCAGGGGCAACCCCGCCGCGATCACGACCGGAGCCGTGGCGAGCACTAGGAACACGTCTAGATAACGCGTGAGTGTGGTGGTCATAGTCGTGTGAGACCCTACAGACGCAAAAGCCCGCGCGCTCTCACGGCGGACTCCCTCCAGGGGCCGCCGACGGACGAATCGGCAGCCGCGCGCAGTCTACTCGATCTGAGACTTCGTAACAAGTTTGTGACATGCGCTACCTGCGGCCGGAAGGGCTCGGGCAAGCCCTTTAGCGAGCACCACCGCCAGCGCAGCGGTGGCCAGCCCAGCGAGGATGTCGAGCACGAAGTGGTTCCCGGTGCCAAGCACCGCCAGGCAGGTGAGGCATGGGTAGAGCACCGCCAGCGCCCGCACCCACAGCCGCTCGGATAATTGCCAGATGACCAGCGCGCACCACGCCGCCCAGGCCATGTGCAGCGAGGGCATCGCTGCGAGCTGGTTGGCGTCGCTGGCCAGCGCTCCGGTGTGCCAGGAGCCCACGGCGCCGGTGTTGGCGACGACATCGCTGAAACCCACCAGCATCCGCGGCGGAGCCACGGGATACAGCCAGAAGACGGCCAGCCCGATCACGTTCATGAGCACGAGCGCCGAGCGCATCGGCCGGTAGATGTCCGCGCGCCGCCACCACAGCCACCCCAGCAGCCCCAGGGTGACGATGAAGTGGGCGTTGTCGTAGTAGTAGGAGGACACCACCCCCAACGTGTGGTGGTGGGCCATCCAGCGGTTGAGCGTGCGCTCCGGATCGATGCCCAGCGTCTGCTCCAGGCGCAGCACGTCTGTGGCGTGCGCGATCGCGAGGCTGTAGCGCAGGTGCGCGAGGTTGTTGATCATGTCGTAGACCCACAGCAGCCAGCCGACGATCAGCAGCTCCACCCACCAGCGCGGGCGCGCACGCACAGCCGCCAGCGCACGGCTCTTGGCCTGCGCGGGTGCGACCAGCGGCTCGGGCAACGCGATCGCCCATTCGCCGCCCGTATCGGTGGAGCCTGGAGAGGCCATCCGGGGATTCTAGGGAGCCACCGGGCGCAGACCGTGCATCGACATCCGCTCGAGCACCCGCGGCAGCGCCGCCGCGGTGCGCCGCCAGGAGTCCGGGGCGCTGTAGTCGTCGGCGTCGTGCAGCAAGAGCAGCGCCCCCGGCGCCGCGTTCTCGCTCACGCGCCGGGCGATCGACTCCGGCGTGGCGCGCTTCTCCCAGTCGCGTCCCCAATCGCTCCACAGCAATGTGCGCCAGCCGCGACGGCGCGCGAGGCGCAGTGCGGTGGGGTTGAGCACACCGTACGGAGGGCGGTAGAGACCGATGGCGACACCGGTGGCATCCTCGATGCGCGCCTGCGCGCGGTCGATGTCCGCCCGCGTCTGGCGCGGGGAGAGGCGCAGGAGGTTGCGGTGGCGCTCACAGTGCAGGCCAATTCCGTGCCCCGCCGCGACGATCTCGCGTGGCAGCGCGGGGTTGCGGCGCACCTGCTCGCCCACGAGGAAGAACGTCGCGCTCACTCCCGCGGCGGCGAGGATGTCGAGCACCGCCGGGGTCCCCTCGTGGTGAGGGCCGTCGTCGAAGGTGAGCGCGTACCCCTCCCCGCTCGCGGTGCGATTCTCGATCCCCAGGGGGGCGCATAGAAGGGGCAGGTGCGCCGCAAGGGCCGGAAGCGCGTAGCTTGCGGCAAGCGCCCCCGCAAGCGCGCCCGCCACCCGTGCCCCACCACCAGAACCCCTCGCCTGAAGCGGGGCGTCCTTCTCACGCGTGCGCGGGCTGCGATCATCGTCACTCATGGAACTCGCTCTCGGGATGCTGGCGGCGGTGTTCGCCGCGACCCTCTTCAGCCTCGGCTTCGCGCTGCAGGCAATGGACGCGCGCGAGGCGCCCGAGGAGGAGCACCTGCGCCTGGCGCTCGCGCTCGGGTTGATCAGGCGCGTGCGCTGGCTGAGCGGCACCGCGCTCTCGGTGCTGGGCTGGCCGCTGCAGGTGCTCGCGCTGGGACTCGCCCCGCTCGTGGTGGTGCAGCCCGCGCTCGCGCTGGGCCTGCCGGTGCTGATGGTGGCGGGCGAGCGGATGCTCGGCGAGCGCGCGGGGCTGCGCGAGCACCTCGCCGTCGGCGCGATCGTGCTGGGCGTGATCGGCGCGGGACTGTGCGCGCCGGCGCGCAGCGACTCGCATGCGGGCTGGGCGACGCTCGCGCTGGTGCTCGTGCTGCTGGCGCTCGCGAGCCTGCTGCCCTATGTGCTGCTGCGCGTGGCGCGCCCGCCGGCTTCGGTGACGATGCTCGGCGCGGGGTTCGCCTTCGCCTGGAGCGGCGTCGCCACGAAGCTCGCCTCCGACGATCTCTCCCACGGCTATCTCCTGGTGGCGCTCGCGTGGGGGCTCTCCACCGCAGGCGCATCGGCGGTCGCCTCGCTCAGCGAGATGAGTGCCCTGCAGTCGCGCCCGGCGATTCAGGTCGCCCCTGTTGTGTTCGTGACCCAGACGGTGGTGCCGGTGCTGCTGGCGCCGCTGCTGTTTCACGAGCGCTTCAGCACCACTCCGCTCGGGGGGATCCCTTTGGTGGCAGCCCTTGCCCTGGTGGTCGCCGGCGCGGTCGTGCTCGCGCGCTCGCCGCTCTTGCTCGCCCTGATGCCCGGGGGCAGCGGCCAGGCGCCCGTGAGCGAAGCCAGCGACTCGGCGCTCAGCCCCTCCGCGCGCAGCAGCCAGACCAGCCGCTCGAGCCCCGCCACCGAGGCGGGCGAGCCGTCGAGCCTCACGACCAAGACATCCCCCGCGCGCGCGGGGCGCTGAGGCAGTGGGCCGGTCGCGCTGAGCTGATGGTCTCCAGCCACGGGGGTCGCGCCGGCGGTGCGCGCGAGCACCAGCTGACCGACGCTCAGGCCACCCGCGGGCTGCAGGAAGTAGAAGTGGTGGTGCAGCCCCAGCGCGCGCGCCTGTGAGTCGAGCGCACCGCGGGTGCGCACCCAGTGCAGGAAGTGCAGCAGGTTCGAGCCGGGGACTTCGGGCATCAGCTCGTCGCCCAGCGCGTGCATCCTGAGGACCGTCGCGTGGATTGGCACACCAGAGTCGTCGGCGAAGGAGACGTGGATGCCCTTGGCTGCCAGCTCGCCCGCCACCAGCGTGAGCTCGTTCGCGGGCGCGCGCACGATCACTCCCACCTCGGGCTTGTCGGTCTTCACGTGCTTGAGCACCGGCACGCGCAGGAACACGCCCGCCAGCGCGGTGACCTCATCGGTGGACATCGTCCACATGCCCGCTCCCAGCAGCAGCACGAGCGGCGTCACGAGCGCGGCCACGCGCAGGCGCCACATGGGAATCGGACGCACCCGGCGGGGCGCCTTCAGCACGAGATCGACGGCGGTCGGCTCGGGGCCCTCGCCGGCGGCCCGCTGTGAGGCGGGCTCGAGCATCGAGGCCTGCACGTGCTCGCGCAGCTCGCGCGTGTCATTGGCGAGGCGCAGCAGATCGAGGTCGGCCATCGCGCGCGTGTTCAGGCGCGCGTGCCCCACGGGCAGCCCGTAGGAGACCACCGGCGTGCCCGCGGCCTTTGCCTCCAGGCAGGTGACCCCGCCGGTGGAGTGCACGAGCGCGTCGGCCGCCGCCAGCAGCTGGGGCATCTTGTTGGTGAAGCCGTAGACGTGCACGCGGGGCTCGGAGGCGAAGGCGTGGTTCAGTCGTTCCCCAAGCAGCTCGTTGCGCCCGGCCAGGCACACGATGCTGGAGATGTCGGGTACGCGGCACAGCTCGCGCACCGCGCCCGCAACGTCGCCCACGCCCCAACCGCCGCCGGAGACGACCACCATGCGGCCCTCGGCGGGCAATCCGAGGTCTTCGCGCGTCTGCATCGGGCAGCGCGGCTCCAGGAACTCCGCGGAGATCAGCGGACGCACGAGGTGCACGCTGCCCTCGCCCGCGATGCGCTCCACGGCGGGCATCGACTCGCCGTACATCACCAGGTGCATGTCGATACCCGGCTGCGCCCAGAAGAACAGCCCGGTGAGGTCGGTGATGGTGGCCACTGTGGGGCAGTCCACGACATGCGTGCGGCGCAGGTGCGCCAGCACCACCGTCACCGCAGGGTAGGTGGAGACGATCGTGTCGGGGTCGTATTCGGCGATCGTGCGCGCCAGCGGACGCGAGCCGAGGCGGCAGAGCAGCTTGCGCGCCAGCCAGCGGATCGGAGCGACGCGCTCGAGCGTGCCATAGACGATCGAGTAGGTCCACGGCAGGAAGCGCAGTTGCACGCGGTAGCCGTCCTGCACCACCGGGCGCAGCAGGCGTCCCATCGCGGCGAGCCCATCGATCACCGTCACCTCGACCTCCTCCGGGGAGGCCTCCAGCTGCTCGGCGAGGGCGCGCGCGGCGGCGGCGTGCCCCTCGCCCACGTCGGCGGAGAGCACCAGTATGCGCCGCAGCCTCGGCGAGGTTTCGCCCTCTGCGTCTCTGGAGGAGGTTGTCTTGCGGTGTCGGCGTCGCATATATGCGGTTGTTGGGCCCTAGCTACCTACAACAGCCCATGACGGCGCGCACAGGTTAACGGTCGCGAGAGACCTTTGCACGTCAGACGGACGTATCACCGTCCCGCCCGCCGGCTCGCAACAATGAACATATTACCGCCACCACCAAGACACCGGGGGCTGCGGGGCAAGCCGCCTCGCTGAAACCTGACGGCCGCGACGGCGCGGAGGGGCAGAGGGTCACAGACAACTCTTCGCCGACTCTCCTTCGTATCCTGGGCGCGCTCGGCCTGCTCGCGGTGCTCGTGGGCGTGTTCGGCGTGGCGGCGGGCGCGGCGCACGTACCCTCGACGTACGTCCCTGCCCGCAGCGGCGGCTGGCCGGGCTGGTTGGCCGGACCCTTGCAGGGCCTCGGCCTGAGCATCGGTTCGAGCAGCTTCCAGACGCTCACGCTGGTGATGGCGGGAGGCTATGTGGTGGTGCTGCTGTGCACCCGCGCGCTGCCGCTCTGGACACTCGCGCTCACGATCCTCGCGGCGCATCTGATCCTCCTGCTCGGTCCGCCGCTGATCTCCCAGGATGTCTTCGGCTATATCGGCTTCGCGCACCTGGGAGCCTTGCACGGCCTGGACCCCTACACCCGGTTCCCCGCGCAGGCCCCCACCGATCCGGTGTATCTGTTCCTCGGCTGGCCCTACCAGCACTCGCCCTATGGGCCGCTGTTCACGCTGCTCACCTACGCCTTCACGCCCCTCGGCCTGGCCGGCGAGCTGTGGGCATTGAAGGGGCTCGCGATGCTCTGCAGCCTCGGCGCGATCGCGCTGGTGGGCCTTGCCGCGGGGCGCATGGGTCGTTCGCGGCGCGCGGCCGTAGCGTTCGTGGGCCTCAACCCGGTGCTGCTGGAGCTGGCGGTGGGTGGCGATCACAACGACACGTTGACGATGCTCTTGCTGGCGCTTGCGCTGGCCCTGACGGCGACGGTTTCACCCGCAGGCGGCAAATCCTCGCGCGCGGCTCGTGCCCGCCGCGCGTCAAGCGCGCCGGGGGCGGCGGGCACAGGGGGATCACGCCACGCGGCCCCTCCCCCTCCTCACTACAAGTCCGCGGGCGCCGCGCTCGTCGCGGCTGTCGGGATCAAGGCCTCGGCTGGGCTCGTGCTTCCCTTTCTCGTGCTGGCGCCTGGGCGTGCACGCGAGCGCCTGGGTCTGCTCGCGAGCGTGCTGGTGTGTCTCGCCGCGCTTGCCATCGTCGCGGTGCTCGGGTTCGGCTCGCACGCGTTTGGCTTCGTGAGCGCGTTGCGCGGACAGCAGCAGCTGATCGCGGTGCACTCGATCCCGGACGAGACCGCGCGCCTGTTCGGCCTGACGGGGCTGCCGGGATGGTGGCGCAACGTATTCGTGGGCCTCTTCGCCGCGGTGCTCGCACTCACGCTGTGGCTCACCGCGCGCGGCGCCGATTGGCGCACGCAGGCCGGCTGGGCGACGCTCGCGCTGCTCCTCTCCACCGCGTGGCTGTTGCCGTGGTATGCGATCTGGGCCCTACCGCTGGCCGCCCTCAGCACCAGCCGCCGCCTGCGCGCGGCCACGCTCCTCTTCTGCGCCTACGCCCTCCTGATCCACCTCCCGCTCGCCAAGCCGCTGCTCTCCCCGCCGCGCCACCACGCGCCCAAACGTGTCCAGGCGGCGAAACTTGAGGATCTCAAGCACGTACACCAGATACACGCTCGCCGCAATCACAAGTAGGCCGAGGAGACCCATCACCGCCGCCCAGCCGGCGTGCAGGTGGCCGTGGTGGTCGCTGTAGGGGACGAATCTGAGCGCCAGAGCCAGCCCGGCCAGCATCAGCGTCCACGCATACAGATAGGCGATCGTGCGCCGTGGGCTGAAGCCGATGCGTGCCATGCGGTGGTGGAAGTGCTCGCTGTCGGATTCGTAGATCGGGCGGCGGTACTTCAGGCGCTTGAGCACCACGAAGGTCGTATCCAGGAAGGGCACCGTGAGCAGGATCAGGGGCAGCACGAAGCTGATCACCACCTGCGTCTTCACGGCGGCCTGCACCGTGAGGCACCCCATCAAGAGCCCCAGCAGGTTCGAGCCGCAATCGCCCATGAAGCTCGAGGCAGGCGGGAAGTTGTGCACCAAAAAGCCCACCGCCGCGCCCGCGGTGAGCCCCGCGAAGACCGCCGGCGCGGCGCTGTGCAGGTGGCCCTGGTGATAGAGGTCAATCGCGATCACCGCGAGCGCGAGCGCGATGATCGCGCACACCCCCGCCGCGAGCCCATCGACGCCATCGGAGAAGTTCACGACGTTCATCAGCGCCACGAGCCCCACCGTCGTGATCGCGGCGCCCGCGTTGGGGAAGTGCAGCTCGCCCACGAAGGGCAGCGTGATGAGGTGCACCACCACGCCCGCGTTCACCGCGATCAGCGCCGCGCCCACCTGCCCCGCCAGCTTCACCACCACCGGCAGTTCGAAGCGGTCGTCGAGCGCGCCCACCGCGGTGATCAGCGTCGCGGCAACCAGGATCCCGTGCCACTGGCGGCCTTCGGGGCCGCTCATGGGCAGCCAGACGAGCCCTGCCACGAGCGCCCCCCCGAAGATCGCGAGGCCCCCGAGCAGCGGTATCGGGCGATCGGAGAGCCCCCGCTCGCGCGGGCGGTCGATCGCCCCCACCGCCCGTGCCAGGCGCATCGTGAACGGGGTCAGCGCAGCGGTGACGGCAGCAGCCACCAGGAACGCGTAGAGCACGTCGAGCTCGGTCAGATGCGCCATTGAAACCGCGCTAAAGCATCGCAGGCGCCGGGGTCGGGTGTTGCGGGAGCGATCCCTCCTACTTGACGGTGTGTCCCGCGGAGTTGATCGCGTACCACGTGCCGCCGAACTGCATTTCGCCCACGTATGAGGTTTCGCCCGGTCCGCTGTCGGCGCTATAGAGATAGAGCGCGTGCCCGGCGTAGGTCACCTGCTTGGCGCCCCCGCGCAGCGTGATCGTCGAGAGCAGCGAGGACTTCACGCCCGGCCCCGCGCTGGGCTTGGCGCTGGTGGTGAGGGCGGGCCAGATTTCGGAGCACCCGCTGATCTTTACGCAGCTGTCGCTCTTCGGGTGGTCCTTTGTGAACTCATACAGCGTGTGGCCCGAGGTGCTCACCAGGATCGTGCCGATGCTCGTGTGGCGCAACCCCACCTTGGCCACACGGCTCGCATGGGCGGCGGGAGCGCGGCTTGGGACGCCCGAGCTGCCCTGAGCGCCGGCGGCGCCCACGACGCATGCCAGGCCGAGCAGTACGCCGAACAGGACTGTGCAGGTTCGCTTCACGGGGATCTCCTTTGGTCTGCGGGGACGGCCATGCAGAGAGTGTGACGGCCTCGCTCAAGAAGACGCCAAAACGCCGTCTACCTTCCCGCCGCGTCAGGCCGATCCGGATACGCTTCACCGATGAAGACCCGCGTCGTGGTGCTCGGAGCAGGGTTCGGAGGGCTTGAGCTGACGACGATCCTGTCGCAGTCGCTTGGCGAGGACGTCGAGGTGACGCTGATCGACAAGAGCGACTCGTTCGTTTTCGGCTACTCAAAGCTCGATGTGATGTTCGGGCGCACGACGCTCGATGCGGTGAAGCTGCCCTACCGCGAGCTCGCCAAGCCCGGTGTGCGCTTCGCGCAGGAGACGATCCTCGCGATCGATCCCGCGGCGCGGCGCGTGAGCACCGACGCGGGCGAGCACGAGGCCGACTTCCTGGTGGTGGCGCTCGGCGCCGACTACGACTTCGACGCCACGCCGGGGCTCGCGGAGGGCGGCAACGAGTTCTACTCCGTGGCGGGGGCGCAGCGTCTGGGCGAACTGCTCCCCTCGTTCACGCGCGGCCATGCGGTAATCGGCGTGTGCGGAGCGCCATTCAAGTGTCCGCCCGCGCCAAGCGAGGCAGCGCTGCTGCTGCACGACCACCTGTTGGCGCGAGGTATTCGCGAGCAGTGCCGGATCTCGTTCGTGATCCCTTTTGGGACCCCGGTTCCCCCCTCGCCCGACACCTCCCGTGCGCTGATGGAGGCGTTCGCCGAGCGCGACATCGCTTTCGTGCCCGAACGTCGCGTGAGTTCGCTCGATCCCGCACGCTCGGTGGCGGTGCTCGACGATGGCAGCGAGCTGGCCTACGACCTCTTCCTTGGCGTGCCCAAGCACCGTGCACCCGACGTGGTGATCGCGAGCGGGATGACCGAGGATGGCTACGTGCCGGTGGATTCGAGGACGCTCCATACGGCGTATCCGGGCGTTTATGCCGTGGGAGATGTCGCGACCGTGGGCGTGCCGAAGGCGGGCGTGTTCTCCGAGGGAGCCGCGCGCGTAGCCGCCGCCTCGATCCTCGCCGCCGTGCGAGATGGCACACAGCCCGAGCCCTACGACGGGCGGGGCTCCTGCTACATCGAGTTCGGCGGCGGGCGCGTAGGGCGCGTGGACGTTGACTTCCTCTCGGGACCCAAGCCCACCGGCATCTACCAGGAGCCCTCGCTCGCCCTTGCCGGCGAGAAGGAGCACTTCGGATCGAGCCGCCGCGTGCGCTGGTTCGGCTAGCCGCGAGGCTACGCGGGCGCGCCGGCGCGAAGGTACTCATACAACGGGTAGCGCTCCACGATCGCCTGCACGCGCTCGGCGAGCTCCTCGCGACGAGTCTCATATTCGCCGGTGAGGGCGGTGGCGATCACGGCGCCCACCTCTGAGAAGTCCTCGCGCTGGAGCCCGCGTGTGGCGAGCGCGGGTGTGCCGATGCGCACGCCCGAGGCCTCCATGGGGGGACGCGGGTCGAAGGGAATCGCGTTGCGGTTGACGGTGATGCCGATCTCGTGCAGGCGATCCTCGGCCTGGCGGCCGCTCAGCTCGGGAGTCAGCAGGCGCAGGTCGAGCAGCAGCAGGTGCACATCGGTGCCCCCGGTGAGCACACGAATGCCGTGCGCCTGGGACTCGGGGGTGAGGAGCTGCTCGGCCACGACCCTGGCGCCCTCGAGCGTACGCGCTTGACACTCGCGGAACAGCTCGGAGGCGGCGATCCTCAGGGCCACCGCCTTAGCGGCGATCACGTGCTGTAAGGGGCCTCCCTGCTGGCCCGGGAAGACGGCGGAGTCGATCTTCTTCTGAAGCTCCTGCCTGCACAGGATCAAGCCCGCGCGAGGCCCGCCCAGGGTCTTGTGGGTGGTGGTGGTGACCACGTCGGCCCACTCCACAGGGTTGGGGTGAAGGCCGGCAGCGACGAGGCCCGCGAAGTGGGCCATGTCCACCATCAGCGGCGCTTCGATCTCATCCGCGATCTCGCGGAAGCGCGCGAAGTCCAGCTGACGCGGATACGCCGACCAGCCGGCCAGCAGCAGCCGGGGTCGATGCTCGCGCGCCAGGCGCGCCACCTCGTCCATGTCGATCAGACCCGTGTCGGGGTCCGTCTCGTAAGGCACGACCTCATACAGTTTCCCCGACACGTTGATCTTCATCCCGTGTGTCAGGTGGCCGCCGTGGGCCAGGGAGAGGCCCATGATCTTCTCCCCCGGCTTGAGCAACGCGTGGTAGACAGCGGTGTTTGCCTGAGCACCTGAATGTGGCTGCACATTGGCGTGCTCTGCGCCGAACAGCGCCTTGGCGCGGTCGATCGCGAGCTGCTCGGTGATGTCCACCTCCTCGCAGCCGCCGTAGTAGCGCCGGCCGGGGTAGCCCTCGGCGTACTTGTTGGTGAGCACCGAGCCCACCGCCTCGAGCACCGCGCGCGGCACGAAGTTCTCCGAGGCGATCATCTCCAGCGTGCCCTGCTGGCGGGCGAGCTCGCCCTGCACCGCCTCCGCGACCTCGGGATCGACCTCGGACAGAGGGCGGTTGAAGTAGTCGGGATCCAGCTCGGCTGTGTTTGCGGCGGGGCTCGGCTCGGGCATCTGGCGCTCCCTTCAGAGGCGACGATATGGATGCCCAGGCGCGCGGCTCTTTCGCTTCAATGGCCATCGCTTCCCGGTGGTCGATTCCACCTCAGGCGCCAGTCGCGACGGCCTCTTGAGGCTAGCAGGGATCGGGGCTGCCGAGCGCCCGCTCCAGCTCCTCTACCGTCACGGGGCCCTCGCGCACGATGCGCCACTCGCCGCGGTCCTCGTAGGCGCGCAGATCGACCACCGTGGAGGCGGTTCCGGGGAGCTGGCCGCCATCGAGCAGCAGGTCGGCGCCCTCACGCAGGGAGGCCGGTACTTCGGCGAGTCGCCGCACGTCTGCCTCACCAGAGATGTTGGCGCTCGACTGCATAACGGGAGCGCGCACCGCTCGCAGCGCGGCCAGGCGACCATCCAGCAGTGGCACTCTGATACCCAGTGTGTCCGGGTCCGGCCCACAGGCAAGCGGAAAGCGGTGCTTGCGGTTTCCCAGCAGTAGCGTGAGCGCCCCGGGCAGCAGCGCGCGCATCGCCGCGTGCTCGCGCGTGCCCAGCTCGGGCAGCGCCTGCAGGGCTGTGTCCAGGGCGAAGAACATCACCGCCGCCGGGCGTGCCGCCGGGCGCCCCTTGAGTGCGTACAGGCGCTCGACCGCCGCGCGGTTCTCGGGATCGCAACCCAGGCCATAGACGGTGTCCGCCGGGAAGACGGCCACGCCACCGGCGACGAGACACTCCTCCATGCGGCGCGCATCGTCGGGGGTGAGCATCAGGTTCGCTCTCCCACGACTACACGCTCGATCCCCGCGAGGTCGCGCTCGGTGCGCATGGCGTCGAAGCCGGCGTCGCGAAGCAGCTCTGCGACGACCGGAGCCTGTCCGGCTCCAACCTCCAGCGCCGCCATACGCACCCGGGGGCGCTCGCGCAGCTGGCCAACCAGACGCCTGATCGCCTCCAGCCCGTCCGGCCCCGCGAATAGCGCCCCCAGCGGCTCGTGGCGCACGATCTCCGGGGCGAGCGCAGCGCGTTCGGGCTCCGCCACGTAGGGAGGGTTGGAGAGCACGGCATCGAACTCGTCGGGCACGCCTTCGAGCAGGTCCGCTGCCAGCCAGGCCACATCCAACCCCAACCGCTCGCCGTTGTCGCGCGCCAGCTCGAGCGCGCCCGGGGAGATGTCACTCCCGCTCACGCGCAGGTCGGAACGCTCGTGCTCGAGCGCCAGCGCGATGGCCCCGCTCCCCGTCCCCACGTCGAGCACGCTGACACCCTGGGGCAGCGTGAGTCCCACTTCCACCAGCAGCTCGGTCTCCGGCCGCGGCACCAGCACGCGGCGATCGACGGAGAGCTCCAGGTGGCGAAAGCCGCGAACGCCGACGATGTATGCGACGGGCTCGCGCTCCACCGCACGCCGTCGCACGGCGTTCTGAAATGCCCTGATCGCCGGCCCCGCGACAACCAGCTCGCGATCGGTCAGCAGCCGCTCGCGCGTGACCCCGAGCACGTGCGCGAGCAGTAGTTCCGCATCCAGTCGTGGCGTCTCACAGCCCGCGGCCCCGATCGCCGTGATCGCCCCATCCAGCGCGTCGCGCGCGGAGGTGGCGCCGAAGGGGCGGCCGGCGGGGACGCTCGTGGGCTCTTGGCTCATGGGTTCTTGAAGATCGCATGTGGACCGACCCGCCGCCAGCGCACTCCCCGCTCGCCGCCAATCTCAACCCACTCCCACGTGGCGCGCCCGTCAGGGTTATTCCAGCTCCAGGTCATCTCCCACACCTCCGGCGCTCCCACCACGCGCTTGACCCTTAGCGAGCGGTGCCACGGATCGTCCTCGCCCGCGGCGGCGCGCACGGCGCAGTCGTGAAACAGCGGGAATGCTTTGCCGCGAAACTTCGCCCTGTGCCGCCGCGAGAGAGCCTTGAAGTCGCGGTCGAACGCCGTGGTGCTCTGAAACCTCAGCTCTCGGACTCCAGGCCGTCGAGGTGCGCGAGGAAGTCCTCACCCGACTCGTGCGTGGTGACCCGCCCGGCTGCGATGTCGGCGTCCGCCTCGCGCTCCATGCGCTGCCAGCGTTCGGTCCAGAACCACTGCTGCTCGGCCGGGTGCGGGAGCTGCGGGCGCAGCTCGATCACACCGTCCTCGCGCTCGACCAGCTCTACCTGGGCGCCGGGCTCGTCGAGGTGATGACGCTTGCGGATGTCGGCGGGGATCGCGATCGTGCCACGCCGCTGCAGGCCGACGAAGGTCCCGCCGCCAGGGGGTGTTTTGTGCGCTGTAGCCATAGCGGCAGAGTAGCACAGCCGCAAAGCTGCTTTGCCGCGCATCGGCTGCGGGCAGCCGACTGCCTTCAGCTGGCAGCCGCACTGGCGGCCTCGGAGGGAGATCCAGCCTCGATCGAGATCATCGTGCTCGATACGCAATTGACCGAGGCGGCTCGGCGCGAGGGTCTGACCTTGCTGGAGCTGTCTGTCACCTACTGACCCGCGGCCCCGCCCACCCCGGGCCGCGAGGCGCTCTGCACGCGAATCGCCTGCTCAACCTCGAGGCCGCGGTCGGTGAGCGCCCACGCGTTGGGGCCTCCCCTGGCGTGCCCCGACCCCTCGTTGCGGACCAGACCGAGGTGTTCCAGGCGTGCGAGCAGCTTGGAGACCTGCCCCTGGTCGCCGATCCCCGCGGCGGTGGCGATCTCACGATTGCTCGCGCCGGGCATGGACCCGATCGCGATGAGCGCCCGAACCGTGCGATACGTGATGCGCATGTCGAGGCCCTCCAGCGGGTCGCCGTGACTGGCGGCCTTTCTTTTTTAATCGAGGGAGCCGGTTTGTGCAGCTCTTTCTGTGCTGCCGAAACCCCGAGATAGGGCAGCACGATCGCGCTCATCAGCTCACCCACGAGGGGGGTGAGCGCCTCGGAGCCGTCGGCCACCAGCCGCTGGTGGATGACCGACAGCACAGCGCCGATGACGCCCTCCGCCGCCAACGGCGGCGGCTCGGGAACCCGCGCGGGGCGCTCGGCGCGTCCCCCGTCGACCACTCTTACGAGGAGCTGCACGATCTCCGTGCGACGCTCCAGCGCGCGCGGCCCGGCGGCGAGCGCCTCGACGACGCACAACCTGGCTAGGGCGGGCTGCTCTTCGCAGAACACGAGGAGTGCGAGCAGCGCGGCCCTGATCCGCTCCCGCCAGCCTGTCCCCGGACGGGGGCGAGACTGCCCTTCATACGCCGGGATCACCGTCGCCGCGGCCTGCGCCAATGCCTCGTCGAACGTCGCCAGAAAACAGTCCTCGCGATCCTCGAACAGGTCATAGAACGTCCGGCGCGAAACCCCCGCGCGCGAGACGACGTGCGCGACCGACGCCTGCCCCGCGCCGCGCTCGGCGGCGACGTCTGCCATCGCGCTGAGAATCCGCACGCGCTGGATCTCGGTGACGTGCTCGCGCGGCAGCCCGTCCGTGCCGGGACGCACACGCTTCGCGCGGCCCGGCGCATTCCCATCGCGTGAAGGCATGAGGACGGCCACTCCTATCCCCTCTTCCTCGGCTTGCGCTTGTGCGCCTTCGCCTTGTGCTTCTTTTTCGCGGCCGCGCACCCTGTGACTGTGATCTTCGTGGTCTGTTTGACGACGGCGCCGTTCTGCCCGGTGAGCGTGGTGGGCATTGTGAGGCTCGTGCCGCACAGGCTGCCCTTGGCCTTGGCGGGTAGGACGGCGGCGAGGCCGGAGTGGGGTCCCTCGGGGAGCCGTAGCTCGAAGCCCGAGATCGGGACATCGGGCACCGATGCGAATGCGCTACTGGTGACGCCGTGTTTGATGTCGATGCTCCCCACCAAATCGACGGTGACGTTTTCGCCCTGCAGGATCACGACGAGGTCGGGGAACGCCGCGCCACCGTGCGAGACGAGATACGCCGGGCCCGTGACGGATGTCGCGAGGATCGGTGTCGTCGCGCTCGCGACGCCTATGTTCGACCCCGCCGGACAACTGGCCGGGTTCGTGTTGAACGTCGCCGCGGGACAAGCCTGCTGGATCGTCGTGAGCCTGGAGGGGAGCTGCTTGGGGAGGCTCACCGCGACACTGTGGATGTTCGCCTGCCCCGCGCTTGAAGTGACCTTCACATCGAGGCTCGCACCATTCTTCTTGCTCGTCTTCGCCTGCGATGAGACCTTGAACGTGGGTTTGAACGGCAGGCTCGCGCAGTTCGCGGCCTGAAAACGCGAGGACACATTCGCCGAGGCGCCCTGCGTACTCGTCAACGACCCAGTGACCGCCAGCGGCGCACAGCTGGTTGGGTTGAACATGAAACCCGGCCGGTCGATGCTGACGTTCACAGCACGGATATCCAACGGTATACCCTGCAACACCCGCGGCAACGGATCACTGACCACTGTCACCTGCGCGGTGTGCGAGTCCACCTGGATCGCCGCACGCACCACAACGTTCCCGAGGTTGTACGGGCCCGCGACCGCCGGGACGACGATCGACAGGCCAAACGGGGCGCCCTTGTACGGGCCCGTGAGGAACACCTGGCCGCCTTGCACATAGAACGGGTCAGCACCCGCGCCAGCACCGACGGTGGTGTGCCCGATCAGACTGTTCGGGCCGCAGGTGCCCTGGCTGGCCTGCGGTTCGGGGCACCGTTCAACCGTCTTCAGCAGCCCTAGCAACCCTGGTGGGGTGGTGACGGTGACCCCGCTGATCTGCTGGTCCTGGTCCTGGCGGGAGAACGTCACCGTGAATGGGCTGAACGCACCCGCCTGGTTGTTCGCGGTGCCCGCTGTCACGGACGGCGCGAACGGCAGCGTGTCAGGACACGGCGTGCCATTCGGACCAGACGTGATCTGAAACGCCGAGGAGGTGTTCACAGGAGCGCCGCCCGACCACGGCGTGAACGACGCCTGAGTCGTATACGTCCCACACCTGGCAGGCGTCGCTAAGGGACCCCTCGCACCACCGAAGAAATGCAGTTCCAGGTCTTCCACGGGGGCCTGCGGGATGTTGTCGAACGTCGAGACGATCTGCCCGGTATCGGGGTTCAACGCGACTTCACCGGGAATCTTCGCCAGCACTCCCGACACCGGGTCCCGCGCCACGATATACAACGCCACCAGCGACCCGAACGGGTTCGCGTTCTGCGCCGCGACGTACACGAAGCCTTCCAACGGGTTGGGGAGGATCGGCAGCTTCACCTTCACCGTCGCGACCTTCGCAGCTTCCGGACAGAACGGTTCGGGCAACCCCGACGTGAACAACGGTGTGCCCGTCGCGTCGATGTCCTGAAACCCTACCTGCGTCTCAGAGCACGCTTCCAACCCGCTCGCGCCCGACGGGTTCAACACCATGCCTTCCGGCAACGTCACACTCGCGTCCTTGATGCCCGACGGCTCAAGACCCCCGGAGCCTTCCCCGGCTTCTTGGGGAACATGCACATGGACCGCCAACCCCGATGGGGTACTCGCCGACTGCACATCCGGCGTGACACCTATCGACGGCGCGAACTGAAGCTGGTTGCAACCATCCATCGCGGGCATCGGCCGGCTCAACCCAAACGACAGCACGTTGTGTGGTTCCTCCCACGAGTCCGCTTCGATGCTGCTCTGCAATTCACCCGTACACGAAGCAGGCAACGACAACAACGGCGGAGGACTGGTCTCACCCACTTCCGGGCAGCTGATCGCAGTGGGCTGTTGAGCTAGGCAGCCCCAGCCACGTGCGCCGTCATGCCGCGGGTCACCCGGCACCCCCCAGAACGTCACGACGCTGCTCAACAGCGCACCGTTCTGCGTCGTGTTGGTGGCACTCACCGTCACGCCATAGTCACTGCCCGTGCGCACACTGGTATCCAGGACCACCGGCGTCCTGGATGGGACTATGTAGAAACCGAATCGTGCTGGCTCCCCAATCCTCGTTTCCAGATTGAACAACGGCACCGTAGTCGTGAAATAACCAAAGACTGGTTCGTAGACGGTCACAGTGGCGACACCCACCGCCGTCCGCGACGGACACTCGTCTTCATCGGCCGGCGTCTCGGTGACGAATTGCGCCATGCTGCACCGTGGGATCACGAGCGTGTTGCCGACCAGACCCGGCGGCAACCTGAAGCTAAGATCCTTCGTCAGCCCAACCGGGACGACCAGAGGCGTCTGAAAGCGTTCGTGCAGCGACGCCATGTCAGCACCCTGGTTCAGCGCGAGTCCCCCCGTCAGCTGGAACGGATGAGAACCAGCCCGCGTATCAAGCTCGCCGCCTTCTTCTTCGGGAGTCAATTCGTAATCTTCGACACCAAACGGAGCAGCCGCGTTACTCAACACGACCGGCCGGGCAAGCGACGCCGCTGGTGCGCCGCCACCTGAGACGCTCACCTCGTTCGCTTCACCCGAGGAAGCACCCGGTTCGACGACCACCAGCACGCGCACTTCGACCACCTTGTAAGGCGCCACCGTGCCCGTCAACGTGCATGACAACGAGCCCAGCGAACACGGAATCACTTCCGAATTATTGCCTCTGGGGATCTCGCCTGCGATGCCGACAGCCTTCAACCTGTGGGGCAGCTTGTCCACGATCTGAACCGGCGTCATGCTTCCGCCCACAGGCGCGTCACCGAGATTCTCAACGTTCACAGCGATCTCACCATCCGCCTGACCCGCGGTCACCTCAGTAACTATCGCTTCTTCGGTAGCGACCGGCAGAAGCGGCTGGTCGGCCAGCGCACCCGTGAATGTGATCGAGAATTCACGCGAGCCCGCCCCCGTTTCGCTCACTTCTACGGTGCCCGCACCGTAGAAGCTCTCAAGGCCTTCTTCGACCTGACCCGCGGTCGCGTTGTACGGCAATTCGACGAACAGCGGTTCCCCCTTCGAATTGAAATACCTTCCTTCTGAGAACGCTACGGGTTCACCCAAGGTGAATTCCCCATGAGTGATGCTGACCGTGAGCTTCTGCACCTCATCCCTCGCTATCCCCCGCCTAATGTTCGCAGGACGCGAACCGGAGCTCAAATGCCACCACCCAGACAACGCCGACGCCGAAGACACACCCGCCACCCCAGCCAGCATGACAACGGCAACACCAACAGCACACGCCTTGAGTAAACGCACCACGCTCATCGCCCGCCCCTCTTCCTCGCATTAACGGTCCTGCCCGACGCCTTCGCGGCATAACGCCGCCTCGCGAGCGCTTCACACTCAGCCCGCTTCTTGTGACTTTTCTTCGCGTGGCACGCCTTCAACGCCGCCGCGAGCTTCTGCGTCCGCGTCAGAGACCTCGCCTTCACAACACCCTTCGCCGCCAGCGGAGCCGGGAGATCACCCGCGCCGGAGAACGTCGCGCTCGCTGGCGAACCAAAGATCTCTGGCTGCGAGGCAAGCGGAGGCTTACATCCATCACCCGTACCGCACGGCTGCGACGCCGCGGGCGGCGGCGGCAGACACGGCGACGCTGCGGTGCATTCGTGCGCGTCATAAACATCCAGGCTCGCGTCCACGTCCTGGCCTGTCAGCCTCGCGGCGGTCAGGAAGAACACATCGCCACCACCTTCATGCCCTTCGCTATCACGGCCGCCCGTCGCGCCGGCATCCAAGAACACCGATTCTTCCGGCGACGTCCCCGAAGAGATCAACCCGACACACCCACCCGAGCTACCGCTGAACGTCACACTCGACGCCGTACACACACCGGGACTCCCGGATGGCACACCCACAGGCTCGTACTCATACACATCCTCAGTGCCATTCACATCCTGCGGCACAAGCGCGTCGCCGCTGTCAAAGAACAACCGCCCACTATCAGACAGATACCGAGATTGATAAAACGCCGGCAGTTCTCCATACGCAACAGTCCACCCAGGGACATTCGCCGCGATCCACGTGTTGGGATCCCAGAAGATCCTGTCCCTACCCGCGAGCCCTATGAGCAGCTTTCCAGCTTCCACGCCGGTCGGCCGCGCACCCGTCGGGTCACACGACGCGCACACCAGCGAGCCATCACCGCTCGTGTGATAGAGATAGACCTCCTCATCGGGACGCCCATTGACGGCATCCAGATTGTCATAGCCCGTCAGCGACCTCTGCGACATAAACGCCAACCAGTCACCATCGGAGGACACCCGCGCAGTCTGACCTCGGAGCCTTTCGCTCCAATCGGGCAGATCTTCAGCCGAAAGAACCGCGACCAACCTCGGCTTTTCCCACCCCGCACCATCAAAGTGCGACATATACAAGTTGCATTCCGTGCCTGCCACCCCCGTCCCAGTCGCCGCGGGACACTGCCCAGCGACAGCACCAGGCGCGAGTACACCATCGGCGACGAAATACACCCGCGAGCCATCTTCACTGACACCCAGCACACCACCCACCACGCTCGCAGGTTCTTCCCCAGCGCCCAACGGCGTCAGATCATGCAACCCGCACGCGAGCGTACCACCCACCATCTCGACCACACACTCATACAGATCGGGCTTCCCTTCCAACGCCCCCGCATCGCCAGTCAAACGCTTCTCATCGGTGAAGAACACCTTCGACCCATCCTCCGAAGCGAACTGGAACCTGGGGCGAGCCCGGCCTTCCCCACTACCGCCCTGGACAGCATCCAGCCGAACCGATTCCCCCCTGACGACATCACTCATATAAAGACCTCCTTCTGCTTGCCAGAAGATGCGCGAACCATCACCCGAGATCGCACCCCTCGCGGCATCTCCACCCAGCCCAAATTCCGCCGGGCTCACCGGCCCGCCGCCTTCGCTTTTGGGCAGCACGCTGACGAGCGTCAGCTTCCCCGCCACCCACTCATACAAGCTTTGGAGTTGACCTTCGCCTGGGACCGGTGTTCTGGTCAACGCCACATTCGATGACAAGACCACATGACTCAGATCAGGCGTCGCACCGACAAACTCCGGCCCCTTATTGTAGACGTGTTCGCCGCCGAAGACGGTTCCAGGCGGCACGTTCGCATACCCCTCCGCACCCGTCACCAACGGATGCAAACACGAACTGATACACAAATCATCGGCGCCACCGCCGAGATAATCGGTACGCAGATAAGCCGTCCTTTCAGACGCTTCAGCCGACAGCGAAGGCGCGAAAGGACCATTCGGCTGTGCAACAGCGAGCGACAGATCACTCGAGAAGAAACGAAATTCCGGGCCGCTGAGGTCCACACCGGTCGCCCCGCTGTTAGCGCTCGCGATATCCAGCGAACGCCAGCCACCAGCACCACGCGTCGAGAGCACCTGCACACTATTGGAGTTCCCCTGCGGCTCTGGTTCGGTAGGCCCACTCGTCTGGTAAGCGATACCACTGCCATCCGCGGCAGCCTGAATCAACCCGTCTTCGCTGATCGGGTAGATCAGCTGGCCTTCCTTGTTCGGTGGCGAGACCAGTTCCCACTCACGACCGTCGGACAGCGCCCCTTCACCCCCCACAACCTGCGCCGTGAACGTACCGTCTGGACCGTCGAACTCCTGCACATGACCGGCAGACACTTCACTGAGAGCCACCACCCGATAGTGATAGACCGTCCCCGCCCGCAAGCCCTGCACCCGCTGAGCTACTTCGACATCGCCTTCCCCAGCACCAATCCCAGCACCCGGCGCAGCGGGCACATCCGCGCCATAACCGGCGCTTGCCCCGTGCTGGAAGTAGTAAGTCGTGGCCGCGTTATGCGGGTCAATTGTGGCATGCAGCGTCGCGGAGTCCGCCGTCACGGCGGAAACCGACTCGCCATGGAACCCCGGCCCGGATGTCGTGAACTCCTGACTCTGCGATTCTTCCGCCGGGTTCGTGCCGTTCGGGTTCGTGCCCTGAGCGTTACTCGCCTGCAACCGGTAGTAATAGGTCGTATCGGGCTCAAGCCCAGACAACCCCGCCTGCACCGCGACTCCCGCTTCACCATTAGGGACCCCCTGCGAGCACGGTGCGACCTTGCCGAGTGACGGGCTCGTGCCCCAATCGAACTGGCACATCACCGCGCCCGCATTGTCCGGGTTGACCGTCCCATTCAGCGTGACACTCGCCGGCTCCAGCGCCGAGACCGGTTCGGTCGTGACGTCCGGGATCACCAAGGACGGACCGAAGACATCCACTAATTCCGCGTTGTATTGCCCGTCGCCGATATACACATCATGCGTGCTCGAATCGACGGCCAGAGAAACCAGGATCGACGAGTTAAACGGTCCAGCCGTGGTCCCCGTCAAGCTACTGAGATAGACACCCGCCGAGCTGAACTGATCTATCGCCCTCGGCCCATGGTCGACCACATAGATCTCGCCATTACCGCCATCCACCGCGACACCTTCAACGCGACGGAAAGGACTGCCCGCCCGCGTTTCGCTCAAGCGACGCACAAGGGCATAGTGGTTCAGCACCGTCGGTTCGAAGACATCCACACCATCGGCGTCGACCACCAGCACATCCCCATCCGACGGGTCGACAGCCACCCCGAACGTTTCACTCAAAGGCACACCCGCTTCGCGTTCGGTGATCTGCGTAACGTATTCCTCCCCACCACCCGCCTTGGGCTTGAAAACATCGACAACCCCCAACTGCGGGGCAGCGACATACACATCGCCCGCCGCCCAATCCGCAAGACTGCCCGAGCCATCGACCGCTACATCACCCGGCGCCGGGCCACACTCAAAGCAGCCAAAACCCTTCACACCCCCGACTTCCGGGGTATCCGCCCCATTCCAAACCTTCTGCAGGCTCCCCGACGGACCGAACACAGCGACAGCCCCTTCGCCCGTACCCGCGACATCCCCCCCGACATACACCTCCGTTTCACCAGTCACATGACCCACCGCGATACCCTGACGCAGAAGGCTGAGCGACGGAACCTGTTCGAACTGCGACACAAAAACACCCGAAGAGGCATCGAACTTGTCCACTCGAGGGTTTTGGTTTTCCAAGCCTCCATCGGCGACATACAGGTCGCCCCCATCGACCGTCAACGCCCGCGGCCCATTCAGCCGACCGGTCGACGGCACACCCGAGCTGGCTGGCACTTCCTTGATCTGCGACAAAAGATCATGAGTAATCGTCGCCTGCGCCGCTAGACCCCCAAACTCCAACACCCCAGCCAGCGCCAACAGCCACACCAACCCACCCAAAACCAGCCCGCGAGAACGCATCAAACCCATCCCCTCCCAGAGCAATCGACAACACGCCCACCCGGGAGGCCCGAGCAGCACAAAACCATCCCGGACACAAAGCCCGAGATAGCCGAAACACGAGACGCGCATAACGCGCGCGAGAGACCTACCCGACCCACATGGCCGGAACGAGCCGCCAACCAGCGGCGGCGAAAGGCCCTAGAAGCTAGCCAGCCGGGCCAAGAGAGAGAGAGAGAGAGAGAGATGCTTCAGTGACGCTGAAGCATCTAGTTACGTCCCCTGAAGGGGCCGTTAGACCATTGGCCGCGCTTGGCGCGGTGAAAACAAGATCACTCATCTCATATCCCTCATAAAGCGATCGAAACCCTCTCCGACATCCCTATACGGTCCATGGACCCGCAACAACGGGAGGACCCTGACCCGACCTATCGTGCCAGTCGCCCCTGGTCGGGGCGGGGTGGCAAGAGCACTATAAGCATAGTAGCCGTATGTTGTCAAGCCCAAAGAGAAACTATCGTGCTTATGCGCTGTCAAACCCCGTGCAACGCGAGGCTCTCCCCGGGCCTCAGGCCGCCGCCTGCGCCTCCAGCCGCCGCCGCTTCTCATCGGCCTGCAGCGCCGCGGTCAGCTCATCCAGCTCCCCCGCAAGCACCTGGTCGAGGTTGTGCACGGTGAGCTTGATGCGGTGGTCGGTGACCCGGCGCTCGCCGTAGTTGTAGGTACGGATCTTCTCGGCGCGATCTCCGGTCCCGACCTGTGAGCGACGGTCCGCGGCGAGCTCGGCCTGCTGCTCGGCGAGCGCCCGCTCATAGAGCCGCGCGCGCAGCACGCGCAGCGCCTTCTCGCGGTTCTGCAGCTGGGACTTCTCGTCCTGCATCGAGACGACGAGTCCGGAGGGCTTGTGCGTGATGCGCACCGCGGAGTCGGTCGTGTTGACCGACTGCCCGCCGGGGCCCGAGCTGCGGTAGACATCGATCTGCAGATCGTTGGGGTCGACGTGGATGTCGACGTCCTCGGCCTCGGGGAGCACCGCGACGGTGGCGGTGGAGGTATGGATGCGCCCCTGGGACTCGGTCTCGGGCACGCGCTGCACGCGGTGGGTGCCGCCCTCGAACTTGAAGACCGAGTAGGCGTGCTCGCCTTTGATTGCGAATGTGTACTTGCCATCGCCGACGTCCATCGCCTCGCTCGTGAGGCCCAAGCGCTCGGCGTACTTGCTGAGCATCCGATATAGGTCACCCGCCCACAGCCCAGCCTCGTCCCCCCCGGCGCCGCCCTGGATCTCGACGATCACGTTCTTGTCGTCGTTGGGGTCGCGCTCGACCATCGCCACGCGAATCTCCTCTTCGAGCTCCTCGATGCGCTCGCGCGCGCCGGCGAGCATTTCGCGCACCTCGGCGTCCTCGCCGTCCTCAGAGAGCAGCTCCTCGGCGCCGGAGGCGTCGTCCTGCGCGCGGCGCCATTCGCCGGCCAACTTCGCCGCGGGCTCGAGCTGGCTGTAGCCGCGCCCGACTTCGGCGTAGCGCTCGCGGTCGGAGATCACCTCGGGGTCGGTCATCTGCCGGCCCAGCTCCGCAAAGCGCGTCTCTACCTGCTCGATGAGATCCTCGATCATGGATCCCAGTCTATTTGCGCATACCCGCGATGCGCATATCACCAATGCGAATATCGCCCTATCTGCGTCTCTGCTGTGCCTCCCTGCCGAACACGGCCCCGCACGAGCGGCGCAGATCGAAACGAGATACGACCCGGGCCCTACGCCATGACCTCTGCGCCAGGCCCTACGCCACGACCTCCACGCCCACGAGATCCTCCGCGGAGAGCTCACCCGGCTTCTCCAGCGCGAGCACCGCCTCCAGCGCGGCGATCGCCACCGCGAGCTGATCCAGGTCGGGCTCGCGCGTGGTAAGCAGCTGCAGCTTCAGCCCGGGCCACATCACGATCTGCACCCAGCGCCGGCGGCGGTTGCGCCCGGCGAACTTGATGATCTCAAACGAGATACCGGCGATGATCGGCACGCCGAGGATGCGCGAGGCGATCAGCAGATACCACGCGGGCAGCCCAATCGCCCCGAACACGAAGATCGAGACAACCATCACGATCAAGAGGAAGCTCGTGCCACAGCGCGGGTGCAGCCGCGAGAAGCGCTGCGCGTTGACCGGCGTCAGCGGCAACCCGGCCTCAAAGCAGGAGATCGTCTTGTGCTCGGCGCCGTGGTACTCGAACACGCGTCGCAGGTCGCGCAGGCGCGAGAGCAGCACCATGTAGCCGAGGAAGATCGCGGTGCGCAGGATTCCCTCCACCACCCAGAACAGCGCGGAGGAGTTCAGCTGGTGCTTGATCAGGCTCGTCAACCCGAGCGGCAGCAGGAAGAAGAGGCCGATCGCGAAGATCAGCGCAACGACGATCGTGCCCGCCCACATACCCCCCGATATCTCGGTGGGCGCGCCCTCCTCGCCCTCGCCAGCGGCGAGCAGCTGCGCGTTGGCGGAGATGCCAAGCGCCTTGAAGCCGATCGCCATCGACTCGCCGAGCGCGATCACGCCGCGTACGATCGGCAGGCGCCACACGCGGTGGCGGCGCATGATCGAGGTCAGCGGATAGGTGGTGACCTCGATCTCCCCGAGGGGATCGATGGCCATGGAGCCATCGCCCGCGGAGGCATCAGTGCCTTTGCTCGCCGACGCAGAGGCGCCGTTGGAGCTCGCAGTCATCGCGCCGTTGCCACCTGCGGACGAGGCGTCGTCGTCGGCCGCGGCCGCCTCCTCCTCAGTCTTCTCCACGGCCTCCAATGCCGAGACGATCGCCGGCTTGCGCACGGCCACGGCCCAGTTGCGGATGCCGCGCATCATCACGCCCTCGAGCACCGCCTGGCCTCCCAGGGGCGCGTCGCGCTGGGCCTGCAGGCCCTCGCCATCGCCGTGCACAGGGCCCTCTTCCACCGCCGGCGCCTCCGGCGCTGGCGTCGGCGGACCGGCGACCAGGCGGGAGGCCATTGAGCCTACGCTGGCCGCGTCTGGCTCTGGGCTGAGCGCTGGCGACCCTTGGCCACCCGGCGCTGGAAGCGCTCCACACGCCCTCCCGTGTCGACCAGCTTCTGGCGGCCGGTGTAGAAGGGGTGGCAGTTGGAGCACACCTCGACGTGCATCTCCGAGCGCGTCGCGCGCGTGGTGAACTCGTTGCCGCAGGTGCAGCTCACGTGGGCCTCTACGTACTCTGGGTGGATCGAGGTCTTCATGCTCAGGGCATTCTAGCGGCCGAAGGTGGCTGCGCGGGCTGAGCGGGCTGGACGGGCACAACGGACTGGGCCGGCTGCTGGCAAACGGGCGTGCGACGCTGGGCGCGCGCGAGCGTGCGGCCGTGTGCGTCAAGCCAGCGGTAGTGAACCTGCGCCCTGAAGGCAGCCGGCGCGGCGAGGTTCGTGACCTGCTTGACGAACTTGTAGATCTTGACCCCTGTTTCCGACTGGCGCCATATGCCCAGGCCGGGGGCCGTAACGGTGTGGAAGGCGATGTCCGCGGGAGTCCGCTCCTGAATCTCGATTTGAATCGCCATGCGCTGGGTGGCGGAGGTGGCGGTCATCTGGCCCATGAAGGTCGCCGAGCGTTCGCTCTGGTTGGCCGCCGTGATGCACTGTTCGACGCTCGCATTGATAGGCGCCGGGGGCGGGGCGGGATTGGACGCGAGCAGACTCAATGCGAGCAGCGACGCCTGAATGGGGATAGGAAACGCCATTGTGAGCCCCTAAACACCGCTGGAGCGCTGTGGTTTCGCCGCTACGCCGTGACTTTGGTCGTGCGGCCAGAATCTCTCCGTCGAGCACGCAAGGCCAACCCAATCATTCGGCGCGGCATCTGGCCGGCGTATTGCGCAAAAGAACCGCTCAGGTGATCTGGTAGAGCGGCCCGTCGCCGCCCTCGGGCGTGGTGAGACGCCCGCCCTTTGCGGTGATCGCTCCGCACTGCACGCAGTTGGTGTAGTTGACGATCACGTCCACATCGCCATGCTCGGGCGCGTCCTCGGGAATCTCATACACCCCCGCGGGGCACATCCAGCGCCAGGTCTCGGCGATCTCGCGCGGCACGTGCTTCTGCACGCGGATGTGGTTGGGCGCGTCGTCGCGCGTGGCGTTGCCGGTGATGAACACCGAGGAGAGCTTGTCGAAGGTGTACTTGCCATCGGGCTTGGGGTAGCGCTTCTTGGTGTCGCCGAGGAACATCGGCTCGACATCATCGCGGTGCCACTCCTGCCGACCCGGGGGGACCTTGCCCTTGGACATGATCGACGGCCCCGCGAGCAGGCTGCCGACGAGGAAGCCCTTCTGGAATGCCTGTCGCGTATTGCGCACCTGGTAGAGCTCGGTTCCGATCGTGGATTTCTCGACCGCCTCCTCGTAGTTGGAGAAGTCGCTGCTGCCGCGCTTGAGCGCCGCGTAGATCGACTCGGCCGCGAGCATCCCCGACTTGATGCAGTGGTGCACACCCTTCAGCGCCGCCGTATCAACCATTCCGCCGGCGTCGCCCACGAGCACCGCGCCGGGCATCGAGAGCTTCGGCATCGACCAGTATCCGCCACCCGGAAGCGCCTTCGCGCCCCACGCGACGCGCTCGCCGCCCTCGAGGATGCCCCTTACGAGGGGGTGCGTCTTGAACGTCTGCAGCAAGTCGTGCGCGGAGGTCGTCGCGTCGCGATAGTTGAGGTCGACGACGAACCCGATCGAGACGAGGTCCTCGCCGGTCTTCTCGTCCTTCATTGGGTAGATCCAGGTGCCGCCGAGCTGCCCATACTTGGCCGCAACCCTCAGAGGCCACGGCTGCACGAACGTGTGTATCACCCTGTCGAGCGGCTTGGAGACCTTCCACACCTCCTTCACGCCGAGCTCCCACACCTGCGGCTCGCGTCCCGCAGCCAGGTCGAACTCCTTGATCGCGGCGCCCGTGAGGTGCCCCCAGCAGCCCTCGGCGAGGACGGTGGCCCGCGCCTTGATGTCGGTGCCGGGCTCGAAGTTGCCGAGCGGCTCGCCCTCCTTGCCGCGGCCCTTGTCGCCCGAGCGCACGCCGACGACTTTGTCGTCCTCGACAATCAGCTGGGTGGCAGAGGTCTCGGTGAGGATGTAGGCGCCGGCGTCCTCGGCCTGCCGCTGCTGGTAGCGCGCGAGCGCGGAGACCGAGATCACCTCGTTGCCGTGGTTCTTGAAGTTCGGCACCGCCGGAATTGGCACCGGGAGCTTTGTTTTCGGGCCGGTGAGCATGTACACCGACTCCTTCGTCACCTCACCAAACGCGAAGCCCTCTTCCCGCCACTGCTCACGGGTCATCTCCGGGAACAGTTCCTGCAGTGCCTCCGGGCGCATCACGGCTCCCGACAGATTGTGCCCACCACAGGTCTTGGCCTTCTCGACGACGGCGACGGGGACTTCGCCGAGACGCTCCATCATCTCCGGGTCCTCGCCCAGCAGCTGCAGCAGGCGGTTGGCGCAGGCGAGGCCGGCGGTGCCACCGCCGACAATCGCCACGCCCACCTCGATCAGCTCATCCTCGGCGTCGAGGCCGTGCTTGACGAACTCCTTCTGCGGATCCACCGGGGGCGGGAAGGCCGCGGGCGCGACCTTGCCGTTGTGAGAGCCGTTATGAGATGACATCGATCAACTCCTTGTGTCGCTCGCCTGCATTGGTGCACCCCGCGTCCCGCATCCGGCGCGCACCGCTGGAGCTGTACGCGCCGGCCCTTCATCAGCTCGCCTTCTTTGCCTTCACTGCCTCGGTCAGCTTCGGCAGGATCTTGTTGAGATCGCCCACGATGCCGAGGTCGGAGAACTCGAAGATCGGCGCATTGGAGTCCTTGTTGATCGCGACGATGTTCTCCGAGGCCTGCATCCCCACCTTGTGCTGGATCGCCCCGGAGATGCCCGCGGCGAGGTAGAGCTTCGGCGCGACCGTCTTGCCGGTCTGGCCGATCTGCGCTGCGTAGGGGTACCAGCCGGCATCCACCACCGCACGCGTCGCGGCGACGGCGGCGTTGCCGCCGAAAGCTCCGGCGAGCTCTTCGCAGAGCGCGAAGCCCTCGGCCTTGCCGAGGCCGCGCCCGCCGGCGACGAGGATCGAGGCGCCCTCGATGTCCACGTCGGCGCCGCGCTGTTCGCCGCGCGTCACCATCGTGGCCTGCTTGGCGTGCGCGCTCAGCTCGAAGCTCAGCTGCTCCACCGCCGCCTGCTCGGAGCTGGGCTGGGCGATCTCGAACGCGTTGAGACGCCCGATCACGATCCCCACAGGCGAGCGGTACTTGATCTCGGAGATCGCGCTGTCGCCGAGGATCGGACGCTCTGCGATCAATTCGCCGCCCTCCGCACGCACAGCGGTGACCTCCATCGCCACGCCCGCGCCGAGGCGCGCCGCGAGACCGGCGCCGATCTCGAAGCCGAGCAGGCCGCCACCGAAGATCGCGTACTTGTAGTCGCCATCGGCGATCGCCTTGCCCATCGCGTCGACGACGGGCTGCGCGAGCCCTTCGGGGCCCTCTGCTACGAGCACCTTCTTGGCGCCGTAGGCGCCCAGCGAGGCCGCGAGGTCCTGCGGCACCGACTGGCCCACGAGGATCGCGTGCGCCTCGCCGCCGAGCTGCGCGGCGAGCTTGGCGCCCTCAGAGACGGCGCCCAGCGAGTTCTTGTTGATCGCGCCCTCGTAGTGCAGCGCATAGACCAAAATATTCGCCATTTAGATCAGCTTCCTCTCGTCGAGCCAGGAGACGATCTTCTCGACCGTCTCGTTCGTGTCCTCGTCCTCGATGATCTCCCCGGCGCCCTTGGCGGGAGGCGCCTTGGCGGCGACCCACTGCGCGGCGGAGTTCTCGCCGCCAACCTTCGAGGCGTCGATCTCGACATCGCCGATGCCAACGGTGTCCAGCGGCTTCTTCTTGGCGCCCATGATCGCCTTCAGCGAGGGGTAGCGGGGCTCGTTGATCGCGTCGCCCACGGAGATCACGGCGGGCAGCGTGATCTGCACGGTGTCGTAGCCGTACTCGGCCTGGCGCTCGCACTTCAGCGCCTGCGCATCGACATCCATCTTGATGACCTGCGTGAGCGAGGGCATACCCAGGTGCTCGGCGACAACCGCGCCAATCGTGTAGCACTCGCCGTCGTCTGACTGCTGGCCGAGCAGCACCAGATCGGGGCTCTCGCGCTGGAGGGTCTTGGCGAGGGCGTAGCCGGTGGCGGCCACGTCGGAGCCGGCGACGGCGCCGTCAGAGAGGTGCACGGAGCGGTCGGCGCCGAGCGAGACGGCCTTGTGCAGCGCGCGCACGGCGCTCTCGGGGCCCATCGTGACCGCGACGATCTCCTCGACGGGGACGGCGCCGCCCTCGCGGATCTGCATCGCAGCCTCGATGGCGTGCGTGTCATAGGGGTTGAGGTTCTTCTCTCCGCTGCGGTCCATGCGCCCCGTCGAGGGATCGATGCGCTTCTCGACGGCGGCGTCCGGAACCTCCTTAACCAGGACGCATATCTTCATTCGGTTCGCTCTCCTTGAGGGATTTGTCGCCACCAATCGTACCCCAATTGGCGGTTGACTGACGAGTCAATCGGTCTTAGTTGTCGCTGACGGCGCCGCGGATGAAATCGACGATCGCCTGCGTGGGTGCGCCCGGTGTGAACACCTCGGCCACGCCCAACTCCTTCAGCTCGGGGATGTCCTCCGCGGGGATCGTTCCCCCCACCGTCACGAGCACGTCGTCGATGCCCTGCTCGCGCAGGAGCGCCACGACGCGCGGCACGAGCGTCATGTGCGCGCCGGAGAGGATCGAGAGGCCCACGGCGTCGGCGTCCTCCTGGATGACCGTCTCCACGATCTGCTCGGGCGTCTGGTGCAGGCCGGTGTAGATCACCTCCATGCCGGCGTCGCGCAGCGCGCGGGCGATGATCTTCGCGCCACGGTCGTGCCCATCGAGGCCGGGCTTGGCCACGACGACGCGGATCTTGCCTTTGTGTGTCTGGGTCGACATTGGCGCTAGAGCCTAACGCGCCCTCTCACAATGCTGCCCACTCCCCCGAGCGCAGCGGCGGCGGCGAGCGCCGCGAAAACCTTCAGACGGCTGCCGAGGCGGTCCAGGTGCAGCACCTCCCAGCCTTCCTGTACAGCGATACGGCGCAGGTCCTGGTCGGGGTTTACGACCACCGCGTGCCCCACGGCGCGCAGCATCGGCAGGTCGGACTCCGAATCCGAGTAGGCGTAGGAGGCGCTCAGATCGAGGCCCTCGCGCGCTGCGAGCGCCTGCATCGAGACGACCTTGCCCTCGCGGTAGTTGAAGGGCCCGTCGGCGCGCCCGGTGTAGCGCCCGTCGACGACCTCCAGACGCGAGCCCAGGCCCCCGTCGAAGGCGAGCACGTGCGCGAGTAGGTCGGCCATTTCCTGCAGTGCGGCGGTGACGATGTAGACGCGCCGGCCCTGCTCCTGATGCCCGTAGGCGCGTTCGAGCATCTGCGGATATAGGCGCGGCAGCACCCCTGCGAGTACGCGCGGAGCGAGGCGCTGCAGGTCGCGCACGGGCACGTCGGCGATCATCTCCCCCACGCGCTTGCGCACAGCGTCCGCGCGATCGTCGGTGGAGCCGCGCAGACGAAAGCGCACGTTTTCATACACGTCGCGCGCGAGGCGCCCGCGCGAGATCATGCCCGTCTCGAAGGCCGCACGCGCGAAGAAGATGCCCGAGGACCCGACCATCAAAGTGCGGTCGAGGTCGAAGAAAGCGGCCGCGCCCTGCGCCGCCGCACCGGCCGGCGCGACATGCAGATGTCTTCCGGCGTGCGCGCTCATGACTTCTTCACACGCGAATGATGACCGCGTCGCCCTGCCCGCCGCCGGAGCAGATCGCGGCGCAGCCGAGGCCGCCGCCGCGGCGACGAAGCTCGTGCACGATCGCACCGAGGATGCGTGCGCCGGAGGCGCCGATCGGGTGGCCGAGGGCGATCGCGCCGCCGTTGACGTTGACGCGGTCCTCCTCGATGCCGAGCGTGCGGATCGAGTTGAGGGTGACCGAGGCGAAGGCCTCGTTGATCTCCCATACGTCGATGTCGGCGGCCTTCAGGCCGGCCTTCTGCAGTGCCTTCGTGGCGGCCGAGGCGGGAGTGCGGGCGAGGTAGGCGAAGTCGTCGCCCGACTGCGCGTGCGCGACGATCTCGCCGAGCGCCTCGCGGCCGTTGGCCTTTGCCCACTCATCCGAGGCAACCACGAGCGCGCCACCGGCGTCGTTGACGCCAGGAGAGTTGCCCGCCGTGTGCGTGCCCTCCTTACCCACAAGGCCGGGGAGCTTGGCGAGGGCCTCCAGAGAGGTGTCACGGCGCGGCGCCTCGTCGATCTCCACCACCGTGTCGCCCTTGCGTCCCTTCACCGTTACCGGCACGATCTCCTCGGCTAGGCGCCCCTCGTCGGTGGCGGCGAGCGCGAGCTCGTGGGAGCGCAGCGCCCAGCGATCGAGGTCGGCGCGCGTCATCTCCAACTCGTCTCCGATTTCGGTGGCCTCGACGAACATCTGCTTGCCCGAGAAGGGATTCGTGAGCCCGTCATGGACCATCGCGTCGAGCGCCTTCACGTCGCCCATGCGAAAGCCAAAGCGCGCGCCGGGGAGCAGGTAGGGGGCGCCGGACATCGACTCCATGCCACCGCCGACGCCAACCTGCACGTCGCCCGCGCGGATCGCCTGGTCGAGCAGTACCGAGGCGCGCAGCCCCGAGGCGCAAACCTTGTTGATCGTCTCCGATGAGACCTCCTTGGGGATGCCCGCCTTGATCTGCGCCTGGCGCGAGGGGATCTGCCCCTGACCGGCCTGCAGTACCTGGCCCATGATCACGTGTTCGATCTGCTCGCCCTCGACCCCGGCGCGCTCGAGAGCCGCCTTGATCGCGACACCGCCGAGCTCGGTGGCGTCGAGCGAGGAAAGCGCGCCACCCATCTTGCCGATGGGGGTGCGGGCGGTGCCGAGGATCACGGTCTTGGGCATGGGTGTGAGCTCTCCTGGTCGAAAAAAATGGATCAGATTAGAAAAGAGGGGCCCGACCGAAGCCGGGAGACACGCGCCTATGGCGCGAATCCCCGTTTCGGCCAGCCGGCCTTTCGGCCGCCTGCGCCACTCTGAGGTTACGAAAATCCTATCGATGTGGGTAAGGTGCCTCTGTCGTGAAGGTCACACTTCTCACCGAGATCCCCCAGGCGAGCGATGCCGACACCGTCGCTGTGGGCCTGTTCGAGGGCGAGGAGGCTCCGGCGGGTGTTCCCGACGAGGTCGCCGAGCTGATCGCAAGCGGCGAGGCGAGAGGGACATGTAAGGCTCTCGCAGTCACCCACGCGGATGGCCGGCGCTGGCTGACCGTGGGGATGGGCAAGCGCGAGGACTTCACGCCCGAGCGTGCTCGCGTGGCGGCCGCACGGGCGCTGGAGCGCGCCAGGGAGATATCGACGCGCAGCCTCTGCTGGCTCGCGCCGGCGCGAGCCACAGACGACGTGGTGGGGGCGCTCGTGGAGGGCACGATGCTGGCCGATTACCGCTTCGAGCAGTACAAGTCGGCGCCCGCCGAGAGGGAGGAGCAAGCCGGTGGTGAGCCGCCCAAGCACCTCTACGCGCTGATCGTGGCGGCGCCCGAGGCCGATGCGAGCAGGGCTAAGGAGCTGGGGCGCGCAACCGGCGATGCGGCGAGCGTGGCGGGAGCGGTAAACGAAGCGCGCGACCTGCAGAACCGCCCCGGCAATGACCTTACGCCGAGTGCGCTGGCCGAGCACGCGCGTGCTCTGGGCGAGGAGATCGAGGGTTTGAGCGTGGAGGTCGAGGGCCGCGAGGGCCTGCAGCAGCGCGGCATGGGCGCCTTCGCCGCAGTCGCCCAGGGCTCAGAGCAGGAGCCCGCGCTGATCACGCTGCGATATGAAGGCCCACCCACCCCGGAGGGGACATCCGATCCAAAGGGCCCTCTGCTGGGACTCGTGGGCAAGGCTGTGACGTTCGACAGCGGCGGCATCTCGCTGAAGCCCGGAGCGAAGATGTCGGAGATGAAGTTCGATATGTCCGGTGGCGCCGCGGTGATCGGCGCGGTCGCAGCGATCGCCCGCTTGCGGCTGCCGGTGAGGCTGGTGGCTGTGGTGGGCGCAACGGAGAACCTTCCCAGCGGCCGCGCGGTGAAGCCCGGAGACATCGTTACGGCGGCAAATGGCAAGACGATCGAGGTCAACAACACCGATGCCGAGGGGCGCCTCGTGCTGGCCGATTGCCTCTGCCATGCCGTCTCGCTCGGAGCGGAGCGGATCGTCGATCTGGCGACGCTCACGGGCGCGGTGATCATCGCGCTGGGCTCCACCCACGCGGGGCTGATGAGCAACGACGACGAGCTCGCCGAGCGCGTCGCCACGGCGGGGAGGCGTACGGGCGAGATCGTGTGGAGGCTGCCGCTGCACGAGGAGTACGACGAGCTGATCAAGGGTCGCTACGGCGACCTCGACAACGCGCCCGAAGCGCGCAAGGCGGGAACGATCGTGGGCGCTGCGTTCCTTTCGAACTTCGTGGATGGAGTGCCGTGGGTGCACCTCGACATCGCGGGCTCGGCCTGGGATCTGGGCCGCGCGTACGCCGCGAAGAGCGCCTCGGGGTACGGCGTGCGGCTGCTGGTGGAGCTCGCGCGTTCCTACGCCGGCCGGTGAACCGGCCCCACCCCCGAGCTGAGCCGCCGACCGGTGAGCTAGAAGCGCAGCTGAGAGGATGACTCAATGAACTTCGATCTCTCCCCCGAGCACGAGCTGATCCGCGCCACCGTGCGCGACTTCGCGCAGGGCGAGGTGGCGCCAGTGGCGGAGGAGCTCGATCGCACGAAGTCCTTCCCCTATGAGATCGTCGCCAAGCTGGGGAAGCTTGGGCTGATGGGGATCCCCTTCCCACAGGAGTACGGCGGCGGCGGCGGAGACACGCTGGCGTATGCGCTCGCGGTGGAGGAGCTCACGCGCATCGATAGCTCGGTGGCGATCACCCTCTGCGCGCACACCTCGCTCGGCACCCAGCCGATTTATCTGTTTGGCAGCGAGGAGCAGAAGCGCGAGTGGCTGCCGAGGCTGTGCTCGGGCGAACGCCTGGGCGCGTTTGGGCTCACTGAGCCGGAGGCGGGCAGCGATGCGGGCAACACGCGCACGCGCGCGAGCCTCGATGCGGAGGGCGGCGAATGGACGATCGAGGGCTCCAAGCAGTTCATCACCAACGCGGGCACCGATATCTCGGGCGTGGTGTGCATCACGGCCGTCACCGGCGAGGAGACCAGCGGCGCAAAGGAGATCTCGAACCTGATCGTCGCCAACGGCACCCCGGGATACGAGCAGGGCGAGCCTTACCGCAAGATGGGCTGGAACGCCTCGGATACGCGCCCGCTGACGTTCAGCGAATGCCGCGTGCCGGCGGAGAATCTGCTGGGGCCGCGGGGGGCGGGGTTCAAGCAGTTCTTGCACATCCTCGACATCGGGCGCATCGGCGTGGCCGCGATGGGCGTGGGCCTCGCGCAGGGAGCGCTCGATGAGGCGTTGAAGTACGCCAAGGAGCGCCGCGCGTTTGGCAAGCCGATCTCGAAGTTTCAGGCGATCCAGGCCAAGCTCGCGGATATGGTCACGGAGATCGAGGCAGCGCGGCTGCTGGTTTACAAGGCCGCACGCGAGAAGGATGCGGGACGCAACTTCACGCTCACCGCCGCCCAGGCGAAGCTCAAGACCGGCCGCCTGGCCGTGAGATGTTCAGAGGAGGCCGTGCAGATCCACGGCGGCTATGGCTTCATCGAGGAGTACCCCGTGTGCCGCTTCTACCGCGACGCAAAGATCCTCACGATCGGCGAGGGCACCGACGAGGTGCAGCAGATGGTCATTGCGCGGGCGCTGGGGGCGTAGCGGCCCGCTCCAAAAGCTCCCCCGCCGCGGAGGCGGGGTCGAGGCGGCGCTCGACGACCTCCTCCAGGAGCTCCTGAAAACGGGAGTCCCCCGCGAGCTCCTCCTCCAGGCGCCGCCGAAGACGCGCGGTGGCGATCGCGAGCACCTCGTTGCGCAAGTTGGAGCGACGGCGATCGGCGAGCTGGCCGGCGGCGAGGAGGTGGGCGCGGTGGCCGTCCATGTGCCCCACCAGCTCGTCGATGCCGCGGCCGTGAGCGGCCTCAGTCTTGACGATCGGCACGCGCCAGCTCGCGCGCACATCCTCTGGCGAGCGATCGAGGTTCGCCAGCGAGAGCACACCGCGGATCTCGCGCACCATCGTGTCGGTGAGGGGGTGATCGGCCTTGTTGATGACGATCACGTCGGGGATCTCCATCACGCCGGCCTTGAGCGCCTGGATGGAGTCGCCCGAGCCGGGCATCAGCACGAGCACGATCGTGTCGGCGTGATCGATGATGTCGATCTCGGCCTGCCCCACGCCGACGGTCTCCACGAAGACGTCCTCGCGGCCGGCGGCGTCGAGCAGGAGCGCTGCCTGCAGCGCGGCCTCGGAGAGTCCGCCCAGCGCCCCCCGATTGGCCATCGAGCGGATGAAGACCCCCGGGTCGAGGAAGTGCTCGGAGAGGCGGATGCGATCCCCCAGGAGCGCACCGTGGGTGAAGGGCGAGGAGGGATCGATCGAGAGCACCCCCACGCTGCGCCCGGCCGCGCGGCGGGCCCTGGTGAGGGCGCCGATCAACGTGGACTTGCCCACGCCGGGCGGCCCCGTGAAGCCGAATACGGCGGCGGAGCCGGTGTGGGGGTAGACCTCGCGCACGAGCGCCCACCCCTCGGGGCGATCGTCCTCCACGAGCGAGATGGCACGCGCGAGCGCACGGCGGTCGCCATCGAGGAGGCGCTGGGCTAAGGAAGGGGCCACGGCAGAAGACTATGTCGGGACGGCATCCGGCCGTCCCCTGAACCCTGAGCCGGGCGCTCGGCCCTCTAGGATGCCCGCTCGTGACACGCCCTCGGGAGTTTCTGCGCACGTGGCGCTGGATGCGTGCGAACAACATGCTCAACCGCCACTACGCGCTGCTGGGCATCCGCTGGCTATGGCTGAAGCTGCGTTGGCGCGATCGCCTGGTGACCGATGGCATCTGCTTCATCTGCCCCGGCGTGAAGTTCGAGATCGGCCCCAACGCGAAGCTCTACATCGGGCGCTGGGCGTGGATCGGCCACGGCAGCAAGATCCGCGTGCACGAGGGCGAGGTGCGCATCGGTGCGAAGACGGTGATGGGACAGGAGTGCACGATCTCCGCCTACCAGCACGTATCGATCGGGAGCGAGTGCATCGTCGCCGATCGCGTGATGCTGATCGACTTCGATCACGGCGTGGTGGAGGTGGAGCGCCCGATCCGCCTGCAGGGCATCTACAAGCGCGATGTGCGCGTGGGGCACAACGTCTGGATGGGCTACGGCGCGTGCGTGCTGCGCGGGGTGACGGTGGGCGACAACGCGATCCTCGGCACGAACGCGGTGGTCACCAAGGAGGTGCCCGCGAACGCGGTCGTGGGCGGTGTGCCGGCGCGCACGATCAGAATGCGCGAGGCGCCAAAGACACTGCGCTGGAAATAGGGAGGAGCCCCACAGGGGGGCTCAATGGGTCGCGCATGATCCTCCGAGGGCGCGGCGGGGGTGAACGGCGGCGATCCTCACGCGGCGAGCAGAGCCGCGGGGTCGACGCGCACGGCAAGGTCGCGCAGGGCTGCGGTGCTCGCGGTGGGTCCCTCACCGAGCGCATCCTCGAGCGCGCGGAGGTGTCCGGCGTAGCGCTCGCGCGCATAGGGCACGGCGAGCCCGCGCGCCACCATGAAGGCCCAGTCGGAGGACTGCAGCGCGAGCAGCTCGCGCGCCGCCGCCGCACCGGCGCGGGGGCCCGCGGCGAGCACGCGCAGCTCGGCCGCGCGCGTGGCGAAGGCGATGTCGGCGACGGCGGGGGAGGACCAGGTGGAGAGGTCGCCGCCCGCGCCCCACGTTGTTACCTCGTCCGCTGTGACCGATGAGCTCTCCCGCGGGATGGGGGCCGGCTCGCAGCGCTCGAGCGCGTCGTCGAGGCGCACCAGTTCGAGCCCCTGGCGCGCGCACTCCTCCACGACGGCGGCGAGCCAGGCGACGCCCTCATACCACCAGTGCCCGAGCAGCTCGGTGTCGAGCGCGCACACCGCGAGCCCTCCGCCGGGGAGCCCGGCGCCGTCGCGCTGCAGGCGCGCGAGCGTGCGCGCGACGAAGTCCGCGGCGTGCTCCCGCGCGAGCGCCAGCGCGCGCGCATGGTCGTAGGGACTGCCGTCGTTCGCCCACGGCTGGTGGTGGTGCACGGTGTGGTGGTGGTAGTCGCGGTACGAGCCATGGGCGGGGTAGCCGCCGTCGCTCCACACGAGCGACATCGTGGCGCGGTCGATCGGCACGAGCACCACCCCGGACTCGCCCACGAGCGGACGCAGGTGGGCCGGAGCGCCGAGCCCAAGGCGCGCGGTGAGCTCGACGCAGGTGGCGCGCACGCCGGCCTCCGCGAGCGCCCACTCCTGCGAGGCGCTGTGGGCGCACTCGGGCAGCCAGAACCCCCCACGCCAGTGCTGGCCGACATGGGGATGCGCGCGTGTCTCCCGGCTTCGGTCGAAGCGGGCGAGGTGCGACTCCACGCCGCCCGCCACCTGCGCGCGCAGGCCGGCGTCGCTCGCCAGCAGCGGAAGCACGGCGTGGGTGGCCGCCGAGGTCCACTGCGCGTGCGGCGCGAGCGCGCCGAGCAGATCGCCCCCGAGTTCATCCAGGCGAAGGGCGGCGCGCTCGTAGTCCCCCCACGAGCGCTCCACCTCGGCCGCGAGCCCGTGGTGGCCGCCGGCGCGCAGCCCGCGCGCATCCTCGTGGTGGGTGTGCCGGCGCACCTCGCGCAGGAACGCCAGACAGCGCTCGCCAACACCGGGCGCCTCCAGCTGGTCGCAGAGCACAGGCGTAAGGGAGAGCGTTAGCGGAGCGCCCGCGTCAAGCAGCTCGAGCAGCGGAAGGTAGGAGGTGGCGATCGCCTCCCACAGCCACTCCTCGCCGAAGGGCCAGGTGCCGAAGCCCTCCACGTAGGGCATGTGCGTGTGCAGGAGGATCGCCAGCGCACCGCGGTCCGCGCGGGAGGCGCTCATACGCGCTGCTGCGGGGCTCCGCGAAGCGCACGACGAGCGTCCGATCGGCGACGCCAATGCACCCAAGGGATCCTCACGGGCGGCACACCGCCACGAAGTCAAGCGCGCCATCGAGATCGGCCTGCCCGCGTGGGCGCAGCACGAAGTCGCGCGCGGAGATCGCGGGCGTGAACCAGCCGTAGAAGCGCTCGGTAAGTCCCAAGCGCGGGTGCAGCGAATCCCAACCCGCCCTCAATGCAAGCTCGTGGACGCGCAGCTTGCGCGCATGGAAGAGGCCAAAGAGGGCCACCGAGGAGAAGTGCTCGCGGCACAGCGCCTCGAACTCCTCCGCGCGGTACTCGTGCACGTGCCAGGGGTTATCCGAGCGAGGGGCGCCCTTGGGGGCGAGCGTGAGCACATTCGGGGTGGAGAGGTAGATGGCCGCAGCGCGACCATTGATTGGGATCCCACCCACCCCTGCCCGGCCCTCCCCCTCTTCCTCCGCGCGGTTTTCCTCGCCCGCGGCCCTGGCAAGGCCTGTGTCCTTCTCCTCTCCCGCGCGGGTGAGCGAGGCGAAGTGCTCGAGCACCGCGCCGGGGTCCTGGAGGTGCTCGATCGTCTGCAGGAACACCACCGCATCGGCGGGCTCGGAGAAGCTCTCCACGAGCTCGCGCGCGAAGCGCAGGTTGGGGCGCCGGTAGCGCAGGCGCGCGTGCTCGTGGGCCTCGGGGTTGGCATCCACGCCCACCACCGAGGCGGCGCTGCACGCGAGCAGATCCGAGCCATAGCCCTCGCCGCAGGCCATGTCGATCACGCGCAGACCACCCACGCGCGCCGCGATCCACTCATACACAGCCACGTGGCGGCGGTACCAGTAGTTCTCCTCGGGCACATCGGGCAGCGTGCGCTCGCCGGTGAGCTCCAGCGGTGGCACGCCCTCAGGCTGGTGGCGCTGGCGGAAGTGGGTCGGGGGTGCGGATGTGGACATGGGCGCGCGAGTATACGTCCCAGGCGAGGCCCCCTGCGGTAGTCCCGCGCAGGTCGCACGCCGCCGGAGGCGACAGGCGGTCGATCTCGATGAGGAATGACCGGCAACCCAACAGTTTCAGTGAAACGTGGGGGTATCGGCGTATTCCAACTCTTTTCCTTCACTGTTATAGAGTTCCAGGTGAAGGTGATAGGTACCGGGGGCCTGTGGTATCAGCGCCCACAGTTTCTCCGGGATCGAGGCGTCGGGTTCTTCGGGTTCGGTGCCCTTGCCGGCGACGCGCAGGCCCCACCATTCAGGGGAAAGATGTCTCCCTGACTCTACGATCGTGTACTTCACGATTACCTTCTTCCCCTCGAATCCTCTGAGGTCGAGCCGGTAGTCAACCTCCACCCCCACGAGCTGCGGACTGCCGCCACGGTTACGCTCACGCCATTCGTGTTCGGCCGCGCGAAGCTCGCGCGCGGCGGCTTCGGCGTTGTCGTCAGAGTCGGCGAGAGCGCTCTCGAGGATTGGCAACAGCGCACAGCGCCTGCACTTCCTAGGCAGCGCAACCCTGTGCGTTTCGGGCGGCGGGGCTTCAGCCATTGGCGTCGTCCCCGAGCGAGGCTCCGTCTGGGATCCGGTGGAGGTCTCGGTGCTTGTTGTGCCTTCGCCTTCGGAAGAGCTCGATTCGCCGAAGCTGTCGGCGAGCATTTCCGAGACCTTCCGCGGTGAGGTTCCGTTGCCCTCCTGGATGATGGCGTGGTGTGCCCGGTAGGCGCCGGAGGGCAGTGAGCCATATCTGTAAAGGGGGTGGGTTGCTTCGCCGCCTTCGCCCGATGCTGTGGAGGGGCTAGTGGTGGTGGGTGTGGGGGGAAGGATGTGAACGGGGGCCGTTTCCGTGGTGGGCGTGGGCGGAAGGATGTGAGCTGGGGTCGTTTCCGTGGTGGGCGTGGGCGGAAGGATGTGAACCGGGGGCGTTTCCGTGGCGGGGGTGGTTGTCGTCTCGGGAACCGCCACCCCCGCCTTCAGGAGCGCGAGGTCCGGCTGCGGCGTCGGCACGGAGGCGATGGTGTCGGCGAGCAGTCGATAGCCCCTCTCCGCTCGCCATTCGGCTGGATCGGGAAGATAGGCGGCGCCGACCCGTGAGCCGCCATCGGCTTCGTACTCGGCGAGGGTGATTTCGCGGGGTCCCTCGATGTGGTCGAATCGCGCGTCGCGCTTGGGGGGCGGTGGTGGCGGGGGAGACATCAGCTGGTTGATGAGCAACAGGATCGCGCCGATCGCCACCGCAAGCGCCCCCGCGGCGAGGATCAGCTTGTTGACCTTTTCGAAGATCTTCTTCAAGCGGTTCATCTACCCCCTTTGACTTATAAGTGCAAACAGTACCAAGGGTCGTAATTTGTGGCCGGGGCAGTCGCAGCGCTTGTCGATCGCTCGACCTCCTCACGGCGCCTCAGGCGCTAAGGTGCCGCTCCGTGTCCCCCACATTGAGCCCCGAAGAGATCCGCGACGTCAACACGCGCTACCACGATGTGGCGGCCAACCACTACGACTCCAAGTGGGGAATCGACTTCGGCGAGCTCGGCCACGATCAGGTGCTCTCGAAGGTGCGCAAGGTCCTGGGTGCGGGCGGGCAGGGGGTGGGTCCCTTTGCGCGCTCGCTGGAGATCGGCTCGGGCACGGGCTACTTCACGCTCAACCTTTTGCGTGCGGGCGTGATCGAAGAGGCGACGTGCAGCGACATCTCCCCGGGGATGCTCAGCGCGCTGAGCGCCAACGCGGAGGGCCTCGGGCTCGAGGTGCGCACGATGGTCGCCGACGCCGAGCAGCTGCCCTTCCCCGATGGGAGCTTCGAGCTGGTGCTGGGCCACGCGGTGCTCCACCACATCCCCGACCTCGCGAAGGCGTTCGCGGAGTTCGAGCGCGTGCTCACGCCCGGCGGCACGGTGCTCTTCGCCGGTGAGCCCTCCCGCTACGGCGACCGCCTCGCGCGTGTGCCCAAGCGCGCAGCGAGTGCCGTGGCGCCGCTGTGGCGGCGCGCGGTAGGCGCGGGCCCTGCGCCGCCCGCCGAGGGCGGCGCGGCCGATGCGGCGCTGGAGGGCGTCGTGGACGTGCACGCCTTCGCCCCCGGCGAACTCTCCTCCTTCGCGCGCGGCGCGGGCCTCAGCGAGGTGAGCGTGATCGGCGAGGAGCTCCTCGCGAATTGGTTTGGCTGGACGAACCGCACGCTCGAGGCCACCGCCGATCCCAACGAGGTGCCGTGGGCGTGGCGCTGGTATGCCTACCGTGGCTACCTCGCACTGCAGCAGGTCGATCGCCGGCTGCTCGAGTCGCGCCTGCCGCCGGCGATCTTCTACAACCTGATGCTCTCGGCGCACAAGCCGATTTGAGGTCGCCGCGTGCGCGCCGCGCACGATGTGGCCATCCGCCCCCCAGCCATCCCACCCGGGCCATGCGGCCCCTAGACTTCACACATGCCCGATCGGCTGCAACGAGAGTTCCCCATGTTCCCCCTGGGAATGGTGGCGCTCCCCACCGAGAGCGTGCCCCTGCACATCTTCGAGGACCGCTACCGCAAGATGATCGAGGAGTGCCTGAACTCCGATAGAGAGTTCGGCATCGTGTGGCTCTCCGAGGATGAGCTCAAGCCCGTGGGCTGTGCGTGTGAGATCGACCGCGTGCTCGAGCGCATGGAGGACGGCCGCCTGAACATCCTCGTGCGCGGCACCCGCCCCTTCCGCTTGGTGGAGCGCCAGGACGACCTCCCCTACCCCGCCGCGGTGGTGGAGTTCCTGACCGAGCAGGAGGAGGACCCCGACCCCGAAGCCATCGCGGAGACCCGCGCCCTCTACGCCGAGCTCGTCGATCAGGCGACCGACAAGACGCTCCAGGAGGACGAGCTCGCCGAGCTCGACGCCTACACGATGGCCGCCACCGTCGACTTCGGCACCGACGTCAAGCAGGAGCTCCTGGAGCTGCGCTCCGAGAACGCCCGCATGCGACTGCTCACGCTGCTCTTTCGTGCGGCGATCAAGCGCCTGGAGCTCGTCGAGCGCGCGCAGGCGCGCGCTCGTTCCAACGGCAAGGTTCGCTTCGGGTAGGGGCATCAGTGCACTCCGCAGCGGCGCCTCGTTGCGATAGGTGAGCAGTGGCCTTCCGCACGCTCAAACTCCCCTGTGGCAAACCCCCTGCGCGAGCTGCAATACAAGCGCCTGCAGTTCCCGTAACACCTTCGACTTCCCCGCCGAATTGTCGCTGAAGCGTACGGCCCCGTCCTGATCGCGCACGTAGTAGTTGAGCACCGACCCGGGCTTCGGGGGTAACGAGAGATGCGCCGATGCCGGCCCCTGCAGTTCTTCCTGTATCCCGCGCGCCTGCACCAGCTGTGAGTCTTCGATCCGGCGCGCCGGGCCCCCATCGCAATGGATCACGCCTTCTTCGTTTACCAGGAGCGTCAGGTTCGCGCCCGGAACGGTGCCCGAGCGGTAGACGATGAAGAGGTCTGCGGCAACCACACCATTGCCTCCACACCCCGCCAGGAGCACGGCGGCGACCAGCGCGCAAACCGCGCCTCTCACGCCGCCACCGCGACCCCGCCCCGGCGCGGGTCTCCCGCACCGGCCATGTGCCCCCCCTCGCGCTGCACGGCCTGCACGCCGCCGAAGAAGAGATTGAGCGAGTGGAAGCGCACCAGCTCGCGCTCCTGCGCGCTCGTAAGGCCGCTTACGTCGATTCCCGGCTCGTGGTAGACCACTCCATCCTCGAAGTGCGCGCGCGGCGCCTCGACGGCGTCGGCCACGCTCAGGCCGTGATCCACGACCCCCACGATCGTTTGCAGGATCGCCGAACGTATGCGGTTGGAGCCCGCCGAACCGAGCACCAGCTCCACGCCGCCGTCGCGCAGCACGATCGAGGGGGCCATCATGCTCGGCATCCGCCGTCCCGCGGGGTGGCGGTGAAAGCCCTGCGGGTTGAGATCCTCCTCGCCCATCACATTGTTCACGTGGATGCCCGTCCCCGGTACCACCACCCCTGAGCCCTCGCCGTTGGTGCACGTCACACTGCACGCGCACCCATCGACATCGAGCACCGAGATGTGTGTCGTGGCACCCAGACGCGAGGAGAGAAAGCTCTCCTGAAAGCCCTCCTCCCCCAAACCCTCCACGAACTCCGGCGTGCGCTCGGCCTGCGCTGCTTCCATCGCACCCACCACGTCCTCCAGGGCCGGTGGCGCGGGTCCACGGTCGAGCAGCGCGAGCGAGTACGCCAGCAGCGTTCCTCCCGCCGAAGGGGGCGGGTTGGTGAGGACCGTGCGATCGCGATACGCCACCTCCAGCGGTCTCCGCTCGATCGCCTCATAGGAGGCGAGGGCCTCCCGCGTGAGCGAACCCCCGCGCGGCTTTAGCCACGCGCAGACCCCCGCCGCGATGTCGCCCCTGTAGAAGGGCTCGGAACCCTCCGCGCCGAGGCGCTCCAAAGCGTCGCCCAGCTCGGGGTTGTGCAGTCTCTCCCCCTCGCGCAGCACCTCCCCGCGGGGCGCCCACAACGCGGCGCACTCAGGAGTGGAGCGCAGCAGATCGGCCAGGATCTCCGCCACGTAGGCCTGCCCGTGGTTGAGCTCCACACCTTCTCGCGCCACACGCGCCGCCGGGGCGGCAAGACGCTCCAGCGGCACCGTCCCCCAGCGCGCCACCGCGCCGCAGATGCCCGCCGGCGTCCCATACACCCCACACGAGGCCGGCCCGATGTAGAAGACCTGCACCGCATCACCAAAGGACACATCGATCGCCTCGAGCTCCGCCGCCGAGCCATCCTGCGCCCGCAGCGGGGCCTCGATGAAGAAGTCCAGCAGCACCGGCTCGCGACCCTCACCCGCGACCATCATGTAGCCGCCCGCCCCCAACCCCGTGAGCAACGGCTCGGCCACAAACGACATCAGCATCGCCCCCACCGCCGCATCCACCGCATTGCCACCCGCGCGCAATACCTCCGCCCCGGCCTGCGCCGTCAGAGGGTGTCCGGCCGCCACCACTCCTTTTTCAGACGCGCCCATTCACGCGAAGCGTAGGGATAGGGCCGGAGCGGTGTGCTGCACCCGGTATGTGCAGCGAGTCTTCGTCCCACCGAAAGAGGAAGGTGGGTCGTAACGGCAACGTAGAATATGCAAGGGCTTATATGGTCGACCATCCCTCCAACACATGGGAAAAGAGCGAGATGTCTGACAGCATCCGCGTAGCCACCAACTGGATCACAGCGACAGAGCGTCAGCGTGGCGATGCCCTGCGCGATCTCCTGCTGCTCGCTGACCGCCTGCCCTACGACCGCACGGAGGAGTGCTTGCGCTTCCCACGCATCGAATCAAGGCCTGTTTGAGCTGCTGGCGACATGCCAGCTGCGAGGTGCTGACGGCTCTCAAGTGCGCGAGATTGGCTCGGGCACCTCCAGTTCGCTGAACACGCCGCGACGGCCGCTCCCCGCGCGAGCCTTCGCGTGGCGCCGGAGGCGCGCGCTGATGCGCTGCACCCAGGACGACCTCCCTACTCGGCGGCAGTGGAGTTCCTGATCGAGCAGGAGGAGGATCCCGACCCCGAAGTCGTCGCGGAGACCCGCGCCCGCTACGCCGAGCTCGTCGAGCGCGCCCGCGCACGCTCTCGAATGGGAAGGTTCGCCTCGGGTAGGAAACGTCGCGAGCTGACCCACGGCCCACCAGGCATGGCTACCAGCAGCGGGCTGGGCTCTAATTTCGGCTTCTTAGAACTTCTCCTTGACTCAGATCATTCTGCTTGCTAGTAAGGCTGGACCGGCGAGCAAGGATAAGGAGAGCAGCATGAGTAGAGCAAAGATACTGCTAGTACTCGCGATCGTGAGTGGCATACTCATGGTTCAGGCAGCCCCCGCAGCGGCGACTTGGGTCGCCCTCAATGGGTCCACAGAAGGCATATTCACATCCGAAGTCAGCTCATGGAACCTCGGAAACGGAAAGACAGTCACCTGCCAGGAAGACGCCGGCAAGTGGTCGATTCGAAAAGCCGATAAAGAACAAATCAAAGTATCCAAAGGAGGACATCTCAATTTACTATTCACTACATTCGCATCTTGTACAAGCAATTTGACCGCGGAAATCAACGAACCCATCGGTGGCGAACTACAACTCGCACAGAGAGCTGGAACGCCAGTCAAAATCAGCGCCAAGTATGAAAGAGAAACTATTTTGGAATCCAAAAGTGGCTGCGTGATAAAAATACCGGCCACTGCCGAAAACAGCGAACTCGCCAAAACGACCGTTACCAATCAAGGAAAAGAACAACGCGCTGAACTGCAGCTGTCTGGCATCATCACCAACGTGAACGAAGCGTGCACGAACGAAGGACTCAAAAGCAGCAAAGAAGCCCAATTCAAAACCACAGAGACAGCTAAAGGTCTTACGTTCATAGAATCGAACGGGTGCACGAGCGGATCTGGATCGGCGATACAGACTGTTCCACAGCAGAAATTCATAGGACTAGATGGCACATGCATCACGTACAATAACCCCCTCGACACCGAAAGCGACCAGGCTCTCGAAGAGTGGGGTATGCTGACCAAAGAACTGATGCCAAAAGACTCGGCCAATGGAATCAAACTGGACGGCTACATCGGCACCGACAACCCACCGACGATGGCCGATTTGACCAACGGAAAAGCGGCCTCAGGAACCAATCCAATCACAATGCCTGTCATGGCCGCTCCGATCGCCGTGGTCTTTCATCCACCTACGAGTTGTACGATAAAAGTAGCGACGTGGAAGGTGCCCAACCAAGAGCTGGATCTGCTCTTCCGCCATCAGCAAACCTGGACACAGTTCGTCGAACAAATCGGTGGAGGAACCCCCGTGGGCACAGGCTGCTCTGAAAAAGCGACAGTGGAGGTCCGGTCGGACAAGTCAGGCACATCGCTTGCCTTCAAGGAATACCTCAACCAGATCAAATCGTCGGTATGGCAGAGTAAATTCATAACTGACGAAGATCAATGGCCCGAAGAAACAATGGCGAAAAACGTCCATTTTGAAGGTAAATTTCTGTTACAAAATAAAGGGAATAAAGGCGAGGCTCTCGCTGTTTTAAATCCGGTCAATTCGATCGGCTACGTCAATGCGGCCGACGCTCATGCCAACGGAATCAAAGCCTGGCACAACAACCAGGATAAAACCTTCTGGGGACAAGTCCAGAACAATGGCTTAGAAGGCGAAACCAAAATCGCAGAACCAGTGCAACCGAAAGGACCACCTACGGCCGGCAACTGTCCTATAGGTGTATATACATTTGCCCCAGGTGCGGAAACAGAGGCGAAGGCCAAACCCCCAGTTTGGACGGGAGTGAAACTAGCCAATATAAAAACCTCGGGAACGTATCCGCTGTGCGCCTTGACCTACGACGTTGCGTGGGAAAACTACTCAACAGCAACCCTCGAAAAAGCCTATGGCAACCACGGTGAAGAAGTAGAGGGCACCGTCAAGGCACATCTGGAATTCATCCTCGGTGCCGGCCAGGGAGACATCGGAAAAGGCATCCCTGAATACTACTCACCACTGCCTGAAAATCTTACAACGATTGCCAAAGAAGCGTTGAAATCCGTGACTCCGTAGCAAGTGCCTTTGCAGCGGAGCCCTCTAAGCGTCTCGGGCTGGTGCGCCGGCCCGAGACGCTCCCAGCGAAAGCTCTCAGCCGTGCGGGATGAACTCGGGCACGTCCAGTTCGCTGAACACGCCCCCACGACGGCGCTCGCCGCGCGGCGCGGGAGGCCGCGCGCTGGTGCGCTGCACCCGCGGCTCGCCCGCGGGCTCCTGCAGGCGTGCGCGGCTGGAGCGTGCGCTCGAGCCGTCCTGGTAGCCAGTGGCCACCACGGTCACCCACACTTGATCCTCGAGCTTTTCGTCGACCATCGCGCCGAAGATGATGTTCGCGTCGGGGTGCGCCGCCTCGGAGACCGCCTTTGCGGCCTCGTTTACCTCCCACAGCGACAAGTCGCGGCTGCCGGTGATCGAGAGCAGGATCGAGCGCGCGCCATCCATCGAGGTTTCCAGCAGCGGCGACTCCACCGCCTGCATCGCCGCCTCGGTGGCGCGGTGCTCGCCCACACCCATGCCGATCCCGAGCAGCGCGTTGCCCGCCTCGCTCATGATCGTTCGCACATCGGCGAAATCGAGGTTGATGAGCCCCGGGAGGGTCACCAGATCGGAGATCCCTTGCACCCCCTGGCGCAGCACATCGTCGGCCACGCGGAACGCCTCCACCATCGAGGTCTGCTTATCGAGCACCGCGAAGAGGCGTTCGTTGGGGACCACGATCAGCGTATCCACCTCCTCCGCGAGCGTATTCACGCCCTGCTCGGCGGCACCCGCGCGGCGTGTGCCCTCGAAGCCGAAGGGCTTCGTCACGATCGCCACCGTCAGCGCGCCCACCTCGCGGGCGATGCGCGCGACGATCGGCGCCGCGCCGGTTCCCGTGCCGCCGCCCGCTCCCGCGGTGATGAAGATCATGTCGCTGCCCTTCAGCAACGCCTTCACGCGGTCGTAGTCGTCCATCGCCGCCTGGCGTCCCACATTGGCGTCGGCGCCCGAACCCAGCCCGCGCGTGAGCTCCGCGCCGATGTGCAATGTGATGTCGGCCGTGGACTGCTGCAGGGACTGCAGATCGGTGTTGATCGCCATGAACTCCACGCCCGCCACCTCGGCCTCCACCATACGATTCACGGCGTTCACGCCCGCGCCGCCCACGCCCACCACGCGGATCACGGGGTTGATCACCTGCTCGGGCGTGCTGTAGGGACGGGGATCTTCGCGGGGGGGAATCTCCATGCGCATCCCCCGCTCGCCCGCGCCGCCCGAGGTGGGGCGCTGCTCGCCGGGGCGTTCCATCATGTTCTCGGGGATCTCCGAGGAGAAGACATTGCGCAGGCGCTCCTGGGGGCTCGGCACCGGCGCGGACTCCTCCGGCTCGGGCGTCGGCGTCGAGGCGCTGAGCGAGGGGTGGGGCGTCTCGCGCTGCTCCTTGGATGCCCTCTTCGCGGGCTCGGCAGCTCGCGGGCGTGTGCGCGGAGTCTCGTCCTGCGAGCTGGGTGGATCGTGCGCAACGCTCGCTGGGCCGACATTGTCGGCCCCTTCCCCCTCCTCGGTCTTGCGAAACAACGCCGCCAGCGGGCCTTCGCGCATCGAGGCGCGCTTGTTGTTGGGGTTACTCGCCATTCGCCAGCACCTCCTGCGCGAGCTGGCGGTAGGACTCCGCAGCGACGCCATCGGGCTCGTACTTGAGCACGCTCATGCCCTTCACGGGCGCCTCCGCGAAGCGCACCGTCTTGCGGATGCGACTCGCGAACACGCGGTCGCCGAAGTTCTCCTCGAGGATCTCGATCGCCTCCTTGGCGTGGATCGTGCGCGAGTCCACCAGTGTCGGGAGGATTCCCTCGATGTCCACGCCCGGGTTGAGGTTCTCACGAATCATCGCAAGTGTGTTCTGCAGCTGTATGAGTCCACGCATCGACAAATACTCGCACTGCACGGGGACGATAACTTTGTCGGCGGCGGTAAGCGCGTTGATCGTCAGCAATCCGAGGCTCGGCGGCGTATCGATGCAGATGAAGTCGTAGTCCTCGAGGATCGGCGCAAACGCCTTCTGCAGCGAGCGCTCGCGGCCGATCATCGTGCTCATCGCGATCTCCGCGCCCGCCAGATCGATCGAGGCGCACGCGATGTCGATCTCGCGCTTTCGCACCACCTCGCGGATCGAGACCTTGTGCACCAGCACGTCATACATCGACTTCTCGATCGTATCCGGGTCGATCCCCTGCGACATTGTCAGGTTGCCCTGCGGATCCATATCGCAGCACAGCACCCGGTGGCCCTCCTCGGCAAACGCCGCCGCGAGGTTCAATGTGGTGGTCGTCTTGGCCACGCCGCCCTTCTGGTTGGCGAACGCGATGACTTTGGCCTTTCCTTGCACAGCCTGCTCCGATGGCTCGTTTATGAGACGCCCTCGCGGGGGTATTCGCAGGGGCACTCGCGATTCCTGCTTACCATCCGCGGGTGAGTCCACCCCATACTCCCCTGGCCGAGCGTCTCGGCGGCAAGCGCGTGGTCGTCTGTGCGGGCCCCGGCGGCGTGGGCAAGACCACCACCTCGGCCGCGATCGCCCTCGGCCTCGCGCGGCGGGGGCAGAAGGTGGCGGTGCTCACGATCGACCCCGCGAAGCGTCTCGCCGAAGCGCTTGGGATGGAGTCGCTCGGAGGGGAGCCCCAACTCGTAGACCCCGCAACGCTCGCTGCCCATGACATCGCGCTCGCGACGGGCGGCGAGCTGTGGGCGATGACGCTCGACGTGAAGGGCACCTTCGATGCGCTCATCGCCGAGCTCGCCGAGGACGAGCACAAGCGCGAGGAGGTGCTCTCCAACCGCATCTACCAGGAGCTCTCCTCGGCGGTGGCCGGCTCGCAGGAGTTCACCGCCATCTCGCGCCTGTATGAGCTAGATCGCGATGGGGAGTTCGATGTGGTCGTACTCGACACCCCTCCCTCGCGCAACGCGCTCGACTTCCTCGACGCCCCCGGGCACCTGCAGCGGTTCTTCGAGGGCCGCTCGCTGCGCATCTTCCTCGCGCCCGGGGGTGTCGCCGCGCGCTTTCTGGGGCGCGGCACGGGGATCGTGCTCTCGCTGTTCTCGCGGGTGACGGGGGTCGATCTGATGGGTGACATCTCCACCTTCTTCCGCTCGCTTGGCCCCATCACCGAGGGGATCACCGAGCGCGCACGCGGCACCGGAGCGCTGCTGCGAGAGGCCCCCACCGTCTTCCTCCTCGTCACCTCGCCCGAGGCCGAGCCGGTGCGCGAGGCCCTCTACCTCGCCGGGAAGCTGCGCGAGGCCGATATGCGCCGCGGCGGGCTGATCGTCAACAGAGTCCACCTGGACGGGCTCGACGGGAGCGACCCCGAGCACCTGCGTGCGCTGCTCAGTGAGGAGCTCGGCCCCGAGCTGGCCGCGCGCGTGGTCGGGAACCTCATCGACTTCGACATCCTCGTGCAGCGCGACCGCGAGAGCGTCGCGGCGCTCTCACACACGCTGGCTGACGAGGACCCGATCCTCGTGCCACACCTAAACGGCGAGGTGGACCTGCGCGGCCTCGCCGAGATCGAGCGACACCTCTTCGCATGAGCCGCCCAGCCAGCGCTCCCCGTAGGAGCGCATGTCGTCGATCAGCGGCAGCAGCGCCTGGCCCTTCTCGGTGAGCGCGTACTCCACACGCGGGGGCACCTCGGGGAAGGTGCAGCGCTCGACGATGCCCTCATCCTCGAGCGCGCGCAGGCGCAGCGAGAGCGTACGCGGGCTGATCCCCGCCAGCGAGCGCTCCAGCTCACAGAAGCGCGAGCGCCCTTCGGCGAGGTCGCGCACGAGCAGCAGTGTCCACTTTCCGCACACGATCTCCGCCGTGCGGCACACCGGGCATGTTTCGTCCATCGCCATTTCGCCCTTTACTTTACCAAGTGAAGTGTGAAAGCCACCGCATTGGAGTCCCGGAGAGCGTTCTCCGAGTCAAGCTCGTCCCAGCCGCCGAGGCCCTTACGTCTATACGACTGTGAGCGGCGCGCCGGGCCTGGCGGGCGGCTCGGCGGGGGGCGTCGGCGTCGCGGGAGCCTCCGCAGCCTCGCGCCTCTCCTGCACCGAGGCGACGTCCTCCATCGTCGTCCCGCGCCGCCCATCCGCCTGCATGAGCAGCTTGAAGTCGTGCGGCGAGGAGGCCACGCGCATCGCGTCGTCGAAGGTCACCCGCCCGGCCTTCACGTGACCGAAGAGGGCCTGATCGAAAGTCTGCATCCCGTAGTACCCACCGGAGGCGATCACCTCCAGGAGCTTGCCCGTCTGCTCGGGGTCCTTGATCATGTCGCGCACGCGGCCGGTCATGCGCAGGATCTCGCACACCGCCACGCGTCCCCCATCCGCGCCGGGAACGAGGCGCTGGGAGATCACGCCCTTGATCGTGCCCGCGATCATCGAGCGCGCCTGGTTGTGCTGGTGGGGCGGGAAGAAGTCGAGCATCCGGTTGATCGACTCGGTGGCGTCCACCGTGTGGATCGTCGAGAGCACGAGATGCCCCGTCTCGGCGGCCGATAGAGCCGTCTGCACGGTCTCCTCGTCGCGCATCTCCCCCACCAGGATCACATCGGGGTCCTGGCGCAGCACGCGGCGCAGTGCGCGCTTGAAGGATGCGGTGTCCATGCCCACTTCGCGCTGGTTGATCACCGAGCGCTTGTCGGCGTGCACGAACTCGATGGGATCCTCGATTGTCACGATGTGGCGGTTGAGCTTCTCGTTCATGTGATCGATCATCGCCGCCAGCGTCGTCGACTTGCCCGAGCCGGTGGTGCCCGTGAGCAGCACGATCCCGCGCTCCTCCTCGGCCAGTTCGCTGATCACCGAAGGCAGCGAGAGCTCATCGACGGTGGAGATCTTGTGGGGAATCGCGCGGCACACCAGCGAGATCGCCCCGCGCTGGCGGAAGGCGTTGATGCGGAAACGCGCCACGCCCTCGATTTCAAAGGAGAAGTCGACCTCGTGCTCCTCGCTGAACTCCTGCAGCTTCACGGGGTCGTGCAGCAGCTCGTGAAGGGCGTGCTCGGTGTCCTCGCGCGTGAGCGTAGGTGTGCCGGGGTCGGAGGAGAGCTCGCCGTGCACGCGATACAACGGCGCGGCGTCGAGCTTCAGATGCAGATCGGAGCCTTCGCGGCGGACCAGCTCACGCAGAGCCGCTTGCACGTCGAACATGCCCTCCCCATCGGCACCGCGCCGGGGCGCCTTGAGCGGCGGGCGGAGCACTGGACGGCCTACGCGACGTCCCGGAACTGTGTGAGGACCTACGCCGCTTCAGAGGTGCGAGGCCGAGGCCTACGCTACATCCCGCAGCTTCTGTGCCTCCGCGAGCGACTGCAGCTTCTTGAGCGACTGGTTCTCGATCTGGCGGATGCGCTCGCGGGTGACGTTGAAGGTGCGCCCCACCTCGTCGAGCGTGCGGGGGTGCTCGCCACCGAGCCCATAGCGTAGCTCCAGCACGCGCCGTTCGCGGTAGGAGAGGTTCTCCAGCGCCTCGCGCAGCGCCTCCTTGGTGAGGATTTCGGCAGCGCGCTCGTAGGGGGACTCGGCGCGCTCGTCGGCGATGAACTGCCCGAACTCCGACTCCTCCTCGTCGCCCACGGGCTTCTCGAGCGACACGGGGGCCTGCGCGGAGCGCTTGATCGAGTCGACCTCTTCGGGGTCGATGCCGGTGACCTCGGCGATCTCCGCCGCGGTGGGCTCGCGGCCGAGCTCGGTGACGAGCTTGCGCTCGGCGCGGCCGATCTTGTTGAGCTTCTCCACGACGTGCACGGGGATGCGGATCGTGCGCGCCTTGTCGGCGAGCGCGCGGGCGATCGCCTGACGGATCCACCAGGTGGCGTAGGTGGAGAACTTGAAGCCCTTGCGGTAGTCGAACTTCTCCGCGGCGCGCACCAGGCCGAGGGTGCCCTCCTGGATCAGATCGAGGAAGGGGAGCCCCTGGTTGCGGTAGTTCTTGGCGATCGACACCACGAGGCGCAGGTTGGACTCGACCATCTTCTGCTTCGCATCGAGGTCGCCGCGCTCGATGCGCTTGGCGAGATCGACCTCCTCCTGGGCGGTGAGCAGGCGCACCTTGCCGATGTCCTTGAGGAACAGCTGCAGCGAGTCGGTCGTCATGTCCGGCTTGAGGTCCAGCGCGGTCTTCGCCTTGCGCCGTCCACCCCGCTTGTCGGGCGCACGCTCCACCTCCGAGGCGGCAGCGGTGGCCGGATCGATGTCCTCCACGAGCTCGATCTCGGACTTCTCGAGGAAGCCGTGCAGCTCCTCTACATCGGACTCATCCAGATCCAGCTCGGAGGTCGCCTTGGAGATCTCCGTATAGCTGAGTACTCCCACCTGCTGGCCCCGGGCCAGCAGGCCCTTGACCTCGTCAAGCTCCTGAAGTTCGACTACTGACATCTATTTCCGTTTCCGTCGTGGGACCCAACGAGGGCACCTATCTTAACGCGTTGCGCCATGATTGCGGCATGAATGACTCCGGCGAGCCCCCCGCCGCCCCCGAAACAGAGCCGGGGGTGATGAGCAGCCTACCCAAGACCCGCCCGCAGCGTCCCAGCGCGCGCAGGGCAAGCGCGCGACAGGCGACCGCCGCGCGGTCCTCGGCGGCGGCGGACGACGCCCCGCCGGCGCGCGCGAGCCGAGCGGCGCCGAGCCGCGGGGGCCCCCGTAAGGCGCCCGCGAAGAAGGTCAACGCGGGTAGAACGAAAGGGTCGTCGGGCCCCAACCGCAGGCCCCCCGCACCGACGGCCGAGCCCACGCGCGCGCCCCGCCAGGGCTTCGAGGCAGAGAGCGAAATCGAGACGGGCAAGGCGGTTGCGCCGCCCAATGGGGTTGAGCTGGCCGCGTCGGTGGTGGAGCTCCTGGGCGAGCTCGCGCAAAGCGGCCTGCGCAGCGGCGAGCGCCTGCTCAGAGACGCCCTGCTGAAACGTCCGGGAAGCTGATCTGTATACTCGCCGCCAGCCGAACTCGTGCCGCTCAGGCGTCATGAGACGGGGGACCCATTGTGGATCGTCTACCGATCCGCGGGGGCGAATCGGTCTACTAAGGCCGTAGCGCTAACGCAGCGCGAGCCCGTCAGCTCACCCCGCAGGCGCCGAGATTTGATGATGCGCACGCGATTTGCCCTGAAAACACTCCCTGTCCTGCTCGCATTGCTTGCGTGCGGCTGCATCACGAGCGTCGCCGCGATCGCCGCTACGGGCGGTGTGGCGAGCGGCCCCGTGGGCGCTCCCACGCCCACCCATACCCACAGAGCCCACATGGCGAGCTGGTTCGGACCTGGCTTCTACGGGCAGAAGACCGCGTGCGGGCAGACGATGAGCTCGACGATCGTGGGCGTGGCCAACCGCACGCTCCCCTGCGGAACGCTCGTGAAGTTCTCCTTCAAGGGACATCAGCTGACACTGCCGGTGCTCGATCGGGGCCCCTACGCGAAGGGCGTGGATTGGGATCTCACGACCGCCGCCGCACAGGCGCTGGGTGTGCAGGAAACCGTCCCAGTGTCCACGCGCGTGGTTGGTCAGACCGTCAACACCCCCACGCTCGGCGTTCCCGCCGGCGCGCCGGCCTTCGAAGCGGCCGGCGGCACACCGGCAGGCTGAGAGTCGCTACGCCGCGGGGCGGGAGAAGCCCCTACGGCCGGTGTTCCCCTATGCCGCGGGGTCGTCCACGGGCGCGATCGAGCGCCCGGAGGCCCGCGCCGCGTAGACGCCCACATCGGCGTGGGCCGCCAGCGCAGCTGCATCCTGGCCGTCCTCGGGACAAACGGCGATACCGATCGCAACCTCCAGCGCCGCGCCGCGGTGCTGGGCGGCGAGTCGTACGGTGCGCGCGAGGCGCTCGGCCAGCCCCCGCGCGCCCGGCGCGTCGGTCTCGGGGGTGACCAGCCAGTAGCGCCCGAGCGCTTCGTGCGTGAAAACGTCGGCGGGACGCAACTCCATGCCGATCGCGCGCTCGAGCTGGGTTGTGAGGCCGGCGAGGTCCTGCGGGGACTCGGCGCGCGCGAGGCGCTCGATGTCGAGCACTTCGATGAGGAGCACCGCGAAGGGCACTCGATCCTCGTGGTAGCGCTCCAGGCGGCGCCCGATCGAGCCGGTCCACGCCGAAGGGTCGCTTGACCGCTCCTCCTCGCGCGTATCGCGGATTTCGATCCCCGCATCCGAATGTGCGGGCTCGGGCGGCTCAGGCGGGCGCTGCGGCGAGGGCTGCGCGCGTGCGCGAGTGAGGAGCGCAAGCGCGGAGCTCACATCGGCGAGTCGCTGCGCCAAGTCGGGGGCAAGCGCGGAGGGCTCTTGGGAGAGCTCGGCGTGTAGGGAGTCCCACAGCGCTTCGCTGAGCTCGTGCGCCCCCCGTGCCGCGCGCTGCAGCCGCGCGAGGGAGGCTGGCGGGGTCTCGCTCATACCCGGTTGAATAGCAGTAGTCAAGGACACGACGACGAGACGGGGGATAGCCTGGGCGGAGCATGCCCCGCGCGAGCATCAGCGAGCTGGCCGACGAGTCGACCGTCGACGATGACACGGGCGCGGTGCGCTCGGTGCAGACCGCGGAGCTGTGCCTCCCCGCGGAGGCGCTCGCGGCGATGTGGTCGCCTGTGTATCTCGAGCGCCTCGCGCGTACCTACTGGCGCTTCTTGACGCGCGTAACGCTGGGATTGGTGCGCGTGCGCTACACCGAGAGCGAGCGCTTTCTGGTGCTGGTGACATGGCCGCTGAAGCTGATCACCTTCAGGGCGCCCGAATACGAGCTGGAGCCCAATCACGGCGTTGTGCGCTGGCAGATCGAGCGGGGGCTGCTGGTGGCCAGAAGCGGACGCGGCGTGGGCGGGCACCTGCAGATCGACGTGCGCCGGCTGTCGAACGCGAACGTGCGAGTGGAGGTCGAAGTGGCCAACTTCCACCCGGCGATCGCCTCGGGAGTGGGACGGTGGATCTACAACCAGACGCAGTCGCGCATCCACACGATCGTGACGCATGGCTTCCTGCGCTCGATCGCGCGCCTGAAGCTGGCGCAGTCGCGCGTGGGACGCTTTTCCTAGAAGCGCTCGCCGCCAACCGCACGCAGCTTGGCGCGGTCGTGGCGGGCGGAGATGCGGCGCACGGTGCCCGAGCGGGTGCGCATCACGAGCGACTCGGTGGTGGCGCCGCCGGCGGAGGGGTAGCGCACGCCCTGCAGCACGTCGCCATCGGTGATGCCGGTGGCGGAGAAGAAGACATCCTCGCCGGCGACGAGATCGTCGCGGTCGAGCACGCGATCGAGGTCGTAGCCGGCCTCCAGCGCGGCGCTGCGCTCGGTGTCGTCGCGCGGCCATAGGCGCCCGAGGAGCTGCCCGCCGAGGCACTTGATGGCAGCGGCTGAGATGACGCCCTCGGGCGTTCCGCCGATCCCCCAGAGGAGATCCACGGGCGAGCGCTCGGTGACGGCGAGCAGCGAGGCGGAGACATCGCCGTGGGGGATGAGGCGCACGCGCGCGCCGGCCTCGCGCACCTCCTTGATGGCGACCTCGTGGCGAGGGCGGTCGAGCATCACGACCATCACATCGCCGATCGTGGTGCCCTTGCGCTCGGCGATCAACTTCAGGGTCTCCGGTAGAGGGCGATCGAGGTCGAGCAGGTCGGCGATTTCGGGGGAGCCGGCCATCTTCACCATGTAGACGCAGGGACCGGGATCGAACATCGTGCCGCGCGCGGAGAGCGCGATGACGGCGAGCGCAGCGGGCATCCCGTGGGCGGCGAGCGTGGTGCCCTCGAGGGGATCCACCGCGATGTCGACCTCCGGCGGGGAGCCATCGCCGATGTGCTCGCCGTTGGCGAGCATGGGCGCCTCGTCCTTCTCGCCCTCGCCAATCACCACGAGCCCGTCCATCTGCACGGACTGCAGCGCGTAGTGCATGCCGTCGACGGCGGCCTGGTCGGCGGCCAGCTTGTCGCCCTTGCCCACGAGCGGAGCGGCGGCGAGCGCGGCGGCCTCGGTGACCCGAACGAGCTCCAGCGCGAGATTGCGATCGGGACGCTGGTGCGTGGGATCGGGAGTCACGAATGGAAACGTACACCAACCGCTGGGGTGGACACTCTCAGAGCGCAGGTCCCGCGCACGGACCTGAGAGCGCAGGTCCTCCGCGCAGACTAGGATCGTGTGCGTGAGCGACACACCGTCCCTCAGTGCTCACGCGCCGTCGCCGCTGCGAGAGGCGGCGGAGGCGAAGCTGGCACAGGCACAGAAGGAGCGTGTGGCCGAGCGCTTGCGCGCAGGCGACGCGACGCTCTGGGCGCCACAGGGCACGCCAGAGGTGGCCAATCGCCTGGGCTGGCTCACGATCGCGGAGCGTATGCAGGCGCAGGCGGGCGCGCTGAAGGACGTCGCGCTGCAGGCGCGCGAGGAGGGCATCGAGGACGTGGTGCTGCTGGGCATGGGGGGCTCCTCGCTGGCGGCGGAGACGATGCGATTGAGCTTCGGCGAGCAGAGGGAGCGGCCGAGGCTGCACGTGCTGGACTCCACCGACGCGGCCACGGTGCTGGCGATCGAGCGCGCGGTCGACCCCGCGAAGACGCTCTTCCTGGTGTCCTCGAAGTCGGGGGGAACAGTGGAGCCGCTGTCGATGTTCGCGCACTTCTGGGCCCTCGCGCCGGAGGGAGGGCGCTTCGCCGCGATCACCGATCCGGGCTCGGGCCTGGAAGAGCTCGCACGCGCGCACGACTTTCGCCACGTCTTCGCCGGGGACCCCGCGATCGGCGGGCGCTACAGCGCGCTGTCGGCCTTCGGGATGGTGCCGGCGGCCCTCGCGGGGTTTGATATCGAGGCGCTTCTAGAAGGAGGAGGGGCGGCCTGGAGGGCCGCCCAGCGGGTTCGCGCAGTTGCGGACACTGGCGCAGCCGGGGATGAGACGCAGGGGGAGCACAGCGCGGGCTCCGCGGAGCCGGCTGTGGAGGGGCAGACCCCGGCCTGGCTGTGGCTCGGCGCGGCGCTCAGCGCGTGGGCGCAGATGGGACGCGACAAGCTCACAATCCTCGCCGAGGAGCCGCTTGCGAGCGTGGGGCTGTGGCTGGAGCAGCTCGTGGCGGAGTCGACGGGCAAGCACGGCAGGGGCATCCTCCCCGTGGCCGAGGAGCCACTCGGCGAGGTTGCGGAGTACGGCGAGGATCGCGTGTTCCTGCACCTTCCCAACCGCTCCGCGCCCGATGGCGAGCTCACGCGGAGGGTGGATGCGCTGGCGGCGGCGGGCCACCCGGTGGTGAGCATCCCCACCGATGGCGCGGGGGATCTCGGACGCGTGTTCATGCTCGCCGAGCTCGCGGTGGCAGTGGCGGGCTGGGGGCTTGGCATAAACCCCTTCGATCAGCCCAATGTGCAGCAGGCGAAGGACGCGACCAAGCGCGTGCTGGAGCGCTACGAGCAGAGCGGCGAGCTGGCGCAGGCAGCCGACCCCGACGATGCGGCGCTCGCGCGGCTCCTGGGCGAGGCTGAGCCGCCGAGCTATGTGGCGATCATGGGCTACGTGCAGCCCTCGCCCGAGTTCGATGCGGCGGTGGCCGAGCTGCGCACGAGCATCCGCGCCGCTACGAAAGCCACGACGACATTTGGGTATGGCCCCCGCTTCCTGCACTCCACCGGCCAGTTCCACAAGGGCGGCCCGCCGGTGGGGCGCTTTCTGCAACTCGTCCACGATGGCCCTGAGGACGCGGAGATCCCCGGCGCGCCGTATACCTTCACAACGCTCAAGAATGCGCAGGCGGCCGGCGATCTGGAGACGCTGAGGGAGCTGGAGCTGCCCGCGGAGCGGGTGCGACTGCATGGAGACGAACCTGCGAGCGCGTTGCGTTCGCTCACCGCCAAGATCAAGGAGCTTTTATGACACAGATCGGGTTCGTGGGGCTGGGAAAGATGGGCGGCAACATGGTGCACCGCATCCGCCGCGACTCCGAGTGCGAGGTGGTGGCCTTCGACTTCGACAAGAACGCCGTGAAGCAGGCGGTGAAGAACGGCGCCATCGCCGCGAGCTCGCTGGCGGATCTCGTGAAGAAGCTCGAGCCCCCGCGCCAGGTGTGGATCATGGTGCCCGCGGGCGAAGCCACGCAGCAGACGGTGGACAAGCTCGCGAAGCTGCTCGATCGCGATGACGCGATCGTCGATGGGGGCAACTCGAAGTGGACCGACGACAAGCTCCGCGCGAAGGAGCTCAAGAAGCAGGGAATCCACTACCTCGACGTGGGCACCTCCGGCGGCGTGTGGGGTCTCGAGGTGGGCTACTGCATGATGGTGGGCGGCCCCCCCAAGGCGGTGAAGCGCCTCGCGCCGGTGCTCGATGTGCTGGCGCCCGAGACCACCGAGGCTAGCCGCGCGGCGATCGGCGAGCGCGGCTGGATGCACTTCGGCCCCTCCGGCGCGGGGCACTACGTGAAGATGGTGCACAATGGCATCGAGTACGGCCTCATGCAGGCCTACGCGGAGGGCTTCGACCTATTCGATAAGAGCGAGTACGAGCTCGACAACGCGAAGATCGCGCACCTCTGGGGGCAGGGCTCGGTGGTGCGCTCGTGGCTGTGCGAACTGGCGGCGCGCGCCTTCGAACAGGACGGCAACGACCTGGGCGCCATCGAGGGCTACACCGCCGACTCGGGCGAGGGCCGCTGGACGATCGAGGACGCCACCGCACGAGATGTGCCAACGCCGGTGATAACGGCATCGCTGTACGCGAGGATGTATTCGCGCGGAAACGGCGACTTCACCCACAGGGTGCTCGCGGCGTTGCGAAACCAGTTTGGCGGGCACGCGGTGAAGAAGAAGGCATGAGCATCGCCGTCGAAACCGAGAACCCCCTTGTGGAGGGCCTGGAGCGCCTTCCGGTACCCCCCACCTCCCTCACGATCTTCGGCGCGACGGGCGACCTCGCGCGCCGCAAGCTGCTTCCGGCTCTCTACAACCTCGCGCACGAGGGGGGGCTGCCCGAGCGCTTTCACCTCGTGGGGGTCTCGCGCGGCGAGAAGGCGCACGAGGAGTACCGCTCAGAATGCGAGGAGGCGATAAGGCGCTTCTCGCGGCGCACGCCCGATGAGGATGTGCTGGCGGCGCTGCTCGCGGATGTGCGCTACGTGGCGGGGACCTTCGAAGAGGCGAGCGTCTACGCGGAGCTGCAGCGCGTGCTCGAGAATTTCGACGAGCAGGACGGCGCGATGCTCAACCGCGCCTTTTATCTGTCCACCGCGCCGAGCTACTTCCCGGTGATCGTGGAGGCACTCGGCGCGCAGGGGCTCGCCCACTGCGAGCAGGCGGGTGTGGAGGTGCGGGTGATCATCGAGAAGCCCTTCGGCACGTCGCTGAAGGAGGCTCGCGAGCTCAACCGCCGCGTGCTGGGCGTCTTCGAGGAGAGCCAGGTGTTCCGCATCGACCACTACCTCGGCAAGGAGACCGTGCAGAACATGCTGGCGTTCCGCTTCGCCAACGGCATGTTCGAGCCGCTGTGGAACCGCAACTACATCGACAGCGTGCAGATCACCGCCGCGGAGGACATCGGCATCGGCACGCGGGCGGGCTACTACGACCAGTCGGGCGCGCTGCGCGACTTGATCCAGAACCACATGCTGCAGCTGCTCTGCCACGTGGCGATGGAGCCTCCGGTGAGCTTCACGGCCGAGGAAGTGCGCAACGAGAAGGTGAAGGTGCTGCGCGCGATCTCCGTGCCCACGCCGGAGGATGTCGCAGAGATGGCGGTGCGCGCCCAGTACGCACCGGGCCACGCCGGCGGGCAGGACGTTCCCGGATATCTGGAAGAGAACGGTGTGCGCGAGGCATCGAACACCGAGACCTATGCGGCGCTGCGCCTGGAGGTGGACAACTGGCGCTGGGCGGGGGTGCCCTTCTACCTGCGCGCGGGCAAGCGCCTCGCGCGCAAGATCACCGAGATCGCAGTGACGCTCAAGCCGGTCCCCCACCTCGCCTTCAGCCAGGATGGCTCGCTCGGGGTGCGGCCCAACCAGCTCGTGCTCACGCTGCAGCCCAATGAGGGCGTGACGCTGCAGCTGGGCGCGAAGATCCCCGGCACGCGCATGCTGATCCGCACGGTGAACATGGAGTTCCTGTACGGAACGTCGTTCCTCTCGCAGTCCCCGGAGGCCTATGAGCGGCTGATCACCGACGCGATGCGCGGTGACCCCACGCTGTTCACGCGCAACGACGAGGTGGAGGCGCAGTGGGGCATCTGCAATCCGATCGTGAGCGAGTGGGAGGAGCAGCCCGGACCGCTGCCGCAGTACGAGGCGGGCTCGAGGGGTCCCGTAGAGGCCGAGGGACTCCTGTTCGAGGGCCACAGCTGGCGGGCCGTGTGATGCTCCCGCCCGATGCTCGCAGAGCGATGCGGCGCCCTCGGGTCGAGACGGGCCGCGGGATGCAGAACAGCCGCGCGAACGCGGCGAGCCAAAACCCCCTCGGGGAGCCATGCCGGCCGTAAGCGACGCGGTGTGGAGCGCGCAGGGCACCACCCCTGACGCGATCGAAGCGGCGCTGCGGAGCCTCCTGAAGGAGCGCCACGAGGAGAACGGCGGGTATGTGCCCGCGCGCGTACTCAACATGGTGGCCTTCGTGGATCGCGAATGGAGCGGAGAGGTCGCCAATCGCCTGCGCGGCGTGGGTCGCTACCACGCCTCGCGCCTGGTGGTGCTCTCCTATGACCCCAAGCGCGAGCGCTTGGACGCGCGCGCGACGGTGGCCTCCGAAGGAGAACCGGCGCCCGGGGAGCTCGCGCTGCTGCGTGAGACGGTAATCGTGGAGATCGGCCCAGCCCATCTCGACGATCTGCTCACGATCGTCGATCCGCTGGTGGTGAGTGATCTGCCAACGCTGCTGTGGTCTCCGCACGGACACCCCGAGGCCGTGCAGGAGCTGCTCGGCCTCGCGCAGGCGGTGCTCGTGGACTCGATCGACGAGCCCGTGTGGCGCGATGCGGTGCAGCGGGCGCAGGAGCTCTCCGAGCGCGCCTACGTGGTGGACCTCGCGTGGCTGCGCTCGATGCCCTGGCGCGAGCGCATCGCGAGCACCTTCGACCCACCGCAGATGCGCATCGAGGCAGCGCAGATAAGGGCGCTCACCGTGCGCCACCACCCCGAGAGCACCGTCGCGGGCGTACTGCTGGTGGGCTGGCTGGCCTCGCGCCTGAACTGGTACACCAAGCCCCTGCGGGGCGATGGGGACACCCTGGAGGGTATCGCCCAGGCCGATCGCCAGACGGTGGCGATCCGTCTGGAGAGCGCCCCCGAGCTGGCGGTGCGCGGACTGGAGGGCCTCACCCTGCGCACGACCTCGAAGCTCGAGGTGAGCCTCGATCGCGCACCGGGAGGGCTGCGCGCCCACCGGCGCGACATCCGTGGGAGCGAGCACGAGTGGACGATCCTGGGCGCCTCGCGCGGTGAGGCGGGCGTGCTCGGGGAGGGCATCCGCCAGGCGCTCCTGCGCGACCCCACCTACGTTCCGGCGCTGCGCGCGGCGCTGAGGATGCTCCCATGACGCGCCTCATCACCTTCGCCGATCCCGAGGCCGTCGCCGAGCGCGCCGCGCGCGAAATCGCCCAACACCTGGAGAGAGCGCGTGAGGAGCGCGGGGTGGCGCACCTGGTGTTGAGTGGCGGCACCACACCCGAGCGCTCCTACGAACTGCTCGTGCAGGCGTTGGCGGACTGGCAGGGCGTGGAGGTGTGGTTCGCCGACGAGCGCTGCGTGGGCCCCGAGCACGAGGACAGCAACTACCGTATGGCCCGCGAGAAGCTGCTGGATCGCATTCCCGTGTCCCCCGAGCGGGTGCACCGCATGGAGGGCGAGCTCGGACCTGAGGAGGGCGCCGAGCGCTACTCACAGGCCTTGGCGGCAGGCGTTGCGCCCAGCGATGGACCCCCGGTGCTCGACGTGGTGGTGCTGGGCATCGGTCCCGACGGCCACGTGGCTTCGCTGTTTCCCGAAGCCCCCACTCTCCAGGCGGGAGAGCAGGCGGTGTGCCTGGGCGTGCACAACTCGCCCAAGCCCCCACCCGAGCGCATCACGCTCAGCCTGGCGGTGCTGCGCGCGGCGCGGCGCTGCCTGCTGCTGGCCACCACCGAGGGTAAGGCGCAGGCAATCGCCGGAGCGCTCGCCGAGCCGACCCCCCATGTGCCCGCGAGCCTGCTGAGACGCGAGCGGTTGACTGTTATCGTCGATGACGCCGCCTCCCCGTCCGCCCCGGCGGAGCGTGGGGATGCGGATTGTGGGAACTTGTAGCCCCAGCGTGCAGTGAGTGAACTGGCTCGGTAGTGGGTACGTATGTCAGTTCAGAGCCCGAAGCCGATGCCAGCAACCGTATCTCAGGAGCCCGCAGCGCTCAGAGCCGCCGAGCTGGCGAGCCCCGGCGAAGCCCTGGCCGCGCTGCAGGCCACGCGCAGGCGCACGCTGGAGCTCGTGGAGCACCTAAGCGATGCCGAGCTGGAGCGCGCACACTCGCCCATCATGAGTCCGCTCGTGTGGGATCTCGCGCACATCGCCGCCTATGAGGATCTGTGGCTGGCGCACCGCCACGCCGGCCTCGAGCTGCTGCGCCCCCAGCTGGCTGAGCTGTATGACGCGTTCGAGACCCCCCGCGCCGTGCGCGGCGAGATCGAGCTGCTCGATGCGGGGCAGGCGCGCGAATACATGCACGATGTCAGCGAGCGCACCGCCACCACGATCGAGCGCCACGGCGTTGGCGATGGGCTGATCCACGAGATGGTGGTGCGCCACGAGCTCCAGCACACCGAGACGATGCGCCAGACGATGGCCCTCGCAGGGCTGCTGGCGCCCGGGGAGCCCTCGCTCTCCGCGATGCAGGAGCCCGAGGGCTGGATCGAGATTCCGAAGGGCCCCTTTGCGATGGGCGCGCGAGGAGACGGCTTCGCCTACGACAACGAGCGCCCCTGTTTCGCAACCCAGACCGTGGCCTTCGCCATCGCGCGCCGCCCGGTGAGCAAAGCGAGCTGGCTGCGCTTCAGCGAGGGCGGCGGCTATGAGCGGCGCGAGTGGTGGTCGGATGAGGGTTGGGCGTGGAAGGAGGAGTACGACATCACCCACGACCCGAGCATCGCCGAGGGCGACCAGCACGACCGCATACCCGCGTGTCACGTCAGCTGGTTCGAGGCCGACGCCTTCGCCAGAGCCCACGGGGCCCGGCTTCCCACGGAGGCCGAGTGGGAGAAGGCAGCGACCTGGGAGCAGGAGAATTTGGCAGAAGGCGGCGACGAGGGCGCCACGAACGGCGCAGGCTCCCTACACGGGCAGCTCGGGGCTCTGCAGCACGCCGGCCTTGTGTGGGAGTGGACCGGGAGCTGGTTCGGCGGCTACCCCGGCTTCAAGGCCTATCCCTACCGCGAGTACTCCGAGGTGTTCTTCGGCCGCGACTACCGCGTGCTGCGCGGCGGCTCCTGGGCGACAAGCCCGCGCGTGGCCACCCCGACGTTCCGCAACTGGGATCTCCCCCAGCGCCGCCAGATCTTCGCCGGCGTGCGGCTGGTAAGGGACCTGACCCCGTGAAGCTTTCCACCCAAGACGACCGCCGAGCGTTGGCGGGAAAGGCGTGAGCTGAATGAACCCGCTCGTTCAACCCGAGATCCGCATCGACTCCTACCTGGGCGAGGGCGATGAGCGCTCACTCGCCGACGACGCCCGCGAGGGCCTCACGCGCCCCTTCAAGGAACTGCCGCCCAAGCACTTCTACGACAGCCGCGGCGCGGACCTCTTCGACCAGATCTGCGAGCTGCCCGAGTACTACCCCACGCGCACCGAGCGCGCGATCCTCAACGACACCGCCTCGGAGCTCGCCGCCGTCACCGGTGCGGTGGAGCTGGTGGAGCTGGGCTCCGGCACCGCTGCCAAGACGCGCGTGCTGCTCGACGCGCTGCACGCCGCAGGCACGCTCGCACGCTATGTGCCGGTGGATGTCACCGAGGGCATGGTGCGCGACTGCGCGCAGGAGCTCATCGAGGAGTACCCCGGCCTGCAGGTGCACGGCGTGGTGGGCGACTTCGAGCGTCATCTCGACCGCGTCCCCGAGCCGGCGGGCCCGCGCATGGTGGTATTCCTCGGCGGCACCATCGGCAACTTCGCGCCCCCCGAGCGCCGCCGCTTCCTCACCCAGATCGCCGCCCTGCTGGGACCGGAAGACCATCTGTTGATGGGTACCGACCTCGTGAAGGACCCCGAGGTGCTGGAGGCCGCCTATGACGACCGTCAGGGTGTCACCGCGGAGTTCAACCGCAACCTCCTGCATGTGCTCAACCGCGAGCTCGACGCTGACTTCGACCCCGCCGACTTCGAGCACATCGCGCGCTTTGACGCCGGTAACGAATGGATCGAAATGCGCCTGCGCTCGCGGCGCGAGCATACGGTTACGGTACGCGCGCTGGATTTGCCCGTGCACTTCGCCGAAGGCGAGGAGATGCGCACCGAGATCAGCGCCAAGTTCACGCGCGAGCGCGTCGACGAGGACCTCGCCGACGCCGGCCTCGAGCTCGTGCGCTGGCTCACCGACCCCGATGAGCAGTTCGCGCTGACGCTCTCCGCGCCCGCCGGCTGAGAACGAATCGCGGGCTCGACGCTGCGAGCGAACAACGCCAGGCCATCGCAACGCACGATTTCCCCGCCTCACAATCCAGCGTTGCATCTCCAGCAGTGAGTAGCCTCGCCTGCGATCATGCAAACCGTGAGCAAACAGGCCCACGTGACGCTCAGCGGCGACATCGCCGGGGAGTACGTGGTGGAGGACCGCCGCCCCGACGGGCGTCTGGTGCTGGCACCCGACACTTCAACGGCAGCGATCCGCGCCCGGGGAGACTCCCGGCGGCTGACCGAGCACGAGTGGCGAGACTTTCTCGCCGAGCACGGGCCTCACATGCTCCCTCCGGACCACGACGGATAGACGATGAGCAACACCAGGCGCCGCTTTCCGGTGCGCTTTGATCGTGAAGCCTGGGGTGAGGATTCAGCGCGCGCCAGCCAGAGCGGGCGGGTGGTTGCAAATGCAGCACGCACCCCCGATACGAACGGGAAGGCGTCCCAGTCTTAGAGCTTCACCAAGTGCAAGAAGAGGGACCCGACGGAACGATTCTGCCCCACTGCGTAAAGGTCTACCTACCACCACCCGCAGGCCGATTTGGAATGGTTTTCGAAGTCGTGCTCGCTGAGAACCGGCTGAGACTGGAATACGTCGCTTTCGGCGTGCGCCACCATCCAAGTAACTCGAGGGCCCCAACTGTCTACCAACTCGCTGACCAGCGGCTGAACGACATACCAGACGACGAGAAGTAACGATAGGCTCCCGCCCATGCGCATCGAGGGCAGCTCAGCGATCGTCGTCGGCGGGGCCTCCGGCCTCGGCGAGGCCACTGTGCGGCGCCTGCACGAGGGCGGCGCGATCGTCACGATCGCCGATGTCAATGCCGAGAAGGGCCAGGCGCTCGCCTCCGAGCTGGGGGTGGAGTTCGTCACCTGCGACGTGCGCGAGGAGGATCAGGTGCAGGCCTCCATCGAGCACGCCGCCAAGGCCGAGGGCGGGCTGCGCATCGCCGTCTGCTGCGCCGGTATCGGCTGGGCGCAGAAGGTCGCCGGCTCCAAGGGCCCGCACCCGCTGATGCCCTTCGAGGTCACTGTGCAGATCAATCTGATCGGCACCTTCAACGTGCTCCGCTTGGCCTCCGCCGCGATGATCGGCAACGAGGCACTGGAGGACGGCGAGCGCGGGGTCTGCATCCACACCGCCTCGATCGCCGCCTTCGACGGGCAGGTCGGGCAGATCGCCTACTCAGCCTCCAAGGGGGGCATCGTCGGGATGACACTCCCCGCGGCGCGCGACCTCGCGCAGTACGGGATCCGCGTAAACACGATCGCCCCGGGCCTGTTCGACACCCCGCTGCTCGCCGCCCTCCCCGAGGAGGCGCGCGAGAAGCTCGGCGCGGGCGTCCCCTTCCCGCAGCGCCTCGGCCAGCCGGCCGAGTACGCGCAGCTCGCCGCCCACATCGTCGAGAACACCATGCTCAACGGCGAGACGATCAGGTTGGACGGCGCCCTGCGCATGCCTCCGCGCTGACGCTTCGCACTGCGCGACCCGCGCGGGCCGCCTCCTGGCGGCCCCTCCCTTCTTCCCTACGCCAGGCGTTCCACCAGCATCGCCATGCCCATGCCGCCCGCGGCGCACATCGACTCGATGCCGTAGGTCACGTCGAGCGTCTCCAGGTCGTTGAGCAGCGTCGTCATGATGCGCGCGCCCGTCATGCCGAAGGGGTGCCCCAGGGCGATTGCGCCGCCGAAGGGGTTCAGCTTGGCCTCGTCGAGACCCAGCTCCCTTATGCAGGGCACGATCTGCGCGGCGAACGCCTCGTTGATCTCCACCACGTCGATGTCCTCGATCTTCATGCCCGTGTTCTTCAGCAGCGCCTGGATTGCCGGGATCGGGCCGAGGCCCATCACCTCGGGGCGGATCGCCGCCACGGTGGAGGCCACGATGCGTGCGCGGGGCTTCAGTCCCAACTCCGCTGCCTTTTCCTGGCTCATCACCAGCAGCGCCGCCGCGCCGTCGTTGAGCGGACAGGCGTTGCCCGCCGTTACGGTCCCGTCCTCCTTGAAGACGGGCTTCAGCGACGCCAGCTTCTCCATCGTGGTCCCCGGGCGCGGGCCGTCGTCCCTGCTCACCACCGTCTCGGGCACATCCACCTCGTTGCCCTCCTTGTCGCTCTCGCGGTGCGCGGGCACCGTCACGGGCACGATCTCCTTGTCGAAGTGCCCGCTCTGCACCGCCTCCACCGCGCGCGTCTGCGAGATCAGCGCCCACTCGTCCTGCGCCTCGCGGCTCACGCCCTTTTCCGCGGCCACGTTCTCCGCGGTCATGCCCATCGGGATGTACACGTTGTAGGCCGAGCCCTCCGAGCCATCCACCATGTGGTTGAACTCGAACTGGCTTCCCCTCCCGGTGCGGCTCACGGCCTCGACGCCGGCGGCGATGTACGTGTCGCCCTCGCCCGTCTTGATCGCGTGGAAGGCCATCCGCGTGGTCTGCAGCGAGGACGCGCAGAAGCGATTCACCGTGCACGCCGGCACGTGGTAGTCGATGCCCGCGATCAGCGAGGCGATGCGACCGATGTTGTAGCCCGACTCGCCCTCGCCGTAGCCGCAGCCCATCATCACGTCTCCGATCGAGCTCTGCTGCACCTGCGGGTTGCGCTCGATCAGCGCACGCAGCGGGATCGCCGCAAGGTCATCGGCGCGAACGGACTTGAGCGACCCCTTCGCCGCCCTTCCAATGGGCGTGCGGATGGCGTCGACGATTACGGCTTCGGGCATCTGGTGCTCTCCTTGGTAGTTCTGGGGCCGCGAATCCTAGAGGCTCTTGCCGCGAAAGCCCTCCAAAGCGCCAGAGCAGCCGCGCAGTGCGGGCTTGGCGCTCACCAGGCGCGCGAGCACCAGCCGTGCGCGCGGCGGGCGCGACACCCGAGTCGCCTAGTCCTTGGGCAGAGGCTTCGGCAGCGGCTCGATCGCCACCCTCGCGGCCTCCTCGGGGCCGATGAAGGGCGCCAGCGCCACATACGTCCCGCAGACCCCCACGCTCGGCAACTCGGCGACGCGGTCGCGCATCACGCAGCTGTACATCAGCTCCCCCAGCGCACCGCCGATCGCCTCAACCGTGATCGCCGGGGGGCGACGGTGCTCGGAGGTCTCCTGAAAACCCGGCTCGAGCACCGAGAGGTACTCGGTGATCCCCGCATTCGCCCGCTCCGCCGCACGCGGCGTCGCGATCAGCATGTGCAGCAGCGACAGCCGCGCGAACGCCGGCTCTGAGCCGAGGTACTCCAGCAGCGTCACGATTGCAGCCTTCACGCCGCTGGGCCAATCGGGCTGTGCCTCATACGCGCGCTCCACCAGCGCCAATCCACGCGCGTGACCAACCTCGTAGGCGAACAGAAACGCCTCTTCCTTGCTCTTGAAGTGGTCGTAGAACGTCTGCAGCGACATAGCCGCCTCGCCCGCGATCTTCTCCACGGTGAGATCCGCGTAGCCGCCCGCGGCGGTGAGGTTCGCCACGGCATCCACGATCCGCTCGCGCTGCATGTGCAGCGTGAAGCTCCGCATCACGTTGGGCATCCCCCGCACCAGCCCCAGATCCCCGCCCGAGCTGGAGGCGAGAGTGCCCGGCGCGCGACCTCCAAGCGCGTGGTGATCGCGCAGGAACGTCCCCTCCGAGGGCCCCGCCGTCGCGTCCTGGCCCTGCACGAGCATCTCCGGCGTGGGGCGAAAACACGTCACCCAACGCATCAGATCGGGCACCAGCTTGCGCAGTTCGGCGCGCTGGCCGTGGCGCACGCGGCTGTAGAGGATTCTGTTCAGACCCCCCACCACCCCCCTCACAACCAGCTCGGGGACGGTTCCGCCGTCGCGTTCCTGCTGGAGCATCCCTCGCACGAAGTTCCGGTACTCATCCACGGCGCGCTCACGGCGCTCGATGCCCGCGGGCCCCGCCGCGACGATCTCCACCATGTTCAGACGCGCCGCCGCGGGATTGTCGATCGTCGCCTCGAACAGCGCCCTGATCGCCGCTTCCACGCTCTCCTGCAGACCCCCCTCGGCGCGCTCGTAGGCCGTGATCGCCCGGCGCCTGCCATCCTGGGCGATCATGTCGAAGGTCGCAAGCAGGCACGCCTGCTTGTTGGGGAAGTGCTCGTAGAAGGTCTTTCGCGAGACCCCCGCGCGCCCCACCACATCGGAGATCGTTGTCGCGCGGTATCCCTTCTCACCCACGGAGTCGATCATCGCCACCAGCAGGCGCTGCAGCTGATCGGCCGCCACCTGCTCGCGCGGCAGCGCCTGGGAGCCCCGCGGCAGCGTACGGCGGGCGGGGCGGGGCGGGGGATTGTTTCTTGCGGATGCCATTCGTGTGAGCCTGCTCGGATGCCGATTATCGCTTTGCCGCAGGTAGAAGCGCGAACGCAGCCTCGCACGGGCGAAAATCCAGCGATAACGCGCCGGCACACGCCCGCCGAGCCGGGAAGCCCCGCACTTTGGGGCAATTCCGCCGCTTTCGGTGGCGCCGGGGCCTTCAGTAGGGTATCGTACCGATGAACGAGTACACTGCTCTTATAGCGGGGTTTCGCGTCGGGACGACCTTGACAAGACAATAAGAACCTGTTCTTATGACCGCATAAGCTTGAGCGTCGTTTGCTACCCCATTCGGCGGCGCTCAGGGAGCCTCCAGTGTCTTTCCCCATGGGCGCTGGCGGGCCTCTCATCGGGCGCCGTGACCAATCGACCCTGGTCACGGCGCCCTCTTTTTTGAGCTTCCTCGGCGCCGCAGATCCCTGCTCGGCGCCGCAGGTCGCCTGAAGAGCCGTTCAGAGCAGGCTCTACAGGTCGAGCCGGCTCACGCCCAGCTCATCGAAGCCCACGTGGTGCGCCAGCTCGTGGCGCACCGTGCGCGTCACCTGATCGCGCAGCAGCCCCGCGTCATAGCCGAAGTCCCGCCGCAGCGTGTCGCGGAAGATGATGATCCGGTCGTGCGTATCGTCGCGGCGGCTCTGTCCCCCCTGATAGAGGCCATAGGCCCCCGCGCGGCGTCCACCATCGGAGACGACCACGGGCACGTGCGCGAGCGCGTTGCGCAGCAGATCCGGCAGATCGTCGAGGGCGTCGCGCACGAGCTCTTCGAAGTCGCGGTCGTTCAGCGGGTCGAGCTCCATGAACTCGCTTTCTTCGGGGTCAGCCGCGAGCCCCTCGCGCGCCAGCTCCTCCGAGCGCAGCACCAGCTCTTCGAACTCGCTCTCCGAGCGCGGATCGCGCCAGTCGGCGAGGCGCACCGCCACGAACGCAGCGGCGCCCAGCACGAGCGCAGCCACAGCGATGCCGAGCGCCAGATCCTCCACCGCGCGCACCGCGCCGATCGTGCTGAAGCCCTGGCCCACCACAACCACCACCAGACCGAGCGAGAGCGCGATCAGGGCCGCCACGCCCACGCGCCGCAGCGGCCCAAGGTTTGCAGGGGGTTTGAACGCGGGCATCGACGATGAGGCCCCCATCCACCCCGCTCTACTTCAACGTACGGGCGATTACGAGCCGCTGAATCTCGTTCGTGCCCTCGTAGATCTGCGTGATCTTCGCGTCGCGCATCATGCGCTCCACGGGGTACTCCTTCACGTAGCCGTACCCCCCGAGCACCTGCACAGCCTCCACCGTCACCGCCATCGCCGTATCGGAGGCGAAGACCTTCGCCATCGAGGAGTACTGCGCGCGCTGTGCGTCGCCACGGTCGGCCATCGCGCAGGCCTTGTAGAGGAGCTCGCGTGCCGCCGCCGTGCGTATCTGCATATCGGCGAGCTTGAACTGAATGCCCTGAAACTCGTTGATCGCCTGCCCGAACTGACGGCGCTCGCGGGCGTAGGCCACCGCGTAGTCGGTGGCTCCCTGCGCGATCCCCACCGCCTGCGCTGCGGCGCCGAGACGGGTGCGCTCGAGCGTTCCCAGCGCCACCCTCAGGCCCCGGCCAACCTCGCCGATCACGTTCTCCTGGGGCACCCGCACATCATCGAAGATCGGCTGGCCGGTGGGCGAGGCGCGGATCCCCAGCTTGTGCTCGAGCTTGCCCACGCTGAACCCCGGCCGATCGGCCTCCACCACGAACGCGGTGATGCGCCTGCTCTCGCGGTCGGTTACCGCGAAGCAGATGTAGAAGTCAGCCACGCCGAGGTTCGTGATCCAGTTCTTGGTGCCGTTGATGATCCACTCATCGCCGTCTCTCACTGCGGTCGTCTTCATCCCCGCGGGGTCCGAGCCGGCCTCGGGCTCTGAGAGCGCAAAGGCCGGCGACCACTCGCCGCTCGCGCACTTCGGCAGGAAGCGCTCCTTGAGCTCCTCGCTGCCGAACAGCTGGATCGGCAACGTGCCGAGCTCCTGCACCATCAGGATCAGCGCGCACGCCGCATCCACCTTCGCGATCTCCTCCACCGCCATATTCAGCATCAACGTGCCTGTGCCCGTGCCCCCATACTCGATCGGGAAGGGCAGCCCGAGGATGTCCTGCTCGGCGAGGATCCCTCGGATGTCCCACGGGTATTCGGCCTTCTCGTCGATCTCCGCCGAGCGGGGGGCGATCTTCTCGCGCGCGATCTCCCCGATCGTCGCGCAGAAGTCCAAGTGCTCCTGGGGGATGGTGTAGATGTCGCTGATTGCCTCCATAGAGGTGATCCTACTAATCGCTACGCTCCGCCGATGAACACCCTCGAGATCGGCGTCGATCCCCAACAGGTGCAGAGCTGGCTGGCGGAGGATCCCAACGTGCAGGTGATCGACGTGCGCGAGGGCTACGAGCGCGAGGCCGGCCACATCGCCGGAACCCGCCATATCGAGCTCGTGGATCTCACCGCGCAGGCGGGTACGATCCAGCGCGAGCGCCCCGTCGTGTTCTACTGCCGCGTGGGCTCGCGCTCGGATATGGCCGCCCAAGCCTTCCGCGCCTCGGGCTTTCAGGCACACTCGATGCTCGGGGGCCTCGTGCGCTGGGCGCGGGAGGGCCGGCCGCTCGAGCCCGCCGATGGACACGTAGCGGACCACTGACCACACAGCTTCCAATCAAGACGCGACCAAGAGGAGATCGAGCATGGAGATCAGCGATTACCCCGGAGTGAGCACTGGCGAGGGCTATGCCGTCGGCGGCCTCGAGGACCTCGGCGAGGGCCCCGGCTTTCGCAAGGTGCGCAAGGGCCTCGGCGTAACCGCCTTCGGCATCAACGCGATCGTGATGCCCGCGGGCTATGAAAGCGGCCGCCACTTCCACGACACCCAGGAGGAGCTCTACTTCGTGCATCGCGGCGTCATCGAGATGGAGTTCGGCGACGGCTCCGTGCATCGGCTGGAGGAGGGCGGCTTTGCGCGCGTGGATGCCGCCACCGTGCGCAAGGTGCGCAACGTGGGAGACAGCGACGCCGTATACCTCTGCGCGGGCGGCAAGGACGGCTACGTGGGCCGCGACGGACGCCTCCCCGAGGGCGAGACCCGCGTGGGCGGTGGCCCTCCCGGGGTGGCGCACTGAGAGGCTGGAGTACTTCGCTACGGGGCCCTATTCCAGTGCCCACGAATCTTGACATCAGCCAAGACAGCACCCCCTTCATAACCGATATCAGCCTGACCGCGCGTCGCGCACCCGCCAGGCCCGTCGCCTCTTTACCGACCAGGATGCCCACCCGCCGCGAGCATCCGGCGCCACGCACTTGAATCGCGGTAGGGACCGCCATTGCTGGCGGCCCCCCGCGCAGATCCCAGCGTGCGCGTCTAACGCACTGGGCTCCTGCCTTGGGTTTTGGCGTCAAAGCGCGTCGTGGGCCAAGGATGTTGGATGCGGGCCAGAGGTAGCCACCGGTCAGCGATGCGCCGCATCCGCTCCCACGTCATCCGCGACCGCTGGCTGCGACGCCGCAGCGCCTTCAGCCACCGCCGAATGACCAACTCGCGGAACGCCTGCAACGCCCGGATGTTGTCGGGCACCGCGTAATAGCGGTAGTGCCCGGCCAGGACGCTGGCGAGCCAGCGTCCCTGTTCGGGGATCGAGTGATGCCAGCGCCGCCTCAACTCGGTCTTCACCGAGATCAGCTTTGCCCGCATCTTCTTCTTGCTCGTGACCCGCTTGAGCTTGAACCGCCCGTTCCGGGTCTTCGCGCAGATATGCGTGAGGCCCAGGAACTCGAACGTCTCAGGCTTGCGGTCACCGCGCCTGGCTCGATTCTCGGCGGCGTACCGCACGAACTCGATCAGCCGCGTCTTCTCCCGTGCAACTCCAGACCGAACTTCGCGAACCTGTCGCGGAGATCGGCAAGGAACCGCTCGGCGTCGTCACGATGCTCAAAGCCCGCCACGTAGTCGTCGGCGAACCGCGAGAGGATCACGTCCCCACACGCGTTGCGCCGCCGCCACTGGTCGGCCCACAGATCAAACACGTAGTGGAGGTATACGTTCGATAGCAACGGCGAAACCGAAGCTCCTTGCGCCGTACCCTCCTCAGTCTTTGACCATTCCCCGTCCTCGACGACCCCCGCTCTGAGCCATTTCTGGATCAGTCGCAGGACCCGCTTGTCCGCGATCCGATGCTCAAGAAACCGCTCCAGCCAGCTTTGATCAAGCCCGGTGAAGAAGTCGCTGATATCAGCATCGAGCACGAAGTTCACCTTCTTACGCACGATCGCGACCGAGAGCGCATCCAACGCGTCATGCTGCGAGCGCCCAGGTCGAAACCCGTACGAGAAACCGAGAAAGTCCTCCTCGTAGACGGGCGTTCAGCACCTCGACCACCGCCCGCTGAAGGATCTTGTCCTCCAACGCCGCGACCCCGAGCGGCCACAGCCGCCCGTCCGCCTTCGGTATGAACACCCTGCGAGTCGGCCTCGCCCGATACGCACCCCTATGGACCCGGACATGCAGATCTGAAAGGTTGGCCTCCAGATCTGCCCCGTAATCCCGCCACGTCACCCCATCGACCCCCGCGGCCGCGTTCGGGCTGACCGCCCGATACGCCTCCCGCAAACGATCGACGGTCACGTGATGAAGAAGCGCGGTGAACCGCACGTCCTTGTCCTCACGCGCCACCTGGCGCACACGATCCAGATCACTTGACACGCCCAATCCGGCACTGCGTCCGGGACGTGGTTCGCTGGCCGCGTTTCCCTCGGCCGGTCCCCTTCCCTCCACCACCTCCGCCCCCGCCACCACAGCGGGCTTGTTCGACGGCTTCGACGGTACTACGGGACCGTCTGACTTCCCACGGCCGTTCATCGAGGGCTTACCGCCGCAGCGTTCCCCTCACGACCCGCCCAACGCCGATCCACCACCCCGCGAACCATCCGCGACGGGGCATCCACCGACACCGCGGGCAACCGCGGGACCTCCCGGTTCTCGCGCATGAAGATTCCGTGCGTGCCCAGGCTCTCTGACCGCGCAGGGTCCCACGACGACTCGCGATAACGCCGCCGCAGACATGGCCTTCCGCCCAGTTTGAAAGCGTCGGCACCCTGAACTCGACAATTTCGCGGCTCCATAAGCCAGCCCACACGTACCCCTGTCAACGCTTCACCGACGCCCTCACGAACGCCAGCGCATGACTCAGGGCCACCGTGGATCGAGTACCGGCGCGGACAAGATGAATCATAAGCTGCAAATCGGCCTCCCAGACCCTGTAGCCACACAGCTCCATCGCCGCGGCTGGCGAACCACCGTCCACCCGAGGCTCCCCTACTGACGGGGTCCCTGTGATGTGATCCAGGCTGTATGTGTGTTCGTCATGTCCTGCTGATGGGATGAGAGGATGGACACGATCATGAAGCGACACAGGCATACGCCGGAGCAGGCTGTTCGGAAGATCCGCGAGGGCGAACGGCTCTTGAACGAAGGGCAGGAGCTGACTGAGGTGCTGCGCCATCTCGAGGTCACCGAGGCGACGTTCAATCGGTGGCGTGCGCAGTACGGCGGGATGAAGGCCGATGAGGCCAAGCGGCTAAAGACACTGGAGGTGGAGAACCAGCGGTTGAAGAAGCTCGTGGCTGAGCAAGCGCTGGACATCGACATGCTCAAGGAGTTGGCGGAGGGAAACTTTTGACCCCGGAACGCAGACGCCGCGCTGTCGGTCGGCTGCAGCAGCGTTTCGGGGTTTCCGAGCGTCGTGCATGTCGCGTTGCCGGCCAGCATCGCTCCACGCAACGCAAACCGCCGCCGACACCCAGACCGGCGGATGAGCGGCTCGCTGGACGGCTACGGGAGATCGCCAGCGAGCATCCGCGTTGGGGGTGGAAGACCGCGCATCAGATCCTGCTCAGAGAGGGCTGGACGATCAACCGCAAGCGGACACGCCGTGTTTGGCGTCAGGAGGGCCTCAGGCGGCCCGAGAAAGCGAGGAAGCGTCGTCGGCTGCCCGGTGGACAGAGGCAGCGCCTGAGGGCCACGAGAGCGAACGAGGTGTGGGCTGTCGACTTCCAGTTTGATGAGACGGCCGACCGGCGCAGGATCAAGCTATGCAACATCGTTGATGAGTACACCCGCGAGGCGCTCGCGATCCGCGTCGGTAGATCGTGCACAGCCGATGACGTCGTCGAACTCGTCGCGGGCCTGGTCAGCGAGCGCGGCGCACCGGCTTACCTGCGCTCCGACAACGGCCCGGAGTTCATCGCGTGGGCGCTGCGGGATTATTGTCGAATGGCGCTTATGGCCACAAGCTACATCGAGCCAGGCAGCCCGTGGGAGAACCCGTTCGTTGAGTCCTTCAACGGCCGCCTTCGCGACGAGCTGCTGAACATCGAGGAGTTCGGCTCGATCACCGAGGCAAAGGTCCTGATCGAGGAGTTCGGCTCGATCACCGAGGCAAAGGTCCTGATCGAGGACTGGCGCAACGAGTACAACACCTACAGACCACACTCAGCACTACACGGACTCACACCCACCGAATACGCAGCCATCGAGACAGAGAACAACCAAAACCAACCAGAACACGCATAACCCCTGGACTCCTCACCGGGACCCCATCACTACGAAACGGCCAGCTACGCGTGACGTTCAACCTCTCATCTCGTGTGGCAGCACACGCGACAATCCGAGTGGCCGCGAGGTTTGATCATACGTCACTCACCAGCACAATGCACCTCTCCATCGAGAGAGCGCCCCTTGAAAGTGGCTCGGGTCTAGTGGAAAAAGGCCGGAGTATTCAAAATCTAGCTAGCTTCTGTCATTATTAACGATCTCCTCGCAAGCTTCGCCGCCGACGGGGTCCTGAACCGCCCCGGGTTCACAACGAGATCCACGCACAGGCCAGAGCCGTCTATGGCTCCCGGTGGATGCAGGCCGAACTCCGTCTGGGCAGGGCATCAAGGTGTCACGCAAACGCACCAAGCGCCTCATGCCACTACTGGGTTACCTCCAGGCATCGCCAGCCCGTGACAAGCACCCTCAGGTTCCCCCATCCCGTCCGTGTCGATAGGAAATTCCGGGCGTCGCATCGCAGAGGGCCAATACCCAAGTAAATATCTTGGAATCAGCTCTAAATGGCCCTCTCAGGAGCCGCAGTGCCACAATAGTATGCGCATATATTTAGATCCTCTCATTTTACGATCTGTCGCCCAGTGTCGTGCGATAGAGTTGTAGAATTGACCCAGTTAACATTGCGATACCAACTGCGGCAAGCCAGTAACGAGGACTGGCGAATCCGTTGATCGCAAGTGACGCGCCGATGATACCAGCAATAACGAACGAGAGCCGCTGCCGCTTTTGATCGCTCGTGGGCACGACCGCGACCCGTTTTCGACTGAGCTGGTAGGCAGACACGATAACCAGGACTCCACCAAGAACTGCGACCTGATATTCGTGGTTCACCACTCCGGCAACCAGAAAACAAAGACCGGGCACGCCGACAACCAGAAAGTGCATAAGCGTCCCTTTCATCAGCCACCAACAAGTATTTCCACCGCTCTAAAGGTACCGTACACACCGCACGCTACCTCCACCGGCGCGTCGAAGACATCGACGCCGGGGACCAGGGCCGCTCCACCAACGATGCCGCAATATGCGTCGCCAAGATCACGCCAACTCCCGCCACGAGTGGCACGAATGCCATGCACGCGCGCACGTCGACGACATGGCTTGCACGTGCCTTGTCCGCCCCTCGCAAGATCAGCGCACGGTCCCCGGACATCCGCTTTGCAGAGAGGCACGGTGGACCCACGGGCCGTCGCACCTTGACCACTGCCTTCATCTCCTTCCGTCAAGTCAGTAACTAGCGACTGGACCAGGACGGCGGGTTCTGCGTGCGCTTCCTCGTTTTCGGATTTTCCACCGTTGTGATACGACGCGTATTCCGCGCCTTCGCCTTCTTCTTCCCATTCTTCCCATTCTTCATTGTATTCTTCTTCGCCGCCCATGTACTGAGATCCGGCGAGGCCCTCTGCCCAGGCAGCCTCTTGTGCAGCGCGTTCTGCTGCTTCTCTGGCGGCGGCCTCTTCGGCGGCTCGGCGGGCAGCTATTTCGGCTTCTTCCTTGGCCTGGGCTGCTGCTCCTACTTCCGCAGCATGGCCCGCGATCAGTTCCTGGATAGTGGCCTCGCCGCTGGGGTCGAAGGTATTGACTGGGTCACCGAAGGTGTAGGCGTAGGCGCTGGCAGACCCTCCGTGTACTGGGTCTGGCTGCAGGAAGCGTCCGAGCTGGGGTACGTATGAGCGGGCGCCCATCGCGACAACGCCTGAGGGGAGTTCGGTCGGGAGCTCGATGCTTCCTAGCCAGGAGTATCTGGCAGGGGCGCTGACCGCCGGCACACCATACTCGGTGGTGTCGGCTTTGGACGCCAGTTCTGTCGCAGTTTCGCTCATGTACGCGGTAGCGATGATATCACCGTGTAGGTTGGTGAGCTGGAGGATCGGAGCTTCGCCGTTGCTCTGGGTCGCCGCAAGCGTACCGCTGATGCTGGGAATGTTGCGTGTCGTTTCGCCTAAGGTGTTGGTTGTCCAAGCGGGTGACTCTCCGGGTCCAGCGTAATGCGAGGTGACGCTCGACACCTTTTTACCGGTTGAGACAGTTTCGCGTGTGCGCAGAGCAGGGTCGAGGTAGTAGCCGATTGTCTCTTCGCTCTGGGTCTGGCTGGCGAGCTGATCGTCTTCGTAGTAGGTACTCGTTAGCGAGGCGCCCCCTGCGTCGGCCGCAGACAGCGTTGTAATGTCGCCGAAGGTGCTATAGGTGATGCCTGTGTCGGTGAGCTTGTCGGCGGTGTCGTAGCCGTGGGTTTCGGTGGATTCGGTCGTTTCTTTGGCGCAGCCACCGCTGGCGTTTGGCTTGTAGGTCTTTAGGCTTGTCCGGTTGGTGTCCGCGTCGTAGGCGTAAACGCGGGTGGTACAATGTTCGGTTGAGGTCGGAGTGTTTTGCGCTTCGGTGAGACGGCCTGCGGCGTCGTAGGTGTACGTCTGATGAGAAAGCGTGCTGGTCTGTTCGAGCCACTGGCCGTGAATCGAAGGGACGATGCTGTCGGTGAACCATTTGCACTTGTTGTTTTCTTCGGTGCAGTGGGTGGTCTTCTTATATTCCAGCCCAGTTGGAGTCCTAGTCGCGTCGTAGGTGTAGTTGGCGCTCATGCCGTTCGGGTAGCCCTCGCTGAGCATGTTGCCTTCCACGTCATACGTTGCGGTGAACTTCATGCCTTCGTGGGAGGAGTCTACAAGTTCGCTCACCAGCCCGGTCGTTTCACTGTATGTAAACGTCTGAGTGCCCTTGCCGTCATATGTAGTCTTGATACGCCCGTCTATGTCGTATGTGTAAGTAGACGTGTTTTCATCAGCGTCAGTGTAACTTTCGAGCTCTCCAAGCGGATTGTAAATATTTGTGATCTTCCTAGCCTTACCTTCCGATGTCATGCTCTGCTTTTCAAGCGTCCCATTTTTTTCATTATAAGCATAGGAGATCTGTGGAATAAACTTTCCACCGCCAAGGGATTCGCTTGTCTTCAGGCGTCCGGCCGCATCGTAGGTCATCGAATGTTCGTGAAAACTGCTGCCTATGGTTGCCGTTGTCTTCGCCGTCTCATCCCACATGTTGTATGTAATCTTGGTGACGGGAAGATTCGGCACGCCACTAGTTTCTGGCTGCTTCGCGGGCTGGTTCTGGCACGGCAGATTAGCCCACTGTGCATGTTCTCCACAGCCCGGATATGACGAGTTACTTGCAGCCGTGTAGTAGATGGTTTCGATGTCGTGCGGCGTCTTTTCGCTTGGGTTACCGGCCGGCGTGACTGTTTCCTTGATATTCCCTGTTGATGCTTCATACCCTATCGTGTGTGTGAGCTTCAGCCCGCTCGGGTCTGTCGTAACAGACGTCGGCAGGCGCAACTTCCATCCGAGGTTTGCCTGGCCACTGTAGGAAGTAGTAGTGGTCCGTACTGATTCGGCGGGTTCTTCACCAGTGGAGACGATCTGTGCTCCCTGTGTCATCTTTGTTACCAGATGGTAGGGGCCGCCTTCTGAGGGGGCCCCTTCGTTGTAGCTGTAGACGATATGCGCACGTGCTTCGACCTGGGATCCGCTAGGCAGTTTGACAGTATGCTCTGGCTCTAGGGTGCTGAGTAGCTCCGTCCCTGGTTCTGATCCATGTTCTTCATAGGTGTTCTTGGTGCTGAGTAGTTCGGACGCTTCTCCCGGCCTGTGGTTTTCAAGAGCCTTCTTGCGGTTATCGGGAGTCAGGTGCCGCACAACGTCGCCGTATGTGTTGTATTCCGTTGTCGAGATGCCTCCGGTGGGAGATGCGACATTCACCATATGGTCCAAGCCATCGAAGTAGTCGATGCTGGCGCGCTTGTAGCCCTGCGCGGGCCAGCCCATCGGTTCATCTGGTGGGAAGATTGCGGTCGCTTCGCGGGGAAGATCACTCTGACGCCAGGTTTCGACTTCTTCCCCCATCGATGGTAGGCCGGTGCCTTCTAGTGGAATGTTGTAGTCGATCGTCGTTACTGCGCTGGTGCCGAGCGTTGGTGGAGACTGTGTAGGCTCCTTGGTGGGGGCGTTTGGTACCCACAAGTCTACTCGGTTGTTGGATTCGTCGGCGATATACAAGCCACCCGTTGTGGCGCTGATCGTTATACCGACGGGACTCTCGAACTCCTTGCCTTCAGAGCCGACGGTGCCGAATTCTTCGATGAACGCTCCTGCCGTTGAGTACACGTCGACATCGTTGTTGCATGTGTCCGTGACGTAGAGGTCACCGTTGAGCGGGCTCGTGGCGATTCCCCACGGACAATTGAACTTCGATTCACCGAACTTTCCGAGATACGCACCGGCGGTCGAGTACTCCTGAACTCTCTTGTTCACGCTATCGGTGACATACAGATTGCCCCCGGCGATCGCGACACCGCCGGGATCGCTAAGCTCGCCGTTTCCTGAGCCTGATATGCCTGCGCGACAACTGGTGGTGCATGTCTGAAGCTTTGCTTCTCCGTTGCTCACTCCCCACCCGAGTGCCTCTACGAATGCGCCGGATGACGAGAACTCCTCGACGCGATTGTTGGTCGAGTCCGCGATCCACAGGTTCCCGCTCGAGTCTATAGCGAGCCCATGAGGGTGGTTGAGCTGGCCCTTTTCGCTGCCGTGCCCTGCAAACTTCGCTACCCAGGTGCCTGTGGATGAGAACTCCTGCACCAGGCTGTTCGCCGAGTCGCCATCGATGACGTATACGTTTCCGGTGCTCTGGTTGATCGCGATGCCTTCAGGGGTTGAGAGCTGGCCGTTACCTGCCCCAGCGATGCCAGCCCTGCAGCCGCTGTAGCATGTCTGTAGCTTCGCTTCGCCGTTGCTCACTCCCCAGCCGACCGTCTCGACCCACCCGTTGGGGGAATACTCATCCACACGGTTGTTGACGGCGTCGGTCGCCCAGATGTCTCCGTTTGTCTCGAGCGCGGTGCCACCTGGCTTCTCGAACTGGGCAGCCCCGGCTCCGCTGCTACCTAACGATATGGAGTATTTCGGTCCTGCCAACGGCACCGCGCCGGTCTCGGTGCTCCATACCCTGGTCGAGCCATTCGCGTTCGTTGCAGTCACCCTAGCGACTAACACATGTGCGAAGTCGCTGAAGATCGGCGTGTAGCTTTGGTTCGTAGCTCCCAGGATTGGGTGGCACTGGATACCTTCGCTGTTGCAGTCTTCCCACTGGTAGCCGAACGCCAGCGGACTGTTAGCCCACTTCCCTTCGCCAGAGACGCTCAATGCAGTACCCATAACAGGGGTAGTAGTGGACAGCTTCGGCTTTTCTTCCTCAACAGGCGCAATCCCATCACCGGTTCCGGTGGAAGCCTGTGGCCGCGTGACTGACAACAGACGGCCCATAGTGGAGTCCACAGTATCCGTGCCATAGTGAAAGAGCCACGGCTGTTGGCCGGGCGGCGTCATCGCCGTCACACGGCCTTCTTCATCATAGCCATACGTCGCCTTCAGGACCGGTGAGATCTGCGGATTCCACTCCGTACGCAACCGGCCCTGCTTGTCATACCAGTACTGCGCTACCGGAGTCGTGGCCATCACACCCGTAGTCGGGTTATAAGCGACGACATCGATTACCGACAAATGTCCTTCGTATTCTCCCCACTGGCTCGCATTTTCGCCCGTAGCACTAGTCGACGTGGCATAATGGAACGTCAACGCACGACAACCCTTCGTTAGTTCGGGCGCGCACGAGACATTTGCCGGTACCGGAGCCAACGCCTCCGTCGGCCTGGTAATACCCTTAGTCGTTTCAAAGGCATACGTCGTCGTGTCAGAAGTAATGGGCCCTTCCTGGATCGCAGGCATCCACAGGCTCCTGGAGCCATTGGACGGAACCGCCAGAGTCGTCACGTCATCATTGCTGCTGTTCTTCAGCGTGAACTCATCTGCGCCATTCACTACTTTAGTCGTTTCAGTCAAGGTCAGACTAGAGTCACCCGTCGGCGAGGTGAACTTCCCGCTTTCACCTCGCTTGAATGTCGTCTGCTCTCCTCCAGCAGCAGTGAGGAGCATGTTTCCGTTCGACATCTTTATCAAGCTCTCCTCGCCGCCAACGCTCAGAGCCCACTGCGAACCAAGTGGGCCTTCTGAACCTCCAGTCAGATGCTCCGACTCGTAGCTGCGAGATACCGAGAGAGGTGACTCCGGGGCAGACACCGACACATCCGTTGCACTAAGACCGAACTCACCCGACAGAGGATTTACGGAGCCCGGACCCATCGCGACGGGCGAGGCATGGTGGACCTTGAACACCATTTCTTCAGTCGCAACATTGCCAGCATTGTCGGTCGCCGTAATCTTCAACGTATGTTCACCAGCACCGAATTCGCGACCGCTGATCGTCCATTCTCCGGTCGCAGTACAGGGACCCAGCGGACAGCTACCAGAAGGCATACCTACTCCGACTCCGTCTACAGCAAGCGCTATTGACGCCACGCCCGAACTGCGAGAGCCAGTCCCATCGGTGGCCTGAACCTTCAGAGGATACTCAGCTTCGCCGATTTCCTTGCTACTCGGCAATCCAGTCACAGTTATGCCATAAGGAGCGGTATTATCGACGTTGACCTTCCCGCCGGTGACGGTCGCGGTCAAGCCGACAGCGTCTTCCACCTTTGCTTCGATTGTGTCTTCCCCTTCGGGAAGTTCCCCTCCTTCCCACAGTGAAAGTGACAATGGAGACCCATGCAAGCCTCCGGCGCATTCATGCTCGAAGCACTCGGTGCACTGGAGTCCCTTGCATCCGTCGCCACTCCACTGTCTCGGAGAGAATCCCCATTCCGGCTTGTTGGAAGAACGAAGCCCAGCCCCGTCTACTCCGAGACCGGGATCGTAGGCATTAAGCCCGATCTTCGATGTCAGGAGAGACTTAGTGCTGGCCCAGTTACCGGAATAAAAGGCATTAAGGTGACCTTCGATCGTCGGGTCCGTCGTATCGAACGACACCGATGGACCCTTTTCCTGTTCGACGGTGACTTCACTGCCATACATAACGCTTTCAAGGCTTTGGAGCAGCCCATGTTCTGCAGCCTTAGTCGCAACTACTTCAAATAGCGCAGTATTACCATACGGCGGACTGGCGACTGATAGTTCATGCCAGCCCCTTTCGGTCGGAAGCTGAGAAGGCCCAGCTTCATAGGCGGACTTGGCAATCGCTATATAGCTATTTGCGATTTCAAGTTCACCGACCGCATTCGACCACGTTTCGGCTCGAAACTTATCGATTTTAGATTCACCTTGCGTCGTATAGTACCAATCTCCATACTGGCCACGTTCGTCTCCTCCCGCTTCCAGTCCAGGGCAGCCGATAACGCCCAGCTTTACTTCTGCCTGGATCACTCCACAAATGCCCATAGTATGGTTATTGGTTGTAAATTCCCAATGCCCTGGATTCTTGTGTATATCGATGACACTTGGATCTACGACGATAGGGTATTGGAATTCTCCTGGACGCTCGTTCACCGATAGAGTTAAGATGTTGTTCGAGACGCTACTAATCGACACGGGCACCAGCGTACCCGCAGCGTCTCGCGCTACCGACGGCATGACGAGCGCAACCACCGAGCCGTTCTCTTCCACCTCGACTACGCGCGACCCGCCACTTGCTCTCACCAAGCTCGCTCCTTCTGGCAATCCCAGCCGAAATGCAAGCTGGTGAGGACTCCGCCCTGAGCGCAACAAGGTGTCTGTCTCGAAACCTAGCGATGTTGGCTTGATGAGCGTATCCGCGTCAGCCTGTGTATTGGCATAGAATACAGTGGCGCCCTCCACAATCCCTTCTGAGCCTTCCAATGGGGAACCGTGTTCATCAACAGGGGTTAGCGAAATATCCGCGCTGGATAGCTGCACTCCTTCCCCAAGACGCTTGGGAATCAGGACCCCGACTGCTGGATTGGAAGGTTCAAACTTGTTACCTGCGCCCGTCAAGCCCAGATTGAGCGGCTTGCGTTCCCCAGACGAATCTTCAGCGGCAAGCGGCTCATTCGATTCGACTACACCGTGCTTACCTTCACCGAGGTTGACCTGCGCGGTGCTATCACTTGGATAGTCAACGACGGTCTCCCCCGCCGGCAGCGTCGGAGCCCCGCCCGCAGGTTCTTCGATCAACTTCGGAAAGGCCTCCCCAGCGATCTTTGTCGCTTGTTCGGCGCTCAGGCCCTCAAACGTCGTCTCTGACGCTTCACGCGTCATGGCCGCTTCAGGGCTGTTCCGCTGCGCTTCCTTCTCTTCCTGCGCCTGAGCACCACCATCCAATGGCTGCAAACCCGAAACGATGAGCGAGCCTTCCAACGGGGACCCGCCGGAGGACGACGACGCCGCATCAGACGCGACCGGAGACCAACCCGCCAAACCCGCGCATACCAGAAGACACATTAGCGTCAACTGCACTCGCGACGCCACCGGCTCGCCCCATTCAGGCCGACCACGACCGCGAACGCCGCCAACACGACTTGCGTCCAGCCATCGCACACAAGGTCTCATGTCGAATCTCCGATTGCTTGTAGGGTTGAAGCTCCGGCGCATTTCGCCTCCGTCGGCCCAGGGTCGTAGACATTTCGGCCATAGGCCCAGGGTCGGTTGATCGGCACGATATCGACTCATGGGCAAGCTGTCTATCCCCCTCACGGGTGATATTCGGGTGAGATACGGGTGAGTTTGGAGATGTGCTCGCTGGCACTTCCAGGCCCTACGGCTACCGGCTTGGGCCAGACCGGCTCGTGCAGGCCAACAAGATCCGCCTTACGAGACACCCCGAGCTTCCGGCGTACGCCCGCGGCGTGTGTCCGTACTGTCTCGATGCCGATACCAAGCTCGTCGGCGATCTCACCGTAGGAGCAACCACGGCGCATGCCCTCCAACACCTCCCTCTCCCTCTGCGTCAGGGTGGCAGTTCGAGGCCCGATCAGGCCCTCTCGCCGCAGATCTTGCTTGAGGACAAGCACATGTTCGCCGTGGGCAGCGCGGCGGATCATGGCGAGGATATCGGCGGCTGACGCATCCGTCGATAGGCACGAAGCGCCAGCGGCTATCAACTCGGCCCCATACAGACGTTCAGGACGATGCGCCAGCACGACAATCTTGACTGCTGGGTGTCGATCACGCAGTCGGCTCAAGAAAGACAGCTCCGCCACGCTTGCCGAGTCGAGGATGACAACATCGGGTCGCCACCGCGTGATCGCGCGCTCCAAGCCAGCATCATCGACGCCACTTTCGGCGAGCCAAAGGCTCTTGTCCTCACCGAGAACCTCAGTCAAACCACGGCCCAACAATGGGCTGAGCTGACCCACCACCACGACACTCTGCTGCGGTCTGCCGTTAGATGTCATGGATGCGTGCAGCCATCAGGACTCAGATTCTCGTCTCGCCGACGGTAGCCAAGCCGCGCGGAGATTCGGTCGGCGGTGACCAGCAGATGCGGCGTTAGGTGATCGATCATCCCCTCGACGGTGATCCTGGCCGCGGGGGCGTCAACGCAGATCGCCGCAACGACCTCTGTCTGGTCGCGCACCGGCGCGGCGATCGCGTTCTGACCCAACATGAGCTCTTGGTCATCGACAGCGCTCCCCTGCTCAGCCATCGCGTTAAGCTCTGCTCGCAGCTCGATCTTGCTCGTGATCGTGTTCGGAGTGCACCGCTTGAGCCTCAGCTCGGCCAGCAGCGCGTCCTGCGCGTACCGGGGCAACGAGGCGAGCAGCGCCTTGCCGACCGCGGTGCAATGCACGGGCAGCCGCTCACCGGGGGCCGACACCGGCGCGCTATCTCTTCTGCGCGCGGCGGGCAGCCACTCGACATACACGGCCTCGAGCCCGTCAAGGGCCGCGATCGCAGTGGTGTAGCCGCTCTGGCGGCGCAACTCGTGCAGATAGGGGCGGGCGTGCTCACGTAGACTGCCCGCGCTCACCGTCGAGAGGCCGAGGCGAGTCAGAGCCAGCGCGAGACTATATTTGCGCGAAGCACCCTGCTCCAGGTAGCCCAGCGCGAGCAGCGTCGTCATATACCGATGGGTCGTCGCGGACGACATCCCCAACTCATCGGCGATCTCTTTGACTCCGAGCAGCCGCCGCTGCGGGGTGAAACACTCAAGAACCAGAAGACCTCGCTCCACCGAAGACGAATACGCCTGAGAGTTATCAAGACGGGATGCATATGCATTCGCCGCTGCTTGTGTCACCCGAGGCATCGGGTCTACGTGCGGCGCACGCTGTCGTGGGGCGGGATACGGTACTTGCGTCCCCGTGCCTGCTCTAGGAGCCCGACCGCGACGAGCGCCTGCACATACCTGTAAACCGTGCTGTGGCTCATCTCCAGGCCATCGCCGACTTCGCTAAGTCCCCGAATCGTGCCAGGCGGCGCAAAGGCACAGAACACACCAAGCGTCTTCAACGACGTGACGGCAATCCGCTGGATATCCAGTTCCGGATCGCCCAGCTTTGCGGCGACCGCCCGCTGGAGGTCATCCACCTGCTCCACAAGCAACTCACGCAAGCCATCCGCACCCGTCGCCTCACGCAGAATACCCCGCACCTGGCGAGGAGAGAGTTCGACCGTTATGCCCTGCACCCTGGGAGCCGAAGGAGGCAAGCGCGATCCCTCACGCTTGCCCCCGTCGGGACGACCCCCCAAACTCACTGCCGGAGCCTACGCGGATACCAAAGGCGCGGGCCGAGCAGGCCAGGAGCCGCCCAGCCCGCGCCCTCGTCTGCCTGAACAGATCGATCCGTGACCGAATACTTCTGCGTTCCATTGCGATCGATGGTGAGGCATACCGAGACTCTTGACTACTCAAAATTTGAGGTTTCAAATTTTGAGTAGTCATGGCTCTTTGGGGTTCGGCCTCGCCGCCGGCCAGCCCTCACCATCCAATGACCCGGGGGCCATTTGTCGAATGGATCCGCATCTCATAATCAGGCAGCCACTCTCGGCCTTGAGGTAGGCTACATTTCGCCTCTCCGATCGAGCGTAGTCGGAAACGTTTCTTGCCGGTTGGTCGAACTTTGTTTAGCTTGCGTTGTCCATGGGCGCACGGGCGAAGCGGGCTATCCAAGGGGGGCGAAATGGACGGACGGGCGGAGAGTAGTCTGGTCTCAGATGTCAGGCTCGCGTGGATTCAGTTCGTTCGCCGGTGAGCTGAAGGCGAGCTCCAGGGGCCGGGCTCGGTCACGATGACGCTGCTTGAGCTCGACCGAGTCAGCAAGTCCTACAACCGTGGAGGAGGCGAGCGTGTCGCGCTCCATGAGGTGTCCCTCAAGATCGATGCGGGCGAATTGGTGTCGATCTGGGGCATGCGGCGCTCCGGCCGCTCGACGCTGTTGCGCATCGCTGCCGGAGTGGAGGCACCAGACGCGGGCATGGCGCGCTTCGATGGGTCTGACCTAGCCGGGCGAGGCGGGGATCTGTTGGGGAAGGGAGTCGGCTATTGCCGGCGGGTCTTTCGTCCTGCTGAGGGCCGGGTCGTCCTCGATCAGGTGATGTCCGGCCTGCTGGCACGCGGCATCTCCTCCTCCTCAGCGCGATCATGCTCCCAGGCTGCTCTCGAGCGTATGGGTGTCGAGCGGTGCGCAGCACTCAGCCCCCGCGAGCTGGATAGCGGCGAGGCCGTGCACGTCGCGATCGCCCGAGTCCTCGCCTATCGCCCGCGACTGCTTGTGATCGATGAGCCCACCAAGGGTGTCGACCTCCTCGACCGAGACAGCATCCTACTGTTGCTGCGCTCACTCGCCGACGACGGCATCGCGGTGCTCGCGAGCGCCGTAGACGCGACTTGCCTCTCCGGGGCGGATCGCGCCCTCGCGCTCGGCGAAGGCGAACTACGAGGCAGCCACGAACCCGAACTCGCGCCTGTCGTACCACTGCACCCCCCGGCAGAACGTTGCGCGAGCGCATGACCAAACCCCGCCGAGAAGGGTCGGAAACATTTCTTGCCGGCTGTTTGAACTTCGATTAGTTTGCATTGTTCATGGGCGGACAGGCGGAGTGGGCTATCCACGGGGAGCGGGGCAGACGGCCCATGGCGATGCGCTCGCCGATCAACTGGGCGCTGTTGGGCCTTGTGATTGACCGCCCGAGCTACGGATATGAGCTGGCGCTTAGGTTCATGCGTGTGTATGAGGGTGTGCTGTCTATCAGCGGCGAATCGCATATCTACTCGGCACTCGATGCATTGGAGAGCAAAGGGCTGGTCGAGGAGACCTCCGGCAGAGGGGCGGTCGGGCCGGTTTCTGATCGTCGGCGTCAGCCCAAACGGCACTATCGATCGACTGCTGGGAGCGCTGAGAAGTTCGAGGAGTGGCTGTTGGCGCAGACGCTTCAGAATCGTCAGCATTCTCAGCTGTTTGTGCGGCAAATGGCGGTGTATCCTCCTGATGCTGCGCTGCGGGTCCTTGACCGTTACGAGCAGGAGTGTTTGAGGGATTGCGCCAAAGCGTTGTCGGCATCCGCAGGGTCCGTGGATGGGGATGGCTCGAATGGTTTGGTTGAGCGGCTGACGTGTGAGGAGAGTCGTCTCGCCTCGGATGCCAGGCTTGCGTGGGTCCAGTTCGCTCGCCGCGAGCTGAAGGAGATCGCCAGGAGCCAGGCTTCGTCGCGATGACGCTGCTTGAGCTCGAGCGGGTCAGCAAGTCCTACAACCACAGGGGACGCGAGCGTGTTGCGCTTCGTGAGGTGTCGCTCAAGCTCGATACGAGCGAACTGGTGTCGATCTGGGGCCTGCGACGCTCCGGCCGCTCGACGCTGCTACGTGTCGCCGCCGGAGTGGAAGCACCAGACGCGGGCGTGGTGCGCTTCGATGGGTCTGACCTGACAGGGCATAGCGAGGATCTGCTCGGGCAGGGAGTCGGCTACTGCAGGAAGGTCTTTCGTCCCGCTGAGGGCCGAACCGTCATCGCACAGGCGATGTCCGGTCTGCTGGCGCGCGGCAGCTCCTCCTCTTCGGCGCAATCTTCCGCCCAGGCTGCTCTTGAGCGTGCGGGTGTTCAGCGGTGTGCCGAGCTCAGGCCGCTCGAGCTGGACAGCGGGGAGGCTGTGCGCGTCGCGATTGCTCGGGTACTCGCATTTCGGCCAAGGCTGCTCGTGATCGATGAGCCCACCAAGGGTGTCGACCTCCTCGACCGAGACAGCATCCTGCTGTTGCTGCGCTCACTCGCCGACGACGGCATCGCGGTGCTCGCGAGCGCCGTAGACGCGACTTGCCTCTCCGGGGTAAATCGTGCGCTGGCGCTCGGCGAAGGCGAATTGCGAGGCAGCCGCGAACCCGAACTCGCGCAAGTCGTGCCGCTGCATCCCCCGGCAGAGCATCGCGCGAGCGCATGACCAGATCCGGGCGACCGGTATCCTATCCAGTGGGACTGTGAGCGCACTTGAACTGGAGAGGGTAGTCAAGCACTACCGCGGAGCAGGAGAGGAGGTACGCGCGGTCGACGGCGTGAGCCTCACGATCGCTCCTGGGGAGATGGTTGCTCTGCAGGGGCCGAGCGGGTCGGGAAAGACGACTCTGTTGCTGCTGATCGCGGCGCTGCTGACACCTGAGGCTGGGACGATCCGTTATGGCGGGCGTGATCTGGCTTCGTTCTCCAATGACGAGGCGTGTGACTACCTGATGCGGGATGTGGGGTTCATCTACCAGAGCTTTCATCTGCTGCCGCGCGTCTCAGCAGTCGAGAACGCCTCGATCAAGCTCATGTTGGGTGGGGTCGGGATGCGCGAGGCGCAGGCGCGCGCGATCCCGTGGCTTGAGCGGGTCGGTCTCGGCGAACGCTTGGCGCACACGCCGGGTGAGCTTTCCGGCGGCGAGCGCCAGCGCGTCGCTATCGCCCGTGCCCTGGCGGGCGAACCCAGACTGATCCTGGCCGATGAGCCGACCGGGAATCTAGATAGCGCTCGCAGCCGGGAGATCGTGGAGATGCTGGGGTCGATCGCGCACGAGCGCGGGGCCGGAGTGCTGCTGGTGACTCACGATCCCGAGGCGGCGGCTATGGCCGACCGCTCGCTCGCGTTGCGCGACGGCCGGCTCGTCGATACGAGCAGGGACGGCGACCGGGGTGACTCAAAAATCCCGGGTGGGTCGAGGTCGGCGGCGCTGGGGTGAGCGCCCCTGACCATAAGCCTCTGAAGGCGAAGGCCCTGATGCGGCCCTATGCCGTTTTCTACTTCTACCGTCGGCGGCTGCGGCTGCATACTGTGCAGGAGCTGCTCGCGGGCTTGGGGGTAGCGGTTGGTGTTGCGCTGGTCTTCGCGGTGATGATCGCCAATGGCAGCATCGCTGGGTCGGCCGCAGAAGTCGCCCATACCGTGCTGGGGCCCGCCCGTTTGCAGCTTCGCGCGCGCAGCCCCAACGGCTTCGATGAACGTCTCCTCGCGCGCGTGGAACATCTTCCGGGCGTCAAGCAGGCCGCACCGTTGCTGGAGCAGACCGCGACGATCCTCGCACCGAACGGGCGTCGTGTCACGGTCGATGTGGCGGGCGCCGACATCAGCCTTGCGGTACTCGACGGGCTCGCTCACACTCTCCCGATCGAAGCGCTGTCTCCTGGTGGGATCGGCCTCAGCAAGACAACTGCCAACGAACTGGGAATACCAGCGTTCAACACGAAGGCGAGCGGTGCGCGGTCGGTTTCGCTGTGGCTACGCGGGCGCACCATCCCGATGAGGGTCACGGCCGTGCTGGGCGCTGAAACGGCGGGTGCGCTTTCGCAGGCGCGTGTCGCGGTCATGCCGTTGGAACGCCTGCAGCAGCTCGCCGGTCTGCAGGGCAGAATCACGCGTGTTCTGGTGAAGCCGCAGCCCGGACACGATGCGGCCGTGCGCGGCGAGCTGCAAGCGCTCATGGGGAATCGACTCACGGTTGCCTCCGCTGACCAGGACATCACGCTGTTGCACGAGGCGTTGCGTCCGAGCAACCAGGCGAGCACGTTGTTTGCGGCGATCAGCGCGCTGCTTGGCTTTCTGTTCGCGTTCAACGCGATGCTGCTAACCGTTCCCGAGCGCCGCCAGGTGATCGCCGACATGCGCCTGGATGGCACCAGGCGCACTGCGATCGTTCAGATGATCCTCGTGCAGGCTCTCTGTCTCGGGGTCATCGCCTCGCTCGTCGGGCTGCTCGGCGGCTACGCGCTGTCGCTGGGGATCTTCGCGCAGTCCCCCGGGTATCTCACCCCAGCCTTCACGCTAGGAACGAAGACCGTCGTCGGGCTGGAGCCGGTGGTGCTGGCGTTCATTGGCGGGGTTCTCGCGACGTGCCTGGCCTCGCTGGTCCCGCTGCTTGACCTACGCCGCGGGCGCGCACTGGACGCCGTCCATCACGAGGACGACGAGCCAGGCAACACGCTCGGGCAGCGCGCTCGCCGCCGGCTGTCCGTGGCGGCGGCCAGCCTGATCGTGCTGAGCGCCGCGTTGTTCGCGTTCGCCCCCTCGGCTGCCATCGTCGCCTGTTTGATGCTCGCCCTGGCGACCGTGCTCACGGTCCCGCTGGTGTTCGCGGGTGTTCTACGGGCTGCTGGGGTGCTGGCCCGGCGCTATGAGCGTCTCACAGTGCTGCCGATCGCGCTGACATCCTTGAAGGCCACGACCCTGCGTTCGCTGGCGCTCGCCGCGACTGGCGCGCTTGCGCTGTTTGGCAGCATCGCGCTGGATGGCTCCCGCGATGGGCTGCTGCGCGGCATCGCCGGGTTCGCCTCCCACTACTCCAACAGCGCGAATGTTTGGGTCGTGAACCCGAACGACAACCAGGCGATCAACGACTTCCTACCCGGCCGCGACGCGGCGGGGATCGCGCGCGTTCCCGGGGTCGCCGGTGTCAACACCTTCCAGGGCAGTTTCTTGGATGTCGGTGAACGCCGTGTATGGGTCCTCGCGTGGCCACCGGTAACCGGCTTTGGTGTGCTGGATGGCCAGATCATCACGGGGAGCTCCGCTGTCGCGGCCGCACGGTTACGCGAAGGAGGCTGGGTCACTGTCTCCCAGCAGATCGCCGCCGAACACCACGAGGGTGTCGGAGACACATTGACGCTGCCGACTCCCACAGGGAATCTTCGGTTGAAAGATCGCTGCCACAACGACGAACTTTGGCTGGAGTCCCGGGGCGATCGTGCTGGACCTCGCCGACTACAGCCGCCACTGGGAAACCACAGCGCCGACCGCGCTCGGCATCAACCTCACCCCGGGCACGAACATTCCGGCGGCAGCGGGAGAAATCCAGCGGGCCCTCGGCGCCAGCGGACTGGAGGTACTGACCGCGCAGGCGCGGGAGGCGAGGATCAACGCGTCTGCCGGTGAAGGCCTCGGGCAGCTCGGGGAGATATCGACGCTGCTCATCCTCGCCGCGATCCTGGCGATGGCCGCGGCGCTTGGGTCAAGCATCTGGGAGCGACGCATCTCGCTGGCAGGGCTGCGCCTGGACGGCACGAAACCCAGGCGGCTGCGGCGCATCCTGCTCGTGGAAACCATGCTGATGCTCAGCGCGGGGTGCTTGACGGGAGCACTCGCTGGAATATACGGTCAGATCGTGATCGACGGCTACCTCCGGCACGTCACGGGCTTCCCCGTCGCGATCGTCGCGACCGGAACACGCCCACTCGAGATCTTCGCGCTCGTGCTCGCCACCGTCATGATCATCGCGGCCATCCCTGGCTGGCTGGCCTCACGAGTGCCCCCGAGACTCGCCCTGCAGGATGAGTAGGCCGCCTCGACCCGCGCAAGGGTGCCTTGGGCCGCGAAACCGAATCCGCCGGTGGGGTGCTGCGCCCAGGGCTAGGGAGCGTATTCGCTGATCGCCGGCTGATGGCGCGAGCGGGCCTAGCGCTCGCGCTCGCAAACTTCCGCTTCTGGCCCACCGTCGCGCCCCACGTCCGCAGCCAGCTACGCCACTGGGAGCACCAAGCAAGAGCGATCCCCGACCCAGCCCTCCAAGAGCTGGCGCTCGACAAGCTCCGCGATGAGAGCTTCAACGCCGAGGTCGCCGCGACCCTCGCAACGCTCGCCCCACGCACGCACCGCACGCGGGTAGTCGAAGCGATCGTCGCCCTGGAGGTCATGTACGACTACCTGGACGGGCTCACCGAGCAGCCCGTACCCGAACCATTGCTCAACGGCCAGCAGCTCTACCAAGCATTCACCGACGCAATCACGCCACACCCACCGCCCCACCGGGACTACTACCGCTACCGCCCAAACTCCAAAGACGGCGGCTACCTGGCCGAACTGTCCAGCACAGTCAGAGACGCCATCGCGCAACTGCCAGCGGCAAACACGATCATCACGACCACGCAACGCGCTGCGGCGCGGTGCGCCGAAGCACAGACCCGTATCCATGCCGCGCCTCGCACCGGGACGCTCCAGCTCGAACGATGGGCAGCCAGCGAAGCGGCGGGCACCGGACTGCGGTGGCGAGAGTTCCTCGCCGGCGGCGCAGCGTCAGTGCTATGCCTTCACGCGCTGATCGCGGCCGCCGCCGACCCCCGCACGACGACCAGGCAGGCAGCAGAGATCGACACGACCTACCTCTCGATCTGCGCGCTGAGCACCATCCTCGACAGCCTCATCGACCACGAACACGACACCAGCACCGGCAGCACAGGGCACCTGGAGTACTACGAGAACCACGACGACCTCGCCCAGTCGCTCACCCATGTCGCAGAGCACGCAGCAAATCACGCTCGCAGCCTCCCCCACGCCGCGCACCACACCATGACCCTCGTGGGTGTCGTGGCCTACTACACATCCGCCCCAACGGCTAGGAGCCAGTTCGCTGAGCCGCTCACCGCCCGCCTGCACCAGCAGCTAAGACCCCTCATCACTCCCACCTTCCTCGTCATGCGGTCGTGGCGCCGAGCCAAGCAGATCCGTCGCCGCCGGGTGAAATGATCGCCTACCGCGACGTTTCTCCCGCATGGGATGTCCCCCAGCCCCTCGATACGTAGCGATCATCACCGACGGCAACCGCCGCTGGGCGCAAGCCCACAGTCTGCCCGCCAGCCGGGGTCACGAAGCCGGCGCCGACACCCTCAAAGCCCGCCTATGCGACGCCGCGCAACTCGGCATCCGCGAGCTTACGGTGTACTCCTTCTCCACCGAGAACTGGTCACGCCCCGCCCAGGAGGTGCGAGGGCTGATCTCGATGCTCGCGCAGCGCATCGCTAGAGAGACCCCGGAGCTGCATGAAGGGGGCGTACGGATGCGCTTCATCGGACGCCGCAAGGGAGCCACCCAAGAGCTGCTCGAGCAGATGCACCGAGCGGAATCCCTCACCGCAGAGAATCACCGCATCACGCTCTTCATCGCGTTCAACTATGGCGGGCGCGCCGAGATCATCGACGCAGCACGGCGCTTCAACGGGAGCACCGAGGAGGAGTTCCACCGCTGCCTGTATGCACCGGAGATGCATGACCCCGACCTCATCATCCGCACCGGCGGTGACCGGCGGCTATCCAACTACCTGCTCTGGCAGTCAGCGTATGCCGAGCTCGTGTTCCGCGACGAGCTCTGGCCCGACTTTACGCGCGAGGCGTTCCACCAATCGCTGGAGGAGTTCCATGAGCGCCACCGCCGCTTCGGTGGACGATGAACGCGAAAAGCCACACCACCCGAGCCACAGCCCACCCGAACGCGCTCTGAGGAGATGCTGCGCACCGGCCATGCCGATCCTGGTAGGCTGAGTTCCAGTAGTCAGATGCTTGTTAGTAGGGCAGCATCGGGCAACACAGGGACCATGCCGACTACGCAGACACCACACTGGGCCGCATTGGCGGTGGCGCTCATACTCGGTTGCGCAGGGATCGTCGCGTTCGATACAGGACGCGCGACGGCCACACCGAACGCGGGAACAGCACGCGCCCTGAACGTGACGGACAACGCGCAGCTGCATCTCACCACCACCTCAGGCTCGCTGCTGGTCGAGGAAGGATCAGCTTCGGGGAAGCTGCCAGGCACACTGAAGGCGCGCTTCCGGTTCGCCGCCAGCGTGACCGCATCGTTCACGATCTACCCGCGCGGCGGCGGGTCGATCACCGGCAGCGGAGCAGCAACCCTGCACTCCTCGACCACCTACTCGAGCTTCGCCGGCACCATCAAGATCACCAGCGGCACAGGACGCTACAAGCACGCAAACGGAACCGCAGGCCTCTACGGAACCTACAACCGCCGCACCTACGCGCTGACAGTCCAGACCACGGGCACACTGCGCTACTGACCCTCCTGTGCAGCCAGTGCGATCCGCGCGTCGAGCCTGCGCCCTCACCGCCACCCTCCTGACCTGCGCACTCCTCACACCAGCCAGCTGGGCAGCACCGACCGCCAAACTCGAAGTAGGGCTCACACCCGAGCGGCTCGGCGCAGGCACCACGATCTCCTTCGGCTTCCAGATCACCGGCCAGAACGGCCAGCTCCCCCCTCCCGTGACCGAACTCAACCTGCTCTACCCCGCCAACCTCGGCATCGCCACCAGCGGAGTCGGCCTAGACGCCTGCACCGCCCCCAAGCTCCAAGCAGACGGCCCAACAGGATGCCCCAAAGACTCCATCATGGGCTACGGCTCAGCACTCGTACAAGCAGCCTTCCAGCCACGCATCCACGAGCCCGTCAACATCACCATCTTCTCCGCCGCCGTCCAAGAAGGACACCTCGCACTACTCTTCCTCGCCGAAGGCTCCAGCCCGGTCAACGCGGAAATCGTCTTCCCCGGCCTCATACTCCCCACCCCCGCCCCCTTCGGAGGCCGCATACAGACGATACTGCCCGCCTTCGAAGCCATCCCCGGAGGCCCCTACATCACAGTCACACGACTGAACTCCACCATCGGCCCCCTCCACATCCACTACACCGAATACACCCACGGCAGAACAATCACCTACACCCCCAAAGGCATCCTCCTACCCAAGACCTGCCCACACGGAGGCTTCCCATTCGCCGCAGAATTCACCTTCCTCGAAGGCAACCACACCACCGCCCGTGCAACCGTTCCTTGCCCAGTCGATCACAAACATCGACACCTGCACGCTAGCCGACCCGGACGCGCTGTCGGCTAAGAATCAGCCCAGACCGACAAAGCACTATTGGGCTTTCAGGGCCAGGCCGTGGACCGAAGACGGCGCCCGCGGAACGGCCCCCTCAATTCAAAAGCTCCTTCACATAGCGCTGGTGTAACTGCCCCAGCGATGTCTTTTCCGGTTCGAAGCCGATCTGCTTGAAGACGTTGCCCGCGAGCGGCGCCCATACGAGCATGAAGAAGATGCCGAAGCCGATCGCCGTCGCGCGCAGCGCGCGCGAGCGCGAGAGCGCGGCCAGCGGCAGCACCCACAGCACATACCACGGCAGCACCCAGCTGAGCGTGAGGAAGAGGCCCACCGAGGCCCACCCCGCGGCGGTGATTGAGTCGCGTTTGCGCCACGCCAGCGCACACGCGCCGAGCACCCACACGACGAGCACCAAGCTCAGCAGATGGAGCAGCGATTCGGTCGCCCCGCCCTTCCCCAGCGCGAGGCCCAGCAGATTGGAGGGACTCTGCGCAGACACCAAACGACCCTGCGTGCTGAGGTCGGGGAGGTGCAGGCCAAACGCCATCACGCTCACCGCCGCGAGCACCGCGCCCGCGAGCGCCATCCCCCCGAGCACCTGCAGTAGGCGCCGTGGCGTCGAGAGCAACCCCGCGAGCACCACCGGCAGCAGGATCCCCGCGGAGGCCTTCACCGCCAGCGCCGACACGAACGCCGCGCCCGCCCCCACACCGAAGCCAATCGAGCGCTCCGCGTCCCGCGCCCGCAGCAGCAGGTAGAAGCCCAGCACCACCAGGAACATCATGATGAAGTCGTTGTGGTCGCCCCCGAGGCCCCACACAAGCACCACCGGGTTCAGGCCCACGAACACGATCGCCTTCACCGGATCGAGATCCAGCAGCTGCGCGCACTTCCACACGAGCAGGATCGTGCCGAGGCTGGCCGCCATCAGGATCGCCTTGAACGCCCAGAAGGACGCCGCAACGCCGAGCGGCACCACCGCGAAGGTGATCAGCGTGAACAGCGGCCCATAGGGGCTCAGCAGGTGGTGCCAGTTGCTGAGATCGAACGCCGGATCGTTGTGGGGCTCATAGATCGGGATCGTCGTGTAGGGGTTCAGATGGTGCACCACCTCCATGCGCGCATAGTTCACGTAGTTGAAGATGTCCGTCAAGGCCAGCGGCGGGGCGAGGAAGATGATCAGATGCACCGCCACCACCGCCCCCGCCACCCAGCGCACGCGCAATCCAGATGCGAAGCGCAGGCTCAGCAGATAGCTCGCGTACATCGTCACCAGTGCGAGCGTGAACACCCACTTGAAGGCTTCCCCGCCGTGGGGGAACCCAGGCCACAGCCCCCCCAACGGACCCGCGAGCCAGTTGGGGAAGAAGTGCGCGTGGGTCGGCGGGAAGGTCGGCCGATCGGCGGCCACCACCACCATCAGCACGCTTCCAACGATGATCGTCAGCAGGCTCGCCACGCCGATCCTCGTGGCTCGCCGCGTGGCAGCGGGCGCCTCCGCGCGCGCTCCGTCGCTGCTCTGCTCTCCACGCCCGCCGACCTCCTCCCTGTGCCCGGAGGGGCCGCCGAGGAGGGAGTCTCTCAAAGGGAGTGCTGAGGCGTCGGTGGACATTACATGCAGAGGGCCCGCTGCTGTGCGGGCCCTCAAGGTTAGGGCCTTGACCCTAATCCAGTGCTGAAGCGACGCGGCTCGCCCAGGGCGAGCGCGCCGCACGACTACATCGGGGTGACGTTTACGGCCTTGGGGCCCTTGTCGCCCTGCTCCGGATCGTAGGAGACCTTGGAGCCCTCCTGAAGCGAGCGGTATCCCTCGCCGTTGATGCCGGTGTGGTGCACGAACAGATCCTTGTCGCCGTCATCGGGTGTGATGAAGCCGAAGCCCTTGTCGTCACTGAACCACTTCACGGTGCCGGTAGGCATGTGATGTTTCCTCCACGGTACGTGCGTGCTGCTGCGCGGAGGACGCTTCTGAGAGCTTCGCCTGCGAGAGCCTGCACTGCTTTTACGCCGACTCTTTTCGCCGGCCAGACGTCCCTGAAGGTAGCAGGTCGCACCGCCGATGTGTTAGCAAGTGGTATATGGCCCCCGCGCCCGAACCAGACCCCCGCCCGGGCAAGCCGCCGGAGTCGAGCGCCGAGACGCCGCTCCCGCTGGCGCAACTGCTGCCGCCCGGCCCGCCCGTCACGGCGCTGGAGGTGGCCGAGGGCCTTGGCCTACACGACATCCAGGAGCCTCGAGCGGATGTTTCGGAAGGCGCTACAGCTGCGGTTTCGCCCCCGCAGCGTCCCCGCGTGCTGCTCAACATGATCAGCACCCTCGACGGACGCGCCACCCTGGGCGGGCGCTCGGGCGCAATCGGCGGCCGCGCCGACCACGAACTCTTCCACGCGCTGCGCTCGGTGGTGGATGCCGTGATGGTGGGCGCAGGCACCGCGCGCGCCGAGCGCTACGGGCGGCTTGTGCGCGAGGAGCCTTTGCGCGAGCTGCGCCGTGCACACGGACTCGACCCCGAACCACTCGCCTGCATCGTCTCCGGACGCCTCGCGCTGAACGCCGAGATACCGCTGCTCGCCGACCCCGCGGCACGGGTGGCGATTCTGACCGCCTCCGCGGCGAGCCTGCTCGACTGCGACGCGCACATCGACTACATCCGCGCCGCCGCGGAGGGGCGGCTCGACCTCCCGCAGGCGCTCGCGGAACTGGGCGGCCGCTTTGGCGTGCGCAGCGTGCTCTGCGAGGGCGGACCGCACCTCAATGCCCAGCTGCTCTCAGCCGGCCTCGTGGATGAGCTGTTCCTGTCCCTCTCCCCCCTTCTCGCGGGCGGGGACGCAACCGGAGAGGCGCTGCGCATCCTCGCCGGCATCGACCTCGACCCGCCCGTGAAGCTCGAGCTGCTGGCAGTGCACGAGAGCGAATCGAGCCTCTTCCTGCGCTACGGGGTGTGCCCGCCGCGTTAGGCGTTCCCGAGGGGTTGTTCGCCCGATCCTCCTCGGAACCTACAGCTCGGGCGTGCGCTCGCCCCCGCCGAGAGAGCTCCTCTGAGTGACGATCGCGACGTTCAAGACAACGCTGTTGGGCACCATCACCGTGCCCCCCTCGGTGACGACGGTGGTGTAGAGGAGCCCCAGCGAGCTCACCACGCCATCCACCTGCCCGCCGATCTGCCCGCCCTGCAGCAGCACGCGGTCGCCCACGCGGAAGGGGCCCGCGCTGAGCAGCACCGTCCCCGCGAACACATTCCCCAGCGTCTGCTGCGCGGCGAGGCCGAGGATCACCGCCGTGAAGGCGCCCCCCAGCAGCAGCGTCGCGGGGTTCACGCCCGCCACATCCAGCGCCACCAGCAGCGCCACCCCCACCGTGAGCAGCCGGATCAGGAACCCAACCGTGCCCGCCGTCGCGGGCTCCATGCGGCGGAACAGCGCCGGGCCGAGCGCGCGGCCGAAATCGCGTGCAATCGCCCACCCGAGCACCAGCAGCACCACCACCACGATCACCTTCAGCGGCGTTTCGATTTCGCGCAGGGTCGACGTGCCGAGGAGATCCGCGCGGTGTTCCCACAGCACGATCACCCCCACGAACAGCACCGCCAGCGCCAGCGCCTCCCAGCGCGCGCGGCGTGCCGCGGCGGGGCGCACCTGCTCGAGCAGGCCCACCTCCTGCCACGCCTGGCTGCGCGTCTCGAACATCTTGGGGGGGGTCTTGGGGAGAGGCATACGTTCTTTCAATCATCTACGCTTCGGCGGCGATGAGTGCCGCCACCCTGCGCAAGCTCGTGATCCCGGCCGTCGTTCTCGGCGTCGTGCTGCTCGTGATTGCGGTGGTCTACTTCGTAACGCCCGAGCACTCGCTGCCCTCGTTCTTCCCCGGCCACACCTCTGCGGGGGATGCGGAGGCCAACAGCCATCACACCAAGCACGGTATCGCCGCGCTCATCCTGGCGCTGGCGCTGTTCGCCTTCGCGTGGTTTCAGAGCGGCCCGAAGACGAGCGCCGCCGAACCGAGCGCGTAGGCGCTCGCCGCGGGGAGTCGAGCGCGCGAACCATTTGGGCCGGCTCCCGGCCCCTTCTCCTTCTTTCTCAATCGAGCGCGAACACCACCGTGCAGAGGCTCCCCAGCACGATGCAGTAGATCCCAAACGGGGTGAGGCGATTGGTTTGGAAGAAGCGCAGGAGGAACTTCACCGCGAGGAAGGTCGTAACGGCCGCGCAGAGGCCCGCCACGAGCGCGGGGCCGCGCACGCCGTCCCCCTGCGAGCCGAACAGTTCGGGCAGTTTCAGGGCCGCCGCGGCGAGGATCACGGGCGTGGCGAGCAGGAAGGAGTAGCGCGCGGCATCCTCGTTGGAGAGCCCCACCAGCAGGCCCCCGCCCATCGAGAAGCCCGAGCGTGAGATGCCGGGGATCAGCGCGGCCGCCTGCGAGGTGCCTACGCCGGCCGCCTGGCGCCAGCTGAGCTTGGCGATGCGCGCGTCGCCATCCCCCAGATAGTCGCCCTCGCGCGGCGGGCGGCGGCGAAGACGCTCGAAGGTGAGCAGCGCGATGCCGTTCACGATCAAGAACGCCGCGCCGAGCTCGGGGGAGGCGAAGAGCGAACGCAGCGACTTCTCCAAGAGCAGCCCAATGATGCCCACGGGGATCGTCCCCGCGATCAACAGCCACCCCAGCCGCGCGTCGATGTCGTCCTCGCGGATCTCGCGCATCACCAGCGAGCGCCACAGGCCCTTCGCGATGCGCACCCAGTCGCTCCAGAAGAAGCCCAGCAGCACAAGCGCCGTCGCGAGGTGCGTCGCCACCAGGAAGGTGAGGAAGAAGGGGTCGTTCTGGTGGATGTCCCAGCCCGCCAATTTCGGCAGCACCACCGCGTGCCCAAGGCTCGAGACGGGGAAGGGCTCGGCAATGCCCTGCGTGAGCCCGAGGATCACAGCTTGGAGGTAGGAGATGGGGTGCATCGGCGCGACAGCTTATGGATCGCGCGCGCACGAGGGCGCGCTCTACGGCTTGGCGTTGAACACGCTGCTGTCGAACGTGAGCAATCCCGTCGCGCCAGCGTAGCCAAGGGGCTGCAGTTCGAAGAGCTTCTCGATGCTGCCCAGCAGGGCGAAGTGGTTGTATTCGCCGCTCACGTTGAGCGTCCCCGGCTTGACGTACTTGGAGATCAGCAACAGCCCCACCCGTCCCCCACCGGGGGGTGTGCCGCTCTGTGCGCTCGTTGTGCTTGTCGTCGGCGTGGTAGTAGTAGTGGTCGATTGTGTGGTTTCGACGCTCGTCGCGGTGCTCGTCGTCGTGCTCGTGCTCGTGGCGCTCGCGGGGAGGTTTGGATAGGGGGTCGTGGTGCAACACCCGCTCGCATCCGCCCCCGCTCCGCTCTGGGGCGCCTGATCGAAGGTGATCGCGATCAGCCCTCCTTCCTTGTAGGCCGCCGAGGCCTCGATCTCTCCCACCACCGTGCGCAGGAACGTTTCGGCCGCGCCGAGCCCCGCGGGCTGGCCGGGCGCGCAAGGCGCTTCGCTACCGTCGTGGCAGCGATCGGGGACGATGTAGGCGAAGCTGGGCGTGCTCTTCGCGGCCTTCAGATCGCTCGCCAGCTGCGGGAGACCCACGTCGTTCTGCGCGCACACGGGCGTATCGACGATCGAGTGGAAGTACACGAAGGGGTTGCGCCACGTCACATACCCGTCCCCCGGCGTGGGAGCGTTGCTGGGGTCGGTCGCGCCGAGCGCCGGGTGGCGGCAGCTCGCGGACTGTGAAGGGGCGCCCGCTTCGATGCCCTGCAGATAAGCCCTCCACGTCCTGCCCGCATCGCTCAGCTGATTGGCGAGGGTGAGCGTGGCGCGCGGATACACGCAGCCGCTCCCCAGCACCTGTCCCCCGGCGCCGAGCGTGCCTGGCGCGAGATCGCTGTAGAGCTGGCAGTTGGCCTCTGTCTGCGGGGTGGGGCCCTGGCCGCTCACCAGCGCGATGCCATTGGCGAGCTCCCCGCTTGCGACCGCGTAGTAGTTCTCCAAGAGCTCGCCTTCGTGGGGGAGCGTCTTGGATAGGTAGGGCGCCGTGGAGCCTGGGCCAAAGGCCGCGGGGTAGCCCTCATCGGAGAGCACGATCAAGAACACGTGGCGCACCGGCGGCAGTTCGCCTCCGGCGGGCGCGGACTGGCCTTCGCCTCCAGCCTTTCCGTTGCCGTTGCCCGCGGCCGATCGTGTGTTCTGGGTGGCGCTCTGCGAGATGGTTTCCGTGACCGTCCTCTGTGTCTGCGCCGGCGCCGGCGCTTCTTCGGCCGCCGCCGGCGGCGGGGTGGGCGTGGATGCTGGGCTCGGAGTGGGCGAACTTGTCGTCGTGGCGGCCGGCCGCACGAGCGCGAGCAGCGTGGGGGTGCTCGCGCCGCTCTGCGCCACCGGACTGATCGCCGAGCCGATGAGCACCCCGAAGGCGAGCAGCGCCATCACCGCAACCGCCGCGGCGCGGGGCGTGGGCATCGGCAGAGCCTCCCCCGAGTCACCGGAGGAGTCTCCCGAGGTCTCCCCCGCCTCCTCCGCGGCCGCGGCCCCCTCAGCGTCGATCAGCTCGGCGATGAACGGGGGAAGGGGTCCCCGGCGCGCGCCGCACCCCACGCAGTAGCGCTGATCGGTTGCCATACCCGCGCCGCACGCCTCACAGCATCCGAGCGCAGGCGTCGCGGAGCGCTCCGGGGGAGTCGAGAGTCCGGCCACCCTGGAAGTGTCACGTATCGGCAAGAGGCCCGCGGCGGCGATAACGATCTGTTTACATCCCCCGCCCGCGAAGAGTGGATACTGCCCGTCAACGCCTCTGCTTGGCGCCTCTTGGGGCGCTTGTGCCCTTTTACGAGGGGCTCACAACATGACCGGCATCGAATCCAGCACCCCCACCGGCGAGTCCCAGCTCGCCTCGCCCCAAGCGGGCCTCTCCTCGCCCGAGCCAGGCATCGCCTCACGCGAGCGCTGCGCGATGTGCGGCGCCACGCTCGCCGCCGATCAGCGCTACTGCGTGGAGTGCGGGCAGCGCTGCGGGCCCTCGCGCCTCCCCTTCGCCCTCAACGAGGCCCCCGCGCAGAGCGCACAGACCAAGGCGAGTCCCGCTTCGCGCTCACGAAAGCCGCGCGCCTCGGTCAACGCGACGCTGATCGCCGGCATCGGCACGCTGCTGCTGGCGCTCGGAATCGGGGTTCTGATCGGAAAGCTCGGCAGCGACTCCACGAGCTCCAAGCCCGCGGTGCAGGTCGTCACGGTCGCGGGCGGCGCCGCCGCCGGAACAGCCGCCACCGGGGCCGAATCCTCGCCAACGTCGAGCGCCGCCTCCGGCGCCGCCAAGACGGGGGCCGCGGCGGCGGCGGCGAAGAGCGCCAAATCCACCACGAAGCCACCTCCGGTGCCGCCCACGAAGGTCGTGAAGGTGGGCAGCAAGGGCAGCGGTCCCGGCTACCAGCACGGCCACTTCACCGGCAACTTCTTCGGCAACTGATGAGGATGAGAGGATGAGCGGCGAAACCCCCACAGCACCCGCCACGGTGGACCTCACCCGCCGTCGCGACGAGCTGCGCGCGCGCATGGCCGAACTGCAGTGGGACCTCGGCGGGCTGCTCTATGAGATGGCCACACGCAACGCCATCCACGTGGATGTGCTCGTGCGCCGCGCCGCGGTTCTCCAGGAGGTCGATGGCGAGCTGAGCGAGGTGGAGCGCATCCTGCGCATGGAGGAGACCGGCGCCGCCGGACAGTGCGCCTCCTGCGGCGCACCCCACTCCAGCGGCGCGGCCTACTGCTGGCAGTGCGGACAGCCGCTGCTCGAGCAGGTCCCCAGCCACGCCATCGGCGGGTAGCGCAGCTTCACACGTGTGCCGCACACCTCCTCGCGCCGGGCCCCCTTCGGCGGCGGGTGCGCGGGCCCCGTGTACACCTCAGCCGAAGCGCCCGGTGACGTAATCCCCGGTGCGGGGATCGCGCGGGCGGGTGAAGATCGCGCTCGTATCGTCATGCTCCACGAGCACCCCCGCGCGCCCGCGCGGTGACTCGCCGAGGCTGAAGAAGGCCGTTCGATCGGCGATGCGCGCGGCCTGCTGCATGTTGTGCGTGACGATCACGATCGTATAGCGGTGCTTGAGCGTGAGCATCAGCTCCTCGATCGCGCTTGTCGCGACCGGATCGAGTGCCGAGGCCGGCTCGTCGAGCAGCAGCACATCGGGTTCGATCGCGATCGCGCGTGCGATGCACAGCCGCTGCTGCTGCCCGCCGGAGAGTCCCAGCGCGGACTGGTGCAGGCGGTCCTTGACCTCCTCCCACAGCGCCGCGCTGCGCAACGCGCGCTCCACGCGCTCGTCGAGGTGCGCCCGCAGCTTGAGGTTGCGTGGCGCCCACGCCACATTGTCGTAGATCGACTTGGGGAACGGGTTGGGGCGCTGAAAGACCATGCCGATGCGCCGGCGCACCTCCACCGGATCCACCCCTGGCCCATAGAGGTCATGGCCGTGGTAGAGGATCTTTCCGTCGATCCTGAATCCCACAACGGCATCGTTCATGCGGTTGAGGCTGCGCAGGAAGGTGCTCTTGCCGCAGCCCGACGGACCGATGATCGCGGTGATGAGGTTGCGTTTGATCGGCAGCGTAACGCCCGCGATGGCACAGCTCTCGCCGTAGTACACCGACACGTCCTGCGCGTCGAAGATGACCTCCCGCATACGCTCGGCGGAGGGCGCGGCCGTCGCCGCCGACTCCACCGCGGGCGGATCGGCCTGGATGCGCACACGGCGGCGGATGGCGCTCGCGTCGCGATCGGCCCTCTCCATGCTCTCCATCGTCTCGGATCCTCTCATCGTGCAGTCCCGGCCTGGCCTCGGTTGAGCAGCATCTTCGCGGCGAGGCTCGAAATGAGTATGAACACAAGCAGCACGAACCCCGCGCCCCACGCGCGCGCGAACCCGTAGGGATCGGCGGCCTCGGAGGCGTTGAAGATGTACACGGGAATGTTGGGCAGCGCCTGGCCGAAGACGTGCAGCGACACGCTGTTGCTGAAGATCGAGCAGGTGAAGATCAGCGGCGCTGTCTCACCCGCGGCGCGTGCGACGGCGAGCACCGTGGCCGTCAGGATGCCCCCGCGCGCTGCCGGCAGCACGATGCCGCGCACGGTGCGCCAATGGCTGACGCCCAGCGCGTCGGCAGCTTCGCGCGTTGCGCTCGGCAGCGACAGCAGCACCTCCTGCGTCGCGCGCGCGACCAGCGGCAGCATCACGATCGCGAGCGCGAACGCGCCGGCAAAGCCGCTCTGGTAGTGCCCAACGACCAAAAGGCCGAAGACGAACAGCCCGATGAGGATCGTGGGGAGCCCGTTGAGCAGATCCAGCGCGAGCCGGATCGTGCCCGCCACCCGCGGCGACGCAAACTCGGTTAGATACAGCGCGATCAGGATCCCCACGGGCAGCGCGATCAAGGTGGCGAGCGCCATCAGCAGCGCGGTGCCGACGATCTCGGGCGCGATTCCGCCACCGGGCGTGTCGGGCAGCGCCGGCGGGCCCTCCGTGAAGAAGTCGAGGTTCAGCGCGCTCGCGCCGCGCGCGGCCACGGAGTAGACGACGATCGCGAGCACCGCCACGGCGAGCAGCGCAGCGGCGGTCTGCGCCCCCTCGAAGAGGCGGCTGAGGAGCCGGCGGCGACGCAGGTTGCCCGAGGCGATTAGCGGCCGCGCGGGATCGAACCCCTCCCCGCCGAGATCGAGCCTCTCGCCGCCGGGGTCCAGTCCCTCGCCGTCGACCGGCTCGCTCATCATCGCGAGATCGCCGTGCGAATCGAGAGGCGGCGGACGATCAGCTGCGCCGCGAGGTTTGCGAGCAGCCCGATCACGAGCAGCAACACGCCCAGATAGAAGAGCGAGGCGATCTGCAGCTTCGTCGTCGCGCCCTGGTACTGATCGGCGATGCGGCTGGCGAGGGTGTCGCCCGTCTGAAACAACGAGCCGTGGATGCCGTTGCCGGCGCCGATCACCTGTGTAACCGCGATCGCCTCGCCCAGCGCGCGACCGAGGCCGAGGAACGTGGCCGCAACCAAGCCGGGGCCTGCGGTGGGCAGCATCACTCCGCGCACCATCTCCCAGTTGCGTGGCCCCCAGCGCCGTTGCGCCTTCGCGCAGCTCGTGGGGAACCGCGAGGAACAGATCGCGGCTGATCGAAGCGATGATCGGCACGACCATGATCGTGAGGATCAGGCATGCGTTGAACAGGCCCGTGCCGGTCGTCTGTGGCGCGCCGAAGATCGGCAGGAACCCGAGCGTGCTGTGCAGGAAGGGCTCCAGGTGCGCCTGCAGGAAGGGCGCGAGCACGACGATGCCCCAGAACCCGAGGATCACGCTGGGGATGGCCGCGAGCATTTCCACGAGCGGGCCGATCGTCACCCGCACGCGCCGGTGTGCGACGGTGCTGAGGTAGAGCCCGATCGAGATCCCGATCGGCACCGCCAGCAGGAGTGCACCGAGTGAGGTGACGACTGTTCCATACAGCAGCGACCCTGCCCCGTAGATGTTGAAGTTGGGCTTCCATTCGCTGCGCGTGAGAAAGCCCAAGCCGAACTGCGACATCGCCAGCCCCGCTCCTGTGATCAGCTGATAGGCGATCGCGACGATCGCGGCCACCCCCAGCAGCGAGGCGAGCACACACAGTCCGTACAGGCTTGCGTCGCCGATGCGATCGACCACTCGACGGCCACCGCGGCGGCCGCTTGCCGGCATGCGCAAGCGCGCGCCGGATGGGCCGGCCAAAAGGCCGGAAGATCTGGCGCCGTCGCTCATGCGGCGCGCAGCTTAGTGGAGCGCCTCCCGACCACCCTTCCGTTCACAAGATTTATACATCCTTCTTCACAATTTGTACACATCAGTGGCGGTCCAGGTCACGACATTACCACGGGAAGCATTACCACGGGAAGCTGTCCGCGCGGTGAAAGCTGCGTGCGGCCGAATAACACGACATTCACCAGGAGGACATTTGATACGCGCAAGAATTCCGATGCTCGCCGCTGCCGCGACGATTGCATGTATGGCAACAGGTCTGATGGCCGGCAGCGCTGCGGCGGCCGGTTCGCTCACCGGCGCGGGCTCGACGCTGGTCGCACCGCTGGAGGCTTACTGGGGTCAGGAATTCCAGCATCTATATGGCGACACCGTCACCTACGCCGCCGTTGGCTCTGGGGCCGGAATCGCGCAGATCTCCGCTCGAACGGTTGACTTCGGCGCATCCGACGCCCCGCTCACGAGCACGCAGGCGGCGGAATGCAAGGAATGCGTTCAGATCCCCTGGGCACTCAGCGCCACCGGCGTGGCGTTCCATCTCGAAGGCATCCGCAAGCTCAACCTCACCGGCCCCGTCGTCGCGGAAATCTTCCTCGGCAAGATCACCAACTGGGACGCCCCGCAGATCACGAAGCTGAACAAGGGCACGAGCCTGCCGAACCTGAAGATCACCCCGGTGTTCCGCAGCGACGGCTCGGGCGACACGTACGCCTTCACCGACTACCTCTCGAGGATCAGCCCAACGTGGAAGAGCCAGATCGGTGGCGCCGCCACCACGGTCACCTTCCCGACGGGTGTCGGCGGCAAGGGCAACGCCGGCGTAACGGCGGTCGTCTCCTCGACCAACGGCGCGGTCGGCTACATCTCGGCCTCCTACATCATCGCCCATCAGCTCGGCGCCGCAGCGATTCAGAACGCGGCCGGGTTCTTCGAGTACCCGAACCTCAGCAACATCGAGCAGGCAGCGCAGTCGGTGAAGAAGGTGCCGGCGAACAACGAAATGCACATCGTCAACCCCTCGAAGAAGTTCCGCATCGCCTACCCGATCTCGACCTTCACCTATGTGATTGTGCCGAAGGCGGCGCCGCAGAAGCAACTGCTGGCCAGCTTCATCAACTACGCGTTGACGGCCGGTCAGAAGTTCGGCGCCGCGCTCGATTTCGCGCCGATCCCGAAGGTTGTGCTGAAGGCCAGCCAGAAGGCAGTGAAGGGACTTTAGCAGCGAGATTGTCCTAGACAGTCAGTCGCTGCGGCAATGCGCCGCGGCATTCACCAAATGGTGACAGCTGGATCGCACGGGGCCGCGTAAAATACGGCCCCGTGCGTCCGGCCTCCCTCGTGCGAGTGGCGAGCGCCGTCGCGCTGCTATCGCTCCCCGCCGTCCTCGCCGGCGCTCCGCTCCACGGACCAACCGGCGCCCTAGCCTACGCCGCGCCAGCCCTCCTCCAAAAACCGCTGAAGGCCATCTACGGCCCGCTTACGATGCCCGACGGCTCCTCGGCGTTTCCGGTGTACCACCGGCTTGGCGTGCAGGTGCTCGAGCTCAATCTAGCCTGGAACAGGATCGCCCCTACCCGTCCGGGCAACCCCTCCGACCCGCGGGATCCGGCCTACCGCTGGCCGCCGGATCTGGACAACGCGATCGCCCAGGCAGCGCGCTTTCACATTGCCCTGGCGCTGCTGGTGGAAGGTTTTCCCGCGTGGTCAAATGGCGGACGAGGAGAAACGTGGGCGCCCATCGACCCGAGCGATTACGCCAACTTCGTGCAGGCCGCCGCGCGTAGGTACCCAAGCGTGCACCGCTGGATGATCCTCAACGAGGTCAACTCCACGAGGAGCTTCAATCCGCTGCCCCCCAACTCCCCCGCGGGCCCTGAGCGATACGCACGGCTGCTCGATGACGCATATGGAGCGCTGAAGGCCGTGAACCCCGCCAACCTCGTGATTGGCGGCATGACCTACTCCGCGGGCGTTATCGGCGCGCGCGATTTCATCCGCTGGATGCGCCTCCCCGATGGCAGGCCTCCGCGCATGGACTACTACGGCCACAATCCCTACTCGGTGCGCTACCCGAACCTGGCCAAGAAGCCCTTCTCGCCGCTGGTCTGCGATATCGACGACATCGACACCCTCCACGCGCAGATGGCCGGCATCTACCGCCGCTACGGACACGTGCCGAAACTGTGGCTCGCGGAGTTCGGAATCAGCGACAGCGCCAACCCCTCCTTCGACTACTACGTGAGCCGCGCGGTGCAGGCGCGCTGGGTCAGCGCCGCCTACAAGCTCGCGAACTCCGTGTCCTACGTCGCCGCGCTCGGGTGGTTTGAGCTGCTCGACGAACCGCCCACCAGCCACGGGCGCCTCAGCGAGGGTCTGATGACCGCGAGCGGCGCACCCAAGCCGGCGTTCTACGCCTACGCGGCCGCGCGCTGAGGCTCGACTCCGAGCCTCAGCCGGTGCGGCGGCCGCTGCACCGCCAAGGGCCCAGCGCGGCCACTATCCCCCACTGGCCGATCGCGCACGGCGCACAGGCCCGCGCAGCACGTGGACCATTCACACAATCGTTCCCCGAGAAGCTCCAGCCTTTCACCCAATCGTCCCGAAATAATCACATGTCTCCCACTCACCGGGACGGACGATGCTCGCATGAACTCCGCCGCCGGCCGAGGAAGGCGCTAGCCAGATGCCGCGCGCCCTGCTCCTGTTCGAGCCCCCCGATGGCGGCTCGCCCGAGGTCGTGATGAACCTTGCGCTCCATATGGAGCGCCACGGCTGGAGCGCACTCGTCGCGGGACCTGAGCGGGCGTCGATTCGCGAGCGCCTCGAGTGTGCCTCCGTGGAGTACCTGCCGGTGAGCCACCTCACGCGAGAGGCGAGATCGCCGTTCGCCCATCTGCGTGCGTACAGGCACCTCAGCGCCCTGCTCGCACGCGAGCCCGTCGATGTGATCCACTGCCACTCCAGCAAGGCGGGCGTGCTGGGGCGACTGCTCGGTGCTCGGCGGAGAATCCCGGTCGTCTATAGCCCCCACTGTTTCGCCTTCCTGCGCGACCTCGGCCCGCTCTCGCGCATGGCTCCGGCCGCCGTCGAGCGTCTGCTGGCGCCACTCACCTCGGCCTATGTTTGCGTGTGCGAGTCCGAGCGGCGTGCCGCACTGAGGCTTCCATTCGTCTCACCGGATCGCGCCCACTGCATCTATAATGGTGTTCCCAACCCACTCCCCGAGACCGGCCCGGAGCAGACGCTGCTCGACTTCAAGGGAGACGGGCTCCTCGTGGGAGCTGTGACGGTGCTACGCGAGCAGAAGCGCCTGGATGTCCTGATCGAATCGATCCCCAGCGTGCTGGAGCAGGTGCCAGGGGCGCGGTTTGCAATCGTAGGTAACGGTCCGATGCGGGGCCAGCTGGAAGAGCAGGCCGCGGCCGCCGGCCTCAGCGAGGACCCCCGGTTTGCCTTCTTTGCATTCACCCCGCCGAGCGGGCGCTACATGAGCGCCCTCGACCTGTATGTGCTCCCCTCCGCGTGGGAGGCGATGCCGATGGGCGTGCTGGAGGCACTCTCGTGGGGAGTTCCCCAGGTGGTCACCAGCGTCGGCGGCACCGCCGAGGCGGTGAGCGAGGAGACCGGCCGGCTGGTCTCTCCCAAGCACCCCCGAGCACTCGCCGATGCGATCGTCGCGATGCTGCGCTCGCCCGAGCTGCGCGCCTCAGCCAAGGAGGCATCGCGCGCGCGCCACAGCACCATGTTCGACGCCGAGCGGATGGTGCGCGAGACGGTGGGCGTCTATGAGAGCCTCGTGACCGCACCCCAGCTCACGGTCGATCCGGCGCTCGCCCCAGCTGGTGCACCGCCACCCGCCGCAGCACCCGATGCCCGCGTCATGGTCCCGGTGCGCTGAGCGCCGGATAGTGTCCCACGGCCTTGTGCGGGATCGCCGGCATCTTGGACCCCGCCGCAACCACCGGCGAGGATGAGCTCGGGCGCGTCGCCGCCCAGATGGCGAATGCGCTCGCTCATCGCGGCCCCGACGACTCCGGACTGTGGGTCGATGCGAGCGCCGGCATAGCGCTCTCTCACCGCCGCCTGGCGGTGCTCGACCTCTCGCAGGCCGGCCACCAGCCGATGCACTCCGCCTCAGGGCGCTACGTGCTCACCTACAACGGGGAGATCTACAACTTCAACCGGCTCCGCCCCGAGCTCGAGCGCGGCGGAGCCGTGTTTGCGGGGCGCTGCGATACCGAGGTGCTGCTGGCCGGCATCGAGGCCTGGGGCGTGCGCGAGACACTCGCTCGCTGCAACGGCATGTTCGCCTTCGCACTATGGGATCGTCGCGAGCGGGTGTTGACGCTCGCTCGGGACAGGCTCGGCGAGAAGCCGCTCTACTACGGTCGTGCTGGAGGCCACATCGTGTTTGCCTCCGAGCTCGGCGCGCTGCGCCGCCACCCCCAGCTGCGTGAGCGGGTGGACCGTGCGGCGCTGGCGGCGCACCTGCGCTACGGCTATGTGCCGGCCCCCCATTCGATCCTCGAAGGTGTGGCCAAGCTGGGAGCCGGCCAGCTACTCGAGCTCAGAGCCGGACAGTGCGAGCGCCTCGAGCCCACCGCCTGGTGGTCGCTTGCCGAGGTGGCGTATGCCGCGCGAGAAACCACGCGAGCGGCCTCCAATGAGGAGTTGCACGAGCTTCTGGGCGACGCGGTGCGCCTGCGCTTAGCAGCCGACGTGCCGCTCGGCGCGCTGCTCTCGGGAGGTGTTGACTCCGCGACGCTCGTCGCCCTGATGCAGCACCTGGGCGAGGGCAACGCGCGAACCTTCTCGGTCGGCTTCGAGAACCCCGCCTTCGACGAGACTGGACACGCCGCGGCGGTGGCCGCCCATCTGGAGACCGAGCACACCGAGCTGCGCTTCAGCGCCGCCGACGCCCTCGATGCGGTGCCTCAGCTGGCAGCGGTGTGTGGGGAGCCATTCGCCGACCCCGCCGTACTGCCAACGCTGCTGATCGCGCGCCTCGCGCGCCGGTACGTGACGGTGGCGTTCGCGGGAGACGGAGGCGATGAGCTCTTCCACGGTTATCCCCGCTACCGCTGGGGTCGCCTGCTGGACCGGTTCGCAGCACTCCCATCGCGCCTGCGCCGCGAGCTCGCCGCCGCGATCCTGCATACCCCGCTGGAGGCGGCCAACCGCTTGGGTGCGATGCTCGGAGTGCCCACGCACGAGCTGGCGGGCGACCGGCTGCTCAAGCTCGCCGAAGTCCTTGGCGGACACCCCCCCGCGTGGGCCGGCACGCGGACGCAGGAACGTGCGCGGGAGTCCGACCGTCTGTATGAGCGCCTTGTGGCTTGCTGGCTGGACTCCCCCGTGCTCGGCGCCCCCGCCACCGTCGATCCAGCGTTCGCGCTCGCCGACGGCCTCCTGGGCGAGGAGGATCTCGCGCGGCGGATGGCACTCGCGGACTCACTCGCCTATCTCCCCGAGGACATCCTCACGAAGGTCGACCGCGCAAGCATGTCCGTGGGGCTGGAGGCGCGCGTGCCGCTACTCGACCATCGCATCGTGGAACTGGCGTGGCGCATTCCGCCGGCGGAGCTGCGCGGCGGACTTGGCAAGGCCCCGCTGCGTGCGATCCTCCACCGCTACGTGCCGCGCGAGCTCGTGGAGCGCCCCAAGCGGGGCTTTGAAGTACCGCTCGCCGACTGGCTGCGAGGCCCGCTGCGGCCCTGGGCGCAGGACATGCTCTCTCCCGAGCGCCTCACCGTGGAGGGTTTTTTCGAGCCATCGGTCATCATGCGCCACTGGCAGGAGCACCTCGCGGGAAGGCGCAACCGGCATCGACGCCTGTGGCCGGTGCTGATGTTCCAATCCTGGCTCTCGAACTCCCATGTCTAACCAGCTTCTCTACCCGTGGATCCTGCTCGCAGGCGTCCTGCTGGCATATGTGGTGCTGGCACGCCCGGACGTGTTCGTGCTGGTGCTGATCGCGATCCTTCCCTGGCAGGGCGCCCTGCGCTTCCCCACGCACAGCGTCACGATCGTGAAGCTCGTGGGAGGACTGCTGTTCGTCTCCGTGGCGCTCGCCACGCTGCTGCGCGACCGGCGCCTGCGCTTCACGCCCGCGATGGGCTGGGCGGGGCTGCTCTGCACGGTCGTCACGCTGTCCTCGATCGCGAGCGGTCTGAGCGGCCCGAGCATCACCGAAACGCTGCGCTACTGGACGCTCACGCTGTTCCTCTTCCTGGTGGTGCAGCTGATCGACAGCCGCGAGGCGTTCCTGCGCGCCCTGCGCGTGCTTGCGATCTCGGCGATCGTGGGCGCCATCTGGGCATCGGTGCAGTTCCTCGACGGCAGCGTCGCGCGGGCGTCGGGGCCGATCAGCGATCCCAACGACTTTGCCTACCTCCTCGCGGCCGTGCTCCCCCTCGTGGCCTATCTGTTCATGATCGAGCCTCGAAGGCGCTGGCTGTGGGGGATCGGCTTGGCATCGCTGGCGCTGGGCATCCTCAGCTCCTCCTCGCGCGGAGCCTTCGTTGCGCTGGCGCTCATCGCGCTATGGGCGATCCTCACCCGGCGGGTGTCGGCCGGGGTTGTGGTGAGCGCGTTCGCGACAGTCGCCCTGATCGTGGTGCTGGCGTTGGGAATCTCCACCGCGAAGAGCACCCAGAACCTACAGGTGCGCGAGAACGGACTCAGCAGCAGCGTGAGCCTGCGAAAGGTCTACTGGTCAGCGGCGCTGCGCATGAGCGCCAACCACCCACTGCTGGGCATCGGACCGGGGCGCTTTGAAGCGTTGAGCCCTGGCTACGTGCGCGACACGCCGAAGCTCGAGCACGAAATCGCCGTCAACAACACCTATCTCGGGGTGCTCAGCGAAGATGGGGCAATCGCGCTGCTGCTCTTCCTCGGCTTCCTTGTCAGCCACCTGGCGGCAGATCCTCACCGCGACTGCCAGTCGGGGCGCAAGAGGGCGATCCGAGGGCGCCCGAGAACTGGCTGCGCAGCGCATTCCTGGCCTCCTTCCTCGTAGCGCTCGCCGGCGGGGTCTTCTTCAGCGCCCAACTCAGCACGCCGTTGTGGTTCATCGCGGCGTTCGCCTCATCATTGGCTTTTCTGCCAGCAGGCGAACCGAGTTCAGCGGCTTGCGCCACGGCCCCGCCAACACGGCGCGGCGTGCGTGATGCGGAAGGCCCTGGAGCACTCGCTCAGGGAGCGTGAAGAGCCAAGCTGGTACCACTCGCGCACCCGATACCCCCGCAGGCACGACCGCATGTATGCGCCCGAAGCCCGCCTCGCGGAGGGTCTCAGCAAGCTCGCGGTTGGAATACTCGCGCAGGTGTAACCCCGTGGGTGCGGTCGAGAACATCCGCGATATATCCCACGGTCCGGTGAGGCGGTTGGGCGTCACACACAGGTAGCGCCCTCCGGGGGAGAGCACACGGAAGACCTCGCGCAACTGTTCGATCGCATCCTCGGGGTGCAGGTGCTCCATCAGCTGGTTGCTATAGGCGAGGTCGATCGAGTCCGTTGCCAGTGGCAGGCGCCGGCCGTCTGTCAAATAAATGTGAAGATTTTCCACCGCCGGCCGTGGAGAGGCGATTTCGCTGGCAACGTCCACGGCGTGAACCTCGCCCACGATCCGCGCAAGGCGTCGCGAGAGCGCCAGATCGCCAGCGCCGATCTCCAGCACCGACAGTTCGGGATCCAGCAGCGGAGCCAGGAAATAGAGCTCGCGATCTACCGCGTGGCGCGCTCGCGGGAGGCGCGCCGGAGCAGCTGCGGGATGGTGGGGGATGCTGCCGAACAGCTCGTCGTAGACCCGCGCGTAAAGCGCTCGCCGCTCCGCGGTCGGAGGCTCTCACGCAGTCGTTCGGCGAGGCGATGCTCGATGTCGTAGTGCTCGCGCAATTGGTCCGCTGGCGCGAGTCTCCTGTCCAGCGCCGCGCGGCTGCCTCCAGGCGACGGTCGGACCGCGGGCTGCCAGGATCGGACCACAAGCGGCGTCAGTCCTCGAGATGACTGTTCGACGCCGGCGAGGATCGGCGAGCGCGCTGCCATCGGAGCAGCGTATGAGCGGCTCGCCCGTAGGCGGTGAAGCTCAGGAGAGCGCCTCGCCGGGGTGGCCCTCCTACGGCGCCGGCCTCGGCCACGGCGCCTCAGTTTCCTCGCCAACGCGCTCTTGGCGCTCGTCACAAGCGTGATCGTGGCACGCCTGTACGGCGTGAGCGCGATCGGGGAATTCGCTCTCGCGGGCGCCCCCGCCGGGGCCGTATGGCTGCTCTCGACCGTGCGCGAGCAGCCTGCGCTGATGCGCCGCCTGACTCCGCTCGCGCCCCGCGACCCGCTCGTCACGGGCCTGTTCGCGGCGGTGTTGAGCTTTCTCCACCGCGCTCACCGCGGCCGTCTCGCTGCTGGCCGGCCTGGTCACGTGGCTGTCTCTTCGAGGGGCCCATCGATCACCCAGAGCTGATCTCCCCGCGGAGGCGATGCTGGTGGCCTCGCTGCTGTTCGTCAACACCTCCTGGAACTTCGACACTGTGCTGGGCGCCTTCCGCGCTGGGCGGCCGCTGCTGCTGTGCAGGCTGCACCAGGCGCTTCTCTACCTGACGCTGTCGATCGCACTCAGCTTCGCTGATGCCCACCGTGTGGGGGCTGATCCTCGCGTGGTACGCCTCGTGGGCCACCTCGCTTCGTGCAGCGGGTGGCGAGCTGCCGTGCGTTCATGCGCCTGCGCGTATCGCGCCGGTGCTGCGTCGAAGGGTTCTCGACGCTTGCCCGAGCTGCTGCACTTCGGCCTGCGGCTCACTCCGGGGTTGCTCGCGGAGGGCGTGAGCGACGAAGCGGGCACCTGGATCCTCGGAGCGCTTGCGCCCGTGGCCGCGATCGGCGCCTACAGCCGCGCCTGGATGATCGCCCGGCGCGGCCTCGAGCTCAACTACCGGATCACCGAGATGCTGTTCCCGACGCTCGTCGAGCGCCGCCTCGGCGAGGATCGGGATGGTTTCGACCGCGCGCTCGTGGATTCGCTGCGCTACGTGGCAGTGGCGATGCTGCTGCCCGCGGCAGTCGCCGCCGGGGCGGCCGCGCCGATCATGAGCATCTATGGCCCCGGCTTCGCTGCGGGCGCCGGCGCCTTCGCCTATCTGGTGTTCGTGCCAGGGGTCGTCACCCTCTCCGCGGTGCAGTCGCAGGCGCTGTTCGCCGAGAACCGTGGGCTGTGAGCCTCGCTCTATGGGCTTGCGCGAGCACGCCTGACGCTGCTCGCGGGTATTCTGCTCGCGCGAGCCTACGGCGTCAGCGGGATGGGCGCGGCATGCTGATCGGCGCCTGCGCGCAGCTCGCTGCCGCTCAGCCTGCGCCTGCCACGGCTGCTGCATGGCGGGCTCGGCGAGCTATGGCGTCCACGCGAGGCCCTCTCGCTGGTATGCGCAGGAGCTGTGGGGTTCGCGCTCGCGCGGGCGCATCTCGGTCGCCCTCACGACCCGAGCGCGCTGGTGCTGGCGCCTGCTCTCGGGCTTGCCGCTGCGGGGGCGGTGTTCCTCGCGGCGGGCGGCGTGCAGCCGCGCGACCGGGCGCGCGCGCGCCTGCTCATCCGTGTTTTCGGCGCGCGGCGAGCGTGGCTTCGGGCACGCCGAGGCTCGTCCGGTAACTCTTGAAGCTGGAGTCCGGGAGCGTTCCGAGCCTTCGACTGAAGAGAGGTGTAGGCCGGGTGAGCGCCGCAGTGTCCGATCGCGCTGAGAGTGACCACCACGGACTCGTCGTAGAAAGGTGAGACCGAGCAGCTTTCTTCCACGCAGAACTGAAATGTGAAGGTGCCTTGTGCGGTCGCGGTGGGCGCGCCCCAGCCGGTCCAGCGCAGGTTGTGGGCCGAGACGTTGCGGTAGTAGCCGTGCTGCTTGATCTGCAGCGCGGCGGGCTGGGCACTTTCGGTGAAGACAGCGCCCGTCGCAGACGGTCGGGGCGAGGCCTGCGCAGTGGCGAGCGGGCCGGCGACCAGCGCGAGCAATGCCGGGAGCACCAACAGCAGGCCGATCGGGAAAGCGTCCCTTCTCATCGGCGCCGGAGGCTAGAGGAGGGTCACATCGACACGGTGAAACAGATGTGAACGAGGGACGGTTGCCGATGATGCCCGTCGATGATGAACCCGCACTGTTCGAATGAATGCGAAGAGAATTCAAGAAAGCTGCCGTGGTGGGGCGTTCTCGCGGTGGACTACCCACCGATTTGCGCGCCCTCCACCTCAACGATCTGCGCTTCGCCGTCGAGTGCAGACCTGGATGCGCCGCTCAGCCGTGCTCATCGTCACCGTCGCGCTCTGCCTCTGTCTGGCAACGCCCGGCCTCGCCGCTGCCGTCCAGACCGCAGCCGCGGGCCATGTGCGTTACGCGATCCGCCCCGAAGGAACCTGGCCGGATCCCTCATTGACCGCCCCGCGCAGCCGTGTGGTGATCCTGCTGCCCTGGCAGCGGCCCTGATGCACCGGCTCAAGGCCTGCCAATCCCCACCTGATCGTGCTCGAGTACAAGGACCTGGGCAACGCCAGCAGTTATCAGCCCGTCGACGGTATGCGCACCGACGGCGTCAGCTATGCGCAGACCGCTCACGCACCCAGCTGGCTGCTGCGCGATCGCGCCGGAGAGCCGATCCGCTGCGCTTGGCTTTCCCTACCTGTGGGCGATGGATATCGGCAACCGCGGCTTTCAGCGGGCTTGGGCCGCGAGGTCGTACACGAGCTGGAAAGCCAGGGCTGGGATGGCGTGTTCATCGACAACGTCAATCCCACGATCCGCTACTACCACGACCCCGCCGACGTCGCCCAGTACCCAACGACACGGCCTACTGCCGCGGCCATGACCTCGGCGCCTCGCGCTACATCGTCCCCGAGATCCACGCGGCGGGCAAGCTGGCGATGGCCAACATCGGCTCCTGGCCCAACTACCCCGCCGACTGGCGCGCGCTGGCTGCGCCGCCTCGACGGGGCGATGGACGAGCGCTTCGCCAAGTTCACCGCCGCACCCGGCGGGGGTACCGCTCGAGCGGCGGAATGGCGTACCGAGCTGTCGATCCTGCAACAGGCCAGCGCGAGGGCAAGTGGTTCATCGGGCATCGCCGCAGTCAAGCGATGGCGACTCCAGGCCGAGCGCTTCGGCTGGGCGACGATGCTGCTGGGCTCCGGCGGCCATGCCACATTCGCCCTCCAGAACGACGCCAACTACGGCGTGGAAACCTGGTTCCCCGACTACGAAGCGCCGATCGGCCACGCCGCTCGGGGCCGCCTGCAACGCCGTTCCGGCGTGGAGCTGCGCCGTTTCTCGCATGGCCTCGTGCTGGTCAACCCCACCGCCGCGGCACACTCTGCGACTGGATGGTCGCTACTCGGGCGATGGGTTGCGACGCCTGTGCGGCCGTCCCCGACCCTGACAAGCGTCACTCCGGTCTCGTGCTCGTGCGCTCGAGGTTGTGAAGAAACGGGGCGAAGCTCTTCTTCGAGCCATGCGCCTCGCCTAGCATCGCGCTCGCCGATGCGCACCCGGCCCGAGCACCCTCACAGCCCTCCCCGCCCGCTCCCTCCTCCCGGCCCTCCTGCAGCACTGGCGGTTCTGCTGCTGGCGCTCATACGGCGAGCGGCGAACAGCGGCCAACTCGCGGGCGCATCGCGACCCTCTCCCGGCCCACCGCGGAAACATCCGCACCGGTCACCCTCGGCGGGCACGCCCTGAAGATGATCTGGGGACCGCTAACATGCCCGACGGCTCCTCGGCCTTCCCCGCCTACCACCGGCTGGGGGTGCAGGTGCTCGAGTTGCAGCTCAGCTGGGCCGCCGTTGCCTTCGACGCGCCCTGCCGATCCCGGCGACCCATCTGACCCGGCCTACGTGTGGCCCGCTGCGATGGATCGGGCCGTCAGCGAAGCCGGCCGTTACGGCATTTCGCTCGCGGTGATGGTCAAGGAGACCCCAGGCTGGGCCAACGGCGCCCAGAAGCCCTCCTGGGCACCCGATGATCCGGAGGACTATGCGGCCTTCCTGCAGGCCGCGAGCCGCCGCTATCCCTCAATCCACGACTGGATGATCTGGGGAGAGGTGACGCGGGCGGGCAACTTCAACCCGATGCCCCCCGAATCGCCTGTTGGCCCGCAGCGCTATGCCGTGCTGCTCGACGCAGCCTATGGGGCGCTCAAGGCCGTGAACCCGGCAAACGAGGTGATCGGCGGCATGACCTACACGGTGGGGCTGGTCTCCCCGAGCAACTACCTGCGCTGGCTGCGTCTGCCCGACGGCTCGCCGCCGCGCATGGATCTCTACGGCGATAACCCCTACTCCACGCGCTACCCCAAGCTCTCAGAGACGCCCTATTCGCCGATCGTTGCGCGACATCAACGACGTCGACACGCTCCACCGCGAACTGCAGGGCGTCTACGCCGGGACACGGTCCCACGCCGAAGCTATGGCTCTCGGAGTTCTCGATCTCCGACGCCCCCAGCCGCGCTTTCGACTACTACGTCAGCGAACCGACCCAGGCGCGCTGGCTGACTGCGGCGTTCGAGCTCGCGAACTCCGTGCCCTACGTAGCCGGGTTGGGGTGGTACGAGCTCATGGACGAGCCCACCACTACATCCGAACGTCTCACCGAGGGACTGCTCAATGCCGCAGGGCGTCCCAAGCCGGCCTTCTACGCGTACGCCAGCGCGCGCTGAGCTGAGGCGAGACGATCCGCTTCGTTCGCATGACGCGCGCGGCTCGACGCGTCACTGCCTCGCCGACTGCCCGGTACCGCAGAGCTCCTTGTAGAGCTCCTCGAACCTGCCGCCACGATGGGGAGCGAGAAGTCCCGCTCGATCCTCGCGCGAGCCAATGCGCCGAGCTCATCGCGGGCGCCTGGCTCGAGCTCCAGCAGCGCGAGCACCTCGCGCGCAAGTGCTCCCCAATCGCCGATCGCCACGACCCGGCCGGTGTCCGCGACGATCCTCGCGGCGTCGCCGACGTCGGTTGTGACACACGGCACCCGACATGCCATCGCCTCGCCGATGACGTTGGGGAAACCCTCGCCGTACGCCGAGGAGCAGACGAGCACATCGAGCGAGTTGAGCACTCCGCGCGGGTCCTCCAGCGCTCCCAATAGGTGGCAACGCTCGCCGATCTGAAGCTCCGCGATCATGCGCGCGAGCTCGCCGTTGGCGCTGTCGACGCCGGGGCCGGCGATCACGAAGCGCACGTCTGCCCGAGCCCCCGCCAACTCGCGAGCGGCGCGCAGAAAGGTGCGGTGGTCCTTCTGAGGGTCATAACGTCCCACGAGCCCCACCAGCCGCACCTCGCCGTCGGCGTCCAGCTCGCGGCGGCTGAGGGCACGCAGCTCCGCGTCAGGCTTGAACAGGGAGAGATCGAAACCGTTGGGGATCACCATCATGCGCGCGGGGTCATAGCCCAGCTCGATATGCATCTCCGCCAGACGCTCCGAGCAGGACACGACGCGATCGGGGAGCCACCGCGAGGCGTGAGTGCACGCGCGCGCGGCCATCCGCGAGCTGCGCTTGCTCAGCTGCGCGTCGACGCTGCCGCGCAGCCCCCAGATCACCTTGGCGCGGCCGGTCGCCCGCGCCATCGCACCGCCCAGCAGATCGGCGTGATACATCCAGGTGTGCACCACATCGGGACGGCGCGCGGCCAGGCGCCGTGCGAGCCGCCCGAGCGGGCGCGCCTGCAGGCGCCCACGGGTCATCTGGAGCGCGCTGACCGGTACGCCGAGGTCCGCGATGCGCGGCGCCAGCGCCCCGAGGTCCGACAGCGAGATCACACTCGGCTCGAAACGTTCCCGATCGCTCGCGCTGAGCAGCTTGTAGAGCATCATCTCCGCGCCCCCCACTTCGAGCCCGGGGATGACATCTGCGTCACGCGGATCGGATGCCCGCCGGCGCGCCTCATCGATAGGCGAGGGTCTCCGGCTCCGGTGATTCCGGCGCCGGGACCTCGGGCTCGCGCTTGAGGTAATCGATCAGCAGCGCGAACAGAACCCCGAGCACCAATCCAAGGACGGCCGCCGAGCCCACGATCAGCGGCGCGCGCGGCTGGATCGGCTGGGTCGGCAAAGAGGGCGGAGAAATGACACTTACTGTGAAGAAAGTGTTACCGCGCATCGTTCCCTGGAAGACCTGCAGCAGCGCAAGCGCATCCCGATAGGCGATCTGCGCCGAGGTCGACTGCACCGCGAGGGTGATGCTGTCATCGCCGGCCTGCGTGAATGAGGTGGCTGTGCCTCCCAGAGGGCGCCCCAGCAACTGGCGCGTGGCCGCGACCGTCGCCGCCGAGCGGGCCGTCTCCGCATAGGCGTTTATGAGCGCCTGGAGGCTTTCCTGGGCAGGGATGAACGTAAGGTTCTTGCCCAGCACCGGCGTGAGCACAACTTTGGCCTGCGCCTGATAGCGCTTGGTGTGAGTCGCCGCCAGCACCACACCCACACCGAGGGCCACGACGAAGACGATGAGCACAGTGGAGGCGCGCCGACGCAGCAGCCGGCCGAGCTCGCGCAGTGTCACCTGTGAATCTGTCATAGGCCTTTCACATCCCTGTTGGATTGCCCTCAGCCCGTGCGTGGCGTCTCTGCCACTCCCTTGGGCGACGCTCAGGGTACAGTTTTGCCCGCGCCAGCACCTCGCGATAGAGATCCCCAGTGGCGCCCGCTACGACGGAAGGATGGAATCTCGCCCGTGCCTCGTTGCGTGCGTTCAGCGCCAACTTCCGCGCCAGAGGGCGGTTTTCGAGCACCGCGAGGATCGCTTGTGCGAGCGCCTCGGGTGTAGCCTCGCGCGCGTATAACCCCGTGTGCCCCTCAACCAGCAGGTGGTGGAGTCCCGGGATCTCAACCGCGCAGAGCGCCAGCTCCGCTGCCATCGCCTGCGCGACGGACACCGGTGAGCTCTCCTCCTCGGCGGCGTGCACGTACACGCTCGCACGCCGATACTCTCCAAGCAGCTGCTCGTGTGAAAGCCCGCGCAGGAAACCCACCGCCTCACCCAGACCCAGTTCGGCCACGAGCCCTCGTAGACGCTCCAACCGCGCGCCGTCGCCGGCCTCGACATTGCCGACGATCCGCAGGCGCGCGCCCGGCACGCGCTCGCGCACCAGCCCGAGCGCCCTCACGATCAGATCGTGGCGCTTGCGCTCGTTCAACCAGCCCACGCTCAGCAGGGTCGGAGCGAGCGACTCAGGGTGTGCCGCGGAATCCAGGCGGCGTCCAGCGGCTCCCAGCTCGGCGGATTCAAGTCCAGGCGGTGACCCTCGCCGCTCCAACTCGAAGAAGGACAGATCCACCGGGTTGGGGATGTCGTGCAACTCGGCGCGTGTGCGCCCCTCGATCTGTCGCCGCACGTAGGGGCTGATCGTGACGATGTGCCTCGCATTGGCGAGGCACCAGTTCTCCGTGGCCCCCCACAACGCCTCGCGCAGGCGCTCGCCGCTGAGGGCGCCCGCGTCCTCGCGAGCGCGCTTCTCGCGCGCGAGCATCCCGTGCGGAGTCACCACATGGGGCACCCCACTGCGCAGCGCGCCGATCGTGTACCCCACCTGGCCGTGCGCGTGCACCAGCCGCGCGCCCGTGGAGCGGATCTTGCGGCGCACGTACTCCGCATCGCTGGTCCACGAGGACAGCACGTGCGGGATCGCGCTCGGCGTGCGCCGGTAGTGGGCGGTGCAGCCATCCCACTCGCGACGCCAGCTACGAGCCGGCGGCGCGTGCTGCCAGTAGCGCTCGCAGGTGGCGGTATGAATCTCGAAGTCGCCGCGCTCGGCGAGACCACTCGCCAGCTGCCACGTCACCGCCTGAATGCCGCCGACGGTCTGCGGTGGGCATTCGGGAAAGTCCCCCGCCAGGAGAATCCGCAGGCGCTCGGCGCGCGAGCCCGCCTCATCGAGGCGAAGCTTTCTCGGGCTGAAGAGGACCTCGCTCATACCGCTGCGAACTCGGCGGTGTGGGGGCTTGCGCGGCACTCGCCCAATTGCGCACCCCCCGCGAGCAGCGTCCGCGCGAGCCCCTCCTCGAACTCCACGTGGGGCTCCCAGCCGAGCAGCCGGCGCGCGCGCTCGCGATCGGCGACGAGAAACGGCCGATCAACCGCCCTGCGCCGTGTGCTGCTCGAAACGACCTCGAGCGTCCGTCCGAGGAGCCCTTCGAGCACCTCGACGACCTCCGCCACCGAGCGGCCGGCGCCCCCACCGATGTTGATCGTGGTGTTTCCGGGAAGCTCGGCCTCGACCGCGGCGAGGATCGCGCGCGCGACATCCTCAACGTAGACGTAATCGCGCACGCTTGTCAGGTTTCCGAGTCGCAGCCGGCCTCCCGCAAGGCGCAGCTCGCTCACCAGCCGGGGAATCAGATGGGGGTTGCGATCGCCTGGCCCGATCGTGTTGAAGAGGCGCAGCACCACCGTATCCGGACCCCCCACCCGCTGGGAGGCGAGCCTCATCAGCTGCTCGCCCGTGGCCTTGGAGACGCCGTAGACATCATCGGGGCCGAGCGCGCAACTCTCCGCCAGGGGCTCCAACGAGGGCCCATACACAGCTGCGGAGGAGGCGAATAGGAGCTTGCGCACCCCACCCGTGCGAGCGCCCTCGATCACATTCTGGGAGCCCACCACATTGGTGGCAAGCGTCGCCGCCGGAAAGCGCTCGCACCAGGGTATGAAATGCCTGGCGGCGAGGTGCACCAGCACCTCGGGCCGGCACTCCTGCACCAGGTCCTCCACCTGCTCGCGCCGTCTGATATCCAGCCGGCGCCACGGCAGCGCGTGCGAATCGGCGGGCATCGGATGCAGGTCGCTCACGAGCACCTCGTGTCCGCTCTCCTGCAGCAGCCGCGCGCTCGCGCGGCCGATCAGCCCCGCGGCTCCGGTGATCAGCACCCTCATAGAGCCGCCGCCAGGTCGCTTCCCCGCACGAGCGGCGCGAGCCACTCGAGCTGTGCGCTCAGCCCACCGCGCAGATCTGTCTGCGGCGCGAAGCCGAGCTGCTCGCGAGCCAGCGTCGTGTCGGCGGCGGTGTCATGGACATCGCCGTGCTCACGCGGTACGTGATGGACATCGAGCGAGCGTCCCACGAGCTCCTGCACGAGCTCGAGCGCCGCGCGCAGGCTGGTGGGCGAGCCGCCGCCGACGTTGAGCACCTCAGCGGCGATACTCGGCACGCTCCCCGCGGCCAGCGTCGCCGCCACCACATCCTCGACATACGTGAAGTCGCGCGTTTGGCGTCCGTCGCCGAAGACCTCGATCTGCTCATCGCTCAGCGCCGCCCGCAGGAAACGGTGAAAGGCCATATCGGGGCGCTGGCGAGGACCGAACACGGTGAAGTACCGCAGGCACACGATGTCCATGCCGAGCTCCTCACGATGCAGCCCGCACAGCTGCTCGGCGCTGAGCTTCGTCTGCCCATAGGGAGAGATGGGTCGCGTGGGCGAGCCCTCGGCGGTTGGCACCGGCGAGCTTGCGCTCCCATACACCGAGGAGGAGGAGGCGAACACGATGCGCATGTCCTGACGCTCGCGCGCGGCCTGCAGGATGTGCTGGGTGGCGAGGATGTTGTTCTGCACATACCTGCCGTAGCGCGATCCCCAGCTGGAGCGCACCCCCGGCTCGGCGGCGAGGTGAAAAACAACGTCGGCCTTATCGACAAACTCCCGGAGGTCGCCCCGGCTGAGGTCGATCGGCACGAACTCGAAGCTCGTCCACTCGCGCACGTGCCTGAGGTTGGTCAGTTTCTGCGCGCGCCCGTAGTTGTCGTTGAAGCAATCGATGCCCACGACGGAGTGCCCGCCGTCGAGCAGGGCCTCTGTGAGGTGCGAGCCGATGAAGCCCGCACAGCCGGTCACAAGCGCGCGCATGCCCGTCGCAACGCTAGGCGCGGCACACGAGAGACGTGTGAAGAGCATGTGATTAGCGGCGCTTCACCCAATAATCACACGCCGCCATGGAGCCGCGCGAGAGGATGCCTGCGTCGCACCGCGATACGACACGACAAGGACGTGGGTGAATGTCGGCTTTCCCAACCACAGCGCAGGAGATGGCCCCGGAGAGCCAAGCGCGGATCCGTATCAGCGAGCTGCCCGTTGCGCCCTCGCTCGACCCAACCGCTATCGCGAGGACATCCACGGCTCCCGCAGCGCTGAGAGCGTTCGATCTCACTGTGTGTCTCCTGCTAGCGCCGCTCGTGCTGGTCGTCGGCGCCGTCACCGCGCTGCTGATCTACCTCGACTCTCCGGGCTCGGTGTTCTACCGCTCCACGCGCGTTGGGCTCCACGGAGAGCCCTTTCAGATGCTCAAGTTCCGCAAAATGCGCCGCACCGCTCAGGGCGGTCCGCTGACGATCGGAGCGGACGAGCGCTTCACCCCGATCGGCGGCTTCCTGGCGATGACCAAGCTCGATGAGCTGCCACAGCTGTGGAACGTGCTGAAGGGCGAGATGCGCCTCGTGGGACCGCGCCCGGAGGTGCCCGAGTTCGTGGGGCGCTATAGCCGCGAGTACGAGGAGCTGTTGAGCGTGCTGCCCGGCATCACCGGCCCCGCCGCCGTCGAGTACGCAAGTGAGTCTCACCTGCTCAGCCTCCAGCAGGACCCGATCAAGTTCTACGAGGAGTCGATCATGCCCCGTAAGATCGAGATCGACCTGCACTACATCCGCACACGCACGCTGTGGGGCGATCTCGCGATCCTCACCCGGACGATGCTCGTGCCGCTTACGAAGGTCGCGGGGAGCATGGCGAGCGACCCCAAGGTGCGACGCATCGAGGCAGGGCTGATGCTGGGCGTCTGCACTTTGCTGATGCTGATCTTCGCGATCGCCAGCAGCACCGGCGCCTGAGCGCCCCCATGCGCGTCGCAATGCTGCTGCACAAGTCGGTCGAGTTCGACTCGCGCGTGCGCCGTGAGGCCTCCGCGCTGGCCGCGGCCGGGATCGATGTGACGGTGCTCGAGCTGGCGAACATCCCCGCCGGCGCCGGCGCACTGGACGGCTTCGCGCGCCGGTCGGTGCGTCCGCCCGCGTGGCTGCGCCGGTGGTTGCCCTTTCATCTCTACCGCGCCGCGTTCCTTTGGTGGTTCGTGGTGGGGATCGTGCGCGCACGCCCCGATGTGGTGCACGCGCACGACGCGGCGATGCTCCTGCCGGGAATCATGGGCGCGCGCCTCATCGGCGCGAAGCTGGTTTACGACTCCCACGAGCTGGCCACCTCGGTGCCCTACCGCGAGCGCACATGGGCCGCCTTCGTGGCGGGGATCGAGCGACTGGTCGTACCCCGCTGCGCCGCCGTGATCACGGTCTCCGACGGGATCGCAGAGCGCCTGCGTGGACGCTATCGCCTCGCGTGCATGCCCACCGTCGTGCGCAACGTCAGCGCCCTTCATCCCGGCGGGCGCGGAGGTCTGCGCGAACGCATGGAAATCGATGCCGGCACGCCGCTCGTGCTCCATCAGGGCGCACCGGCCCCGGCGCGCGGCTGCGAGATACTCGTGGAGGCGCTCGCGAAAGTGCCCGGCGCCCATCTCGCGTTCCTCGGAGACCCCGAGCCGGGTTACGCCGCGAGCCTGTGCGAGCTGATCGCCACACGGGGCCTACAGGAACGAGTGAGGCTGCTTCCAAGCGTCTCACTCGAAGACCTGCTGGCGCACACCGCCGAGGCCGACGTGGGGGTGACGCTGCTGCAGGACACCTGCCTCAATCATCGTCTGGCGCTGCCCAACAAGCTGTTCGAGTACATCGCCGCCGGGGTTCCCGTGGTGGCTGCAGAGTTGCCCGAGACCAGCCGGCTGGTGACCCGCCACGGCGTGGGCTGGTGCGTGGCGCCGAATGACTCGGCCGCGCTGGCAGGGGTGCTGCGAGTCGCTCTGTACGGCCCCCGCGACCCAGAACTGCACGAGCGCCTCATCCGCGCCGGCGAGGAGCTGTGCTGGGAGCGCGAGCGGACGCGGCTACTGGAGTTGTATGCGCGGCTGGGCGCACACGAGTGCTCAGCATCTGGCGCTCGCCCCGCGCCGTGCAGACCTCAAGCGCCAGGTGAGCGCCCCGTGCCGGCTGAACGATCAGCGCCGGACCATCACCAGGCGGTGAGTACGCAGCAATGGCACACGCGCGAGCGGCCCATACAGGCGCCCGGTACGCCGAGCCAGCGGCGGGGCGAGGGTGAGCGAGCGCACGGCCTCGATCTCCACGCCCAGCCCCTCACGCAACTCCCCCAGCCCCACCATACGAGTATGGCGATTGGCGGTGGGAACGCGGGGCTCCCAGATCGCCACGACCCCGCGCGGGGCCAGCACGCGCCGCACCTCGGCAAGAGCGCCCGCCACATCCTGGCGCGAGCCCATGGCCGATAGCACCGTGAACAGCAGCACCACCGTGCAGCTTGCATCGGCGAGCGGCAGAGCACGCAGATCGCCCTCCACGATGCGCGCGCCCGGGAGTCGCTCAGCGGCCGCTTGCGCCCGCTCGGCGAGCACATCCACACCAGCCAGATGCGCGGGCGCGAGGCCCTCCTGCACCAGGCGCCTCAGCCACCAGCCGGTCCCGCAACCGGCGTCGAGCACAGTGCCCCCGCTGCGCAACTCGCCCCCGGCGAGCTCGAACAGCGTACGCAACACCTCCTCGCGTATCGCCCTATTCCCCGAGTTCTCAGCGCTCCAGGCTCGCTGCTTGCGGGGGTCCTGACCGTACCCTGTATAGACGCGCGCGACCCTCTCCCTCTCCTCCCCTCCCTCCACATCAGGTTTCCCTCCCCCCAGCGGCCCATGCGTGTGCTGTTGCTCACCCACTACTACCCCCCCGAGGTGGGCGCCGCGCCCGCTCGCATAGCAGCGCTCGCGTACGGCCTGGCGGGCAGGGGCATGGAGGTGACGGTGCACACGGGCTTTCCACACTACCCCTCGGGCACGATCGCTCAGCCCTTCCGCAATCGCCCGCTGCACGTGGGGTATGAGGATGGAGTGAGGGTGGTGCGCAGCGTTGTCTACCCAACGCCCAACAGCGGCTTCGCGCGCCGCCTCGCCAACCACGCGGCGTTCGCCGCCGGAGCGCTCGCCACATGCGCCGCGAGCGGGCCGCTGGATGTGGTGGTGGCGGAGACCCCTCCGCTCTTCACCGCCTGCGCCGGCGTGCTCTACGCGAGGGCCAAACGCGCGGCGCTGGCGCTCAACGTCTCGGACCTCTGGCCGGAGAGCGCAATCGAGCTGGGGGTCATCGGCGAGGGATCGGCCGCAGCCGCAGCCCACGCGCTCGCCCGCGCCTGCTACCGCAACGCTCGACTGATCGTAGCCCCCACGAAGGGCATCATCGAGAGTCTCGGCGCCCGTCCTGAGGCCCGCGGCAAGGTCGCGCAGGTGCTCCCCGCGGTCGACCTCGAGCGCTTCGCCGCCCTGGCGCCCCTCCAGACGCGTGCGGGCGCTCCGCTGCGCGTTCTCTACGCCGGCACGCTGGGGATGGCGCAGGGGCTCGGCACCCTCCTGCAGGCCGCCGCGCTGGCCGGCCCGGAGGTCGTGGAACTGACCATCGCCGGCGATGGTCCCGACGCGGCGTCTTTGCGCCGCGAGATCGCCGCGCGGGGCCTGAAGCATGTGCATCTGCTGGGCGCCATAGCGCCCGCGCGCGTGCCGAGCCTCTACGCTGAGGCCGACGCCGGCGTGGTGGTGCTGCGCGACCGCCCCATCTTTGATGGGGCGCTCCCCACGAAGCTCTTCGAGGTGCTCGCCGCCGGGCGTCCCGCGATCCTCGCCGCCCGTGGCGAGGCAGGGAAGCTCGTGCACGATGCCCGTGCCGGGCTGGTGGTTCCTCCAGAAGATCCACCGGCGCTGGCCGGCGCCTTCAGACAGCTCCAGCTCGCACCAAGTGAGGCGATCGCGATGGGCGAACGCGGGCAAGCGCACGCCCGCAATTTCGATCGCAGCGCGGCGGTGGGGCGCTGGGAGGAGCTGCTGGAAGGGCTGTGAGGAGGCGCCTACGCTCTGCCGCCAGTGCGAGCCAGCTGCGCCAGCCCCACATCGAGCGGGTCGAGCGCAAGCGCCCGGCGGTAGTAGATGCGCGCCAGCGTGTACTTCCCGCCGCGAGCCTCGAAATCCCCGAGCAGCCCCAGGGGCACCGCGTTGGCCGGTTCCATCCGCTGCGCATCGAGCAGTTGGGTGCGCGCCGCCGTGCGCTCGCCCATGCTCTCCAGCGCCGAAGCCTCCAGGTAGTGGGGATCGACCGACCATGGCGCGAGGCTCGCCGCTGTGCGCGCGTCGGCGAGCTGCGCGGAGGGGGAGTGGCCGGCTTCCTCGCGAGCGCGGCGTACATAGAAGTCAGATAGATAGAGGCTCCCGGTGAGCACCACCGCGCCCAGCAGCACGGTGGCCGCCGCCAGGCGCAGCGCCACTCGCGCGGACATCCTGCCGCTGCGCGCGCGGTCTGCCTGCGAGACCCCGCCCTTGGCATGGGCTTTCCCGTCGGGGAGGGAGCCGCGATTCTCGCCGGCCGGTATCGACTGCCCCCCCTCAGCCTCGCGCGCCGCTCCTATGCGCGCAAGCAGTGCGGCGGCCACACCCAGGCACAAGACTCCCAGCGCGGTGAGCCCGGGAATGCGCCAGATCCATTCCACCAGCGACTGGCCGAGGAATGTCACGCCCGCGGCGCTCAGCCCGCATACCTCGCGGCGCACTCCAAGTGGAGCAAGGCGCCACCAGCGCCGCAGCGATCCCACCAGCCCAAGCGGGATGAGCGCGAACAGCAGGAGCCCCACCACACCGAGCTCGCTGCCGAGCTGGAAGAGCAGTCCGTGGGGATCGTCGAGGTTGCGATTGCTGCGCCGCTGCAGGTAATAAGAGAACTGGTAGGACCCCTCCCCCACTCCACCCACCGGGTTCGAGCCGAGCTCGTTCAGCGCCACCCGCCACAGGTCGTAGCGCTGGCCCCCGGCGGAGGTGTAGCGAGTGGCGGAGGTCGAGGTCGTTTCCAGGCTCTTGAACTCACTCCACTTCACACGCAACTCGTGAACTGGGTCCCCGTGCACCGCCACCAGACCGCCGACGAGCGCGGCCACCGTGGCTGCGACGAGCGCCACGCGAGCGCCCCGACGCACGCGTGCCATCGCGGGGCTCGCGACGCGCAGGCCGGCGTCGAACACCGCCAGCAGGAAGCCCACCGCGGCGCTCACCACCGCAAGTACCACGAGCGCGCGTGCCGCCGTGGCGATGTCAGCTGCGCTCGCCGTGCCGCCCGCCGTGAAAGCGTGGTACGGGGTGAGCAGCCACGGAGCCGCCGCCGCGAGCAGCACCAGACTGAGGAGCGCCAGCCAGGCGCGGCGCACCTGATCGGGACCCAGCGCGAACACCACCAGCGCCCCACATCCCAGGCCAAGAATCACGCCGCGCGACTGAGTGAGGAAGGCGAATCCCAACATCAGCTCCGCCAATCCGAGGCACACCGCGCGCAGCGCACGCCCGCGTCCACGTGTCGCGGCGATGACGATCAGCGGCCAGTAGGCCAAACAGAACAGCAGCGCGGTGGCGTTGCGGTATTCCACGGCCCGCTCAGACGGCCGGCGAGGAAGATCGCGGGGCCGTTCAAGAGCATTCCTCCCAAGGTGTATAGGCCGATCAGAACCACCCCACCCACTACGCCATACGCGGCGACGCGCAGCGCGCGCAGATCTCCGAGCGCGAGCAGCGGGAGCGAGAAGATCGCCGCATACATCGTCAGCTCGCCCGCGCCTTCCAGCGCGCCGGCCGGCGAGGCTGCCCAGGTCGCCGACAACGCGGCCCAGGCCGCCAGACCCCAGGCGCCGGCGACCGAGAGCGCCAGCCAGCGGTCGGGCAGCCGCTGCGCGCCACCCCGCAACGCCAGCGTGAGCAGCACGATCAGCGCGAACGCCGCCGGTGGCGCCCATTGCGCGATCTTGAATGCCCCCGAATATGCCGTGGCAAGGGTGAGCAGCGCGAGCACCAGCACAGTGGGCCCCGCCACGAGCCAGATCGAGGTGTGGTGCTCCCGCGGCTGTGAGGGCGCGCGCAGCCGGCCGTCGACAGCCGCACGCGGCAACGACTTGGCCACATCGGGGCTCAACGGTTGATCTAGATTCGTCGCCATGAGGACTCTGTCGATCGGCGGTTCGCTGGTGGCGGTGGCTTTGGTGATGGGTCTCAGCGGTGTGGCAGTGGCCCGGGAAGTCAGGACCGACCCACATGCCGGCAGCCCGGCGGGGGTCATCTACCAAATCCCCCTGGATAGTGGTCGACGCGACGCAGCCCCGGTGTTACCTGTTGGTAGCCGGCCTGGCGGCGGATCCAGCGCTGCCGGGAGCAGCGGAGTATCGGCGGCAGCCGCCGGCCACAGTGCGTCGAGCGGAGAGAGCGCCTCCGCGACTCCCACAGAAGGAGGTACTCCCGCCCAAGGAGGCGCTCCCACAGAAGGAGGCACTCCCAACGACCCCTCCTCGATCCACTCCGAAAATGGCTTTGGCTCCTCCTCAGAGGTGCCCGGCGTGAGCCCCGCAGCAGCGCGGATCGGAGCCGGCGTGGCGACAGCGCACACCGCCGGTTCGACATTCCCCAGCTACCTGCTGATGGCGCTCATCGCACTTGCGGCGATCGGCGTGGGGCTGGTTGCCAGTCGTGGTCGCGGCAGCTCCAAGTAAGAGCGGAGTGCGCACACTGCTGCTCGTGCGCAACGGTGTGAGCCACGATGCGCGCGTGCTACGCGCGGCTCGCGTCGCCGAGGAGACAGTGGGCGGCGGGACGCTCGTTCTGGGTGTCGCCACGGCATCCGCGCCGGCGGGCGAGGTGACGATCGAAGGCGTGCGTGTGCTGCGGCTGTCAACTGGCGTGAGAGCCCCCGTTGCGGGGAATCGCCTCGCCCCGCACAGCACGCCGCAGCTCAGCACGCCCCAGCCCAGCCGCGTGCAGCGGATGCCCTGGAGGGCTCGGGCAGGGCGCCTGCTCAACGGAGCTACCTTCGCGTGGCGAGCCCTTGGCGTGGCCCGCCGCGAGCGCCCCCTGCTGGTACACGCCAACGACTGGAACACGATGTGGAGCGGGCTCGCCATCAAGCTGGTGTGCCGTGCGCGGCTCGTCTACGACAGCCATGAGCTGTGGGCGGATCGCAACGGGCGCTGGGAGTGGCGTCCGTGGCTGATTGCAAGCGAGGCACTGTTCACGCGCGCCGCCGACGCGATCCTCACCGCCAGCCCCGGGTACGCCGATGCGCTGGCTGCGCGCTATCGGATGAGGCGGCCAACCGTGATTCGCAACATCCCCGAGGGCCCCGAGGGCCCCACCGAAGGCTCCGGGGAGTACGATCCCCACGAGCCGCCACTGCTGGTCTACGTAGGGGGAGTTCTCCCGGGCAGAGGGCTCGAGCAGACGATCGACGCGCTCGCCCTCGCCCCAGCGATCCGCCTACGCGCCGTCGGCCCCGGCGCTCCCGCCTATCTCGCGCAACTGGTCGAGCGAGCACGCCAAAGGGGCGTGGAGGACAGACTGGAGCTTGTGCTCCGGTCCCCCCGGGAGCCGTGCACTCTCTGCTGGGGCGCGCCACCGCCGGGCTCTGTCTGATCCAGCCCGTGTGCCGCAGCTACGAACTGACACTCCCCAACAAGCTCTTCGAGTACGCCGCGGCGGGTATACCCGTGCTGGCGAGCGACCTGCCGGTCTTGGCTGCGATCGTGCGCAGGGAGTCGCTCGGCGAGGTGGTCCCCCCCAGTAACACCCGCGGGATCGCAGCGGGACTCGAACGCCTCGTGGAGCCCCAGCGCCGCAGCGAGACTGCGCGCCACATACGCGCCTTCGCGAGGGCGAATGGCTGGAGATCGGAGTCTCGAGCTCTGGCTGCGCTGTACATGCCGGCGATGACTCGGGAGCCGAGATGAGACTCCGAGCCGCCACCAAATCGAGCGAGGGCGAGGAGCCTGAGGAGATCAAGGATGCGGCTCGCTACATGGGCGCTCTGCAGGGCGTGGGCGCCGGGACGGCACTCGGCTGGGTGGCAGACGAGTCCAACGGCGAGGCGCGGGTGAAAGTGTCCCTGGTGGTGGACGGAGAGATCGTCGCCGAGGGCATCGCCGACATCGCGCGAGAGGATCTTGCGGGCACCGGCCACGGGGACGGAGCGCACGGCTTCCTGCTGAAGCTTCCCCAGCACCTGCAAACGTCCGCGCGACGCCAGATCGCGGTCCTCGCGGGGCCTGAGCAGACGCCGATCCCCGCAACGCCATCCTTCTGGCAGCAGCCCGCGGCAAACGGTGACTGGAGCGACGTTGTATTCGAGCCGGGCGGAGGGCTCTCCGCGAGCGTCCCACCGCCTCCGCCCCTCGCGGGGGACCGAGCCGTCGTGAGCGACGGTTGGCTGTTGAGCTTTGAAGAGGAGGAGGGTCGCGCTGCCCCCGACGAGCGCGCGATGGATCGGTTGGCCGCGCTGCTCACCGAGAACGCGAGTCGCTGTGCTGAACTGGGGATCGCCTACATCCCGGCGCTGGTTCCCCGCAAGCGCGAGGTCATCTCGGGCGCACCCTCACCCGAGCGCGAGTGGGTGGCGCGGCTGCTGGCAAGGCTTCGCGACATCGATACCGTCGAGCTGATCGATCTGCATGGCGCGCTGCGCGACGGCGCCGCGCGTCACGGTGGCGCATACCACCGCACAGACGCCGATTGGAACGATCGTGGCGCATTTTATGTGGCGCGCGCGCTGCTGAAAGAGGCGCACAAGCGAGCGCCGGCCCTGTGTCCCCCACCCCTTTCACAGATGCATTTGCGCAGCCTCGCCGAGTACCGCGGAACCCTTGCGCAAGCGGCCACATATGAAGTCATCGCGGGAGAGTTGCAACCCTGCGCTGAGCCAGCGATCGAGAGCGAGTCGGGCGTGGTGCTGGACCCCGCCTCGCTGAGCGCGCTGCGGATGCCGGTTGAGCACACACTCGCCCAGGCTGGATCGGTGCACCTGCGCGTGTATGCGACCTCCCACCACGATCCCCATGCGCGCCTGGCGCTCCTGGGCGATTCGGCGGCGCTGGCGGTGCTGCCCTGGCTTGCGGAGCACACGAGCCGCACCGCCTTCTTTTGGACCTCGGAGTTGCCCCTTGCCCAGCTTCGAGCTCGAGCTGCCGCGGGCTGTGTTTCACCTCATCCGCGAAGCAAGCATCGACGGCATATGAGCAGCGTCCCACGGTGGCGACCCTCGCGATAGGCGAGCACATCCACCTCGTCGAAGTGCTCTCGAACGACATCCGGCAGATCTGCGCCAAAGCGCCACACGTTGCCGAAGGCTGCCGGGGGTTGGCTCTCTGACTCACGGCGGGTGGCATCGAACGGGATCTCCAGCAAGGCCACGCCGTCGTCGCTGAGCACGCGCGCAATCTCTGCAAGAGCACCGCGGTAGTCGACGATCTCCTCGATCACGTGCTGCGCCAGCACAAGCTGCACCGAAGCGTCCGGGAACGGTGCGAGATCGCAGAGATCGACCTCCAGGTCGATGAAACTGGTGTCGCGCGGATCCAGCGGGTTGCCAGCTCGCGATTGATCGACGCTCGTATATGTCCAGCCGCGCACGCGCAGGTACTCGCCAAACACACGCTTGTTGAGCGGTCCCACCTCCAGTGCGCTGCGCCCGCCCCCGTCTTCGAGCAGAGCGGATTGGGAGCGGGCGAGCTTGCGATGGCGCTCCATCGCGTTGCACTCCGCGCAGCGCGCAGCGGGACGCCCCGAATATTCGGCGCGCTCCTCACACCCACACACCGGGCATGGACCCACTTCGCTGGCAAGGCTCACGGGCGCAGCGTAAACGGACATCGCGCTTGGCGAACCACTTACGTCGATCGATTCACGCCCTCTTCACACGCCTATCTACTCATGCCCTCTTCACACGCCTCTGGGTTACGCCCTCCTCACACGTCGATCGATTCACGCCCTCTTCACACGCGCCCGCGGACCCTACTTCTAGGTTGAAGGCCCTCCCAGCGCATCCTCACATCCCGACCCAAAGGCCGCGAGGCAGATCACTGTGAACGTCTACGACGAGACGAGCGAGGAGTACGCCACCCGCGTGGGCGAGCACTGGGGTAGGCGCTCGACGCACATCCGCTCGTGGTGGCAGAGCCCGATCGTCCTAGCCGAGCTTCACCGTCGTGTCACCGGCGACCCCGCGAAGAGCTTCGAGGAGTATTTCCACGAGCGCTACCTCCCCACACCTGTGCGCCGCGCGCTCTCGCTTGGCGCGGGCAGCGGCCACTTCGAGCAGCGGCTTCTGGGTCTCGGCGCTTGCGAGGAGATCCTCGGCGTCGATATCTCCCGCGCCCGCGTCGAGCACGCAAACGCACTCGTGCCCGAAAGCTTGCGCGAGCACCTCACATTCGAGTGCGCCAACCTCGAGGTGTGGCGTCCCAGCGGCCGCTTCGACCTGCTGATCGCCAGAGACGTGCTGCACCACATCTCACGACTGGAGGAGCTCTGCGGGTCGCTCGCAGAGTTGCTCGAACCTGGGGCGCTGCTGTATGTCGACGAGTTCGTGGGCCCCACGCGCTTTCAGTGGACCAACAAGCAGTTGGAGATCATCGGACGGCTACTCGATCGCCTCTCCCCTGAGCTGGTCACCGATCTGGTGCTGGGCGACGGCACGCTGCGCCGGCGTGCGATCCGTCCCAGCGTCGAGAGCATGATCGACGCCGACCCGAGCGAGTCCGTGCGCAGCGAGGAGATCCCCGCAATCCTCGCCGAGCACTTCGAGCTGGTTGAGCTGCGCCCGTACGGAGGCGCCATCTTCCATCAGCTGTTCAACCGCCTGATGGGCAATTTCGCGGGCCACGACGACCTCGTGCGCGTGCTGATGGAGTTCGATTTCCTGCTCACCGACGAGGGTGTACTGCCAACTAACTATCAGTGGGCGATCTACCGCCGGCCGGCGTGAGCTCCCGCATCTGAAGCCTGCGCATCGAAGCCCGCGCATCTGTCGATCCGGCCCCGTCTCCCGCCCCGCCTTCGGGACCGGCGTGGAAACAGTCAGAGATTCTCCTCGAAGCACAGCTCGCACCCGATCGACACCACCGAGAGATCGGCAACCGACGCCGAACAGCGCTCGCGGATCAGCGGCAGCCGCTCGGGAAGCTGTGCGATGTTGGGATCGCGCCCCAGCCGCAGCTGCAAATCACCATGCCCACACTGCGGATCGCGGAGATGAAGTCGGTGCTGGTCATACGGTTGAGCTGGTTGCAGAACACGTGCCAGCGCTTCGGTTCGATCTCCTCCTTGAGCTCCTGCGGAGCGCGCCAAAGATGCTCCCACGGACCCTTGCCGATGTGACCTCCAAGCGATGAATACCAGAGCGCATCCGCGAAGATCGCAACCCTGCCACCCGGGTTCAACAGCGCCCGGAAGGCGCCGAGCACGCCCTTGAGATCGAGGATGTGCTCGAAGACTCCGTTGGAGACGATCAGATCGAAGGTCTGACCTGAGAGGGCGGTGTCGTGAACGTTCTCACGCCGAAACTCATAATTGTCAAATTGCAGAGCGCACTCCTCAAGCGCGCGCTCGAAGGGAACGGGAGACAGCCCTGGGGAAAGATCGATCGCAAGCACCGATCTGGCTCCGTGGCGTGCAGCCCATAGCACCTCATTGCCGTATCCGCAGCCAAACACGAGCACATCCTTCCCGCGCGGATCGCCATAGGGCAGCAGATCACGATCGAGCGCCCGCTCGCGATGGATCACATAGGCGGTCAGCTCGGTTATCTGCTCCTCACTCAACTGGTGGTACGTGGTCGCCTGAGTCATCGCCCCTCGGTTTCCGAGCGATCTCGGTCTGCGCCGGCGTCAAGCGGCGGCAGCCCCTCGGGTTGCGGGATGGGGCGAGCCGTGAGCAGGATCACGAAATGGGGGTTCACGGCGGTCGCTGCGACCCTCCAGAGCGTGTGCTCCTCAAATGGGGGTTGACGGGGGGTTGCGAACGGCTCGCTGGCGATGCTCGCCCCGGAGGGCTCGAGCACCAGGATCTCGCACAATGCCGAGATACCATCGAAATCGATCGACAGCGAAGCACGCTGTCCGTCGATGCGGGATTCGCTTGGCGTGGGAGTGTGGAGGAGGAACTCGTATTCGTGCTCGCTCCCATCCTTTTCGATGTCGTCGCAGATGAGCAGATACGGCTCTTTGCCGTGGGCGAACAGGCAGGTACGCGTCGCTCGCTTGACCGGGTTGTAGCCACCGCGGGAGTACGACGCCGCCGCGTCGCCGGATACGACGGTGCGGGTGGGCGAGCGTTCGATGCGCTCGAGCGTCGCAGAGACCCCATCCCCTGCCCCCGAGGGAGCCTGGCCGCGGCCGTCGATCACGATCGCACTGTGCCCCCAAGAGGAGGAAAGGCTGCCCTCTTCGGGGCGGTTGGCCGCGCCCGCGTCGAGCACGAACGGGACGCCCTCCGCGAAAAGGGTGAAGGAGTTGTTGTCCGATTGGTCGTGGATCGATCCGATGTAGGGACCACAGTTGAAGGAGAACCCCAACGGCGGTCCGCGCTCCACTCGCGCAGATAACCCACGTCCTCGCAGCAGAAGAACTCTCCTGCGCAAGGCGCGCTCTGCACTTCGGACTCGAGTGGCTCGCCCACGCTCGGTCCCCACAGCATCGACTCGAAGATGCTGGACCAGCGCAGCGAATCGTCGGCGCCGTAGGAGCGCAGTCCCTGCTCGCCAAGCGTAAGCCGCCAGATCCATGTCGCACGCTCCTCATCCAGCGCGCCAAATACGGGCAGGAAGCCCGCCAGCGCCGGCCTGGGATCCCAGTAGGAATCGTTGAGGTTCCGCAGCCAGCTGCCGCACGGAAAGACCTCGCCGGCGTACCACTGCGGCACCCGGGCGAGCCGCGTCAGGAAGGGGTTCTGCTCCGGGTCACGGTAGTCGAAGACCCCCTTCACGCGGGCGCCCAGCAGAAATGGGAAGAGATTGCGAAAGACAAAGCCGCAATAGCAGAGTCCCTCCCTGGTCATCCCCGCGTCGGTGATGCCGTGCTCGAAGAAGAGCAGCGAGCGTTCAACCGCCTGCTCGACCCAATCCTCGGAGGAGCTGTGCTCGGGGAGCGCGAGACCGGCGACGCCAAGTCCCGCGAAGGCGATGATCGAGTGGTTCCACGCCGCGCGATTGGGCGCTCGCCCTCCCCACGCTTCCCCCTCGACCTCGCCCGCAAGTCGCCTGGCCAGCCGCTCGATCGCTTCACGGCCACCGCTCCGAACCGCCGCATCCAGCTCCTCCCCCGCCAACTCGAGCGCCACCGCCAGGCCGACGATTACGAAGGCCGCGTGCAGCTCACTCGGAAGATGCTCCTCGCTCGTACCCTCCGCGTCGAGCGCAGCGATGAGGTCGCTCAGCGCCTCCAAGCACTCCGTCGATCGCTCCAGCAACACGCTTAGCGCGAGCTCGAACAGACATGTTTGGATCACGAACAGATTCCAGGATGGCGCCCTACCTGGAAGCAGGCTGAGCTCGCGCTGGCGTGCCCGTGCATTGCTCGCCCGCAACGCCGAGAGCACCGGGTCCTGGCGCGCACCACCGGGCGATCGATCCTTCCTCACGCGCTCGTGCGCCCGCGCGAGCGCCGAAGGCTCGATCAGCACCGCGGTGCGCTCGCTCAGCATCCGACGCCTTCGCCCGCCACGACCCGTTCGCGGGCCGTGAGCTCCTCCAGCGCGTTGCGCATGAAGCGCTGCAGGCGCTCATCGGCGTAGCCCTCATGACTCCAGTCGTCAAGGCCCCAGCTGAACTGCAGCGATCCGGCGGCGAAGACGAGCGCACCCGACGCGGCCAGGTGAACCAGCGCATCCGCATTTGAGAGCTCATTCTCGTAGTGAAAGAAGACAGTCGCATCCTCGGGCTCGAGACCCTCCTGCAGTGCGTCCCACTCATAGCCCACGAGCCCCTGCAGCCGCGCGGGATGCTCAAAGCCCGTGCCCTGCATCCACGGATGGGAGAGACAATCCGGATCGAGCTCGTAATCGCGCGGCGGCTGTCCCACGGGAGTCAACCCATCCTGATACTGAACCCCCCAGAGCAGGCACTCCGGGCGGGTCGGAGCGAGATCGCGAAACAGCTCGGTCTTCAAAGCCCGCTCGGGCTCGGGGTCGCAGGCGCGCCAGCGGTACTCCACCAGCGTGCGCTCCCCATCCTCGAGACGCGCCTGCCAGTAGGCGGTGTTGGCGCCCATGCACGCCAGATTGGTTCCCTCCTCGAGCGCCACATCGAAGGCGTCGCGCATCTCCCCAGTCCAGTACTCGTCGTGCCCGGATGTGAGCAGCAGGCGGTGACCGGCCAGGCTCCAGGGCTCACGGTGGGTGTCGATGTCGGTCGTGTAAGCCACATCGATCCCTTCGCGCTCCAGGAAGCGAAGCAACTGGTAGTCCCACACGAACGGCCAGCGGGCGTTGAGATTGGCGGCCTTCCACGCCGGATAGGGGCGATCGAAGCTCACCTTCACGGCCGCCTCCCGATTGGTGGAGTTCGAGGCGTAGAGGCTCTTGCCCCCCCAGTTGTTGTACGCCTGCGCGGTCGTCACCGGCTGCTGCACGAGCACCTCCGCAACGCTGCCCAGCGGTGCGCGCACCACGAAGGGAGCAAACGCGCCCTTTCCCGCGTGCGGGCCGCTCGTGAGCGTCAGGCGCGCGACGTAAACGCCGCTCGTCCAATCCTCGCCAACGTGGATCGAATCGGTAATCGGCCAGCGCGCCGAATCGACGTGCGGTCCGGGCTGCACGCTCAGCACCTCACGCTCCAAGCCCTGCAGATCGCCGCGTGCAGGATGGCGGGCCACGGTGCGACCGCCGCTGCCCCCATACCAGCCGAGGCGATGCACGCTCACGTAGTAGCGGGCCGCCGGGCGCGTACTCACGCACAGCGCCAGCCGCTCGCCCGGGCGTATCGAGCACTGCGTCGGATAGCCCTCGATCGCGTGTGAGGGCGCGTGCTCGCCCCACCACTGCGCATCGCCGGCACGGGCGTTCTCGCGGGCGACGGGATTCAAGTGGCCCCCCGGGTGATCACCGCGCCACCGTAAAGGCCCGACGGCGTCGAAATTGTGAAGCAATGGAGACGTGAACATGCTGTTACACGCACATTCGCGAGCCATTTCGGGCGGTTGGCCGCAGATACGCTCCGCGCATGCCCCAGTCGGATCCGCAGTCTCACAAGTTCCTGACGCTGATGGGCGGACGCTTCACACGCGATACCGCGATCTACGTCCTGGGGATGCTCGCGGTCGGACCGTTCAGCCTCGTGAGCGTCATCGTGCTGACGCGGCTGCTGGACCCCTCCGAATACGGCGAGCTGGCGGTGCTGTTCTTCTTCGCCGGCTATCTCACCACGCTCTACAACACCGGCAGCCTGCACGGCACGTTCATGTGGGTCTACGGCGCCTCCGAGGGCGAAGGCGACGATGTCGGCGCCGACGAGGACCTGACCTCGACCCCGCGGCGTGCGCTCGGCACGGGCGTGGCGCTCACGCTGATGATCGTGACGGCAGGCACCGCCGTGTGCGTTGCGCTGGCGCCCAAGCTGGCCGAACTGCTGCTGCACAGCCGCGCCGCCGCGGGCCTGGTCTGCTGGGCGGCGGTCTCGGCGGCCGCCGGCTCGCTGTGGCGGCTCACCGTAAACGTCTTCCGCATGGAGCGCCAACCCGCGCGCTTTGCCACCTTCAACGCGCTGCGGCCGCTGTTCGTGGTCGGCGGCTCGGTCCCGCTCGTGGCCCTCGGGCTGGGAATCGAAGGGGCCCTGGCGGGCACCGCGCTGGGAACGCTCGCCGCGACCGCGGTGTGCATCGTGCTGGCGCGCAAGAGCTACGCGCTGGCGTTCTCGTTCGCGGATGCCCGTGAGATTCTGCGCAGGGGCTCGATGGTGGCGGTGCCGGTGATCGCCCTGTTCGTCGTGCACAACGCCGATGTGCTGCTGCTCTCGCGCTTTGCCCCCGCGCACGAGGTGGGCCTGTATCGCGTCGCCAGCCGCTTTGCCGCGGTCCCCTCCTATTTTGCCGGAGCCTTCCTGATGGCCTGGGCCCCGCTCGAGCGAGGCGTGCTCTTCCAGGCCACCTACCGTCACGTCGGCGAGGACCGCGTTCGGGGCGCGATCCTCACCTACTACCTGCTCGCGGGCATGACCCTCGTGGTGCTGCTCGATGTCGCCGCGGGAGGGCTCATGCTGCTGGCGGGCCCCGGCTACCGCTCCGCCGCACCGCTGATTCCACTGGTCGGGGTGGGATTCGTCTGCTACGGGCTCTACATCGTGCTGGTGCGAGTCGTCAAGGTGGAGCGACGCATGTTCTTCTATGGCGCCGGCGCGGTCCTCGCCGGTGGACTGGACATCGGCCTGAGCACGGTCACGATTCCCTGGCTCGGCGCCTACGGCGTGCCGGTCGCGATGATCGTCGGGGTGCTCGTCGCGTGCACTCTCTGGATCGCCACGGTACGCGGCCTGATGAATGCGTCGATCAGCTTCCAGGCCCGCCCCCTGATCGGCCTCGCGCTCGCCGTCGCGCTCGCCGCCGCGGTACAGGCGATCGGCCTGCACCTCTGGCCCACGGGGCGCCCCGTGGTATTGGGGGTTGTGCTCGCAAGCTACCTGGGCGCCGTGATCTCACTCGGCGTGGTGCCCCCGCGCCACCTGCGGCTGCTCGGACGCCTTGCGCGAGCGTCGGTGCGCCGAGGCATGGGCGGAGCCGACCCGGCGCGAGCGCTGGCGCGCCTGTCGCCCGCACACAGGAATCTGCTGAGCGCGCTGGAGCGCGATGGCATCCCAACGGCGACGCTTGCCGCACATTTGGGGTGGTCGGAGCGGAGAGTTCAGAGCGAATATCTCGCGACCCTGCGCCAGCTGATCGACGCACCGGCTGCGTCCCCGGAGGCGTCGGATTCGAGCGTTGCCGGCTATCTGCTCTCCAGAGCGCTCCTCGCTCAGCGCGACACCGTAGGACGAGAACTGATCGAGGAGGGGGCCGATGCGCTGGAGCTGATGGAGCTCGACGAGGTCGCCAAGCGGCTGCGTACGCTGCCACGGGAGAGCTGGCCGGTGCAGACACAAGGTATTTCCAGCGCCCCGCGCCAGAGCCCGGAGGGGCGCCGGCTCCCGGCCCTCCGGGCGCGGCTCTTCAGAGGCACTTTTGGGTCGACCCGCTTGCAGCCGGCGAGCCGCGGCGCATCGATGCCTCCGGAATTCGTTGGGCTCGCGCACGACCTGCGCAACGAGATCATCGAACACTACGAGCGCCGCGGCGAGCACCTGGATACGCCGGCGGGCCTGCTCACGCTCGACACCAACTCGGTGCTCGCCGCGACCCGCGGGAGGCTGCTGCTACGACTGCTTGCCGAGCAGGGAATGGGATCGGTCGCGGGCCTGCGCGTGCTCGATCTCGGCGCCGGCTTCGGCGCGCTCGCGCTCTACTTCGCGCACCTCGGCGCCACGGTGGTGGCGGCTGATCCCAACGAGCAGCGCACTGCGGTGGCGCTGAAGATCGCCCAGCGGCGAGGGCTGGACCTCACCACCCTCACCGCCTGCGCGCAGTCGCTGCCCCTCCTCGACGCCAGCTTCGACCTGGTGGTGGCCAACAATTCGCTCTGCTACATAGTCGATCGGGGCGATCGGCGGGCCGCGCTGGAGGAAGCGCATCGGGTGCTGGCGCCGGGTGGCTGGATGATCATGCGCAACCCCAATCGCCTGCATCCCCGCGACCAGTTCACCGGACTGCCGCTGCTGGCGATCCTGCCCGCTGGGCTCACCCGGCGCGTGGCGCGTGCGCTGGGCAGGCATCGCTCCCAGGTGCGGCTCTACTCACCGGGGAGCACCGCGCGACAGCTGCGCGGCGCCGGCTTCGCGCACGCGCGCTGGCGCCCCCACCCCGGCCAGGGGCTGAGCGACAGATTCGCCAGCTACCACCACGTACTGGCACGCCCATCCAACGAGCCCGCCACCGGTGGTCGCCGCCGGGACGCGCTGCTCGGCGCAGGCCCGGCCGGCGCATTCGAGGCCAGAGCCTCCGGATAGAGAGAGGTCGACGATGAAGATCGAGATCGGCGCAGGCACGAAGCCCACCCCTGGCTACGTTCACGTCGACGCGGTCGCGCTGGAGGAGGTCGACATCGTCGACGATGGACGCGTCCTCGGCAAGTTCCAGGACGGCCAGGCAGAGGAGATCTACTCGCACTGGTTCCTCGAGCACGTCGCCCGCCATGAGGTGCGGCCGATGCTCGAGCACTGGAAGCGCGTGCTCGCCCCGGGCGGACTGATCCGGCTCGTGACCAACAACCACGAGGCGCACAACCGCTGCCTGGCGGAAGGACAGATCAGCTGGCGGGAGTGGTCGTATCTGATCTATGCAGTGGAGAACAAGATCGGCTACAGCGTGTGGGACGTGCACAAGTGCGCATGGAATCGCGAGCTGCTCGAAGAGGTTCTCGAGCGGTGCGGCTTCGTTGAGATCGAGGTGCAGGCACAGTGGCAGTGCCGTGAGGAGGACGGTCGCCTGAAGTGCCCCGCGCTGATCGCGCAGGCACGCAAGCCGCAATGAGCAGAGCGCGAATACGCAAGCCGAGATGAACCGAACGCGAGCACACAGGCCGCAATGAACCCAATCGAGCACCCCACCGCGCCGATCTTCGTGGGCGGCACCGGGCGCAGCGGCACGACGATCCTCGGCCGGCTGCTGGGCCGCCACCCGAACTACACCGTCATCCCCGTCGAGGCGCGCTTTCACTGCAGCCCCGACGGCCTGCCGGGCGTGCTGCTCGGAAGCGTCACGGCCGATCAGTTCGCGCGCAGGATGCTGGAGGAGTGGTACCACCCTCCCGGACGCCAGGAGAAGCTCGCCGCGTTCGTGCAGCGAGACATGCTCGAAGCCGCGTTGAGGCGCTTCCAGACACGTGCCGAGGAAGACCCCCTCGCCGCCGGGCGGGAGCTGATGCAGGAGCTCTTCGGCGGCTATGCGCGCGAGCAGGAGCGGCGCGGGTGGGTCGAGATGACGCCCATCAACGCGATGTGGGGCGCCCCGCACCTCGCGCGCATGTTCCCCGAGCTGCGCTTCGTCAACGTCACCCGCGACGGGCGCGATGTCGCCAGCTCGCTGCTCTCCGTGGGCTGGGCCTCAGATCCACTGCAGGCGCTGAACTGGTGGGAGGAACGGATGCTGCGCGGCCACGAGCAGTGCCGCACGCTACCCGCCGCCTCGCTGCTCACGGTGCGCTTCGAGCGCCTACTCGTGGAGGATCGCGAGGGCGGCCTGCAGGAGCTGCTGACCTTCATGCAATGGGAAGAGGAGGCCTCCCTGCGACGCTTCTTCACACGCCGCATGACGGTCGGGGATGCGCACGTCGGGCGCTGGAAGTCGCACTTCGCCGGAGACGAGCGGAACCTGCTCGAATCCGCGTATCAGGCCAGCCTCGCGCGCCTGCGGAGCGCGGGAGTGCCGGCTCCCTGAGCAATCCTCCTACGAGGCTAGTCTCGAGCGCCTGCGGGCTGCGGGAGTGCCGGCTCCCTGAGCAATCCTCCTACGAGGCTAGTCTCGAGCGCCTGCGGGCTGCGGGAGTGCCGGCTCCCTGAAAAGGCCCTGCAGTGCCACCTCCACCAGCTTCGCGGTGAGCTGTGAGTCATTGCGCTGCGCAAGGCGCAGATGCGAGCGGAAACGCGCGTACTCGCGCTCCATGATGGAGCCCAGCGCCCCCACGTCCCCCAGCTCGAACCAGCGTGTCTGTTCCGGAAGGTGTGAGAGCAGCGGCTCGATCCGCGCCGCCGCCACCGGCGTACCGCAGGCAAGCGCCTCCGTGCAGGGCATCGACCAGCCCTCGCGGTTGGCGTTCTTGAGAAACAACCACGCTCCCTGGTAGAGCGCGCGCATCTCATCGAAGGAGAGCGCGCCGTCGATCACCTCGATCTCCGCCGCGCGATCTTCCGTCAACCCCAATTCCAGCTGGATCGCTTGCAGCGCCGCTTGAAACTCCGCCGGTTTCCACTTCCACGTCTTGATGAGCAGACGCACCGCGTCCTCCACGGTGAACGCCGCCAGATACGCGCGCAGCGTCTGGCGCCAATCCTCGCGCGAGGTCTCCCCGCCGAGGTTCTCGTGCACGCACAGGAACGTGCAGCGCCGCCCTGTAACGGGGTAGTAGGAGCCTGCGTCGATGCCCAGCGGCACAACCTCGATCGGCGTCCTCACCCCTGCCCGCTCCCACACCTTGCGATTCCAGCTCGTCGGCGTGATCACGAGATCCAGCCGGTTGAGGATCTCGATCCAACCGTGCTTGACCTCGGGCAGCTCATCGAGCTCGTGCATCGTGATCGCCGCCGAGCGCACCTGGCGTCCAAACTTGATCTTGTCGGGAGGGCACACGAACAGCGCCAGCTCCATCCCCGGAAACTCCTGGAACTGCACATCGTGCCCGAGCTCGATCAAACCGCGAGCGACGGTGGCGGAGACCTGCCCGTAGCCGTTGCCATCGAGCAAACGCCGATCGCCATCGCTTAGCCAGATGCGCATCGCGCCTCAGGCCCGTAGCCGCCGGGCATGGCGGGGCTCCTGCACGCGCTCGGCGACGATCTCCAGCAGATCGTCCACACGCTGGGCGAAGGTGTGCTCGGCAAGCACCGCTGAGCGCCCCAGCTCGCCGCGACGACGCAGCTCCGCGGGGTCGGCGAGCAGCCGCTCGATCAGCTCTTTCAGCTCCGCGGGCGAGCGGTAGACCGCGACGGCCTCGCCGAAGCGCTCGCTCAAGCCGGGCACGTCGTCGCTCAGCACGAGCGTGCCACAGGCGAGCGCATCGTAGATGCGGTTTGAGATGTAGCCGTGCTCGCGCATGTCCTCCCAGTGGTCGTTGAGCACGATGCCCGCCGAGCTATAGACGTGACGCAGCTCGCCGTTGGGCACGTGCTCGCCCACCACGCGCGCGGTGTCGATCAACCCCTCCCAACCCGAGCCCCAGATCGCGAGATCGCGCTCGGTGTCGAGCACCTCCTCGGCAATCGGGCGCAGCACACCCCGCGAATTGGCAACGTACACGAGCTCATGCGCCAGCTCCGCGCGCGGCTCGGGATACATCACCCAGGCGTCAGTGGCCTGCTCCAACACCACAACGGGCGTGCGCGTACGCTCGCGCAGCTGCTCCGCGAACAGCGGCGAGGCAACCGCCACAAGGTCATAGCCATCGCACTCCTCGCCGCTCAGCTCAGCCGGATGGCTGATCGACCAGAGCACGTTGAACTGACCCGGCTTGGGATGAAAGCGCGAGAGGCCCTTCAGGTGCACCACCACATCGCACGTGAGACCGGCCTCATCCTCCCACTCGTCGAGCGTCTGCACGAGCGCGCGGTGGCCGCGGCGGCGCAGCTCGCGCGCGATCGACTCAGCGAAATGCAGATCGCCCCACAGTGGCGCCACCGTGCGGTTGGGAGCGCCGATCTTCAGCGCGAAGGACACACGCTGCTCGTGCTCGATCAAGATCTCACGCAGGCGCGCCGCGCGGTGGGCGTAGGTGTGACGCGTGAGCACGATCTCGCGGTAGCGCGCCGTGAGCTCCGCACGCCGCGAAGCGTCGCCCAGCAGCTCATCCAGGCGCGCGCGCAGAGTCTCCGGCGAGTCCCACACCGGGAACTCCCCGTCGAAGAGCTCGCGCACGCCCGCCTCGCAGTTGGTGATCGGCAGCGTTCCCGAGGCGAGCGCGTCGAACACGCGCGCGTTGAGCGCGCCATAGGGCAGCGTCGGACCCTGCGTGTCGTCGAGCACGAGCGTCGCGCTCGGATACAGCAGCGCCAGATCCTCATAGGGAAGCTCCCCGCGCGCGTGGGGCGCGAACTCGGGCACCTTCTCCCAATCCTTGCCGTAGATCGCCACCCGCTCGCCCTCGCGCGGTGAGAGCGCGCGCTGGATGTCGCGATCCTTGCCCCACCAGTTGCCCGTGAAGACATAATCGGCGACGAAGCGCTCCTGCGGGGGGCGGGGGTGAAAGCGCGCCGGGTTGACTGCCAGCGGGAAGTGGATCGTCTCGCGCCCAGTGCGTGCCCCGATCAGCTCGGCGGTGCCCTGTGAAGAGGCGAGCAGCACGTCGGCGCGCTCGAACCAGGGCTGCTCCAACCAGCGCTCGGTCCAGTTGCGAATCCACGCGATCGTGCAAACGTGATCGGGAACGCACCGCAGGTCGAAGGGGTCCATCAGCGAGAGCACGTAGTCGAGGTCGCCGGGCAGCTCGTACCACTGCTCCCCCTTGCGCTGGATGTAGGTGACCCTCCAGCCCAAGCTCTCCAGTGCGTCGCCGATCTCATGTCCGGAGTACCAGTCCCCCCAGCCATCGGCCGCATCGAGGCTGGTGAGCGTGATCGCCACGTGCGCCCCCGAGCCGCCGGTCCAGAAGGGATCCAGGCGCAGCTTGGCCAGGCGGTACTCGCGCAGCGTCTGCGGCCCCCAGCACTCCAGGAAGAGGCGGCGGTTTTCCAGGCGGTTGAGGCGGCGAAAGTCGCTCGAGGCGCGGTTCTGGCTCGAGGACTCGCGGTGGACCAGCACCGAGCGCCCCACCCCGGCGCTCTCGCCGCCGCCCACGAGCAGCTTCAGGCCGAGGTCGACATCCTCCGTGCCGTAGCGGTATGCCTCGCCGAAGCCGCCCACCCGCTCGAAGGAGTCGCGCGCGATCAACATGCAGGCGGCAGTGACCGCAGGAGCGCGCAGCTCGGTTCCGAACGGCCCCTCCCACAAGCTCTCGCCATCGCCGTGGTTGAAGCCCTTCACCATGCCGTCCTGCCAGCGAAAGCGGATCGCCCGGTGCTGCACGCGCGGCTCGCTCGCAGGCCGCTCGAGATCCTCGGGGTGCAGCAACGTGGCCCCCACCGACTCCACGCCCTCGCTCTCCAGCGCGCACACCAGCTCCTTGAGCCAGCCGCGCTCGAAGGGCTCCACGTCGTTGTTGAGGAACAGCAGCAGCTCGCCGCTCGCGCGCTGCGCCCCCAGCGCATTGGTCTGCGAGAAGGAGAGGTTCTCCTCGTTGGCGATCACATGCACGGGGAAGGGGGTCTGCAGCGACTCCAGATAGTCGAGCGTGTCGTCGCTGGATGCATTGTCGACAACGATCACCTCCAGCTCCGGGTAGCGCGTGTGCTCGATCAGTCCCCCGAACAGCCGCTCTAGATGGTGGCGCCCATCGCGCGTGGGCACGATCGCGCTCACCAAGGGCCAGTGCTCGCGCTTGGACGGTGGACCGAAACGCTCGCGCAGGCGCGCCGCCAGCTCAGCGCGGCGCTCGGCGAGCTCCTGCTCCTGGGCGGGGGAGAGACGCAGACCGGGAGGCGCAGGCGCGCTCGGCAAGGCGGCAGCCCCCGGTGTGACAACGGCCCCCGGTGCTGCGGATGGCGGCGCCTGCGGCGATGTCGAGGCTTGAAGGCCGGCCGCGGAAAGGGATGCCCCACCAGGCGGCGGCAACCCGGGAACGGCGCCCTGAACGCGCTCGATCCGCGCGAGCGCGGCGAGCAGCGCACCCTCCGTGCGCAGCGGACGGCGCGCCAGCCGCGAGAGGGTGCGCGTGGTGAGGTGGCCGAAGCGCCACGCGCGCGAGCGCTCCGCGCGTTCGATGTCCTCGCGTGTGTGACGCAGGCCAACCGACAGCGCGGACACCTCCTGTTCCAGCCGGCGCGAGCGCGTTGAATGCTCGGCTGCCTCGCGGGCGCGCGCACGCTCGGATGCCTCGAGCTCTCTGCGCGATGCTTCGAGCTGCGTCTCGGCGCGCTCCAGTTCTCCGCTGAGACGCTCGATCGACCCCTCCCGCTCATCGGCGAGGGCGCGCAGCTCCTCGAGCTCGCGGCGCAGCTCGGCCAGCTCGACCTCAGCTCCAGTGACGCGCGCAAGCGCCGCCAGGGTCTGCTCGCGCGCAAGGTCGAGCTCCGCTTGGGCCCCCTCTACACGGACCTGCTCGAGTTGCGCGCGCGAAGCGCGCGATTGACGCGCGAGCTGCTCGGTGAGGCGCGCCATCTCGCGCCGCGCGGCGCGCTCCTCGCGGTCGCGGATCGCGAGCTCCCGCTGCAGATGTGCGATGTGCGGCTCCGCAACGGCGGATGGCTCGTCGATCTCTATGATCGCGCCCGTGCCGGCGGTCTCCAGGCCCATGACGCGGGCAGTGTAAAGGCGCTGTGCACGCTCGGAAACATTGATAACCAGGTGATAACCAACGCTCCCAAACCCGCCCGCACGCGCAGGCGCATGAGCCGCACGCTCTCACGCTCGCGCTGGCGCGAGTATCACGACCTGCTGCGTATCGCGCTGAAGCAGGGCTACGCCGTGCTCTCGATCGAGGCATGGCTGGCCGATCCCTCCCTGGCGGCGGACAGACCGCGCCTGCTGCTGCGCCACGATGTCGATCAGCACCCCGCCTCAGCTCTGCGGATGGCCGCGATCGAGGCCGAGCACGGTGTGATCTCGACGTGGTACTTCCGCTGGCGCACCGCCAATCCGCGCGTGATCGAGTCGATCTCCGCCGCCGGACACGCCGTCGGCCTGCACTACGAGACCCTCACCCGCGAGCTGCTGCGCCGCGGCCTGGGGCCCGGCGATGCAGAGCCCCTCGTGGCCGAGGCACGCGAGCTGCTGCACAGCGAGCTCGAGGCGTTCGCCAAACGCTATGGGCCGGTGCGCTCGGCCTGCCCCCACGGCGACACGCGGATGCCGGGCGTGCGCAACGGAGCGCTGCTGCTCGGCCAGAACTGGCACGACTACGGGATCGAGTGGGACGCCAACGCCGCGATGCGCGAGCACCGCCTCGACGTGTGGCTCACCGACCGCAGCACCGCCGCGGGCCGCTGGAAGGAACGGCTCGATCCGATCGACCTGATCGTGGACCGCCGCTCGCCGATCCTCGTCGTGGTGCACCCCAACAACTGGGTATCGGGACCGGCGCTGTGGTGGGATCGCGTGGCGCCGGGCGCGCTCCACACCGGCAGCGACGAGCCGGTGCTGCAGAGCGCCGGGAGCTGAGCCCACGTCTCGTCGCGAGCGGGCGTCTGCTCACGCGACTCACGCCCGCCGCCAGACCCCCCACACGTAGTCGGAGGCCAGCGCGCCGCTGTCGGTCAGGAGCGCATCCACCTCCATCAAAACGCCTACCAGCTCGGGGCGCCCGGCGAAGTTGCCCATGATGCGGCTGAAGAGCTGGTGAAACACCGCTCCCCCATATGGACACACCTCGACCCGCTCGAAGCGCGCGTCGAGCGCGGGCAGGATCTCCGCGCTGCGCACCGCCTCGTGGGGGTTCGCCGTGAGCCACGCCGCCGGGTCGGGGCGCTCGACGCTGCGTTTGCGCCGCCCATCCGTAGCCGCCAGATCGGTCAGCAGCTCCTCCGGCAGGCGTGCCAGCAGGCGATTGATCGCCTCCAGTTGCGCGTCGCTCCACTGAAAGCGCGAGGGCCCAACGAAGTCCTCCACGAACAGCAGCCCCCCCGGGACGAGCAGCGCGGCGATGCGATCGAGCACGCCCTCGAGATCCTCGCGACGGTGCAGGAAGCTGCGGCACACAACCGCGCCCAGCGGCTCGGGCGCCTGCCACTGCTCCAGCGCGCCGAGCTGGAAGCGCACGCGCTCGCGCAACGGCTCCGGCACGCGTCCCGAGGCGAAGTCCACACGGCCCCGATCCTCGTCGAGCCCCGTGAGGCGCTCGCACGATCCGGCCTCCACGAGCGCCAGCTCGAGCTTGGCATCGCTCGCGCGCAGCGAGAGCACATGGGGCGCAACGATCGCGGGACCGTGGCGGCGGGCGTAGTAGGTCTCCGCTCCCAGCTCGGGGTCGCCGGTGATGCGACGGTTGATGATCGCGCGCGCCACCGGGCTCTGCCAGAAGGCGAGCTGACTGGGGTTGACAGTCAGTGGCGCCGGCTGCGCGCCCAGTGTGGCGGGCTCCCCCCGCGAAAGCTCCGCCTGTGAGGGCGGCTGGGAGTCGGCGGGCGCCAGAGCCCCAACGCGCGACGCGTGTTCGCGCAGGCGCTCCACGAATGGGCTCGCGTTCACGACGCCGCGCTTTCGGCGGTGAACAGATCCAGCTGACTGCGCGCGGCGCGCTCGATCGAAAAGCGCCGCGCGTCGCGGATGCCCGCCTCGCGCAAACGGCGCAGACGCCCCGGATCGCGCGCGAGTGCCACCGCCGCGGCGGCGATCTCACGCGGCTCGCCGCTGTCGAGGATCACCGCGTTGCGCTCATGCGCATACTCGTGAACCCCACCCAAATCGGGGAGCAGCGGTACCGCGCCGCAGGCCATCGCCTCCAACCCGGTGCGTCCAAACGCCTGGTAGGCCGAGGCGTCGATGAACACATCGCAACGGCGCATCAACTCGCCCACCTCGAGCCGGCTGAGCAGACCGAGGTGGCGCCCGGCGAAGACCTCGAGGCAATCTCCCACATGGCATTCGAGCCCATCATCGGGAGGAGTATCCGCAAGACCCTCCAAGAGCCGGGTGAACGACTCGTGCTCACAGCCAAACGTCGAGATGCTCACCTCGCCACCCAGCGCCTCGCGCATCGCGACCAGCGCCCGCAGTGTCGCGGCGGGGCGCCGTCGCGGGGTTCGCGGGCGAATCATCGCCGCGACATGCACCGCACCCGGCGACTCACGCCGTCCCCCCGGATGAAACAGCCGGCGGTCGAGGCTGGGGGCCACCTTGGCGACCCGCACCCCGTGCAGCGCATCCACCAAATGGCAGAGCCACTTCGTCTTGGCGAACAGCAGCAAATTTGGGACCGCGCGATAGGAGAGCAGCGCGCGATCCGCGCGCGAGGACCCCGGCGCCGCGAACAGCGGCTCGTAGTCCTGCACGTAATACGCACACAACGTCGCGGGGCGCTCACGCGCAAGACGCGAGAGCAGATCCACCGAGGGGTACTCGGTGGCGACCACCACATCGGCCTGCCCCACCGCGTCGAGCACCGCCCGATCGGCGGGAGAGTCGCCGGGATACGTCGCAAACAGGCCATCCTCGTTGCCATACACCGCCGCCGCCGTCTCCAGCGAATCCTCCGGCACGCAAACCCTGCTCCGCGCCCCCAGCTCGCGCAGCCCGCGCGCCTCCTGGACGAGCGAGTGCGACCCACCCGACCCCTCCGGGGGCAGGCCCGGGAGCAGGTAGGCGACGCTCGGCAGCGGCGCCCCATGCCCATCGGGCAGCGGCCGCTCGAACGGCGCCGGGACTTCCGGGGCCGGCGGAACTTCGGCGAACCATCCGTGCAGCAGAGCGGCGACCGACTCCTGCGTCGGCTCATCCAGCTGCTCCACCCGCTCCAAGAGATCCGGCATGGCCTCAGCACAATCACCGCAGCAGCCAGCACCTCTGTGAAGAAGCGGTGAAACAGGCCTCAATGGGACATTCGCGAGCAGGTCCCGGCCCTAGACTGCCGAGGCCCAGGGCCTCCTCGGCAACAGCCTCGAGGCTGCGACGCCCCGGGGATCGACGGCCATCATGCACTGGTTCCTCAAGCTGCTCATCTACCCGCTGCTCGATGCGCTCAGCCCCCGCACGATCGTCGAGGTCGGGGTCGAGGTGGGCACCGTCACCGGGCCGTTGCTCAGGTGGACCCAATCCAATGGGGCGACGCTGCACGCAATCGACCCAGATCCCGCGCTCAACGTCGAGCGCTTGGCGGCGGAGTACAGCGACCAGCTTCACTTTCACCCCAACAAGAGCCTCGAAGTGCTCGCCGACATCGGCGCCGTCGATCTCGCGCTGATCGACGGCGACCACAACTGGTACACGGTGATCAACGAGCTGCGCGCACTCGAGCATCGAGCGCGCGAGGACGCTCGCGAGTCGCCCGTGATCCTGCTGCACGACATCGGCTGGCCCTATGGCAGACGAGACCTCTACTACGACCCCGAGGCGATTCCCGAGGCGCATCGCCAGCCGCACGCGCGCAAGGGCATGAAGCCGGGCAGGATCGAGCTGGGAGCGGGACTGAACGCGCATCTCGAGAACGCCCAGCTGGAAGGCACACCCGCCAACGGCGTCCTCACCGCCGTCGAGGACTTCGTCGCGGAGTCCCCCACCGCCTGGCACACATGGTCGATACCCGGACTCAGCGGAATGGCGATTCTCGCGAGCGCCGCCACGCTGCAGGCGCATCCGGCGCTGCGCGAGCTGCTCGCCTCGATCGACAGCCCCGCGTTCCTGCGCGCCCACTGCGAGGCGATCGAGCAGGCGCGCATCGACGCCGAACTCAAGCGCGCCAACATCCAGCGGCGCCTCGCCGAGACCCAGCTCAAGCAGGTGATGCGCGCGCCCGACCCGCGTGAGACCGTCGCTCTGCACCGGCAGGTGCGGGAGCTCAGCGAGCGCGTAAGCGAGCTGGAGGGCGAGCTCGAAGGCAAGGCCGCGCTGCAGGAGCAGGTGCACGTGCTCGAGGGCGAGCTGCAACGGTCGACGAATACAGAGACCGCAGGCGAGAGAGATAAGCACGCAGCACCGAACCCGAGCGCCAACGGGACGCAGGAGCCCGACCCACGCGTCGAGCGGGAGGCATGGAGCACCCTGCTCGACCAGTACATGCCGCTACTCGACGGGGCGCTCCCCTGCAAGGACGAGTGCGATCCGCTCTCTCTCCCCACGCCCCTCGACGTACGGGGGATCCTCTGCGAGGCCGGGGAGGAGCAGGAGCCCGGCCTCCCCAGCGTCGACATCGTCGTATGCGTCCACGACGCCCTCGCCGCGGTGCGCGAGTGTCTGTGGTCGCTGCTCGCCAAAACCGAGCGGCGCCTGCGGCTGATCCTCGTCGACGACGGCAGCGCAGCCTCCACCGCGAACTTCCTGAGCGCCCTCGCCGACCGCAACCCCGCGATCGCGCTGATCCGCCGCGCCGAGGCTCCCCACGGCTACACGCTCGCCGCCAACCGCGGCCTGCAGACATCCACCGCCGACTACGTCGTGCTGCTCAACAGCGACACCCTCCTCTCCCCCGGCTGGCTCAGCGCGATCCTCGCCGCCGGCGAGGCTCACCCCGAGATCGGCGTGCTCGGGCCGCTCTCCAACGCCGCCTCACACCAGTCCGTGCCCGCGGTCCGGGAACACGGCGCGTGGGCCACCAACCCCCTCCCCGCCTGGCTCACGGTCGACGGCATGGCCGCAGCGCTGGCCGCTGTCTCACCACACGCAACCCCGCTGGGACCCCCGGAGGGGGTCCCCTTCCCTTTTCTCAACGGCTTCTGTTACGCCATCAAGCGTCATGTGCTCGAGCGCGTGGGGCTGCTCGACGAGGAGCGCTTCGCGGCGGGCTACTGCGAGGAGAACGACTACTCCCAGCGCGTCCGCGACGCCGGCTTCGCGCTTGCTGTCGCCGAGGACTCATACGTGCACCACGCCAAGTCCGCCTCCTACGGCGCGCAGGGGCGCGCGCAGCTCGCGCAGGCCAACTACGAGGCGTTCCTCGACAAGCACGGCCGCGAGCGGATGCAGGCGCTCGTCGCGGAGATGGAGGACGACCGGAGCCTCGAGCCTATGCGCGCGGCTCTCGGCGAGCGTCTCGCAAACCCGCGCGCCGTCGCCTCGCTGCTCGGCAGGACGAGCGGGGTGGGCGAGATGGGCGGGGTGGGCGGGGTGGGCGGGTCCCAATCAATGCCCCTGAGCGTCGTTTTCCTGCTCCCCGGCCTCGCCCACGGAGGCTCGGGCGGCTCGCACTCGCTCTATCAGGAGACGCGCGCGCTGCGCAGCCTCGGCGTCCCCGCGCGCATCATGCTCCCGCGCTGGGACATGGAGCGTGCCGCGGCCGTCTACGAGGATGCCAGCGAGGTCTTCGAAGCCTTCGCCGACGAGGACGAGCTGGGTGAGAGAACCGCCGACGCCCACGTCATCTCTGCCACTCACCACAAGTCCGTCGCGCTGCTGCAGTCGATCCGCAAGCGGCGCTCGGACTTCCTCGCCGCCTACTACGTCCAGGACTACGAGCCCTTCTTCACCGCCTCCTACATCGCCCAGGAGGCCGTCGCCTCCTACACCGCGCTGCCCAACATGCTCCTGTTCGCCAAATCGCACTGGCTCTGCAACGTCGTCGCCGAGCGTCACGGCCTCTTCGTCGCGAAGGTCGAGCCGAGCATCGACCGCGAGGTGTTCGTGCCCGGGCCCCACCGCCGCGGGGAGGGACCGCTGCGCGTCGTCGCGATGGTCCGCCCCCGCACCGCCCGCCGCCAGCCGCTCGCCACGATCGCCACGCTGCAAGCGCTGCTCGCCCAGCACCCCCGCGAGGTGCACATCAGCACCTTCGGCTGCTACCCCGACGAGCTCAAGGAGCTCCATCCCACGGCATACGCGATCCACGAACGCCACCTCGGCCTGCTCGGCAGAGCCGAGGTCGCCGAGCTGCTGCGGGAATCCGATGTGTTTCTCGACATGTCCATCTATCAAGCCTTCGGGCGCACAGCCCTGGAGGCGATGGCCTGCGGCGCCACGGCCATCGTGCCCTCCGTCGGCGGCGTCTGGGAGTTCGTCGAGCAGCGCCAAAACGCGCTCGCCGTCGACACCCTCAGCCCGGATGGCGCCCTCCACGCGTTCGGCGAGCTGATCGCAGACCGCGCGCTGCTGGAGCGCTTGCAGGCGGGCGCGCTCGCCACCGCCCAGCGCTATTCCGCGGTCCGCGCCGCGCTCTCGGAGTACGTGCTGTTCGAGCGGGCCTACCGTGCGCGCTTCGGGGAAGCCCAACACCAGCTCGCCAGCGCACATTCCACAGCGGCAGCGCTGTAAACGTCCCCCTATGCCGCGATCAGTGCCGGCTCGATCTGCGCCGCGATCACCCGATCTGGCGGGATCGTAACGGTGACCGCACCATCGCGATCCAGGAGGAATCGGACGTTCACCAACACCATGCCGATCACCGCGCCGGACTCGTCGTAGTCCACCGCATGACCCTCAGGCGTCGCGATCGTCCGATATGGCTCGCGCGGCGGCCCCACGCTGAGATAGAGCACGTCGCCGCGCTCGTCGTACTCGTGCTGATCGAAGTTGGTCCCAGCGATGGTGAGTGTCACGATGCGCCCTCCGGCTCGTGATCTTGGACAAAGGCGGTCACCACGAAGCCCGGGGACTCGTTGAAGTCTACGACAACCCTCAGCCAGCGGCGAGGATCGAGATCGCGGCGGTAGAACCTCTCGCGACCTGGCGCCGCGTCGACTTCGCGGATGTCGGGCCGCTCGACGGCATCGAGAATCGCCTGCACATGGCCCAGCATCTGCGGCCGGCGCCTCGACAGATGGCCCCTCGTGCGCTCATCGAGGACCACCTGGCGACCATCTGGATCTGTCGTCTTCTTGCCACTCACACACCGAGGGTACGTTCGTGTTGAGATGGCACGCTCGAACGACTCATAGGGCGCTTGTATGCCGCGAAAAGGCTGGGCTCCCCAGCGCCTTCGCGACCAGCGCGCGATCGCGTTTGCTCCGAAGGTGTCGGGCGTGCTCGCGCAGATCGAAGGCGGCGTTCATCGCTGCGACGAGATCGGCGGCCTCTGCATCGATCTCCACCTTCGCGTTGCCGAACTCCATGAGCCAACGGGCGACATCCGGCCAATGCCATAAGCGAGTCCTGCTGTCAGGGTATGCGATCGGCGGCGGAAAGCCGCCGGGGCCTCGCTGTCGATTGGAGAGCAAACGCACGTACTCGCGCGAAAGACCGCTGCGCTTGGCGATGGCAGCCATCGTGACAAGCTCATCGGGCTCGATCCGCACGACCCGCAGACCCGCCACTGCGGACATCGCGTCGCGGATGGCGCTCGCCAGCGCCTCGCTGAAGCTGCCAGCCTCGCGATCGAACGCCCCGTACTGAGCGCCATCCCGCTCCCCAAAGAGAGCGTCGTCGCAACCTGCCTCATACAGCGCATCCAGTCGCTCGTCATCCAGCACATCAGCACCGCTGAAAAACAGGATGAAGCTGTAGATGGCCGGGGCGGCCGGCTTCGTGCTCGTGTTCACCTATTCCTCCGTTTATCAGTCGCTCGATGCGTCGAGATCGTGTGGGCACCGATCCACCGCCTCGCGAATTCGCTTGGCGATCGCCCCTGGCCGTCGCGGCGTGCTCCAAATCGCAACCTCGCAGCCTCGCCCACACGACACGGTGCCCCAACGGTGACCCTTTCCTGTGGCCCTCGTTGTGGCCCAGCCCATGCCCTGCGCCATCTTGATGGCCTTCCAGATGTCTTTGTGCGGATGTCGATCTCCTTTCGCCATCAGATTAGCAGCTTGTTGGAGGTTGTCAACTTGCCTGGAGTGGCTTCGCTCGAGTAGTCGCTTGCCTGTTTCGGCAGCCCACTTCCCGGGCGTCGGCTTGGTGCATGGTCATTCACTGACGCCGAGAGTACGGTCGCGTTGAGATGGCACGCTCGAACGACGCCCCACGAGGCGCCGCCCTGCACGCGCAATCAGGAGACAGCCGGTTTCGCCAGCTGCGCGAAGTTGGGCCACAGCCCCACGTCGATCTCGGGAAATCGCGCAACCAGCTCTGTTACGTCCTCGCTGTAAGCGTCCACCAGCGCGCGGCGGGCGTAGGCGTGCAGTGCAGGCTTCTCGGGCTGGCGGTTGGGGTGGGCTTCCACGTCGAGGTCGCATCCCGGGTCGCCCAGGCCGAGGAACTCCCACGTTCGCATCAACTCGACCTGCGGATCGCTCACACACCGCTCGTACTGCAACACCAGCACCCGCGAGCGCTCGAAGTGGACCAGCAGGCGCCTCAGCTGCGCTCCGTATAGCCCACGCAGGAACGCGTCGTGCGGCGCCAGCGAGTCGAGCGGCCTTCCATCTGCTTCCGCCGCGCGACGGTGGTGCTGCATTGCCGAGCGGTAACGCTCCACCGGATCGCGCAGCACCACCAATAGACGCGCATCGGGGGCCGCCGCCGCGAGCATCGCCGGCACCCACACCGCGGTCAAGTACAGCGGCGTCCACTCGCCGGTTAGCGCTCCCTGCGGGCGGGGGAAATACTCGCCGTAACCCTCGGCGCCGGCAGCGGTGAACCCCCCCTCGTGGTAACGATCGAAGTAGTGCAGCTCCTTTCGCAATCCGGGTGGCTTCTGCACCTGCGGGTGCGCCGCGATCAGATCGAACCAGCGCGTCGTCCCGCACCGTTGCGCGCCCACCCCCACGAAATCCGGCGGTCCCGTGCGCCAGCCCTCGGGGCAGGTTGGTGGGGGCGGTGGGGTTCTGACACCGCGCTCGCGTGGCTTCGGTGGCTTCGCGCTCGTTTCACTCATCGCCGAAGGCAGCATAGGGCCAGCGACACGTCGTTGACTCATTGCTCTCACATCAAGACCATCACCGCTGCTAACGACCGCGACCCGCCGCGCATGAAGCGCGACGGGCCGCCGGCAGCTTTCAGTTCCGCGTCAGCGGATCAGAAGGCGATGCCCGGGGTCACGGCCTGGTGGACGTGCGCCGCGAAGCCGGTCGGGAACCGCGTGTAGTCGTGGCTCTGGATGTCGATCTGACCCTGCCCTGTGATGTATTCGAACAGGTCGTGCACGGTGTTGGCGATTTCGTGCGCCAATTCAGTCTTGCCGTACAGGTTCGTGTTCGAGTAGTGGTGCCAGACGAGGTCATACGTGATCGCGCAGATCGGGTAGTCCGTCGGCCCCGCCACCGTCGCGATGTTCGGGTTCGAGACCAGCAGGCCGAACCACGAGTCGGTGTAGGAGTAGGGGAATCCCTGATCTGACGGGAGCAGCTTCGTGCTCTCGCAGTTCGCGATGCTGCTTTCGGGCAGCAGCGAATCCTCATACGTCGCTCCACTTGTGCTGAGACCGTTGTTCTGGACCTCGGCGTAGAGGATCTGGTGGGCCGATGTGCTCCCACCGACACCGAACGTGCTCGATACCGCTGCGTTGGTGAAGCCGCCGTTACCGGCCGAAGCAGCGTCCGCCGTGTTGGCGTAGCCGATCGAGCCGGGGGTGTCGGCGGTGTCCTGCGACAGGTGTCCGCCCGAGTCGTTGTTCTGTTCGCCGGTGGCCGGAGGTGTCTTCGGGTCAGACTGAACCACCGCGCTGCTCGGCCACGTCACGCTGTCGTTGGCGTAACCCTGCCACACCGGCCTGTCGATCTGCGACAGGTAGCTCTTGAACGCAAATGACGTGCCGGAAGCCTGCTGGCGAACCTGCGGCTTGATCGCCTGTTCACAACCGGTCGCGCCACCTTCGTCGAGGAACTGACCGGATTCAGGCGTTCCCGAGGTGATCTTGCTGTAGCCGAGCTGCGTGAGCAGCGAGCCCCACGTGGCGATCGCGTATCCGCCCTGGGCGTGAATGCCGCCCGGGTCGCTGCCGCTGGGGGGGTTGGTGCCCTCCCAGATCTGGGGGATCGTGGTGTTGTTGAGGTCCACGGCGCTGCCCGTTTCGATCTTGCACTTCAGTGGCAGGCTGAGCAGGATCGACACCGGCGCCTGTGCCACCGGGATCGTGATCTCGGCCGGGTTCTTGGCGCCCGACGCCACGCGTGCCTCGCCCAATTCAATGGGAGTCGGAGCATCGTCGGTGCCCACGTACCAGTCGAGTACCTGGCCCGCGGCATCCTTCCATTCGCTGCCCGAGCCGAAGGCAACCGAATCCTGTGTGGCATCGAACGTGCCCGTGCCATTGCCGAACTCTTCCAGGCCTTGGCCGCTGGACGTCTTGCTGTAGGTCATCGTCGACGAGGTCGGCGCGACCGTGCAGGAGCTGTGCGCCCCCCAGCCGGAGCCCTGCAGCCACACGTTCTGCATGGCCGTGCCCTGGAACGACGAACCCGACGCGAAGCCGCCGGACTTGCAGACCACCGACGCAGCGGCGGGTCCGGCTGAGCCGAGCGCCGCGAGCGCAGCGGTGCTGCCGACGCATGCCGCCAATGTGGCGAGGCGTCGACGCTTGTGATGACGGTTCATACGAACCGAACCTCCTTCACTCCCAAAGGGAGATAGTGGACTGTGCTCGCTCACCGTAGTCCGTGGAAATCACAGCGACAAGGGTAAGTCACACATTGATTCCATCCCATGTCCCACTTTGTCACCAGACGATAACCACTGTTACCATCCGCAACATCTTCGACCGAGACCAGGAGTCAGAGTGGGAGTCAGATCGACTTGCACACGACGCTCAAGAGCGTCGGTGGCGTGCGGGCGAAGTCGCCCTCAACGTGAGCCATAACCTCGTGATCCCCAGGTCACCAGGCGAACCGTGCGCCGACACGGCAATCAGCACCGGCAGGCGCCTGAGCTTCCTCAGAAGCGCGATCCCCTTCGCCGAAAGACGAACCGAGACGACCCTATGGCCACCCCCCCGCACCGTAAACGAGGCGTGTCCAAGCAGCAGACGGCGCCTGGCTCTTCTCCCACGGCCGCTGGCCGCCGCAAAAGCGGAGGCTGTTTCGATACGCACCGTTCCAGCGCACGACCCCGCGGTCGCTGGACAGAAGAGCATCACACTCAAGGCACTACCGGCAAAGTGCGCGCGTGCAGAGAGGTGAGCCACAGTCTTGCCTGAGGGTGAGGAGGGGATCGGGTAGAGCGCCGGCGGAATACCGTAGAGCGGGCCGGCGACATCCACGACTTCCGCCACTGCCGGACGGCCTACGGGCACAACCGTGACAGCCTGCCGCGCCGAGGTCGCCTTCTGATAGGAGGTGTTGATGACCGTCAATGTGACGTCATAGACGCCGGGCTGCAGGTAGGTGTGTGTGACGATCGGCGCCCCCGATCCTTCGTCTTCGCCGCTGCCATCTCCCCAGCTCCAGTGATAATTGGCAATCGAGCCGACGCCGGCGCTGGAGCTCGCGGCATTGAAAGTGACCTGCTGGCTGCCGGGCGTCACGGTCGCAGTGAACTTGGCTTCAGGATGAATCGCGCTCGTAACGATGATCGTCGCAGGCGGGGTGGTGTAAGCGCCATAGTCGCTGTGCAGTCGGGCACGAACGGTATATCTGCCGGGTTGCACGTAGGTGTAGGTCACACTCGAGGATGGCCAATAGTATTCCGGTGGCTGCATCTGGCGAACCGTCTCGAAGCCGTCGTGACGCGGACCATTCGCGCCGTTGCCATCGAGATCCCATTCATATGCAAATGGCTTGGCAAAAGTCCGAAACGGCTTGACGCCTTCTCGTATGAGCGAGCCTGCTTCAAAAGTCACTTCCGTGCCCGCCGGAACCGTCAAAGTCTCTTCACCGGACTGTTCGACTCCACCCGCCGGTGTCATCGTGAACGTTCCCGACGGCTGACGACACGGCCTCCCTGCTCCGGGCGCAAGCTCGATGATCTGGCGTCCAGCCCCGTTTGCGCCGGGCTTGATCGACTGCGGACCGCGATCCAGCACCCACAACGTCCCATCCGCACCGGCCGCCAACACCGCCTCGGGGGCGCCGACGTGGCACGGCGCGTGAGCGGATATGTCACCAAGCGTATTGACGATCGTAGCTCCGATGGGGTCTGAGATCGCTTCATCGGCAGCCGGCCTGAGCAGCCGAACGCCGATGTTCGATTCATGCGTGCCGGGTGTTTCCAAGAGCCAGTATTCGGGACCCCCGGCTTCAGGGCTGAACTGCTGGTCGATCGGGCGCGTCGAGAAGAAATCGGCCGCATAGAGGCCATTTGCGTCGTTAGCCGTCTTCGTCGACAGCTGAGCGACCTCCGGTCCAGCCCCAGCGGTATTTGAAACCCCCACCCCCGCAACGGTGACGAACGGCGATTCGTCGATCCACATCGCCGCCTGATCGAGGGCATAGATGGGCGGCTCCACGGCATCGCTGTTCAAAACATGCGGTTCGCTCAGATCGGCTTTCAACTTGACGACGTATACGTCTGTCGCGGACAGGTTGCTGGCATCCAGCAGCACGGTGAGTGTGCCGTCAGGGTTCGTCGAGATGCCCAGCGGGCCCCAGCTTGCGCCGAGCGTTTCGGCGACCGTCGTTCCCGACCAGCTCGAGAGCAGATCGCCGATGCCTTTCCCGCCCTGGGGCTGGGTCGCCACCTGCTGGACGACAGTGTTGCCACGAATTGGATTCCCAGCCCCACCCGGCAGCAGGTCGCTGGCCTCGATCACCACAGGGTTGTCGACGCCGGGCGCTTCCAGCCTGTCGATCGCGATCCCCTGTGGCGCGAACAGGGGCCTGGGCGCTGAGAGCAGCTGCGCCGCAGTGCTCACCAGACCCCCAGTGGTGTGCATCGGATCGCTCGCGAGACCTGGAGCGCCGATCAGCTCGGCGGAGCTGTCAGCCGTTGTGGACCACGCCAGGAGCTCCCGCGCGACCGGCACCAGCTTGTTCGGAGTGGAGCTCGGTGGCGAGCCGACGACCAAGGCATATAACCGCCCCGCACTGTGATCGACCGCGAGACCCATTATCGCGTATGCCCCGAAATTACTGTTGGGCAGTGTGAACGTAGTAGTCCCCAGGACCACCCCTTCGGGGCTGAACTGCTGGATGCGCCACGAGGTCGGATTTTCGGCGTAAGAGGAGGTGCGATCGACCACATACACAGTGTTGTCCTGAGGATCCACCGCAAACCCGGTCGGATCCAGGAACTTGCCGGGCGTAAGCGGACCTCCGTAGCGTTCGCCGTTGAAGGCGCTGCCGTCAAACCCGCCAAAGCGGGTTACTTCACCATATTCGGAGGTCGAGTCCGCCGACGCGAGAGCGGCGCCCACCACCGCGCCAACCATCAGCGCCGCGGCGACAACTAGGCCCACCACCTCGAGCCGTCTGAGGATTGACGCAAAAGACACGGTTTCAACCCCCTTCCACGGTGCCGAGAACCGCTTCCTGGGGCACCGCGCCATAAACGCGGCTGTCCTCCTTGGCGGCCGCGCGGTTGTCCGCCATCACGTAGTAGTGCCCGGCGGGCACTGTGATCGCCTTGGGATATTCGCACGCCGTCTGTTCGTCGGGGCCGCAGGGAAGTGTCGGCGGTTCGGGCTCGGACTGGCCGTTGCGGATCACGTGACCTTCGCGAACCGCGATCGTGTCGCCGGGGAGCCCAACGACGCGCTTCATCGCGATCTTCTTCGTCAACCCCGGCACGGGATCCTGGCAGGGGGCTCCCCCAACCGGAACCTCCGCGCACGATCCGCCTTCCCCGCCGACGGGCAGGTAGAAGACGATCACATCGCCGATCTGCGGCTGGGTGCGCGTGGGGTCGTAGTGCACCGTTGTTTCGGCCTTGTAGGTGGGTTCCATCGAGATCGTGCTCACCTCGTAGGGCACCCCCCCTTCCGTAGCGGGAGCCTGCGCGCCGGCGCCGGCGCTGCCCGTTGCGGAGCCCGCACCGGAGACTGCCTACAGGAACGGTGCGAGCCGTCGCTTTAGTCCGAGCGTGAGCGTGCCTGCCGGTGCTGGGGGCGCTTTGTGCGGGCGTCGTCCGACCGCTCCCCGCAGCGTTTCCCGCGCCCCCGCCACCCGTACCCGAACCATGCGCCTGGCCACCGGCCGCACCGGCCCCCTGCGCGCCGGCGGTCCCGGTGGTGGCAGTGGTCGAGGTCGAGCCGGAGGTGGTGCTGCCCGTAGTGGGAGCGCCCGCGGCGCCAGTGCCGGCGCCGCCCGCGGGGGCGCCGGTGGCGTCGGCGGAGGTACTCACCGACCCATGCGAACCGCCCCCACAACCGGCAAGGGCCAGCGCGCCCACACCCGCCAGCAGCGCGTATGAGCAACCTGCGCGACGGGAATTCTTCACGCTCGCGCGGAGGCCCCCAAACCTGTCAAATCGAATCGGCACGCACTGCGAGCGTAAGCGCCGCCCACAAGCCACATGTGACCGCGTTGTGATCGGTGCGGACGGCGATCGGTGTGGGCCGCGGTGATCGGTGCGCGTTTCTCACCAACTGCGAGCGCGAACCGAGCGAGCCCTCGCGTAAGCGGGTATTCCCTGCCCGTCGCGGCCCCGGCGCATGCGGCGGATCACGGTGCCGGCGCCCGCGGCGAGCACGAGTAGGGCGAGCAACGACCCGGGTGGCATATGCGTGTCTTCCGGCAGATAGAGGGACATATTGGCGCGCGCGTTCTCCACCGCCTCCTCGTCTTCCTGCTCTTCCTTGGGAGCGACGGCCGGCACTGAGACGGTCGCGGCGCCCGATGGCGGAATCGGACGCGCCAGCACGGGGGGCGGCGGCAGCACCACCGCAAACAGCGGCGCGGCGAGCAGCGGCCTGAAGAAGAACGGCGCAGGAGGGGCGGGAGGCTTTGGCGGGGGGCGGGGCGCCGGCTTGACAGGAACGGGGGCCGCGGGGGGCGCCGGCGGCGCGAGCACGAGCGGCGTGGGCGAGGTGGGCGGCGAGGACGCCGGGGGCAGCGCCGCGACGGGCGCCACCGCGGAGACGCCCGCGCTAGGGGGATTCACGAGCGGCACCGTGCCGCAGGGCTGCTGCACGCTGCCGGCCTGCACTGTGATCTGCTCGGAGTAGGTCAGTCCACCAGTGGCGATCGTCACCGTGGTGGTACCGGAATTGAAGGCACAGAACAGCCCCGAGTGTGGATCCGCGATCGGCTTGCCATCGTGACCCAGCGCCGCCGCCCGCGGGTTGGGGTTGCTCGGTTCCTGCGCCACGAAGTTGCCGATATCCGGGCGCGAGGAGGTGAAGGTGTACTGGGGGGCGATGAACTGCGCGCACGCCGAGCCGATGCACGTCTCGGGGATCGGCACGTAGGGATCGGGTGCGATCGTGCCGTGCAGGCCCGTTCCGCCCGCGAGCTCCAGCCCGCCGCCGGGCCGGCGCGCGAGCCCCCGGAAGAGCGCCACCTGGCTGCGTCGCAACAGCGTGCCATCGCTCGCGTCGAGGGCGAGCTGGGAGATGTTCGGCTCGAGCGTCGCGCTCACCGGAGCGCGGTTGGTGGTGGGATTGCGCGCGGCGACATTCACGCTCGCAAGCAGAAATCCGCTCGCGCCGAGGAATTCTTCGGGCAGCGCGGCCGGCGGCACATAGCCGAGCGAGCCGCTGCCGAGCGCGGGGATCGAGTTGGCCCCCGCACCGATCCGCTCGAAGCGGTTTTCGCCGATGCTGTCGAAGAGGTACGCCGAGGCGCCCCCATTGAGCATCGTCTGAGCGAGAGCCGCGGCGTCGCGGGCGTCGTAGTTGGAGGCGTTCGCTTCGACGAGATCCGCGCTGCCCATCACGATCGCCGGCGTGTGAGCGACTTCTCTGGCCTGCTGGAGCTGTTCGGCCAGCCATCCCAGCTCGCTGGGCTCGAGCCCCGAGGCCGAGAGGTCGAGCACCACTACGCGCACGGTTCCCTCGCTGCCCGCGGAGTCGAAGGCATATGCGCCGCTGCCCGCCGGGGGGACCGGCGTACCAGCGGGCGCAGTGCCCGCGGGAGCATGGCCTCCGAGGGCGGCGTCGAAGCTCGCGAGACCCCCACCGGCATCGACATCGGAGGGCGATGGCGCGACATACACCGGCAGGGCGCCCCCCGCTTCCAGATCCCCCCTGTAGGCATCCAGCTCGCGAGCGAAGGCCCCGGGCGTGGCACCAAGCGCCTGCGCTGCACCGCCGGCTACGCGTGCACCCGTGTAAAGGAAGGCGCGCAGGCCCGAGATCTGCGCGGCGCGTGCGAGCGCCGAGGACAGCCACGCGTCGGGCCCGGTGCCCTCGTTGGCGAAGTCCGCGCAGGGCCCGGCGCACTGGGCGTTGCCGCCGACCGCAAAGGTCGCCTCGCCGCTCGGCAGCGCGATCGGCGCGCCGCTGCTCTGTGGCGGGGATATGTCCGAGCCAAGGCGCAGGGCAGCCGCACTCTGGCTCGTGAACTGAGCGCCCGTGAAGGTCGACTGCTCGACGATCCCCCCCGTCTGTCCGCCCACGGCCCAGCCGCGAGCGCCGTCGGGCGCCACATCGAGCGCGAGCACCGCGTCGGGCCAGTTGGGCAGGTCGGTGTTGTTGATCGAGGGCTGATTGGGGTATGCCTGACCCTCGAGGTCTTCCCAGCCCTGCGCGCTCTCGCGCAGCAGATAACCGCTCACGGGTAGCGGATCGGGGGCGATGAACAGCCCCGGCTGACCAAAGCCGGGGGTCTGGGGACTGTCGATGTCGAAGATGAAGTTGGTGGTGTCATTGGGGTTGGAGATGCCGTCGAGGTCGATCGACACCAACGCCTGCACGCTCGCGCCGTTGCGCACCGCCGCGAGCGCAGCGATGTTCTGCGCGTCGGGGAGCGGTTGGCTCGAGAAGCGCCAGGACGCGCTCGCCGAGTCGCGCTCGATCACGACCCCCGGGCCCGCGGCCACCGCGCCGCCGTCCGGCAGCCCGGCGACTTTCGAGAGCACGCTCGCGTGCGGGTCGGAGAGCCCCGCGAGCAGCGCCTGGGCACTCTGGTCCACGTGCCAACCCGAGCCTTCGTTGACGATCAACCCACCGGTCTCGCCACCGGCCGCGTCGACCATGCGGTACGTGGCCAGCGCCTCACCACCCGCGAAGGCCACAGAGGTGAAGTTGGCCTGCGCGAGGCCTTCAGGGAGCTGCTGCTGCGTCCAGGTCTTTCCGTAGGCCAGCAGGGCCCCCTGCTTGCCCACCGCATAGCCAATCGCGGGATTCAGCGGCGAGAAAGCCACGCCCGTCAGGTTGGCGTGGAAGTTCAGCGGCTCCGCCGGGTCGGGCTCCCACAGTGCGGTGTCGCTGCGCCACACCCACATCGCTCCTTCGTCGCCCACCACGTAGGCACGACCCGCCTCGGGCCATGCAACGCCGCGCAGGCGCGGGGTGGCCACCGCTCCGGTGGCCTTGTAGAGGAATTCCCGCGTCCACCCCTCGCCCGGTAGATAGCGCGCGATCTGGCCCTGATCGCCCGCCGCCAATGCTTGCGCTCCGGCTTCTCCCGGAGTGCTCCCCGGCTGTGTGGCGATCGCCAGCAGCGGGCGGCGGAAGGGCAGCGGCCAAGCCTGCAACGACGATGGCGAGGGATCGGTGCTCACGTGCTCCACCTGCGCGCTGTTGGCGCCCGCGGCCGCCGCGGCGGAGATCCAGCCTTCGCTCGGGGACGCGAAGGCCGCGTCCGCCGAGGAGTTGCCGCCACCGCCCACGAGATACCGAAAATCGCCCGAGCCCTGGAAGCGCAGCAGCGCACCATCTTCCAGGCCGCTCACGATGCGCGTGCCCAGATCGGTGGAGCCTGGCCAGGCGAAGCTGCGGTAGTTCGCCGGCAGCGGAGCGCCCAGCGAGCCCTGGCCGCAGGCGCTTTGCGGATAGCACCACGTTCCCAGCACAGTGCTCGGCGTGTTTGCGTCAAGCAGCAGCGAAAGGTCGGCCGTTTCGTTGGGCGCCGCCGGAGTCGTGAACGCGGCATCGACCCACACCCCCTGGCTGGTGACGGTGAGGGCCTGTCCGCTGGTCCGCGCGAAGACTTGATCTCCCGCGGGTACCCAGCTCGCGGGTTGGCTCTGCACCCACACCGGCGGACCAGCCCCGGCGGATGTGCGCTTGAAGAGCATCAGCGGTTCGCTCCCCGAGCTGGCCAGCAGCCACGCATTCTGTGCGGAGCCGGCCGCGATCGCGAGCGGCTTCAGTCCGCTTGCGGCGGTGCACTTGCCACCCGTGTACCGGGTGCAGAGCTGCTCGCGCGTCCACTTCGCGCCGTCGTAGTGCACCACCGCGGCCGTCGATGAGCCGGCGGGCACCACCAGAGCGCCCGTGTGAGCACCGGCGCCACTGTGGGGCGGTTCTTCGATCGCGGTGAAGATCGGCGCCTGCTGAGATCCCGAAGCCTGGTAGAGGCTCTCGCCTTCAAGGAGCACCGCTTCGGTGCCGCTGCTGGGAGGAGGTGGCACCCGGACGAAGGCGCCGCCGGGGTCGCGCACGATGAGCGTCTGTACTTCCGATTCCTGCTGAGCGGCCACGCTGGAGAGCAGCACGATGCCGCCCGCGGGCGTGATGCTCGGCGTGCCATTGAAGGAGAGCGCGCCGCCGTGTTCGTCGGCGACGGGCACGATCTGCCAGCCCGTCCCCTGAGCGTGGCGCAGCAGCACCGTTGTGTTGCTGAGCTGCTGGGCGCCCACGCTCGCGGGCACCGAGCCGAGCACTCCGGTCGCCCATACTGCGCCCGGCGCTTCCAGGGGTGCAGCGCCAACCATGTTGATGGCGCCCGCGGGCAGGCCCAGCTGCGGCTGGAAGCTGAGCCCCCCCGAGACCTGACTTGCCTGAGAGACCGCACCTGCACTCGTCGCGCTCTGCGTGGTGACGCTCTGCGCGGTGAGCGTGAGCGCCGGCGCGGGGACGCGAGCGGGCGGCGGCAAATCCACGCCACCCGGACGATCGGGCAGCGAGGCGCTCGTCGGCGTGAGCGGCATCCGCGGTTGGGGAAGTTGCGCGAGGCGAGCAAGCAGCTGCTGCCATTGCGCCTTGCTGAGGCCACCCGCGTTGTCTGCCGCGGCGGCACGCGGCGCAGCGGCCAGGTGCCCCCCGGCATAGACAGGCCGATGGCCCCCGGCGAAGGCCACGAGCGACTTCAGCAGACCGGCGGGGATGCCCGCGAGCAGGCGCGCGCGCAGCATCACCGATTCGACGTACACCCCGGAGTGGTTGTAGGCGAAGATCGCGCCCGTGAGGTTCTGCGCGGCGCCCGCGGCACGCAGGTAGCGCGCGGCGGCGAAGATCGCATCGGCGGGGTTGTAAGGGTCGCGCACCCCCTTGCCCGTGGCATCTACGCCGTACTCAGCCCACGTCTGGGGCAGGAATTGCATCCAGCCCTCCGCGCCGGCGCTCGACACCGAGAGATCCTGTCCATAGTTGGTCTCGACTTCGTTGATCGCCGCGAGCACCTCCCAGGGCACGCCGTAGCGCGCCGCCGCGGACTGATAGATCGGCAACAGCACCGGTGGCACGCGATAGGTTTCGATGAAGAAGCCGGGAACCTGGCCCGGGGGGAAGGGAGAGCCCGCAAGCAGGCTGCCAGCTGTGCCCGTGCCCGCAACGAGCGGTTCGGGTGGGAGGCCCACCGTGGCCCCCAGAGGCGAGTCGCCCGGCACTTCCGAGGGCGAGGGCCCGCCGGCCGGCACACCGCCGGTGTCGGGCTTCCCGCGCGCGCCCCTCTTTGAACGCTTGGAGTGATGTCGGCGGCGCGCGTGCCGCGAGCGCCGCAGACCGGCAGCGGTGGGTTGTGCGCTCTGGCCAGACACCGTCAACACCCCTTCTTCCTGCTTTTCAGAGGAAGCTTTCGGCGAAGCTGGAGGTGAAGTTGAGGTTGAGGTTTCGCTGGTGGAAGTCGTCGGAGCGGGGATCGGATAGAGACTCGTGGAGGTACTGGCAGTCGTGCTCGCGGTGGTCGTCGTCGTGATGGTCGTCGTGGTGGAAGTCGTGGTGGAAATCGAGACGATTCCTTCGGAGGCGAGCGCCGACGCGCATGCGCCGACGCCAGCCAGCGCGAGAAGGACTGCCAGGACACGCAGGACGCGGTTCACGAGGTCCCGGCGATGCGTGGAGGAATGGGCATAGAACAAGGAGAGACGGCCCAAAGGGACCGCCGAACGCCTTGTAATCTCGCTAGATGGAGTTGGCGGAGGGTGAAGAAATGGTGACCCTTGGCGGTTTCCTCTGTGCTCCTGTGAAACTGTCGTGAACCGGTTGCTGGGCCCAGCGCGGCGCACCTAGCATGGCCGCATCCGTGTGCCGCCTCTGTATGTCCGCGCAGTGCTCGCGCTCGCCCTTGCCTGTGCACTCTCCACGGGAAGCGCCCGCGCGCAGTTGAGCCCCGCGGTGAGGATCGAGGGCCCCAGCGCCACGATCCTCGATGTCGACGGCGCCGCGATGGCACCCGATGGCAGCGGCGGAATTCTGTACCGCAAGCTGCTCGAAGGACAACCCCACCTGTATGTGGCGCGCTTCGCGGGCGGCGCCTGGCAGAGCCCCGTGCAGGTCGACAGCGGACAGCCCTTCGGCGCCAGCTTCCCGGCCATCGCAGCCGGCAATGGCGGCCGGCTGCTGGTGGTGTGGGCCGAGCCGTGGGCGGTTGTCAACCAGGCGACCCGCTATCAGCTGATGTCAGCAGAGATCGATCCCGGCGCCTCGCAGTTCGGTCCCGCGATTCAGGTCGACCCCAAGGACATCGGCGACGGCACCGCCGCCTACCCCTCGCTGGCGATGGCGCCCAATGGGCAGGCATATGTCGCCTACCGGGTGGTCACCAACTCGCTCGTGGGCAGCACGATCGTCCCACTGCGCCCTGGCGATGAGCTGGTCGACGTGCGCGTGGCGCACTACAACGGGCAGGGGCTCGCGTGGACCTCGCTGGGCAACCTCAACGACCACCCGCAGCTGACGATGCGTCACCCCAGCCAGAGCAACGCGCCGGCGATCGGCGTGAGCCTCGCCGGCAACGCCGTCGTGGCCTGGCAGGAGCCCGACGCCTCCGGCGTGGCGCGCATCCTCGCGCGGCGCATCTTCGGCAACCGGCTCGCCACGGCCGTGCTCGACGTGAGCTCCACCAGCGCAAACGGGCAGCCCGTCACCGCCGAAGCCGACTCCCCGGCGATCGCCGTGAGCGAACTCGGCGAAGCGAGGATCGCCTACCGCCTGGCGGGCGGCTCCGGCTCGCCCTACGGCAGCGCGCGAATACTGATCAACACGCTGCCCGGCGAAGTCGTCCCATCCGGCGCGAAGCTCCAAGGCGCCACCGTGGTGGGCGCCGCAAACGCGCTCGGGGCCCCCAGCGTCGCGATCGACCGCGTGGGTGAATTCCGTCTCGCCTATGGCGGCGACGGCACGGCACAGCTGCTCGGCGGCAACAACTACCAGCCCCCTCGCGCCCCCGCATCGCTCGGGGGCGCCGCGGCCGCGCAGGCGCTCACCACGATCAACCCCGCCGGCGGCGGGGTAACTGTCTGGCCGGCAACGAATGGCGTCGCGCCCGCCCCCGCTCTGCCGGCGATCGAGGCACGCGAGGACTTCGCCGACGGCGCCTGGCAGTCTGCGCTGCTCTCGGCGCCGATCAGCGGGCCAACCGGCCCACCTGTACTCGGCGGCTCGGGCAACGGCGACGCGCTGATCGCCTTCGCTCAAGGGCCACCCGAGCAGCAGCAGGTGATGGCCGCCGTCGCCAAAGCGCCCCCCGGCCAGTTCCTGGCGACCACACCGGTGGGTTGGGTGAGCGCCGGTGCAGCCCCCGTCAGCTGGGAAGCTCCGCCGGAGGCTTTTGGGAGCACGACCTACCGGGTGCTGGTGGATGGCCGCGTGCACACCCGCTCGCTCACCGCGCTCTCCACCCGCCTGGATCCGCGCGGGCTCGGCGACGGCGTGCACCGCGTGCAGGTGCTCGCCACCGACAGCCTCGGCCAGCAGACGATGACCGCGCAGGCCACCCTCGAGGTCGACGCGAGCCCGCCGGAAGCCACCATCAGGCGCCTGCCGGGGAGACGGGTGGTGGTGCGGATCCTCGACCGGGCATCGGGCGCCATCGCGAAGCTCACCTCGATCTCCTTCGGCGATGGCCGGCGCGCGGCGCGCCGGCTGACCGTGCGCCACGTCTACCCGGCCGCGGGTACCTACACGATCGCGATCCGCAGCCGCGACAGGGTCGGCCACGTTCTCGACATCGAGCAGAGGGTGCAAATCCGATGACGCTCGAGGCTCGCTCACCGCGGCCGAGCGCAACGCCTGGGCTCGCGATTCACCCAGTACTCCCCTCAGTGGCGGCGCCCCGCTCGATGCCCCTCCTCCGTGCAGTGCTTGTGGCGCTGCTCGCCCTGCTGCTTGTCGTGGCGCTCCTCTGCTGTGCCCCGGCGCAAGCGCTGTTCACCGCCCCGACGCTCGTCTCCAGCGACCCCGCTTTGCAGCTGCAGGCCGACTACGCCTACGACCCCGCGATCTCAGCTGATGGGCGCTACGTCGCCTTCACCGGCTCAGTCGCCTCGCTCGCGGGGGTGTACCGCAAGGATCTCGCCAGCGGCAGTCTCGAACTGGTCGCCGCGGGCGAACTAACGGGCGCCCCCGCGATCAGCGCCGACGGGCGTTATGTGAGCTTCACCACCGCTGCAAACCCGGTGACGGGCAAGACCGGCGGCAGTGAAGCGTGCAGCAGCGTGTATGTGCGCGATATGAACGAAGCGCTCGACAGCCCCGGAGCCTTCACGCTCGCCTCCGCGCGCGACGGCTCGCAGGCAAGTCTCGACTATGTACCTCCGGCTGCCGGCAGCAACCTGCCGTGCGGCTCGGCCTCCGCCGCGCGCGTCGCGCTGAGCGCTGACGGTCACAGGGTGGCGTTCACGGTGCTGAGCGCCTCCGACCTCATGGGCGCCTGTACAGCCATCGGAACTCCGGCGATCGCCTGCTCCACACCGCCCGATCAGGTGGCTGTTCGCGATCTCGACACTCGCAGCACCACGCTCGTGAGCGTCACCCGCGCCTCGCTCGCGGGAGCAGGATCCCCCCAGCCGGTTCCCCTCGCGGGCGCGCTGGCCGGCGCCACTTCAACGGGCAGCGGCGGCAGCGGCAACGGAGCGAGCAACCTCGCGATCTCTGCGAGCACAGCCGCGCTCAGCGCCGATGGCAGCACCGTGTCATGGATGGGCGTAAACGTCGCCGAACAGGTTCCCATCGCCCAGCCGCTGCCCACCGAAGGGCACGTCAACGGCTACGCCGAGCCGCTGTGGCGGCGGATTGCCGACGGGCCCGCGACGCCCACGCGCAGGGTGCTCGGCGGCGACGATCCCTCTGCGCCGGACTGCCCCCCCGCCTGCCCCGGCGGCTTGGACCTCGATTGGGATACGCAGGGCATCTCCCCGCAGGAATACAGCGGTGCGGCGCCGGCGTACGGCAGCTACACCTCGCGTGCCGCCGTCGGCACCGGCTTTGCCTCCGGCAACGGCTTCGGCGACACGCTCGAGGCCGTCACTCCGCAGCTGAGCTCCGCTGGCACGACCGTTGCGCTGCTCTCCACCCAGCCCAACTACGGCCAGGATCCGGACTTCGGGCTGTTCAACCAGACAAGGCCTCCTCCCGCCAACGCCTTCGTGGCAAAAATGACGCCCGGGCTCACGCGCGCACAGGCAATCGTGCGCCTCACCGATTGGGCTTCGCTGAACTTCACGAACCCCGCGCTGGCTTCGCCGGTAACGAGCATCGCGCTCTCCCCCGACGGCACGCGCGTGGCCTTCACCACCCAGCGCATCGCATTTCCGCTGGCGCCGCCGGCCCTGATCACCCCCCCGCTGAGCGCGGCGGGCGCGACGCAGCTATACGAGGCCAACCTGCCCGCCGGCACGCTCCAACTCGTCAGCGAGGGCTACGACGGGCAGCCCGCCAACGAAGGCGTCTTCGCCGCGGCGCTCAGCGCCAACGGACACACCCTCGCACTCGCATCGGCTGCGGCCAACCTGGTGTACGGGGTGGTCAACCAAGGCAGCGACGTGTATGCCACCGAAGAGATCGACTCGCCCACCGTATTCGGCGCGCAGAGCATCACGCCGCTGCCGCCCGCACCGCAGGCCGAAAACCCATGGAGCATCAGCGCGAGCACCGCCCCCTCACCCGATGGAACGCTGCTCGTCTACGTGTCCGTGCCCGGCGCCGGAACGCTCGGCGCGAGCGCGGTCGCCGCTGAGCCGTTGCGCGCCGTGCGGCACCGGGCCTCCAAGCACAAGCGCAAGCGCAAGGCGCGCGCACCGATCAGCGTGCGGATCGCACACACAGCAATGCCTGCCGGCAGCCCCGGCGTGTTCGAGCTGCACTTGATCCCCGCCCCGCGCTATCGCTCGCTGCTTGCGGGCAAGCGCGGGCTGTACGCAACGATCACGGTGACGTTCACCGCGCCCGGCCATCCGCACCTGCGCCTCACATTGCGCGCGAGCTTCCCGCACCGTCCGGCGATCTACAACCTGCCATTGCCCAAGCACAGGGGCATCCGCAGATGAGACGATTCGTCACGGTGTTGACGGCGCTGCTCGCCGTTAGCGCATTTCTGCCGGCGCTCGCCGCGGCGTCCGAAGGCGGCGCGAGCTGGCAGTTCGCGCCGGCCGACGCGCCACCACCACCCGCCGGAGTCACCTCGGCATCCTTTCCCGTGCCGCTGGGCCAGATTGGGGACATCGAGTTCTGGACGCCCAACAGGGGCCTGCTGATCACGGGAGGCACCGGCAGCTCGTGTGCCTCGAGCGCGAACGCAGCGGTTCCCTGCGGGCTGTACGCCTACGACGGGCGCAGCTGGCACCAGCTCTCGACGGTCTGCGGCGGCGCGCACGGACGGATCGCCTGGGCGGGACCTGATGAGTTCTGGACGATCTCCGATCAGCGCCCCGGACAGGCGATCGTGGCAGGCGCCGAATACGGCAACATCTCGCTCTGCCATTTCCAAAATGGACAGGTGGTGGCCTCCTACGCGATGCCGCTCAACCAGCCCTTCTCCTACATGGCGATGGATGCGGCGGCGTGTCTGAGCCCAAGCAACTGCTGGTTCGGCGGCGAACTCGGCCAGTCGCCCAACTTCGGCGCGTTTCACCTGCACTGGGACGGGCAGAGCGTGAGCGCCCTCTACTCGCCGCAGGACCACGCGGTGGCATCAATGGCGCTGGCCGGCCCTGGGCTCCTGTTCGAGAGCGTCGCGCTGGCGAGCGAAGATGCCTATGGCACGGAAAGCACCACAAACCCCTGGGTGCTGCATCAGCTCGACCCGCCCGGCTCGAGCGTGCACTTCCACAATCTGTTCATGCCCGACCCCACTTGCGCGACGGTCGAATTCTGCCCTCCCCTGCCCAACTACGGCATCGATGGGGAAGGCCGCCCCGTGGAACCGGCCACGCTCGGACCTTTCGCGCTCAGCAGCGACTACACCCCCTCGCAGAACAACACGGCCCCCACACAGCTGTGGGCGATTGCCGCGCCCAACGGAACGGAACCCGCGAGCTCCGGGGGCGGCGCCGCGCATCCGCTCGCGCTGCGCTACGCCGAAGATCCGGCGACCCACGAATACGCCTGGAGGCAGATCCTCGGCGGCGAAGACCCCGGCGGGGACGACCCCTTCGGCCCTGGGGAAGCGCCCCAGAATATTGCCTCCGAACCGGGGGCCGCGGCTGCCTGGGTGACGCTGCGCGTCGGCGACGGACAGGCCCATGTGGCGCGCGTGAGCTCCGATGGCAAGCTCTCCGAACGCGACGTGCTCGGTGAAGCGCAGGCGGTTGGGCGGCGCGGCAACGCCGGCCCGATCGCATGTCCAGCCAGCGAGGACTGCTGGCTGGCCACCGACCGCGGCTGGCTCTTTCACTACACCAACGAAACCCCCAGCGAACCGCAGCTGCCGCAGGACACCGATCCGAACTTCGCGAGCGTCATCACCTTCAGACCCTCCGATGACGGCGTGCCCGAGCTGCCCGCCGACGAACCGCCCCCCGACGACTCGCTCGCCAATCAGGCGCCTCCCCCACCGCCTCCCCTGCCCGCACCCACCGTGCAGGCGCCCACGGCTTCCGGCGCGTCGGTGCTCGTGGGTCTGCACTCGAAGGTGATCCACGGCAACGAGCTCGAGCTCACCTTCAGGCTCGTCGCCGAAGCCCACGTGCAGCTGTTCGCAAAGCGCGGTGGGCACGTGGTCGCGAAGACACCACTGAGGACGCTCAAGGCCGGAAAGCGCAAGCTGCTGCTGCGCCTGGACCGCCGCCGCTGGCCAAACAAGCTCGACCTGAGGGCAATGCCGCTGCACCCGCTCACAGCTCCCTCCAGCGGCAACGGGGCGAGCGGCGGCCAGAGCACGACCGCTCCCAGCAGCGCGAACAATATATCCACCTAGAGGACCCCCGCACATGCTGCTGAGCACGCACTTCGCGTTCCTGCACGTACCCAAGACCGGCGGCAGCTTCGTCACGGCGGTGCTGCGAGAACAGCTTGCACCGGGGGCGCTCCTCCCTCGGCCAAGCCGCGATTCACACATCTCCTGGGAAGAGCTCCCCGCCGAGGCCGCCGAGCTGCCCGTGCTCTGCTTCGTGCGCAACCCCTGGGATTGGTATGTCTCCTGGTACCACTACCTCACGCAGACCCACCGCGAGGATCGGCTGAAGAAACCGATTTTCAGGGATCTCTTCGAAGGCGGCAGGAGCGACTTCGCCACCGTCGTGGACCGCGTCTGCAGGGGCCAAATCGAGCATCGCGATCCGCGCGTCAACGCATTGATGGCAGAGCGGGAGATCGACCTCTATTCCGCCCGCCTGCTCACGATCCTCGGTACGGGCATCGACGATCCGCGCCTTGAGATTGGCCGCTACGAGCGTCTGCTGGAGGATCTCGAAGCGTTCCTCGAGCGCCATCGCGTTCCACTCCTCACGGGAACCGCGGCGAAGCTCCGCTCCGCCGAGCACCTCAGGGCGAGCGCGCGCGGCCCCTACCGCGAGTACTACGACGAGGATCTGCGCCGGCTTGTAGCCGAGCGCGCGCGAATCGTGATCGAGCGCTTCGGCTACACCTTCTGATCGCAGTCCTGCCGGCGCGCTCACTTGCCCGTGGAGTCCAGCGGCTGGGCCAACTCGCCTGCGCAGTCCAGCCGCCGCACCAGCTCACCTGCATCCACCCCCGCGAGCGCCTGCTCGGAGAGGAACTCTCCCCTCTGCGCCGCCCCGCGCCAGGGCCGGCGGAAGAGGGGTTCGCCCCGTAGGCGCGCCGACAGCTCGCGGTTGCGACTCGCCTGGAGAGGCTCGCGAAAGCTCGCCGCATCGTCGTTCATGAGCCCCCCCGAGAGGTAGAGCTGAGCCTTGGGGCGGCGTCCATCGGGAAGCGTGATGCTCTTGAAGCCATAGCCCGCGCGCTTGATCCGGGTGGTCCACTCGGCGTGCTCGTGTCCCCATCCGGTGAAGCGGCTATCGAGAAAGCCCACCTTTTCCACGACCTCGGCGGACACCGATAGGCACTGGGCCGTCGCCGAGCTGTTGACGAATGGATCGGAGGGGGTTCCACTGCCGGATACGGTGCGCCGCGCGACCTTGGGGTGATGGTAGGCAAGGTGATGCCACGCACGCGTCCCCTCGATCCAGTCGCACTCCCAACCCGGCACGGCGGGATAGACATCGTCCTCGATCAGGAGCAACGGATCGCAGCCCAGCGCCATCAGCGCGAAGAGGCCCCTGTTCTTGTTCCACGCCACGCCGCGATTGGCGCCGGTGATCGCCGTGTAGCCCTGTGCGCGGCACCACCCGGCGCTGCCGTCATCGCTGCCGTCGTCAGCGACGATGATGTGATGAGGACTTTCCGTGAACGCCTGTAGGGCACCGAGCAGCCGCTGCAGACGCTCGAGCCGCCGATAGGTCACAACCGCGATGCCCAGAATCGGGCCGGCACGAGCAATGCCAGAGCTGGGCACGGCGCGCACGATACCTGCGTACTGCGCACCCCTCCCAGGCGGGGAGGCTTCGGCAACATCGTGGCAACAGCGAGCGCTTTCACATCCTCTTGACTGCGCACGTGGCTAACACCCTGGACTTTCTCGTGATCGGCGCCCAGCGCTCGGGCACCACCTCCCTGTGGCGCCATCTGGCCTCTCACCCCGAGATCTACCTTCCCCCCTCCAAGGAGGCCCCCTTCTTCAGCCACGACCAGCCCTTCGCGCGTGGTCTCGACTGGTATCTGAGCGAGTTCTTCGCCGAGGCGGGCGCCGCACAGCTATGGGGCACAGTCTCGCCCCATTACATGATCGGCAGCCCCGGCGTGCCCGTCGAGGAGGTGGCACGGCGAATCCACTCGCTCCTCGCGCCGACGAAGCTGATCGCGCTGCTGCGCGATCCGATCGAACGCGCGCAGTCCCACCACCGCATGGTTCTCCACCGCGGACGCGAGACGCGGGATTTCGATACGGCCGCGCGCGAGCTGCTCGCGCCCGAGATGCTCGAACGAGCACGTCGGGAACCCCCGCTCGTGCAGCCCTACTTCGTGGCGGGCGAGTACGGCCGCATTCTCGGCGCCTACCTGGCCCTGTTCGGCCGCGAGCGATTGCACGTGCTGCTCACCGGCGAACTGCACGATCGGCCGCAGGAGACGATGCGAGCGGTCTTTGCGTTTCTCGGCGTGAACGAGCTGCACGAGCCGCCCGAGCTCACCGAGCGCCATCACCGCGGTGGACGCGCGCGGCGCCTCGACACCGACGCCGAGCTGGCGCTGAAGGAGCACCTCGCGCGCGAGGTGTGGCCGCGGATGGCCCACCCTGCGCAGGAGCGACGCGCGTTCGACTTCTGGTTCATGCAGTGGAACGTGATCCCCGAGGAGCGCCTCCCTCCGGTGGACGAGGAGGTGCGGACGCTGCTGGCGGAGCACTATGCCCGCGACGCCGAACTGCTGCTCGGGCTCACCGGCCTGGCGGCGCCGTGGCGCACTGCAGCGCAAGCGCCATCCGCCGTGCACTCTCCGGCCACTGCGGCATAGCGGCGCACAGATGGCGTTGGCCGGCGCTCACCAGGCGCGCGCGCAACTCTGCGTCCTCGAGCAGGCCGAGCACGTTGTGCGCGAGCGCCCGCGGGTCGCCCGGCGCGCTCACCAGCGCCGTGTGCCCGTCGATCGCGTAGTCACGGCTGCCTTTCGTGTCGGTGGTGGCCAGCGCTGCGCCGCACGCGATCGCCTCCGCGCCGGTCAGGCCGAAGCCCTCCTCCCAGCTGGCCACCACGTGCACAGCGCTCTCACCCAGCAGCGTCGCGACCTCGGGCCGCGTGGGACTCGCCACGAACGTGCCCTCCCCCGCCACGGGCTCGCCGCCAAACAGCGTCACCTCCAGCTCGGGGCGCCTTTCGCGCACGATTGCGAGCGCATCGAGCGCGTCGCGCAATCCTTTCCAGTCCAGCCGGTGGGTCATCAGGCTGACGCTCGGCGCGCGCTCCGCCGGCAGTCTCGGGCCGGGCGTGAAGACCTCCCGATCGAGGCCCTGGGGCACGTACGCGCAAGGTATCCCATGGGCGAGCGCCACATCCTGCAGCCAACGCGCAATTGCCACCGCCTCGCGGGCGGCGGCAAGATTGGCCTCAACTGACAGGCGATCCGGGAGTGCCGTAGCCCTGGAAGAACATCACCGGCCTTCCCGCACGCGCCGGCAGCTCGAAGATGCGATCGGCGTCGCGCAGATCCGCGGGGTACACCAACGCGTCCGCTTGCGGCAGCGCATCGCCGTGCAGATCCTCCAACCAGCGCACCTCCACCCCGGGTATCGAGCGCGAGGGGCGCTCGCGTACAGCCACGCAGACATCCATCTCGTCGGCGAGGTGGCGCGCGAACTGCTCGATCACATATACCCCTCCGCTCGTCGCGCGCTGGTGGGGAGCGATGAAGGTGACGCGCTGCCGCGCGCGTGCGCCGGGTGCGACACTCGGCTGGACTGTCCGCTCAGCAGCCTGCTCGCCACGCCACCCGTGCGCGATCGCCGGCTCCCCCGCCAACGCCTGTTCCCGAAGCCGCGCCACCGGCCGCGCCCGCTCGCCCGCCGGTTCCCCAAGCCGCTCGCCGCGTCGCGCCAACTCGCCGGCAGCCTGCACGAACCGGCGCTCCAGCACCTCCACCTCGTCGTCCCCGCGCAGGCCGGGGTGGCGCATTTCCTCCAGCAGCTGTCCCCGCTCTCGCTCGCGTTCGCGCAACTCCTCTGGAGAGAGTGGTGACTCCTCAGCCTCGCCTCCGACGCGCTGAACGGTAGGCGCATTCGCTAGTTGGCACTCCATGCGCTGCCGCGCCCACGCGCGCAGATCGGCGTCGACAGTATCTTCCACATAGTCCACGAGCTCCGTCTCCGCGGGACGACCGGCCGCGCGCGCACTCCAGCCGTCGGCCAGCCGTCGATATTCAGCCTCGACGCGGGTACTCCACGGCAGTCCGGCAAAGCCCAGCAGCAACTCCAACCAACGCTCCTCGCCGGAGAACAGCGCCTCGTATGCCAGCAACGCAACTCCCGCGGCCCCCCTTGTGGGGGCCTCTTCCTCCTTTCCAGCCCCAGCCCGCTCCACATCGACCGCCCGCACGGCGGCCAGCGCCTCGTTCCACATCTTCACCGCCAACCGATGATCGTTCTCAGCCGGCCACCAGTCCTCGGGGTCCTCCGCGCGCCGCTTGAACGACCTCGCCACCGCGACCGGATCGCGCACCAGCACCGCCACCCGCGCCCCGGGAAAGCGCGCCAGCAGCTGTGGCAGCACGCGCGTGTAGAGCGGCACCTTGTCGCCCAACACTCTCACCACGCCGCTCTCCCAGCGCGTGTGCAGGCGCGCGTAGAGCAGCTCGCCGCGGATGTCCGTCTCGGCCAGCACCGGCGCGAAGAACTGGGCCGGGGTGAAGTGAAAGGGATCGAGCTGCGCCCGCACGCGCTTGAAGCGCTCGAAGCCCAGCGCCACGTGCGGGTGCTCGTTGAATAGAAACGCCAGCGCACTGGTCCCCGAACGCGGGCAGCCGGCGATGAACAGATGACGCTGTGGATGATGCTGTGGCATCGCGGCCGATGCTTGCATCCACGGCCCTTTTCACACCTATTCAGACGCCAACGTTCACCAGACGTTCACATGGTGGTTGCTGCCTCGTCACAAAAAATGCCGCTTTGCAGGCGAATCCTACTGTTAGAGATGACTGCCTCCAGGGTCGATCTGCACTGTCACTCCACCGCCTCGCAGGTTTCGCGGCTGGGCGTGCAGCGCGCGGTGGGGCTTCCTGAGTGCGCCACCCCGCCCGAGGAGGTCTACGAGCTGGCCAAGCGCCGCGGTATGGACTTCGTGACGATCACCGACCACGACACGATCGCGGGCGCATTGGAGATCGCCGACCGTCCCGATGTATTCGTCTCCGAGGAGCTCACCGCCTCCTTTCGCGGCGAGCCCCAGGCGGTGCATGTGCTCTGCTACGGCATCTCTCCCGAGGACCACGAGTGGCTGCAGGCCCACAGCGGCGACCTCGAGGAATGCGCCGGCTACCTGCGCGAGCGGCGCATCGTGTGCGCACTCGCGCACCCCTACTACACCGTCGGGGCGCCGCTCACCGCGCGCCATCGCCGCCGCCTCGCGGAGATGTTCGAGATCTGGGAGGTCCGCAACGGCGCGCGTGCCCGCGAGCTCAACCGGCCCGCCGCGATCTACCTCGCCACGCGCGAGGGCATCGGCATCGGCGGCTCCGACGACCACGCGGGCGTGGACATCGGGCGCACCTGGAGTGAGACCCCGCCGGCGTCCACCCCCGCTGAGTTTCTCGCACACCTCAGCGCCGGGCGCGTCACCGCGTGTGGCGCCCAGGGCAGCGCCGCCAAGTGGGCGCACTCCGCGATCGCGCTCGCGGCGCGTGCGCTGGGGCGGGGGGTATGCGACGACACGGCACTCGACCCGGGCGCTGTGATGAAGATGGTGCAGCGTCTGCTGCGCGAGGGCGATGCTCGCCACGGCGCCGCCTCCGAGGACCTCACGCCCGACGATGCCCGCAGACTCCTGCGCGCCTGGCTCGAGGCTGTGGATCTGGATCTCGATGCGCACGAGCTGGTCGCGTACATGCAGGAGGATGGCTTTCGCCACTCCGACCTCTACCGGCGCGCGTGCCGCGCGCACGAGCGCAAACTGCGCTCCGCCGTCGATGCCGTCGTGTTCACTCTCACCAGCACAGACACCGATCCGGCGACCGTCGGCCCGGGCGCAGCCGGCCCCGCCAATGCTGCCGGCGTCCCGCCCTCGCTGGATCTCAACATGGCGGGTGCCGCCACGGGCATCTTCCAGGGCTGCATCGCCGCGATCCCCTACGCGCCCGCAGCGGCCTTCCTCGGCAGCGAGAAGGCAAAGCTCGATTCGCGCGAGGGGGAGACCCCCCGCGTGGCGATCCTCGCGGACGGCATCGGCTCGACGCACGGGGTGACGCGCACGATCGAGGAGATCCGCCAGCGCGGCGTGCCGGGCTTTGAGATCGAGGTGATCGGCACCGATCCCGAGGTCGATCGTCGCCTCTCCGCGGTGGCGGAGATCGACGTGCCCTTCTATCCCGGTCTGAAGATCGGCGTGCCCAGCCTCACCGTCGCCGTGGAGACCCTCGCGGAGGGCGCCTTCGACGCGATCCACGTCTGCTCGCCGGGGCCGGTGGGCATCGCCGGAGCACTCGTTGCGCGCGGTCTGCGCCTGCCTCTGGTGGGCAGCTACCACACCGAGCTCACCGCCTATGCCGCGCTGCGCTCCCAGGATGCGGGAATCGCGAAAGCGATGGATCTCGCGGTGCGTTCCTTCTACGGCGCCTGTGACCTCGTCCTCTCCCCCAGCCCAGCCTCCGATGAGGCGCTCGAGCAGATCGGCGTGAGCGGACAACGCACAGCGCGCTGGGATCGCGGTGTGGACACCGCGCGTTTCGATCCATCCTTGCGCGGGCAGCTGCAGCTGCCCGGCTCGATCAACGTGCTCTATGCAGGGCGCATAACGCGCGAGAAGGGCTCCGAGCTGCTGGCGGATGCCTTCCTGGCGGCCCACCGCCAGGACCCGCGTCTGCATCTGGTGCTCGCAGGCGGCGGCCCCGAGCAGGAGCACCTGCGCGAGCGCCTTGGCCACCGCGCGAGCTTCCTCGGTTGGCTGGAGGGCATCGAGCTGGCACGGGCGTACGCCAGCGCCGACATCTTCCTGTTTGCGAGCGCCACCGACACCTTCGGACAGGTGATCCTCGAGGCGCAGGCCAGCGGTCTGCCAGTCGTGGCCATCGCGCGCGGCGGCCCGTGCTCGCTCGTGCACAATGGCATCGACGGGCTGCTGTGCGAGCCGGATGCCGAGGAGCTCGCGGCGCGCGTGCTCGAGCTGGCCGGCTCCCCCTGCTGCGCCGGCGCCTTGCGACCGCGGGGCTCAGCACGGTGCGCGAGCGCACCTGGGAGAGCGCACTGGGGCGGCTCGCCGAGGGCTACCGGCAGGTGCTGGCCTCAGACGAGCACGGCACCCAGGACGATGGCACTCGGGGCGCGGGAGAGCGCGCTCGCGCCCATCGCAAACCCGGGCAGGCTGCTCACCCGGAAGGAGAGCGCCGTGCCGCATAGGGGCACCATCGCCGTCGCGCTGCATGACATCGAGCCGGCCACCTTCGAGCGCTGCGCGCGCATCCGCGACTGGCTCGACGATCACGGCGTCGACCGGGTGACGCTGCTGGTGATCCCCGCGCGCGACCTGCACCCCCTCGGGGAGCGCTCGCCGGAGATGATCGAGTGGCTAGCCGAGCGCCGCCGCCGCGGTGACTCGATCGCCCAGCACGGCTTTCAGTACAAGCAACTGCGCCGGCCCAGCGTCGCTCAGCGGATGCTCGGGAGCGCGCGGGGGCGCCGGCACTCGGCCGAGTTCGTGGGCCTCGACTGCGAGGAGACCCGCCGCGCAGTGGAGGCCGGCTGGCGCGTGCTCAAGATCGCCGGCGTGGAGCCCGATGGGTTCGTTGCTCCTGCCTACGCCTACACGCGCGCACTGCGCACCACCCTCACCGCACGCGGAACCCTCAGCGTCGGCTTCCGCTGGTGGGCGGGACTCCTGCGCCTGCACAGCGCGCTCACCGGATCGAGTACCGGCGCCGCAGGAACAGGCACAGGGGCGGGCGGGGGTTCTCATCAACTGCTGGCGCCCGCCTGGGACGTGGGCAGCGAAGGGATGATGCGCCGCGTGCTCTCGCCTTCGCTGATGCGCGCCGGGAGCCTGCTGCAGGGCGAGCACCTGCGCCTGGATCTGCACCCCTCCGATCTGGAGCGCCCACGCCACATGATGGCGCTCGAGCGCGTCCTCAGCCGCGCCGGTCCTCGCCGCACGGCGATCACATACAACGAGCTCGCCGCCAGTCTGTGAGAACCTCCCTTCGGGAGGATCGCGAGCATGAGCGGCGCAGATATAGGACTGGCCCTCTCGGTGTTCCTCGCCTGCGCGGTGGAGGCCGTCGAGGCGCTCACGATCGTGCTCGCCGTCGGCGCCACGCGCAGCTGGCCCTCGGCGCTGAGCGGCGTGGGCGCCGCGCTGCTCGCGCTCGCCGCTGTCGTGGCGGCGCTCGGCCCCGCGCTCACCTCACTGCCGATCAACGCAGTGCGGATCGTGGTTGGCGGCCTGCTGCTGATCTTCGGCCTGCGCTGGCTGCGCAAGGCGATCCTGCGCGCGGCTGGGCTGAAGGCCAAGCACGACGAGCTGGAGGCGTTCCGCGAGGAGAGCGAGGCCGCACTCGCCGCTGGCGAGCGGCACCCCGGCTTCGATGGCTACGCGTTCGCGATCTCCTTCAAGGGAGTGCTCCTGGAGGGCCTGGAGGTGGTGTTCATCGTGCTCACCTTCGGCGCCAACCAGAACCGCGTGCCGCTCGCCGCGGCGGCGGCGATGCTCGCGGTGCTGATGGTGGCCGCAGCGGGTTTCGCCGCGCGAGCCCCGCTGGCGAAGGTGCCCGAGAACATGCTCAAGTTCGCGGTGGGCGTGATGCTCACCTCCTTCGGGCTGTTCTGGTGCGCCGAGGGCCTCGGCGTGAGCTGGCCGGGTGGCGATGCGGCGCTGCTAGTGATCGTCCCGGCGATTCTGATCGCATCCAGCGCGATCGTTTGGGCGCTGCGCCGAGCTACCCTCCGAACACAGCCGCGTTAAACGCATTCACCCCGCTCGCCCCGGCGTACCCGAGGTGCCCCAGACCGAAGAGATCCTCGATCGTGCGCAGCAGCGCGAAGTGGTTGTAGGGGTCCTGGTCGACCGTACCGGCCTTCACGAAGGGCGAGAGCAGCAGCGCGCCGACCTGGCCGCCGCCGGAGGGCGGAAGCTGGGTGGGTGGGCCACCAGATCCCTGCAATGGCGCAGGAGCGGGCAGCTCTGGGAAACGCGGCTGCCCGCAGCAGGAGCTCGAATCGGCTTCGACCCCCGTGGCGGGCGCCTGGTCGACGGTAATCGCCAACAGGCCCCCCTGCTTGTAGGCCTTTGAGGCGAGGATCTGCGGCACCACCCGGTGCAGGAACCCTTCGGCTGGCGCCAGTCCCGCGGGCTTGCCCGGCGCGCACGGTGTGGGGCTCCCGTCGTCACATAGCGAGGGCACGATGTAGGAGAGCGTGGGCGTGCGCTTGGCGCTCTTCAGATCCGAGCTCAGCTGTCCCAGCCCCACATCGTCTGCGGCGCAGGTGGATGGAGAGTCGATCACGCCGTGGAAGTACACGAAGGGGTTGCGAAAGGTCGTGTACTGCACGCCCGCCGCTGCCCCATTGGCCGGCGTCGGCTGATTGGCTGCCTGCGGCGTGGTGGACGCCGGGGGCGAGGGCCCCACTGTGGGGTCGGCGGCGCCGAGCACAGGGTGCTCGCAGGCGCCGTTCATGCCCTCCACGTATGCGCGCCAGGAGAGGTGCTTGACTACGAGCTGCTCGCCGATCGTCTGCGTCGAGGAGGGATACACACATCCCTGCCCCATCACCTGCCCACTGGCGGCGCCCGTGGTGGCGGGGATATCGGCGAAGGTGGGGCAGTTGGCGGCGGTCTGCGCGTTTGGTCCCTGCCCGCTCACGAGTGCGAGGGCGTTGGCCAGCTCGTCGTGGGCAACCGCGTAGTAGCGCACCAGCAACTCGCCCTGCTTCTCGAGCTTCTTTGCGAGGTAGGGCGCTTTGGACGCCGGCCCGAAGACCGAGGCGTAGGGCTGGTTGGCGAGCACGATCAGAAACACGTGCTTCACCGGCGGGGTGGCGGTCGCCGAGCCTGTGCCCGCGCCCGAGCCGGCGCCTTCGCCTGATCCGGAGCCCGCGCCCTTCCCGGAGCCGCCGCCGGAGCCCGCACCCGTCCCGGAGCCTGCCGATCCTCCCGTGCCCGATCCGGAAGAGTCCTTTGCGGGGGGCGATGTCGGGGCTTGCGAGGACGGTGCGGTGGCTGTGGACGTCGGACTCGCCGCTCCCGGAGTCGATTCCGAGGAAATCGGCGGCGGCGCTACGCCGGGCGAGGTGGAGAGGCCCTGGGGTGATGCATATTTGGAGCCCAGCACCAGCCGCAGCGGTGGCTGCGCCGCGGCGCTCAGCGTGGCGCTCGAGCTCGAGGTGATGTTCCCCACGAACACCCCAAAGCCCAGGAATACGAGCACCAGCACGCCACGCACCCACGGCGGCGGCAAGGGAAGGTCGAGGCGGCTCACTATGCCTCGGATGCGCTCACGGGATCCATCACCAGCGTGTCCTGCGTGGCGGTATCGCGTGTTGGCGCATCTCGCGTCGCGAGCGCCGACGGGGCGGTGCTCGGGGCGGCCGCGCTCGGCGCCCGCTCCATCAGCGTCGCGCCGCACTGCCAGCAGAACAGCGCCCCGCGACTGTGTGGAGCCGCACACACGGGGCACGAACCGGCACTCGCGCTGTCCTCCAGGCGCAGCAGCCGTTCGACCTCGGCCAGCTCGGCATCGCGCTCCTGCAGGAGCGCGGCCTTGCGCACAACGAGATCCAGGCGGAAATGGTCGCGAATCGCCATCTCATAAGTGAGACCTCCCAGATCCCACTGCAGCTGTGCGACCTGATCGGCCACTCCTCGCGGCGGTGAGACAGATGCGAGTTCGAGTGCTCGCTCGGCGGTGGGGTGGGCGAGCTCATGCCGACGGTGGGGTGGGCGAGCTCATCCCGGCAGTGGGATCGACGAGCTCATTGGACGAGCTCATTTGGATTTGGAGATGCACGCGAACGATGGCGAGGGCTCTTGCGAGCTGCATCAGCCGGTGGAGACGACATTGGGAAGGTTCTTGGACTTCTGCTCGTAGCTCTGTCCGCTGCCGCCGGTGCGGAGATTGTTGAGCACCGTGGGCGGGGCGGGCTTGCTCGGCGAGGATCCCGCCCCCGAGGGGGTGGTGGAGGTGCTCGCCCCCTTGTCGTGGGCGATTTCGAGGGCGTGGGGGTCGTCGCGGTGGGCGGCGTCGTGGCGGCGCCGGCCCCACCGGTGCCCGGCGAGGACACGCTGATCACCTGCGCCGGCGCCGTGGCTGCCTTGCCCGATGGCGATCCGGAACGGCCGATCAGCACGCCGATTCCCATCGAGAGCAGCAGTACACCGACGCCGGCGATCACCGCGGTGGGGCCACCCGAGCGCGCGGAGGACATCGGCGGCCCGGCGCTCGCAGCCGCAAGTGGCTGCGCGGGATTGTCACCGAGAGCGGCTGCGGCGGAAACCCCACGGGGAGGGACGGCGCCAGGCGAGCGGCCCCCGGCCGGGACCGTGCCGGATGAGAACGCCGCGTCCGTGGACATGGACGTGGACGCGTTCGAGCCCCTGGCGCGCAGACGGTCGAGCAGGCCACTGCCGAGCTGGGAGCGGCAGTGGCCGCACTCCAGGCAGTAGCGCTGATCGGAGGCCATCGGAGCGCCGCAGGCGGTGCACGAATCTGCGGCATCCATAGCACTCGATGGTCCAAGCAAGCGCCCTCCCCACGCGTGAAAATCTTGTGAACCGAACTTGCCCCCTCGAGCGCGCCCGCCCTTGGTGTTCACCAATTGTTATCCACTACGTCACCGCGGCTTCACCTCCGCGAGCGATCAGTGCAGATAGCTTCGCGCAGTCAGTGGACGACCGTGGGCTCCGCTCATATTACGGGGGAACTGCAGCGGATGCGGCGGTTGGGCGAGTCGACGCGGCAAACGGCTCGAGCGGCGCATCGGCTTCGGAAACGGCGGGCGCGCCTGGCTCGGCAGCAGAGGCGGAGAACGTGCTCAGCTCGACGGCTGACGCTCCCAGCGCAGGGGAGGCGCTCGCGCGCACGTATGGCAACCTCGAGATTCGCGCCGACGAGATCCAAGCGCTCGTTGACGGCCGCCGCGTGGGGCTCACCGTGCGCGAGTTCCAGGTCCTCTCGGTGTTGGTGGCGCGCGAGGATCGGGTGGTGCGGCGGGGCGACATCTATGGGCTGGTTTGGGGCGGAGAGATGAAGCATCGCGATCGCTCCGTGGATGTGTTCGTGCGCAAGGTGCGCAACAAGCTCGCGCACGTGGCTCCCGATTGGTCCTACATCCATACGCACTTCGGCGTGGGCTATCGCTTCGCCGCGACACCCCCCAACCGCGCTTGAGGCGATCGGAGCGGGGTATCGCTTTCGCTGCGACGCCCTCACATTACGCTTGGAGGCGATCGGAAACAGCACTCTCCACCAACTGTTTCCGATTGAGCCCTCGAAATCTGCGCCAAAAAAGTCAACGCCGGCAAGGGATTTCCAGTACCGCCGTCGCCACGCGCGGTGATTCTGGCGAATGTTTCCAATATTTAGCTTGACGTAGAGCGTCTCGCCGAACAGGATGCAATGGAGCCTCAGCGGGAGGACTCAGGGCAATCGCAAGCCCCAATCGGCAGCGAAGCCCTCCACCGGAGCGCCGGCAGGCGCTCCCCTACTCCATCCATCACAGAGAAGGAGCAAGCACACCATGTTCAGAGCAAAGTTGCTGGCGGTCATCGTCGGCATGCTTGCGACGCTGGCCGTCACTGCGGTACCGGCGTTCGCAGAATTTCAATCCACCAATGGCAAAGCTTCGGGCGCCGGCAAAGCCAAAGCCGTAGTCCTCGAAGGTGGAGGCGCCACACTTGAATGCGCCACAGCTGAAGGCACAGGGACGATTCTCTCTGGAATCGGTGGCACACAGCAGCTCAAAGGCACAGTGCTGCAGCTGAAAACCACGAAATGGAACGAATGTAAAGCGAAAAGCAGCGAATTCAAAGAACTCACACCCAAAGTCAAAGCCTGCACCTTGGATCTCAAGCAATCAGCAGGGCAGATGAAAGCCAAGGGCTCGGTGGTGACCGAATGCACGGTCGCAACGACAGTCCTCTTCCTCACCTGTACGATCAAAGTATCGCCTGAAAAAGAAGCCGAAGGCGTCAACTTTGGCCTTGAATCGAACGCCCTTGAAAACAGCGGCGGCAACCTGATCATCAAAGCCGCAGATACAGGCGTCACAACGACGACCGGGGGCACGTGCCCCGGCATCAAAGGAAGCAAAGAAGGAAAACAGAAAGCAACGATAGAAGGCGAAGGAGCCAACTTCTCATAGACCTATGAGAACTCCCTGAAGATCGACGTGGGGCGGGCCGCAGCGGCCCGCCCCACTGACGCATCCTTTCCGTAAAGAACCCACGACCTGGTCCCTGATCGCAAACGAGCACCTCCTTCAAGGAGACTCAGAAACATTTCCTGGCGCTCTTCCATCTCTGCTTCCAGCAGACACGCGGCCCGAAAAGACCCTCCGGTAGTGTGGTTTCAGTCCATCTAACAAAACTTGCTCGATTCCGAATATTGTTTCTGAATATTCGACTTGACGGACCACGGCCTCGATGGAGACGATCAGCAGCGAGCCTCCGAGGGAGGACTCAGGGCAATCGCAGGCCACCCGGCGGCGGCGGCCCTCCACCGGAGCGCCGGCGGCGCTCCCCGACTCCATCAGTCAACGCGAAGGAGAAGGAGCAAACATCATGTTCAGAGCAAAGTTGCTGGCGATCACCGTCGGCATGCTCGCGACGCTGGCCGTCACTGCGGTACCGGCGTTCGCCGAATTCGAATCGACGACCTCGAAAGGCAACGTCAAAGTCGGAGCCATCACAATCGAAGGCGGAGGCGCGACGCTCACCTGCACAGGCGCCGAAGGCGGATGGACGATCTTCAATGGGACCGTCCCATCGACCAAAGGCAAGCAAGAGAAACTGACGTTTGAAAAATACGCCGGCTGCAAAGTCAAAACCAGCGGAGGGATCACAGCCACACCGACCGTGTTCCCCTGCAGCCTCGACCTCGAACAAGAAGCAGGCAAAAACAAAGCGGTAGGCTCGATCGTGGGCAGCTGCAAGGTTGAAACGAAAGTGCTGTTCCTCACCTGCACCATCACGGCAACAGGCAGCGGCCTGAACGAAAACACGCTGGAAAACGTCGGCGCGAATGACGTGATCACAGCCAATGACGGAGGCATCACGACCAAACCCTCAGGATCGTGCCCGGGCGTCAAAGAAACCAAAGAAGCCAAAGAGAAAGCGGTTGCCACCGCAGAAGGTCAAAAATGGCTTTAGGCCGCTGAGGCCCGCCATTTGACGAGCACGATGTGGGGCTGGCCGGCGCGGCCGGCCCCACAGCTCGTTAGAGACCAGTGCAGCTCAAGCGCAGCGCAGCCCACTAAGGGCGCCTCGTCAGCCGTTAGAAGCGCCGCGTCAGCCGTTTTCGGTCTTGTTCGCGCCCGGCGCCTTCTCATACGCGCAGCGGAAGTTCTCGGGCTGCGAGACCGGCTCAGACCCCGCGAAGCCGCCCTTCTGGCCGTTGGAGTACACGGTGACGTACTGCAGCGTGGCCGGCTGGGGCACCGCGGGGAGGGGCACCGGATTGGGTTCTCCCGTGCGGGGGTTGCCCAACGAACCCTGGCTGACACCCTCGGAGCCGGCGGCATCGGAGCCCGCGGCGGTGGTTACGAGCGTGGCGGACATCTCGCGCTGATCCTTCAGGCCCACGCTCGGATCCAGCGGGATCGTGGCGGTGTCCTGGTTGTCGTGGATCGTGGACTCGAGCTTCACACGCTTGGCGGCGCCGATCAGCTGCGCCGCGGTGGGCAGATAGCCGCCCTGTTCCACGCAGGTCTGCGCAGCCCAGAAGTAGTTGTTCTGACCGATCTGCTGGGTCTTGAGCGGATAGGGCGACTCTTCCAGGCACCACGTGCCGATGTCGGCGGTGGTTGGAGGGCAGGCGGAGAGCGCGCTCACCGTCATCCCCCCCACCTCGCTGGAGTTCTTCACGGTGGGGATCGCGGAGGCGGGGAACTTGCGGTTCTTGCCCAGCAGGAGGATTCCCCCCGCGTAGGGCTTGGTGCTCACGCGGTGTCCGGCGATGCTCGACACCGCATGGCCGACGGCCTTGCGCGCGGCGTCGGCGAGCGGCGTGGTGGCGAAGATGAGCGCCAGCACGGAGATGAGGAGCGACGGCGAGGGCAGGTGCTTGGTGAGGCGCTTTCGCGCGCGCATGCCAGGCGAGGACGCGACACGGGCGCCGGGCGCGGGCTCGCCCTGGGACATTGCTTGCTCCGCTGGCCTGCCCGGCTGCGAGGGGCGCTTCATCGTTTCTCGGGCCGGGGATCCGCCTCGGGGGAGTCGCGGCGCACGTCGCGGAGATCCTCGAGCGTCATCTCCTGCACAGTGGAGAGCACGGCCTCGAGCGCCACGCCGGAGAGCGTCTCGTGCTCGAGCAGCGCGTTGGCGGTCTCCTCCACTGCCTGCCAGTTGCGATCGAGCACCGCGGCGGCGCGCGCCTCGGCGTCCCCCACGAGGCGCTCGACCTCGCGGTCGATGAGATCGAGCGTGGAGGGTCCCACCGAGCCGAGATCCTGGAGGGAGGCGCCGAGGAACACCTCGCCGCCCTTCTCGCCGATCGTGACGGGCCCCAGCGCCTTGGACATGCCGAACGAGGTCACCATGCTGCGCGCGAGCGAGGTGGCGGCGTGGAGGTCGTCGCTGACGCCGGTGGAGACGTGCCCGAAGGCCATGCGCTCGCCTGCGGCGCCCGCGGCGATCACGATCAGCTGGCGCTTGAGGTCGGGCTCGGTCTGGATCACCTGGTCGCGGTCGGTGAGCATGTGCGCGGCGGTGCCGAGGGTGCGCCCGCGCGCGACGATCGAGAGCTTGCGCGTGGAGGACTCCTGCCCGAGGGCTTCGGTGACGACCGCGTGGGAGGACTCGTGGATCGCGATCAGCCAGCGCTCTTCGCGCGTGAGGATGTGCTTCTTGGCGGGACCCGCGACGACGCGGTCGATGGCCTCCTCGAGCGTGGCCTGGTCGATCGTCGCCTGGGCGTCACGCACGCTCAGCAGCGCGCCCTCGTTGATCACGTTGGCGAGCTCGGCGCCGGAGAAGCCGGGGGTCTGGCGGGCGACCTCCTCCAGCGAGGCATCGGGGGCGAGCGGTCGCTTGGCGCCGTGCAGGCGCAGGATCTCCAGGCGACCGTGCACGTCGGGGACATCGATCGTCACCTGGCGGTCGAAGCGCCCGGGGCGCAGCAGCGCGGGATCCAAAACGTCGGGGCGGTTGGTGGCGCCCATCACCACGAGACCACCGTCGCCGGCGAAACCATCCATCTCCACGAGCAGCGCGTTGAGGGTCTGCTCGCGCTCGTCGTTGCCCTGGCCGATGCCCGCGCCGCGCTTGCGCCCCGCGGCGTCGAACTCGTCGATGAAGATGATCGCGGGCGCCGCCTTGCGGGCCTTGGCGAAGAGGTCGCGCACGCGCGCCGCGCCGACGCCCACGAGCGACTCCACGAAATCGGAGCCCGAGAGCGAGAAGAACGACGCGTCGGCCTCGCCCGCGACGGCTTTGGCGAGCAGCGTCTTGCCGGTGCCGGGGGGCCCCACGAGGAGCACGCCCTTGGGCGCCGCGGCGCCCACGCGCAGATACTTCTCGGGTTCGGCGAGATAGTCGCGAATCTCGCGCAGCTCGGCCACCGCCTCGCCCGCGCCGGCGACATCGGCGAAGGAGACGCGGTCGGTGGTGCCCTTGCCCTTGCGCTTGCCCTTGCCGGTGAAGCGCGAGAAGCCCGCGATCCCCCCCGCGCCACCATCGGCGCCGAGGCGGGTGAAGAAGGCGAACAGGCAGACGAGCAAGAGGATCGGAATGAGGAACTGCACGACGATCGTGCGCAGCGACTTGCCCGACTGCTGATCGACGGTGACGACCGCGCCGCTCTTGGCGAGGCTTCCGAGCAGCGCCTGAGTTTGGGCGCCCGAGCTCGGGTAGGAGGCCCACACCTGTTCCGCGGGGCCCACGGGCAGCAGCGCGGGCGAGTTCGAGGGGACGGTGCTCGTGGTGCTCGAGGACTTGGGGAACACCGCGCGGGTGGTGATCTCGACGCGGTTGTCGTGATCGAGCAGCACCGCAAGTGCGATTTCCTTGTTCTTGGTGAGCGATTCGACACGGCTGAGGGGTATCTGGCGGCCGACGCTCGAGGGGCCGATCGAACCGAGTAGCAGCGCAAAGGTGATGGCGAGGCCGATCGAGGCGAGCGCGAGGAAGGTGGTGAGCGGATCGCGCAGGAGCACCCGAGCGACCATCTGGAAAGCCGCTTCCAGCCCGGCCAGCACCGGGTTGCGTCGCTGCGCGAGGCCGGAGCGCACCTGCCCAGAAGAGGGTCGGTCGCTGGCGGGAGTGCCGTTGGAGGCCATCGAGCCGTTGGGCTTTGGTATCTGCTCGTCGGTCATGGCGAAATGAGAGGGGGTGGAGTACCGGGCAAAGGTGGGGATTTGTGCGGCGAGCTACGGCGCCAACGTCGACCACGGGACGCGGGCCGAGCGTGAGCCCGAGGCGCGCAGTGTCACAGTGAGCCCCCGCGAAAGCAATGGGGGTTCACAAATCCGTCACAGCCTGCCTACCGGAAGCCCCTCAGGTGCTGTTGGTGAGGATCAGTCCGAGCACGAACAGGCCCAGCACGACCCCCACCACCCCCAGCGCCACCACCAGATGCTCGTCGGGCGGGGCATAAGCGCCGCGCCTGATGGCCTCCTCCACACGCTTGTGACGCACGAAGGCGTAGGCGATGAAGACAACACCGATGACGGCGAACCCCACGCCCGCCACCGTGTCGGGCCAGCGCGCGCCCGAGGAGACATCCGGTACGAGCTTCCCCACGCCGAGGCCGACCGCCAGCGAGGTGAGCCCGGTGCGCCACCACGCCAGATAGGTGCGCTCGTTGGCCAGGCGGGTGCGCCGGGTGGCGTCAACGATCTCCTCGGCGTCTCGTTTGGCCGGAGAACCCGGCGTACTGGGTGGGCTGCTCACCTGGCGCAGTCTTACCGAAACCTCGACTGCAGGAGCTCAGTCAGGGTCAGGGCCTGACCGGCACTTATCCAAATTTTCTCCAGAGAGACACCCGCTGTTCACCTCGCAGCGGCGGACGAAGCCCACACTTCGGGGCCTTCCTCGGGAAGGCTGCTGCGCAAGTGCCTCCCTGTTCGCAGTTCCCTGCCGGCCGCCCCGTACGAACCACCAAAGGAGTCCTCCACGTGCGAACGATCCGCCTGATGACCTTGACCCTGCTCGTGGCGCTCGCGCTGGCGAGCGTGCCTGCCGCCGCCTCGGCGCGCTCGCTGCTGATCGATGGCTCGACATCGGTGTTCCCCTTGATGAACCAGCTCGCGGCGGCCTACCACAAGGCCACCCACCAGTCCACGCCCAAGGTTGGGCAGGGCACCTCGGGTGTGGGAATCAGCGATGTGAGCAGTGGCAGGGTGGATATCGGCGATGTCTCGCGCGATCCGATCATCGGCGTGGACCCCAAGGGATTGGTGTTCACGAAGATCGCACGCGATGGAGTGTGCATCATCACGAACCCCGCTAATCCGCTGAGCAATCTCAACCAGCAGACGGTGCAGCAGATCTTCACGGGGCAGGTGCGCAACTGGAGCGAAGTGCCCGGCGCGAGCATCAGCGGTCCGATCGATCTCTTCCAGCGCGTATCCTCCTCAGGTACGCAGGACGCCTTCCAGAACATCTTCCTCGGCGAAAATCTGAAGATCTCCCCCGGCGCCTCCTCCGAGGAATCCAACGGCACGATGCGCCAGGCGGTGGTGGGCGACAAGAACGGCATCGGGTTCGCCTCGTTCGCGTTCACGCAGGGCGTCAACGCGGTGAGCTACCAGGGCATTCCGTGCACACTGCGCAACGCCAAGTCCGGGCAATATCAGGGCGTGCGTAACTTCTGGATGGTCACCAAGGGCGTGCCCAAGGGCGCGGCGGCGAAGTTCATCGCGTGGGTGGTCAAGCCGGGCAACAGGGCTGTGCAGAAGATCGTGGCCAGCGAGTGGATCCCCGTTCACTAGAGGCCGCAGCGGACCAGCCTGACTATCGAAGCAGCCCCCGAGAAGGATGTCGAGTCCCTCCGAAGCCTCTGCCGCGATCCCCGCACGGCAGAGGCCCCGCGTGAGGCTCCTCTCAGCTGAGCGCCGCGCCGAGCTGGGTCTCGGCGCGGTGGCGGTGGGCGTGCTGGCGTTCGTGGTGGCGATGCTCGTGACGGTGGCGGTGAAGGCGTGGCCGTCGTTCGCGCACAATGGCTACTACGAATGGTTCCTCCCCGGCGGCGATGTGGGGGTGCAGCTGAAGGCGATCATCAACAGCCCCGCGGACCCGGCGCACTACGTGTACCACCTGCGCGCGTGGCCGCTGATCTGGGACACGCTCCTCACGACGAGCTTCGCGGTGGTGTTTGGACTGGCGCTTTCGCTGCTGAGCGCGATCTTCATCGTGGAGTTCGCCCCACGCGCACTCACGCGGGTACTGGAACCGGTGGTGCGATTGCTGGCGGCGGTGCCCTCGGTGATCTTCGGTCTGATCGGAATCCTCGTGGTGGTGCCGTGGGTGAACGACCATCTGATCTCGCAGGCGCGAAAGGAGTCGGTGGCCGAAGTGGTGCAACTCAACGGCGCGGGACTGCTAGCGGCGAGCTTGATATTGACGGTGATGATCACGCCGATCATGGTGGCGATCACGGTGAATGCGCTCGCCGCGGTACCGCGCTCCTGGACGGAGGGCTCGGCGGCGCTGGGCGTGAACCGCTGGCGGACGATGTGGCGCGTGTCGGTGCGCGCCGCGCGCCCGGCGATCGTGGCGGGAGCGGTGCTCGCGACGGCGCGCGCGCTGGGCGAGGCGATCATGCTCGCGATGGTGGGCGGCAGCCGCGCCTTCCCCGTGAACCTGCTCGATGGGCGCACGGCGCTGTTCGAGCCGGTGCGGCCGCTGGCGGCGAGCATCATCACCTACAAGGACAACCTCTCGGTGGTGCCGATGAGTCAGACGTTGTATGCGATGGCGGCGGTGGTGCTGGTGTCCACCGCGATGCTCTCGCTGGCGGCGTGGGCAGTGAAGCAGCCGCTCAAGCGCTATGGGATCCGCACGTGATGGCAACCGCCCCGCAGCACTCGCCGAGCCTCCGCTGAGTCCGCGCAGCCGCGGGCAGGACTCGATCTCCTCGTGGCCGCTGCTCGATCGCCTGGGATACGTGGCGTGCTGGGCGGCGGGCCTGCTGCTGTGCGCGCTGGCGGCGATCATCGTGGGGGTGATGCTGGTGAAGGGCATCTCCTACCTGCGCCCGAATCTGCTGGTGAAACCGCCGCTGCCCTCGCCGAGCCAGAGCGGGTCGGGGGGCTTTTTGGATCCGATCGAGGGGACGCTGCTGCTGACGGCGATCGGAATCGCGCTGGCGGCGCCGATTGGGGTGGCGGTGGCGGTGTGGCTGACGGAGTACCGCCGCCCGGCGACGCTCGCGCGCGCGGTGGAGTCGGGGGTGGAAATGATCGCGGGGGTGCCGAGCGTGGTGCTGGCGTTCTTCGGGCTGCTGGTGTTCGCGCGCCCGGCGCTCGCCTTCCTCTCGCAGACCTCGGCGGGGGGCGCAGTGTATGGGCGCTCGTTCTTCGCGGCGGGCGCGATGATGTCGCTGCTGGCGCTGCCGCTGGTGGTGGGGGCAACGCGCGAGGGGCTCGCGCAGATACCGGCGCAGATGCGCGAGGCCTCCTACGCGCTGGGGAAGACGCGCGCGACGACGATCCGAAGGGTGCTGCTGCCCTCGATCCGCCCGAGCATCGCGAGCGGCGCGACGCTGGGAATGGGGAGGATCATCGGCGATACGGCGATCGTGGTGATCCTCTTGGGGAGCTCGCTGCGCCTGGAAGGCGCAGGCGGCGCACCGGGATTCTCGACGCTGAGGGGCACGGGCGGAACGCTCACGAGCTACGTCTTTGAAAACTCGCCCGCGGGCGAAGGCAACGCGCCGCAGAAGGCATACGCGGCGGCGTTTGTGCTGCTGATGATGGTGCTGGCGCTCAACATGGTGGTGACGCGCCTGAGCGGGAGTGGACGCCGATGAGTCCGACGATGCCCCCGCCGGCGCGCAGGCTCACGGTGGAGCTGGATCCGGGGATGACGGTGCGGGGGCCGACGGTGGTGGAGCCGCCCACGCGAGCGCACTCGCGCACGCAGGTGCCCGGGCCCGCGCCGGCGCAACCACCGACGAATGTCATCCAGCGAATGCACATCGAGGACGTGTCGCTGGCCTATGGCGAGCGATGGGTGGTGCGCAATGTAAGCCTGCCGGTGCGCCAGGGGGAGGTGCTGGCGCTGATCGGCGCGTCGGGCTCGGGCAAAACGACGCTGCTGCGCTCGCTGAACCGCCTCACGGAGGTCACCGATGGGGCCGCGCGCGCGGGAAGGATCGCGCTCGATGGGGAGGATGTGGATGAGCTCGAGGTGACGGCGCTGCGAAGGCGCATCTCGATGGTCTTCCAACAACCAAACCCCTTCCCGATGAGCGTGTTCGAGAACGTTGCGTATGCGCTACGCGAGGAGCGTCGCGGGACACGAAGGGCAGGCGGGCGGCGGGGGCGAAGGGAGCTCGAACCTGCGGTGATCGAGGCGCTGAGGCGCGCGGGCCTCTACGAGGAGGTGAAGGCCGATCTCGATCACCCGGCGCTGCGCCTCTCCGGCGGGCAGCAGCAGCGCCTGTGCATCGCGCGGGCGCTGGCGGTGAAGCCGGAGGTGCTGCTGCTCGACGAGCCGTGCTCGGCGCTCGATCCGATCTCCACGGCGACGATCGAGGAACTGATCGTGGGCCTGCGCGAGAGCGTGGCGATCGTGATCGTTACGCACAACCTCCAGCAGGCATTCCGCGTGGCCGATCACGTGGCCTTCATGCACCTCGGCGAGCTCGTGGAGTATGGCCCCAGCGAGCAGATCTTCGGCGACCCCCGCGAGGAGCGCACACGCCAGTACATCAGCGGCGCCTTCGGGTGAGCCGCGGCGCAAGGGGACGGACGAGGTCCATGCTGAACCGAAGGCGAAAAAGCCGAGGAGGGGCCCCGCAAGGGGGCCCAGCGGGCCGCGTGGTGGCCACCGTGCTCGTAGCCTTGGCAGGCGCACTGGGAGCGAGCAGCTGCGAGACGAATGCGCAGCGCAGCGCGAGACTCGAAAAGGAGCGCCTCGCGCACCCGGTGGCGGTGCAGAGGGGGCTCAGCGTGACACGGAAGAGCCCCGATGTGAAGGTCGTGGAGAGCGCGGTGCTGCACGACGAAAACGGAGTCGCGGTGGTGGTGCGCCTGCGCGATACAGGCGCCCGCGCCCTGCGCGATGCGCCGATCGCGATTACGGTGAGTTCCGCGAGCGGCGCGAAGCTCTACCAGAACAATGTGCCGGGACTCGACTCGACCCTGGTGTCGGTACCCCTGCTGGAGCCGGGAAGGGAAGCGGTGTGGGTGGACGATCAGATCCCCGCCACCGCAACGGCGCCCGCGAAGGCGAGCGCGAGGGTGGGCGAAGCGCCTGTCACTGCCACCCCCGCCGCGGCCGTGCCCCTCCTGGGCGTGAGCGGGATGCACACCTTTGCAGACCCGAGCAACGGCGTGGGCGTGGAAGGCATGGTCACGAACAGATCGAAGGTGCCCCAGCAGAAGCTGGTGGTGTACGTCATCGGCCGCCGCGGTGGGCGGATAGTGGCGGCGGGACGCGCGGTGTTGGCGGAAGTGCCGGCGGGCCGCGGCACGGCCTTCCAGGTGTTCTGCATCGGCAGCGTGCGGGGGGCGAGGCTGGAAGCCAGTGCTCCGCCGACGGCATTCGACTAGTCTCGAATGCGGACATCGACGCTGGGTCGCCTCGCGGAGCACTCGGTGAAACAGCGTGACTCGGAGGGAGCCAAGCGCCTATATCCAATTGATTCCAAGCGCGAAAATTGACACTCTAGCCTTACCTTCTACAGTTGCTTTGATTCCCAGACAAAAACCTTTTGCCGAGAGCGAGACTCCTACCCAGGCTACTCCAGCAAACATACTAGAGCCACTGTTCTGGAGCGAAGTGAACTGAAGACCGACGTTGCCTGTGCGTGTGACGTTAATTTCGCAGCTTAAACCCAGGATCGTTATCTGAATCCGACAGTCATTTATGACTGTAGCTGTAGCCTGGCTGCTTCCAAGGGCAGCTAACAAATGGAAAGTACAAGACGAGACTACGGGTGTGGCTTCTTTCACTTCACTGCTTTTCGCTTTGCAGCCATTCCATTTATTGATCGTCGCAGACAGCGTTTCGCCTTTTGTTGCCGGTTTTTCTTCAGAAGATAAGATTGTCCATTCTCCTTCGGTGCTGCTGCATTCAAGGGTTCCACCCCCTCCTTCGATAATGAGAGCACCGCTTTTGTCGCTGCCTTTTGATTCACCCAAGGTGGACTTGAATGCGCCAAACGCTGGTGAAGTCAAAAAGGCCAGTGCAGTTACCATGACAGGGAAGATAGCCAGTAGCTTTGCTTGATTCATTATCGCTGCTCCTTTTTCTGCGGTTGCCCGGTTGGAGACTCGCCGATCGCGTCTCCACGGCGGTGAGCCAGTCATTTGGACCCACACTCGCCGTGAATACCTTAACCGAGGATCTTCTCCCTCTTTGCTTTGCGAAGAATGGGAGCCAAAGGAGACATACAAGCACGATACAAGGGCGACAAAACTTTCCAGCTGAGGTAGGGCTCTGCGCCCAATACATTCCGGTGGGGGCGCTTTTCTGCTATCGAAAATGTTTCTGACTGCACTCTTAAATGCGGACCACACTGGACCCCGCGGACTACGAATAAAGATCCTCCGGCGTAAGGAGCCGATAGCGCTCGGGGTCCGTCTCGGCCACTCGTCGCAGCGAGTCCTCGAAGCCCGAGCGGGAGAAGAAGTAATGACGCACCGTCCCCTCGGCGCCGGGGATGTGGGCCTGCAGGCGAGTCAACAGCGCCTCCTCGTCAAGCCCCACGGGCGTGGTGGTCCATTTGCAACTTCCAATGGCAACCACCTTCGAGTTCTCGCCAACGGCCACGGCGTCGACCTCGCGCTGCTCGGTCCTGCGCCCCTCTCCCGTGGGCACCTGCCCCCACCACCCCCCGACGGCCAGCGCCTGCTCGGCCTCCTGGATGTATCTGCAGCAGATGTCCTCGAAGGCTGGTTTGGACACGAAGTGATCGAGCTGGGGCAGCACCGTTTGGCGCCGATGCTGCTCGGCCCCGGCGCGGGTTCGCAGCTGAGAGCGGTAGGGGTCCACGAAGCGGAAGTGGAAATTGAGGAAGCCGTCGACGATGGCATAGGTGGTCTTCTTCGAGCGCGGCCCTGCGGTGATAGGTCGGCGCTGCTCGATCAGATGCATACGCTCGAGAACCGCGGCGATCTGGCTCACCTGGGAGGCGCTCAACTGAACCCGATTGCAGATCTGGCTGTTGCGCGTCTGACCGTTGGCGATCGCGCGCAGCACCGAGAAGTAGTTGTGAGGGTCGTCCAGCTCCTGGCGCAGCAGCAGCTCGGCCTCCTCGTGCAGTAGGCCATCGCGGTAGAGGATGTGCACCAGGATGTTGTCGGCCAGAGACAGACGGTCATCGAAGCGCTCCAGGTAGTAGGGCATACCCCCGCACACCGCATAGGTGCGCACCCTGTCCTCAGCTGAATATCTCGGCACGAACAGGGCGGCGGAGCGGTGGTCGAAGGGCGTCAGCTGCCACTGTCCCGTGCGCCGGCCATACATCTGGCCTGCGAGCACCTCGCGCTCAAAGAAGGAGACCTCGCTCCCGGCAACAACCAGAACGAGTGGCAACTTCCGGCCGGTGGTCCGCCACCAGCGATTGATCAAGCTGCCCAGCTCGCGATTCTGCGCAGCCAGATACTGGAACTCGTCCAGCACCACCACGGTGCGCTGCCGAGCGGCCCACTGCGCAATGGCAGCCAGTGCCGCCTGCCAGCTCGTGAGCGGCTGCTGGGCGAGCAGCTGGTTGTCCGACACCTGGGTCAGCTCGCGGGAGAAGTCGCGAAGCTGATCGCCTACGGCCGCGTCGGTAGCCTCGAAGTAGAGCGCGCGCTTGCCCTCGATGAAGTGATTGAGCAGCTCTGTCTTGCCAACGCGGCGTCGTCCCCATAACACGAAGAAGCGGGCGTCTGCGGCGGACCAGTTGGCCTCCAGCGCCGCCAGCTCGTCAACGCGATCGAAGAACTCCATCGCAAGATCTTAGTACAAGATAAGTTATTGCGTAATAAGTTCTTCTACAGGAAGATCTTTTGCAAATGCGCCCGGCACCGACGGGATGGCCGGTCGGCATCCAGCTCGACGCCCGTTCAGCGGCGCCGCCCGCGCTGCTTGAGCGTGATGCCCTCGAGCACGTGCGCGACGGTCTCGCAGGCGTCAACGGCGGCCTCCAGCGACTCGAAGATGTCCTTCCAGCGGATCACCACCATCGGATCGATGCCACCGACGAACAGCGAGGCGACGGCGTCGCGCTGGAGGCGATCGCCCTCGTTCTCCAAGCGGTGGATCTCCACGAGGTGGGGCGCGAGCTCGGTGCCCGTGCGCAGGCAGCGCAGCGCACGCGCGATCTGCTCGCCCGCGCCCACGAGCACCTCGGCGAACTCCAGCGACTGCTCCATCGGGGCCTCCACGCCATAGAGCCCCAGCTGCGCGGCGGCCTGCTCGGTGTGATCGACGATGTCATCGAGCGCCGTCGCCAGCGCGTAGCCATCGCCGGTGTCGAAGGGCGCGCTCACGCGCCGCCCGCCGGTGAGGCGGTGGATGATGTCGTGGGTGATGCGATCGCCCTCCTGCTCGCACACCTTCAGATCGCGCGCGAGCGAGGCGTGCTCGGGGAAGTCCGCGAGGAGGTCGCGAAGCAGGAGGCCCGAGCGTTGCACGTTGCGCCCAGCCTCCTCCACGAGGGCCATCAGGATGGGGTCGGGGCCGCGGCTCAGGAAAGACATCGGGGCAGGATATTGACGCCTCCCCGCGGGCCACGACTTTTTCACGACTTTTTCACCTACAGATCACCGGATCGCAACGCGATCGCGCGTGAAGAGATCGATCATGCCCGCCGATGGAGGAGTCTCGCGAGGATGGCACAACGCTCTACGCGGGCGAGCTGGAGATCAGGCTCGGTGAGGGTCTGGTGCTCGCCACCGGGAGGGCGCTCACGCTGTCGGTGCGCGAGTTCGAGCTGCTCGTGGCAATGGCCAAGCGGGCCGGCGCGATCGTAACGCGCGAGGAGCTCTACACCACCGTGTGGGAACGCGAACTGCGCACGGGGGACCGCTCGGTGGATGTTTACGTCTCCAAGCTCCGCGGCAAGCTCGAAGTGGCGATGCCCGATCGCCGCTTCATCCACACCCACCCCGGCTTCGGCTATCGCTTCCAGCCCCAGCCTTCACGAGATGTTCACACGCAGGCTGTTCTGAGCTGATGAGACTGCGCAACGGCACTCGGCAGGCAGAAACGCCCCTGCCCTGAGGGGCACGGTTCGGACTGCCGCCGTCCAACAATCAGAGCCAGAGGAGACGTAGTGACCAAGAACAAGGTAGGCGCGACCCTGAGCGCCGCTGTGCTCGCACTCGCCCTTGGCGCGTGCGGCTCGAGCAGCTCCAACTCCAGCTCCAGCTCCACGACCAGCGGCGCGTCCGGCACGATTTCCGGCGCGGGCTCCACCTTCGCCGCACCGGTGTACCAGCAGTGGGGCTCCCAGCAGCCGGGGCTCACCGTCAACTACCAGCCCGTGGGCTCGGGCGCCGGCATCACCGCCCTGGTGAGCAAGACGGTCGACTTCGGCGCATCGGATCCACCGCTGAAGGCCCCCGAAGAAGCCGCGCTCGCCAAGAATGGCAGCCCCGCGGTGCAGGTGCCGATGTTCCTGGGCGCGATCACAGTCTCCTACAACCTCCCCGGTGTGAAGACCGGCCTGAAGCTCGATGGATCGACGCTCGCGGGCATCTTCCTCGGCAAGATCACCAAGTGGAACAACTCGGCGATCGCCGCGCTGAACCCGGGCGTGACGTTGCCGAGCACCGCCATCACCGTGATCCACCGCTCGGACTCCTCGGGCACCACCGCCGGCTTCACCGGCTTCCTCGCCGCCGTGGACCCCGAATGGGCGAGCAAGGTTGGCTCGGGCAAGGACGTGCCCTGGCCCACCGGCACCGGCGCCAAGGGCAACGCGGGCGTCGCGGGCGCGATCTCGCAGACCACAGGCGCGGTGGGGTACGTGGAGCAGGCATATGCCCTGCAGCACAACTTCACCTACGCGAGCGTGAAGAACAAAGCCGGCAACTACGTCGCGCCCACGCTCGCCTCCACGAGCGCCGCCGCTGAAGGGATCGAAGTCCCGGCCAACCTGGGCTTCGCGATCAAGAACCCCTCGGGCGCGGGCGCCTACCCAATCACCTCGCAGACGTTCATCGTGGTCAACAAGGACCTCTGCAAGGCGGGCACGCCAGGCGGCGAAGGGGCCGCGAAGGGCGTGAAGGCGTTCCTCGAATACGGGCTCGGCTCGGCTGGTCAGAGCGTGCTCGCGCAGGCCGACTACGCGGCGCTGCCGGCTTCGATCCTCGCCAAGTCCAAGGAAGCGGTCGCTGGTCTGCAGTGCAACGGCTCACCGCTGAGCTGATCGAATGAACGCGCCGGGGCGACTCACCCGATTCGCCCCGGCGCCGATTCGGGCGTACGCACCCCCCACCCAGAACTACACGATTCCGATGTCGATGTGCCCAGCCCAAGCGCCCGCATTGGGGCGGGTGTAGGCTCAGGAGAAATCGTGGAGGCTGCGTCGATCACAAGCGGGGGCGGCTCGAAACTCGGGCGCTCCTCGCTTGCGCGGCTTCCCGATCGCGCGCTTCGCTACGGCCTCACCCTGCTCGCGGCGCTGATCCTCGCGCTGATCGTCTACTTCTTCGTGCGCCTCGTCGGCGAAGCGCGCCCCGCGTTCGCCAAGGAAGGCATCCTCGGCTTCGCCTTCACCAACAACTGGGACGTGAGCGCCGAACACTTCGGCGCGCTGCCGCTCGTGGTGGGCACGCTCATCACCTCCGCGCTGGCCCTCCTGATGGGGGTGCCGGTGGCGATCGCCACCGCGCTCTACATCACCGAGCTGTGCCCGCGCCGCGTGAAGGGTCCCATCACGGTGCTCGTGGAGCTGCTCGCCGCGGTGCCCTCGGTGGTGTATGGGCTGTGGGGCATCTTCTTCCTCGCCCCCAAGCTGCAGCCCGCCGAGCAGTGGGTCGCGGACAAGCTCAGCTTCGTCCCCTTCATCGGCGGCGGCGTGGTGACGATCCCCAACTACTTCATCGCGGGACTGATCCTCGCGATCATGATCCTCCCGATCGTGAGCGCGATCGCGCGCGAGGTGATGTCTACGGTGCCCCCCGATCACAAGGAGGCCGCGCTCGGGCTGGGAGCCACGCGCTGGGAGATGATCCGCATCGCCGTGCTCCCCTACTGCCGGCCCGGCATCGTCGGCGGCGCGATGCTCGGCCTCGGGCGCGCGATCGGCGAGACGATCGCGGTGACGCTCGTGATCGGCAACGCCCCCCAACTCGGCACCCACCTATTCGGGCAGGGCTACACGCTCGCGGCGGTGATCGCGAATGAGTTCGGCGAGGCCACGGGGCTGCACCGCTCGGCGCTGTTCGCGGCGGCGCTCGTACTGTTCGTGCTCACGCTGCTCGTCAACGCCCTCGCGCGCCTGGTCGTGATGCGCGCCGCGCGCAGCAGCACCCCCTCGCGCGGCGACGGCGCGAAGCCGGGCGTCGCCAATGCAGCCGAGGCGGCGGCGGTGGGAGCGTGATCGGATGACGAACGACCCCACGGCAAACGACCCGGCATTGAGGGGCCCGATGCGATGAGCAGCCTCGGCGCCACCCCCAACCGCATCGAGCGCTTCGCGGTGAGCCCCCGGCGTCGGCGCAACGATCGCCTCGCGCGCGCAGCGGTGCTCGCGGGCACAGTGATCGCGCTCATCCCCCTCGTGCTCGTCATCTACTACCTCCTGCGCGAAGGCCTCGGCGCGTGGAACCCCCATTTCTTCACCACCGACCCCACCGGCAACACCTTCTTCAAGAACTCCGATATCGGCGGCATCCGCAGCGCGATGCTCGGCACGATCGAGATGGTCGCACTCGCCTCCGCGATCGCCGTGCCTGTGGGCGTGGGCGTGGCGGTGTGGCTCGTGGAGTACGGCAAGGGCCACTGGTTCGCGCAGCTCGTGCGCTTCTTCGTGGATGTGCTCACGGGAGTGCCCTCGATCGTCTTTGGGCTGTTCATCTACATCGTGCTCGTCGTGGGCACGGGCTTCAGTGGCTACAAGGGCTCCTTCGCGCTCGCGCTGCTGATGCTCCCCGTGGTGACGCGCTCCGCCGAGGTCGTGCTGCTGCTGGTGCCGGGCGCCCTGCGCGAATCGGCGCTCGCGCTGGGCGCCGAGCGCTGGAAGGTGATCTTCCGCATCGTCCTCCCCACGGCGCTCAGCGGCCTGGTCACCGGCGTGCTGCTCGCCGTCGCGCGCGCAGCCGGTGAGACAGCGCCACTGCTGTTCACCGCGGGCGCCACCAACAAGACGAGCTCGAACCTCAGCCAGGTGATGAACTCGCTGCCGGTGCAGATCTACAACGACATCATCTCCCCCACGCAGTCGGTGGTGAACCGCGCATGGGGCGCCGCATTGACCCTCGTTGTGCTTATCTTGATTCTGAACCTCGTGGCCCGTCTGGTATCCCGAAGGAGCCGTCTTGCATGACCCCCGACGCATCGCCTCCCACGACAGCTGGAGCACCTGAACAGATGCTCCAGCCAGACGCCCAGCCGGCGCCCGCCACAGGGGCCACTTCGCCCCCAACCACAAGCCCCGCGAGCCTCGTCAAACACGGTCCGCAGGTGCGCCTGCACCAGCTGCGCGCCTTCTACGGCTCGGCCGAGCAGGTCAAGGGCATCGACCTCGAATTCCCCGCCAACCAGGTGACTGCGATCATCGGTCCCTCGGGCTGCGGGAAGTCCACGATGGTGCGCTGCATCAACCGCATGCACGAGGAGATCCCCGGCGCGCGCGCCGAGGGGCAGGTGCTGCTCGACGACCTCGACCTCTACGACTCCTCGGTGGATGTCATCGCGGTACGCCGCGCCGTGGGCATGGTCTTCCAGAAACCCAACCCCTTCCCCACGATGTCGGTGTTCGACAACGTCGCCGCCGGCCTGCGCCTCATCGGCTCGAGGCGCGGCGAGCTGCGCCCCAAGGTGGAGGCCGCGCTGCGCGACGCCGGCCTGTGGGATGAGGTCTCAGACCGCCTCTCCGAGCCCGGCCTCGGCCTCTCCGGCGGACAGCAGCAGCGCCTGTGCATCGCGCGCTCGCTCGCGGTGGACCCCGAGGTGCTGTTGATGGACGAGCCCTGCTCGGCGCTCGATCCGATCGCCACGCTCAAGATCGAGGAGCTGATCGCCACCCTCAAACGGCGCGTGACGATCGTGATCGTCACGCACAACATGCAGCAGGCCGCGCGCGTCGCCGATCGCACCGCCTTCATGCTCAGCGGCGAGCTCGTGGAGGTGGGCCCCACACAGGAGATCTTCACCGCCCCCTCCGATCCCAGAACAGAGGAATACGTCACTGGAAAGTTCGGATAGAGGACGGATGGAATCTCATTCATCTCAGAGGGAGGGTCGGGATGGGGGCGACCTCCGCCAGCCGCCAAAAGGGACGCGCGCATTTCCAGGAGGAGCTCAGAGGGCTCGAGACGCGCGCGCTCGGTGGACTGGACCTGATCGTCGAGCAACTCGATCGCGTACTCGAGGCGCTCGACCACCAGGACGTGGAGCTCGCCCAGATGGTCATCGACGACGACGATCGCGTCGACGGGCGCTACCTGGAGGTCCACCAGGGCATCCTCTCGTTGCTCGCCCTTCAGGCCCCCGTCGCGGGCGACTTGCGCCTCGTGGCGGCCCTCCTGCACGTGATGAAATGCGTAGAGCGCATGGGCGACCAGTGTGTGAACATCGCCAAGCTCATCCCCCTCTCCGGCCACGAACCTCCCGTGCGCCGCGAACTGCTCGACACGCTCATGAAGATGGGCGCGCTCGCGCGCTCGGAGGTCACCCAGTCGAAGGCCGCCTTCGCCGCGCGCGATGTCGAACTCGCCGAGGATCTCGTGCGCCAGGATCGCGAGATCAATCGCCTCAACCGCGAGATCTTCCGCATGGCGCTAGAGATCGGCGACGATGCCGACATCCGCGAATGGGGGATGCACATGATCCTCGTAGCGCGCGCGCTGGAGCGCGTGGGCGACAACGCCGTGGACATCGGCGAGCAGGTCGCCTTCGTCGTAACGGGCCTCTTCCGCGAGTTCTCCAACTCCTCGCACCCCATGGGCGTGAGCGGCGGCGCCTCGGGTGGGGGCGCGTCTGAAGGGCTCGGCCGCCCTCGATCTGTTTCGGCGCCCCCCCTCTAGGACAGCGCGATCGATTGGGCCCTACCCACCCGGCTGTGCCGGCCCTCTCCCCTCTCTTTGGCCGCCCTCACCCCCGCTAATTGCGAACCTCTCTGTGAACAAGCTGTGACTTCTGTCTCGCAGCAAACATTTCGCGGCGTTCCTTGCATACACTTCCGACTCGATGACCGAGAGTGGCACCCCTGAGGCCCACGGCGCATCTTCGACGACCTCGCCCCTTCGCATTGCGGTCCTCGATCGCGATAGCGGCTTCATCCAGGTCTCGGCAAACGCCTCGACCGTCTCGGCTGGGAGCACCGCGTGCTCGGCTCGCCCGTGCCCGCCGACGCCGTGGTCTCGATGCGCCTCTCCGCCCTCGTGGTCGATCTCGCGATCCTCGGACCACAGGCCTGGACGTGGCTCGAGCGCCTCTGCGATGCCCTCCCCGAGCTCGGCATCGTTGTCTGCACCGGCCCCTCCACCGTCGCCCAGCGTGTGCGCGGGCTGCGCCTCGGCGCCGATGACTGGATCACCAAGCCCTGCCACCCCGAGGAGGTCATCGCGCGCGTGCAATCGGTCGTGCGCCGCCGCCGACGCTCCGCCAGCCGCGGCGAGATCAAGCCCGTCACCGCCGGCGAGGTCGAGATCCGCTCCGACCGCTTCCAGGCGTTCGTCGCGGGCTCCTCCATCGACCTCACCCGCCGCGAGTTCGAGCTCATCGAGCTGCTCGCCTCGGCCGAGGGGCGCGTGCTCGAGCGCGAGGAGATCTACTCTCGCCTCTGGGGCTACGCGATGGTGCGCGGCGACCGCTCCGTGGACGTCTTCGTGCGTAAGCTCCGCCAGAAGCTCGAGAAGGCCTCGCCGCAATGGCGCTACATCCACACCCACTTCGGCATCGGCTACCGCTTCGCCGCCGAGGCCGTGGGCGCCGCGCGCACCACCGCCGAGGAGCTAGATGTCGGCGGTAGCCACGTCGGCGATCAGCGCGAGCTCGCGGGGGCGCAGCAGGACCACGAGCTCGCCTCCTCCGCCTCCTAGCCTCACCACAGCAAGCCCGCCCTTCTTCAGGTCCACGCGGGCGCCCGTCAGTTCGGCCGCCACGCCTGATAAGTCCGGCTCGTGCCCGACAACCATCAGGTGCCCCTCCGGGCCAACCGCCGCGAGCGCATCGAGCGCCTGTGCCGCATCGAAGCCTTCTGCCAGCGGCCCATGCGTCTCGAACAGGGCCTGCTGGGACTCGCTCCAGTCCTCCACCGCCAGCCGAGCGGTCTGCTGTGCGCGCACCTTGGGGCTCACCAGGATCGCATCGAGATTCACCTGCAAGCGCGCCAGCGCCACACCAGCCAGGCGCGCCTGGCGTTCGCCGCGCGCCGTCAATCGACGCTGCGAGTCTACGCGGGTGCCGTGCGGCTCCGCGTCCGCGTGTCGTAACAACCAGAGCTGGCGAGCCATGCCTCACAGGTCCTCCTACCCGCACAGTAGCGCCTGAGGCGCTAGCTTTGGTACGGTGCCCATGGGCGATGATGCGGATAACGACGACGATGGAGCACGCGAACTGAGCGACCCCTCGCTCTATTTCAATCGAGAGCTCTCCTGGCTGGATTTCAACGAACGCGTGCTCCAGCTCGCCGAGGACGAGCGCGTGCCGCTGCTCGAGCGCGTGAAGTACTGCGCGATCTACACCACCAACCTCGACGAGTACTACATGGTGCGCGTCGCCGGCCTGCTCGACCAGATCGAGGCGGGAGTGGAGAACCCCAGCCAGGACGGGCTCACGCCCTCGCAAACGATCTCCGTGATCCGCGCGCGCGTGCGCGAGCTCGGCGTGCGCCTCACCGACTGCTTCGAAGGCCAGCTTCGCCCCGCGCTGGCCGAGCACTCCATTCGCGTCGTCGCCGACGCGAGTTGGGCGAGGAGCAGCGCGCCTAGCTCGGCGGGGCGCTTCCAGAAGACGATCTTCCCCGCGCTCACGCCGCTCGCCGTCGCCCCCGGACGGCCCTTCCCCTACATCTCCAATCTGTCGCTCAGCCTTGCGTGCTCGTGCGCGACCCCTCCACCGACCCGACGGTGTTTGCGCGCGTGAAGGTCCCCACCGAGATCCTTCCCCGCTTCGTCACGTGCGCGCGGAGGGCACGCCGGGCGCCACGCTCGTGGCGCTTGAGGACCTCATCGCCCAGCACCTGGACGCCCTCTTCCCGGGCATGGAGATCGTCGACTTCGACTTCTTCCGCGTCACCCGCGACGCCGACCTGGAGGTCTCCGACGACGCCGCCGACCTGCTGCAGGCCGTCGAGGACGAGCTGCGCCGCCGACGCTTCGGCGGGGTCGTACGGGTCGAGGTGGGCGAGCGCTGCTCGAGCAGCTCCGCGCCGAGCTCGATGGGGCTGCTCGGGGTGGACGAGGAGGCGATCTACCCCGTCGCCGGCCTGCTCGACATGGGCGCGCTGTGGCAGATCGTCAAGCTGCCCGGCCTCGCCGAGCTGCGTGACCCGCCGATGGTCGAGCATCACCCATCCGCGCCTTCATGCGCCACGAGGGCGAGCGTCCCGACGTGATCGGTGCGATGCGCGAAGGCGACCTGCTCGTGCACCACCCCTACGAGTCCTTCGCCACCTCGGTCGAGCGCTTCGTCGAGCAGGCCGTCGCCGACCCCAACGTGCTCGCGATCAAGCAGACCGTCTATCGCACCAGCGACGACTCGCCGCTCGTGCCGGCGCTGATCGACGCCACCGAGCGCGGCAAGCAGGCCGTGGCGCTGGTGGAGCTCCACGCCCGTTTCGACGAGCGCACCAACATCCAGTGGGCCAAGGCAATGGAGGAGGCCGGCGTGCACGTCGTCTACGGCCAGCCCGCGCTGAAGACCCACGCCAAGTGCGTGCTCGTGGTGCGACGCGAGGGCGACGGCGTGCGCAACTACGTGCACATCGGCACCGGCAACTACCACTCGCCACCGCCCGCCTGTACACCGACTTCGGCCTCTTCACGACCGACGAGGCAGATCGGCGCCGACGTCGACCGACATGTTCAATTACCTCACCGGCTACGGGCGCCCTCTGCACTACCGCAAGGTGCTCGATCGCCCCCTAGCAGCTGCGCGACGGGATGATGGAGCAGATCGAGCGCACGATCGCCGCCCACTCCCCGTCCTCCCCGCGCGCATCGCGATGAAGATGAACGCGCTCGTCGACGGGCGCTGCATCCGCGCGCTCTACGCCGCCTCCCAAGCCGGCGTGCAGATCGACCTCAACGTGCGCGGCATCTGCTGTCTGCGCCCCGGCGCTGCCGGGCATCTCCGAGAACATCCGCGTCGTCTCGATCGTGGGGCGCCTCCTGGAGCACTCGCGCGTGTACGCTTCGAGCGCGGCGGCGAGCACACCGTCTACATCGCCTCGGCCGACCTGATGCCGCGCAACCTCGACCATCGTGTCGAGCTCGCGGTGCCCGTCGAGACCCCGAGCTGCGCGCCGAGCTGCTCGACACGCTCGAGCGCGCCTTCGCCGACAACCAGAGCCTCGTGGGAACTGGACGGCGACGGGCGTCTGGCGACGGCGCTCGGCGGGCCCCGGCGAGGCGCCCCGCAACATCCAGCTCGAGCTCGTCGAGCTCCACGCCCGCCGCGCCGCCGGGGAGCCGTCCCGGCGACGCGCGAGAGCGACCGGCGGCGGCTAGGTCGCGGCCGCTGCCGGCAGCGCCTCGAGCGCCTGCTTGAGCTCGTCGACCGACTGGAATCCAGGCCGATCAGGTGGTCATGGCGGTGGCGCACGATGCCCTGCTCGTCGACACGATCACGCGCGCTCGTTGCGCCCAGCCGCGAGGCGAAGGCGCTGTAGGCCTTCGCGACGGCGCTGTCGTCATCGGCGAGCAGCGGGACATTGAGGCCGTGCTTGGCCGTGAACGCCACGTGCGAGTCGAGGCTCTGCGCGGAGATGCCCACGACCGTCGCCGGCAGCGCCCGAAATCATCGGCGCGGTCCCGGTAGGAGCAGAACTGCTTCGTGCACACCGTTGTGTTATCGCCCGGGTAGAACAGCAGCACGACCCGCTCGCCGCGGTGCTCGGAGAGGCGGAAGGGGCCATCGGTCCCCGCCAGCTCGAAGTCGGGCGCCTTTTCGCCCACCTGCGGAGTCTTCGCCATGCTCTCGACCCTCCCTCCATTTGGAAAACTGGAATGCGACCCGCCCTAGGATACCGCCCGATGCGATAAAACACCTACGCGTGTCCTCCGGCGCCCGAGCCCTCGCTGTGGTGCTCACTTGCACGCTGATGAGCGCGTGCGGCAACTCCGGGGCGCCCGCCGTGAGCGTTCCTCCTGCGCCCACCGCTTCCTCGGCGAGCATCCCACCGCCCGCTCACAGCACCGCCACCGCGCTGCTGGATTGGCCCGAGTTCGGCCTCGATCCACAACGCTCGGATGTCAGCCCGGACTCCACCGGCATCACCGCCGCCAACGTCGCGCATCTGCGCCATCAACGGATCGCGCTGCCCGGAACCGTCGACTCCTCGCCGATCTACCTGCACGGAGTCACCATCGCCGGCGAGGTGCACAACGTCGCGGTGCTCACCACCACCTACGGGCGCACGCTCGCACTCGACGCCAACAGCGGGCGCATCCTGTGGGTCTTCACGCCACCCGGCTACTCGCACTGGGCGGGCAGCGCACAGATCACAACGGCATCGCCGCTCGCCGACCCCGATCGCAGCGCGGTCTACACGACTTCGCCCAACGGACTGATCCACAAGCTCTCGCTCACCACCGGCCAGGAGGAGAGCTCGGGTGCCTGGCCGGTGTCGATCACGCGCGACCCGAGCCACGAGAAGCTCACCGCGGCGCTCAACATCGAGGGGCCCTATGTGATCGCAACCACCGGCGGCTACCTCGGCGACGCCCCGCCCTATCAAGGCCACGTGGTGCTGATCGAACGCTCCAGCGGCCACATCCACGCGGTCTTCAACACGCTCTGTGCGCAGCGCCGCGCGTTGATCGTGCCGAGCACCTGCCCCGCGAGCGACTCCGCGATCCTCTCGCGCGCGGGGCCCGTGGTGGAGCCGGGAGGGCGCATCCTCATCGCCACCGGCAACGGCCCCTGGAACGGTTCGAGCAACTTCGGAGACAGCGTGATCGAACTGAACTACCCCTCGCTCACCCCACGCCAGGCCTACACGCCTCTCAACCAGGCGCAGCTGAACGAAACGGACACCGATCTCGGCTCCAGCGCGCCCGCGCTGCTCGGCCACGACCGCGCGGTGGTGGCGGGCAAGGATGGCATCATGCGCGTGCTCGCGCTCTCGCAGCTTGATGGACGCGCGCCGCGCGAGCGCGCGCTGGGCGTCGCCGGGTCCCGGCAGCGATTGGGCGGCGAAGTGCAAACGCTTCCCCTGCCCGGTGGCGGGGAGCTGTTCACCGCACCCGCCGTGTGGCTCCAGGGCGCACATACAACCGTGTTTGTGGCCGGCGAACACGGCACCGGCGCCTACACTCTGCGCAGCGGACGTCTGCATGTGGTGTGGCAGAACGTCACTCCCGGCACCAGTCCGGTGATGGCCGGCGGTCTGCTCTACGTCTACGACCCCTCCGCGGGTGCCATCAACGTGTACCTCCCCCGCTCGCCCCATCCGATCGCCCAGCTCGCCGGAAAACCAGGGCACTGGAACAGCCCCATCGTCCTCGACGGCCACGTGCTCGAGCCCGAGGGCAACGCCAACGACCACAGCTCAACGGGCACGCTCGACCTGTTCTCAGTGAGCTGAACGCTCCCCTACACGCAAAGTGCGGGAGACTGGCGTACAAATCCGCAGCGTCGCCACGCTAGCCTCGGTGTATGGAGGAGTCTCTCAGCGGCCAGCTCCTGCTCGCCGCGCCCACGCTGCTGGACGCCAACTTCAGCCGCGCGGTGGTCCTGATCGGCGCCCACTCCGAGGAAGGGGCGATGGGTCTGGTCCTCAACCGCCCCTCTCAAGTGACGGTGGGCGAGGCGGTGCCGCAGCTGGAACCGGCCGTCGACGAGCAGGAGAATGTTTTCCTCGGCGGTCCCGTGCAGCCCGACTCGATCGTCCTGCTGGGCGAGTTCATGGATCCTTCACCCGCGGGGCTGCTCGTGCTCGGGCGAATCGGCTTCCCAGCGCCCGAGGCCGGCATCGAGGAACTCGCGCAGGCGACCGCCCGCCGCCGCGTCTTCGCCGGCTATGCCGGTTGGGGCGAGGGTCAGCTCGACTCAGAGCTCGAGCAGGGCGATTGGATCCCCCAGCCCGCGCTCCCCGACGATGTCTTCACCGAAGATCCCGATGAGCTCTGGAGCACCGTGATGGCCCGCAAGGGCGGCTCCTACGCCCTGCTCGCGCGTATGCCGCTGGATCCCAGCGTCAACTGACCCGCCTCCCCACGGCACTCAGCCTCCCTTCGCAGGATTCCAGGATCTTCACCAGCGCCTCCGCACCATCCAGCAAACCGTTCTAAGCTTCAGGCGATGCTCAAGCTCGCGCGCTGGTCGACCACGCACCGGCTCTACATCGTCCTCGGCTGGATCGTGCTGCTCGTGGGCGTCAACGTCGTGGCGCAGTCGGCGGGGACCTCCTACTCCAACAACTTCAGCCTCCCCAACTCGGACTCTCAGCGCGCCTCCGATCTGCTGCAGAAGAGCTTCCCTGTGCAGGCCGGGGATCGCGACACGATCGTCTTCCGTGTCTCCAGTGGCACCGTCGGGGATCCCGCCGTGCGCGCGCGCATGGAACGCACATTCGCGCAGGTCGCCAAGCAGCCGCACGTAGCGAGCGTCGTCAGCCCCTACTCGCCCGCAGCGGGCGGCAAGGCGATCTCCAAGGATGGGCGCATCGCCTTCGCCACCGTACTCTTCAACGAAAAGGCCAACGACCTGCCCAAGTCCGCCGGCGAAGGCGTCGTGAAGGTGGCCACGGCGGCGCGCCAGCCCGGGTTGCAGGTTGAGCTCGGCGGATTCGCGATCGAGGCCACCCAGCGCGAAGGCTTCGGGCTCTCCACCGCGATCGGCCTGCTCGCCGCGATCGTCGTGCTGCTGATCACCTTCGGCTCGCTCGTCGCGATGGGTCTTCCGATCGTCACCGCGCTGTTTGGGCTCGGCACCGGCCTTGGCCTGATCGCGCTGTTCACGCACGTCGTCGATACCCCCGACTTCTCCTCCGAGCTCGCCGCGATGATCGGCCTTGGAGTGGGGATCGACTACTCGCTGTTCATCGTCACCCGCTTCCGCGAGGCCTACGCCGGCCCCGGGCCCACCGCGGGCCTCGTGCGCGAGTCGATCGTGCGGGCGATGGACACCGCCGGGCGCGCCGTGCTGTTCGCCGGCTGTACCGTCGTGATCGCGCTGCTTGGCATGATGGTGCTCGGCGTCAGCTTCCTCTACGGCGTCGCCATCTCCGCCTCGATCGGCGTGCTTTTGGTGATGCTTGGCTCGCTCACGCTGCTCCCCGCGCTGCTCACCTTCGCCGGCCCCCGTCTGGTCAAGCCCGGCTGGCGTGCCAGGCGCCGCGGTGAACAGGCCCCCAGGGCGGCCGGCACCGGCGCGTGGCTGCGCTGGAGCCGCTTCGTGCAGAGCCGCCCGTGGACGATCGCGATCGTCTCGACGCTTGTGATGCTCGTGATCGCCGCCCCCGCCCTCGCCCTGCGCCTGGGTTCCAGCGACGCCGGCAACGACCCCAAGAGCTTCACCGCGCGCCGCGCGTACGATCTGCTCGCCGAGGGCTTCGGCAAGGGCTTCAACGGGCCGCTGCTGGTGGTCGCGCAGAACGGCAGCCCCACCGCGCTGCACCAGCTGCAGAGCGCATTGGGAACAGCTCCTGGGGTCGTCTCGGTCACGCCGCCGCGCCTCAATCCCACCGGCCAGGTGGCCACGCTCTCGGTCTACCCCCACTCCGCGCCGCAGGACTACGCCACCAGCCAGCTCGTCGCACATCTGCGCGAAGACGTAATCCCGCCGGTGGCCGCGCAGAACCACATGAACGTCTACATCGGCGGCGTCACCGCAAGCTCGGTCGACTTCGCCACCACCCTCGGCCACAAGCTGCCGCTGTTCATCGGCGTCGTCGTGCTGCTCTCCGCGCTGCTCCTGATGGTCGTCTTCCGCTCGCTCGTGATCCCTCTCCAGGCCGCCTTCATGAATCTCCTCTCGATCGGCGCCGCGCTTGGCGTGATCGTCGTCGTCTTCCAGTGGGGCTGGCTCGACGGGATCATGGAAATCAGCAAGGGTCCGATCGAGTCCTTCATCCCCGTGATGCTCTTCGCGATCGTCTTCGGGCTCTCGATGGACTACGAGGTCTTTCTCGTCTCGCGCATCCACGAGCAGTGGGCGCGCGGCAGCGACGCCAAGCAAGCCGTCGGCGAGGGTCTCGCGCTCACCGGGCGCGTCGTCACAGCCGCTGCCGCGATCATGATCTGCGTGTTCCTGTCCTTCATGCTCGGCGAAAACCGCGTCATCAAGGAGTTCGGCCTCAGCCTCGCCTCGGCCGTCTTCCTCGACGCCGTAGTGGTGCGCTGTCTGCTGCTCCCCGCGGTGCTCAGCATCCTCGGCGAGCGCACCTGGCGGATCCCCGCGTGGCTGAACCGCGCGCTGCCACACGTGAACATCGAGGGCTCGGCGCCAGCCGTCGTCGCCGTCGCCTCGGGGCCCGAGGGCAATGGGCACCTGCCGTCCGAGGAGCACCCCAACGGCGCCACGGCGAACGGCAGAGATCCCCGCCAGGACGTCCTCAGCGGAAGAGTGGACGACTGAGCCGCATCCCGGGAGGGCCATCGCTCGCCCTCCTGCTCTGCCTCTTCGCGTCGCTGTTATGCGGCGCGTCCGCCGCTGCCGGCGCGAGGACCAACGTCCCCACGATCGGCGCGATGAGCGTCCCCGCGGTACACACCTCCTCGGTCCTGCTCGTGTTCACTGGACCGAGCGCCAACCCCCGATCTTCCCTCGCCGGCTCCGCGAGCGATGAAGCGATCGAGTCCGAACTGGCCTCGCTGCCCGCGCTCTCGACGGCACTCCTCAGCGCCACCCAGGGCACCTACACCACCGCCCAGTTCCTGCTCGATCTCTCGCAGGGTGCGAGGGTCTCCTACTCCTCATACACCCCCCAGCACCCCCCCGCGCTGTCGCTCCTCACGCCCGCAGACGTCCCCTCCGGAGAAGGTTTGCGCGCCGGCGGCCCTGTCCGGGCGCTCGCCGACGCGGGCGCAGAGGTCGCACCCTGGTCGCAGGTTCTCGCACGCGCCCACGGCGCGCCGCAGATCCTCGAACCGGGCCTCCTGGCATCCTCGATTCCGGGCGGCGCAGCCTATGTGGGCGTCGCCGGCGCCGGCGACGAAAACGGCGCGGCCGCGGCCAATCGCAGCGGACACATCGCCGCGATCTCGCTCGGCTCTGCTGTAACGCTGCTCGCGCGCCTCCAACGCCAGAGCGCCGCCAATCGTCTCGTGCTCGCCGACCTGCCGGCGGGTCCCGAGGGCTACGCCGATCTGCGCGCGCTCGCAGCTGGGCGCCCCGCCGGCGAGCTGCTGATCGTGTTGCCCCGCGTGACGCCCGCGCCGGGCAACGAACTGCTGTGGCTCTCGATCGCGGGGCTCGGCGGCGGCCACACGCTCACCTCGCAAACCACCAACCAGCGCGGCCTCGTGGCAACCACCGACATCGGCCCCACGATCCTCTCGCACCTCGGCCTGCCGACCCCCTCGGCGATGCGCGGCAAGCCGATTACCCTCGATGGCGCCTTCGAAGGCTCCCATCTGCGCTCCTTCAGAGCTCGCCTGCTCGTGCTCTACCCCCGCCGGCTACCCGCGCTGGGCTGCCTGCTCGCCGCCTGGGCACTGCTCGCGCTCGCGGTGTGGCTGCTCCCCCTCGGCCCTTCGCTGAGAACGCGCGCCCGCGCGTGGACGGTGCGCGTGGGAGCGCTCGCGCTGCTGTGGACACCGGTGGCCGTGCTCCTGCCCGCGGCCCTCGAGCCCTCGCGGGCGATGGAAGTCGCGCTGCTCCTACTCGCCTGCTTCACACTCGGCGCGCTCACCGATCGCCTGCTCCCCTGGCCCCGCGCGCCGCTCGCGCCCGCGCTCGTGGCCGTCCTCGCGCTGAGCGTCGACGCGCTCGCCGGCACGCAGCTGCTCGTGCGCTCGCTGCTCGGCCCCAACCCCGCCCTCGGCGTGCGCTTCTACGGCATCGGCAACGAGCTCAAGTCGGGTCTCGCCGTGCTCGTCTTCGCCGCCGTCGCCGCCGCCCTGTATCCGCTTGCGCCGGGTGGCCGGGGCCGCGCCGCCCTGACGATGGCCCTCGCCGGCATCGCGCTCGCTGTCGTCGAGGGCTCCGCGCGCATCGGCGCGGGCGTCGGCGGCGTGATCCTCGTGAGCGCCGGCACCGCGGTGGCCGTCGTGCTCCTGCTGCCCGGCGAGCTCACGCGTAGACGCGCGCTGATCGTGCTCCTCAGCCCGCTCGTGGGTCTCATCGCGCTCGCGGTGCTCGACCTGCTCACCGCGCACGGCAGCGGCCACTACACCGGGAGTGTCCTGCACGCCCGCTCCGCGGGGGACATCCGCGACATCATCGTGCGCCGCTACACCGCCGCGTGGGATGAGCTCAAGCACGGCGCGATGCCGCTCGCCACCGCGCTAGCGCTGCTCCTCGCGTTTCTCGGCGTGCGCCGCCGCGAGCGCCTCCTCGCGCCCGTGGAGAACGACCCAGTGTGGCTCGCCGCGCTCGCTGGGGGTCTCGCCGCGGGCGTCGTCGGCGCCCTCAGCGAGGACTCCGGGCCGGTGCTGCTCGTGGTCGCCGTGTTCGTGCTCGCCTGCCTGCTCGGGTATCTCTGGAGCGCCCCACCCGAGGGCGCCGCGCGGCTCACACCCCAGCGCACTCCCGGCACGCCCCGTGCAGCACGATCTCGTGCTCGGACACCGCCAGGGGCACTCTCGCGCTGAGCTTGTCGATCGCCTCCTCGAGGGCATCGTCGGAGAAGGGCATCACCAGCCCGCAGCTGTCGCATACCAGATGATGGTGGTGCTCGGAGTGCTCATGCACCCGCTCGTAGCGCACCATCGCCTGGCCGGTCTCCACGCGCTGCACCAGGCGCAGGCGCTCGAGCTCATCGAGGATCCGGTACACGCTCGCGCGGCTCACCGGCCGCCCGCTGCGCGCGCGCAGCGCGTCCTCGATCTCCACCGCCGTCAGCGCGCAGCTCTGGCCTTCGAGGAGCTCCAGCAGCGCACGGCGCGCCCCTCCGCGCTTGCGCCCCGCAGCGCTCAGGATCTCCTCCGCGCGATTGGCCCACGTCTGCGTGCTCATCGCGCGCTCCCGCCCGCGAGCACACTCTCGCTGCGCGCGCACGCGAGTCCCGCATCCGTCCTTACGACCCGTCGGCTCACGTATGAATCCTCATCGGCAAGATGGTAGAGAGGGCATACACGCCCACCGCGAGCGCCACGATCGCCGTCGACGGCGGCAGCCCGGGCAGCGCGTAGCTGAGCGCCAACCCTCCCCACATCGCCGCCACCCCCAACAGACCAGCGAGCGCGATCCCCGCGAAGGGATTGCCCGCAATGCGGTGCGCCGCGGCGGCAGGGGCGGTGAGCAATCCCAGCAACAGCAGCGCGCCCACCGCCTGGGTGGCCTCCGCCGCAACGACCCCCAGCAGCATCAGGAAGCCCACCCCCAGCAGGCGCGTGGGCACGCCGCGCGCGCCCGCAACCTCGGGGGAAACCGAGGCGAACAGCAGTGGGCGGGCGATCGCCAGCGTCGCCACCACCGCGCCCGCGCCGATCGCCGCCGCCAGGCGCGCTTCGCCCGCCCCCAGTCCGAAGATCGAGCCAAACAGGGTGCGCGCCGTCTCGATGCCCGATCCCCCCTCGGCGCTCACGCTGAAGAGCGTCAGGAAGAACACCCCCAGCGCCAGCACGAACGTGAACACCGCTCCGATCGCAGTATCGTCCGCCGGCCGGAACCCAGCCGCCCCGCCCGCGCCTTGGCCGGCGAGCGTGCGCACCCCGAGCAGCCCAATCCCCGCGCCCACCGCGATAGTCGCCGCAAATAGCCCCACGCGCTCATCGATTCCCGCCGCCGCCGCCGCAAGCGCTCCCGGGAACGCCACATGGCTGAGGGCATCGCCCGCGAACACCTGCCCCCGCAGCACCACGAACCACCCGCTCACCCCGCACGCCAGCGCGATGAACGTGCCCGCCAGCAGCGCATTGCGCATGAATTCCTGGGAGAGCATCAGGCTCCCCCTCGGGCAGAGAGAGCCGGGGAGGCGGCTCGCGGGGAGGAAGGCGAGGTGAAGGTGGAGGGCACCCTCACGCGATCACCCCCTCCGGCAGCGGCGCCTCGGCCGGCGACACCTCTGCCGCCGCGCGGCGTCCGCGCAAGGCAACCGCCACGCGCACCACCACAAATACACCAAAGGAGATCGTCGTGATGAAGAACCCCGCCGGATACACCGAGAAGTAGGCCACGCCGAGACCCACCCACACGACCGCCAAGCCGAGCGCCACCGTCAGCGCGAGGCTCAGCCCCGGCCGCGCTGTGATCGCCTGCGCGCTCGCCGCCGGCATCAACAGCAACGCGAACACCAGCAGCACGCCCGTCACCTGGCTCGTCTCCGCCACCGCCAGCCCGAGCGCCACCAGGAACGCGATCGAGACCCCGCGCGTCGGCACCCCCCGCGCGCTTGCAACATCCGCGTCGACCGATGCGAACAGCAGCGGGCGCCCCAGCACCACCAGCACAGCCAACGTCCCCACAGCAACCGCCGCCAACACCAGCACCTGATTGTCGGAGATGCCCACCACCGTCCCAAACAGGAGGTTCTCCAGATCCCCGAGCACGCCGCCATAGAGGCTCAAAAACAGGTACCCCGCCGCCAGCGCCAACACCTGCACCGAGCCGATCAGCGCCGACTGCTCACTCAGCGAGCGCCGAGCGGACCCCGACAAGCGCCCGATCGCCACGCCCCCCGCGGCGCAGAAGGCGAAATACCCCCACGCGGCCGGCACCCCGATCAGCGCCGCCCCGCTCGCGCCGGGGAACGCCATCAGCGACAGCGTGTGTCCGGCGAACGCCTCGCGTCGCAGCACCATGAACCACCCCAGCAAACCGGCGATCACAGCCACGATGCTCCCCGCCAGCAGCGCGTTCACCATGAAGTGGTATTCGAGCACCTCGCCGATGTCGCGCGCGACGTTCCAGCTCAGCTGGGGGTTGGCGACGTCAGCTGTCATGAGCATGGGAATGGACGGACATGGTCATGACGATCGTGATGATGAGCAGGCGCCTCGGGCTGGCCCACCACCACCAGGCGCCCATCGGAGGCCCTCAGCACCTCCACTGCAACCCCATATAGATCGCTGAGCGTCTCACTCGTGATGACCTCCTCCACCGGCCCCTCCACCGCGCGCCCCGCCGCGAGATACACCACCCGATCGAGATAGGGCAGCAGCGGGTTGACGTCGTGCGCCACCAGCAGCACCGCCACGCCTGCCTCGCGGCAGATGTCGTGCACGAGCGCCGCCACCACAGCCTGGTTGGGCAGATCGAGGCTGTCCAGCGGCTCATCCAGCAGCACCACCTTGGGCCGGCGCACGAGCGCCTGCGCGATCAAAAGCCGCTGCTGCTCACCACCCGAGAGCTCTCCGATTGGACGCTGTGCGTATGCATCCGCGCCCACCATCGCGATCGCCTCACCAACGCGCTCGCGCTCCTCGCGCCGGCGCCTACGCATCGCGCCTCCCGCCAATCCGAGCGCCAGCGGCACCCCCCAGCGGTCGCCATCGAGGCCCAGGCGCACCACATCGCTGCCGCGCAGGCGCGTACCCGAGTCGAACGAGCGCCGCTGGGGCAGGTAGCCGATCGCGCTGTTTGCCTCCCCAGCAGGGCGCCCCAGCACCGCGATCCTCCCCGCGCTGAGCGGCAGCGCTCCCAGCACGGCCTTCAGCAGCGTCGACTTGCCCGAGCCATTCGCTCCCAGCAGCGCCACGAACTCCCCCGCGCCAACGCTCACCCCAACCTCGCTCCAAATGGCGCGTCCGCCGAGCCGCACCGCCGCATCGACCATCTCCACCACCGGTGGCCCCTGCGCTGCCATGCCCCCTACCTCCCCGTCGCCTCGTGCAGCGCCCGCTGGAGCCCTTCGAGCTCGGCCACCTGCCACTGCTCGAAGCTGTCCGACGCGGGCGCGAGCGTCTCGGTGACAGTTGCGATCGGGATCCTCGCCGCGCGCGCGATTTCGTTTACGCGCTGCACATCGGGGGTCACGTTCTGGCTGTTGAACACCCACACCGCGATCCGCCGCCTCTGCGCCTGTTCGTCCACCGTCTGCTTGTCCCTTGCGCTCACATCGGTCCCCTCCGCGACTGCCTTCGCGAAGCTGTAGGGGGTTTCGAGCTTCAAGCCGAGGTCTTCGCCGAGCGGCCTGAAGATGCTCTCGCTGTAGCCCACCGGTGTACCGCCGTAGCGCGCGCGGATCTGCGCGCGCAGCTGGTCATAACGCGCGAGACCCTCAGTAACAAACGCCCGCTCGCGCTGCGCGAAGTACGCCGCGCCGGCCGGATCCAGCTGCTTGTAGTCAGTGGCGATCTGCCCGATCACCCTCAGCACCGCGCTCGGCGAGTACCACTGGTGCGGGTTGTCTCCCTCCTCCAGCCCGAGCGCCTCGCCCACGTTCAACACCAGCCGCCCACTCACCGGGTTCGCCGCGAGCAGCCGCGGCGCCCAGTTGTCGTAGCCGATGCCATTCACGATCGCCATCCCCGCACCCGCCATCGTGCGCGCGTCGCCCACCGTCGGCTCGTAGCTGTGCGGATCGGTTGCGGGGCTCCTCACGATGCTCTGCACGTTCACGCGATCTCCCCCCAGCTGCGCCGCGATGCTCCCCCAGAAGTTCTCCGCCGCCACCACCTGCAACCTGCCGCTGCCGCTAGCGGTGCCCGCGGAGCTCTGCGCGCCACAGCCGCTCACACTCCCCACGAGCAGGAGCGCGGCGCAAACCGCCAACGCCACTCCCACCCATGGACGCGGCCGAGCTGCTGGGTCGCGCGCGCCGGTGGAGCGGGAGCTCCCATGAGAGCGTTGCCGGAACATACGCTCGGCAACCTATCATAGGATTGAGTCTTATTATTGCCCTGGGGGCTTGCCCAGGGAGCGCAACTCCTCAGATAGGCCCTCAGCCAGCGGGCGGTGGCGCCGCGCTGGCCTCGCTGCTCCCACTCTGCCCAACCTCGCCCGCATCCTCCTCCGCCAGGTTGCGCCGTCGGCCAATCAGCAGCACCGCGAGGATCGCCAGAATCACGATCACGAGGATCCCGCCCGCGATGTAGCGCAGCGTGTGATGCACAGGCGCGGTCTTGCTCTTGTGCTTCTCCACGCTCACGCTCACGCCCTTCGCGCTCAGCGCCGCCGCGATCTGGGGCTCGTCGTGGGAGGGGTACACCGCCAGCACATGGCGCCCATCAACCAGCAGCACATGCACCGAGTGGGGCTTCTTGTTGAACGTCGCCGTGCGGATTTCGCCATGCGCCAGCTGGCCCTGGAAGGTCTGATAGCTCTCGTGCTGGTAGTGGATCACCGTCGCCGCCACCGCCGTGAAGGGAACGAGCGCGAGCAGGCACACCAGCACGCCCACCACGCCTCTCATCGATCTATTCATCGGCGAGACCCTAGCGGCGGGGGCAGACACATGCGCCGTCCACGCACGCCGCATCGCACCAACCACCCCAGCCGCGGCCCGAGACATGCGCCGTCCACGCACCCGCTCCGTGGCGCGTGGACGGCGCTCTGCTCCCCCCTTGGCGCGTGGCGCCCGCGTGCGTTCCCCCACTCGCGCGCGGCGCTCCCCCCGCGGGTCCCCCCTCGCGCCCGCTCAGCGCGCTCCCGTACGCTCATCCTCGCGCCGGTACCCCAAGCGCGCCGAGATGCGATCTGCGGCGGCCACCAGGTGTGGTCCCAAGTGCTCCACAAGCTCCTCCAGCGAGATCATCGAGGCGTGCGCCGTCATGCTCACCGCAGCCACCACCTCGTGGGACTCCGAGCGAACCGGCGCCGCGATCGCATACAGCTCCGGCGCGAGCTCCTGATCGTTCACCGCGAAACCCTCCTCGCGGATGTTCTCGAGCTCACCGCGCAGCTGCGTCTTGCTCGTGATCGTGTTCGGGCCCATGCGCGTGGGCTTCATCTCGGCCAGCAGCGTTCGCTGCTCTTCATCGGGCAGAAACGCCACCAGCAGCTTGCCCATCGCCGTGCAGTAGGCCGGCAGCCGCGCTCCCGGCGAGAGGTCGAGATCGACCCCACCCTGCGTGCGCCGCGAGGAGCGCACCCGATCCACATACACGATCTCCGGACCATCGAGTACCGCGAGGCTCACCGTGTAGGAGGACTGACGGCACAGCTCCTCCAGGTAGGGGCGCGCGTGCTCGCGCAGCGCCGTCGAGTTGAGCGCCGACATCCCCAGATCGGTCACGCGCAGGCCAAGGCGGTACTTGCGCGCCGCGCCCTGTTCGAGGTATCCGAGCGCCACCAGCGTCGACATGTAGCGGTGGGTCGTGCTGCGCCTCATCCCCAGCTCATCCGCCACATCCGCGATCCCGCGGATCGGGCGCTCGGGCGTGAAGCTGGAGAGGATCGCCAAGCCGCGCTCCAGCGACTGCGAGTAGCGCGGTTCGCGCAAACTCGGGATCGACCACGCCTCGCCCTCCGGCTCCGGCTCGTAGAAGCTGACGACATCCGAACTGCTTGCTGGCATGGGCCCTCCTGTGGCTTTGGCGTCCCGCCGACTGCGCTCAGTCGGCATTGTGGATAGATGGGCGTATCCCATCCTTATCGCAGCTACCCGATCCTTACGCATCGCACGCGCCCTGACTACTCTCATGAGAGTAAACGTGTTCTAACTATGTGCTTTGCGTCGGCTGCGCAGCACCACCCGTGAGCCCGCGTGCGGGGTCACCACCACGCTGCGCCAGCGCGCGTGCTCCATGCGCCGAGCCGCGGGGTGCACCGTAACGTGCGAGAGCACCGTGCGCAAGACCATCTTCATCTCCAGCGTCGCCATGTGCAGCCCCGGGCAGCGCCTGCGTCCTCCACCCCAGGGCAGCCACCCCGGCGCCTGCGGCAGCTCCCGCAAGGCGCCCGTGGGGAGCGCCAGGAAGCGCTCGGGACGAAACGCATCGGGCTCGAGGTAGCGCGCCCCATCGTGGTGCACCAGATAGATGCACCCCAGCAGCAGCGTCGGCGGCGCATACCTCCAGCCGCCGATCTCGATCGGCTCCATCACCGTGCGCGGGATCGTGAATAGGAACACCGGACGGTGGCGCAGCGCCTCCTGGATCGTCGCCGTCATGTACTCATCGCCCGCGCCCCCATCGATCTCCCGCACGAGTCGCTCGAGCACCATCGGATGGTGTGCGAGCAGCTGAAACGTCCATGCCAGCTCCGAAGCCGTCGTCTCGTGGCCCGCCAGCACGATCGACATCACGTTGTCGCGCAGCTCACGCCCATTCATCGGCGAGCCATCCACGTTGCGCGCCGCGAGCAGCCTCCCCAGGATCGATCCCGAATTGCCTCCCGCGCATTTGGCGCGTTCCACGAGCGCGTGGATCAGCTCGTCCACCTCGCCCCGCAGCCGCCGAAAGCGCCTCCAGATCACACATCCCGGTCCGCGACGCAGCGCCGGCTGCGCCAGCAGCGGGCTCGCCGTGATCGACAGCATCGCCAGCAGCCGATCCCCCAGCACGCCCAAGCGGCCATCGGTATCGGGGCCGAAGATCGTGCGCAGCACGATCTCGAGCGTCAGCGCGCGCAAGCGGGGGTGCAGCGCAAAGCGCTCTCCGCGCGGCCACGAGGCGACCTCGCGCGCCACCACATCGGCCACCAGCTCGCTGTGCCCCAGCACGACTTTGGGCTGAAACGAGGGCAGGATCGCCCTACGGCCCGCCAGGTGCTCCTCCTCGTCGAGCATCATGAACGAGCGCCTTCCCACGATCGGCATGATGCTCCCGCCGCCCTCCCCCGGATGCAGCACCTCGGGCGGGGCCCCGAAGAGCGCCCGCAGCTCCTCCGGATCGGAGAGGAACACAAGCGGAGGATGACCCGTCGCACGCAGCGTGAAACGGCTCCCATAGCGAGCGCGTGCGCGCTCGAAATACTCGAGCGGCGAACGCCAGAAGAGGAACGTCTGCAACGGCGCCGGCAGGCGCGAACCCGGCGGCAGCTGCGTGCGCCGCTCCCCGCGCGCACCGCGCCCACCACGCGCGTGCGCTCCCAGCCCCGCGGGCCGCGCTCTAGACGGCGCGTAGGCCATTGAGTATCCGCCACCCTCGCAGCACCGGCCCCAGCAGCCTGCACAGCCGCCCGCCGGAGCCCAGCACCCTGCGCGTGGACGCGCGCATCGCGGCGCTCCTCGCGCTGTCCTTCGAGGTGTACATCGCCACCACGCCCGCCACGAGGACCGCGTGGCGGCTCCCCGCGCGCAGCGCCCCCACCTCGCGCAGCGCGCGCTCCACGATCTCCTCCAAACGCCCCACCGCCTCCTCGAAGTCACCGTAATAGGAGATGTAGCTGTGATCGCCGCTCTCCGCGTCCTCCACGCGATCGGCGTAGCTATCGAGCATCGCCGTCGCCAGCGACACCCACGGCAGATATGCCCCGCAGGCGGCCGCCACCTCGCAGGCCTCGCACTCCCGCTCGGCCGCCAGCGCCAGCAGCACGTGCGGCACGAGCGACGCGCTCGCCGCGGCACTCCGCTCGAACCAGCGCAGCTCACCGCCCACGACTGGCTCCTCCTCGATGGACTCCGCCTCAATGGGCTCCGCCTCGGTGGACTCCGCCTCGGCCCACGCTCGCAGCGCCAGCTCGCGCCGCACGGGTTCGGGGTCGTGGTTGATGCCCTGTACCGCACATCGCTCAGCCTGCAGCAGCACCTCGCAGCGAACCCGCTCGTAAGAGGCCAGCGCGGCGCACCGCTCCCGGCCCGCACCCACCAGCGCCCGCAGGTAGCCGCCGTCGTCGCGGTGGCAATGCAGGCGGTAGTGATCGGACACGCGCGCTGAGGGATCGAGCGCCTCCACCAGCGCACGGTGCAGCAGGCGTCCATTTGCCTGCCCCCCGCCCGCGCGCACATCCGCACCCACGGCACCCACACCCACGGCACCCTCACCCACGGCGCCTGCACCGGCGCCACGCTCGCTCGCGTTGTCCAGAAAGTCCCACGCCGTCTGGTAGGCCACCAGCAGCCTCAGCAGCCCTGGGTGGCGTTTGTGCGCAAGAGTCCAGAACAGCGCCGCCCCTTCGGCATGCGCGCGCTTCTGCGCGATCGAAGCAAGGGCGTCTTCGCGTGTGGGTGCATCGGGGATCGCGCGCGCGCGATCCCGCCACACCCGCACCTCGCGCGATGCGCCCCGCCTCCCCCACCCCAGCTGACGGCCCGCGGCGAGCGCCATCGCCCACAGCTGGCCGGCCTGCGAGGGCACCGAATCCCCCCGGCCGGGGGTCGGGTCGCCTGCGGGTCCGCTGCGCCCGAGAGTCGGGGCGCCTGCGAGTCCGCTGCGCCCGGGGCTCGAGACGGACTCGGGCGCCGAGACGAACCCGTGCCCTGGCCTCCCGCGCCGCCTAGGTGGCTGGATGGGGGCGCACGCTCGCGGCACGATAGCCCGGCACCGCGATGATCGCGGCAGCAGTAATCGTCACGAGCGCGAAGCTTCCGATCGCGGCCAATCCATCGATCGAGAAGAGCACCGGAAAGCCCGTAACGCTCAATAGGGCGTGACTCAGCAGCAGCTGGCCGTAGATGCCAAACAGCGCCCCCACCGAGCAGCCCAAGCCCAGCAGCACACCACTCTCCAGCAGCAGCGCGCGCCATAGCCCGCCTCTGGGGAAACCTTCGAGCTTCATCCGTGCCAGCTGGGGCCGGCGCTGCGAGATCATCGCGCTCATCGCGATCGAGATCGCCAGCAGCCCCGCGATCAGCACCAGATCGGCGATCTGACTGAGCCGCCGCAACCCGCGCCGGCTCGCGCTGCGCTGAGCCGTCTCGCGCTGCTGAGCCGTTTCCGCGACGAGCCCCGAGGACCCGCCGAGGGCCCGCTGAATCGCATCGCGAACGCCCACCGGCGAGGCTCTCGGGGACAGCATCACGTTGTATGCGCTGAGCTGCCCCCCTCCCCAACCGCGAACGTAATCGTTCGCGCTCAAGATGACCGCCCCCGGCGGCCAGCCGAGGTTTGTGCTGAGCGCCGCCACCCGCAATCGCAGCGGCGTCGGCGCGGGCAGTGTGAACCCCTCGCCCACGTGCAGATCGTGCGCACCCGCCACCGCCTTGGAGATCACCGCCCAGCCGCCCGCGCGCAGCCTCGAAAGCGTCAGCGCCCTATTGCCTGTAAGCAGCTGACCCGCAGGGATCGGCACAGCGGCGCTCGCCGGCGGCGCCAGCACCCACAGACGACGGTTGCCGTAGTTCAGAAAGCCGGCGCGATAGCTCCCCACTGCGCGCACGCCCCGCACGCGGGCGATGGCCGCCCCCGCCGAGGCCGGAAACGGCGTCGTCGCCAGCAGATTCTGGGCGCCCGGAGCGGCGACCCAGACATCGGCGACGCCACTCACGCCGTGGAACAGACGATCCAGACCGCCCTGCAGGTTGTCAGTCGCTCCCCTGATCGTCACACCCGCGAAGACCGCGAGGGCGCCCGTCGCGGCGATCGCCAGGGTGCGCGCCTGTGCAGGTGGAGAGCGCAGTTCCACGATTGCCAGCTTCGTCGCGCCCGACGCGAACCCTCGCTGCAGCCGCTCGAAAGCTGCCACCGCGCCGTGCAGCAGCGGCCTCAGGAACAATCCCAGCCCTACTATCAAGATCGCGATGCCCACCACAGCCGACTGCGGAGCAGCCAGGAGGATCGCCGTGGTGGCCGCCAGGCACACCACCCCGCCCGCGAGCAGCCACGCCGTCTCACCCCGGCCGCCGTGCACCTGCGGACGCGAGAAGGAGCGCAGCGGGCGCAGGAAGACCTCACGCAGCGGCGTCAGCACACCGATGCACGCTGCCAGCAGGCCGGCGCCGAAGGCCAGCACAACGCTCTGCCAGCTCACGATCCGCTGCGAGCCCACTGGAAAGGCGAAGGAGAGATAGCCGGGTTCGGAGTGCAGCAGCGTCACCGAGAGCAGCTCACCGAGCGCCAGCCCGAGCAGCGAAGCCGTGACCCCCAGCGCCAGCGCATCGAACAGCAGTGTCTTCACGGTCATCCAGCGCGTCGCCCCATCGCGCCTCAGATCCCGCACGAGACCCTGGCGCAGCGGCACCGTGAGCAGCATCGCGCAATAGGCGAACATGAACCCCACGAGCGCCCCGATCGTGGAGAACGTGCCCATCGACTGGTCGATCGGCCCCGCCGCCTCGCTGAAGTAGGCCGCATCCGAGCTCGCCGCTTCCACGTTCAGCCGATCCGCGGCGATCCTCTGCAGCTCCGCTCGCACCTCGCCTTCGCGGCCGCGCGCGGGCTGCACGAGGATGCGCGTGATCCTCCCCTCCATACCATCCAAACGCTGCACGTAGGCGATCGGCGCCAGCGCGATCGGACTGTTCGCGAGCGCCCCGATCTCCGCGCTGCCGAGCTCGGTGCCCACAAGCGTCGCGACTGTCACCGCGCCGATCTGCAGCCGCGCGCTCTGCAGCGCCCCCACCCCGATCCTCTGCGCAACCCTCGTGGGCAGCGCCAACGCGCGCTGGCCGGCGAGCTGCGCCGCGTTGAAGCTCCGCAGCAAGGTCCCCGCCAGATGCGTATAGCGGGGGTCTCCCGCGATCACATCCACGGGCTCTTCGCCGTGCGGGCCGATCAGATTGGCGCGCTCCTCGATCACCGGCGCCGCCGCGAGCACACCCGGAAGCCCCTGCACCACGCCGAGCAGGCGCTCATCGAAGCCGTGCGGTTCGCGCGCCACGAGCTGGAGCTTCGCCTGCCCCACGATGCCGTTCGTAAGCTGCCCCACCGAGCCATTGAGACTGGCGCTCGCCACCTGCGAAGCGAACAACAGCGCCACCCCCACCGCGATCCCGAGCATCGCGAACAGCTCCTGTACGAGCACCGCCCTCGCCCGCAGCCGAGCGCGGTAGAGACGCAGGATGCTCGACAGCCTCATCTTCCTGCGCTCTGGCTTCATCTCCGTCCGACGCCCGCGGGCGGAGCCATGAACAGCTCGTCGGGCTCGTACTTCACCAACTGCCCATCGCTGAGCATGTGCGCGCGATCGGCAAAGGCCGTGGCCTGCGGATCGTGGGTGACGAGCAGAACCGCCATCGCCCGCTCGTGACAGAGCCCACGCAGCAGCTCCAGCACCTCGCGCCCACGGTGGGTATCGAGATTCCCCGTCGGCTCGTCCGCCAGCAGCAGCTTCGGATCGGTCGAGAGAGCGCGCGCGATCATCACCCGCTGGCGCTCGCCCATCGAGAGTTGATGCGGACGGTGGTTCAAACGCTCGCCCAAGCCCAAGCGCTCCAGCAGCGGCCTCACCCGTCGCTCGGCGCCCCGCGCATCGGTCAACCACAGCTTCATCGCGGCGTTCTCGATCGCACGCGCCCCGGGCAGCAGATCGAGCGACTGATCCACGTAGCCCAGCTCGCGCAGGCGATAGCGCGCGCCGTCGTCCTCGGAGAGCCCCGAGACCTCGCGACCATCCACCAGCACCGACCCGCTGTCGGGCGCCAGCAGCGCGGCAATCATCATCAACAGCGTCGTCTTGCCCGAGCCGCTGGGCCCATACAGCGCCACCAGCTCGCCGCGTTCGATCGACAGCGACACGCCATCCACCGCGCGCACGGGCTCGCCATCGCCCATCCTGTAGTGCTTCACCAGCTCGCGCAGCTCTAGCACTGCCTAGTCGGACCTGTGCCGGTGGGGACTTGTGTGCGGAGCTGGCAGCATATGCGCTAAGCCAGGCGCTCTCTGCTGGAGAGGTCGATCACATCTCCCTTCCCCTCTGGGGGATCGGGCTGCATCGGCAGTTGTTCGGTGGGGTCCGACAGGCGTCCTCCCGCGAGCGACAGCGTGCGGTCCGAGCGCTTGGCCGCCGCCGCATCGGAGACCGTCATCAGCACGCCGATGCCCGACTCCCGCGCCAGCGAGCGCAGCAGGCGCGTGAGCATGTCCGTCTCGCGGATACCGAGGACCGTTGCCACGTCGTCCACGAGCAGCATCCGCGGGCTGCGCACGATCGCATGTGCGATCCCCACCATCCCCCGCTCCCAATCGGAAAGTGTCTCCCACTGCTGCTGCGCGCAGTCCTCCACGCCCACGCGGGCGAGCGCCTGTTCGGCGCGCGTATACGCCGCGCGATCCCCCAGCGCGATCAGCAGCGGCAGCGCCACGTAGTCGAGCACCCGCACTCTCGTTTCCGGACCCCCACCTCCCCAGCCGCCGACGCTCGCGCCCCATCCGCCCTGACCCCAGCCGCTCCCGCCGCCCTGCACCCAGCCGATCTGCTCGCCCAGCAGACGCGAAAGCTGAGAGTCTGATAGATCGGGCAAGTCCCATCCGTCGAAACTTACCCTACCCCCGTCGGGTGCCTCTATACCCGCAGCGATCTTCAGCAGCGTCGTCTTGCCCGCGCCGCGCTGTCCGAGCACCGCCACCATCTCCCCCGCGCCCAGCGTGAGCGACGCGTCGGTCAGAACCCGCAGCTCATGGCGTCCGCGCCGGTAGCGACGGCTGACCCCCGTGAGCGTCAGCAGGGGGCCGGTCACCGCGCCCTCCAGGCGGCCTGCGCGGCATGGCGCTCGGCCTCCTCGCGCAGCCCCTCGAGAAACAGGCGTACGTCCTGCAGCCATCTGATGCGCGCATCCCAGAAGCCCGCCTCGGCGTGATCCACCGCCATGTCCATCAGCCGCGACCATTCGCGTGGCCCATCCAGTGGCTCGTCGTCGTCCTCGATGCTCCGCTGGAAGTCCCCCAGCATCCGCAGGCACACGATTTCCTCGCCCGTGATGATCTCGATCAGCCGGGGCAGCTCGTGGGGCTCGCAGAAGGCGATCCGCAGCTGCAGCTCCTCGCGCACGAGCGGGACCGAGGAGGAGGCGCGCAACCACTGCCTGAAATAGGCCACCCCTTCGGGCGTCGCCTCGTATTTGATGCGCCGCGAGCGCTCCGCGTCGAGCAGCTCGAGCTCCTCCCCGCCCACCACGCGGATCAGGCGGTCCTTCTCCAAGCGCCCGAGCGCCTTGTAGATGCTCGAGGCGACGAACTGGGCCGAGCCGAAGCGCTCCTTCACGCGCTGCTCGAGCTGGTAGCCATAACCGGGGCGCTGGATCACGAGACCCAGCACCGCCTTTCCTGCCGACATGTCCGATCCGCGGCGCGCCCCCATGCATATAGACGGTACCCAATCTGGCAGGCGGAACCCGACCCGCGTGCACGGGGCCCTATTTGCGTAGCCGCGCCGCCTTCATGCGATCGGTCTTTCCCAATACCGCCTTGCGCAGGCGCACGCTCACGGGGGTCACCTCCACGCACTCGTCGTCGCGCACGAACTCCATCGCCTGATCGAGCGTGAGCTCGCGGTGGGGCACCAGGCGCACGAGCACATCCGATGTCGAGGAGCGCATGTTGGTGAGGTGCTTTTCCTTGCACACATTCACATCGAGATCGTCCGAGCGCACATTCTCCCCCACGATCATCCCCTCATACACCTCCGTGCCGGGGCCCACGAACAGCGTGCCGCGCTCCTGCAGGTTCATCAAAGCGAACTGCGCGGTATCGCCGCGGCGATCGGATACGAGCACTCCCGTGACGCGCGTGCGCAGCTCCCCCGCCCAGCGCTCCCAGCGATCGAACACATGGTGCATCAGGCCCGTGCCGCGCGTCTCGGTGAGGAACTCCGTGCGAAAGCCGATCAGCCCGCGTGCGGGCACGAGGTACTCCATGCGTACCCAGCCCGTGCCGTGGTTGGTCATGTGCTCCATGCGCCCCTTTCGCAGCGCGAGCAGCTGGGTGACAACGCCGACGTAGTCCTCGGGCACGTCGATCGCCAGTAGCTCGACCGGCTCGTGGCGGTGACCGTCGATCTGGCGCTCCAGCACGCGCGGCTGGCCCACTGTCAGCTCGAAGCCCTCTCGCCGCATGATCTCCACGAGGATCGCCAGCTGCAGCTCGCCGCGGCCCTGTACCTCCCAGGCGTCCGGACGCTCCGTGTCCAACACGCGCAGCGAAACGTTTCCGACCATCTCCTGATCCAGGCGCGAGCGCACCTGGCGCGCGGTCAGCCGCGAGCCCTCGCGGCCCGCCAGCGGCGCCGTATTGATGCCGATCGTCACCGACAGCGAGGGCTCGTCCACGGAGATGATCGGCAGCGGGCGGGGGTCCTCCAGGTCGGCGAGCGTCTCGCCGATCGTCACCCCCTCGAGACCCGCCACGGCGATGATCTCCCCCGGACCCGCCTCCGCGGCGTCGACGCGGTCGAGCGCCTCGGTGACATATAGCTCGGAGACCTGCGCGCGCTCGATCGAGCCATCCGCGCGGCACCACGCGAGCGTCTGACCCTTGCGGATGTGGCCCTCGCGCACCCTGCAGATCGCCAGGCGGCCCACATAGGGAGAGGCGTCGAGGTTCGTCACGAGCGCCTGCAGCGGGTGCTCCGGCTCGTACGTGGGCGCGGGGATGTGCTCCAGCAGCAAGTCCAGCAGCGGCGCCAGGTCGGGCGCCAGGGCGTCCGTCACCGACCCCGCACCCCCGCCGGCATCACCCCCGTCCGGCGCGGGCCGGTACTCCAGCGAGGCGCGCCCCGCGCGCGCGTTGCAGTAGACGATCGGGAAATCGATCTGATCCTCCTGCGCGTCGAGGTCGAGGAACAGCTCATACACCTCATCCACCACCTCCGCCACGCGCGCATCCGGCCGATCGACCTTGTTCACCACGAGGATCACCGGCAGCCGCGACTCCAGCGCCTTGCGCAACACGAAACGCGTCTGCGGCAGCGGCCCCTCGGAGGCATCCACCAGCAAAAGCACCCCATCCACCATCGTCAGCCCGCGCTCCACCTCGCCGCCGAAGTCCGCGTGGCCGGGGGTGTCGACGATGTTCAGCTTCACGCCCTTGTAGTGCAGCGCCGTGTTCTTGGCGAGAATCGTGATGCCCTTCTCGCGCTCGAGGTCCATTGAGTCGAGCACGCGGTCGTTCACGTCCTGTCCGGCGCGGAACGCGCCGGACTGCCACAGCATCGCGTCGACGAGCGTCGTCTTGCCGTGATCTACGTGCGCGATGATCGCCACGTTGCGGATGTCGTTGCGAGGTGTGGGCATGGTGGGATGTGCGATCGGTCGATACGGATGGGCCGCGCAGGAGTGTGTCGGGTGAAGCGCAGAGAAGCAGGGCGGCCCGCAGGCAGGCTAGCGTGCTTGGGCGCCAACCCCGGATGCAGCGCGCGCCGAGCGCGGCGCCGCGCGCGCGAGAACCCCGCGGCGGGCCATCCCCAGGCCGAAGCCGGCGAGCGCGCGCGGCAGGTGCTCGGCGTGTGCCACGACCTCCTCCAGCGCCGCCGCGAAGCGCCTCAGCTCGCTCTCCTCGACCGTCAACGGCGGGAGCGCCTTGATGACGTTCATGCGGTGGCCCGCCACCTGGCAGAGGATGCGGTGCTCGTGGAAGAGCGGCAGCAGCACCAGCTGCGCGTACAGCCCCGGCTGCGCGCTCTCAAGACGCTGCCACAGCGCGCGTGCGGTGCGACCCTCGGGGGGACCCAGCTCGATCGCCCACATCAATCCGAGCCCGCGCACGTCGCGCACGCTCGCGTGGCGCTCCACCAGCGGGCGCGTGAGCTCCAGCAGCAGCGCCCCCATCTCCGCCGCGCGCTCCACGAGCCCCTCGGCCTCGAGCACCCTCAGCGTCGCCAGGCCTGCGGCCGCCGCGAGGTCGTTGCCGCCGAAGGTCGAGCCGTGGCGCACCGCGCGCTCCATGCCATCGAACACTGCATCGAAGACGCCGCGCGAGACGAGCGCCGCGCCGATCGGCACCAGCCCGCCGGAGAGGGCCTTCGCGACACACACGATGTCCGGTTGCAGGCCCCAGTGCTCCAGCGCGAAGAAGCGCCCCGTGCGGCCGAGGCCCGTCTGCACCTCATCGCACACGAACAGCGTCCCCGCGGCCCTGCAGGCTCGCTGCGCGCCCTCCAGATAGCCCTCGGGGGGCAGGTTCACGCCCTTGCCCTGCACCGGCTCCACCACGAACGCCGCGACATCGCCGCGTTCGAGCTCGCGCCTCAACGCGTCGAGGTCGCCGAAGGGCACCGCATTGCAGCCGGGCAGGAGCGGACCGAAGCCCTCGCGGAAGAGGGGCTCCCCGTTGAGCGAAAGCGCGCCGAGCGTGAGCCCGTGGAAGGCGTGCTCGCAGTGGAGCACCCGCGGGCGCCCCGTGGCGGCGCGCGCGATCTTGATCGCCGCCTCCACCGCCTCGGCGCCGCTGTTGGCGGGCACCATCGCGCCGACGCTCTGCGGCGCGCGCGCCAGCAGTTGCTCGGCGAGCACGCCGCTCAGCAGCGTCACCCCCAGCTGGGGCAGGTTCGCGGTGCGCGCCGCCATCACGTCTTCGAGGGCCTCGATCACGGCGGGGTGGTTGCGTCCGAGCGCGAACACGCCATAGCCCCCATACAGATCGAGGTAGCGCCGGCCGTGGGAGTCGATCAGGTGCGCCCCCTCGCCCTTCACCCACACCCGATCGAAGCCGAGCGTGCGCAGGATGCGCCCCATCTGCGGGTTCAGGTGGCGCTGGTTGAGCGCCATCTCCTCGCCCACGCGCCCAGCGAGGATCTCGCGCACCGCAGGGACGCTCGACATGCGCTGAGCGTAGCGTCGGACGCCTCAGGCGAGCCGCTCAGGAGCAAGACGGGGGGCAGAGGCCCAACCCGCGCCGGCGCCTCAGACGGCGACGCAGCGCTTCTTGGTGCGGCGCTCCTCGGGGACGCGCACGACGTCCCAGGCGAGCCCCACGCGCTCCATGCCGCGGATGATCAGCGCGGAGGCGTCGAACTGACGCCAGCCGAGGCCGTGCTCGGCGGAGGTGGGGAAGGCGTGGTGGTTGTTGTGCCACGCCTCGCCAAAGGACAGCGGCGCGAGCCAGGCGAGGTTGCGGGAGTGGTCGCCGGTGGCGAAGTCGCGGCGCCCGAAGAAGTGGCACAGCGAGTTGATCGAGTAGGTCACGTGGTGGAGCACGAGCATCCTGATCGCCCCGCCCCACAGGAGCCCGGTGAGCGCCGCGCGCCAGGTCCCGCCGATCAGCCCGCCCAGTGCGAAGGCGGCCACGAGTCCCCCGATCGCCCATACGAAGAAGGTGCGGTCCACGAACGAGACGACGGGGTCGGCCAGCAGATCCGGCGCGTAGCGTTCGCGCGAGCCGCGCTCGGTGTGGATGAACAGCCAGCCCAGGTGCGCGTGGCCGAGGCCGCGCAGGGTTCCGCGCAGGCCCTTCGCGTGATCGACGTGGGGGCTGTGGGGATCGCCCTCACGGTCGGAGAACGCGTGGTGCTTGCGATGGTCGGACACCCAGGAGATGATCGGCCCCTCGATCGCAGCGGAGCCGAGCACCGCCAGGATCCCGCGCATCGCCGAGGACGTCTTGAAGCTGCGGTGCGTGAAGAGGCGGTGAAAGCCGACCGTTATCCCCAGGCCCGTGAGCGTGTAGAGGATCGCGAAGACAATCAGGTCCGAGCTGTGCAGAAGACCGTCCCACAGCTGCCAGCCGACGAACACCAGCGCGAGCATCGGGCCAACCGTTATGAGCCCCGTCAGTGCGCGGTTCAGCCATTCGTATTCGGGAGGCTGGACATCGTCTGGTCCAGGACGAGCTTCCAGCGGTCCGCCGGAGACGTAGTTTGTACTCATGGGGCCTGCCTGCAAGGTAGCGCGTGTTCCCACGGAATGCGCTGTCAGCGCGAACGGGCGCCCGAGCGACCGCGCTGAGCACCCCGCTTGGAGCTGCCCTGCGGACGGCCCGAGCGGTGAGCGTCGGCACTGGGATGGCGAGTGGAGCCCTGCCCGCGGCGGGGCGAAGCGGGGCGCTCGCGACCGCGCGTGGCGTCGCTTGAGAACCCGCCCAGCGCGAGCTCGCGCTGCAGCCCCAGCGCGCCGACCATGCCCACCAGCTCGCGTGCCTGGTCCTGGGAGACGAGCGTGAGGCCCACGCCGCTGGCGCCGGCGCGGGCGGTGCGCCCCACGCGGTGCACGTAGTCCTCGCGTGTGGCGGGAATGTCGAAGTTGATCACGTGCGTGATACCCGCCACGTCGATGCCACGCGCAGCGACATCGGTGGCGACGAGCGTGTCGACCTTGCCCGACTCGAAGCTCGCCAGCGCGCGCTCGCGCTGGGCCTGGGACTTGTCGCCGTGCATCGCCACCGCGCGCACTTTGCTGGCGGTGAGCTTCTTCACGAGCCGATCTGCGCCGCGCTTGGTGCGCACGAACACGAGCGTGAGCCCGCGCTCGGCCTCGTTGAGCTCGGCCACGAGGCGCGCGACCTTGCCCTCGTGGGGGACGGAGAGGAAGCGGTGCTCGACCTGCGCGGTGTGCTCCGCGGAGGCGACGTGCTCGTGGCGGCGGGGGTTGGTGGTGTAGAGCTTCGCCAAGCGCCCCACCTCGCCGTCGAGGGTCGCCGAGAAGAGCAGCGTCTGGCGCTTGGGCGCCGTCATCTTGACGAGACGATCGACGACAGGGCGAAAGCCCATGTCGAGCATACGATCGGCCTCGTCGAGCACGAGCACGCGCACCTTCGCGAGCGAGACATCCTTGCGATCGATCAGATCGAGCAGGCGGCCGGGGGTCGCCACGAGGATGTGGGCGCGCGCGGCAAGGCGCGCCTGCTTGACGATCCCCGCGCCGCCATACACCGCGGCGATGGAGAGCGCGCGGGCGTGGGCGATCGGGCGCAGGTCTTCAACGATCTGCAGCGCGAGCTCGCGGGTGGGCGCCAGTACCAAAGCGGAGGGTCGCGCGTCGGAGTCCTTCAGCCCTTCCACCAGCGGCACGCCGAAGGCGAGCGTCTTGCCCGAGCCGGTGGGGGACTTCGCGAGCAGGTCGTGCCCGGCGAGGATGTCGGGGATGACCATCTTCTGCACCGCGAAGGGGGTGGTGATCTCGCGCTGGGCGAGCTCATTGCAGACGACCTCGGAGATGCCGAGGTCGGCGAATGTTTCATGCGTCATGTTGGTGATGCTCCTTGTTATGGCGGCCATCGTGGCCGCGTGCTGCGGAGGGAGATTCGGCTTACTGACCCCATCCGCGCTTCAGAGCGCCAACAAAGACAAACAAGACAAGAACCTCACGGGCGACCTCGCCGCCCATGGGGTGACCGTAGCAGGGTCGGGGCTCGGTCTCCGGGCGGCAAACTCCAGTCGGTCCGGATGGAACAGATCCCGATCCGTCCTTGCACAACTATATTTTGCAAAACTATAAGTTTGACAACTATGCTTTTGCTATACTCAGCCTATGATTGACCGCCAGGACGAGCTGGAGCGGCTGCGCGTCGCCGCCGCCGAAGCCCCTGAGCTGATCGTGATGCGCGGGCGCCGGCGCGTTGGCAAGAGCTATCTGCTGAATGAGAGCTTCGCCGAGCACCGCGTCGTCTACTTCCAGGCCGACGAGGGGGAGACGCGTGCCCACCTGGACTTCTTGGCGGCGGAGGTGGGAAGGCTGATGAACGCGCCTCTGGCCTTCGCCGACTGGAACGAGGCTCTGCGCCTGCTCGGGGAGCAGGCCCTGCAGGTGCCGCTGGTGGTCGTACTGGATGAGTTCCAGTGGATGTTGACGGCCGAGCCTGCACTGGATTCGATCATCATGCGCCACTATGACCACTGGCAGCGAGCACAGGTTCCGATCACCTTTGTGATCAGCGGCAGCGCGCTGAGCATGATGGAGCGGCTGGTGCACAGCGACAGGCCGCTGTATGGAAGGGCCGGCTACCGTCCATTCCTGCAGCCATTCGACTATCGCAACGCAGCGCTCTTTGGATCGGCTGCCGCAAGCGCCGAGCAGAAGCTGCTGCGCTACGGGGTTCTGGGCGGCACGCCCCAGTATCAGGTGTGGGCTGGTCGGGGACCCATCCAGGAGATCCTCAAGCGCAGGATCCTTGCCAGCGACGAGCCCCTGTTCGAGGAGCCGCTTGCGCTGATCAGGGGCGAGAGCGAGATACGCGAGCCAGGCAACTACTACGAGATCATGCGCGCGATCGCACGTGGCGCCACCCGATTCAACGAGATCCTGCAGCAATCCAAGGTCTCCTCGGGCCAGCTGCTTACCAATCGCCTCAAGCGCCTGGAGGAGTTGCGCTATATCGAGGAGCGCCGGCCGGTGGGGGGCAACGGTTCAGCCACGTGGTCTGTCAGCGATCCATTCTTCCGCTTCTGGTTTCGCTACGTGTACCCCAACCGCTCACGCCTGCAGCGCGGGCGGGTGCAGGATGTCTGCGATGCAATCCTGGCCGACATCGACAACCACATGGGTATCGTCTTCGAGCAGGTGTGCCGCGTGTGGGCGGGCCGCTACAGCGCCGATGAATGCATGGCAGAAGCCGAGGCCATCGGCGCCTACTGGACGCGTACGCACGATGTCGAGATCGACCTGGTGGCTCGCAGCGGCAAGGACATCACCGCCGTGGGCTCGTGTAAGTGGTCCACCCGCGCGGACACCCACGACCTGGATCGCCTCATCGAGCTGCGCGGCCGGGCGCGTGGCGCCCACGACGCCGCCCTCTATCTCTTCGCGCGCGGCTTTCACAAGAGCCTCCGAGCCCGCGCGCAGCGCGATGGCGTGCACCTCGTCTCGGCGGCCGAGCTCTTTGATTAGTCACGCGCTCATCGCAAAGAATTGTCCCCTTACCCACGCTGCCGCGCACACGCTCCTGCAGCTGCGCGATGCGCTTCTGCAGGTCTGAACGTCTATTCAATGCATGTCCAAGTGTTGTCATGGACATCACTATTGCAGACAATAAGTTTCGGCGCTCCGTGGTCGCGTCCCTACGAACCCAGCCGAATCGCCCCCTCCACCTCCTCCCCCCGCGCGGTGAGGCGCCAGGCGTTGGGGGCTCCCTTGGGGTGGCCCTCGCCCGAGTTCTGTACGAGGCCGAGCGTTGAGAGGCGTGCGAGCAGCTTTGAGATCTGGCCCTGGTCGGAGATCCCCGAGCCCGCGGCGACGGTGCGGTTGCTCGCGTCGGGGTGCGCGGCGATCGCCATGAGGACGCGTACGGTGCGGTAGGTGAGGCGCATGTCGAGGCCCTCGAGCGGGTCCCGGCGTGGACGGGATTTGACTTAAAGAGGGGAGGGGGCCGGTTTGTGCAGTTCCTTCTGTGCTGCCGCCGCTCCGAGGTAGGGGAGCACGATGACGCCCATCAGCTCACCGAGCAGCGCGCTGAGCGGGGGTGCCTTGACGCCGCCCGAGCCGGCCGCGTCGCGCGCGAGGATGCGCGCGTGGACGATCGCGAACACGGCGCCCACGACCCCCTCGCCCGTGAGGGGCGGGGGCTGCTTGGCCTGCGGCAGCTCCTTGCGCGCGCCATCGACGGCGGCGATCAGCGCGCTCACGCACTGCGCGCGGCGCGCGAGCGCCGCGTCGCCCGCGCCGAGCGCCTCGACGATACACAGGCGCCCGAGGCCGGGCTCCTCGTCGAGGAACGCCAGCAGCGCCACGAGTCCCGCGCGGATTCGCTCGCGCCATTTGCTCTGGCTCTCATACGCGGGGATCACCGTCGTCGTCGCGAGACCGATCGCCTCCTCCAGCGCCGCGAGCAGACACGCCTCGCGGTCCGCGAACTGCTCGTAAAACGTCCTGCGCGAGATCCCCGCGCGCGCGACGATGTGCGCGACGGTCACATTCGCCGCGCCCCGCTCCGCGGCGACCTCCACGATCGCGCCAAGAATCCGCGCGCGCTGGATCTCGGCCACCTGGCCCGCGACCGCCGCCCGGCGGCTTGGGCGCTTGCGCGCCCCGGCCGACCGGCTGGGAGTGGACATAACGGTGTTCATGCCCACCCGCCTACTTCTTGCCCTTTTTGTCTTGGGTGCGCCTTGGACTTGTGCTTCTTGGCCTTCTTCGGCTTGGCGCAGCCGGTCACGGCGATCTTCGTGCTCTGCTTGATCTGCGCCCCGTTCTGCCCCGTGAGCGTCGTCGGCATCGTGAGCGCGGTGCCGCACAGACTCCCCTTCGCCTTCGCCGGCAGGACCGCCGTGAGACCGGAGTGCGGACCCTCGGGGAGCTTCAGCTCGAACGTATTGATCGGAGCATCAGGGATGCTCGCGAACGTGCTGCTCGTGACGCCATGCTTGATGTCGATGCTCCCCACCAAGTCCAGCGTGACGCCTTCGCCCTGCAGGATCACCACGAGGTCCGGGAACGCCGCACCACCATGCGACACCAGATACGCCGGGCCCGACACACACTCGACAGAATCGGAGTGGTCGCCGTCGCTGTCCCGATGTTCGAGCCCGCTGGGCAGCTCGCCGGGTTCGCGGCGAACGTCACCTGCGGGCAAGCCTGCTGGATCGTCGTCAACCGCGACGGCAGCTGCTCGGGAGACTCACCGCTACCCTCGCGAGATTCGCCTGACCCAACCCCGAGGTGACCCTCACATCAAGGCTCGCACCCTGCTTCTTACTAGTCCTCGCCTGCGTCGAGACCTTGAACGTCGGCTTGAATGGCAGCCGTGCACAGTTCGTGACCTGGAACGGCACCGTGGTCTGCAGCGCTCCCGCCCTGCACGCCCGCGGAGTCCCCCGGCGCTCAGCTGGTTGCAGTCGGTGGGGTTGAACGTGAACCCGGGCCGGTCGATCAGTCGACATTGATGTCTTGACCTGCAACGGGATGCCTTCCAGGATCGTCGGGAACGGGTCGCTCACCACCGTGACCTGCGCCGTATGCGGATCCACTTCGATCCTCGCACGCACCACCACACAGTCACACGGCCCCGACCCCAGGTCGAACGGGCCGGCCTTCGCCGGCACCGCGATCGACAACCCAAACGGCGCCCCGTGGGGCGGACCCGTGACGAACACCTGGCCACCGGTGATCGTGAGCGGGTCGCTCCCGACCCCAGCGCTGACCGTCGTGTGCCCGAGGAGGCTGTCCGCGCCACACGTCCCCAGCGCAGCCTGTGGTTCGGGGCACTGCTTCACCGAGGAGAGCATCCCCAGCAACCCCGGAGGCAGATGCAGCTGCAACCCACTCGACGCCTGTTCGTCATCCTGGCGGCCGATCGTGACCGTAAATGGCGTAAACCACCCGCCTGGATATTCGTGCTACCCGCCGTCAACGACGGCGCGAACCCAAGCCCACCCAGACACGCACCACCGGCCAGGCCCGAGGTCGATCGGGAACTCGACGACGAATCGACCGGCGCACTGTCTGACCATGGCGTGAACGACGCCGCAGTGGTGTAGCTCCCGCAGAACGCGGGTGTCGCCAACGGCGCGCGGGACCCACCGAAGAAGTGCAGCTTGATGTCTTCCACCGGCACCTGCGGGGCGCCATCGAACGTACCCGTCAACCTGCCCGTCACCGGGTCCAGGGTCACGTTCCCCGCGAGCTTCGCGCGGACACCCGACACCGGATCTTCAGCAACCAGATACAACGCAAGGAGCGATCCGAACGGATTCGCGTTCTGCGCCGCCAGGTAAATCGACCCCGTCAATGGGTTCGGCAGCAGCGGCGTCCTGACTTCATCGACCGTCCCGACCTTCGACGCATCAGGGCACGCGGCTGCATCCGGTGTGAACTGCGGGATCCCGTTTTCCATGCCGGTGTACCCCACCTGGCTCATCGAACATGCTTCCAGTCCGTCCGCGGAGGAGGGGTTGACCTGCACTCCTTCAGGCAACACGACCGTCGTGTCCTTCAACGCCGACTCCGCCAGCCCACCCGCGCTCACGCTCGCTTCCTGCGGGATATGCACCCTCACCGCCAAGCCCGTCGGGGTACTCGCCGCCTGTGTATCCGGCGCCACTTCGATCGAGGGACCGAACGGAAGTCGATTGCAACCCACCAACCCAACGGAGCGACCGAGATTGTCCGTCAGAGAATATTCGCCCACGGGGAGCTGCGCACCGGACGCCTCAGCCTTCGTTGGCCACGAGCCACCTTCCACGGTCGCGACAAACGGTGCATCGCACGACGTGGGAAGTGTCAGACGCCGGCGGATTGCTCTGACCCTGCAGCGTACACGGCGGGTTGCCTCCCGCCTGCCAGTGCCCGCCAACCAGACACCCCCAGCCTCGCGACTGATCGTGACGCGGATCTCCGGGGACACCCCAGAACGTGATCTCGGTCGAGAGGAAACTTGGGAGCTGCGTGATATTGCTCGCGCTGACCGTGACGCCATAGTCGCCACCGCTGCGCACCGACGCATCGAGCAGCACCGGAGCCTTCACGGCGATGAAACCGAACCGCGCCGGCTCGCCAGGCGCCGGGACGAGGTTGAAAATCGGCACCGGGAGCGTCGCTATTCCCAGGCCGACGGCTTCATCGACCGTGACCGCCGCTACGCCGACCGCCGTATTCTCAGGACACAGGTTATTGCCGGTGCTTGATTCAACATATGCGAAGTCCGCTTCACTGCACCGTGGGAGCGCCGTCGCGTTACCCACAAGCCCCGCCGGAAGCTCGAGCCGTAAGCCCCTTGCCAGCGCAGGCGTCGTTACGAATGGCACCCCTTCCCGTATCGTTTCGGCTTCGCTGTTGAGGGCAAGTGTCGCCGTCAGCTGAAATGGGTGCGACCCTGCCCTGGCATCCAGTGTACCGCCCTCTTCTTCAGGCACGAGCGACAGATCTTCCACACCAAACGGTATCGGGCCACCCTCGATCCTCAGCGGCCGGCCGAGCGACATACTCGGCGCGGCCCCACCACTCACTTCAGCGCGGCTCTCACTCCCCGACACGGCCGCCGCTTCGACCTTCACGGCGATACGCATCTCGATATATTCATAAGGATTCACCACTGGGAAGAATTCCGGGTACGTGCACTGCGCGCCACCTGTCTGTGTTTCACACTCAAACGACAGGTTTGAACTGCTGCCTCCACCGCCGAGCCCGAACGCATAGAACGACACTCCCTGCACGCTCACACCAGCCGGCAGCACATCATCAAGCGTCACGGCACCCGACGTCGCACCATCGCCCGTGTTCAGGGCGCGCACCACGATCGTGCCTTCACCACCGGGCGGGAGATTCGCGGGTCGCACGTTTGACGTCAGATGCCACCACGGCGACTGCGCGAACACCGCCGGAGCGCCCACCAAACCCACCAACAGCACACCAACAAACACCACCACGCCAAACAAGCTCTGCTTGATCGAGGCCACCGTGATCACCCCTTCCCCTTCTTCGTCGTCACGGCATCGCGAGACCGCTTCGCCCCGACACCCGTCCGATACGACTTCCGCGCACGCGCCTCACACGGCGCCCGCCTGCGCTTGGGCTTGGCGCGACACTTCCGCAACGCACCCGCGAGCTTCTGCGCGACAGTCAAACCCTTCTTCTTCACCACGACCACGGGCTTGGGTGCACCCTGCACGAGATTGCCCGGACCGGAGAACGTCGCGCTCGGCGGCGCACCGAACACCCCCGGCTGCGGCGCCTGCGCCGCGCGGCACGCATCCGCACTCCCACACGGCGGAGGCTGCGCCACCGATGAGCCACCGGAGCACGGCGCCGCGGTCGAGCAGACATGCGCGTCGTACACATCAAGCGCACCGTCGACATCCTGCGGGGCGAGCCGCGCCGCCGTCAGGAAGAAAACATCGTCTCCGCTTTCGCCTGCATCCAGGAATGCCGATTCTTCACCAGAAGCACCCGACGAAATCAACCCTACACAACCCACCCCTCCCTCCTTGCAGCTGCCGACACCACCCGGCTCGTACTCATAGACGTCCTCCTCTCCGTTCGCATCGCCTGGCACCAGCCCATCAGGGCTGTCGAAGAACAAACGGCCACTATCAGACAGATAGCGAGATCGATACCACGCTTCGTTCTCCCCGCCGGTCCACCCCGGGAGAGACCCCGCGAGCCAACGACCATGCCAAGAGTCCGGGCGATCGACAAGCAGCTGGCCAGGCTTGCCGTTAGGGTCGAATACCCCATCCGGACGAGCACCCGTTGGATTGCACGACGCGCACACCAAATGGCCAGTGTTCGCATCGTAGAGATAGACCTCCTCAGCAGGCTGTCCGCTATGCGCATCGATATTGTCGTAGCCCGTCAGGCTTCTTTCGGACATGAACGCCAAATACTGTCCATCCGGCGAGACCCCCGAGCTCAGCTGCTGGAGATCGCCATTTGGCGCTTCCCAGTCGGGTGAATCCCCACGCGCAAGCCCAGCGACGAACCTCGTTTCACCAGTCGCCGTGTTCTCCACGTACAGATTGCACACCTGCCCGGTAAACGGAAGCTCAGTGATGGGATCGATGGAGCCGCAGGTCCCAGATGTGGCATGTTCCGCGAGCACACCATTCGCGACAAAGTACACATACTTACCGTCTTCACCCGCACCGATGGCGGTGCCCAGCACTTCGGCCGCTTCGCCGGCATTGTGGTCGACCGTCAGATCCTTCAACGAGCAAGCCAGCTTGCCAGCCACTTCGCCGACCTCACACATGTAGAGATCAGGCTTACCCCCGCCTCCAGACGATGCGACCGCGGATGCGACCGCGGTGGAGTCCTTTGTCAGCCGGCTTGAGTCTGTGAAGAACACCTTCGACCCGTCACTGCTCGCCGTCGCAAAGACCGGGGCCCCTGCTCCACCCCTCGCACCCGCTTCGGGGGTATCCAACTGCACCGTTTCTTCCCTATTCATATCCCGCAGATAAAGATGACTGGTACCTCCGATAGCCCTAAAGGTAGCGGTCCAGAAGACGCGGGACCCGTCATTGGAAACTGCGTGCCTAGCACTTCAAGCCACTACCCAGCTGGCCAAGTCGTGAATCTCCGCCCTCTTCTTCTGTCGCTGACTTGCCGTTCTGCAAGACGCTCACAGGTCGCAACGAACCGCCAGTCCACTCAAAAAGATTAAACGCACCTTCAGTATTGGCGGCGACACCCGGCGTCAATCCCTGCGACGAGGAGAGTACGACGTGCTTGAGATCCGGCGAAGCACCCCTGAATTCCACGTCGTTATTTGTAGGTATACCCCGTTCGCTCAATTCACCGAACTTCGTGCCTGCCGGCACGTTCGCCGGTGTGACCAGCGGCGTGTATTCACCGCTGGCTTCCCGCAGATAAGGCGTCCGTTCCGAGGCCTCGGGCGACAGTCGCGTATCGCCCACCGGTTCGACAAGACCATCTGACAAATCGGGCGAGAACAGCCTATATTCAGACGTGACGAGCCCAAAGATCCCCGCGGCCGCTTCGTTGGGGGTGGCAATATCTTCGGAGGACCAGCCACCCGCCCCACGCTTAGCAAGGATCTGCGAGTTGGAGAAACTGCGATTACCCTTCGGGTCGGCATCGATCGGGCCACGTGCGACATACGCGATCCCACTGCCATCCGCGGCGGCCTGGATCTCCCCACCGGCTTCGGTGATCGCTTCCAGCGAGTTGCCATGCTTGTTTGGCGGGGAAACCATTTCCCACGCCCGCTCATCAGGTAGGACTTGCCCTTCGCCGCCTTGGGTGGTGAACGTGCGATCCAGGCCTTCGACCGTCGTGCCAGGCGCGTTGTACGAGTTATACGCGACGACACGGTAGTGATATACAGTGGTCGGAGACAGACCCTCCACCAACACACCTAACGAAACATCGCCCATACCCGACCCGGCATCACCGTCGGGCACAGGAACACTGCTCCCATACGCCGTGCTGGTGCCGTATTCGAAACGGTAATGCGTGTCGCGGCCCAGCGGGTTCAGCCGCGCCGCGAGCGTCGCGCTCTTCGTGGTCGCGTCCGCGACCGACTCGCTGTCGATCAGCACCGGCAGGCGAGTCGTAAAGGTCTCATCGGGCCCCTGGATCGTCCCAGCCGAGTTACTTGCGAGCACACGGAAGTGATAAGTGGTGCTCGGTCGCAACCCGCTCAGCGCCGCGCTTACCGTTTCGTCTTCGAAGGCAGCGGCGCCCATGACGGTCGGCGTGGTGGTCGAGCCATACGATGTGCTCGTGCCGTATTCAAAGCTGTAGGTGGTGGCGTTGCCCTCCGCGTTGAGAGTCGCGCCAACCGTCGCCGTCGTCGGTTCCAGTTCGCTGCCCGACTCGCTGCCCACGACGAACACCGGCCCTGACGGCGGCAAGACGACCGACCTGCCCTGAAGATTGTTGAGGACATACAGCACGCCGAGCTTTTCAGAGAGGGCGATGCCGCCGAATCCGCCCACGGTACCGGGGCCGGAGTCAAAGCTCTCGACCTCACTGCCCGATGAGTCGAACTCGAGGATGTGATGGCGACCGTCGGCGTAGTCGAGGTCATCGACAAACAGTTCACCGGAGGCCCCCAGCGCGATCGTGTCCGGCGCACCCAGTTCATCGCGCGGCGCGCTGAGCTCACTGCCCGAAGCGTCGTACTCGCGCACCCCTGGCAATTCTCTGCTATGGACATACACATCGTCTCCGGCAGTGACCGCCAACGCTTCGATCTGCCCACCGCCGGCGAGGACGATCTTCCCGGCATATGCACCACCAGAGCTGAACTCCTGCACCCTGTTGAAATCCCCTACGAACACGGTGCCCAACACGTCGACTGCAATTATCTCTTGTTCTGTCGGTTCAAGCTCCCCGTCGCCAGGACCCGGCACCCCGGCTTGACAGCTTTCGCCGGCAAGGCACACATCGCCCTTGGTCGTCGCGTTCACTTCGCCACCGAACATCAGCAGGAAGTGCCCTTCGGGGTCGAACTTCTCCACGCGATTGTTACCGGGATCAACCACGTACACATCGCGGTAAGAGGGGCTCAACGGGTCGTTATCGACCGCCACACCTTCGGGCCCCCTGGCTCCATCGAACTCACCCGCGCCCGCGCCTCCAAGCCCCGCATAGCACACGGCAGTACATGTCTGCAACGCCTGGGTATGCCCATCCGCCACGCCCCAGCCCCACGCGAACAGGAATTCCCCGCCGGAGCCGAACCTCTCGACCCGGTCATTTACGCGATCGACAACATAGAAATCGCCGCTTTCCTGTTCAACCGCGATCCCGCGCGGTTCTTTGAACTGGCCGGATTCTTCGCCGCTGCCACCAAAACTGGCAGGCGTCGCCAGCGCCACCCCACCCCCAACAACCAACAGGCCAACCACCACCGCAACGACACCAGCCAAAACCCGAAAACCCCTCATCGACAAATCCCCTCCTCGAACAAAGAGGGGCATGCCCCTCGTCAAGTGGACTCCAAACCGGACCTATGACCTCAGGCGACCATCATTGGGTCCCTGACATCAACAGTCTAGACAGAAACGTCGATGAAAGTCAACCCCCTATGTTTCGAAGGCCGTCGACTGCCTTCCGCCGGGTCATCGAACGACCCGATCCAGCATCGTCTCTAACTGCACGCGGACGAGCTCGATCTGAACTGGCGCCGCGCCCGTAAAGGTGCGAAACTGGTGGCAATGGAGCCACTGCGATGATCGGCCTGACCCCTGATATAACGAACGTCGCCGTGCCCAGGCACGGGACGCTGAGACTCACCTTCGCTGACGGGCTCGCCGGTGAGGTCGACGTGCTCGACCGGATGCATGGCCCCGTATTCGACGAGGCCAGGACCCCACAGGGATTCGCGCAGGCTCGGGTCGATCCCGAGATCGGCACGGTGTGCTGGCCGGACGGCGCAGATCTTGCACCTGACACGCTGTATGAGCGCCTGCGTACAGGCCTGTGGCCCGACCAGACCCGCGCGGCGTAGGCCGAGCAGCCCTCGGTCAGTCGAGCGAGGCCATCACGTGCTTGATGACGGTGTAGTCCTCCAGCGAATACACGCTGAGATCCTTCCCGTACCCCGACTCCTTGAACCCACCATGCGGCATCTCGGAGACGAGCGGGATGTGGTCGTTGATCCAGACGCAGCCGAAGCGCAGCGCCTTCGAGACACGTAGCGCGCGCCCGATATCTCTTGTCCACACCGAGGAGGCGAGACCATAGCGAGTGGCGTTGGCCCACTCCAACGCCTGTTTCTCACTCGCGAAGCGCTGCACGGTGACCACGGGGCCGAAGATCTCGCGCTGGATCATCTCGTCCTCCTGGTTAAGGCCCGCCACGACCGTCGGCTCCAGGTAGAAACCGGGGCGCTGGGGCTCGCGCCCGCCGGTCACCACCTCCGCGTGCGAAGGGCGGCGCTCGAGGAAACCCTCCACGCGCTCGCGCTGGCGCTGGGAGTTCACGGGGCCGAGCGTCGTCTCCGGCGCGAGCGTGTCGCCTATCACCAACCCCTGTGCCTGCCCGGCGAGGCCGGAGACGACCTCGTCGTAGACGCCCTCCGCGGCGAGCACCCGCGTCGCGGCGGTGCAGTCCTGGCCGGCGTTGTAGTAGGCGGTGCCCGCGATCGTCTCCAGTGCGGCGTCCATGCCGACGTCGTCGAAGACGATCACGGGCGCCTTGCCCCCCAGCTCGAGGTGCACGCGCTTGAGCGAATCCGCCGCCACGCGCGCGATGTGCTTGCCGGTGTCGACCGACCCCGTGAGCGAGACCATGTCCACCTCGGGGTGCGTTATCAGCGCCTCGCCCGTGGGCTGCCCGTGGCCCATCACCACGTTGAGCACTCCCGCGGGCAGCACGTCGGCGGCCAGCTCCGCGAAGCGCACCGTCGTGACTGGCGTGGTCTCCGCGGGCTTGAGCACCACCGTGCAGCCCGCCGCGAGCGCCGGCGCGATCTTCCAGATCGCCATCATCAGCGGGTAGTTCCAGGGCGTGATCTGCCCTACCACTCCCACCGCTTCACGGCGCACGAACGAGGTGTAGCCCTCCATGTACTCGCCCGCCGCGCGTCCCTCCAAGCAGCGCGCGGCGCCCGCGAAGAAGCGCAGGTTGTCCGCCATCACCGGCAGCTCGTCGTTCGTCACCGCCGCGAGCGGCTTGCCAGCGTTGAGCGCCTCCAGGCGCGCGATCTCATCGGCGTGCTCGTCCACGAGGTCCGCGAGCGCCAGGAGGGCGGTCGCGCGCGTGGCAGGCGTCGCGCCCGACCAGCCCTCGAACGCGCGGCGCGCCGCGAGCACCGCGCGGTCCACGTCCCCAGGGGTTGACAGTGGCGCGCGCGCCAGCTCCTCGCCCGTGGCGGGGTTGAGGATCGACTCGTGCTCGCCGTCGGACGCGATGGGCTCCCCGTCGATGAAGTTGCGCAGTGTCTTGGTCGCGGTTGCCATCGGTTTCTCCTGGGGTCAGTTTTTTGAGAGGGCCCTTCGGGCCCTGCGAGGGTCGCGTGGTGAAGGGTGAACTGAATTGCCGTTAATGGATGTGGTCAGGAAGCGGGCGCCCCCACAGTGAGTCCAAGCGCGTGCGCCACCGCGGGGTTTGTCACCTCTCCCCCGCGCACGTTCACCCCCAGCGCCAGGCCCGGCTGGCGCTCGATCGCCTCGTCTACGCCGTGGTCGGCCAGCTCCAGCACGTAGGGCAAGGTCGCGTTGGTAAGCGCGTAGGTCGAGGTGATCGGCACCGCGCCGGGCATGTTCGTAACGCAGTAGTGCGTGATCCCCTCCTCCTCGAAGGTGGGGTCGGTGTGCGTCGTCGGCCGCGAGGTCTCAAAGCAGCCGCCCTGGTCGATCGACACATCCACGAGCACCGCGTGGCGCTTCATCAGTGACAGCTGCTCGCGACGGATCACCCACGGCGCGCGCGCGCCGTGGATCAGGACAGAACCGATCACCAGATCGGCCTGAGGCAGCATCTCTTCGACCGCCAGCGTCGAGGAGTACACGGTCGAGGCCCGCCCCGCGAACGCCACTTCCAGCTCGCGCAGGCGGTCGATCGAGCGGTCGAACACGAACACGTCGGCCTGCATCCCGATCGCGATCGTCGCCGCGTTCATGCCCACTACGCCGCCGCCGATCACGAGCACGGTGGCCGCCGCGACGCCCGGCACGCCGCCGAGCAGGATGCCGCGCCCGCCCATCGGCTTCTCCAGCATGAACGCGCCGGCCTGCGTGGCGATCTTGCCCGCCACCTCGCTCATCGGCGCGAGCAGCGGCAGGCGGCCCTGCGCATCCTCCACCGTCTCATAGGCGATACAGGTGGCGCCGCTCTGGCGCAGCGCCTCGGTGAGCGAGGGCAATGCGGCGAGGTGCAGATAGGTGAACAGGATCTGCTCCTCGCGCAGCAGCTTCACCTCATCGAGCTGGGGCTCCTTCACCTTCAGCACGATCTCCGCCTCACCCCACACGGCCTGCGCGTCGGGGAGGATGTGCGCGCCCTGCGCGCGCAGCTTCTCATCGGGCAGCGCACTGCCCACCCCCGCGCCCGCCTGGATCAACACTTCGTGGCCGCGGGCGGTCAGCTCGCGTACGCCCGCGGGGGTGATCGCGATGCGGTACTCATCGGGCTTGATCTCGCTCGGTACGCCGATTCTCACCTTGAAAGCTCCCGTCCTCGCAGTGCCAGCCAAAACTCGATCCTATCCCTGGCATTGGAGAAATCGCGGCCCGTGAGCTGCTCCACGCGGCGGATGCGATAGCGCAGCGTGTGGCGGTGGCAGTAGAGCGCGCTCGCGGCCTTCTCCCAGTGGCCGTTGTGTTCGATGAACACATCGAGCGAACGCAGCAGCTCATCGCCGTAGTCGCCCTCGTTCTGCTCCACCGGCCCCAGCACCCCGCGGCAGTAGGAGATCAGGGCGTCGTCGTCCTGCAGCGAGAGCAGCAGCTGAAACGCGCCCAAATCGCGGTGCGAGGCCACCTCGGGGGCGCTTCCGTTCTGCAGCCGCGCCGCCTCCAGCGCGCAGCGCGCCTCATGGAAACTCAGCCGCAGGCTGTGTGTGGGGGCCGCGCGGCTGGCGCTCGCGCGCACCTCGCCCGCGCTTGACTCCAGTTCCGCGCGCGCGCCGCGCGCGAGCTCGATCGGATCTTTCCCGTCGCTCGCGTCGATCACCGCACACAGCAGCCCCCCGCGCGTGGCCACCAATCCGCGCGCACCCGCGCGGTGCAGCGCACGCTCCAGAACAGGGGCAGCCGCGTCGGGGTCGCGCAGCGCGAAGGCCAGCACCGCGGCGTCTTCGCCGATGCCGAAGGGCTCCAGGCGCGCCTGGAGCTCCTCGGGGTGCAGCCTCCCCGTGAGCGCCTCCGCGAGCACATCGCCCGCGAGGCGGCGCTCGGTGTCGCGTTCGATGCGCATGTGCATCAGCTCCAGCGCCACCACCGTCACCGCCTGGCGCAAGATCAGGCGCTCGAAGTCGCCCAGCTCGCCCTTCACGCTCGCGCCAATCAGCCACGCGTGGGGGGCAGCGCGGTCGCGCGCCACCACCGGCAGCGCCAGCACCGCGCCGCGCCAGCGCGGCAACCGCGGCTCGAAGGGAGCCGCCGGCCCGCCCACCCCACCGCTCGCTGGAGTGCCCGCGCCCACTCCGGCCGCGGCGACCGCCGGCCTGCCGTGCGCGCCCGCCGGTTGGCTTGCCTGGCGCACCTCGCGCGCGATCGCCTGGCGCTCGGAATCGCTCAGCGGCCGCACGTGCGCGTGCCACGCGAGCTCCTCGCCGTGCGCGTCGAGCACGCCCACCACGCCGCCGATCGCGCCCGCCGTCGCCCTCACCACCTCGGTCAGGCCGCGCTGCTCCAGCACAAGGCGCTCCAAGCGCTCCTGGATGGCCATCGAGCGGCGCAGCGTCTCGAACTGCTGACCCGCGAGGTGCGTGAACGCCCGCTCTGTCACCGCGATGAACGGCAGCTCATAGGGCACCTCGAACACCGGAAACTCGAGCTTGCGCGCCGCCGTGAGGAGCGCCGGCGGAAGCTTCTCGTGAATGAAGCCCGTGCCAAAGCCCACCCCCGCGATGCCCCGCTCCTTCAGGCGCTCCACGAACTCGCGCTGCGCCTTGGGCTTGTCCAGCTGCAGCCCCGTCGTGAGCAGCAGCTCGCCCCCGCTCAGCCACGGTGTGGGGTCCGTCAGCTCGGTCGAGTGCACCCAGCGCACGCGCGCGCCAGCCGACTCGTGGCCGCTGGCCAAGTCGAGGCCCAGCTCGTCCAGCAGGCTCTCGACCGTCAGCTCCATCAGTGGCGCACCACCCGCTCCCAGGCCTCGGTGAGCGTGGGCCGCAGGATCGCCTCGATTTCCTCGAACTGCTCGCTGCCGGCGATCAGTGGCGGCGAGAGCTGCACGATCGGATCGCCGCGATCGTCCGTGCGGCAGATCAGGCCGCGCTCATAGAGCCTCTTGGCACATGTTTGGCACA
>CAVQBM010000004.1:0-235244 GCA_963710785.1 uncultured Solirubrobacterales bacterium
GTGTTTATGTCCTACACTGACTCATCGTATTGCTTGGCGGCGGCCCTGCTGCTTGCAGCATGTGGAGGCTCATCGTCGACACTGCCGCCACCTCAAGCAGCGCATCGGGCTCGGGCTCGCTCGCGGGCCAGTCGATCACGCTCTACAACGGCCAGCACGAACAGACCACCGCGCTGCTCGTGGAGCGCATCGAGAAGCGTACGGGCGTGAACGTGAAGGTGCGCTCGAGCGACGAGGTGGAGTTGGGTAACCAGATCGTCCAGGAGGGCTCCAACTCGCCCGCGGATGTCTTCTACACAGAGAACACCCCGGTGCTGGAACACCTTCGCGGGGCAGGCCCTGCTCGCGCCGCTTCTGACCCCTCCACCCTCGCCGCTATCCCCGCTCGCTACAGCTCTTCGCGCGGGGTCTGGGTGGGGGTCTCGGCGCGCGTATCGGTGATGGTCTACAACACCGGCAAGATTTCACCCGCGAGCCTGCCGAGCTCGATTCTGGCGCTCGCCCAGCCGCAGTGGAAGGGCAAGCTGGGAATCGCTCCCTCGGAGACAGACTTCCAGCCGTTGATCACGGCGATCACCAAGCTCTACGGTGCAGCCGCGGCCGAAAAGTGGCTCGCCGGAGTAAAGGCCAACAGCAGGATCTATCCCGACAACGAGACCGTCGTCACACAGGTCAACAACGGCGAGAGCGCCATTGGGTTGATCAACCACTACTACTGGTATCGCCTACGCGACGAGGTCGGCCAGAGCGGGCTGCATTCCGCGCTTCGCTTCTACGCTCCACACGACCCCGGCTACCTGCTCAACGTCTCCGGTGCCGCGGTATTGAAATCGAGCTCCCACCAGGCCGCGGCACAGGCGTTTGTTGCTTTCCTCGTGAGCAGGGAAGGCCAGGAAGTGATCGCCCACAGCCACAGCTACGAGTACCCGCTGCGCCGTGGAGTGAGCGCCGCGAGCTCACTCACTCCGTTCGACCAGCTCCAGCCCGCACCGGTCACCCTCGAAGACCTCGGCGATGGCAGCGCTCCGCTGGAACTCGAGCAGAAGCTCGGACTGCTCTGATCGGAGCTGCTCGGATGCCCACCCCCAGACAATCGCAGCCGCAGTGCCAACCTGAAGTGATTGGGCATCGCTGATGCCAAGCCGATGAACACATTCGCGTCCCCAAGTCCCGCAGCGCAAGGCAGGTGGGCGCGAGCCTGGTCGCGGCGGCGGCGCTGGCCGCTGGTCACGGTCTTCGGCGCCGCGCTCGCCGCCGCCCTCGTCCTGTTGCCACTCGTGTTCCTCGTGGTCCAGGCGCAGCAGTCGGGGTGGAACGCCGTCTCACGCCTGCTGTTTCGCCACAACACAGCCGTGCTGCTGTGGAACACGGTGCGCCTGGTGGCCGCAAGCACAGCTCTGTGCGCGGTGATCGGCGTCGCCGCGGCATGGTGCGTGCAGCGCACGACGATCCCGGGCCGTCGTGTGTGGGCGGTGCTTTTGGTGCTGCCGCTGGGCATTCCCGACTTCGTCATTGGCTTCGGCTGGGTTTCGCTGGAGCCCAGCCTGCAGGGGTATCCGGCGGCCGTGATGATCATGACGCTCTCGCTCTACCCGCTCGTGTACCTGCCTTCGCTCGCGGGCCTCGCCGGTGTGGACCCGGCGCTCGAAGAGGTCGCGCGCAGCCTCGGGCTGGGTCCGTGGCAGGTCTTCTGGAGAGTCACGCTGCGCCAGATGCTTCCCGCAGTCCTCGGCGGCTGCCTGCTGGTGACGCTCGGACTGCTCGCCGAGTACGGAGCCTTCGAGATCGTCCAGTACCAGACCTTCACGGTGGCGATCTTCACCGAGTTCAAGCTCGGCTTCGACACCGCGGCGACCTGCGCGCTGTCGCTGGTGCTGGTGGCGCTCGGGGTCGCCGTGCTCGCCGGCGAGCTGCCGCTGGTGCGGCGCGGGCGCTGGAGCAGGAGCGGCGCGGGCGCGCGCCGAGCCCCAGCGAGGGTGGAGCTGGGGCTCATGGGCATCCCCGCGCTGCTCGGTCTGTTCGCGTTGAGCGCCCTCGCGCTCGGAGTGCCGATCGGTTCGCTCGTGTACTGGCTGATCCGCGGCGGCTCGACCACGCTTCCCTCGGCGTCGATCCTCACCGATGCGCTACACACAGCGGCGTTCAGCGCCGGCGCCGCAGCCCTCGCGACGGCGCTTGCGATCCCAGTTACCGCCGCCGCCATGCGCCATCGCAACAGGCTCACGATTCTGATCGAGCGTCTCGCGCTTCTGCCCCAGGCACTCCCCGGCTTGGTGGTCGCGCTGGGGCTCCTCTCATTCTCGGTGCGCTACGCGCTGCCCCTCTACCAGAGCGCCTTCGAGCTGATCGTGGCCTACGCAATACTGTTCCTTCCGCTTGCCGTGGTGGGAGTGCGTGCGGGGCTCGCAAATGCTCCCCCGAGCCTGGAGGAGGTGGGCCGCTCGCTCGGCCGCCGCCCCGCGGCGGTCTGGCTGCGCGTGACGCTGCCCCTGATTGCGCCGGGCCTCGGTGTGGCGTTTGCGCTCGTCTTCATCTCCTCCAGCACCGAGCTCACGGCGACGCTGTTGTTGAGACCCACCGGGGTGGATACGCTCGCCACCCAGTTCTGGGTCTACAGGAGCGACTTCTCCTACGGCGCGGCGGCGCCCTACGCCGGGTTGATGGTGTTGATATCGGCGATCCCTGCATACCTGCTCAGCCGGCGCATGGCGACCCTCGCGCGAATGGATCGGCATGAGCCGACGGGGGAGCACGCGCCGGCAATCGGCGGGTCGCTATGAGCTCGCCGACCGAGCACGCGGCAATCGGCGGGTCGCTATGAGCTCGCCGACCGAGCACGCGGCAATCGGCGGGTCGGGCAGCGGCTCGCCGACTGAACCCGCCGCGCTCAGTGGCTCGGCGAGCGATCTCTGGGTGCTCGACCTGTGGAAGGGCTATGCCTCACGGGAGCCGGTGCTGCGAGGCGTGAACCTGAGCGTTCCCGCGGGAACGCAGGTCTCCGTATTGGGTCTCTCCGGTTGCGGCAAGACCACGCTCCTGCGCGCGATCGCGGGCTTCGAGCGGGCCCAGCGCGGGCGCATCGCGCTCGGCACGCGAACGCTCGACGACGGACACCGCTATGTGCCGCCGGAGCGACGGGGAATCGGCTACGTGCCTCAGGAGGGTGCGCTGTTCCCCAACCTCAACGTGCGCGCCAACGTCGCCTTCGGGCTCTCGCGGGCCGAGCGGCGCACCAGCATCGTGGATGAGCTGCTGGAGCTGGTCGGGCTCATGCCCCTCGCGCGACGCTTCCCCCACCAGCTCTCCGGCGGCGAGCAGCAGCGGGTGGCCCTCGCGCGGGCGCTCGCACGCCGGCCGGAGGTGATCCTCCTGGACGAGCCCTTCTCCTCCCTCGACGCCTCGCTGCGCGTCACCGTGCGCGAGGAAGTGAGCGCGCTGCTGCGCCGGCAGGGCGCGACGACGATGCTTGTGACCCACGATCAGGAGGAGGCGCTCTCACTGGCCGACACCGTCGCCGTGCTGCGCGACGGCGTGATCGTCCAGCAGGGAACCCCCGCGGAGCTCTACAGCCGGCCAGTCGACGCGCGCCTGGCGAGCTTTCTCGGCGAGGCCAACCTGCTTGAGGCGACATTCGAGGACGACTCGGCCCAGACCATGCTCGGCCGGCTTCGATTGCACCCCGATCATGCAAGGGCGCCAGGCATCACGGAGGGGATGGTGATCGTCCGCCCCGAGCAGCTGCTCGTCAGTCGCGAGGGCGAGTCCACCGAGGGCATCCCAGGCACGATCGAGCAGTGTCGCTACTACGGCCACGATGCCCTGCTGCACATCCGCCCACGCGAGCAGCCGCGCGGGGTGGCATTGATCGCCCGCGTGCACGGCGAGCAGGCGCTGAGCGCGGGCACAGCGGTGCTCCTCAGCGCTCGTGGGCCCGTCAGCGCCGTTGCCGAGGCTCCGGATCGACCCCATGCCTTCCCTCCAAACTCTAAGGCGAAGGAGTAGCCTGGATGGGGCGATTTCCCATCACGATCGACGAGGAGGAGCAATGCCCCGCAAGTACATCGACTGCCGGGAGATGCCCAGCGAGAGCGGTTGCGACGTGGCAATGGCCGGCAGTGAGGAGCACGTCCTCAACGCGGCTGTCACACATGCCGTCACGGCACATGGCCATCAGGACACCCCGGAGTTTCGCGCGCAGATCAAGCAGGCGCTGAAGGACGAGGTTCCGGGCGCGCTGGCGTAAGCGCAGAGGGCGTCGGTGTCAACGCATGACCGCATCGCCGTCCTGTTCGACATCGACGGGACGCTTCTCATCACCGGCGGCGCCGGCGCGGCCTCATGGCGGCTGGCCTTCGACGAGCTCTACGGGATCCCGGCGGACATTGGCGAGTTCACCGACACCGGGATGACCGATCCCGATGTCGGTCGTCGCACCTTCCAGGCGGTGCTTCATCGCGAGCCAGAGCGCCATGAGTTCACGCGCCTGCTCGAGCGCCGGCTGCACTACCTGCACCGCACGGTTGCTGAATCCGATGATTACCGTGTACTCGCCGGTGTCGAAGAGCTGCTTACGCGCCTGATCGACGAGGGTCACCTGTTGGGGCTGGTCACGGGGAACGTCGAGGCCGCCGCGCACGTCAAGCTCCACCGCGCCGGACTCAACCGCTTCTTCTCCTTCGGCGGCTACGGCTCAGACTCGGTGGATCGAGGTGAGATCGTGCGCACCGCGCTCAGCCGCGCCTCGCTCGTCTACGGCGAGCCCGTCTCCGCAGCCCAAGCGCTGGCGGTCGGCGATACGCCGCACGACGTCGAGGGAGCGCACGCCGCCGGCGTGGCCTGCGTCGGCGTGGGCAGCCATCACTTCAGCGTCGAGCAGTTGCGCGAGGCGGGCGCCGACTATGCGATCGCCTCGCTCGAGGAGTTCCCGCCGTTGGCGCGCCGCGAGCGCCTCGCTGGATAGATAGGCATCCGCCGCAATGGAAGCCGCTGCCGGGGTAGGGCTGGCTCTCCACGAGTTCGACGCACCGAAGGCGTATGCGACATCTGTGCTCGCCGGGTTCACAGGCCGCCGCGGTGGGGTGAGCAAGCCGCCCTACGACGAGCTCAACCTGGGCCTGCACGTCGGCGACGACCCGGATGCGGTGCTCGAGAATCGCCGCCGCCTCGCCTCTGCGCTTGGCGTGGAGCCCTCCGCGTTCGTTTTTGCGCAGCAGGTCCATGGGGGAAAGGTGCGGGTGGTGACCACTGCCGATCGTGGCCGCGGCGCGCTGCGCTTCGAGGATGCTCTGCCGGACACCGATGCGCTGATCACGGGCGAGCCGGGAGTGGTTCTCACGATAATGCACGCCGACTGTGTCCCTGTGGTCATTTTCGACCCTCTCACTCCCGCGCTCGGTCTCGTGCACGCCGGTTGGGGAGGCGCCGTTCACCACGTTGTGCACAATGCCATCGAGGCAATGCGTGCGCAATTCGCGAGCGATCCAGGCACGCTCGTCGCGGGGATCGGACCTTCGATCGGCCCCGCAAGCTACGTGGTCGGCCCCGAGGTTGCCCAGCGGGTGCTTGTCGAGTTCCCGGAGGCCGATCTCCTCACTCCGTACGCCGAGGGCAAGTTCCTGCTCGACCTTTGGGGCGCCGCCGCCGCTGATCTCATGAGCGCGGGCGTGCCGCGCGAGCGCATCGAGATGACAGGTCTCGACACCTTCCAGCTGCACTCGCGGTTCTTCTCCCACCGCCGCCAACGGCCCACAGGCAGGTGCTTGACTTTCGCGATGCTGCGGACCTGATCTAAGCCCGAGCGCTCGCCTGCGGATCGTGCCGTGACATCGTCACCGCGGCCGTCAGGTGCGAGGTGGCGCCGCCCAAGTAGAGGCCCTTCACCGGCGGTACGTCCGCGTAGAAGCGTCCGTGGCCGATCTTGACGTGCGTCTCGCCCGCGAGGCGGCGGTTGGTGGGGTCGGCGCCCACCCACACCGGCTCCCCGTATCCGTCGGTGCCGGGCAGCAGCGCCTCCAGCCAGGCGTGAGTATCGACCTCCAGCGAGTCCGCTCCACCATCCTCGGGAGCCGCCCACAGGTAGCCCGAGACGTAGCGCGCGGCGATGCCGCGGCGGCGCAGCAGCACCAGCGAGAGGTGCACGAAGTCCTGGCACACCCCCGCTCCCGCCTCCAGCAGATCCTCGATGCTGGAGCCCACGTAGGTGACCCCTGGCCGATATTCGAAGCGCTCGGGCACCAGCTCGCACAGCAGCTCCAGGGTCTCCAGGGGGCTGTCGGCGTCGAGCGCCTCGTGCAGGCCCTCCAGGCCGCCGATCGCGGGCTGGTCCTGCCACGGCAGCGCGAACTCGCCGGCCGCATCGAGATACGCGCCGCTGCGCAGGCTCTCCCATGAGCCATCCGGCGGCTCGGGCGGCTCGGAGGTGACCACCCGTGCGCGCACGTCGATCGTGAGCTGCTCGTGCGGGGTGGGAATGCCGAACTCGAGCACCTCGGTGCCAAAGTAGTCGAGGTGGCGGCTCGCGCGCGCCTCGGGCTCGATGCGCGTGTGGAACTCGTCGCAGCGCTGCGAGGTCGTCGTTGCGGGGCGCACGCGCAGGGCGTTGAGGTTGTCGGTCACCGGAGCGTCGTAGCGGTACTCGGTCAGGTAGCGGATCGCGAAGTGCACCTACTGCTCACCTCCTCCCGCCCGCCGGGGCGGCCCCGGCGAAGTAGCGCTCGGCGACGTCTTGATCGATGCTCGCCAGCTCCTGCTGGGTGCGCTCGCAGATCCCCGTCAGCTCCGCGCCGTCGGGCAGCGCGCGCCGCTGGAAGTCCAGATCGGCCGCCAGGCGACTCACACGCAGCACCGGCTTGGAGTTGCGCGGGCCGGCGTCTGCCGTGGTGAACACCTCGTGCAGCGAATCCACGCACGCCGCCACGCTGTCCGGATAGGCCCGCTCGAACAGCAGGAAGCGCGCCACCGGGTGCGCGTTGGGCGGTGAGGTGACGGCCCGCAGGTATGCGTGAAAGCCGCCGACGGCCTGCAGCAGGATCAGCGCGTGCCCATCGGCCGGAGCGCTGTTCTCTCCCGGCGGCAGCGCGATGCGCAGCATCCGCAGCACCATGTCGGAGACCTCGATCAGGCCGCCCGCATCCAGGAAGCACTTGGCCTCGTCGCGCAACATCGAGCGGTCTGCCACGCCCCAGATCAGCGCCGTGCGCTGCTTCACGTACTGCGAGGCCAGGTACGGACCTGCCGGGGCGGCGGAATCGAATCCCCCCCACCCCAACTGCCCGCCGCCGCGCAGCCCCAGCGCGGTGGTGTTGATCGCCTCCCACATCTCGGCGCTGATCACGTCGCGAACCGTGCGTGCGCCCTCGCGGGCGCGCTCGACGCTCGCCAGCATCGAACCGGGCCGCTGGGCGTCGAGCGTGAGGTGATCGAGCGACTCGCTGCGCCCCGAGCGATCGTTTTCGGCGACGCCCAGCATCGTCAGCAGGCCGCCCGAGCCGAAGCTCACGCTCGGCATCGCATCGGAGGCTCCCTGCAGCTCGGACTGGAACACCGCCTCCACCGCCCGTGCCGTGAACTCCGCTCGCGCCAGGTTGCGCCCCAGCCAGTAGAGCTCATGGGCGATTCGGGCCAGCATCAGCCCGGGCCTCGCCACTGCTGCTGCTGCTGCTGCTGCTGCCCGCTCCACGTCCCGTAGCGCAAGTCCGGCAGTGCCGGTGGCAACGTATCGGCGACAGGAAACCCTCCCGCCCCCGCGCGGTCGGCATCGTCGCCGTCCTCGAGCACCCACGTGTCCTTGGAGCCACCCCCGCGCGAGGAGTTGACGATCAACGATCCCTCCTCCAGTGCGACCCGTGTAAGGCCTCCAGGAACGATGTCGATGCGCTCACCGAACACCGCGAACGGCCGCAGATCCACGTGGCGTGGATGCAGGGCACCCTCTGGCCCCACCGTGGGCACGGTGGAGAGGCGCACGACGTCCTGCGCGATCCAGCGCTCGGGGTGCGCCAGGATCGCCTCGCGCATGCGCGCCAGCTCGGTCTCATGAGCGTGCGGTCCGATCCTCACGCCCCTTCCTCCCGACTCGCCGGTCGGCTTGAGGACCAGCTGATCGAGCCGCTCGAGCACGTGCTCGAGCACTTCAGGGTCCGAGAGCAGATACGTGCGCACGTTCTCGAGGATCGGCTCCTCGCCGAGGTAGAAGCGGATCATCTCGGGCACGAAGCAGTAGATCGCCTTGTCGTCGGCGACCCCCGTTCCGAATGCGTTGGCGATCGCCACACTGCCCCCCCGATAGGCCCGCACGAGGCCAGGCACGCCCAGCAGCGAGTCCGCGCGGAACTCCAGCGGATCGACGAAGTCGTCGTCGAGGCGCCGATAGACGGCGTGCACTCGCTCCAGGCCGCGCGTGGTGCGCATGTAGAGGACGTCGTCTCGCACGACGAGGTCGGAGGCCTCGACCAGCTCCACGCCCATCTGCCGCGCCAGAAAAGCGTGCTCGAAGTACGCGGGGTTGGCGGGTCCGGGGGTCCACACCACCACTGTCGCCTCGCTCTCCGCCGAGGGAGCCACCGAGCGCAGCGCTCCCAGCAGCAGCTGCGGGTAATGATCGACGGGGCGCACCCGGTAGGAGGCGAACAGCTCCGGCACGAGCCGCGCCATCGCCGCGCGGTTCTCCAGCACGTAGGAGATCCCGGAGGGGATGCGCACGTTGTCCTCGATCACCTTCCAGCTGCCATCGCTGTGGCGCACCAGATCGCAGCCTGCAACGTGGGTGTAGACGCCACCAGGGGGACGGATCCCGTGGACGGCGCGCGCGAAGTGCGAACAGCCCGCCACCAGCCGCCACGGCACGAGCCCCTCGCGCACGATCTCGCGCGCGTGGTAGACGTCGTCGACGAAATGGTTCAGCGCGCGGATGCGCTGCGCGAGCCCACGCTTGATGTCGCGCCACTCCTCGCCGCTCAGCACCCGCGGCACGAGATCCAGGGGAAACGGCCGTTCGTGAGACGCGCCGCTCTCGCCACTGGTCTCGAAGGTGATCCCCTGCTGCATGAAGATCGCATCGCGACGGCGCCCGGCCTCGACCAGTCCGTCCCGGCCGAGGCGGTTGAGCTCCTCCACGAGCGCCTGCGCCGTCGGGCGCGGCGCCCCGTCGGGCTCGAACAGCTCATCCAGAAACGGCGCGCACGGCCTGTACTCCTCCATCGCGGGGATCTGCTGCGTCGGCGAGCTCACCACGAGATTCTCTCTCGCGCGGCCGGCGCCCACCTTCGACGGTTGGAGCAATTGCAGGTCCCGCGGGTGCTCAGCTGTCGCAACGTTGGTGCTTCATCACCCCATGCGGGTGATGTAGGAATAGGGCGGGGAAGCGAGCATCCGCGACACGCAGGTCACCGTTGTCCTCACCGCGTAGCATTGCCCCTCCCCGAAACGAAAGGCATACATGAGTCCAGCGGCACCCCGGCCCCAGGCTCCGACCCCCGCCGGCCAGAGCACCCCCACCCAGCCGACGTACTTGTGATCTTCGGCATCACCGGCGATCTTGCCAAGGTGATGACCTTCCATTCGCTCTACCGCCTGGAGGCAAGGGGACTGCTCGACTGCCCAATCGTGGGTGTGGCAGCCGACGACTGGACGGTGGACGACCTGCGCAAGCGTGCCCGCGACTCGATCGAAGGGTGCGGGGAGACGATCGACGAACAGGTCTTCGCGCGGTTCGCCGCGCGTCTCTCCTATATCTCGGGCGACTTCGCCGACGAGGCGGTCTACCAGCGTGTCGCCGACGCGCTGAAGGGTTTCCACAGCCCCGTCTTCTACCTGGAGATCCCGCCCTCTCTGTTCGGGATGGTCATCAGGGGTCTGTCCGCCGCCGGCCTCACCCAGGACGGGCGCGTCGTCGTGGAGAAGCCCTTCGGCCACGACCTCGCCTCCGCGCACGCGCTGGCGGCTGAAATCCACCAGTACCTCGACGAGTCCCAGCTCTACCGGATCGACCACTTCCTGGGGAAGATGGGCACCGACGAGTTCCTCTACCTGCGCTTTGCCAACACGATGATCGAGCCGATTTGGAACCGCAGTCACATCGCGTGCGTGCAGATCACGATGGCCGAGTCCTTCGGGGTCGAGGATCGCGGACATTTCTACGATCCCGTGGGGGCCGTGCGCGACGTTGTCGTGAACCACCTCATGCAGGTCGTTGCCGCAGCCGCGATGGAGGCGCCCGCGGGGAACGACGCGAAGACGCTGAAGGACGCCAAGTTCGCGGTTTTCCGCTCCACCGCGGCGGCCGATCCCAAGCACTACGTGCGCGGTCAGTACGACGGCTATCTGAGCATCGACGGCGTCGCCAGGGACTCCACGACGGAGACCTACGCCGCGATGCGCCTCGACATCGACAACTGGCGCTGGGCCGGTGTGCCGTGGTTCATCCGCACCGGCAAGAAGCTGCCCGTCACCCAGACCGAGCTGCGCGCCGTGTTTCGCCACCCGCCGCGCCTGGGTTTCATGGAGCACGGGCATCGCCGCCCGGTGCCCGACCAGCTCGTGGTCAAGCTCGATCCCTCGACCGGCACGCAGCTGATCCTCGACGCGCACCGTGCCGACGCCGCGGGTCCCCAGGAAATCACGCTTGACATGGAGTTCGCGGAGGAGGGCGGCGAGGCGCCGACCCCCTACGAGGTGCTGCTGCTCGACGCGATGCGCGGCGACAGTACCCGCTTCACTCGCCAGGACTCGATCGAAGAGACGTGGCGCATCTTTGAACCGCTGCTCAATACGCCTCCGCCCGTACACCCCTATGCGCCGGGGACGTGGGGCCCGGCGGCCGGCGATGCGCTGGTCGCCGGGTTCGGAGCCTGGCACGGCCCTTGGATCGCATCATGAGCTCCGCCAAGAAGACCAGGGCCGCGAACGCCGCAGGGGCCGGCGCGAGCGCCTCCAAGGCGAAGGACTCGGGCGCGAAAGGCTCCAGCAACGCCAGGACAGGGGCCGCGAAGCCCGCCGCCCCGCAGAGCGCGGCGGCTCCCTCGCCGTTTCCGCCGATCGCCGACTACGCGTTCCTCTCCAACTGCCACACCGGCGCGCTGGTTGCGCCCGACGGGACGGTCGACTGGCTATGCGTCCCGCGCTTCGACTCCCCGAGCGTGTTCGGCACGCTGCTCGATCGCCAGGCCGGCGCCTTCCGCTTCGCGCCATTCGGGATCAACGTGCCCACGGCGCGCGTCTACGAGCCCGGAACCAACACGCTACTCACCACCTGGACCACGCCCACCGGCTGGGTGATCGTGCGCGACTCGCTCACCCTTGGCCCCCGCCGCGGCGTCGATCTCGTGACGCCCCATACCCGTCCGCCAACCGACGAAGACGCCGATCATGTCCTCGTGCGCGTCGCGATGTGCCTCGATGGGGAGGTCGAGATGGAGCTCACCTGCGAACCGGTATTCGACTACGGGCGCGTTCCCGCCCAGTGGACGGTCGCCGAAGAGGGTCACCAGGCCGATGCGAGTGGAGCCGAGACGACGATTCGCCTACAGACCGACATGGCCGTGGGCGTGGAGGGCGACTGGGTGAGGGCGAGGCACACCCTCAAGCAGGGGGATCAGATCTACTGCGCGCTCTCGTGGGCGGAGGAGCTCGCCGCGCCGCAGACCATCGACGAGGCCAACGCGGCGCTCGCGGCGACCGCGGGCTATTGGCGTGGCTGGCTGTCTCGCGCGCGCCTGCCCGATCATCGCTGGCGCGAGCCGATCCAGCGCTCGGCCATGGCGATCAAGGGGCTCACCTACATGCCGACGGGGGCAACGGTCGCCGCGCTGACAACCTCGCTGCCCGAGACGCCGGGAGGAGAGCGCAACTGGGACTACCGCTACACGTGGCTGCGCGACTCGACATTCACCCTGCAGGCGCTCCACTACCTCAACCTCGATTGGGAGGCTGAGGAGTTCATGCAGTTCATCGCCGATCTAGAGCCCAACGAGGATGGGGCGCTGCAGATCATGTACGGGATCGACGGGCGGCGCGACCTGACAGAGACAACGCGCGACGATCTGTCCGGCTACGCGGGCGCGAGTCCTGTCCGTGTCGGCAACGGCGCCTTCGACCAGCGCCAGAACGACGTCTTCGGCGCCGCGCTCGACTCGATCCTGCTGCACACCAGGCGCTCCGAACGTCTGCCGCGGCGGCTGTGGCCGATCGTGCAGGCGCAGGCGAAGTGCGCGACCGCCGTGTGGCGCGAACCCGACCAGGGCATCTGGGAGGCGCGCGGCAAGCCCCAGCACTATGTCTCCTCCAAGCTGATGTGCTGGGTGGCGATGGACCGCGCCTCCAAGCTCGCGGCGATGCGCGGCGACGCCAAGCTGCAGGCGAGCTGGGGGCAGACCGCGGAGGAGATCAAGGAGGACATCCTCACCCACGGCCTCACCAAGGATGGCGTGCTGCGCCAGCACTACGACACCGACGCGCTCGACGCCTCGACGCTGCTCGCGGGGCTGTTCGGGTTCCTCCCCGGCACCGACGAGCGTCTGCACGCCAGCGTCCTAGCGATCGCGGATGACCTGACCGAGGACGGCTTCGTGCTGCGCTACCGCACCGACGAGACCGACGACGGACTCTCCGGCAAGGAGGGCTCGTTCCTGATCTGCTCCTTTTGGCTCGTCTCGGCGCTCGCGGTCGTCGGCGAAGAGCAGCGCGCCCGCGACCTGATGGAACGGTTGCTACGCGTCGCCTCGCCGCTCGGGCTCTATGCCGAGGAGTTCGACACGAGCACCGGGCGCCACCTGGGCAACTTCCCCCAGGCGTTCTCGCACCTCGCGCTGATCGAGGCAGCGGCACGCATCATCCTCGCCGAGCGGATCGAAGAGCTGCACGGATGAGCGACCACTATGACGCGATCGTGATCGGCAGCGGCGCGGGCGGCGGCACGCTCACCCACCGCCTGGCCGCCTCGGGCAAGCGCATCCTCCTACTGGAGCGCGGCGACTGGCTTCCGCGCGAGCCACAGAACTGGCTCGCCGAGGATGTGTTCGTCAAGGGTCGCTACATCTCCGAGGACTCCTGGTACGACAGAGACGACAAGCCTTTCCAGCCGCAGGTTCACTATTTCGTCGGCGGCGCCACGAAGCTGTACGGGGCGGCGCTCTATCGCCTACGTAAGGAGGATTTCGGCGAGCTGCACCACTGCGACGGTCTCTCGCCCGCCTGGCCCGTGAGCTACGAGCAGATGGAGCCGTATTACTCGCAGGCCGAGCACCTCTACCGCGTTCACGGCGTGCGCGGTGAGGATCCCACCGAACCGGCCACCTCCTCTCCCTATCCCTACCCCGCCGTCTCACACGAGCCGCGTATCCAGCAGCTCTCAGACGATCTCGCGGCGATTGGCCACCATCCGTTTCACGCGCCCTGTGGGGTGATGCTCCGAGAGGACGACATGGCCTACAGCGCGTGCGTGCGCTGTCAGGACTGCGATGGTTTTCCCTGCGTCGTGCACGCAAAGTCCGACGCCGAGGTGCTCGCGGTGCGTCCGGCGCTCGAGCATGAGAACGTCACGCTCTTGCGCAACGCCTGCGCGGTGGAGCTGCACACAAACGAAGCCGGCAGCGCCATCACGGAGGTCGTCGTGGAGCGCGAGGGTGCACGTGAGCTCTTCAGCGCCGACATCGTCGTGGTGTCCTGCGGTGCGGCCAACTCCGCGAAGCTGCTGCTCGCCTCCGCCAACGAGCGCCATCCAAATGGGCTCGCAAACGGCTCCGATCAGGTGGGGCGCAACTACATGTTCCACAACAGCGTCGCCGTGCTCGCGCTCTCCAAGGAGGAGAACCCCACCGTTTTCCAGAAGACGCTCGGCCTCAACGACTTCTACTTCAGCGGTGGCGAGGACTTCGACTTCCCGCTGGGCAACCTGCAGATGGTGGGCAAGTCCCAGGAGCCGATGTATCGCGGTGAGAAGCCGATCGAGACGCGCCTCGCGCCGACCCATACGCTCGAGGACATTGCGCGCCACGCCGTCGACTTCTGGCTCTCCACCGAGGACCTGCCGCGCGCGGAGAACCGCGTCACACTCGCCTCCGACGGGCGGGTGAAGATCTGCTACAGCGCCACCAACGGAGAGGCGCGCGAACGTCTCTACCACAAGCTCAAAGGGCTCCTGGGGCACATCGGGATGCACCCCGATCACCTGATCCACCGTCACGCCTACCTGAAGAACCCGATCCCCGTTGCGGGTGTGGCCCACCAGGCAGGCACGTGTCGCTTCGGTTCGGACCCTGCCTCCTCGGTACTCGACGCGAACTGCAAGGCGCACGAGCTCGACAATCTGTATGTGGTCGATACGAGTTGCTTCCCGAGCATCGGCGCGGTCAACCCGGCGCTCACTGCGATGGCGAACGGGCTGCGCGTGGGCGATCATCTGCTGGGGCGCCTTGGGGCCGCGCCCGTCGGAGAGGGCACGGCATGATGTCCACCCACCGAGCAATACGGGGGGTCGCGCGTGGCAGCTGACGGCGATGCCACGCAGCGCCGGCGCGTGGTGATCGTTGGCGCGGGCTTCGGTGGGCTGGCGGCGGCGCGCAAACTGCGCCACGCCGATGTGGAGGTGACGCTCGTAGATCGCATGAATCATCACCTCTTTCAGCCGCTGCTCTACCAGACGGCGGCCGGCGCGCTCTCCTCCAGCGACTGCGCCTCGCCGATCCGCTGGGGGGTTAGGCGCGCAGCCAACACCACTGTCGTAATGGCCGAGGTCACCGGTCTCGACGCCGAGCGGCGAGAGGTGGTGCTCGATCGCGGCCAGCGCCTGGAGTACGACAGCCTGATCGTCGCCTGCGGCGCCCAGACCTCCTACTTCGGACACGACGAGTGGCGCGAGGTCACATGTGGACTGAAGACGCTCGCCGATGCGGTGGATATGCGCGGCCGCTTCTACGGCGCCTTCGAGGAGGCCGAGCGCTCGCAGGATCCGCTCGCGCAGGCGCAGTGGCTCACCTTCGTGGTCGTCGGCGGTGGACCGACGGGTGTGGAGATTGCAGGGCAGTTGGCAATCACCGCGCGCACGATGAAGCGCGACTTCCGCCGCATCGATGCAAGCAGTGCTCGTGTGATCCTGCTCGACGCGGGCGAGCGCGTGGTGTCGGCGTTCAGCGAGAAGCTCTCGGGTCATGTGGCCGAACAGCTGAAGGAGGTTGGTGTGGTGGTGCGCGAGGGCGTGCGCGCCACCGCGATCGACGTCGGCGGCGTGACGATCGAGGTGGATGGCAAGAGCGAGCGTATCGACGCACGCACGGTGGTGTGGGCGGCGGGCGTGCACAGCGTTCCCCTCGCGGACACCGTCGCGCGCGCCACCGGCGCGAGCGCCGATCGGGGCGGGCGCATCGAAGTGAACCCCGATCTCACCGTGCCCGGGCATCCGGAGGTCTCTATCATCGGCGATGTCGCCTGCCTGGAGGGACCTGAGGGCCGCCCGCTGCCGGGCCTCGCAACGGTGGCGATCCAGCAGGCGCGTCACGTAGCCAAGGCGATCGCCGGCGGCGAGCCCGGCGCCTCGACGCCGTTTCACTACTTCGACAAGGGTGCGCTCGCGGTGGTGGGGCGGGGCAAGGCGGTGTGCGCGATCCGCGGCCTCGAACTCTCGGGACGGCTGGCTTTTTTCACCTATCTGGGTGTTCACCTGTATTACCTGGGTGGCGCTCCCGGCCGGCGCATCGAGGTGCTGATCAAGTGGATCGGCTCGCGCTTTGGCGTGCGCCAGAGTGCGCTGATCGTGGGTGAGCTTGGAAGTGTGGAGCGTGCTGGGGTGGACGCCCAGCCAAGTGCCGGTGAGGACGCTCCGCCAAGTGTCACGGGAGTGGGGGGAGCGTCCTGAGGTGGGCGTGACACCGTGAGTGTGACCCCGATCCTCGCCTCCACCACCGTGGACCTCGCGCGCGCGCAGTTTGCGACGACCTCGATCTATCATTTCCTGTTCGTGCCGCTCACGCTCGGGCTGGCACCGCTCGTGGCGACGATGCAGACGCTGTGGCGGCGTACCGGCAACGAGCAGTGGCTGCGCCTCACGCGCTTCTTCGGCACGCTGCTCTTGATCAACTTCGCGATCGGCGTCGCAACGGGGCTCGTGCAGGAGTTTCAGTTCGGGATGAACTGGTCGGTGTACTCACAGTATGTGGGCGGCGTGTTCGGCGCGCCGCTGGCGATCGAGGGGCTGGCGGCATTCTTCCTGGAGGCGGTCTTTCTTGGCTTGTGGATCTTCGGGTGGGATCGCCTCTCGCCGCGCGTGCACCTCGCGACGATCTGGCTCGCGGCGCTGGGGACGTGGCTCTCGGCGTACTTCATCCTCGTGGCCAACTCCTGGATGCAGCACCCGGTGGGCTACAAGGTTGTGGATGGCAAGGCCCAGCTCACCGACGTGGGCGCACTGCTCACGAACAACTTCGCGATACACGCCTTCCTGCACACTATCCTCGCCGGCCTCACGACGGCGACGCTGGTGGTGCTGGGGATCGCCTGCTGGCACTTCCTGCGTGGACGCAACGTCGAAATCTTCCGTAAGGCGGCGGCGCTCGCGCTGGTGGTGGCGGTGCCCGTGACATTCCTCAACCTCGCCGTGGGCAGCCGCTTCGGGATCGCCACCACGACCGACCAGCCGATGAAGATCGCCGCTGCGGAGGCGCTCTGGAACAGCGAAAAGCCGGCTGCGTTCTCGCTCTTTCAGATCGGTGGCTTCAGCGCGCAGGACCCCAAGCCGAGCTTCTCGATCGAGGTCCCCGGCCTGCTCTCGTTCCTCTCCACGGGCTCGTTCACAAGCGAAGTGAAGGGCCTAAACGAGCTCCAGCAGCAGGAGGTGCGCCAGTACGGGCCCGGCAGCTACACCCCGCCGGTGCGCGCGATCTACTGGTCGATGCGCGTGATGGCCTACCTCGGCGCGCTGATGTTCCTCATCGCGGCGCTCGGGGCATGGCTGTATCGCAGGCGCAGACTCGAATCCACGCGATGGTTCCAGTGGACGGCGATCGTGGGGATGGCGTTCCCCTTCCTCGCGATGACGGCGGGGTGGGTGCTCACGGAGGTGGGACGCCAGCCGTGGATCGTGCAGGGGCTCCTGAAGACCTCACAGGCCAACTCGCCGAGCGTGAGCGGCACGATGGTCGGGGTGAGCCTCGCTGTGTTCGTGGCGCTCTATATCGCGCTGGGGGTCACGGACTTCGTGCTGATGCGCCGCTACGCCCGCCTGGATCCGCCGGAGGTCGGATCCGGGTTCCCCACTCACCCCGCCCCCGAGTCCGCCGGCCCGGCGCCGGCGATTGGATACTGAGATGGACGCTCCCCTCACTGAGATGGACGCCTGCCCCGCTCGCGGCGCTGCTCGCCACAGCGCATCCGCGCGCGCCCGCCGTATCGAGAGTGAGGCCGTACGATGAGTCTGCAGACGCTCTGGTTCTGCCTGATCGCGTTCCTGTGGGCAGGGTATTTCCTGCTGGAGGGCTTCGACTTCGGCGTCGGCGCGTTGCTGCCTGTCCTCGCGCGCAACGAGCGCGACCGTCAGACGATGTTCGATGCGATCGGCTCGGCGTGGGACGGCAACGAGGTGTGGCTGGTAGTCGCCGGGGCGGCTACCTTCGCGGCGTTCCCTGCGTGGTACGCGACGATGTTCTCAGGGTTCTATCTGGCGCTGGTGCTTGTGCTCGTGTGCCTGATCGTGCGCGTCGTCTCGTTCGAGTGGCGGACCAAGAGCGAGAGTGCGCGCTGGCGCGCCACCTGGCGCTGGGGGAACACTGTGGGGAGCATCGGCGCGGCGTTTGTGTGGGGGGTCGCGCTGGCCAATCTCCTGCATGGCGTGCCGCTTGATTCAAGCCACAACTTCACGGGCACCTTCTGGGATCTGTTCCGCCCCTACACGGTGTTTGCAGGCGTCGTCGTGGTGCTGCTGTTCGCCTTCCACGGCGCGACCTTCCTGACGCTGCGCACGGTGGGGGAGCTGTGTGATCGCTCGGCGCGCGCAGCCCGGCGGCTCGCGGCGCCGGTGGCGCTCGCTGGGATGGCGCTGCTCGCGTGGACGGTGCTGGTGGCGGTGGAAAACAACGACAGGTCGGTGTTCCCGCCGGTGCTGCCCGCGGCGCTCGGCGCGCTGGCGCTCATGCTCGGCGCGGTGTTCTTGCATCTGCGTCGCAGTGGCATGGCGTTCGCGATGACCGCCTCGGCTACGGTGCTTGTGGTGGCGACGATCTTCACGGGGCTCTATCCGCGTGTGCTGGTCTCCTCGACGGACTTCTCCCACAGCCTGACGCTTGCCAACTCGGCCTCCTCGCACTATGCGCTGGTGGCGATCACGGTGACGGCGCTGATCTTCATGCCGATCGTGCTGCTCTACCAGGCGTGGACGTACTACGTCTTCCGTGCGCGCGTGGGTGGAGCCCAGCCGGAGGGCAATGCCGTGCAGGCACTCGCGGCGAAGACCGTGGGACCGCCGGGCACCTGAGGCGTAGGGGTGCGCGCGCTGGACCCTCGTCTGCTCGCCCGCGCGCGCTCGGTGCGGGTGCTGCTCGGAGTGGATGTGGCGATCGGGCTCGCGAGCGCGCTCCTGATCCTGGCGCAGGCGACGCTGCTGGCGCGCATCGTGGCGCGCGCCTTCCACGGCGCGCCGCTCGATGCGGTCTCACGCGAAGTGCTTCTGCTTGTGCTCGTCTCGGCCGGTCGCGGGGCGCTGGCGTGGGGCTTTGAGGCGGTTGGCCGACGCGGCGGCGCGAGGGTGCTCTCCGAACTGCGCATGGCATTGCTCGAGCGCCGCCTTCGCGCTCAACCCGCCGCTCTGGATGGCGTGCAGGGAGGGGAGCTGGCAGCGGCGGCGGTGCAGGGCATTGATGCATTGGAGACCTACTATGCGCGCTATCTGCCGCAGGTGGTGCTCGCGTGTCTTGTGCCCGTTGCGGTGCTCGCGTGGGTGGCGCCGATCGATTACGTCTCGGCGCTGATCATGCTCGTGACGCTGCCGCTCGTGCCGGTGTTCATGTGGCTGATCGGTCGCTACACCGAGCAGCGTACGCGCGAGCGTTGGCTGGCGCTGGCGCTGCTCTCCAATCACTTCCTCGACGTGGTGCGTGGGCTGCCGACGCTGCGCGCGTTCAACCGCGGCGAGGCTCAGGCGGAGCGGATCGCCGAGGTGAGCGAGCGCCATCGCCGCGCAACGATGGGAACGTTGCGCCTGAGCTTCCTCTCGGGCTCGGTGCTCGAGCTCGCCGCGACGCTCGGCGTGGCGCTCGTGGCGGTCGCCGTGGGACTGCGCCTGGTGTATGGCGGGATTGGCCTGCAGGCGGGTCTTACGGTGCTGATCCTCGCGCCCGAGCTCTACCAGCCGCTGCGCCGGCTGGGGGCGCAGTACCACGCGGGTGCGGATGGGATGGCTGTGGCGGCGCGGATACTGGAGCTGCTCGACGCGCCCGCGGAGGCGCCGGAGGCACTCGGCGAGCGGCCGGTGCCTGGCCCCGCCAGGGCAGGGGTGTGGATGAGGGGCGTCTCCTTCTCCTACCCGGCACGCCCTGGCGTGGTGCTCAATGGGTTCGATCTGGAACTCGGCCCCGGCGAGACGGTGGCGCTGATGGGGGAGAGCGGCGCGGGCAAGAGCACCGTGGCGGCGCTGCTCTTGGGATTGGCGAGGCCGACGGCGGGGCGGATCGGCGTGGGGGAGGTGGACCTCGCGAGCGCCTCAACCGCGGCGTGGCGAAAGGAGCTGGCGTGGGTGCCCCAGCGCCCGACGCTGCTGCGCGCGACGGTCGCGCAGAACATCCGCCTGGCGGATCCCGCGGCCTCGTGGAAGCGTACGCGCGAGGCCGCGGCGCTCGCCGGCGCGGACTCCTTCGTCGAAGGGTTGCCACAGGGCTATGAGACCGTGGTGGGAGATGGAGGGCGCATGCTGTCTGTGGGCGAGCGTCGACGGATCGCGCTTGCGCGCGCCTTTCTGCGTGACGCGCCGTTCCTGATCCTCGATGAGCCCACCGCCGACCTTGACCTGGAGAGCGCCGATGTCATAGCGCTGGCGGTGGAGCGACTGTGTGCGGAGCGCATGGTGCTGCTGATCGCGCACCGCCCCGAGCTGGCGCGGCTGGCCGGTCGGGTGGTTCTGCTGCGAGAAGGCAAGTCCGCCATTGCCCACGAGGCGGCGATGGGATGAGCGCGACGCCGTGGCCTCCACGAGCTCCGCGCGTTCGCCGCCGAGGAGCCCCGAGGCGATGATCGCAACGCTACGGCGGTTGCTCGCGCTGGCCGAGGCTCCGCGCCTGCGTGTGGCGCTGGCGGTTGCGCTCGGGGCGGCGACGGTTCTCTGCGGCGTGGGGCTGATGGCGACCGCGGGCTATCTGATCTCGCGCGCGGCTGAGCGCCCGGCGATCCTCTCGCTGGGGGTTGCGATCGTGGGGGTGCGCTTCTTCGGCATAGCGCGCCCGCTGGCGCGCTATTTCGAGCGTCTCTCCTCCCATGATGTGGCGCTGCGCGCGCTGGGGCGCATGCGCGTGAGGGTGTATGAACGGATCGAACCGCTCGCGCCGGCGCAGCTCGCGGGATACCGCCATGGCGAGCTGCTCGCGCGAGCGGTGGCTGATGTGGACGCGCAGCAGAACCTGCACCTGCGCGGCGTGATGCCGCCGCTGGTGGCGCTGCTCGCAGGCGCTGTCTCCGTTGGCGTCACCGCAGCGTTTCTGCCCGCGGCGGGCGCGATCCTCGCCGCGGGGCTGCTGCTCGGCGGGATCGCCGTTCCTGCCTGCGCGGCGGCGCTCGGCGCTCGCGCGTCGCGCAGGCAGGCGGCGGCGCGCGGCGAGCTCACGGCGGAGATCCTCGAGCTCACGGGCAGCGCGGCGGAGCTCATTGTGTATGGCCGTGAGGAGGAGTGCCTGAGGCGCCTGCGCGCGGCCGATGGGGCGCTCGTGCGAATCGGCGCGCGCGATGCCCTCGCGGGGGGCGTGGGGGATGGACTGGGCGTGTTCATCGCGTGGGCAACGGTGGCAGGGGTGCTCGCGGTGTGTGTGGCGGCGCACGCCACGGGCGCCCTCAACAGCGTGTTGGTCGCGATGCTCGCACTGCTGTCGCTGGCGTCCTTCGAAGGCGTCGCGCCGCTCGCGGAGGCGGCTCGTGAGCTGTCCTTCACGCTTGGCGCCGGCCGGCGGGTGCTATCGCTGATCGATCGCGAGCCTGCGGTGCGCGACCCAGATGAGCCTGCGCCGGCTCCTGTCCCAGCCACAGCGGTTGCGAGCGTGTCGGTGCCGGTCGCGTCGTTGTCCACGATGGCGTTGCCCAACGTGCCGGTATCCCCAGCCTTCGACGTGGCGCTCGAGGGGGTGTGGGCGCGCTACGAATCCGCCGGGCCGCCCGTGTTGCGCGACTTCGATCTAAGCCTCCCGGCGGGCCGGCGCCTGGCGCTCGTGGGAGAGAGCGGCGCCGGCAAGACGACCGTCGTGAACCTGCTGCTGCGCTTCTTAGACCCCGAGCGGGGGCGGGTGATGCTCGCGGGGCGTGACCTGCGCGATTATCGCCAGGCGGACGTGCGCCGGGCGATCGCGGTGGCGGGCCAGGAGGCGCACCTGTTCTCCGCGAGCATCCGCGAGAACGTGCGCCTCGCGCGCCCGGAGGCATCCGACGCGCAGTTGCAGGACGCGTTGGAGCGAGCGCGGATCTGGCGCTGGGTGAGTGCATTGCCCGGGGGCTGGGATACGCTGGTAGGCGAGGAGGGGAGGGAGCTTTCAGGAGGGCAGCGCCAGCGCATCGGCGTCGCAAGGGCGCTGCTCGCGGAGGCGCCGATCCTCGTGCTGGACGAGCCCACGGCGCACCTCGACCCACCCACCGCGCGGGAGCTGATGCGCGATATCTTCGCCGTGGCGGACGGAAAGTCGGTGTTACTGATCACACACCGACCGGAGGGACTCGACCTCGTCGATGAGGTCGTCGTGCTGAGGGCCTACGGTCCTGACGTCCAGCCAGGAGAGTAGCGTTGCGCGCTCAGGCGGTCGTTCAGATGGCCCAATGGTCGGCGGACGAACGCTCGCTCCAACCCATCGGAGGAGGATTCATGGTTTCAAGGCTGTCCACATGGCTGGCCGTTGCACTGTTCGGGCGGGGTGCTCGTGGCGGGCTGCGGAAGCAGCAGCAGCACGAGCAGCTCGACCTCGACGAGCCAGAGCACGACGACCGCGGCGGCGAGCACGACCGCCGGCGGGACGACCGTTCCGGCCGTGGCCAACAGCCCGGCGGTGCAGCAGGCGGTGGCGGCGTGCAAGCACGGCGTGCAGTCCGCTTCGACGCTCTCCTCGAGCGCGAAGGCCAAAATCGAAGGGATCTGCGACAAGGCGGGCAATGGCGACTTGAACGCGGCGCGCGAAGCGGCGCGCGAATTGTGCGTAGAACTCGTCAACTCCTCACCGCTGCCGGCAGGGTCGGCCAAGGAACAGGCGATCTCCGCCTGCAAGACCAAGTCATAGGCGTCGCTCGCGGTTGAGCAGCAGCCGACATCACCGCGAAAGGAGGGCTCGTCGCTGCAACGCGGCGGGCCCTCGGTGCGAGTGAGCGTCTAAGCTGAGCCCCGGGAGACGGCGGGGCCGAGTTCGCGGTGTCCTCAGGCCCGCGGAGTGTCCTCAGGCCCGCGGTGCCCTCAGGCCCGGTTGCAGGCCCTCACTGCCCCAGCGTGCGCTCTGCGAAAGGGAGCAGCGCGGCGGCGGTGGCAACTGGCTTCTCCACCATCGGCGAGTGTCCGGCCTTTGCGACGGGCACGATGCGCACGCCCGGCACCGCGGCGAAATCCTGGCGAATAGCGGTGGGGGAGACGATGCGGTCCTGCAGTCCATACACCACCAGCAGGGGCAGCCCCAGCGCGATGAGTCTCGCGGGGAGTGAGCGGCGGTCGAGATAGCTCCCGTCTTCACGGTGGGAGTCGGTGTAGGAGTTGTAGGTCATCCTCCAGAAGTCGCTCACGAACTGGTGGGGCACGGGGTAGCCCGGCGCGAAGGCCGACTGCAGCGCTTCGGAGACCATGCCGTTGGTGATCACCGCGGAGCGAAGCGCCTGGCCAAGCACGGGCACGAAGCCCAGACGCGCGGTGAAGGGGAGCTTGCCCGAGGCGGAGGTGGGAGGCGAGTCCACAAGCGCCACACCCGCCGCGAGCGAGGGGTCGCGGGTGGCGAGCGCGGTGGCGACGAGCCCGCCCATCGAGTGTCCCACGATCAGTGCGCGGCGCACGCCGAGGCGGTGGAGGGCTTCGTCGACGAGCTGTGCCTGGTGTTCCATCGAAGTAGCCCCCGGAGGGCTTGGATGAGCCTCCGTGGCCGAGCAGATCGAAGCTCAGAACGTGGTAGCGGACATCCAGCAAGGGAGCCTCGCGTTCCCACCAATGAAGCGACCCAGCGAAGCCATGCAGCAAGACGATCGTGGGCGCGGAAGGCGGCCCATACTGGCGTACCTGGAGAACATCCCCACCCCTGAGCGCTACGAGCTGGCCGCCGTCGGCACGAGCGGGCTTCGTTTCGGCGCTCACCACGAGTGCGTCGACGGTGAGGAGCACCGCGAGCACAACGACGACCACCGTGGCGGCCATCGCCAGCACCTTCATTCTCGAGCGCTGTTTCGTCATTCGCAGACCTTAACGGGGGAGGGGCGCTTTTCGTGAGGCCGTTCCGCGAGCGCTTTTCGCGAGGCGGTTCCGCAAGGGTTCCCACGCGCGGCCCTTGGTGCGCACCTCTCCACCCCGCGCCTACCCCTCCGCGGAGGGCATATACGGCGCGAGCTCGCGACGCGCGATCGAGAGCTTGTGCACCTCGTCGGGGCCGTCGGCGAGGCGCAGGGTGCGAAGATGTGCGTAGGCCCAGGCCAATGTGAAGTCGTCGGATACGCCCCCGCCGCCGTGGACCTGGATCGCGCGGTCGATCACTTTGAGCGCGATCGAGGGCGCGGCGACCTTGATCGCGGCGATCTCGGTGCGGGCGTGGCGGTTGCCGACGGTGTCCATCAGCCAGGCCGCCTTGAGCGTCAACAAACGGGCCATCTCGATCTCGATGCGCGACTCGGCGATCCAGTCCTGGATGTTGGCGCGCGCGGCGACGGGCTCACCGAAGGTGACGCGGGCGATGGCGCGCCGACACATCGCCTCAAGCGCGCGCTCGGCGGCGCCGAGTGAGCGCATGCAGTGGTGGATACGCCCCGGGCCGAGACGGGCCTGGGCGATCATGAAGCCGTCGCCCTCGCTTGCGATGAGATTCGACGCGGGCACGCGCACGTCGGTGAAGGAGATTTCGGCGTGCCCCTCCTGATCCTGGTAGCCGAAGACGGGCAGCGCGCGCAGGATCTCCACGCCGGGGGTATCGAGCGGCACGAGCACCATGCTCTGCTGGCGATGGCGCGGGCCGTCCACCTGCGTCTTGCCCATCACGATCATGATGCGACAGTGCGGGTGGAGCGCTCCGGAGGTCCACCACTTGCGCCCGTTGAGCACGTACTCATCTCCGGAGCGCTCGATGCGAAGCGCGATGTTGGTGGCGTCCGAGGAGGCCACATCGGGCTCCGTCATCGCAAACGAAGAGCGAATCTCACCCTCAAGTAGAGGTACAAGCCAGCGCTCGCGCTGCTCGGGAGTGGCAAACAGATGGAGTACCTCCATGTTGCCGGTATCAGGCGCGGAGCAGTTACATGCCTCCGAGGCGATGTGGCTGTGCCCGAGGATCTCCGCGAGCGGCGCGTAGTCGCTCACGGAGAGACCCGCGCCGTCGTTGGGATCGGGCAGGAACATGTTCCACAGCCCGGCATCGCGCGCGCGCCCCTTGAGCTCCTCCATGATCGCGGGCTGGTGGTGGGGATCGCCCGACTCGCGCAGCTGGCGCTCATAAACGGCCTCGGCGGGGTAGACGTGCTCGTCCATGAACTGGTTTAGGCGCTGCTTGAAGTCCTCGCAGCGGGGGCTGGGCTTGAAGTCCATGTCATCCCTCTCTTGGTCTGTGGCTCGGCGGTGGGTGGTGTGCGGGCGGCGGTTGAGATAAGGAGAGGACCGGGTGGGTGGGTCCCCAATCTGTTGGGTCCGCGCGGGCCGCGTGGCGCGAACCCGGCGGCCACGCCCTAACCTGCGGCGCGGTGCGCTTCTCATCTAACAGGACTCGCGCGGCACTTGCGAGCAGCAGCGTCGCGCTGGTCTCGCTGCTGCTGTGCGGCTGCGGCTTCGCGGGCGGCGCGAAGAAGGCGGATGTGAACGCGACGCCGTCCACGCCCGTCGCGCCCCTCGGCGAAGGGGCGGGTCAGAGCGGGGGCAATGGCGCCGGTGCGGGCGGCGGCGGCGTGGAAGCGGGCGGTGGCGGCACGGAAGCGGGCGGCGCAGGCTCACCGCTCACTGCCGTCCGCAAGACTCGCCCCAACATCGTCTTCATCCTCACCGACGATCTCGCGTGGAACCTCGTGCAATACATGCCCCACGTGCTCGCGATGGAGCGCCGCGGAGAGACGTTCTCCAACTACTTCGTCACCGACTCCCTGTGCTGCCCCTCGCGCGCATCGATCTTCACGGGGCGCTTCCCGCACAACACTCACGTGACATCCAACAGCCCACCCTATGGCGGCTTTCAGGTCTTTCATGAACGTGGAGAGGAACTGGAAACCTTCGCGACGGCGCTGCGGGGGGTGGGGTATCGCACGGCGATGATGGGCAAGTACCTCAACGGCTACAAACCCGATGGGGGAGCGGGGGTGCCGGCTTCGTTCGTGCCCGCGGGCTGGAACGAGTGGGACGTGGCCGGCAACGGCTACCCCGAGTTCGGCTACATGCTGAACCACGATGGGGAACCGGAAAGCTATGGCTCAGAACCCCAGGACTACCTCACCGACGTGCTCGCGCGTAAGAGCGTGGGCTTCATCGAACACTCCGCCGAACTGCGCCAGCCATTCATGCTCGAGGTCGCGACGTTCGCACCCCACTCGCCGTTCGTGCCCGCGCCGCGCGATGAAGGGGACTTCCCCGGCCTCACGGCGCCGCGCACGCCGGCCTTCGACGCGCCCACGACGGGAGCGCCGGCGTGGCTGAGCCACTTCACGCCGCTGGAAGCGCAGCAGATCGAACAGATCGACGCCGACTTCCGCAGGCGCGCACAGGCCGTGCAGGCGGTCGATCGCATGATCGGCGAAATCGAGGCCACGCTGAGCGCGCGCGGCCTTGCGCAGAACACATACATCGTCTTCAGCTCCGACAACGGGCTCCATATGGGCGAGCACCGGCTGATGCCGGGCAAGCAGACCGCTTTCGACACCGACATCCGCGTGCCGCTGATTGTGGTCGGCCCGAACGTGCCGGGGGGACGCAGCATGGGAGAGCTGACCGAGAACACCGACCTGTGCCCCACCTTCGAGCGGCTGGCGGGAGCACCGGTGGGAGCCAACGTAGACGGCCGCAGCCTCGACGGGCTCCTGCACGGGCAGCCGGCGGGGGTGTGGCGTCGGGAGGTTCTGATCGAGCACCACGGCCCGGTGCTCGACGCGGGCGACCCCGATCTGCCCACGCGCGGGGCGGGCAACCCCACGAGCTATGAGGCGCTGCGCACGTCGGCGAGCCTGTATGTGGAGTATGTGACGGGGGAACGCGAGTACTACAACCTGCGCAGCGACCCCTTCGAGCTGCACAATGTCGCGGCTCATCTTTCGAGGGCCCACCTGCGGCGGCTGCACCGCGCGCTGGTGGCGATTGAGGGGTGCAGGGGGCAGCGTTCGTGCTGGCGCGCTCAGCACAGGGTCACGTAGGAGTCGTGCGAGGGGCCTTACCTAAAGCTCAGCTTCAGATCGAGTCTTCTGAAGAATGGCACGCGCGTTTGACTCAGCGGTATTCTCTGCCCTCGGCGCACGCTTCGCCGCGCATCGCCCGCCTGTTCGGACTTGAAGGCGTCGGCCCCGCCGGATATGGTTATGGGCAGATCGCCACGTTTCCCTGCTCGTTCTGGGCGGGGGATCTCGATGTCGCCGGGCCGAGGAGGGTTCCGGAGCTACCCGGATCGAGGCGGACCTGTCCATCAATAGAGGAGAGAAAACTGATGCGCAGAGCATCCACCTGTCTGGCCTTGCTCGGCATAGCCGTCGTTGGCCTGTCGGCGTCCGCTTCGGCGGCGCCCACGGTGACATTCAAGGCCAAGGCCGTTCCACTCAAGGGCTTCCCCGGCACCGGTAACATTCTCGGCGCCGGCGCTGCCGTCGAAGCGGAATACAAGATCACCGGCACCGAATACCCCGGAGGCTTTCCCGCTCCGCTGATTGGCGCCACCTTCTACCTGCCGGCCGGCACCAAGCTGCACCCGCAGGGCTTCGTCACCTGTCCGCTGTCCACACTCGAAGGAAACGCGGGCCCGGAAGGCTGCCCGAAGAAGTCCCAGGCGAGCCCCGTCGGCGTGGCCGGCGTGGCTAATGAGATCGGCGGCACCCCGGTCACTGAGAATGCGACGTTGCAGGCGTTCTTCGCCGAAAATGGAGGCTTGAACTTCTACGCCAACGGCTCATCGCCGATCTCGGCGCAGATCGTCGCCAAGGGCCGCTTCGTAAACGCGGCGGCGCCCTACGGCCCGAAGCTGACCGTTGAAGTGCCGCTTGTCGAAGCGCTGCCCGGCGCTCCGGATGTGTCGACTACCTCGATCAAGATCAAGGTGGGAGCCGCGTTCAAGCAGGGCAAGAAGGTCATCTCCTACGGGAGCCTTCCCAACAAGTGCCCCAAGGGCGGCTTCCCCGTGAAGTCCGAACTGACGTTCCTCGGTGGAGCGGTCGTAACCGCCAACTACAAGGCTCCTTGCCCAAAGAAGTAGTCTTCTAGCACACCACTCGCAGCATCGACGGCGGGGGGTCGGTCCCGAGGGGACCGCCCCCCTGCTTTTGACACGGAGGAAGGATCCGGGGTTGAGGACGCAGACCGTCTGGAGAAGGGGGACCGTCGGGGTAGCCGGAGCGCTTTGCATAGCGGCTCTAGCGGCAGCGATCCTGCTTTCAACCTCCGCGGGAGGAAACAGTGGCGGCTATACGGTGCGCGCGATCTTCGACGACGCGGGCAACCTGATCCCTGGAGAGGATGTGCTGATCGACGGCGTGAAGGTGGGGACGGTCGGTGAAGTGGTGCCCACGCCGCAGGCGAAGGCCGCGGTGACGCTGGACATCGAAAACGCCGGCTTCCAGGACTTCCGCACCGATGCGACGTGCACGATCAAGATTCAGTCGCTAATCGGCGAGAAGAACGTCGACTGCCTGCCCACCCAGCCGCGACCGGTAGGCACGCCGCTGCCGCCACCGCTGCCGAAGATTCCCTCAGGACACGAAGGGGCGGGCGAGCGCTACATGTCGGTGGAGCACACCTCGAGCCCCGTGGATGTGGACCTCGTGGGCGACATCTCACGCCGGCCCGAGCGCGAACGGTTCGCGATCATCCTCAATGAACTCGGCGCGGGTTTGGCGGGACGCGGCAGCGATCTGAACGCCGTGATCCGCCGCGCGAACCCGGCGCTGCGCGAAGTCGACGCGGTGCTCGGCATCCTCGCCGGCGAGAACAAGGTCCTCGCGAACCTCGCCGAAGAAGGCGATCGCGTGCTGGCTCCCTGGGCGAAGGTGCGCAGCCAGGTCGCGGACTTCGTCGTGCAGGCCAATGCGGTGAACACCGCCACCGCGCGTCACCGCGGCGCGCTGGCGCAGAACCTCGCACTGTTCCCGGCGTTCCTGCGCCAGCTCGGTCCGGCGATGCAGCGGTTGGGCGAATTCGGCGAACAGGCGACTCCCGCGCTCACCAACCTCGGGCTCGCGGCGCCGGGGATCAACGAAACCTTCCAGAACCTCGGTCCGTTCTCCACGACCTCGACCAAGTTCTTCGAAAGCCTCGGTAAGAGCTCGAAGATCACGGGCCCCGCGCTGGTTGCCGCGCAGCCCTTCTTCAAGCGTTTCAAGACGCTCGGTGCGGCCGCCAAGCCGTTTGCCGAAAATGCCGCGGGGCTGACCTCGAGCGTGCGCGATACGGGGGGATCGAGCGCCTCGTGGACACGATCTTCAACAGCTCGGGGGCGATCAACGGTTATGACGCGCTTGGGCACTTCCTGCGCGGGATACTCGTGGTGAACGTCTGCCAGACCTACGCGATCACCCCCATCCAGGGGTGCAATTCCAGGTTCAGCACGGGCTCCACGACCGCCACCAAGAGCTCGGTTCCGGGGTCCTCGGCGACGACCGAACTGGTGATGCAGCGCACGCTCGCGGTGCTCCAGGGCGCCACCCCGGCGCAGGCCATCGCGCGCTATCCCGGCACGGTCACCGCGGGCGGCCTCAGCGGCTTCGGAGGGCTCGCAGAAACAACGCCTACCGCCCAGCCTGTGGGCGGTTCGAGCGGCGGCACCACCTACTACACACCCTCCAGCGAAGGCTCCAGCGCGAGCGGGCTGCTGCTGAACTACTTGCTCGGAAACTGATCGATGACGCCCCCACGCTCACACCTCGACTCGCTGCCGATACGCCGGTGGCTTGGCTCGCTGTGGACAGCGCTTGCGCCGCGATCGTCGTCTCGCGCCGCTCGATGGCTCACGCGTGTGCTGGCCCCGCTGCTGGGGGCTCTCGCGCTGGGCGCGCCGGCGACACCGGCCTTTGCCGACCAGGCCACACCGAGCGCACCGGCCGCTCAGAGCACCGCCGAATCCACGACCACCGGCCCACCCTCCTCCTCCTCGACAACCACAGCCGGCTCGGGCTCGGCTACGTCAACGACGCCGGCCGGTGAAGGCGCATCAGAAACCACGACGCAGACCACGACGAGCTCCACGCAGAGCGCCATCGCACCCGCCGCGGCTCCTCATGTGCAAGCGCAGAAGCCGCAGGCTGCGAGTGCCGTTCCCACCCGCGTGCACAAGCACACCAAGGCAAGCGCCAATCCCAGCAAGGGCACGGGGGGTTCAGCGCCGTCTCCCAACTCGACGCACATTCGCGCCCTCTCGCCCTCTGCGCTCACGCCGCTGCCGCCTTCGGCGCTCGGCTCGGCGATCTCGGGCGTGCCCAACTTCTTCATCGCCAATTTCGCGATCCCGCCGTTTCTGCTGCCGATCTACCAGGCTGCGGGGAAGGCCTACGGAATCCCCTGGCAGGTGCTCGCGGCGATCAACGAAGTCGAGACCGACTACGGCCGCGATCTGAGTCTCTCGAGCGCCGGCGCCGAGGGCTGGATGCAGTTTCTGCCCTCCTCGTGGGCGATGTATGGGGTGGATGCCAACGGCGATGGCTACGCCGATCCCTACAACCCCGCGGACGCGATCTTCGCCGCCGCGCGCTACCTGAAGGCGGCCGGCGGCGCGCGGCATATCGACGCGGCGATCTTCTCCTATAACCACTCGCAGAGCTACGTGGCATCGGTGCTGCTGCGTGCGCAGCTGCTCGGGGGCACGCCGGCGTCGCTGCTGGAAACGATCGGCTCGCTCACCGAGGCCCGTTTTCCGGTGCACGCGCCGGCGCACTTCTCCGATGGCTTCCCCACGGTGCCCGTCGCGGGGCACGGGCCGCGCACGGTTGTGGGGACCACGATCTACTCTCGTCCGCGCGCGCCGGTGATCGCGGTGCAGGATGGGACGATCGCCGCGATCGGTGTCTCGCCTCTGCTGGGGCGCTATGTGGTGCTGCGCGATGCTTACGGCAACCTCTACACCTATGGACAGCTCGGCAGCGTGGCGAGCCTCTATCCGGTGTTGAAGCCCCACAGTGCCGCCTCGAGCATCGGCTCCGCTCCCACCGCCGACGGCGCTCACGTGGCGGCTGGGCGGGTCTCACTTCCCCCGGCGACTGCGGGCGTGCAGCCGCACTCGCCCTTCTCGGCGGGCGCGGTGCTCTCGGGGCTTGCACACGGGGCGGCTGCGGAACTGGAAACGCTTCCCGCCTCCCACTCTGTGGCCAGGCGGCGAGCGGCTCATCGTGCGCGGCCTCGCACCGCGGTTGCGCTTGCGTTCAGGGTGGGCTCCGAAGATGTCTTTTTGCACCCGCTCGCTGTTGGCGCGAAGGTGATCGCGGGCACCGTCATCGGGCACTTGGGGGCAGGTGCTCCCGAAGTCACCGCTGTCCTGCCGCCTCCATCGTCCTCCTCGACGACGGGCGCTGCCCCCGCTGCCGTACCGACGCCCGCTCCGGCGACCGAAGTCCAGGCACACATGCTCTTCCAGATCCGCCCCTCGGGGGTGGGCGCTCCCGAGATCGATCCCAAGCCGCTGCTCGACGGGTGGGTGCAGCTGCAGGGTAGCCTCGTTTTCAAGGCGACGGGCAAGCACCGCTTTCCCGCCGCTGCGCCGGTCCACAAGGCCGCCGCCGACAAGGCCGCCGCCGGCGTCGCGATTGCACCTGCCTCGACTCTCACGCCGGGCCAGTGGCTGACATTGGTCGCACGGCTCGGGCAGATCCCCGATCCGGTTGTGGGCGCCAAGCCGTCCCCGGCGGCGATCCCCGACCACTCGTCGAGCAGCTCCGCAAGCCAGAGCGAAGGCGGCGGTGTCCACAACTAGCCCCCCCAATCCCCCGCTGCCGGGCCCCGCGGGTCCTCCATTGGGACGCCCCGGGCGTCCTGGGGACATCCCCACCCCAACGGGTCTTCCTCGCAACCGCCGTGCGCGCTTCGTCGCGGTGGGAGGGCTTGTACTGGTCGTGGCGATCCTGGCGTACATCGTCCTCGGCGGCGGCGGCGCGAGCACTTACTACCTCGAATTTGAAAGCTCCGATCAGCTTGTGCGGGGCGATCAGGTGCAGGTCGGAGGGGTGCCGGTGGGGACCGTGAAGGACATCAGCCTCACGCACAACTACAAGGCGCGCGTGCGGATCGACATCTCATCCTCGCTCGCGCCGTTGCACCAGGGCACGACCGCACAGATCAGAGTTCCCTCGCTCTCGGGAGTCGCCAACCGCTACATCGCGCTTTCGCTCGGGGCCAACAACAACCCGACGCTGCCGGATGGAGCGACGCTGTCGGGCAACGCGGTGCACGGCGCGACGGATATCGATCAGCTGTTCAACACGCTCAACCCGCGCACGTTGAAGGGCCTGCAGGAGGTCTTCCAGGGCGGCGCCGAATCCTACGCTGGCGTCACCCACGACGTGAATGTGACCGCCGAATACTTCGCGCCCGCGCTGGCGTCCGCCGATCACTTCTTCGCGGAGCTCACGCGCGACCAGCGCTCATTCGAGGAGCTTCTCGTGCAGGGCGCCAAGGCAACCACCACGATCGCTGCGCGCCGCACCGAACTCACCGATCTGGTCGAACACGCCGACATCGCCTTCGGGGCGCTCGCCTCCCATCAGGCGAGCCTCGCCAGGAGCGTGCAGGAGCTGCCCGTGACGCTGCATCTGGCGAACAGGACGTTCGCCGAAGTGCCCGCGACGTTGAACGACCTGACGAAGCTGGTGAACGTCTCCAAGCCCAACACGACGATGCTGGCAACGCTCTTTGCGCGCCTGCGTCCGCTGTTCTCCGAAGCCACGCCGGTGCTCCACAACCTCAGCCTCGCGGTGAGCAAGCCGGGCGCCAACAACGACCTCACGGATATCTTCCAGGGATATCCGGCGCTGGCACGCTCGCTCGCCGCCGACACGCCCAACGTGATCAAGGGACTCGAAGAAGGCACGACGTTCTTCTCGCACCTGCGCCCCTACTCGCCGGAGCTCGTGGGGTTCGCGCGCTCGCTCGGGCAGAGCACCTCCTACTACGACGCCAACGGGCACTACATCCGCGCGTCGGCCACCGTGCCGACCTTCACGCTCGGCTCCGAAGGCTCGCTGGTGCCCTCGGAAAGCGTCAAGCAGGGTCTGCAGAACCTCAAGCGCGGCCAGCAGAGCCGCTGCCCGGGAGCGGCCACGCAGCCCGCCGCGGATGGCTCCTCGCCCTTCACGGATACGGGCCAGCTGGAATGTAACCCGACGGAGGTCCCCTGATGAGTCGCCGTCGCGGCTCGCTGGCCGCCAGTCCGCTGCTGATCGGGGCGCTCACGACGCTGATCGTGGCCGTCGCGGTGTACCTCTCCTACAACGCGCTGAATGGGTTGCCGTTCACGCCCACCTATGACATCAAGGTCGAACTGAACGAAGCGGCGGGTCTTGAAAAGACCAACTATGTGCGCATCGGCGGGGATCTCGTGGGTACGGTCGAAAAGGTCGTCGCCCACCAGAATCCCGCGACGGGGAGGGTCGTCGCCGTCGCCTATCTGAAGCTCGAAAAGGGCGTGGAACCGCTGCCGGCGAACAGCACCGTGATCGTCCAGTCGGTATCCGCGCTCGGCTTGAAGTTCTTGCAGCTGGAACGAGGTAGCTCGTCCAAGACGCTCGCGCCGGGCGCGACGATCCCCGTCGCGCAGACCCGCGAACCGGTGCAGATCGAAGAGCTCTTCAAGATGTTCGATCAGAAGACGCGCACGGCGGCCCAGGAAAACTCCAACACCTTCGGTGACGCCTTAGCGGGGCGCGGCGTGGGCCTCAACGAAACAATTGCCACCCTGCGCCCGCTCCTTACGAGCGCGATCCCGGCGCTGCACAACCTCGCATCGCCCGAGACCGATCTGCACGGACTGTTCACGGCGCTCGATCGCGCCGCCGTGGAGGCCGCTCCGGTGGCGCAGCAGCAGGCCAACGGCTGGGTCGATCTGGATACGTTCTTCAAGGCCTTCGCCACCGTGACGCCCTCGCTTGAAGCGACGATCGAGGGCGGGCCTCCGGCCTTGCGTCAGGCGATCTTCTCGCTTCCCTTCCAGGCGCCGTTCGTGGAGAAGACCGCCGAGTTCTTCCGCCTGCTGCGACCCTCGGCGAAGGCTCTCGTGAGTGCCGCTCCGCCGCTTGGGCACGCCTTCGCGGTGGGCACGGTGAACCTGCGCACAGCGATCCCGCTCAATACGCAGCTCGCCGAAGCGGCGAAGGCGCTGCAGGAATTCATCGCCAACCCGGTTGTGACGCTGGGCATCGAAGATTTCACCCAGACCGCCGTGGCTGGTGGCCCGGTGGCGGCGGGTCTCGCGCCGGCGCAGGTCAACTGCAACTACATCACCACGTTCTTCCGCAACACCGCGAGCCTCTTCGCGCAGGGCATCGGCGGAGTGGGCAACCTGGCACGCTTCCAGGTCGTGTTCTCGCCGCTGGGGCCCAACGCCGAGGGCGCACCGTCTTCGGCGCCCGCCAACGGCGGCTCGCAGGCGGTTGGGACCTCCAAGGTGGTGCCCAACAACTTCCTGCACTCCAACCCCTACCCGAACGTGGGCGGGCCGGGTCAGCCCAAGGAGTGCGAAGCGGGCAACGAGAAGTTCCTCATCGGTCAGCCGGTGGTGGGCAATGTGCCGGGCAACACTGGCTCCGCGCATGAAGTCACCACGCGCAGCCAGAACCTGCTCGGGCAGGAATACCCGAGCGCCACGCTGAAGGACCTCGGCTTGGGGAAGAAGAAATGAGCCGCTTCGGATTCCGCCGTCGCGATCAGACGCCCGTGATCGAGCTGCAGCGCTCGAACCCGGTGCGCTTTGGCATTGTGGTGCTTTTGATCATCGCGGTGGTGGTGTACTTCGGCTTCACAAAGCACATTCCGTTCACACACGGATTCCGCCTGAAGGCGCAGTTCTCCTCGGCGCTCAACATTCGCCCCAAGTCCCCGGTGCGGATCGCGGGCGTGAATGTCGGCAAGGTGGCCTCGATCCAGCGCGAGGGCGAAACGGGTCTCGTGACGATGGAAATCGAAAAGCAGGGCCTGCCGATTCACACCGATGCGACGGTCAAGATCAGGCCGCGGATCTTCCTGGAAGGCAACGACTTCGTTGAACTGCAGCCTGGGAGTCCCACCGCCAAGACGGTCTCTGAAGGCTTTACGATCCCGATCACCCAGACCTCCGATCCGGTGCAGATCGATCAGCTGCTCACGGCGCTGAACAGCGATACGCGGGCCAACCTGCAGACCGTTCTGATCGAATTCGGAAACGCGCTCACACGCAAGCCGACGCCCGCGGAGAACGCCGAACAGGATCCTGAAGTGCGCGGACTGAACGCGGCGCAGTCGATCGCCAGCGCCTACCAGCATGGCCCCGAGGCGGCGCGTGGCGGCGCGATCGTGCAGCAGGCGTTGGGTGGCACCGATCAGCACGACATCTCGCTGCTGGTGCGGGGCGTGGAACGCACGACGGCGGCGCTCAACGTGCACGAGCAGGAGCTCGGCGAACTGATTGGACATTTCAACACCTTCCTCGGCTCGATCGCCGCGCAGTCCTCGAGCGTGAGCGCGGCGGTGGCGGAGCTGCCGGGCACGCTGCACACCGCGAACGTTGCGCTCGTGGCGCTCCATCGCTCCTTCCCGGCGCTGCGCTCCTTCTCGCTGGCGCTGATTCCCGGGGTCGAACAGACCCCCGCGACGGTCCATGCAGCGCTGCCCTGGATCGAACAGTTCCGCGGGCTGCTCGCTCCCCGCGAGCTGGGCGGCGTCGCCGCGGGTCTGCAGACCGGGGCGCCGGTGCTCGCCTCGCTGGTTGGCGCTCAGCCGGAATTCTTCAAGCAGGGAAGTCTGGTGGGTGGGTGCGTGAGCAAGGTTCTGCGCCCCGCCTTCGAGACGAAGCTCCAGGACGGCGCGAACACCTCGGGCGTGAGCAACGAACAGGAGTTCCTCGGCGCACTGCTCGGATTCAACTCGGGCGGGCAGAGCTTCGACGGCAACGGCAGCTTCTTCCGGCTGCTGGTGACCGGCGGCAGTCAGGTCATATCCACGGCTCCGAGCACGCTGCCGGGGACCTCGACGCGGGGCTTCCCGCTGGCGGCCTCCACGGCGCTCACTCCCCTGGGCACGAGCCCCAGCATCGCGAGCACCGAGCCCCCCTATAAGCCGCTCGTGCCCTGCTACACGCAGGCGCTGCCCAACCTCAACGGGCCGCTGTCTCATGGCCCCGCCGATGGGAGCGCGGGATGACTCCCCCCAAGGGACCCGAGGAGGAGCACGAGATGCCCGGCGGCGCAGGTCCCGAAGGCGAGCGCGAGCTGCCGCGCGCGACGGGGCCAGGCGGCGAGCCGGGCGTGGCGGATCTGCTGAGCGAGGGCGGGGGAGCGGCTCCCGCGGCGAAGAATGGCGCGCAGAACGGCGGGCGCCGAGCGGACCTCGGCCACGAAGGTGGGCTGGGCGTGCGCGACCAGATCCGCCGCTATCGCAGCGCCTTCCTCGCGGTCGTGGCGATCATCGTGATCGCCGCCGGCAGCGCCGGCTACATCCTCGACCACGAGCGCCTCACGCTGCCCACGTGGTTCCCGGTGCTCGGCCACGAACACTTCACGCTGAAGGGCGAATTCATAACCGCCCAGGCGGTTACGCCGGGCCAGGGTCAGACGGTCACGATCGCCGGCGCGAAGATCGGCGAAATCGCGAGCGTCGAACTGCACGAAGGGCGGGCGCTCGTCGCGATGCACGTCGATCCCTCCTACGCGCGCTACATCTACCGCGATGCGACGATGCTGCTGCGTCCCAAGACTCAGCTGCAGGACATAACGGTTGAGGTCAATCCCGGCACATCCGCTGCGGGACGGCTGAAGAGCGGCGAAACGATCCCGATCTCGCAGACCTCCCCGAACGTCAATCTCGACGAATTCCTCTCCTCGCTGGATGCCGATACGCGCAACTACATCCAGCTGCTGCTGGCGGGGGCGGCGCAGGGGCTGAACGGCAACTCGCGCAACCTCGCGGCCGCGTTCAAGCGTTTCAGCCCGTTCGCGCGCGACATCCAGGAGCTCTCGCGCGAGCTGGCCACGCGTCATGCGTACATCGCGCGCTCGCTGCACAATTTTAGGCTGCTGATGGAAGCGCTCGGCTCGAAGGACAAGGCGCTGGCGGAGCTGGTCGACTCATCCAATGCGGTGCTCGGCACCTTCGCTCAGCAGGACCGCGCCGTACAGGCCACCCTGCGCGAGCTCCCGGGGGCGCTGCACCAGACCAACGAGGGCCTCGGCAAGCTTGGCGCGGCCGCAAGCGTGGCGGGCCCAACGCTCGAAAAGCTCCACCCCTTCGCGGTGGCGCTCGGCCCGGCGCAGAAGCAGACGCAGCCGTTCCTGCGTAAGACGACGCCGATCTTGAAGAACGAAATCCGTCCCTTCACGCGCGAAATCGAGCCGGTGGTGAGCGAAATCCAGCCCGATCTGCAGGAAGTCTCCGAAGCGTTCCCCAAGCTCATCACGACGCTTTCGGTGCTCAACGAATTCTTCAACGAGCTCGCCTACAACCCAGGCGCCAACCAGGCGGGCTTCCTGTTCTATCTCAGCTGGTTCAACCACAACGCGGCGAGCCTCTTTGCGAACGCCGACGCCAACGGCCCGATCGGTCACGGGCTGCTCTACTTCTCCTGCACGCAGATCTACACCTTCCCGGGTGTCGCGCAGGTGAACCCCACCGCACGCGCGGTGCTCGGCCTGATCCAGCCGCCCGCGGCCGCCCCCGGCGCCCTGGGGATTGCCGGCAAGTGCCCCGCGCCGAGCGGTGCTGGTGTGAGTAGCGCCTCCGAACTGGCAGGTCGGGTGTTCGGCAGGGGTCTTGGATCCACCTTCGGTATCGGGAGCGAAGACGCTCCGCAGCCGCCCGGCGGACTCTCTCCATTCTCCAAGTCCGGAGGGGCCGGCTGATGCAGAAGCGCGCGCCGACGCTGGCGAATCTCCTCGTGATCGTGCTGTTCGTGCTCAGCTGCTTCGGACTGCTGCTGTTCCTGTGGGAGTCCTTCGGGGGCTCGGTGCCGCTGAAGCCCCAGGGCTACCGCTTCAGCGTCAATCTTCCGCGTACGCTGCTGCTCGCCGAAGACTCCGATGCGCGCATCAGCGGCGTGCCGGTGGGCCATGTGGTGAGCCTCGTGAAGAGCACCACCGGCCGCAACCATGTGACGGTTGAAGTCGATCACCAGTACGCCCCGCTGCGGCGCAACATCCGCGTGATCCTGCGCCAGAAGACGCTGCTGGGGGAGACCTACATGGAAATCATCCCCGGCGCGCGGCGTGGACCGCTGCTGCCCGATGGCGGGCTGCTGGCCGACAGCCACGTGGAACCGATCGTGACCTTCGATGACATCCTCGCCGCGCTCGACCCCAAGACCAGGCGTGACTTCCAGCTCTGGCAGCAGACGCTCGCCGCGAGCTTTGAAGGGCGCGGGGAAGACCTCAACGCGACCTTCGCGACGCTCAACCCGTTCGTGGGCCACGTCAACCAGGTGACGAGCGTGCTCGCCAGCCAGGAGGGGGCGCTGACGGCGCTGGTGCACAACACCGGAGTGGTGTTCGATGCGCTTTCCGAACGCGACCACCAGCTGCGCGGGTTCATCGTCAACGGCGAACGCACCTTCAGTGCTCTCGCCCAGTCCAGCCAGGCCTTCGCGCAGGCCTTCCGCGAACTGCCGGCCTTTGAGCGGCTTGGCACCGCCACGCTGCGCAGCCTCGATGCGTTCGCGGTGAATACGAGCCCGTTGCTCGACCAGCTGCGCCCGGCCGAGCGGGAACTCACACCCCTGGTGCACTCGATCAAGCAGTTTTCGCCGGACTTCAACAACCTCCTCACGGGCATCGGACCGCTGGCGAAGGCCGCGAAGGTGAGCACGGGAGATGTCAAGAAGCAGCTCGATCTGACGGTTCCCATCCTGGAATCGGTGATTCCGTTCACGCAGAATTTCAACCCCTTCCTGGAAGAGCTCTCGCGCTACGTGCCCGAGCTGCAGGCGTTCTTCGCCAACTTCACCGCCGCCAGCCAGGGCTTTAGCCAGGAAGGCGGCCCGGGGGGCCCGCGCTTGCACTACCTGCGCGCACTCAACACGATCAACCCGGACACGCTCTCGCTGTATGGGCAGCGTCAGGGCTCCAACCGCGCGAGCCCCTACCGCGCCTCGGGGGCCTCGCGCCTGGTGGCCACTGGCGGGCTGCCGGTGTTCAACGCGTCGAGCTGTGCCAACCCCGTGCCGACGATCAGCGGCCCCGGTAACACGCAGGTTCCCGAAAGCCTGATCGAACTGCTGGTGCAGCTGGGTTACATCCACGCCAAGGGCTCCCCCTCCTCGGCGGTGCCCGCGCCGGCGTGCCCGCAGCAGCCGCCGTTCACGATCAACGGCCGCACCACGCAGTTCCCGCAGGTCAGCGCCGCGGGGAAGTGATCCGGCGGGTTGCCGGGCCCTGGAAAGCGAGCTCGCCGCTCACCGAGTGATGAGTGTGTGGGTGGCTTCGCTTACCGAGATGCCGAGGCAGCCCCGCCCCGTGCGGCGACGATCGCGCGGTGGTGGCCCATGTAGGGGACGAGCGCAAAGTAGGTCAAGTCCTCCAGCAGCGAGAGCAGTTCGGGCGTGCGTTCCTCGAGTACGCGCCGGTGCAGAATTGAGGCGATCCCGCCCACCACGGCCTCTGAGGTCTGGGGGGGCAGATGCTCGGGGTAGGCGGCGTGGCGCCGGCCTTCCTCGAGCAGCGGCACGAAGGCGCTGAGGATCTCGCGGTAGCGTTCGCCCGCGTAGTGGCCGGCGCTGAGGCACTCGACCATCCCCACACGCGCGGCCTCCGGGTCGCTGGCGAGCGCCGCAAGCAGAGCCTTCAGGCCAAGTCTCACCCGCTCGGGCCAGGGGCCGGTGCGCTGGAACTGTTCCTGCACACTGGCCTGCAGGCGACTCACGAGCGCGTCCAGCGCCTGCATGAAGCAGTCCTCCTTGTCGTGGAAGTGCTCGTCGAACACCGCTCCGGGGACATCGGCCGTCTGCAACACGCGCTCGACGGTGGTGCGGTCATAGCCGCGGTAGGCCACCGTCGCGATCAGCGCGTCGAGAATGCGAGCGCGGGGATCGGCGCGGCCGGCGCCGGACTCGGTTGGGACCGTGGCTGTGGGTGACCTCCGGCCGGGGCCGGGGTCGCTGCTTGGCGACATCCTTCCCTCCTGATCGAATCGTAGACTCTTGATGGTTGATTTGTCAAGTGGCGGGGTCCGCGCCACCTGCGGAGGGCGGTGTAATATGGGCCTGTGGAGGGAAGCGGCACGAGCGACGAGGATGAGGGCGGTCTGGGTCCGGAAGGGCAGGCAGTGCTCGATCGGGCCAGCGAATTCGAGTACCACTCGCACGAGGATTCCGCCGATGGGATCCCGGACGGGAAGTGGTCGGTTCGCTGCGTGGACGTGCACAAGCGCCTAGGTGGTCTGCCGGTGCTCAACGGGCTCAACGTGACGATCCCCGACGACACGATCACGGTCGTGCTCGGCCCTTCGGGGACGGGCAAGAGCGTGCTCATCAAGCACATCATCGGCCTGATGTTCCCCGACTCCGGCGACATCATCGTGCAGGGGGAATCGGTGCCGAGCCTGACGATGCCCAACCTGCTGGCGCTGCGCCGGCGGATCGGTGTGCTCTTTCAGGATGGCGCGCTGTTTGGCTCGATGAACGTCTTCGACAACGTCGCCTTCCCGCTGCGCCAGCACACCGACATGTCCGAGGCGCGGATCGCCGAGGTGGTGAAGCAGCGCCTGAGCGACGTGGGTCTCTCGAGCGCGATCGACGATGCGCCATCCCAGCTCTCGGGAGGTATGCGCAAGCGCGCCGGCTTCGCGCGCGCGCTGGTGATGGAGCCCGACATCGTGATCTTCGACGAGCCCGACTCGGGTCTCGATCCCGTGCGCACGGCGTTGTTGTGCGAGCTGATCCAGGAGATGCACTCCGCCCTGGGCGGCACCTACATCGTCGTGACCCACGACATCGCCAGCGCGCGGCGCATCGGCGAGTACATCGCGCTCCTGTGGAAGGGGCGCATCGTGGAGAGCGGCGACGCGCAGAAGATGTTCTCCTCGGAGAACCAGTTCGTGCGCCAGTTCCTCAGCGGGTCCGCTGAGGGGCCGCTGGGGATGGATTAGCGCCCGAGCGCCGTGGTGCGCGGGCGCGCCTTGTCTTAAGGGCTCCGCTCCGCTCCGCCAGAGGGCCGCGTTGTTGGGCCCCGACGCGCGGTGCGCGTCTCCGTCGGCGATCCACGCCACTACGCGGAGGATCGGATCCCACCCTGCGGAGCGGAGCCTCTCCAAGCAAGCACAGCTGTCTGTTGCGGGCGCCGTGGCAGATGCGAACATGTGTTCGTATGGTCGTCTGCACTCACCTTCCCCGCTTTGAGCTGGTCGTCGCCGCCGGCGGTCCTCGCGAGCTGAGCGGCCGGGCGCTGGCGCTCGCTCCGAGTCTCGGGGGCGAGGGGCGCGTGGGGGAGGTCTCCGGCGCCGCCGAGGCCCACGGGGTGTGTGCTGGGATGGCGCTGGGGGAGGCGCTCGCGCGCTGTCCCGATCTCGCGCTCGTCCCCACCGATCCTCTGGGGGTCGCGCAGATATGGGAGCGGGCGATATGCGCCCTGGAAGGCATTGGCGCCGCCCCCGAGCCCGCGCGTCCGGGGCTGGCTTACTTCGAGGCCGAGGGGCTGTGTGGGCTGCACGGGGGAGAGCCGGGTGTGCTCGCCGCCACCCGCCGCGCGCTCGGCCCGCGGGCGCGCATTGGCGCCGCGCCGACTCGCTTCTGCGCGCTTGCCGCGGCGCTCGAGGTCCGCTCGCGCCGCGCGGTCGTCGTGCGCCCGGAGCAGGCGCGCCGCTATCTGGCTTCGTGTTCGGTGGTGGCGCTCCGCTTTCGCTCGGAGACAGCTGCGCTGGTGGAGCCTCTGGAACGTCTTGGAGTGCGCACGCTGGGGGAACTCGAGGCGCTCGGTGCCGCCGCGGTGGCTGACCGCTTCGGCGCGCCCGGCGTGCTCGCCCGTGCGCTGGCGCGCGGCAAGGACACCCCCCTGCGGGGCCGCCTGCGCGAGGAGCGCCTGGAGGAGTCGCTCGAGCTCGCTCAGTCGGGCTCTGGGCCCGCGCTCGAACGCGTGCTGGGGCTGCTCGTGGACCGGCTGCTCGCGCGCCCCCAGCGGCGCGGGCGCACCCTGCGGGCGGTGGTCCTCTCCGCGCGGCTCGTCGAGCAGGGCACCTGGTGCGAGCGGGTTGTCTTCCGCGAGGCGCTCTCAGACCCCCGCCGGATGCGCCTCGCGCTGGGCCTGCGTCTGGCGCTGCTACCCGCACCCGCCGAGGCATTGGGGCTGGCCGTCGAGCGCTTCGGCCCCGCCGAGGGCGAACAGGCCACGCTGCTCGACGGCTCCGGCGCGCAGCGCGCCGAGCGCCTGCGCGAAGGCGTCGCGCAGCTGCGCGCGGTGGCCGGCCCCGAAGCCGCGCTTCGTGCGCTCTGCGTCGACCCCGACTCGCGCGTCCCAGAGCGGCGGGTCGTGCTCACCCCTTTCCGGTATGAGCGGTGGTCCGGTTTCCCCCCGTGGCATGGTGTCCCACCGACCCGCCTATGCGACATGAGCGGGAGCCGGGCGCTCAATCGACCTCGCCCCGCGCGCGTGCGCGCCGACGAGGCGGGTGTGCCGCTGGCGGTGGACGGCAGGGCGGTCGAGGCGGTGCGCGAGTCGTGGCTGGTCGAGGACCGTTGGTGGACCCCGCAGCCGCTGCGCCGCCGCTACTGGGAGGTGATGAGCGTGCACGGCGGCAATGTGGTCGTCTTCCATGAGCTGGGCAGCGGCGGCTGGTTCAGACAGGCGGGTTGAGACCGGGATCTAGCGAGATGCCCGGCACCCCGCCCTACGTGGAGCTGCACTGCCACTCCGCGTACTCCTTTCTGGATGGCGTGTCGCTACCGCACGAGCTCGCGGGCGCGGCCGCCGAGCTGGGCACACGGCGCTGGCGCTCACCGATCACAACACCGTGTCCGGTTCGATGGAGCTGGTCCAGGCCGCGGGCGAGGGCGGCGGAGTGCGCGCGATCCACGGCGCCGAGATAGATGTGCAAGTCGGCGGCGGCGCCTCCCACGCCGGCCGTCGCGCCGATCCTTCCTCGACGGGCGCCGGCGTCGAGCGGGTCACCCACCCCAGGGACGGGACTCGGCACCTGACCCTGCTTGTGCGCGATGCGGGCGGCTGGCGCAATCTCTGCCGCATCCTCACCTTTGCGCATGACCACACGCGCGAATCCCCCCGCACGCGCAGCGAGCCTCACGTGGCGCTGGCCACCGTGCTGGAACACGCCGAGGGCCTCGTGTGCCTCACCGGCTGCGCGCGCCACGGTGTCCACGACGAGCCCACCGCGCGGCGGCTGCTCGACGCCTTCGGCCCCGAGGGTCTGCGCGTGGAGCTGCAGCGTCCCTACGCGCGCCACGACCGCGCGCGCAACCGCGCGCTGGCGGCGCTGGCGCGGCGGCTCGGCGTGGGGTGTGTGGCCACCGGTGACGTACACGCCCACGCACGACGGCGCGCGGAGCTGCAGGACGCCTTCGTGGCGCTGCGCCATCACTCCACGCTCGATGCCTCCGAGCCGTTGCGTCGCGGCAACCACAGCCACGTGCTGAGCACCCCCAGGCGATGGCCCGCCGTTTCGCCGATCACCCGCGGGCGGTGCGCGAGACGCTCCTGCTCAGCGAGGAGCTGTGCTTCGACCTCGGTCGGGATCTGGGCTACCGCTACCCGGGGGCGGAGGATGCGGATGCGTTGCGGCGGTTGGTGGAGTTGTGCCAGGCTCGTCTGGAGGAGCGCTATGGCGTGGGTGCGAGAGAATCGGCTGGGCGCGACGGTGGCGCTGGGCGGGTGTCAGCCGAGCATCGCCGGCAGGCGCGGGAGCGCCTGGAGGAGGAGCTGCACGTGATCGACCGCCTCGGGCTCGCGGGCTTCTTCCTCCTGCACCACGACCTTTTGGAGCTCGCGCGCGAGGTTGCGCACGAGGTGCGCGGGCGCGACACGGCGCGCTCGCTGCTGGCCCCAGGTCGCGGGCGCGGCTCTTCGGTGTCCTCGATCGTCTGCTACCTCACGGGTCTTTCGCACATCGATCCGATCGCCAACAGCCTGCTGCTGGGGCGCTTCCTGCACGAGGAGCTACACGGGCTGCCCGACATCGACCTCGACTTTCCGCGCGAGATCCGCGAGGTTCTCATCCCCGCGTGCACGAGCGCTACGGGCGCGAACGCGCGGCGCTGGTCGCGGCCTTCCCGACATTTCGCGCGCGCGGGCGATCCGCGAGCTGGGTAAGGTCCTGGGGCTGCCACCGGGTGAGATCGAGCGCGTGGCGCGCGCCGCCGATCACCACATGGAGTCGCCCTCAGGCAACCTCGCCACCGACTCCCAAACCGCTCCGAGCGCTGGCGCTGGCTGGAGCGCCTGGTGGCCGAGGCGCATAGGTTGCCGCGTCACCTCTCGCAGCACTCCGGTGGGATGATCGTGTCCACCCGGCCGTTGATCGACTGCTGCCCGGTGGTTCCCGCTGCGATGGAGGGCCGCCAGATGGTGCAGTGGGACAAGGATTCCTGCGCGGATGCGGGCTTCTTGAAGATCGATCTGCTCGGGCTGGGGATGCTCTCGGCGGTGGAGCGCTGCGTGGATCTGATCGCGCGTACGCGCTCGGAGCGCATCGACCTCTCGCGCATCCCCTTCGACGAGCCCGAGACCTTCCGCGCGATCCGCGCCGCGGACACCGTCGGGCGTTTTTCAGATCGAGAGCCGCGCGCAGATGCAGTCACTGAAGCGCACCCAGCCGGAGAACCTCGAAGACCTCACGGTGCAGGTGGCGATCGTGCGCCCGGGACCGATCCAGGGAGGGGCGATCAACCCCTACATCGAGCGCCGCCGGCGCCTGCGCGAAGACCCCTCCTACGAGGTTCCCTATCCGCACCCGTCGCTTGAGCTGGTGTTGAAGGACACGCTGGGCACGGTGATCTTCCAGGACCAGGTGATGGAAGTAGCCCAGGCGTTCGCCGGCTTCGCCCCCGGTGAGGCCGATGGGTTGCGCCGCGCGATGAGCCGCAAGCGCTCCCACGAGGCGCTCCAGAGCCACCGTGAGCGCTTTCTGGAGGGCGCGCGTCACCACGTGGGCGCCGACTCGCGGACGGCTGAGGAGGTGTGGGAGATGGTCTCGGGCTTCGCCGGCTTCGGTTTCCCCAAGGCGCACGGCGCTGCCTTCGGGCTGCTCGCCTACCAGTCGACGTGGCTGCGCGTGCACTATGGGCCCGAGTTCCTGTGTTCGCTGCTCAACGAGCAGCCGATGGGCTTCTACGCGCCGGACTCGCTCGTGCACGAGGCCGAAGGGCGGGGGATACCGGTGCTGGGGCTTGATGTGAACGCCTCGGATGTGCAGTGCACGGTGGAGGGCGAGGCCGAGCTCGAGCGTGCGCCTTGGTCTTGGCTACGTGAAGGGTGTCGTGGCTGCCGAGGTGCAGGCGCTGGTGGTCGAGCGTGAGCGGGGTGGGCCATTTGTCAGTCTTGGCGGACTGGCAGCACGTGCCGGCGCTGGGCGGGGCACGCTGGAGCAGCTGGCTTGGTCGGGCGCCTGCGACAGCCTTGTGCAGGCAGTGGGTTCGCCGGACGCCCGTCGGCGCCTGGCGCTGTGGGGATTAGGTATTCCCACCCGCCCCGCGGGGCAGGGGTCGGCTAGGGACGGAGGTGCAGGTGCGCAGCTGACGCTCCCCCTGGAGTTGCCGCAGGCGCCGCGCCTGCGTCCGCTGAGCCGTTGGCAGCGGCTGCTCGCCGACTACGCCACCAGCGGGGTGACCGTCGGCGATCACGTGATGGCCGCCCTGCGCCCACGTCTGCAGGTGGGGATGCTGGCGACAAGCGCCCAGCTCGCGCATCTGCCTAGGGGCTGCACGGTGGCCGTCGCGGGGCTCGTGATCGCCCGTCAGCGTCCGGGCACGGCCAAGGGGACGATGTTCCTGCTCTTCGAGGACGAGTGGGGTACCGTCAACCTGATCGTTCCGCGCGCGGTGTATGAGCGCCACCGGCCGCTCGCGCGCGCCGAGCCGCTGCTGCTGGCTCACGGATGCCTGGAGCGCTCCGAGGAGGGCGTGCTGAACGTGATCGTGCGCGAGCTGGCGGCGCTCGAGCGCTTCGTGGCCGCGGAGGGTCCAAGCGCCGATGCGTCCTTGCATTTTCTGCCTGTTTCGCGGTCCGCGGGGGAGGAGGAAGAGGGGGAGGACGGGGTCGAGGTGGGGGCGAGTATGCGCGCTGTCGCCCCGCCGATGCAGAGCTTTGGGTCGGGGCGGCGGCGGTAGTAGCATGTGTATAGGCAGACGCCAGACTGGGGATCAGGGATGGGGCGGAGCGGACCCTTGACGATTGACAATGATGTCGGCCTGACGCGCCGGACACTCGCTAGGGCCGCTGCCGCGGGGGCGCTGGCCCTTCTCTGCTTGTCAGCCGCTAAGGCGAGCGCACTCTCGCCGCTGCCGCGAAGCGACTACGGCGTGCGCTCGGTGTGCGGGGCGCCCGTGCTCGGTCACGTCTCCTGCCTTGCGCTTGAGCTTTTGCCCACGACCTCAGCGGCGCGCGCTCGCACGCACCCGCTCGGGATGCGCACCGCCAATGCGATCAGGGCGGGCAGCGCTGCCCAGGGTGCCTATGGTCTGGGACCGCAGCAGCTGCGAAACGCGTACTTTCCGGGCGAAGAACCGCGGGCGCCCGCCTCGCAGCCGCAGACGATCGCGATCGTGGATGCGTACAACGACCTGGGGGCGGAAGCCGATCTGAGGGTCTACGACGAAGAATTCGCGTTGCCCGCATGCAGCGCCGCCAACGGCTGTTTCGAACAGGTCAACCAGAAGGGTGAAGGAGGGAAACTGCCTTTTCCGAGCAGCGGTCAGGAACGACATGCAGCCGAACTGCTGTGCGAAGACGCGACTGCCCCCGGAAACGAACGCGAAGCGGCGTGCGAAGCGGTGGAAGAAGCCGATGGGTGGTCCTTGGAGATGTCGCTCGACATCGAGATGGCCCACGCGATCTGCCAGAACTGCCACATCGTGCTCGTGGAGGCAGAAAACAGTGGATATGCGAGCTTGGAAGCAGCTGAGGGGACGGCTGCGCGCCCGCGCGGCGGCGGGGGCGTCGGCGCGGGAGAGGTCTCGAACTCGTGGGGCGGGGGCGAACCGGCGTCTGAGAGTGAAGCGTTCAACCATCCCGGCGTCGTGGTCACCGCCGCAAGCGGCGACAGCGGTTATCTGCGCCGGAAGGAGATTGGCAGCGGCGTGGAGTACCCCGCCTCCTCGCCCCACGTCGTCTCGGTCGGCGGTACGAGCCTGAAGATGATGGGCGTGGGTGGGCAGGCGTGGGCGAGCGAGTCCATCTGGGGCGGTTCCGGCGGCGGCTGCAGCGTGAACTTCCCCGCGCCTGCGTGGCAGCGCGGAGTGAGCGACTGGTCATCGGTCGGCTGCGGCACGGGCTCGCAGTCCAAGCGCGCCGCGAACGATGTCGCGGCCGACGCAGATCCCTACACGGGTGTAGCGGTATATGACTCGGTGCCTTACCTGAGCCCGGGGGAGCCCCCGCGCGACGGCAGGCCGCCCGGCTGGACGCCGCTCGGCGGCACGAGCGCGGCCTCGCCGATCGTTGCTTCCATGTTTGCGCTTGCAGGGGGCTCGCACGGCGTCGCCTACCCCGCACAGACGCTCTACTCCCATCTCGGGTCGGGGCTCCTGCACGACATCACGGAAGGGGGGAACGGCGCCTGCGAAGGCTTCTATGAAGACGGCTGCAGCGGCTCGCTGGTGCCGCTCTCGCTGGAAGACTGCGGCCAGGGCGCCCTGATCTGCAACGCGTCCGCGGGCTATGACGGCCCGAGCGGTGTGGGGAGCGCCGACGGGGTTGGGGCCTTCGCGCCGGCGCGGGTGGGCACGCACGGCGCGGGTTCTCCCGAAGCGCCGCTCACCGAAGCGTGCGGCGAACCGATTGGGGGCACCGAAGCGAAGGCATGCGGCACGCTCAACCCGCACGTCGATGCAACGGTTGGCTACCGCTTCGTCTACAACAGGGGCAACAGCTGCCTGGGGGGCAGGGAAACGGCGCCCGTGCCTGAAGCACAGCGCGAACACAGCGCGGTCTCAGCCGAGCTGGTGGGCCTGGAACCGGACACCGAATACGCCTACTGCCTGATCGCCACCAACACCTCAGGCGAAACCGAAAGCGGGGCGGTGACGTTCACGACCGCACCGATCGCGCCCCGCTCGCCCTCCACCTATCCGGCCGCCGAGATCGCCACCGAAACGGTGACGCTCGAAGGCAGGCTCACGGCCGGGCGGGCGCCGACCGTTTGGTACTTCGAATACGCCCCGGGCGGCAGTTGCAACGGAGCGGGGGCGGGCAGGACGCCCGAAGCGCAGGACACGCGGCTGGGTGAACCGATCGAAGTGCGTGCGCCGGTGGGCGGGCTCCAGGCGGGCACCGAATACTCGGCGTGTCTGATCGCCAAGAATACGATCGGCGCGAGTACCGGCTCGCAGATCTCCTTTACGACCGAGGCGATCCCGCCCAGGGTCCTCTCCGTGCTCGCGAACGCCGGCTCAAGCGTTGCGACGATCGAAGGGCACGTCCTACCGGGCGCCCAGCGCGCGAAATGCGAACTGGAGTACGGACCCACCGAAGCGTACGGCATCCGGGTCCCCTGCACCGAAGGCGTGGGCGGCGCAGACGCCAGCGCGAACGTGCACCTCACGGGCCTGGAACCCGGCGCCGAATACGACTACCGGCTGATCATCGAAAACTCGAGTGGCTCGAGCGCGCCCGGCGAAGGGAAGGGCGCGTTCACGACGCAGATTCGCCCGCCTCTCCTGAGCGCCGAGAGCGCCTCGGAAGTGGGCTCCTCCAGCGCCCTTCTCTCAGGCGCCGTCGCACCCGAAGGAGCGCGCACGCGCTACTGGTTCGAATACGGCACGACTGAAGCGCTCGGCCAGAGCACCCCCGGCGGCGAAGTGCCGGCGAGCACTGATGTGGTGACAGTGGCGCCCGAAGCGATCTCGGGCCTCACGCCGGCCACGCTCTACCATTACCGCCTACGGGCCAAGAATAAATGGCATGAAACAGTCGGCGAAACGCAGACGTTCACCACCGCGAGCGACTCATCGACCACCACCTCCGGTGGCCCGCCGACCACCGCTCCCAGTGGCTCGGAATTCGGTCCGTCCCTGACCCCGCCCATGAGCCAGCCGCTCGCCCCGGCTCCGAGCCCCGCCACAACACCGGCGGCGCCGGCGAAGACCACGAAGACCACGAAGAAGGTCGCGAAGTGCAAGCGCGGCTAGAGGCGCGAGCATGGCAGGTGTCTGAAGCGAAGAAGAAGCAGCGGCGGGCCGGCGAGAAGCGCTCGAGCCCGACTACAAGCCGGCGAAAGGCGAGAAGTTGAGCGCGAAGGGGAAGTTGAGCAAGGCGATGAAGGCCACGATCTCCTCGGCGCTTGTCGCCTGTGCGCTGCTGCTGGCGCTTGCCGTCGCGCCCCCGGGCGTACGGGCGTCTGGAAACGCGAACTGGGGGACCGGGGTCGAGCTGACCGCGCCCGCCAATGCTGCCGAAGACCCGGAAGCTCGCCTGTGGCACGTGTCCTGCCCCTCTGCGGGGAACTGCACCGTGGCTGGCTCATACCAGATCGCCCCCGAACACGAAGAAGAACCGCCATGGGAAGAGGGCCAGCTGCTGAGCGAGACCGACGGCACGTGGGAACCGGCCGTGGAGGCGAGGATGCCGGCGAACGCCGCGCCCGATCCCCTGGTGGAACGGTTCGGTGACGGCGCGCTGGCGTGTCCGTCGGTGGGCAATTGCGCCGCCATCGGGGAATACCGGGACAGCGCCGAACACGAACAGGGGTTCCTGATGAATGAGACAGGCGGCACATGGGGGACCGGCCGTGGAGGCGCCTCTTCCCGCGAACGTGGGGCCAAACCCGCAGGTCGCACTCGACCAGCTCTCCTGTCCCTCCGCGGGAAACTGCACGGCAGTGGGCAACTACACCGAACCCTCGCGCAATGGGTGGCAGGGATTTCTGGTGAGCGAGACAGCCGGCACGTGGAGCGCCACCGCGATCATGCCGTCTCTGCCCGCGAACGCCTCGTCAAATCAGGAAGAACGCATGGAAATGGGAGGCATATCCTGCACCTCGGTGGGCAATTGCACCGCCATGGGCAACTATACGGACAGCTCGGGCGACCTCGAGGGCTTTCTGTGGACGGAGACAGCCGGCGTTTGGGGGACTGCGGTGGAGGACACCCTGCCCACGAACGCCGCGCCCGATCCCCTGGTGGAACGATACGCCCGGGGCGGGCTGGCGTGTCCTTCGGCGGGAAACTGCACGGCCGTCAGCGACTACACCGACAGCTCGGGCGACGACGAGGGTCTGATATTGAGCGAGACATCGGGGATCTGGGGCGCTGGCGTCGAGGCGGTCACCCCCGCGGGCATGCGCTCAGGAACCCAGGCCGACCTCCACGAAGTGCGGTGTCCCTCGGCGGGTAACTGCACTGTGTTTGGCGTGGCCTCCAACTCGGAAGAAAACGATGGTGAGTTCCTGACCGAGACCGCCGGCGTGTGGGGCGCCGCCGTCAAGCGTCCGCTTCCGGTCAACGCCGCACCTCAGGGCGTCATCGAGGGCTCGCTCTCCTGCCCCGCGGCGGGCGACTGCAGTTACGTGGGCGCCTGGAAGGTCAATGAATTCGTCTTGCGTCCGCTGCTGACGACGGAGAACGAAGGAACATGGGGTTCCGCCATCAACGGCGCCCTGCCCGCCAACGCTACCGGAGACCCGGGAGCATTCCTCAGCTCGGTGTCGTGCACCTCGCCCGGCAGCTGCACCGCCGTGGGTTCCTACAACTCCTACACCACCAACTTCGTCGAACGGCAGGGCCTGCTGTTCACCGCCACCCCCGCGACGGCGTACCTCTCCGCGAGCGGTCCACTGGGCGGCGCCTTCGCCGGCAGCCCGATCTCGGCCTCTGCGATCTCCGCGACGCTCGCGGGCGGCTCCGCGCCGACAGGCTCGCTCACCTTCACGGTGTTCGGCCCGCAGTCCTCGCCCCCCAGCTCGTGCACTTCGGGCGGGACAACGGTCGGCGCCGCGAGCGCCTTCGGCGACGGGACCTACCAGCCATCCGCCGGCTTCACCCCGCCCAGCCCCGGCGATTACTGGTGGTATGCCAGCTACGGCGGCGATGCCGGCGATGGGCCGTCCGCTTCGGCGTGTGGGCCGGGCATGGCAGAGACAAGCGTTGTGCCCAAGGTCACACCGACCGTCTCGGTGGGCGGCCCGCTGGGAGGGGTGGCGGGCAGTCCGATCGCCGCGTCTTCGATCTCCGCGACGCTGGCGGCTGGGTCCGCTCCGACGGGAACGATCACGTTCACGGTGTTCGGCCCGCAGTCCTCGCCCCCCAGCTCGTGCGCCTCCGGTGGCACGACGGTGGGCGCTGCGAGCGTCAACGGTAACGGGACGTATTACCCGTCCGGTGCCTTCATCCCCGCCACCCCCGGCGAGTATTGGTGGTATGCCGGCTACGGCGGCGATGTCGGCGATGAACCGGCCGCCTCGGCTTGTGGGGCATTGATGGCGCAGACGCTCGTCGCCGCCGCGCCAACGACTCCGTTCAGTCCGGGGGCCGGGTCCAGCAGTCCGGGGCCAGATACCGGCGCCAAGACGCCGGCTCCCGCGTTGTCAGGCGTCAAGCTCGGCTCCAAGAGATCCACCGCCAAGAAGGGCGTAGCTCTGAAGCTCACTCTGTCGCAATCGGGGACGATCAAGGTCCTCATCGCGCAGACCGTCAAGGCTCACAAACACGCAGGCGTGTGCAAGCCCACGGTCAAGACGGGGGAGAGCTGCACGACCACGGTCGAGAAGCGCACCCTGACGTTCTCAGGGTCGGTGGGATCGAATGCGTTCAAACTCAAGCTTGCTGGTCTCGGCAGGGGCTCCTATACAGCCGCGATCCTCGTCGAGAACGCCAACGGCAAATCCAGCCCGGTCAGGCTGGTCTTCACGCTTGCCAAGTGAACGGCCGACTTAGGGCCGATCCTGGATTGGCGCTTGGCCTGGCAGGGATCGCCATGATCGCGCTTTGAGGGCGGGTACACAGAAAAGTGCTTGCGCACGCAACTATCTGTTATGGTTGCATCAGCAATCATCTTTCTGTCCTTCTTTTTCCACGAAAGGAACCGCCAATGTCCTCCCAGACAGCTTCCCCTGAGACCGCCGCACAGTCCACCGAGGCCTTCCTCCCCACGGGCACCTGGAAGGTAGACCGTGTCCATTCGGGCGTGGAGTTTCAGGTCAAGCACCTGGGCATCGCCACCGTGAAGGGCCAGTTCAACGACTTCGAGGGCACGCTCGAGATAGGCCCCGATGGCGCCCGCGCCTATGGGACAGTCAAGGTCGAGAGCGTCGACACGCGCGAGCCCCAGCGCGACGCGCATCTGCGCTCCGCGGACTTCTTCGAGGCCGAGACCTACCCCGAGATTGCCTTCCAGTCGACCTCGATCACCCCGGTCGACGACGAGGAGTTCGAGATCGAGGGGGATCTCACGATCCACGGCGTCACCCGCTCCGTGAAGTTCGAGGCCACGCTGGAGGGCACCGAGACCGACCCGCAGGGCAACGACCGCGTGGGGGTCTCCGCCCGCGGCCAGATCAACCGCTCGGACTTCGACATCAAGTTCAACGCCGCCCTGGGCTCGGGCAACGTTGTGGTCAGCGACAAGGTCAAGATCCTGCTCGACGTGTCCGCAGTGCGTGCTTCCTGAAATCAGCGTATGAAAACGTCGCCCAGCGCCTCGTCCACCGCGGCGAGCGTCTGGGCGTCGAGCACGATGCCCGAGGCCGAGGCGTTGGCGTGCACCTGCTCCGGGCGACTGGCCCCCACGATCGCCGAGGCGACGTTGGGCTGGCGCAGCACCCAGGCGAGCGCGAGCTGTGCCATTGAGAGCCCCGCGCCCTCGGCGACGGGAACGAGACGCTGCACGGCCTCGAGCACTCGATCGTCCATCAGCTGGTCGATAAAGCCGCTCATGCTCTCGCTGGCTGCGCGGGAGTCCGACGGCGGCTGCTCGCCGGGACGGTACTTGCCCGTGAGCACGCCCTGGCCCAGCGGCGACCACACGATCTGGGAGATCTCCTCCGCTTCGCACAGCGGGATCACCTCGGCCTCGGGGCCGCGCCAGAGCATCGAGTACTGCGGCTGGCTGGAGACCCAGCGGGCGACATCGGGCAGGGCGAGAGACTCACTGATCTTCGCCACCGGCCACTCGCTGAAGCCGATGTGTCGCGCCTTGCCCGCGGCCACCACTTCGGTGAGGGCGCCCATCGTCTCCTCCAGCGGGGTCTGATCGTCATAGCGATGACACTGGTAGAGGTCGACGTAGTCGGTGCGCAGGCGCTGCAGCGAGGCATCGATCTGCTTATGGATCTGGGCCGCCGAGAGCCCTCTGTCGGTAGGGGACATCTGGAAGTAGACCTTCGTGGCGAGCACGTAGGAGGAGCGGTCATAGTCGGCGAGCACCTCGCCGAGCAGCGACTCCGCCGCGCCCGCGCCATACACGTTGGCGGTGTCGATGAAGTTGATCCCCACCTCGAACGCCGCCTTCACGCATGCCTGAGCCTGCTCGCGCGCAACGCCTCCGGAGTAGGTCAGCCACGAGCCGAGACTGATCTCGGAGACCTCGATGCCGCTGGAGCCGAGCTTGCGAAGGTTCACCCGCGCAACACTACCCGTTATTTTGGTCGTGCAACCGAGATGACGCCCCCTCCCATCAACCCCGCTCTGCACATCGCCTCCGTGCACCTCGCAGTGAGCGATCTGGGGCGCAGCGCGGACTTCTACGAGCGCGTGCTCGGTCTGGCGCTCATCTCCCGCGAGGACGGTCGAGCCCTGTTCGGACCCGTCCGCGAGCGTCCGCTGCTGGTGTTGACCCAGCTCGGGGGCGCGGCGCAGGCTCCCCGAGATGCCACGGGACTGTTTCACTTCGCCGTGCTTCACCCAACACGCGCGGATCTCGCGGCGAGCGTGCTGCGCTTGGCGAGGGGCCGCTGGCCGATCGACGGCGTCGCCGACCACGGGGTCTCCGAAGCGATCTACCTGAGCGACCCCGATGGCCTTGGGATCGAGCTCTACGTCGATCGCCCCCGCGAGCAGTGGGAGCGCCCGGAGGACGGCCGGGGCGTGAAGATGGTCACGCTACCCCTCGATCTGGATGACCTTCTCGCGCAGGCCCCCGGCGCGCAGGCGCCGGCCGTACCTGTGGGAACGGTGCTGGGCCACGTGCATCTGAAGGTCTCCGATGTTGCCCGCTCGCTTGCCTTCTACCGCGATGCGCTCGGGTTCGAGGAGCAGGCGCGCCTTCCCTCAGCCAGCTTTTCGCCTTCGGCGGCCTTCCTCGCGGCCGATGGCTACCACCACCACGTGGGTATCAATTCCTGGCACAGCCTAGGCGGCTCGCCGCCGCCCGAGAACGCGCCGGGGTTGCGGCTCGTCGAGTTTCGATTGAGCGGTGAGGGCCTCCCAGCGCTCGAGCGCAGGTTGAGCGAGGGCTCCGAGGTGTCCGCGTCGGTCAGGCAGGGAGAAGGTGGGCGCCTGGAGATCGGCGACCCGGATGGGAACCGGCTGGCGTTTGCCCAGCGCTGAGCGCGCTCAGCGCGCCTGCACGACCAGCGCCTGCGTTGCGAGTCCCAACTCCCCCCGCTCGTCGTGCAGAACGCTCTCGGCCCATCCGATGCCGCCGGGGTGAAGCAGTGTGCGGGCGTCTAGGGCGATCCATTCGCCGATGGGCCGGCGGTTGAGCGTGATCGTTAGATCGGCATTGATGAAGAGGTAGTCCTCGAAGGGCAGGACCGCGCTGACGCCGTTACCGAAGTCGGCGGTGCCCGTCACGCGGGCGAGAGGTGTGAGCTCCTCATCGGTGAGGAGGCGGTGACGCAGACGCATCCACACCTTGGCGTGGCCGACGGGGGCGTGCGCCTTGGTGGTATCCACCTCGGGCAGCTCGCCCGCAAGGGGCTGGCCGCTGAGGAAGCGCATCTCCATGGCGGTGGCGGCGAAGCTCTTGTGATCGGAGTCGTCGAGGGCGAAGCGAATCGGGTGGCCCTCCTGTGGAGGGGACAATGGCGGTGGGGTGTGGTCGGCGACCTGTGCCAGCGCCAGCTCGGGCAGCTCCTCGGGCGTGGGCTTCAGCCGCAGCGCTCGGGCCTGGCAGACGAGCACGCCATCGGCGTGCAGGTCGGCCTCAAGCTCCTGCACGCGCCGGCCCGCGCGGGTGACGCGTGTGGTCAGCTGTAGCGGGGCCATCGGGATCGGTCGCAGGAACGAGAACGACAGTCGCGCCATCGGCAGCTCGGCGCCCGGCTCGATGCGCTCGAAAGCGGCGGCGATCAGCGCGGCGGGCGCACCACCGTGCAGCGCGCGTGGGTCCCAAGGTCCGCGGGCGTGCCCGGTCGGCGTATAGCGTCCCCCGCCCTCGTCGATGAAGATGCTCTCTGTGCTCTCGGCGTCCATCGCGCGGGGACTCTAGTGATCTGAGCGCTGCGGAGCCCTCGATCCAGTCCGATGGCTTGGGCGTATCGAGTTGGCTCTGGCAGAGTCTCAGCGACGCCCGGGGACGCAGCACAACTGAGCGGCGCCGGTGGCGAGCAGCTGTCCGTCGGTGTCCCAGACGCGGCCGTTGACGGCCATCAGGCCGCGGTCGGCGAGGGTGCATTCGTGGTCGATCAGCAGCCAGTCGCAGGCGGGACTGAAGTGGTGAAACCAGGCGCTCGTGTCGAGGTTCGGCGCGAGGTACTCCCAGCTCCGGTAGTGCCGATAGGCCGCGGGAAAACCGTACGTGTCCAGCAGGATCAACGAGCGTGCGGCGTCGAGGAACGGGTCATCAAAGCAAGCGGTGGGCCGGAAGCGCGCCCACTCGCGGACGGTTGGCTCGGTGGGCTCGCCAGAGGTGCTCTGGTCGATGGGGCGTCGCTCGATGTTGTTCCAGAAGCTGAAGGGTGGACGGCGCTTAGCGGGCAGCAGCTCCTCGTAGTTCTTCAATGCCTCTGGGCGTGGGACATGAGGCGCATCGGGATGCTGATGGCTGTATCCGGGGGCGTCGGCGACGGTCTTCACGAGGGCGTGGAGGATCGGCTTGCCATCCTGCGTCATCTCGACTGTGAGCGACTCCGCGCGACGGCCCTGCTTGAGGACGCTCACATCGAGCTGCACGGCATCGAAGGCGGGCGAGCTGAGGAAGTGGCAGTAGAAGCTTGCGGGCTGCTTGATCTTGGCGACGATGCCCGCCGCGCGCAGTGCAATCGCGGCTAGGTAGCCGCCGTTGGGGCCCCAGATCTCCCAGTCCTTGGAGAGGTGCGCGCGATACCCCTCGCTGTCGGCCTCGACGTGCGTTGCGTGTTCGAGATCGGAAGCGGGTGGTGTCATCGATTGGTTGGTGCGCTGCCCTCCCGCCAAGATAACGAGCCTCTCGCGGAGCCCTAGGTCAAGCGTCCTCGGGCGGGCGACGCTCGCGCTTGCGTTCGGCCCCCCGGCGCTTGGCGGCGAGGCGTCGCTCGCGCGAGGCCACGGTGGGTCGGGTGGCGCGGCGGCGCTTGGGGGTGGCGAGTCCCCGCGCGAGCCGCTCGCTCAGACGTGTGAGCGCCAGCTCGCGGTTGCGCGCCTGCGAGCGTCCATCCTGGGAGATGGCCACGACGCGCGGCCCGGCGCGTGTGAGCAGGCGCTCGCGCTGCCCCTCGCTCAACGTGCGCGAGGCGCGCACGTCGAAGCTCGCTTCCACGCGCGATGCGGTGACATTGGCGTGCTGCCCGCCCGGCCCGGAGGAGCGGCTCGCGCGCACCACCACCTCGGCGAGGGGGATCGTCAACCCGCCGACCCGCAGCCCTGTCGGACGAGCTTCATCTGCTTCGGTCAAAGCGGTTTGCCGTCCTTGCGGCGCAACTGCTTGATGCGGCTGCGTATGAATCCCCGCCAGGTCTTCGGGCGGCGCATCACGGTGAGTGCCAGTGGCAGCGAGTCGAAGTAAGTGAAGCGTTCGGTGGCGAGGCCCTCCTCGTTGAGGACGAAGCGATCGACCGAGGGCCAGGAGATGGGGGAGCCGCCCGCTGTGCCGCGCACAGTGAACTCGATCAGGACGCCATCGGAGGTGGTGCCCCAGCGGTGGACTTCGGCGGTCATGCCCGAGACCAACGCGAAGACCTCGGAGAACGAGCGTTCGCCCGCCTCCAACCCAGAGGTGGTGGGGACCATCGGCGCGGAGAGGCGGGCATCGGCCGCCAGCAGCGTGTTCAGCCGCTCAGGCGCCGGCGAGCGCCAGAACTCGCTGAAGCGTCTGATGAAGTCGGCTGCCACCTCGTGGTCCACCTCTGCACCTACCCCTTGGCCGGCAGCGATCGCGCATAGTTCACGCCGCGCGCGACCCAGCGTTCGAGCTGGCTCTTGGTGCGCAGTCCCTCGACATCAACGCGCAGCCAGCCCTGCATAGCGCGTCCGCGCATCTCGAACGGGTGTGCATGCGGCTTACTCAGCAGCGCGTCAGTCTCGCCTGGATCGACGCGCAGCATCAGGCCACCTTGGCCGCTCGCGCTTACAGACATGTTGCCGTTGATGAGGAACGTCAGACCGCCGAACATACGCATCTCTGTGACTCCATCCTCGGTAAGGACAAGCTCTCGTATCCGGTTGGCGAGGTCTTCGTCGTATGCCATGCGTGGATTATCGCGATCGACGCAGGCGGCGGTGCTACCACATACGAGTAAGCGCGTACGCGTCGAACACAGCGTCGGCGGATACGATCGTTGCGCGTTCGCAAATGGCCTGTGCTGCGAGCAGCCGATCGAAGGGGTCGTTGTGGGTGGGCGGGAGTGCTCGCACCGCCCACGCGTGGACGTCGGTGACCGGCAGACGCTCGAAGTCGAACTCTTCTAGGCGGTGGGGCAGATCTTCGGGTACTCGCAGCTTGCCGAGCGCGCTCTTGATGGCTGCCTCCCAGATGCATACCGCGCTTATCAGCACGGGTGTGCGTGCATCTTCGATCGCGGCGCGAACTCCTTCGATGCGCTTGTCGCCCGCGAGCAGCCATAGTACGGCGTGCGTGTCGAGCAGCAGAGTCAGCGGAAGTGCTCGGTGAAATCCGCGGGAAGCTCATCGAAATCGTCCGCCAGCTCGATCTGACCACGCAGCGACCCGAAGGCCTCCGCGATGGGGCGGCGGTGCTGCACTGCGACCAGCCGCGCGGCTGGTCGCCCGGAGCGCTGAATCACGATCTCCTCACCGCGCTCGGCGAGGTCGACCAGCCGCGAGAGCTGGGTCTTGGCTTCATGCATTCCCACTCGAACCATGACCCAACGATAGCACTCACTTAGCTAGAACGAACCTGCCTAACGTAAGGGTGCTTAGACTCAACCCGGCCCACCGTTCACCCCAACCCGGCGACGAACTTCCGCAGCTTCGCGGTGTCCCGCAGCGGCGCTCCGTGCCCAAAACACACAAGCGAGGGCTCCAAGGCCGCGAGCCGCCGGGCTGACTCGCGATTGCGCTGTGGATCGGGGGTGAAGAACTCCGGGGGCTCGTGCAGGCCGGGGATGCCGGTGCGGACGTTCATGTTGTTGAGGACGTCGCCGAGGATGAGGACGCGGTCGGATTCGCGCCAGTAGGCGACGTGGCCGATGGAGTGGCCGGGCGTCTCGAGGACGGTGAAGCCGGCGACCTCGTCGCCCTCTCCCAGCGAGCGGGCGACGGGGTGGGGCGGGCCTGTCCAGAAGCGGTCCTCGAAGGCGCGTTCATCCCCGCCGCTCCCATGAGAAGCCGCGCACGGCGAAGAGGAGCCCGAAGGCGCCCCACAGCGCGATCACGGCGAGCGCGTCGAGGTTGTCGCTGAGGTTTGAGCCTGTGACCATCGCGCCGGAGAGTCCTTCGATCAGCGGCTTTAGGGGCAGCGCGTCGGCGATCGTGCGCACGAAGCCGGGGACGCTCGAGGAGTCGAATGCGTAGAAGGAGATCGCCACGACCGGCAGGAACACGGCGTTGACGTAGGCCGCGGTGGACTCGAAGTTGGGAATCACGTGCGCGAAGGCGACACCGAGCGCCGCGAAGCAGACGACGCCGACGAGCACGAACACCACCAGCGCGCCCCAGTGCTGAGGCCACCCGATCCCGAAGAAGACGCGTCCGCTGAGCACGACGATCGCGATCTGCAGCGCCGTGTTGGTCACCGCGTTGGCGGCGACGCCGCTGAAGTAGGAGATCGTTGGCAGGGGGGTGCCGTGGATGCGCTTGAGCACTCCGCGCTCGCGCAGGAAGACGATGTTGTAGGCGAGCGCGGTGAAGGTGGTGGACATGACGCTCATGCCCGCGATCATCGGCACGAGCAGGTTGAGCTGGTGCTGGTTGCCGCTGAGGGCCACCCCGGCGCCCGCGAGGAACAGGAGGGGCAGTACGAAGTTGAAGAACGCCGCGCTGGGGTTGCGCCAGAACATATGCCGCTCGAGGCGGTACTGGCGCCAGGAGAGGGCAATGGCGTCGGGCATCAGGCGTCTCCTCCGCGGGTTGACAGAGGAGCGGTGCTTGCGGTGTCGGCCGGCGGCTTGGATCGAGCGGGGGTCTCGACATCGGCAGTCAACTCCAGATAGACATCCTCAAGCGAGGGCCGCCCGACGCTGAGCTCCTCCAGGCGCTCGCCGCGCTGGAGCGCTTCGGCTGTGAGCTCGTGCAAGAGGCGCGTGGGGTCATCGGTCTGGCGCTCCACCAATTCGCCCTGGGGCCCCCGGTAGGCGACGCGATAGTGGGAGGCGCCAACTCCGAGCTCGCGCGGGGCCCCGATCGCGAGGATGCGCCCGTCCTTGAAGATCGCGACGCGGTCGGCGAGCGCCTGGGCCTCGTCGAGGTAGTGGGTGGTGAGCAGGATCGTCTTGCCGAGCGCGCGCAGCGAGCGGATCGTCTCCCAGGCGGTGCGGCGCGCCTCGGGGTCGAAGCCGGTGGTGGGCTCGTCGAGGAAGATCAGCTCGGGGTCGCCGACGAGCGCGAGCGCGAAGTCGAGGCGTCGAAGCTGTCCGCCGGAGAGCTTGCGGCTGCGCTCGTTGGCCTTCTCCTGCAACCCCACGAGCCCGAGGACCTCGTCGACATCGCGCGGGGTGGGGTAGAAGCTCGCCCAGTGGGAGAGGGCCTCGCGGGGGGTGATGTGCGAGTAGATGCCGCCGCTCTGGAGCACGATGCCGATGCGCCGGCGCAGCGCGATCGAGCGGTCGGCGGGGTCATGGCCGAGCACGGAGACCTCGCCGCCGCTGCGTTCGCGGTAGCCCTCGAGGATCTCGACGGTGGTGGTCTTGCCGGCGCCGTTGGGGCCGAGCAGGCCGAAGACCTCGCCGCGGCGCACGTCGATGTCGATGCCACGCACGGCCTCGAAGTCACCGTAGCGCTTGTGCAGGTCGTGTACTTCGATCGCTGGGGCGGTGTCGCTCACAGATCAATCATGCCTCATCGACGGACCTCGCCTGCGCCCGCGATGGCGCTCACGCGGATGGCGTCGCGTGCGCTTTCCGGCTCAGCGTGGGAGGCGGCAGCGGCTTGGAGCGGTGATAGTGGGTGAGGCCGTAGCGCAGCAAAGCGAGCGTGTCGGAGTCGCGTGTGGCTTCGCTGGGGTCGCCGAGGACGACGCTGATGAGGAGCGCGTCGCCGCGCTTGGCGGCGCCGACGAGGCAGTAGCCGGCGTCGAGCGTGTGGCCGGTTTTGACGCCGATCACGAAGGGGTAACGCCCGACGAGGTCGTTGTGGTTGATCACGATCTGCCCGTCGGTGAGGCGCGCGCTGTGCACCCCCACGACGCTGGCGAGGGCGGGGTCGCGCATCAGCACCACGGCGAGCTTCGCAAGGTCGGCGGCCGAGGAGTAGTTGCCGGGGGTGTCGAGGCCGACGGGGGTGGCGTAGTGGGTGTGGCGCATGCCAAGGCGTCGCGCGGCGGCGTTCATCCAGCCGACGAAGCGTTCTGTGGAGCCGCCGAGGTCGACGGCGAGCGTGTGCGCGGCGTCGCCGCCGCTGGGGAGGAGCATCGCTTTGAGGAGGTCGTGGACGGTGAGGCGCTGGCCGGCGCGAAGGCCGGCGACGGTCTCTTCGGGCGCGGGGACGTAGGGCTGCACGGTGAGAATGCGCCCGAGGCTCGCGTGGGTGATCGCGACGTAGGCGGTCATCGTCTTGGTGGTGCTGGCGATGGCGCGCCGTTCGCTGGAGTCGTGCGAGTAGAGCACCGTGTTGGTGTCGTGCACGACGTCGTCGGCGTCGGCTTGGATCACGATCGCGGCTTTGGCGAGGATCGCCGGCCGGTCGTCCTCGGCGCTGGTGGGGGAGGGCGCTCCAAATACAAATGCAGGCGCCAGCGCCAGCGCGATCGCGCTCAACGCGAGCAGGCGTCTGCCCGGCAGGTGCGCCCCGGCCGGTCCTCCCACCGGTCCTACCAGTGGACGCCTCGCATCAGCGTGGCCATCGCGATCTGCTCGGGCGAGGCGCGCTCCTCGAGGTCCTTCTCGCCGCGTGCGGCGGCGGAGTCGGGGAACACGCGGTAGGCGGTGTGGAGGATGCGGTCGACGGCCTTGGGGGCGAGCACGTAGAGCACCTCGCCGAAGGTGCCGAGGCGCGTGTTGATGACCTTGGGCTTGGAGCGCAGCGCCTCGCAGACCATGTCGGCGGCCTCGTCGGGGGTGGCGGCGGGGAAGGAGTCGTACATCTTGGTGGGCGCGATCATGGGGGTGCGCACGAGGGGCATGTGGATGGTGGTGAAGGTGACCCCGTCGCCGATCACCTCGCTGGAGGCGACGCGCGTGAAGGCGTCGAGCGCGGCCTTGGAGGCGACGTAGGCGGAGAAGCGCGGGGGGTTCGTCTGCACGCCGATCGAGGAGATGTTGACGATGTGCCCGAAGCCGCGGGCGCGCATCGAGGGCATGAGGCCCATGATGAGCTTGACGGCGCCGAGGTAGTTGAGCTGGATCGTGCGCTCGTAGTCGTGGAAGCGCTCGTAGGAGAGCGCCACCGAGCGGCGGATGGAGCGCCCGGCGTTGTTGACGAGCATGTCGACGGCGGCGTGGTCGGAGAGGATCCGCTGCACGAGGTCGTCGATCGCGTCGAGGTCGGAGAGATCGGCGCCGTAAGCGTAAGCGGAGCCACCGTCCTCCTCGATCTCCCGCTTGACCTCTTCGAGCTTGTCGAGCGAGCGCGCGACGAGCAGGGGGACGCCGCCGGCGGCGGCGACCTTCAGCGCGGTGGTGCGTCCGATCCCCGAGGAGGCTCCGGTGATCACGACCGTGCGCCCGTTGAGGGCGGCGCTGAGGGAGCGGTTCTTGAGGCGGTCGGGGTCGAGGTGGTGCTCCCAGTAGTCCCACAGCCGCCCGGCGTAGAGATCGAGCGGGGGCACCTCGATGGCGCTGCCGGCGAGCGCGGCTTCGGTCTCGCGGCTGTCGAAGCGGGGGCGCAGGTCGATGTGCCCGAGAACCTCCTCGGGGATGCCGAAGTCGGCGAGCAGCGTGCGGCGCGCGTCGCGCAGGCCGGGCAGCCCCGTGAGCCGCGCGAGCGCGCTCAGCCCGAGCGGCCCGGAGGTGAGGCGCCGGTCGAGGCTGACGGCGACGTGGGGCGCGTGCGCGGCGCGCGCGAACTCGTTCATGACCTCGCTCACGCGCTGGGAGTGGGGGTTGGTGAGGTGAAATGCCTGGCCGTCGAGACCGGGCTGGTGGGCGATCCAGTCGAGCGCGTTTGCGACGAAGTCGACGGGCACGATGTTGGTGGCGCCGAGGTCGAGCCCGACGAGGGGGAGCCACTCGGGCAGCCAGCGGTGCATACGCTGGATGGCCTTGAAGAAGTAATAGGGCCCGTCGATCTTGTCCATCTCCCCTGTGCGCGAGTCGCCGACGACGACGGCGGGGCGGTAGACGCGCCAGGGCACACCGGTCTGCTCGCGAACGATCCGCTCGGACTCGAACTTGGTGAGGTGGTAGGGCGAGGGCAGGCGCTGGCCCTCGTCGAACATGTCCTCGGCGAAGGTGCCGCGGTAGTCGCCGGCGACAGCGATCGAGGAGACGTGGTGCAGGCAGCCGGACTGCAATGCCCGCGCGAGTCCGACGGCCTCGGCGGTGCCGGCGACGTTGACGGCTCGGTTGCGCTCCTCGAGAGCCGTCATGTCGTAGACGGCGGCGAGGTGGAAGAAGTGGTCGATGCTGCCCCGGAGCAGCTCGATCTGCTCCTTGGAGACGCCGAGCAGCGGCAGGGTGAGGTCACCGATGACGGTGTGGATGCGCGTGCGCGCGGAGGGGCCGTGCAGGTGCTCCCACTTTTTGAGGAGTCGCTCGATGCGAACCTCGGAGCCCTCGCGCACGAGCACATGGATGTCGCCCTCGCGGGCGAGGAGCCGCTCGACGAGGTTGCGACCGATGAAGCCTGTTGCGCCGGTTACGAAGTAGGCCACCGGGCGAGCATAGCCTCGATGGCGAGCTGGGTCTATTCAGGCGCCCGCGCCGGCTCTGTTCAGGCCCCGGCGCCGGCCCCTCCGCGCCCCTCACCGGAGGCGAAGCGCGCGGCCCCAATGGCGGCGTCTGCAAACACTTCGGGCCCCGCCTGCGCCTCCAAAGCGAGCCCCTCGGAAAGCGTCATCCCGAGCCCCTCGATGGCGGCGCGGCGGTCGGCGAGCATCGTGCGCTGTGGGAAACGCGCGAGCCCCTCGGCCAGCTCCAGGGCCCGCTCCAGATGCCCACCGTCGGGAACGACCTCGGTCAACAAGCCCATCCCAAGGGCCTCCTGCGCGTCGATGATGCGCCCGGTGAGGATCAGGTCGAGCGCGCGCCCCAGGCCGAGCACCCGCGCTGCGCGCTGCGTGCCGCCGTCGATCAGGGGGACCCCCCAGCGCCGCTCGGGGAAACCCAGGCGCGAGCCGGAGGTGGCGATGCGAAGGTCGCACCACAGCGCGAGCTCGAGCCCACCGGCGAGCGCGAAGCCGGAGATCGCGGCGATGGTGGGCTTGGAGGGGGTGAGGCGCGTGAACCCCATGGGCCCCTCGGGTGCCATGAGGCGCCCGGCGAACGTCTCGGTGGCCTTGAGGTCGGCGCCCGCGCAGAAGGAAACGCCGCCAGCGCCGGTGAGCACGAGCACGCGCGCGCCCTCGTCGGCCTCGAAGGCCAGGAACCCCTCGTGCAGCGCGACCGCGGTGGGGCCGTCCACCGCATTGCGCCGCGAAGGGCGGTCGATGGTGAGCAGCGCGGCCGCGCCGATGCGCTCGTAGCGGACTGCCTCCTCGGCGCTCATCCGCGAGTCCCCAAGCAGGTGGCTACCAGCCGCCGCGCCAGGCGCCGTTACCGGCGTGCGCCTTCTGGGCGGCCTTGCGCGCGTACTTGCGCTTGTCGAGGCGCCACTGAATGAGGCTCATGACAAGCACGAAGGTGGGGAAGAAGATGATGAGGATAAAGCCGGCCTTGGTGACGACCTTGTCGTCGGTGGCCCCATAGAACCCACGCCCGTCGTTGGTGGCAAGCGCGGCGGGAGCCAGCGCAAGCAGCAGGACGGTGAATGTGGTGAGGCTGACGAAGAGACGGCGCATGGATGGGATGCTAGCGGAGGGTGAAGAAGGAAGGCTCCGCCCCGGAGGGCTCCGCAGCGGGCCGCGTTGTCCGAGACCGACGGCCTCGCCGTCCCGACCGGCCGGCACCCCTACGATGGCGAGATGGCCATTGTGATCGCCTCAGACCTGCACAAGGACATAGCCGGCAAACCGCTTTTGCGCGGGGTGTCGTTCAAGCTCGAGCGCCGCGAACGGATGACGATCGCAGGGCGAAACGGCGCGGGCAAGACGACGCTGCTGCGGATGCTGGCGGGCGAGACGGGCATCGATCGGGGCGAGCTGAGCCTGATGAAGGGCGCGCGTGTGGCCCTGCACGACCAGCGCCCGCCGCGCGAGCGCAGTGTGACGCTGCGCGACTACGTGCTGAGCGGCTGCGCGGAGGAGCTGCAGATCGAGAAGGAGCTGGCCGCGCTGGAGCAGCAGATGGCCGAGGGCGCGAGCGAGGAGGCGACGCTCGAGCGCTACAGCCGCGCGCAGGCGCGTTTGGAGGTGTACGGCGGCGATCTGTGGCGCGATCGGGCGACGATGATGACGCGCGGGCTGGGGTTTACCGAGTCCGACCTCGATCGCGGCCTGAAAACCTTCTCGGGCGGCCAGCTGACGCGCGCCTCCCTGGCCCGCGCGCTGGCGACGCGCGCGGATGTGCTGCTGCTGGACGAGCCGACAAACCACCTCGATATCGAGTCGCTGGAGTGGCTGGAGCAGACGCTGACCGGCCTCGATGCGGCGATCGTGCTCGTGGCCCACGACCGCTGGTTCCTGGAGGCGGTGGGCACGGCGGTGCTGGAGCTGGAGGCCGGCCGCAGTCGCTTCTTCGCGGGCAGCTGGCACCGCTGGCGAGCAGAGCAGGCCGCGCGCGAGATGGCATTGGGCAAGGCGATCGATAAGCAGAAGGCGGAGATCGAGCGGATGGAGCGCTTCATCGAGCGCTTCCGCGCGAAGGCGACAAAGGCGCGCCAGGCGCAGTCGCGCGTGAAGAAGCTCGCGAAAATCGAGCGGATCGAGCGCGATCCAAAGGACGGCAAGGGCCTGGAGTTCGCCTTCCGCCCCCCGGAGCGCTCGGGAAGGGTGATCTTCGAGCTGAGCGACGGGACGATCCAGATCGGGGATCCACCGATCGACCTCTTGGAGCACGCGGAGCTGTGGCTGGAGCGCGGCGAGCACGTGGCGCTGGTGGGCCCGAACGGGACGGGCAAGACAACCCTGATCGAGACCCTGGCCGGCCGCCGCCCGTTGGGCAGCGGAAAGCTGAGCACGGGGCACAACGTGAAAGTGGGCTACCTCTCCCAGCACGCGGACGAGCTGGGCGCGGGCGGCCATCCCGGCCAGAGCGTGCTGGAAGCCGCGGGCCGCGCGACGGGTCTGACCCCCAACAAGGCAAGGGCGCTGCTCGGAAGCTTCCTCTTCTCCGGCGAGGACGCGGAGAAGCCGCTCGAAGGACTCTCGGGCGGAGAGCGCCGCCGCCTCTCTCTGGCGGTGCTTGTGAACTCGGGCGCGAATGTGCTGATCCTGGACGAGCCGACAAACCACCTGGACATCGAGAGCCGCGAGGCGCTGGAGGACGCGCTGCGTGCGTTCGAAGGCTCACTATTGCTCGTGTCCCACGATCGAGCGCTGCTCGACGCAGTGGGCACGCGCACAATCGCGGTGGAGCAGCGCTCGCTGCACAGCTACCTGGGCGGCTGGCCCGAGTACGTGCGCATCCGCGAGGAGCGCAGGGCGGCGGGCGAACTGGGGGAGGATGCGGTGGCAGGCAACGGCTCCAGCAGGACCTCTTCCCCAAGCACGGCCCCGGCCGCCGGCCCACAGAGCGTGCTCAATGGCGCCGCGGGGGGCGGAGCGGCAAAGGCGAAGACCGCGAAGGCAAAGCCAAAACCCAAGCCCAAGCCCGACGAGCCCTCGAAGAACCGCCTGCGCGAGCAGCAGAAGGCCGAGAAGGCAGTGGAAGCGGCCGAAGTGGCAATGCGCGCCGTCGAGGACGAGCTCGCCGACCCGGCGGCATGGGCGAGCAAGTACGAGGCCGCGAAGGCCGAGGCCCGCCACACGGCGGCAAAGCGCGCAGTCGAGGAGGCATACGGCCGCCTCGAGGCGTTGCAGCAGGCTTGACAGCCCAAAAGCACGCGCATTTTTCTTTAGGGCTTGACAACATCTACTGCATGTGCTTATAGTGCTCTTGTCCGGTCCGCCCCGATCCAGGGACGGCGGGCAACGATAGGTCGGGTCAGGGTCCTCCCGCAGTTGCGGGTTCCATGGGACCGCAGGGATTTGGTTGGAGAGGGATTTTCGATCGCTTTATGAGGGATGTATGAGATGAGTGATCTTCTTTTCACCGCGCCAAGCGCGGCCAATGGTCTTACGGCCCCTTCAGGGGACGTAACTAGATGCTCCAGCATCGCTGAAGCACTCTCTCTCTCTCTCTCTCTCTTGGCCGGGGCTTCTAGCTTCTAGGCCGTTTCGCCGCCGTTGGTTGGCGGCTCGCTCCGGCGGCAGGCGCCGGGTTGGTCTCTCGCGGGCGTTAAGAGCGCTCGGTGTTTCTGTCGCCTCGGGCCGAGGGCCCGGGGTGGTTTTGTGCTGCCTGGGTCTCCTCCCGGGTGGGCGTGTTCTCGATTGCTCCGGGAGGGGATGGGTTTGATGCATTTGCGCGGGGTTGTGCTGGCTGGGTTGGTTGTTGCGCTGTTGGGGTTGATGGCTGGGGCTGCTTCGGCTGCGTTCAAGTATTCGTTCACGGGGGATCTCGAAGCGGCGGGCGGTTTTGGCCGCCTCGGTGCGGGCAGTGTCGCTGTTGATGATGGGGATGGGAAGACGTATGTAGCGGATTCGGGTGCGGGTGCGGTGGATGTCTTTGAAACTGCTACGGGAACGGAGTTGGCGCCGTTGGATGTGTCGTTGACGCCGACGCGTACGTTTGGTGGGAGTTCGGTCGAGGTCGCGGCGAACAACGCGACGGGCGATGTGTATGTGCTCGACTCGAAGGACGGCGTGATCGATGAGTTCGACGCTGCTGGTGGTTATGTGTGTCAGATCACCGGGAGTGCGACGCCGTCGGCGAGTGAGTGCAATGGTGCGGCGGGCAGCGACACGCCGGCGCACGGGCTTAGCTTGTCGTATGGGATCGCGGTGGACCAGGCGACGGGCGAGGTCTTCGTGGTCGATATTGGCAACCAGGTGGTTGATGTCTTCAGCGTCGGTGGCGCGTATCTACGGCAGATCTCACTCGCGTCGGTTCCGGGTGGGGCTGGTTTTCTCTTTGTGAGCGACATCGCTGTCGACGATTTCAACGGCCGTATATATTTGGGGAGCGACACCACCACGGAGGTGTATGAGCTCGATGCGCTCAGTGGCGCTTACGTGGCGACCTGGAACGGTGGGAACACTCCTGCTGGTTCTTTCGGCGGTTTTTATGTCAGCGTCGCAGCTCATAATGCGAGCGGCGATGTGTATGTAACCGACTCCGAAGATGAGGTCACCGATGTGTTCGGGCCCGGTGGGGAATATCTCACGCAGATCACCGAATCCGCCACCGGCAAATTCGGCGGCGCGGGGACGGCGGTCGACCAGGCGAACGCCAACGTCTACGTATCCGATATCGAAGCAAAGGTTGTCTGGATCTTCGGTGCTCTGTTCGTTCCCGACGTGGCGACGAGCGCCGCGACGGGCGTGCGGCCCACGAGCGTCACGTTGAACGGGGACGTCAACCCGGATGGTGTGCCGGTCACCGCGTGCTTCTTCGAATACGGGACCGACAGTTCCTACGGGCAGAGCGTGCCATGCGCCCAGAGCCCTGGGTCGGGAACCAGTCCCGTGGCGGTCAGCGCGGATCTCTCGGGTCTGCAGGAGGGCGTCACTTACCATTATCGGCTCGTCGCGGAAAACGCGAACGGCGCGAACCAGAGCGCCGGCGCGGAAGTCACGACTCCCGCGCCGCCGTCGATCGACAGCGCGAGCGCTGAGAACCTCCTTTCGGGTTCCGCGGATCTGCGCGCGGCGATCGACCCGCGCGCCGCGGTGACGTCCTACCGCTTCGAATACGGCACGAGTACTGCATATGGCGCCAGCGTCCCGTTGCCCGAAGGGAGCATCCCAGCGGGCTCGAGCGACCGCACGGTCATCCAGCACGTGACGGGACTGCAGGCGAACACGGCCTACCATTGGCGTGTCGTCGCACAGAACATTGCCGGGGCGACCGTCGGGGCCGATCACACCTTTGTCTATGACACGAGTGGCGAAGGGTTGCCGGACGACAGGGCGTATGAATTGGTGTCTCCGCCGAGGAAGAATGGGGCGCTCTTGGGCCGGGCCTTCGCCGTTCCTGGGTTCCCGGAGGTCGCTGAAGACGGCTCGCGGGTGATGACCTTCAGTGTGCAGTGCTTTGAAGCGTCGGTGGCATGCGATGCCAATCGCGGCAATAACGGGGACTCCTATGCGCTGACACGTACCGCAGACGGCTGGACCGCGAGCGAGTTTGCGCCGCCGGCCACACAGCTGGAAACCAACGATCCTCTGTCTTACAACGCAAACACCGATATGGCGTTGTTCAGTGCGCAGCCAATACCGGGTGGCCAGGATCACCTCTATGTTGAGGACAGCACTGGAACTGTTGTGAACATTGGGCCGGCTGGACCTCCTGGCTCTGGCTTCAGACCGTACTCTGAGGTAACTGCGACTCCAGATTATTCGCATGTGGTCTACGGATGGGATGAAGAACGGCATTTGTGGCCGTTTGACGCGACATCCGAAGCGGGATCCTTGTATGAGTATGTGGGTATTGACAATGCTCAGCCGACTCTTGTGGGTGTCAGCGGTGGACCGGGCAGCACCGACTTGATCAGCGTGTGTGGAACCGAACTGGGCACTGCCAACCCCCAGGTGCCGAACAGTATGTCAAGTGATGGCAGCGTGGTGTTCTTTATGGTGAGCGAGTGTGCGTCGGGTTCGGGTGCGAATGCTGGTGTGGCGGTGCCGGCCAATACGTTGTATGCGCGGATCGACGAGTCGCGGACGGTGTTGATCTCGGGACGCTCCCCGCGCGACTGTACGGGCGGGTGTTTGACCTCGACGCCGCAGGCGGCGGAATTTTGGGGCGCGTCGAGCGATGGGTCCAGAGCGTTCTTCACGAGCAGGCAGCGCTTGGTGGATGCGGCGAGCGAAGGCGGGGAAAACCTGTACGAATACGATTCCTCACGGCCGGAAGGAGAAAACCTGTCCGTGGTCTCGGCGGGCGATACCAGTGGAGAAGGTCCGGGTGTGACGGGCGTAGAGGCGATCTCCCCGGACGGGTCGCATGTCTACTTCGCCGCGACCGGGTTGCTTACAAACGTCGCAAACAGCCAAGGACAATTGCCACAGGCTGGCGGGGAGAACCTGTATGTGTACCAGCGGGACGCCGAACACCCGCAGGGCACGATCGCGTTTATCGCGACGCTGCCATCATCGGATAACGGGTTCTCAAGCGATCTTTCGGACAATATAACGCCTGGGTTCACGGGGGGTCCGGGGTTGGCGAACGTGACTCCGGAAGGGCGTTTTCTGGTGTTCTTGAGTCGTGGCCGGTTGACGGCGGACGATTCGAGCGTCTCGGGTGCGGCACAGGTGTTCCGCTATGACGCGAAGACCGGGGCGCTCGTAAGGATCTCGATCGGCAAGAACGGCTTCAACGACAACGGCAACGCCGGAGCGGAATTCGGCGACGCGGACATCGTGCTTGCCGCGGACAGCTATCCGCGGACGGACCCGACGATGTCGCACGACGGCTCGTACGTGTTCTTCGAAAGCCCCGTGGCATTGACGCCGCACGCGCTCAACGACGTGCAGATCGGCATCAATCCATTCTTTCGGTCGCAGCCGGCGTTTGTGCAGAATGTGTATGAGTGGCATGAAGGGCACGTGTACCTCATCTCCGACGGCAAGGATACGAGCGCGCTCGCACCGTACTCCAACAATGTGTCGCCGAGCGAGGCGTTGAGCTCAGTCACGTTGCTCGGCAGCGACGCGACGGGCGCCAACGCGTTCTTCACCACGGCCGACCGGCTGGCGCCGCAGGACATCGACACGCAGGTGGACTACTACGACGCGCGGATCTGCAGCGAACAGTCGCCGTGTATCGCGTCGGCCTCGTCGGGCTCGGTGTGTGCGGGTGAAGCGTGTCGTGGGACACCGGCGGGCGCGCCATCGCTCGGCTCGCCGGTGAGCGCTGCGTTCGCGGGTGCAGGCAACCAGACCCCATCCGCGGCGCCTGTGACGAAGGCAAAGAAGCAGGCGCAAAGGAAAGTCAAGAAGCGCAAGGCGAGGTTGCGAAGGCCTAAACATACGGCGAAGCATGCGAGTAGGCGTACTGGTACCAGGCGGGCATCCCGCTCGACACGGAGGAGCAAGTGAAAATGCGATCGATCGTACTCTTTTCCTTCGGGCGCGCACGTACAGCGACGCAGTGGATGGCACTGCCGGTGTGCATCCTCTTGCTGTCGTGGTTGATGGTGGGTGCTCAGGTGGCGGCAGGCGCGACCGCGGTGCCGGCACTGCGGATCCACTCCTTCGCAGGGCCCAGCAGTTTCACCGCGGCCCACAACGCCGAATGCATCCAAGGAGTGAGCGCACCAGGAGCGCGCGAAATTTGCGATATCTATGCGGTAACCGTCACGAACGCGGGCGCGGCGTCGACCGACGGTACCCCGGTGATGATCGCCGACACGCTCCCCGCAGGTTTGACGGTGCAGGCCATGCAGATGTTCTGGTCGGGAGAACGCGGTGAAAATACCGATTATGGGAAGTTCTGTAGAGCACTGGGCGGGTCGGTGCGGTGTGAATGGCCTGAAGAGCTCGGCCCGGACAAGACGCTTACGGTGTTCATCCTTGTCACGGACGAACCCGGTGCGGGTGAAACGTTGACGAATACGGTGACGGTTTCCGGGGGTGGCGCGGCGGAAGCGACCACGAGCGTGGAGAACGCGAATGGCGCGCCATCGTCGTTTGGAGTGAGCGCGTTCGATGCGTTCATCACAGGTGTCGACGGGCAGCCGGAAACCCAGGCTGGAGGGCACCCTTATGAGCTAACGACGAGAATCGACCTGAACAACGTGCTCAGGAGCTCCCCCGAGGGAGCCCCTGAGCCGAGGGACACCAGCGTCCAGGATCTCCGGGATGCGGTGGTCGATCTGCCGCCTGGGTTCGTAGGCAGTGCGGTCGCGACACCGACGTGCTCTTTCGTGCAGCTCGTCGGACCGGGCAGCTGCCCGGCAGACACCCAGGTCGGTCTGATACGAACGCACGGCGGCATAGCCTCCGAAGTCGATGGGCCGGTGTTCAACATCACTCCTGAGCGGGGTGTGGTCGCGGAGTTCGGGTTCGTCGACGCGTTGAAGGTGTCGCACCTGATCTATGTGAGCATCGTGCCGTCGGCGAAGGGTTACGTCATACACGCGACGAGCCCGGAAATCCCACAGGTTGAGCTGCGGGACATTACGGTCACATTGTTTGGGGATCCCGCGTTGCGCGATGGGACGGGGAACACCCAGGTCGCGCTGTTCACGAACCCGAGTAGCTGCGGTGGAGAACCGTTGGCGGTCGGCCTGCACCTGGATTCCTGGCAGAACCCCAGTGGGCCCACCGGCGATGAGCTGCCCGACTTCAGCGATCCCGCATGGGCCGGCGCGAGCTCGGAAGCGCCCCCTGTGAGCGGGTGTGACCTGCTGCAGTTCACGGGGTCCGTCACGGCGCAGCCGGAAACGACGCAGGCCGCGACGCCGACGGGGTTGAACGTCGAGGTGAAGATCCCGCAGAACGAGGACCCCAACGTGTTGGCGACGCCGCCGTTGCGTAAGGCGGTCGTGACGTTTCCCGCGGGTCTGGCGGTGAATCCGTCGGGGGCGGGTGGGCTTGCGTCTTGTTCGCTGGCGCAGGTCGGGATGTCGGTGTCGGGTGAACCCAGCGCGAGTCGGCCTTCGTGTCCGGATGCGTCGAAGATCGCGAGCGTCGAAATCGAAAGCCCGGCGCTGGCGGGGGTCCTGCAGGGCTCGGTGTATTTGGCGGCGCAGAACGAAAACCCGTTCCGCGCGTTGTTGGCGGGGTACATCGTGATCGACGATCCGACGACGGGGGTGCTGGTCAAGATCCCCGGCCGTATTGATTTGGATCCGGTGTCGGGCCAGCTGGTCGCGACGTTCGACGAAGCGCCGCAGCTCCCGTTCAGCGACCTGAGACTGCACTTCTTCGGCGGCCCCAGGGCGCCGCTCACGACGCCTGCAGGGTGTGGGACGTACACGACGAGCACGGTGCTCACGCCATGGTCGTCGCCGGACTCCGGTCCTCCCGTGACCAGTTTGGACAGTTTCCAGATCAACGGCGGTTGTGGTGGTGGATTCAACCCGGCGTTCAATGCGGGTACGACGAACAACCAGGCGGGTGGGTTCAGCCCGTTCACGGCGACGTTCTCCCGCTCAGATCAGGATCAGAATCTGAGTGGGGTGTCGCTCACGATGCCACCGGGGCTGCTGGGGATCCTCCGGGGTGTCGAACGGTGCCCCGAACCGCAGGCATCGCAGGGCACGTGCGGTGCGGGCAGTTTGATCGGGCATACGACGGTCGCCGCGGGCTCGGGCCCTGACCCGTTCTACGTGCAGGGTGGGCAGGTGTTCCTCACGGGCCCGTATAAGGGCGCCCCGTTCGGGTTGTCGGTTGTCGTGCCGGCGGTCGCCGGCCCGTTCAATCTCGGGAGCGTGGTGGTCCGCGCGGCGATCGGCGTGGATCCACACACGGCGCAGATCACGGTGGTGAGCGATCCGTTGCCGACGATCCTGCAGGGCGTTCCGTTGGATGTGCGGACGGTGAACGTCACGGTCGACCGGGCTGGGTTCACGTTCAACCCCACGAGCTGTGAACCGCTGTCGGTCGGTGGTTCGTTGACGAGTACGCAGGGCGTGACGGCGAATGTGTCGAGTCGTTTTCAGGCGGCGAACTGTCAGGGCCTGCCGTTCAAGCCGTCGTTCACGGTCTCCACGCAGGCGAACACGAGTAAGAAGCAGGGTGCGAGCCTCGACGTGAAGGTGGGCTATCCCAAGGGTGCTCAGGCGAACATCCACAAGGTTGCGGTGAGTCTCCCCAAGCAGCTGCCCGCGAGGTTGACGACGATCCAGCAGGCGTGTTTGGCCGCGACGTTCAACGCGAACCCCGCATCGTGTCCGGCGGGGTCGAACATCGGGGTTGCGACGGCGAGCACTCCGATCCTCTCGACACCGGTGTCGGGTCCGGCGTATCTGGTGTCGCATGGTGGTGCGGCGTTCCCCGATGTCGTCGTGGTGCTGCAGAGTGAAGGCGTCACGGTGGATCTCGTGGGGAGCATCGACATCAAGCACGGCGTCACCAGCTCCACGTTCGCGAGCGTGCCCGACGTTCCGATCGACAGCTTCGAGCTGAAGCTCCCCGAGGGCCCCCACTCTGGACTCGCCGCCGTCGTCCTCGCCAAGGCGAAGGGCAGCATGTGCGGGCAGAACCTCACGATGCCCACCACCCTCACCGGCCAGAACGGAGCCGTCGTCAAGCAAACCACGAAGATCACGGTCATCGGTTGCGCCAAGGCAAAGAAGAAGCACAAGGCGAAGCCGAAGCACACCCAAAGGGCGCACGGCAAGGCCAAGAAGAAGAAGGGCTGAGGGGTGGCCGTCCTAATGCCAGCTCGTGACGCGAATGCCGGGGCGCGTACCCAAGGGGCACAGGACACCCAAAGGCCACACGGCAAGCGTGCGCGCCTCGCTAGGGACAGCCCGGGCAAGGGTACGCGTGGGGTGCCCGATGGGTTGCCGCGGGAGCATGTGGGGGAGATCCAGCGCGTGCGGATTCTGATGGCGATGGCAGAGGTCGCGGCGGAGCGGGGTGCGGGTCAGGCCTCGGTCGCGCACATCGTGGCCCGTGCGGGGGTCTCACGGCGCACGTTCTATGACCTGTTCGAGGACCGCGAGGACTGTTTTCTGGCGACGTTCGATGAGATCGTCGCCAGGGCCTCGATCCCGGTTCTGGATGCCTACCGTGGCGAGAGCAGATGGCGCGAGCGGATCCGGGCAGGTCTCCTTGCATTGTTGGTGTTCTTCGATGAAGAGCCCGCCCTTGCAAGGTTCTGCATCGTGGAGGCGCTCGCGGCTGGCCCCAGGGCGTTGGAGCGCAGGGGGGAGATCGTCGACCTCCTCGTCAAGGTTGTCGACGAGGGCAACGAGGAACGCCCTGCGAGGGCTCCGGATCCGCCGCCGCTGGCGGCGGAGGGCGCCGTGGGCGCTGTCCTCGCGGTGATCCACCGCAGGCTGGTGATGGGCGGCCTCGAGCCCCTCACCGACCTCTTGGGCTCATTGATGAGCGCGATCGTCCTCCCCTACCAGGGCGGTGCGGCAGCACAGAAGGAGCTGCACAAACCGGCCCCCTCTCTTGAAAATAAATCCTGCGCGCCACTATGGCGACCCGCTCGAGGGCCTGGAGATGCGCATCACCTATCGCACGGTGCGAGTCCTGATCGCGATCGCCTCCGGTCCCGGCGCCAGCAACCGCGAAATCGCCACCGGCGCGGGCATCTCCGACCAGGGCCAGGTCTCAAAGCTCCTCACCCGCCTCGAGCACCTCGGCCTCATCGACAACCAAGGCGCCGGTCCCGCCAAGGGAGCACCCAACGCCTGGACACTCACCCCCAAGGGCCGGCGCGTCGAGGAAGCAGTGCGCATACAGAGCACCCCACGCTGAAGCCGCCGGGCCGTCCGGACCTTTCCACTAAGCTGCAGTCATGGAGCCGAGCGAGTTCGAGTATGTGCTTGAGCCGCAGTCGGATGGCGGCTATCTGATCTACGTTCCGGAGCTGCCGGGCCTTGCCACAGAGGGCGATACGCGGGAGGAGGCGCTCTCTATGCTCCACGACGCGCTGCCGGCGTATCTGGAGAGTCTGCGCGCGCACGGTATGCCCTGGCCGCAGGTCGAGCGGGGTCGAGTCGCCGCGGCGTGAGTCCCCGGCTTCCGGCTGTGCGGCCACGCCAGGTCGTACGCGTCCTCGAACGCCGAGGCTGGCGGCTTGATCGCACAAGTGGCAGCCATCAGGTTTTCGTGCACGATGTGATCCGTCACCCGGTCGTCGTACCAATGCACGCCAAGGACATCGGCCGCGGGCTGCTTGTCCGGATTCTGCAGGACGCCGAGATCTCCCGCGAAGAGTTCCTAAAGCTGCTCTGAGATGTCGTGCCGGGCGGGGTCGTAGCGCTCGGTGCCGCCGACCTGCGCGCTCACGCGCGAGCGCGCAGGTCGGCGATGCTGTCCTCGTCTCCCTCGTCGCCGCCGTTATTTGCTAGCATTGAGAGCAATGACAGCAGACTGAAGGGGGCAGACATGGCCACGCTGACGATTCGCGGACTCGACGACGACACCAAGGCCCGCCTGCGTGTGAGTGCGGCGCGTCACGGGCGCTCGATGGAGGCCGAGGTGCGGAACATCCTCCAGGAGGCGCTGCCCGCCGAGCAGGCATCAGGCGGTCTCGGCAGCCGCATCCATGCTCGCTTCGCGCAGGTGGGCGGCGTGGACCTCGATCTGCCCAGCCGGAGTGAGGCGCCGCGGGCAGCGACTCTATAGGCGTGATCCTCCTCGACACGAACGTCCTCTCCGAGCTCGTCCGTCGGGCGCCCGACGTGGGGGTGACACGGTGGCTGGACTCGCTGGACGCCGCCACGGTCGCGACGACTGCGATCACCGCCGCCGAGCTGCTGTACGGGGTCGCCCGTCTCCCGGCCGGGCGGCGCAAGGAACGACTGAGCGAGGCGATCGGTGCGCTGATCGAGGAAGACCTTGGCGGTCGCGTCGAGCCCTTCGACGCGACCTCCGCCACCCACTACGCAGGTATCGTCAGCAATCGCGATAGCCGCGGTCGTCCCATCGCCGTCGCCGACGCACAGATAGCGGCGATCTGCCGCAAACTGGGAGCGACGCTCGCCACGCGCAACACCAGCGACTTCAAGGACACCGGGATCGAGCTCCTCGACCCCTGGCAGTCGCGATGAGCCTGGCGTTCGCGGACGCAGGCCCAGCGTCGCAGCAGACTTGACACCTCAAAAGCACGCGCATTTCTCTTTAGGGCTTGACAACATCTACTGCGTGTGCTTATAGTGCTCTTGTCCGGTCCGCCCCGATCCAGGGACGGCGGGCAACGATAGGTCGGGTCAGGGTCCTCCCGCTGGTGCGGGTTCCATGGGACCGCAGGGATGTCGGAGAGGGATTTTCGATCGCTTTATGAGGGATGTATGAGATGAGTGATCTTGTTTTCACCGCGCCGGGCGCGGCCAATGGTCTAGCGGCCCCTTTAGGGGACGTGACTAGATGCTTCAGCGTCTCTGAAGCATCTCTCTCTCTCTCTCTCTCTCTTGGCCGGGGCTTCTAGCTTCTAGGCCGTTTCGCCGCCGGTTTCTGGCGGCTCGCTCCGGTCAGATGGGCCGGGTTGGTCTCTCGCGTGCGTTATGCGCGCCTCATGTTTCTGCCGTCTCGGGTTTGGCGCCCGGGGCGGTTTTGTGCTGCTCGGGCCTCCCGGGTGGTCGTGTTCTCGATTGCTGTGGGAGGGGATGTTGATGCTGCGTTTGCGTGGGGTTGTGCTGGCTGGGCTGGTGGTCGTTCTGTGTGGGTTGATGGCGGGTTCGGCGTCGGCGGCGTTCAAGTACTCGCACACGGGGGATCTCGAAGCGGCGGGTGGCTTCGGCGGTCTTGGCGTGAACAGCGTCGCCGTTGATGATGGGGATGAGAAGACGTATGTCGCGGATTCGGGGTCGGGTGCGGTGGATGTATTTGAAACGTCGTCGGGTACGCAGTTGGTGTCGCTTGATGGTTCGTTGACGCCGGCTGGGTCGTTTGGCGGGGGCCGGGAACAGGTCGCGGTCGCGGCGAATGACGCGACGGGCGATGTGTATGTCCTTGATTCGACGAACAACGTGGTCGATGTATTCGACTCGGCGGGTGGCTATGTGTGTCAGATCACGGGTGCGGCGACGCCCTCGGTGAGTGAGTGCAACGGCGTAGCGGGCAGCGATACGCCGGCGCATGGGTTCAGCACGCCGGGTGGGATCGCGGTGGATCAGGCTGCGGGCGAGGTCTTTGTGGTGGATGCCCGCAACGGGGTTGTTGATGTTTTCAGTGTGGGTGGTGCGTACTTTCGGCAGGTCTCGCTTGCGCCGATCCTGTCAGGTTCGACGTTTGTGAATGGTATCGCAGTGGATGACGCCAACCACCGTGTCTACTTGAGTGGCGCGCTGTCTAGCTCGAGTATCTTCGACCGCGTATATGAGTTCGATGCGCTCAGTGGAGCCTATGTGGCGACATGGGATGGAGGTAACACGCCTGCCGGATCCTTCGGTGGGGCGCAAGCCAGCGTTGCAGCTGACGACGTAATCGGGAATGTGTATGTCACCGACTCCGAACACCAGGTCACCGACGTGTTCGGGCCTGATGGGGAATATCTCACGCAGATCGCCGGATCCGCCAGTGAATATGGCGGAACGGGAACTGCGGTGGACCAGGCGACCGACAGTGTCTATGTGTCCGATAACAGAGCGAAGCGGGTTGCAGTGTTCGGTCCTCTGTTGATTCCGGATGTCACAACGGGATCCGCGTCGAGCGTCTTGCCCACGAGTGTGACTCTGAACGGGGTGGTCAACCCCGATGGGGTCCCGCTCACCGAATGCGCGTTTGAATATGTGAGCGATGCCGCCCTCAGAGAAGCCACTGGCGAGGGCTACGAAGAACTCCTCAGGGAAGGCTTCACCGCCGAAGAGATCTTTGAAGCTCTGAGTGTCCGTGGTGCTTGTGAACATCCCGATACTGCCGAAATCTCTGGCTCCAGCCCGGTCGCGGTACATGCTGCCGTGGTCGGTCTGCTGGAGGGCGTCACCTATCACTATCGGCTGGTTGCGGAAAACGCGAACGGTGCGAACCACGGTGCGGTTGTGGAAGTCACGCCGCCCGCGCCGCCGTCGATCGATAGCGCGAGCGCTGAGAATGTCGTTTCTGGCGCTGCGGATCTGCGTGTGGTAGTCAATCCGCACGCGGGGCAGACCTCGTACCGTTTTGAATATGGGACGAGTATCGCATACGGTACGACCGTCCCGGTGCCTGAAGGGAGCATTCCGGCGGGTTTGGGTGATCGTACGATCGTCCAGCATGTGAGTGGATTGCAGGCGAACACGACGTATCACTGGCGTGTCGTGGTTAGGAACATCGCCGGGAGCGCCACGGGTGTCGATCACACGTTTGTCTACGATACCGGCGGTGAAGGACTGCCGGATGGCCGGGCGTACGAGATGGTTACGCCATCCAACAAGAATGGTGCGTTGATCGGTATCGCGTTCGAGGGCGGCGAACCACAGGTTGCCGAAGATGGTATGCGTATGACCAGTCCGAGCGTCCAGTGCTTCGCCGGGGCCGGCTCGTGTGACGCAAACCGCGGACTCGAGGGCGATCCGTTCGCGTTCACTCGCACCGGCAGCGGATGGGTGACGACCGCACTGGCACCCCCGGCGAGCACTGTGGACAGCAACACTCCGAGGGGCGTGAGCGTTAATACCGGTGCTGCGCTCTTCGCTGCCGCGACCCCGCCGGTGGGGGAGGATGATTTCTATGTGCGCCGGTCCGATGGATCGTTGCTTGACATAGGACCGGTGACATCGCCGTCACTGGGCGTGCTGAACGCGGAAACCACTGAAACTTCGGCCACTGCTGACTTCTCTCATGTCTTCTACAAATTGGGAAAGTCGAAGAGATGGCCGTTCGACGTGACGATCGAAAACAGCTCGCTCTATGAGTACGTGGGTGTCGGTAACTCGCGGCCTGACCTGGTGGGAGTGACCGGTGGTTCAGGGAGCACAGATCTGATCAGCATATGCGGAACACAGCTGGGGGATGCTAGCCGTACCTTTCGTTCCACATCGGTGGATGGTGGCACTGTGTATTTCACCGCGCAAGCGTGTGTGTCGGGCTCGGGTGTCAACGAAGGCGTTGAAGTTCCTGCTGATACCCTATACGCCCGTATCGATGAGGCTAGGACGGTCTTGATCTCGGGGCGCTCGCCAGCGGACTGTACGGGTGCATGCCTCAACTCACCCGCGAGCGCAGCCGTGTTCCAGGCGTCCTCGGATGATGGATCTAAGGCGTTCTTCACGAGCACCCAGCAGCTGACCGACAGCGCCAGCGAGGACAGCCATAGCAGCGATACAGGAACGAATTGCAGCAACACGACCGGGATGAACGGCTGCAACCTGTACGAGTACGACTTCGCCACTCCGGCCGGGCACAATCTGATCGCGGTCTCGGCGGGCGACACGAGTGGAGGTCCGCAAGTGCAAGGGGTGGCGGCCGTCGCCTCGGACGGGTCGCATGTCTATTTTGTCGCCAAGGGCGTTCTGACGGGCGTGGCGAACGGCCAAGGCCAGGTTGCCCGGGAGGGTGCTGAGAATCTGTATGTGTTCGAGCGCGACGCGAGCTACCCGCTGGGTCGCACCGCATTCATCGCCGACCTGTCACAGTCCGATGAAGAAATCTTGATCCGCGGGATCGGCTTGTCGGACTTCGAAGGGGTTGGCGGTTTGGCGAACGTAACCCCTGACGGGCGTTTCCTGGTGTTCATGAGCAACGCTCATCTGACATCCGGTGACAGCAGTGATGAGGCGCAGGTGTTCCGTTATGACGCACAGACCGGTGAGCTTGTGCGTATCTCGGTTGGCGAGCGCGGCTTCAATGACAACGGCAACAGCGGGCTGGGCGGTCCGAGCATCGTCCCCGGTGGCAGCAAGCGCCCGGATCCAACGATGTCTCACGACGGCGCGTATGTGTTCTTCGAAAGTCCGGTCGCGTTGACGCCGCGGGCGCTGAACGACGTGCAGATCGCGACGCTGGATGGGCAGCCGGAATACGCCGAGAACGTATATGAGTGGCACGAAGGTCACGTGCACCTGATCTCCGACGGCAAGGACACCTCATCGCTATCCCCAACCGGAGGGAACGCACTGCCATCAGAAGGCTTGAGCTCTGTGCGGTTGATTGGCAGCGACGCGACAGGCGCGAACGTGTTCTTCACCACGACGGATCGGCTCGTGGGCCAGGACACCGACACCGAGATGGATTACTACGACGCAAGGATCTGCACCGTGGGCGATCCGTGTATACCGTCGTCTACGCCGCCGCCGGCACCCTGCCTGGGTGAAGGGTGTCGCGGGGTGCCGGCTGCGCCACCCCCGCTCGCGGCGCCCGTGAGCACGGTGTTCTCCGGTGTGGGGAACTTCGCGGCTGATGTGAAGCCTGCTGTGAAGGCGAAGAGGAAGACCAAATCCCAGAAGGCGAAGAAGAAGCGGAAGCGGAAGATCGCTGGGAAGCATCGGAAGGCCAAAAGGTCGGTTCGTTCTACACGGAGGGGCAGGTAAAATGCGTCTGAGAGTTCCCGGTCTCCCATCCGCGACCGCCGCTCATCGAGCGATCGCCGTGGCCGTCGTACTTGTCGCGTCCGTCTGCAATGCTGGGCAGGCGTTCGCCGCGGTGCCCGCCCCAAGTTGGAGAATCGACTCCGTTGCAACGCCGAGCAACTTCTCCGCAGGTGACACCGCCCGCTGCGAAAGTGGCGAATCGGCCAAGGGCAGCATCGGTGGTCCCATCTGCGACACGTACGAAGTGACGGTGACAAACGCGGGCAGCTGGCCGACGGACGGCGGTACCGTCACGATCGCGGATGCCCTGCCGGCAGGTCTGAAGGTGCAGGAAATCAAGCTCTTCTGGTCCGGAGCGGAAACAAACTTCGGCAAAAGTTATTGCAGCACCGCAGCGGCACGTTGTGAATTTCCGGAGGCGTTGGCGCCTGATGAAACGCTCAAGATGTTCGTGTACGTGACGGTTGAACCGGGTGCCGCGAGCAGTCTGACCAACGTGGCGAGCGTGTCCGGTGGCGGCGCCGGAGAAGCCTCGACGAGCATACGCAACACCAACGGCTCACCGGCGTCGCCGTTCGGTGTGGGCGCGTTCAGCTCATTCATCGCTGGGGTCGATGGGGCGCCTGCCACGCAAGCCGGTTCTCATCCGTATGAGTTCACGCAGTGGATCGATCTCAACAACGAGTTCAGGTTCAGTCCCGAAGGGCTCTACCAGCAGACCAGCATCCATGATGTAAGGGATGTCGCCGTGGATTTGCCGGTGGGTTTTGTCGGCAGCGCGCTGGCGACGCCGAAGTGCACGTTCGCGCAGATATCCGGACCGGGGAGCTGTCCAGCGGATACCGAGGTCGGTCACATCAAGACCAATGGCTACAGCCAGACCGAAGTGAACGGTCCGCTCTTCAACGTCGAGCCCGAGCACGGCGTAGCGGCGGAGTTCGGCTACATCGACGCGCTGAAGGTCTCCCACGTCCTCTACGTGAGCGTCGTGCCGACCCCCGCCGGTTACGTGCTGCGCGCAACCAGCCCTGAAATTCCGCAGGTTACGTTGACCAGCATCGTGGTGACCCTGTACGGGAATCCCGCGGCGCGGGATGGCAGCGGCAATACCCCCATCGCGCAGTTCACGAACCCCAGCAACTGCTCAGACGGACCCCTCGGCACCGCGATTCATATGGACTCCTGGCAGACCCCGGGTCGTTTCAACTCGGACGGGACCCCCGATTTCAGCGATTCCAACTGGGCGTCGGCAGCCTCGGAATCTCCGGCGGTGACAGGTTGTGACCTGCTCCAGTTCGCTGGCTCGGTCACCGCGCAGCCGGAAACAACTGCGGCCGCGACTCCGACGGGGTTGAACGTCGAGGTGAAGATCCCGCAGAGCGAGGACCCCAACGCGTTGGCGACGCCACCATTGCGTAAGGCGGTCGTGACGTTTCCCGCGGGTCTGGTGGTGAACCCGTCGGGCGCGGATGGTCTTGCGTCGTGTTCGCTGACGCAGGTCGGGATGTCGGCGTCCGGTGAACCGAACGCGGTTCGGCCGTCGTGTCCGGATGCGTCGAAGATCGCGAGCGTGGAAATCGAAACTCCGGCGTTGGCTGGGGTCCTGCAGGGTTCGGTGTATTTGGCGGCACAGGGCGAAAACCCGTTCCACACGCTGCTTGCGGGTTATATCGTGATCGCCGATCCGACGACGGGGTTGTTGGTCAAGATCCCTGGGCGTATTGATTTGGATCCGGTGTCGGGCCGGTTGGTCGCGACGTTCGATGAAGCACCGCAGCTTCCGTTCAGCGACCTGAGGCTGCACTTCTTCGGTGGTCCCCGGGCGCCGCTGACGACACCTGCGGGGTGTGGGACGTACACGACGAATACGGTGCTCACGCCGTGGTCGGCGCCCGATTCGGGGCCGCCCGCGACCAGTTCGGACAGCTTCCAGATCGACTCTGGTTGTGGTGGTGGGTTCAGCCCGGCGTTCAATGCGGGTACGACGAATAACCAGGCGGGTGGGTTCAGCCCGTTCACCGCGACGTTCTCGCGTGGCGATCAGGACCAGAATCTGAGTGGGGTGTCGCTCACGATGCCGCCCGGGTTGTTGGGCATCCTCAGGGGCGTTGAACGGTGCCCGGAACCGCAGGCGTCCCAGGGGACGTGCGGGCAGGGCAGCCTGATCGGGCATACCACGGTTGCCGCCGGCTCTGGCCCCAACCCGTTCTACGTGCAGGGCGGCCAGGTGTTCCTTACGGGCCCGTATAAGGGCGCCCCCTTTGGGTTGTCGGTTGTCGTGCCGGCGGTTGCCGGCCCGTTCAACCTTGGGAACGTGGTGGTCCGCGCGGCGATCAGCGTGGATCCACATACGGCGCAGATCACTGTCGTAAGCGATCCGTTGCCGACGGTTCTGCAGGGAGTGCCGTTGGATGTCCGGACGGTGAACGTGACGGTCGACCGGGCTGGGTTCACGTTCAACCCCACCAGCTGCGAACCGTTGTCAGTCGCGGGCTCGCTGACGAGCACACAGGGCGCGACGGCGAACGTCTACTCTCGTTTTCAGGCGGCGAACTGTCAGGGCCTTGCGTTCAAGCCGTCGTTCACGGTGAGCACGCAGGCGAACACGAGTAAGAAGCAGGGTGCAAGCCTCGACGTGAAGGTCGGCTACCCCAAGGGCGTGCAGGCGAACATCCACAAGGTCGCGGTGAGTCTCCCGAAGCAACTGCCTTCGCGGCTGACGACGATCCAGCAGGCGTGTCCCGCTGCGACGTTCAATGCGAATCCCGCGTCGTGCCCCGCGGGGTCGAATATCGGGGTTGCGACTGCGACGACGCCGGTTCTCGCGGCACCTGCGACGGGCCCGGCGTATCTCGTCTCGCATGGTGGTGCGGCGTTCCCCGATCTCGTGGTGGTGTTGCAGGACGAAGGCGTCGCGCTCGACCTCGTGGGGAGTATCGATATCAAGCACGGTGTCACGAGCAGTGCGTTCGCGTCGGTGCCTGATGTCCCGATCTCGAGCTTCGAGCTGAAGCTCCCCGAGGGCCCGCATTCCGGGCTCACCGCGGTCCTTCCGGCGAAGGCGAAGGGGAACCTGTGTGGTACGAGCCTCACGATGCCCACGACGCTCACCGGGCAGAACGGCGCGGTGGTCAAGCAGACCACGAAGATCGCGGTCACTGGGTGCGCGAAGGCAAAGAAGAAGCCCAAGCACGCCAAGGCGAAGCGCAAGGCCAAGAAGAAGACAGGAAAGAAGGGGTAGGGGTGGCTGTTCTCGTGGCATCGCGCAATGGGAAGCCCGGGGCGCGTCCCCAAAGGGCGCGCGGTGAGCCCGCGCGTCCCGCGGTGGATGGGTTGCCGCGGGAGCATGTGGGTGAGATCCAGCGGGTGCGGATCTTGATGGCGATGGCCGAGGTTGCGGCGGAACGCGGGGCGGGTGCGGCGAGCGTCGCGCACATCGTGTCCCGCGCGGGGGTCTCGCGCAGGACGTTCTATGACCTGTTCGAGGACAGGGAGGATTGTTTTCTGGCGACGTTCGACGAGATCATCGCCAGAGCCTCCGATTCCGTGCTGGAGGCCTACCACGGGGAGGTCAGGTGGCGTGAGCGGATCCGGGCGGGCCTGCTGGCGCTGTTGGTGTTCTTCGATGAAGAGCCCGCCCTCGCACGGTTCTGTGTCGTGGAGGCCCTCGCCGCGGGCCCCAAGGCGCTGGAGCGCAGAGGCGAGATCGTCGACCTCCTCGTGAAGGTCGTCGACGAGGGGCATGAGGAACGCCCCGCCAGAGCCCCGGATCCGCCGCCGCTGGCGGCGGAGGGCGCGGTCGGCGCCGTCCTGGCGGTCATCCACCGCCGTCTGGTGATGGGCGGTCCCGAGCCCCTCACAGACCTCCTGGGCTCCCTCATAAGCGCGATCGTCTTGCCGTATCAGGGGGGTGCGGCAGCACAGAAGGAGCTGCACAGACCGGCCCCCTCTCTTAAACCCAATCCTGCGCGTCATTACGGTGACCCGCTCGAGGGCCTGGAGATGCGCATTACCTACCGCACGGTGCGAGTCCTGATCGCGATCGCCTCCGGTCCCGGCGCGTCAAACCGTGAGATCGCGACCAGCGCGGGTATCCAGGACCAGGGCCAGGTCTCAAAGCTCCTGACCCGCCTGGAGCACCTCGGCCTGATCCACAACCAGGGCGCCGGGCCCGCCAAGGGAGCCCCCAACGCTTGGACACTCACCCCCAAAGGCCAACGCGTCGAGGAAGCCGTACGCATACAGAGCACCCCACGCTGAGCGGTCGCGAAAGCATCCGCGACGCCGCGTACCGTCCCTCGGGTGTCCACAGAGTTCCCACAGACTGTCGATCCCGATGGGCGTCTGGTGGTGTTCGATGCAGGCTCCCACCTCCATCTTGCTCGCCGCCGTCCCTGGCTGCTCGATCACATCGATGTGATCATGGGAGCCATCGCTCGTCCCGACCTTCAATGCGTGGACCCGATTCCTGGACGGGAGCGCTTTTACCGTCGGCACATCGGGCCCGGTCGCTGGCTGCGGGTCGTCGTAGACTACGGCGAGGAACCCGCCTGGGTCGTGACGGTCGCTGTGCAGGACAACGATCCCAGCGGGACGACGCCATGATGATCGCTATCGCCGGAATCGAGTTCGACTACCACGACTATGACGAGCGTGGGGACGTGCTCTATCTGCACGTGGGGGAGCCCGGTGACCCGCCTGCGAGGGCACTGGAGACCCCCGAGGGCCACACCGTCGAATACGACCAGCGGGGTGCCGTCGTCGGTTTGGAGCTGATGGGCGTGCGGGGAACCCTTGCCCGTGACGGAGAGCTTCAGCTGACGTGGCCGCCGGCACACCTGGCGGCAAGTGCGCTGCAGGCGGCACTCGCGGCATGACGGCGTGATGTCTCCACGCTCGTGGCGATCGGTTCTCCGCGGGTATCTAGACTGAGATTCGTGGTCGACCGCTACAAGACAGTGCTAAACGTCGCGATCGTGCTGGCGATCGCGGCTGCCGTGTACTTCCTGCCCTCCGGCGGGCGGGTGGCGAACACGTTTGCGGCGGTCCTCTCGGTGGCGTTCACCGCGGGTCTGGCGTATATGGCCGCGCGGCTGTATCGCGAACGCCGGGTGGACCTATATGGGCTCGGTGATCGCCACCGCGCGCTGCTGTATGGGGCGCTTGGGGTGGGTGTGGTGACGGTTGCCGCGAAGGACCGCATGTGGCTCACGGGCTTTGGCGAGTTCGTGTGGTTTGTGCTTGTGGGGATGGTCGTGTACACGCTGATCGCCGTCTATCGCTTCGCGCGCACGTATTGAGCGCCGCCGCGCAGCAGCCGAGCCCGGCCGAGCAGCGGCGCACGAGCATCGCCGATCAGCGCCGCCGACTGCCCGACGAGCCCGGGGTTTATCTCTTTCGCGATGCCAAGAACCGCGTCATCTACGTCGGCAAGGCCGTCTCGATCCGCAAGCGCGTCGCCTCGCACTTCGCCAAGGCCAACGTACCCTCCAGTCCCGGCCACGCCGAGATGGTGGCGAGCGTGGAGCACATCGAGTGCGTGGTCGTCAACAGCGAGACCGAGGCGCTGCTCGCGGAGCAGAGCTTCATCAAGCAGTACCGCCCGCGCTTCAACATCCGCCTGCGCGACGACAAGTCCTATCCGTTCATCGCGATTTCGCTCGATGAGGACTTCCCGCGGGTGTATTTCACACGCGAGCGCCACCGTCCGGGGCGCGCGTACTTCGGGCCCTACTCCAACGCCAAACGCGTGCGCAACACGCTCGATCTGCTCACGAAGGTGTTCATGTTCCGCTCCTGCACCGGCCCCGAGCCGGGGCGGCGCAGCGGCAGCCCGTGCCTGGACTACTACATCAAGCGCTGCGAGGCGCCCTGCGTGGGATACGTCTCCAAGGAGGACTACCGCCACAGCATCGACGGGGTGATCGACTTCCTCTCCGGGCGCTTCAAGGCGATCGAGCGCGACCTCGAGACGCGGATGCGCGCGGCCTCCGCGGCGCAGGAGTTCGAGCAGGCCACGCTCGAGCGCAACCGCCTGCGCGCGGTGCACTCGCTGATGCAGCGCCAGCGCGTCGCCAACGAGTCGGTGGGCACGCTCGACGCCGTCGCCGTGGCGCTCGACGGGCGCGAGGCCAACGCGCAGGTCTTCCAGGTGCGCGACGGCGTGCTCTCCGATCGCCAGTCCTTCTATCTCTCAAACGAGACCGAGGGCGGCCTCGCGGAGGTCGCGGAGGAGTTCATGCTCCAGTACTACGCGGGGCACATGTCGATCCCGCCGCAGATCGTCGTGCAGCGCGAGCTGGTGGAGCGCTCCGCCCTCGCCGACGCGCTCAGCGCCAGGCGCGGGGGGAGAGTGGAGCTGCGCGCGGCCGAGCGCGGCGACAAGCGCCGCATCCTCGAGCTCGCCGAGCGCAACGCGCTGCTCGCGCTCGACCAGGAGCGTCTGCGCGAGGAGCGCCGCCGCCAGAGCCGCGTGGACGCGCTGGAAGGCCTCCAGCAGGCGCTCGGCCTCGACGCGCTGCCGGTGCGGATCGAGTGCTTTGACATCTCCAACCTCGGCGGCACGCACACCGTCGCCGCGATGGTCGTCTTCGAGGGTGGCGCGCCGAAGAAGTCGGACTACCGCCGCTTCAAGATCCGCACAGTCGATGGCCCCGACGACTTCGCCTCGATGGCCGAGGTCCTGGGCAGGCGCTTCGCGCGCTGGGAGCGCCAGGCCGACCTCTCCCCGCACGACCCCGAGTACGACGCGAGCTTCGCCGCGCTCCCCAACGTCGTCGTGATCGACGGCGGCCGCGGCCAGCTCGCGGCCGGCCTGGGGCCGCTGAAGGGCTTTCGCGAGCGCGGCGTCGCCGTGATTTCGCTCGCCAAGCGCATCGAGGAGGTGTTCTTCCCCGGCCGCGCCGCGCCGCTCGTGCTCGATCACTCAACGCCCGAGCTGCAGCTCTTGCAGCGCGTGCGCGACGAGGCGCACCGCTTCGCCATCACCCACCACCGCACGCGCCGCGACCGCGCGATGACCACCTCGCTGCTGGACGATCTCCCCGGCGTCGGCCCTGCGCGCAAGCGCGCTCTGCTGGCCCACTTCGGTTCGCCCGAGGCGGTGGTGGGAGCGACGAGTGAGGAACTGCAGGCGGTGCCAGGCCTCCCCGCGAAGGTAGCGCGGGAGCTACACGCGAGCCTCCACCGCGCCGGGTAGCGCCGATGTCCGCGAAGCGCGGCACAATCAAGGCGTGAGTGTGATCAAGCCCCGGCGTCCGCTGTTGTCTCTGCAGGGCAAGCCGGGAGGGTCCGCGCAGGGCAAGTCCGGCCCGCAGTCGCGGCTGCAGGACCTCGTGATCATCACCGGCTTCTCGGGCGCGGGCAAGTCGACCGCGATGAACGTCTTCGAGGACGCGGGCTACTTCTGCGTGGACAACCTCCCCCCGGAGATGATCCGCTCGCTGGTGGAGCTGTTCATGCACAAGGGCTCGAAGGTCGAACGCGCCGCGGTCGTCTCGGACGTGCGCGGGGGGGTCTACTTCGAGGCGCTGCAAGCCGTCGTGGAGGAACTCGACGCGCTCGGGCTCACCCACCACGTGCTCTTCCTCGAGGCTGCCGAACAGACGCTCACCACGCGCTACAAGGAGACCCGCCGCCGCCACCCGCTCGCGCCCGATGGGAGCGTCACGGCGGGGGTGAGCGCCGAGCGCGAGCTGCTCGCGCCGCTGCGCAGGCGCGCCGACATGGTGATCGACACCACCGGCATGTCCGCGGCGACGCTGCGCGGCAAGATCGCCGACGAGCTCTTGCCGCGCCAGCAGGCGACGCGCCTGGCGGTGACGTTCATGAGCTTCGGCTTCAAGCACGGCCCCCCGCGCGAGGAGGATCTCGCGTTCGATGTCCGCTTCCTGCCCAATCCCCACTACGAGCCCGAGCTGCGCGAGCTCACCGGTCGCGACATGCGCATCGTCGAGTACATCGGGCGCGACGGGCGCCTGCGGGAGTTCTACGACCGCCTGCACTCGCTGCTGGACTTCCTCCTGCCCCAGTATGTCGCCGAGGGCAAGGCGCACCTGGTCGTCGCGATCGGCTGCACCGGGGGCCACCACCGTTCGGTGGCGATCGTCGAGCACCTGGCGGCCCGTTACGGTGACTGGGACGCCCTGGCGGTGGCGATCGAGCACCGCGACATCGACAAGCGCCACTGACCTCGAGCGGCCCCGCTCCAGTGGGCCTTGGTGGATCGATCGGCCGTGTCGCAGGTGTGATCCGGGCGGGCCCTGCGCAGGCCCGCTGATAGCCTTCGCACCCGTTCGCCGGACCAGGGGAGTCCTGCCCTTCCGGCCTCGTTCATCTTCGCCTCAGGAGGCTTGTATGGCGGTACGCGTTGCAATCAACGGCTTCGGCCGGATCGGCCGAAACGTCTACCGGGCTGCCCGGGAGCTGGGCGCCGACATCGAGTGGGTCGCGGTCAACGACCTCACCGACGCAAAGACGCTGGCGCACCTGCTCAAGTACGACTCGATCCTCGGGCCCTACCGCGGCAGCGTGGAGCAGACCGAGGAGGGGCTGCGCGTCGACGGCAACGACCTGAAGGTGCTCGCCGAGCGTGACCCCGGCGCGCTGCCGTGGGGCGAGCTGGGGGTGGACGTGGTGATCGAGTCCACCGGCCTCTTCACCGACCGCGAGCACGCCGCCAAGCACCTCACGGGCGGCGCCAAGAAGGTGATCGTCTCCGCCCCCGCGAGCGACCCCGACGTGACGGTGGTGCTCGGCGTGAACTTCGCCGAGGCCTACGACAAGACCAAGCACGATGTGATCTCCAACGCCTCCTGCACCACCAACTGTCTCGCGCCGGTCGCCAAGGTGCTCACCGACACGATCGGCATCAAGCACGGCCTGATGACCACGATCCACGCCTACACCGCCGATCAGCGCCTGCAGGACCTCCCCCATAAGGACCTCCGCCGCGCGCGCGCCGCCGCGATCAACCTGATCCCCGCCTCCACCGGAGCCGCGAAGGCGATCGGCTCGGTGATCCCTGAGCTCAAGGGCAAGCTGCACGGCTTCGCGGTACGCGCCCCCGTGCCCACCGGCTCGGTCGTCGATCTCACCGTGGAGTGCAAGCGCGAGACCACCGTCGAGGAGGTCAACGGTGCGCTGAAGGCCGCCACGGAGAGCGGCCCGCTGCACGGCATCATGGCCTACACCGAAGATCCGATCGTCTCCAGCGACATCGTCAAGTCGCCCTTCTCCTCGATCGTCGACTCGCAGCTCACCGCGGTGATGGATGGGACGATGCTGAAGGTCGTCGCGTGGTACGACAACGAGTGGGGTTACTCCAACCGGCTCGTGGACCTCGTGCAAGTGGTGCTGTGAGCCGATGAGGAGCCTGGAGCACATGGATGTGCAAGGTCAGAGGGTGCTCGTGCGGGTCGACTTCAACGTCCCCCTGAAGGACGGCCCCGCGGGGCCGGAGGTGGCCGACGACACGCGCATCCGCGCGGCGCTCCCCACGATCGAGGAGCTGCGCTCACGCGGTGCGCGGCTCGTGCTGGTCTCCCATCTGGGGCGCCCTCACGGCAAGGTGGTGGCGGAGCTCTCGCTGGCTCCGGTGGTGGAGCGCCTGCGCGAGCTGCTGATCGATGCCACGGTCACGCTGGCCCCCAGCGTCGTGGGCGAGGAGGCGCGGGCGCTCTCGGAGGTGCTGGCCGACGGCGAGATTCTCGTGCTCGAGAACGTGCGCTTCGAGCCCGGCGAGACCGACAACGACCCCGAGCTGGCACGCGGGCTGGCGGAGCTGGCCGATCTCTATGTGAACGATGCCTTCGGCGCCGCCCACCGCGCACACGCGAGCACCGAGGGTGTCGCGCACCTGCTGCCCTGCGCCGCGGGACGGCTGCTGGAAAAGGAGGTGAGGACGCTGGGGAAGATCCTCGAGCACCCCACCCGTCCCCTCGTGGCGATCGTCGGCGGCGCCAAGGTGGCCGACAAGATCGCCGTCATCGACCGCTTCCTGGAGGTGGCCGACACGGTGATAATCGGCGGCGCGATGTGCTTTCCGTTCCTCTGCGCCCAGGGCCACGAGGTGGGAGCCTCGCTGTGTGAGGGGGAGGATGTCGAGCACGCCCGACGCGTGCTCGACGAAGCGGGTCACCCAGGCCAAGCCACGCTGGAGCTGCCCAGCGACCTTGTCATCGCCGAGCGACTCGCAGATGACGCCACGCCCCGCCGGCTGGACGGCGTTGAGGTGCCCGCCGGCTGGATGGGTCTCGACATCGGCCCCGCCACCGCCGCCCGCTACGGCGCCGGTATTGCGCAGGCGGGCACCGTCTTCTGGAATGGCCCGATGGGCGCCTTCGAGTACCCGCCCTTCGCCGCGGGCACGCTCGCGGTGGCGCAGGCGGTTGCCAAGGCACCCGGCCTGACGGTCGTCGGTGGCGGCGATTCGGCCGCCGCGCTCGCGCAGTTCGGGCTGGAGGACGAGGTGGACCACCTCTCCACCGGCGGGGGCGCCACATTGGAGCTCGTGGAGGGCAAGATGCTCCCCGGCGTGCAGGCCCTGAACGGCGCGGGGGTCCTGTGATGGCCGACATTGCGCCGCGCGCGATGGCCGACGCTTCGCTGCACACGAGCGGGCAGGAGGGCGTGTGATGGCCCGCACCCCCTTCATCGCAGGCAACTGGAAGATGTACAAGACCGAGTCGCAGGCCGAGGAGTACATCCAGGCGCTGCTCCCTCGCGTGGCGAGCGTGAGCGGCGTGGAGGTGGGGATCTGCGTGCCCTTCACCGACCTGCGCGCGATGGTCGACAGTGCGCGCGGCTCGCGCGTGGAGATCTACGCGCAGAACATGCACCACGAGGCCGAGGGCGCCTTCACCGGCGAGGTCTCGCCGCCGATGCTCAGCGAGCTGGACGTGCGCGGCGTCGTGCTCGGCCACTCCGAGCGCCGCCAGTTCTTCGGCGAGACCGACAAGGCGCTCGCGCTGAAGGTGCCCGCGGCGCTGCAGGCCGGCCTGCAGCCGATCCTGTGCGTGGGGGAGAGCGAGTCCGAGCGCGACAACGACGACACCGATCGCAAGCTGCGCCAGCAGGTGTGGGATGACCTCGCGGGCGTTCCCGAGGATCGCCTCGCCGATGTCGTGATCGCATACGAGCCGATCTGGGCGATCGGCACCGGCAGGGTCGCGACGCCCGAGCAGGCACAGGAGGCGATCGCGTTCATCAGGGCGCTCGTGGGCGATCGCAGCGCCGCCGCGGCCGAGCGAGTGCGGATCCTCTACGGCGGCTCGGTGAAGCCCGAGAACGCCGCCGAGCTGCTGGCGCTCCCCGATGTCGATGGGGCGCTGGTGGGCGGCGCCTCGCTCGATGCCGACTCCTTCGCGGCGATCGTCGCGGCTGCCACCCCATGAGCGACGGGCTGTCAGCGGGCCCCGGCGAGTGCCCGCCGATCGCTGATGTCCTCTGGCGGTCGCGAAGTGCGCTCGCGGGTGCGGAGGTCGTGGCGTGACGCTGGCCCCCGGCCCCCGCGCGCTGCCGGTGCCCGCGGTGTGCCTGGTGGTGCTCGACGGCTGGGGGCTCGCGCCCGCCGGCCCCGGCAACGCCGTCTCGCTTGCGCACACGCCTGTGTTCGATGCGCTGTGGGACACCTACCCCCACACCCAGCTCACAGCCTGTGGACGCGCCGTGGGGCTCCCCGAGGGCCAGATGGGCAACTCCGAGGTGGGCCACCTCAACCTCGGCGCGGGCGCGGTGGTGCGCCAGGATCTGACGCGCATCGACGATGCCGTCAGCGATGGCTCGCTCGTTCAGAACGAGGTGCTGCGCGCGGCCTTTACCGGCTCACGCAGGGTGCACCTGCTGGGGCTCGTATCCGACGGGGGGGTGCACTCCGGCTGGGCGCACCTGCGCGCGCTGATCGCGATGGCGGGGCGCATGGGCGTGGAGGATCTCGTGCTGCACGCCTTCACCGATGGGCGCGACACGCTCCCCCACGCGGGAGCCGCCTACCTGGAGACGGTCGAAGAGTGGCTCGCGGCAGCAGGGAACGGGCGTGTGGGCAGCGTGATCGGGCGCTACTACGCGATGGACCGCGACTCACGTTGGGATCGCATCCAGCAGGCATACGAGATGCTCGTGCACGGCCACGCGCCCCACCATGCCGACAGCGGCTCCGCGGCGGTGCGTACGGCCTACGAGCGGGATGAGACCGACGAGTTCGTCGTCGCCACGACTGTCGGCGCTGAGGCCACGATCGGCGCGGAGGACTCGGTGGTGGCGTTCAACTTCCGCCCCGATCGGATGCGCCAGCTCACACGCGCACTCGCCGACGCGGACTGCACCGAGGTGGATCGCGGCGGCGCCGGGCTGGTGAGGCGCTACACGTGCATGACCGAGTACCGCGAGGGCTGGCGCTATCCGGTGGCGTTTCCCCCCGAGCGGCCCAAGGCGACCCTCTCGGGCGTGCTTGCCGCGCAAGGGATGCGCCAGCTGCACGTGGCGGAGACCGAGAAGTATCCCCACGTGACGTACTTCTTCAACGGCGGCGAGGAGTCCGCTTACGCGGGCGAGCGGCGCGAGCTCGTGGCCTCGCCGCGCGATGTGCCCACCTACGACCACAAGCCCCAGATGAGCGCCGAGGAGGCGGCGCGGGCGTTCACGAGCGCCTGGCGCGAGGACGGGGCGGGTGGGGATGACGGATATCGCTTCGGCATCATCAACTTCGCGAACGCCGACATGGTGGGGCACACGGGCGTGATTGGAGCGGCGGTGAGCGCGATCGAGACGGTCGACGCATGCCTCGGCGAAGTCGTCGCGGCCGTCCATGAGAGCGGGGGGGCGTGCGTGGTGACGGCCGATCACGGCAACGCCGATCACATGCTCGAGCCCGACGGCTCGCCCAACACCGCCCACTCGCTGAACCCAGTGCCGCTGATCGTGACCGTCCCGGGCGTGGCATTGCGCGAGCAGGGCGGCATCCTCGCCGACGTGGCGCCCACTGTGCTCGAGTGCCTCGGGGTCGAGCGGCCCGTGCAGATGACCGGTGGCTCGCTGCTTGCCGCCAGATAGCCCACCCACCCGGCGCAGACGGCTGCCGGGCCGCCGCGCCGGGCCATCTGGATTTTGATTTCCAAATAAGATAAGAAGGAGTTCGCATGATCGACCAGGACGAAGTGGCCCCTCGGGGAGAGCGGGAAATGAGCAGGTCGCGCAAGGCGCTGGGGCTGTTCTTCATCCAGGCCGGCATCGCTCATTTCGTGATCCCCAAGCCCTACCGCAGCATCGTGCCTCCCGGCATGGGCGACCCGGACACGCTCGTGAAGCTCAGCGGCGTGGCCGAGCTCGCGGGAGGTGTGGGGGTGCTCCTGAAGCCCACCCGCCGCGTCGCCGGGCTTGGTCTGATCGCCCTGCTGGCTGCGGTTTTCCCCGCGAATCTGCACATGGCGCGCAACCCCGAGAAGTTCGCCAAGATCCCTCGCTGGGCGCTGTATGGGCGGCTGCCGCTGCAGCCGATGGCGATGCTCTGGGCGTGGCGCGCGACCCGTAATTGAGGCGACGCGCTGCTATGTTCGGCTGAGGAGGAAGGCTAACTATGTCCACCGCGACCGCCGTCAAGATTTCCACCGGGACGATTCCCAAAGGAGGGCCGCCCCCAGGGGCGCCGCTCCAGAACGGGACGGGCGTCGTTGGCGCCGAGCAGACCCTCAGCGAGGGCGAGCTGCGGGCCCTGCGCGGACTGATGCGTGCGCATGCTTCGCTTGCGAAGCGCCTGGACGCCGAACTGGAACAGGCGCATGGGCTGCCGCTCAGCTCCTACGAGGTCCTCCACCACCTCGAAGGCGCGCCCGATGGACGGATGCGGATGTGCGATCTGGCCGAACACGCGCAGCTCTCGCGCAGCGGCCTCACGCGTCTGGTGGACCGCCTGGAACGGGATGGCCTGCTGAGCCGCTGCACCTGCGAACACGACGCGCGCGGCGCCTACGCGTGCCTCACCGAGCAGGGTGTGCAGCGCCTTGGCGAAGCGCGCGGCACGCATCTGGCGGTTGTGCGCGAACAGTTCCTCTCGCGCTTCTCCGAGCCCGAGCTGGGGGCGCTCGCGGAGATGTGGGATCGCATCGCGCCTTGCTGCGGCTGCTAGTCAGATTCTGTTTGTGAGGCGCGCGCGGCGGCGCGGTGGCGTCGGTGCAAGACAAATCCGCTTCCCGCCGCCACCAGCACGGCTGCCAGCCCGAAGAGGCCAAAGGTCTGGATCGCGTTTCCTGCGGCGTGACCCAGGAAGTACGCGAGCAGGCCGATCCCCGTCGCCCAGCAGATCCCGCCAAGGGCGTTCCAGAGGAAGAACGAGCGCCAGTGCATGTGTGTGGCGCCCGCGAGCCATGACGCCCAGATGCGCAGCCCGAGTACGAAGCGCCCCAGGAACACCGCCTTGGGGCCGTGACGCTCGAAGAAGACCTCCCCGTTGCGCAGCGCATCCAGGCGCTGCTGGTGAAAGCGACCCGGTCGTTCGAGCAGCCAGCGCCCACCGCGGCGGCCGATCACATAGCCGATGTTGTCGCCCACGATTGCCCCCAGCGCGGCGACTGCGATCACGAACTCGATCTGCAGCTTGCCCTGGCTGGCGAGCACCGCCGCGGTGATCAGCGCCGTCTCGCCCGGAATCGGCACGCCGCTTGACTCGGCGCCCACGGCCAGGAACAGCAGCGGATAGCCAAAGGTCTGGACGAGTTCTTCGACGTTTACGAGGGCGGCGAGCATTGTGGGGTGGGGGAGTTTGCGGGCGGCCATCTAGGATGCCGCGGTGGCCGGCGCCTTCACCATCCAAGCACGTGAAGCCTCCTCGCTCGCGCGCGCGGGGGTTCTGGAGACCGCGCACGGGTCGATTCGCACGCCCGCCTTCGTGCCGCTCGCCACCAAGGCCACCGTGAAGGGGCTGCTGCCCGCGGAGGTCGCTGCGCTCGGCTACGAGATGGTGCTCGGCAACACCTTCCACCTGCATCTGCGCCCCGGCGAGGATTTGATCGAGCGAATGGGCGGCCTGCACCGCTTCATGGGCTGGTCCGGTCCGATCATCACCGATTCGGGCGGCTTTCAGGTCTTCTCGATGGGCCACGGCACCGTCGCCGATGAGATCAAGGGACGTTCCGACTCTGCCCAGGACTCCGCGGGGCGCAGCGGCGCGATCATCGCGATCGAAGAGGATGGAGTGAGCTTCCGCTCATATGTCGACGGTCGTGTGCGCCGGCTCTCGCCCGAGCGCTCGATGGCGATCCAGGCGGCGCTGGGCTCCGATATCGCGCTCGTGTTCGACGAGTGCACGCCATTTCACGTGGAGCGCTCCTACACAGAGGCCTCCACCGAGCGCACCCACCGCTGGCTGGGGCGTTGCCTGGAGTGGCACGCCGAGCACGGCCCGCCCGGACAGCTCGTGTACGGGATCGTGCAGGGCGGGGTCTTCGAGGACATGCGCCGCGCCTCCGCCCGCGTGGTCGCCGCCAGCGGCTGCGAGGGGATCGCGATCGGCGGCTCGCTTGGAGACTCCAAGGCGCAGATGTACGAGGTTGTGGAGTGGGCCGTGCGGGAGCTCGGCGGCGAGCACGAGAGCCGTCCGCGGCACCTCCTCGGCATCGGCGAGGTCGACGACTTGATTCGCGGCGTCGAATTGGGCATCGACACTTTCGATTGCGCGATGCCCACGCGTCTGGGGCGCCACGGCTGCGCGCTCGTACCCGACCCCGCCAACCGCTGGCGCGTGGATCTCGTGAAGGGCCGCTGGCGCGAAGCGCCCGAGCCGCTGCAGGAGGATTGCCCCTGCCCCGCCTGTTCGCAGGGGTTCTCGCGCGCCTACCTCTCCTACCTCGCGCGCGCTCAGGAGCTCACGGGCGCGCGCCTCTTGACCCTGCACAACCTCACCTTCATCGCCCGCCTGATGGCTGATTTACGAGGGGCGATCCTGGAGGGTCGGCTGGCCGAGGTGGCGGCTGCGTGGCGCGATCCAGAGAAGTCTCTCCACCCGTGAGTAGCGTTGACTGTGGCTATCCGGTGTGGTGTAAGGGCAACATCGACGACTGTCACTCGTCAGCTGTCGGTTCGAGTCCGAGCGCCGGAGCCATCGGATGTAAGGCGACGGCTATGACTGCTAGTCTGATGACGAGTGACAGTCGTCAGGTCCGTAAGAGGACTGTAGTTTCGGCCGAGGGGCCCGCGCAAGCGGGCCTTTCGCCTTACTTGGTGTTTTCGGCGACCAATTCCTGCAGCGAGGTCGCTGCCTGGTTGACGTCTTTGTGGACGACGTTGTGGATGCGGATCGTCGTCGAGGCGGGGGAGGTGGCGAAGATCACCGCCACGACGATCACCACAAGCACGAGCACGCCAAACAGCCAGGCCCAGATGCGTCCCGAGCGCGAGGGCTGGGGGGCGGCCGCCACGGCGGGCTTGGCGCGCGGCGGTCCCGGCCGCGGCTGGCGCGGCACGACGGCGCCGCGCGGGGACTCGCGCTCGTGTCCGCGGGTCGTCGTCGCGAGCAGGCTCGTAGCCGCCGTGGCGGGGGCTCCACGCGCTCCCGTGGCGGGCTCCTGCGGTGGGATCCCGCGCATCGCGTCGCCGATCGCGCGGCCCATCTCGCGCGCGGTGGCGTAGCGCTCGCGCGGATCGAGCGCCAGCGCGATCGCCACCGAATCGCCGAGCTCGGGGCTCACGGCGGCCACGAGCGTGTCGAGCGTGGCGGGCTCCTCGCGCTGCTGCTTGAGCGCGAGCTCGGTCAGCGAGGTGGCCTCGTAGGGCAGGCGCCCGGCGATCAGCTGATAGGAGACGACGCCCAGCGCATAGAGGTCCGCGCGCGGACCGGCCTCCTCGCCGCGCGCCTGCTCGGGGGCGAGATATGCGGCGGTGCCCAGCACCGAGCCCACCTGCGTGATCGAGGACTGCTCGGTGGCCTTGGCGATGCCGAAGTCCGCGAGCTTCACCTCGCCCTCGCGCGAGCGCAGCAGGTTGCCGGGCTTGACGTCGCGGTGCACCACGCCGTGGCGGTGCGCATAGTGCAGGCCCTCGCACGCCTGCTCGATGATCGCCACGGCCTCCTCGACCTCGACCCAGCCGTCGTCGCGGAGGATCTCCGCGCAGGACTGCCCCTCGATGTACTCCATCACGATGAAGTGCTGTCCCGTGCGCTCGTCGAGCCCCGAATCGAAGACCTGCACGATGTTGGGGTGCACGAGGCGGGCCGCCGCCTGAGCCTCGCGCTGAAAGCGCGAGACGAAGGTGGGGTCCTCGGCGAGGTGCTCGGCGAGCAGCTTCACCGCCACCTGGCGCTCCAGGCGCAGATCGAGGGCTAGGTGCACGGTGGACATCCCCCCGAACCCGAGCCGCCCCTGCAGGCGGTAGCGCCCGGCGATCTCGATCTCGGGCTCGCTCACTGGCCGGCTCCCGCTCCGCCCGCTCCCGCGCCGCCCAGGCCGGCTCCGTTTTCGCCCGCGCCGCCGGGGCCGCTCTGTCCGTTGCCGTTGCCATTTCCGTTGCCCTGACCGTTTCCCTGCGAGTTACTTTCGCCGGGGGGCGCCTGGGTGCCGCCGCCAACCCCGGGGGTTGTCGTGGCGGTGGGAGGGGTGATGGTCGTCGTGGAGCTCGTCTGGGTGCTGCTCGTGCTGGTGGGGGTGCTCGTGGTCGTCGTGGTGGAGCTGCTCGTGGTGGTTGTGCTCGGCACGCCGGTGGTGGTGGTCGAGGCAAGCGGCTGTGCACATGCAGCCCGCGCGCGCGAGGACAGGTTCGCGATGCCCACCTGGAGGGTCTTGCGAAGTCCTGTGTTGACGCTCGAGGGTAGCGCCGCGAAATCCTGTTCGGTCTTGGCCAGCGCTTCGTCTGTGGCAGCGCAGCTCCCGTCGCCGGCGAGCGCCGCCTGTGCTACCGCTTCGAAGTCGTTCTTCAGCGGGCCGGCGTTTTCGGCGGGGATCAGACCTGCGGTCGAGTTGCCGCAGGCCGACACAGCGAGTGCGGCGACGCCGAGGAGGATCGCAAGCGGTGGGCGGAGCGGGTAGCGCATCGTCATTGACCGTACTCCAGGCGCTCGGCGAGCGATGCCGGAAGTCGTGCAGCGCGGATCGCGCTCGCGGCGCCCGCGATGTCATAGGGGGTGCGCCTGTAGGTCGCGCTCCAGCTCTCGACATCGAGCAGCAGCCATGCCGCGCGCGCATCGCCGTCCCGGGGCTGGCCCACCGAGCCGGGATTGAGCAGCCATTCGCCGTGCGCGAGATCGAGCGACTCGCCCTCGCGGCGCGGCTCGCCGGTCGTGGGCTCGCCCTCGCCGCGCGCGAAGGAGAGGGCCACGTGGGAGTGGCCGATGAGGCTCACGCGCTGGCTCTGAGTGTCGAGGCACAGCTCCGCGAGGAGCGTTGAGAGCACGTACTCCCACACTGGATCGCGGGGGCTTGCGTGGTAGAGCCCCACCTGCCCCTCCTGACCCTTGGGCGCCAGACTGGCGAGGAAGGCGATGTTCTCCGCCTTCATCACCTCCTGCGTCCACTGTGCGGCGAGGCTCGCCCCGCGCGAGAACTCGCCCAGGGGAACCTTGCCGATCACGCCGAGATCGTGGTTGCCCGAGAGGCACACGGCGGTGTGCCTGCGTGCGAGCTCCACGCAGGCATCGGGCTCCGCTCCGTAGCCGACGAGGTCGCCCAGGCACCACACCTCGGTCGCCTCGCTGGCGGCGATGTCCTCCAGCACCGCTTCGAATGCGTGCCTGTTGGCGTGGATGTCCGAGATCACCGCGACCTTCATCGTCTGGCTCCTGCTTTCAGGTCGGCTCTGGGCCGGCGCACCGGCCCAGAGTTGAGTTTCCCGAGCGGGAAGGGGCCCTCAGAGGGCGTCTCGATGGACACCGCGCCCATCGAGAGGAGCCCTAGCCCTGCTCGCCACCCCCCGTTTCGCTGCCCCCATACTCGGGGAGGTTCTTGATCCCCTCGCGGGTGCGCCACTTGGAGTAGTTGTCCTCCATCGCGTCGATCAGCTCGCGCATGAAGCGCGGGGAGATGTTCACGCGCGAGACCACGACGCCCGGCACCTCGTCGGACTCGACCTCGTGGTCGACTCGCGCAAAGGTGACGGTGAACTCGTAGTCGGAGTGGCTCACGTTCGCGAAGTTCGCGTACACGCCCCCCATGATCTCGGGGGAGAGATGGATGTTTATGTGGCGCTCGGCGCCTTGGTCGTCATCGTTCACGGGGCGAGCATCGCAACCTGTGCCCCCGACGGTGCCGGCAGTGTGCGGCCGGCACCTCAATGTGCGCTCCACCACGGTGCCCGCCAAGTGCAACTGACATCCCGACAGGCGCTCCCCAGCGGGCTCCAAGCCGCACAGGCGGCCATCTCGACACGGTGCAGCTGACCGTTCTCGGCGAGGCGCGCCTACGCGCGCCGTATGCCGCCGCAGTGGCTCACTACGCGAAGCTCCTTTCCCGTCATGCGCGCCTGGAGCTCGTGCAGGTGCGCGACGGCGATGCGGTGGCGCGGCGGGTGCCCGCGGGGGCGTTCACGGTGCTGCTGGCAGCCGAGGGGCGCGCTTACGACAGCCTCGCCTTCAGTGCCTTCGTGGAGGAGCGCCGCCAGGCCGGTGTCGGCCTCGCCTTCGTGATCGGCGGGCCCTTCGGGGCGCCGCCGCTGCCGCGCGAGGATGCGCGGCTTTCGCTCGGTCCGATGACGCTGCCCCACCAGCTCGCATGGGTGGTGCTGCTCGAGCAGCTCTACCGGGCGCATAAGATCCTCGCCGGTGAGCCCTACCACTATTGAAGGAATACGCGCAGCGGTCCTCGCCGCGGCCACCGCCCTGGCCGGGGAGGAGGTCGCACATCGCCATGAGATCGCGCTGGAGCGTCCGCCACGCCCTGAGCTGGGGGACTACTCCACCAACGCGGCGCTGCTGCTCGCGAAGGGCCTCGCGACCCCCCCGCGCGAGGTCGCCGAGCGGCTGGGGGCGCAGCTGGCGCTCGAGCTGGGGGAGAGCCTCGATCGCTTCGAGGTCGCCGGCCCGGGCTTCCTGAACCTGTTCCTCGCCGATGCCTGGTTCGCGGGCGCTGTGCGGGATGTGCTGGACGCGGGCGAGGCATTCGGGTCGGGGGCGGTGCGCGGCGGCGCTTCCGAACGCGTCCTCGTGGAGTTCGTTTCGGCCAACCCCACCGGCCCGATGCACGTGGGCCACGCCCGCAACGCCGCCTATGGCGATGCGCTGGCGCGCGTGCTGAGCTTCCACGGACACGAGGTCGCGCGCGAGTTCTACGTCAACGACGCGGGCTCGCAGGTGCGCAAGCTGGGCGAGTCGATCCAGGCGCTCGCGCGGAACGAAGAGGTGCCCGAAGACGGCTACAAGGGCGACTACGTGAAGATCCTTGTGGCGACTCTGGCCGAAGGCACAGCGACGGACCCTGCGGTAGCGGACGCCGCTGCGATCGACACTGTGATCGACACTGCCGCGATCGATCTTGCTTCGATGGACCCCGCCGAGCTGGGGCGGGCGGCGGTGGCGGTGATGGTGGGGCAGACGCGCGCGTCGCTCGAAGGCTTCGGCGTAAAGGGCTTCGACCACTGGATCTACGAGAGCGAGCTCTTCAAGGGGGATCCCTCCCCGGTGGAGCACACCCTCTCGATGCTCGAGGAGCTGGGACACACCTACCGCAGCGAGGGAGCGCTGTGGCTGCGCACCACCGCCTATGGCGACGACAAGGACCGCGTGCTGGTGCGCTCCAGCGGCGAGCACACGTACTTCGCCTCGGACATCGCCTACCACCAGGACAAGCGCGAGCGCGGATTCGAGCGCCAGGTCGACGTGTGGGGCGCCGACCACCATGGCTACATGGCGCGCATGAAGGCCGCCTACGAGGCGCTCGGCGGCGATCCGGGGCACCTGGAGATGCTGATCATGCAGCTCGTGCACCTCGTGCGAAGGGGCGAGCGCGCGCAGATGTCAAAGCGCGCCGGCGAGTTCGTCACGCTCGACGATCTCGTTGCGGAGATCGGCGTGGATGCGGCGCGCTGGTTTCTGCTCTCGCGCTCGCACGACACTACGATCGACCTCGATCTCGACCTCGCGCGGGAGGAGTCCGCTGAGAACCCCGTCTACTACGTGCAGTACGCCCACGCACGGATCGCCTCGGTGCTCGCGAAAGCGGGTGCGGAGCGCGTGGCGGCGGCGCTGGGCGCGGAGAGGGGAGAGGCCGGGGATGCCCTGCACGCCTCCGAGCGGGGGTTGATCAAGCGGCTGCTGGCCTACCCCGGCGAGATCGAGGAGACCGCGCGGCGTCGCGCGCCGCATCGCATCGCCGCCTACGCGCTGGAGTTGGCGCAGGAGTTCACGGCCTTCTACCGCGACTGTCACGTGCTCGATGTGCAGCCCTCCGAGCTCGAATCCTCACGCATCGCGCTGTGCGTCGCCACGCAGCGTGCCATCGCCAGCTCGCTGCAGCTGCTCGGCGTGAGCGCACCCAACGAGATGTAAGGACTGGCGTGGTAGGGACCCGCGCCCGCCAAGCTCGGCGGGTCAGATCCGGTGCGTGGAGAAATCAGGCGCGGCGGGTCGCGGTTGGCTCGGCGTCAGTCGTAGCGCGCCAGATCGGCCTCCAGGCGCGCGGTATCGGCGGGGCTCAGAACCTCCTCGTCCACCGGCGGGCCCGCCGGTGGAGCCTTGGAGTCGCGGCGCCACCTGGGCAGCAGAAGCGCCAGCAGGCCGAGCACCGCCGCGAGAACGAGCAGCGGCACTAGGTAGGCGGCGAGATCGAAGCCGTGAGTGCTCGGCAGCGCGAGCACCGTGGGGCCATACTGGGCTACCAGCGCGCTCTTGATCTGCGCTTCGCTTTGGCCTTCATCGATGAGGCTCTGGATGAAGGCCCGCTCGCGGTCTGACTGGGGGGACTGGGCGACGTTCGAGGGGGATCTTGCAGGTGACGCACATCACCTGTCTTTCGATCGCCGGGAGACTCGCGCGCGGGGGGCCCGCGGACGCGGTGGCGGGAACGATCCCTGCCGCTCCCGTGAGGGCCAGCGCTCCCAGGAGCATCGCCGGCACTCTCAGCAGCTTCCACCGACGGAGTCTCATGTGCCTTGTGCCAGCTTCACCGCATTCTGCAGGAACGCGGGGCTGACCGCACCGCGGCGCACCGCCACAACGCGTCCCTTGCGGTCGATGACGAAGCTCTCGGGCAGCTGATCGGTGCCGTAGGAGTGCGCGAAGTCCCCCGTGGTGTCGCGCAGGCTTGGGTATGTGAGACCGTAGCGGTGCACGAAGGAGAGCGAGTCGGGAGAGGCGTCGAGGTAGGTCACCCCCAGCACCGTCCCTCCGTGGCTCTGCAGTTGGCGCTGGGCGTGCTCCAGCATGGGAGCCTCGGCCTGGCAGGGGTCGCACCAGGAGGCCCAGAAGTTGAGCACCACAACCTTGCCGCGGTAGGCCGCGAGGGAGCTGTGCCCACCCCCGGTGAGCACCGGCAGCGAGGTGCTAGCGCTGGGCGCGGGCGGATGCTGCCCCTCTGCTACGGCCTCATCGAGGGTGCGGCTGGCCGCCTGATGGGTCACCCCGTAGATCAGCAGCGCCAGCAGCGCGGCGCCCGCGAGCGAGGCCAGGATGGGGACGAGGTGGCGCTTCACGATCAACGCCAAGTATGGCCGGGGCGCCTAAGATATGCCGCAGCGCGGTGGTAGCTCAGTTGGTAGAGCGCGAGCTTCCCAAGCTCGAGGTCGCGGGTTCGAGGCCCGTCCGCCGCTCTGCAACCGGTGCCGGCGCCGTGGTCGGCGGTCCGGAAAGCAGCATCGTCACCAGGTACGCGATCACCACTCCAACGATGATGAGCGGCTCGGCCCCTGGGCCCGCTTTGAGCGTGAGCAACGTCGCTATCACCACCGCCGATAACGGAAGCCTCAATACGGCCACGGTGGCGGCGGCCATGCCCACCGCGACAGCCGGCGTGATCGAGAACCCCGGCAGCTGCCCGGCCATCAGGCCCGCCGCGACTCCGAGGAACAGCGCCGGAAACGTCGGGCCACCCCGGAAGCTGCCGAGCGAGAGGCTGTACGCAAGCCCCTTGAAGACGATCAACAGCGCGAGCGCCGACAGCGACCACATCCCCGCGCCCGACACCAGCCCCGGGAGTGCGTCCTGGCCTGAGAACAGCACTTCTTGGAAGGGCTTGCCGGTCGTCTGCTGAAAGGCGATCGCCAGCCCCGCAACGATCAGCCCGACCAATGGCAGCAGCAGTAGCGGCCTGCGTGTCACGACGTGCAGGGTCTCCAATCCGCCCCGTTTGATCCCCACGGTGACGACGGCGATTACGAGGGCCAGCGCAATCGTCCAGAGAAAGCTCGTCACGTCCGGCCGGACGAAATCGGGCAGTTTCAGCGGGGCGAGTGCGTAGGCGCCGGTGCTGAGGCCGGTGAGCGACCCCAAGCCGATCGAGACCAGCGAGCCGATTCCGGCCGCGAGCAAACCGGGTAGCAGGATCAGCGGGAGCGCGGAGCCGCCCAGGCCCGAGGCCTCGATGATGATGACGGCTCCGATCAGCGGGGAGGTGAACAGGAACGAAACCGCGGCGAAGCTCCCCGCTGCCGCTACTACCAGCAGCACCTGCGGCGGTGCATCTCTGCGCGCGAGCTTGATCGCCGCGACCCCCAATCCCGAGCCGAGGGCGATGAGCGGAGCCTCGGGGCCCACCACGAGCCCCAGGCCCACCGCCGCGATGCTTGCAAGCAAGATTCCAGGCAGCTCGATCGGCTCGGTTGGGCCACCGCCGGCCTTCAGGCCTTCGGCTGGTATGTGCCCACCGTGACCGGGCAGCCGCACGATCGCGAACGCAACGATCAGGCCGGCGATGGCAAGCACCGGGAGCGACCACCACAGCGGAGCGCCATTGTGATAGCCGAGGTCACTCGGCAGTCCCACGAACACGCCCTGCTGTATCTGATGCACCAGCTCCAGGAAGCACCATGCCGCAAGCGACACCAGAACGCCCACGATCGCCGCGATTACAAGCAGGCCGACAAAGCCCCTGCTCCTGATCGTCGAGGCGACCTGCTCGGGCGAGACATCGATGTCAGGCATACCCTGTGTCCTCCTTGTCAGCGTTGCAATAGAGGACGCGGGGGAGCGTCGGCCAGACCACGACCGGATGACTCAAAGGCCGAGACTCTTGGCCTCCTCCTACGAGAAATCCTCATCGGTGAGCACGCCCTGTTCGACGAGCCTTCCAAGCTCCACCAGGGGCGCCAGGTGGGTGTCCGCTGCGCCGACGGCCATGAGTGTTTCCTTTCCGCGAAAGCGCTCTCAACGACTCTCGACGGGTTGGGATGGGTGGACACACAACGGTAGGACGGCCTTGCACGGCTCGCGAGGGTGCTTGCACCCGAGTAGCGGGGTGCTCACTCTCCTTTTGGACTGTATAGGACGACGGTGCGGGTGAGCCGGTCCTGCAGACAGCGTCGCCGATCGTCCCACAGCATCATCAGGATTCCGCCCAGCAGCGGGATCGCCGCGAGGATTACGCAGCCAAAGCGAATCGCACAGCGCAGCGGCTTCAGCCGGCCGCCGTTGCGCGCGAGCACCTGGATGCGCATCACGCGGCTGCCGGGCGTCTGGCCGGTGGTGGACCAGAAGAAGGCGAAGTAGGCCACCGACCACACGATCCACAGAAAGCCCATCACCGCGGCGATCGCCGCGTCGGCCTGTGAGGGAAGGTGGAGGATCGAGAGCGCGAGGCCCACCGCGATTCCCACCACCAGCGCGACGCCGTTGATGAGCGCGGCGTCGAGCGCGAAGGCGATCGCGCGGCTCACGAGCCCGGCGTAGGCGCCCCCGAGAAGGAGCTGTTGGGGGGTGGCGGCGGCCGCTGGCGTGGTCTCCGAGTGGCTGCGGCGACGGATCGCCGCGGCCTGCGCCTGTGCGGTCTGAATCTCGGGTGGGGCCGCGCGCGTGGGTTGATTCGTGGGGTCGCTGCTGAGGTAGGGATCCTTGGGGTCGTCGCTCATGCGCTTGTCTGGGAGGTCGCCTACGCACCCGCATTGGGGAGCGGCGCGGGGCTCTTGGCGCGCCGCCTCAGCCTCCGCGCGGCGCGCTCCACCCAGGCGTCGGCCTCGCGCGAGTGCTCGCGCACCGTATCGGTCACCTGATCCACGAAACCAGCGCTCTGGTGTGTGATCGCTTCGGTCACCGACGGGCTACGCGCGATCTCATCCACGAGCACCCACAGCTCCTCGCTCTCCAGCAAAAGCCCCACGACCTGCTCGGCGATGCCATCCTCGAGCACGCGCTGCGCCACGCGCTGGGCGACCCCCGCCGCCTCGATGCGCTCCAGTATGAGGTCGATCGCCTCGCCCGTGAGCAGCGCATCGAGGGCGTCGAGCGCCAGCTCCCCGCCTCTGGCAAGCAGCGCCGCGCGCGCCTGCCGCTCGAGCGCGATGCCGACGTCGAGCGCGGCGGCGGCGCCCCGCCACGGCAGGCTCGCCACCTGCAATCCGCCGCGGATCAGGGTGCGCACTCTGAGGGCGCCTGTTCTACGGCCATAGTTGATCGTAACTCCCCCGCCCAAAGACAGGCAAGCGTGCGCGCACCACGAGCGGTATTCGTGTACTCGCGGGGCTCGCTGGAGGACCTATGCCAATGTCCGAAGCGCGGAGCGACTCGTTTGCGCAACGCTTGCTCGTACATAGCGGGGGGCGCGGCACGGGGCATCCTCGGGGGCGCCTATCGTGCGGTATCCGATGTGCGCGTACTTCTCCGCATCCCTCGCCGGCGGCGAGGCAGTGTTGCGCTTCCCCTATGACGAGGGTCTGCGTCAGCTTCTGCGTGCGATCCCCGGCCGCCGCTGGGATCCGATCGAGCGCGTGTGGTGCGTTCCGCTGGACCCCGACTGCGCCGAGTCGCTCGCGCGGCTGTTCGCCGCTCTGCCCGGCGAACCTGAGGTGAGCGGTGCGCTGGAGCGCGCCATCGAACGTCGCCGGGCTCGCAGAGAGCGAGGGAAGTGCCTGCTCGATCTGGCGCGGCCCGATGGCGACTGGTGGCTCAGCTTCGCCACCGACACCGCGCACGAGCTGGCGGAGGCGTTGCTCGAACACTCCCGCGCCTACGAACTGCCCGCGATCGGCAGGGGGTTGATTCCACTCGACGACGAGGCCGTGCGGCTCGTGCGGACGCTTGGGAAACACGGCCCCGGCCTGCGCTTCAGCGACGTCGCCCGCCGCGCGCTGCTCACTCACGGCGAACACGTCACGCGCAACGGGCCCACCGGCGAAATGGGCGACGCACGCGCCGATGGGCAGAGTCGCGCGATCCCGTGGCACGGCACGGTCGAAGTGGAGGGCCCGCCCCAGGCGCCGGTCTTCCTGTTGCTCGGCGATCCCGAGCGGCTGCCGGCGGAGTTGCGCGAACGCTCCGCGGGCGCCCCCGGGGGCGCCACGGTGGCGCTCACACTTGACTCGTGGCGGCTGATGGAGGGGCGCCTCGGCGGCTGGATCGCCCATGCCGCCAAGCGCTGTGTCCTCGCGCTGCAGGAGGGGCGCCCGGCGCCGCCCGCCGTCCTCGATCGCTCCGCGGTCCATGAGGAGCCCACGTTTGTGCTCGCGCCAGGTCACGATTCCACACGACTGGAGGCGTTCGCGGCGTTGCCCGGGGTGGCATGGGCGCGGGGAGCGCGGCGGGGCACCGGGCACGAGCACACGCGGCTGCCGGCGCTGCGCGCCGACCCGTTCTGCGTGCCCGAGCTCGACCGCTTCCTCGCCGCGCAGGACATCTGGATCGCCCCGAGGGCGCTCGAGCTCCTGCAGGAGGCACGCGAGCAGCACGCCGAAGCGGCGGGTCTCGTGGAGCTCTCCTCGGCTACGGGTGCGAACCTCGAGGTCGCCGGCCTCGGCGGCGAGCTCAAGCCCTTTCAGCGCGCCGGGGTCAGCTACCTGCTTGCGCAGCGCCGCGCCTTCCTCGCCGACGAGCAGGGGTTGGGCAAGACGATCGAGGCGCTCGCCACGATCGAGGCCGATGGCGCCTACCCCGCGGTGGTGGTGTGCCCGGCGAGCCTCAAGCTCAACTGGCTGCGCGAGCTCGAGCGCTGGCTCCCGCAGCGCAGCGCTCAGGCATTCGTGGGCACCGGCGCGCGCACCGATCGCGGCCCCGCGCTCGTACCCGCCGATGTGACGATCGTCAACTACGACATCCTCGCCGCGCGCCTTCCTCAGCTGCGCGAGCTGAAGCCGCGCGCACTCGTGCTCGACGAGTCCCACTACTGCAAGAACGCCGCCGCCAAGCGCACCCAGGCCGTTGCACAGCTCGCCGCGAGCGTGCCCCGGGAGGGGCTCGTGCTGGCTCTCACGGGCACGCCCGTCATGAATCGCCCCGCCGAGCTCATCTCCCAGCTGCGCATCCTCGGGCGGCTCGCGGACTTCGGCTCGGGGGTGCAGTTCGGGAAGCGCTTCCGCGGGTCGGACGCGCATCTGCGCCTGCACTGGCACCTGCGCGCGCGCTGTTTCGTGCGCCGCTTGAAGGCCGATGTGTTGCCCCAGCTGCCCGCCAAGACACGCGGTGTCGTGCCGGTGGAGCTCGACAACGACGCCGAATACCGGCTCGCCGAGCGCGATGTGGTGGCGTGGCTGCAAACCCAGCCGCTGGACCTCCGCGAGCTCGACGCGAAGGTCGCCGCGGCGCTTCGTGCCGAGCGCCTCGTGCGCCTCAACGCGCTGAAGCTGCTCGCCGCGCGCGGCAAGCTGCACGCCGCGCTCGCCTGGATTCACGACTTCCTCTCCTCGGGCGAGCGCCTCGTGGTGTTCGCCCACCATCGCGAGATCCAGCGCGCGGTGCTCGAGCGTTTCCCCACGGCGCTGCACATCCTCGGCGAAGACAGCCACACCGCCAGGGACGCTTCGCTGCGTGCGTTTCAGGCGCCCGATGAGCCATCCAACCAGCTGATCGTCTGCTCGATCGAGGTCGCCGGACAGGGCATCACCCTCACGCGCTCCTCCAACGTCGCCTTCCTCGAGCTCGACTGGACGCCTGCCAAGCACGACCAGGCCGAGGATCGCTGCCACCGCATCGGCCAGCAGGACGCCGTGAACGCCTCCTATCTGCTTGCCGCGGGCACCATCGACGAGACGATCGCCACGCTTTTGGAGCGCAAGCGCGCAGTGATCGGCGCCGTCACCGATGGGCGCCCCGAGGATGAGGAGGCCGTCGTGGATGCACTCGTGCGCGAGCTGCGCGGCACTCCCTACCGGCATCTGCGCGCCGTGGCGTAGGCGTCGACCGGCGCCGAGCTTCGCCATGCCCCATCGCTTCCCGAGGGCGCCGCGCTCGTCTAGGGCTCTCTGGGTTGACATAACACCGCTATGGGAGTACCTTGAACTCGTCGAGCCCGCGGCTCGCAGTCCCCCCTTCGCCGCGAGCCACCAACTTCGTAGGGAGGTCGAGATGGTTCTCTCATCGCATTCCCACCGCCGTCTGCTGGGGTGCCTGCTGGCGCTCGCGGCGGTGCTGTTCGCCCTGTACCTCGCGCCTTCAGCCGGCGCGCGTCCCATGTCCCACAGGCCCCAGAGCCACCGCCCGCAGAGCTATCTCGCGCTCGGCGACTCGCTCGCCTTCGGCTACTCCCAGGCAAAGTTCAACAGCCTCTTCCCCAACGAGGATCCCGCCGCCTACAACACCGGCTACGTCGACGATTTCGGCAAGATCCTCAGCGCGTTCAACCCGAACCTGCAGATCGTCAACGACGGCTGCCCGGGGGAGACCACCGACTCCTTCATCAACGGCCCCTGCGCCTACCAGCTGGCTTTCCCGCTGCACCACCCCTACAGCGGCGGACCGGCCTCTTCGCAGCTCTCCGATGCGCTCGCCTACCTCGGCGCGCACCCCGGCCGCGTCACCCCCATCACGCTCGATATCGGCGCCAACGACGCGCTGGGCGTCATCAAGGGCGTCTGCAACCTCGAACCGGCCTGCATCGCCGCCCACGCGCCCGCGCTGTTCTCACACATCGCAACCAACCTCGGCGCGATCCTCGCGCAGCTGCGCGGCGCGGCGCCCAGCGCGCAGATCATCGTGCTGGGTCTCTACAACCCCTTCGGCTCCACCGTCGCCGGCGCCGATCAGCTCACCGCGCAGCTGAACACCACGATGGCCGCCGTCGCCGCCGGCGCGGGCGCGCGCTTTGCCGATCCGCTGCCGTTCTTCAACCCGCCGGGCGCGCTCGAGCAGCCCACGATCTGCCTGCTCACCAACATGTGCACGCCGCTCGTGGACATCCATCCCACCGACCTGGGCTACGCGGTGCTGGCGGGAGTCATCCTCGGCCGGTACTCGTTCGTGCCCGCCGTCCAGTGATATAGCTCGCAGCGGCCTCCTGCAGCAATTGCAGCATCGCCGGCGCCGCCGGCGCCAGGCGCCCGCCCGAGGGTAGCGCGGCGATTACCTGGCGCACTGGCGGGCCGGGGAGAGACTGCGCACGAGGATGTCCTCGCGCACGCTGGAGAGCGCCAGCTCGGGGATGAACGCCACGCCCACCCCTGCCGCCACGAGGCCCTGCACCGTCTGGTAGTCGTCGCTCTCGAAGGACACCCTCGGCTCGAAGCCCGCGGCGTGGCAGGAGCGCACCACGTGGCGTGCGCAGGGGCTCGACTGTGAGGTCTGCACCCATGCCTCGCCGTGTAGATCCTCCAGGTGCAGCTCGTTCTTGCGCGCCAGCGGGTGGGTGCGGGCCAGCGCCAAATAAAGCGGATCCTCCAGCAGCTCGACCCGCGTCAGGCTCTCCTCGCGCGTGAGGCTCTCCGCGAGCGGATCGCCCGCGTCGGCAAACTCGAACAGCAGCCCCAAATCTAGCTCTCCCGCGTGCATCCGCGGGGCGATCTCCTCGGGCTCGCCCTCGATCAGCGTCAGCTCCACCTGCGGATGGCGCGCGCGGAAGCCCGCGATCGCCACCGGCATCAGCGTGGCTCCCGCGGTGGGGAAGCTCGCCATCCGCAGCTGTCCCCCGCGCAGCCCCGCAATCGCCGAAAGCTCGGCCTCGGCGGCCGTCAAGCGCGCCAGGATTCCCTCGGCGTGCGCGATCAGCATTCGTCCCGCCGGTGTTGGGCGCACGCCGCGCGGACGGCGCTCGAGCAGCGTCATCCCCACCTCCTCCTCGAGCGCCGCGATCTGCTGGGAGACCGCCGACTGGGTGTAGGAGAGCTCCTCCGCGGCCGCCGAGAACGAGCCACGCTCGGCGACCTCTCTGAGGACTCTGAGGCGATTTACGTTGAGCATCCTGCCGCTAAGTATAAGATATTCTAATGGCAATCATTATAAAGATCATTTGCACTGATGGCAGGACGGTGGGATGGTCTTGAAGAAAGCAACCCCAAGATCTGCAACATCGAGAAGAAGAGAAAGAACAGGAGAAGGCAATGTCCACCAAGATCATCGTTTCCTACGACGGCACCAACAACGAGGACGACGCCATCGCCCTCGGCCGCCTCCTCGCGCGCGCCGGCGCCGAGATCTCGCTCGCCTACGTACGCCACACCCACGAGCCCGAGAGCGACCGCGAGGCGCTCGCACAGCACGAGGCCGAGGAGCTGCTGCAGCGCGGCGCCGCGCTGCTGGGAGCGGGCGATGTCAAGCGTCACGTCGTCTCCGATCGCTCCACCCCTGATGGCCTGCGCGCGCTCGCCGAGCAGACCGGGGCCAGCGCGGTGGTGTTCTGCTCGGACTCTCACACCGCACAGGGCCACATCGCCGTGGGCAACTCCGCGCAGCGCCTGCTCGAGGGCGGGCCCGTCGCCGTCGCCATCGCCCCCGCCGGGCTCGCACAGCGCTCCGATGCGCATCTGCAGCGGATCGCCGCGATCGCCGATCCAACCGACCCCAGCGCGCAGAGCACCGCCTCGGGGCTCGCCGCGGCCCTCGGCGCCGGCGTTGTCGGCGCCGATGAGCCCGCCGAGCTGCTCGTCGCGGGCTCACGCCCGGAGGCCGAGCAGGGTCGCCTCGGCGTCAGCGCCGCCTCGATGCGCCTCATCGACGACGCAGCCTGGTCGGTGCTGATCGTCCCGCGCGGGGTTGCCCTCGCGTTCGGCGCGCCCGTCGCCGCCTAGCGTCCTATCCGGGGCTGGATCCTCTCGGGTCCAGCCCTGTCGCTCCGCCCGTTTCGCCGGAGAGTGCCCCGGACCCGTCACCGCCACTTCGCGGGGCGGGTCCGTCGCGGTCCGTGGCGCGCCCACGCGTAGCGCCCCAATGCCTGCAGGAAGTCGAGCGTTCCACCCAGCAGGTGGCCAACTGGGCCCGTCCACAGCCAAGTCTCCGCGCGGCGGCGCTGCGAACGTGGGGGAGCACTCATGGGCGGCACGGTATCGTGGCGCGCACACAATGCCCGAGACCCTTACCACCACCCTCACCGAGCTGCCCGAGTCCCGCGTGCGCCTGGAGGTTCAGGTGCCCCCGCAGGAGGTGCAGAGCCGCGTCGAGCACAAGGCGCGCGAGCTCGGGCGCGAGCTGAAGCTCCCCGGCTTTCGCCGCGGCAAGGTGCCCGCGCCGCTGGTCATCCAGCGCATCGGCCGCGAGGCCGTGCTCGAGGAGGCCGTGCGCGACACGCTTGGCAGCTGGTATGCCGACGCGATCGTGGCCGCGGGGATCGTGCCCGTGGGCGACCCCAAGCTCGACCTCGGAGATCTTCCCCCGCAGGGAGAGGAGCTGCGCTTCTCGATCGAGATCGGCGTTCTTCCCACCGCGCAGCTGGGCCAATACAAGGGACTCGAGGTCGGTCGCGGCGAGCCCCGCGCGGACGAGCAGCTCCTCGACCAGGAGGTGGAGCGCCTGCGCGAGCGCCTCGCCAAGCTCCACACCGTGGAGCGCCCCGCTGAGAAGGGCGACTTCGTGGTGATCGACTACCTCGGCTCGCTCGTGCTGGAGTCCGGCGAGAGGGTGGCGCAGCCGGCCGAAGGCCGGCTGGCCGGGCCCCTCGACCATTCCAGTCATCTCGAGCCCTTCGAGGGCGGCGAAGGACGCGACCAGCTCGTGGAGCTTGGCTCGGAGAGCCTCATCCCAGGCTTCGAGGAGGCGCTCGTCGGAGCGCAGGCGGGCGATCAGCGCACCGTGAAACTCGACTTCCCCGCCGACTACGGCCACGAGCAGCTCGCCGGACGCCCGGCCTCCTTCGCGGTGACCCTCAAGGAGGTCAAGCGCAAGGATCTCCCAGCGCTCGACGAGGATTTTGCGATCGACGCCGGCTTCGACACCGTGGAGGATCTGCGCCAGGACATTCGCGCTCGTCTATTGGAGGTCGACGAGCAGCGCGTGCAGAACGAGTTCCGCGACGCCGCCCTCGACGCCGCCGTGGCGCAGGCCAAGGTGGAGGTACCCCCCGCGCTCGTGCAGGCGCGTGCACAGGAGATGTGGGAGCGGATGCTCCACTCGCTCTCCCACCGCGGCATCAACCGCGAGACCTACCTGCAGATCGACGGGCGCCCCGAGGAGGAGATTCTCTCCGAGCTCGCGCCCGACGCCGAGCGCGCGCTGCGCCGCGAGGCGCTGCTCACCGCGATCGTCACCGCCGAGGGCATCGAGCCGAGCGAGCCTTCGATCCTCGAAGCCCTCACGCCAACCGCCGAGCGCGAAGGCGTTACACCGGACGAACTGCACGCCCGGCTGCGCGACTCCGGGCGCCTGGAGGAGCTGCGCGAGGATCTCGCCGCGCGCCAGGCGATCGACCTGATCGCAAGCGAGGCGGTCGCGATCCCGATCGAGCAGGCAAAGGCGCGCGAGGCGCTCTGGACGCCCGCCAAGGAGGAGCAGGCCGAGCAGGCCGCCTCCGCCGAGACCGCCGCCGCACCCGGACGATTGTGGACGCCGGACCGCTAGCCTGAAGGAATCGAGCCCCCAAAGCGAAACTGAAGCGAGGACTATGAGCCCATTAGTACCGATGGTGGTTGAGCAGACCTCGCGAGGCGAGCGCGCGTTCGACATCTACAGCCGACTGCTCAACGAGCGGATCATCTTCCTGGGAACCCCCGTGGACGATCAGATCGCCAACCTGATCGTCGCCCAGCTCCTGCACCTGGAGTCCGAGGACCCTGAGAAGGATGTCTCCCTCTACATCAACTCCCCCGGCGGCTCGGTGTATGCGGGCCTCGCGATCTACGACACCATGCAGTTCATCAAGCCCAACGTGCAGACCATCTGCGTGGGCATCGCGATGTCGATGGGCGCGCTGCTGCTCGCCGGCGGCGCCGCGGGCAAGCGCATGGCGCTGCCCAACGCCAAGATCCTCATCCACCAGGTCTCCTCGAGCTTTCAGGGCCAGGCCACCGACATCGAGATCCACGCCAAGGAGATCATCGACGTGCGCCGCCGGCTGGACGAGATCATCGCTCAGCACACCGGCAAGGAGCTCGAGACGGTGCGCCACGACACCGAGCGCGACTACTTCATGAGCTCCGAGGAGGCCAAGGAGTATGGGATCATCGACCGTGTCATCTCCGAGCACTAGCTCCGAGACTGGCTGGGGAAGCTGAGGAGGAGGAGAGCAGATGGCCCGGCCCACAGATTCAAACGAGCAGCTGCTATGCAGCTTCTGCGGCAAGTCCCAGCGGCAGGTGAAGAAGCTGATCGCCGGACCCGGCGTGTACGTGTGCGACGAGTGCATCGACCTCTGCAACGAGATCATCGACGAAGAGCTCGCCACGCCGCCCTCGTTCGATCTGGAGAACCTGCCCAAGCCGCGTGAGATCTACGACGTGCTCGACGAGTACGTGGTCGGCCAGGACCCCTCCAAGCGCACGCTCTCGGTGGCCGTCTACAACCACTACAAGCGCGTGCAGATGATGCAGTCAGGCGACTCCGACATCGAGCTGCAGAAGTCCAACATCCTTCTACTCGGGCCTACGGGCTGCGGCAAGACGCTCTTGGCACAGACGCTCGCGCGGATCCTCAACGTGCCGTTTGCGATCGCCGATGCCACCGCGCTGACCGAGGCCGGGTATGTGGGCGAGGACGTCGAGAACATCCTGCTCAAGCTGATCCAGGCCGCGGACTTCGATGTGAAGAAGGCCGAAACGGGGATCATCTACATCGACGAGGTCGACAAGATCGCGCGCAAGGCCGACAACCCCTCGATCACGCGCGACGTCTCCGGCGAAGGGGTGCAGCAGGCGCTCCTGAAGATCCTCGAGGGCACCACCGCCTCCGTGCCCCCGCAGGGCGGGCGCAAGCATCCCCACCAGGAGTTCCTCACGATCGACACCACCAACGTGCTGTTCATCTGCGGCGGCGCCTTCGCCAACCTCGACAAGGTCATCGAGCGGCGCATCGGCCACAACGGCGTCGGCTTCGCGGCCTCGATCGAAACGAAGGCCGAGCGCGATACGGGTGAGATCTTCGAGCAGTGCCTCCCCGAGGACCTCATCGAATACGGTCTCATCCCCGAGTTCATCGGGCGCCTCCCCGTGATGTCCGCCGTGCATCAGCTCACGCGCGAGGACCTCGTCTCGATCCTCACTGAGCCGCGCAACGCCTTGGTGAAGCAGTTCCAGCGCTTCTTCTCCTTCGATGGCATCGAGCTGGTGTTCGCCGACGATTCACTCAACGCCGTCGCCGAAAAGGGTCTCGCCCGCGAAACGGGCGCCCGCGGCCTGCGGTCGATCATGGAGGAGATCCTGCTCGAGGTCCAGTTCGAGCTCCCCTCCCGCCGCGACGTCAAGAAGTGCGTCGTCACCAAGGAGACCGTCGAACGCGGCCTCACGCCAACACTGGTCACCGAGGCCGCCCCCGAAGAGGACGAGCCCGAGCCACGGCACCTTAGGGAAGAGTCGGCTTAGCCCACGATGCACGACGAGTTTCGCCTGCGTGTGCAGGTTCAGAAGCCCAAGGAGCTTCTCCACGCCCTCAAGGACCTCGAGCTCGACGAGGATGCTCGCGGCGAGTTGGGTCGCCTCGCGGTCACCCACGAGCAGGACCACATCCTGATGTATGCCGACTCTCTTACTGCGGCGCAGCGCGCGCGCACCATCGTTGAGCAGGCGATGTCAGAGAAGGGCATCGATGGGCAGATCGAGCTGCTGCGCTGGCACCCTGTGGAGGAGCGCTGGGAGGACGCTTCGATGGCGCTCCCTGCCACCGGCGAGGCACAGGACGCCGAGCGCCAGCTGCGCGATCAGACCGAGGACGCCGAGTCGATCGCCGGCGGCATTCCCCAGTGGGAGGTGCGCGTCACGCTCCCCACCCACCATCACGCCCGCGACTTCGCCAAGCGCCTGCAGAGCGAGGGGATACCCGTCAACCAGAACTGGCGCCACCTCTTCATCGGTGCCAACGACGAGGACGAAGCCGCCGCGCTCGCCGAGCGCGTCCGCACCGAGGCGCCCGCAGGCAGTGAGGTCGTCGCCGACGGCAACGGCATGCTCATCTGGCAGCAGATGCACCCTTTTGGGGCATTCGGCGGGCTCGCAAACTAGCGCTCAGATGGCGCTTGGCGCGTCCGCCTAACGGCTTCCAGCGCCTCAATGTCGGCTAGATCCTGCGAGCGATGGGCGGCGCGCTTCATTGAGAGAAGATCTTCGAGTCCAACTACCCTTACGAGGAAGTCGTCGAACTCCACAGTGTCAGCCCTCTCCCGCATTACCTCATAGGGAGGCGCACCCGATGGATCTACGAGCAGATCCAAGCCACCGTCCATCGTGTCAAGGGTTAGGATCTGTGTACGTCTCAGGGTACGCTCATCGGGAACGAAAGGGACATCCTCCGGAACCCCTCGGAGGCGTGCGTCGGCCGCAACAAGAACCTTGCCGAGAGCCGTCAGATTAGCTGGGTCGGTCGCGTATGTGATGTCGAGATCCTTGGTGCTGCGACCGTAGCCCTGAGCGGCGACGGCAACACCCCCGATCACAACGTAGTCCACCTCCCCATCGGTGAGACGACGCAGCAGCGCTAGGAGGCGTAGCTCAGGATAGTTCGCCACGGGCCCGTTCCCCGGCCTCCACCACGAGTCGAATTTCGCTGGCCTGACGGTCGAGTTGCCTGATCCTGTCGGCCATCGACAGTTTCAACTGCTGACGAATGAGACTCTCGTCTACACCGGAATGCGAACTTGGCGTTGGTCCTTGGCGATCCTGCGACACGGTCTTAGCCTAGCGCCAGGGCTAGACTCCCGGCTCCCCATGCGAAACCCGATCGGAGAGCTTGAGGAACGCACCCGCTTCGAGCCGGGGGAGGTGGAGCCGCGGATCACGTCGAAGTGGTTGGAGAGCGGCCTCTTTCATCCTGAGCCGGAGGGCAGTGCGGCGGAGAACTACTCGATTGCGATCCCGCCGCCGAACATCACGGGGTCGCTGCACATGGGGCATGCGCTGAATGGGTCGATTCAGGATGTGCTGATCCGCTACCACCGGATGCTTGGAAGACGGACGAAGTGGATCCTGGGCACCGATCACGCCGGCATCGCCACGCAGGCGCAGGTGGAGAAGGCGCTCAAGGCCGAGGGCACGAGCCGCCAGGAGATCGGGCGGGAGGCTTTCGAGGCGCGCGTGTGGGAGTGGCGCGAGCACTACGGGCACACGATTGTGGAGCAGTTCAAGCGCCTGGGGGCCTCATGCGACTACTCGCAGGAGCGCTTCACGCTCGATGAGGAATACCACCGCGCGGTGGTGCGGGTGTTCGTGGAGCTCTACGAGCAGGGGCTCATCTACCGCGACCGCTACATCGTCAACTGGGATCCCGGCAGCCGCTCGGCGATCAGCGATCTGGAGGTGGAGGAGCGCCGCGAGACCGACACGCTGTATTCGATTCGTTACGACCTCGCCGACCCTGACCACGCCAGTGGGGATGGCGCAAACCGGAGTGGCGTCGGAGGAGGGAGCGGTGGCACAGGCGGGAATGGCGGCGAAAGCATCACCATCGCCACGGTGCGCCCCGAGACGATGCTCGGCGATACAGGCGTGGCGGTAAACCCCAACGACGAGCGCTACCGCGATCTCGTGGGGCGCAACGCGTTGCTGCCGCTCGTGGGGCGGCTGCTGCCGATCGTGGCCGACGACTACGTGAAGATGGACTTCGGCACGGGCCAGCTGAAGGTCACGCCCGCGCACGATCCCAATGACTTCGAGATCGGCCAGCGCCATGAGCTGGAGCAGGTGTCGGTGATCGGCGAGGATGGGCGCATGAGGGCCGAGGCGGGCGAGCGCTTCGCGGGGCTCACCGTGATGGAGGCGCGCGCCGCGGTCGTTGAGGCTCTCAGAGAGGAAGGGCGGATCGTCGCCGAAGAGGCATACGAGCACGAGGTGCCTTACTCCCATCGCTCGGGCGAGCGCATCGAGCCGCTGATCTCGCTGCAGTGGTTCATGCGCATGGACGAGCTTGCGGGGCCCGCGATCGAGGTGGTGCGCGAGGGGCGCGTGCGGATCGTCCCCGAGAACCACCGCCGCGTGTATCTGGATTGGATGGAGGCGATCCGTCCATGGTGCATCTCGCGGCAGCTGTGGTGGGGACACCGCCTGCCGGTGTACTACTGCGAGACCTGCGGCCACATCCACGTCGCCGCGAGCGCGCCATCGGGCTGCGATGCATGCGGGGGGGAGCTGCGCCAGGAGGAGGACGTGCTCGACACGTGGTTCTCCTCGGCGCTGTGGCCCTTTGCGACGCTCGGCTGGCCCGAGCAGACTCCGGAGCTGCATGCGTTCTACCCCACGAAGGTGCTCTCCACGGCGCGCGACATCCTCTTCCTGTGGGTGGCGCGGATGATCATGATGGGGCTGCGCTTCGCGGGAGAGGTGCCCTTCGCGGATGTGTACATCCACTCGGTGATCCAGGCGCCCGACGGGCGGCGGATGTCGAAGTCGCTCGGCACGGGCATCGATCCGCTCGATGAGATCGATCGCCACGGCGCCGATGCGGTGCGCTTCGGGCTGCTTGCGATGAGCTCCTCCCAGGACGTGCGCTACTCCGCCGAGAAGGTCCAGCAGGGCCAGGCGCTCGCGAACAAGCTCTTCAACGCGGCGCGCTTCGTGCTGCTCAAGGTTCCCGATCTCGCGAGCGCCAAGCCCGCGGCGCGACCCACGACGGTGGAGGACCGCTGGATCCTCTCGCGCCTGCAGCGCGTGAAGGCGGCCACCGCGGCCTGTATCGAGGCCTACGACTTCTCACACGCGGCGTTCGGCCTCTACGACTTCGTGTACGGCGAGTTCTGCGATTGGTACCTGGAGATGGTCAAGCACCGGCTCGGCGAGGGCGAGCAGCGCGAGGCGCTCACGGCCACACTGCTGCACGTATTGCGCGAGACGCTGGCGCTCGCACACCCGGTGATCCCCTTCGTCACCGAGGAGCTTTGGGCCTACCTCGATGGCGAGGGTCTGCTCGCCGCGGAGGGCTACCCGCGAGCGGACGAGGCGCTGATCGACGAGGCCGCCGAGGCCGAAACAGGCAGAACGATCGAGGCCATCACGCTCATCAGGGCATGGCGAAACAGTGTCGCTGCCCGCCCTGGCCTGGTGGTGTCCGCACGCCTCCAGGCGGAGGGTTATGGGGCGACGGCCGATACCCTTGCCCGCCTGGCTCGCTTGGAGCTTTCTGCGGGTGCGAGCAATGGTTCGGTGGCATCTGTGCCCGTCCCGGGAGGGACGCTCGAGGTGCTCTCCGAGGACGGGTTGAACCTCGCGGCCGCCGAGCAGCGCAGAGTGGCCGCACGCGAGCGCCTGCAAGAGGAGTCCGCGAGGGTCCGTCGCAAGCTGGCGAACGCGGGCTTTGTGGCAAAGGCGCCGCCGGCAGTGGTGGAGGGCGAGCGCGCCAAGCTGGCCAAGCTGGAAGCCGAGTTGGAGACTGTGCGATGACCCGCACCGCCGCCACCCGGCGCACGGTCATGGAGTCCCTGTGAGCGGGCGCTGGAGCAACGACCGCGCGGAGCGTCACCTGCGCTCGCTGGAGCTGTTCGGGATGCGTTTTGGGCTCGATCGGATGCGGCGCATGATGACCGCGCTGGGGTCTCCCGAGCGTCGCTTTCAGTCGATTCACGTGGTGGGCACCAACGGCAAGTCCTCCACCACGCGCATGACGGCGGCGATCCTCGAGCGCCATGGCGTGCGCACGGGCGCGTATCTTTCCCCGCACCTGATCTCCTACAGCGAGCGCGTGCAGGTGGGCGAGCGCGACATCTCCCCCGAGGGCTTCACCGAGGCGGTCGCGCGCTCGGTGTGGGCGGCCGAGCGCGTCAACCACACGCTCGCCGAGGACGATCATGTGACGCAGTTCGAGCTGCTCACCGCGGCGGCCTTCTGGGCACTGGCCGAGCACGGAGTGGATGTCGCCGTGATCGAGGCCGGGCTGGGGGGGCGCTATGACGCGACGAGCGCGATCGAGTCCACCGTGAGCGTGCTCACGAACGTCGGCCTCGAGCACACCCGCTGGCTGGGGCCAACCGTGCGGGACATCGCCGAGGAGAAGCTCGCGGTGGTGTGCCCGCAGACGACGCTCGCGGTGGGCGCCAACCTCGACCCTGAGGCGATGGCCGTCGCGCGGCGCGTGGCCCTCGAACGCGAGGCGCAGCTCGTGCAGGTGCAGGATGAGTGGTCTGAGCCGCTGCTCGCGCGGGGGCGAGTGCAGCGGGCGAACTTCGCGCTCGCCGCGCTCGCCGCGACGGCGTGGTTGCAGAGCGCTGGAATCGAGCTGCGAGAGGAGGCGGTGCGCGAGGCCGCGCTGCACACCGCCACGCCGGGGCGTATGCAGATCCTCGAGCAGGACCCCCTCGTGGTGCTCGACGGAGCGCACAATCCCGCCGCCGTGCGAGCGCTCGCACGGGAGCTTCCCGAGCTGCTCGAAGGGCGAGCGCTGGGGCTCGTGCTGGGCGTGCTCGAGGACAAGGACGCCGCCTCGATCCTCGAGGCGCTGCTCCCGCTGTGTGCGCGCGCATGGTTCACCGCGCCGCCGAGCCCCCGCGCGCTCTCGCCCGCGGCGCTCGAGTCGCTCGCTCGCCAGCAGGGCTTCGGCGAGGCGTCCTGCGAGCCCCATCCCGAGCGGGCGCTCGCGGCGGCGCGGGGGTGGGCAGCCGAACAGGGGAGAGCGCCCCATCCGGTCGAGGCGGTCGAGGCCCTTACAGCCGAGGCGCCGGCTGCCGAGACAGGCGAGTCGTTGGCTGCCCACGAGCCACGAGGCGCAGCGGTGCTCGCCACCGGCTCCATCTACCTCGTTGGCGCGCTGCTCGGCGATGAGGCCCAGTCTCCACGTAGGAGGGCGGAGGGTTGAACGATAACGATGGTCCATCGCTGCTCGGCGACGAGGCCCAGTCTCCACGTAGGAGGGCGGAAGGTTGAACGATAACGATGGTCCATCGCTGCTCGGCGATGAGGCCCAGTCTCCACGCAGGAGGGCGGAGGGTTGAGCGACAACGACGGCCCATCGGTGCTCGCGATGGTGGGCGTGGTGGCGCTCGGCGTGGCCCTTGTGATCCTCGTATTCTTCGCCGCCGGCTACGGTTTTGGGCGGCTGTTTTTGTGAGGGCGCCTGGGCGCGGACGCCCACGATCGCCATTGCCGCCGGAATAGGCACTAAACTCGGCCGCTCGTGCCCGCGTCTCTGCGCGGGGCGTCCGCGAAACCCCTCCGATGCCCACCTTCGCCTACTTCGGAATCAACAGCAGCGGCCTGAACTTGGCGATCGATCTGCTGGGCCTCTTCCTGGTGGTGCTCTACGCCTCGCTGGTCTACTGGACCTACGCCGACGCGCGGCGCCGGATCCTCGATCCGATGCTCGTGGGTTGTGCAGTCGTTGTGTCGCTGTTCCCATTCGTGGGAACCGTGGTGTACATCATCCTGCGCCCGCCCGAGTACCTCGAGGATGTGCGCGAGCGCGAACTGGAGATGCAGGCCGCCGAGGTGCGCCTCGCGCAGCTCGATCACACCCTCTGCCCGCATTGCGATCACCACATCGAGCGTGACTTCCTGCGCTGCCCGAGCTGTATGCGAAAGCTCAAGGAGCGCTGCACAAGCTGCCAGCGCCCGCTGGAGCGCACATGGCCGATCTGCCCCTACTGCGAGGCGGAGGTGCCCGGCGCCGCCAAGGCACGGCGTCCCGCGCGCAAGCGCGAGCGTGAGCGCACGGAGTCGAGCGCCCCGGTCGCGGCGACGCGCGCCGGCGGCGAGAGCGAGACGCAGAACGACGAAGGCAAGATGACGCTCGAAGGCGAGACGCTCCGCGAAGGCGAGACGCTGCTGGAGATGGAGAAGCCCCCCGCGCGCGGCGCCCACGACCGACCTCCTGATCCCAACCGCAAGGACCCCATGGACCGCACGTTGATCCTCGTAAAGCCCGACGCCTTCGCCCGCTCGCTCACGGGGGAGATCCTCGCGCGCTTCGAGCGCAAGGGACTGCGTGTGGTGGCCCTCAAGCACACCACCCTCAGCCGCGAGCTGGCCGAGCAACACTACGCGGAGCACTCGCAGCGGCCCTTCTTCGGCGAGCTGGTGGACTTCATCACCTCCGGTCCGCTGGTGGCGATGGTGCTGGAGGGCATCGAGGCCGTGAAGGCGGCGAGGAGTTGATCGGCGCGACGAACCCCCTGGAGGCGGCACCAGGATCGATCCGCGGAGACTTCGCGATCGAGATGGGCCAGAACATGGTGCACGGCTCCGACTCGCCGGAGTCCGCGGCGCGCGAGGCGGCGCTGTTCTTCCCCGAGCTCTCCTAGTCGGGCGGCGTAGAGGGCGGGGGATCACTGGCGTGGAGGGCAGGGGGTCGAGCGGCGTGGAGGGCAGAAGGCTTGATCCCCCGCTGGTGCTCGCCTCGGCGTCCCCCCAGCGTCGCGCGATCCTCGAGCGCCTGGGAGTGTCCTTCGAGGTGCGCCCCACCAACGTGGAGGAGCTTGCACAGGGCGACCCCGCGGAGGTCGCCGCGGAGAACGCGATGCGCAAGGCGCTCGCGGCGCGGCGGCCCGACACGCCCGAGGCGGTGTTGGGGGTTGACACGCTGGTGGCGCTCAACGGCGAGATCTACGGCAAGCCGGCCAACGAGCGCGAGGCGCGGGCAACCATCGCGGCGCTCAGCGGGGCGACGCATCGCGTGCTGAGTGGCGTGGCCCTGCTGCTGCCCGAAGGCGAGGAGCGCACTGCGGTCGTCACCACGGAGGTCACCTTCCGCCCCCTGAGCGAGGATCTGCTCGACTGGTATGTGTCGGTGGGGGAGTGGCGCGATCGCTCCGGCGGATACGCGATCCAGGGCAGAGGCTCGATCCTCACGCGGGGAGTGAAGGGGGACGTGCAGAACGTCGTCGGCCTACCGCTGGCGGCGCTGCTCGATGTTTACCCGGAGCTCGAGAAAGCCTTGAAGAGGGCGCCGAAGGCGCCCTAGCGGGTCGCGCCGCGTGCCGGCGAAGGGCGACTGTGAAGCCCGAACGCGACGAGCCACCGGGGCGTATTTGCCCTGCAAATAAGCTGGCATGCCTGTTGGCCGCCAGGTGGTGTCCGCTACACTCCCCGCGGGCACGCCCTGGCGCCCGACGCGGCTTCTAAAAGCGCGGCGTGAAGCCGTATCTGGGCCCTGCCCTTCTCGATATATGGGCATCTTCAGCTACCTGACCGGATTCGGCGGCCGAGACATGGCGGTCGATCTGGGGACCGCCAACACTTTGGTGTACGTGCGCGGGCGCGGCATCGTGCTCTCCGAGCCGAGCGTCGTGGCGATCGACTCGCGCAGCGGCGAGGTGCACGCCGTGGGGATCGAGGCGAAGCGGATGCTGGGGCGCACACCCGGCACGATCCAGGCGATCCGGCCGCTGAAGGATGGGGTGATCGCCGATTTCGATGTCACCGAGGAGATGCTGCGGCATTTCATCCAGAAGGTCCACCAGAACCGCTGGGCGCACCCGCGCGTGGTGGTGTGCGTGCCCTCGGGCGTCACCGGTGTGGAGAAGCGTGCGGTGGAGGAGGCATGTTTGTCCGCGGGCGCGCGCGCCGCGTACCTGATCGAGGAGCCGATGGCGGCGGCGATCGGCGCGGGGCTGCCGGTGGGCGAGCCTACGGGCTCGATGGTGGTGGACATCGGCGGCGGCACCTCCGAGGTGGCCGTGATCTCACTCGGCGGGATCGTCGTCTCGCAGTCGATTCGCATCGGCGGGGATGAGCTGGATGAGGCGATCATCAGCTACGCAAAGCGCGAGTACAAGCTCCTGATCGGCCAGCAGACCGCCGAGGAGCTGAAGCTCGAGATCGGCTCGGCCTACCCGATGGAGGAGGAGCTGCAGGCCGAGATCCGCGGGCGCGACATGGTTTCGGGGCTGCCCAAGACGGTGGTGCTCACCAGCGAGGAGATCCGCCAGGCGCTCGAGGAGCCGCTCAGCCAGATCGTGGAAGCGGTCAAGGAGACGCTCGATCGCACACCCCCCGAGCTCGCCTCGGACATCATGGACCGCGGCATCATGCTCGCGGGCGGCGGCTCGCTGCTGCAGGGCCTCGATGAGCGCCTGCGCGAGGAGACCCAGATGCCCGCGCACCTCGCCGAATCGCCGCTCACGTGCGTGGCGGTGGGCTCGGGGCGCTCATTGGAGGAGTTCGAGGCGATCCACCGCTCCAACCGCAACTCGCGCGGCCGGCGCAGACGATGAAGCGCAGCGCCGCGGATCCTGCCAACGGTATTCTTAATCTCTTTGGAAGGTCGCCTCACGTGTACGACAAGACGGTTCGGCGTCGGCGCGCGGTGCTCGTGCTGCTCGTCGCGCTTTCCCTGATACTGCTCACCGCCTATTTCAGAGAGGCCCCCGGCGGGGGCCTGCACTCGGTGCAGCGCGGCTTTCTCACGGTGATCTCGCCGATTCAGGATGGCGCCAACAAGGCGCTCAAGCCCGTACGCGATCTGTTCGGCTGGGTGGGCGACACGCTGCACGCAAAGAGTCAGCGCGACCAGTTGCGCAAGCAGGTGGAGCGGCTGCAGGCCCAGCTGATCGCCAAGCAGAGCGACGAACGCTCCTACGCGGAACTGCTCAAGCTGGTGCACCTCGACAGCGCGGTCTCCGCCGCGGATTACTCGCCGGTGAGGCGCCACGGTCGTGAGCAAGTCGCCGAGCCTCTGGTACCAGACGGTCACGATCGACGCCGGCACCGCGCGCGGTGTGCGCGTGGAAGACCCCGTCATCAACGGCGAAGGGCTCGTCGGGAAGGTCACGCTGGCGTCCTCGGACGCCGCGGTGGTGAGCCTCATCACCGACAGCGAAGTCGGGGTCAGCGCGATGGTCAACTCGACCGGCGTGAGCGGCATCGTGCAGCCGAAGGTGGGCGATCCCAACGACCTGCTCTTGCAGTATCTGCCTACGAGGCCCACTCCCAACCCCGGCGACTACGTGGTGACTGCCGGCACGGTCGCCGGCAAGGGCGAATCGCTGTTCCCGCGCGGCATCCCCATCGGCCAGGTGAGCTCGGTGGATGAAAACAGCCCCTACAAGGAAGTCAACGTGCATCCGCTGGCCAATCTGCACAACCTCGACGTGGTGCAGGTGCTCACAACCGTGCCCGGCAGCCGCGCAGCCAGGCTTGCCAGCGCCGTGGCCTCGCTGCCTCCCGCGGGCAGCGGGGGCGGGGAAGCGGGGACGCCGGTGGGCCAGCTCGCCTCCGCCGGGGGTGGGGGATGAGGCGCGCGGGCGATCCGCCCATGCGCGCGCACGGCCGGAACCCGTCCGCGAGGGGGTGCGAGCGATGAACGAATCGGCGCTACCCATCTCGCTCGTGGCGCGCATCGCGGCGCTTGTGCTGGTGCTTGTCTTCGTGCAGATCGGAGTGATCTCCGAGGTGCCCGTGTTCGGCGTCAGCGTCGACGTATCGCCACTGCTGGTGGCCTTCGTGGGTTTGCTGTGCGGCTCCACGCTCGGAGCGGTCACAGGCTTCGCGGTGGGCCTGCTGGTCGACCTGCTGCTCGTGCAGACGCTCGGGCTTAGTTCGCTCGTCTTCACCGTGATCGGCTATTGGGCGGGGCGGCTGCGCGAACTGCGCGACCCCCAGGCCGCGCTCACGCCGCTGCTCGTAGGTGGCGCGGCGGTTGCCACTGCGACTGTGGGTTACTCGCTGTTCGAGTTCATGCTCGGCGTCGATGCCCCCGTGAGCCTCGAACTGCTGCGTCAGATCGTGATCGAGATCGTGCTCGACACGCTGCTCGCGTTGCCGATGTGGCTGCTCGTGCGGCGTGTGCTCTACCCGAGCCTTCCCGACGATCCGCGCAGAAGACGCCGCCGCGCGTATACCACCGGCGGGTTGAGCCCCCTCTCCAGAGCATGAGCACGATCGAGCGCTTGCGGCCCAGCGACCCGCGCACCCCGGTATCCCCGCAGCTCGCGCTGCGCGTGGCGGTGATGGGCGCCATTGCGCTCGTGATGTTCGGGGCGATCTTCTTTCGCCTCTGGTACCTGCAGGTGCTCACCGGCGAACAGTACGTTCAGCAGGCCAATGCCAACCGCCTGCGCCCGCTGCCGATCCCCGCGCCGCGCGGGGAAATCCTCGATCGCGAGGGTCAGCCGATCGTCATCAGTCGCACCACCAACGCGGTGCAGATCGTGCCCTCGGCGCTGCCCCCGCGGGGCGCCCCGCGCAGGCGGCTGTATGACCGTCTGGGGCGCCTTTTGGGGATGAGTCCGCGGCACATCCAGGCGCTCGTGAAGAAGGGTCAGACATCGCTGCCCTACGCCCCCGTCACGATCAAGAACGCCGCCGGCCCGCAGGCGCTGACGGTGCTGGCCGAGCGCAAGAACCGCTATCCAGGGGTGACCCAGCAGCCGGTCGCGATCCGCGACTACCCCTTTGGGGAAATGGCTGCCCACGCGATCGGCTACGTGGGGGCGATCTCCGAACCCGAGCTCAAGCTGCACGCCTTCAAGGGCGTCGCGCAGGGCTCCGTGGTGGGTCAGGAAGGGGTTGAGTTCTACTACGACCGCTACCTGCGCGGGAAGCCTGGGGTGCAGCGCGTGGAGGTCAACTCCGAAGGCAGGGCGGTGCCCTCGCGCCAGCCCGTAACCCAGCCCAGGGCGGGCTACAACCTCAAGCTGACCCTCGACATGGGCCTGCAGCGCGAGGGCGAAAAGGCGTTGCTGGCGGGCATCGGGCTGGCCAACGCCAACGGCAACCCCGCGCCCGCGGGGGCGTTCGTGGCGCTCGATCCGCGCAACGGACAGGTGCTCGCGATGGGCTCCTATCCAAGCTTCAACCCCAACAAGTTCGCGCGCCCCCTCACCGAAGCCGAATACGAAGCGCTCAAGGGCATGAGCCACAAAGTCCCCTTCGAGCCCTCGCCGCTGCAGAACCGCGCGGCAAGCGGCGGCTACCCCACCGGCTCGACGTTCAAGCCGATCACCGCGATGGCCTCGCTCGAAGCAGGAGTGCTGGACCCGGGCGCGGCACTGGGCGGAGGCTCGTGCATCCATGTCTCCACCGAGCAGTTCTGCAACGCGGGGCACGCCGACTACGGGGCGCTCGATCTCGTCAACGCGCTGCGCGTCTCCTCAGACACCTACTTCTTCGAAGTGGGTGAGCTCGACAACCCGCACGGCAACATCATCCAGGAAAAGGCTCGCCAGCTGGGGATCGGCGAGAAGACCGGCATCGACCTCCCCCAGGAGCTCACCGGCACGGTCCCCGACCGCCACTGGCGTGCGGAAGTCGCCGCGGAGGAGCACGCGTGCGAGGCGCGCAAGCACGTCCCCAGCTGCGGCATCTCCGATGGGCGCCCCTGGAGTGTGGGCGACGACATGCACCTCGCCGTCGGCCAGGGCGACCTGGTGACCTCGCCGCTGCAGATGGCCGTCGCCTACTCGACGCTCGCCAACGCCTACATTAACCAGGGCAACGGCACGGTCGTCACGCCGCATCTGGGGCTCGAGATCGACGACTCCCAGGGGGGCTCGTGCGCACGCTCGGCGCGACGCCCAAGCGCCACGTGCACCTCAACTACTCCGATCTGAGCCTCGTGATGGAAGGCATCCACGACGCCACCAGCCAGCCGGGGGGCACCTCGGCTGACGTGTGGAGCGGGTGGGATCAGGCCCAGCACCCCGTCTACGGCAAGACGGGCACGGCAGAACGCGCCAACCAGGCAGACCAGTCGTGGTACATGTGCTACATCGGCGACCCCTCGCGCCCGATCGTGATCGCGGTGACGATCGAACAGGGCGGCTTCGGCGATCAGGCCGCCGCGCCGGCGGCGCGGCTGATGGCCTCGGAGTGGTTCGGGAAGCAGATAACGCTTGTACACGGCACCAACAGGAGTCTTTGAAGATGGTGTCGATGTCGAATCCAATCCACGTAGCCGAGGGCTTTCCGCTCGCGCCGGTGACTCGACAGGGCGAGGCGATTCGGTGCCGCTGAGCCCCATCCAGGCGCCCGAAGAGGCCGCGGCGGCGCCCCCCACACCGCTGCGCCTGCCGTTCGATCCGCTGCTCACGCTCGCCGTAATCGGCCTCGCGGTGTGCTCGGTGGTGACGCTTGGCTCGGCCACGCGCGAACTGGTGCCCGGTCAGCCCAACTACTACGTCGACCGCCAGGCGATCTATCTGTTCGTGGGAACGCTGTTCATGGCCGCCCTCTCGCGGCTGGACTATGCGCGCCTGCGCCACTACAGGCGGGCGATCTATGCGCTGCTGATCTTCTCGATCCTCGCGGTGCTCGGGGCGGGCCACTCCGCGAAGGGGGCTCAGCGGGCGATCGCGCTGCCGTTCTTCTCCTTTCAGGCCTCCGAGCTCGGCAAGGTGCTCCTGATCCTTGCGCTCGCGGCATTCGTCGTGGATCGCTCGCGCCAGCTGCGCGAGCGCGAGACGACGGCGCGCGTGATGGTGCTGGCGCTCGTGCCGGCGATGCTCGTGATCGCCCAGCCCGACCTCGGCTCGGGGATGGTCTATGTGGTGATCGCGCTCACGCTGCTGTTCGTCGCGGGCACCTCCTGGCGGCAGCTGAGCGCGCTGCTGGCGCTCGGCGCGGCGTCGCTTGCGCTCGTGCTGGTGGCGGCGCCGGCGGCGGGAGTGCACCTGCTCAAGCCTTACCAGGTGGAGCGTCTGACCTCCTTCCTGCACCCCACCTCGAACCTCCAGGAAATCAAGGAACAGGAATCCAAGACTCGCGAACCGGATCCTCGCTATCAGCTCGCCGAGTCGAAGATCGCGATAGGCTCGGGTCAGAAGACAGGCCTTGGCCCGTCTGCTCCGCAGATCAGATTGAACTTCGTGCCAGAGAGTCACACAGATTTCATCTTCGCCGCCGTCGGCGAGGAGTACGGTTTCGTGGGCGCCGCGCTTGTGCTTTCGCTGTATGCGCTGCTGATCTGGCGCGCGCTGCGCATCCTCACGATGTCCAAGGACCTGTTCGGGTCCCTGGTTGCCGGGGGCGTGGTGGCTATGCTGATGTTTCAGGTGTTCGTCAACGTGGGCATGGCCGTTGGGATCATGCCCATCACCGGCGTAACGCTGCCGCTCATGAGCTATGGCGGCTCGTCGGTCATCACCACGCTTCTGGCCGTTGGTCTGTTGCAGTCGATCTACGTCCAGGCACGCGCCTCAGAAGCGCTGAAGGGCCGCGTGCCCCTTCATCAATAATTTTAGATATGTTCAAGAGACTGGAAAAAATTGAAAAAGCAAGTACTTGTCAGCGTCGATCGCGCGGAGACGCGCGTGGCGCTGCTGGAGGCCAGCGGAACGCCCGGCGCCTCCTCAACCACTCACCGGCGCAAGCGCGCCGGGACCCGGCCGGGCGCCGGGTATCGCATCGCCGAGCTCTACCTGGAGCGCCGCGGCGCCCGCTCGATCGTGGGGAACATCTACAAGGGCAAGGTGGACAATGTGCTCCCCGGCCTGGAGGCCGCCTTCGTCGACATCGGCCTGGAGAAGAACGGGTTCCTGCACGTCGATGAGATCGTGCTCCCCGGCGTCGAGGCGCCCAAGCGCGGGCGCTCCGGCGGGCGCAAGATCTCCGAGCTTCTGAAGCCCGGTCAGGAGATCGTCGTACAGGTCGTGAAGGACCCTCTCAAGACGAAGGGGGCGCGCCTCTCGATGGAGGTCACGATCGCCGGGCGCTACATGGTCTATGCCCCCTCGGGCGAGGGTCTCGGCGTCTCGCGGCGCCTGGAGGACCGTGAGCGCGAGCGCCTGCGCAAGCAGACCGCCAAGCTCGAGCTGGGCTCCGGCGGGGTGATCGTCAGGACCGCCGCGCACGGCGCCAAGCGCGAGGACTTCGAGCGCGAGTTGCTCTACCTGCACAAGCTCTATGAGGTGCTGCTCAAGCGCGTCGATGAGACGCAGGCGCCGGGAATGGTCTTCCAGGAGGCCGACCTCTCGGTACGCGTGGTGCGCGACATCTTCTCCGAACACTTCGAGCGCGCGATCGTCGACGACGAGCTGCAGCATCGCCGCCTCGTGTCGTTCTTCAGCCGCACCGCGCCCGAGCTCGTGGAGCGCGTGGAGCTGTGGCAGGAGAAGGCGCCGCTGTTCGAGGAGTACGGCGTGGAGAAGGCGATCGAAGGTGTGATGTCCCGCCGCGTGGACCTGCCCAGCGGCGGCTACCTGATGATCGACTACGCCGAGGCGCTCACCGTGATCGACGTCAACAGCGGCAGCTTCATCGGCCGCGGCAAGAGCGCGGGCCTGGAGGACACGATCACGAAGACCAACCTCGAGGCCGCCGAGGAGGTCGTCAACCAGCTGCGCCTGCGCGACATCGGCGGGATCATCGTGATCGACTTCATCGACATGGCGCGCGCGCGCAATCGCGACGCCGTCATGAAAACGCTGCGCAAGTCCCTCGACGAAGATCGCACGAAGACGTTCACCGCCGAGATATCGAAGCTCGGCTTGGTGGAGATGACGCGCCAGAACGTCACCGAGGGGGTGCGCGAGATCATGAGCCGCCCCTGTCCCACCTGCGAGGGCGAGGGCGTGATCCGCTCGGAGGAGACGATCGCGATCGAGTTCGAGCGCCGCCTGCGCGACATCGCCGTCGAGCACCCCGACGTGGAGGCGTTCCTTGTGCAAATCAACCCCCGCGTGACCGCCCAGTTCACCGGCCAGTCCTCGCGTGCGCTGCACGCATTGGAGGCGCACACGGGCAAGTTCTTCCACTTCGAGGGCTCCGAAGGGCTCGCGCTGAACCACTTCGCGATCACCTTCCAGGGCACCCGCGAGGAGGTCGAGGAGCGCGCGCTGCCCTTCCACGCAGGCGACGAGGTGCTCGTGCACATCGTCGAGCCGCACATGTACGACGTGGACGACGCGGTGGCGAAGATCGACGGCTACATCATCTCGATCGCCGGCGCCGCCCCCCACGTGGGCGAGAAAAGGATGGTGCGCATCGAGCAGGTGGGGCGCACCGCCGCCACCGCGCTGCTCCTCGACGAGTCCGGCGAGGTCGTGCGCCCTGTGCCGCGCGCGCCCGCGCCGCCCAAGCGCAGGCGCGCGCCGCGCAAGCCGAAGGTGGTTGCAGCCGAGCCGAAGGCGGTCCCGGAGGAGTCCAAGGCGCCTGAGGGGGAGCCAGAGACGGTCGCGACGGGGTCGAATGGTGCTGTATCGGGCTCGGGGGCACTCACCGCCGAGTCCGAGCGGGCCGAGGGCGAGCCGCAGCCCGCCGCGGGCGCGCCCAACGGCGAGGCTCCCGAGGAGGCCGAGGATGGCCTATCATCCAAGCCTCGGCGCCGTGGCCGCAGAGGCGGTCGGCGCCGTTCGGCTGCCAAGGCACCCACACCGGAATAGAGACCATGTACGCGATCGTGAAGACAGGCGGAAAGCAGTACCGCGTCGAGCGCGGTCAGCACCTGCTCGTGGAGCGTCTGCCCGAGGACGAGGGTGCGAGCGTGGCGCTGCAGCCGATCCTCTACCGCTCCGATGACGCCGTGTTCGACAAGGAGGGGCTCGAGAAGGTCAAGGTGACCGCCAAGATCGTGGCCCACGAGCGCGGCGAGAAGCTGCGCGTGTTCAAGTTCAAGCCCAAGCGCGGCTACAAGCGCCGCACCGGCCACCGCCAGGAGCTCACGCGGATCGAGGTCACCGACATCTCGCTCGGGGGCGCCGCCAAGGCCGCGGCGAAACCGGCGGCGGTGGCGCACTCCGCCAAGGACGAGCCGGCGGCGAAGGCCGCGGCTAAGCCCGCCGCCGCAAAGCCCGCGAAGACAGAGGAGGCCGAGAATGGCTCATAAGAAGGGGCTCGGATCCAGCCGCAACGGCCGCGACTCAAATGCTCAGCGCCTCGGCGTCAAGACGTTCGCCGGCCAGGCCGTCACCGGCGGGGAGATCATCGTGCGCCAGCGCGGCACCCGCTTCAAGCCAGGCCCCGGGGTTGGCATCGGCAAGGACGACACGCTCTACGCTCGCGCCGCGGGCACCGTCGTGTTCGCCACCGGCCGCCGCGGGCGTGTCGTGAGCATCCTCGCCGACGGCGAGAGCTAGAGTCCTCTCGCCGCAGGCGAGTGCAGCGCGCTATCTCGCGCTGCGCGGCCCGCTGGGCCGGCTTTAGCCGGTCCCTCCCTGCTTGACGGCCTGCATCACGGCTGCTGAGCCGTGGGTCGCACGAGGATCTCGTTCACGTTCACGTGCGGGGGCTGCGCCACCGCATACATCACCGCGCGGGCGATGTCCTGCGCCTCCAGGTGGTGCGTGGGGCGATTGTCGAAGAACGGGGTGTCGGTTACGCCGGGCTCGATCGTCGTCACGCGGATGCCCGTACCGTGCAGATCCTGGCGCGCGGCCTCGCCCATCGCGCTCACCGCGTGCTTGGTGCACGAGTACATCGAGCCCGGGATCACCCGCCGTCCCGCGACGCTCGATGTGAGCAGCAGGTGGCCCTTGCTCTCGGTGAGCGCGGGGATGCTCGCGCGTAGCGTGAGCGCCGCGCCGAGCACGTTCGTGAGCACCATCTCGCGCCAGTGCTCGGGTGTGCTCTCCAGGAACCCGCGCTTGCCTCCGAACCCCGCGTTGGCGAAGGCCACGTCGATGCGGCCATAGGCGTCGAGCGCAGCCTGCACCATGCGCTCCTGCTGCTCCCACTCGCTCACATCGCAGATCACGGGCAGCGCGCGCTCAGGGCCCCCGAGCTCGCTCGCGAGGGCGTCCAGGCGCTCGCGTGAGCGCGCCGCCAGCACCACGCGATAGCCCTCCGCGGCGGCCTGGCGGGCGGTCTCCGCACCGATCCCGGAGGAGGCGCCCGTGATCAGGAAGACGCGGTCGGTGGGGGAGGGTGAGGGGGTCGCGGTGCTCATGTCAGCGGCTCCTTTGGTTGTGCACGGAATTTTTCCGAATGCTGGCATGAATGCGGGATCGGAGCCGCCTCGCCCGTGCCTTCCCACCGTTCCTCCTCCTCCGCGAGCCCGGACTGTCACGATGGGGCGATGCTGCACGACCGCGCGCGCATCCACGTTCAGGCCGGCGCCGGGGGCAGCGGCAGCGCGAGCTTCCGCCGCGAGGCGCACGTGCCGCGTGGCGGGCCCGACGGCGGCGACGGTGGGCGCGGGGGCGATGTGGCGATCGTGTGCAGCGCCTCGCTGCGCGACCTCCAGGGTTTCCGACGCAAGCCCCACCACCGTGCCGAGCGCGGCGGCAACGGGGAAGGCTCGCTGCGCCACGGCGCCGACGGGGAGGCGCTCGTGATCAGGGTGCCCCCCGGCACGCAGGTCCTCGGCGAGGAGGAGGACCTCGAGGGGCGCCGCTGGGAACTCCTTCGCGACGGCCAGCGCATCGTCGTCGCCAACGGCGGCTCGGGCGGGCGCGGCAACAAGCGCTTTGCGACCGCCACGCGCCAGGCCCCCCGCTTTGCCGAGCGCGGCCTGCCGGGGGAGGAAGGGTGGCTACAGTTGCGCCTCAAGCTCCTTGCGGATGTCGGTCTCGTGGGGCTGCCCAACGCCGGCAAGTCCTCGCTGCTCGCGCGCCTCACGCGCGCCGCGCCGAAGGTCGCCTCCTACCCCTTCACCACGCTCGAGCCCAATCTCGGGGTGCTGGACAACGAAGAGCGCCAGCTCGTGCTCGCCGACATCCCCGGCCTCATCGAGGGCGCCAGCGGAGGCGCCGGCCTCGGCCACGAGTTCCTCGCGCATATCGAGCGTACGCGCCTGCTCGTCCACGTGCTCGACCTCGCCCCCATTGATTGGGACCCCACCCACTCCGAGGGCGAGGCCGGTCCGCTCGCCAACTACGAGACGATCGAGCGCGAGCTGGCAGCGCACGACCCACGGCTCGCGCGCCTGCCGCGCGTGCTGGTTCTCTCCAAGGCCGATCTCATGCCGCCCGAGCGGGTTGCCGAGGCGGTCGCGCAGTGGTCGGCGCGCCTCGGCCAGGATGTCCCCGTGCTTGCCACCTCGGCGGCCACCGGCCTTGGCCTGTCGGAGTTGGCGGGGGAGCTGTTCAGGCTCGTGTCCGCCACGCCCGCGGGGGGGTTGGACGCTGGGTCCGGAGACGCAAGCGGCGCTTCGGTTGGAGCTCACGGCGAGCGCGGAGACGCCGCGGGCGATGAGGTGCTCGCCGAGCACATGCTCTTCCGCCCCGTCGCCAAGGACGGCTTCTCCGTCGAGCAGACCGGCCCCGGCGCCTTTGCTGTGCGCGGGCGGCGCATCGAGCGCCTCCTGCAGCGCTTCGACATCGACAACGAAGACGCGATGGCCTACGTCGAGGCCCGTCTGCGCCGCCTCGGGGTCATCCAGGCCCTGGAGGCCAAGGGCTTTCAGCCGGGCGACGACATCGAGATCGGGGGGACAGTGCTGGAACTCGATCCCTCGGGGTGAGCCTGCGCACGCGAGGGAGTGCGTCTACGTTTGTGCTACAGTTGTCGCATGACGTCGATCGCCTCGCGTGAGCTGCGCAACGACACCGCCGGGCTCCTGCGAAGGGTCAAGGCGGGCGAGCGGGTCGTGATCACCACGCGGGGAGAGCCCGTCGCGGCGCTGGTGCCCTTCGGCGTCTCACGCAGGCGCTGGCTGCCCAGAGAGGAGCTGGCGCGCCGTCTGGCTCTCGTGAGAGCGGACGCGGGCCTGCGCGACGATCTCGCGCGCCTGGCAGGTGAGACGACGGACGATCTCGGCCCGCTCGCGTGAGCGAAACGGCGGTCGGGCGGGGCCTGCTCGACACGAGCGTCTTCATCGCGAGCGAGACGGGTCGTGCGTTGGACGAGCAGCTATTGCCGGCGGAGCTCGCCGTCTCGGCCGTCACGATCGCGGAGCTGCACGTCGGCGTGCTCGCCGCCTCCGACCTCGACACGCGCGCGCGGCGGCTGGCGACATTGGAGGCCGTCTCCGACATCGAGCTGCTCCCGGTCGACGAGGTCGTCGCGGCCTCCTGGGCGCTGCTGCGTGTGCACCTCGCCGAGGCGCAGCGGCGCCTCAACGTCAACGACCTCTGGATCGCCGCCACCGCCCACGCGCACGGACTTCCAGTCGTCACGCAGGACGAGGACTTCGGGCCAGTCGAGGGCGTTGGCGGGCTTCGGATCGTGCGGGTGTAGAGCTTGACTGTGCCAACACCATCCGGGCTCGGGCGGAGTATCCGCGCCGAGCCTATGCCCGTCCGGGCAATAGGCTTGCACCCGGTATGACACGGGTGGTCATCAAGCTTGGTTCGAGCATCGTTGCCGACGACGAGGGTGAGCTGCGTGGCGAGGTGCTGGCGCGGATCTGCGATGTCGTGGCGCGGGCGCATGGGCGGGGGGACGAGGTCGTGATCGTCTCCTCGGGGGCGATCGCGCGGGGAGTGCGGATCATGGGGCTTGCGGCGCGTCCTGCGCTGATTCCCGAGCTGCAGGCGGCATCTGCGGTGGGGCAGGGCGGGATCTATCGCGCCTATGAGGAGCTGTTGCGCGCGCAGAGCGTCCGCTCGGGGCAGGTGCTGCTCTCGATCGGCGACCTGTCCTCGCGCAGGGGATATGTCAACGCGCGCCACACCTTCGCCAAGCTGCTCGACTGGCGCGTGGTGCCGGTCGTCAACGAGAACGACACCACCGCCACCGACGAGATCTCCTTCGGCGACAACGACTTCCTCGCCGCGCACATCGCGCTGATAGTGGGGGCGCAGCTGCTGGTGCTGCTCACCGACATCGACGGCCTCTACAGCGCCGACCCGCGCCTGGATCCCAGCGCGCGGCTCGTGAGCGAGGTGCACGACTTCGAGAGCCTGCGGGAGCTGGAGATCGGCGCCACCACCTCGCCGCTGGGCTCCGGGGGGATGCGCTCGAAGGTGCTCGCCGCCGACATGGCCACGGCGGCCGGCACTACGACAGTCGTCTGCAACGGTCTGCGCGAGGGCGCCCTGGAGGCCGTGCTCGCAGGCGAGGCCGCCGGCACGCGCTTCACCCCGCGCCACTCCGGCCACTCCGCCTTCAAGCTGTGGCTGCGCTACGCCAAGCCCACGCTCGGCACGCTGATCGTCGACCACGGCGCCGCCCGCGCGCTGCGCGAGGCCCACACCAGCCTGCTTCCCGTCGGGATCCTCGACGTGGTCGGGGACTTCGACGCAGGGGATGCCGTTGAGATCGCCGTTGAAAAGGAGGAGGAGGGGCGGGCCGGTCTAGTGCTCGCCAAAGGGATTGCCGACTACTCCTCACTCGAGCTTCGCCGCGTCAAGGGGCTCAAGTCGCCTGCCGTCCGCGAGCTGCTCCCGCACGCGAGTGAGGAGGCGGTGCACCGCGACCGCCTGGTGATGCTCTAGCTTGACCTACGAGATCGGTTTACGCAGCCGCGCTACGGGGGGCCGCAGGCGCCGGGAGCGCTTCGAGCAGCGTCCGGGGCAGCCGGGTGCTGGCATCCCAGATCTCGATCGCCACCAGCTCGTGAGTCGCGCGGTCGTAGTCACGCAGCCCGCCTGGGACGCGCTCACTGACGACATCGTCCGATTCGCCGGTCGGTAGCCAGGCGATGTCTGCTTCGGGGTCATAGTAGGCGTACATAGCTCCTGGAAGGTTACCCCGTCTGATCCAGGCGCCATGCCGACACGACCCGCGCAACCGACTCGTCGCCTCCAGCTGGGTGGTCGTAGATCGTCTCGAATGGGACTCCGTAGGCAGTCAGCCCGGCCAGCAGCCACTCGGCGTATCCATCGTTGGCCACCCGCTCGTCGTGGCCCTCACGGATCGTCCGCTCGACATCGATACGTGTGAGGTGCCGCTGATCGAGCCGCAGCAGGGCATGTTCGGTCCAAACGAAGCGCTTGATGGTCACGGATAGGAGTCTACGAAGGGCATTCGAGGACGTCTTTCCGCCAGGGGGGGTTGACGCGGGTCCTGATTTATGTCTATGATGGGCAATGTCCGGTTGGCTCTTAGGACCATCGGGTGTTTTCAAGACATAGGATCGGGTTTGGGTCTGGCCCCTGCGGCCGGCTGTGATTCGTAAGCAGGGTTTCTCTGGGAGAGGGACTGGGTTTCGAGCTTTGAGGGAGATTGGTTTCGCGTGAGTTCGTTTTGGACAGACGTGACGGGGGTCTTCAGCGCTCCGCTGAGGGCCGTAACTAGATGCATCAGCATCCTGATGCATTCTCTCTCTCTCTCTCTCTCTTGGCGGGGTTGGCTAGCTTCTAGGGCCCGGCCTTTGTTTGCCGCCTTCCGCTCTGTGCGGAGGGTGGTTTTGTGCTGCCCGGGTCTCCTCTCGGGCTTTTTTGTTCTCGATTACTCCGGGAGGGGATGTTGATGCTGCGTCGTTTCGTCGTGGTGCTTGTGGGCGTGTTGGTGTTGGGGGCCGTGGGTGTCTCGTCTGCTTTTGCGTTTCCTACGCATCTGTTGAGCGGCTCGTTCAGTGGATCCGGCGCGAGCGCGCTCTTAGTGCCCGAAGGGGTCGCGGTGAACGAAGAAACCGGCGAGGTGTATGTCATCGACAGCGGACACAGCCGGGTTGAGGAGTTCGATTCCACGGGCAGTACGGTGCTCGGTCAGTTCGATGGCGCCGCGGCGGGCCATGCGCTGTCCTTCTTGGGCTATCCGTCTCCGGCGATAGCTGTCGATAACTCCGCGAACCCGCTGGACCCCTCCAGGGGCGATGTGTATGTGGCGAGCACTGGAAGCAATGTGGTCGAGAAGTTCAGCGCGAGCGGTACGTATTTGGGGCAGATTGCCGAAACGACGGTTGGCGCGCCATTGGGTACGCCGTTTGGCGTCGCGGTCGACCCCAACGGTGTCGTGTGGGTCTATCAGGCGAGTGAGGAGATCGACAGTTTCAGTGACGCGCTGGCCAACGAATACCTTTCCAAGCGGCTCTCGCCGTTCGAAGCTGTGAATGCGGGGTTGGCTGTGGACTCCGAAGACAATCTGTATGTGGTTGGCGGCTCCGGCTTGATCGGGAAGATAAACAGTTCCGGCGAAGTGCTAATCGAAGCGTTGGATCGCGAAAGTGCCAGAGGGGCGGCCATAAACCTCTCCAGTGGTGAAGTGTTTGTCGACAACTCCACGGAAGGCGGGGGGAGCGTCGGAGTGTTCAGTTCCAGTGGGTCGCCGCTTGAGCGCTTTGGCGGCGGAACGCTCAGCAGCGGGGGCGCCGGCATCGCAGTGAACGCCACGAACGACAGGGTGTATGTCACGGACAGCGCAGCTGGCGTGGTCGATGTCTTCGATGAGGCGCTGTTGGCCGGTGTGGAAACCGGTGCGGCGTCGAGTATCGCACCGACCGGTATGACGCTCAACGGCACGGTCGATCCCGAAGGCGTGCCGGTTATCTCGTGCTTCTTCGAATACGGCACCGGCACCTCTTACGGTCAGCGCGTGCCGTGCGCGCAGAGCCCCGGGTCCGGCAACGCGCCGGTCGCGGTCACTGCGACCCTCATTGGGCTGACGGAAGGCACGACCTACCACTTCCGCTTGGTCGCCACGACCGCGGACGGCGCCAACCGCGGGTCCGACGGGGAAGTCACGACGCTCCCCTCGCCGGTGATCGACAGCGCCTCGGCCACGAACGTGACGGCTGGCTCCGTGGACTTGAACGCACGGATCGACCCACGGGGATATGACACTACGTATCACTTCGAGTACGGCGCCAGCACCGGCTACGGCGCGAGCGTGCCGGTTCCCGACGCGGACATCGGCGCGGGCGCCGGCGATGTAGCTGTCACACATCACCTTTCGGGATTGCTGAAGAACACGACCTATCACTGGCGTGTCGTCGCACATAACGGCAACGGGACTGCGAACGGTCTGGATCACACGTTTATTTACAGCACGAGCGGCACCACCGGCTTGCCGGATGGTCGGGCGTATGAGATGGTGACGCCGCCGGTGAAGAACGGAGGGGCGGTCGGCGACGTGTTCCTCGGTCTTTCTCCGGATGTTTCTGAAAGTGGTTCGCGTGTGGTCTTGTCGAGCATTCAGTGCTTTGGCGATTCGACGTCGTGTCCTGCCGATGAAGGCACGGTGGGCACGCCATATGAATTCACGCGTGCGGGTAGGGGCTGGTCGGCGACCGCGCTTGCTCCTCCGGCGACGCGGTTTGCTGTCAACAATGGTTTCACCTCGAGTGCGGATGCGAGCAGCGAGTTGTTCTCGATGCCGACGCCGCCGGTAGGGGAGGACGATTGGTATGCGCGTCGAGCCGATGGGTCCTTCCAGGATATCGGCCCGATGACCCCGCCATCTGCGGGAATACTCGGGCAGCCTCTTGCGGAGGATAAGCTTCAGGGCACGTCCGATCTTTCGCATCTCGCCTATGAGAGCGTGCCTTTTTGGCCTTTCGATCAAACAACAGTCAACGGGAATGGGCTTTACCACTCGCTTGACGAGTATGTGGGCGTGGGTAACACGGCGCCCGTGTTGGTGGGCGTGAGCGGTGGAGCGGGCAGCACCGATCTGATCAGCAAGTGCGGTACGGAGCTGGGAAACACTGGGAAAGGTGTGCAATACGGCGCTCTGTCCGGCGACGGTCGCACGGTGTTCTTCACCGCCGAACGCTGTGCTTCGGGTTCGGGTGTCAATGCGGGCGTGGAAGTGCCGGCGGATGAGTTGTTTGCGCGCATCGACGAGTCGCGGACGGTCCCGATCTCGCAGCGCTCAACGCTCGGGTGCAGCGCCCCGAGCGGGTGTCTTGGTTCGCCCGCGGGCGCTGCGCGGTTCGTCAGCGCTTCTGAGGATGGGTCGCGGGCGTTCTTCCTCGATACCCAGCAGCTCACCGACAATGCAAGCGAGGATAACCACTCGGGGGACACCGCCTATGCCAGTGGTTGTGTGAAGACGGCTGGTGTGAATGGTTGTAATTTGTATGAGTATGATTTTTCGGCGCCGGCGGGGCGGAATCTGGTTGCGGTCTCGGCGGGCGATTCCAGCGGTGGGGGGCCGCGGGTACAGGGGGTGTTGGCGATGTCCCCGGATGGGTCGCACGTGTATTTCGTCGCGCAGGGTGTCCTGAGCACTGCTGGAAACGATCGCGGTCAGACGGCGCGGGCCGGCGCAGATAACCTGTATCTGTTCGAGCGCGATGCCAGCAATCCCGAAGGGCAGGTCTCGTTCATCACGACTGTGCCGACAGTGGACGGCGTCGAGATCCCCAGTGAATGGACGGAAGGTTTCTTCCCTGCGAATGTGACGCCTGATGGGCGTTTCCTGGTATTCACGAGTCACGGTGCGTTGACGGCGGACGATTCGAGCACGACGGGCGGATCGCAGGTGTTTCGCTATGACGCGGTGACCGGCCGGCTCGTGCGTATCTCGGTCGGAGAGGGCGGTTTCAACGATAACGGCAACGCAGGCGTGGGCAACGCGTTTTTCGTCACGTATGGGACGAAGGGTTTGGGTTATCCGCGGAGCGACCCGACGATGTCCCACGACGGGTCTTACGTGTTCTTCGAAAGCCCCGTGGCGTTGACGCCCGGCGCGCTAAACGATGTGCCGGTCGGGGGGATCGAACCAGAATCCCCAACGGGTGCTGAACCGGCATACGCATACAATGCATACGCATACAATGTGTACGAGTGGCATGAAGGGCACGTGTATCTGCTGTCCGACGGCCGTGACGTGAGCGCTACCCATACCGTGTACTGCCACTCGCATCAGTCTTCTGTGTGTTTGCTCGGGGGCGATGCGACGGGGAGCAATGTGTTCTTTACGACGTCGGACTCGTTGGTGGCGGCGGATGCGGATACGGGGTTGGATGTGTATGACGCGCGGGTCTGCACCGCGAGCGAACCGTGTATCGCGTCCAATGTGGCGCCGATGGTGGCGTGTCAGGGCGAAGCGTGTCATGGCACGCCGGGTCCTGCGCCGGGTTCGGTGGGTGCGGCGACGAGCACGTTCAGCGGTCCCGGGAACCTCGCTCCGCCGGCTCCCGCGTCGAGGGGGTTGTCTGCGAAGAAGGCGCCGGTGAAGTGCGCGAAGGGCAAGCGAGCAAAGAGCGGCAGGTGTGTGAAGACACGAAGAAGCAAGCGGGCCAAGGGAAAAAGGGCCGGGGCGAAGAGGGCCAAGTCCACTCACGGGGGTAAGAAATGACTGTCATCAGCAAAAAGACTCCTCGCCATGCCGTGGTCCTTCTCGTGGTGCTCGCCACGTTCTGCATCTTGTTGGCTGGGGTGTCCTCGGCTGCTGCGGCGTTCCCGGCGGCGGGTTGGTCGGTCAACGCGACGGCGAGGGCCTCGAGTTTCTCGGCGGCTGAGAACGCGGCGTGTTTGAAGAGCCTGGCCGAACCGGAGCCGGATCCGTCTCGTTGTGATGCGTATGAGGTGACGGTGCGGGATGCGGGTAGCGTGGCGGGCGATGGCAGCATGATCACGGTCGCGGACTCGCTGCCGGCGGGGTTGACGGTGAAGGCGATCCAGTTCAAGTGGTCGGGGCTCCCCGCAGAAGACGGCGGACCAAACGCTAACCTCGCGGAATTCGGGTTCTGCACCATGGTGCCGTTGCAGTGCCAGCTGTCCACCAGCGAACTGGGCCTACAGCCCGTTGCACCTGATGATATCCTGGAAATGCGGGTCTCCGTGACGGTGCAGGGCGCGACGGGCGTGCTGCGGGACACCGCGACGGTCTCCGGCGGTGGTGTCCCTGAAGCCTCGGCGAGTGTGCAGAATGTGGTGAGCGATACACTGCCTTTGTTTGGGTTTGAAAGCTTCGGTGCGCCGATCGTGGGTGTGGACGGTTTGGCGGATACCCAGGCCGGTGGGCACCCGTATGAGTTCACGACGGTGATCGACCCCAATACCGTGTTTCGTCTGACCCCGGAAACGGGTGGGGTGAGGGCGACGTCGATCAAGGATGTCAGGGATGTAGTGGTCGATCTCCCGCTTGGGTTTCTCGGGAGTGCGCTCGCGGCGCCAACGTGCACGCTGACAGAGCTGGCCTCCGTAGAACGCTGCCCGGCGGATACCGCGATCGGGCATCTCAAAACAAAGCCTATCGGTGTGGGCCCCCGTGTCGATAGTCCGATCTACAACATGGTGCCCGAGCGTGGTGTCGCGGCGGAGTTTGGGTACTACGACGTGTTGCAGGGTTCGCATGTGTTGTATGCGAGTGTTGTGCCGACTCCTGCGGGTTATGTGCTGCGCACGATCGCCCCGGACGTGCCCCAGATCACGTTGACGAGCATCGAAGCGAACCTGTATGGCAACCCTGCGGAAAGGGACGGCACGGGCAACACTCCTATGGCGTTCTTTACGAATCCCGCCAGCTGCTCGGGAGCGCCGTTGGTCACGTCGATTCATATGGATTCCTGGCAGAACCCGGGGCGCTATAGCGCAGACGGCACACCCGACTTCAGCGATCCGGCGTGGGCGTCGGCGACCTCTGAATCTCCTCCGGTGACGGGTTGTAACCTGTTGCACTTCGAACCGACGCTCGGCGTGCAGCCGGAAACGACGATGGCGGATAGCCCGACTGGGTTGGAAGTCGAGCTGAAGGTCCCGCAGCACGAGCAGTCGGGGACGCTCGCGACGCCGCCGTTGCGGGACGCAACCGTGACGTTGCCTGCCGGGTTGACGGTGAACCCGTCGTCTGCGACGGGGTTGGGTGCGTGCACGGAAGCGCAGATCGGGTTGGGTAATGCCGCGCAGCCGTCGTGCCCTGAATCCTCGAAGATCGGGACCGTCGAAGTACGTACCCCGTTGGTTGAAGGGGTGTTGACGGGGTCGATCTATCTCGCCGCGCAGAACGAGAATCCCTTCCACACCTTGCTCGCGGGCTACATCGTGATCGACGATCCCACTACTGGTGTGGTCGTGAAGGTGCCGGGGAATCTCACGCCGGACCCGGGTACGGGGCAGATCACGGGGTCTTTCAAGGACAGCCCTCAGTTCCCGATCGGTGATGTGAAGCTGCATTTCTTTGGTGGGGCGCGGGGGGAGCTCTCGACACCACAGGCGTGCGGCACGTACACCAGCACGAGTGATTTGATGCCGTGGTCGGCACCGGACTCCGGCCCGGATGCCACGCCGAGCAGTAGCTTCCCGATCGATACTGGTTGCGTGACCGGGTTCGCTCCCGCGTTCGTCGCGGGGAGCACGAACACGCAGGCGGGTGGGTATTCGCCGTTCGCGCTGTCCTTGTCAAGGACGGATGCGGATCAGAACCTCGCGGGCCTCACTGTTACGCTGCCGCCGGGGTTGTTGGGGAAGATCGCGGGGATCCCCCTCTGCTCGGATGCGGACGCGAATGCGGGGTCGTGCCCCGCGGCGTCGCAGGTCGGTTCGGTCAATGTCGGTGCGGGTGTCGGTCCGAACCCGTTGTTCGTCGGGGGGAAGGCGTATTTGACTGGGCCGTATAACGGTGGCCCGTATGGGCTGGTCGTGCAGGTCCCCGCGGTCGCTGGCCCGTTTGACCTGGGAGTGGTCAGCGTGCGGCAGTCGCTTAGGATCGACCCGCATACTGCGCAGGTCACGGCGGTGTCTGATCCGTTCCCGACGATCCTCGACGGGATCCCGCTAAGGGTAAGGCGTGTGGATGTGACGTTTGATCGTCCCGGGTTCACGTTCAACCCAACGAACTGCAACGTGATGGCAATCACAGGGAGCGTGAGCAGCACCCAAGGCGCAAACAGTGGCGTGTCTAGTCGTTTCCAGGCGGGTGGGTGCAGGGAACTGCTGTTCAAGCCCTCCTTCAAGGTCTCTACACAGGCGAATACGAGTAAGAAGCAGGGCGCGAGCCTCGACGTGAAGGTCGGCTACCCCAAGGGCACGCAGGCCAACATCCACTCCGTGGCGGTGAGCTTGCCCAAGCAGCTCCCCTCGCGTCTGACGACGATCCAGCAGGCATGCCCTGCTGCGACGTTCGCGGCGAACCCCGCGGCGTGTCCTGCGGGGTCGAATATCGGGGTCGCGACCGCGACGACGCCGGTTCTCGCGGCACCCGCTACGGGCCCGGCGTATCTCGTTTCTCACGGTGGTGCGGCGTTCCCCGACTTGGTGGTGGTGTTGCAGGATGAAGGCGTCACGCTCGACCTCGTGGGGAGCATCGACATCAAGCACGGTGTCACGAGCAGCGCGTTCAACGCGGTGCCCGACGTCCCCGTCTCGAGCTTCGAGCTCAAGCTACCCGAGGGCCCGCACTCCGGGCTCGCGGCCGTCCTACCGGCCAAGGCGAAGGGCAACATGTGCGGCACGAGCCTGGCGATGCCTACCACTCTCACCGGGCAGAACGGGGCTGTCGTCAAGCAGACCACCAAGATCACCGTCACCGGGTGCGGTAAGGCGAAGGCGGTCAAGAAGAAGCCCAAGCACCGCAAGAAGAAGGGCAATACCCAAAGGGCACGCAGGAAGAAGTAGCGATGGCGACGCTTATGCCACCTCTGGAGCGGTTGCGGCCTGGGCGCGATTCGCAGTCGCGTGACAAGGTCGATGGGATCCAGCGCGCGCGGATCCTCTCGGCGATGGCCACCGTCGTCACCAACGAGGGTCTGCCCGCCGCGACGGTCGCGAACGTCGTCGCAAGGGCGGGGGTCTCCAGGCGGACGTTCTATGAACTGTTCGCCGACCGCGAAGAGTGCTTTCTTGCCGCGTTCGACCACGCCGCCGGGATGCTTGCCGCGGCCGTGCTGCCCGAGTACGAACGTCCTGGCTCGTGGCGCGACCGGATTCGCGCCGGGCTCGCCGCGTTCCTGGAGTTCCTGGACGACGAGCCCGAGTTGGGCGCGCTGTGCGTGGTCCATTCGCTCGGGGCGGGTCCTTTGGCATTGGAGCGTCGTGCGCGGATCGTCGGTGGGCTGATCGCTGCGGTCGACGAGGGCGAGGGGCAGGACACGGGTAAGAGCGCTCCTCGCGCCCCGCTCACGGCCGAGGGGGTCGTCGGCGCCGTGCTCGCTGTGATCCACGCGCGCCTTGTTGCTCCCACCGGCAGGCCGATGGTCGAGTTGCTCGGCCCGCTGATGAACATGATCGTCCTGCCCTATCAGGGTGTCGCCGCCGCGAACAGGGAGCTCGCGCGCCCGGCGCCCAAGGGTCGTGCGCGGCCCAAGCGTCCCGCGGGTGACCCTTTGAAGGATCTCGACATGCGGCTCACCTACCGCACCGTCCGCGTCCTGATCGCGATCGCCACCGACCCGGGGGCCTCCAACCGCGAGGTCGGGGCTGCCGCTGGGATCGCCGACCAGGGGCAGATCTCAAAGCTCCTGCAGCGTCTCACGAGCCTCGGCCTGATCGAGAACACCGGGGCCGGGCACGCCCGCGGCGAAGCCAACGCCTGGCAGCTCTCCGCCAAGGGCAAAGAGGTCGAGCGCACGATCCGCGCCGAGGCCACGCCCGCGGCCGCCGGCTAACGGCGGCAGGGCGTCTGTACGCCACGCGACCCGCTGGGCCGCCTCTGGCGGTCCCTCCTTATGCTTTTCCTCCGCCGGCCCCCTGCGCGCGTGTCGTACCCTTAGGTGCGATGGCCATCGCCCTTTCCACCGTCGCTGAGCAGTGCGCCTCCGCACGGGTCGCTTCGCGGCGCCTGGCCGTGCTCGACACCGCCACCAAGGACGCCGCGCTGGGGGCGATCTCGCTCGCGCTGGTGGAGCGCACGCCGGAGATTCTCGCCGCCAACGCGCTCGACATGGAGGCTGGGCGCGAGGCCGGGCTGGATGCCGCGCTGCTCGACCGGCTGCTCTTGGACGAGGCTCGCATCGCCGCCATCGCGCAGGCCGTGCAGCGGATCGCCGCCCTGCCCGACCCGGTCGGGGAGGTCGTCGATGGGCAGCGGCTGCCCAACCGTCTCGACGTGCGTCGCGTGCGCGTGCCGCTTGGGGTCATCGCCGTCGTCTATGAGGCGCGGCCCAATGTCACCGTCGATGCCGCCGCGCTGTGCCTGAAGTCGGGCAACGCGATCGTCCTGCGCGGGTCCTCCGCCGCCATGCACTCCAACGCTGTGCTTGCCTCGGTGGTTGCCGACACGGCCGAGGGGGCCGGGCTGCCCGCTGGGTCGGTCACGCTTGTCGCCGGCGGTGGGCGCGAGGAGCTCGCTGAGCTGGCAACGCAGACGGAGACAGTCGACCTCATCATCCCGCGTGGGGGGGAGGGGCTCAAGGCCGCCCTCAAGGCCGTCGCCACCGTGCCCGTCATCTACGCCGCCTCGGGCAACTGCCACATTTTCGTCGACGCCTCCGCGCACGTTGACGAGGCGCTTGCGATCGTGCTCAACGCCAAGACGCAGCGCCCCGGCGTCTGCAACGCCGTCGAGACCGTGCTCGTGCACCGCGACGCCGATCCCGAATTGCTCGGCTGTCTTTTGTGCGCGCTGCTCGAGGCCGGTGTCACCGTTCGTGGCGATGAGGCCACATTGCGCGAGATGGACGGTCTGCTCGATGCCCTCGGCTCCTCGGAGCTTCCCGGGGACCGTGCGATCCTCGCCGCGCTCGACTCCGGCCGGCTGCAGCCCGCCACTGACGAGGATTGGGACACCGAGTACCTCGCCCTCACCCTCGCCATTCGCGTCGTCGACTCGCTCGAGGAGGCCATCGCGCACATCTCCCGCCACGGCTCCGGGCATTCCGAGGCGATCCTCACGCGCGACACCCTCTCCGCGCGCGCCTTTCAGCGCGGGGTCGACGCCGCCTGTGTGTACGTCAACGCCTCCACGCGCTTCACCGACGGGGGCGAGTTCGGCATGGGCGCCGAGATCGGCAACTCCACGCAGAAGCTCCACGCGCGCGGTCCCATCGGGCTGCGCGAGCTGTGCACCTTCAAGTACCTCATCGAGGGCAACGCACACGTCCGCTCCTAGCACCCCGTCCCCGTCCCCGGCGACGTCGCTCGGCGTCCTGGGCGGCACCTTCAACCCGCCGCACCTCGGCCACCTCGCGCTCGCGCGCTGTGCGCTCGCGCAGCTCGGGCTGGAGCGGGTGCTGCTCGTGCCCTCCTGCGTTCCCCCGCACAAAGGCGCCGAGGCCGACCCCGGACCCGAACACCGCCTGCGCATGTGCGAGTTGGCGGTGGCGGGGATTGCGGGTCTCGAGGCCTGTCCGCTGGAGGTGCAGCGCGGCGGGCCGTCGTACACCGTGGATACCCTCCTCTCTCTGCACGCCTCCCATCCCAAGGCCTCTCTCACATTGATCCTCGGCTCCGACATCGCCCGCACGCTGCCCTCCTGGCACCGCCCGCAGGAGATCCTCGCGCTCGCCGATGTCGCGCTCGCCGCCCGCGCTGGAGACGCGCCCGGGGAGGTCCTCGAGGCGCTCGACGCCCTGCGCCCCTCGGGGGACTCCGGCACGGATCCAGCTCCCGCCGCCCTGCCGCCCGCGCTGCTGGAGCTACCTGAGATCCCCATCTCCTCCTCGCTCGTGCGCGCCCGTGTTGGCGCCGGCGAGTCACTCGACGGGCTCGTGCCGCCCGCCGTCGCCGCCTACATCGCCGAGCACGCCCTCTACACCGCAGGGGACGCCGCCGAGGTGCACGCGCGATGATCGCCCCCACCCAGCTCGCGGGCGAGATCTGCCGCTTCGCCTCTGACAAGAAGGCCCTCGACATCCTCGAGATCGACCTCCGCGGGGTCGTCGGCTACACCGACTACTTCGTCATCGCCACCGGCAACACCGAGCGCCAGACCAAGGCGATCCACGACGGCGTGCTCGCCGGCATCAAGGAGGAGTACGGCGTCACCCCGCGCCGCGTCGAAGGCCTCACCGCGGGCGCCTGGGTCCTGATGGACTACCTCGACGTCATCGTCCACATCTTCACGCCCGCCACGCGCGAGTTCTATCGCCTCGAGCGCCTCTGGGGCGAGGCGCCCTCGCGCGTCCCCTCTTCGCAAGCGTTCATTTGATCTGACTTTCCCCTCGGCGTAGGCTCGAGCAAAGCGCCGTGCATGGGGCGCGGCGCGCCCATAGAGGGAGAAGACCAGATGAACCGTCCACTGCCCGCCCGCGCGGGCCTCGATATCCGCCGCACGGCGCTGCTTGCCGCTGCGCTGCTCGCATCGCTGCTCTATCTGCTCACCGGCCTCGGGTCTGCGCCGGCCCGCGCCGACGGCCCCGGCGAAGGCACGCCGTGGGTCACCACGCTCGGCGACTCCTACATTTCCGGCGAGGCCGGGCGCTGGGCTGGAAACACCAACGAAAGCTCCTCCTGGATCGACGCGCTCGGCGAAACCGCCTACTACGACAACTCCGGGCACACCGCCGAACTGATCGAAGGCTGTCACCGCTCGCAGTCCGCGGAGGTCTACATCGGCGGCGGCGTCTCCGGCGAGAACCTCGCCTGCTCAGGCGCCAAGACCTCGAGCTTCACCGAGGAAGGTCTCTTCAAGCCCGGCATCGACTTCTACAACTCCGGCGGCCACGAAGGCCAGGCGCTGATGCTCCAGCACTTCGCCGCCACCCACAACGTCAAGCTCGTCGGGCTCTCGATCGGCGGCAACAACTTCAACTTCGCCTCGATCGTGCAGACCTGCATCGAGGACTTCCTCCTCACCCCCGAATGGTGGCCCGCCTACTGCAGCCACGAAAAATCGGTCACCGAAAACTTCAGCGCCGGCAACGTCGCCACCGTGAAGGCCGCGATCAAGGGCGCCGTGCAGAACATCTCAACCGCGATGACCAACGCCGGCTACAAAAGCACGCAGTACACGATCCTCGTGCAGGACTACCCCTCTCCGATCCCGAGCGGCTCGGGCTTCCGCTACTCCCAGAGCGGCTACACCCGCCAGTCCGTCGGCGGCTGCGGCTTCTGGAACGAAGACGCCAACTACGCCAACTCCACGATGCTCCCCACGATCGACAAAACCGTCTTCGGCGCCGCCGAAGAAGCAGGGCTCTCAAACGTCAAGACGCTGCAGCTCTCCGAAGCCTTCAACGGGCGGCGCCTCTGCGAAAAAGGCGTCGGCCTGCTGGAGGAAGAGGGCCTCAAATCCTGGAAACAGGCGGGCTCGGAGGACAAGACCGAGTGGATCAACCAGGTCCGCACCGTCACCGCGATCTTCCCGCCCTATGAGATCCAGGAAGACCTCCACCCCAACTACTGGGCCCAGCTCGCGCTGCGCAACTGCGTCACGCAGGCCTACAACTCCGGCACCCCCAAAGGGGGTACCTGCACGATCTCCGGAACGGGACTAAACGGCGCCGGGCAGCCGAACATGTCGCTGCACTGAGACGTCGCCGAACTGAGGGTCCGATGGCACGCGTCGCGACGGTTCCGTCGCGACGCGCCTGCCCGTGCCGCCCTTTATCTGAAAGCCGGGTTGGCCTGACCGTCCAGGGTGGCCTCAGCGTCGACGATGTCTGTGCCGGCGCGGGCGCGGCCCGCTGGAAACGAAGACTTCGATCCGCGCGCCAAACGGAAGTCGCGCGCGCGGGCCGGGCGCGAGGCGCAGCACAGCGTTTTTTCTCACCCTGAGGCTGTATAGGTAGCGGACGCGGCCAACGCTGCAGTGCCCCGCCTGGATGCGGTGCTCGATCGTGGCCAGGTGCGCATTTGAGCCGAACGACGGGACGACGCACGGGGGCGGCGGTGGCGGCGGAGGCGGCGGTGCGGCCACGGTAAACGTCTCCGGCTGCGGTCCCGCGACCGGATGGGTGTCCGTCGCAGAACTCGCCAGCCACAGGCAGATGAGGTAGGTGCCCGCGGTCTGCTGGATCGTAGTCGCCTGCGTGGAGAACGATCCGTTGACGCTTTCCCCGTTCACCAGGTTGTGTCCGGTGTCCGCTTCAAAGGTCGGCGCGCAGGGCGCTCCTCCTGCTGGGCGAATCGCAGCATAAACCCGCTCTGGCGATTCGCTCGCTCCGCTGATCGTGACCGTCGCCTGCTGCCCGGGCTGGGGCGTGATCGGATTGACGGTCGCTGTAATCGTGCCCGTGGGCGCACGGAAGGTAATCGTCTGTGTGATCGGCGTCGTGATCGCTTCCTGCGAGGCCGCCAGCCAGATGCAGAACACTTCGGTCCCCGGAGAGCTCCATGTCAAGACCCTCTGGAGGTTGAACGTGCCGTTGACGTTTTCGTCCCAGCCCCAGCTGAAGTAGCCGCCTTCGAAAGTGGACCCTGAGTCGCTGATGGCCGTTGGTGCGCACGGTGCGCCGCCCGGCGCGCGCGACTTGACGTACACATGCTCGGGGATCGATGCGACCCCGCTGATAGAGAAGATTCGTGGGACCTTCGCAACGGGGTCGGACTGGCCGCCGGTGGTGGTCACGCTGATCGACGCGCTATCGGCCAGTGCCTGTCCGGCGCCAAGCAGCGCGAAGAGCGCGATCACGAGGGCGACGCCCAGCGCCCAGCGCCCGCGCAAAGTCTGACCGGCGGTCGTCTTCGGATCAGCAGCACTCTGCGGCTCGCGCACGATTTTCCCCCTCGTCAGTCGAATGAGCAAAGCGCAGCCTATACAACTTGTGGTCTAAACAGTCGATTCGTTGTCAGAATGCGACAACCTACGATCTGCCGTCGGCGTCCGCCGCCGCGGGTGGATGCGATCGGCTGCTCACCGAGGATCTCAACGACGGTCGGGAGATCGGCTCGGTCCGGATCGAGAATCCATTCTCGGCTTGAGGTGGCTTCCGGATGGCCTTCCCAAGTCCGGCGCGGCGTCCTTCGGCGCCCGTCCGCGGGAGGAGCGGCGCGCGCGCACCGTTCCCCTGAAGGCGCCGTAGGAGACCACCGCCACAGGCGCGAAGGAGCCGAGTGTCTCCTCGACCGGCACTCCCATGATGTGCGCCATCGGAAGGATCATCGAGTCCGGAACTATAAACCACACTCTGTGAAAAGTTTGAGGAAATCGACTTGACAAGGAGATGCGGTTTGGGTGTAATGCGCCGATGCCGCTCACCCCGATGCGCGCCCCGCAGAACCCCTCGCTGGCGCTGCGCCACCGTCAGAGCGTCTTCAAGCTCGACCCCGAAGCCCTCAAGGCGCTGCGCGAAGCGATCGCCAAGATGAAGGAACTGCGTGACAACCGCGGCTTCGAGTACTTCGCCGGCATCCACGGCTGGCCGCAGTTTCGCTGCCAGCACTCCACCGAACAGGGCCAGGCGTTCTACTTCCTGCCCTGGCACCGCGCCTACCTGTACCTGTTCGAGCTCGCGATGCAGGAACAGAATCCCCAGGCGCGCCTGTGCTGGTGGGACTGGCCCGCGGGGCGCGCCGATCCTGCAGGCCACGAAGCCGGTATCCCGCCCGCCTATGTCAAGGGGGATGTCGAAGGCAAGCCCAACCCGCTCGCCTCCGGGCCGCTGCCCGAACACGTCCCCAACCCGCCGCCCAACTGGAGCCCCACCACCGCGCGCCACCCGGGTCGCCCCAGCCGGCTGCCCGATGGCAACGCGATCGAAGGAGTGCTCGCGATCTCCAACTACTACGAGTTCGAGCTGGAACTTGAAACGCAGCTGCACAACAGCGTGCACGGCTGGGTGGGCGGCGACATGGGCATCATCGCCACATCCGCCTACGATCCGATCTTCTGGGCGCACCACACGATGGTCGATCGCATCTGGTCGCTGTGGCAGTCAAAGCACGCCTCGCCCGGGCCCCCACCCGACAGCTATGCCCACCCGCTTGGGTTCGGCAAGCTCACCGTCGGCGACGTGCTCGACACCAAGCGCCTGGGCTACGACTACGCCTCCTCCGTCCAGCACGTGCAGGTGGCCTGATGGAGCGCTACGTCTCCCCGCCGCTCGCCGTGCCGCCCCCCAGCGAGCACTCCTCCTACGATCGCGTGGACCTCGAGCTGCACGGCATCGATCACTCCGGCGACTCCTTCGAGGTGCGCGCCTTCGTCAACGAACCCAACGCCGACGCCGCCACCGCGACCGAGGGCAATCCCGCCTACGCCGGCTCCCTCTACATCTTCGGCCACGGTCCCTGCCTGGGCGACGAGGGCCACTGCGTAGTCCCCTCCGGCCCCGTCAGCCCCTACGACTTCCGCGATCCGCACCCACTCACGCGCCAGTACATGCGCCTTCCAATCACCGCCGCGCTGCGCGCGCGGGCCGGCGGCGAGGAGAGCTGCACCGTCACGCTCGTCTCCCTCGCCAACCGCGACGGCGAGCCGCAGGGGGCGGACATGCTCGACTTCAAGCAGCTCAGCCTCATCGCCTACTCCTGAGAGCTCCAAGCGGGTTGTCAAGATGAGCGGGTGAGCACCGCAACCCCGACGCCGACGCGCACGCCGCGCATCGGCGCCACCCAGCGCGAGGACGAGCGAGTGACGCCGCTGGAGCTGTTCTTCGACCTCGTGTTCGTGCTGGCGCTCACGCAGTGCACCGCGCTGATCGTGCACGAGCCGACTGCCGAAGGCCTTTTGAAGGGCGTGCTCGTGCTGGGGATGCTGTGGTGGTCCTGGTGCGGCTACGCCTGGCTCACGAGCGTCGTGAACCCCGAGGAGGGCTTCGTGCGCTTGGCGATGTTCGCCGCGATGGCCGCCTTTCTGGTGTGCGCGCTGTGCGTGCCCGGCGCGTTCGGCGCCGACGCGCTGCTGTTCGCCTGCGCCTATGGGTCGGTGCGCGCCGCGCACATCGTGCTCTTCCTGCTCGCCAGCCGCGAGGACCCCGCGCTGCGCCACTCGGTCAACGGGTTAGCCGCCAGCACCGCGATCGGCGTGGGGCTGCTCCTGATCGCGGCCTTCACCAGCGGCGGCGTGCAGCTCGGCCTATGGGGGCTCGCGCTCGTGCTCGACACGGGCGGGCCCTACCTGTTCGGCGCCGAGGGCTGGCGACTCGTTCCCGGGCACTTCGCCGAGCGTCACGGGCTGATCGTGATCATCGCGCTGGGCGAGTCGATCGTGGCGCTCGGTGTGGGCGCCAATCCGGAGCTCAGCACCGGCGTCGTGCTCGCCGCGGTGCTCGGCGTGGCGATTGCCGCCGCGCTCTGGTGGGTGTACTTCGACGTCACCGCGATCGTCGCCGAGTGGCGCCTCTCCGAAGCGCCCGAGGGACGCGAGCGCAACGAGATGGCGCGCGACTCCTACTCCTACCTGCACTTCCTGATGGTCGCCGGGATCGCGCTGCTCGCCGTTGGCATGAAGGTCACGCTCGAGCACATCTCACGCCCACTCGCGCTCGTGCCCGCCGCGGCGCTGCTCGGCGGCACCGCGCTATATCTGCTCGCGCACGTCGCCTTCCGCCTGCGCAACGTTCACTCGCTCAGTGGCCGGCGACTCGTGTGCGCGCTCGTCCTGCTCGCGCTGATCCCCCTCGCGCTCACCCTGCCGGCGCTCGCCACGCTCGGGATCCTCGCGGCCCTGCTCGTCGTGCTGATTCTCTACGAGGCGCTGCGCTACGCCGACGCGCGCGAGCGGGTGCGCCACGCGGGGGTGCGCTCAGCGCCGCCGGCGTGAGGCCTTCTGCCGCCGGCTGCGAGCGACATATAGATTTCCTCCACATATCCACGCCGTAGCCAGGAGTGGTCTCGGCGAATCCGGTTGAAACCGCCCAGCCGCTGGATCGTCTCCGGTATGCCTTCCGTGTGACCCATGAAGCGGGGGCCGGTCTCGTGGTTGTAGCTGTAGAAGAGGCCATCGCAGTTCTCACTGCCCCACTCGAGATACTCTGCCATAGCGTCGTAGGGCATCTCCGGCATGCTGTCCTTGTTGGCGAGTACCGCAAACGGAGCCTCGACTTCCGCCAATGCGGAGTTGGGAAGCACACTGATCTGCGCCTGTGGCTCGCCGAAGAACGAGACCCTCATCGATCCCAGAGTCTGGGCCAGGAAATATCCGTGCAGGACGTTCATGATGGGCAGATCGATGATCGTGTAGCGGGCGGTCGCGGGGCGCATACGCATGAACCAGTAACACATGCCGCCATAGCCGGCACCGATCTCGACCACCCGCAAAGAGATCTCCTCATGCCCGGGGAGATGCGCGTCGATGGCCTGGTCCAGGCGCGCGGCGGCATATATCTGCTCGGGAGTGTCGAATGTGATCAGATGCCCATCGGCAGTGATTCCAAAGGGAGCGCCGACGGGCGGGCAGTCAACGCGAACGGCGAGCGTCTCGTCGATCCTGGCAATCAGCTCTGCGGCGTCGCCGTCGAAAACCAGGCCGCCGTGTCTCTGTTCGGGACCCTCCACGGGGACCGCCCCAACAGCCTCTGCCAAGGACAGCAGGCGGTCGAGCGATCTGATGCTCAGGATCCGAGACCCGAGCCACGACCTGCTGCTGGCGAAGTCCGTGGTGAGGCCGCGTGTGATCCGCCGTGTGAACATCGAGGCCAAGACGCGGGCGAGTTCGCTTGCGTCGCCACGTTCGAGCGGGTCGGCGAGCTCGCGGTGGTACGCATCGAACATCCACGCCCACAGCCCGCGCGTTCTCCACTCTGCCCGATCTGGGCTCGTGGCGGTCGCAAAGGCAGTGATCAGGCGAGCGCATAGCGCGACATCCGCCTCGGTAACCGCGGCGGGCGCTCGTCGTTCGATCGCGCTGGGGGCAAGGCGTCCCCTGGAGCGATAGAGCCACCACGGCCGACTCATTGTCTCCAACAGCAGCCAATTGTGTGGGGTAATACCCACGCGTACACCCGAGCGAATCAAGATGTCCCACAGTCGGCGGTTCTCCTTCAGGCGGCCCAGCGGGTGGGGAGGCGGACTCATGGGCTGACCATAACGGGAAGCTGTATCCAGATCAATTGACTATTTCGATATTATGAGAACCCCTAAGTAGGAAACAAATTAGATATTGAGGAATCGGAGCCGTAGATCGGTTCGAGCGGCCTCAGCGCCTGTCTCAGTCCTCATCCGCTCGGTGCACCCTCGCATTGAGCGCTCGCAGAATCTCCTCGCGGTCGGTGCCGTAGGCGTCGAGCAGGCGATCGAAGTCGGCGTCGTAGACATCCATCACGGCCATCAGCACGTCGGCCGTCGCGATCCTATCGGCCCCGCGTCGCTCGGCAAGGCGCCCCGCGCGCTCGGTGACCCGGTCGACGGCATCGCGGTCGGCCTCCGCGCTCGTCGCTTCGGTTGGCGCGATCTGCTCACGACCTTCGAGTTCGTGTGAGGTCTGCTGCGCGGCCGTCTCCTCGCTGCTGGGCGCCCGCAGCGGCTCCTCGCCGATGCCGAGTGCCTGCAGCGTGGCGCCCACCTCGCCGTGCAGGCGCAGCAGTCGCAGCCAGCGCTCCGCCTCGGCTTCGGGCGTGGGCGCGAACGGCATCGCCGTGGATGCGATCCCGAGGACCATCGCGGCGTCGGGGGCCAGTGCGGGAGTGGCGCTCATGAGCCTGCCCCCACTGTTGCTCGTGCCCGCGCTGCGGGCGCCGCGGCGCGCAGCAGCGTCAGGTGCTCGCGGCGCAATGCGACCGCGGGAGTCCTCTCGGCGGGGCGCACCTCCACGAGGACCCTGCCCGCGGATCCAGCGGCCGCCTGAGCGGAGCGCACCAGCTCGGCGGCCTGGAGCGGCTCGACCCCGCAGGTGAGCAGAAACTGGTTCGTCCGCTCGCTCCCCGCCGTCCGGCGATCGAGCTCGAGATCCTCTTGGATCCTCGCAGTCGGGGCGGAGGCGCCCTCGATGCGCAGCACACAAGCAGCCATGTCATCGGGGCGCTCGTCGGTCTCACGCGCGACGCGCTCCAGCAGCGCGGCCGCCGTGCCGTCGGGTCCCAACTGCGCCAGCGAGCGCTCCAGACGCTCCGTTCCGAACAGCTGCGAGCCCACCCTCGCCTCCGTCACGCCATCGGTGAAGAAGCAGATCTGCGCGCCACCGGGCACCGATACGACGCTCTGGCGGGTCCCCGTCGGCATCCCCACTCCAATCGGCGGCGCCGAGCAGAGCGTGATCGGTACAAGCGGGCTCGCGCCGAGCACAAGCGGCGGGGGATGGCCGGCGCAGGCATACACGAGCGTGCGCTCGCGCGGGTTGTAGATCGCTGCCACGACGGTCGCAAAGGCATCGCCGAGCTGGTGCTCGAGCACCGCGCCCGCCGTCTGCACCGCCTTGCGCGGAGAGAGCCCCGCCTCGAGATAGGCCCGCAGGGTGAAGCGCACGAGCGCCGTATGCGGCAGCGCCTGGCGCCCGTGCCCGGAGACATCGCCCACGATCACCGCGAGCTGGCCGTCCTCGAGCGCGAACACGTCATAGAAGTCGCCGCCCGCCGCCGGTCCATCCGCCGGTCGGTAGGCCACCGAGACGCCCACCGGACCCAGTCGCTCCGGCGGCACGGGGAGCAGCGCGGCCTGCAGCAGGCCCACGTCCTCCAGCAGCGCCTTTCGCTGGTGCTCCAGGCGCCGCGCACTGAGTGCGCTCAGGCGCGAGCGGGCGCCCAACGCGAGCGCGAGCGCGAAGAGCAGGCCGATCAGCAGCCGCATCGTCGCCGGGACCACATCCACGATCCGCGTGATCGTTCTCACCAGCGGAGAGCTCGGGGAGGGGCTCTGGCGGGTGCGCGATGCTCCGTGTCCGTGTCTGGCGCCCGCGGGTTTGCCGACGCTCGCTGCCGCTGCCGTTGATGTCGTCGCCGCCGGTATGAGCGCGTGGGGCGCAGATGCGCCCGATACGCCCGCCCGCGCGCCGGTGCTTCGGTGTCCATGGCGCGCTCCTCGCAGCTTGCGCGACGGATGGGTTGTTGCGGTGGCCTGTGTCGCTCCGAGGCTCGCCGCCGGGGTCGACGGCGCGGAGGCCGCGATCGGGCCGGTGGGCGTCGCGCTGGGAGAAGCAGTCACGGCGGGCGCGCTGGTCAGGGCCGGCTGGGGAGCTGTCGTGGGCGAAGTCGAAGCACCTCCTTGGGTAGCGGATGTGGCGCTCTTGCCGTCCGCCTTGTGCGTAGCGCTCGCTTCGGTATGGCCCGAGGAGGTCGCCGAGCCCGAGCCGTTCGATCCGCTGCTCGCTTCGCTGCGGCGCGCGCGGTGGCGCGATTCGCGGGGCCCTTCTTCGCGTGCCTTTTCCTCGTGGGGTCGTTCTGCTTGTGGCCGTTCTTTGCGGGCTGTTCTTCGCGGGGCCGCTCTTCCCGTTGGCGCCCAGCACCTCGCTGTTCCTGCGCCGGCGCCCGCGCTTCGCGGCGCCCCGGATTCTGCCGCCCCGCCCCGCCCGCGCTGGGCTGCGTGGCGCCTGCGCCTTGCGGTTGGCGCCCTGCGCCCTGCGATTCCGGTCCCGCGCCCTGGGATCCGTGTTCGGCCACGCGCTGGGCCTGTCCCGGATTCGGGGTTCGACTTGCGGGTGCGCCCGCAACCGGCTGGGCGCGGTCGGGCCTGGCGAGGGCGGGTGCGCTGCCGAGCATTGCCATGCAGGCGAGGAGCGCCGCAGGCAGCAGATGTCGGCGTGGTGTTGCGTGTGGTCGGTGTCCGCGCGGGTCGCTCACCATCGCCGAATCTGCGCCGATCAACTCGTCCGGGCCGCGTGTCCCTGCGTGTGAGCGAGGGCCTCCTCGAGCGTCGCGAAGATCGCGAACGCTCCATCGAGCCCGGAGAACTCGAAGATCCTCAGCACCGGCGCGCTCGCGCAGACGATCGCGAAGTGCGTACGGGGATCGAGGTGCCGGTTGACGCCCACGAGCACGCCCAGTGCCGTGGAGTCCATGAAGCTCGTTTGCGAGAGGTCCAGCACGAGCGCCGTGTGGCTGCTCTGCAGCGAGTCGAGCAGCATCCGCTTCAGTCGCGGTGAGGTCGAGAGGTCGAGGTCGCCCTCGACCGAAATCACGCTCGTCCGATCGTCGAACTCACGCTCGAGGATCCCAAACACCGGCGCGTTTGCGTGCGGACGATTGGATGTAGCGGTGTGGCTGAGCATCGTGTCTTCGCCTCACCCTTGGTAGATGGCTCGGTGGACCCTGGGTGCCGCGCGAACCGACGGCGCGCGCGTATCCATGGTCCCCTTCGACCCCTTTCGTAGAACTCCTTATCGGGGTTGGCGATGATCGAACAACCGTTTAGTGCCGGCGGCAGAGACGGTCTTTTCCAGGAGAGGCCTCGTTATTTCTGTCTTTCAGACGGAGTCGCCATCTACGCGGGAGGTGGCCGCAGGGTGCATCCCGCCTCGGTGCATGTGCGCTGCAGCCGCCCGGCGGAGACAGTCGCGATCAATCCGGCGATCCAGCACGTCGGGCAGCCGCGGAGGGCGACCATGCCGGGGAGTACGAGCAGGAGCGCAGCGGGGCCAAGGCGCGGAGTCAGTGCGAACGCCGCGCCGATCAACCCGAAGCCGAGCGCGCCGCGCACGAGGTGGCGTGCGAGCGAAGGGCTCGCGAGAGGGCTCATCGGATCATGCTCGGGCATCCTCGACGCCCCCTTCGTTCGGGCCCGGCTCTGTAAGTCGGGAGCGGAGCGTTTCGCGCCCGCGATGCAGACGCGACTTCATCGCCGTACGGCTGAGACCCAGCGCCTGGGCCGTCGCCGCTCCCGATAGACCCTGAATGTCGCGTAGAACGAGCACAGCCCGCTGCTCGGGCGGGAGTCCCGCGATCGAGTCGACGATCCGCTCGATCTCCAGCCGTGCGAGGGCCGCGTCTTCCGCGGATGGCTCGACCATCGCGATGGGGGCGGAACCACGTAGCGCGATCCGCGATCTGCGGATGCACTCGTTGCGCACGATCTGAAACATCCACGACCCCAGCGCTGCGGTGGCGCGCAGGGTCCCGATCCTTCGGTAGAGGACAATGAGAGCCTCCTGCGCCGCGTCTTCGGCGTCCTCCGGCGTCGAGCAGAGCGTCCGTGCGAAGCGCCGCACGTGTGCGTGTGAGCCCGAGAGGAGCGTTTCGATCGCCCTCGGGTCGCCGCCCTGCGCCGCGCTGACCACTCGATCGGCGGGCCATGATCCCGCGCTGGTACTCATCGCGCGTGCCTCTCGGGCGGCCGGCGAGCGCCGGCCAGGATGCGAATGCTCGGGTCAATCACGGGAACGGGCTCTCGTGAAGAAGAAGAGGCAGCCGCAGATGACGACCGCGGCGGCGATGAGGTAGACGACGATCATGACGGTCCCCTTGATGTTTGAGTTGGCTCCCTCGCGTTGGTCGATCGAGGAGCTATATGCAGATAAGAGGGCCGACCTCGCAAAAAGGATTCCCGGTTATGCGCCTTCGAGCCATTCAGATGACCTGCTGGCGTCCTCCGTTCGGCGACCCCCCATCAGAGAGACGGCGCGGCGGGGCCGCCGTAGTCCAGTTACGTCGATTGCGGTAACGCGATCGAGCCGCGCCTGGCGGCGGGGGCAGAGGGCGGAGGGACGACCGGTCCGATGTCGCCATCGGGCGCCTCATCGAGATCGAGGATCACCGGCGCGTGATCGCTCGGCCCTTTGCCCTTACGGGCCTGGCGGTCCACCCACGCCGCGCGCGCTCTGGCGGCCACGTCCTCGCCGGCGAGGATCAGGTCGATCCGCATCCCGAGATCCTGGTGGAACATGCCGGCGCGGTAATCCCAGTAGGTGAACACGCGCTCCTGGGGCCAGCGATCGCGAATGACATCGCGCAGTCCCAGCGCCCGCAGCTCGGCCAACGCCTCGCGCTCGGGCGGCGTGACGTGGGTATGGCCGGCGTAGGCGCCCGGGTCGAACACGTCGATGTCCGTGGGCGCGATGTTCATGTCGCCACACACGATCCTCGCCTGCGGATCGGCGCCGGCGCCGATCGTGTCGCGCAGCGCCCCGAGCCACGCGAGCTTGTAGCGATAGTGCTCGGAGTCCGGCGAGCGCCCGTTGGGCACATACACGCAGTGCACCCTTATCCCGCCGCAAACAGCCGACACCGCCCGTGCCTCCGGTTGAGGAAACCCCGGCGCGCCGTCGACTCCCACCACGACCTCCTCCAGCCCCACGCACGAGAGGATCGCCACGCCGTTCCACTGCCCCTCGCCGTGGAGTGCCAGCTCGTAGCCACGCTCGGCGAGCTCGGCGCCGAGCAGCCGCTCGAACGCGTCGTCGGTGAGCTTGGTCTCCTGCAGGCACACAACGTCCGGCTTGCGCTCATCCAGCCACGGCAGCAGCCGCGGTATCCGCTGCTTCACCGAGTTCACGTTCCAGGTCGCGATCCGCACGGGCATACGGTAGCTGTGGGCCTGCCTGTACGTGGGCCCGCATGTACGCGATGGCACGTGTGAGCCCCGTCTATACGTGAGGAGCATGTGAGCCCGCATGTGCGGGAGGGCACGCTGTACGCCGCACGGCCATTTGACATATTCTGCGCCGAATTCCGTACGGTTCCGTACGCTTCCGTAGATTGTCGCTAGGATGGGGAGTATGGCAACCGTCAAAGCCGAGGAAGTTCGGATCCCCCGCCGGGCTCGAGAGGCCGTGGCGGCACACGAGGAGGTTGTGGTCTTCAACCGAGAGCGGCCGGCCTACGTGATCGTCCATCCCGACGATCACGGACGCGAGGCTGCGCGGCGCGGGCGGCCTCTGAGGGAGGCGCTCGTGCTGCTCGGGCAGGCTGCACCGCCCGACCCTGCCTTTGCCGAGGACATGGAGGCAGTGCTCGAAAGCGTCGGCTCAGCGCCTGCCGATCCATGGGCACGGTCCTAGACACCACCGTCTTCATCGAACTCGAGCGGGCCACGCGCGGCCTGCACACCACGCGTGCGATGCCGGAGGTCTCCCAGCGTTTGGAGGCACAGCTTGGTGGGGGGGAGGAGGTTGGGATCGCCGCAATCACGGCTTCGGAGCTCCTCCACGGAGTGCACAGGGCGACTGAGGAGCACCGCGCGCGGCGCGCAGCGTTCGTGGAGGCCGTGCTTGCGGCGTTCCCGACGCTTTCCTTCGACCTGTTGGTGGCGCGGGCGCACGCGCGGCTGTGGGCCGCCTTGGCTTCCTCGGGAATCGAAGTCGGAGCCCACGACCGGCTCGTAGCTGCCACCGCCGTGTCGGCCGGCTGGAGAGTCGGGACCACCAACATTCGTCACTTCGACCGGATCCCCGGGTTGAGCCCGATACCTCTGCGGATGGTGTGACGCTGGGTGGGTCGGCTGGCGCTCAGCGCCAGGTTGCGAGCGCGAGCAGGGTGCCCGTCAACTGATGGGCCGTCTAGGCTGAGCCAAATATAGGTTCTATTTGGTTGACATGAACCCAGTTGCAGCTTCGTTCCATCAAACGTGCAGGCCGGCGATGAGGTGGCGAGCGCTCTCGTGCACAGCTTGGCGGGTCGCGACCGGATCCTCGGCGATGGCGATCATCATGGCGGCCTCCTTAAGTGCGGCGGCAAGCATACGGGCGAGAGGCCCCAGCGGCGCGGGGAGGATTTCGCCACGCTCACATGCCGCGACCAGGCTGGCTTCTACCATGGACTGGGCTTCATCGAGGATCTGGTCGGAGCCGATGACGGCGGGTCCGTCGATGGTGATGCGGTTGAAGGCCGGATCTGCGCATATGTCCAGATACGCCTCGCAATCGGCGAGTAGGCTGGGCTGGTCGTCGCCGCTCTCGCGGGCCTCGAGAACCATGGCCCAGACGTTCTGGACGAGATCCGCGTAGACGGCGCTGAATAGGCCCTGCTTGCTGGCGAACTGGTGGTAGAGGGCGCCGGTGCTCACACCGGCATGCTCGGCAAGCTCGTTGACGGAGACGGCCGTATAGCCGCGCTCTGCGAACAGTGCGCGGCCGGCGTTCAGCAGCGCGGCGCGAGTGGCTTGGTTTCTCTGCTCATGGGTGACCATTTGACATGCGTAACTAGGTTATGCAAATATGCATAGTCTAATTACGCAAAGTATCGCAATGCAGTCGCAGATGCGGGGTTGGTGTCGCTGGTTCGTCGCTGGTGCACCCGCCGACTGATAGCCGTCCAATGGAGGATCCACAATGAATCCCGTCGAGGAGCTGCTCGAACGCAACGATCGATTCGCGGAGCGGCGTGAAGCCGGGCTGCCAACGTTGCCGCGGCTGGGGACCTGCATAGTCGCCTGCCCGGATCCGCGAGTCGACCCAGCCCAAGTGCTCGGTCTCGAGCTTGGCGACGCCGCGGTGGTTCGTGCGGCGGCGGGGCGTATCTCGCCGATCGTGTTGCAGCAGCTTCTCTTTCTGCAGGCGACCGGTGCCGCGGTGGGCGCGGGCGAGGCGGCGTTCGAGCTGGTGCTGATGCAGCACACAGACTGTGGGATCAGGCATTTCACGGGTCCCGACATGCGCGACGGTCTCGCGGCGTTCCTTGGCTGCACGGTCGAGGAACTCGACGGTAAGTCCGTAACCGACCCCCACGGCGCCATCCGGGTGGATATCGATGCGCTCGCGGCCAACCCTCTCATCCCCGACTCGCTCTCGATCACGGGGCTTGTCTATGACGTGGACACCGGACACGCCGAGCTCGTCGAACGCCGCAGCCCGCTGCGGGGAGGGGTGGCGATCAGAGTGCAGGCCGGTGGTGTGCGATGAAGCGGTCGATATCAGAGTCGGACAACTCAGCGACGCATTCGAGGATCTTGTCCATCGGCCAGTTCCACCACGCGATCGACAACAGCGCGTCGATCTGCTCGTCGGAAAACCGTCTGCGGACCTCGCGAGCCGGGTTGCCGACCACGATCGCGTAGGGCCGCACGTCCTTGGTGACCACGCTGTAGCCGCCGATCACCGCTCCATCGCCAACGGTGACTCCCGAGAGTACGCGTGCGCCCCGGCCGATCCAAACATCGTTGCCGATGACGATGTCACCCTTGCTGGCCGGATGCCCGTCTTCAAAGGCGCCGGGCAGATCCAGGCAGCCCCGCAACGGATAGGTAGTCACCCAATCGATGCGGTGGTTGCCCCCATCCATCATCACCACATCGTGGGCAATGGACACAAATGAGCCCACGCTCACATGCAGATCGTCCCCCGGGAAGGTCGGAATCAGCGGGTTTCCGTAGGAGCCCCGACCCATCGTGAGCCTCGAACTGTCGTAGGCGGCCAGCTCGTCCTGGTAGCGAACCATCGCCTGCCAGCGCTCGCCGACGATATATGCGGGAGCCTTGCGCATCTTGCGCAGCAGAGCACGCCCTCGCTCACGAGCCCTCCGCAGCTGTTTGTCGTGCTTTCTGTCGTAGCTCACGAGACCCTCCTCGCTCTGACGAGCGAGTAGTCGGGCGACTTCTCTTCCTTGCGAATTCTCGAGAATAGCCACCAGGCGGCTCATTCCAAGTGTTCGCACTGAGCTCCTTGGAGTGGTGCTCACGCGGTCGAGGCTACGCGTCTCTCACCGGCGTCAGGAGCGGTTCGATCTTCTGCGAAACGATGGACGCGGGCGGGCTAAGACTACCGTCGAGCACGGGTAGAGGCTTTGCGGCAGGCGCTGGTTGATAGCCGCTGACCCTAGGGATTCGAGTCCTAACGACATGCAACCTGCAGAGAGTTATTCCGTTGCGCGAGGGTCAGACAGGTACTCATCCAGAAGCGTCGTCATATAGCTGATCGAGCGCACGCGAGGATCGAAGTCTTCTCCCACTTTGTGAGCGTGAGGCACAAGACTGGGCCAAAGGTCGAGCAACTTGGCCGCTCGCGCAGGAGTACAGAGTTTTGCTATTTCCCGCCGTCTTGGATGCAGCTTCCGCCACGCCCAATGTGCCCAACCCTCTGAGACCGTAAGCTCTCTGTATTCCCGCAGCCGGGTCTTCTCCCAATCGCGATAGAGCTGCATCGACGCTCCAACAGCCTGAGCGCACTCGTAGGCGATGACGGGCTTTGCCACCTTCGGGAGTTCTTGGTTGGGGAACCTGATGCGGAAAACCAAGTCCATCAGTCGTGATGTCTCATCTGCGGCGAATACGTCCATGTCCCGGTCGATGTCGGCGACCTGTCGGTCGTGGTGGCGGACTTGCGACGGTATAGCTGCGTAGCGTGCGAGCATCGTCAGCACACTTCCGGCAGCACCAGCGGCCACCAGGACAGGCCAAGAGGTAGATGCGGCTTCGCTGGTAGCAAGCAGGGCAGTCACCGACACTCGCCAAAGGCTTGCCGATGTCTCGGACGGTAGGCGCTGGTAGAGGCGGCTGATACACGACCTACTACTGGTGCTGCGTAGTGCCCGCTCTAGGCTCCTCGAATCCTGGCCAAGTGGGATCGATGCCCTCGCTGCGGAGCAGTTCGGCTTCCACAGCAAGAACGTCTTGGACCTGCTGATCCTCTCCAAGCATGTATCCGACGGGAGGACTCAGTCGCTCCATCCGGTCACCCTCTTTACGAGGTCGTAGATCTCGTCGTCTAGCCATAGCGGTTTGCCAGATGCTTCTCGCTGCCGACGCGCCATCAGCAGCGCATACGTCTCAGCGACCAACTCATGCGTGTAGTCGCTCGAACGATAGCCGGCACCGCGGACACCTTCCCGGATTCCGACAGGTGCCAGGTCAAGCAGTCTACGTCCGGCCGCGATGTCCTCCTGCGAGCATCGCACGACACTCAGCGCATGTCCCCACTCGTGCCAGGCCGTTCGTGCGATGAAAGCCTCATATGTGGCCTTGTCGAGGTCGGCAAGCTTCGTATGACCGGCATGGACGAGGATGATTCGAAGCTCCTGGATCCAGACACCCAGCGCGAGATCCAACTTGCGCTGAGCGGGCGGGGAAAGCGCTCGGTGCCCGGCTGAGCGCAAGAGCCCGTCGACCGCTGCGCCCAGAGGTTGATAAACGACCTGCCATTGCGATGCGCCAATTGCCTCGAACAGCGCACGATGGGCTGGCGGCAGGCTGAGCCAGGCCAGATGCAAGATGCGCTCCGCGCGCTCGACTTCAGAGGCGCTCAGCTGTTTGCGGCGCTTGGGGTCTTCTCGACCAGTCATGGCCCGGTCAACTTCGCTGCGACCTGCGTCTGATCCTTTCTCGCACCGCCGTAGCTCTCAGCCGCATGGTTCACACGTGAGCACTCATATCCGGCGAAATGGACGGGGGCGGGCTAAAGCTAAACCATCGAGCACGGGTCGAGGCTTTGAGGCAGGCTTTAGTCGCTAGCCATTTGACCGCCGACCAATCAACGAGGCTGCACCGAAGGCCCTTATAGAGTCCATCCCCCCGCTCTGGCGTAGCTTTCTGCTGGGACATCACCCGCAACATTCAGTTATTCCGTGTGTTGGAACGACCGTCATGATGGGTCAGTCCGAGCCGGGCGCTAGCCGTAAAGCGATCTGCCTAGCGTGGAGGACGGCTCGATCGACGCTGTGTGGTCATTCGATGTATTCGTGCACGTGGCGCCGCGCGATCAAGCAGCCTATCTTGAGGAGATTGCGCGTGTGCTCATACCCGGTGGTGTCGCGGTTGTGCATCACTCTGAGGGACGCAATCGTGGCCAGCTACCATCCCGTCAGGGGTGGCGTTCACCGATGTCGCGCGATCTATTTGCGGCCCTTGCGGTCGAGCGTGGGTTGCAGGTGGAGCGCCAGCTTGACTCCTGGGGGCCCAATGGGCGCTACGACTTGAGCGGCTATGCGGATGCCATCACCGTATGCAGACGCTGAACGCTGGTGGGGGAGATGTCGTGCTCCGCAGTGACCACGGCAATCGCTCGGCGCCTCCGATGACCTCATAGCAGACAACTATCTGAATGAACGCGAGCGGGCCAAGACTAAACCGTCATGAGCGGGTCGAGGTTTGCGGGAGGCGTTGGTAGATATGCGACCCCGCCGCTGCGGATGCCGTCGCTTACGCCCTCTGGCGCCAGATCGAGCAGTCTGGCTCCGGCGGCCACGTCTCCCGGCGAACAGCGTGTCATGCCGAGTGCGTGCCCCCACTCGTGCCACGCAGTGCGTCTGGTCAACTTCGCTGCGACCGACCGCTGGACGTTCTCACGCCGCCTATGGCTCTCAGCGCATGGTTTGCACTAGAACGCTTATGTCCGGCGAAATGGAGCTAATCGGAGTTCTATCGAACCACGATTTGCAGGGGTCGTTGAGCTGTGTGGCCAAGAAACTGGCCGCCGTTCGGGCCAGCGGTGGTCCTCAACGGGCGGCTGTGGCGTGCCGGCAACGGTCTCGCAGGCCAGGCTGGGTGCTGACGGCTGTTGTCCAGGTGCTGGCCGATCGGGAGGAGCCGATGCGAGCCAAGGACATCCATACAGCTGTTGAGGGGTTGGTGGGCGAGCCGGTTGCGTGGTTCTCGATCAAGGGCGCCCTCGCTTGTGGGCGAACTGCCAGGCCGTGCGCTCAAGCTTGTGGCAGAGTGGGCAGCCCTCCATCGTGAGGAGCTTGAGGCCGATTGGGAGCGCGTACACGGCGGGACCGTTCCCGAGCCGATCGACCCGTTGCCGTAAGATGGAGCGATGGTGTTCGTAACCGTGACGTCGGTTGAGGTGCTCGGCCACTATCGGCTCCGACTCGGCTTCAGCGACCGCAGTCGGCGCGACGTCGATCTCACCGGAGAGCTGCATGGCCCGGTCTTCGAGCCGCTGGGCGATCCGGACTTCTTCGCGCAGGTGCGGGTGGACGACGAACTCGGCACTGTCGTCTGGCCCAACGGCGCCGATCTCGATCCGCTCGTGTTGCACGGGGACTTCGAGCCGGCCCCCCGCCTCGTCCACCACTGATCGCAAATGACGATCTCGGCCACCCTGGCAGCTGCGATGAGTAGGCGTTAGCCAGCCTGGGCTGGCAACTGCCATGAGTACGGTCGCGGTTCGCGGGCATAGCGCGAAAGGTGCTACAGCCACGAGGCACACCGTAGCTGGGTCGTCGACTCATCGGACCCTGGTACGCCAGGGTGGGGCGCTTCTGCGACCAGGGGGCTGAAGATCACCGTGAGACCCCGCGAACTCTGAACGCGCCTGCGGTAGTCCTCACCTACAGCGGCCCACCTGGTTCGATTAGCGCTGCTTTCCTCCCCAGAAATGGGCGAAACTTGGCTGTGCGCAAACCATGTGGCGATGGTGGCGCCGGCAGTCGGAATCGGCTGACGAACGGCCCGCCCAGGCCCCGTTTGGTCTGCGTCAGTCTTGGGCGGCTGCGGTAGCGGCCGGTACGTCGAGGTTCGCGCTGGCGGCTGCGTGCTTCATCTCGATTGCGCGGTGTGCGCCCTGGGAGAGCAGCATCGCGCTGTCGGCCAATTCGCGGATCGATTCTGGTGTTGCGTCTACGAGTCCGTCCGCGCGGGCGATCTGCGCGACATCGCGCTTCCCGTTCGATGGATGCGACCCGTTCTCCATGTCTTGAGGGTACTTCACGTCGCGGGGTTTCTCGCGTGTTCGATTCGGGTGGCAAGCAGCCGCGCGAACGGCTCGATGTCGCCGTCGCGTGAGATGAGCGCTGGTGCCACGGCGCTGTCGTGGCCGGTCATGTCTTTGTCATCCGCGAATTCGACAGCGGGGAGCCCCAGCGACCACAGTGCCGCCGAAAGCGCCACGAACGCGGTGCGATGGTTTCCGTCGGCAAAGGGATGCACCCGGAGGATGCCTGCATAGAGAGCGGCGACGACTCGTGTCTGCTCAGCGATCCCGGTGTCGCGGCGATCGAACTGAGCAGTGCCGCGGTTGAACGCGGCACACACCTCAGCGAGATCACGGACCAAGGCGTCAGGTGCAGTGCCCTCGATCTGGCGCATCCCGCCACCATCCGTCACCACACCGAAGAACGCGCGCGCTCGACGGAAGCGCCCGCCATCGTGCGGGAAGTGGCGGGAGAAGATCGCCCCGTGCCACCACCGGACGCGCTCAGCACCCAGCTCCAGCTGCTCGCGCCAGAACGCTCTTTGGGCGTCCATAAGAACACGCCCCAGTTCGTCGCTGAGAGCCCGCCACGTGTCCTCCGGCGAGAGGCTGGCTGTCTTGTAGAAGCGAGAGTCCTCGTTGTCGCGGTAACGCGGGTGCCCAGATTCGTCCACCGGTCGAGGATGCCAACTGATGCGGACCCCTGGCGCATTCGTCACGCGGCGCGCCCGTGTACCGGGTTCGCGCACAGGCAAGAAAAATGGAGCTAGCCGGGCTCGAACCGGCGACCTTCTGGCTGCCAGCCAGACGCTCTCCCAACTGAGCTATAGCCCCAAGTCTCCATGAAGATTAGCCAACCGGCGCGCGTTTGCCCCCGAGTTGTCCCTCAGGTGGCGGATCATCGTCGGAAGATCGTAGTCGCGGGCCCACTTGATGCCTTGCGCCTGGTTGTTCCCGGTGGGAGCGATTCTGAGATGGATTGCGCTCCGGTCGGTGACTTCGCAGATCGGGATCAGGAAGCAGCCGCGGGTCTCTGGTGAGTATGCGGCGATTGCGTCCCCCTCTTTGGGGCCGTAGCTCGTCGATAGATATCCCTGCGGCGTGTATCGGTTTGTCCTGAGCGGAACTGCGAGCACACCTTCGACTCGCCGCGCCAGCTTGCATTGGACGCGCAGCAGTTCGGGTTCGAGGTCGACCACGACGTCATAGCGCTGCCCCTCGCACAGGGGACGAAGCACGGTGAGGCCCAGCTCGATGACTGCAGCAGAGATTGCGGCCTCGGCGATCGCACCCTTCTGACTGGGAGTGAGCGCGTTCATTGGCGGGACGTTAGTCCACCGAACGTCTCAAGTAGGGCACATTTGTAAGAACTCTGTGCCGCCTTTGTGTCCGGAGTATGTCCTCAGTCGCAGGAGGAACCGATCGGCTTGGCCCCTACCCCCGAGGCATGAACTCCGGCACGTCGAGCTCACTCTCAACCCCGGCCTCGAATGTGCCGCGCCGCCCCGCCTCGCCCGCTCCTGGCCCCACCTGATCCAGACGGGCGGTCATGCTGCCGTGGGCGAGGCGGACGTCTCGAAGGAGGCGCTCGGCGTTGTTGCGCAGCGAGGAGGAGAGCTCGCGGAGGTTGCCTGCGATCTCGGTGCCCTCATGCTCGATTTCGTGGGCCAGGCCGTAGGCCTCGCTTACGATCTCGCGGGCTTCTTCGCGCGCGCGGGTGCGCATCTGCTGGGTCTTCTCCTGCGCCTTTCGTGCCTCCTCCTCGCGCTGGCGCGCGAGTTCCTCGGCGCCTGCCTCAAGGAGCGCGGTGACCTGTTTGCGGGCCTCTTTCAGCAGACGCTCGGCCTCCGTTTGGGCATCCTGCTCGAGCGCATCGGCCTGCTCGCGCGCGGACTGCATCGCCGCGGCTGTCTTCGTGCGCGAGCCCTCCTCGATCCGCGCGGCCTGGGCGCGGGCGATCTGCGCGAGCTCGCCGGCCTCCTCCTCGGCGGCCTTCACGCGGTTGATGGCGGCGCGGTCGGCTTCGGCGATGCGCTCGGCGGCGCGCTCCTCGGCATGTTTGCGCAGCTCCTCGGCGGCCCGTTCGGCGGCGGCGATGATGCCCTGCACACGATTGGAGGCCTGTGCGGAGTCCACCAGGCAATCGTATAGCTCAGGTAGGCGTGGCGGGATATGTTGGAAATCGGTCCTTGCGGACAAGGACGGAGTGGGCCATTATCGAGGCATGAGCTCGTCCCCGCCCCGTTCGCGCCCACCGAGTTCGCGCGCACCCCGCGAGGTGGTCATCCTCCTCTACCCCGGAGTGCAGTCGCTGGACTTCACCGGGCCGCTCGAGGTGTTCACCGGCGCCGACCAGCTGCTTGCGCATGAGGCTCGCAGCGAGCGGGGCTACCGCGTGAGTCTCCTCAGCGCCGACGGCGCGCCGCTCGCCACCTCCAGTGGGCTGGCGATCGTTCCGCATGGATCGCTCGCCGAGACACCCGAGCGGATCGACACATTGATCGTCGCTGGGGGACACGGTTGCATGGAGGCCGCCGCCGATGGCGAGCTGATCGAATGGGTCGCCAAGAGCGCGCGCCGCGCGAGGCGCACTGCCTCGGTGTGCACGGGCGCCTTTCTGCTCGCGCGCGCGGGCCTGCTCGATGGCCGCCGTGCCACGACGCACTGGGCCTCGGCGGAGGAGCTCGCGCGGCGCCATCCCGAGGTGCACGTGGACCCCGAGCCGATCTTCGTGCGCGATGGCTCAGTGTGGACCTCCGCGGGGGTCACCGCGGGGATGGATCTCGCGCTGGCGCTGGTGGAGGAGGACACCGACCGCGAGGTGGCCCTCACGATCGCACGCCACCTCGTGCTGTTTCTGCGCCGCCCCGGCTCGCAGTCGCAGTTCTCGGCGACGCTCTCAGCGCAGGAGCCCACGCGTGAGCCGCTGCGCGAGGTGCAGCGCTTCGCGCTCGAGCACCCGGGCGAAGATCTCTCTGTGGAGGCGATGGCGCTGCGCGCGCACATGTCCCCGCGGCACTTCGCGCGCTCCTTCCGCGCCGAGGTGGGGGTGACCCCCGCGCGCTTCGTGGAGCACGTGCGCATCGAGGCCGCGCGCAGGCGTCTGGAGGAGACACAGGAGGCGATCGGCGCGGTGGCCCTCACGTGCGGCTTCGGCACTCCGGAGACTTTGCGCCGCGTGCTGCTGCGTGCTCTCGGCGTCGGTCCCGCCGAGTACCGCCGCCGCTTTCACAGCTCCCACCCAACAAGCAAGGAGAAGGCCGCATGAATATCGCAATCCTCATCTACGACCGCCTGGCCGCGCTGGATGCCGTCGGTCCCTACGAAGTCCTCAGCCGCATCCCCAACACCACGCTCACCTTCGTCGCGCAGGAGGCCGGCCCAGTGCGCACCGACACCGGCATGCTCGGCCTGATCGCGGACGCGTCGCTCGCGGATGTGCCTGCCCCGGATGTGGTGCTCGTCCCCGGCGGTCCCGGTCAGGCGGCGCTGATGGAGGAGGGTCCCGTGCACGAGTGGTTGCGCGCCGCGGATGCCTCTTCGACGTGGACCACCTCGGTGTGCACCGGTTCGCTGATCCTGGCCGCCGCCGGGTTGCTCGAGGGCAAGCGCGCTACGAGTAACTGGCAGGCACTCGAGGAGCTGGGTGCGCTGGGCGTAGAGGTAGTGCCCGAGCGCGTCGTCTTCGACGGCAAGCTCGTCACATCGGCAGGTGTCTCCGCCGGTATCGACATGGCGCTGCACCTCGTGCAGCGGATCGCAGGCGATGAGCTCGCGCAGGCGATTCAGCTGGGCATCGAGTACGACCCGCAGCCGCCCTTCGACGCGGGTTCGCCGGAGAAGGCGCCGGCGGCGATCGTCGAGGCGGTGCGTGCCTACTCGCGCTTTGAGAAGGCGGCCTCCTGAAGGCCGGCAGAGCGGCTTTTCAACGTCCCGGAGTTCCGCTAACGTGATCCCTCAACCACGCTTCCTTCAGGGGGATTTGCAGATGTCATCCGAACGCTCCTCATCCAACTCGGCCTCGGCGCTGAGCGTCTTCGAGGCCAATGCGGGCGCCCGCGCGGCGAGCAGCACCTTCCTGCTCGGACAGGTGATGTGGCTCGTGGCGATCGCGCTGGCGTTCGCCGCCGCGGGCTCCTACATCGGGCGCGACCTCAGCTTCGGCACCGCCGAGATCTGCTGGTTTGGCACGTTGGGGATGCTGATCGCGCAGATGTTCGTGCCCGCGCTGCGCGAGGGTCCGATCGGGATGACGTGGATGTTCGGCCTCGCGCTGCTGCTTGGCCTCGGCATGGGGCCGATGATCGCCCACTACGCCACCTACGATCAGAGTGCGCTCTACCAGGCCGCGGGTGGCACGGCGCTCACCGTTGGCGTGATGGGCTCCTACGGCTTTGCCACCTCGCGCGATTTGATCCGCTGGATGCGTCCGCTGTTCTTCGCGCTGATGGGCGTCTTCGCGCTGTGGATCGTTTTGATCCTCGCGGGCTCCGGGGAAAACCTCGTGCTGAACATCGCGATCTATGTGATCGTCTCGGCCTACCTGGCGATCTACTTCCAGATCATCAAGCGCCAGGCGACCGCGCGCGATGTGGTGTGGATCGCGACGGGGGTCTTCATCAACATCATCAACATCTTCCTCACGCTGCTGCGCATCTTCGGCAGTCGCTGAGCGCCCCCGCAAATCATTCCGTCCCGGGGTGCTCGCTAACCTCCGCCCTGCGATGAGCGAGAACGAGCAAGAGCAGCGCCGCTACGAACCGCAGGAGATCGAGCCGCGCTGGCAGCGCGTGTGGGCCGATGAGCGCACCTGGGAGGTCTCCAACGACCCCTCCCCGGCCGCGCGGGCGCCGAAGTCCTATGTGCTGGAGATGCTGCCCTACCCCAGCGGCGAGCCCCACATCGGGCACCTGAAGTGCTACGCGGTGGGCGACGCGATCGCGCACTTCCATCGGCGCCTCGGCCATCGCGTGCTGCACCCGATGGGCTATGACTCCTTTGGGCTGCCCGCGGAGAACCACGCGATCAAGACGGGGGTGCACCCGCGCGAGTCGATCGCCGCGTCGATCGCCTCCTTCCAGCGCCAGTTCCGCTCGTGGGGCATCTCGATCGACTGGTCGCGCGAGCTGGCCACCAGCGAACCCGGCTACTACCGCTGGACGCAGTGGATCTTCCTCGAGCTGCTGCGCGCCGGGCTGGCCTACCGCAAGGAGGCCGCGGTGAAGTGGTGCCCGCACGACCAGACGGTGCTCGCCAACGAGCAGGTGGTGGACGGCCACTGCGAGCGCTGCGGCGCGGAGGTCGAAGTGCGCCAGCTGGAGCAGTGGTTTTTGCGCATCACCGACTACGCCGAGCGCCTGCTCGCGGACCTCGAGGGGATCGAGTGGCCCGAGCACGTGAAGACGATGCAGCGCAACTGGATCGGACGCTCGGAGGGCGCCGAGGTGACCTTCCGCTGCGAGGACTTGGATCCCGCCCGGGAGGGCGGGGTGGGCGGGATCCCTATCGATTACCCGGTCTTCACCACGCGCCCCGACACGCTATTCGGGGCGACGTTCTTCGTGATGGCCCCCGAGCACCCCGATGTGCTGCGCCTCGCCGCGGGCACTCCGCAGGAGGGGGCGGTGCGGGAGTACATCAACCATGCCCTCACCGAGTCCGGTGAGGAGCGCGGCTCGGCCGATGCGCCGAAGACGGGGGTGGCGCTGGGGCGCACGGTGGTGAACCCCGTGAACGGCGAGGCGATCCCGATGTATGTGGCGGACTACGTGCTGATGGAGTACGGCACGGGCGCGATCATGGCGGTGCCCGGCCACGATGAGCGCGACTACGCGTTCGCGCGCGCGTACAACCTTCCGATCCGCAGGGTCATCGAGGGCGCCAATCCGGAGGGAGATGAGCACGGCCTCCCCTACGGCGGCGATGGGCTGCTCGTGAACTCTCACCCAGACTTCGATGGGCTCCCCAACCGCGAGGCGCTGGGCGCGATCGTGGAGTGGCTCGATGGCGAGGCAAAGGGTCACGCCTCGGTGAACTACCGCCTGCGCGATTGGCTTGTCTCGCGCCAGCGCTACTGGGGCTGCCCAATTCCCGTCGTCTACTGCTCGGCCTGCGGGATGGTGCCGGTGCCCGAGGAGCAGCTTCCGGTGGAGCTGCCCGACATCGAGGACTACGCGCCGCGCGGGCGCTCGCCGCTGGCGGCGGTGGAGGAGTGGGTGAACACGACGTGTCCCTCCTGCGGGGGGGAGGCGCGCAGGGAGACGGACACGATGGACACCTTTGTGGACTCCTCGTGGTACTTCCTGCGCTACTGCGACGCCTCCAACGAAGGCGCCGCGTGGGATCCGGCGGCGCTGGCGCAGTGGATGCCGGTGGATCAGTACATCGGGGGGGTGGAGCACGCGATCCTGCACCTCCTCTACGCGCGCTTCTTCTGCAAGGCGCTCGCGGACCTCGGGCATGTGCACTTCCAGGAGCCCTTCCAGGCGCTCTTCACACAGGGGATGGTCACCAAGGATGGCTCGAAGATGAGCAAGTCCAAGGGCAATGTGGTGTCGCCCGCCTCGATCGTGGAGCGCCGCGGGGCCGATACGGCGCGCTGCTACATCCTGTTCGTGGGACCCCCCGATCAGGACGCCGATTGGTCGGATGAGGGGGTGGAGGGGGTGTATCGCTTCCTCGGGCGCCTCTGGCGGTTGGCGGCGGAGACAGCGGAGCGCCAGGACGCCCCGGGCGAGGAGGGTGCCGATCTCGAGCTCCAGCGAAAGAGCCACTGGGCGATCGACAAGGTCTCCACCGATCTGCGTCGCTTCGCCTTCAACACCGCCATCTCGGCGGTGATGGAGCTGCTCAACGAATGCTCGCGCCTGCGCGAGAGCGCCGGTGTGGAGACCCAGCGCTTCGCGCTCGCCACGGCGGCGTCGCTGCTGTTCCCGTTCGCACCGCACGTGTGCTCTGACATCTACGACCTCCTCACGGGGGAACGCGTGTGGGAGCAGCCCTGGCCGCAGGCCGACCCGGCGCTCCTGGAGCGCGAGTCCTACGAGCTGGTGTGCCAGGTGAATGGAAAGGTGCGCGACCGCGTGCAGGCCCCCAGCGAGGCGGGCCCCGAGGAGCTCAAGGCGCTGTGTCTGGCCACACCCAATGTGGTGGCCCACATCGATGGCAAGCAGGTGCTCAAGGAGATCGTGGTGCCCGGCAAGCTCGTGAACATCGTGGTGCGCTGAGCGCGGCCTGTAAGGCACCCGAGCTGCAGACCCCTCGGGCGGCGGCGCGTCGGGCGCGGTGCATACACTCGAAGGATGCCCGAGCTCAAGCCCGCATACCTGATCCACGGCGACGATCACGGTGCGGTGGCCGAGCGCCGCGCGCGCCTGCGCGCGCTGGCCGAAGGTGGGGGAGACGCCTGCAGCGTGGAGCTGCTCGAGGGCGAGCAGGGCACCCCCGCGGGGGTCGCCTATGCGCTGTGCGCGATGACCTTCGCGGTGGGCCGCCGTGTGCTGATCGTGGATGGCGTGGAGCGCTGGAAGCAGGCCGAGGTGGAGCGCGACCTCACGCCTGCGATGCGCGAGCTGCCGCCGGATACGACGGTGGCGCTGTTCGCGCGCGAGGAGGGGCGCGCGAAGGCCCCCGCGGCGCTGCACAAGGCGGTGCAGAAGGCGGGCGGCCAGGTGGTGGCGGAGTCCACGATCAAGCCCTGGGAGCTGCCCCGCTGGGTGCGCGAGCAGGCCTCGCGCATGGGGCTCGCGCTGGATGCCGAAGCTGCTAAGGCGCTCGTGGGCCAGGTGGGCGAGCGCCAGCAGCGCCTCCTGCGGGAGCTCGAGAAGCTCGCTCTTGAAGTGGAGGGCGCGGGCGGCGGCGTCGCAAAGATCAGCAAGGAGGAGATCGAGCGCAGGGCCGCGCACTCCTCACTCACGCGCGTGTGGGGACTTGCCGACGCGCTCGTCGCGCGGGACGCAAGGGGCGCGCTGCGCGGCTACCTCAGTCTGCGCGAGCAGGGTGAGCGCCTACCGGGGCTCACCTACGTGATGGCCGGACGGCTGCGCGAGGCCCTCTCTATCTCACTGCGCCTCGCCGCGGGCGAGTCGGTGGCGGATGTGAAGCGCGGCCTGCGTATGCCCCCCCGCGCGGCCGAGCGCTTCGTGGCGGATGTCGCGCGCAGCGAGCCCGAGCGGCTGCGTGCCTCGCTGCGTGCGCTCGCCGACCTCGAACTCGATACCCGCGGAGGTGCGCTCGTCGGAGCGCACCGCTCGGGTCTCTCGGGGCTTCAGGAAGACACGCTCGCGGTGCGCGCGCTGGAGGCGGCTACGACTTGACGGCTGCCCGCGTGCGGGCTGCCCTGCTCTTCTTGCGCGCCCCGGTATTGCGGTGCAGCGCGCCGCGCTTCACGGCCTTGTCGATCGTGCGCACCAGCTCGCGGTGCGTGGCCTCTGCGGCGTCCTCCTTGCCCTCCTGCACATCGGCCTCCAGCTTGCGGAAGTAGGTCTTGATCGCCGAGGTGTAGTTGCGGTTCTCGAGGCGCTCGCGCTCGGAGCGGAGGATGCGCTTCTTCTGTGAGTGAATGTTGGCCATCGGTAGAGCGCCGTACTATAGCGGCCTTGTCCGCCACCGGAGAAGCCCCTGTGCCCTCGCCGCAACCGCACGGGCGGAGGATCGCCATCAATACCGCGATCGTCTCGTTTGCCACCGGCGTCTCGCGGGTGGCGGGGCTCGGGCGCGAAGTCGTGGCGGCGTCCTACTTCGGAACCAAGGGGCCGGCCTCGGCCTTCACGCTGGCCTTCCTCGTTCCAAACCTCGTGGCCAATCTGTTCGCCCAGGCGGCCCTCTCCGCGGCCTTTGTGCCGGTGTTCACCGATCTGCTGCAGCAGGGTCGCCGCCGCGATGCCTTCAGGCTGGCCTCCACGCTCTTCTGGATCCTCCTGTTGGTGCTCGGCGTGATCACTGCCTTGTTCGTGCTCGCCGCCGGTTTCATCATGCCGCTGTTCACCGGTCCCACCTTCACGCCCGCGCTCGATACGCTCACGGTGGGTCTCTCGCAGGTGCTCTTCCCGGTGGTGCTGCTGCTCGGGCTGAGTGGTCTGCTCGTGGGCATCCTGCAGTCCTACGATCGTTTCACCGTCCAGGCGATTGCGCCGGCGGTGTGGAACCTCGTGATCATCGTGCTGCTGGTGGTGCTCCATCCGCACTTCCACGGCGAAAATGAAATCTACGCGCTGGCGATCGGCGTGCTCGTGGCAACGGGAGTGCAGTTCCTGATGATCCTCGGCGCGCTCGGGCGGATCGACTTTCGCCTGCAGTTCCAGGTCGATTGGCGCGACCCGCGCGTGAAGCAGATCTTCGTGTTGATGCTGCCGATCACGATCGGCCTGGGCATCGTGAACCTCGATCAGCTCATCAACACCGCCTTCGGCACGCTCGTTAGCGTGGAAGCCCCGCGTGCGATCGATAACGCCTTTCGCATCTACATGCTCCCCCAGGGGATGTTCAGTGTGGCAGTCGCAACGGTGCTCTTCCCCACGCTCAGCCGCCTCGCCTCGCGGCGGGATTCCGCTGGGATGCGCAGCACCGTGGGCAACGGCATGCGCCAGATCAACCTGCTGCTGATTCCCGCGGCAGCCTTCCTCGTGGTGATGAGCACCCCGGTCGTGCGGCTGGTCTTCCAGCGCGGTGAATTCGATCCCCGCTCGACGGAACTGGTGTCGATTGCGCTGTTCTGGTTCGCTCTGAGTCTCCCCTTCGGCGGCATCAACCTGCTGCTCACGCGCACCTTCTTCGCCGTGCAGCGTCCCTGGATCCCCACGCGCATGGCGATGATCAATATGGCCGTCGACATCGTGGTCTCCGTTGGCCTCTACAAGCCGCTGGGCATCGCGGGCCTCGTGATCGGCACGCTCGCCGCGAATGTGGTGATGACGGTGCTCTTGATGTATCGCCTGCGCATCGGCCTCAACGGTCGCGTGGAAGGCGCACAGACGACGATGATCACCGCACGCATCCTCGCCGCCTCCGCGCTGCTCGCGGGCGTCTCGTGGCTGGTGTGGTACGCGCTGAACTACCTCTTCGGCACCTCGCTGCCGGGGCAGATCATCAGCGTGGGCGGCGCCGCGGGCGCGGGCCTGTTGGTGTACTCGCGCGCTGTGCTCGTGATGCGCATACCCGAGGCCCACCAGGTGCGCAGTCTGATCGTTGGCCGTTTCGGACGCGCCTGAGTCCCACGAGGCGTGCGAAGGACCGTCTGAACCCACAAAGCCGCCGGGCGGGCCCGAGGGCCCGCCCGGTTGAGCCCGGTCATAGATCGCCGCTTACTACTAACGTCCCAGGACTGTGTCTCGCCTGGGCGGCATGACACTCCCGACCACCGGACTGGCCGCCGGGGGTGGGTGGGTACCCTAACCCGGCGCGTGGCGCGGCTGGACCCTTGCGGGTCCGCGGTCGAGTTGGCGATCCGCCGGACCATCAAGGCTAGCGCGCCGCGCAAGGGCACACGTAGGACGGCAGGGCGCCACCGCGCCGCCCTCCAGCGCCCATCGCGCGTGCGGGCTCCCGCCACGCGACCCGCTGGGCGCGCCTCCGGGCGCGCCCCTTCTAGTCTCTAGGCTCCATGGACCAGGCGCACATCCGAAACTTCTCGATCATCGCCCACATCGACCACGGCAAGTCGACGCTGGCGGATCGCATCCTCGAGCTCACGCACACGGTGGCGGCGCGCGAGATGCGCGCGCAGCTGCTGGACTCGATGGATCTCGAGCGCGAGCGGGGGATCACGATCAAGGCGCAGGCCGTGCGCGTGTTCTACACCTCCCAGCGCGATGGCGAGACCTATCAGCTGCACCTCATCGATACGCCAGGGCACGTGGACTTCACCTACGAGGTCTCGCGCTCGCTGGAGGCGTGTGAGGGGGCGCTGCTCGTAGTGGACGCCTCCCAGGGCGTGGAGGCGCAGACGGTCGCCAACACCTATCTCGCGGTGGAGTCGGGGCTGGAGCTGATCCCCTGCCTCAACAAGATCGACCTCCCCGGCGCGGAGCCCGAGCGCGTGGCGGGCGAAGTGTCCGAGCTGATCGGCGAGCCGCCCGACTCGATCCTCACCATCAGCGGCAAGACCGGCGAGGGCGTGGGGGAGGTGTTGGAGGAGCTCATCGCGCGCGTTCCCCCGCCCGAGGGCGATCCTTTGGGGCCTCCGCGCGCGCTCATCTTCGATAGCGAGTTCGATCAGTATCGCGGCGTGATCGCCTACATCCGCGTCGTGGATGGGGTCTTTCGCAAGGGCGATGCGCTGCGCGCGATGGCCACCTCCACGCACGCCGAGATCGACGACATCGGCTGCTTCTCCCCGCAGATGGTCCCCACCGATCGGCTCGCGGCGGGCGAGGTGGGCTACCTCATCACGGGCATCAAGGACGTGACGCTGCTGCGGGTGGGAGACACGCTCACCGTGCGCGCACGCTCGGGCTCCGGCGCCGATTCCAGAGCGGGTGAGGCCACCGAGGCCCTCCCCGGCTACAGGGAGGTGAAGCCGATGGTCTTCTGCGGGCTCTTCCCCATCGACAGCGACAGCTACCCCGATTTGCGCGATGCGCTGGAGAAGCTCACCCTCAACGACGCGGCGCTCTCGTGGGAGCCCGAGACCTCCGATGCGCTGGGCTTCGGTTTTCGCTGTGGCTTCCTGGGGCTGCTGCACATGGACATCGTGCGCGAGCGCCTGGAGCGCGAGTACGACCTCGAACTGATGGCCACGATGCCCTCGGTGGAGTTCGACCTCACGCTCACGAGCGGCGAGGAGCTCGAGGTGCACAATCCCTCCGATATGCCCGATCCGGGCACGATCGAGGAGATCCGCGAGCCCTTCATCACCGCGCAGCTGATCGCGCCGCGCGAGTACGTGGGCGCGATCATGGAGCTCTGCCAGGAACGCCGCGGGGAGCACACGGGCATGCACTATCTGTCTCCCGAGCGCGTGCAGCTGAGCTACGAGCTGCCGCTCGCGGAAATCGTGCTCGACTTCTTCGATCAGCTCAAGTCGCGCACGCGCGGCTACGCGTCGCTCGACTACGAGCTCAATGGCACTCGCCCCTCGGATCTGGTGAAGCTCGATGTGCTGCTCGCGGGCGACCCTGTGGATGCCCTCTCGATGGTCGTGCACCGGGAGAAGGCCTACGACGTAGGGCGCACGCTCACCGAGAAGCTCCGCAAGCGCATCCCCCGCCAGCAGTACGACGTCCCCATCCAGGCCGCCATCGGCTCGCACATCATCGCGCGCGAGACCGTGAAGGCCTTCCGCAAGGATGTCATCGCGAAGTGCTACGGCGGCGACATCACGCGCAAGCGCAAGCTGCTGGAGAAGCAGAAGGAGGGCAAGAAGCGCATGAAGCAGGTGGGCCGCGTGGAGGTCCCCCAGGAGGCCTTCCTCGCGGTGCTCGAGCTCGGCGAGGAGGGATAAGGTGAAGGCGCCCGCAGGGGCGGGCGCAGCGGGTTCGCGCAGCGCGAGGGACCTCGCGAGCGCTCGTGACAGCTGCGCGCGGGGGCGAAGGGGTTTGAGCGCGTGAGGATCCTCTTCGTGTGCCTCGGCAACATCTGCCGCTCGCCCACCGCGGAGGCCGTGATGCGCGAGTTGGTGCGCGGCGCCGGCATGGAGGACTCCATCGAGGTCGACTCCGCGGGCACCGGCGCTTGGCACGTGGGCCACTCCCCCGATCCCCGCGCCGCGGCTGCCGCGCGCGGGCGCGGGATCGTGCTGAGCGGAGATGCTCGCGCGGTCGCCCCGAGCGACTTCGCGAGCTTCGATTTGCTGCTCGCGATGGATCGCGCGAACCTTCGCGATCTGCTCGCGATGGCGCCCGATGGGGCACGCGGGCGGGTGCGGCTGCTACGCGAGTTCGACCCCTCCGCTCCCGGCGATGGCAATCTCGATGTGCCCGACCCCTACCACGGCGGCGCGCGGGGCTTCGAGGAGGTCCTCGACATGGTGCAGGGGGCGTGTGCGGGTCTGCTCGAGGAGATCCGCGCCGCGCGAGTTCCATGAGCCTCCCCGCTGGAGCGCATGTGCTCCGCCGTGTGGGGGGCGGCGACATCAACGAGGCCATGCAGGTTGCGCTCGCCGATGACACAGAGGCGTTCGTCAAGACGCGGGCGGATGCCGCCGCGGGTGAGTACGTCGCCGAGGCTGCGGGGCTGCGCTGGCTGAGCGAGCCGGGAGCCCTTTCGGTGCCGCGGGTGCTGGAGGTGGGGGAGGACTACCTCGCGCTCGAGTGGATCGAGCGGGGCCGCCTCACTCCCGCGGGCGTGGAGGAGCTCGGGCGGGGACTTGCCGCGATCCATCTCGCGGGTGCTCCCTGCTTCGGCGATCCCTTTGCCGCTCACGGCGAGCCGGCTCGCTTCGGGTCGCTGCAGCTGCCCAACGATCCCACCCTCGATTGGCCCACCTTCTTTGCGCAGCGGCGCCTGCGTCCGCTCGCGGCGCTCGCCGCCGAGCAGGGCTGGCTTACGAGCGCGGCCGCGCGTGCGCTCGAGCGCATCTGCACGCGCATCGCCGCGCTGGCGGGTCCTTCCGAGCCTCCCGCGCGCCTGCATGGGGATCTGTGGAGCGGCAATGTGCTCGCCGACTTGCATGGGCGGCCGTGGCTTATCGATCCCTCGGTGTATGGGGGACATCGCGAGGTGGACCTCGCGATGCTGCGCCTCTTCGGCGCGCCCTCAGAGCGCGTGTTCGCCGCCTACGAGGAGGTCGCTCCGCTGGCCGCCGGCTGGCGCGAGCGGGTGGAGCTGTGGCAGCTGCCCCCACTGCTCGTACACGGCGTGCTATTCGGCGGCTCCTACCGCGCGGCGGCCGAGCGGATCGCGCGGCGCTTCGGGGATTGAGGTCCCGTCTCGGCGGGGTGGTCGGAATAGGAGATGTGCGTGCAAGCACCCTCAGCGAGCGCCGCCGCCTCTATCTCCTCTCGAGGGTGCTGGTGGCGCGCCACTACCGCCGCGAGCTCACGCTCGAGACGGTCTCCAGGGCGCTCTCGTGCTCCTCGCGCCAGCTGCAGCGCGCGTATGCGCTGTTCGGAGAGGAGACCTTCCACGAGGATCTCGTGGCGCGACGCCTCGCCGCCGCGTGCGAGCTGCTCGCCGAGCAGGCGATCCCGATCCGCGATGTGGCGCGGCTGGTGGGGTATCGCAACGCGGCGCACTTCGCCGCCGCGTTCCGCCGGCGCTATGGGGTCTCGCCGGCGCGCTTTCGCCTGGAGGCGCGCCGCGCGCGGGTGAGGGATCTCGCCGGCGCGGGCTAAGGTCGAAGGGGATGCCGCCGCAAACGACCTCGATCGAGAGCCAGGAAGCCGAGCTGGCGGCCCACTCGCGACGCCTGCGCACCAACCTGATCACGCTCGCGGTCTTCTTCATGCTCGTGATCGCGCTGCTGCTCGCGGTGCCCGGGCTGCGCTCCGTGGCCGAGCGCATCACCGACGCTCAGCCGGGGTGGGTGGCGCTGGCGGTGGCGCTCGAGATCCTCTCCTGCGCCGGCTACGTGGTGCTGTTCGGGCTCGTATTCGGAAAGCTCGGGCGTCAGTTGAGCTACCGCCTCTCGCTCGCCGAGCTCGCGGTCAACTCGGTCGTCTCCGCGGGCGGCCTCGGCGGGTTGGCGCTGGGGGCGTGGGTGCTGCGCAGCAAGGGCGTCTCGGTGGAGCGGGTGGCGAGGCGCTCGGTGCTGCTATTCGTGCTCACCTCCGCCGTCAACGTGGGGGTGGTGGCGATAATCGGGATACCGATGTGGCTGGGGCTGCTCGAAGGCTCGCGCAACCCGCTGATCACGCTGCTTCCGGCGCTGCTGGCTATCGCGACGATCGTGGGGACGCTCGCAGTGGCGCGCTGGGCGCAGGACCTCACCGAGCGCAAACGCATCGAGGGGCGCACCGCGGTGGCGCTCACCGCGGTGAGCGATGGCGTGCACGAAGCGGTGCATCTCATCCGCGAGCACGACCCGCGGCTGTTGGGCTCGGTGGCGTACTGGCTGTTTGACAATCTCGCCCTCTTCGCGTGTCTTGCCGCATTCGGTCCCGCGCCATCCTTCTGGGCGGTGGCGATGGCCTACCTCGTGGGGATGCTCGGCAACTCGATCCCCATCCCCGGCGGCTTCATCGCCGTGGAAGGCGGCCTGTTCGGGATGCTGCTGCTGTTCGGCGTGCACCCCGCCGGCGAGGCGCTCGCGGCGGTGGTCACCTTTCGGGCCATCCAGCTGTGGATCCCCGCGGTGATCGGCACGCTCGCGTTCGTGGGCCTTCGCCGCGAGATCGGCAAGCCGCTTGCACCGGCTGTTACGAGGTAGCCCCTCCGCCCGCGAGGTGCCTGTTGAGCGCTTCCACTGCTCGCGCGCGCTGGCACGCGCGCATCGGCAGCCGGTTCATCGCCGCGCGCAGACGCGCCGACTGCGCGCCGTAGAGCCCCGGGCAGAACACCGGCTTGGGCAGCCCTCCGGTTGAGGAGCCGGGCGCGTTGAGGGGGCGCAGCGCGAGCGCCGCGCTCATCGCGTGCGCGAGGGTGTCGGAGAACACGTCGATCGCCTGGCGTCCGCTGTAGAGCTCGATCGAGCGGCCTTCGTCGTAGATCACCGCGGGCACTCCGCGAATCAACGCGTTGCGCTGCGCACCCAGGTTCCGATTGGAGTGCAGGCGGTAGATCACCGTGGTGACCTGCAGCGGGAGCATGCAGCTGCCACCGCCCAGCACGCTCGGCTGGCGCACGCAGTCGCCGTAGTACACGCTGTCGCCGATCGCGGGGCTGTAGCTCTTCTGCCCATCCACCGCCGTGAGCGGCGAGGCGCCGAAGTTCGGTCCCGCCCAGTAGATGGGGTAGTAGGGGAACACCTGGGCCTGCGCCAGCGCCGCCGCATCGAGCGGTGGGGGGTGGCCGGTGGAGCAGCCTCCTGCAAGCAGCGCGCACGCCAGCGCGGCGAGCACGGCGCACAGGTGTGTCCCACGCCTTACGCTGGGCGCCATCCGAGGGTTCGCCATCGCGGCCATTATCGAGCAGCCTGCGGAAGACAGCTACTTCCATGCGCTTTGACTGTTGATAGCACTACAGACCCGCGCAGCAGGCCAAGCGGCTTCTTCGCGTGTGTGCCGGGGTCCGGTGGGGTAGCGCACCGGACCCCGGACGTTCGTTCAGGCCCGCCCCTGGCCCTCTTGGCGGCTGCGCTGGGCGCGCTGCTGTGGCTGCTCGTGGAGCCCCGCACGCCGGACCTCGCGGCGCAGGTGTACCGCGTGAGCCTCTACCGCCACCTGGGGTTCACAGTGTGGGATGAGCACTGGTACGCAGGTCATCACCTCCCAGGCTACAGCCTCACCTTCCCGCCGCTCGCAGCTCTGCTGGGGATGCGCACCGTGGCGGTTCTCTCGCTGCTTCTCTCCGCGGGTCTCTTCGAAGCGCTCGTGCGGGGCCTCTACGGCGAGGCGGCGCGCTGGGGGGCGCTGTGGTTCGCGCTCGCGGCGCTCGCGGATGTTTGGATCGGACGCCTCACCTTTGCGCTGGGCGTGGCCTTCGCGGTGGCTTGCTTCTTCGTGTTCCTCGCGCCCGAGCGCCGGGGCCGCGCATTGCGGCGCGAGCGGGGGAAGGTCTCCGGAGATGGTGTCGGGCCTCACGAGCACGATCGGCGGCGGGGGCTGGTTCGTTCCGCGATCGTGGTAGCGCTGGCGCTGTTGTGCTCGGCAAGCAGCCCCGTGGCGGGGTTGCTGCTTGCGCTCGTTGCTCTTACGCACTCGCTCACCACGCGTTCGCCGCGTACGGCGCTGCTCATCGGTGCGCCCGCGGTGGCGGTTGCGGTGGCGCTCGCAGTGCTCTTTCCCGAGGGGGGCTGGGAGCCCTACCCGACGACCTCCTTCCTCGCGACGGTCGCCGTCGTGGCGGGCTTTCTGCTGGTTCTTCCGGCGGGACGGAACGAGCTGCGGGTGGCGGGCCTCGTGTATCTGGGGGTGTGTGTGCTCAGCGTGGCGCTGCACACGCCGATGGGCGCCAACGTCGAGCGCTATGGGCTGCTGCTGGGCGCCCCATTGCTGCTCTGTGCGGTTGGCGGAGCATGGGGCCCCCCGGCGCGCTTGAAGCCCGCCGTTCTCGTGGTGCTGTGCGGGGTCGCCGTGTGGACCGCCTGGGGCCCAGCGCGGGAGACAGCCGCTGTGGTGGGAGACCCCTCCAGGGGCGCGGCCTATTACGTGCCGCTGGAGCGCTTCCTGGCCTCGCACGGGGGTGCGCTCGTGCGCGTGGAGGTGCCTTTTACCCGTAGCCACTGGGAGGCTGCTTGGCTGGCGCCTTCGGTGTCGCTGGCGCGGGGCTGGGAGAAGCAGTTGGACACCCGCTATGACCTCGTGCTGTTGCGCCACGGGTTGACGGCGGCCGGCTACCGGGAATGGCTGAGCGAGCAGGCGGTGAGCTATGTGGCTCTTCCCGATGTTCGGTTGGATCCCTCGAGTGCCCAGGAGGGACGCTTGATCGAACGCGGCCTGCCCTACCTTCGGGAGGTCTTCTCGAGCCGGCACTGGCGGGTGTATCGGGTGCTGGGCTCCACACCGCTGGTGCAGGGCCCGGGGCGGCTCAGTGCTCTGGGCCATGACTCCTTCGCACTGCAAGCGCGCGCTGCGGGCAGCTTCCTTGTGCGCATCCACTACACCCCCTACTGGACTCTCGCCGGTGGCGTGGGTTGCGTGGGTCCAGCCGGAGGCGGCTGGACCTCGGTGGATGTGAGGCGCGCGGGGACCGTAAGGGTTGCGGCGCGTTTTTCGCTTGGCCGTGCGTTGGGGGGTAACGGCTCGTCCTGCTCGCCGGCTCGCTGAGCGGCGGGGAGGCGCTGGCACTCAGCGGGGCGCGAGGCCGTAGAGCCCGGTGTAGCCCGTTAGGTAGATATCGGTGCCGTCGGTGATCACGGGATCGAAGGAGCCGCTGTTCATCCTGAAGAGCACCCTCCCCGTGGAGATCCCCAGCCCGAACGTGGTGTGGGTGCCGAGGTCGGCGAAGTACACGACGCGCCCGATGATCGTGGGCGAGCCCGAGATGCGCCCGTGCGCGTTGTAGCTCCACTCGACGTGGCCCGTGCGGGCGTTGAGCGCGTAGAAGCGCCCATCGTAGGAGCCGGCGTAGATCGTGGGCCCCCAGCCGGGGGCGTTGGTGACGGCGGGCGAGGAGTAGACGTAGGCACCCGTTTGATAGGCCCAATCGAGGCTCCCCGTGGAGGCGTCGTAGGCGTAGATGCGCCCATCGGTGTTCCCCAGGAAGACGCGCCCGTAGGCCACCGCGGAGGTGGAGTAGAAGGTGCCGCTGCCCAAGAGGGCGCCTTCGCTGCCGCTGCGCCAGAAGCGTCTTCCGGTTTGCTCGCTGATGGCCTGCACCTGTCCGGAGTAGTCGCCGAAATACAGCGCCCCATTCGCGAGCGTGGGGCTGGCCTTCACCGCGCCAGCCGCATGGTAGGTCCAGATGACGTTCCCATTGCGCGCGTTCAGCGCATATACGGTGCCGTTCTGGGAGCCAAAGAAGAGCCTGCCGTGGTCGAGCAGGGGGGAGGACTCGCTGGAGCTCGGCAGGTCGCGCGACCAGAGAATCTTCCCGGTGGTGTAGTTCACCGCCGCCACCCTCCCGCGCTTGAGGTTGGGGGAGCGGGAGAGCACGGTGGCATACACCGTGTTCCCGCCAACCGCGGGCGTGGAGGCCGAGAGGGCTCCGAGGGGGCGGTTCCAGAAAGGGTGCCCGGTGTGTTTGTTGATCGCCCTCAGCACGCCATCGTCGGAGAGCTGGAAGAGGTGGCTCCCATAGAGCACGGGGGGAAACTCCAGGAGCACGTTCCCCCCGTGTGCCCACAGCTGCTTGAAGGGCGGGCGCAGGCCATCGGAGCCGGGGAAGAAACGCGTGTGGTTCTTGTCGTAGCCATACAGCGGCCACGCCGAGCGGTCGGGCCCGCGCGCGGGACGCTTGGGCGGCGCTTCGGGCACGAAGCGCGCATGGGGGTGGTAGATGGAGCCAGTGCGATGGCGCTCGTACAGGTATCCCCCCAGCGCGACTCCGGCGACGAGCAGGAGGGCGAGCAGCGCGAGCCAGCGGCGCTTCACGCGGCGAGCTTGGACGAGGAGGTCGGCTCTCCCCCCTGGCGCTGCGGCGGCTGCTGTGCGGTCGTCTCTGCGGCACGCGCCGGCACCGGCGCCCCACTACGCCGCGCGGACCTCGAGGCGGCGGCTGCGGGGGCGCCCCGTTGGGTCACGGGGCGATGCACCAAGTGGGCGAGCAGGCGTCCGGCATTGAGCGCCACCAGCCAGATGAGCGCGATCGCCAGCAGCACGAGGGTGAGGCCGGAGATCAGGGCAAGGACATCGTGATTGCCCTGCAGCGACCAATCCCACAAAAGGTAGTCGCCGAGAGCAAGCACGGAAACAAGGGCCACAGGCCGATGGTGCACGAGTTGCACCTTAACGGTCTGAGGAGACGTACGTAGGCTGCGCGCGGAGACGTGCGTGTGCTGCGGGGGGTTGTTGCGCGAGGCCGGGGCGTGTTTCGCGGCCGGATCGGCGACGACGCGCGCGGCCCGTATGCTGGCAGCCCGTGGATGGCACTACGCAGAGTCCTGGCGATGAGGGAGGGGGTGTTGCCCCCGCGTTAGCGGTGTCCCTCGCGGAGGATTCGCCCAGCGCCACTCCCGCTTTGCGATCGGAGATCTTCGCCCCGGGGCTCCTCGATGGCCAGGTGGCGCTCGTCACCGGCGGAGGCACCGGCTTGGGTCGCGGCACCGCTTTGGAGCTCGCGCGCTGTGGAGCCTCGGTGATGGTGGTGGGGCGCCGCGAGGAGCCGCTGCACCTCACCGTTGAGCAGATCGCCCACACGGGAGGCGCTGCGGCCGAGTGGGCGACGGGAGATGTGCGCTCCGCGGAGGACGCCGCACGGATCGTTGGCGTGGCGCTCGAGCGCTTTGGGCGATTGGATCTGCTCGTGAACAACGCCGGCGGGCAGTACTTCACGCCGGCGGAGGCCATCGCCGCGAAGGGCTGGCGCGCGGTGTGGCGCCTGAATGTGGATGGCACGCTGCACATGTCCGAAGCGGCGCATCGCCTCGTAATGGCGCCCGCGGGAGGGGGGACGATTGTCAACGTAACCCTCTCCCCCCATCACGGGATGCCGGGGATGGCGCACTCTGGCTCGGCGCGCGCGGCCGTGGAGGCGCTCACGCGGGAGCTCGCCGCGGAGTGGGCCGGCGATGGGCTTGCGGTGGTGGCGGTGGCCGCGGGGCACTTCGATACCGAGGCCCTCGACAAGTATCCCGAGGCGATTCGAAGGGGCACCGCGCGCTCGATCCCCGCACAGCGCCTGGGAACGGTGCCCGAGCACGCGTGGCTTGTGGCGCTGCTCGCCTCGCCTCTCGGGCGGGCCTTCAGTGGGTCCACCGTGACGCTCGATGGCGCGCGCGACAACTGGTTTGGCCCCTGGCCCCCTCCGGGGATGGCCGGCGAGGAGGGGGAGGTGCCGATGGAGGAGCGGCGGGGGGCTGGGTAGGGCGGCGGGCGTGGGTTACGCCAGGCCAGTGCAGTACGCCCGGGCCAGCGGGCCGGGCGATGTGCCTATGGGGATGCGAAGGCGTGGCGCGGTACGCGAGGTCCCACGCTCGGAAAGGCGGGTAAGATGCCTGGTGGCTTGCGGGCGAAGTGTTGTGGTTGCACAGAAGCCTTCCAAGCTTCTAGGGCGGGTTCGATTCCCGTCGCCCGCTTGCTTCTGTCGTGTCGTATGGTCGTATGTTGGATGCCACGGGGAGTGGCGCAGTCTGGTAGCGCACCCGGCTGGGGGCCGGGCGGTCGCAGGTTCAAATCCTGTCTCCCCGATCACAAGAAAACCCTGCAAAACAGCCACCTTTACAGTGAGCGTGGCAGGCCAGAGAACCAGCAAAGGTTCTATTAGGGTTCTATTTTGGTAGGGGCTCGCGGAGCCTGAGACGCCATAAGGCTCTGCCTCAGACGCTCGCCGGCTCTTCCGCCAGAGACCGCTGGAACGTGTTTCGGGCTGCACGAACAACAGTGATGGAATCGCGTCGTTTGACGCTATGTCCGCAACCCCTTGGGTGGGGGTGGCGGCTCATCGACGCGGCGCGGGGGAGAAAGCGCCTTGGCGCCACGCACGCCGCGCTCGTTGCGGAAGAGACACAGGATCTTGCCGTCGGGACGGGCGGCGCTGGGCGCGAGCAGTCCGGCCCAGCCGTCTTGTGAGAGTTGCTCGCCGACGCGTTGATAGGTGGGCCAGTTGTGACGGCCTGGGGCGGGCGTGCTGAGTCCGACTGTGGCGAGGTTTTCTTGTGTGGAGAGGTCGGCGACATCGACTTCCACCTGCCAGGTCCACAGCTCGCGGGGCATCTGCGCGAGTGGCGGGATCATGCGCTCAGCGAGGTGGCGGTACCACTCGGCCCATGCGGTCGCCTCGCTGTCGGCGAGGTACAGCGCATCAACCACATCGCCGCGTTGCCAGCGGTTGTCCGGCGGTGGCTCGCGGTTGGGCAGGGGTGCCGAGCCGGGGTAGGTGTGTTTGATCCAGCGTCCGCGTACGGCGAGCGCTGTGATGCTGAGCGGCACGTCAGCTTGCGCCTGGGTCCTCGATGCCGGAGATGAGTCGGGCGACCGCGCGGTAGTCCCCGGCGGCGATACGGTCGATCGGCTTGTCGTCGTCGAGTGCGGGGACAGGCTTGTTCAGCCAGACCGAGATGTAGGTTGGGCGGATCACCCGGCCGAGGCGTTCGACAAGCGATGAGAGCTCGACCAAGCGCTCCGCGCGCGCGCCGCTGGGGGAACTGCGGCGTGCGAGCCATTCGCGTACGGTGCTCGGTGCCGCTCCGGTTGCGCGTGCGATCTCGCGGTCGGAGAGATGGCCGCTGTCGTGGACGTGTATCGCCTCTTCGGCGTATGCGAAAGTCATATCGCGAAGCTTAGCGCTCCGGCGGGATTTCGACAAGTTATCGGCGACTAACGGGTCCGACTGCTGTCTGCTTCTTTGGCTTCGCCTCCGGTGTTGTCGTGCGCTGCCCGTGCGCCCAGTCGTTCCCGCGGAGAACAAATTGGGGAACAAATTGAGGAAAACCCAGAAGCACTCAGAGCTCAAAACCCCAGCAAACACGGGTTTCGACGGTCGGACGTTTGCAGCGGCGCCCCAAAACGTTTGCAGAACATTTGCAGGCAATCGCCCTTGACCAACTGCACGAGCCACGTTGGCGGCTCACGCTGCAGGCCGAACACGCTCTCGGACTGCGCGAGTCGATCACCCGTTGATATGACGACTTGACTCGCTCCCTCGATGAGCAGCTTGGCCTTGAGCCGGCGCGTTAGGCTCGCGTGGTCTACCGGCAACTGCTCAGCCAAACACAAGGATACGTTGACTGCTGGGGCCTTGGCTAACCGTTCGGGTACGGACGTGGAGTAATGTTTTGCGCCTCGTGCTCCACGCTCTGCTTTGTCTCTTGCCGGCTGTTGTGGTGGCGGTGCCGCTTCTTGCGCGTCGTTATCCGGGTGAGCGTGCTCTGCTTGCGCTTCGCCGTGTGGAGCCGGCGCGGTGGCCGCGCCCGCGCTCTTGTGTGGCCCCGCGTCGCCGCGTGGTGCTGTCGGCTGTGCGCGGGGGTCTCCTGATGGGCTCCTCGCTGGCTGTGCGCCCGCCGCCGTTGCGGCTCTCGGCGAGCTAGACCTTCTTGCCCCAGCTCGGGGCGTCGGCTGCTCGTCCCTAGAGGACCCTGCCGCGAGCGAACGGAGAGGAGATGCGTCTGTTCCGTGGCTGGTTCTTGGTTAGCCCATACAGGCATGTATGCGAGGAGCCTTCTATGTCCCGTCGTCTTATCGCTGCCACGCTCGGCGCCCTGCTGTTGGGGCTGTGTGCCGTGGCGCAAGCACAGAGCAGCACGCCGACTCTCGTGAAGGAGAGCGGGAACCCAATCAACGATCAGGGCAGCAACTACAACTACCGCTCGAACATCACCCCGAATGTCCCCGGTAGTCCCTCCCGGGTACCTCACGGACCGACTGGCGGACCTGACCGGTCTGCAAGGGAGGCGTGGTGAGTCCTATGAGCAACCAAGACAACAAGACACTTCTGCGTCGGCGCCCGCGTTTCAGGGGCTCACTTGTGCTCGCGCTGGCTGTGGTGGGTCTGCTCGGGAGCGCTCCCGCGGCATGGGCGCACGCACAGTTGCTCGGCACCTCGCCACTGGCGGGCTCGACGGTCAAGGTCCAGCCTAAAGAGGTGATCTTCGAGTTCAATCAGGACGTTGGCGGAACGCTCGGCGCTGTCCGGGTCTATAACGCGCAGGGCAACGAGGTCGATGATCTGAACGTCTCGCATCCCGACGGCAATGAGCATTGGATGGGCGTCGGGTTGAAGCCTGGTCTGCCAGATGGCACCTATACGGGGACCTATCGGGTGATCTCGGCCGACACCCACATTGTCTACGGCGGGTTGGTGTTCAGCATTGGGCATCCAAGCGCCTCCTCAAAGGTGACGGTCGCGGGACTGATCGGCAAGAACGAGAGCGGCGAGATCACCAAGGTTGCATTCGGGGTGGTGCATGGGCTGAATTACCTAACGCTCGCGCTGATGGTGGGTGGCCTGGTCTTTCTGTTCTTCGTGTGGATACCGGGGCTGGTGGCCGTCGCGGGCTCCGAGGAGCGTTGGTCGCTCGCGTCGCGGGTGTTCGCTTCGCGGCTGGGGCGGCTGTTCGCGGTCGCGATCGTGCTCGGCGTGGTCGTGAGCGTGCTCGGGGTGCTGTTGCAGGGTGCGAGCGCGGCGGGCGTGTCGCTGGGGGCTTCGCTGAAAAGCTCGATCATCGAAAACACACTTGAAAGCCGTTTCGGCAAGGTGTGGGGTGCGCGCGCGATCGACTGGGCGCTGCTCGGCGCTGTCCTGCTGACCGCGCGAGCTATAGGTAGGGACGTTATCCCGAAGTTGCGAGCCGGTTCGCCGGACACCGACACTTTGGCACTCACTCCTCGTTCGCCGGGCGTGATCCTCGCGCTACTCTGGATCGGCGCTCTGTATCTGGCGATCACCCCGGCGTTGGCGGGTCACGCGAGCATCGAGAGCCCGGTTGCCGTGTTCTTCCCCTCCGATGCTCTGCATGTGCTGGCGGGCAGCGTGTGGGTTGGAGGTATCGCGTGCTTGCTGCTCGCCTTGCCGGGTGCAACCCGCCAGCTCGAGGGCGGCGAGCGGAGCCGACTGCTGCTTGCCGGCCTCGCGCGGTTCTCCCCGATCGCGCTGGGCTCAGTCGTGGTCATCGCCGTGACGGGCGTGATCCAGGCCTACATCGACGTGCGCAGCCTTCACGGCCTTTTCCACACGACCTACGGCGCGCTAATCATCGTCAAGGTCGTTCTGCTGCTCTGCCTGATCGGCTTCGGCTTCATCAATCGCGAACGGGTCATCCCGGCGCTAGAGCGCTTGGTGGGGGATGGGCAGTCGCCCGGTGGGATCGGGGCGTTGGCGCGCCGCATGATGCGCGGCGAGTTTGCGCTGATGCTGTGCGTGTTCGGTGTTACTGCTGCGCTCATCAGCTACGCGCCGCCGATCGACGCCGAGACGGGGCCGTTCTCAGTGAATACCTCGATCGGATCGGCGGAGCTCGAGATGACAGTCGAACCAGCAAAGGTCGGGCTGAACACGATCCATCTGTACCTCATCAACGCCAAGACCGGCGCGCAGTTCACCGCGACCAAGGAACTCACGGCGACCGCCAAGCTGCCCTCCAAGAGGATCGGGCCGCTGGTGCTCAAGCCGATCGTGGCGGGACCGGGGCACTACGTCCTGAACTCGGCGGTCCTGAGCCCCGGTGGCACCTGGGATATCGAAATCATCGACCGTATCTCTGAATTTGAACAGTTCAGTCGCACGGTGAAGGTGCCGATCGGATGAGCGCACCGAATCGGAAGCATCTGAACATCGCGCTCGCGGGTCGCGCGCCACCCCTGAGCCTCGGTTGGTCCAGTTTCTTTTCAGGCACTTACTCAGGAGGTACACCAAGCATGAGCTCCAAGAAGGTCACTGTGCTGCTCGCGGCGGGAGCGCTCCTCGCACCCGCTAGCGCAGAGGCGCACATCAGTCTGCATCCCAACACGATCCCCGCCGGAGCGTTCGCAACGCTCGACGTGCGCGTTCCCGGCGAGCAGGAAGGCGCCTACATCAAGAAGGTCGATGTGCTGTTCCCGCAGGGCTTCACGGGCGTCGACTATGAAAACGTCGCTGGTTGGAGCACGAAGGTCATTGAAACAAAGCTGGCGACCCCGATCAAAGAAGATGGCGAAACGATCGACACGGAGGTCTCTCAGATAGTGTGGACGTGGACCGGCCCGCTTGGCAGGGTCGACAACGGCCAGTTCATCCAGTTCCCGCTCTCGCTGGCGATCCCTGAGGACGCGGCGGGCAAGGCGCTTGAATTCAGGACTGTCCAGACCTACAGCAACGGGCAGGTCGTCCACTGGATATCCCCGTCGCTGGAAGCCGAACACCCCTCGCCGAGGATCAACGTCACAGCCAAGGGCGGCGTGATCCAAGACATAGCGGGTGACGAGGCAGGCCCACAAGCTGGACAGACGGCAGGAGGCACCTCTACGTCCGCGCCGGCACCGGCTGCCGTGAAGTCAGCTGGCAGCGGAGCGAGCAAGGGCCTTGGCATCGCCGCGCTGATCCTCGGCGCGCTCGGCCTGATCGTGGGCCTCGGGGCACTTGCCGGATCGCGTCGCAAGAGCGCCGCGTAGCGGATGGTTGCCTCCCATCGTCTTCGGCGGTCGCTGGTCTAGCTCTGCGCAATCTCGCTCGCGCTACCAGCGACCGCGAGGCGCATGGGCTCGTCGGCAAGGCCGACCTGCCGATCCACATGGAGAACATGACCAAAAGGGCGGCCGCGAAACCTAGCCGGAGGCTGCACGCGGTGCGAGTCCCTGCAGCTCCCCAAGCCAGCCGCGCAGCGCCTCGTGCATCGCCTCCACCCCCACGATCGGCCCATCCGGCTCGCTCCACTCTGAGGGCACCACCGCAAATGGCTTGGTCTGCGGCCCACCGAGACCACCGTGGGAGCCCATGAACTCCTCGAACGGCGCTACCTCATTGGCCTGTGGGTCATACATGCAGTTCACGAGGATGTCCGGACAGTGGGGGAAGCGATCGTGGCGACGCAGATGGTCGGCCGCGGTGGCGTCGAAGTGCGCGAGCGGATCCTCGCCCTCGATCGAATCGTCGCTGAGGCGCCGCTGTCCGGCGCCACCGATCACCAGCGCGCCGTGGGCCTGCGATCTGACCATCACGAATCCAACGCCGGGATGGGACGCAAGGGCGTCGAGCAGCTGCGGGTGTGACTCGGCGATCTGCTCGAGTGTGAGCCGCTCTGAGCTGAGCGGTAGATACACGAGACCCAGGCCGCCGGAGGCCATCACGATTGCCGCTGTCTCATCCACGCGCGCATTCTGAGTCTCTGTCTTCCTCTCTCTCTCGGCCGCGTCTCCGCTTGCCTTCTCCGGCTCATGGTGTGGCGCGCTGCGCTGCGCGAGCGCCTCGCGGTTGGGACCGAGCGCCACCGTGCCCTCCATCGCTCGACTGCGCGTAGCGCGAGCGAGCACCCGTCCTCCCGCGCTGGGCTCCTGGCGCGCGTCGGCCAGCACCGCGCCCACATCGCCCCATGCCTCGTCGATTGCCGCGGGGGCGAACACGTCGCCCTGTGCGAGCGCCCCGCGCACAACCTCCTCGAGCGTCTCGCCGTAGCGCTGGCGGAAGGGGGCTCCCTGCGTCTGGCCGTGGTCGGAGAGCACCACGAGCCGATAGGGGCGCGGCGCCTGCGCGGTCGCACGCTCCAGGCGCGCGAGCTGCCGGTCGTGTCGCTTGAGTACCGCCAGCGCATCGGGCTCGCGAATCCCCGAATGGTGTGCCACCTCGTCGTAGCCCACGAACGTGGCATAGCTCACGGGCACGCCCTCCACGATGTCGGCCAGCAGCAGCGCCGTCACGAGATCGCGCATCACAACGGTGATCGCCGCGCGGATGAGGGGATAGAACCCCTTGCGGTCCACGTGTGCCGCGCCGCTGCGCCGCTGGAGGGCAGCGGCCCGGCGCTCGTAGACGATGTCGGCGAGGGACAGCACGATCGTGCGCATGAACCCGTAGGGATCGGAGAAGTAGGCGAACAGATCGCTCGCCTTCGATCGGCTGCGGTCGCGGATGACGCTCATCGTGGCCGTGCAGCGCGGCGCATCGCCCGAGAACATGTTCCCGCGACTGGTGCCTGAGGGCGCGAGCAGGCCGTGGCCCGTCGACCTCCTGCGCTCGATCTCGGCGGCGTCGGCGGGGTGGTTGGAGACCATCGTGCGGCTCGACTCCTTCTCATACCAGCGGAATGCGGGCATGTCCCAGTTGCTGCCGATCAGCAGCCCCGCCTGGCTTGCTCCGGTCTGTGAGGAGAGGTCGCACTCCCAGCCGAGCATCCGGTGGCTGCCATCGGAGAGCCAGCGCGCGATCGTGGGCACGTGACCATCGCGAATCGCCTCCCTCAGCACCCCCTCGCCGAGGCCGTCGATCTCGAACAGAATCACCCCCGGCACATCGGTTTGGTTCTCCCGGCGCGTGCGACGCGCGCGCCGGCGCACCACCCGCAGGTGCCGAGCGTCGCCGTCGAGGTCCAGCAGCGGCGCCACGAGCATCGACACGAGGGCCAGGCCGAACGCAATCGCCAGGTCCACGCCAAAGGGTGGTGTCTTGCCGTCGATCGCGTAGAAGGCGAGCGCCACGGTGCCGGCGCTCAACAGCAGCGAGCCGAGCCCGAAGGTGACGATCGTGAGCGGCAATGCGATGCGGATCAAGAGGGGCCACAGCAGCGCGTTGATGATCGCCATCGCACCGGCAACGAGCAGGGCCGCATCGAGGGAGAGCGATTCCAGGCCCGGCAGCAGCGCCGTCATGGCCACCAGGGTGAGCGCCTCGACGCCGAGCATGATCGCGGCCCTCACACCGAACCCGATCGTCTTGCGCCAACTGTTCAGGTGTCCTTGGGCGTTGCGCTCATCGGTGGCTGGCATCTCGTTGCTACCTTCTCGTCATGGTCGATGGCGCGGTCGCTGCCGGTCGCGTGGGCGGGGCCGCAGACCGTATCGCCTTCCTCGGCCACGCCACCGTGCTCCTCGAACTGGAGGGAGTGCGCCTGCTCACCGATCCGCTCCTTCGCAACCGCGTCGCGCATCTGCGCCGCCAGCCTCCGCCGGCGCCAGCGAGCCTGTTCGCCGAACCTGATGGAGTGCTGATCTCCCATTTGCATCACGACCATCTGGATCTGAGCTCGCTCTCGCTCCTCGGCCTCGATACGCCACTGGTGGTGCCAAGCGGAGCCGGGGCGTGGCTGGCGCGCCGAGGGTTCACAGCCGTGCGCGAGGTGAGCGTGGGGGACAGCACGCGCATCGGGGGTCTCACGGTCACTGCGGTGAATGCCCATCACGACGGTCGCCGCACCGGTGGTCCGCGTGCCGCGGCGCTGGGCTATCTGGTGAGTGGGCGGCGCACCGTCTACTTCGCCGGGGACACCGAGCTCTTTGCGGGCATGTCCAACCTGTGCGAAGCGCCGCAGAAGCCCGACATCGCTCTGCTGCCGGTCGCGGGGTGGGGGCCAACGCTCGGCCCGGGTCACATGGATCCGCTCGATGCTGCGCGTGCCGTCGCTCTGATTCAGCCGCGCATCGCGATCCCGGTGCACTGGGGAACGCTGGTGCCCATCGGGCTCGGCCGGCGCAGTCAGATCGGACTGGGGGCGCCTCCGCGCCTGTTCGCCGAGCACGTCGCGCGTTTGGCTCCCGCCGTCGAGGTGCGGATCCTGGCCCCGGGTGAGGAAACGACGCTCTAGGTCAAGCCGCTCCCCGACCCATAAGATCAGGCGCATGGCGAGCATTCAGGGGGCTGTTCCGGCGCACAGGCATATTCATCTGAGGCGCATCTTGATCGGCGCGCTGGTGATCGTCGTGATCGGCGCCGCCGCGACGCTTGCCGGTTGGGACATAGCTGCGTGGTTCAAGCAGATCTGGGACACCGTCACGAGCATCTCGCTCGGCTACCTGCTCGCGGGTATTGCGCTGATCACGCTGCAGACGACCGCTACGGCGTTCGCGTGGTACTCGATTCTGCGCTACGCATATCCGGAGTCGGAAATTCGCTGGATTCAGATCCTCGCCTGCTACGCCGCGGCCGTGGCACTCAATTCGGTTCTCCCCGCGAACATCGGCACGCTTGCGATGCTGCTGATGTTCACCACCATCATCGCCGCCGCCAGCTTCGCCGGTGTGCTCGCCGGGATGGCGGTGCAGAAGATCTTCTTCACCCTCATCGGAACGTTCTGCTACCTGTATCTGTTCCTCACGGTCGACGGCTCCTTCTCCCTCCAGCTGGGCTTCGTGGCCGATCATCCGTGGGCCACCGTCATCCTGATCGTGGGCCTCGCGATGCTCCTGTTCCTAGTGGGCCGCGTGCTGCGCCGGCGCCTGGAGCTGTGGTGGGGGGAGGCGAAGGTGGGTGCGCAGATTCTCGTCCATCCCCGTGCCTTCCTCGTTCGCGTGGTGCTGCCCGAGGCGATCAGCTGGGTGGCGATGCTGGGGATCATCGCGGTGTTCCTCGCGGCGTATGACATCCCCGTGAGCTTTCACACGCTGATGCGTGTGGTGGCCGGCAACTCGATCGCGAATGTGAGCTCTGTGACCCCCGGCGGCGCGGGCGTCGTGCAGGGCTTCAATGTCCTCTCGCTGAAGGGCATAACGAGCACCGCAAACGCGACCGCCTACTCGGTATCCCAGCAGCTCGTGACGACCGCGTGGGGCATCCTCTTTGCGATCGTGCTGCTGATCCGCGCCTTCGGCTGGTCGGACGGGAAGACGCTCGTCGCGCAGTCCTACGGCCAGGCGCGCGAGAAGAACGCCGAGCGCTCGGCGGCGCGCAAGGCCAAGCGCCATGCGGAGGCTCCCAGCAGCCCCCAGTGACCTTGCCGCGAGGGCTGAATGAAGAGGATTGGACAAAGAAGGGCCCATCTGTAAACTACGCTTACATTCAAGGCTCGTCCGATCCCCAAGGAGACAGACTGTATGGCATCTGTATCGGCAGATCCCGCAACCCAGAGTTCCGCCGCGAGCGCAACAAGGCCGGCGGGCGAGGTGGTGTGGCGTGACCCCAAGCGTTACGCCTGGCTGCTCGGGCTGATCATCCCCACCGTGCCCTTCTTCGCATGGGCTCTGGTGCAGCTGACGGGCCTCGGAGTTTTCTGGTTCTACGGTCCGATCCTCGTGTTCGCGGCCTTTCCGTTCCTGGACATCGTCGTGGGGATGGACCCCACAAACCCACCCGACAGCGTGATCAAGTGGCTTGAAGGCGACCGCTACTACCGCTGGTGCACCTATCTGTTCATCCCGATCCAGTACGCCGGGCTGGTGTTCGCCTGCTGGCTGTGGTCGAGCGGGGAGCTCTCGGTGTTCGAAGGCGTTGGCCTGGCGCTCACGATGGCGATGGTGAGCGGGATCGCAATCAACACCGCGCACGAGCTCGGACACAAGCGCGACAGCCTCGAGCGCTGGCGAGCCGCGTGGCGCTCGCGCAGAGCGGCTATGGACACTTCTTCATCGAGCACAACCGCGGCCATCACGTGCGCGTGGCCACCCCCGAGGACCCCGCCAGTGCGCGCATGGGGGAGAGCTTCTACGCCTTCCTTCCGCGCACCGTGGTGGGCAGCTTGCGCTCTGCCTGGGAGCTCGAGCGCACGCGCCTGAAGCGGCTGGAGAAGGGGATGTGGACGCCACGCAACGACATCCTCAGCGCCTGGGCGATGAGCGTGGTGCTCTTCGCCGCGCTGGCCGTGGTGTTCGGACCCGTCGTGCTGCCCTATCTGTTGATTCAGGCGGTGATCGGCTTCTCGTTGCTTGAGGTCGTCAACTACCTCGAGCACTATGGCCTGTTGCGCCGGCGCCGCGAGGATGGGCGCTATGAGCGCACCCGCCCCGAGCACAGCTGGAACAGCAACAACGTGGCCTCCAACGTGCTCCTCTATCACCTGCAGCGCCATTCCGACCACCACGCCAATCCGCTGCGCCGCTATCAGGCGCTGCGCCACGTCGACGAGGCTCCGCAGCTGCCCACCGGATACGCGGGGATGATCCTGCTGCGACGGTTCCCCCGCTGTGGCGGCGCGTGATGGATCCGCGGGTGCTGGCGCACTACGGAGGGGACATCGAGCGCGTCAATCTTGCTCCCCGCCGGCGCAGGAGGCCTGGATATGTCGCGGACATGAAGGCGCCTGGGCCTGCAGCGCTCCGTGTCATAGGAGCGCTCCACGGTGAGCGCGTGGGAGCGCCATGTGATCGCGCCGCAGGCACAAAGACGCTGCAATAGCGATCATGTCCCTTGTGGAATCGCCGCCCTCGCCCACCGCCGCCTCGCCAGAGGGGCCGGTGAGCCTCGCCCGCGAGCGCACCCCCTATGCGGTGGCGGCGCGTGAGCTGCTGCGCAATACCGTCTTCGAGGCTGCCCGCCACGAGCTCTCGACGAGACGTTGGAACGAGGTCACGATGGCGGATGTCGCCGCGGCCGCGGGGGTCAGCCGCCAGACGCTCTACAAGGAGTTCGGCTCGCGCGATGAGTTCGCGGGGCAGCTGGTGCTGCATGAGGCCGATCGCTTCGTGCGGGCCATCGAGGGGGCGATGGACGCCCACATCGCCGACCCCAAGGCCGCGCTGCTGGCCGCCTTCGGCCTATTCCTTACGGTCGCCGCGGAGGATCCCCTGATGCGCGCGGCGATTGCCGGCGCCGACGAGATGCTCCCGCTCGTCACCACCCAGGGCCAGCCGCTGGTGGAGCGCTCCACCGAGCGCCTGCACGCGGCGATCGTCTCGCGCTGGCCGCAGGTTCGCGCGCACGACGCCGCGCTGCTCTCGGAGTGCCTCGTGCGACTGGCGATCAGCTACGCGACGCTCCCCGCCGGTCCGGCAGGAATGACCGCCTCTTCGATCGCGGAGCTGCTCGGTCCCTACATCGACTGGGCGTTGGCGGCCGATCCAGGCGGGGTATGGAGGCGGATTCCGGAGGGGGGTAAGGATTTCGCGCAAAGGGTCCTAGGATGGGGCTCTTGGTCGCCGAGCCCAACCATCGCACCGTTTCCGCGGGCCGCCCGTGCCGACGAGCGCAGCCGCTGGATCGCCCTCTACGTGCTGTGCATCGGGATGCTGATGATCGTCCTCGACGCCACCGTAGTGAACGTCGCGCTGCCCTCGATCCAGGAAGATCTGCGTTTCACCGAGTCGAGCCTCGCGTGGGTCGTCAACGCCTACCTGATCGCCTTCGGCGGCCTGCTCCTGCTGGCCGGACGCCTCGGCGACCTCGTGGGGCGCAAGACGATCTTCATGATCGGACTCAGCGTCTTCACGGCGGCCTCGTTGCTGTGCGGGATCGCGCAGAGCCAGGAAGTGCTCGTCGTGGCGCGCTTCGTGCAGGGCGTGGGCGGCGCGATGACCTCGGCTGTGATCCTCGGCATGATCGTCACGATGTTCCCCGAGCCCGCCGAGCAGGCCAAGGCGATCGGCGTGTACGGCTTCGTGGCCTCCGCCGGCGGCTCGGTGGGGCTGCTCGCGGGAGGCGTGCTCACCCAGTCGATCAACTGGCACTGGATCTTCTTCGTGAACATCCCGATCGGGATCGCAACTGGGCTGATGGCTCGCCGGCTGCTGCAGCACGATAAAGGCCTCGGCCTGCGCGAGGGCGCAGACATCCCCGGGGCGCTTCTGATCACCAGCGCGCTGATGCTCGGCGTGTACACGATCGTCAAGCCGGCCGCGGAGCACGGCTGGGGATCGGGCGAGGCGTTGGGTCTCGGTGCGCTGTCGGTGTTGCTGCTGATCGGCTTCCTCGTGCGCGAGGCGCGCGCGAGGAAGCCGTGATGCCGCTGCGCATCTTCCGCTCGCGCAACGTCTCCGGCGCGAACCTCACGCAGGCGCTGATGGTGGCGGGGATGTTCGGGATGTTCTTCCTCGGCGCGCTCTACCTGCAGCGCGTGCTCGGCTACGACGCACTGGAGATCGGCTTGGCGTTTCTGCCCGCGACAATCGTGATGGGGGTGCTCTCGCTGCGCTACTCAGAACGGCTGATCATGCGTTTCGGTGCGCGCAGAACGCTGGTCCCCGGCCTTGTGCTGGTGGGCGTGGGGCTGCTGCTGTTCGCGCGCGTCCCCGTGGATGGCCACTACATGACCGATGTCTTCCCCTCGATGCTCCTCTTTGGAATGGGCATCGGTGGTTCCTTCCCCGCGCTGATGACGCTCGCGATGTCGGGCGCCACCCAGGAGGACGCCGGTCTGGCCTCGGGCCTGGTGAACACCGCCGCGCAGGTTGGCGGCGCGTTGGGGCTCGCGGTGCTCGCAACGCTCTCGGCTACGCGCACCGCGCACCTGCTGGCCGGGGGAGCGTCTAGCGCCGCGGCGCTCACCGGCGGCTACCACCTGGCTTTTCTGATCGGCGCCGGGCTCGTGGCGCTGGCGATCGTGGTGGTGCTCACCGTGATCCAGCCGATGGAGCATCTCGCGAGCGAGTCTTCGCGGGCTCTCGCGAGCGAACCGGCTGATCGTTTCGCGATCGAGCCGGCTGAACGTCTCGCCGTTGAGTCTCCTGAGGCTCTCGGCGCCGAGTCCGCAAAGCAGCTAGGCGATCTGGATGACCGCCGCGCCCCGCACGCGCCCCGCGCGCGTGTCCTCGAGGGCGAGTCGGGCGTCTGAGAGCGCGTAGACCTGCACTTCGGTGACGACCGGGACCCGCGGCGCAAGCTCGAGGAACTCGCTCGCGTCGCGACGCGTGAGGTTCGCGACGGATCGAACACTGCGCTCGCCCCACAGGATCTCGTAGGGAAAGCTGGGGATGTCGGTCATATGTATCCCCGCGCACACCACCGTGCCGCCCTTCGCGAGCGCGCGCAGCGCCGCCGGCACGAGCTCGCCGGCGGAGGCGAACACGATCGCCGCATCGAGCTCCTCCGGCGGCGGGGTGAGCGAGTCGCCCGCCCACTCGGCGCCCAATTCGCGCGCGGAGTCCTGCCCTGCCTGATCGCCCGGGCGGGTGAAGGCGAACACGCGTCGACCTTCGTGGCGCGCGAGCTGGATCAGGATGTGCGCGGAGGACCCGAACCCGTAGAAGCCAAGGCGCTGTGCGTCACCGGTCATGCCCAGTGCGCGGTAGCCGATCAGCCCCGCGCACAGCAGCGGTGCGAGCTCCAGATCCGAGTAGCCCTTGGGCAGCGCAAAGCAGTAGCGCGCGTCGGCGAGCGTCCACTCGGCGTAGCCGCCGTCGATGTCGCGCCCGGTGAAGCGCGCCTGCTCGCACAGGTTCTCGCGCCCGGAGAGGCAGTAGCGGCAGCGCCCGCACGTCCATCCGAGCCAGGGGATGCCCACGCGCCTGCCCGGCTGCAGCAGCTCGCTCTGCTCGACGCCCTCGCCGTGCTCCACGACGGTGCCCACGATCTGATGCCCGGGGACGATCGGCGGGTGGGGGATCTCGACCTCGCCGTCGAGCAGGTGAAGGTCGGTGCGGCATACGCCACACGCGTGCACCTTCACCAGCAGCTGCCCCGCCCCTGGCCGCGGCTTGGAGATCTCGGCCGCGACGATCGATCCGGGACGCTCGATCCGCATCGCGTGCACGCCCTCATGATCGCAGGCCCCTTGGCCGAGGGCTTGAGAGAGCAGTCCAAACCGCGTGAACCGCGGCCGGCGTCGAGCCTTCTAGTGAGACCCCACCTGATAGCGCACCGGCACATGCCGTTCGCTGCTGCGCGGCGGCCGCTCGTACTTGCGCCGCTGGCGGGCAGGCAGCTTGACGTGCTCAGCCCGGTCGAGGTGCTCGTAGGGCACGAGCGAGAGCAGATGGCCGATCAGGTTCAGGCGCGCCGTGCGCTTGTCGTCGGCCTCCACCACGTGCCAGGGGTTGGCCTCGGTGTCGGTGTGGGCGAACATGCGGTCCTTGGCTTCGGCGTAGTCCACCCAGCGAGCGCGACTCTGCAGATCGATCGGGCTGAACTTCCAACGCTTCTTGGGGTCCTTCAGGCGCTTCTTGAAGCGCCGCTCCTGCTCCTCGTCGCTCACCGAGAGCCAGTACTTCACCAGCATGATGCCTTCGTTCTGCAGCGACTGCTCGAACTGGGGACAGAAGCGCAGAAACTCCTCGTACTCGTGCTTGGTGCAGAAGCCCATCACGTGCTCCACGCCGGCGCGGTTGTACCAGCTGCGATCGAACAGCACTATTTCCCCTGCCGCGGGCAGGTGCGCGACGTAGCGCTGGAAGTACCACTCGCTCTGCTCGCGCTGGCCGGGGGTCGGCAGCGCCGCGATGCGGCACGTGCGCGGGTTTAGATAGGCGGTTATGCGGCTGATCGCTCCGCCCTTGCCGGCGGTGTCGCGCCCCTCGAACAGCACGACCAGGCGGCGGCCTTCGGCGACGATCCACTCCTGCATCGCCACCAGCTCGGTCTGCAGGCGCAGCAGCTCCTTTTCGTACTCCTTGTGGCTGAGCTCGATCGGCAATGGCATCAGGAGAGCACCCTGCGGCGGAAGTTGCGCAGCCCCAGCGAGAGGAACACCGCGCAGAAACCGAGTAGCACCGGATACACCACATACAAGGACATGTGTGAGGCTTCTGTCAACCCCGCGCGCATCCCCTCGGCCACATAGATCAAGGGGTTGACGAGCACCAGGATCTGCAACCAGTGGATGCCATCGACCTGTACTGGCGCCAGTCGCGTCCACTGGTAGTAGGTGCCGCCGAGGAACGTCAGCGGCAGCACCACGAAACCGAACATCAGCCCGATGTTGCGCGGCTCGAAAGTAGTTCCCAGCAGCAGCCCCAGCGAGGTCATCGCCACGCAGGCCAGGGGGATCAGGGTGATCACGATCCACCAGGTGATCGACAGGTGCGCTTCCACGCCCGGCGCGTGAATCACCGCGGCGATCGGGAACACGACGACCGCCGCGAGCGCGCCCTGCACCGAGCCGGAGAGCACCTTGGAGACAGCCACCAGCCAGATCGGACACGGGGCCTGCACGCGATCCTCGATCTCGCGCGTGTAGCCAAACTCGGTGGAGAGCTGCAGCGCGACAGCCTGGATCCCCTGAAACATGATCGAGATGGCCACCACGCCGGGGACCAGGACGGTCGCGAAGGCCGACTCCCGTACCGGCCCTCCTCCGCCACCAACGCCCTGGCCGATCGAGGGGAACACATACAGGAAGACGAACACCAGCAGGAAGGGCTGGATGATCGTGCGTACGAGGAACTCGGCGAAGTTCTTGCGCAGCACGAGCAGATCGCGCAGGATCAGCGCGCGCAAGGCCGTGCGGCTCGCCTGCGCTGTGGAGCGAGTTGGCGTCAGGGCGATATCAGTCACGCAGGGCCTTCCCCGTGAGGTTGATGAACACCGTCTCCAGGCTCGGCTCGGCGACTGAGAGGTCGGCCACCTCGAAGCCACCGCTCTCGGCGGCGTTCACCACGCGCGGCACGAGGCGCTGGGCGCCCTTGACGTGCAGCTCCACGGCGCCATCGAGCACGCGCGTGCGCGTGACCTCCTCGATCTCGCTCGCCAGCCGCTGCGCCAGCGCGTCGCCGTCGCCGCCGGCCCGCACGGTGACGATCGTATCGGCGCCAACCGAGCGCTTGAGCTCCGCGGGGGTGTCGAGCGCGAGGATCTTGCCGTGATCCATGATCGCCACTCGCTCGCAGAGCTGATCGGCCTCCTCCATGTAGTGGGTGGTGAGCAGGATCGTCTGTCCCGCGCGGTGCAGTTCGCCGAGGATCTCCCACAGCGCGAGGCGCCCCTGGGGGTCGAGTCCCGCGGTGGGCTCGTCCAGGAACAGCACGGCGGGGCGGTGGAAGATCGCGCGTGCGACCATCAGCCGCTGCGCCATCCCGCCGGAGAGGGCGAATACCGAAGCCTTCGCCCACTTGGACAGCTGGAACTGCTCGAGCAGCTCGTCAGCGGTGGCGCGCGACTGTGCCGCGCCGATCCCGAACAGGCGGCCGTGGTAGTAGAGGTTCTCCCAAACCGTCAACTGGCGGTCGAGCGTGTTCGTCTGGGAGACCGTTCCGATCAGCTGCTTGGCGAGCGCGGGCTGTGCCACTACGTCGATCGCGCCCACGTGGGCCGAGCCAGAGGTGGGTACCACGCGCGTGGTGAGCATCCCCGCGGTCGTCGTCTTCCCCGCGCCATTGGGCCCGAGCAGCCCGAAGATCTCCCCGCTGTGCACGCTCAGGTCGAGCTTGTCGACGGCGGCGAAGTCGGTGCCGGCGTAGACCTTCGTGAGCTCGTCCGTGTGGATGACTGGGCTCGCCGTGGCGCTCAAGAGACCCCTGCCGGCTCTTCCTCGTGCGCGGGCACGCGCGCCGCGGCGTAGGCATCCGGGGCGTCGAGGGTCTCGTGGGCCAGCAGCGCCTGGGCGAGGCTCTCCAGCTGCGCGCGGTGCTCGCTCAAGAGGCGCGTCACCTGGTGATGGGCGTCCTCGACGAGCCGCCGTGTCTCCTCGTCCACTAGGCGCTGGGTGGACTGCGAGGTCTCGCTCACGCCCGGCAGAAACGGTCCCATGCCATCGGCGGGGAGCACCGCGACCGGCCCGATCGCCTCGCTCATGCCCCAGCGGCCGACCATCTGGCGCGCGATCTGGGTGAGCTGCTGGATGTCGGACTCGGCGCCGGTGGTCACCGCTCCGTAGACGATCTCCTCGGCCACGCGACCCCCGAGCGCCACGCGGATCTTGGCCTGGAGCTCCTCCTGTGAGTAGGACACGCGGTCGGAGTCGGGCGTTGAGAGCGTCACACCGAGCGCCATTCCACGCGGAATGATCGAGACCTTGCGCACTGGATCGGCGCCCGCGGTGAGCATCCCCACGAGCGCGTGCCCGGACTCGTGATAGGCGGTGCGCTCGCGGTCGGCGGGGGAGAGGAGGATGCCGCGCGGGGAGCCCAGCATCAGCTTCTCAAGCGAATCGGTGAAGTCCGCCATCTCCACCCCCTTGTGCTCGCGTCGCGCGGCCAGCAAGGCGGCCTCGTTGGCGAGGTTCGCGAGGTCGGCGCCGACCATGCCCGGCGTGGTGGCGGCGAGCGCGTCGAGATCGACGCTCGGCGCGAGCGGGATCGAGCGCGTGTGCACTTCGAGGATTTCCCGCCTTCCTGTGCGGTCGGGAGCCTGCACGGTGACGCGCCGATCGAAGCGTCCGGGGCGCAGCAGCGCCGCGTCGAGCACGTCGGGACGGTTGGTTGCGGCAAGCACCACCACCGCCTCGGAGCTCTCGAAGCCGTCGAGCTCGGTGAGGATCTGATCGAGCGTCTGCTCGCGCTCGTCGTTGGCGCCCGTCACCGACACCGAACCCTGGCGCGAGCGCCCGATCGCGTCGAGCTCGTCGATGAAGATGATCGCGGGCGCGGCCTCCTTGGCCTTCACGAACAGGTCGCGCACCCGCGAGGCGCCGACGCCGACGATCGCCTCGATGAACTCCGAGGCGGAGATCGAGAAGAAGGCGGCGTGCGCCTCGCCGGCGACCGCGCGCGCGAGCAGCGTCTTGCCGGTGCCGGGGGCTCCGGAGAGCAGCACGCCGTGGGGCATACGCCCACCGAGGCGCCCATAGCGCTCGGGGTTGCGCAGGAAATCTACGATCTCCGAGAGCTCGGCCTTGGCCTCGTCGATACCCGCGACATCCTTGAAGGTGACGCGGATCTGCGCCGGGTCCACGCGCCGCGCCTGCGAGCGCCCGAAGTTTCCCAGCGCGCCCATCGCGCCGCCCGCGCGGGCGGCGCGCCGCGCAATGAAGATGAAGAGACCCACGATCAAGAGCGTGGGGCCGAAGCCGAGCAGTAGCTCGCTCAGCAGCGAGGTGCTCTGGGAGGTCGATTTGGCGTTGACTTCAACGCCCTTTTCCTGGAGCAGCGCCGAGAGCTGGCTGCCGTTCCAGAAGCTGGGCACCTCGGTGGCGAAGAGCGTGGTGGGCGTCGCCTTCTTGTCGCTCGCCGGGTAGCGCAGCTTGCTCTTGAAGGTGCCTTCGATCGTGTTGCCCTTGGAGGAGATCGACTTCACCTCGCCGCTCTTCACCTGTGCGAGGAAATAGGGGTTGAACGAGACCTTCACCCGCGGCTCGCTGGAGCGGGGCTCATACAGCAGCACGAACAGCCAGTTGAAGGCGATCAGGGCGAGCACGAACCAGATGAACCCGCGTGTGCGGTGCGCGGGCGGGCCGGTTGGGGCCTGCTCGGGCATCCCGCGTCCGTCGGGCGCCGGGGCGACCTGCCAGCCACGCTTGTCGCGCGGCATCGGCGGATGCGCGTCGCGGCGGCTGGCGTTTGCCGCGTCGGGCTCGCTCTGTGGCTGATCGGGCACGCGCACAATGCTACGCGCCGATGCAACGCGCTACCGTGAGGAGATGTCCGACGGGGATGCGCATCCGCTCGCTGACGGTCAGGCTGCGGGCGCTACAGCCGGTGCGAGGATCCGGATCGTGCTCGCCGACGATCACGCGGTGGTGCGCAGCGGGCTGCGCCTGCTGCTCGACAGTGAGAGCGACTTCGAGGTCGTGGCGGAGGCAAGCAACGTCGATGAGGCCAAACGCTACGTCCGCGGTCATCATCCGGCGGTGCTCGTACTCGACCTCAACATGCCCGGTGGCTCGAGTCTTGACGCGATCCCGGTGATCCGCGAGGAGGAGCCGGACACCCAGATCGTCGTGCTCACGATGCAGCAAGAGCCGGCCTTCGCGCGCCGCGCGCTGGGCGGCGGCGCGCTGGGGTACGTCCTGAAGGAGGCCGCCGACGACGAGCTGGTGGAGGCGGTGCGCCGCGCGGCCGCGGGGGAGAGCTACCTGAACCCGCGCCTGGGCGCGCGCATGGCCTCCGAGCCGCCGCCGGGCCCGCCGGACGATCTCTCAGAGCGCGAGGTCGACGTGCTGCGGCTGATCGCGCTGGGTCACACCAACACCGAGATCGCCGAGCAGCTCTACCTCTCGGTGCGAACGGTGGAGACTCACCGCGCGCACATCCAGCAGAAGCTCGACCTGTCGACCCGCGCGGAGCTCGTGCAGTACGCGTTGCAGAGGGGGCTGATCGCGACCTGAAGGATCGTGCCCGAGCCTCTGAACCCACATTCGTCCAAGGCCCACCAAAGGAGATTCACATGAGCGACAAGCCAGTATTCGTTTACGCAGCAACCTACGCCGAGCGCAGCGACGCCGAGGCCGACTACGACACACTGCTCGACCTGCACGCCGCGAGTCTGGTTGGCACGTATGACGTGGCGCTGATCACCAAGGACACCGATGGCAAGGTGCACGTGATGAAGCACGAGAAGCCCACCCAGCACGGCGCCTGGACGGGAATAGCGGTTGGCGCGGTTGTGGGAGTGCTGTTCCCGCCCTCGATCATCGCCGGCGCCGCGGTTGGCGGTGTGGCCGGCGGCGTGATCGGCCATGTGCGCAAGGGCATGTCGCGCGGCGACGCAAAGGATCTCGGCGAGCTGCTGGGGGAGGGTCAGGCGGCGCTGATCGTCGTTGGCGAGTCGCGTCTTGAAGAGCAGCTCGACAAGGCGCTCACGCGCGCTGAAAAGTCGATCGAGAAGGAACTCGACGCCGACGCCAAGGAGTTCGAGCGGGAATTGAAGGAGGCCGAGAAGGAGGAGTCCGCCGCCTGAGCGGACAGCGGGCGTTGGCGTGCGCGGATGGCTAGTGTGAGTGCCGTGTCCGCGCGCGGCTCCGCCCCTCGCAGCAGCGACTCGATAAAGCGCCTCACGCTCGTCGCCTGCATCCTCGGCTCGGGCATCGCGCTACTGGACGGCACGATCGTGAATGTCGCGCTGCCCACGATCCAGCACGATCTGGGTGGTGGGCTCGCGGCGCAGCAGTGGGTCGTGAACGCCTATCTGTTGACGCTCGGCTCGCTGATCCTGATCGGCGGCTCGCTGGGCGATCTGTTCGGCGAGCGGCGTATCTTCGCGCTCGGCGTGGGGGGCTTTGGCGTGGCGTCGCTGTTGTGCGCGTTCGCGCCCTCGATCGAGGCGCTGATCGCCGCTCGCGCGCTGCAGGGTGTGGCAGGCGCGCTGCTCACACCGAGCGCGCTGGCGGTGATCGTGGCGACCTTCCCCGAGGAGGAACGCGGGCCGGCGATCGGCAGCTGGACGGCGTGGGGCGGGATCGCGGCGGTGCTTGGACCGCTCGCGGGCGGCGAGCTGCTGGCGCTGGGGTCGTGGCGGCTGATCTTCCTCGTGAACCTGCCCTTCGTCGCGGCGTGCCTGGCGCTGATCCTGCTCGTGATCCCACGCGCGCAGCCCCGCCCGCGCGAGGGCACCCCCAGGCGAATCGATGTGGTGGGCGCGCTGCTGTGTGCGCTCGGGCTCGGCGGGCCGGTGTTCGCGCTGATCGAGCAGCCGCGGCTTGGGTGGGGGAGCCCGGCGGTGATCGTCCCGCTGATCGCCGGCGTCGCGCTGCTCGTGTGCTTCGTGGTCTACGAGTCGCGCACGAGCGCCCCAATGCTGCCGCTGGGACTGTTCCGCCGACGTAACTTCTCTGCCGGCAACGTGGAGACGTTCTCGATGTATGCGGGCCTGGCGATTCTGTTCTTCTTCGTTGTGCTGTTCCTGCAGCAGGTCGCCGGCTACACGCCGCTGGAGAGCGGGCTCGCGACGCTGCCGACGACCGTTGTGATGTTCACCCTCTCCCGCCGTTTTGGGGGGCTGGCCGACCGTCACGGGCCGCGCTTCTTCATGGGCGCGGGGCCGCTGATCGCCGCCGTGGGGCTGCTGCTCTTCCAGCGGGTGGGGGTGCACGTGAACTACCTCACCGACGTGCTCCCGGGGCTGCTGCTGTTCTCTCTCGGACTCTCGATGACGGTGGCGCCGCTCACCGCGGCGGTGCTGGCGGGGGTGGAAACAGAACAGGCGGGGATCGCCTCGGCTGTCAACAACGCCGTCGCGCGCGTGGCGGGCCTGCTCGGAACGGCGGCGGTGGGCGCTGCGATAGCGGCGTCGTTCGTGGCGCACCTCGACAGCAGCCTCGCCGGGCGGCCGCTCGGGCCACGCGCGCAGGCGGCGGTGAGCGAAGCCAAGAAGCTCCCGCTGGGCCTGCCCAACACCGCGGCCTGCCGCCGCGCCAGGCGAGCGTCGTGACCGCAGCCGCGGAGAACGCCTCGCTTGAAAGCTTCCACCTGGGCATGGCCATCGCCGCGCTGCTGGTGGCCGCCGGCGGGGTGGTGGGCGCCGTCGGCGTGCGCAACCCGCGCCGCGCGGTGCTCGCCGAGGAGTGCGAGGGCGGCGCGCTGGTGGGGGCCAGCCTCGACGCCGCCGGCTGCCACGAGCATGAGGCGGTTCAGCCGGTGGGTTCCTCCGCGTAGGCGCACATCGCTTCGATCAGCGGTCCCAGGCGCCGGCCCCGTGTGGTCAAGCGATACTCGACGGTGGGTGGGCTCGTGGGGAGCACCGAGCGCTGCAACAGTCCAGCGCCCTCCAATTCGCGCAGGCGCTCGGAGAGCATCCGCGGCGAGATGCCCTGCACGGCGGCGGCGAACTCGTTGAAGCGCAGCGCGCCGCTGAGCGCGGCGTAGATGATCGACAGCTGCCAGCGCCGCTCGAGGAGGTCCGCCGCGCGACGGACCTCCTCTGGCACCGGCTGGGGACTACGACAGCGCGACATCGCGAGCCGGCTCGAGCGCGCGGTCGAGCACTTCCTGCACGGTCATCACCGGGTGGAAGGTCATCTGCTCGCGCACCTCCTCGGGGATCTCATCGAGATCGCCGCGGTTGCGCTCGGGCATGATCACGTCGGTGAGGCCCGCCGCGTGCGCGGCCAGCGCCTTCTGCTTGAGCCCGCCGATCGGCAGCACGCGGCCCTGCAGGGTGACCTCGCCGGTCATTCCCACCGTGTGCTTCACCGGACGGTCTGAGAGCAGCGAGGCCAGCGCGGTGACCATCGTCACACCCGCGGAGGGGCCGTCCTTGGGGATCGCGCCCGCGGGGACGTGCACGTGGAACTCGTGACCCTCGAAGACGCTTTCCTCGATGCCGAGCTCGGCCGCGTGGCCGCGCACGTAGGAGAGGGCGATGCGCGCCGACTCCTTCATCACGTCACCCAGCTGGCCGGTGAGCACCAGCCCACCGCCACCGCCCGAGCCCGAGCTCTTCATCTTGGTGGCCTCCACGAACAGCACATCGCCGCCCGTGCCGGTCACCGCGAGCCCGGTGGCCACACCCGGCACGGCGGTGCGGATCGCGGACTCCTGGAAGAACTTCTGGCGCCCGAGCGCGTCGCGCACGACCTCCAGGTCGATCTCCACGGGGGGCTCCACCTTGCCCGAGGCGATGCGCGTGGCGGTCTTGCGCAGCACGGTGCCGAGCTCGCGCTCGAGGTTGCGTACGCCCGCCTCGCGGGTGTACTCGCTGATGACCGTGTTCAGCACCTCGTCGCTGATCGACACCTCGTCCTCGCGCAGGCCGTTGCGGTCGCGCTGGCGCGGCCACAAATAACCCTTGGCGATCGCGAGCTTCTCCGTGTTGGTGTAGCCGTCGAAACGGATCACCTCCATGCGGTCGAGCAGCGGTCCGGGGATCGTGTCGGCGACGTTCGCCGTCGCCAGGAACATCACCTGGCTGAGGTCGAGCTCGACGTCGAGGTAGTGGTCGCGGAACGAGTGGTTCTGCGCCGGGTCGAGCACCTCCAGCAATGCCGAGGAGGGATCCCCGCGCCAGTCCGCGCCGACCTTGTCGACCTCGTCGAGCAGGATCACGGGGTTCATCGTGCCTGCGTCGCGCAGCGCCCGCACCAAGCGGCCCGGAAGGGCGCCGATGTAGGTACGGCGGTGCCCGCGGATCTCGGCCTCGTCGCGCACGCCGCCGAGCGACATGCGCACGAACTCGCGTCCGGTGGCACGGGCGATCGACTCGCCGATCGAGGTCTTGCCGGTGCCCGGGGGGCCGATCAACGTGAATATTGCCCCGGACTTGGGGTCGGCCTCGATGCCGCGATCCTGGCGCAGCTTGCGCACCGCGAGGTACTCGGTGACACGGTCCTTGACGTCCTCGAGGCCCGCGTGGTCGGCGTCGAGCACCTCACGCGCAGAGACAGGATCGAGATGCTCCTCCGAGCGCTTGCTCCAGGGGAGCGCGATCAGCCAGTCGAGGTAGGTGCGGATCATCGATGACTCGCCCGTCTGCTCGCCCATGCGCTCGAGGCGCCCAAGCTCCTTGAGGGCCTGCTCGTTGACATCCTCGGGCATCTCGGCGGCCTCGATCTTCGCGCGGTACTCCTCGACGATCGAGCCCTCGTCCTCGCCGAGCTCCTTGCGGATCGACTCCATCTGCTTGCGCAGGAAGTAGTCGCGCTGCTGCTTCTCCGCGCCGTCCTGAACGTCCTCGCGGATGCGCTTGCGCACCTGCAGCTCGGCGAGTGACTCGCGCTGCAGCTTGACGGCGAGCGCGAGGCGCTCGGTGACATCGAGCGTGCGCAGCAGCTCGACCTTCTGCTCGTAGGTCAGGTTGGGGGAGTAGCCGGCGGAGTCGGCCAGTGGGCCGGGCTCGACGATCGCGCGCAGGAAGGCGGCGATGCGCCCGTCGTCGCCACGCAGCTCGAGGATCTCCTCGACGATGGCGTGGTATTCGCGTTCGAGCTCGCGTGTGCGCCCATCGACGGGAACGCCGTCGGGGTGCTCCTCGACCTCGACGCGCAGCTCGCCGCCGGGGCCGGTCTGGGCGGCGCCGATCAGCGCGCGGTGCTCGCCGGAGATGGTCACCGCGCGACCGCCACCGGGCAGGCGGATCTGCTCGTCCACGGAGGCCACGGTGCCGACCTCGAGGAACTCGTTCTCGTGGCGCGGCACGAGCACGACGTGCTCGTCCTCGCCGACATCCACGGTGAGGGTGATGCCCATCGAGGGGAACACGACGGTGTCGTCGAGCGGGATCAGGCGCAGCACGCGCTTGGGCTCTGACTGTGGGTTGGGAGGCTCTGGCGAGGCGTTATTCATAGGTATCGGCTCCATAGGTACTTACTAATTGGAAGTTAGTATAGCCAAAGATCGTTGCTTGCGCAAGTACACCTCAGAGGCCGTCGAAGGTGACCTCCACGGACTCCTGCTCGACGCGCTCCTCGGCCTCGGCCGATGAGATGAGCGCGCGCTTGTCGGCGTCGAGTAGCGGCGGCGTGAAGAAGCTGCGCGGCCACAGCGCCCGCGCGCGCACGACGTTGATCTCAGCGGCGATCAATGTGAGCTGGCCGCCGAGGTAGAGCCACGCGAGCAGGCCCAGCACGAAGGCGAACAGCCCCGAGGTCTCCTGTGCGTGGCGCACGACGTGCGCGACGTAATAGCCGCCCACGTACTGCAGGATCTGCCATAGCACCGCGGCGAAGAGCACGCCGGGGAGCAGCTCGCGGGTGCGCACCTCATCGACGGTGAGCAGGCGAAAGGCGGCGAAGAACAGCAGCAAGCTGGCCGCCAGCGCCAGCAGCACACCGCCGATGATCGCGAGGGTGCCCTTGGGGATCTGGGCGGCCACCGCCCCCGTGACGAGGGTGGAGAGGATGCTCAGGAGCCCCAGTACGGCGATCGTGCCGAGACCGCGTAGGCGCCCGGAGAGGAAGGAGGGTCGGTTCTTGCGCGGCACGTGCCACACCTGGTTGAAAGCGTTCTGCGCGGCGCCCGTGATGCCGAGCGCCCCCAGGAGCGAGCCTACGAGTCCGATCGCCAGCGCGCTCGCGGAGCCCGTGAGCGAGTGGACGTTGTGCTGCAGCTGCGTGCCGACGATCGGGAACTGGCTGAGCGTCGAGTTCAGGACGCTCTCCTGGGCGCTGGGATTGCCCTCCAGGACGAAGCCGAGCACCGTTACGAAGACGAGCAGCAGCGGGAACATCGAGACGAACGCGTAGTAGGCGATCAGCGCGGCCAGCTGCGAGGCCTGGTCGTCACCGAACTTCTTCACCACTGCTGCGGGGAAGCTCAGGCGGGGGTGGCGCTGCTGCAGATCGTCGACTGCGCGCAGCCGCTCGGTGAGGCTCATCGCCGGGGCGCTCTGCGCGATTGGGGGGGCGAGCGGCGCAAGGGCAAGGCCGAGCGGCGCCCTCGGAGCGGTGGGCGGCGAAATTGGGAGGGGGGTGTGCGGGGCGCGCGGAGCGACATGTATGCGTGTCTACCCGATGCGAGCCCAAAAGACCAGCCCGGGGCGAGCCCGATTTCGTGGAGCGCGTCGCGCTGGTGGCGCGCGCGCGAGGGCAGATGCTGCTGCGCAGCTACCGCCATCGCCTGCGTGAGCAGGACCTCGAGGACTGTCTGAGTCAGGCGACCCTCGAGCTGGTGGCGCAGGCGCGGGCGGGCGCGAGGTGGGCGAGCACGGCCCATCTGGCGCATGTGCTCGAGCAGCGCTTCGTCTCGCGCGTGGCCGATCGCCATCGCGCGCTGTCGGGGCGCAGCCCGATGCAGGCCGCGCTGGAGCAAGCGCTCGCGCGGGGCGCGGGGGAGGGCCTTGGCGCCAGCGTGCCCGATCGGGCGCCGGGAACCGAGGATCTCGTGCTGCTGCGGATGGAGCTGCGCCGCCTGCCGCGCCTCGCGCGCGGGTTGAGCGAGGAGCAACGCCTCGTTCTGGCCTCTCAGGTATCGCTGCAGATGGAGTGCGCCGAGTTCTGCGCGCTGCATGGGTGGAGCGCGGAGAAGTACCGCAAGGTCGCGCAGCGAGCCCGCGCGCGCCTGCGCCGGCTCTGCGAAAGCGAGCAGGACGAACCCTCTGCGGAGGGCGGTACCGCTGGGGATGCTCCGTCGGGGAGGCACGAATCGCGAGGAGGTGTCCCGTTCGAGGGATGGGGGTCGGAAGAGAAGACAGGGACCCACCTATGACCAATACACCCCCGCATAGGCGCGTCCCTTGGGCCGCCGGCAGTTGGTTGCAGATACGACTGCACGGCGCCGCCCATCCGCGCGCAAGCGGCCGGGAGCCGAATCCCCTCCTCCCCAGGCTCCCGGCCGCCGGCGTGCTCGTTCGCGGGGAGGCGCGGCGATGAGACTCCCGCAGAGGCGCATTCGCGAGGTCTACCGCGTGTATCGCGAGGGCGAAGTGCCCGAGCACGAGGAGTGGTCGCAGCCCGAGCAGCCCACGCGCGTGGAAAGCGGGAGGGGGCAGCGCACGCGCACGCTGCATCGCGTGCTCGTCATGACCTTGCTGGGAGCCGGCGTGGGGGTCGTCGCGGCGCTCGCACTCCACAGCATGAGTGGCTTCATGGCAGGGAAGGAGGGAGGGGCCCGGCTGGGTCCCGGGCCTGGCGGGATCCCAATCGGTGCCGGCCCGCGCGGCGTTGCGTCGTTGGCCAACCCCGCGCCACGGGGACCTGTGGCGAGCGTCCCGGCCACCACGCCCGCTCAGCCCACGATCTCTGCGCCCCGCCGTTTGCCGGCGGTGAGGCGTGAAGCGGTGGCGCATCGGCTCGGGCATGGCGTGGCGCATTTGCTCGAGCGCCGTACGACGACACACCCGTTCGTGAGTGCAGCGGCCGAGTCGCCCGTGAGCCCAGTAGCCGAACCATCCTCACTCGCCGCGGCTCAGGTTGTAGAGAGACCTGCTCCCGCCGGACATACCTCCGAGTTCGGGTTCGAGGGCTGAGTCGCTTGTCTGCCGCGCCCCACCCATCCCCAGGGCGCCGTGCGCAGGCGACGCTCAGCGCACGCCCGCTTTGGCGGGTGCGCCTCGCGCGCGAACTCTCGCGCTGGCTGCTGCAGGCGCTGGCGGTGGCTGGAGTGCTGGCGAGCGCGCGCTTTGCGATCGACCCGCCGCGTGCAGGCGTGCAGGCGCCCGCGATGCGCGCGCCTGCACCACCGGATGAGGGCGCGGAGGGGTTCGCGGCGCTGTTTGCGCGGCGCTATCTCAGCTGGGATTCGCGGGAACCCGAAGCCCACCGCCTCGCGCTGGCGCAGTTCGTGGGGCCGGGGATGGACCCCGATGCGGGACTGCAGCCGCCGAGTCGCGGCGAGCAGCAGGTGTTGTGGATCCAGGTGGTGCAGGCTCGCATTCCGCGCGCGGGCGAGCACGTCTACACGCTCGCGGCGCAGACCGATAGCGCGGGCCTCGTGTATCTCACGGTGGACGTGCTGCGCGAGGCCGGCGGGGCGCTCGCATTGGGCGGCTACCCGGCGATCGTGGGCGCCCCGGCGAGCGCGCCGGCCGAATTGGCGCAGGGTGGGCATTTGCGCGAAGTCGAAGATCCGGCGCTCGCGACGGTGCTGGGACGCGCGCTGCGCAACTACCTCGCGGCCTCGCCCTCGGAGCTCGCGGCGGACCTCTCCAGCGGGGCGCGCGTGAGCCTCCCCGGCCCCGGCCTGGCGCTCTCGCTGCGCTCGGTGATCCAGCTCGATTGGGCGCCGGGTGGCGGGGCGGTGCTCGCCTCGGTGGCTGCTGAGGACGAACGCGGTGCCCAGTACACGCTCGCCTACGAACTGGACGTAACGCGCGCGCAGGGTCGCTGGGAGATCTCGGCGATCCAAACCGACCCCGACAGTTAGGCGCGCGACCCCACGGCGGACACCTGACCTCGATACAGGCCAAGGAGCGGACACATGAGTTGGACACAGGTCCCAGAGCGGACACACGACCTCGACACGACAACCAAGGAGCACGAGATGAAGATCCTCGATCGAATCAATTCCAGCCGCCCCCGTGGGCACCGCACCCGCCGAAGCATGGTGGTCGCGATGCTGCTCGGGTGCGGCTTTCTCGCCGCCGCATGTCCGCCCGCGCAGGCGCAGGTGGTGCGCTCGGAAACCGCCACCGCCCAGCCCGGGACGAGCGCGAGCGGACCGGTGACCTCGCTGGAAGCGGCCGCGAGCAAGGCCGGCGAAACGGGGCGCAAGGTGGCGATGAGCCTGATCGGGCTGGCGTTTGCGATCGCGGGCATCGTGCTCGCCTTCCGGCGCGACTTCAAGGAGGCGGCGGGCGTGTTCGCGGTGGGGATCGTCGCGATCCTGCTCGCCACGCCGGCGGGGGTGAGCCTCCTGCACGACACCGTCAACTCGCTCTTCGGGACCTCGTAGTGGCGATCGAGATTCGCTCCTACCGCAGCGTGTTCGATCTGGAGCGGCGCATCTACCGGATCGATCGGCTGCGCCTGAACCCGGGCGGTGTGCCGGTGCGGGGGGCGGTGTATTTCGTCGTCCTGCTGCTCACCACGCTGCTCGCGAGCGCCGTGCCGCTGGTGGGCTTTGGCGTGCGCGCGCTGCCGTGGTACCTGCGCGAGCTGGCGTTGCCCGCGGGGATGGCGGTGCTGCTCACCGTGATTCGCATCGAGGGCCGCCCGTTTCACCTGGCGGCGCGCGGGATGGCGCGCTACGCGGTGGGTCCGCGGCGGCTCGTGGGGATGCGCGCGCGGGGGAGGCTCGCCCGCTCGGCGCCGGGGCGGCGCTGGCACCCGCCCGAGGTGCTGTTCCTGCCCGATGGCTCGGATGCGCGCCTGCGGCGCCTGCGCTACACCGGTCCGGGCGCGGTGCTCGCGACGGTGGCGCACGAGCGCTGCGTTCACGGCGCCATCCCAGGGATTGGGCGCTCGATCCGGCTGAGCCTGCGCGAGCTCCCCGACCGGCGCGCCCCCCAGTCGGCCCCGGTGGTTGCGCTCGCGCCGGGGGCGCGGCTGGATGTGTGGGCCGCGCGCGAGGGCGAGTGAGGTGGGCGGTCCGCTCAGCTTCGTTTACGGCAACTGCGTGTTCGCCACCGGCCTCGACGATGGTTGGGCCGCGTTCTCGGTGCCCGTTGGCTCCTACGCGTGCCTGTCCGAGGACGAGAAGCGGGCGCGCTTCCTCGCGCTCCTCGGCGCGCTGGAGGCGGTGCAGGCCGACCTGCAGATCGTGCGCGTGGCGCGCCGCTGGGACACCGAGCGCTACGTGCGCGAGCTCGAGGAGCACAGCGGGGATGGCGAGGTTGAGACGCACTGCGGGAGTGGCGAGCCAAAGGAGCACCGCGGGAGTGGAGATGTGCGCGCGCGGCGGCGCTACGTGCAGGAGCACGCGGCGCGCCTGCGCGAGCTCGACGCGGGGTGGCCATGCGTGTTTCTGCTGGTGAGCCTGCGCGACCCCGAGCGCGATGTCGCGACGTACGTTTCGCGCGCCGCCGAACGCCACCCACGCGAGTGGCTCAAAGCGCTGCGGCGGGGATTCTCGGTGCGCGATAGGCGCCTGTTGAGCGCCGCCGAGCTGGAGCGCGTGCGCGTGCGCGCCGATCAGGTTCACGCGCGCGTGGCGGACTTCCTGGAGGTGCGTCCGGCGCGCGGGGTGGAGTTGCAGTGGCTTGTGCGCCGCGCCTTCTGCCGCGGGCTGGGGGAGCCCCAGGTGGAGGGGCTGCATGAGCCGCGCGCGCTTGTCTTCGAACGTAACGGACAGGCCCTCCTCGCGCCGCTGGAAGGGGATGTGCTGCGCTGGAGCGAGAGCTGGGTGGAGCACCGCGGGCGCACGCTGCGCATACAGTCCGAGCAGGGAACGAGCTGGCAGGCGCAGCTGGTTTTGGGGGCGCTCCCCGAGCAGGCCTCCTTTCCGGGCGCGCGCGTGGAGCTGATGTTCGCGCCGGTGGAGAGCGTGGGGTTCGAGGTGGATCTGTCGCTCAACGCGCGCTACCTCCCCAACGAGCTCGCGTTGCGGATCGCGCGGCGGCGCATCCAGGACGCCGATCAGATCGTGCGCGCGGAGTCCGATGGCGAGCAGGGGGTCTCCGACCTCGGCTACCAGCGCACGCAGGAGGCGCGCGATCTGCTCGCCTACCTGCAGTCCTCGAGCCGCCCGCCGCTGTTGCGCGCGACGCTCGCGGTGGCGATCGGCGCGGACAGCGAGGAGGAGCTCGAGCGCCGCGTGGAGGTCTGCCGGCGCGCCTACGGGGAGATCCGCCTGCACCGCCCGCTGGGCGAGCAGTTGCAGCTGTTCTGGCAGCACCTCCCCGCGCAGCGCACGCGCATCGCGGGCTACGACGACACGCTCACACCCGAGCAGGTCGCGGCGATGATGCCCACCGCCACCCACGCGGCGGGCTCGCGCAGGGGGTTCTATCTCGGGCACACGCTCTCCGGCTCGGCGCGCCCGGTGCTGTTCAACCTGCGCGAGGGCTCCGAGAGCGATCGCAACACCGCGATCCTCAGCGTGGGGGCGCTGGGGTCGGGCAAGACGACGCTCGATCAGAAGCTCAAATACGAGGCCTTCCTGCTGGGCGCGCGCGTGATCGATGTGGACCCGAAGGGCGACCATCGCTTTCACCTGCTCGATGAGGTGGCGCCCAACGTCGAGCAGCTGCTGCTGCGGCCGGATCCGGCGCTGCGCGGGGTGCTCGATCCGCTGCGCGTGGCGCCCGAGCATCTCCGCCAGGAAGCCGCGGTGTCGTTCCTGCACGACCTTCTTCCCAGCCGCTGCGAGGCGACCTGGGAGACAGCGATCGTGGGGGCGGTAGACCGCGTGCTGCGTCGCAGCGGCGAGCCCACCTGCGGGGAGGTCGTGGGGGCGCTGCGCGAGGGCGACGAGGTGGATGTGCAGGTGGCCAAGACGCTCGAGGTGTATGCGCGCTCGGGGCTCACCCAGCTGGGCTTCGCCGACCCCGCGGTGCGCCTCGCGGAGGTGGGCTCCAAGCAGGTGACCTACCTTCCGATCCGCGATCTCCCGGGCCCCGAGCCTGGGGTTCGGCGCGCGGAGTACTCACAGGCAGAGCGCGTGGGGGAGCAGCTCGTGCGCCTGATCGCGATGTTCGCGATGCACCTGATGGGGCGCGAGCGCGAGCGCCTGAAAGTGTTCTCATTCGATGAGGGCTGGCGTCTGCTGGGCGACCCGGTGGGGCGCCAGCTGCTGGCCTCGCTGCAGCGCATGGGCCGCTCGGAGTTGGCGGTGCCGATCATCAGCACGCAGCTCGTCACCGACGCGCTGGTGGGCGAGCGTAGCTCGCTGGAGAACCTGCTCGGCGCGACGTTCGCCTTCGGGATGCGCTCGGAGGCCGAGGCAGGAAGGGCGCTCGCGCTGCTGGGGCTCGATCCCGAGAATCGCGCGCAGCGCTCGGCGCTGCTCGATTTCGAGGCGGGGCGCTGCCTGTTTCGCGATCACCGCGGCCGCGTGGAGGCGATTCAGGTGGAGGTGGTGGTGCCGGCGCTGCTGCGCGCCTTCTCCACGACACCCCAGCCGGCTGGGGTTGCCGGGTGAGGTTGGTTCTCGCCGGGGCACATACAGCCGGCCGGGCCCACCCCGTGGGGAGGGTTGTTGCTGGGGCGTGTGCAGCCCGCCGGTCCTATGGGGCGAGATGGGTCATTGCAGGGGCCTGCGCACTGCTTCTGCTCTCCGCGGCGGTTGCGCAAGCAGCACCCCGTGCACCGAGCGGGCCGCCGCTTCTCTCGAGTGGAAGAATCGCCAAGCCGTCCTCGCACGCGGGCAAGAGCGAAGAAGCTCAGTCCCAGGCACAGCCCGTCGGCGAAGGCGATCCGCTCGTGGACAACGGGCTCGGCAGCCCCCTCTGCCGGGGGAGGGCCGGCGCGGGCGGGCTGTCCGCGCAGGCGCTGCGCAACTGCCGCACGTCGGGCTTTCTCGTGGCGCCCGCGCCCACCTCCAACTACGCCTTCGACGTGAACGTGGAACACGGGCTCCTCGAAGTGAACGCGATGATGCTCCTGCAGGACTACATCCTCGCGCCGGTATGGACAACGCTTGTGTGGGTGGTGCACGCGCTGCTGGTGATGCTCGAGTGGTGCTACTCGCTCGATCTGCTCAGCGGCGGCTCCACGATGGGCCAGGTCGGGCGCGGACTGCGCCAGGCGCAGACGACGTTCACCGATCCCTGGCTCGTGAGCGTTCTCGCGGTGGCCTCGCTGCTCGCCGCTTATCACGGTCTCGTGCGCCGGCAGGTGGCGCAATCGATCGGCCAGGCGCTCCTCACGCTCGCGATGATGGTCGCGGGTCTGTGGATGATCGCCGATCCCGCCGGCACCGTGGGGGCGCTGGGGGAGTGGGCCAATCAGGCAAGCCTCGGCACGTTGGGGGCCGTCGCGCAGGGTGCCCCCACGGCCGGCGAGCGGCCGCTGAGCGAGGGAATGAGCACGGTCTTCGCCTACGGGATCGAAGCCCCGTGGTGCTACATGGAGTTCGGCAACGTCCGCTGGTGCCGCGATCCGGCGCTGCTCGACCCGCGCCTGCGCGCTGCCGTCGCGCATCTTCTGAACCCTCCCAAGGGCGCAAAGACGAACTGCAGGTGGGGCGAAAGCGACCTCGGCGTGTGCAGCTCACTCAGCCGCGAACAGGCGCACAGCGCGAGCGGTCGCGGTCGCGAAGAGCTGCTCGCCGCCAACACCAACGGCGAGCTGTTCCTCGCGCTGCCCGCGAACGGGACGCTGCGCAACTCGGTGAGCAACTCCCAGTCGCTGCTGCGGGTGCTGTGCGGGAGCGACTCGATCGAAAGCTGCCGGGGGCCAACCGCGGCACAGGCGGAGTTCCGCAGCGCCGGTGCGACGTGGCAGCGTGCCGCGGGCTTGATGTTGATCGTCGCGGGCGCGAGCGGCATGGTGCTGGCGCTTGGCTTCATCGCGCTGCACCTGCTCGGGGCGGCGCTTATGAGCCTGCTCTATCTCCTGCTTGCGCCCGCCGCTGTGCTGGCTCCCGCCTTCGGCGAGGACGGTCGCGCGGTCTTCCGCGGGTGGGCTACGCGCCTGCTGGCGACGGTCGTCTCGAAGCTGCTCTTCTCGCTGCTGCTGGGCACGCTGCTCTTGATGATGCGGATCCTGCTTGGCCTGCAAGGGCTCGGCTGGTGGACGCAGTGGCTCTTGATCAGCGCGGTGTGGTGGGGAGCCTTTCGCCAACGACACCAGATGCTGGGCTTAGCGCGCGGCGAGCGACGCCCCGCTAGTGCCTCCGGCGGTGGACCCCACGGGGCAAGGCTCCTGAAGAAGGCGCTGCCGGTCTCGCGCAGTGTCAGCACGCGCGGTGCGGGCTGGGTCAGGAGCCGGTTCTCCGGACCGGGACCCAGTGTGGCGCAGGCGCAGGCGCGCAGCGAGGCTCTGCGCCTGCGCGCACGTGGGGAGGCGCAGGAGCAGGTGCGCAAGATGCTCGAGCATGAGCACGGCCACGCGCGCGCTCAGATGCGCGAGGCCCCCGCGCTGGGAGCGGGCCTCGCAGCGATGCAAAGCCGCCTCGCGCGGATACAGGGCGAGCAGGGCAGGGCTCAACAGGACGGAGATCCGCGCAGGGCGGCACTTCTGGGGGTGCGCGCGCAGCGCATCGAGGGGGAAATATCCCAGCAGCGCGAGGCGCTTGCCGCGGCGCGGCAGAGGGTCGGCGAGGGACAGCGCGCAAGGCGCTCCTCCGGAGAGATCTCCACAGCGGCCAGCCGCGAGGAGCGCAGCGCCTTCCTCGATGCTCAGGCGGCGCTGCCGGCGGCCGCCGAGCTCGCACGAATGCGCGCCGGCGCGGGCGTGCCGGCGGTGGACGGCGCTGTCTCCTCGAAGCGTGCCGGTGTGGCGGGGGCGAAAGCGGGCGCAGGAGGGCGCACAGCACCTCTGGCCTCGGAGTCGGGCGCCGGCAGCGGAGGTGCCGGCCAGCGGCGGGACTATGCCGCGCTGGCCTCGCTGGTTGGCCTCGCAGGCGCGGAGTACCAGCAGCTCGACCCACGCCGCCGGCGCGAGGCGCGCGTGCAGATCGACCGAGAGCTGGCGCTACGCAGGGAGTTCGCGGGGGCGGCGGAGCAACTGAGTGGGGAGGGGGCGGCGTCGCTGGGGCCTCGCGAGGAGCGCAGAGTCGGAAGGGACTTCGAGCGCACAGTGCAGCGACGCGTGAAGGAGAGCGGCAACGAGCTGCCCGCCTCGCGCCAGCCCAGCTCGGCTCCGGCGCCCCCCGCGGCGGGCCAGGCGCCGGCGCAAACCGGCCCGCTCGCCGCGGGCTCCTCGCCGGTGATGCGCGATATCCACGAAGTCGCCCAGCGGCGCAAGCGCCAGCTCGGCAGGCCGCGGCGGTGAGTGTGCGTCGGCATCGAGCGAGCGTGAGGTGAGCGCTCGCTCCACCGCGGGACGCTCGTTCGACGGGGCCCTGAGGTTGGCCGGAGTGTTCATGCCCGCGCCGCTGAAGCTGGCCGCGGCGTGCGCTGGGCTTGGTGCGGCGGTGCTTGCGGCCCTGCTGCTGGGCCTGGCCGCACTCACCGTGAAGGGCGGAGCGCCGGCGCGAGCCGCCGAACCGGGCGGCGGGGCCTCTGCGCTGGCGCAGGCGCAGATCCCGCCCGAATACCTGCGCGCCTATCGGCTGGCGGGCGAACGCTACGGACTCGATTGGGCGATCCTCGCGGGCATCGGCAGGGTGGAGTGCGATCACGGGCGCGACCCCGATCCCTCGTGCACGCACGAGGGCGCCGTCAACTCCGCCGGTGCGGGCGGTCCGATGCAGTTCCTGGCCTCCACGTGGGCGAGCTACGGGGTCGACGGCGACGGCGACGGCCGCATCGATCGCTGGGACGCCGCGGACGCCATCTACGGGGCGGCCAACTATCTACGCGCCTCGGGGGCCCCCGGCGATTACCGCAGGGCGATCTACGCCTACAACCACGCCGGGTGGTACGTCGCGGAGGTCGAGCATTGGGCGGCTCTGTATCGCGGATCTCCATCTGCCCAAGAACCAGAAGCGGGCGCGGGCATCGAAACGAACAGCCCGACCTCGGTGCAGTTCACACCCGGAGAACGGGCTTTGTTGTGGCCTTCGAACGGGCACATCGCGCTGGTGCCCGCCGCAGCGCCCGCGGTCGTGCAGGCGATGGTGGTGGCGGGCAACGAGCTGCAGGAACTTCCCTATGGGCCCACGGGCCATCCCGACCCGCGGGGCGCTGCGAGCGAGGACTGCTCGAGCACCGTCAACTATGTCCTCTACCGCTCGGGGGTTCGCCCGATCGCGGAAATCCTCCAGAAGAACCCATTGGCGCAGGACTACGTCGACTGGGGTGCGCCCGGACGGGGACGGTGGGTAAGCGTCTATGCGACCACCGAGCCCACCGACCATGTCTTCATCGTGATCGCCGGATTGCGGTTGGATACGAGTCACAACGGCACCGATGTGGGCCCCAACCGCGATCAGGATGGTCCGCGCTGGCGCATCCTCGACCACATCCCCGATTGGGCGCACTGGTCCGTGCGTCATCCGCCGGGCTTGTGAGGGTCGATGGGTCTCCTTCGATGTCCCACCCTCCTCACGTGGCCGGCCCGCAGGGCGTCTCCGTGGGCGGGGGTGAGGCCCAGCCTCTACAGTGCCGTAGATGTCCACGCGCAAGGTCGAGCATCTGCTGATCGGCGGTGGCCTCGCGAGCGCCAACTGCGCGCGCTGGCTGCGCGAGTCCGGCGCGAAGGGCGAGATTCTGCTGGTGGGGCGCGAGCCCGACCCGCCCTACAACCGCCCGCCGTGCTCGAAGGGGTACCTGCAGGGCAAGGAGTCGCGCGAGGACGCCTACTTCCGTCCCAACGAGTGGTGGGGAGAGCAGCAGATCGAGCTGCGCACACGCACGAGCGTCACGAAGCTCGACACCGCGGCGAAGCAGGCGACGCTCTCCAGCAAGGAGGTCGTCGGCTACAACACCGCGCTCCTTGCAACCGGCGCGAACGTGCGGCGCCTGAACGTGGAGGGGTGTGAGCTGGAAGGGATCCACTACCTTCGCGCGCTCGGCAACGCCGACGCGATTCGTGCCGACGCTGCGGGAAAGCGCGTGGTGCTGATCGGCGGCTCCTACATCGGCTGCGAGGTCGCCGCGTCGCTCACGCTGCTGGGCAGCACCTGCGCGATCGTGATGCAGGAGGCGATAACGCTCGAGCGGGGCTTCGGCGAGCAGGCCGGGCGCTTCTTCGAAGAGCGCCTCGTCGAGCACGGTGTGAGCATCCACGGCGAGGACGAGCTCGAGCGCTTCGAGGGCAGCGACGGGCGCGTGAGCGCCGTGCTCACCAAGGGCGGCTTGCGCCTGGAGGCCGACGCCGTGGTGATCGGCGCGGGGGTCGCGCCCGACGTGACGCTCGCGCGCACCGCGGGGTTGGAGCTCGATGAGGAGCACGGTGGCATCGCCTGCGATAGCGAGCTGCACACCTCCGCCCCCGGAGTGTGGGCTGCGGGCGACGTGGCGGCCTACGACAGCGTCGTGCACGGCCGGCGTCTGCGCGTGGAGCACTGGGATGTCGCCTTCAACCAGGGCAAGACGGCCGCGTTGAACATGCTGGGCGCCGGACAGGCTCACAGCGAGGTGCCCTACTTCTTCTCCGACCTCGCCGATTGGGCTTCCCTGGAGTACGTTGGCCCGGCGCGAGAATGGGACGAGGAGATCGTGCGCGGATCGATCGAGGAGGGCAGCTTCTCGCTGTGGTACCTCAAGGGCGGGCGCGTACTGGGGGCGCTCTCGGTGGGACGCTCGGAGGATCTCGACCCTGCGCGACGGCTGATCGCGGCGGGCGTGGAGCTCGGTGAGGAGCGTGCGGGACTTGCGAACCTCGGTGTCGATCTGGAGAGCATCGGCCGCTGAGGAAACGTCCGTCGCTGGGGCTGTCTCACGCTGAGCGGATGCCCCGTCGCTGGGGCTGTCTCACGCTGAACGGACGCTCCGTCGCTGGAGTCGCCGGCCGCTGAGGGGACGCCTCGGCGTGGGTGCCGGTAAGATCCGGGGCATCCGAAAGGTCGGTGGTGAAGGGAAGCCGGTGAGAGTCCGGCGCGGACCCGCCACTGTGACCGGGGATGCCCACCGCGGCGCGCTGCAAGGCGCGCAGTCACCATCCGCCGCCGGCGGATGGGAAGGCGCGGAAGGGTAGGCCCGGCAGCCAGGAGACCTGCCTCCGACCTCAGCCCACAAGCCCTCGTGGAAAGGGGTGGCTCATATGGTCATACCTCGCATCGTCTCGCGCTCGGCGCTCATTGCCGCCGCATCTCTCTCGCTGTTCACGTTCAGTCCGGCAGCGTTTGCCGCCGCTCCGGCGACTGTCACCGTCCGAGCCGTGGGGCCCGCTCCCAGCTATCAGACGCTCGTTCCGCTCACCGCCGTCACGACGAACACCACGCCGGTCGTCAACGACGGCAACAGCGAACACAGCTGTTCCGGTACGAGCGCCGCGGGAGCGCTGCAGCTCGCGAGCGCGGGCAACTGGAAGGGCGCCTGGTCGGCAGAACTTTCCGCCTACTTCGTGGAAACGATCGCCGGAACCGCCCTCTCGGGCTCCTACTGGAATTTCTGGCACGACAACGCCGAATCCACCATCGGGATCTGCGGCGTGGAACCGAGCGCGGGCGACACCCTCCTGTTCTTCCCCGAATGCTATGAAAAGTGCTCGGGCTCACCGCCCAGCGTGCTCAGCATTCAGGCGCCCGCGAGCGCCGAAGTGGGTAAGCCGGTGAGTATCCAGGTGCTCTCCTACCCCAACCCCGCCGGCGCGCCCGTGCCGATCGCCGAAGCGACCGTCACCGGTGGAGGGGAGAGCTCACAGCCCACCAATGCCCAGGGGCAGACGACGATGACGTTCACCGGCGACGAGCGCTTCAGCCTGTACGCGCGGGGACCCGCCGAAGCGGCCGCGATCCCCGCGGAAGCATTCATCTGCGTGCACGAAGGCAACGACGGCACCTGCGGAACCACGGCGCCCGGCGGCGCCATCGCGGTGCCCCAGATATCGAGCACCCCCGCCGGCGCCTCCTCCTACAAGGGCCCATTCGCCATCGTCGCCCAGGCCACCGCGCTGAGCGAAGGGCACATCTATCGACGTGGGCACGCACCTCGGACGCTCACCGGCAAGGTCGGTGCCCACGCCGCCGTGGGCTCGGTGAGCATCGCGCTGCGTCGCAGCTATCGGGGCCGCTGCTCCACCTACGACGCCACTCGCGAGCGCTTCGTGCGCGCGCGCTGCGGAGCGGAGAACCCCTTCAAGGTCGCGAGCGGATCGACCAGCTTCTCCTACCTGCTCCCAGCGCAGCTCGCGCCCGGGCGCTACGTCTTCGACATCCAGGCCACGGATGCCGCGGGCAACCATGTCGCGCTCGCGCGGGGCAGTTCGAGGATCGTCTTCTATGTCCGCTGAGCCAGTCTGCACGTCCCTGCGGGCACGGGCGTTAGGCGTTCGCCCGATGCCCGCTGAGAAGCGATCCCGGGCGCGACGCAGGTTGCCGGGCGCGCTCGCGGCCTGCCTTGGCGCCCTCGCCGCCGCCGGCCTGATGGCCGGCTGCGGGCTGGGCGCCGGCCCTACGCCCAGCGGCGTGCAGCTCACCGTTACGCGCGAATTCGGCGCCACTATGTTGCGCTCCGCGAGCACGCCGCAGGTGCACGGGAGCGAGACCGTGATGAGCCTGCTGATGCGCAACGACACCGTCGCCACCCGCTACAGCGGCGGCTTCGTGCAGTCGATCGACGGGCGCTCCGGCGGCCAGTCCGCGGGGCAGCCGAGCGACTGGTTCTACTACGTCAACGGCGTGCAGGCCCCCAAGGGAGCCGCCGAGACCCCACTGCACCCGGGGGATCGCGTGTGGTGGGATCTGCACAACTGGAGCCAAACGCAGGAGGTGCCCGCGGTCGTCGGTTCCTTCCCCGCGCCCTTCCTCAACGGAATCGAAGGCAAGCGGTTGCCCGTGCGCGTGGAGTGCGCGCAGGTGCAGAGCGAACCGTGCGCCACCGTACGCGCCCGCCTGCGTGCGCTCGCGATCCCAGCGGCCGTGTCAACCGTGCTACCCGGCGAAGAGCCCGACACGCTGCGCGTACTCGTGGGCTCCTGGCCGGCGCTCGCCCTCGACCCCGCCGCGCTGGGTATCCAGCATGGTCCTGCCACGAGCGGGGTCTACGCGCGCCCGTCGACAGCCGGGAGCACCCTCACGCTGCTCGACGCCAGCGGGCGCGCCACACGCACCCTCAGCGCGGGGTCCGGGCTGGTGGCCGCAACGCGCTACTCCCAGAGCGCGCCCGTGTGGGTCATCACCGGCACCGACGCCGCCGGCCTGGCGTTGGCGGCACACGCCTTCGAGGAGAGCGACTTGCGCAATCGTTTTGCGATCGCCCTCACAGCTTCGGGCACAGTCCTCTCGCTACCCCGGCCGAGCCCATGAACATACCCACTGCCCAGACGAGTCCATGAACGGAGCGCTCTCGAGCTCATGAACGGAGCCCTCTTCTACAGGCGTCTTCCCACCCCGCTGCACGCCGCGCGTGCGGGAGTGGGCGCCCTCTGGGCGGCCTCGCTGAGCGCGGCCGCGCTGCTGCTCTTTCACCCGCTCGCGCTCGCGGCCCTCACCCTGGCGGTGCTTGGTGCGGCGGTGGGCGCTGGGGTGGGGCGCGAGGTAGCGCGTGCGCTGCGCACCGCCGCGATCGTGGCGCTCCCGATCGTTACCGTCAACGTGCTCGTCTCGCGCGATGGCCTCACCGTGTTCGCGCGCCTCGGCGACCTCGGGCCGTTCGGGCAGGGCGACCTCACCGTCGAGGCGCTCGTGTATGGGGCGGTGATTGCGCTGAAGGTCACGCTCCTGATCCTTGTCATGACGCTCGCAAGTCTCGCGATCGACCCCGATGAGCTGCTGCGGGGGCTGCGCCGCTTCTCCTTCCGCTCGGCCCTCACCGCCTCGCTGGCGACGCGCATGGTGCCGCTGCTCGCCGCCGACGCACAGCGTCTCGCCGAGGCGCAGCGCACACGTCCCCACGGTGGACCCCGTGGAGCACGCGGGCGGGTGCTGCTGCTGGGTGCGGTCGTCGGCGGCTCGCTCGACCGCGCGATGGATGTCGCCGCGACGCTCGAGCTGCGCGGTTACGCCACAGCCGCAGGTCGGATCGGAGCCAGTTCTCGCCGCGCGGGCCGCCTGCGCAGGCCGTGGTCGCGACACGATCTCGCGTTCGTCGCCTCTGCGCTTCTCGTGATCGCGCTGGCGCTGGCTGCACGCCTCACCGATATCGCCTCCTTCGAGGCCTATCCGCTCTTGCGAATGCGCCTCGATGTCGGCGTACTCGCGTTGTGTGTCGCGCTCATCGCGGCGGTGCTCCTTCCCTTTTGCGACCGCCGGGGGGTGCAGGCATGACGCTCGCCGAGCGCCCAACGGTGCTCGAGTTCGAGCGCGTGAGCTACACCTATCCCGGACAGGCCCACGGGGAACACCAGGCTCCCGCGTTGCGCGACGTGAGCCTCGCCATCGCCCCCGGGGAGTTCTGCCTGCTGGCGGGTCTTTCGGGGCACGGCAAGTCAACGCTGCTGCGTGCCGCCTGCGGCCTGGCGCCGCACTTCCATGGCGGGCGCTTCGCGGGTCGCGTGCGCATCTGCGGGCTGGATACGCGCGAGCATCCCCCGGCCCGGCTCGGGGGGTCAGTGGGCGTGCTCTTTCAGGACCCCGAGACGCAGCTCGTGATGAACTCCGTCCGCGGCGAGCTCGCGCTCGCGCTGGAAAGCCGCGGCCACGGCGACGCCGCGATCGCTCGTGGCGTCGAGGAGGTCGCGCTCGCGCTCGGCATCGATCATCTCCTGGAGCGCTCGATCCACGCTCTCTCCGGTGGCGAGCAGCAGCGCGTCGCGCTCGGCGCCGCGCTCGTGGGGCGCCCGCGCGTGGTGCTCCTCGACGAGCCCACCTCCCAGCTCGACCCCGTCGCCGCGGATGAGCTGATCGGCTTGCTGTGGCGTTTGAACCAGGAGTGGGAGACGACGATCGTGCTCTCCGAGCACCGCCTCGAGCGCTGCCTCGCCGTCGCCGATCGTGTAGTGGCGCTGCATGAAGGAAGCATCGCCCACGATGGCGCACCCGATTCGTTCCTGGAGTGGGCGGCGACCGCTGCCCCGGCCTTGCAGACACCCGGAGCGAAGCTCTTCTCGCTTGCCGGCCTGCAGCCGCCGCCGGTAGGGGTCAAGCAGGCGCGCGCCACTCTTCGCCGCCACGGGCTGCTCCCGGAGGAGTTGGAACCCGAGCAGAGCCGCGCGCCGCAGGGAGAAGCAGAGCGAGCGGCCGGCCGACTTCGCCGGGGGAGGGGGAGCAAGAAGACGCCGGCACTGCGGATGCGTGGGGTGTGGCACGAGCTGAGCAACGGCCCCGCGATCCTGCGCGGCGCCACGCTCGAGCTCGACCCCGGCGAGAGCGTTGCGCTGATGGGCCGCAACGGCGCCGGCAAGTCCACCCTGCTGCGCCACGCCGCGGGCCTGCTCGAGCCCACCCGCGGGCGCATCGAGCGCGGCGGGCGCATCGCGCTGCTTTTGCAGAACCCCGGCGATTATCTTCTGCACGAGCGCGTGCGCGAAGAGCTCTCCCCGCAAGCCCTCCGCGCGGCCGGACTCGAGGATCTCGCCGAGCGCAACCCGCACGACCTCTCCGGCGGCGAGCGCCAGCGTCTTGCGCTTGCGATCGTCACCGGCGACGGCGAGGCTCCCGCTGTGGTTGCGCTCGATGAGCCCACGCGCGGCATGGACCGCGAGGCGAAGGCGATCCTCGCCGAGGAGCTGCGCAAACGCGCGGCGGCAGGGCAGGCGGTGCTCGTCGCCACGCACGATCCCGAGTTCGCCTGCGCCTGTGCCGAGCGCGTCGTGCTGCTCGCCGACGGGCGCGCCATCGCCGATGGCCCCGCCGGGGAGCTGCTCGCCGGTGGGTGGTATTTCGCCACCGAGACCGCGCGCATCCTCGGGGGCGCGGGCGGCGCGCTCGCGCCCGAGCAGGGGGCGGCGCTGTTGAGCGGACTCGACGCTCCCTCTCACAGCCGCGCACCGGCTGGGTTGGCGGAGATACGGCACGAGGCTCCCTATAAGCCCCCGCCGGTGGGGCGTGTGCGCGAGGTGGCGCCGTGAGCTGGCCGCTCGCATCGTTCCTCGTCGTCGGCTTCGTGCTCGCGCTCGGCTGGTTCGCCTACGAGCGCTCGCGGCCCTCCGCGCGGATGATCGCCATCGTCGCCACCCTCGCCGCCGCCGCCGCGCTCGGGCGCGACGCTTTCGTGGCGCTGCCCGACGTCAAGCCGATCACCGCGATGACGCTCGTGGTGGGCTACGCGCTCGGTCCGCTCCCCGGCTTCACCGTGGGCGCCGTGGGGATGCTCGCCTCGAACATCCTCCTCGGGCAGGGCCCCTACACGCCTTGGCAGATGGCCGCCTGGGGGCTCGTGGGCATCTTCGGCGCCGCTCTGGGAAGCCTCAGCAACCGGGGCCTGGGGCGCGTCGCACTGGCGTTCGCCTGCGCGTTCGCCGCGCTGGGCGCCAAGGAGATCATGAACCTCTACACCTGGACGCTCGGCGCCAGCCACACCCCCGCCGCGCTGCTTGCGGTGGCCGGAGCCGCGCTGCCCTTCGACGTGGTGGATGTGCTCGCCAGCTTCCTCTTCGGGCTCGCCTTCGCCCCCGAGCTGGCGCGGCTGTTGGGACGGATGCGCGAGCGTATGGACGTGCGCTGGGAGGCCGCCGGAGAGACCGCCGCTGCCGGCGTGGTGGCGCTCCTGCTCGCCGTGGGCCTCGCCGGCTTCGACCGCGCGGACGCTGGGGCGGCCAGCGCGCGCGCGGCGTCCGGTGTGCGCGCGGCGATGTCGCCCTCGGCCGGCGCCTCGCACATCGTTTGGCCCGCGGCCTCTCCCGCGCGCGCACAGCTCTCGCGGGAGGTGGCCTTCCTTGCGGGCGCCCAGAACAGCGACGGGGGTTTCGGCGCGGCCCGCGGGCAGCGCACCAGCGAGCTCTACAGCGCTTGGGCCGCGCTCGGCCTCGCCGCCGCGGGGCGCAACCCACGCAGCCTCGCTCGCAATCGGCGCACGGTGCTCAACGCGCTCTACAGCGGATCCTCGACGCTCGAAGGCCCCGGAGACCTGGAGCGTACGATCATGGCGCTGCACGCCTGTGGCGTGGCCTCCGGCTCGATCGGCCCCCGCAACCTGTTGGGGGAACTGCTCCGTGCGCGCGGAGCCGATGGCTCCTTCGAGCACCTCGTCAACATCACCACCTTCGCTATCTTCGCCCTTCGCGACGCTGAGGGCTCCGCATCCGGCTCGCTCGTACGCAGCGCCGGCCTGTGGATTGCCCGCCAGCAGAACTCAAACGGCGGCTTCGGCTTCGGCGCGCGCGGCGGCGCGAGCGATGTCGATGACACTGCCGCGGCGCTGCAGGGCCTCGTCGACGCCGGGCTGCGCGGCGCCCCGATCTCCCGCGCCGTCTCCTTCCTGCTGCGCGCGCAGAACGCCGATGGCGGCTACCCGCAGCTCCCCGGCGCGCCCTCCAACGCCCAGTCGAGCGCCTGGGCTATCCAGGGGCTGCTCGCCGCAGGTGTGAACGTCAACGCCGTGCGCCGTCACGGCAGCCGCTCGCCGCTCGGCTACCTCGAAGGCCTGATTGCGCCCGACGGCAGTGTGCGCTACTCGGCCACGAGCGCGCAGACCCCCGTGTGGGTCACCGCGCAGGCGCTCACCGCGCTTGCCGGCAGGCCATTCTGAGGAGGCTATCGTCGTGTGGCGCCGCCTCCGGGGTACTGCGCGAGACAGCGCCAGACCTTCGATGGCATCGGCTCCCAGCTGTCCTTCAGGCTCTCTTTAGCGGTCCCTCTACGCTGGATGGATGGCGCAGTCCATCTCCGCGCGCGCAGACCCCGGCAATATCCCCGCAAGGCACACCCCTGCCGCGGCGCTTGGCCTCGCCGCTCTCTGTCTCGCCGGCCTCGCCGCCACCTGGTTCGTCGCCGCGCTCGTGCCGATCACCCACGCGCGTGACGCCACCACTCTCTACGACTTCACCCGTCTCGGGCGCCCGCGCGTGGATCTGCTCGCCAACGACCTCCTGCGGCTGCTCGAACCGGGCCTCTACACCGTCTGGGCGCTCCTCCTGGTTGCCACTGCCTTCGTGCGCAGACGTCCGCGCCTCGCGCTCGCGCTCGCGGTGGTGCTGCCGCTCGCGCCGCTCTCCGCCGAGGTGCTCAAGCCGCTGCTCGCCCACCCGCACGCCTACGCCGGCCTCAAGGACATCACCGCGGCCTCATGGCCGAGCGGCCACGCAACCGCCGCGATGACGCTCGCGCTGTGCGCTGCGCTCGTCACGCCCTATGCCATCCGCCCCCTCGTAACGGTTCTCGGCGCCGCCTTCGTGTTCGGCGTGGGCCTCTCGCTGCTGATCCTCGCCTGGCACATGCCCAGCGACGTCTTCGGCGGCTACCTCCTCGCCGGCCTGTGGGTCTCGCTCGCGCTCGCCGCCGTGCGCAGCGCCGAGCGCCGCGCCTCCGCGCGAGGCCGGACCCTACGCCGCGCCGGCCCCCGTGTCGGCGCCGTGCGCGCCGGGCTCCCACAGTGACTCATCCGCCTCATTCACCGCCCTGCTGAGGATGAACAGCAGATCCGAGAGGCGATTGAGGTAGCGCACCACCTCCGGGTTGCCCTCCCCGCCCACGGCGATCGCGCAGCGCTCCGCGCGGCGGCAAACCGTGCGGCAAACGTGCAGCTGCGCCGCCGCCGGGGTGCCGCCGGGGATCACGAACGAGCGCAGCGGCTGCAGGCCCGCATTCACCTCGTCGCATGCCCCCTCCAGCCACTCGGTGTAGGCGGGGGAGATGCGCAGCCGCGCGGGCGCCCTCTGTTTGACGCGCCTGCGAGGCTCCCCGGGGCTTTCGCCGGGCGGCATTGAATCCGAGTCCGCGTCCTGCCCCGGCTCGGGCACGCTCAGATCGGCGCCCACATCGAGCAGGTCGTTCTGCACGCGCCGCAGCCACCCCGCGATGCGCGGCGGCAGCTCCGGCTCACAAAGCGCCACGCCGAGCGTCGCATTCAGCTCATCCACTGTCCCATATGCCTCCACCCGCGGGTGCAGCTTGGAGACGCGGCTCATATCGCCGAGGTGGGTCTCGCCACCATCGCCGAGCTTCGTATATATGCGAGTTAGGTTTACGGTCATCGCTGTGGCTCCAACAGGGCTTTCGGGCGCCGGCTGCGCGACCCCGCGGGCCGGCTCCTGCCGGCCCTCTCCATGTTAATGGCCGCCGTCCCGCGACCCCTCGCGGCTCGTGCGCACCCCCTCGGGTTGGCACCCGTCGTCTGGATCGGATACGTTCCCGCCCTTCATATGCGGGTAGGCGTTCCCAAGGAAACCGCCCCGGGCGAGCACCGAGTTGCGCTCGTGCCCGAGGTGGTCGGCAAGTTGAAGGCCAAGGGCCTCGAGGTGCTCGTGCAGCGTGGCGCGGGCGCCGAGGCGCTGCTGCCCGACGACGCCTTCCTCGCCGCCGGCGCCGAGTTGAGCGACGACGCCGCCGAGGTGTGGCGCTCGGACATCGTCGTCAAGATCGCGCCGCCCTCCGCCGAGGAGATCGGCCGCCTGGGCAGCGGATCGATCCTGATCGGCTTCCTCGCGCCGCTCTCCAGCCCCGCCACCACGCGCGCGCTTGCCGCCGCGAAGGCCACCGCCTTTGCGATGGAGGCGATCCCCCGCATCTCGCGCGCGCAGTCGATGGACGCGCTCTCCTCGCAGTCGAACGTCGCCGGCTACAAGGCCGCGCTGCTCGGCGCCGAGAGCATGGGGCGCTTCTACCCGATGCTCATGACCGCCGCCGGCACGATCCCTCCCGCCAAGGTACTCGTCCTCGGTGCCGGCGTCGCCGGGCTGCAGGCGCTCGCCACCGCCAAGCGCCTCGGCGCACGCACCACCGGCTACGACGTGCGCCCCGAGGTCGCAGAACAGGTGCACTCGCTCGGCGCGCAGTGGCTCGACCTCGGCCTCGAGGCCAGCGGCGAGGGCGGTTACGCGCGCGAGCTCACCGAGGCCGAGCGCGCCCAGCAGCAGCAGGCTCTCACCGATGCCATCAAGGGCTTCGACGTGGTCATCACCACCGCGCTCGTCCCCGGGCGCCCCGCCCCCAAGCTCGTCACGAAGGAGGCCGTCGAGGGCATGAAGCCCGGCTCGGTCATCATCGACCTCGCCGGCGAGGCCGGCGGCAACTGCGAGCTCACCGAGCCCGGGGAGACCGTCGTGCGCCACGACGTCAAGATCGTCTCGCCCCTCAACCTTCCCTCCACGATGCCCGAGCACTCCTCGCAGCTGTTCGCGCGCAACGTCCTCTCGCTGCTCGACCTCTTCGTCGGCGAGGAGGGCGCCTTGAAGCTCGACTTCGACGATGAGATCATCGCCGGCGCCTGCATCGTGCGCGATGGCGAGATCCTCCACGCCGGCGCGAAGGCGGCAGCCGGAGTCGCGGATGAGACCCCCAACGGAGGATCCCCATCGTGATCGCGAGCGTTCTCACCACCAACCTCGCGATCCTCGTCTTGGCCGGGTTCATCGGCTTCGTGGTGATCTCCAAGGTGCCCAACACCCTCCACACGCCCCTCATGTCGGGCACCAACGCGATCCACGGGATCGTGCTCCTCGGCGCTCTGCTGCTGCTCGGCCTCCCCGGGCTCGACGGCCTCAGCAAGGCCCTCCTGGTGATCGCCGTCGCCTTCGGCACCATCAACATCATCGGCGGCTTCCTCGTCACCGATCGCATGCTCGAGATGTTCAAGGCCAAGCCCAAGGCCAAGGCCGACAAGGACGACAAAGAGGAGCCGGGCGATACAGCACGTGATCCATGCTGCCTCGCCAGCGAGCCTCCGCAGGAGCGAAAGCCTCAACCACGTCCTCTACATCATCGCCTTCTGCCTCTTCCTCCAGGGCCTTCGCGTCTCGCCGGCGACCACCGCCGTGCGCGGCAACGTCCCCGCCGTGGGCACGGCGATCGCCGTCGTCGCCGACCCTCCTGAACCCCGGCGAGGGCAACTGGGGCCTGATCGTGCTCGGGCTCGCGCCTCGGCCTCGCCGTGGGCGTGCCCGCGGGCGCGACGTCAAGATGACCGCGATGCCGCAGATGGTCCGCCCTTCAACGGTGTCGGCGGCGGCGCCGTCGCGCTGACTCCTGGGTCGAGTTCTGCCACCTCGGCTCCACCTATGGTCGCGACACCATCTTCGTCACCGAAGGCGGCGTCATCGTCAGGCCGGAGGGCCGTCCCACCACGCGGCCTATCTTCTCCGTCCTTCGCCGCCTATCGTCGGCTCGATCTCTTCCTCCGGTCCAACATCGCCTTCGGCAAGCCCCAGGAAGTGATCCCCGGGCGCCCCATCTCTCTTCGGCTCGCGGCAGCAGATCGTCAACCTCGTGCTCCACATCCTCGCACTCGCCGCGGAAATCGACCTCGTCGCGGGGCACCTCCGAAGCGCTCTTCATCGGCATGCTCATCGTCGCCGCACTGCTCGGCGATGCGGTGGGGCCGCCCCATCGGCGGCGCCGACATGCCCGTCGTCATCTACCGCTCGACGCCTTCGTACCGGGCTCTCCGCTCGCGGCGACCTGCATGGCGCTCGAACAACCCGCGCCCTGACCGACGCCGGGCATGATCGTCGGCGTGCTCGGCACGATCCTCGACCAACTCATGGCC
>CAVQBM010000005.1:0-729950 GCA_963710785.1 uncultured Solirubrobacterales bacterium
CCATGAACGCGCCCAGCCCGCGCGCGTTGGCCTCGCCGCCACGAAGCACTTCGCGATCCCCCGTGAACACCTCTCTGATGAGGTTCGGATCGGATATCACCACGAACTCCCCCATGCCGAGGAACCGCACGGTGATACGCGAGCAAAATGGCGCTGGCGGATCGCGTGAAGGCGTCCCTGAAGAAGACTGTAGCGATCGTCTGCGCCGGTGCGGGCCAGCGCGGGCCGAGGGAAAGAGAAGGGGATGAGGTCGTCTTCTGGCTCGATGCTTTCGCTGCGCTCGGGCAACCGCTCTCCCTTCGCTGTGGTGGAGATGGGCCGGAAGGCCACGCTACAGAGAGGCAGCGTTCGATGTGGATGAGCGCTGCCGCGAGGCAAATAGCCGGGCGTGCTCCCGCCCGCGCGGGGGATGGGCGCTGGGCTGGCGGGTGTTGGGAGAGCGGCGAGAGCGGCTCGGGCCGCGCACGGGGGTGCGCGCCGAGGACGCTCGATGAGCAGCTCCAAGTGGCTAAGCTTGACGCGATGTCACTGCAATCGACCTCGTCGACGACTCCAACCGCGGCGCAGGATGGGCCCACAGGTGGGCCTACAGCATCCAAGATGCTGCCGGCCAAGAGGCATCGAAAGGCCTGGATTGGCAGGCATTTCGCGACGTAGCTCACTGGTAGAGCCTCACTGGTAATGAAGGGGTTCGGGGTTCGATTCCCGGCGTCGGCTCTATTCGTCCAAGGGGGACCGCCCCCGCAAAGGCCGGAGTTGCTAGAGTTGAAGGCGCCGGGGGGTGGAGCAGTCTGGTGGCTCGTCAGGCTCATAACCCGAAGGTCGCAGGTTCGAATCCTGCCCCCGCTATGGCGGTGTTCAAGTTGCTGCAGCAGAATTCGCCTGGCTGGACGAGGCGCCGGGTAGTCGCAGTAGTTCGCCCTCCAGGCCTTGAGCGACTTATGGCTTAGCGTCGCCGTCCTTGTCGAGCTTCTGCACGTAGTCGGCCAGTCGTCGAGCAACGCACGGGTCTGTTCCTTGCGCAGGTGGTCGTCGAGAGCCGTGCCGGGCTCAGTGCACTCGATGTTCGACGATCTCGGCGTCGTCCCACACGCTCTTTCGAATGTGACGCGGACGAGCGTCGGCGTTGTCCCGCTCCCCTTCTCGTGCTCTGGTCTCTTCGTCATTGGCTTCTACGCCGACGACATCTGTCGGCGCGATCGATCAGAGCAGAACCAGCGGCGGATTGCAAACCGCTACCGATGACGGTCATCCACTCCGCCGTTGCGGCCGGCGGCTATGGCACGACATTGGCGTGCCGCGATCACCTATCCAAGGGTGATGAGCACTCGCTCGCCGACCTGACCCGATCGCTTTTCGGCGAGATTAGCGAAGCCTCGTTGGATTCAGGACGCGGAGATTAGGCGCAACGCTTCCCCTGCTACACGCCGCTTAGAAGCCTGCTCGGACTCATGCGGCTCAAGTATCTCGGCGAGGTCGAGCGCGAGAACGCGCGCGCCGAGCTCGTGGCGGTGCGCCTCATATTGGGTCTCTATCCGCTCAAGGCGGTCGAGCTCCATCGCTTCCTCGAAGCGCCGATGCGTGTCCTGCTCGTAGCGGTGGCGAACGCGAGCGAGTGCAAGCTCGGGCGTCGCGCGCAAATAGATCACGATGTCGGCCGGGCGCAAGCCGCGGTTCAGCCGCTCGTAAGCGGATTCGAACAGCGACAGGTCAGCTGGCTCACGCAGTGTGTCGCGTGCAAACAGGAGATCCTTGACTAGCGTAAAGTCGCTCACAGTGTTTGCGTCGGGACGGATCGCGCGCCAGGCGCTGGAGTGCAGCAGTAGGAACGCAAGCTCGATCTCGAGGTCGTGGCGTTCGCCGTCCCGGTACACGGACTCCAGGAACGGATGATTGTGAGTGGACTCCGTAAGCGAGGTGTAGCCAAGTTCCGTGGCGAGTAGCTGTGCGGTCGTTGTCTTGCCCGCGCCGGGGAGTCCCTCGAGCGCGACGATCATCGCTGTTCCAATCTCGCTGAGGTGGCTCTGTCCGCTAGCTCCATTGTTTGGCCCAGGTTCGCAGACGGCGCGCACGCCGCGGATCGTCGGCATGCAACTCCAGGTCAACGAACCGGGGCCGGCGCGCGAGACGCACGCAAGGCTCCTCGATCGACGCCCCTCGCAGCCTCGCCCCGTGCTGGCCGAGCTCTCGCCAGTAGTCCTCCATGTCCTCGCCGACGAGCAGGTCGAGGTCGCGCAGTGCGCCTGCGTACTCGCGTGCTCGCTCGCCAATCAGCATGCACAGGCCTTCGTAGGACCCATTCTCGTCTCGCGTTGCGCAGCCCAGTGGGGTGTTTTCGTCCGTGAGGGTGGTAGTTGGGTTAGTGAGTGTGGGGATGACCAGATGCCCCTCCTCTTCGCCGCCCAGCGCCTCGTAGGAGTCCGCCAGGTAGAACGCACCTACGATCGCCGAGGTTGCGGCGTCCAGCTCGTCGTGCGTCATCTGCCCGCTCGGGCGAAGACCTCTCAAGCCAAAGCGCTCGAGACCGGCGCGCAGCTGGGTCTGTGAGGCGCGCTTCCGCGGGATGCGCATGATGTCCTGAGCAGCGCCGGGGTAGCTCTCGATCACCTCGACGCCCTCCGCCCGCAGCGCGGCGGCGATCTCGATGCCGCGGGTGGTCAGCTTCTGCATGCTCGGGATAAGGCACGGGTAGACATTCACGCCGCGGCGCCTCAGCATCCGCTCGCACTCGCGTGTGATCCCGGCCGAGCGGCATCCGCAGTCGTCATCGGTGCAGTCGCGCCCCGTGGGGAGCCCCAGCGGCGAGTCGATCGAGACTAGCCGTGGCTTGCAGGCGAGGGTGCGTTCGACGATCTCCTCGGTGCTCGCAAGCGTGCCGGTGATAACGCGCGAGACTTCGAGCAGCGCCCAGCCGCTCGGGCGTTGCTCGGAGCCGCTGAGGTCGATCCCGACGATCCGTGCCGCCGGATCGCGCATCCGCCCGTGCAGACCCGCGATCGTGACCGTGGGCTCGCTCTCGGTTCGTTTGGGAAGCGCGAGGCGCTGCGCCCCGACGCGGAGCACTCCCCCTCGCGAGCTGATCGCAGGCGGACGCACGGGCCGCGCAGAAGCCCTGAGTCTGGCCGCAGGGATGGAGGCAATGTCGAACAGCCGCTGCTGCTCGTCGGGCTGCTCGCGGTCTTCGCACAACCGCTCGTACAGCCGTGCGACGACGAGGTCGGCGAGCGCGCGCAGGACGCACGTGTCGGCCGCGTTGTAGGAGATCAGCTTCCGCAGCGAGGCGGCACGACCTTCGTAGTCGTACTCGCTCCAGAGCACAGTCGCCTCGTAGCCCGCGATGTCGACCAGGGTCCGCTCTCGGTCGAGCTCGGTCTCGTGCTCGATCCGCTTCAGCGAGCCCGAGAGCCCTACACGGCGGGCGAGGAAGCGCAGGTCAACGTGGGCGCTTGGCAGCACCAGCCCAGGGAAGGTGCGGGCGATGAACGGCAGGTCGAACAGCGCCCCGTTGAAAGTGATCAGCCCCGCAGCGTCGGCCAACATATCGGCGGCCTCATCGAGATTCCCACCGCGCACGTAGGTGCGGTACTCCCCTTCGCGCTCGATCCCGATCATGGTGACCTCGTCGTAGACGTTCGACAGGCCCGTCGTCTCGATGTCCAGTGCGAGGAATCTCGGGCCGAAGTCGGCGTAGGCGCGCCAGCGCTCGGAGTCTGGGAGCGCCGTGAAAAAGTAGTCGAGGTCGCCGCTCTCCAGGGCCCGGCGGGAGCGGTCGATTGCTCGACCGACATCCGCGCGCCGGCCGAGTGGGGTGCGCTCAAGCGTCTCCCAGTCATGCACGCCGGCGCGCCAGAGCCGCTGCTCGGTCTTCGTGCCAATCCCGTCGAAATGGACGAAAGTCTCGTGCAGGATGGAGGTCTCGGTGGGGGGGCTGGCGGTGGTCATCGTGGTCGTGACGCCCTCGGCGGCGCGACCATAGCTTCGCCTCCGGCGCGGACGGGACACTTGAGCTTCAGTTCGGTCTTCAGGGCAGCGCTCGAGCGCTGCCGTCCTAGCGTTTTGTTGGCTGCTGAGCCTTCAAGACGGCGACTTCCCGTTCGAGGTGGCTCACTTGGTAGGTGAGCTTCAATTGGGAGGAGTCCGAGTCGTCGACGACGCTCTGCACCTGCAGGTAGATCGCCACCAGAGCGACGATCAGCGCGCCCAAAGCGACCATCGAGGCGACGGTGATCCTGAAGCGGGTGCTGACGACCGCGCGCTCGGACGCCTGGGCGGAGCGCTGCGCCTTCTCCACGCTTGAGGAGATCGAGCTCATCACCGGCGTCGGCGATGAGCGGCCCAGGTAGTCCTCAACTGTCTTGCGCTCCTGCTTGCGCTCGGGGAACGGAACGTATGGCGCAAGGCGTCCGTTCCGCTCGTGCTCGCACCAGGACTCGTTCGGGGAGATCTTCGTGAACTCCATCCAGGCGACGGGCTCACCGCCGATCAGCCGGTACTCGTTGCACGTCAGGTTGTGCAGAGGCAGGTAGATCTGCCCGACGAACCCAGGGTCAACAAGGGGTCCCGTGCCGACGAGGATCCCGCGGTAGATCTCTCTGATCGTGAGGTTGAAACGGGCCGCGATGTAGTTGGGCAGGCGTAGCGTCGGCTCAAGCGTCACGTAGACGATTGAGTTCGGCGCGAGAAGCAATTCTTCTTCGCGGCGCAGCTCGCGTGTGACGAGCTGCGCGTGCTCGGCGTCGGGACCCTTCCAGTAGAGGACCTCGCCGAGCAGCCGCAGCGCACAGGAGGCAGGCTTGAGCATCTCAGCCGGCTTCGCAGGATCGACCTCGAACGGGTGCAGCATGCCAGTCGCGGCGATGTAGTCGATCAGATCCGCGGTGTTGAGCAACGCCGGCGCGATGTCAGGGAACGGGTCTCTATGACGGGTGTGCTCGAAAAGAGCACTTGCCTCCTCGTCACTCGCGGCGAACGCGGGGAGCGGCCCGATCTTCGGTTCGTGTGGCTGCTCGCTGGCCATCCGCCCGCACTTAGACCACAGACGGCTCACGATACATAGCCTCGTTGAGGCTGTCCGGCCCGTGGCCCAGCAGATCGACGCGGCGACTGATTTCGTCTTCCACCCACGAGACGAACTCCGCAGCCCTCGCCGTCACGCCGGTCCGCGCGCCGGCGTCGACGTGGTCGAGGTGGTTCAGGACGATCACGTTCGGGGCGTTCGCGGCGATTGCTTCGCACACTATCTGGGGGTCAAAGCGCGCGACACGCCGCACCTTGTTCGTGACCGAGGTACGCTCGACGAGGCTGCCGACTGCGCCTGCCTCGCGTGCGATGGTCTCCCAGTCGAGCTCCTGCGTCCCGAACGGCCCGGAGTCCCCGGCGACGCGGATCGGGAAGCAGCGCAGGACGAGCACGATGTTCTCGACATCGAACGGGCTGAGGCCGGTCTCGGCGAGCGCGCCCGCCGCGGTCGTGTCACGGCTCGTGGCCTTGGGGAAGTGCGGAGAATGGAGCAGGGAAAGCCCGAAGCCCTGGGTGCCCTCGATCACGACGTGCTCGCCCGCGTCGAGCATTCCTCGCAGCAGCGGCCGTACAGGAGCAAGGTAGGGCGCCAGCTCCGGGGCGGCGCCAGCGAGGTCATGCACGGAGACGCGCCGGGTCCGCCGAGCGACGGCCTCGCCGGTGCCACTCGCGGTCGAGCCGATCCGCTGCTTGAGGTCTGATGCCCCCTCCGCGGCGCGATCTGCGGAGGTGATGATCATCGCTCCTGGATCGATCACGAGGCGCCCAGGCTCTAGGCCGAGACGATCGATCTCGGCGGTGAGGATGTCGACGTCGATGTAGGACCCGGCCGCGAGCACGCAGAGGACATCGGGCTCAAGCGCAGCGGTGGGGAGCTGGCGCAGCACCACTCGGTCGTTCTCGTGAGCGAGGGTGGTGTGGCCGGAGTTGGTCCCGCCAACGCGCACAGCTGCTCTTGCGCCGCGCAGCCTGGTGTAGTACTGGGCAACCTTGCCCTTCCCCTCCGAGCCGTACTGTCCACCGACAACGATGCTGACCGGCACTCAGATCCCTCGTGAGGCGTCCGCGAAGGGCATGACCGGATGCTAGACGGCGTGACGGACGGCTGCCAGCGCGAACCGGTATGAAGGATCAGTATGCGGGCGACATTAACGACTACCTGAAGTACGCGCTGCTGCGGGCGCTCGCTGCTGCACACGGCGGCACGCTGCAGGTGTGCTGGATGCGCACCGCCGGGGACGGGCGAAGCGATGGCGCTCGGCTGGCCTACTTGAGAGAACCCGAGCGCTTCCGAGCGCTCGACCCGCCGGTGTTCGACGCGTTGGGGGAGATGATCGAGAGGGGGCAGCGCAGCGTCCGAGCAGTGCAGGACGCGGCGGTCCTGCCCAGCGCCCGCTTCCATGGCGCACTGCTGAGCGATGAGCTTGCCGCGCGGGTCGCCCACTTCGAGCGGATTGTCGGCTGCCTCGGCACCGATGACCTCGTGTTCTTCGATCCCGACAACGGCCTTCAGGTCAGGAGCGTCCGATTGGGGCGCCGCAACTGCTGCAAGTACCTGTACTGGGAGGAGTTGGAGCAGGCGCTCGGTCGCCGCCGTTCGGCGGTTGTGTACCAGCACTTTCCGCGCCGACCCCGAGACGAGTTCACGCAGGCGCTGCTGGGCGAGCTCACGGAACGACATCCGGGGCGGCGTGCGTTCGCTATCTGCAGCCCGTGGGTCGCCTACCTCGTGTGCGCGACGCCCGCGCAGGCCAGGACGTTCCATCGCGCAGCGAAGCGGGTGGCGGCGCGCGCCTCAACACATCTGACGCTGACGCCAATCTACGCTGCGGGAAGCGACTATCGCAAGAGGTGACGCGAGGGCTCACGCGCGTCGCCCGGTCAACCGGGCCACGGAACGACCCGTTCAACGGGCACCGAAAGGTCGCCAATAAGGACGAATCGTTTCCCCGCTATGCCGTTAATCTGCGACTGTCCCTCGGGGCGGTCTTTTCGTTGGGGCGAAGGACGGGGAGCAACTCGAGCGTGATCGTCGCTGCGAAATGCAATCGTTGCTCGTGCTTGACGTAGGTGATCGTCAAGTCGAAGGCCCGGGAGCTCGGTGGAGTCGTTGCCTCCGCTGAACAAGCACCACACCGCGACGGGCCTGTGCTCTGACGGGCTCGGGCGATCAGTTCCTCCGACTCGCGTTCGACAAGCTCTTGAGGGTGAGGAGTCTCTTGATCGGTCAGTGCTCACGGAGCCGGCGTGCGCCTCGGGCATAACAGAAGGTCAGAAATCGCCCCTCGCCGGGGACGCACGCGCTCTAGATCAACGCCCCGAGCGCTCCGGGACTGCGGTTCCCGAGCAAACGCCCCGGGCGGCCACAACCCTTCGATCCGCCCGTCGCACTACGCTCGTCCGTCATGGTGAGCCAAATCCAGCCCGCGACCGTCGAACACAGCCCTCCCCGCATGGTGCTAGCGCCGAGGCGCTTCCAGCCCGCTCTAACACTTGGCCATCAGATGAGCCTGCTCGCCCTCGTCGAGGACGCGCGCCATCGTGAGCCACCTGGGGTTGCCCAACTGATCGGATACGCAATCGGGGTGGCTGAGGCGAAGCGAGCCACGCTCGAATCGGCAGGAGTCCCTGCCAATGACCTCCGCCCAACGGCGGCCTATGTCGCGGCGCTGAAGGTCTTGCGCGATCTCGTCGCGCAAGGCTGGTCGCTTGACCGAGATGCTGATGGTGTCCTCCTCGGTCCCCCGACCACTGCGCTAAGTGCCGCCGATGACCCGAGCATCGCCAAGGGCGATCTGCGAGCGTCGTTCTCGTTCGCCCGACGGGCACACCTGGCTGTGCCCTCCACCGCCCGGTTTGTCGGCGAGATGGAGCGCAAGGGCATCGATCGGCTGGTCGCCGACGGCGCCGAGTTGGCCTCCCGTCTTGAGGCTGCGGTGACTGGTGATGTTTCGCTCTCGGAGGCCGTAGTGCCGTCGCTCGAGGCTGTCGACAGCAAGACTCGCGACGAGGCGACTGGGCTGCGCCACATGGACATCTGGCGGTACATGCGCCTGCACTGGTCGATTCCGTATCAGAGCACCCCCGGCCGCAATCTGTACTACTTGGTCCGCGACGAGGCTGGGCCGGACCGGCCGATCATCGGTATCGCTGCCCTCGGCAACGCAGTTCTCGGGCTTACCGCTCGCGACGAGGCGCTCGGTCTCACTGCGTCTGCCTTGCAACAGCGCTTTCAAGCCTCCGATAGTCGACAACGCCGTCGCCTGCTCGACCAACTCTGGAGCGTGGTCCAGAAAGGCTTTGAGAACGTCCTCCACGACGACCTTCCACTTGAGGACGACCGCGGCGGCGTGCCCGCGGTAGCTCTGCGTGCCGTCGAGAAGCAGGCGAGCCGCGCTCGGAGCGACGCGCTGAAGTTCGCGCAGTCGGAGCGCACGGGCGACTACGATGTCATCCGCAAGGCCCATACCGAGGCTACGCACGGCAACGATGCCGATTGGGAGGCCGTCGCCCGTACCGACCTCTACCGTCGCAAGCGGGCCGGTACGCTCGCCGAACTGGTCGAGGCCGAGGCGGCCCTCAGTCACTGGACGGCCGGCTCGGGCGTCAAGGGCCTCGGTGCGATGCTCGACGATCCTGATGGTCGGCGCGGCGTCGAGACGATCCTTCGGCGTGTGCGCCAGCGCGCGATCTCGGAGAACCTAATGGAGATCATCACGTGTGGGGCGGTGCCGCCGTATGGGGACATTCTCGGTGGCAAGCTGGTCGCGATGCTGCTCTGCAGCCCCGCGGTGGCGGAACACTTCGCCGAGCGGTACGACCGTCGCACGAGCCTTATCGCCTCTGGCCTCGCCGGACGGCCTGTTCGCCGCCGAGCACAGTTGGCGGTCCTGACGACATCGAGCCTCTACAGCGTTGGCTCAAGTCAGTACAACCGTGTTCGCATCCCTGCCGGCACGCTCGGTGGAGGGAGCGACGTGCGCTATCGCCGTATCGGGACTACGGAGAGCTTTGGCACCGTGCACTTCGCGCCTGACACGGCTCGCGCACTTACGGAACTCGCCAGGCTGGCGAACAGCGGTCGTCGCTCGGTAAACAACCTCTTTGGTGAGGGGATGTCGCCGAAGCTACGTTCTCTGCGCATGGGGTTCGAGGCGCTTGGGCTTCCGGCAGACGTATTTCTGCGCCATCACTCGCCGCGCCTGCTCTACGCGGCGGAACTAGCCGAGAACGCCCGCAGCGTCCTACTCGGCCTTGAGAAGACACCCCACATGGTGCTCGGCGGTGTCGACCAGGATGGTGGTGTGGCGGCGATAGCGGACGTGTGGCGTGAGCGATGGCTGCGACCTCGGATACTCCGTGATGGACTGCTCGATCGGGTTGCCGACAGCGAGCGCCCGGAACTTCTGGTGGGCAACGCGATCACGTCCGAACCCGGCTCGCTTGTCGACGGCATCGAGATCCCGACACTGACTGTCTCGACGTCTTCCCCTCTCGGCGCCTCGCCGACCGAGTTCATTGAGCGGCTCTATCGGTCTGCAAACCAGTACGCAGACCGGCTCAGCCCCGAGGAACTTGAGCGGATCGATGTCGACTTGGGTTTGGGCGACCGTCTCGGCTTGTTGGCCGAGGACGGGCGGCAGATCATCGTCACCGGCAACCCAGGGGACGGAAAGACGCATCTGATCGCCCGGTTGCAGGCGCGCTTGGAGGCTGCCGGTGCCGTAGTGATCACAGACGCAAACGAGCACTCTGACGAGGAGATCCTCCGGATTTGGAGGGAGTGCGAGCGCGATGCGATCCCTCTCGTGCTCGCCATTAACGAGTGGCCGCTGTTTGCGCTGCATCGCGACCCTGACGGGCGCGACTTCGAGCCGTTGACTGAGGCGCTGCGTCAGGTGCGCCAATCGACCTGGCATCTGACGCCGCCCGACCCGCCGGTCGGGCGCGTGCGTGTTGTCGATCTCTCGCTGCGAAACCTGCTGTCCAAGCCTGTTGTGTTGGCTGTCATCGACCGCCTCAGCGACGATCGATTCTTCGAGGATGTAGAGCCTGATGATCCGGCGCTCGCCAACCGCGAGGCGCTGCGGACCGACGTGGTGCGCGAGCGAGTGGCGGCTGTTCTCGACCGCGTCGCACGCAACGGGCATCACGCCACGATGCGGCAACTCGTGGGATTCGTCGCGTATCTGCTCACAGGCGGACGGCCTGCTATGGAGCGCCTTGCGCATCAGGGCGACCCACGCTACGCATACAGCACCTTGTTCTTTGAGGGCGGGGAGGGACCACTGTTTGACGCCGTCCGCGGCGCCCTAGATCCGGCAACGGCGACACACCCGGACCACGACTTCGCTCTCTGGCGCGGCGAGATACGTCCCGGTGGTTGGACTGTGGGGACTCCGCCCAGCTGCGGCGCGCAGGAACTAGGACCTGATGACCGACCAGCTGCGTTTGAGGCGCTCAAGCGTCGGTTCTTCTTCGAGCACGAAGACGCCAGCGACCTACTCGATCTTCTCCCGTCTGATGATGCGAACTTCGACCGGCTTGCAACTGAGGGTCAGGGAGGCGACCCGCAGGTCATCCGTGACATTGTCGAGGCACTCAACCGGTTCTTTGAGCCTGGCTCGATCGAGAATGACGCCCTCGTGCTCTGGCAGAGCCACCGATACGATGTTCGCGCTCCTGAGGCGTTCATCGCGCTCCGCTCGGTTTCTCGCGACGACTTCCTGGTCAAGCCGAACCACTACGCCGCGTGGGTCGACGAGTGGCTCCCGATAGACCAGCGACTAGAGCGGAGATTCGCCATCCATGTCCCGTCTCCGAGTCTTGATGAGGAGCCGGCCGAAGGCGCCACGCTGCTGATCGACCGCAACTTGTTCCTCACGCTCGCCGAGGCGCAGCGCGGTCTTGGTCGTGCCGGATGGTCGCGCAGCGCGACCCGCCGCATCACACGGTTTGTCGACCGCTTGCAGAACATTCACGCTGAGCGATCAGAGATCGTCGATATTCGTATTCGCAACGTCGCCACCGACCTTGACGCGCGCTTTGAGGTTCGCCGCGACCCTCCAACTTTCAACCTGTGAGTCATCTCGAAACTCTCGGCCCGACTCGCCTGGTCATGCGCGTTTGCGATGAGGATCTCGGCCTGCAGCCCGATAACTTCAGCATCAAGCCGGTCCATCTCGCCAATGGCCTGGCGCGGGCTCTTACCGGGACGACACACGACACGACGGCACTAGCGCAGACGCTGCGCCGATGGGTTCGGGACCAGAAGGCCGGGGTCGATCGCGAGAGCAATCCGACTGGCGAGATTCTCGATCGCTATGCCGCGGCGTTCCGCGACGGTCCGGACACCGAGCCTGACCGCGTCAACACGCTGCGTGCTCTCGCACGCGACGTGCTTGGTGCAGATGACGCCGTTTTTCAGCAGCCCGACAAGTCCAGCTACACGCTCTCCAATGGCCGGTTCGTCTCGCAGGACCCGTCTGACAATCGCGCCGGACTGTTCGTCGCTGAACTGCTGCGTGCCGGCGGAGGCGGCGATGCCGAGAGGTTCCTCGTGGCATCCCTCGCCGACGACACCGACCCGTATTCCACGCTCGCATCGCCGCTGCTCAATCTCGCCCAACCTCGGGAGGTGGCCGCACGAACGGGGCCCGAGGCTGATGCGCTCGAACAGTTGCTGACGACGCAGACCGACGGGCAACTCAACTCACCGATTCTGCGTTCGCTTCGTCAGAGCTTCGATCGCTTGGCGCGGTTCGAGTTGAGAGAGGGCAGCAAGCTCAACTCGATGCGTCGGCTTGTGTTGTTCGGTTGCTTCGTGGTTCACGTTCACGCGATCTCCCGATGGAGCGAGGTGGAGGTCGGAGCGCCACGACCGCCGATTCTTCTCGATATGTATGACGGGGATCGACTGCCACTGCGTGACGCCTCGCGCGCGACGCTCCGTGCTGGGGGCGAGGCGCTCGAGCGGCTGCTGACCTATCGACTAATCGAGAAACTCGGGCATCTCGACGCCCGCGCCGTCGGTCGAGTGCTCAATGATGAGCAGGCGCTTGGCAAGGAGCAGGAGGCGCTCAGGGCGGCGTACGATACCCAGAAGTCCGATCCGCAGGCCAAGGCCGGCGAGGCGCTGGCGCAGGCTTACCTGAACGTAGCGTTCAGCGGCAAGCAGCCGGTTAACTTCCTTACCGAGTTGGGGCGGCGCGCTGGCTATCTGACTCCGTGGGCGAATCAGGGGCGCGGTGGCCGCACAAAGAAGCGGTATGGCGCGACATCAGAGTTCCTTGAGACGCTAGTTGCCGCAACTGTTGAGCCGGACGAGATGCTGCAGTTCGGGGAGTTTCTGGACCGGCTACGCGAGTCATTTGGGATACTTGCTGGGCGCCCCCAGGATGACGAGGCCGTTCGTACCTGCAATCTCGCGGGCAAGCAATGGACCTCGACGAGTTCCATCGCGGAGGAGGATCTGCGCCTGAACGTCGAGGCTCTGCGAACCGCAGTGTTGGAGACCGGGTATGCGCGCGAATATGCGGACGGGCAGACGGTCATCGTCTCCACGCCGGAGAGCGAGTCGGTGCGATGAACCTCCACGAGATCGTCGCCGACCTCTTGGCCGAGGAGGTCCGCGATTTGAGCGCTCGCGAGGCGATCGGCGCTTTGGTCGAAGTGCCGCAATTGGAGGCCAAGAGTACGGTGCCCGCGCTACAGCAGGTGATAGCGGACGGTGCGGACCTCCGGATCGCCTATCTACTCGATGGCGGCGAGACGGCGGCGGAGGATGCCGGCTTGACGGATGACATCTTCGACGCTTCCGTCGAGCGCGCGGAGAAATGGCGCAACGAACGAGGTCTTAGCGCGATGATAGTCGTTGTCGCCGCAGGCGACGAGGCTCGACTGTCGTCACTGCGAGACTTCCATCTGATCATTCCTGCCACGCTCAAGCGTCGCCTGGCACGGCGCGCGCATGAGCGCTTCGGTGAAGTCAACGAGGTGCAGGCCGACTGGTGGGATATTCTTGGCCGTGACACCCTCGTCTCGCTAACTGAGTTGGCCGATTACTTCCTGGCCCTTGACGGTAAGCCCGAGATCGACATGATCGATCAGGCTACCCACGAGCTTCCGCGCATCGGTCTGCTGCCAGATCCTGAACTACTCAACAATCGCAAGCAGATTCTGCGCCGGCTGGCCGCCAACCGCGATGTGCTACAGCGCCTGCAGACCTTGTCCGACACCGATCGCAGGCTCATTCAGAGCAATATTGGCAAGGAGGACGACCCGTCGGCTCGCACGTCTCTACAGGCCGGTTTCCGACGCGTCCAGCAACTGCGTCGCGGTAAGGCGTCGCCATCGCTAGCGGAGGCCCAGCAACTGCTCGGGCTGCGCAAAGCCGACGCGTCGTCATCTTCGTCGACCAGCGGACGCAAGCCCAAGGCGCCGAGCGTCGCCGAGGCAGCCGCATCATCCGTCGTCGACGGAGGCGACGCCGCTCTGGAGACGGTTCTTGCTGACCTCGATGAGCAACTCGAGAAGTTGGATGAGTCCTCGTTGAAGCCGGTTCGGCTTGGGATAGCCTCGCCGACCGACGAGAACGAGACAGGCCAGGAGATTCAGGTTCAGGCACGCACGGATTTGGTCAACATGATGGCGAGGCTTGCGGGACCCGCTGCATTCGGCGGGCATTTGCACACGGCCGGCGACGGCATCGAGGAGATGGTTCGGCGATTTGCCGGTGACGCTGAGGTGCGGCAGACTTGGACCCTCGACCTTGTCCGCGAGATCCTCGGTGCCTCAGAGCATCCTGCAGTCGTTGAGGTGCTTGAAAGGGTGGAGGCGTACGCGGAGGCTCGCGAGACGATCCTTCCGAAGCTCCGGGCGCTTGCGGTCGCACCATTGCTTGTCGCCGGTGCGCCGACGAGCCGGGCGCAGTTGCTTGAGGTCGGCGCTCGTTACCAGCAACTCCTCGGAGCAATCGACAAGCATCATCCGGTGCTACTAGATGAGTTTGGTGGGGACGTTGATGGACTTGTCGGGGAGATCCTCAAGCTTGACGTCGTCCTGTTGGAGGCTGAGAGCGGGACAATGGCGCTGCTCACTCCGGTCCATCCCCTGTACATCTGGCATTTTTCTGAGTTTTGCCGCGTAATCGACGAGCAGCGCGACCAGCTAAGTGCCCGCGACCATCAACTCATCAAGGATGTGGCTGCCGAGGATCTTCCGAACTTTCTGTCGAGTCTTTCTCTGCCACCGATATCCGGGCCGTCGGCCAGCGTGCTTCCGTTCGTTGGTCGGATCGGGCCAATTCCGTACTTCGCCTCGGTATCCGAGCGCAACGGCAGCCCCGATGGAATCGCCTCTACCGAACGTCTGCTGCGTGCCTATCTGGATGTGTTTCCGCCCGCGGCAAAGGGCCTGCGTGTCACCGTCCTTGACGCGCCCGATCCGGGTCCGTACTTGCTCATGCTTACCGACATGGCCGACGACGGGCTGATCGAAGGCGCTCACCTACTGGCACTGCGTCACCCTCGGGACAAGATTGCCACGGACCTGGGACTCGATGCGGACGAGGAGGAGCGCGTGGCGCAGCGATTCAGGGCATCGGGCGACGCGAGGCATTTCACGTTCGAGATCGCCGATGTCCCTGAGCACCGGATGCTGCCGGCCGACCCCGTATCGGCGCACGTGCTCATCGCCGTCGACCAGACCGTGGGCGCGCCGCACCGGCTGAGAGAGCTAGACCAGCCACTGCAGCCGCTCGTCGCAGCCCGCAAGTTGCAGTACCGTACCGTCGGCCACCGCGTCGAGTTGGAGGCTGCACATGGCGGCCCCTTCGCGTCGTACTTCAGGGTGGCGCAGCGGATTGGAACGACGCTAGGCGCGAACGATTGGGACCGCCATCAGGACGAAGCGCTGACGAAGCGCTTGCGCGACGCCTCTCGTCACGCGCACTGGTTCGTATTGGCCGACCGGCGCGTTGACCGTGACCTCGACCTAGATCTGCTGCGGATATACACGGGCAGAGAGGGTGACCGCGATGTGGTGGCGTTCGCTCGATATGTCGACGCATTCCGCCGCGCTCTGCGCGAGGTCGCCTCGCAGTACAACGTTGCCATTGACGACCATCAACTCGACGCGCTCCTCGACGAGCTAACACAATTGCTCGACGCTGGCGTGTTGTGGCTACGCACGCGCGCTGACGGCACTATCGATCACAACGCCGTCAAGGGCGTACTTGGGACGCTCATTGCTTCGCGCTGGTGGCGCGGTACTGCTCCGGAGGGTCACCGTCGCCTCGTCATCAGCCTCGATGACCCGGCCGCTCGCAAGTGGCTGCACCTCGCCGATGACCCGCGGCGTGCAGATCTCCTCGGCCTGGATCATGGTCCTGACGGTCTAGAGGTCGCCGCAATCGAGGTCAAGGCTGTCGATGCGACGAATGCCGAGTATCGCGTAAAAGATGGGCGCGCCGACGGCGAGGCCGTCGGCCAGGTGCTGTCAACCCGTGCACTGTTGCGCGACGTTTTCGGCGAGGGTCCCGGTGCCGACCTCGTTACCTCCCCTGCGCGCCGCGAGTTGCTTCGCGCAAACGCGTTCCGCGAGTTGAGCAAGAGCCGCTACGACGGCGACGCGCGTCGCCACTGGGTCGATGTCATCGAGAATGCCCTCGCCCGCAACGAAAGCGTGAATGTGACGGCGCATCTTGTTGACGTTCGTATCGGTGCTAATCCCACAACGCTTCCCGATCCAGTTGTTGCCCTCGCCGAGGAGGACGTGCCTGTCGTTGTCACCGTCCTGAATGAGCGAGAGGTAGACGAGTTGCGCGCGCCCAACCCTCCCGGCGCGGAATCGATTGAGCCCTTTCCCGATGAGCCGTCGCCCGGCGGCGAGGGGCCGGCATCGGCTGACGACGAGCCAGGACAATCGGCCCGACCTGCCAACGCTGACGAACAGGGGCCGGGCACGGATGTCGTCGACGGCGCCCAAGTCCGGCCTGATGATCCTGATGGGCCCCGCGAGGACGGCCGACCAATCGCGCACCTGGGCACAACTGACGCCGCGTACGGCGAGGTGGAGGAGATCGACTTCGACCCCGAGAGGCCCGGCGAGGAACTCCCTAATGCGCACATCTCGATCACGGGCGAGACCGGCAGCGGTAAGACACAGGCGACGAAGGCAATCCTCCGCGATCTGATGCGAGGGTATCGGTTGCCAGGGCTAATCCTCGACTTCAAGGACGATTACTCCACGCGCGATTACACCGAGGCCGAGGGGCTAACCGTCCAGGATGCCAGCTTCGGAGGTCTGCCCTTCAATCCTCTTGAGCCGGCGGTCGACCTTGCCTCGGGCCGCGTTAATCCGATGGGTCACGTCCACCAGATCGGCGAGATCCTTAGGCGTGTGTACCGCCTCGGCGACCAACAGACATTCCACCTGCGTGAGGCGATTAAGGCGAGCTACGACCAGGCTGGTCTCAAGACGTCGGCGCACGTTTCGCCCGCTGACGTTCGCTGGCCCACGCTTGACGATGTCCGGCCGATCTTGTCCGAGGCCACCCACGACGCGTTGCTCGGCCGGCTGTCTCCGATATTTGACCTCGGGCTGTTCACCGATCCTGGGGATGCGAGCCTCGGTGACCTCCTTGATGGTCAGGTCGTTATCCGGCTCAGCCAGTTGCCGGGCGATCAGGTCAAGAACGCGGTTGCCGAGTTTCTACTGCTCGCGCTCTACAACCACTTGATCAGGCTGGAGCAGCCGCGCCAACTCAAGCGACTGCTAGTGCTGGACGAGGCATGGCGTGTAACCAACTCCGAGCGGCTGGAGCCTCTCATGCGCGAGAGCCGTGCGTTCGGCCTGGGAATCATCGTTGCTACGCAGTATCCAAACGACCTCTCCGATGCTGTCGCTGGGGCTACCGCGACAAGGTTGTTCTTCAGCCAGTCGCTGTCTGAGCCGATCAAGGCGATTCAGGCGACGTTGGTTGGCAGGAGCGTCGGGACCGAGGCGGAGCGGGTTGCCAGCGATGTCCGCAGCATGCAGAAGCTCCATTGCCTGATGCAGAACCAGCAGCATCGGCCGTACCGGCGCGTTGCTATTTCTCCATACTGGCAGCGGGTGGCGGAAGAATAGGGCCGAGCACGGCTCGGGGCCGCCGGCCGGACGTATCGGCTGCGAGCAAGCGCGATCCTACGAATGACCTCGGCCGTCGCTACGATCAGAGCCTATGAGGCATGATCTTCTGGAATGGCTAAAGAAACTCGCGCGGTGGTGCAAGGCCGCTGGCGCGGCATTGAGCACCTTGGGCGCCTGGATCGAGACGCTAGTTGTGATGTTTGGCGGACTCGACTTCGGGTTCGGCGCCGCCTAGCTCCGCCGGATGCACCGCTCGGAAAGAATCTCCGTTGGGAACTTCGCGTGCTAACAGTCGCGTGGGTGACTTTCTAGCCGGCTGGGCGCTCGTCCAAACGTGGTGCGTCGGCGGCGGGATGGCCCGGTCTGTTCGAGCGTCCTGCTGCAGACCTCGCCAACGAAGGTGAAGCCGCTCGCCCGGAGCGAGGCGCCGCCCTCCTCGGGGAATGTGTAGGTGATGATCTTGCTGTAGTCGAGGCCTTGCAGGCTCGCCACGCTGCGCCGTAGAGAATCGAGCAGGCGTTTGGAGCGCCGTGTAATGGGCGAGGCTCTTACTTGCCATCCCGGCGGAAGAAGTTGTTCAGCGTCTCGCCCGAACGAAGCTCAAGTCGCCGTGAACGCGTGGAGATCATCATACGGTCGAAGAGCGTACGCGTCGTCACACGAGACTTCCGCGTCAGCAGATTCGCACGTATATCCATTGGTAGCTCCCCCAATCCCAGACCGCCGAGGCCCGAATCTCGGTCGCGGGTTTGCGTTGCAATTCCTGCCCGATCGGCCGCCCAGACTCGACGCCAGCCTGCGTCACGCTTGGGCGCATTCGCTCGCCTGCGCTTCTGCCAGAATGAGTTGATCCAATCGGGCACCTGGAACCGCAGGTGCCACCTACTCCGATCATTCCCAACGCCTCCAACATGACGACGACGCATGTGCTGCTGCGGTCACGCCACGACTGTCACGTGTGGTTGGGAGGAGGCCGCGCAGGAGGGGATGGCTGAAGTGCATGGCGTTCCCGAGAATCTACTGTAAGCGTGAGCGCTTCGCCCGCGATGCAGCCATCTTCGTGCCCAGGCGCGCCATAGCAGCCGACGGCAGTATCGACCCGACCCGCTTTATGGCTGAGGTCAATCACATCGTCGCAACCCGCGGCATGGTGCTCGCCGACGGGCAGGTCATCGACAAGCCCTTCAGCGACCTCATCGGCTATGAGTTGTTCGGCGACAACAGCATCTTCGACACGCCCACACGCCATTGGGGGGAGGCGCAACGTGACTTCTTCGGCTTGGCCGATCCCCACCAGATGGCCGAGGAGCCCGACGGATATCTCTGGTGGCACGTCATGGCTTATGTGGTCGAGCCGTTCCTTGCCGCTGACGAGATGATCGTCGGCTTGGTCCACGGCACGGCCGACAATGCCTCGCTTACCTGCGAGTGCCACGACGCCGCGGTCGTGTACACGAGCCGAGGGCGCCTGGTGTGCATGTCATGTGGCTACCTGCACGTCGTGCTCGAGACCCCGCTCGACCTCGTGGTGCGCGACAAGCTGACGGCCGACGATTGGATCGACTTGTTCGATCCTGATGGGCCTCGGCACCATGAGGTGGTGGATCTGGCCATGGTCGAGTTCCGCGACATCGAGAACGCCGCTCTGATCTGGCAGACCGACCGCTGGGAGTATGCGGCGCGAGAGTTCGTCTTCTTTGCGAGGACGCCGCCCGACGAGTTGGCCAAGGCAATTAGAGGAGGAGGGCTCGACCCGTCGCTGCTCGCGGAGGCTGGATTTGTACCGCGTGCACTGCCGCCAACGCCCGCGTGGCAACTCGACGATGCATCGATCGATCTCGACCTGATCAGCAACGCGGGCTCGGCCTTTGGCACCGGCGTTGCGGCCTACAACGCCGCGTATACGCATCCGGACCGGCTGTCCGCTGCGGTCCTAGACTTGTTTCGTGCGATCGAGTTGTTGCTTAAGGCCCGCCTCGACCAACTTGACCCAAAGGCGCTCGACAAACGGCCCGGTACCCCGACGGTTCTTCGACGCCTCGCCGATTGTGGTGTGGTCTTGACCGCCGCCAACGACGAGGCGATCGCCAGTTTGCGCGATCTGCGCAACAAGTTGCAGCACAGCGGAGCGCGCTTCAACCACCGCGTGGGTCTCGGACTGTGCCGCGACGCGATCATCTTCATCGATGCGTTCGCCGCATCGGAGCTTGGTCTGCGGACTCGAGACGCGTTGAATCTCGATGACTGGCAGGCACTTCTCGCGATTCCCGAGATAGCCGCCTCGGCGCGAGCGGCTACTGCCGAGGTTCTCGGACCCTATCGGAGACTGGACGAGGCATTGATCACGGAGTGTCCGCGCTGTGGCGAGGAGGCGATGCTTCGCACGCACCCGGACATCGGAGCGTCATGCGTCCACTGTAGGCACGTTCACGTTCTGTAATGGCACTAATGTCAGTGACCGGCGTGCGTAGGCCACGTCTCCGGCTGAGCTTTTATCGAGCCATCGTGTGTTCGTGCTTATCAGTAGCCAGCGGCGCGAAGCGCGGAAATGGTGACCATTAGCGTTCGAGGCCCACGGCCGTCGCCGCGGCGCTGTCGAGTCGCCGCTCGCCGTCAGTCAACCGAAGCTCAAGTCGCTGGGTGCGCACGAGCATTTGTCGTACGGATATCGTACGGCTTAGTCAAGGACCGCAGATAGCACATCCGTCACCAGATCTGTTCGTGTATCCAGCGCTGGCTCGCTAAATCCCAAAGCGCCCCAGCCCGAAACGCGGTCGCAGGTTTAGCGATCAATCCCGCCCCGCTATGACATTTGTCTGAGTCCTGAGTTGTCGATCGCCCTCAGACCGGCTTTGAGCCGCCATGAACATGACGCGCGTACAGTGTCGCGCCATAATCTTGAAGACCGGAATAGCTTGTCGCGCCTGTCCATTGGCGCGCGCTCTCGACCGAAATAGTTGCGATGTGCGACGATTGGCGCTATGTGGGACGATGTGGTTGCTGTCAGCAGTCTTCGTTGTAGTGTGATCGCAGAACAGCGTGAGCGGCTCGGATTGACCAAGGCCGAGACTGCCCGCCGGATGTTTGCTTACCTCTCTACTCAGGGTGCGGGTGCCCGCAACGGAATTGCACTGACCGATAGCGGATTCGGATGGGCGACCGAGAACTCTTGCCTGCGGGCTATAGACGACCTTGAGTGTGGTAGGCGGTACGTCAAGGAGGCGCAGTACGTGGATGCGCTTCTTGCCGTGCTTGGCCTCGAACGTCAGGGCGTCGGACTTGAGGACTGAACTGGCGCTAGCGATCCGGTCAGCTGAAGCGCATAACCACGATTCGGCCCATCCCCTGGGAAGCAGTGCGCAGTCAGAAGTCTAGGCTTGAGACATGACCTCCAAGCTCTGCATGCCGCGTGAGCGGGCTACCGGATATCTATTGGAGCTACTGGAGCGTATTTGTGCTGGTGGCAAGTATTTGGATTGCATCACTACCGTTCACGCGTTTGGATCTTGGTCACGTGGGGCGAGTGAGGTCGGTGATGTCGATCTGAACATTAGCTATGACCACAGACTTGACGGTGAAGTCAACCGAGAGCTTGTCCGTCGCCTTGCAACTGGACGTGATTGGAACACTCCGTTCCGGAAGGCTCTAAAACCGCGTCGAGCGCTTCACATCATGTTCAACCAGTTTGGAGATGTAGGTGAGTCGGTGCTCCTGTACGAGCGTGGCGATAGTCTCGCGGCGGCTACGGCCCGTGTTCGTAATATCGCTGAGGAAGCGGCCGCTGCGTGCATTACATTTCGTTGCTTCAGACAGCGAGGCCTCGAGCGGATCGAAGATCTTGATGCATGGCTTGCCGAAAGTGCTCCCATATTGCCCTCATTGGTTGATAGTGCTCCACGCCGACGACATCTGTCGGCGCGATCGATCAGAGTCCACGGCTGCTGATGCTCAAGCGGCAGGTTGAGATCGGGGGCGAGTATGCCTGGCAGGAGCAGTATTCGTTCAGTCCTAACGAGTACCGCAGGGTCACGCTGTTGAAGTTTCTGAACAACCCCGGCGGCAGGCATGCGCTCGTACGCGACGAGGACGGCGAGTTCGAGACGCACCTGGGGCGTCTCATCAAGCCGTGGTCGGCGCTTGGGCCGAAGGACAAGGAGTCGGACTTCCGCACCCGCGCTGGGAAGCACGAGCACGAGCGGCGTCTCGCCCAGGAACGCGACCCGATTGGTTTCGAGGTCGAGGAAAGCTGGCGGAGACTTAGGCCCTTTAAGCCGGGCAAGGGCGGCGTGCCGCGCGTTCCCGAGTGGCTTCCTCGCATGTTCAACGACATGGCGAGCGGCGTCCTCAAGCTAGACATGGGCCACGGAGTCGTGGAAGACGAGCAGATGGCCTGCTACGAGATGCTCCAGAACATGGCGGACGTCTGCGAGCGCATCCGCAATGTGGCGCGCGAGATGCTTCTGGCGTGGGAGGCCGAGGACACGGAGGCACAGTATTCGCGCTCGATGGCGAAGAAGGTCCAACGCCGGCTCGATGACGGCGACCTGCCGTTCGCTAGCAGCGAGATCATGCCCGTCCACGGCGACTACGGGATGTCCCGCAGCCGGGCCACGACGCAGTATCACACCGGTAGCATCGTCGCGGCGGACTTCATGGAACGCGTCGCCGACGATTATGAGGAGCTTGACCTCTACGCGTCACTTGCGGTCCGGTGGGGTTGGGGCTTCTACCTGCGCTGGCGCACCGTGCACGAGGCCGAGATGCGGGCGGTGCCTCAGACAGGGCGCCGCTCTGGTCGCCGGCGTTGACTTGTGCCGTCGGACCGTAGCTTGATGTCCTTCAACGGCAATGCAGGATTTATGCCGCGCTGCTGTACGTGATCGTCTCGTGGATCTGCACGCCGAGCGCATCGGCGATGCTCTGTAGCCGGTCGAGCCCCACACCGCTGTAGCCGTTGGCCTCCCAGCGCTGGATCTGCTGTTCGGCGACTCCGATTCGCTCGGCGAGCTGGCGCTGGGTCAGCCTGGCGGCGATGCGGGCTTCGATTAGTGCGGTCGGCAGCTCGTGTAGCGAGGTGATCTCGCGGCTGGTTATCCGGCCGTCGCACAGCTTCTCGTAGTGGTCGATCTGCTCTCGCAGCGTTTCGATCCAGCTGGCGATCGCGTCGTGCATCACCTGGGGCATACCCGGATCGATGTTTGGTGGGAGGTCGCGTGGGTCTCGCGCGTCGTGTGCGATCAGGCTCTCTTCGAAACGGGCGAGGTCGGCCTTGGTGCTGCGGTACTGGCGCTGGTTTTGAATAATCACGGGAGTCCTGTCAGGGCGATGGCGATGATGCCCTTGGGCTGTCTGGTGATGGCGTCGCGTTGAAAGTAGTCGCGAAAACACATGCCACCCGGCTCGGCCGCCCAGTCGGCGGGATAGAGCTCGCCGCCGTAGCGTGCCTTCTGTGCGACGCATCGGTCGCTGAAGTCCTGCAGCTCTGGGTCCAGGCGATCAAGAACTACTCCGGCAGACTCCCAGCAGACGTCGAAGTCGCCAGGGTGCTCCTTGTTCGTGACGAAACTGCCGTCGAGGTATGCGGTGCCACACCCGCGGCCTTTAGTGAGCGCAGCGCGTCAAGGAGCCCGTCGAGCAGGTCTCGGCGTCCGGTGCTGCTCGCGTAGCGGGTCACGATCTCGGTCCAAGTCGCGTCGTGGATGCCGGGCGGAAGGTTCCCGTGCTCATCGAACTCCGGCATCATAACACAACGATATCGTTTGGCTGGGACGGAACTGGGCTAGCACTCAGGGCCACGGTACGACTCGCTCGATCGGCGCTGAAAGGTCGCTCATAGGAGCGAATCCTGCCCCCGCTATACAGTTGTCTGAGTCTGTCGGTCCTGGGAGGATCAAGTCGCCTCGGAGGGATTATGGGTTGAGCCGGTGATCCGCAGCTCGTCTGACCTGCAAAATGTCTTGTCTGGCTATGTGGGCATCGCTGTTCTTGTCGAGCTTCTGCTTGTAGTAGGCCAGCAGGTCAAGCGCAGCTCGAGTTTGCTCCTGGCGGAGGTAGTCGTCGAGGGCCGTGCCTGGTGCTGTGTATTCGATGTTGACGACGATCTCGGCGTCGTCCCAAACGGTCTTGTGAGCGCGACGCGGACTGACATATGGGCGCTTAGCCGCGTTCTGTCTGTTTTGTTTCTGCGTCACGAGCACATGTGGCGACGTACGCCTCCAACACCGAACACACCGGTCATTGTGTTGAGCGGTTAGCTGGCGATCAGAGCAGAACGAGCGGCGGGTTGCAAGCCTCCACGAGACTCAGTGTGAGGATTCCATAGCTACTCCCGCGGGAAGAGCCGCCGCACGATCCACGCGAGCAGGCCGATGCCCGCAACGCCGGTCGAAGCGTTGCCAACCGACGGCTCGCCAACGATGGCCGCGGTAGTACAGGCCAGCACGATCGTAACGACAACCGCCAGTACAAATACCCGCATCCATAGCTCCTGCCGTGCGCGCGCCAATTCCAGCTCGGTCTGACGTTCATTTGCGCTCCGGATGGAGGGCGACGCGCTATGCGGGCGAGTCATTGCTCGCCTCCACCAACTCGTGGATCTCGAAGCAGACCTCGTCGCTTCTCTCGCCGCTCTCGAAATCGATCGGCTCCAGCTGAAGGCGCCAGGCCAGCTGGGAAATCACCTTATTCGCGACCTCAAATGCTTCCTCCACCGTCATAACGGCCAGTCCGCAGCGAACGTGAACGCTTTTGTCGTCACTGGGGTGCGTCTCCAGCTCCAAGCTGATAGGTAGCGAGTCGACGTCCTCGACGACGTAGCCAAAGTTCGCCTGAATCTTCTCGAGCGTCTCGTCTGCCTTGAGCGCGAGCCGCACGACCGCCTCGAAGCGCATGCGATCCTTGCGACCAAACTCAGCATGCCGAAGCCCATTGGCCGTCAAGCGTTTATCGCGAACGAGGCCCATACGCCGACAACGCTCGATCTGCTCACGCAAGGCCTCGACTCCATTCAGCAGTTGAACTGAGGTCTGAAAGGAGTGAAAGGCCCCGCCTGGGAGGACGTGATACATCAGCTGTGATGCCCAGTCCTTGGCGGCGGCTACCTCCGCGAAGACGGTATCCACAGCCAGGGGATGGATCTTGCTTGGGAGTAGCTCGAAGACCTGCTCCCAAGCAAGCAGATGGGACCACTCAGCCTGCATTTTGTGCTCCGCGGGGTCATCCTGGATGCACTCCAGATGCCAGTGCCTGGCACGTGAGTGGCGGTCGCCTCGATCTGGGACTGAAAGCACCAGCGTCTTCCCATCGGGAAGCTCACCACGGAGGCAGGGAAGCTCACCACGGATGCGAGGCCCGTGGCCAGCTGACCAATGTGCTGTTCTGAGCATGTCAGGCAACTCGGCTTCGCGTCTTGCCGCGTCATATCGCCGCTCCTCGGTGCCGGCCTGATCGCTCGGGGACTCGCCGGGCTCGTCGGTCAAGGTCCAGGTGGGCTCCTCATCGCCGGTGGTGCGCGGTGCAGGGTCACCCATCTCTGGATGCCACGGTGCCCACAACGACGCACGACGCGGAATCCCGCTCGGCACGAGGTCTGCAAGCGACAAGCGGTTGATCTCGGGCAGAGCTTCGTACACCCAGTCGGGATCGAGGATGTCTTCGAATGCGTTCTCCAGCTCGCCCTCCGCAGCCTTGTACGCCTCCTCAGTAAGCGAGCTTCCGTGCATCTCCAGCGCCGCCTGAGCTTCCCGCAAGATCAGATGTGTGGCGATCTGCTCTACATAGCTGGAGATTGACTGACGTATCGGCTGGCCGAGCTTCCATCCCACCAGGAACAGCGTGTCGCTGACATCGTCGACTAGCCCATCATCGATCAGGTCATGGGCATCCGGAGGGAGATACTCCTTGAGCGTGTCTTTTGGTTCGAGATCGACGAAGAAGTCGACCACCACAATGGCGGCGTGACGCAGCGCCTCCTGTGCAGCCGGATGCTTGATCCCATACGCCGATGCATACGCGGTAGGACGAAGCGCCGAGCCCGACGAGATGCGTACGCCATCCGGATATTCCCCGGTGATCGGTCCCTTGCGACCGCTGGCCGGCACGAAGCCGAAAAGGGCGTGACGGCCAAGCCAGCCTGTGATGCGGACCGCAGCGCGACCATCAGCGTCTCCGTTTCCCCGGCCGTCCGCAGCGAAGACCAATTCGCAGCCGGTGTACCCGATCTCCCATTCGGTGAGGTGTGCCTCCACGGCCTCCAATGCTCTGACCGCCTCATAAGAGGGGTCACGAAGCGGCTCCGCCCTCCATGACATGTCCGGATCGATGTGGAATCCGGGCAGCTCACGCTCCCGTCGCTCCGCACGGTAGATGCGCTGGGGCCGCTCTCCGTGCTCCAATGCATGGAGCAGGCGGCCCGAGCCATAGACCTTCGCCCATGCCTCCATCTCGCTGCGGTAGTGGTCGCGGTCAGTGGCAGCCTCGTCAAGCGCCTGAGCCCGGCGGCCTTGCGATGATTCCGCCAGCGATGAGGCGACCTCGCGGTATCTGTCGAGAAAGTCCTCCCATGCAGCGATCAGGGCAGCTGGATCAGGGTTGGCGCACACAGCCACTCGGCTCCCGAGACCAGTCGCGAGCTTGGGAACATGGGCTCGTGAGGGTCTCGTTCCCACGACTGTCAGACGCCCGTCGGGAAATTCTCTCCCAGAGGGAGCCGACCAGCCGATCATCTCGGCTAGACCCGCAAGAGTCGATTGGTGCTCTCTCGCCTCGTCGGGCATGATTACGACGATCTCCAGCGGGACATCGCTGCCTTGCTTGCGCTGATAGGGGATCGCGTAACCACCGACAGGCACTTCCCGCGAAAATGCGTTAGTGCTCATCCACGCCTCCTCGGATACGCTTGCGCGTCCGGTTCAAAGCTAGCTATACGTGGCGGCCGCGGACCCCGCGACGACCGAGAAAATGATCATAGACTATGGGCACACAAATCGCAATCGAAGCACGCGCGTATCTGCTCGCTCACCCGTTATGGCAGATATCAGCTCAGTGAAAGCTGAGATCAGACCCGAAGCACCGCAACGTCCTCAAATGATGAGAAGTCCCTGTCTTGGGTGATGACGGCTGCGCCGTGTCGCATCGCTGTTGCAGCTATCCAGGCGTCGTGGCGACGAAGGCGTCGTCCCTTTGACAGCTCAGATGAGGCAATACGTGCAAAGCAACTGGCAACCTCGGGGTCGACCGGCAACAGAGCGTATGTCGCCTGAACTCGCGAAAGCGTGGAGAGTCGTATCGCTCGGGAGGTTGGGTTAGAAGCTCGCAGCACGCCCAGCTCTAGCTCGGCGGCGGTGACAACAGATACGGCGATTTGCTCGGGCAAGTCGCCAAGCTCTCGTCCGCTCTCTTGGGCGATGAATATTGAGATGTCAGCTATCGCTCGACTCACGTGTCGTTGAGCTCCGCTCCGCGGATATCCGCGAGGTCGGTGAGCAGCCCTGGGTCAGCGGGAGCCTCGCGCGAGATGCGACGAAGCTCGATGGCGGGTACCCATGGATCACGATCTTCGACATGGGGAAGGATGTCGGCGACGGGGCGGCGATTGACCGTGAGCGTGAGTCGCTCGCCCGCTTCAAGCTCAGAGATGACGGTTGCAGTGGAGTTGCGGAGTTCGCGGATCGAGACATCCCGGGCCATGTGCACGATCGTAGCACAGTTTGCTACAAAGCCCACACCCTGCGGGCGGCGACAGCTCGGGGTCGGCTTTGGCAAGGATCCTTGGATGGGTAGGGGAGGTCGAGGAGGTCGTCGAGGACGGCGCAGGCCGCGTCGAGGTCACCAGCCGTGTGTCGCGATCCACGCGACGACTACCTCGTCGTGCTTGCGGCTCGTGGCGCTGAAGCGCCTCACAAATCGGCCTGCGCCAGCCCCTTCAACCGTGCGGACAGTCTCTCCATCCCCAGCCCTCGAGCCGCAACGCTCCCCTGTGCGAAGTCCGTGAGCTGATCCGCAGGGCGCTCCACGTCGATCTCCACAAGCGTGGCGATCCGCTTGAAGGTGCGAAGCAGCTCTGCATGATGAGCGAGGGTCGCTGCGTGACGCGGACGATCGCTCGCGTTGGGATCCTCGGCGGCGGCGAGCAGATCCTCCAGCGAACTGAAGGTGCTCAAGAGCGCGGCGGCGCCCTTCGCGCCAATACCCGGAGCGCCGGGCAGCCCGTCTGAGGGGTCGCCGCGCAGCGCGATGAAGTCGGGCACGAGCTCGGGCTCGATCCCGTAGCGCTCGCGAACCTCCGCGGGACCGACTTCGACTGGTTCGGCGCCCTTCTTCAGCTCGAGGATCGCGACGCGCTCGCCAACCACCTGGTACATGTCGCGGTCGCCGGTTAGAAGGAGCGCGCGACCGTTGGCATCGGACTCCACCGCCGCCAGTGACCCCATCGAGTCGTCGGCCTCCAGCTCGTCGCTGTCATAGACGGCCCACCCCAGCGCGGCGAGCAGTTCCGGGGCCAGTTTCCACTGCGGGGCCAGCGCGTCGGGCATCGGGTCGCGGTGGGCGTGGTAGGGCGGATACAGCTCCACCCGATAGGCGGCCTGCTCGGCGCCGAAGCACGCTGCCACCGCGCGGGGACGACATATCTCGGCGGCGTTCAGGAGCGCGTTCACCGTTCCGAGCAGCGCGTTGACAGGCCGTCCCTCGCCGTCCACGATCGACTTGGGCAGCGAGAAGAACGCACGGTAGAGGAGCCAGGGAACGTCGGCAATCAGGAGAGGCGATGTGGACTTGGACGCATCAGACGAGTATTCGGCCACACGAAGGAATATACGTGGACCTCATCATCCCGGAGCAGGCAGAGGCGCAGCCCTCGCTGTTCGCCGATGTCCTGCGCGAGGGGCGCGTGTCGATCTACCGCGACGATCTCAGGAGCGCGCTGCAGCAGCGCCCCGAGGAGATCTTGGCTATGCCAGAGCCGTCGACGCGCTCGACCGCTGCACAGATCGCCCGCGCGCTGAGCATACGCAAAGGCGATCCTCCTATCAGACAACCGAGCGCACACCAATGGCCGAATCTCGGCGCGCGAAGAAGCACGCCCACGCGATTGAATGGCGTGCGGCACAGCACATGAAGTTGAGCCACCTCAAACGCTTTACGGCAACTACGCTCAGGGGCATGCGTCCGCGGCGGCGAACACGGGACCGGAGCCGTCGGCAACACGCTACGGCGGGCCGGCAAGCCCACTACGTCCGTCATCACACCACGCAATGTGGCGTAGTGCCTACACCCCCCAAACGCCGCCAACAGTCTGCACCAACCACTCAGCGGCGACTCCCCGGAATTGTCACAGTGAAACGCGCTATGACGTCCTAGTGTCTTCTCCGGCGCACTAACCGCTCCGCCGCGACTCTTCCGAACATTGTCATCGTGATGCGAGTCGTCACGCATGATGGCCTATCATCCCAAACGCCGCCAACAGTCTGCACCAACCACTCAGCGGCGACTCTTCGGAATTGTCACAGTGAAACGCGCCATAACGCTCAGCGTCTTCTCCGGCGCACTAACCGCTCCGCCGCGACTCCTCCGAACATTGTCATCGTGATGCGAGTCGTCACGCATGATGGCCTACCACCCCAAACGCCGCCAAAACAGTCTGTACCAACCACTCCGCGGCGACTCTTCGGAATTGTCACAGTGAAACGCGGCATAACGCCCAGCGCCTTCCCCAGAGTAGTCACAATGAAACGCGCCATAACGCCCAGCGCCTTCCCCAGGGTAGGCCTCCAACAGCCGCACCAATCAACCCCGCAGTGACCCCCGCGACCGGTTGCACCTCACCGCCAAGGACCATCCCGAATGCGTGCTGAAGTCTGGCGGGACCCGTGCCGGGCCTGTCCGAGGCACTACCCAGCGCGCGTACCACCCCCAACTCCAGTACGCCCAGTACCAGTGGCCCCCGGAAGTCCAGTACCTCCGCCCGGCCCGGCGGCAGGCGCGGGTGCAGGCGTCGGCGCCGCCGGCGCCCCGACGGACCCACCGCTGCGATCCGGCTCAACCCGCACCCCCCGCGAATCTCCCACACTGAAGTAGGCCCAAGAGTCATACAACCCAAGCCGCGAGGCCAGTTCCTGCCCGCTGATAACGGTGGCCCCCTTGGACCCAAGCACGGCAGCCGAGACGATCCGCGGCGAGTACCCCCGTCGGAGCACTTCGACACCGCGAAAGGACCCTCGCACCAGCCCGTGCAGGGCCCGTGCGGCGGCGCCAAACCCGAGACTCTTGCTCCAGCTGTGCAGCGGCCCCACATCGAAAGGATCGGGCACGGCCCGCAGCCAGGGCTCGGGGGCAGAGCCCGGGAAACCGTATTGGATGCTTTCGGTCATCCCGCCGGATGAGGCGAAGAAGTAGGTGATGGCGGGCTGGCCGGCGTAGGTGACGATCTGTCCCGCGGTGGCCTTCACCGCGAGGTTCGATTGCGGCGTTTCGGAGGAGCGGCCGCGGTAGACCTGCGAGCGGGTGTCGGAGTAGACGTCGAAGGCGCCGTTGCCGCTGTGGGCGGTGAGCGCGTAGGTGCGGCTGGCGATAGCTTGCGCCTCGAGCGCGGCGAGCGGCCAGCTCGGGGGACATCTCGTTGGCGACCACCCCGCGCACGTAGGTTTCCAGGGGAACCTTGCGCACCTTGCCGCCGACGAGCACGCGCACCTTCCATCTGGGTGGGGCCTGCCCGAGGGCGGTGCCGGTGTAGTAGTGGGCGAGGATCGCGGCGTAGGAGTAGCCGTGCTGGGCGAACCCGAGCGCGCCGTCCTGGCTCATGCCGACGCCGTGGCCGTCGCCGGCGCCGCGGATGATGAGCGTCGCGGCGGGCGCGCGCGCGGCCAGCGAGGGCGCGGCCAGCGAAAGGGTCGCGAGGGCCGTGAGCACGAATGCGCGGTGGTAGGTTGGCCTCATTCGGGGTACGCCTCCAGTGTCGGGCAACATACGCAAGCAGTCGCGCGCCGGTCGTGGTCTTGCAGGACGGGACAGGAATGGATCGACCGCCGCGGAGCCACCCATAAGCGGAGGCGAGAGAGAGGTCGGCGGGCCGGCCCTCTTCACTCCCAAGCAAAGGAGCGAGCATGGCAACGGCGAGCAGGGCGGGCGAGCAGGCGGTCCTCGATGCGGTTCCCAAGGAGCTCTACATCGCCGGCGAGTGGCGTGCGGCGGGCGCGGGCGCAACCTTCCCGGTGGAGGACCCCTCGACCGGCGAGAGCCTCGTGGAGATCGCCGATGCGACCGCTGAGGATGCGCTGGCGGCTTTGGGCGCGGCGGGCGAGCGTCAGTTCGAGTGGGCGGCGCACCCCCCGCGCGAGCGCGGGGAGATCCTGCGCCGCGCGTATGAGGAGCTGAGCGAGCGCGCGGATGAGCTGGCGCTGCTGATGACGCTGGAGATGGGCAAGTCGGTGGCGGAGTCGCGCGGGGAGATCGCCTACGCGGCGGAGTTCTTTCGCTGGTTCTCCGAGGAGGCGGTGCGGATCCATGGCCGCTACATGACGAACACGACGGGCAAGGGGAGGATCCTGACGATGCGCCAGCCGGTGGGGCCGTGCGTGTTCGTGACGCCGTGGAACTTCCCCACGGCGATGGGCACGCGCAAGATCGCCCCGGCGCTCGCCGCCGGTTGCACGGTGGTGGTGAAGCCTGCGCAGCAGACCCCCTTGTCGATGCTGGCGCTCGCGCAGATTCTCGAGCGGGCGGGGCTGCCGGGGGGCGTGCTCAACGTGATCACCTCACGGCGCTCGGGCGAAGTGATAGGGCCACTGTTGAAGGATGCGCGTACGCGCAAGCTGTCGTTTACGGGCTCAACGGAGGTGGGGCGCAGCCTGATCGAGCAGTCGGCGTCGCAGATCCTGCGGGTGTCGATGGAGCTGGGGGGCAATGCGCCGTTCTTGGTGTTCGCGGACGCGGACCTCGACGCGGCCGTTGAGGGCGCGGTGGTGGCGAAGATGCGCAATGTGGGCGAGGCGTGCACGGCGGCGAACCGCTTCCACGTGCACGAGTCGGTGGCGGAGGAGTTCGCACAGCGGTTGGCTGAGCGCCTGCGCGCGATGCGGGTGGGCCGCGGCAGCGAGCCCGATACCGATGTGGGGCCGCTGATCGATGCCAAGCAGCGCGAGAAGGTGTCCGAGCTCGTGGGCGACGCGGTGGGGCGCGGGGCGCGCGTGCTCCTGGGCGGGGAGGCGCTGGATGGCCCGGGCTACTTCTACGCGCCGACGGTGCTCGCGGATGTGCCCGAGGGGGCACGCGCGCTGGGCGAGGAGATCTTCGGGCCGGTGGCCCCGGTGGCGAGCTTCGCGAGCGAGGAGGAGGCCCTCGCTGCGGCGAACCGCACGGAGTATGGCCTCGTGGCGTACCTCTATACGCGCGACCTCGAACGCGCCTTCCGCATGGCGGAGGGCATCGAGACGGGGATGGTGGGCCTCAACCAGGGCCTCGTCTCAAACCCCGCGGCGCCCTTCGGGGGAGTGAAGCAGTCGGGTTACGGCCGCGAGGGCGGCTTCGAGGGGATCGGCGAGTACCTCGAGACGAAGTATGTAGCGCTGAGTTTGTAGCCGACGAACCCAGCCCTGGGCCACCCCTAGCGGGGCCTGTGGATCAGTGCCCAGCCTGCAGCTGGCTGATGTCCACGGCGGGCGAGGGTGCGGTGAGCGCAACCGGCTTGTTCCATTCGCTGAAGACGATCTTGCCGCCGCCGGAGCCGGTCTTGGAGATCTGGATGGGGTAGGGCTGGCCGGTGGTGGCGACGTAGAGCGAGCCGCCGAGCTTGGTGTCGGTGACGGGGATCGCCTTCTGGCCTTCGATGGTGGTGGTGGAGCCTTTGGAGAGCGAGGCGCCGGGCTTGGCGAGGGCGGCTTCGAGCAGCTTGTGAAGGTTGGTGAGCGAGGCGATCGAGGCGAGGCTGCCGCTGGAGGAGGAGGCCTTGAGCCACTTGCCCTGGAGCAGCTGGGCGGCGGCTGAGCCGGCGAAGTGCTTGTAGAACTCGGCGCTGCCGCTGATGTAGACGTTGCCGCCGACCTGCACGAGTTCGAAGCTGAGGCCATTCTCGGAGATGCGGCCCTTGCCGCCCTTGCCTTCGACGAGGCTGAGGTCGAGCGTGATGGGGGCGCCTTCGCTGACGATCGAGCCGGAGACGTGGACGGCGGAGGCGCTCGTGGCGGCGGCCTTGCTGGCGCTCACGATTTCGTTGGGCGACTTGGAAGCGACCCCGTTTTCGGAGCTCCCGCCGGAGCTGCCGCAGCCGGCGATGGCGAGCGCGCCGATGAGCGCGAGCGCTGGAATAGATGGAAGGCGAAGACCCATTGAGCGCGAACAATACTTACGTGCCCGGACGTGCGCATTCGTACCTTTCAGTAGCTATCCCGCTCGTATATCCGTCCACCACCCGCGCGGGCGGGTGCATGGCTCAAGTCTTTTACGGAAAGCACCGAACAGTATGAACAAGGAGCCCAATCGCCCGTGCACGAGGTAATCCACGCCGTTCTTACTCTGCCAGGTGCCCTGTGCGGACTGGCCCTCGCCGCCTGCGCGGGGGGGCTGGGGTGGCGCGTGGGAGCCTCCCGCCACAAGGAGCTCGAGCGCGAGATCGAGAACCGCTCGCACGAGCTGCGGCGCGCTCTCTCTGAGCTGGAGATCGCGCAGGCCGAGACGGTGCGGCGCCTGTCGATGGCGGTTGAGTTTCGCGACGAGGACACGGGCGCGCACATCGAGCGCATCGGGCGCTTCTCGACGCTGCTGGCGGTGCAGGTGGGGATGGAGAGCGAGTGGTGCGCGCGCATGAGCCACGCGGCGCCGCTGCACGATGTGGGCAAGGTGGCGATCCCCGATGCGATCCTGCTCAAGCCGGGGCGCCTGACGGCCGATGAGCGCGCGATCGTGGAGACGCACGCGGAGGAGGGCCACCGCCTGCTGCGCGGCAGCTCCTCCTCGATCCTCGATCTGGCGGCGACGATCGCGCTGAGCCACCACGAGAAGTGGGATGGCAGCGGCTACCCGCGCGGCCTGGAAGGGGAGTCGATCCCGATGGAGGGGCGGATCGTGGCGGTGGCGGATGTGTTCGATGCGCTGACGAGCGATCGGGTGTACCGCAAGGCGTTCACGGTGGAGGAGGCGGTGGAGATGATGATGGAGCAGCGCGGGAGGCACTTCGACCCGGTGCTGCTGGATGCGTTCATGGAAGTGCTGGGCCGCAGCGGCCCGGATGCGCGGGCGCAGATCAAAGCGAACCCGCAGGCGCTGCTGGCGGAAGTACGCGAGACCTACACGCGGGCGCTGGAACGCGGGGATGCGGAGAGCGCGGAGGGCGTGGTGGCGCAGGCGATCGAGGATGGGATGGCGCCGGAGACGATACACGCGGAGGCGATCGCGCCGGCGCTGCGAACGATCGGCGAGATGCACGACGTGGGCGAGCTCGACGAGGAGGCCGAGCGCCGCGCGATGGCGATCACGAGGAGGATCCTTGCGACATTGCAGCGCTACATGCTGGGCGGCGCGGATCCGGAGCGCGAACGGGTGCTGGAACGCATCGAGGGCTCGGTGCGGGCGATCGAGCAGCGCCTGGCGGCGTACGAGCACGCCGTGAGCTAGGGTGGCGCGCGATGGCTGATCGCGCGATAGTGACGGGTGGGGCGGGCTTCATCGGCTCGCACCTCGTGGATGCCCTGCTGAAGGGGGGGAGCGAGGTGACGGTGATCGACGATCTGTCCTCGGGCGACGCCAAGCGCGTGAACCCGAAGGCGCGCCTGCTGGAGCTGGACATCGTCGATCGCAAGCGCCTGGAGGCGGCGATCGAGGAGGTGAAGCCGGCGGCGATCTACCACCTGGCGGCGCAGTCGAGCGTGGTGGTGTCGGTGGAGAACCCGAGGCGCGATTGCGAAGTGAACGTGCTGGGCACGCTGAACGTGGTGGACGTGGCGAGCGCGCGAGGAATCCCGGTGGTGTTCACCTCGACGGGAGGCGCGCTGTATGGCGATGAGGCGCCGCGCCCGACGCCCGAGACCCGGATCCCCGCGCCGCTGTCCCCCTACGGGGCGTCGAAGTGGGCGGGCGAGGCGTATGTGAACACGTGGTCGCTGTCCTCGGGGACGCCCCACGCGGTGTGTCGCCTGGGCAACGTGTATGGCCCGCGCCAGAGCCCGCACGGCGAGGCGGGAGTGGTGGCGATCTTCAGCCACCGGCTGCACGTGGGCAGCCCGCCGAAGCTGTACGGGCAGGGAAAGCCGACGCGCGATTACGTATACGTGGGCGATGTGGTGCGCGCGCTGCTGGCAGCAAGGGGCCACCGGGGGACCTACAACATCGCCACGGGCGTGGCTGCGGACGTGAGGACAGTGTGGGAGGGCCTGGCCCGCGCAGCGGGCAGCGATCTGCAGCCCGAGCTGGCGGATCTGCGCGCGGGAGAGCTGCAGGACAGCTGCCTCGACCCCTCGCTCGCGGAGCGCGAGCTGAACTGGCGCGCGGAGGTCGACCTGGAGACGGGGCTGCGGAGGACGTACGAGGCGCTGGTGGAGGAGTTCACGCGGGCCTGAGAAGGGGAGAGGCCCCGCAAGGGGGCCTGCGAGCGTGCGAAGTGGGGGAGGTTGCGTAGCGAGAGAGGCCCTTATCGCCAAGGGACTTGACAAGAGCCTTCACTTGTGCCTATAGTACTCCTGTCGCTACCTCCTGTCAGGTCGTGGCGGCAAAGATAGGTCGGGTTTGGGTTCCCCCGCGTTGCTGCGGGATCCTAGGGACCGTATGGGAGTTGGAGAGGGATTTCGATCGCTTTATGAGGGATGTATGAGATGAGTGATCTTGTTTTCACCGCGCAGAGCGCGGCCAATGGTCTTACGGCCCCAATGGGGGCCGTAACTAGATGCTCCAGCATCGCTGAAGCATCTCTCTCTCTCTCTCTCTCTCTTGGCCCGGATCGTTAGCTTCTAGGGTCTCTCGCCGCCGGTTTGCGGCGGCTCGCTCCGGTCGTAGGGGCGGGGTTGGTCTCTCGCGCGCGTTATGCGCGTTGTTGTTCTTGCGTTCTTTGTCATCTTGGCGAGGGGCGTGCCCCTCTTTGTTCGAGGAGGGGATGGTTCGATGAGGGGTTTCAGGCGCTTGCTGGGTGTTGTGCTGGCTGGGATGGCGTGCGTGCTGGCGCCGGGCGGGGTGGCGCTGGCCGCCCCGAGTGGGTTCGGCTCAGCGGGCGAAGAAGCTGGTCAGTTCGCCTTTCCGAGGGGGATTGCGGTGGACCAGGAAAGCGGCGACGTGTATGTCGTGGATGAAGAAAGCAATCGGGTGGAGAAGTTCGATGCGGCTGGGAACTTTCTGTTGGCGTGGGGTTGGAGTGTGGCTGATGGGCATACGGAAGCTCTACAGACGTGTACGACTAACTGCTTCGCGGGCCTCGGGGGCGCGGGTGCGGGTCAGTTCCAACAGCCGGATGGTGTGGCGATCGACAACGATCTCTTGAGTGCTTCGCATGGTGATGTGTATGTCGTGGACTCGCGTAATTCGCGGGTGGAGAAGTTCGATGCGGCTGGGAACTTCCTGCTGTCGTTCGGGACGCAGGGGGCGGGTCCCGGCCAGTTCAATTTCGCTGAAGGGGGCAGTGTCGCGGTGGGTGCCGCGGGGAACGTGTATGTGGGTGACGTCAACCGGGTCGAGGTGTTCAGCCCCGGAGGTGTGCTGGCGGAACAGATCCCGCTTGCAGGGATCGGGAGCGTACGCGCTGTCGCGGTCGATGCTGGCGGCGATGTATATGCCGCGGGTACTGAACTGCCGGGTGTACGCCTGTATAACAGCGCTGGTGTTGAACAGGGCACGCCACGCGACGCGCCGTATGAACCGGATTATTTCGCGCGTGGCGTTCTCGCGCTGGGTGCGTCCGGTGAACTGTTCGTCGCGGACGGCCATGAAGGCCCAGGTCATATCCTTGAGTTCGACGCGGCGGGTAACGAGCTGGCGAGTTTTGACTCACTCGGTGAATGCGGCCGGCTGGGCATCGCATTCGCCGAAGGGATCAACAAGCTTTACGTCGTGAACCTAAGCAGTGTGCGTGTGGTGAGCCCGCCGCCGCCGGGCCCGCTCGTGATCGTGCAGTCAGCAGGTGAACTGCAGCCTACGACAGCCGGGGTCGCGGCGACCCTCAACGCGGAGGGTCACGAAACCTCCTACCACGTGGAGTACGGCACGAGCGTGTCCTACGGGTCCAGTACCACGTCGGCGGTCCTCGTCGCCACCGGGTTCGAAGAGGAACCGGTGAGCGTGCCCCTGGCTGGGTTGCAGCCGGGTACCGTCTACCACTACCGGGTGGTGGCGAGCAACTCGGCGGGCACGACCTTTGGCGAAGACATGACGTTCACGACGCTCCCGCCGGTGCTGATCGACAGCGAGTCCGCCACGGGAGTGACATCCAACAGCGCGACGTTCACAGCGCAACTCAACCCGCTGGGCCAGGACACCAAGTACCGCTTGGAGTACGGGACCAGCACAGTGTACGGAAGCAGCGTTCCTGTCCCTGATGGGGATGTGGGGAGTGGTACGAGCGATGTTCCGGTCAGCGCGTTGGTGGAGGGCCTCTCGCCGAGCACGACCTACCACTACCGGGTCGTGGCGTACAACTCCTATAACGCGCCCGGGAAGATGGTCGAAGGGCCTGACCGTACGCTCACGACTCAGGATGGTCAGGTGCCGGTGTTGGCAGACAACCGCGCGTGGGAGATGGTCTCTCCGCCGCAGAAGCGGGGCTTCCTGCTAGAACCGATCGGTGGCAGCGTGGGTAATGGAGCGGAGATCCAGGCCGCGGCGGACGGCAGCGCGATCACGTACGCGGCGCAGGGCCCGATCGACGCCGACCCACAGGGCAACCACAATATTGCCCTCTCGCAGATATTTGCGACGCGGACGGCGGCCGGCTGGTCCTCGGTGGATATCGCGACGCCACATGAAACGTTGAATGGAGTTTTCGTCCGCGGTGAAATCTCTGAGTATCGGGTGTTTTCGCCCGATCTGTCGGTTGGCTTGCTTGAGCCGACTGGTGATACGCTGCTGTCGCCGCAGGCGACGGAAAGGACGCCCTACCTGCACGCGGCGAATGGTGAAGATACGCCGCTGGTGACGGCCACGAATGTCCCTCCGGGCACCAAGTTCGGCCAGTTAGGAGGAGAGAACACAAACATTCCTACTCGCCCAGTAGCAGGGGACGTTGAATTCCAGGGCGCTACGCCTGATTTGAGTCACGTGATTCTCTCCGCCTCGCCGCCGTTGACGGAAAGTGTCGCTGCTCCAGCCAACCAGAGCTTGGAGAACCTGTATGAGTGGGTGGGTGGTTCGCTGCGGCCCGTGAGCGTTCTGCCGAATGGTAAGGCGGCGACCGAAGAAGGAGAGGTCGCGATACTTGGTTTTGGAGCAACGGGCGGGTCTAATGTCAGGCACGCTGTCTCCGATGATGGGTCGCGTGTTGTCTGGCAGACTCAGGTGGGCGGTCTCTATCTGCGCGATGTAGGTAGGGGTGAAACGGTGCAGTTGGATGCTGTCGAAGCGGGCGCGCGTGGTGGTGCCAGCCATCCGGTGTTTGCGACAGCGAGCAGCGATGGGTCGAAGGTGTTCTTCATGGATGCGAGCCGCTTGACGATGGACTCAACCGCTGGCTCACATGAAAGCGGCGGTGGTGGTGAAAATGGCGATCTCTATATGTGTGTCATTGGTGAAGCGGCGGGGAAGCTGGCGTGCCGGTTGAGGGATCTGACGGTCGATCACAACGCCGGGGAAACCGCTGATGTGCTGGGTCAGGTGATCGGCGCGGGTGAAGACGGCAGGTACGTTTACTTTGTCGCTGATGGCGTGCTTGCTGCCGGCGCAACCTCAGGGAACTGCATACCAGAACAAGCCGGTGGTGAGTGCAACCTTTACGTGTATGACACGATTGTGGGTGCGGCGAAGTTCGTAGCGCGCTTCTCGGGCAATGATCACCAGGATTGGCAAGCTGGCGGAAGTCAGTTCATCCAGCGTCTTACCGCAGGTGTGTCGCCGGATGGGCGGTATTTGGCGTTTATGTCGCAGCAGAGCCTGACGGGCTATAACAATATGGATGCGCACAGTGGGCAGCCAGATGTCGAGGTGTTCCTTTACGATGTGGTGACGGGCCGGCTGGTGTGTGCGTCGTGTGACCCGTCGGGTGCGCGGCCCTCGGGCGTGTTCGACTCCGGGGAAACCCCGAGGCTGCTGGTGGATCATATCGGGATTTGGAGTGATCATTGGCTAGCGGGGTCGCTCCCGGGCTGGACGAACGCGACTGTTACCGAGTCGTTGTACCGGTCGCGTTACCTGTCGAACGGTGGCCGGTTGTTCTTCAATAGCCCGGATGCGCTGGTGCCGGGCGACGCGAACGGCAAAATGGATGTGTATGAGTACGAGCCCCCGAAGGGCGAAGGAGCGCCCGCGAGTGATACGTGTGCTGTGGGGTCCTCCGCGTACAGCCCGGGGTCGGCTGGTTGTGTGAATCTGGTCTCCTCGGGAACCTCCGGTGAAGAATCGGCGTTCCTCGACGCGAGCGAATCGGGGGACGATGTGTTCTTCTTGACGGCCGCGCAGCTGGCGCCGCAGGATGTGGATGGTGCGCTTGATGTGTATGACGCGCATGTGTGCACTGCCGCCTCGCCGTGTCTGGCGGGCGGGTCGGCAACGCCGCCGCCGTGTACAACGGCGGATTCGTGCCGGGCGGCGCCGGCGTCGCAGCCGGGTGTGTTTGGTGCGCCGCCGAGCGCGACGTTCTCCGGTGCGGGGAACCTCACGCCGCCGAGTGTGGCTAGGCCGGTGGTAAAGAAGAAGGTGTTGACGTTGGCGCAGAAGCGCGCGGCGGCGTTGCGTAAGTGCAGAGCGAAGCCGAGGCGCAAGCGGGCGACGTGTGAAGCGCAGGCGCGCAGGGCCTACCGGGCTGGTGTAAGGGCGAAGCGGTCCCGTAGTGGGGTCACGACGAAGAAGGGGAGCAGGTGATCTGTATGGGATCGATCAGAAAGAGTGTGCTCGGGGTTGTGTTCGCGACGGTGCTGCTGGTGGGCCTGGTGCTGGCGGGGCCGGTGTTCGCGGCGGGGGCGTGGTGGCAGGTGTCCTCCAGCGTGCGGCCGGCGGTGCTGGCGGCGGGTGGCGAAGGCACGGTCTTCGCGCGCACCGTGAACGTCGGTGACGGCGCGTCCTCTGGTGTCGTGACGCTCACGGATACGCTCCCGGCGGGTGTGGCGGCGCAGAGCGTGCAGTTCGTGTCGTGGCGCTATGGCACCGCCCTGGATTTCCAGGCGCTGTTGCATGTGTGTGAAGTGCAGCCGGGTCGGGTGCAGTGCACCTACCCGGAATTCCTGCCGGTGGTGGCGCCCTATGAAATGCTCGAAATGCGGATCGCGGTAAAGGTAGCCACCGGCGCGGTATCCGGGGGTAACCGGGTGGAAATGAGTGGCGGGGGAGCACCCGTTGCGTCGTCGACGCAGCCGTTGGCGGTCGGTGCCGGCGGGGTGCCCTTTGGTGCAGAAGATGTCGGGCTGACTCCCGAAGAAGAGGGCGGTGCGCTGGACACGCGTGCGGGTTCGCACCCGTTTCAGTTGACGAGCACGATCGCGTTGAACCAGACCGCTGACCCGGCGCAGCCCCCGGCGTTGTCCAAGGACTTGGGGCTCGAGCTTCCCGCGGGGCTGGTCGGTAACGCGACGCTCGTCCCGCAGTGCAGCGAACAGGACTTCGGGGCCGCCAATGAAGGCGGCGTCAACAGTTGCCCCGAGGACACCGCCGTCGGGGTCGTGGTTCTCACGTTCGACGAACCCGAGAACCTGAAGGTCACGACGAAGCCTGCCCCGTTGTTCAACCTCGTGCCCGCGCGCGGCGAGCCCGCACGCTTCGGGTTCACGGTGGCCAACTCGGCGGTGACGTTCGATACCTCCGTGCGCAGCGGCGGGGATTACGGGGTCACGATCGGCGCGAGCAACATCACCGAGCTCGCCAACCCCATGTTCATCCAGGCCACGTTCTGGGTGCCCCAGGGGACCCCCGCCACGACCAGTCACGCGGCTGGGGCTGCGTCGCAGCCGAATACTACGTGGAAGCCGGCAATGCCCCGCCGTGCCAGCTACTCAACCAGAGCGCCTCACTGCCGTTGTTGACGCTCCCCACATCGTGTGCACTGCCGTTCACCGCGACACTGGAAGGCGACTCATGGTCGACCAAGGCCGACCCGCACGGGTTGCAGCTCGTCCCTGGGGAATCTGCGCTCACGGACGGTCTCGGGCGGACGGTCGGGTTGACGGGTTGTGATCAGCTTCCGTTCACGCCGTCGATCAGTGTGGCGCCGGATACGAGCGCGGCGAGCACCCCGACGGGGCTGACCGCGACGGTGCATGTTCCGCAGGACACGGGGAGTACTCCTGAAGGGCTCGCGGAGTCCGCGGTGAAGAACGTAGCGGTCGCGCTACCCGCGGGTGTGCAGGTCAACCCGTCCTCGGCGGATGGTTTGGAAGCGTGCTCTGAGGCCCAGGTCGGGTATACCGGCACCGAAAACGGCACAGCGCACTTCACCGCTGGACCGGCTGGGTGCCCGGATGGCTCGAAGATCGGCACCATCGAAGAAGTAGAGGTCCCGCTGATCGCGAACCCGCTGACTGGGTCGATCTATCTGGCGGCGCCACATGCGAACCCGTTCGGGTCGCTGCTGGCGGTGTATCTGGTCGCTGAAGACCCCGTGTCGGGTGTCAGCGCGAAGGTCGCAGGGGATATCAGCCTGGACCCCGTGACGGGTCGGCTGACGACGACGTTCCAGAATCTCCCGCAGGCCCCGATCGAAAACATCAAGCTGCACTTTTTCGGTGGCTCCAGGGCACCGTTGGCGACCCCCGCAACATGCGGGACGTATACGACCAGCGCGGTGTTCGACCCGTGGTCTGAAACCGCACCCGTGGATACGTCTTCAGGTTTCCAGGTCGATAGTGGCCTGGGTGGCGGTGCGTGTCCTGGTGGTGTGTTGCCGTTCGCGGCGTCGTTGACGGCGGGCAGCACGAATATCCAGGCGGGTGCGTTTACGCCGTTTACGGTCACGATGGGCCGCCAGGACAGCGAACAGGCGTTTAGTGGGTTGCAGCTGCATCTGCCTCCGGGGTTGCTGGGGTCCTTGGCGTCGGTGAAGCAGTGCCCCGAACCACAAGCAGCGCTGGGGACGTGTGGCGCGGATAGTCTGTTGGGTCATACGACGGTGAGCGCGGGGGTTGGGAGTGACCCGTTCACGATCACCGGTGGCCAGGTGTTCGTCACCGGCCCTTACCACGGCGCACCGTTCGGCCTGTCGATCGCGGTGCCGGCGAAGGCCGGCCCGTTTGACCTGGGGTCGGGGCCGTGTGACTGTGTGGTGGTGCGCGCGAGAATCGAAGTGGATCCGCACACAGCGCAGATCACGGTCCTCAGTGACCCGTTCCCGACGATCCTGGAAGGCATCCCGCTGCAGGTCAAGCACATCAACGTCACGGTCGACAGGCCAGGGTTCATGTTCAACCCCACCAGCTGCAACCAGCTGAACGCCACAGGGACTCTCACGGGAGTACAGGGCGGGAGCGCTACAGACACGGTGCCCTTCCAGGTCACGAACTGTGCGAGCCTGCCATTCAAGCCCACGTTCAAGGTCTCAACCCAGGCGAAGACGAGTAAGAAGCAGGGCGCGAGCCTCGACGTGAGGGTCACGTCGGGCAACGGGCAGGCGAATCTCGCGAGGGTCGCGGTGAGTCTCCCCAAGCAGCTCCCGTCCCGGCTGACGACGATCCAGCAGGCCTGTCCGCAGGCGACGTTCGCCGCGAACCCGGCAAGCTGCCCCGGCGGGTCGAACATCGGGACAGCGACCGCGACGACACCGATTCTGTCGAGTGTGGTGTCGGGCCCGGCGTATCTGGTGTCGCATGGTGGTGCGGCGTTCCCGGACCTCGTGGTGATCCTGCAGGGCGAAGGCGTCACGCTGGATCTGACGGGGAGCATCGACATCAAGCACGGCGTGACAAGCAGCACATTCGCCTCGATCCCGGATGCGCCGATCGACACGTTCGAGCTGAAGCTCCCCGAGGGCCCCCACTCCGGCCTCACGGCGGTTCTGCCGGCGAAGGCGAAGGGGAGTCTGTGCGGTACGAGCCTGGTGATGCCCACGACGCTGACGGGGCAGAACGGCGCGCAGATCAAGCAGAGCACGAAGATCGCCGTCACGGGTTGTGGGAAGGCCAAGCCAAAGAAGAAGGCTAAGCACGCGAAGTCCAAGCGCAAGAGCAAGGGTAAGAAGAAGGGGTAGGGGTGGCTGTTCTCGTGTCACCGCGTAACGCGAAGGCCGGGGCGCCGAGGCGCCCCGGTGGAGGCACCTCGCACAAGGAAGCCCTCCCGGCTGAAAAGGCGCCACCGCGCGAGGCGGTCATCCAGCAGGTGGATGGTTTGCCGCGCGAGCATGTCAGTGAGATTCAGCGGATGCGGATCCTCGCGGGGATGGCGGAGGTTGCGTCTGAGCGTGGTGCGGGTGCTGTGACGGTTGCGCATGTCGTTTCGCGTGCGGGGGTGTCGCGCAGGACGTTCTACGACCTGTTCGCGGATCGGGAGGAGTGTTTCCTCGCTGCGTTTGAGGATGCCATCGGCCATGTTTCGGCGTTGGTGCTGGAGGCGTACGAGCGGCCGGGTTCGTGGCGTGAGCGGATCCGTGCGGGATTGTGGGCGGCGCTCGTGTGGCTCGATGAGGAGCCGTTCTTGGCGCGGATGTGTGTGGTGGAGTCTCTCGCGGCGGGCCCCAGGGCGTTGGAGCGTCGTGCGGTCGTGCTGCGTGCGCTCGTATCGGCGGTGGATGAGGGTCGTGGGGATGTTCCGCGTCGTGCCACGCAGCCTCCGCCCCTGACGGGTGAGGGGGTTGTGGGCGCTGTGCTGTCAGTGATCCATACGCGTCTCTTGGACCAGCGGCGAGCCGGCTCGCTTACGGATTTGTTGGGGGAGTTGATGAGCGTGATCGTCCTTCCCTATCTCGGGGGTGCGGCAGCGCAGAAGGAACTGCACAAACCGGCCCCCCCTCTCCTAAAAAAAAACCAGCGCCACCCCCCGCGACCCGTTGGATGGGCTGGAGATGCGAATCACCTACCGCACCGTGCGCGTGCTCATGGGCATCGCCGCGTCCCCCGATGCGAGCAATCGTAAGATCGCCTCGGGCGCAGGGATCAGTGACCAGGGGCAGGTCTCGAAGCTCCTCGCCCGTCTTGAGCACCTCGGCCTGATCGAGAACACCGGCGCCGGCCCCATCAAGGGAGCCCCCAACGCGTGGCGTCTCACCCAGCGCGGGGAACAGGTCGAGCAGGCCATCCGCGTACAAACCACACCACACTGAGTCACCGCCCTCCCGAAGAGCGGTTTCGTGGCGCGGTCCTCAGCCCGCCTCAAAGCGCGCGGCGGCGGCCCTTCGCTCGGCTTCGGAGACGCTGAGCCCGACCTCGCCGTTGGGGAGCGTCACGGTTCCGGAGGGCGCCAGGATGCGGGTCGGGGGCGTGCCGCTGGTGCCCAGCGCCGCGAAGAGGCCCAGCAGCGCCGGGCCGCTCATGTCTGAGACGATCGCGGGCGGCGCGGACCAGGCGATCCAGGGCAGGCGCAGGAAGCTCGAGGGGCTCATCAGGCGGCTCTTCATGTCCTGGAAGAGCGCCTGCTGGTGGCGCTCGCGGTTGAGGTCCGTTTCGTTGGGTGCGCAGCGGTTCTCGCGCGTGCGTGCGAGCGCGAGCGCCTGCTTGCCGTTGAGGTGGTGGGTTCCGGGCGTGAGGCGCAGCGTGTAGCCGCCGCGCGCGGAGCCGCCGTCGAGTTCGGAGATCATGCAGCCGCCGCTGTAATCCACACCGCCCATCGCGTCGATCAGCTGGGGGAAGTTTTCGAAGTTCACTTCCACGATGTGGTTGATCGGGATGCCGAGAAAGCGCTTGATCACCGAGATCGACAGCGCGGGGCCGCCGAAGGCGTAGGCGGCGTTGATCTTCTGCAGGCCGTGCCCTGGTATTTCGACGATCGTGTCGCGCGGGATCGAGAGGCGCGCGGAATGCCCGCCGCCGGCGCGGATCAGCATGATCGAGTCCGAGCGGCTCGGCCCGGAGGTGTTCGCGCCCGGTTCCTTGCTTCCCTTCGGACGGCGATCGGAGCCGAGCACGAGGATGTTGTTCGCCGATGTGAGCGGGAAGCCCGCGGGGTCGAGCACGCCCTGCACGTCGCCGGGCGGGCTCGCGCGATTGAAGGCCGCGCTGAGCAGGAACAGCACGAGCGCGAGCGCCACCCACGCCACCGCGAGTGCCAGCAGGGTGAGGACCCCCCGGCGCCAGGTGATGCGCGGCAGCCGGCGCGGACCTCTTCGCGGTGGGGGCGCGTCGAGCAGCGTGCCGCCGCCGTCGGCGCCCCGACCGCCCCCTCCACCGCCGCCGCGCCGCGCGCGGTAGCGGTGTATCGAGGACTGCCCTCGCCCCCCTCCCCGACCGCGGGCGTGCGCGGCGTCCGCGCCGGAGTCGGGGTGCGCGGCGACTTCGCGGCAGCGGAGCCGGCCGGGCCTCTTGCGGGAGCAGGCTGCGTTCCCCCCGGAGTGTCGGGCGGGGGCGGCAGGCGGGGGCGGCGCGGGGTGGCCATCGGCCCAATCTATAGTTGCGAGCCCATGTGCCCCGACAGTTCGCTGGCAGGCCGGCTGGTGGTGTGCCCCACGCCGATCGGCAATCTGGGCGATGTGACGCTGCGGGTGCTGGAGACCCTGGGCGCCGCCGATGTGGTGGCGTGCGAGGACACGCGGCGCACGCGCGTGCTCCTGGAGCGCCACGGGATCATGGGGCGCGGGCTGGTGAGCTTCCACGAGCACAACGAAGCGGCGCGCGCGCAGGAGCTGGTGGAGAGGATGCGCGAGGGCCTCGGCGTGGCGCTCGTATCCGACGCGGGGATGCCGCTCGTATCCGATCCAGGCTTCGCGCTGGTGCGCGCCGCCCTCGCCGCGAACCTGCCGGTGGAGGTGCTCCCCGGCCCGAGCGCGGCGCTCACGGCGCTCGTGGCCTCCGGGCTGCCTGCCGAGCGCTTCCGTTTCGTGGGCTTCCTCCCGCGCAAGGCCGCCGAGCTCGAACGGGTGCTGCGCGATGCCCCGGAGACACTCGTGGCCTTCGAGTCCCCGGGGCGCCTGGCGGCGACGCTCGAGGCCCTCGCGACCCTTGACCCCATGCGCCCCGCGGCGGTCTGCCGCGAGCTGACGAAGCTCCACGAGGAAGTGCGCCGCGGCAGCGCGGGCGAGCTGGCGGCCCACTACGCCGAGCACCCCCCGCGCGGGGAGATAGTGCTCGTCGTGGGCGCCGCGGCACCGCAGCAGGTGGCCCGCGAGGAGGCCGTGGCGGCGCTGCGCGCGCTGGTGGAGGCGGGCGCCCGCGCGCGCCCGGCGGCCAAGGTGGTCGCGGCGCTCACGGGCGTGGGCGCGAATGAGCTGTATCGGGAGCTGACCGCGGGATCGGGCGCGCAGTAGCCTGGGGCCAATGGCCTCCAGCACTCAGAGCTTCTACGTGACGACCCCGATCTACTACGTCAACGCGGCCCCTCACCTGGGCCACGCGTACACGACGATCGCGGCGGATGTGATGGCGCGCCACCATCGCCAGCGCGGGGAGGCGGTGTTCTTCCTCACCGGCACCGACGAGCACGGCGAGCCGGTTGCCGACGCGGCGCACGCGCAGGGAATCGAGCCGCAGGCGCTCGCCGATCGCAACGCCGAGCGCTTCAAGGCGCTCGCGCCGGTGCTGGGGGCCTCCAATGACTTCTTCATCCGCACCACCGACCCCCAGCACATGGCGAAGGTGCAGGAGGTGCTCGCGCGGGTGCGCGAGAACGGCTTCGTCTATGAGGGGGTGTACGAGGGGTGGTACTGCCCGCGCTGCGCCGACTTCAAGGCGGAGAACGAAATCGACGAGGGGCGGTTGTGCCCGATTCACCACATCGCGCTCGAGCGCGAAGAGGAGGAGAACTACTTCTTCGCGCTCTCCCGTTTTCAGGAGCCCCTCGAACGGTTATACGCCGAGCGCCCGCAGTGGGTGGCGCCGCGCACGCGCTTCAACGAGGCGCTCTCCTTCATCGCGGGGGGCCTGCGCGACGTGCCGCTCACGCGCCGCCGTCTCACCTGGGGCGTGCCGGTGCCGTGGGATTCCGAGCACGTCTTCTATGTGTGGTTCGACGCGCTGCTCAACTACTACTCCGCGCTCTCCTACGCGCGTCCCGGCGAGGACCTCACCCCCGAGTTCTGGCCCGCGAGCTGTCACGTGATCGCGAAGGACATCCTGCGCTTTCACACCGTCTACTGGCCCGCATTGCTGATAGCCGCCGAATTGGAGCTGCCCGAGCGCGTATTCGTGCACGGGTATCTCCTGATGGAGGGCGAGAAGATGTCCAAGTCGCTCGGCAACGTGCTCGACCCCTTCGCGGTGATCGATCGCTTCGGCGCCGACGCGCTGCGCTTCTACCTGCTGCGCGATGTGAGCTTCGGCCAGGACGGCTCGGTCTCGACCGCCGCCTTCGAGCAGCGCTACGAGAGCGAGCTGGCAAACGACTACGGCAACCTCGCGAGCCGCACGCTGGCGATGGTGGCGCGCTACCGCGAGGGGGTCGTGCCGCAGGGGGCCGACGGGCCTATGCTCGATCCGTTGCTCGCGGGCGACTTCGAGGGCCTCGCGGAGCGTGTGTGCGAGCTGATCGACAGCGTGGAGCTCACGCTCGCGCTCGATGAGATCTGGCAGCGCGTGCGGCGCCTGAACCGCTACGTGGAGGAGCAGGCGCCGTGGGTGCTGGCCAAAGACCCCGCACGCGCGAATGATCTGGATCGCGTGCTTGGCACGCTGATCGAGGGGCTGCGGATTGTCACGGTGCTGCTACACCCCTACCTTCCCGCGAGCACCGAGCGCCTGCTGGAGGCACTCGGTGCACCGGATCTCTCGCTCGTTGCGACTGGGGCAGCGGCCCCAGCGGCGCCCGCCACGGTCGCCGCGATCGAGCCATTGTTCCCGCGGGTTGGTTAGCCCTTCAGCGAGTGAAATTCACCCAGCGGGTTGGGCAGCGTGGGGGTGAAGGGGGTGAACTTGTAGGGCTTGGAGGTGTCGAAGCCGGCCTTTTCCGCGGCCTTCTTTTCCGCGAAGGGCAGCAGCGCTTCGACGGCCTGGTCGATGTTGCTCAACAGGAGCGTGCGCTCATAGCCGTTGTTGTTGGGCGGGTCCACCGACTCGGCGCTCTTCTGGATGCCGGTGATCTTCTCGATCGGACCACCATCGGCGCCCGCCACCCCGGGTCCCACGACGCGCGCGAGCGTGCGGTGGTCGGACTCGATGCCCATGATCCGCGCGGATGTCACGCGCAGGTCGGCGGTGCTGAAGTGGCGCACCCCCACGAGGTAGGCGGCGATGAAGGCGTCCTCGAGCGTAACGAGGATGTCGAGGGTGGTCTGCGCGTCGGCGAACATCTTCGGCGGGTAGTAGAAGGTGGTGAAACCCGAGGGCTTCATCGTGAGGCTTTCCTCGAGCAGGAAGTGAGACATCTCCTCCTGTACCGCCGCCTTCAGGTAGCCCTGATCGTCGGAGGCGAGGTTCTTGAAGAAGGGCGCGGTGTTGATGATGTTGGTGTATGTGGTAACCGCAAGCGCCTCCGCGATCTGCGCGGCCTTGAGGATCGCAACGTCGCCCTTCGTCGGACCCTTCTTCCCGCCGTGCGCCCTCTGGGTATTTCCCTTCGCGAAGGCCGAGACGGGACCGAGCGCGCCGATGCCGGCGACGCCCGCGCCGGCCACGGCGGCGCCCTTGAGGAAGTTCTTGCGCGTGGTGGCCGCGGCTGCCGCGGGGTCCTCCTGGAGTGTCTGCAGGCGCGCCTGAGCGGACTCGGATTCGTGGTGCATCTCGTGCACTGTGCTCCTCCTATTGGTGGGGGGTTGCCCTGAGGGTGGGGAACTTCGTGGTGGAGAACGCTCAAACTGCTTCGTGCTCCTGACTGCCTTTACGTGAGCCACGGCCGGATGGATCACCGTCATGATGTGTGGGTGATCGACAGCCACACCCACCTCGACCAGTGCGAGGGCACGCCGGCGGAGCTCGTGGAGCGCGCTGTGGCGGCGGGCGTCACGAAGATGCTCACCGTGGGCACCGATGGCGTCTCCTGCCGTGCGGCGCTCGCGCTCGCGGAGGACTTCCCGCAGGTGTGGCGGCGATCGGACGCCACCCCAACTACGCCAAGGGCTTCGATGGGGCCGACCTCGCGGAGCTGAAGGCGCTCGCAGCACACCCGCGTTGCGTGGCGATCGGCGAGACGGGCCTCGACTTCTACCGCGAGCACTGTCCCCGCGAGGACCAGGAGCGGGCGTTCAGCGCGCAGATCGCGCTCGCGCGCGAGGTGGGCAAGCCACTCGTGATCCACGCGCGCGCGGCGGAGGAGGAGACGCTCGCGCAGCTCGCCGCGCGAGGCGCAGGGGGTGAGCGTGGTGATGCACTGCTTCTCGATGCCCGCGCAGCTCGATGAGTGTCTGGAGCGCGGGTACGCGATCAGCTTCGCGGGCAACGTAACCTACAAGAGCGCGGGCGAGCTCGTGGCAGCCGCGCGGCGCGTGCCCGATGAGGCGCTGCTGGTGGAGACCGACGCCCCCTACCTCACCCCCCAGGTGGTGCGCAAGTTCAAGAACGAGCCCGCCTTCGTCGCCCACACGCTCGCCTTCGTGGCGGATTTGAGGGGGGTCGCGCCGAGCGAGCTGGGAGAAGTGGTGCAGGCCACCGCGGCGCGCGTGTTTCGGTGGTGAGGGCCGCCTCGCGCCGCACCCGCGAGCTGGGCCAGAACTTCCTGCGCGACCCCAACATCCTCGGGGTCATCGGGCGCGAGAGCGCGCTGGCCTCCACGGATGTGGTGTTGGAGATCGGCGGCGGCGAGGGAGTACTGAGCGCGTATGTGGCGCCGCGTGTGGCGTGGCTGCATGTGGTGGAGATCGACGAGCGCCTGCACGATGCGCTCAGCGCCGCGGTGGCGCCGTTCGCGAACGTGAAGGTGGTGTGGGGCGATGCGATGCGGCTCGACCTCTCAGGGCTCGAGCCTGCGCCCACGAAGGTGGTGGCGAACCTGCCCTACGGGATCGCGGCGGGCGTGACGTTGCGCACGATCGAGGAGCTGCCAGGTGCGAGGCTGTGGCTCGTGATGGTGCAGCGCGAGGTCGGCGAGCGCATGGCAGCTGCGCCGGGCAGCGGGACCTACGGGGTCACTTCGGTGCTCGCGCAGCTTGCGGGGGAGGTGCGCGTGGTGCGCCAGATCCCGCGCACCGTCTTCCACCCGGTGCCCAACGTGGACTCGGTGTTGGTGAAGATCGAGCGCACCGCCCCCGCGCCCTCCGCGGTGGTGCGCCGGCTCGTGCACGGCGCGTTCGCGCACCGCCGCAAGGCGCTGGCCCGCTCGCTCGTGCTGAGCGGCTTCGAGCGCAATCGCGAGCAGATCCGCGCGGCGCTGGTGGCGCTCGGCCATCCCGCCGACGAGCGGGCAGAACGCCTTGCGCCCGGAGAGTTCAAGGCGCTTGCGCGGGCGCTGGAGCTCGATGCGGGCGCGCCTGGAGACGCCTCGGCCGCAGCGACTCCAAAACGATCGTCAGACGATCTGGGCGCCGGGTGACCTCCGCCCGCGAGCTGCCCCTGCGAACCCTGGCTCCGGCGAAGATCAACCTGGGCCTGTTTGTTGGCGCGGTGCGCGGGGACGGCCGCCATGAGCTGGTGAGTGCGATGCAGTCGATCTCGCTGGCGGATGAGCTGATACTGCAAGCCGCACCTGGGCGCGCGCTGGGGGATGGGGATGAGGTGCTGTGCCCCGGCGTCTCGGGCCCTCCCGCGGAGAACCTGGCAGCCCGCGCGCTGGCGGCTTTCCGCGCCGCGACGGGCTGGGAGGCGCCGCCGCTGCGTTTGAGCATCGAGAAGCGCATCCCGGTGGCAGCGGGCTTGGCGGGCGGCTCGGCCGACGCGGCCGCTGCCTTGCGCTTGGCGATGGCTGCGTCTGGTCTCGGCGATGAGCCACTGCTGCTCGAGTTGGCGGCCGATCTGGGCGTCGACGTTCCGGCCCAAATCCGTCCTGGCCGCTGGCTGGCCACGGGTGCGGGCGAGGTGCTTGACGAGCTCCCCGACCCCGTTGCGCCGATCGGCGTGCTCGTGCTCCCGCTGGCCCGGGAGCTGTCGCACAGCGGCGGTGTATGCGGAGGCGGATCGTCTCGCGCAGCTGCAGACGTCCACCTTCCTCGCGGAGCGACGCCACGCGCTGCACACGGCGCTGGACCTCGGCATGTCGCTCCCCCATGACCCGCAGCTGCTGCACAACGATCTGCAGGCGCCGGCCCTCTCGCTGTGCCCGGCCATCCGCGGAGCCTTGCTCGAAGCCCATGATGCGGGAGCCGAGCAAGCCTTTGTGAGCGGCAGCGGCCCGACGGTCGTGGGCGTGTTTGCCCGCGCGAACGGCCTCGCGGCCGCGCAGCGAGCCGTGGCAGCCCTGGAGGGCCGAATACCCGCCCCGCTTGCCGCACACACCGTAGGCGCAGATTTCGCGACCGTTGGCCGCCCATCCGGTGAGACACTGTGAGCATTGGATCGCTTGCGCTGAGCGCCCGACCCCTGCGTAGGTAACAATTAGGGCGTGTCGCTCTGTTCTCCGGGACTTTTCCATCGATGAGCCGCTCCGAGGTCTCCGAGCTGGTGGCCATCTGTGCGGGCGTCTTGGGCTTCGCGCTCTACGCCGGACTGATCCTCGCGCCCGCCTGGTCCTCCTACACGCGCCTGTGGGAGCGTCTTGCCGCGACTGTGCTCTCGCTGTACGTGCTCGCGGTGCTCGTGGGCATCGGCGTGGGCGGAGCGCTCGTAGTCGTCTACTACTGGGGCTGACGGTGAGTCGAGAGGGCCGATCCGGTGCCGGCCTCGCGGAGCCGATCCACGCGATGAGCTCGGTGAGGTCGCTCCGGTGACCGACCTCGCGGCGCTCGACGCCGTCACCGAGGCGCTGGAGTCGGGCGCGGGACTGCCGGAGGTCGTGCGCGCAGCCGCGCGCGCGCTGGAGGCGAGCCTCGCGGTGATCGACGTGCAGGGCTCGACGCTGGCCGTTGCCGCGCGCTCGCCCGCGGAGGAGCGCTCGCTGCTCGCGGGCGGGGAGAAGGTTACGGTGATCCCGCTGCGCGTGGCGGATGTGGGGGTGGGCTCGCTGCACATGCGCGCCCGCGCGCAGCCCTCCACCTCGGTGCGGCGCCTGCTGGTGACGATGATCGCCTCCGAGGTGGAGCGTGTGCGCGCCCCCGAGCGCGCCTCGGAGACCGCCGCGGCGGACTTCCTGCGCGCGGTGCTCGGTGGCGAGCTGCGCGAGCGCGAGGTCTTGCTGGCGCGGGCACGCGAGCTTTCCCTGGAGGTGCAGGGGGGAGCGTCGATGATCGTTGCCCGCGCGCGCCCCTCCGCGCCGGCGGAGGAGGGCTGGCGCAAGCGTGTGCGCCTCGTCGCCGAGCGCGGCGCGCGGGCGGTCGTGAGCCACTGCATCGCGGCGCTCTCAGAGCGCGGGGGGGCGGCGGGCGGGGAAGTGCTGCTGCTCGTACCAGGCGGCGATGAGACGCTCGCGGCGCGCGCCGCCGAAGGGGTGCTGCGCGAGATGCAGGCCGGACTCTCCGGCTTCACCTTCGCGGTGGGCTACTCCCGCATCGCAGCCGACCCCGCCGATCTCCCCCGCGCTGCCTCCGAGGCGCTGCTCGCGGCGAATGTCGCCGAGGGCGACGCGCAGGAGGGGGCGCTCGCGTTCGAGGCCACCGGCGCCTACCGTCTGCTGCTCTCGGCGATGTCGGAGAATCCGCAGGAGCTGCAGCGCTTCTACTCCGAGACCGTCGAGCCGCTCGTGGCCTACGACGAGCAGTATGAGACGGATCTCGTGGGCACCCTCGCGAGCTTCCTGGAGGCCGATGGCAACGTGGCGGGCACCGCGCAGCGCCTCTTCACCCACCGCCACACGATCTACTACCGCCTGGAGCGGGTGCGCGAGCTTTCGGGCCTCGATGTCTCCTCCAGCGATGGACGCGAGAAGCTCAGCCTCGGGCTGAAGGCAATGCGGGTGCTGGGCATCGCCCACGCCGCTGGACCGGCCTTCGAGGCGGGAGCAGGAGGCGGACGCGTGCCGCGCGGATCGGCGGGACGGCGCACTTGAGGCGCATCCGCTCGCAGGGACGATGGCCCGGTTCGCCCTCGGCCGTGGGCCCAGTTTTGGGAAGAACGCCTCAAGGGCAAGCTATGGGAGGCCGAGAAGATCCTGAGGCGGACCGAAGATGAAGAACTGCAAAAGGAAGCTCGCAAGAGCGATGGCGGCACTCACCGCCGCCGGCGCCCTGATCGCGGGCACAGTAGCCGTGAGCGGCTGCGGCGCCTCCGCAACCCTCGATCCGATCGCGCGCGCCGCCGAGGTCTCGAGCCAGCAGTCGGGTGTGACGCTCGCGATGTCGATGCGCTTCTCCTCGCCGGCGCTGCCCGCGGGAACCTACGCGATCACAGCCAGCGGATCCTTCGATCAGCGCGCGCGCTCGGGCGAGATGACGATGGATCTCTCGGGCGTCCCCGGCTTCGCCTCGCTCGGGGGTGGAGGGAGCGGTGCGGTGCGAATGGTGTTCCTCTACCCCACCGTCTACATGAACATGCCCTTCCTCGCGGGCAAGCTCCCGGAAGGCAAGACGTGGATGAAGCTCGACCTCACAAAGGCCGCCGCGGCTGCGGGTCTAGATGCCTCCTCGCTCTCCTCGCTGAACCAGAGCGACCCCACACAGTTCCTCAACTACCTGCGCGGCAGCTCCGGCGCGGTGGTCTCGCTCGGCAGCGAGACGGTGAACGGTGTGAGCACCACCCACTACCAAGCGAGGCTGCAGCTCGCGCACGTGCTCGACAGCCTCCCCAGCAGCGAGCAGGCCGCCGCGAAGGCCGCGCTCGAAAAGCTCGGCGCGGGCGCCGGCGGCATCCCGGTGGATGTATGGATCGACGCGCAGAGCAGGGTGCGACGTATGCAGATGTCCTTCACCGCCCCCGGCGCCCCGACGGGTAGCGCCACGGAAGCGAGCGGCGGCGCAGCGGGCCTCAGCGTGTCGGTGACGATCGACTTCAAGAGCTACGGAGTGGTCCCGCCGGTGGTGGCGCCTCCCGCTGGGGAAGTGTTCGATGCGACCGCGGCGGCCACCGCTGGTATCCAGAGCGGTACCGGCGGCTGAGCTTCAGGGGGTCCAGGCTCGGCTTGGCTCACCGAGGGCCTGGCGCCGACGCTGAACCCTCAGCGCTTTTTCGCGAGCTTCGCCGCGAAGATTCGCTGCCCGAACTCGATTGTGTAGGTCGCGCCTTCCAACCCTTCCGAGAGTGAGCTCGGGGCGGCGGGGGTCGCACCCACGCCGATATCGCGAAAGCTGGGTGTGAGGATGATCCTGCGGTGCGGCGGGGAGTGCATCCATGCTTCCACGATCCCCGCGGGCGTGGCCAGTGGGCCGGTTGCCCAGCCGATGTTCTGCGCTGTGGACAACCGCCACGCGCGACCTGGGTAGGGCGTGGCGAGGATCCGCTGCAGGGGGGTGCGGCCCGAGAGGCTGCGATCCCCGAAGTAGTCGCCGATCACCATGTCCTGGGCCTGTCCGGTCGCCACGTTCTGCAGCGGCCAGCTGAAGCGCAGGCCGCGCAGATGGTAGGCGGCGCGCACCCTGTTGATGAGGCAGAGCGTCGCTGTGTCGACCAGCGCGAGGTCGGTGGAGTTGGGCTGCAGCTCGGTGTAGGCGCAGGGAGCTTCCGGGGCCGCTCCGAGGGCCGCCGAGGTCCCACCGGCAGGGGCAAGCGAGAGGGCTAGAATGAAGGCGCTGCCCCATGCAGCGCCCGCACGACCTCGTGGGCGTAGGTGAAGGTGTCGCCTCGCGCTCGCTCGCATCCCGTTTGGTGCACTCCCCCGGAAGGGAGAGCAGAGATGGTGGCAGAAGCAGGAGATAGACGTGTTATCGCGACGTAACCGTGCCGACGGGGTCGCGTGGCAGGATGTGCCCACCCTGGGGGGTCGTCCAATGGCAGGACATCAGGTTTTGGTCCTGAGAATCGGGGTTCGAGTCCCTGCCCCCCAGTAGAGTTGGCAGCCATGAGCGCCCCCACGGTTTTAGTGCTGGCCGCCGGCCAGGGCACGCGTATGCGCTCGGCTCTCCCCAAGGTGCTGCACGAGCTGTGCGGGCGCCCGATGGTGCTGTGGCCGGTGCTGGCCGCGCTGGAGGCGGGCGCGGGTCGCGTGGTGGTGGTCGACTCGCCCGCTCGCGCGCTCGAGGAGGTGCTCGGGCAGGGCGTGGGGCCCGAACACGCAGAGCAGGTGGCGCTCGTGGTGCAGCCCGAGGCCAACGGCACCGGCGGCGCGGTGGTGGCGGCCGCCGCGGAGATCGACCCCGCTGCGCCGGTGGTGATCCTCAGCGGCGACGTGCCGCTGGTGAGCGCGGAGGCGATCTCCGAGCTGCTCGCCGCGCACACCGCATCCGGTTGTCCCGCGACGATGGCCACGGCGGTGCTCGAGGATCCGAGCGGATACGGGCGCGTGGTGCGCGATGAGGCCGGGAGGGTGCTGCGCGTGGTGGAGACCAAACGCGCGGGCGACGCCACTCCCGAGGAGCTTCGGCTGCGCGAGGTCAATACGGGGATCTTCGCCTTCGAGGGCGCCGCGCTGCTCAGCGCGCTGCCGCGCCTGTCGGCGGATAACGCGCAGGGCGAGTACTACCTCCCGCAGGTGCTCGATCTGCTGCGCGAGGCCGGCCATGCAGTGGCCGCGCACGTGGTGAGCGATGCGGGGCTCGTGCTGGGGGTGAACGATCGTGTGGCGCTCGCGCAGGTCACTGCGCTCGCGCAGCGCAGGATCCTCGAGCGGCACATGTTCGCGGGGGTCACGGTGGTGGACCCGGCGAGCACCGAGATCGATGTCGATGTGGAGATCGGCCAGGATGCGCGCATCGAGGCGGGTACACGCCTGAAGGGCGCCTCTTCGGTGGGCCCCGGCGCGAGCGTGGGCCCCCACACCACGCTGATCGACTCGCACGTGGGCTCCGAGTCGAGGGTGCGCGTGGCGTGGCTCGAGCAGGCCACCGTGCACGCGCGGGTGACGGTGGGGCCGTTTGCCTACCTGCGCCCGGGAACGGTGCTGCGCGAGGGCGCGAAGGTGGGCACCTTCGTGGAGGTGAAGAACTCCGATGTAGGCGCGGGCGCGAAGGTCCCCCACCTCTCCTACATCGGCGACGCCGACGTGGGCGAGGGCTCGAACCTCGGCGCGGGCACGATCACCGCCAACTACGACGGGCGCAATAAGCACCGCACGACGATTGGAAAGCGCGTGCGCGGAGGGGTGGATACCGCGTTCGTTGCCCCCGTAACGGTCGGCGACGACGCCTGGACGGCGGCGGGCTCGGTGATTGTCGAGGACGTTCCCCCCGGCGCGCTGGGGGTGGCGCGCGCGAGGCAGAGCAACATCGAGGGCTTCGATGAGCGGCGCAAGAGGGAGTGAGCTCCCCGTCGGCGGGGTGGGCGGGCCCATCAGTCTCTACACTCCCGAAAGATGAGCAGCGCGATGGATACGCGCACGGAGACCTCTGGCAGCAGCCTGCCGATTGATTACAACAAGCGGCTGATGCTGTTCTCCGGTCGTGCGAACCCGCAGCTGGCGGCCGATATCGCGGCCAAGCTTGGCGTGGACGTGGGGCCGGTGACGCTCAAGACGTTCTCCAACGGCGAGGTCTACTGCCGCTATGACGACTCGATTCGCGGCGCGGATGTGTTCATCGTGCAGCCCACCTGCGGCAACCCCCAGACGGGGGTCACCGCGAACGACTCGCTGATGGAGCTGCTGTTCATGATCGACGCCGCGGTGGGCGCCTCCGCGCACCGCGTGATCGCCGTCACCCCGTGGTTCGGCTACTCGCGCCAGGACAAGAAGTCGGCCCCGCGCGAGCCGATCTCCGCGCGCCTGGTGGCGCGCATGCTGGAGGCCGCGGGGGCCGATCGCGTGCTCACGATGGACCTCCACGCGGGGCAGATCCAGGGGTTCTTCCAGAAGCCGGTGGATCACATGACGGCGCTGTTCATGCTCACGCAGTACTTCGGCGACCTCGGCCTGCACGACCTCGTGGTGGTGGCGCCCGATGCGGGGCGCGTGAAGCTCAACAAGAAGTTCGCCTCGAAGATCGGCGCCGAGCTGGCGATCCTCGACAAGGAGCGCCCCGCGCAGCAGGTCGCGGAGATTGGCTACGTGATCGGCGACGTGCGCGGCAAGACGGCGGTGATCGTGGACGACATGATCGACACCGCGGGAACACTCGCCGCGGCCGCGCGACCGTGCTGGAGGAGGGCGCCGCGCGCGTGTATGCGGCGGCCACGCACGGGGTCTTCTCCGGCGATGCCTTCGCGAACCTCGCCTCCTCGGGGTTCAAGGAGATCGTCGTCACCGACACGATTCCCGTGCCGCTGGAGCGGCCGGACAACATCCGCGTGCTCCCCTGCGCGGAGCTCCTCACGGACTCGATCCGCCGCATCTTCACCGACGACTCGGTGAGCGAAGTGTTCGGCGGCGAGAACCAGCTCTTCTAAGGCGCCCAAATGGCCTCATATTTCAACGAGGCGCCCTCCAGCGGGTCGTTTGGCGGCGCGGCGCCGGGGCCGGGCTCCGAGGGGACCGTGGCGGTGCGCCGCGGACGGCGCCGCTGGCTGATCGCGCTGATTGCCCTCGGCGTGGTGCTGTTCCTGTTGATCAGCTTCGAGGTCGCGCGCTTCTACTCGGTGGAAAGCCTCGAACGCGAAGACCTCGTGGCGCTGCTCCAAGCCGAGGCGCGGGGCAGCGCGCCGGAGATGCTCGCGCAGCTCTCCGGCTGCCAAGCGAACCCTACGTGCGTGGAAACGGTGCGCGCCAACGCCGCGAAGCTGCACCGGCCCGGCTCGATCAAGATCCTCACGCTCGACCTCCCCCACGGCGGGCTCGCTCACCGGGGCCACCGGCACAACGCGCGTGGCATGGACGGTGATCGGGACGCTGCCGGTGGTGCAGTGCGTGCGCGTGAGGCGCACCGGCAACGCCCTTACGGGCATCTCGCTGAAGCTGCTCACGATCGGGCCCAAGATCGAAAGCGAAGCGGATTGCTAAAGTCCTCCACCCGATGGCCTCAACTGCGACACAGCTAGATGTCAAAAGCCGCACCCCGGAGGGCTCGCGCGCGGCGCGACGCCTGCGCCGCAGCGGGCGCGTGCCCGGTGTGCTCTACGGCGGCGGCTCCGAGGAGCTGGGCTTCGATGTGGACGCGCGCGAGCTGCGCCTCGCGCTCGCGCAGTCGGGCGCGGTGCTCGACTCTCGATCGACGGTGGCAAAGCCACGCCGGTTGTGCTGAAGGAGACCCAGCGCAATCCGGTGCGCGGGGAGACGGTGCACGTGGACCTTCTGCGCGTGCGCCTCGACAAGGCGATCCACGCGGTCGTTCCGGTGGAACTGGAGGGGGTCGATGCGGCGCCCGGCGTGAGCGAAGGCGGCGTGCTGGAGCAGATCACGCGCGAGCTGAACGTGGAGGCGCTCCCCACGGCGATCCCCGAGGCGATCGTGTATGACATCGGCGAGCTGCAGATCGGCGAGACGGTGATGCTCTCCGCGGTGAGCGCCCCCGAGGGCGTGACGCTGCTGGACGACCCCGAGGAGACGGTGCTCGCGACGCTCTCCCCGCCGCGCCTGCAGACCGAGGCCGAGACGAGATCGAGGGCGAAACCGAAGTCGTGGGGCGAGGGCGGCGAGGCAGCCGAGGGCGAGGCGGCCTCCGAGGAGTAGATCCGGCGCGTTCGGCGGTGGTCGCTCGGCGGCCATCGACTGGCTGATGGTGGGGCTGGGCAATCCCGGGAGCGAGTACGAGCGTACGCGCCATAACGTGGGCTTCGTGGTGGCCGAATTGCTCGCCGAGCGCTGGGACTTGCCGAAGGCGAAGACCCGTTTTCGCGGGCGCCTCGCGGAGGGCCGCACGGCAGCGGCGCCGGGCGAGCAGCCGGGGGCGCGCGCGTGGCGGTCCTCTGCCCGCAGACCTACATGAACGACGCCGGCCGCTCGGTGGGCCCGGCGCGCGGCTCCTACAGCTGCCGCTGGAGCGCGTGGTGGTGGTGCACGATGAGATCGATCTTCCCTTCGGCGAGGTGCGCAAGCGCCTGGGGGGCGGCCTCGCGGGCCACAATGGCCTGAAGTCGATCAAGCGCGAGCTGGGAGGGGGCGAGTTCTGGCGCGTGCGCGCGGGCGTGGGGCGTCCGGAGTCGACGGACCCGGAGATCGTCTCGGCACACGTGCTGGGGCGCTTCCGCGAGCCCCGAGAGGGTGCGCGAGCTGGTGGAGGCGGCGGCCGCGGAGGTCGAGCGCTTGGTGCTGACGGCGGCGGCGACCCGCGGCAGGCCCACCGGTGCAGGGCGGCGACCGCGCGGCGGGCCCACCGTCGCAGGGCGGCGACTCGTCGGCGGGCGCCTCGCCCCCGGCAATGAGAGCAAGCGCTAGCCGATGGCGCTGCGCTCGCTGCTGGGCCTGCTCGCCGAGGATGCCCGCACCGAGGCCCTCGCGCGCGAGGGGGGACGCGCGTTCGTGTCGGCCGCGCTGCGCCCTTACACGGTGGCGGCGCTCGCCGATACGCATGCGCGCCCGACGCTGGTGGTGGTGGGCGACGATCGCGCGGCGCGTGACATGGCGGCCGATCTGCGCGCGTGGCTGGCGCCCCGGCCCGTGCGCTACTACCCCTCAAGAGGGGTGGCATACGAGTCCCACCTCACACCCCCGCCGCACCTCGTGGGCCTGCGCGTGGCGGCGCTCGACGCGCTGTCGGGCCAGCGAGCGACAAGGGCGGAGGGCCAGCCGGTCGTGGTGGTCTGCGCGGTGGCGCTGTCGGAGAAGGTGCCCGACCCTGCCCTGCGCCCCCACTCCTTCACGCTTGCGGTGGGCGAGCTCTTGGACCTCGAGGAGTGCGCCACCGACCTCGTGGCCGCGGGCTACGAGCGCGTCGACCAGGTGGAGGAGCGCGGCCAGTTCGCAATGCGCGGGGGCCTCCTGGACATCTATCCCGCCACGGAGGAGCGCGCGGTGCGCGTGGATATCTTCGACGAAGGAGATCGAGTCCCTGCGCTGGTTCTCAACCTTCACCCAGCGCTCGCTCGGGGATGCGAGTGCGGTGGAGATCGCGCCGGCGGCCGAGCTGGCGGCCGAGCACCGCGAGCTGGCAGAAATCGCTGCGCTGGAGTACAAAACTACGCGACCCGCGAAGGCCCCTCCTGGGGCCACTCCTCCCTCGCCCAGGGCGAGCGCGAGGAGCCGCGCACCCGGAGCGCCCGGACATGGCGGAGCTGTTGCCGGTGGATCGCTTCCGCGCGCTGCTGGAGCTGCTCGGCGCGGAGCGGAGTGCTGGTTGCCGCCGAGGAGGAGCTCGCACCGACGCTGCGCGACCACTGGAGCGACGTGTGCGCGGCGTTCCAAGACGCCGATGCGCACCATCTGTATGTCACCCGGAGGCATCGAAACGACGCTCGCGAGCGCACGCGGACGTGGCTCTCGGCGCTGGCCTCCGACCAGGAGATCCAGTTGCGCGCGCAGCCGGCCGACACCGCCGCGCGCTCGCTCGCCGAAGCCGAGCCGGAGCTGGAGAAGCTCGTGCGCTCGGGCTACAGAACTGTGGTCGCATTCCCTCGCCGCGGCGAGGGGGAGCGGGCCGCCTACAACCTCGGACGCCTCCAGGCCAGCGTGGCGGGCCGGCGGAAGGGACGGGGAGGGCCGGCGCCGCCAGGTCGCGCTCGGGGCCCGCGCTGCGCTTCACCGCCGCCGCGTTGCGCGAGGGCTTTGTCGCACCGACGTTGAAGTTCGCGGTGTATCCGGAGCATCGCCTGATGCGTCGCCGCCGCGCCGAGCGCTTCGGCGGGGCCGCCGACGGGGCCCCGGGGCGGCTCGCGCCGCGGCGTCTTGCGCTCGTTCACGGAGTTGCGCACGGGCGACATCGTCGTGCACGAGGACCACGGCGTGGCGCGCTTCGCCGGGTTTCAGACGCGCACCGTTGCGGATATCACCCGCGACTATCTCTACCTCGAATACCCGGGCGATGATCGCGTGTTCGTGCCCACCGATCAGCTCGCCAAGATCTCACGGTTCGTCGGCGCGGGCGGCGCGCAACCGCCGCTGAGAAGCTGGGGGGCACGCGCTGGGAGACGATGAAGTCGCGCGCCCGGCGCGCCGCGCAGGAGCTTGCGGGGGAGCTGCTCGGCCTGTATGCCGAGCGCCGCCGGCGCGCGGCTATGCGTTTGAGCCCGACACCGACTGGCAGCGCGAGTTCGAGGGGGCCTTCCCGTTCACGGAGACGCCCGACCAGCGGGACGCGATCGAAGGGGTCAAGGCCGACATGGAAGCCCCCCGCCCGATGGATCGGCTGATCTGCGGCGACGTGGGCTATGGCAAGACCGAGGTTGCGCTGCGGGCGGCCTTCAAGGCGGCCACGAGGGCAAGCAGGTGCTCATGCTGGTGCCCACCACGATCCTCACCCAGCAGCACTACGGCACGTTCGCCGAGCGCCTCGCCGACTACCCGTTCACGCTCGATCACGTCTCGAGCTTTCGCACCCGGCCGCGCAGAGCGGCGGTGTAGCGGCTTCGCGACAGGGAAGCGTGGACATCCTGATCGGCACCCACCGGGTGCTCTCCCGCGACGTCCGTGCCAAGGACCTCGGGCTCTCGTGGTGGATGAGGAGCAGCGCTTCGGTGTAAAGCAGAAGGAGCTCTTGCGCCAGCTGAAGCTGAGGGTGGATGTGATCTCGATGCGGCCACGCCGATCCCCCGGACCCTGCAGATGTCGCTCGCGGGGCTGCGCGACATCTCCGTGATCGAGACCCCTCCCGAGGGCCGGAGGCCGGTGAAGACATACGTGGGCGAGTACACGGAGGAGCTCGTCAGCGCGCGATCCTGCGCGAGCACGAGCGCGACGGGCAGGCCTTCTTCATGCACAACCGCGTGGAGTCGATCGAGGAGACCGCGGAGCGGCTGCGCGCGCTGTGCCCAGGGGTGAGCTTCGCGGTCGCGCACGGCCAGATGGGCGAGGGGGAATTGGAGGCGGTGATGATGGACTACCTGCGCGGCGGCGCGGAGGTGCTGGTGTGCACCTCGATCATCGAGTCGGGCATCGACATCCCCCAGGCCAACACGCTGATCGTCGGAGCACGCCGACACCTTCGGCCTCGCCCAGCTCTACCAGATACGGGGGCGCGTGGGGCGCGCCGCGAGCGCGCCTACGCATACCTCCTGTATGACTCGGCCGCCGCGCTCACGCCCGAGGCGGCCCAGCGGTTGGCGGCACTCTCGGACTACACCGAGCTGGGCTCGGGCTTCAAGATCGCGATGCGCGATCTGGAGATCCGCGGTGCGGGGAACCTGCTCGGCGACGAGCAGTCCGGGCACGTGGCGGCGCTCGGCTTCGAGCTCTACATGCAGATGCTCGACGAGGCCGTGCGCGAGGCTGGCAGCGAGGAGGAGGGCGGCGAGGACTTGCCCGAGCCGGTGCGCCTGGACGTGAACGTGGACGCCTACGTGCCCGCCGAGTACGTCCCCTACGAGCAGGCCAAGATCGAGATCCACCGCCGCGTCGCGGGGGCGCTGGAGGTCGCCGATGTGGAACGCCTGCGCGAGGAGCTCGAGGATCGCTTCGGCGCCGATTCCCGAGCCGCTTGGCAACCTGTTGGCGCTGCAGCGCGCGCGCATCAAGTTCGGCCGGCGGGCGCCACGATGGTGAGCATCCGCGGCGATCGCCTCGCGGTGACGCCCATCGAGCTCGACTCCACACGCGCAAAGGCGCTGCGCAAAGAGCTGCCCGAGGCGCTCTATGAGTCGGGGCGCTCGCAGGTGTCGGTGCGCATCCCCGGCGAGGACCCCGAACGTTTTCCCGCCGTGGTGCGCGCCGCGGATGTGCTCCTGGGAGTCGTTCGCGAAGGCTCCTAACCCTTTGCTCGGGCCATTCGCGGCGCCTGGAGCGATTCTCTGGAGGCGCCTCTAGGGGTCCCTCGATCGGGCTATGCGGGGCCGTTAGAAACTAATTAGCAAATCTTGATCTGTTTCCGCTAGAGTGCCCGCGTCGTGTTCAAGAACCCCCGAAGCATCGCGGCGCTCGGCGCCGTTTTCTTTGCCCTGCCCTCTCCTCGTTGCGGCAGCGGCATTCCCGTCGAACGCCGTGGTGAAGGTCGGCTCAACGCCGATCACCAAGGAAACGTTCGGACACTGGCTGCCGGTCGCGGCCGCCTCGAGCGCCGACGACCGCCGGCCACCGCGCCCAAGCCGGTGGTGCCCGAGCCGCCGAACTACACGGCCTGCATCGCGCACTTCCAAGCGACAGCGCCCAAACCGGCCAAGGGCCAGCCCAAGCCGACGGCGGCGCAGTAAAGTCGCAGTGCGAACAGGAGTACACGCGCTCAAGCAGCAGGTGCTCGGCTTTTTGATCTCCGCCAACTGGGTGATCGGCGAGGCCTCCGATCAGGGCGTGAAGGTGAGCGACGCGGAAGTGCAGAAGAATTCGAAAAAATCAAGACCCAGCAGTTCCCCAAGGCCGCCGAATTCCAGAAATTCCTCGCCTCCATCGGGCCAGACGGTCTCCGATCTGCTGCTGCGCGTGAAGCTCAACCTGCTCTCGCGAAGATCCAGCAGAAGATCGCAAAAGCGCGGCAGACGTCACCAACGCGCAGATCGAAAAGTATTACAAGGAAAACAAGTAGCGCTTCGGCACGCCGGAAAAGCGCGACCTGAAGATCATCCTCACCAAGACGCAGGCGCAGGCCGAAGCCGCGAAGAAGGAAATCGAATCGGGCAAGAGCTTCGCGAGCGTCGCCAAGAAGCGAGTCGATCGACCCCGCCAGCAAGAGCAACGGCGGAGTGCTCGTGGGCGTCGCAAGGGCGAGGAGCAGAAGGCGCTCGACAGCGCGATCTTCGCCGCCAAGCCGAACGTCCTCAGCGGCCCAATCAAGACCCCCTTCGGCTACTACATCTACGAAGTGAGAGCCGTCACGCGCCGCACCAGCAGTCGCTTGCGCAGGCCAAGTCGACGATCAAGCAGCAGCTGACCGCCACGCAGCAGCAGGCCGCGCTCACGAAGTTCGTCAAGAATTCAAAAAGAAGTGGACGGGCAAGACCGAATGCCGCAAGGAATACTCGGTGCAGGACTGCAAGGGCTACAAAGCCCCCAAGACGCTCCACCACGCCACGGCGCGCCCACGGGCACCGCCACGCCGCAGACGGGCACGGTGCACACGAGCACCGCACCGCCCGCGACGACCGGCCAGCGAAGTAGCATCTCCTCGGCCCCGAGCGGAGGTCCTCCGCGGCGGGCATGTGCGTTCATGAGCCAGATCGAGCGACTCCACGCGCGCCAGATCCTCGACAGCCGGGGCAACCCCACAGTCGAGGTGGAGCTGGCGCTGCGCTCGGGCGCGCACGGCCGCGCGGCGGTGCCCTCGGGGGCCTCCACGGGCGAGTTCGAGGCCACCGAGCTACGCGACGGCGGCGAGCGTGGGCGGGCAAGGGCGTGACGCGCGCGGTGGCGAACGTCAATCGCGAGATCGCCGCAGCGGCACGCGGCTGGACGAGGGCGACCAGGAGCGCCTGGACGAGGCGTTGATCGCCCTCGATGGCACCCCCAACAAGTCGCGGCTGGGCGCCAACGCGATCCTCGGCGTATCGCTTGCCTTCGCGCACGCGCGCGGCCGAGGAGGGCGTGCCGCTGTGGCGCTATCTCGGCGGCGAGTCCGCGCGGGTGCTGCCGGTGCCGATGATGAACGTGCTCAACGGTGGCGCCCACGCCGACAACAGGGTGGACTTCCAGGAGTTCATGGTGGTCGCCCTGGGGGCGTCCACGTTCGCGGAGTGCCTGCGCATGGGCACGGAGGTCTTCCACGCCCTCAAGCGCACCCTGCACGAGCGCGGCCTCTCCACAGCGGGGGGCGACGAGGGCGGCTTCGCCCCCGATCTGGGCTCCAACGAGGAGGCGCTGGGGGTACTCGTGGCGGCGATCGAGGCCGCGGGCTACGAGCCGGGCGCCGAGATCGCGATCGCGCTCGACCCCGCCACGAGCGAGCTCTACAGCGAGGGCGCCTACGTGCTCGAGCACGAGGGGCGCACCCTCAGCGCGGCCGAGCTCGCCGACTACTGGGCGCAGCTCGCGGGGCGCTACCCGATCGTCTCGATCGAGGATGGCATGGCGGAGGAGGATTGGACGGCTGGAAGACCCTCACCGAGCGCCTCGGCGACGCGCGTGCAGCTCGTGGGGGACGACCTGTTCGTCACCAACACCGCGCGCCTGCAGCGCGGCATACAGCAGGGCGTCGGCGAACTCGATCCTCATCAAGGTCAACCAGATCGGCACCCTCACCGAGACGCTGGCGGCGATCGCGATGGCCCGCGAGGCGGGCTACACCGCGGTGATGAGCCACCGCTCGGGCGAGACCGAGGACATGACGATCGCGGACCTCGCGGTGGCCACGGGCTGCGGCCAGATCAAGACCGGCGCGCCCTCGCGCTCGGATCGTGTGGCGAAGTACAACCAGCTGCTGCGCATCGAGGAGGAGCTCGGCGAGCGGCGCCGAGTTCCCCGGGCGCTCGCGTCTTTCGCGGCTGACCGTTTCGGGAGGCGCTGAGGCAGGCGCGAAGCGTGAGGGATGGCCTCCGCCTCAGCCGCATGCACAGGATGCGTCCGCGGCGCGCAGCGATACGCTGGGACCGCGTGGGGCGCGTGGCGATGCTCGGCGTGCTGCGATGGCCCTCGCTCTACCTCTACCTGAGCGCGGGCATCACCCTCTTCTCGACGTGGCGCGAGGCGCACAGCGCAGCAGCGCGCAGGTCGCCGAGCATGGAGCGCGAAAACATGCGCTGCTGGCCCAGCACGCGGCCCTCGGGCCGCCCTCGGCGCCGTGGAAGCGAGGCGCGCCAGCTGGGCATGATAAGCACGGAGAGCAGCCCTACATGATCAGCGGCCTGCCCGACAACTGAGAGGGCCGTAGCCCCTCGCCCTCAGGCCGCTGCTAGCCTCGCCTCGCGTGTCGCTTCGAGAATGCGATCTACCAGTGGCAGCAGGGCGAACGGCGCCTGCAAGGAAGCCCCGGCGGAGCGCGCGCGGTGTTCGAGCGCGTCACCGAGGCGCTCGTGGCCGAGCTGCGCCGGCGCCTGGGGGGCGCTTCCATAGCGAGGAACTCGTCGACCTCTACGGCAGGGGCACCGCATGGTGCCTGCAGGTCGCGATGAAGCGATCGCCCCGGACGACCCCTGGGCGTGGGATGCGGGCGTAGTGGTGGACGCTGCCTTCGCGCGCTACCTGCGCGAGGCCTCCGACTACGCCGGCAGGCCGCCGGGCGCTCAGCGAGGCCTAGTGGACGCGTAGCTCGTCGGCGTCGATGCGGCGGATGACGATGCGCTCCTCTTCGACGCTGACCTCGACGGGTCGGTGCCCGGCCCAGTGCTCGGCGTAGATGGGGTTGTCCTGGATGGCGGGGTCGAGCCACAGCCCGTAGCCCTCCTCGCCGTGGTCGAACGTGCCCTCCAGCGGGCCCGCTTGCGCGCCGTGCCGCCCGGCGTGCACGCCCGCCGCGCCGGCTGCGGCGGCGCGACGGGTGCGTCCTGCCGGTCGCCGTCGCTCTCGCTCTCTGCTCCTCTTCGCCCGGGCGCCGTTCTGCCTCGGCCTCCGCGGGGCTCCGCCTCGGCGCTCGGCCTCGGCCTCGGCGGCCTTCGAGCTCGGCGGCGATCAGCGCGTCGTCCTCCGCGCGCAGGTCGATCTCCTCGGATAGTCCGTGGCCGGCGCGCCCGTCAGGGCGTCCTCGTCCCTTGAGAGGTCGTTCTGGCGCTTGAACTGCTCGATGTCCTGCACGCGTGACCTCGAGCTGGTGGGCGACCCAGGCGTCGGTGCGGCCTTGCCGTACCCAGGCGCGGATTTGGTTGAGATGTGGGCGCAGTGATCGACGAGCCATGAGACGGTCCGGGAGACTAGCGCATCGCGCCCGACGTGGAGGCTTGCATCGCGCCGTGAGGCGTCCCGGAGGGTCTTGGACACCGGGTTCGCGTTCGCCCGTCGCTGCAGACTATGCTAAGACACTCGGCGGCGGGGGCAAGCGGGCCGAGGCCCGGCGCTGGCAAAAAGGAAGTGCACGAAATGCTGGTTCTGACGCGCAAGTCCAACCAGAGCATCATGATCGGCGATGACGTCGAGATATCGGTGCTGTCGGTGATGGGCGAGAAGGTGCGCATCGGCATCCAGGCTCCCCAGGAGATCCCGGTATTCCGTACCGAGATCTACCTCGAGATCCAGCGCAAGGACGGCGAGGGACATCTGCGTCGTGGTCGACCAGGGGGCGACGCGGCGCGGCTCGCGCGCGAGGTAGACGACGCGCTGACGCGAGCTCGGCGAGCGCCTGCTCAGCCGTTAGCCCAGCAGCAGGTACAGCGTGCGGAACATCACCACGGTGACGATCGCCGCGGTCCCGACGAGCGTGAGCACCAGCAGGGCGAAGCGCATCGAGCCGCGTTTGTGACGGCGCTCGCACCTCGCGTTTGAGCGTGCGCTGCTCGGCGGTGCGCTGCAGCGAGTCGCGGCGGCGGCGCTCGAGCGAGATCTCCTTGACGAATGCCTGCTCCAGCTCGGCGAGGCTCTGGCGCATCCTCACCACGGCGGCTCGCGGGTCTGGCTGCGTCCCACCTGTCGCGCCCGCTGCGCTCGCACGCCACTCCCGCGGTGAACTCGTCCTTCCCAGACACGCGACCATGGCGTCAGGCACGCCGCCTCGGCGCGCTCGTAGACCTTGACGAAGCGCAGGTAGTTCTCGGCGATCTTGCTGCGCGCCGGCGGCGCGGTCGATCTTGCCGTCGACGTAGGCCTTCAGCGGGTCCCACCAGATCGAGCGCCCGATCGCAAAGCCGACGAAGCCATCGACGGGGCGGCCGCGCTGCGAGCCATTGGTCGACCTTGGCGTCGTTGGCGCCGCGGCCGAGGACCACGCACACGACGCCGTCGCGACCGCCCGTGCGGGCCTGCGCGACGAGCATCTCGCAGTCCGAGCGCTCGTCGACGCCCTCGATCTTCCAGAATCGACCTCGATCCGGCGTCCTGCGTCGCGGCGATCGTGCGGCGCATCAGCTCCGGGCGCAGCTCGGCGTCGTAGCGACGCCCGTCGCCGTCGACGGTCTGCAGCTGTGCATCCTCGGCGGGCACGAGCAGCTCGAACAGGAACTTGCGATCGTTCGCGTGCAGCCAGTCCGAAGCCGCTTCAGCTTGCCAGCTGATCGCTGTTTTCGGCGGCATCGCCCTCGGGGTTGTAGCGGACGAGCACCTTCGCGAAGTCCGGATCGAAGCGCTCGATGTGCGCAGCAAAGTCCTCGCCGTACTGGAAGTCGAACATGTTCTGGCCCGAGCGCTCCACGGGCATCGCGAGCTTCAGACCCTTCGCGCGCGCTTCCGCGGAACGGTGCAGCCGAACTGCTCATCCACGAGCACGCCCGTGATCGAGGCGTCGTGCGCCAGCGTTCACGGCCTGCAGCATGCCCTCGAAGATCAGGTGCTTCGCGTCGGCGATCATCGCCGTCTGCTCGGGTCGGGTTCGCCCTCGATGCCGAAGAACTTCTTCTGGAAGGACCCTCGGTGGTCGAAGGCGAGGATGAAGAGCTTTTGGTCGTAGCCCAGTTTCATCGTCAGCTTCCTTGTTGGGGACCCCTCAGACTCTATCGCCGGGGCCTTTCGCGCGCCCACGCCGAGCACTATCGCGGGGCCAACGGCAGACCGGCGCCAGGGCACTTCCCTCGGCGCCTAGAATGGATCGACGATGTCCTCGGGTGCCGACTTGTTCGTGGTGTGCAAGCAGTGCGGCTCCGAGGTGAGCCCCTACATCACCGAGTGTCCCTACTGCGGGCACCGTCTGCGCCGCCGCGCGCCGAAGCTGCCCCGCGAGCACTCCGCGGCGTGAAGGCCGCGCGCACCAGCAAACCCACCCCCTTCCTCGGGCGCCTTCGCGCGGGGTGAGATCGCGGGCATCCGCGCGGAGTCCCCTCCGTATGCCACCGACGCACTCTACATACTCACGGCGCTCCTCGTGCTCGCGAGCTGCGTCGTGCTGGATCCTCACCTATGGGGACGACGTGAGCATCGCGCGCCTCCCCATCGTGGGGCCCCTGCACGGCGATGGTGGCGCCTCTTCACCTACCCCTTCGCCTACGCAACTCTCTCGGGGCCCGCGTGTATCTGTTCGCGGCGCTGCTCACCGTAGCGGTCTTCGGCTGGCTGCTCGAGCGCCGCCACGGCCCGCTGGTGGTGCTGGCGCTGTTCTTCGGGGCAAGCGCGAGTGGGGGGCTCGTGGCGGAGGTCCGTCTACGCCGAACCGCTCGTGAGCGGCGCCAACGCGGGCGCCCTCGCGCTGCTCGCGGCCTGGGCGGTTCCCGATCTGGAGGCCGCGCGCAGCCAGCACCTACTACGAGGACCTCCTGGGCACCGCCGCCTTCGCGGCGGTGCTGCTCGCGCTGCCGCTCGCGCTGCTCGAGGTGAGCTGGCTGCGGGGGTCGCGGGCGGCCTCATCGGGCTGACCTGCGGTCTCGGGCTCAGCCGCGTGAGGGCTGCGTGACCTACAGTTGCAGCGTGCCAATGGCATAGGTTCAAGATCCTGATCGAACCCCCAGGAAAAATCCGAGTAAAGACTCCAAGCAGACCCGAGCAAAGACCCCGAGCAGGGTCTCCGCGCGAAACCCGAGCAAGGACCACAACAAGGAGCAGTGAATCGAGATGCAGATCCGCTTTCTGGGCCACGCGGCCTTCGAGTTGACCGACGGCGACACAACGGTGCTGATCGACCCCTTCCTCACCGGCAACCCCAAGGCGGCGGTGGCCGCCGAGGATGTGAGCGCCGATGCGATCCTGCTCACTCACGGGCACATCGATCACATCGGCGACACAGCGCCGATCGCCAGGCGCACGGGTGCGCATGTGGTGGCGGTCGTTGAGATCGCCAACGAGCTCACCGAGGGGGGGCTCGAGAACGTGCACGACCCCAACATCGGCGGCACCGTGGAGTTCGATTGGGGCTGGGTGCGTCTCGTGCCCGCGTGGCACACCTCCACCACCCCCAAGGGCACCGCGAACGTCCCCGCGGGACTCGTTGTGAACTTCGCCGGCAAAACCATCTATCACCTCGGCGATACCGCGCTGTTCTCCGATCTCGCGCTCCCCGGCCGGCGCGATGCGATCGATGTTGCGCTGATGTGCATCGGCGGCCACTACACGATGGATCGCTTCGACGCGGTGGAGGCCGCGAAGCTGGTGGGCGCTAAGCAGACGATCCCCTGCCACTACGACACCTTCCCGCCGATCGTCACCGACGTGCAGGCCTTCAAGGCCGATGTGGAGTCGGGCGCGGCGCGGGGGAGGTCGTGGTGCTCGAGCCCGGCGAGAAGCCACTCGCCATGACGATGACCAATGCGGTGGTGCTGATCGAAGCCGAGCGCGACGCGCTCTCCAACCTCGGCGGCGCGCTCGCGGACATCGAGGGCGTCGCGGAGGCCTACTCGGTGACGGGCGAGTGGGACTTCGTGGCGATCATCCGCGTGCCCGACCACGAGCAGCTCGCCGATGTGGTCACCGGCCAAATCGGCGCCTCTCGGGGTGGTGCGCACGCAGACGATGGTTGCCTTCGCGGCCTTCTCGCGCCACGACCTCGAGTCGATGTTCTCGATTGGGAGTACGAGGCGCTCGCGCGAGGCTTTCTTAAGTGCGGCCTCGCGCGGCGCTATAGACTCCGAGGCGATGGCTGCGCTACCTCTCAGGCCCGAGTACGGGCCGACGCTCCCCCAGCTGCTCGCCCCCCGCTGGGTAGAGGCCTCGCGCGGCGCGCGCGCGCTCACGATCGCCTTTGCGGCGATGCTCGCGGTGGCGCTCGTGGCACTGGTGCTCACGCTGCTCCCCGCGAAGATCTCCTATGGGGGCGCGGTGCCAATTCAGCTTCAGCTACCGGAGCCTCTACCGCACGAGCCCCGCTCCGGGCGGCGATGTGAGAGTGGTGCGTCGCGATCGCGCGGGGCACGTCGAGGACTCCTTCGCGGTGGCCCCGCTCATCCTCCCCCCCTACCAGGGCGGACTCAGCGGCGCGGAGCCGCTGTATGCCGCGGGGTACATCCGCGCCCTTGCCGCGCGCCTCCCCGGATTCGAGCTGCAGGGCGAGGGTAAGACGCGGGTGGATCTGATGCCCGCCTACAACATCTACTACTCCGCCCTCGTGGGGGGGCGCACGCTGTGGGGCCGCGACGTGCTGCTCGTTCCCGAAGGCAATGAAGCGCGCAGGGGAGTCGTGATCTCGATGCTCACACCCCCCAGGCCAGCACGCAGGTCACCTCGCCGCTGCTGGTGGCCACGGCGGGGGTCCTCTACAAGCCGCTGCGCACCTTCAGCTTCGACTGAGGCTATTCGCCGGCGGTGGCGGTGACCGACGTGGAAACCTGAACGGAGGCATCCGGCGGAGGTGATTCCGCGGGGGGCGAGGGGGTTCCGCCCGTTTCCCCTGTTTCAGCGCCTCCCCCGGCATTGCCTTCGGGCGCGGGGGCGGGGAGGCGGCGGCGTGGCGGGGCTCGTGGATTCCGTGCTCGTCACCGGCGGCGGGGGAGCGACGGGCTGCGGGGTTTCGGCGGTTGCGGTGGGCGCCGCGGTGGTGGTGGAGGAGGTGGGAAGCTGGGTGCTCTCGCTGGTGACCTCCGTCACGGGGGGCGCGGGGGCGGCGGGCTTGACGGGCGCGGCGGCGTCGGGGATGGGAGTCTTGGGGAGCGCGGGGGAGGCGACCGTAGTGGCGGCCGAGACGCTCGCGGGCAGCGCGTGCCTGAGGGCGTGCCGGCGTCCCCGATGGGCCGAGACGGCGGCGGCGAGATGGGCGGTGGTGCTCGAAGGCTGCGCGGTGGAGCGCACGATCGCGGGCGGCGCGGCGTAGCGGGCGGCTCCGGCGCTGGATGCCGCGTAGGTGGAGGCGGCGTGAGAGGGACGATGGTGGTGATGGGTGCTCGTGTGATCGACCTCCACGGCACCCGCCACCAGCGCGGCCGCGGCGAGCGTTGCGGCGGCCTTCGTGGCCAGCGCACCCGCGCCCGCGCCCGCGAGGCCGCCAAGGCTCATGCCCCCGGCAGCACCCGCTCCGGCGCCGGCGGCGGAGACCCCCGCGGTGGCTCCCCCGGCCCCCGCGACGTGCGCGCCGCCGGCGGAGGCGGAGCCGAACTTGGTGAGGAGGAGCTTCTTGAAAAGCAGCAGCGGTCCCACGGGAAGGATCGCGGCGAGCGCGTGGTTGTTGTCCTTGAGGTGCTTTCGGAAGGCCCTGCAGCTCTCGCAGTCGCGCAGGTGTCTTCGCGCGGGAGCCTCGATCTTGAGCAGCCCCTCGGCGGCCTCGCCGAGCTGCTGGCGGACCTCCTCGCAGCTGAGCAGGCGCGCCTCGGCGGCCTCGGCGAGCGAGATGCGCGCGCGCACGAGCAGCGACTTCACCGAGGGCACCGTGGTCTCCATCGCGAGCGCGATCTGCTCGTAGGAGAGGGCGTCGATCTCGCGCAGCAAAAGCGCCGTGCGCTGCGTCTCGGGGAGCTGCTGCACGTCGGCGATGAGCTGGCGGAAGCTCTCGCGGCGCAGCACCTTCTCCCCGGTGGAGATCCCGTTCTCGGCGTAGTGGATGTCCATCGAGTCCACGCCGATCGCGGAGGCGCGGCGGAGGTGGTTGAGCGAGCGGTTGCGCGCGATGCGATATAGCCAAGGGCGCACGTTGATCTCGCGCTCGTCGGCGAGGATCGCGTTGAAGGCGGCGGCGAAGACCTCCTGCAGAACATCCTCGGCATCCTCGCGCGAGGCGAGCATGTGGCGGCAGAAGGACAAGAGGCGCGCGTGGTAGCGCGAGAAGAGCGCCTCGAAGGCGGCCTGCTGGCCGCGGCGCGTGAGCGCGATCAGCCGCTCATCGGACTGCAAGCGCAGGAGCGCCCCGAGCCCCTTGGGCCCGCGAGGGCAGCTGGTTTTAGTGCGGAGACCTCCACGGTGGGTCCAATCGCTCGTTTCGGGTGCTTCTTTTTGTGCTTCTGGTACTAAAGACACCGTAGCAACGGGGAAGTTGCGCGTGGGGAGGGCGCGGGTGCTGCCATACACTTCGGGGGGCCTGCCCGGGTGGCGGAATCGGCATACGCGATCGGCTTAAAACCGATTGCCCGCGAGGGCTTGTGGGTTCGAGTCCCACCCCGGGCACCAAAATCTTCGGATTGAGACCTCCATGGTTTGAGTCCTGTTCACGCGGCAACAGATAGAGTCGCCCCACCGATGTCGACGGAGGGCGCGCAGGAGACCGAGCAGGAGACGAGCTTCCACGGCGGACGCCTGATTGCGCGCCGCCTGAAGGCGAACGGCGTTAGCAGGCTGTTCACGCTCTCGGGCGGACACCTCTTCTCGATCTACGATGGCTGTCGCGAGGAGGGGATCGAGATCGTGGATGTGCGCCACGAGTCCACGGCGGCGTTCGCGGCGGAGGGCTGGGCGAAGGTGACGCGCGAACCCGGCGCGTGCGCGCTCACGGCGGGTCCGGGGTGACGAATGGGATGAGCGCGATGGCCTCGGCGCAGGCCAACCACTCGCCGATGGTAGTGCTCGGCGGAAGGGCCCCGGCGGGGCGTTGGGGGATGGGCTCGCTGCAGGAGATCGATCACGTGCCCTTCGTGCGAGCGGTGACCAAGAGCGCGGCGACGGCGCAGAGCACGGCGGAGATCCAGAGCCTCGTGGATGAGGCGTTCGCGGTGGCATTGGCGCCGCACGGCGGGCCGAGCTTCGTGGACTTCCCTTTGGATTATGTGTTCATGGAGGCGCCGGAGGAGGGTGCCGAGCCGGCGCTGGATGAAGAGGAGGGAGAGGGTCGGCAGAGCCGGCTGGGTCCCGGGTCTGGCGGGATCCCAATCAGTCCGATGGGTCGCGCTGTGGGAGTGGGCGCTGATGGTGCGGCGCTGGAACGCGCCGCGGAGCTCCTGCGCGAGGCCGAGCGCCCGGTGGTGATGGCCGGCACGGATCTCTATTGGGGCCATGGTGAGGAGGCGCTGAGGGAGCTGGTGGAGGAGTTGCGGGTACCGACGTTCCTCAATGGGTTGGCGCGCGGATGCGTGCCCGCGGATCACGAGCTGTTCTTCTCGCGTGCGCGGAGCACGGCGCTGCAGGGGGCCGATGTGGCGCTGGTGATCGGCGTGCCGATGGACTTCCGGTTGGGCTTCGGCGCATCGTTTGGCGCGGAGACGGAGATCGTGGCGATCGATGTGGCGGAGCCCGAGCGAGCGCACCCGCGCGAGGTGGCGGCGGAGCTCTATGGGGATCTGTCGCGGACGCTCGGCGATCTGCGCGGGGCGGTGGGGACGGGAGGGAAGCGCAACGAGCGCTGGGTCTCACAGCTGCGCGAGGTCGAGAGCGAGAAGCGCGCGGGGGAGCGCGCGGAGATGGAGGATGCGCGCTCGCCGCTGCACCCCATGCGGCTGTATGCGGAGCTCGCGGAGGTGCTCGATCGGGACGCGATCGTGGTGGGCGATGGCGGGGACTTCGTGTCCTATGCGGGGCGCGTGGTGGATAGCTTCGAGCCCGGCTGCTGGCTGGACCCGGGGCCCTTTGGGTGCCTCGGCGCGGGGCCGGGCTATGCGCTGGCGGCGAAGCTCGCGCGACCCGAGCGTCAGGTGGTGCTGCTGCTGGGCGACGGCGCGTTTGGGTTCTCGGGGATGGAGTGGGATACGCTCTCGCGCCACGGCGTGGGGGTGGTGGGCGTGATCGGCAACAACGGCATCTGGGCGCTGGAGAAGCACCCGATGGAGTTCCTGTATGGGTATTCGGTGGCGGCGGAGCTGCGCCCGGGGACCCGCTATGACCAGGTGGTGCAGGCGCTGGGGTGCGAAGGAGAGCTGGTTGAGCGCCCCGCGGAGCTGAGGCCGGCGCTGGAGCGGGCGCTCGCGGGCGATGGGCCGGCGCTGGTGAATGTGCTCACGGACCCCGCGGTGGTGTATCCGCGCCGCTCGAACCTCGCGTAGATAGTTCGTCCAACTCCCCCGCTCCGGACTGAGGGCTTGCCTATCTCTCCAGGGCCCCGCCGCCTGGATGCGACGTGCCCTCGTGCGCCGGCCCCCTGCGCGCCTCGGAGCCTTGTGCGGCCCTCAACGCGAGGAAGCCGCCAGGGGAGGCGGCTTCCTCAGTGGCCCAGAGGAACAGGCAGGGGTACGTCCCTCATGGGCCGGGGGGGTAGGGTGACCCGGGACGGCGGAGTAACGGCTTCTCCATGTGCGCCTCGGGTCTATGGACCGGCAGAGAGGCAAAATGGCACAGCCACCCGCCTACTCTCCCGTCAAGGTATCATATGTCGGAATCCTTTGCCAGATGGAACGGCACTTGGAAAATCCGTGCACTTGGAGTCCGTCTCACAGGCTGGCTCTTGCGTCTGGGATGTGTCAGGCCCTCAGCCGAGTCCCGCCAACCGCAGGGCGCCGCCGCGGAGAATGTCGTGCTCTGAGACCTCCATCCGATCGAGCTCGAAGGCGTGCATCGCCTCGGCGAGCAGGATCATTCCGGCGACGATCGTGGGCGCGCGATCGGGGTGCAGGCCGGCGACGTGGCGGCGCTCCTCGTCGGTCATGTCGGCGAGGCGCGCGAGCAGCAGTTCGACGGTGGCCAAGAGGAGGGTGTAGCCGTGTACGCGTTCGGGATCGTAGGGCTCGAGCTCCTGATCGATCGCGGCGGCGCTGGTGGCGGTGCCCGCCACCGCGATTCCCCGGCGCACGGGGGCGCGCTCGGCGGGGGGAAGGCCCGCGAGGAACACCGCGCGCGTATCGAGCGCGAGCTGCTGGAGCTCCTTGGGCGCGGGGGGGTTGGAGTGGATGTGGCGCTCGCTCATGCGCACGACCCCCGCCTGCAGGGAGACGTGAAAGCCGGCGGTGTGATCGTGGCCCACGATGAACTCGGTGGAGCCGCCGCCGATGTCGAGAACCACGGTGGGCTCGGGGGAGGGTTCGCGGTCGCTCATCGCGCCGAGGAAGGTGAGCTGGGCCTCTTCCTCGCCGGAGAGCACGCGCGCGTCGAGTTGGTGGTCCCCGCGCACGCGCTCGGTGAAGGCGCCTCCGTTGCAGGCGTCGCGCACGGCGGAGGTGAGCACCGCGAGGTTGGCCTCGCAGCGGTGCTCGTCGATCAGCTGGCGGTAGTCGCTGAGCACGGCGAGGGTGCGCTCGATGGCTTCCTCAGAGAGATCGCCGCCGGAGTCGACCCTTTCCCCGAGGCGGGTGACGCGCGAGAGGCGCAGCAGGTCGCTGACCGCGCCCGAGGGCTCCACGTCGGCGATGAGCAGGCGCGTGGAGTTGGTTCCGATGTCCACCACGGCTACGCGCATGGGCGGGGATGCTAGAGCAGGCCGTCCAGCGAGCGCTGTAAACGCTCGAGTACGCGCACCACGCGCAGCCCGCTGTGACCGTCTGAGCGGGGCTCTGTGCCGTTGCGGATGCACTGCACGAAGTGTTCGCACTCCAGGCGCAGGGGCTCGGTGTTGGGGAGCCGTGGCGAGAAGATGTCGCCCGAGCGCGCGATGTACTCGCCCCATGAGTTGCTGTCCTCGTCGAAGCCCTTGTCGTAGACGGTGAGCTTGCCCTCGATCTGCATATCGTCGAAGGTGGCCATACGCTTGGAGCCCACCACGGTGATGCGGCGCTCCTTGTGGGGGTCGAGCCACGAGAGGTGGAGGTGCGCGACGGTGCCGGAGGGGAAGCGCAGGTAGCAGAACACCACATCCTCCACCCCCGAGCGCACGAAGGAGCGGCCCTGGGCGAGGCACTCCTCGGGCTCCTCGCCGATGAGATGGAGCATTACCGATACATCGTGCGCGCCGAGACTCCAAAGGGCGTTCTCGTCGGCGCGGATCTTGCCGAGGTTCACGCGGTTGCCGTAGAGGTAGTACATCTCTCCCAGCTCACCCCCCTGCACCATCTCCTTGAGGCGCGTAACGGCGGGGTGGTACTCGAGCAGGTGCCCCACCATCAGGATCTTCCCCGCCTGCTCGGCCGCAGCGACGGCCATCTCGGCGTCGGCGACGGTCGTCGCGAGGGGCTTCTCCACGAAGCAGTGCTTCCCCGCCTGAAGCACCTTGGTGGCGAGCGCCGCGTGGGTGGGCACGGGCGTGGCCAGCACCACCGCGTCGAGCGAGGAGTCGGCGAGCAGCTCCTCGAGATCCTCGCTCGCTCGCGCGCTGGGGAGGGTCTGCGCGAGCTTCTCGCGCGCCGGCGCGGAGGCGTCGCACAGCCAGCTCACCTCGCAGCCGGGGAGCGCGGCAAAGTTGCGCGCGAGGTTGGGCCCCCAATAGCCGAGGCCCACCACGCCGAGTTTGAGCGGCTGCTCGGGGGCGTTCATACGCTCATCCTCCCGATCGCCGCCACGCAGCGCTCGGCGGCGTGCCCATCGCCATAGAGCTGCGGATGCTCCGCGGGAGGTTCGCGTGTTAGGGCTGCAAGCGCCGCCTGCGCGTCGAGGCCCACGAGCGTATTCCAGCCGCTCTGCACGGTCTCCACCCACTCGGTGTTCTCTCGGAGCGTCGCGCAGGGCACCCCGGCAAGGTACGCCTCCTTCTGGACGCCTCCCGAGTCGGTGGCCACCGCGCGCGAGGCGCACAGCAGCGCGGTGAACTCTGCGTACCCCGCCGGGCCGCTTAGGTGCATACCGGCGGTCTCCTCCAAGTGCGTCCACAGGCCGGCAGCGGTGAGGCGCTCGCGTGTGCGGGGGTGCACGGGGAACACCACCGGCGCCCACTCCGCCACCGCCTGCAGGAGCGCCACCAGCATGGCGAGACGCGCAGGGTCGTCGACGTTGCCGGCGCGGTGCGCGGTCGCCAGTACGTACTCGCCTGGGCGGACTCCGTGCTCGGGTGCGACCAGCTCCATCTGCTCGCGCGCGCGGGGCTGCCAGCGCAGCGCCACGTCCACCATCACGTCGCCCACCACCTCGCTGTGGCCCGGCACCGACTCGCGCGCGAGGTTCTCGGCAGCCGTTTGCGAGCTGCACAGCAGAAGGTCGCTTAGGTGATCGGTGAGCACGCGGTTGAGCTCCTCGGGCATCGCGCGGTCATACGAGCGCATCCCCGCCTCCACGTGCACCACCGGAATGTGCGCCTGCGCGGCCGCGAGCCCTCCGGCGAGCGTCGAGTTGGTGTCGCCGTACACGAGTACCGCATCCGGCCGCTCCTGCGCGAGCAGGGCCTCCAGGGCGCTCAACATGCGCGCGGTTTGCGATGTGTTCGAGCCGCCCCCGATACCCAGTTCGCGGTCGGGCTTGGCAAGTCCCAGCTCGGTGAAGAAAACCGTCGAAAGCGCATCGTCGTAGTGCTGGCCGGTGTGCACCAGCACCTCGTCGTGCTCCGCGCGCAGCAGCCCCGAAACGGCGGCGGCCTTGATGAATTGCGGGCGGTTGCCGACGACGGTGAGGATTTTCACCCGCGTGCCTCGATTTGCCGGTTCGGAGGGTGGCCGGGAGGGGGGCCTGCCCCCTTCCCGTTCCACTGGGTGAGGATCTCCACGCGCGCAGCCTATGCGGCTGCGCCCACGACCGCCGTCGACCAGTCGATCACCGACGTGGGTCGCACGATGTGGCGCTGCATACCCAGCTGCTTGGGCTCGAGTCCCAGTGCGAGGCCCACCAGCTGCGGTAGGTGCAGGACGGGCATCTCCAGTTCGCGCCCCACGGCCTTGGCGGCGAGGGGCTGCTGCAGATCGAGGTTTAGATGGCAGAGGGGGCAGGGCGTCACCAGGCAGTCGGCTTCGGCGTCCTTGGCGTCGCCGAGGTGCGTGCCGGCCTGCTTGAGCGAGGCCTCCTTGTTCATCGTGATGAGCGGGAAGCCGCAGCACTTGCGTTCGCCGGCGTAGCTGATCACGGTGCCGCCGAGCGCCTCGATGACCTGCGCGAGGTAGTGGTCGCGGGGGTGCTCTGCGTCGATGCCGAGGCGATCGCGGGGGCGCACGATGTAGCAGCCGTAGAAGGGGCCCACCTTGAGGTTCGTCAGCGGGCGCTGCACGCGCTCGCGCAGGTTGTCCAAGCCGATCTCCTCGACCAGCAGCCAGAGGAAGTTCTTGTTCGTAAATGGGGCCCCGCCCGGGTCCTTTTCGTAGGTGAGTCCCTCCGCGGAAATCGTGGAGTTCACGTGCGCGCGGTACTCCGCGTTTGCGTCGAGGCGCTCCTGGCACTCGCCCTGCGCGCCCTGACAGGTGGAGCAGATGTTCATCATCAGCTCCGCCCCCTGCACCTGCTGGGCGAGCGCGAAGGTGCGCGCGTTGAGCGTGTCCGCGAGCTCCTGATTGTGCTCGGCGATCACGCCCGCACCGCAGCAGTTGGCACGATCGAGTTCGACGAGCTCGATGTCGAGCAGCGGCGCGACGGCGGCCATCGAGCCGTGCAGCTCGGGGGTGAAGCCGCGGCTCACGCAGCCGGGCCAGTAGGCGACCTTCATGCTGTTGCCTCCTCTTCGTCCTCGCCGCTCACATACAGGTTCAACTCGTAGCGCTCGGGCTTTGAGTCGATCTCATCGAAGTACTTCTTCACCGGCTTGGGCGCCTTGTGCGGGTGCAGGAGGATCTTCGGCAGCGTCATCTTGCCGCGCAGCAGTCCGCGGATCGCGGTCGGCATCCCGGCGATCAGCTCGGGCACCGCGCGCGGGTGTAGCTTGCCGCCGTAGGAGTCGGGCACCAGATCGGCCTCGTGCAAGAGCCCGTTCTTGCGGATGTTCTTCACGAACGCGTGCTCGTGGCGGTAGCCGTTGTTCTGGTCCACGATGTGCTCGTCGGAGCCGGCGATGCGGCGCAGGCGCATGATCTGGCCCATCGGGTTCACGCCCTTGGGGCACGCCTCGACGCACTTGAAGCAGTGCGTGCAGTCGTAGATCCCCTGCGGATCCTGCGAGAGGTCCTCGAGGCGCTCGTGGCGCTCGGCGTCGCGCGGGTCGCCCACGAAACGGTAGGCCTTCGCGAGCGCCGCGGGGCCGATGAAGCCAGGGTCGACCTCCATCGCAAGGCAATCCGAGACGCAGGCGCCGCACTGGATGCAGGCCATCGACTGCGTCACGTCGACCATCGCGTCGCGCGGCACGATGTACTCGCGCTCGGGCACCGGCTGCTTGGCGAGCAGCCAGGGGGTGACGCGCTGGATCTTCTTCCAGTGAACCGCGTCCATGTCGACGACGAGATCCTTGATCACGGGCATGTTGCCCATCGGCTCGATCTCGATCACGCCATCGGGCGCGGCGTCGCGCGCGGCGTCGAGGTGCGTGTGGCAGGCGAGGCCCGGTTCGCCGTTGATGCGCACCCCGCAGGACCCGCAGATCGCCGCGCGGCACGAGCAGCGGATGCCGATCGAGCCGTCGAAGCGGGCCTTGGCCTGCAGGATGCCCTCGAGCACCGAGCGGTGGGGCTCGAGCTCGATCGTGTGCTCGTCCCAGTAGGGGGCGTTGCCCGACTCGGGGTCATAGCGGCGCAGTTTGAGAGTGAACTCCTCAGGTGGATGGTGGGTCTCGGCCATCAGTACTTCCTCTCCTCGGGCTGCCACTGGGTGATGGTGACCGGCGAGTAGCTCACGTCCGGCCCGTCGCCGTTGAGGGTGACGTCGATGTGCTTGAGCCACTCCTCGTCGTTGCGCTCGGGGAAGTCGGTGCGGAACTGCGCGCCGCGCGACTCCTTGCGCTCGATCGCGGCGACGACGATCGCCTGCGCGCAGTCGATCATGTAGCCCAGCTCGATCGCGCCGAGCACGTCCTGGTTGAAGACTGTCCCGCGGTCGTCGATATAGGCGGAGTCGGCCTCCTCGCGCAGGCGCAGCACCACCTCCAGCGCAGTCTCCAGGCCGGCCTGGTCGCGGTAGACGGCGACGTACTGGTTCATCGTCTCGCCCAGCTCGGCCTTGATCTCCGAGATGCGCCGCGGGGCCGGGCCCGAGCCGGCGGCCTCGCGCGGGCGGGCAATCAGACCGTCGATCAGCGCGACGTCCTCGCGCAACTGCGCGTCGGAGACGGAGGGCATTGCCATCGAGGCGGCGCGCGCGGCGGCGTGCTCGCCGGCGCGGCGCCCGAAGATCAACGTGTCGAGCAGCGAGTTGGCGCCGAGGCGGTTGCCGCCATGCACGGACACGCAGGCGACCTCGCCCGCGGCATACAGCCCGGGAATCGAGGTGGCGCCGTCGATGTCGGTCTTCACGCCGCCCATGATGTAGTGCTGGCCGGGGCGGATCATGATCGGCTCGCGCGTGATGTCCACGCCGGCGAAGTCCTTGCCGATGTTGACGATCTCGCGCAGCGCCTCCAGCGTGCGCTTGCGGGGGACCTTGGTGATGTCGAGGTAGATGCCCTCGCCGTGCGCGCCCACGCCGCGGCCCTCGAGGATCTCGGTCTGCTCGGCACGCGAGACGACGTCGCGCGAGGCGAGCTCCATCTTGTTGGGCGCGTACTTCTCCATGAAGCGCTCGCCCTCGGAGTTGAGCAGCACCGCGCCCTCGCCGCGCGCGCCCTCGGTGATCAAAAGACCGTTCTCGACGAGCGTGGTGGGGTGGTACTGCACCATCTCCATATCCATCAAGGGCGCGCCCAGGCGGTAGGCCTGCGCGATGCCGTCACCGGTGACGATCAGCGCGTTGGTGGTGGGGCTGTAGACCTGCCCCGCGCCGCCGCTCGCGAGGATCGTGTTCTTGGCCTGGAAGACCTCCATGCGCCCCGAGCGCACGTCGCGCGCGATCACTCCGCAGCAGGCGCCTGCGTCGTCGCGGAGCAGCGAGGTGACGAACCACTCCTCGTAGCGATCGACCTGTTCGTGGTGCTTCATCAACTGCTCATACAAGACGTGCAGGATCGCCTGGCCTGTGATATCTGCCACATACGCGGTGCGCTTCATCGAGGCGCCGCCGAAGGCGCGCAGGTCCATTTCGCCCTTCTCGTTGCGGTGGAAGGTGACGCCGATGTGCTCCAGGTGCATCACCTCGTGGGGGGCCTCCGAGCACATGATCTCGATCGCGTCCTGGTCGCCGAGGAAATCGGAGCCCTTGACGGTGTCATACGCGTGCGAGCGCCAGTCATCGGCCACGGAGATGGCGGCGTTGATCCCACCCGCGGCGGCGACGGAGTGCGAGCGCACAGGGTGGACCTTGCTGAGGATCGCCACGCTGGAGCCGGCCTGGGCGGCGGCGAGGGCGGCGCGCTGGCCGGCGAGGCCGGCGCCGATGATGAGGACGTCGTGTGAGGGCATTGTTTTTGACTTGAGGGTGAGAAGGGGAGGGCCGGGACTCTATATCCCAGCGCGCCCGGCAGGTGCCGTGGGCCCCACTACCCGGCGGCGGGGCGCAGCGCCTGGCGGATCTGGGCGAGCGTGACAACCCCCTGCAGGACGCCCTCGTTGTCGACGGCCACCATCGCCCCCAGGCGTCCCAGGCCTTCGGAGCGAAGCAGAGATTCAAGCGGCTGGTGTTCGTCGATGCGCACGGGGAGGTTCTCCTCGAGCACATCCACCACCTGCAGGGCGGGGCGCCCAGCGGCGATCTCCGCGTCCAGGCGCTCGGAGCGCACGACGCCGAGAAAATGCCGCGCCGGATCGACGACGGCGAACCAGGGCCAGCGATAGCGCCCGAAGAACTGCTCCTGGGCGTCGATCAGGCGCAGCTCGGCGGGGATCGTCACGGGCTCGGAGTCCATCACGTCGGCCACCGTGAGACCCTGGATACGCTGGCCCATCGAGCCCTGCGCCACGGCCACGCTGGCGGCCTGGTAGATCAGCATCGCGATGAAGATCAGCGCGATCCCGCTGAAGGCGCCGGTGCTCCCCAGCAGCGCAAGCCCGGCGGCCCCGAGCAGTAGCGCAAAGCCCTGGCCGGAGCGCCCGGTGACGCGCGTGGCGCGGTTGCGATCGCCTGTGAGCCGCCAGATCGCCGCGTGCGCCATCTGGCCGCCGTCGAGGGGGAAGGCGGGGACGATGTTGAGCAACAGCACGAGCACATTGAGCGTCGCCACCCAGCTCAGCCACACCGCCGCTGGGGTGCTGTGCACGCCGCCGCTGCCCACCGCGACATCGAAGAAGTGGCTGCTGCTCGCGAGCGCGGCGCCGAGCGCCACGCTGAGGAGGATCACCGCGAGCGTCACCGCGGGACCGGCGGCGGCGACGCGGAACTCTGGCCCCGGGGTCTCCACCGCGCCGCTCGTGCGGGTGATCCCGCCGAAGGCCCACAGCTCGATGCCGAGCACCTGCAGGCCGTTGCGGCGTGCGACGAACGCGTGCCCCAGCTCGTGGAGGATCAGCGAGAGGAAGAACGAGAGCACGCTCGCCACGGTTACGAGATAGGCGGTTGTATTCGACCCGCCGAGCACTTCGTGGAAGTAGGGGGTGAACCAGTAGATGTAGACGAACAGCACGACGAACGAACTCACCCCGACGCCGATGCGGATGCCGGATATGCGGGCGAGCTGGAAGGAACTGCGAAAGCGCATGACTCTCATGGTAGGAGGAGTTTCGCCCCCGTCGGCCGGTTCACCTTGTCTGCGGCGGGGTTTTTCGGCGTCGTGGGTGGCCGTGGCGGACATCGGCGGGGCCGTCCGGTGCGTCCCACCGATCGCCCACCCGCCTGCAGTCGGTCAGTTGTTCTACACCTGCGGGCGGTTGCGCTCGATGATCGCCTCGAAGTCCGTTCCCGCGGGCAGCGTGCCGTACTCCAGGCCGCCGTCGCCGCCGAGGCGCGCGGCGCAGAATGTGTCGGCCACGGAGGGCGCGCCGAAGCGCACGAGCAGCGAGCCCTGCAGCGCGAGCGCCATCGCCTCGACGACCCTTCGCGCGCGTGTCTCGAGCGTCTCGGGGTGTGTGAACTGCGACGCGAGCTTCGCCACGTGCGCGTCGAGGTGCGCGTTGGCGCCCTTCGCCTCGTTCACCTCCGCCATGAAGACCTCGAGTGAGCGGGGGGTGCGCACCAGCGCGCGCAGCACATCGAGGCTCATCACGTTGCCCGAGCCCTCCCAGATCGAGGCGAGGGGCGCCTCGCGGTAGAGGCGCGGCATCCCCGACTCCTCCACGTAGCCGTTGCCGCCGAGGCACTCGAGCGACTCGAAGGCGTGGTTGGGGGCGCGCTTGCATACCCAGTACTTGCCCACGGCGGTGGCGAGGCGCTTGAAGAGGTGGGCGTCGCTCAGGTCGTCGCTGCCCGCGCCGGACTCTGCTCCAGCCTCATCGTAGGCGCGCGCGAGGCGCATCGCGAGCATCGTGGCGGCCTCGGACTCCACGCAGAGGTCGGCGAGCACATTGCGCATGAGGGGCTGCTCGATGAGGCGCCTTCCGAAGGCCGAGCGGTGGGCGGCGTGCCAGGTGGCGTTCACCACGCCCGCGCGCATCCCCGCGGCGCCGCCGATCGCGCAATCCAGGCGCGTGTGGCCGACCATCTCGATGATCGTGGGCACGCCGCGGCCGGGCTCGCCCACCATGCGCGCCCAGGTGCCGTGGAATTCGACCTCCGAGGAGGCGTTGGAGTGGTTGCCGAGCTTGTCCTTGAGGCGCTGGATGTGAAAGGGGTTGCGCGAGCCATCGGGAAGCACGCGCGGCAATAGAAAGCACGAAAGGCCATCGTCTGTCTGCGCGAGCACGAGGAAGATGTCTGACATCGGCGCTGAGCAGAACCACTTGTGGCCGGTGATCTCGTACTCCGCTCCTGCGCCGCCGCCGTTCAGGGGACGGGCGATGGTGGTGTTGGCGCGCACATCCGAGCCCCCCTGCTTCTCGGTCATGCCCATGCCGGCGATCGCGGAGCCCTTCTGCGCGGCGGGCACGAGGCGGGGGTCGTAGCTGGTGGAGGTGAGCAGCGGCTCCCACTCCGCCGCGAGCGTGGGGGTGGCGCGCAGCGCGGGCACCACCGCGAAGGTCATCGTGATGGGGCACGCGAAGCCGGCCTCGGCCTGCATCGCGGTCATGTAGAGGCCCGCGCGCGCCACATGCGCGCCCGCCTCGGAGGAGGTCCAGGGGAGCGAGTGCAGCTCGTGCTCGACGCCCATCTTCATCAGCGAGTGCCACGCGGGGTGGAACTCGACCTCATCGATGCGGTGTCCGTAGCGGTCGTGGGTGTGCAGCACGGGCTTGTTCTCGTTCGCCTGGCGTCCCCACAGCTCCTGCGGTCCGCCCGCCGCGCCCACGAAGCGCCCCAGCGTGGCGGCGCGCTCGGCGGCCCAGCCCCCGCCCTCGCGCGACAGCGCCTCCACGAGGGGGAGGTTGGAGGAGAAGACGTCCACATCCACCAGCGGCGGGGTCTGATTGAAGACCTCGTGCGTCTGCCAGGTGTCGCCCTGGCGCGGAGGGTGGGCTGTGGCGGCCATCGCTGCACTGAAGATTACTCCCCCGCGATAGCATCGCCGCGCCCACTGTGGGCCCCCGCGCCCACCCACCACAAGGACCCCCATGGCCAAGATCAAAGTGAAGAACCCCGTAGTGGAGCTCGATGGCGACGAGATGACGCGCATCATCTGGTCGTTCATCAAGGAGCAGCTGATCCTCCCCTACCTGGACATCGACCTGAAGTACTACGACCTGGGCATCGAGAGCCGCGACGCCACCGACGACGCGATCACGGTCGAAGCGGCGCAGGCGATCAAGCGCTACGGGGTGGGGGTGAAGTGCGCCACGATCACGCCCGACGAGGCGCGCGTGGAGGAGTTCGGGCTGAAGGAGATGTATCGCTCGCCCAACGGCACCGTGCGCAACATCCTCGGCGGGGTGATCTTCCGGGAGCCGATCGTGATCGCCAACATCCCGCGTCTCGTGCCGACCTGGACGAAGCCGATCATTATCGGCCGTCACGCATTCGGCGATCAGTACCGCGCGACGGATACGCTCATTCCGGGGCCGGGAACACTGACGCTGACGTTCACTCCGAAAGGCGGGGAGAGGGGAAGGAGGACCCCCTAAAGGGGTCCGGCGAGGGTCGCGTTGTGGGGCAGCCGGTTGAGGGTGGGGAGCAGGGCGACGGTCCCGAACCGATCGAGTTGAATGTGTTCGACTTCGAGAGTCCCGGCATTGCGATGGCGATGTACAACCTCGATGACTCGATCACCGACTTCGCACGCGCGTCGCTGCGCTACGGGTTGGATCGTGGGTATCCGGTGTATCTCTCCACGAAGAACACAATCCTCAAGCGCTACGACGGACGCTTCAAGGACATCTTCCAGGCCGTCTACGACGAGGAGTTCAAGGCGGAGTTCGAGACTGCCGGTCTCACCTACGAACACCGCCTGATCGACGACATGGTGGCCGCTTCGCTGAAGTGGGAAGGGGGGTATGTGTGGGCGTGCAAGAACTACGACGGCGACGTGCAGTCGGACACCGTCGCGCAGGGCTTCGGCTCGCTCGGGTTGATGACTTCGGTGCTGATGAGCGCCGATGGCCAAACCGTGGAGGCAGAGGCCGCGCACGGCACCGTCACCCGTCACTACCGCCTGCACCAGCAGGGCAAGCCCACCTCGACCAACCCGATCGCCTCGATCTTCGCGTGGACGCAGGGGCTCTCGCACCGCGGGCGCCTCGATGACACCCCCGCGGTGAGGGATTTCGCGGGGACGCTCGAGCGTGTGTGTGTGGAGACGGTGGAAGAGGGGAAGATGACCAAGGACCTCGCTCTGCTCGTGGGTCCCGATCAGCCGTGGCAGACGACGCAGGAGTTCCTTGCGTCGATCGATGAGAACCTACGCAAGGAGATGAATCAGTGAGTAAACCCGTACGAGTAGCCGTCACCGGCGCCGCCGGCCAGATTGGCTACGCGATCCTGTTCCGCATCGCCTCCGGCGAGATGCTGGGCCCCGACACAGAGGTGCACCTCAGCCTCCTGGAGATCCCCCCCGCGGTGAAGGCCGCGGAGGGCACCGCGATGGAGCTCGACGACTGCGCCTTCCCGCTGCTCGCGGGCATCGACATCACCGATGACCCCAACGTGGCCTTCGACGGTGTGAACGTCGCGCTGCTGGTGGGTGCGCGCCCGCGCACGAAGGGCATGGAGCGCGGCGACCTGCTGGAGGCCAACGGCGGGATATTCAAGCCCCAGGGCGCCGCGCTCAACGCGCACGCGGCCTCGGACGTGAAGATCCTCGTGGTGGGCAACCCCGCCAATACCAACTGCCTCATCGCACGCTCGCACGCGGGCGACATCCCCGTGGAGCGTTTCACCGCGATGATGCGCCTCGACCACAACCGCTCGATCGCCCAGATCGCACAGAAGGCGGGTGTGAGGGTCGCGGATGTGACCAACGTGAGCGTGTGGGGCAACCACTCGGCCACGCAGTACCCCGATGTGGTGCACGCCAAGATCGCCGGCTCCCCCGCCGCCGAGAAGATCGGCGATCAGGAGTGGGTGGAGAGCACCTTCATCCCCACCGTGCAGAAGCGCGGCGCCGCGATCATCGAGGCACGCGGTGCCTCCTCCGCGGCCTCAGCCGCCAACGCCGCGATCGAGCACGTGCACGACTGGGTGCTCGGCACACCCCCCGGAGATTGGGTATCAATGGGAGTTGCCTCCGATGGCTCCTACGGCATCCCCGAGGGAATTGTCGCCGGCCATCCCTGCACCTGCAGCGGTGGCGAGTGGTCGATCGTGCAGAACCTCGACATCGACCCCTTCTCACGAGAGAAGATCGACGCCAGCGTGAAGGAGCTCCAGGAAGAGCGCCAGGCGGTTCAGGATCTAGGCTTGATCTGAGCGAAGCAAAATGTCTTGGCGGGTCGGCCCAGGTGCCGACCCGCCAAGTGAGTCTTTGCGTTACGCAGCCTTCGGGTGCCAGCCTCTTCCTTGCTTCGCCACCTTGTTTTCCTGCTCGAGGCTCGGGAGCACGCGGTAGAGGTAGTTCTGCTTGATACCCATCCGCGCTGCCAGCTCGGGGATCGTCACACCCGGCTGCTCGCGCACGATTGCCAGCGCCTCCGCCGCGCGGGTGCCGCTGCCCTTGCGCCGTCCCGCCTTGCGGCCGCTTCCGGGTGGGCGTCCGCGCTTTGCCGGTGCCGCCGTCTCCTTCGTCGCCTCAGCTGCGGGAGCCGCGGCTGTGGTGGTGGCGTTCTTGCTGCCCTTGGGGCGGCCGGGCTTGCGTCCGCTGCCCTTGGGGCGACCCGGGCCGCGTCCGCTGCCCTTGGGGCGACCGGGTCCGCGGCGGGCCGGAGCAGCTGTGGTGCTCGCGGCTGCAGAGGGAGCGCTCCCGCCGACGCCCTCGAGCGCCGCGGCGGCCGCCTCCAAGCGGCTGTACTCATCCACCAGCGGCTTCAGCTCCGCGAGCCGGCTGCGGATCTCTTGGCGCTTCTCATCGAGAAAGTCAGTCACGTTCCAGTCCTATTCATTAGGGCAGATGTGATGTACACCACATCATTATTTTTCCGTTCTCACCTCTCACCTTACACGATTAGGAGAGCTTGTCATCCCTGTGCAAGGCTACTTTCGCGTGCGGACGGCATGGCGACGGGATTAACCGTCCAGCAGCGCGCGCAGGCGCTCCAATGTGCGAATCGCCTCGCGTTCGGGCATTCCGCCCACGAGCGCCCTGCTCGCAAGTGCGCCTACCGGCCCCAACGGGGGACGAAACTCGTTGCGATAGTCAAAGCGCGTACCACCATCCTCGGGCTCCAGCGTGTACTCCGTGCGCGCGTGAGAACGCGCCGGCCCGCGACCCTTCCACACGGCGTGGCGCGCGGGATCGCACTCCACCAGGCGCCAGTGAACGTCGAGGCTCACTCCGCGCAGATGAACCCGTTGATCCATCTCGAACCCCACGCGCGGCGGGCCATCGTCGGCATGACGCAGGGAGCGGTGAATGGTGACCCATTCGCCCAGGCGCCCTGGGTCCATCACGGTCTTCCACACCTCCTCCGGGGTGGCGGGGATGTGGATGGATGCGCTCACTGTGCTCATCTCGCCGCCAGCGCCTCCACTGCCTCCCATTCGCCCAACGCGTGCTCCACGGCGGAGTCGAATGAGTGCAGTCGCACATCCAGCAGCTCCCCCGCCGCGCCCGCGGCGGGGGTGAGCAGGTCGCCCTCGAGGCTCTCCATCAGCGGTAGCGTCAGCTCGGGATCCTCTCCGGCGATTGCCGCCGCCACGCGCGCCGCGAACGAGGTCATTGTCACTGAGAGGCCGATCGCAGGGCGGCTCACCAGCATCAGCTCCGCGATGCGCTCGATCATCTCGCCGTAGGTGAGTACATCGGGGCCGCCGATGTCAAGTGAATGTCCTGCAACCGCCTCCACTTGTGCGGCGGCCGAGAGCATCCCGATCACGTCGCGCGCGTCGATCGGCTGTGTGCGAAAGCGTCGCCACGCGGGCAGTGTGAGCACCGGCATCCGCTCCACAAGTCGCACCATGAAGCGAAACGAGCGGCTGCGCGCGCCGATCACGATCGACGCGCGCAGCGCCACCGAATCGGGAACCGCCTGCAATAGCGTTTGCTCCACCGCAAGGCGGCTTGCCAGATGGCGGGAGAGAGAGGCCGAGGGCCCGTCGGGCACGGGGCCGCCGAGGTAAACGATGCGCTTCACGCCCGCTCGCCGCGCGGCGTTGGCAAAGCGCGTCGCCGACATTCGCTCGCGCGCGGGGAAATCGCCGGCGGCGCCGCTCTCCATCGAATGGATCAGGTAATAGGCCACCTCGATGCCCGCGAGCGCCTCCGCGAGGCCCTCGCCGCTGAGCACATCTCCGCGCACCACCTCGACGCCCCAAGCCGATGGGATCCGCAGCCGCGCGGGATCGCGCGCGAAGGCGCGCAGCTCGTGCCCGTCGCTGTGAAGGCGGGGGAGCAGCTGTGAGCCGATGAAGCCCGAGCCGCCTGTGAGGAGGATCTGCATTATGTTGGGATCATGACGATCGACCGCTGCGACGTGGCGATAGTGGGCGGCGGGATCCTCGGCCTGGCGGTCGCGCGCGAGCTCTCGCGCGAGCGTCCCGGCCTCTCGCTGTGCGTGCTCGAGCGCGAGCGCGAGATCGCCACGCACCAGACCGGACACAACTCCGGCGTGATCCACGCGGGCATCTACTACGTCCCCGGCTCGCTCAAGGCCCGCCTCTGCGTGGCGGGCGCGCGCGAGCTGTATGAGTACTGCGCTGAGCGCGACATCCCCTTTGAACAGTGCGGCAAGGTGATCGTCGCCACCGACGCCTCCGAGTTGGACCGTCTGGATGAGCTCGAGCGCCGTGGCATCGCCAACGAGGTCCCCGGGCTGCGCCGCCTCGACGCCGAGGGCATCCGCGAGCTCGAGCCCCACGCGGTGGGGATCGCGGGGCTGCACTCACCCGCCACCGGCATCGCGAGCTTTCCCGCGGTCGCGCGCGCCTACGCCGAAGATGTCACCGGCGCGGGAGCGGCGGTGGTGACGGGGTGTGAGGTGCTGAACGTGCGCCCCGGCGCGCGCAGCGTGAATCTCGAGCACACCCTCGGCTCCACCGAGGCCACGCACGCGATCTTCTGTGCCGGCGCCTGGGCCGACCGCCTCGCGGTGGCCGCCGGCGCGGACCCCGATCCGCGCATCGTGCCCTTTCGCGGCGCCTACCTTCGCCTGAAGCCCTCGCGCAGCGAGCTCGTGCGCTCGCTCATCTATCCCGTCCCCGATCCCGCATTGCCCTTTCTGGGGGTTCATCTCACAAAACACATCGACGGTGACGTGCTGATCGGACCCACCGCGCTCCTTGCGGGTGCGCGCGACGCCTATTCGCTGACGCGGGTGCGAGCGCGGGATATGAAGGACACGCTCACGTGGCCCGGCTCGTGGCGCATGTTCGCGCACTGGTGGCGTCAGGGGATCAGCGAACTGCGCCACGCCGCCATCCGCGCCGAGTTCGTGCGCGCCGCCGCGCGCTACGTTCCCGCGCTGCGTGTGGAGGACGTCGAACCCTCGTTTGCCGGGGTCCGCGCGCAGGCGCTCGCGCGCGATGGCAAGCTCGTGGACGATTTCGTCTTCTCCGCCACTCACCGTGCGCTGCATGTGCGCAACGCGCCCTCGCCCGCCGCCACCTCCTCGCTGGCGATCGCCCGCCATGTCGTCGAGCGCGCTCGGGAGGCATTTGAGCTGTGAGGGGCGCTCCCCGTCCCTCGCGGTGCTTCCAGAGCTCGGATGCGTTCGCGGCGGGTGCGGCAGCCGCGCCCATCTCGGGCTGCTGCGGCCCGCTGACGGCCGCAGGCCGTCCTTCTCCTTTTCCGTCTTCCCCGAAATCCTCGCAACGTGCGGGATGAATCGCGCGCCTATCACAAAAAAGTGACTACTTGCGGGGTTTGTGTGGGTAGAAGTTATTTCCCTGCGATTTGCGGATTCGCTCGATGAGCAGCTGTCTCCGACGTGCTTTGATGCCCTCCGTGGCCAAGGCGCGCAAGATCAGCTGTGAGGACTGCTTCTTCAAGCGCAATCTTCTCTGCGCGCTCGACCTCGATGAGCCCTGTGCGACCTTCCGCCCGCACGAGGCCCAGCTGCAGCCTCCCCCGCAGCTGCGCTTCGTCTTTCGCCAGGAGCGCCGCTCGCAGGCGGCGTGGGCGTTCCCCTCCGCGCAGGAGCAGGCCGCGCTGCACGCCTGAGAGCCTCGCGCTGGGACGGGACGGAGGACGCCGGTTACGGAGGGTCGGCCGGGAGTAGCGGCAGCGAGGGAGGCGTCGTCGGCTCGCCCTCCACCGCCGCATGGCGCGCGATCCAATTCGCGCCCGGCGTATCGGTGAGGCCGTGCACGATGATCGAGCAAAACACCACCAGCGCCGTGAGGTCGAAGATGCGCTGCCCGCTCGCGATGCCCTGATCGAGCACGATCAGCGAGAACGTCATCGTCGCCACGCCCTTCGGACCAAACCACCCCATGAAGAGTCTTGTCTCGCGGTCGGTCTCGGTGCCCATCAGCGCGATCCACACCGCCGCCGGGCGCGCGATCAGGAACGTTATGGCCACCAGCGCCACCGCCGCCCAGCCATCGTTGAACAGCGCGCTGAGGGTGAGCAGCGAGCCGAACACGAGGAATACCCCGAGCTTCACCACCTCCACGATCTCCTCCGCGCCCTGCTCGAAGTTGCGTCGCAGATCGGGGCGGCGGATGCCCAGCACGATCGCCGCGACGAACACCGCGATGAAGCCATTGCCCTTAGGCGAGAGCACCGTCACGCCATATGTTGCAAACGCCACCCCCAGCGCATACAGCGCCTTCTGGTGGGGCGGTATCGAGTGCTCCAGCCTGTGTGTATCGGTGCGCGGCATCGCCCACGAGGCCACCCATCCGCATGCCAGCCCATACACGAGCCCCAACCCGATGTCCTGCACCACGAACTTCCACCACACGAAGTTCGAGCTGCTCACGCTCAGTGCCGCCAGCAGCGCCAGCACCGCAGGTAGCGCGAGCCCATCGTTCAGCCCGGACTCGAGGTTCAGCGAGTGACGCACCAGCCTTGGCACCCTCGCGTTCGTAACGATGCTCGACGTCAGTATCGGATCGGTGGGGCTCAAGAGCGCGCCCAGCAGAAACGCCTCCGTCCAGCTCAGCCCAATCAGCAGCTTTCCTGTAAGCGCCACCACGAGTGCCGTGATCGGCATCGCCACCGCGAGCTTTCGCAGCGGCAGGTGCCACGCGCGCTGCAGCATCTCCCCCTCCACCTCCAGCCCATCGCGGAAGAGGATCACGATCAGCGCCGTGTAGGCGAGATCGCGCACGAACGTCGACTGCGTGTCGAAATCGATCCACTGCAGGCCCCCATCGCCCAGCGCGAAGCCCGCGAGCACGAACACCGCCGTCAGCGAGAGGAAGCTCCGCCGCGCGAGGCCCGAGGCGAGCGCGCCCACGATCAGCAGCCCCCCCAGCACCGCCGCGGTCGTCTGGAAACTGTGCACGCGCGCCCGCCTCAGCGCCTACGCCGGAAGGGATGTGCGGCTTGGGTGGCCGAGGGTCGAGTGGGCCGAGGGCGCAACCGCGAAGGCGAGGATGCGAGCACGGCCTTCGTCGCCTGGAAGCTGGGCACCTTTCAAGGGTATATTGGGTATACCCCAACAAAGCTTCAAGCGAAGGCGGTGCCCCCATGGCGAGAAAGCGCAAGCACGACGACAAGCAGGATCAGGCCGAGCAGGCGAGCCGCAACGGCGCGAGCGCCGAGGCCCCACAGGATGCGGCGCAGGAGTCCTCGGGCGGCGGCGGCTTCGGCAAGCTCCTCTTCCTCGTGCTCATCGCGGGCGTGCTCGCCTTGGTGCTGAGCAAGGATCTCCGCGCCAAGGTGCTCGACGCGCTCTTCGGCGCCGAGGAGGAGTTCGACTACTCCTCCACCACCATGCCCTCCTCCGACCTCTCCTCGGTGGGCGCGCCCACCTCCTGAGGCGAGGCCGTCCGTTCAGATGCCCCAGACCGCCACCATCGAGCCGAAATCGCTCGCCGAGCCCAAGTCGCTCTCGGGCGAGAAGGCGCAGCGCATCATCGAGGCGATGCGCCGCTCCGTCGCCCAGCGCGGCGCCGCGGGCTCCACCTTCGACGTGGTCTCGCGCGAGGCCGGCGTCTCGCGCGGCCTCCTTCATTACTACTTCGGCACCAAGGAGCAGCTCTTGGTGGAGGCCGTGCGCCGCGACTGCGAGCTGCGCATGGAACGCCTCCAGCAGCAGCTCTCCGGCGCGAGCACCGCCGACGACTTCATCAACCTCATGGCCGCCCAGCTGCAGGAGACCGTAACCGAGGACCCCGAGGTGGTGGCCCTCGTGTGCGAGCTCTTCACGCTCTCGCGCCGCAACGCCGACATCGCCGCTGAGTACGCCGGCCTGATGCGCTCCACCCGCGAGCAGGTGGCCGGAATGCTCGCCGCCGGCCAGCGCGAGGGAGTCCTCCAGCTCCACGCCCCACCCGAGGCGGTAGCCGAGGTGATCTTCTCGCTAGCAGACGGCGCCGCCCTACGAATGCTCGCTGAGCCCGATCGCGACTTCGCCGAGATGATCGCCGTGGGCATCGCCTGCGTACGCTCGCTCGTAGCCGACTGAGCCCCCTGTCAAGCCGGCCATCGGCGGCTGGCACTCCTATAATGGGACTGCCAATGCCGATCTACGAGTACCGACGTCCCGATGGGACAACCTTCGAGCTGATCCAGTCCTTCAGCGAACCCGCGTTGAAGAAGGATCCCGAGACGGGCGTAAAGGTAGAGCGCGTCCTCCACGCCCCCGCCGTCCACTTCAAGGGCAAGGGCTTCTACAACACCGACTACGGCACCAAGAAGCGCCAGCGCGAGACGGCTGCCGCAGGCGAGGGGTCGGGGTCATCCTCCTCCGAGGGGTCTTCCACAGACAATGGCTCCAAGGACACCTCCTCGAAGGACGGCAAGTCTGAGAGCAGGACAACTAGCGCCGAGAAGACATCCTCCAAGGACACCTCCTCCGGGAAGTCCAAGTCGGACTCCAAGCCCGTCGCCGCGGCGAAGTAGCGACCGACCAGCCGCGGTAAAATCAAGCGTATGGCGACACGCGCAGAGCTGCACAGGCTGGTCGATGAACTGCCCGACCCGCAGGTGTCGATGGCGCGAATCGTGGTGGAGGGTCCATCCGCGACAGAGCAGAACGAGCCTCAGGACATCGTCGACGAGTGGGGCGACCTCAGCGCAATGACCGATGCTGCCGCCGCGGAAACCATGCAGCGCCTCGAGGAAGAGGAGCGTGCCGCAGGACACGAGCCGTGGCGGCGTTGACTCCCTCGCGCGGGGAGGTCTGGTGGTACGAGCGACCCGATCAGAAGTCCCGTCCAGTACTGGTCATCACCCGCAATGAGGCCATCGGCCATCTCCACGAGGTTCTGGTGGTGCCGACAACCAGCACCGTCCGCGGCATCGCCACGGAGGTGTCACTCGATCGCGACGATGGCATGCCCGGTGCGTGCGCGCTCAGTCTCGACAACACCTTCCTTGCTCGCAAAGCTCTACTAACCGAGCGCATCACCACGCTTGGGCCGGACAAGCTGCACCGAGTCTGTGCTGCGCTCGGCGTGGCTGTCGCCTGCTGAGCCAAGGATCGTCAAGCGGGCATTCGGGTCGCCCTCATAGACATCGACATCATCGGGGCCAAGCATCGCCAGGTCGGCGTCGAAGTCGCCGGGCTGTGGGTCGGGATCTGTCCAAGGGTCCTTGTTCGTCATTCGGCCCCGAATTCTACGCCACGGGCCGATCTTCGCCTGGGACTTGACAAGAGCCTTCACTTGTGCCTATAGTACTCCTGTCGCATCGTCCTGTCAGGTCGTGGCGGCATAGATAGGTCGGGTTTGGGTTCCCCCGTGTTGCTGCGGGATCCTAGGGACCGTATGGGAGTTGGAGAGGGATTTCGATCGCTTTATGAGGGATGTATGAGATGAGTGATCTTGTTTTCACCGCGCCCAGCGCGGCCAATGGTCTAGCGGCCCCAATGGGGGCCGTAACTAGATGCTCCAGCATCGCTGAAGCATCTCTCTCTCTCTCTCTCTCTCTCTTGGCCCGGTTGGTTAGCTTCTAGGGCCTCTCGCCGCCGGTTTCTGGCGGCTCGCTCCGGTCGTAGGGGCGGGGTTGGTCTCTCGCGCGCGTTAGGCGCGTTGTTGTTCTTGCGTTCTTTGTCATCTTGGCGAGGGGCGTGCCCCTCTTTGTTCGAGGAGGGGATTCGATGAGGGGTTTGCGGGTTTTGGTTGGTGTCGTTGCGGTAGTCGGTTGTCTGCTGGTTGTGGGGGTGGGGTGGCGCTGGCTGTGCCTGCAAGCTTTGGTGGTGGTGTAGGCGATGAATCGGGTCAGCTCAGCGCAGGTGCTACGGGGATTGCAGTCGAGCAGGAAAGCGGCGACGTGTATGTCGCAGACAAGGAAAACGAGCGGGTGGATAAGTTTGGGCCTGGTGGGGAATTCTTGTTCGCGTGGGGTTGGGGTGTAGCGGATGGGCATACCGAAGCTCTGCAGACGTGTACGACGAGCTGTTTTGCGGGGGTGTTCAGTGGGGGGTCGGGTGCGTTTGGGTTCCCGGATGGTGTGGCGGTCGACAACGATCCGTTGAGCGCGTCGTATCGCGACGTGTATGTGGTCGATTCGAGCAACGGTCGCGTGCAGAAGTTCGATTCGGCGGGGAACTTTCTGTTGATGATCGGTGGTGGGGTGAACGAAACGACCAACGGAGATGTGTGTCTCGCCGGGGGAGCGTGTCGGGCCGGCACCGGTGGGTCGGGACCTGGTGAGTTTGAACAGTTGTCGGGTGGCAGCATCGCGGTGGATGCTGCGGGGAATGTGTTCGTTGGGGATTTGAACAGGGTGCAGGAGTTCAGCCCAGGGGGTGCGCCGGTGGCGCAGATCGCCCTTCCCGGCTCGGGAGTTATCGGCGCGATCGCCGTCGATTCCAGTGGCGATGTGTATGTGCATGGTGGCGAATTGAGCGGTGTGCGGAAGTTCGAAGGGTGCTCAGGCGCTTGTACGGGTGTCGAACTCGGTGAACCTCTCGCTGTGTCGGGTGAATTCACCTATGGGGCGCAGGGTCTCGTCTCGTTGGGTGCCTCCGGTGAAGTGTTCATCGCTGAAGGCCCCGGCGGAGGTAGCGGTCACATTCTTGAGTTCGACTCCTCGGGTGGCGAGGTCGCGCGCTTCGATGCGGGCAACGAAGCGGGGACGACAGGGGGTATCGCGTTCGCCAGTGGTGTCGGTCGACTGTATGTCTTGAACCGGGGCAGGGTGCGTGTCGTCAGACCGCCGCCCGCGGGGCCGCTCATCGTGAGCGCCACGGGCGCCGAACCGCAGCCGACGGCGGTGAGCGTGAACGCGGCCGTGAACCCCGAGGGTCACGAAACGAGCTACCACGTCGAGTACGGAGCGACCACGGCCTACGGGTCAACCGCGCCGGCGGCGTCGTTGAGCGGCACTTTCGAAGACGAACAGGTGAGCGTCGCTTTGAGCGGGCTGCAGCCGCGTACCACGTATCACTTCCGTGTCGTGGCGAGCAACTCTGCCGGTAGCACGTTCGGTGAAGACGAGTCGTTCACGACGCTCCCGCCGGCGCTCATCGACAGCGAGTCGGTATCGGGCGTCACCGCGACCGGCGCGACGCTCGCCGGGGAGATCAACCCTCTGGGGCGGGATACCACGTATCGCTTCGAGTACGGCGCCAGCGCGGCATACGGGAGCAGCGTTCCGGTGCCCGACGGCGATGCCGGGTCGGGCACGAGCGATGTGCCGTTGAGCGCGCTGATTGAGGGTCTTACACCTGGCACGATCTATCACTACCATGTCGTAGCGAGCAATTCGCTCGGCAGTGTCGATGGTCCGGATCGGCTGTTTACGACGTTGAGCGGTGAAGCTTCGGTGTTGCTCGATGGGCGGGCGTGGGAGATGGTCTCCCCGGCGGATAAGCATGGTGCGGCGTTGGACGGGATCGGGATTTCCGTTGGGGGTGATATTCAGGCGGCGGCTGATGGCAGTGCGTTCGCGTATATCTCGCGTTCGCCGGTCGTCGCGGACCCGCAAGGCAACCGCAATGTTGCGGTCGCACAGGTCTTCGCGAAGCGTACGGCGGGTGGCTGGTCCTCGGTGGATATCACGACGCCCCATGAAACGGTGGAGGGAGTGACAGCAGGTCAAAACGAGTATCGGGTCTTCTCGCCGGATCTGTCGGTTGGGCTTGTCGAACCGGCTGGTGCTACGCCGCTCTCGGCGCAGGCGACAGAACGGACCCCTTACCGGCGGGAGCCGGATGGTGAATATACGCCGTTGGTGACGGCTGCGAACGTCCCGCCGGGCACCAATTTCGGCAGTTCCGGCTTATTCATCAGCGGCGCTACGCCCGATTTGAGCCATGTCATCCTCAGTTCGGGTGCGGCTCTGACGGAAGGGATTGCCGACACCGAAGGCAGAGCTAATCTGTTTGAGTGGTTTGATGGGTCATTGCGGCTTGTGAGTGTCCTGCCCAATGGCAAGGCGGCGACTGAAGAAGGATTGGATACAAGACTTGGTTTCCTTTCGGCTAACGTCAGGCATGCGGTTTCCGATGATGGGTCTCGTATCGTGTGGGAGGCCAGGGGTCAGGCTTTGTATGTGCGTGATGTGGCCAGGGGTGAAACGGTGCGGTTGGATGTTGTGCAGCCGGGGGCGCATGGTGGTCGTGGAGAACCGAGGTTCGCGACGGCGAGTAGCGATGGGTCGAAGGTGTTCTTTATGGATAGCAGTCGGTTGACACTAGGCTCAACCGCAGGGCAGGATCTTTACAGGTGCCAGATTGGTGTGGTCGCCGGAAAGCTCGCGTGCGGACTGACGGATCTGACGATCGACCACAACGCTGGAGAATCGGCTGATGTGCTGGGTACAGTGATCGGGGCCGGCGAAGACGGCAGGTATGTCTATTTCGTAGCGAATGGCGTTCTGGCTGCGGGTGCCACGCCTGGAAACTGTTCGGGAGAAGCTAGCGGGAATGGGGCGTGCAATTTGTATGTGTATGACACCTTGATAGAGAGGACGACGTTCATCGCGCGGCTGTCCGACGGGGATTATTCGGACTGGGAAGTAGTGTTCGGGGGCGGTGGGGGGCTTAACTCGCTTACGGCTGGCGCGTCACCGGATGGTCGGTATCTGGCGTTCATGTCGGAACGCAGCCTGACGGGCTACGATAACACTGACGCGCATAGCGATCAGCCAGATGTGGAGGTCTTCCTCTACAATGTGGGTACAGGTGCTTTGACGTGCGCGTCGTGTAACCCGTCCGGTGCGCGGCCGTCTGGTGTGTTCGACTCCGGGAGATCTCCTGGGCTGCTGGTGGATCGCGAGTTAAGTTGGGGTGGCCATTGGCTTGCGGGATCGATCCCGGGCTCAACGAATACGGTTGAAAACCGTGCATATTACCGATCTCGTTATCTGTCTGACAGTGGCCGGTTGTTCTTCGACAGCGCGGATGCGCTGGTGGCGGACGACTCGAATGGCACGGAGGATGTGTATGAGTGGGAGCCCGGCGGGATTGGCGGGTGCGCGAAGGCCGATGGTTGTGTGGGGTTGATCTCCTCCGGTACCTCTGGTGCGGAATCGGCGTTCTTGGATGCCAGCGAAACCGGAGATGATGTGTTCTTCCTGACAGCTTCGCAGCTGGTGCCGCAGGATCTGGATCATGCGCTCGATGTGTATGACGCAAGGGTGTGTTCGGCCGCTTCGCCGTGTCTGGCGAGCCCGCCGCCACCGGCGGTGCCGTGTGGTACGGCGGATTCGTGTCGGGCGGCGCCGTCCTCGCAGCCGGGTGTGTTCGGTGTGCCGCCGAGTGCGACGTTCTCGGGGGCTGGGAATCCCGTGCCCGGAGTGTCCAAGCCGGTCGCGAAGAAGAAGGGAGTGACGGTGGCGCAGAAGCTCGCGGTCGCGTTGCGCAAGTGCAGGGCGAAGCCGAGGCGCAGGCGGGCGTCTTGTGAAGCCGGAACGCGTCGGCGTTACCGGGTGGGTGTCAAGGCGCAGCGTGCTGTGCGGTCTGCGACAGGGAAAGGGAACAGGTGATCGTGTTGCGATCGCACGTGAGGAGTCTGCTTGGAGTGTTGTTCGTCGGTGCGCTGCTGGCCGGGGTTGGTGCTGGGCCGGCGGTTGCGTCGGCGCCGTGGTGGCATTTGGCGTCGAGCTCTGACCCGGGTGTGTTGGCGCCGGGCGGGGAAGGCACGATCGCTGCGCGGGTTGTCAACATGGGTGACGGCGCGACGTCAGGTGCGATCACGGTCACCGATACGCTCCCGGTGGGTGTGACGGCGCAGGGCGTGTCTTTTTCGGTCTCGCCGCTCTTCGGCAATTTTGACCTGGCCGGAGCCGGCCTCGTGTCCTGTGAAACTCAGCCGGGCGGCGTGCAGTGTGAATACCCTGAAGGCTTCCCGGTCGTGTCGCCCTATGAAGTGATCGAAATGCGGGTCGCGGTGAAGATTGACGCGAACGCCACGTCGGCCTCGAGAACCGGGTGGACGTGAGCGGTGGTGGCGTGGCTGGTGCATCGTTTACGCGGCCGTTGACGGTCGGGAGTGGCGCGACGCCGTTTGGTGTCGATGTGTTCGAACTGGCGCCTGAAGAAGAGGGTGGTGGTTTGGACGCGCGGGCTGGCTCGCATCCGTTTCAGCTGTCGGGGGCGGTCACCTTCAACCAGACCTCGGATCTGTTGAAGCCTCCGGCGTTGATGCGGGAAGTGCAGTTCAAGCTCCCAGCGGGCCTGGTCGGTAACGCGACAGCGATCCCGCAGTGCAGCGAACAGGACTTCGAGTTCGAAGCAGCATCGGGCAACAACCTCTGCGCCGACGATACGGTGCTCGGCGCCGCGGTCGTCACGTTCGACGAACCAACCATAGGTTTGCATACGGATGCGGTGCCGTTGTTCAACCTCGTTCCTTCGCGTGGCGAGCCGGCGAGGTTCGGGTTCGTCTCGGTGCACGCGCCGGTGATTCTGGATACCTCGGTTCGTAGTGGTGGGGATTACGCTGTGACGACCACAGCGAGCAACCTCACGGAGCTAGTGAACCCGATCTCCGCCCAGATCACGTTCTGGGGCGTCCCCGGCGACCCGCGGCATGACCAGTCGCGTGGCTGGCACTGCCTGGCGCAGTGGAGCTTCCTCACCGAAAAGCCGTGCGTTTCGCAGAACCAGGTAAACCCTGTGCCGCTGTTGACGCTCCCGACATCGTGCGAATTGCCATTCGTTGCGGGGGTGGATGGTCGCGCGTGGCCGAGTAAGAGCAGCCCCGAAGGCCTGCCGCTCCCCCCGGTGGGATACTCGCTGCGGGACGACCTGGGCCGCGAAGTCGGGCTGACGGGCTGCGATGAGCTCCCGTTCACCCCCTCGATCCAGGTCACGCCGGACACGAACGCGGCAAGCACACCCACGGGATTGACAGTGAGCGCGCATATCCCGCAGGACGCGAGCACCAATCCGAACGGGCTCGCGGAGGCTGCGCTGAAGGACACGACGGTCGCATTACCTGAAGGTGTGCAGATCAACCCGTCCTCGGCGGACGGCCTGGAAGCGTGCTCGATGAGCCAGGTCGGGTACACCGGCATGGAAGCGGGGGTCGCGCAGTTCACACCGGATGCGGTGTCGTGTCCGGACGCGTCGAAGGTCGGGACGGTCGATGAAATCAAGTCGCCGCTGCTGGAAAATGCGTTGACGGGCTCGATCTACCTGGCGGCGCAGGACGCGAACCCGTTCGGGTCGCTCCTGGCGTTGTATCTGGTCGCTGAAGACCCGGTGTCGGGTGTCCGCGCGAAGATCGCTGGGAACGTGATCTTGGATCCGGTGACGGGCAGGTTGACGGGTACGTTCGATGGCGCCCCGCAGGTGCCTGTGGAAGACATCAAGCTGCACTTCTTCGGGGGGTCCCGGGCGCCGTTGGCGACACCCGCGTTCTGCGGGTCTTATACGACGGCGGCGTCGTTCACGCCGTGGTCGGGGAATGCACCGGTTAGCTCGTTGTCGAGTTTCCCGATCACGTCGGGCCTGGCAGGTGGCCCGTGTTTGGGTGGTCTTGGGTTCGCGCCGTCGTTGACGGCGGGCAGCACGAACATCCAGGCGGGTGGGTTCACGCCGTTCACGACAACGCTGGGCCGCCAGGATGACGAACAGACCCTGAGTGGGGTGCAGCTACGTCTCCCACCCGGATTGTTGGGGAGTCTGGCGTCGGTGAAGCAGTGCCCCGAACCCCAAGCAGCGTTGGGGACCTGCGGTCCGGATAGCCTGATCGGGCATACGACGGTGAGCGCGGGCCTGGGGACCGACCCGTTTACGGTCCCAACTGGCCAGGTGTTCATCACGGGCCCGTACCATGGTGCGCCGTTTGGGTTGTCGATCGCTGTGCCTGCGAAGGCGGGGCCGTTCGATATCGGGTCGGGCCCGTGTGATTGTGTGGTGGTGCGCGCCAGGTTGGATGTGGATCCGCATACTGCACAGGTGTTGGTGGATACCGATCCGTTGCCGACGATCCTGCAGGGCATCCCCCTACAGGTCAAGCACGTGAACGTGACGGTGGACCGTCCTGGGTTCATGTTCAACCCCACCAGCTGCGAACACCTGAGCACAACAGGGACGATCTCGGGTGGTTCGGGTGGGAGCTTCCCCGCGAGTGTGCCGTTCCAGGTCACGAACTGCGCGAGCCTCGCGTTCAAGCCGACGTTCAAGGTCTCGACGCAGGCGAAGACCTCAAAGAAGCAGGGCGCGAGCCTCGATGTGAGAGTGACGTCGGGTAGGGGTCAGGCGAATCTAGCGAAGGTCGCGGTGAGTCTCCCCAAGCAGCTCCCGTCGAGGTTGACGACGATCCAGCAGGCTTGTCCGCAGGCGACGTTCGCCGCGAACCCCTCGAGCTGCCCCGGCGGCTCGAACATCGGGACAGCGACGGCAACGACACCGATCCTCTCGAGTGTGGTGTCGGGCCCGGCGTATCTGGTGTCGCATGGTGGCGCGGCGTTCCCCGACCTTGTGGTGATCCTGCAGGGCGAAGGCGTCACCCTCGACCTGGTGGGGAGCATCGATATCAAGCACGGCGTGACGAGCAGTACGTTCGCGTCGATCCCGGATGCTCCGATCGATACGTTCGAGTTGAAGCTCCCTGAGGGCCCCCATTCGGGTCTCACGGCGGTCTTGCCGGCGAAGGCGAAGGGGAACCTGTGCGGCACAAGCCTCACGATGCCAACCACCCTCACGGGGCAGAACGGCGCGCAGATCAAGCAGAGCACCAAGATCGCCGTCACCGGCTGCACCAAGGCCAAGAAAAAGGCCAAGCCGAAGCACACCAAGAAAAGGGCCAAGAAGAAGGGCGGCAAGAAGTAGGTGGCTGTCGCCGTGTCACCCCTATCGCGCGAGGATGCCGCTCCGGTCGAGGGGGGTGGCCTCCCGCGCGAGCACGTCAGTGAGATCCAGCGGATGCGGATCCTCGCGGGGATGGCGGAGGTCGCGTCCGAACGCGGCGCGGGTTCGGTGACGGTCGCGCACGTCGTCTCCCGTGCGGGGGTCTCCAGGCGCACGTTCTATGACCTGTTCGCCGACCGCGAGGAGTGTTTCCTCGCTGCGTTCGAGGACGCGATCGGCCAGGTCTCGACGCTTGTGCTGGAGGCGTATGGGCACGAGGGTGCGTGGCGCGAGCGGATCCGCGCGGGGTTGTGGGCGGCGCTCGTATGGTTCGACGAGGAGTCGGCCTTGGCGCGGATTTGCATAGTCGAGTCCCTCGCCGCGGGCCCCAGGGCATTGGAGCGTCGCGCGGTCGTGCTGCGCGCGCTCGTGGCGGCGATCGACGAGGGCCGCAGCGACGTGCCGCGCCGCGGCACGCAGCCTCCCCCGCTCAGCGCGGAGGGCGTGGTGGGCGCGGTGCTGTCTGTGATCCACACGCGCCTCTTGGACCCACGGCGAGCCGATCCGCTCACGGGCCTCTTGGGCGAGCTGATGAGCGTCATTGTGCTCCCCTACCTCGGTCAGGCGGCAGCACAGAAGGAGCTTCACAAACCGGCCCCACCTCTCCTAAAAAATACTTCCGCGGGCCATCGCGACCCGTTGGAGGGGCTTGAGATGCGAATCACATACAGGACGGTGCGCGTGCTGATGACGATCGGCGCCTCCCCCGACGCCTCCAACCGGCAGATCGCCACCGCTGCGGGGATCTCCGACCAGGGTCAGGTCTCAAAGCTGCTCGCCCGACTCGAGCACCTCGGCCTGATCTACAACCGCGGCCTCGGCCCCGTGAAGGGGGCGCCCAACGCGTGGCAGCTCACCGCGCGCGGGCGCCAGGTCGAGGAAGCGATCCGCGTGCGCACCGCGCCGGGGTGAAGGCTCCCGGGCCGGTTCGCCCACACTACTCAGACTCGGTGCCCTCGTTGAGGATCGCGAGGTACCGGTCGTAGACGTAGAGCTTGCCGCGGGTGCGGCCGGTGGCCTCGCGGAGGATGCCGGCGCTTGAGCTCACCCACCAGCTCTCTGCGCGTGATCCCCGGTGCGGGGGAGCCGAGGGCGGCGCCGAGGCGCCGCTCTGGTGGTAGGCACCCAGGCGGGCCCGAGGATGGGTCCTCTGGAGCAACGCTCCTCTCAGCCTCGCGGCGTGTGGGCTTCCTCCAGACGCCGGCTTCAACCCTAGTCATGATGTTGCGCAGCTCGATACGGGCGGTTCGCTCGCTCCAGCCTCCGCCGCACCGTTGCCGGCAGTTGCAGTCGCGCCGCTCGTGCAGGAATACGGTCTGCCGCTTGCCATACGCGCGGAATCGCAAACGGAACGCCAGTGTGCCGTCGGCCTGTACTTCGCTGTCAAGCGTGCCCGTCGGCTGCGGCGCCATCAGAGACCGACTGCCCGGCTGTGGCTACGGTGCTCGTGCATCGGGACCTGCTTTTTGTTGTCCCGGGTCGAGGGCGTTCACGCGCCGCTCGCTCGGTAACCGTGTTTTGGATCGATCGTCGCGTGCCTATTTGGTGGCTGACCGGGCAGTGCCGGCTACGTCTCCCGGGTCCGGAGTGGAGCTGCTTGAAAGTAGACGTTTTGGGGTATAGTGAGCGGATGCCCACCAGGCGTTTCAGTGAGTTGGCGGAGACCGCGGCAGACCAGTTCGGGCTGGTCACAGTCGATGACGCACGGGAGGTCGGCTACGAGCCCAAGACGCTCGTCAAGCTGGCTGGGCGAGGGCAGTTGGAGCGGGTGAGTAGGGGCGTCTACCGGGTGCCGTTCGTGCCTGGTGGAGCGATGCAGGCCTACATGGCGGCGGCGCTGTGGCCCCAAGGCGTACAGGGTGTGCTCACGCACGACACAGCATTGGATCTGTGGGATGTCAGCGACGTGAACCCCGCCAAGATTCATATCACTGTGCCAAGCGGGCACCGCCCGCAGCGAGCGATCCCTGGGGCGTATGTGATCCATCGCGAAGACCTCGACTCGGCTGAGGTCACCGCGATCGAGGGCGTCCCCGTCATTAGGCTCGCCGGCGCCCTGCGCCAGTGCGCCCGGGAGCATCTGGGCCGCGATCTGCTCGAGCAGGCCGCTCGCCATGGTCGTGCCCGTGGGCTGCTGAGCGCCCGGGAGCACGAGACGTTGGTGCGGGAGCTCGGGCTCGAAGGCGTCAGCGGACGAGCATGAGCACGCCGCCCAAGCGCCCCAAGACGGTGAATCGGCTGCAGCGGCTGATCACCGAGTGGGAGCGCTGAGGACTACGAAGAGTTCTCCTTCGAGCGCAACGAGCCCCGACCGCTGGAACTGCGCCCACACGTTCACAGGATCCGGGTGAAGGTCGCGTTCCGCACCAAGCCCTTCATGACGCTCATCGTTGAGGTGGCACCCGTCGAGGCCGGAGGCGATGAGATCGAAGAGATAGCTGCCCATAACCTCAGCACCATCGGCCTCGCCGGCCCCGACATCATCCCGGTGCTCGCCGTCCGCTGGCAGATCGCCCAGAAGCTGCACGCCGTCACCGAGCCACCATTACGACCGGGCGGGGAGAACCCTCGCTACTGGGACCTCATCGATCTGCAACTCCTCCAAGCCCTAACTGGGGAGAACCTCTCGCCCGTCAAGGACGCCTGCCAGCGCATATTCGCCGCACGTAGCCAGCAACCCTGGCCACCGTACATCACGACCTACCCCGACTGGAGCGACCGCTACACCACCATGGCCAACAGCCTCGACATGCCGATCACCGACCTCGACGAAGCGGTCGAAGTCGTCCACGCGCTCATCCACGCCATAGACACAAGCTGATGACCCTATCTTCTCGCGCTCGTATCGGCCCACCAGCTCCAAACCCAGAACAGATCACCAACGTCGAGGAGCCGGGTCAGATCACCCGCACCCTCAAGATCAGCGCACCATGTCCCGAACCCTCCGCCATCTGCCTGGTCAAGCGGTGGCCTCGGGATCAGGCTCGCAGCGCTCATTCGACGGCCCGGAAACGCTAGGATCGGGGGTCGCGGCGAGATAGCTCAGTCCGGTAGAGCACTCGACTGAAAATCGAGGTGTCGGCGGTTCGAGTCCGCCTCTCGCCATCAAGAAGCCCTGCAAATAGCCGGTTTACGATCAGGGTACGCGCTCGAGCGGTGTCCTGATGCAACGAGACCCGTGTGCGCGGCGGAGGATCTCATCGGCGAGCACTATGAGGACGTCTTCGCCGAACGTGTCTGGCGGCCACAACCACGGAGGTGTTCAGCGCACCGTCCCCGACAGACGCGATCCTGCGATCGATGAGCGACGAGCAGAAGGACGAGTGGTCTCCAGCAGAGAACCGTACGCGAATCGCGCTCTGACCGGCGCTCGATAGTGACTGGCACGTCGCGAAGGGCGCCGGCGTTCGTCCCGGAGCGATCGTGTTGGGTGAGGCTTCTGTACGCTCGCCTGCCCGCCGAAGCATGAGTGAGACGGGATCCCGAGCGGCGAGCGGCTCGGGATCTCAGCGGTCCGCCGCCGTCGACGGCGCTCAGCCACGTTAGGCGTATTCGCGCGTACTGTTAGCGTCGCTTGGGTGAACCGCGACGAGCTTGGTGACTGGCTGGTGGCATACGAGCGGGCGTGGCGCACGCCTGGCACAGAGGTGCTGGCCGAGCTTTTCGCGTCCGACGCGACCTACAAGACCGCTCCGTATGATCGGCCCTGCGACGGCTTGACGCAAATCTCGGGCCTCTGGGAGGCAGAGCGCGAGGGCCACGATGAGGTCTTCACGATGGAGGGCGAGATCGTTGCGGTCGAGGGTGACACAGGCGTTGTCCGGGTGCATGTGAGGTATGGCGATCCGGTTGAGGACGAGTACCGTGACTTGTGGATCATCCGATTTGATGAGGCAGGGCGTTGTGTTGCGTTCGAGGAGTGGCCGTTCCGGGCGGGTCCCGCGGGAGCCCTGCTGCGCTTCCTCGATCATGTGGCGTTCGACGTTGCTGACCTCGCGGTCAGCCAGCGCTTCTACGGGGCCGCACTCGCTCCCTGGGGCATGCACGAGGTCGCCGCCGGCAACGCCTCTGGCTACGGGCCCGAGGGCAGCGAGGATCTGTGGATCGCGCAGGGCGATCCCGGCCCGCCGCTACATATCGCGCTTGCGGCTCCGAACCGATCGACCGTCGACGAGTTCCATGCCGCCGCGCTCATCGCGGGTGGACGCGACAATGGCGCCCCGGGGTTTCGCCCGCGATATCACCCCGCCTACTACGCCGCGTACGTACTCGACCCCGACGGCAACAACATCGAGGCCGTTTTCCACGGAGGGCATCCACAGGGATTCTGATTGTGCCGCTCTGGGGGAACTCATCACGGAGCGGGGAGTGCCGCTCCGAGCCGAATGCGAAAGTGCCCAAGCCTTCACTGCCGGCCTTCGGCGTGCGAACATGAGCGCTGTGACCGTAGCCGAGCTTTGGCGTCGGGGCCAGGTGGGCTGGCCTCAACGCTTTCCTGTTGCGCAGTTCCCGAACCCGCCTCTGCTGGTGGCGTTCGCGGGGTGGGGACTTGCGGCCGAGTCCGATGGCAATGTACACGAAGTCGGTCGCGCGGCCTTCATGCTTGGCCTGGCTGTGTGGGCGTGGCAGGAGGCAATGAGCGGGATCAACTGGTTTCGTCGGCTTCTCGGGGCGGGGACGCTCATCGGGATCGTCGCCGGCCTAGCCGGCGAGCTCCGCGGCCACTGAGCGAGTTAGCGCTGCTCGTCCAATCCGATAGCGACCGGGTGCCCACCAAGACGCTCGCGTTCACGCGGTCGGGGAAGCGCTGATCGACCTATGCTGGCGGCGACGCGCGGCGGCGATCGGCACGGTATCCCTGGTTGATGAGGAGGCTTCGCCGTCCATACGCCACGCGAACCGCCCTGAGTTGCAGCGGGAGCAGGCCGCACAACGCGACCAGCGCATAGCTGAGCGGGTACTATCTCCGCCGATGAATCGGCAAGCGCATACCAGATTAGGCCAAGCCATTGGACTATTGGAAGGGGTCAACGCACCGGAGATGGACCCGCGACTGATTGCACTGATGTCGGTGGCCGCCCCCGCTTCTTCAGCGTCCGTACAGAGCGTGGAACGGTGGCGATTGATGAGTCGCGGCTGTCGTATCGCTGCTGTGGCAGCTCTGATCGCCGCACTTGCGCTCGTGGTGTCAGGACAGTCAAATGCACCTGTCGGTCCCATGGCTCACTCGGTCGCAGTGCCGACGGCGGGACTGCTTGCGTTGCAGCCCGCCGCACGAGCCCAGATATCCGACGCTATTGGCGCGCAGTTGCCGTCCTATCTCGTGCGGCGCCGCGGTGCAAACGTCGATCTCGGCAATGCCGCCCAACACTTGACGGCTACGTTTAGTGCAGGGGGAGTTTGGCTGCGCGGCTCTTGGGGGCGTCTGCACATGTACCTCGCCGGCGCGAGCTCAGGGACGAATGTGCGTGCACCCACACCGGTGGAGCCTGCGACCGGCGCAAACCGCGTGGTCTACAAGCGCCCCAGCGTCAGCGAATGGTTCGTGAACGGCCCGCTTGGTATTGAGCAGGGGTTCACAGTGTCGCGACCGTCTGGCATGGGAGGGCGTGGCAGTCTCACGCTGTGTCTCCACGTATCGGGCGACCTGCGACCGAGGATGATGTCAGGCGGGCAAGGCGTGGAGTTCACTCGTGGCTCGATCCCAGTGCTCCGGTATGGGCAGCTCGAAGCGCGGGACGCGCGGGGCGTGCACCTCGCGAGCGCGATGCGTGTGGTACGTGGGCAGATCCTGCTTGACGTGGACGTGCGCCGCGCTGCATACCCGCTGAGCGTGGACCCTCTGATCCAGGTGGCCAAGCTCGTCGATGGCTACGAAGGGGGGCAGGGTTCCGACTTTGGCTTCAGCGTCGGTCTTTCGCAGGACGGCAATACTGCCGTCGTCGGCGCACCCAAGTACCAACCAGTTGGTGAAGAAAAGTTCAATGGCGCGGCGTGGGTGTTCGTCCGCTCGGGCGCTACTTGGCTCCAGCAGGGCCCGCGCCTGAGTGGCAGCGAAGGGTCGGGGTTCGGTGAGAGCGCTGCTATCTCGCCCGACGGTAACACGATCGTCGTGGGGGGACCGACCGCATTCGGCGGGTCAGTCTGGATCTTCACCCGTAGCGGCGGTAAATGGTCGAGCGGCACCAAGGTGTCGTCGCCGATCGGAGAATCGGCGCGCGACTTTGGGGAAGAGGTGGCCCTGTCGAGCAATGGGGAAGTCATGTTCGTCGGTGCTCCGGCCTTCGAATCGGAACGCGGCATCGTATGGATCTACACGAAATCGGGCTCTAAATGGGTTTCGCAAGAAGAAATAGCTTGCCCCGAACAAGGAGAAGCGCTCTTCGGCGCCGCCATTGCGCTCTCCGAAAACGGGGCAACCGCGATCATCGGCGGACCCACCCTCGACGGTCACTCCGGAGCGGCATGGGTCTTCCAGCAGTCCGGCTCGAAATGGCTCGAGCAAGGCGAAAAGCTCAGCGGGTCGGACGAGGAACCGCTTGTCGTTGGAGAAAGCGTGTACGGAAGCGCCTTTGGCGGTAGCGTCGCGATCTCATCCGATGGGAACACAGCGCTCGTAGGGGGTTTCCTGGACCATCAGGGCGAAGGCGCGATATGGGCCTTCACACGGTCGGGCACGGCGTGGTCTCAGCAGGGTGCGAAGATAACCGCCGAAGGAGAGCTGCCCTCCTTCACCTTTGGGCTCGGCGGCTCCTTTGGAAGCGGGCTTGCGCTCACACCGAACGGCAACACCGCTCTCGTCGGGGCGTTCGGCGACGACAATGGTGCGGGGGCCGCGTGGATCTTCAAGCGCTTCGAAGGGCACTGGACCCAGCAGCCCGGGAAGCTACTCGGGAGCGACGAGAGCGAAGGCGGCGGCTTCGGCACTAATGTGACGATCGCCGAAAATGGACGCACAGCGCTGATCGGCGACGGACCTGGGCAGGAGGGCTCGCCGCCCGTTGAAGGTGGGGCTTGGATCTTCTCGCTGGAGCCCCCCTCGACGACGACGGGCACCGCCAGCCAGGTCGGGACCACCTCCGCAACGTTGTCGGCCCTCGTCGACCCAGACGGCTCCGAAGTGACCGAATGCGTGATCGAATACGGCCCAGTCGGCTCGTTGGGCTCCAGCGCCCCATGTCATATCTCTGGTGAAGGAACGACCCCAGAGGAAGTAGCCGTCGAAGTGCGCGGGTTGGCGCCTGGCACGACGTTCGACTTCCGCGTTCGCGCGGTTACTGAAGGTGGCTCATCCACGGGCGAACTGGCGTCCTTCACGACTGCAACGATCGCCCAGGAAACGACAACGACAACCAGCGAAACGACGACGACAGCCAACGGGCCCACGACGACAGCCAGCGAAACGACGACGACAGCCAACGGGCCGAAGGCGACCGGTCGCGGAGTGGCGGGAGTCGCCAAGAGGTTGGAGCCACTTGTCTCGATTCCAAAGAAGAAGAAGAAGCTGCTCGAATTTGCGAGCCTGGCGATTGCAAGCGGACTTCACCATCGCCACCTAGGGCCTCATGACCTTTACTCCATCGCGGCGTTCCTGCGATTGAAAACGCTCGAACTTCACTACAAGTGTGACCCATGTCTGCTAATCAGCTCCCCGGTCAGGCTTCGTCCGCATTCCGACATCCCGCTGACGGAACGGTCGGAGGCTGAAGGGAGCATTAACAACTTTCTGAAACGTGAATTCTATAAGGGTACAGTGCTCGACGTAGAGGTCAGCAAAGCCAACCACCGCGCTCTGCTCTATGTCTACCGCTTCCCCGGTCGGGGCCAGATAGAGAAATCGAAAGGCTGCGTCGCTGCTTCCGGGCCGATCGGTGCATGCGCCCCCTGACAACCTTGGCGGTACGTTTCTGGCGCCTGCCGCTTGCGTGTCTGCGGCGGGTGAGCATACGGCCACCGTGGGTCTATCTGGTTGGTGCGATCGGCATCGCGCTCATCGCCTGCGTGTTCTTCGCCGTGGGCTTCGGCCTCGGGCGGAACGAATCGCAGCTGGAACTGCCTATCGTCGTGTCTTCTTTCAAAATCGATGTCGCTGCGGATATGCAATCACAGGAGCCAGTCAAATTCCCTCCGCTGCGCCCCGCTGTACGCAAGACAAGGCATGTCGGCAAAGCCTTCACGCAGCGGGAACCGAACACCAATGGCGAAGGCAAGAGCGACGGGTTGGGTGGAGGTCGGTCAGGGGGCGCTGGCGGCCGCGATGCGAAAGGGAAAGAACCGCCACCTACGGTGACGACGGTTACCACGTCATCGCCTGGCGAGCCGTCGGTCGTCACAGTCGGAGGCACTAGCAAGTGATGAAGAAAGTCCTCGATGAGTCTGGGTCGGAGGGTGAATCGCAGGACCAGTCGGAACCACAAGCCGACGCGCCCGCACAGAGTCAGCCGAGCAGCGATGGGGACGAACACCGCTCAGTTGAGTTGGGCGACTTCGCCGTCTGGGCCGTGATTGTGGCTGTGATCGCTCTCTGGATCGGGGCCGGTATCGGCGGCGATCAAGCAGGCGAGGCCAATTCTGGCCACAAGTGGGAACCAGTCACGACCGCGAGCGGAGTTGACTTCTCTCGGCCACCAGGCTCGAAGCGTATGGCACCGCCAGAACATCTGCTCAAATCCCTGGGGATATCAAACATACGCGCATACACGCTACCCGAAGACACCCTGGGGAGCGCGATTGTCGGGACAAGCTCAGGCACAGGCCCGACCTTGCTGAGTGCGGCGGGTCTTGCACACCTGCAGAATCTTTCGTCGCCTGAAGTCGTGGAAGTCGGCCGGTACGCGGCCGTGCACGTCACAGGTACTTTGGCGAGCGGAGGCGTCCCTGTGACCGTTTACTCGGTACCGACCACCGCAGGTGTCGTCAACGTCGTCTGCGTCAACGATGCGAGCGCGCTCGAATCCTGCGAGCACCTGTCTACAACACTGGCGATCTCACGACCGAAGAGCGAACCGATCGCCTTGACCACCATCGAGGAAGATCTGACAACGATACGCAAGACCGTAGCTAGCTACGAAGCTCAGGTGCTTTCTCTGCGCAAGCAGCTCGCTCGTGCGTCTTATGGCGCTGAACAGGCGGACGTGGCGGAGCAACTGGGCGTGCTGTGCTTGAAGACGGCGGTCAAAGTCGCGCACTTGTCGTCTGACCCTGTTGTGCTGCCAGCCCAGCTCTCGCTGCACAAAGGCCTCGTGCGCGCTGCTGCCGCCTACTACTTGCTTCATCGCGCGGCCGTTGACGGCGGGCGGCGAGTCTGGGTCCTCGGGCGCGGCCAGGTCCTTAGGGCCGAGCGGATCATTGCGGTGGCACTCCGCCAGGTTCCGCTGAGCAGCGTCGGCCCCAGGTAGTCGTGTCCCAAGCGGATTGGTATGCCAGGCGAATTGCCAGGTCGCGTCTTATGAGCCGGGGGTTTTGACGTTGCGGGCGTAGCCTCCCCTTTGTCCTGACGAGACCAAGCGATGGAGGTACGCCCGCATGGAGAAGGTAGCCCCCGAGCGAGAGGTTTCGCTGCGAGCTGGATGAGGTGCTGGCTGGTATCGGCGAGCAGGAGGACCCGATCGAGATGGTCGAGCGGCTGGGAGCAGGTTTGATTTTACAGCAGGCGCTAGAGGACGAGGTCACGGAGTTCCTTGGCCGTGGTCGCTAGAGCGTACTGGTGAGACGGTCGCTCGCCGCAACGGCCATGAACCAAGGACGGTGAAGACAATGAGCGGACACGATGCGCTTGGAGCGCCCCAGGGTCCGTGATGCGAAAGAGGCTCGGGTTCGAGAGCAGGATCCTTGGCTGGGGTGTCGCTAGGACGCTCGCTTTGGACGAAAGGGAGCAGTCCCATCCAGGCTCGTACCGCCGGAATGCTTGCTTCTCTGGTTCAAGCAAGAGTCTCCGCATAGGACGCGGTAAGCCGCCGCGTCGGGCCGGTCGGCTGCTGGCCGACCGCGATCGGAGCATTCGCCAGCAAGCCGTCAGGGGCATCGCCGTGAGCCGCTCGACGGGCCCGTTTGGGTTTGGGCCGGGGATGCCCGCCTCCCGGCCCAAACCCCCGGAATCCCCAGGAAACCAACGGTAGGTCTGGAGGGCCTCCTCTGGCGAATCGCCTGCAAATCGGCGCGTTTTCACGGCCAGGAGCTCTAAGAAAAGCTGAAAATCGTGGTGTCCCCGGTTCGAGTCCGGGTCTCGCCATACCTTCGAAAAGCCGCAGTGAACATTAGGGTTTTGCGCGCCTGACGCGCGCGGAAAATTGGGCCTGGGACACCCGGTTTTTCAGGTCCCAGTACCTTTTCGGTACCCATTGACCGGCCAGGTACCTGCGACCGCGGGCCATCCACGGTCGATTGCAGTGCCAAATCGCGCATGGCGCGCATCTCAGGTTGGCCCCCCAAGCGGCCGCTCACCGACCCAATCAGCCTGGCGCACAAGTCGATCGAAGCTCTCGCCGTGCTCGCGCTTGACGCGCTGCTCGAGTTGCGCATAGACGTCCACCGTCATCCGCGAGTCGGCGTGGCCGACCTGTGCCATCACCCACTTCACGTCGAAGCTGTTCGCCAGCAGCGCGATCGAGATATAGGTGCGCCGCAGCGTGTGCGGCGTCGTGTGCGGAAGCGGCGGGAGCCCGCGGGCGAGTTGCTGCTCGCTCGCGCGTGCGCTCGCTTTGGCGAGGATCGCCGTGACCCGCCCACGATCGATCCGCCCGCCGCGCACGTTCTGCACCAGAAAGGCATCCGGTCCGCTCGGCGCGCCGACACGACGCAGCCGCTTCAGATGCTCTCCGAGCACCGCGGCGAGCTCGGGGGTCATCTGCACCTCCCGTATCCCGGCCTCGGTCTTTGAGTCGACGACCGCAAAGCGCCCACCGTCGGGGCCGTGAAGGCGGACCTGGCCGACCGCAGATCGCACAGCTCGCTGACCCGCACGCCCGAGCGCGCGAGGATCTCAACCGCGACCCTCCTGCCGATGTAGCCACGCCCGACCCTGACGCCCAAGCGCCGCAGATGAAAACTCACCGTTCCAGGTGCCAGCCCGAGGCGCCTGGCGATCTGCGTTGGCTGATAGCTCTTCTCCACCAGGCGCGCGACCCACAGCGTCGTCAAACCAAGCTTGCCCTGTGGCTCAGCGTCGTGCAGCGGCATGTCCTGCTCGCCGGCGGCCTGGAGCAGCAGCGTGAGCTCGTCCATCTCCAGAAACGTCCGGTTGGGCTTGGGGACCCGCACCCGCATCCGCTTCCCCCGCGCCGGGTAGCTCTCCAGCAGCTCATCCTCGACTGCCTCGTCGAGAATCGCCCCCAGCACCTGCAGCACATCGCGAATCGACGCGGGCCCAAGCGGCTTGCGACGCCGACCCCGCTCGTCACGCAAAACGCGGCCCGCCTCGATCCCCGCCCGCAACTCACGCGCGTCGCCCAGCAGCCGCGCCTTGAACCGCAGGCACAGCGCGCGATCGATCTCCTCGACAGTGCACTCCCCGAACGCTGGCAACAGATGCAGCTCCACATAACGGCGGTAGCCAGCCGCGGTACTCGCACGAATCTCTCCGTAGGTCCCCTCGGTCTTCGCCGCAAGCCACTGTCGTGCGTACGCCTGAAAGCTTGTGCCCGACCCGGCTCGCCGAGCGCGCTATCGCCGTCGTCGGGCGCTTCCACACACCCAACCTGATCCGCGCGACCGTCTCCCCGAGCTCACGACGCGCCGCAGGCTCATCCCAGCCACCACCACAACCGCACTTGCAGCCATGCCGTTCGTGCAGGCACATGATCTGGCGCCTGCCGTCCGCGTTGAAGCGTAACCGGAACACCCGCGAGCCATCCGCCAACACGCGGGTGTGCAGCGAACCGAGTTCAAACGAGGCAATCTGCAATCACAATACCGACCCAGCGGACAGAGCAGGACAGGGAGAGGAGACGCGGGTTGGATCCGCCTCTCACTCTCGTAGCACTAGCGCTACAATATGTGTGTGTCTGAGGTGTCCGCTCGCGATCTACGCAACCACACAGCGGCAGTTCTACGTCGCGTCGAGGCTGGCGAGTGCCTACACGTGACCGTCAGTCGACGCCCAGTAGCGCAACTCGGCCCCATCGAGCGGACCACCTGGGTATCCGGTGCGGCGATGGAACGTGTCCTGCGCGAGGCGCCGGCCGACAGCGGACTGCTCGATGACCTCGTACCGCTGCGCGAGCAGACCGTCGAGCCTCGTTGAGCCGCGCGATCCTCGACACCTCCGTGCTGATCGCACGCGAGCAGGGCCGTCCACTCGAGCGTCCTCTGCCCGAGGACGTCGCCATATCGGTCGTCTCGATCGCCGAGCTCGAGGTTGGGGTGCTCGTCGCTCGCGACGCATCGACCCGCGGGCAGCGGCTGCGGACCTTGACCGAGGTCCGCTCGCTCAGCGCGGCGCTGCCGATCGACGAGCGCACCGCCTCCGCCTACGCACAACTCGCCGCGAACGTCCTCTTAGAAGGGCGCAAGCCGCGTGTCCACGACACCTGGATCGCCGCGACAGCGCTAGTCAGCGACGCCGAGGTCTGGACCCAGGACGGAGACTTCTCCGACTTCGCACAAGCTGTTGACGTTGTGCTGATCTGACAGGCTGTAAGCGTAAGCACTAGTCGTCGCGACCCGGACAGTGCCGAAGCGATAACGGGTCCTGCGCGGCCAACCCCGTGCCTTAGCTTCGTAGCGGAATGCCAGCGAAACTGCCCGGGGATCGTGCGTTCATCAGCGTCTATCCGCATGCCCGCGACCACTGTGCACCTTCACGTCGATGCATCCGCGTCAGCACTGGCCTCCAAGGCGTGCATCTGCACGCCCTCGTTGCGGTGAAACTCCGCCGGGCCGCACCGGACACGATGCCGTTGGAACGCCTAGGCTGAATCCCGTGGAGTCAGTGTTCATCAGCTCGTTGGCCCGAGGCGACATGGCAGCTGTTCGCACTGCTGCGCGGGCCGGCGTCGAGTCGCTGCAGATGCGGCCCGTGATGTCGAGATCGCCCCGGCGAGCCGCGATAACGCCCGCCGCGCCCTGCTCGATGAACTCGGTCGCTGCGACATTGTCGTGCTCCTGCTCGGCGAGGAGTACGACGAGCGCACCGAGCGCGGTGTCAGCGCGACAGAGGACGAGTTCAACGAGGCCGTGGCCAGAAGCATCCCCGTGATCGCGCTCGTCCAGGACGTCGAGCGCTCACCCGAGCAGGACGCGTTCATGGCGAGGGTCCGGGGCACCTGGAGCGACGGGCGCTTCGCCCCGGAGTTCACTAGCTCGGCCGACGTCGGCTTCGCGGTCGTCAGCGCGCTAAACGCCTGGCGCCAGCGTGGCGCGAGCAGCGAGCATCAGACGGCGGCCCTCGAGCGCGCCCGCACCCTCGCCGTGGGATCCGGCCGCGCCGGGCAGAGCCACAGTGGCTCCAAGGTGCGTGTCGTCCTCGCACCCGTAGCTGGCCGGGTGCTGATCGACGCTGTCATGCTCGGCGAGGCCGGCCTCGCCGACGACCTTGGCATGAGCATCCGAACGAGCGGCCTCATAGGTCACGACATGGCCATGACGCACCGCCTGACCGCCGACGGCGTCGAGTTCGAGGCCGCCAGTGCTCGGGGCTTCGAGCATCTGCATTTCCTAGTCGCGAAGGACGGGACGATCCTCGCCGAGGGCGCCGTATCCGGCACGGGCGTCTTCGGCTCCTCTGTGATCGAGGCTCCAAGGGTTCGCCGCGTCATCGAACAGGGCTGTGCCTTCGCGTACGACGCCTGGGAAAAGATCGACCGTCGCGATGACATCCGCGAGCTGGCAACCACCGTCGCTGTTCCAGACGCGTCAGTGAAGGTCTACAGCGACTCGGAATTCACCGGCAGCACGCTCAGCATGGGCAACATGTTCGGCTCGCCGCCAGTCATCATCGCGCCCGACCCGCCGCTCACCGCAAGGCGAGAGCAACTCGACACCCCCGAACTCGTCGAGCGGCTCGCCGCCGAGGTCCGCCAAGCGTTCGTGCACGCGGGCCGCTCCCGCTGACTGTTTGCCGCCCAACTGTCGGATCGAAACCACGCTTAGAGGCTGACCGTGGCGCTGGCCTTGTTACTAGTAGGCTCGAGCCCACAGATACCCATGAGCCAGAAATACGAGCAAATCGAATTCCCGCGCGGGTCGGAGTGGCGGCGATGGGACCTCCAGGTCCACACCCCGCTGTCTGCGCTCAACAACGGCTTCGGACAGGATTTCGACGCTTACGCCAAAATTCTCTTCGAGCGCGCGGTCGCTGAGCAGATCGCCGTAATTGGGGTCACCGACTACTTCACGATCGACGGCTACAAGCAGCTTCGATCACTCCAGCAGGACTCTAAGCGCCTCGCAGACCTGATCGGTACGGAGTCCGCCGCGAGCGCGGGACGGATACGCCTGCTGCCAAACGTCGAGTTCCGACTCGACACCCTAGTTCGAGTCGGAGAGCAAGACTCCCGAATAAACGCCCACGTCATCTTCTCCGATGACGTTGACCTCCGCGACATCGAGGAAAACTTCCTCCATCGACTCCTGTTCGTCTCGGACTCTGAGCCAGCTGACCGGGACGGAGAGAGGCCGCTGACGATCGCCAATCTGACCGAGTTTGGTGTCCGCCTCAAGGCGGAGCACACGACCTTCGCCAATCGCACCGATCTCGAGGTTGGCATGACTCAGGCCACCGTGAAACACAGCCAGATCTCGGACATTCTTAGTCAGAATAAAGCGTTCAAGCGGCGCTATCTGTTCGTGGCCGTGGCCGACGAGGACCTCTCGGACGTCTCGTGGAACGGGCAGGGCCACAACACACGGAAGGTCCTGATCCAAAAGTCGCACATGCTGTTCTCGGCCAGCCCAAATACCCGGGCCTTTGCACTTGGCCAGAAGGCGGAATCGGTGGCGAGCTTTGAAGCCGAGTTCAGAGGCCGCAAGCCCTGCATCCATGGATCTGATGCACATTGCGCCGAGCGGTTGTTTGTGTTCGCTGAGGGCCGGCAGCTCTGGGTACGCGCAGACCCCACATTCGATGGGCTGGTCCAACTCTGCCATGAGCCTGAGGACCGCGTCTACATCGGACCCGAGCCTCCAGTCCTGCAGCGGATCAGAGCATCAGCGACGAAGTCCATCGAGGCGATCTCCTTCAAGCGAGACATCGCGGCTGGTCCGGATGCTGAGTGGTTCTCTGGATCTGTTCCTCTAAACGCAGGCTTGGTCGCGGTCATCGGCAAGAAGGGCAGCGGCAAGAGCGCACTCGCCGATGTGATCGGTCTTCTCGGCGACGCCCAGACCACTGAGGACTTCTCGTTCCTCACCCCAGATCGCTTCCTGAACCCGAGAAGCGATCTCGGCCGGAGGTTCGAGGCGACGCTTCGGTGGAGGTCGGGGGAGTCCGAGACACGCAATCTCGACGCTTCGTGTGACCCCTCGGTCCCTGAACGCGTCAGGCACATCCCGCAGAACTACCTGGAGAAGATCTGCGCCGAGATCCAGGAGTCAACGACGCCGATCCTCTTCGACCGAGAGCTGGAGGCTGTCATCTTCTCGCATGTTCCGCGTGCCGATCGCCTCGGGTATACGTCTCTGGATGAGCTGTTCCGTCATACGACCGAGGAGACCGAAGCGGGCATCCAGCTGTTGCGGAAGAGGCTTGCGCAGCTGAACCGGGAGTATGTGGAGCTGCGCCGCGCCGGCTCCCCGGAGGCGCGTCGGCGCCTTGAGGCTGAGCTCGCACAGCGCCGAGCGGAGCTCGAGGCTCACCGGAAGGCTAAGCCAGAGCCCGTCAAGGATCCGAGCGAGCAGGAAGTCGCTGACCCGCAGGCCGAGCAGGTGGGGAAGGAATTGGCCGAGGCGGTGGCGGAGATCGAGGGGCTCGGCGAGAGGACGAAGGGTTTGCGGGAGAAGGAGGAACTCGCAAAGCGGTGCCTTGTGGCGCTCGACCGCGTGATCGCCCGTATCGGAAACCTTGAAACAACGGTCAAGGAGTTCTACGAACAGAGCGCGCAGGATGCCGCGTTGCTAGAGCTGAGTCCCGCTGATCTCGTGAAGGTCGAAACTGAGGTTGCCAAGCTCGAAGAGAGGCACGGCCAGCTCAAGCAGGAAATAGCGGCCCTAGCTGGAGCGTTGGATGTCGAGCGCGAGGGCTCTGACACACACAAGCGCAGGCAGGTTTCAGCGCGCGCCGATGCGCTACGTAAGAAGCTCGCCGAGCCCCAACGACGCCACCAGGAATACCTACACGTACTCGCTCGCTGGCAGGCGCAGGAGGCTGAGATTGTTGGGTCCGAGAAAGAGCCAGAGTCCGTCAAGGGCCTCGAAGCGAAGGTTGCCGAGTTCGAGGTCCTCCCTAATCGCGCTGTGACCAAGCGCCAAGAGCGTGACCAACTGATGCGCGAGATCTTTGCTGCCAAGTCGAAGCTTCTCGATTCCTATCGCGATCTTTATCGACCGGTCCAAGCTTTCGCCACTGAGCATCCTGTGGCCGAAGAAGCCAGCGAGCTCTCATTCGATGCCGTGATCGCCGTCCAGGGCCTCGAGGACGCGGTCCTCAACGTGATCGACCAGCGGCGCCGGGGCAGCTTCCAGGGCGACCACGACGGGCGGGAGCGCCTGCGCGCTTTGATAAAGAAGCACGACTTCTCAAGCGCAGGTGGGGTCGGCGACTTCCTGGAGGACATTGGCGACCACCTAGCTCACGATGTGCGAATCGACTCCCGCCCCGCTATGGAGGTCGCCGATCAGCTGATGCGCAGCGCGACCGTCGAGGAGCTCTACGACTTCCTGTTTGGTCTGGAGTACCTAAAGCCGCGCTTCAAGCTGCTGTGGCGTGGTAAGCCCCTCGATCAACTCTCGCCGGGCGAGCGCGGGACGCTGCTGCTGATCTTCTATCTCCTCATCGACCGCGAGGACATGCCACTCGTGATCGACCAGCCGGAGGAGAACCTGGACAACGAGACCATTGCGGAGCTGCTGGTGCCGGCCGTCAAGCACGCCAAGCAGGTCCGGCAGATCGTACTCGTGACCCACAACCCGAACCTGGCTGTCGTATGCGATGCCGACCAGGTGATCCACGCAAGCATCGATAAGGTCAACGGGAACCGCGTGACGTACACCACTGGGTCGATCGAGGACCCGACGATCACCCAGCTGATCGTCGACGTGCTGGAGGGCACGAAGCCGGCCTTTGATCTTCGCGATGCGAAGTACGAAGTGCTTGATCGCGTTGATCCAGAGAGGTAAGCGTCCTCAACGTTCGAGCTTTTGCCCGCGGACTTCTGGACACGCCGTGGCCCCGTTGGTGGCCTCGGGAAGGGACTCCGGCGCGGTGACTCGGGAGAGGTGTCAAGACCCATAGAGGATTGTGGGCCCTTTGAGAGGCGAGCAATGACTTCGCGGAGCGAGCCGATCGGAGTTTGGGCCGGGGATGCCCCCCTCCCGGCCCAAACCCGCGAGAATCCCCAGGAAACCAACGGCATCTCCAGCGGTCGGGATATAGTCAAGGCGCTGCAAATCGGCGAGTTTTTGGCGGCACCGGATCTAAGCTGAAAATCGAGGTGTCGGCGGTTCGAGTCCGCCTCTCGCCACCTGTCAATCCTGCACACGCATCGCAGGTTCCATTGGCTATGCGCGGACGGCCTCGTCTCTCGCCGGGGCGGGTGCTGGGATGTTCGTCCGCTCAGGCCGGGGAACTTCATCCCGGCCAGCGCTGACGCTGACGAAAACGAGGGGTCCGGATACCTGGGAGGACTTCGCCCGTTTGATGCTTACTTCGCGATCGTGAAGGAGAGCTCCCGCGCACGGGACTGCCCGGCGTCGTTGCTGGCGAGGATTGAGACGGTGTAGCTGCCGGGCGTAAGCGTGATGGTGCGGGAGACGCGACCTTGGAATGCGATCACGTTTCTTAGCGCATGGCCCGTGAGACTCAGATGGGCGTCGGTGTGGGTGCGTGAGCAGCGGTGGGCGTGGCGGTTGCGATGCGTGCCGGCGACGCATCTGCCCCTGACCTCCCGTCCGGGGCTCGTGCGGATGAAGGTGAGGCGCAGGTTCGCCGCCTCGTTGAGCGTGATGTCGAAGGATGTGCCGACGGGAGCGTGGCGTGATGCAGCGGCGATTCTCGCGGGCCGGCCGCCCAGCCGCCAGACCCTGTTCGTCTCAGAGAGGCTCTCGATCTTCGGTGGTGGCGCCGCGGCGGCACTGGGCGGTTCTTTGCTCGCCGACGGTTCATCGGGTGGGTAGTTCGGTGCGAACACCTCCGCGCTGTTCAACTCGTGCGTGGCGACGGGTTCGAGGTTGCCTCCTGTGACGAAGACATCGCCGTCCGGGAGTAGTGTCGCGGTGTGTTCGATGCCGGTCGTCTGTGGCCCGGTGAACGACCAGGCATCGGTGGCGGGGTCGAACACTTCGGCGCTGCTCGCCGCGCAGCAGTCGTTGGCGGGACCCCGTCCACCCCCGAGGCAGTATTCGTGGCCGCAGTCGCCCCCTCCGGCGACGAGTACATCTCCGTCTGGGAGGAGTGTCGCGGAGTGCCGTGCGCGTGCGAGGCTCATGGGTGCGCGCGCGGTCCAGGTATTGGTTTCTGGGTCATACATTTCGGTGTTGCTGACCGCCGAGAAGAGGGCTCCGCCGATCTGGAGTTCATCGATGCCGCCGGTCATGAGGACGCCGCCGTTCGGCATGAGCGTGGCGGTCTCATACGCGCGTGGGTGCGTCATGGGAGCGAGTTCGGTCCATGCGTTCGTGTTCGGGTTGTACTCTTCGACTGTTCTCTGCACCGTGTAGCGGGTCGGTTCGGGGAAGCGCGCTTCACGAGTCCACCCTCCAGCGACGAGAACGTCACCGTTTGCCAGAAGCGAGATCGTTGGGTAGGCCCGAGGATGCTTGGGGCGCGCGGCGGGCTCCCACGAGTTCGCCACTGGGTCATACAGGGCGGCACCCAGCTTGGCTTCGTAGCTCCCCGGGCCGAATGTGCCGGTCAGGAACACCCAGCCGCTTGGTAGCAGCGTCGCGGCGTACGCTTCGTGTAGTTCGGTTGGCGCCGGGACGGCTGTCCAGTTGTTGGTTTCTGGACTGTAGATTTCTGCGCTCGCTTCGGGGCTGCCCGGCGATTCCCATCCGCCGACCACGAGCACGCGCCCTTCCTTGAGCGACGTCGAGGTCTGGAAGGAGCGGGCAACGAGCATCGGTGGGGCCTCGCCCCACCTATCGTTGGAAGGGTCGAACAGTTCGGCGACCGAGAGGTTGGTGTGGGTGCCACCCACGTCTTCTGTGAAGCCGTTGTAGCCGCCGGCCACCAGCACGTCACCGTCGGGCAGCAGGTTGGCGGTATGGCCGGCCCGTGGCTCGCCCATCGAAGCTGCCGGGAACCAGTTCTCTCCGCCCGTTCCCGCGCTGCCGGCGCCAGCTTGTGGGGCCGAGCCTTCGGCCGAGGGCGGGGCAAGAAACGGAGCCGGCTCGACGGCAGCTAGTGGGGATGTGCCAACGGTGGCGGTGCCGCCTTCCGTGCTCGCTTCCAAGCGGCACACGATTTTGAAACCGAGATCCGGTTCGCGGACGCTGAACGTCGCAGACTGGCCACTCTGCAGGACACTTCCATCGCCGCTGTTCACGAACGTGTAAGTGAACGTCGGACTGTTGCTCCAGCCGCCCGGCACGCAGGTGATCACCCGTCCGACGACTGGTTCTCCGATGAGTGTCGCCTCGCCGCCGCGCGGTGCGAGTGGCGGGTGTTCATTGCCCTGCACAAAATCTCGAATCTCCGGCGCTGTGAGGTTCGCGGACACATTCATCGTGCCGGCGCGGCAGCGCTCTGCGTTGATGATCTGAACGTCATCCAGGACCCCGACCACGATGCGCGCCCCGTCGAGCTCGCGTTCGACAGGGCCACCGGAGTCTCCCCCACAGGCAGAGCCACCGGTGTTGCTCGTGCAGATGAAAACGGCTTCCGCTTCGCCGCCGCACGCTCGGCTCGGTTCGACCGCCGTGCCGATCGCGTACAGGTTCCCGTTGAGTTCTCGCGTTGCGGGATTCTCTTCGCCGTATCCCGACAGCAGGAGGTCTGCGCCCGTTTCCGGACTGACATCGGAGGATGGAAGCAGCGCGGGCTTCACCTCGACCGTTTCCTTCACCGGCAGGGCCAGCCCGAGCACCGCCACGTCGTCGGCCGCGCCAGCACCGGCGCTGTAGTCGTAGTCCGGGTGGATGCGCACTGCCGAGACGAAACGCGCCTGCACCGTCGCGCCCTTGCTGATTTCTTCGGCCGTGATCGAGGAGGCCCCCACAACGACGACGAAGCTCGCCGCCACAAGCGCTTTTCCAGTCACCGGGTCATAGGCGCAGTGGGCCGCAGTCACGACATGGCTCAGATCGATGAGCGTGCCGCCGCACAATGACGACACCTCCTTGCCTTCAGATTCGTATTCGGCAAAGATCGCGACCTGCCACGGGATTTCAGAAATTGACGCTTGAACGCCGCTGACAATCGCGGCTTGTGCGCGCCAGGTTCGGTGACGCGCGCCTCTCAATGGCCTGTCTCGCCGGTACATGCCAAGCGCCCTCCCGCGGGGCGTAGACGAGGCGGAGCGTGCGGGCGCCGCGTGCGCCGAGGGCACCAGCACGAGCCCAGCGGCGATCGACACGGCCACCAACGCGAAGGAGCCACGCAGATACCTGCCCAAGTGGCTGCGAACGAACACGCCCCACCAGACAGGACTCACGGAGCTAACGAGGGGCACGGGCAAGTTCATCCGCTCGATTACCGAGCTTCCGCCCAGGGCCACCCAGCCGCCCACGCGTTCGATGATGCTGGTCATGGGCCGGAATCGTATGGGACCGTTGAACATCTTGCACTCTCGACCCGTGACCGTTGAGTTGCCCGCGTTGGCGGAACCAAGATCTTGCTCACGGCCGATACCTGTAGTTCTCAGACTGCAGGCCGCATACCGCCTACTCGGCCTATGCGACCCGAGGCAGCAGCCAAAGCCGCAACACCCGTGTCCCGGTGCGCACTTCGATGTAGGCGTCAAGCAGGCCCTATGGGCCGGCCGTGGGTCCGGCACGTAGGGCCATGAATTCGATGATCGTGTGAACGTCGCGGTAGTGGCGTGCTGTTTCGGGAATGACCGTCATGCTCCACGGCCCTGTGGCCTGCGAGCTGAAGGTTTGGCGCAGACTCCATGCCTCCTCACGAAGTAGGGCTCCCAGGCGAAGTAGTGAGGGATCGCCGGCAGCGAGCGAGAGCTTTAGGCGGATCTCCTCGCTGGTGATGGTGAGGTGCTCGACCTCGGTTGGTGTCGAGGGGCGAAACCTGACGGCGCGTTCGGCGATGTAGCGAACGGCGAACACGAAGTTGGCGATGTCCTGGATGGCCGCGCGGAGATAGGTCAGTCCGAGCAGGCTGACTGAGACCTGGGTATCCTCGCGAAGCTGGAAATCTCGGCGAGCCGTGACTGGGGGGTGGACGAAGTCGTGTTCGCTGAGCTGGTGGTAGACCTCCCGCGGATCACGCTGCAGCCGCTCCCATGTATGTGCCGTTACGTGCTGGAAGCACGGCCAGTCGCCTACCGAAGCGAACGCCGTGTAGATCACTTCAAGCATCTGGCGCTCGTCCGGCGTGGGCGGCGCCTCATTGCTTTTCCTCTGGAGCGCGCCACCGGCGCTTTCTGGTGTCGGGATAGGACTCGTCTCACCGGCGATAGCATCGAGCGCAGCCTTGACCGTTGTCCGCTCGGCGGCCAGATCCTCACGACCCCGTACATCGCCTGTCGCGAGGAGGTGGTTAAGCCTTTGTTCAAGATCTACCAGGCGGGTGCGGAGCCCCGCTGGAAGGATCTCGGTGTCGGGGAGGGCTTCATCGCTCGCGTCTGCCGAGGCGACAGTCATGAACTGCGCTGCCTTCGGCGCCACGGAGCTCGGCGAGCGCTTCACCGGGCCTGGCGGCGAACTCATCCACGCCGAGGTGCAAATTGGCGACTCGGTGGTGATGATCAGCGACGAGGGCGAGAATGGCGCCCCGGCAAGATCCCCGGAGTCCCTGGGCGGCGTCGTGAGCGCGATCATGGCGACCTACTGGGAGGACGTTGACACTGCATGGGAGCGCGCCCTCGCCGCCGGAGCTGAAGTGGTCTACCAGCTTGAGGACCAGTTCTATGGCGAGCGCGGCGGGCGCCTGCGAGACCCCTTCGGCCAGCAATGGATGCTCAGCCAGCGCATCGAGGAGGTCTCGCGCGAGGAGATGGACCGCCGCGCGGCTGAGTTCTTCGCATCTGACTGACGATCCAGCTTGGGTAGGTCTCCTCCTGCTTCGCGTCCGGGGCGGCAGCGGGTTTGCGAAGTGCGTCGTGCCTCGTTGCCGCGGGACAGCGCGGTGTGGCCGGGTGGCTTGCCTCACCTGCGATGCGGGTGGTGCGGGTAGCGGTCGAGGACAGCCTGACGTTCTGGACCGACATCGGTCTCTTTTCCTTCGAGGACGATCAACTGAATGCGACATTGCGACCGCTCGCGGAGGTGGCGCACGCGTGGTCCGGTGTACTCGCCCAAGGAGACGAGCAAGAGAGCTGGCTGACACTGATGCGCTCCTCTCATGACACCTGGCCGACGCTCGCGCTGGCCGCGGGGCTATCCGAGACGATCACGCATCGCTGGGTTGAGCAGCTCGCGGCTGACGGGACCGTCGAAGAGCTAGAGGGGCTTGCTCAGGCGAACCGAGACGGCGTGAAGGTCGAGGCAAGCGTGCTCGCGACGCTGGCGGGCGACAGCGTGCGCAGGATGCTCGCGGAGCCAAAAGAAGCTGAGCGGGCCGCACTCGCGATGCTCGGGCTGCCGCTCGACGATGCGGTCCGTGCCGAGTTGCGCCCGCTCCTTACCGCAGCCGTGCCGCGAGAGCGCAGAGGCATCGTCGAGACGCTGACGATCGCGGCTTGGGACGAGACCGGCAGCGAGGTCGACCGACGGCTGCGCGAGTTTCTCGCCGCCGAGAAGCCGCCGCCGCGTGATCCACCCAAACCCGACGCTGGCGTGCTCGAACTGATCACATCCGCCCGCGACGACGCTTACCAGCGGGCGTTTGAGGCGGCGTCAGTACGGCTCGCGGCAGGGTCGCGCGAGGATGCCGAACTCGTCGCATCACGGTTGGACGACGGCAGCCTTGAGTTCCGGAGAGCACTGGAAGCAGCCCTCCAAGAAGGCGGCAACGAGGACCTTGCCGAGACGATGGACCTCCGGATGAAAGCCGCGCTCGCGAAGTGGGGGAGTCACTGGAACGGGACTGACTTTGCCGAACACGAGCGAAGCGTCCTGCAGACCATCGCCGGCCTCGGAGATCCAGGTGCGCTCGATTGGAGGCAAAGAAGGCGCCTTGACGAGCTTGCAGACCTGGCCTCTACGGCATCGCTCAACTGGATCAGACCGGGATTTGTCGTCGAGCGTCCCGCCGAGGCCGAGAGCTGGCTTCGCGCTGTCGCGTTGCTAGGCAACTTCGAACTGCCGGCGCTCTGTTCGCAAGCGCAGCTAGTCATCGATGAGATGGCGGCCGGTGAGGGAACCGACTGGATCATTTACGACGGCGGACGCGACCGACCCTTGCGTAGCTGGGAGCGCGTCGAAGACAGCGAGCGGCTGCTTTCGGGCCTTGTTGACTGTCTCGGGCTGCTCCCGCGGCAAGCCAGCTCGGGGCTGATGGACGCAATCGGGAGCATGCCCGACCCATCCATAGCGGCCAGGCTGCTAGAGCGCCGGATCAAGCGCCTACGAGTCTGGGCGCGGGAGTTCGCGGCGCTCCTACTGCTACTCGTGGCTGATGATCGCGACTCCCGTATCGAGGAGTGGATCGACGGCAACGACTCCATGCTGCGCTCGGCCGCGGCTGTGTGGTTCTCGGCACACGCCGCGCACGGACACGATGTACGGGAGCAACTCGCGAGCTGCCTGCACGATCCCGACGAGGGAGTCCGTGAGCGGGCACTCAGCCACTTCCAGCCCGGGGAGCTGACGTCGGAGCAGCGCGAGATGATTGAGGTTTTGCCGACGCTGCACCGTGAGCCTTGGATGTGCCGGAGGTGCGGCACCGACAACGAGGCGGGCCGTACCGGGTGCGTCGAGTGCTCGGCCGTTGGCCCCGAACTGACGAAGCGCGTCGAGGAGCTGCTTCGCGAACCGACTTAAGGCGCCGGCGATGCCACGACTGCTGCCCGCGCGTCCGCCTCTCGCTATCCGTGTGGACAGGCCGCGCCGGCCCACCAGGGTTCAGGATCGCCACCCCGGCCGTGGTCCTAGCCTGCCGGAATCCCTCGGTATCCATGCGGGGTGCTGTCCAAAACCCATCACGACCGCTCGGCACGGCGGTTCACTGGGACCTGCTAGATGCTGACGTGATCGTCTGGCGGCTCATGCGGAGTGCCGCGACAGCACCCTCGTAGAGCGCCTCGGCGCGTGCTACACGGGCATGCTGTGTCGTTAGATGTCGCTTCCACTCATGAGAGTAGGAGGCGCACAACGAGGATCGCTGTCGGCACCAGGGCTGCGAGAAGACGCCGCAGGAGGATCACCCAGAGCAATCGACGTGCGAAGCGTTCGGCACTCGCACTGTCGAGATGGGCGAGCAGCTCTTGCGTCTGATCAGGCACACTCGAAGCGTGACGCACTGCCCGACCCACGCGAAGGACACTTCACGCCCAGCCTTGCGTCCCGGTCTGTCCGGTCCGCCCGAGCTACCGCCCCCCAGCGCCGAACTCGAGACGCTGATCGGCCAGCTCGTTCCTCCCGGTTCCCTCACATGGCGCGTTCTCCCCTGCGCGCTGCCGTGGACGAAGGCACCGGGGCTAGTGCAACCAACCAGCCGCCCTCCCGACGCGGTCCTCGACGAGGTGCTCAAAGGCGCTGGCGTCAAGGAGCAGGCAGCGCGCGACTACATCCTCAAAGGTCCGTTCACCGACCTCATGGTTCTCTCCCCCCGCGAGCGTCTGCGTAACTACGGCCGGCCCGCCAGAGCGATCGAGGTCGCGGCCGAGCACGACATCTCGGGCAGGACGCTCGTAGATCTCGCGTCAGCGCTGGATCTCACCGACCACCAAATTCCCGTTCCCCGTCGGGGCGGTACGGTGGCCGGCGAATCGCGAGGAGGACGGCGTTACCTGAGCCAAGGCCGAGGGCTACTTCGAGCGCTCGGGGTATGGCCGTGGGCACACGTTGAGGATTGGTCTCGCACCAGACGCTGGTGGCGAGACCCTGTCGTGTTTGCCGCCCTCTGCTCCTGGCACGACAAAGCGTGGATGAGGGCCACAGAGCAACTCGCCTACAGTGCGCGTGCACGATACGGACAAGCCTCTTCGCGTGTGATCTCCGTACAGGAGCACGAAGCCTGCCGCGACTTTCGCGTACGTCTCGCTGAACTTGGCGCCGAGCGCCGCGCCGCTCGCGAAACGTGATCAGCGTCTACCCCACGTCGAACCCAGCCGACGACCCGGTTGAGGGTTGGGAGAAGATATTGCGGCCTGTCGCCAGTGTTAACGGAGAAACACCCTGAGGAGACCGGCACTGCTCGAACGACATAAACCGAAGGATCTTCGTGGTCCCCCCATCGATCAGGGCCCCGATGGGCTTGCCTACTGACTCGTTGTGCAAGTCATGATGAAACCCATCGACGTCCGCTCCACGTGGGCGCCGGCTCACGGTTAGGCTCTCTGCATCGCAGCGATGACGTCCGATCAGCAGCTAGTCCTCGAGCGTGCATACGCCCACCTGCATGCCGATGGGACCTGGCCAAGCCAAGACGTGCTGCAGCGCGAGTTGGCAAGCGAGCACCACGACGTGCTCATCCGCGAAGTCGTGATGCAGGTGGCCGCGTTCGCGAGCATCGCTTCGCCCAACGATCAGGTGCGGCTAACGCTACGCGGGCTGGCCGCTGTTCCGGCCGCGCGTCCTCTTGTGGATGCGTATCTGCGAGCGCTGCGCTCGATCATCGCTCGTTATCGTGACCTGCAGGTCGAGGCGCGGTACTCAACTGGCGATGTGAAGGAGCTGGGGCTCGACTCAATCATCGAGCGTGAGCTCCTGCAGCTGCTACGAGACGACGCTTGGGCGTTCGGTTCTGGAGGAGGCGACGACGACGGGTGGTCCTTCGAGATCTCCCCCGTTGTGCTCGCCGCCAGCGATGTACAGACGATCGAGGAGTTCATCGCGGTGAGATTCGGCGAGCGCGTACGCAACGAGGAGCTGGCGGCTGGACCCCAGACCGAGCCTCTGAGTTCTACGCCGGGCGCAACACCAGCCATTGATCCGGACCGGCCGATCACTGATCCCACCGAAGACCTCCTCGGGCGCGCACGGCTCGCGCGAGCACTCGCCACCCAGGCGACCGCCGAATTGAGCGGACAGGGCTTCGTAATCGGTGTCTCTGGACCTTGGGGCAGCGGGAAGACCTCACTCATGAACCTCATGGCGCGAACGATTGAAGACGCCGACGCGGGCTATGTGGTCCGCTTCGATCCGTGGCTGTTCTCAAGCTCAGAGGAGCTCGTCCTGCGCTTCCTGAGTGAGGTCTCAAGTCAGCTTCGACGCGAGAGCAACCTCGGCGATCTCGCTAACAGCATCGGTGAGTACGCGCGGATCCTGGCGCCCCTCTCCGCGCTCGTAGCGGCGCCTTGGCTCGGGCCTGTGATCGCCGTCTCCGGCCGATTGGCCGGCCGGCGGCGCGAGAAACCGCCGCTATCAGCCCAGGAGCAGCGAGAAAAGGTGTGCGAGGCGCTACGCGCTCTCGATCGTCGCGTAATCGTTCTGATCGACGACGTCGACCGACTGCAGGGAGCGGAGGTGCGGGACGTCGTGCGACTCGTGAAGCTCGTGGGCGACTTCCCCAGCACGACCTACGTGCTCGCATACGACCAAGCTCGAGTGGCGCGGGCGTTGGACGAGACCGAACAAGAAGGCCAAGCGTTCCTCGAGAAGATAGTGCAGCTCAGCTACGAGGTCCCGAGCGTCGATCCCACGCATCTCTGGCGCACCCTCGGAGCGTCGATCAGCGCAGCCGTGGGAGACCTTTCGCGATACCGGTTCAGCCAGGAGGAATACACCAACCTATTTGCCGACGCACGGCTGCTGTTCTCGACCCTCCGCGACGTTCGCCGTTACACCAACGTTCTCCCGAGCACCCTCTCTCTGATCGGCGATGAGGTGGAGTTGGCCGACGTGCTGGCGCTCGAGGCACTACGGATTCGCGTTCCCGAAGCGTTCGCACTGATCGTGGGCGGCAAGGAGGCGCTTACGCTTGTTCGCGACGCCGGATTCGGAGCCGACCAAGAGTCCGAGCAGCGCGCAAGAGTCCAAGTCCAGGCGATCGTGGAGGCCGCCGGCCCAGTCAGGGGGCAGGTCGCGGCGATCGTCAAGCGCCTTTTCCCAGCCGGAGGACGGCACATCGGAGGCTCTGGATATGGGAGCGAATGGCTGGCGCCGTGGCGTCGAGAGCGCCGAGTTGCGCATCCCGAGGTCCTCGACATCTACCTGCAAAAGACGCTGCCTCAAGGAGTCCTGCCCGTCGCCCTGGTAGAGGGTGCTTTGGCCAACTTCGGGGACCGGGACGCGTTGCTGGCGCTCCTCGACGGGCTAGGGGAGGACGATCTCGAGTCACTACTCGGGCGGCTGGAGCACTACGAGCAGGAGTTCCCCACTGAGCGGGCTGAGATCCCCGTCATCGTGCTCTTCGGCCAGCAGCGTCGCCTGGACCGGCGGAGGCGCCACGTCTTTGACCTGGCCGCTGACTTTGCCGTTCGCAGGATCGTTTTGCGTGTGCTCCGCAAGCTTGACCAAGCCGAGGTGGCTCGCGTCACCCGCGCGGCCCTCCCGGAGATCGACACGCTCAGCGACTGCGGTGAGCTAGTCCGGATGGTGGGTTATCGTGAGAACGCAGGACACAAGCTCGTCAGCGAGACGGACGCTGGAGAGCTTGAATCAGCGTTCTTCGACGAGCTCCTCGCCGCCGAGGGCGAGCGCCTGCGTCCTGAGCGAGACCTACTCCGCTTGCTGTACTGGGCCCGCAGTGAGCGTGCTACGGCGACGACCGAACGGATCGCGCAGCTGGTGGGCAATGACGACTTCGTGCTCGGCCTGCTCCGCGCAGCTCTAGGGGAAACAGTGGGGTCAAGCGTTGGAGCCGCAGCCGTCAGGCGGTCGCAGCAGCTCGACTGGAAGGCGCTCACCGAGCTGGTGCCACAAGCTACGCTGGCAGAGCGGGTGCGCGAATTGGACATCCCCGAGGTGCGCGAGGCGTTGGACGAGCGCACAAGACTCGCGTTGGAACTCGCACGACGCAGGGCCGATGATCCGTCGAGAGTCGAAGCGGAGCCAAGGCCCGAGGTATGACGGCTGGAGTTCCCCCGCTTGACTATGCTCGGCCTGTAGCGGCTGATGCGACGCCACGCGCTCGTCGAGGGGCAGATCGTTGCGCTCGAGGAGGAGTTCTTGCGTCTCTACCCCCGGCTCCCTGGCGCTCAGCGGTTGTGCAGCCTGCCGGGCCTCACACCGCTGCATAGGGCGCTACTGCTCGCCGCCGCGGGGACGTACGCAGGCTGCGGTCCCCCCGTGCGCTCGGCAAACTCGGCGGCTGCGCACCCATCGCGCGTGACTCCGGGCAATCCACCCCCAGGCGCAAGATCTCCGGGCGTTGCCGATACCAGCTGCGAGACGCAGCCTTCCAAGCCACGCGACACATCAATCCGGGCCTGCCCAGCGTTCCGGGCGCTCTACCGCACACTCCGCGAGCGCCTTACCCCCACCCAAGCCGTGGTCGCCTGCGCCCAACCGTCTGCTGCGCGTGATCTGGCGCACGGTCGACAGCGACATGGACTACAACCCCGCGAAGGTCGCCCCTGCCCTGGCCCACTAAACCCACACCCCCACGGCGCCCGCTCCACCACAACAACCGAGCGCAAGCCCGAATACGAACTTTCGAGCCCGAGCTCGCTCATGCAACAAGGGCCTTTGCGCACGCCATAGACCGCACAAGACCCCCGGCCACCAAGGCCGCAAGCAACACCCCTAATCAGGCCACGGCGTGCCCCCCCACCGCTCCCCCGAACACCCCCAGCCGAGCGCGCCGCCAGCAGCACCCAAACAACCACGCCAACAGCGCGGAGAACCACACCCGCCAACACGCCAGTTGACACCCCCGCCAAAGACATGTTGCTTGCGCCGTTAAGCGTCTGGATAGACCGTACCTGACACCGCCAGCTGAGCGCGCTTCTGCTTGAGCAAGCGTACCAGGGCGTCGGTATCGGCGAGCGCGCAGATCTCCTTGCGCGTGAGTACCAGGATCTCGCGGCCTTCGTTCAAGGCCTGCGCGAGGATGCTGTGAGCGGCTGTCAACGAAGCTGGATCGCCCGTGATGCCATGCGCGGCGACGAAGACGCCCTGCGAGCGGCCGCGGCTGCGCAGCTTGTGCAGGAACACCGCCAGCTCCTGGTTGCCGACTGGCGTCGACCAGTTCTTGCACTCGACGAGCAGGATCGGGTCAAAGAAGCGCAAGCCGTCAGGGTGACCGTCGTTCCAGAACGCCACGTCGATCTCCTCCGCTGCGAACGCATTCATTGCGTTGCGGGCGTACAGCTCTACGCCGGGGACAACTCCGAACAGGTATGTGACCAGATCCTCCAGCGCGCGGCCGCGCTCCGCGTTGCTTTTTGCGTTGTCGCCCGTTTGCCAGTGCGCGGCGATGCGACTGCGGTCGATCTCGCTCACGATCTGCCGTGAGCCGCTTGGTTGCGCAGATCCCGCACGATCTCGGCGAAGCTCTCATCGGAGAGTCGCGTGAGCAGGTCGGCCAGGCCGATGCTCAGGATCGACGGGGCGATGGCGCCGGGCTTCGGTCCGCCCGGCTCCAGGTGTACGAGCAGGCCCACGCGCGCCGTGCTCGACAGCCGCAGCCCGTCGAGCAACTGCAACGCGGCGCGCTCGTCGACGCGGCGCTTCAACTCGATCAACAGCGGGGTGGCGCCGATGGTGGCCAGATCGTCCGACCAAACACCCAGGTCATAACCCTGGTCGCGCAGGCCCGCCGATACAACGATCGCGCCGCCCGCCTGCAGCGCCTGCGTCAGCAACCGGCTGGCCTGTGCGTTTGAGATCTCGGGGGTCAGCTTCGATGCGAGTTGCGCGGACGCCGTCAAGCCGATCGGCTTGCCGCGTGCTGACTGCGCTGACGGCTGTCGCTCGCGCTCGAGCAGACCGAGCGCGAACTCGATCGCTTCGACATCGTCTGGCTCGGCGCGAATACTCGCTATCCCGAGGAGGTCTGTCGGCCGATTTGCGGTTGGTGGGATGACGAGCAGCACTTGCTTGTTCAGGCCCACGGCGATTCCCGCCTCGAACGCCACGTTGTCCCTGGAGCCGCCGCCTGCCAGCACGGCGATCATCGCGTCGCATGCCTTGATCGCCTCAACCGTCGCCGACACGACCGGCTCGCCAAGCCGCACTACGTCGGTGAGTACATAGGCCTCCCAGCCGTGCCGTCCGAGCGCCGCCACGAGATCGCCCACCGGGGCGTCCGCTGGAGCGGAGATGAAGCAGCGACGGCGTGTCGCACTGGTCACGGCGCCATTATCCTGTCTTCGAGCGCGCGGAGGCGGCGGGAGTCCCGCGATCCATCTGGTCGATGCTTCCCTTCCCTTCCCGGCCCGCAAATGGCGCTGGACGATGGGACTCCGGTCCGCTCTAGGCGGGCGCCAATGTGACCCGCATCGCCGACATTCGCCCGGCGGCGACCATAGCCAGCGACCTCACTCCGCAGCCCGCGCGGTGCGCCGAATCCGCTCGACCAGCCTCCCTGGGGTTTGGGCCGACGAACCCCGCCCGTCGGCCCAAACCCACGGGAATCCACGGGTATCTACGGGTATCAAGGGCCACGTGCGACGATCGGCTGCCGCTGGCCATCACACGAAACGCCCGCAAACGCGGGCTTTTAGCTACCCTCCGCAGGGCGAGTCGGGTTGGCCGCCCCGCCCCTGAAAATCGAGGTGTCGGCGGTTCGAGTCCGCCTCTCGCCATCCGCGGATCAGGGCCGATCAGGTTTGGGCCGGGGATGCCCGCCTCCCGGCCCAAACCCCCAGGAAACCAACGGTAGGTCTAGAGTGCCTCCTCTGGCGAATCGCCTGCAAATGGGCAGATTTTCAGGCCCAAGAGCACTAGACTGAAAATCGAGGTGTCGGCGGTTCGAGTCCGCCTCTCGCCACCTTCTTGACGAAAGGTCGAACCGGCCAGTACCCCCCAAGGGGGCTGGGACTTCGGCGTCGTTGGGCCTCGGTCTATGGCCGTTGTCGGTCGTTGCGGCCGGTGCTACTTTCCGTCGCAGATGTCGTTGCAGAACTCGCTTCTCTCGCTTCTCCTGCTCTCCCCCTCGGGGGGGGGGAGCAGCGCGTGGCGGCCGCGTAGCCGCATACCCAGCAGAGAGGAAACGACAAAGCGAGAGAAGGAGCACGACATGATGGACGCTTCGGCAGGCAGCACCTCACGGTGAGATCTCACACGATCTCTCCTCCTTCGCGCTCCAAAGGCCGTCGGTGATCTCCCACAGGTCGATGTTCCCGGACTGCAGCCCCGGCCTTCTCGAGCGGCCTTCTTCGCGGCGCTCGCGGGCGTCGCGGCGAGATAGGCGAAGTCGGTGGCGCTCTGGGCGTAGGGCGACGATCTCCGCGAGCGACTCTTTGCCGTTCACCTGCGCCCACTCGTCCGAGGAGAGCACCAGCGCACCGCCGCCGTCATTGACGCCGGGCGAGTTGCCAGCCGTGTGCGAGTTCGATCAGCGCCTGCTCCTCCGGCGGCGCCGACTGTCGCTCAGGCGAGCGACAAGAAGGCCAAAAGCGATCGACGAAAGCATGGCGGAGGGCTCATTGATCGCAGGCACTTCGCAAAGCAGCGCGATCTGTCCGAGGAGAAGCGCGGCCAAGGCAACCAGCAGCTCAATCGTGCGTACGCGGGGCATACACGTATTGTCCCTCAGGTCGGCGATTATCGACTGCAAGGTGAGGGCTTGAGCAGCCTTTCCTTGACGTACATCGCCCGCGGCGCCCCAGATCAGGATGTTCTGGCCAGCCTGCATCTTTGCAGCGGCGTGATCAGCATGTGGTAGGCGGTGAAGTACACGAGCCCGTAGGAGGCGGCCTCCTCCCATGTCAAGGCCTGAGGCTTGAGCAGCAGCAGCAGCGCCTGCACCATCGTGAACTGCGCAAAGGAGCCCCACGTCGTCTCGTAGCCCCAGATCTTCTGTGAGGGCGCGGCCATCGGGTCCAGGCCATGCACCTTTGGGTCCTCGTAGGACGCCTAGTTGCAGTGCATGACGACCTCGTCGTCGGGCTTCCAGCGCGTAACGCCCGCGCTGACCTTCCAGACGACGCCGGAGGCGCCTAAGCCACCGATGTGATGTCCGAACTCGGGGTGGTCCGCGTACTTCATCACCGACACCGGCTTGCCGAGCGTTGCCCACACGTTGTTGTAGTTGACGCCCGCGGCCATCACGCGCACGATCACCTCGAACGCGCCTCTGGGTTTCGCTGAAGCGCTCCCCGCGGATCACCCACGCGGCCATCGCCGCGGCCAGCTCACCGGGCTCGGCGTCTACGGCTGCCACTTGTTGAAGCAGCGTGGTGCATGCCGGAGTGAACGCCCGGCGTCACGCGCTCGAGATCCGCACGCGACCTGTAGAGAAGCAAGCAGCAGGTTCGCGGCCCCGCCCAGCAGGGGACTTGACCTTTCTCGGCAGTCGAGCTAGACCTGTTCGGCCATGCAATCCCAACGGCGAAAAGGAGGCGTGAACGTGCCGCTCAGCGTCAGCTACAAGCCCTTCGGGCATGAACGAGGCCGAGAGGTCGGCCGGGTGCTGATCATCGACCCCGACGTCGTAGCGAGCGACCCGAGCGCAGCCGCCAGCGCCGAGGGAGGCGGCGTGACCGTGATGCTGACCCCGGCCGTCGGCGACGCGCCGGGGACCTTGGCTACAAAACCCGCCGCGAGGCCGAAGCCATCGCCGCGCAGCACGGCGTCCCGCTCACCGACCACTGGGGGCGCTCCTCACCCCACCATGACCATGCATGACCGCGAGATCACGCAAGCCGTCGAGCCGGATGACGGGCTGGAGGGCCGCTTCATCGGGATGCTGGCCGGTGTGGGCATAGCCGGGTGCCCATTGCTCGAATAGTCGGCCGCGTAGATATTGGTCCGTCGTCGGTTACGATGCCGGCGTGCCGAACACGTCGGTAAGCCTGGCGAGGTGGTGGCGAGCCATCGCCGTCGCGTTGGCGGGAGTCGCGTGCGCGATTGTGCTGGTTGCGCGGGCGGCGGGCGCCTCTGCGCCGGCTCCAGCGTGGATCTACTACGTCTCCTATCCAGGCGGTACGCGTTGCGTCGTGAGCGAAATCTGGCGTGTACGACCGGACGGGAGCGACCCGCAGGCGGTGCTTCCGCCGACCATCGATGACTTCAGCTACGAGACGTTCACCTCTGACGACACCGAGGGCGTGTTCTCAGTAGCGCCGACGGGCGAATACATCGTCCGCGTCGTGAAGGTTGTCGGGCCCGACATTGGCGGAGCCCCCTCAGAACAGACCCACCTTTTCCTCTACGACCTCGTCACCGGCACAGTGCGGCAACTGACGTTCGGCGCGAGTTTCGACCAATGGCCGTCTATCTCGCCTGATGGTCAGACGGTGGCATTCATCCGATCTGCATACCACGCCGAAAAGGGATCTGACGGCAACTTTCATGTAGGGCAAGGCAACCCGGGTCTCTTCACAGTCCCGATTTCCGGCGGCACGCCGCGGCGGGTGCCCAACCGACTTGAGGCCGGCGGAGCTGAACTGTCGTGGAAGTCGAACGGGACGATCTTCTACGACACTGAAATGATCGACCTTCAAACGGGCAGGCAGACCCCGTTCGTCCGCCCAGGTCCCGCGTACTTCTTCGACGCTCTCGGCTCGACGTGGACGCCGATGGGGCTGCTCTATGTGGGCGATTACAACCTCTTTGACCCGAGCCATGGAGGTACAAGCGCCGGTCGTCCGCCGAGCGGGCTCTACCTGGCGAGCAAGCCTGTCCGCTTGAAGGGCCGGCTGCTACGGCGATATCGCTACCCGGAGAGGTCGCCGGTGCCTAACGGGCTCTTTAGCGTCCACCTGATGCCCGGCACGACGACTGTTGTCGCTCAGTACAAGAACCAGCTCGTAACAGGACCGCTCACCGGGGGAGCACTCAAAGTGCTGCAGGTTCCGCGAGGCATCGCTACACGACCCGAGGTGGCTACCGGGCCCGAAACGCTCGCGCCAACCCTCGCTTCAGCACACGTCGGGATCGTCCCAGGATGCGGCTGATTCCTAGCCAGCTCGGCGTGGCGGGCCGCTGGGGAGGCCGCTAGTAGACCCGGCCGCAAGTGCAGCCCCGAGTACCATCCGCGAGTGAGCGTCCGCCGCGCCTGCCGCCTCGATGACGGAGCGGGCGGGCCCGATCCGACGTTACCGAGGCGGCCTCGGCTTCGCTGAACCCTTGAGTCGGCGCAGAGACGTGTAGGTCGATGAGGCTCGCGCCTTCGGCGTCAAGCATTACCCAAAGGATGCTTTTGAAGTCCCCACCGGCGAGCGTGGGCTCGGGTTGTACCGTAGCTGTCGATCGCGCGATCCTTCACCGTATGACAGACGCGAACGACGACTGGTCACCGGCGGACAACCCGTATGCGATCGCGGTCTCGCAATCGTGGTTTGCGATCAATTCGCTCGTCTTGTTCGCGTCGAAGGCGCGCGAGGTCGGCCCCGGGCAGCAACTCTACGCGCGGCAGATCTTCGGGCAGCTACGTCTCCTGCGGCTCTGTGCGGGGCTGCAGGCCGGAGAGCTAAGGCGCCTCGGCGTCGGCGAGGTTCACCGCGACCGCCTCGCCCGAGCCATCGACGCCTTCGACCAAGCGACCGAGGGAGCGATCGCCGCTCGCAACATGCTCGAGCACTTCGATGAGTACGCCCGCGGGCAGGGCAAGTTGCAGCGTGAAGCCATCAAGGAGCAGGGCATGGGCCTCTCAGAAGCAGCGGCTCTGTACTGGGGCGGCGGGTATGACCCGACGACAGAGCAGCTACGAGAGGGGCCGTTCGTCATCGACGTGCCCGTCGCCGTTACCGCCTCACAGGCTCTGTACCTGGAGATCTACGTCGCGGGGAAGGCTGTTGACGCGCACCGCGACTCCTAAGCCGGCGCTCCGGCGTTCGGCGGCTATCGGCGTCTGCCCTGCGCGAAGTGCATCGCAGGCGGCGCGACTCCTGCATATCTCGATGGTCTTCGCACACCCCTCTCGAGAACGGCCTTATGTAGCTGAGGATCGACGGACGAGCGATGCAGGGAACTCCGGCGAGTCGTTAGGTCTGGCGATCAGCAAACCGTGGCGCGCGGCTTGCCACGATTCCGATAGCACGGCTAGCGTAACTTTTGCTAAGCGCCGGTCCCAAGCGTATCGTACGGGACCAGTGAGGGATATCGTCGAGCCACCCACTGTTTCATCCAGGGGATCTCGCGCCGGGCCGCTGGTTCTGCTGCTGAGCGCTCTCGCGCTCTCATTGATGGCCGTCGCTGGCGTCTCGCCTCCTTCCGCGGGGGGCGATGTGGCGCAGATCGGCGAAGTGGTGATCGGCGTTTCAGGAGAAACGGTTCCAGGCAAGTTGCCTCGCTCGCGCATGGTTCCGGCGACGCTGCGGCTGGGGTTCACCTCCGAGGCACCGAGCACGCCTACAGCCCCCGAACTCACCGCAATCCAGCTCGAAGTGTCCCGCAACCTCTCATTTCAGACCGCCGGTTTGCCGAGTTGCCCCATCGCGGAACTCTACTCTGAGTCTTCGGACGCCGAGCAGAGATGTGCGGGGTCGCTGGTCGGCCACGGCATCGTGATCTCAGAAGTGACTCTGCCAGGACGGGCGCCTGTAACGATAGAAGGGCACCTCTCGGCTTTCTATGACCTCGGGGAAGGCCAGCCGCGTATCCTCGCGCAGATCACAAGTACTGATGCTTTGCCACTCACCTATGTAATCCCCTTCACGATCTACAAGACTCATGGCGTCTACGGGACGATCCTATCGGTGGAACAAATGCGGTTCATCGCGGGCGAGTGCGCGCGAGGACACCCGAACTGCTTCTCCCAGACCTACACATACAAGGGCATCTACGGACACATTTCGAAGTTCGAACTCACTCTCGACCGCCAATTCGTCCATGCAGGCAAGAGGACGAGTGTCGTGAGCGCCGATTGCCCCGCTCGTGCTGGCTCATCGAACGCGATCTTTCCCCTCGTGAGGGTGAACCTCGCCTACCGCGAAGCGAACTCGCGGAGCCAGGTTACGACCCGTCGGTGCGAAGTCTCAGCTTCGCGGCACCGTCGCGAAAGAGGTCGTAGCAGCCGCCTGGCTCGGTAAGCGATAATCGCTGATTCTCTGCGGAGCAGAACCGATCCCGGTCTGATCCAGCGTCGGTCGGGCACCGGCGGTTTGCTCTCTTGAGGTCGACGCTGTCAAGAGAGCGCCGCAGTCGCGTATTTTCGCCAGCACCTCGGGCTCGCAGAACAGCGTGTCGCCGTGGAACACGGCGCGGGGTGCTTGAGCTCCTCAATGGCGAGGTTGGCGATCGCCTTGCCGCTGACGTCGCTCACGGACATGCCGAGCGCAAGCGAGTACACGAGCGGGGCCCACCACCACGTTGCGGTCCTGCTGGGATTGTGCGCATACACGTCGTTGATGTGCAGCGGGTGGTGGTTCATGGTGATCAGGCAGAACAGGTGGTCGTCGGCCTCCGTGACCATCTTGGCGAGCCAGTGCTTGTAGACGGCGCCCACCTCGAACTCCTCCAGGTAGCAGCCATAGAGGTGCGCGCCGCTGGCCTCGCGTGCGGCCTGGTCGGTCTCGAAGTGCGTCGTTGCCGAAGGGAGGAGGCGCAGACCTTGTTGATCGTCTCGGAGGAGACCTCCTCGGGGATGTCCGCGTCGATCTGCGCCTGGCGCGAATGGCTCTACTGGCCACCGGGTGTGTGGTTGGGTGGCCTACGAGTCGAGCGGGTGCCTGCACGACGCGCTGCTACCTCGTGCCGCCTGCTCCCCGAGCAGAAGGCCGGCAATGAAGGCGACCAGGACTGCCGCGGCCAGCGGACCCAGGAGGACTGCTAGGGCGCTGAAGCCGGAAAGAATCAAGCTCAGGTCGGTACGGCTCATAGGAAAAGCGTGGCACAGTCCCGCAGCATGAGAGGGCTCCGCGTTTCCTCCGCGCCTCATCGTGCGAGAGGGTCCGCAACGGGCACGAGGAGGCCTGCGAAGTCGCGATCGTCGAGCCCCGGGGTGCCTCGGGATCAGCCGACGCCGATGACGGGCAGGGGCGTAGAAAGCTCCTCAGATCGTCGGGTGGGATCCGACCCCACCCATCCAGCCGATAGGACGCATAGAACGCCGACAAATCCATCTCCCCGACCGACTCCAACACAAACCAAGCCAAATACCCCTCCGGAAGCCAATCCCGCAGGTCCGGCGCCAACAAGAACACCTGCTCACGATCACACTCAAGAAAGCTCTGGCGGCACACCCAGAAGTCTCTTAACCACACCGGACAGACCCAAGGTTTACGTGACACCCACGACGAAAGGGAGCAGTCCGGGTTCGTGCCGCCAGAACGCTTGCTTCACGGTTTCACCGTTGCCGAACTTGGCGACCATTTCATTGTCCACGGCAGCGAGAGCCAGCCGGCGTAGACGCCGAATAGCGGGCGCCCATACGCTCGATTAAACCCGCGGGAATCGGCCGGTATCTGCGGGTATCTCGGGAGGACGGCGACTGGCTGGCGCCGCCACAGACCACTCGAAATACCTGCAAACGCGGCACTTTCGCTAGGATTCGCCTCGTGCGCGCCGGCCTGATCCTCTACTTGGAGGCCACGGCCAACCCGCCGGAGCCGGCGATCGACGCCACCGCCGAGGTCGAGGCCGACGTGCCGGAGTTGCCGCTGGCTGGAAGGCCCGTCTCTTCAGCCACCCCGACTCCTACACCGAGATCACCCGTAGCCACCGCATCGTCGCCGAATGCATCGCCTCAGAACACTCCGACCGGCTCACACCCGAGACGTTCTTCGCCAAGCGCGAGCCGGAGGCCGTGCTGATTGAGATAGGCGCCGGCACCGGCGGCGAACTTCACTCATTACCCAACAACCGTTGACGAGGTAGTCGCTGTGGAGCCCGAGCGGTATCTGCGCGAAACGTGCGCAGCAGGCAGCCGCGCGTGCGCCGGTCCCGGTGTCCGTAGTCGATGGAGCGGGTGATCGACTTCCCGGCGAGGCGGGAGCGTTTGATGCCGGGGTCGCTGCGCTGGTGCTCTGCACCGTGCCCGAGCTGCGCTTCTATGAGCACGTAATCGCCCATCCCAAGTGGGAGTCACCTTTCAGCGGCTCGCCGATGCGACTTTCTGACCTCATGTCGCGGGCGCCTGTCACCTGGCGCGCGACACGACGAGCGGGATCGAGCACGCCGGGTTTCAGATCGAGACGTGCGAGCGCTTTTCATTCACACCCGCGCCGTTCCTTCCGCCGGACCCGCACATCCTCGGAGCAGCCCGACGCCCGTAGCTAAAGATGCGGGCCGATCGCGGGGCTCAGTGAGCGGATACTGGCGAGACTGCAACAGTCCTCCGCGCATCCGTCACTGCCGGGGACAGCGATCGGGGCGGTGCAGCAGGACTCGCCGCGCCAAGCGTCTCGCCCCTCTCTCAGCGCGACCGCCGCGACCCCGAGCGCGGTCGCGGGGTCTGCCCACCACCAGCCAAGCAGCGCATTCAAGCTGAGGCCGAGGAGCAATCCTGCTGACAGATACGCGCAGAGCATTGTCTGACGGCTCTCGCTCTTTGTCGCCGATGACCCAAGCTCCTCAGCGACCCGCGCCTTCGCCTTGGCGAGCGGTGGCATAGTTATGAGCGTGACGATCGAAAGGCCAATCCCTACCCGGCTGACGGCCGGGTGATCGCCGATAGTGAGCGAGCGGATCGCCTCGACGGCTACATAGGCACTGAGCACGTAGAAGGAAACCGCGATCATCTGCTGCGCCCTGCGCTCGGCTATCGCGCGAGAGCTGGCCAAGCGCCAGAGCACGACGAGCCCCGCCGCCAACTCGATCAGCGAATCGGCGCCGAACCCGACCAGCGCGACGGAGCCGGCCACGACGCCCGCTGCTATCGCCACGGCTGCCTCGATGCCGTGCCAGCCAAGCCCGGTCCAAGCAAGGAGTCTCGCATGGCGAACAAGCTGCGCTTGTGACTGTGAGGTGCCGTCATCCGACGGATCGACTGAGAGGATCGGCAGTTCGCTGGGTGTGGCGCTCACGCCTCCACCCCCGCGAGGATGACCTCGAGCAGCGCGTGGCCGCGATCGGTTAGCGCGTACATCACCATCTTGCCGTCGCGGCGTGAGCGCACGAGGCCAACGGTGCGCAGCGCTCGAACGTGATGTGAGACAAGGTTCTCGGAGCGCTCGACTACCCAGCTCAGATCACAGACGCACAACTCCTCTCCCTCGCGCAGAGCGACAGCCAGAGTTAGGCGGGTGGGATCGCTGAGCGCCTTGGCGCCATCGGCCAGGTCTTCGGCGACTGTCCGGTCGAGGCGAGTCTTGCGCAGCTCCTCGGCGCGGGGCAGGTCCAGGCAAAGCAGGTCGCAGTGATCATCGGACACCACTTCATCCTAACGTCGGTTGAGATGTACGGGCGTCTACGCGAGGCTAGGGACTGTCGAGCCTCTGCCCGGCGCTCATGCGTATGCGCGACGCGATCAAGTTGCCGGCATCGGCGGATAACGGCGCGACCCGCGTTCCGGCGACCCTACTGGCGCGCTCAGCCGGGAGTCCTGGTCAGGCTGTGGCGACGGCGATGTTTGTGGTCATCGGCATCCGCAGCGAGCCATCGGCTGTAGCGTGCGGCGCAAGTCGCTCGGTGACCTCGTCGCAGACGGCCTGTTGGGAGTCGCCAGACGCGGCGGTGAACACCGACGCGATTGGGCTGGCGGCAATATAGCGGCGGGCGAACTCGGGGTGCGATGCCCAGGTGCACTGGATCGTTTCGTCGTTGACCGTGACCTCGCGGAAGCCCGCGTCGGACATCAGTTGGGCCAGGGTGGCGCTGTCGCCGAGTGTGAATGGTGAGTGCATCATCTGTGCAGCCTCGGTACTGATGTGCTGAGCGAGCGCGTCGGCGATCGCGCTGAACGGCGGCTCGATGTCCTTCCAGGTCGCGATCGCGACGTGTTCGCCGGGCTTCAGCACGCGTCGCATCTCGGCGAGCGCAGCCGCGCGGTCAGGGAAGAACTGCAAGCCCTGCTGACACAGAGCGACGTCGAAATCCTCAGCGTCGAAGGGCAGCACGGTGGCGTCCGCCTGGGCATAGTCGATCGGCGCGGCGTTCTCCTGCACCGGGTGTGAGCGCGCGATCGCGACCGTCGGCTCTCCGAGGTCCACACCCGCGACCGATCCGCCCGTGCCAGCAAGGATCGCGGCCGCACGCGAGACGACGCCGGTGCCGCAGGCGACGTCGAGCACACGCGAACCGGGCCGCACGCATCCATGCTCGACGAGCCGCTTCGCGAACGGCGCGAACATCGCCGGCACGAGAAACTCCTGGTAGGTCGCCGGTGCGCTTCCGCTTTGTTGAGTAGCCCAATCCATCGAGGCCATCAGCCGTCTCCCCTCATGGGATGACAGCACCGCAAGGTGCATCCAGAGTGTCGGTGACCGTGACCATCGGTCGCAGCCTAACGGCAGCTAGCTTCGACTGACCTGGGCAGCCATAGCCGAGGCGATCCGGCAGGCGGCCGGAGATAGCGGAGCGGTGAGACTTTCGAACCTGGTCCTTTTGGCCGCCGGACGCGCCTAGCTGATCTCTCCGGGCGCAGATCCTCAAGCGTAGGCTGTGCCGGATTGAGGGCCTTAGGGCACAAGCTCGTGCTCGATCTCGTACACCTCGTCGGCGGGCAGCCCGGCTGCGGCTGCGTGGTCGCGGAGATGTTGGGCGCTGGGGGCCGAGTACACGCAGTAGGAGGTCAGACCGTCTTCGGTGCGCACGACATGCGAGTGCTCCCACTCGAGGTCGGGGAACTGTTCGGCACGCACGCGGCGAGAGACCTCAGCGGCCCCCTGGATGTCGGCCTCGGTCATGTCGCCAAGTACACGATGAATCACAAAACGCGGCATCGTTCTCTCCTTGCGTTCGAGCATGGATACTCACGCTTGCTGAGTATGCCAAGGTGACGGTGTGGTGATCACTATCCGGCTGCTCGGGGCGCCGGTGATTCTGCAAGACGCCGTCGCGATACCGCCGCCGCGAGGTCGTAAGGCTTGGGGGTTGCTCGCCTATCTGTTGCTGTGCGAGCGTCCCGCCGCCCGGAGCGAGCTCGCCGAGCTGTTGTTCGCGGATGCCGCAGACCCGCTCGGCGCGCTGCGCTGGAACCTCGCGCAGTTGCGCCGCGCGCTCGACACTGCTGCGGTGGTGCAGGGGATCCCGTGCAGCTCGTGCTCGCCGAGGATGTCGTGGTCGACGTCCTCGACTCTGGCTCTGTCGACGGGGTCCTGCTTGAGGACATTGAGTTCGCGGCCAGTCCGGCCTTCGACTCGTGGCTGCTGGTGGCACGCCGACGGTACGCCGGCCGGACCGAGGCCGTGCTGCGTGAGACGGTGCTGGCCGAGCTCGCGGCCCGCCGTCCCGGTCGGGCAGTCGAGCTCGCAATACGGCTTGTGGCGCTGGACCCGTTTGACGAGGGGCACCACGAGTTGCTGGTGCGCGGCCTGGCCTGCAGCGGCGACCGTGCCGGCGCGCTCGCACAGGTCGCGGCGTGCCGTCGCCTATTCCGTGATGAGCTCGGATGCGAACCCTCACCGGCGGTGCTACGAGCGGCCGGGCCCGCGGGCGACGCGGCGTCTGCTGTCGGTGATCGTGTCGCAGCGCGAGGTCACCTCGAGGCCGGCGAGGCGGCGGTGGCGGCTGGAGCGCTGGAGCACGGGCTGAGGTGCCTGCGTCAGGCCCGCACCGAGGCTGGGGCGTGCGGCGATCGGGTTCTGCTCGCCCGCGCGCTGGTCGCCCTCGGCGCTGCGCTTGTGCACGCTGTGCGCGGACGCGACGAGGAGGGCGCCGCGGTGCTGCACGAGGCTCTCGCCGTCGCCGAGGCGGCTTCTCATAGGGAGACGCTCCTCGCCGCCCTGCGCGAGTTGGCCTACACCGATATCCAGGCGGGTCGCCGAGCATCGGTCGAGCACCGCCTGACCCGTGCCAAAGGGCTTGCGGACAGCGACGCCGAGCACGCGGCGATCCTTGCCGTGCAGGGCATGAACCGCTCGGACATGGGCGACTATGCTGGCGCCTTCACGGCCCTCGAGGGCTCGGTGCAGCACGCCGAGAGGTGTGGCGATCGCCGCCAGACGGCGTTCTCGCTGAGCCTGATCGCGCGAGCCCAGTTGCTGCGCGGCGAGAGCAGCGAGGCGATGTGCGCTCTGGATCGTGCATTGGGGCTAGTAGAGGCCGAGCGCTGGCTGTCCTTTCTTCCCCTGCCGGAAGCGATGCGCGGCGAGGTCGATCTGCAGCACGGGGACACAGAGCGTGCGGGTGAGCGCTTCGAGCGAGCGTTCGCGCTGGCATGCGAGCTGCAAGATCCATGCTGGGAAGGTCTCGCGGCTCGCAACCTCGGGCTGCTGCACCGGGCCCGCGGTCAGCTCGGCTCAGCGCGCGAATGGATCGACCAGGCGCGCACCCGCTGCACACGACTGCCCGATCGCTATGTCTGGATGCACGGCCACCTACTCGACACGGCGATCACGTTCAGCCTTGCGGGGGCAGAGCGCGAGGAGGAGACCAACAAGCTGATACGTGCGCTCGGCGCGCTGGCGGCCCGGACCGAGATGCGGGAGCTCGTGGTGCGGGGTCTCGTTTATGCCGCCCGCATCGGGCAGGCCGGCGCACTGGACTCGGCGCGCACGCTGGCCGTCGCGATCGATAACCCCACGCTGACGCCGCTCCTCGTCGGAGCTTCCTAGTCGCACACGCTCGCGCACACGGCATTCGGCGACTATCGGCGTTAGTTACCGACTCGACCGGGCCGTGAGCGTGAAGATCGGCGCGCAAGAACGGCTGTCCCAGCTCAGGCCTGAGAGCAGCATCGAACGAAGCCGAGATTTTCGCCAGCCGCGACATCCAAATCAAAGGGAGACAGAACATGCGATCCATTCGACGCGAGGACGTCCCCGTAGTGATCGAGCACATCATCTCCGGGGCCGGTGCATCCGCGTGATGGCACGCGAAGCGCACCGACCTCTATGGGTATGTCTGAGATGAGCGCTCAGCCGAAGACGGAGGCGATCGTGTGTGGTGCGGGCACCGCGGGCCTTGCGGCGGCGGCGACGTTGGGAGGCAGTGGCATCGACGTGACCGTGCTCGAGCGCAGCGATCGGGTCGCGGCGAGCTGGCGCAATCGCTACGACGGGCTGCGCCTGAACACGTCGGGCTTCATGTGCACACAACCCGGGTTTCGCGCGCGGCGCGGGCGCTACGGCGAGTTCCCCTCGCGGGATAAGTGGATCGAGTACATGGAGGACTATGCCGAGCATCACAAGATCGACGTGCGTTTCGGCATCGAGGTCCAGCATCTGGCGTCCGTGAACGGAGGCTGGCGAGTTCGAACGGATCGCGGCGAGTTGGACGCGCGCATCGTCGTCATTGCCACCGGCTATGACAGCGAGCCAAAGCTCCCCGCTTGGCCGGGGCGCGATGGCTTCACGGGCGATCTGATCCACTCCTCCGCCTACCGCAATCCCGAGCCTTACCTCGGCCGTGATGTGCTCGTTGTCGGGCCGGGAACGACGGGCTCGGAGATCGCGGCCTTGCTGTCACGAGGTGGCGCGGGACGCGTGCGCGTTGCCTGCCGGACGCCTCCAAACGTGACAAAGCGCAAGATCCTGGGGCTCTCGATCAACGTTTCTGGGATCGTGCTCAACCACGTTCCCATACCAGTCGCAGATGAGGTCGTTTGGTGGTCGCAGCGGATCTTGTTCGGCGATCTCGAGCCTTACGGGATTCCACGCTCACCGTATGGGATGGCCACAACGACGTTCAAGCGCCAACAAACGCCCTTGTACGACGATGATGGATTCGTGCGCCTGCTGAAGTCCGGGCGAGATCAAGATCGTTCCCGCGGTTACTGGCTTCGACAGCTCGGATGTGTTGCTCGCCGACGGCACCCGAATTCAGCCGGACGCGGTTATCGCGGCCACGGGTTACCGGCGAGGACTTGAGCCCCTGGTGGGTCACCTCGGCGTACTTGATGAGAACGGCATCCCTCTCGTCAGCGGCGGCACCCAGCATCCCTCAGCGCCGGGCCTGTTCTTCAACGGCTACCGGACCAACCTCAGCGGCCAGTTGCGCCTAATGCGCCCCGACGCCCGAGCGATCGCAAAAGCGGCGCGGACACAGAGGCCGTAGCTATGACTCGTGCTCGCTCCCGCTCGCCGGTGGGACCGCGACGTTGGTGTAGCTTGTGTTCTAGGCGAAGCATGATCAGCGTGGCAACAAAAGGGAGGCCGTTTGTCGTCCAATGTGTCGGATTCTGAGCTGAAGGCGCGTCATCGCGCGATGTGGGCATCGGGTGATTACCCGGATATGGTCGAGACGTTCCTGTTGCCGCTAGGGCCGACACTCGTTGAGGCCTGCGGCATCGGCCCCGGCAGCGTGGTCCTGGATGTGGCAGCGGGTACCGGCAACGCGTCGATTCCCGCGGCTAAAGCCGGCGCAAAGGTCACCGCCAGCGACCTGACACCTGAGCTGCTTGACGCGGGCCGCGCACGCGCCGAGAGCGAAGGGCTGACTCTCGAGTGGGTTGAGGCCGACGCCGAGCACCTGCCCTTCGAGGATGCTTCGTTCGACGTCGTCATGTCGTCGATCGGCGCGATGTTCGCACCCCACCATCAAGAGGTCGCCGACGAGCTGGTCCGCGTCTGCAAGCCCGGCGGCACGATCGGGATGCTGAACTGGACGCCCGAGGGCATGATCGGCGCGCTGTTCCGCACGATGGGACCGTTTGCCCCGCCGCCCCCGCCCGGGGCACAGTCTCCTCCCCTGTGGGGTGGCGAGGACCACGTAAAGGAGCTGTTCGGCTCACGCGTCGACTTCGGCACACTGCGGCGCGAAGACCTGTCGATCACGGCCTTCAAGCATCCCCATGACTACGGCGATCACTTCAAGGCGAAGTACGGCCCGACGATTACCGCCCAGGCGAATGCACGCAAGAATGGCCAGGAGGCCGAGTTCCTCGAAGCGCTGAACTCCTTCTGCGACGAGTGGAACCGCGGCACGCCCGAGCAGGCGCGTTTCGAGCAGGAGTACCTGGTCGTGGCCGGCACGCGGGCCTGAGCACACTGTTGCGTGGCAACCGGGCGGGCGATTCCCCCGGATCTGGTCGGGAATCGTGCCGCGTCTACCATCGTCGCGACGGACGGATCTCCCCGACCCCGGACCCGGCCGACGTGCACGACGCGCTGCGGGCCGCCCAGGCGGGAGCTCGATGACTTGCTCGCCGCCGGAGCGCCCCCGTTGAGGTCGGTATGTTCTGCTCGGTAAGACATCGTGGAACCTTCATTGACAAGACTCCTGCTGGTGGCGCTGGTGGGCCTCGCCCTCCTGCCGGCGCGGGCGCTCGCGGCGAGCGAGCCAGGTCCCATCCTCGGGCGGTCGGTGGTCGTTCAGCGTGTGTCGGGCACCGTTCGTGTGCGCCGGCCGCGGTCGACGGTCGCGGTTGCGATCGCCGGTCGCACGATCGTCCCCATGGGCTCGACGATCGACACCACGGGCGGCAAGGTGCTGTTGACGACCGCCACCGCCCGCCGTGGGACCCAGTTCGGTGAGTTCGATCGGGGCGCGTTCGTGGTCACGCAGAAGCGCTCGGGCCTCGCCGACCTGGCGTTGGCCGGGGACTCACGGCGAACGCGTTGCGTCCTCGCCAGTGCCGCCAAGAGTGTCAGTCCGGCGGTGTTGCGCCTGCTCCACGGCCACTCTCACGGTGCCTTCAGGACGGTTGGCAGCTATGCATCCGCGGCGGTGCGCGGCACCGACTGGACCACGACCGATCGTTGCGACGGCACGCTGCTCACCGACAACACCGGCAAGATCGACACGGCGACCAACAACGGCGCCGTCACCTCGCCGACGCTGAGCTCCGGTGAGACGAGCGACTACCGTTGCGCAACCGGTGGGCTGGCGCCCGTGTCGAGCTCGTACTGCGTCGCCGTCGAGGGATTCGTGCAGCACACGGTGCTCGACGGGCGGCACGTGACGCTCTACAAGTACGTCGCTGCGTTGGCCAGCAAGAGCCCGGCCGGTGAGGCCACGGAACTGTGCGTCACGACGCCGTCGGGGCAGTTGACCTGCACGCAGTATCCACTCGCTCCACCGGACCCCGCCGGCTTCAGGTCCTCCACCGTGGGCTGCTACACCGGCGAAGCGGGGGATTACGAGATCACTTATCGCCTCGGCGGTGTCACCCTCGGGACGCCGCTCGTCTACCACTCGCCGGCCGCATCGCCCGTAGCGTCGAGTTGCGAGGCGTGGCTTGGCAAGCCCGACCCCGGCAGCTCGATCGCGGCTTTGAACGCCAACGTGAAGCAGGTGAATCGGTATTCGCTGCCCACCTCCGCGAGGGTGGGCTTCGAGGATGTGCTGTTGGGGCCCACCGGCAAGGCGGGTACCGAGCTGGTTCGAGGCGTCGTGTATGGCGATACGAATGGGGCGCCTGGTGCGCTGCTCGGCGCGAGCAACATCTTCCCGTTCACGCGCGCTGATGGTTCGGGCATGGCGACGCTGGCCTTCGGCCCGAACCTCCAGCTCCCGGCGGGCAACTACTGGATCGGTCTGATCGCCGGTGGGCAGACGGATGTCGCCGCCATCTCCTACGACCCCCAGCCGGGCGTGCTCGAGTCCGATGCGAATCCGTTCCTATCGGGGCCCTCAGATCCGTTCGGGCCGATCAGCTCCGGCAACGAACTGATGTCGCTCTACCTGGACTACCTCGTAACGCCGTAGGCGCGCCGACCGGCTCGGCCTTCTGCTCGACAGGACCCTCCCGCCTGCTCACGGCTCCATGGGTGTGCAAGCGTGCCTGCACAAGCTTCTCGACGATCCGGTCGTGGGTGTCTGTGCGTAGGGATCGTACCTGAGACGACGAAGGGATTGTACCTCGCGTAACGTGAGCGCTGTACCGGTGGGTGAGTACCACATAGGGATCCAGGCCGGAGGATCTGCCGCAGAGTCGCGTATCAGCTCGTATGGTGCGGGGGAGGTGAGTTCAAAGATGACATCCGCACGGCGCATCGGCGCGGGGTGCGCCACGGCGGTGCTCGCGGCGTGCGTGCTGGCGGCTTGGGCGGGCGTCGCGGCGGCCGCGGCATCGGCCGCGCCCCTTAGCTGGTCGGCCCCGGCGGAAGTCGATCGGGGCGTGGCGCTGAGCGCGGTCTCCTGCCCGTCGATCGGATTGTGTGTGGCGGTGGACGGCGCGGGGCGCGCCGTCGTGGGGACCAGCCCCGGCGCGCCGCCACCCGGCGGCGGCAGGGGGGCATGGAGTGAACCGTTTGCGCTCGTGGGCATGGGAGCGCTGACTTCGATCTCGTGCGCCTCGATAACGGAGTGCGTGGCGGTGGATGCGGGGGGGCATGTGGCTGTGGGCACCCACCCGGCGAGCGCAAGCTCGGGAGCGTGGTCTGAAGCGAGGGCGATCGAAGGCGCGGAAGGCCTCACCTCGGTTTCGTGCCCGTCGACCACGGAGTGCGTGGCGGTCGATGGGAAGGGCCACGTGAGCGTAAGCACCGACCCGGGCGCACCGGGTGGCGGGGCGTGGTCGCAGGCGAGAGTAATCGCGGGCGCGGGGCCCCTCAGCTCGGTGTCGTGCCCGTCCCCGGCGGAGTGCGTGGCGGTCGATGGCGAAGGGCATGTGAGCGTAAGCACCGATCCGGCGGGGGGAGCGGCGACGTGGCACACGCGCACGATCGATCCGAGCCTGGGGCTGGTGGCGGTGTCGTGTTTCTCGGTGGATGCGTGCGTGGCGGTGGATGGCGCGGGCAACGCGCTCGCGAGCGCCGATGTGGCGGCTGCAATCGCGCCGGGTGCGCCGGCGGGCTCGGGGGCGACGTGGAGCTCGACGGGGATCGATGTGTTTGGCGCGTTGAGCTCGATCTCGTGCATGAGCACGGGGATGTGTGTGGCGGTGGATGGCGCTGGGTATGCGTTCACGAGCGCGAACCCCGCGGCGGCGCCGCCGAGCTGGAGCGCAACGGGCGTCGCTGCGCAGGGCGGGAGGGCGTTGCGGAGCGTGGCGTGTATCGCGGAAGGGCTGTGCGCGGCGGTGGATGCGTCCGGGGAGGTTTTCACGGCGGCGTTCCCGCCCCCGGCGCCGCCGAGCCCCCCGCAAGGCGAAGTGCAGCTGGTAACGCCGCACCCCTCGATCGCGGGGCCGCCGGCGCCGGGGCAGCTGCTGACGTGCAGATCGGGGGTGAGCGCAAGCAATGGCGTGACGCTCGCGTACGCGTGGCTGCGCGATACGCGGACGATCGCGGGAGCCGGCGCCCCGACGTATGGGGTGGGCAGCGCGGATGTCTCACACCATCTGCAGTGCCGCGTGACGGCGACGACGGCGGCGGGGAGCGTGAGCGCGAACAGCGCGTTCGTGACGGTGCCGGCGGGCGGTTTGGGGACGATCCTGGAGAGCACGGTGGGCGCGCCGCGCGTGGGCCGCCTCGCGGTGAGCGTGCCGCTGGTGTGCTCGCCGCAGGCTGCGGGGAGCTGTGCGCTCGCGCTGCGGCTGACGGTGAGGGAGACGCTGCGGGGCAACCGCATCGTGGCGCTCGCGGCAGGGGCGGCACGCCGCAGCGCGAGCGCGACGCGGAGCGTGAACGTGACGGTGGGCGCGCGCAACGTGCGGCTGCGACCCGCTCAGCGCTACACGGCGGTGGTGGCGCTCAACGCGACGGGAAGGCACCTGCTCGCGAGCGCGAAGCGGCTGGCGGTGAGGTTGACGGTGAGCGGCACTGTTGTGGGCGTGCTGAAGGCGTCGTTGAAGAGCGCCACGGTGACGTTTGGGGGCTCGGCGAAGATTTCCGCCACGGCACCCGTCACGCGCCGATCCCCCGGGCCACCCGCCAGGCGAGCGCGCGCGGGCGTGGTGGCAACCTCGGCGGCGCTGCTCGCGCCGACGCCATACATGGGTTGGGACTCGTATTTCACCTTTGGGGGCTATTTCGACGAGGGGGCGGTGCTGGCGCAGGCGAGTCAGCTAGTCGCAAAGGGGCTGGCGAGGGAGGGATATGACTACGTGTGGCTGGATGTGGGTTGGTGGCAGGGAACGCGCGATGGGGCGGGCAACCCGACGATCAACCCGGCGCAGTGGCCGCATGGGCTGGCGTGGCTGGCGCGGACGCTGCACGCGGCGGGGCTGCGGCTGGGCCTCTACACCGACGCGGGCCGTGTGGGCTGCGGGGGTGGAAATGAGGGCTCCTATGGGCACTACCAGCAGGATGTGAACAGGTACGCGGAATGGGGGGTTGACGCGGTGAAGGTGGACTTCTGTGGCGGCGTGCGCCTGGGGTTGCAGCCGGCGGCGGCGTATGCGAGCTTCCATGAAGCGATCGCGCACAACGCGAGCCGGCGCGCGATGCTGCTGTCGATCTGCGATTTCCTGCAGCCGGGTCAGTTCGCGCCGGAACTCCCGGCGATCGAGAACTCGGCGTTCACCTCGTACACGTTTGGGCCGAGCAGCGGCAACAGCTGGCGCACGGATACCGATGTGGGGACGCCGGGGAATGTGCCCTATGCGAGCGTGCTGCGAAACCTCGATGCCGACGCTGCGCAGCCCCAGGCGGCGGGGCCGGGACACTGGAACGACCCGGACTACCTGGGCCCCGATCAGGGCATGGGCGCGGCGCAGTTTCGCACGCAGATGAGCATGTGGGCGATGCTGGCGGCGCCGCTGATGGTGAGCGCGAACCTGATCTCGCTCACGCACACGAGCGCGACGAGCATCGCCAACCGCGGGGTGATCGCGATCGACCAGGATCCGGCGGGCCAGCAGGCGCGACTGCTGGCCTCGGGCGGCGAAGGGCAGGTGTGGGTGAAGCCGCTGAGCGATGGCTCGCGCGCGGTGGCGCTGCTCAACCGCGGCGGGGGCACGCTGCGAATCGCGACAACGCCCGCGGCGGTGGGGATGGCGAAGGCGGGGAGCTACGCGCTGCACAATGTGTGGACGGGCACGGCCACGAGCGCGGGCCCCACGGGGGCGATCGCGGCAAACGTGCCGGGGAGCTCGACGGTGCTGCTGCGGATCTCCGCCCGGTAGCGCCACCCGCGCGCAATTGGAATCGGTTTTTGGAAGGGCTCCGCTCCGCTCCGCCAGCGAGTTGCGCTGCCCCCGCACGACTCGGCGAGGAGGATGGTGGCCTCTTCACCGCCCGAGGCGCCCTCAGCTGAGCAGGCCGAGAAGGCCCTCGATCGCGAGGTAGACGCCGGCGCCGGCAGCGGCGAGCACGGCGAGCATGCGGCCGTTGCGCGCGAACCACAGGTTGGCGGTTTCCAGTGCGCTCGCCGCACGGGCGGGGAACACGAGGAGCATCGCCATCGGCAGCTCGATCATCCAGAGCATCACGGCGACGACGGCGAGCAGGTTGAGGAGCTGGTTGGCGGTGGAGAGCTTCGCGTCGGCGATGGCCTTGATGGCGCCGATGTAGATCGGGGAGGGGAGTGCGTAGAGGGTAATGCCCAGGACGAACGCGAGGCGGCGGCTCTCCAGATAGCGCTCGATCTTCGAGGGCGCCTTCTCGCCGGAGGCCTCTGGCGTGGCTCCGCTCGGCGTGGGGGGCGCCGCGCTGTGACCTTTGCTGCGCAGCCGCAGCGCGAGCAGCAGGAGCGCGATCCCCAGCGCGAGGTCCACGGCGGCGCTGGGCGTCCATTTCGTCGAGCCGCTGACGCCGAGGTCGATGAGCAAGAGCAGGATCAAGACGCCCACGGCGTAGGTGGTGAGCGCCGCGGCGAGCACGAAGGCAAACACGCGCGAGCGAACCTCCGCCCCACGGCCCAGTGCGATCACGGCAGCGACCGCGGGTGGATAGATCGAGGCGGCGAGCGCCAACGCGAGGGCCTGGGATGGCATCGGCGAAGCCTGCCCGCTCGGTCGGACGCCGCGTGGAGGTGCTCCAGCGGATGCCGTTCGTGGCGGGTTCGCGCCGTGTGCCCGGATTTTGAGAGGCTGCTGACTTCAAACGACCGCGAGGAGCACACCGATGCCCAGCCTCACCCGCGAGGGGGACGTTTTCGTCCTGAACCTCGGCGACGACGAGAACCGTTTCAACCCCGACTGGGTGGCCGCTGTGAACGCGCTCCTCGATGAGGTCGAGGCGGCGCCGGCGCCACGCGCGCTCGTAACGACCGCGGAGGGGAAGATCTGGTCCAACGGCCTCGACCTCGAATGGCTGGCGGCGAACCTCGAGCAGGCCAACCCCTTCCTCACGCAGGTGCACGAGCTGTTCGCCCGCGTGCTCACTCTCGGCGTTCCGAATGTCGCGGCGCTGCAGGGCCACACCTTCGCCGCGGGAGCGATGCTCGCCGTCGCCCACGACCAGCGGGTGATGCGCGCCGATCGGGGCTACTTCTGCCTGCCCGAGGCCGACATCAACATTCCCTTCAGCCCGGGCATGAGCGCGCTGATCATGGCGCGCCTGCCGATCGGCGCCGCGCACGAGGCGATGACCACGGGCCGGCGCTACGGCGGCACCGATGCCCTTACGGCGGGGATCGTGGGTGCGGCGGTGGGCGAGCAGGAGGTGCTCGCGCACGCGATTGCGCTGGCGGCGCCGCTGGCCGGCAAGGATCCCGCGACGCTCGCGGCGATCAAGGGGCGGATGTACGCAGGGGCGGTTGCGGCGCTGCGCGATGTGCAGGCCAACAGCATCGCGTTGCCTGGACAGTCTTGATCGATGAGGCTCTCCGTGATCCCGTCCGCCATGCCCGCATGAGCTGGCTGGCATCCGGGCCTAGCTAGAGGCCGGCTAGGTCGCGGCTTGGGCTAGGACCAGGGCAAACCGCGATACCTCGCGCGGCGGTGCTGACGCGCGAGGTGGCGGTTGCGGCGGGTCTGCAGGCGGGCCTCGATGGTCTCGATGTCCGAGCCGGGCCCGAGCAGGCGCCAGCTGTCGCGTACGAAGGGCATCATCGTGAAGGCGATGATCCAGCCGGGCCAGAAGCCTCCGTCGGCGCCGCTGAGGACCCAGATGCCGACGCAGATGGCGGAGACGCCGAGCGAGCCGCCGGCCTCCTGGGCGAGGCGGCGGCGCAGGCGCGACTTGCGCTTGCTCAACTCGAGCTGGACCGAGGAGGCGCTGACGGGAAGATCGGTGTGGAGGGCGTCGAGGTCGGCGTAGGTGGTGGCGCGGTAGACGCCGCCGATCCGCTCCTCGAGCTCCTCGGCGGTGAGGCGCCCGGTGACGGTGTGCTCGTGGAGCTCCTCGATCAGGCGCTCACGATCTGCATCCGAGATTCGCAGCTGGGATGGATCGCTCATAGGCGAAGATTAGACGAAGGGAGCGGGTCTGTCGGGAGGGCACTGCACAATCAACGGTGTGCCGATCAAGAGCCACCGAACATGAGTGTTGTTGGGATGTTCGGAACGCTCGTCGTGGGCGGCGTGCTCGTGGGAGCCGGCTCGATGAAGCTCGTGCGCCCTGTTTCAGTGACGCTTCGGCTGCTCGGCGCGCTCGAGCTCTGCGTCGGGCTGGGAGTGCTCGCGCTCGGGCGAGCGCCGTTGCTGCTCGCGGCGATCATGCTGTGGGGGTTTGCGGCGTGGCTGTTGCTTTCGCTCGCACGGGGGCGCAGCGGGGAGCCATGCAACTGCTTCGGTGCACGCTCGCGGATCGGGGTGGGCGCAGCCGCCCGCACATTCGCGCTCGCGCTGCTCGCCACGGGACTGCTCGTTGACGGTGCGAATGTCGGTGCGGGCGCGTTCTCCTCGCTGTCGGCGGTGCAGTGGCTGGCGCTCGCATGTGCGCTGCTTGCCTGTGGGCTCCTCGCGCTGGGCTGGATCGCGGCGATGCTCGCGCGCGAGGTGGCACAGCTGCGCGGTGGACATCCACCGGGAGCATCGGTGACGGGGAGAGCGTCGCGACGGCCGGGGGCGCCGCGGGGGGCACTCGAGATCCTCGCGGAGGGCCCGCCCCTGGGAAGCGAGAGCCCGCTGATCGAGCGCTTTGCGCTGGACAATGGGGAGCAGTTCGCGCTCGCTGTTTTTCTCTCGGAGGGGTGCGCGGTGTGCCGCGAGCTGAAGCCCCTGCTCGCGGTCTTCGCGGTGCGCACGGGAACGGCGCTGGTGGTCTTCGATGAGGTGCGCGAGCAGCTCGCGTGGCATTCGGCGGCGATACCGGGGAGCCCCTACGCGGTGGCGCTCGATCGCGCGGGGATGGTGCTCGCGAAGGGCACCTTCAACACGCTCGAGCAGCTCGCGAGCATCCCCGCGACGGCGCGGGCGCGCCGCGAGGAGGGGCTTGCGCGTGTTTGATCGAGTGGAGTCCCGCCGTGGCTTCCTGCGCAGGGCGGCGGAGGGGATGGTGGCGCTCGCGGGCGCGAATCTCGCGGTGGATGCGCTGAGCGATGAGGCGCGCGCGCAGCAGTACTACACCTTCTGCGGACACACCTACACCACCGCCTCGTGCCCCCATCCATTGGGGCTCCCGCGGGTGGACGCGAGGGGCTATCCGCTGCGTCCCAAGGATGGCCGCCCGATCGACGATCTCGGCCGCCTGACCGACGGACACGGGCGCCCGATCGATGAGAGCGGAGAGCTGCTGCTGGGCCCCGAAGGTCAGCCGCTGCCGCCCGCGCCGCGCTCGCGGACGTGCCTGGATGTGGTGCCAAAGCGCTTTGGGCTGCAAACCCACCGCGATGGCTCGTGGTATCGCTGCTGCGGCGGGCAGGTGCGAAAGCTGATGGATTGCTGCGCCTACACGAGCAAGCGCATCAACGGCGACGAAGCGCTGACGGGGTACTGCTACGACGGGCGAAGGGTCTTCTGCGTGTACTACTTCGACACCAACGTGCCGTGTTGAGCGCGCTCGACGCGGCGCTGTTTTTGCTCGCGGTGCTTGCGGGGGTCACCGGCACGTGGTCGCCATGCGGACTCTCCACGATCGAGACGCTGCGCGCGGGTGGCGTGCACCGCGGCGGGCGCCTGATGTCGCTGGCGAGCACACTGACCTTCGCGGGGGGCGCGCTCGTGGGGGCGGTGAGCACCTTCGGTCTGCTGGCGCTACTCGGCGCCGCGGCTCACGCCGGCGCGGATGGCCTCGGCCCCGCGCTTGCACTGGTCATCGCGGTGGTTGCGGCGGCGCTGGAGGGGAGCGGCACGCGCGTCTTCCCGCAGGTGCGCCGCCAGGTGCCCGAGCCGTGGCGCAGGCGGATGCCGGTGGGCGTGGCCGCGGCGCTGTATGGGGCGCTGCTGGGCCTCGGCTTCACGACCTTCGTGATGAGCTTCGCGGTGTGGGCGCTCGCGGGCATGAGCGTCGCCCTGGGCTCGGTGCGTGTGGGCGTGCTGATCGGCCTGGGATTTGGGCTGGGGCGCGCGGTGCCGGTGGTGGTGCTCGCGCCGATCGCCGACCTCGAGTTTGGCGCGAGGATCCTGGCCTCGATGACAGAGCGCGCCTCGCTGCTGCGCGGCCTGCGCGTGGCCGATGCGCTCGCGCTCGTGCTCTGCGCTTCGCTGCTGGCGGCTCCCGCGGGCGCCTTCGCCGGCCGGGCGGGGATCCCGACTCTCTTTGCGGGAGCCCCCGCCGACATCGCCACCGCGGGATATACGGGCAGGGTCGATCCAAGTGTCGCCTCGGGCGAGCTGGCGTGGCAGGAGCCGGGCGTGGGCGGGTTCCTGAGCATCGCCGGCGCTACCCGGCAGCTGCCGGGGGAAGACCCGGCGCTCGGCGGCGGGCTGATCGCGTGGCGCAACGAAGGGGCGGTGACGATCGCCGATCGCCTCACGCTGGCCCCGCGCATGTCGATCCCCGCCCCCGGCGCGGATCTGCTGGCGGTATCGAATGACTGGCTCGTGTACCGGGTACCGCCGACGCCCGGGGCGCAGGCCGGCGTGTATGCGCTGTTCGCAGTGCGTCTCGCAACGCCGGGGGAGCCTGCGATCGAGTTCGCCGCCGCGCGCGCTCCGGCCCAGCTCGGGCGCCCCGCGCTGGCGGGCAACACGGTCGTCTTCCACCGCGCCACGCCGAGCTTCAGCGAGATCCTCGCGGCGAATCTCGCCAACCGCCGAAAGAGGGTGCTGCGCAGCGCGCGCTTCACACAGCTGCTCAACCCCTCGCTGGCGGGCGGGCGGCTGCTGTATGTGAGGGTCGGCGAATGCCGCCAGCAGCTGATGCTCGGACCGGCGTTTGCACGCTCGGGCCGTCGCGATCGGCCGATCGCCTCCCGTCCCACCGACGTGCCACGAACCAGCGGCTACGAACCGGGCGCGATCAGGGAGGGCCGCACCCCCAACCACTGCATCGGCCCCAGCGTGGGGCCCGGCGGCCGTGTGCTCACCTACTGGACAACGGCCCTCTCGCCAACGACGGCATTCCTCACACTGCTCGAACGCCGCGGCGGGACAGCGAACGCGCGGGTGCTCGCACTGCACCGCTAAAATTGAATACCGTGTAGTACACTGTGTGCTCAATGTCCGTGCCAGGTAGAGGACAGCTGTCGATGCGCCCTCACAAGGCGACGCTGGAGCGCCTGCGCCGCAGAGCGCGGCTCTCGGGCGAGCCGCGGACCACCCTCGCCGAGCGCTATCTGGCAGAGGGGCTGCTGATGGATGAAGTCCCCGGCATCCATTTCATCGACGGAGCGATGGGACGTCGCGCGGCGCTGATGGGGTCGGGTCTGGATGTGTGGGAGGTCGTCAAGGTCGTAAGGGACAACGACGGATCCGCGCGCGAGGCCGCGGCCTACCTGGAGGTGGAGCCGCACCTGATCGACACCGCCCTGCGCTACTACGGCTCCAATCGCGAGGAGATCGATTCCTGGCTGGCACGCGTCAACGAGCTGAGCGAGCTCGAGGAGACCAGATGGCGCGCGGCCCAGGAAGCGATCGGTAACGACCTGAGCAGTCGTGATGGTGCTGGAGCGTCTACTCTGCAGGCGGCCAAGCGATGGTGATCGGCTCGCCCGTGTAGGGCCCTACTCCGGCGCTCTGCTCGCCACGGTGAGCTCGTCGACGTGCAGTTTGCCGACACGCAGTTCGCCGATGTCCAGCGAACGAACTGCCACCGCGCCCAGAGCAGTTGCTCCCACCGCGTGTGCGCCGGTCGCGCTCGCGGGCCGCTTGCCCGGCGCGGTCGATGGTGCATCGGCGATGCTGAGGGGAGCGAGACCGAGGGGAAGCATTGGGAGAAGTCTAGACCCCGGGGTAGCGCGGCACTCCAGACCGCTCATCTTGCGGTCTCACGATGCTGTTTTCCGCAATCCGAGGCCCTTTTCTTCCCCAACACGAGGCTCTTTACTTCCGCAATCCGAGGCTCTTTGCTTCCGCAACACGAGGGTCGTTTCTTCCCTCGATCCGAGAGATCTCCTCGTAGGGCCGGCCTCAGCGAACGGTAAACGAGGCCTTCATCCCAAGTTCCTCATGGGCAGGAATGGAGCAGTAGAGCGTATAAGTACCGGGCGCAAGACTGAACGTGACATCCAGATGCCGGCCGGGGAGCGTGTTGGGGAAGGCGCCGACATCGGGGCCCCCCGCGAGGGGGCGGATGTGGAGGTTGTGTTCGTCCTGGCCGCCGTCGACGAACTCGAGGATGACCTTGCCGGAGGGGACTTCGGGGCGCGAGAGGGTGAGGGAGAACTCCCTGGCGGTGACCTGTGCGCGCGCGGGCGAGGGGGGCGCGCCGCTGGGGTTTTCGAGGCCCGGCGCGAGGCCCTCTTCCGCGGCGGAGAGGGCGGGCGAGGGTGCGGAGGCGGCGTTCGGGGAGCCCGAGGCGGCGCCGGGAGCGCTCGGAGCGGCACCCTTGCCCGCGGCGGAGGGAGTGGGGGTGGGGTGTTTGTGCGCGGGGATGCGATGCTTGTGGCGATGGTGCCGTGAGGCGCCCTGTGCGGGGCAGCGCATGTGGTGGCGAGGGGTCGCGTGGCACGGCCGATGGACCCCCCGGCGCCCGGTGGCGCCCGTCGCGGTGGTGCCCCCCAGGAGGAGGGCGCAGATCGCAAAAAGGGCCGCCGCGAGACGCGTCACTTGATGAGCACGGGCCGTTCGAAGGAGGAGGCGCCGGGGATGATGCCGGAGGGGTCTGCGCCAAACCACTGTTCCAAAAGCGAGCAGTACATTCCGCGGAAGTCGGAGGTGTTACGTAGATTTTCGTTTTCGTCGAGGGAGGTGAGGCCGGGGAACTCGCCGATCATCTTGCCGGCGGCGCGGGTGCCGATCAGGAAGGCGGCGCCAGCGGCGCCGTGGTCGGTGCCTGAGCCGTTTTCCTGGGGGCGGCGTCCGAACTCCGACCAGAGCTGGATGAGGACGCGGTCGGCGAGCCCGCGCGCTTCGAGGTCGCGCTGGAAGGCGAGCACCGATTCGATCGTTTGGCCGAGGTTGGTGGTGAGCGTGGAGGCCTCGTCGGAGTGCGTGTCGTAGCCCCCGACGGCGCTGAGCGAGGCGCACTTGATGGGGAGGCCGGCGGCGAGCATCGCGGCGAGCGCGGCGAGGCGTTGGGGGAATTCGCCGCCTTCGGTGGGGTAGGTGACGGGCGAGGTGTAGCCCGGCTTGCCTTCCTTTTCGGCGAAGGGCGCGATCGTGTTGAGGATGAGGGAGGTGTCGAGCGCGGCGTTGCGCGCCTGCGCAAAGGCGGGCGAGGGGGCGGGGAGCGCCCCGAGCTGCCCGTAGGTTTCAAGCGCGGGCGCCATGAGGGGTTCGCCGAGGCCGAAGGCCCACATGTCGTAGTGGGCGGGCGAGGAGACGGCCGCGACGGGGACGCGCGCGGTGGCGAGGGCGGGCGCGAGGGAGTAGTCGAGCGAGAGCCCCTGGAGGGGGTTGGAGGGTTCGCCGATGACGTCGAGCAGGCGCCCCATCCAGCCGGAGCGCGTTTGCGTGTCGAGCTCGCCGACCTCCCAGTAGTGGCGGGAGGTGAAGTGGGACTCGTCGGGGGGGTCGTAGCCGATGGCGGGAAAGACGCTGACCTTGCCCTCGCCGTGCAGCGTGGCGAGCCCGCCCGCGGAGGGGTGCCACATCAGAGAGGGGTCCTCGCTGAAGAACCGCGATTCGGCCCCTTCCGCGAGGCGCAGCGAAGGACGCAGTTGGTTGTAGGCGGCTTCCTTGACGGGGGCGAGCACGGAGAGGGAGTCCCAGCCGCCTTCCATGAAGATCGAGACGAGCACGGGCTGGTTGGGCGAGGCGGCAGCGGCCTGCGCGATGCCCTCTTCGAAGTGGCGCGGCGAGAGCATCGAGGCCCCGTACACGGAGAGCAGCGCGCCGGCGGAGCGCAGAATGAAGGCGCGCCGGTCCAAACCGGTCCCCGCAGGAAGCGGCATCCCGGGCTCGATCGAGGGCAGCCCACGACCGGCGACGGCGGCCCCGCGACGGAGCAATTGGGCGCGATTGAAATCGTTGCAGGAGCAGCCTTGGCTCATCGTGGGACCTCCGGGAACAATTTTTGGAAGGGACCCCCAGAGGGGGCCCGCGAGGGTCGCGAAGTGGGGGACGAACTCCTCATCGTCAGCTCACCTGCATGTCGGGAGAGGTGGCGATCAAAATGCGAAGCGCGTTTTGGCGCATCGCGCGATAGGAGCTCTGCTCCCACGGCTGCGTGTAGGGGGTGAGGCAGTTCTGGGCGAAGCTGCCGATGGTGTTCTCGGTTTCGGGGCTGAGGACGGGGTTGGCCCAGTAGCCGAGGGCGCCGGCCATCGCGCTCGCGGGTTCCTCGGAGGGGTCGTACTTGGGGCCTGCTTGCGCCCAGGGATCGGGGTAGTTCTTGGCGACGACATAGTTGGCGAGTTCCCAGCGGGCCTTGGCGGTGGAGGTGTCGAGCCAGCGCGTGAAATCCCAGCCGGAGACGTTGGGCGGGTAGAAGAGCTGCTGGCCGGCGCCGGAGCAGAGCCAGGCCCAGTCTGTGGTGTCGATGTAGCGCCCGGCCGCGCGCAGGAGCCCGGCGTTGTAGACGACGGGCGGCGTGACGAGCTCGGGCCCGGCGTAGAAGAGGGGGTGCTGGAGGATCGCCTCGACGACGGCCCGGATGGAGTAGCCGCTGCTCACATAGAGCATTTGCAGTGCGGCGTCGGTGGAAGGATCGGGGGGTTCGGCGATGAAGTACCCCCAGAGCTTGTTGACGAAGAAGGAGGGGTGCTGGGGGTGTGTGAGACAGAGCCGGACGGCGTCTTCCCAGTTCCAGTTGCCGGTTTGCCCGAAGACGGTCTTCTGGCCGTTGTCGTGGCGCGAGGGGTCGAAGCGGAAGTTGTGGAGCCCTTCCTCATTTGACCATTCCGCGCTCCAGCCGGTGAGCGCGCGGGCCATTTCGCGCACGTCGTCCTCGGTGTAGGCGCCGCGGTCGGCGCCGAGCGAGAAGAGCTCCATCATCTCGCGGGCATAGTTCTCATTGGGGTCGTCGCTGTTGTTGTAGATGCCGTCGAGGAACACGAGCATGGCGGGGTTGATGGTGATCGCCATGAAGAGGTCCCCAAACGAACCGAGCGCACGTGCGCGGAAGAGTTCGTTCTGGTCGAGCATCATCTGCTGCGAGTCGACCTTGGCGTTGGAGTTGGCAAACCAGTCGTGCCAGATGAAGGTCATCTTCTCCACGAGGGGCTGATTGGAGCGGATCATGCGATCCAGCCACCAGCAGTGGTCCTGCCCCCAGGCATCGGCGGGCGCAAGCGGGTTGCCTTCTTCATCGGTGGGCGCGGGCCCGCTGAGGACGGCGGCGCCGGAGGGCCGCGTGAACCCAAAGACGGCCTGCTGCAGCGGCTGGCCAATGAGCCCATGAATCTCCCCAGGAGAGGGCCCAAACCCGGCGCGCCACAAGAGCCGCTGCGCCTGCGCGGGATTCAGCAGCACGGGAGGCGATGGCGCGCCCGAGGGAGGAGAGGAGGGAGCGCCAGGCAGCGGCGCGCCGGGAAGCCCGGAGGGATGGTGCACGACCTTGCGGTGCTTGTGGTGCTTCGCCTTGCGCTTGTGGTGTTTGGCCTTGTGGTGCTTGGCCTTGTGCTTGTGATGCTTGAGCGGCTTGTGGCTCTTGCCCTTGGGGCGCGAACGAGCCGGGCGCGTGCGGACCATGCGCTGCATCTCGGCCGCGAGACGTGGATCCGCGCGGTTAGGCAAGCATTCTCAGCGGATGTCGTATTGGGAGTCCCGAGCGCTCAACCCCGCCCACGGTCCTCGCCCGTGGGGCTGCGGCTGCCCCACCGGCGGCCGGCAGGACCCTCCGGGAGGTGTCCGGTGAGGACTTTGAAGGTTCTCTATTGACAAGTGCGGTTGTTGTGGTGTACAGTGCCTTTTCGTAATGGCACCCCCGGTGTGGGGCGCCGGACATATGATCGGGTTTGGGCCGGGTGCTTGTTGGCCGGCTTGGTTGCATGGCAGGGTCTGTTGGAGAGGGACTGGATCGGAACTTATGAGGGAGATGTTGTTCGCGTGAGGTCGTTTGCGACATACGTGCCGGGAGTCGTTGCGGGCCCTGAAGGGGCCGTAACTAGATGCTTCAGCGTCTCTGAAGCATCTCTCTCTCTCTCTCTCTCTCTGGCCCGGTTCTCTAGCTTCTAGGCCAAATCGCCGCCGTTCCTCGGCGGCTCGCTCCGGCCGTGTGGGCCGGGTTGGTCTCTCTCGCGCGTTACGTGCGTTTGGTTCTTCTGTCGCCTCGGGCTGTGTGCCTGGGGCGGTTTTGTGCTGCTCGGGTCTCCTCCCGGGCCGGCTTGTTCTCGATTGCTCCGGGAGGGGATTGGTGTGATGCGTTTGCGTCGTGCTGTGCTGGTCTGGTTGGTGTCGTTGTGCGGGTTGGCCGGGGGTTTGGTGGTTGGGGCCGGTGTGGCGGGCGCGGAAGTCTCGCACTCATTCGTGACGAGCTTCGACGGCAGCGAAACACCGGCTGGCTCGTTCGGCAAGGCCGAAGGCTTGGCGGTCGATTCGGCGTCGGGCGCGGTGTATGTGGCGGATAGGGCGAACAATGTGGTCGATGAGTTCAAGGTCAACGGCTCGGGTGAATACAAGTACGTGTGTCAGATCACTGGCAGTGTGGTGCCTTCGGCGAGTGAGTGCGCTGGGCTGGCGGGCAGCGCTACGCCTGCGGGGGGTTTCTCGTTTGAAGAACCGGCGTCGTTGGCGGTGGACAACTCGGGCAGCGCGAGTGATCCTTCGAACGGGGACCTGTATGTTCTCGACAAAGGCCATGACGTGATCGACAAGTTTGATCCAAATGGTGAATACATTACGCAGCTGAGCGAAGCTGAGGGCCAGCCGAGGTTCGAAGGTCCAGATGGGATCGCTGTGGATTCCAGTGGCGTGTTGTGGCTCTATTTGGAAGGCAACTGGACGGTTGCCGGTTTCAGTGATGCGCAGACGAATGAATATTTCACGAGCCGCAACGCTCAGGCCACTGGCTTCGCGGAGCCGGGACTCGCGGTCGACTCTGGCGACGGTTTCTATGTCGTCCATGACTCTTCTCGTCTGGTCGCGAAGGTCAGCAGTGCTGGGGAAGTGCTTCAGAATGAAGTCGGCGGCGTCACCGCGGCCGGTGTCGCGGCTGATCTGTCGAACGACGATGTCTTTATCGATAGCGGTTCGCTGGTGTCCGAGTTCGACTCTGCAGGGGATCGGCTGGTGCAGTTCGGAGCGGCGCAGCTGGCGAGCGGTGGCCCGGGCGCCGTAGCGGTGGATCCTGTGGTGGGTACTGTGTATGTCGCTAACGCGACGGATGGGAAGGTCTATGTGTTCGCCGCCACGCCGGGGCCGCGGGTCACGACCCAGTCGGCGACGGGCGTGGAAGGGACGGCGGCGACGCTGAACGCGACGGTAGACCCGGTGGGCAGCGACACGACGTACCGGTTTGAATACGGCACCACCACCGGTTATGGCCAGAGCGCTCCGGCTGCTCCCGTCGATGCGGGGTCGGGCATGAGCCCAGTGCCGGTCTGCATTGCGCTGAGTGGTCTGCAGGCGGGCACCACCTATCACTACCGGGTGGTGGCGAGCAACGCGAACGGCGGCCCCATGCATAGCGGTGATGGGACGTTCACGACGCTTCCGTCGCCGGCGATCACGGGTGCGCTGGCCGTGAACGTGACGGGCGGCTCTGCGGATCTGCGAGCGCAGATCGACCCGTTGGGGTACGACACGACGTATCGCTTCGAGTACGGGACGAGCACTGCTTATGGCACTGACGTGCCGGTGCCCGACGCGGACATCGGCGCGGGGACGAGTGATGTGGCTGTGGGTGTGCATTTGTCGGGTTTGAGTGGGGGCACGACGTATCACTGGCGTGTGGTTGCGCGCAACGGTAACGGCACTACTACGGGGAGCGATCATACGTTCGTCTATGGCACGGGTGGTGCTGGTTTGCCGGATGGTCGGGCGTATGAGATGGTCACGCCGCCGCATAAGAACGGGGCATTGATCGGCAGCCAGTTCGGTAGTGGTCAACCGCGGATCGCCGACGATGGTTCGCGCCTGGTTCTGTCGACGGTTCAGTGTTTTGGCGCTGTGGTGGCGTGTCCTGTGGACCCTTCTCCCAGGGTGGGTGTTTTGTATGAGTTTGCGCGTACGGGTGGTGGTTGGTCTGCGAGTGCGCTCGTTCCGTCGGTGACGAGGATCGCTAGTAGTGCCGCGTCTCCGCTTGTGGGTGGTGATGGTTCGGGATTGTTCGAGATTCCTACTTCGCCAGGGGCGGCGTACGATTGGTTTGCGCGGGGGGCGGATGGGTCGTTTAGTGATGTTGGCCCGATCCTCTCGCCCGTTTACGGGATCCGCAGCATTCCGGGACTGGGTGTAGGTGTGGAAGCGGCGACGGTTAGTCTGTCGCATTTCGTCTATGGTCAGGAAAGTGGACTCTTCAGCAGAGCACCTTTTTGGCCGTTCGATGCAACTGTTACCGGCGGTGGCGCGACATCGCTTTACGAGTATGTGGGGGTGGGTGATTCCGCGCCGGTGCTGGTTGGTGTGAGCGGGGGTCCTGGTAGCACCGACCTGATCAGCCAGTGCGGTACCGGCCTGGGCGGTGGCACGGATGGCCAGAGATATAATGCTCTGTCGGAGGGTGGGGGTACCGTATTCTTCACCGCAAGGCGCTGTGCGTCGGGTACGGGTGTGAATGTTGGTGTTGAAGTGCCCGCGAACGGGTTGTTTGCGCGTGTCGATGAGTCGCGGACGGTTCCGATCTCGGCGCGTTCGCTCCTTGAATGTACGGCAGGGTCGGGGTGTTCGACCTCGCCCGCGAGTGATGCGGGGTTTGTCGGCGCGTCGGTCGATGGGTCCAAGGCGTTCTTCTTAGATACCCAGCAGTTGACGAATAACGCGAGTGAGGACAATCGCAGCTTAGATACCGCGATCAGCGGCGCTGAAACCTGTTCCCAAGCGGTGGGTTTGAATGGTTGTAACTTGTATGAGTATGATTTCGCAGACCCGACAGGCCGCAATCTGAGGGTGGTCTCGGCGGGTGATGTCAGTGGTGGGGGGCCAAGGGTACAGGGTGTCATGGCAGTCACCCCGGATGGGTCACGCGTCTATTTCGTCGCGAAGGGTGTGCTGACGAGCGCGACGAACAGCCAGGGCGAAGCTGCGCGTGACGGTACGGATAATCTGTATGTGTTCGAGCGTGACGCGAGCTATCCAGCTGGGCGCATGGCGTTCATCGCTTCGCTGCCCGGAGTGGATGCCCGGGAATGGGGTGGAGTTGGAGGCGCCGGACAAGCCAAGGTGGTGAATGTGACGCCCGATGGCCGTTTCCTGGCGTTCACGAGTCACGGGGCGTTGACGACTGATGATTCTAGTTCGACTGGGGCAGCGCAGGTGTTTCGCTATGACGCACTGACGGGCCGGCTGGTACGGATCTCGGTCGGCGAGGAAGGGTTCAACGACAACGGCAACGCCGGTTTGGGCGACGCGAGGATCGTTGCGCCGATCTACAGGCCGGGTCCGCCGCGGACCGATCCGAGCATGTCTGACGATGGGTCGTTCGTGTTCTTCGAAAGCCCCGTCGCGTTGACACCGGGCGCACTTGACGACGTGCTACTCAGCAATCGTCCATCGGAACCGAAGTATGCGGAGAACGTGTACGAGTGGCACGAAGGGCACGTGCACCTCCTCTCCGACGGCCGCGACGTGACCAGGACCTTTTCGGGGCCTTGTAATAGCCAGGAATCGTCGGTGTGTCTGCTAGGTGCCGATGTGACGGGAAGGAATGTGTTCTTCACGACCGCTGATCCGCTGGTCTCTGAAGATGGCGATAGTGCGGTGGATGTGTATGACGCGCGTGTCTGCACCGCGGGTGAACCGTGCATTGCGGCGGCGGGCTCTGTAGCGGCGCCCTGTCAGGGCGAAGCGTGCCACGGCGCCGCCCCTGGTGCACCCTTGGCGGCGCCCCCGGGGAGCGTCGCGTTCACCGGTCCGGGGAACGTTGCGCCATCCGCGCCTGTGGTGAAAGCCAAGGCGAGGAAGCACACTCAGAAGACGCACGCGAAGCCCAATAAGAAGCGAAGGCGCACCCAGGGTGCAGACGGCAGGCCCAAACGGCATGCCGGCAAAGTGAGCAGGCGTCATTCGCATACGTCGAGAGCGGGGGGTAAGTGATGCGGTACAAGCTCATTGTTTCAGTGGCGCTGGTGGTCCTCGGGCTCGGTGTGAGCGTGGCGTCTGCGGCTCGTCTGGCGCCCGGCTGGTCGGTCGATACGCTCGCCGCCCCGAGCAACTTCTCCGCGGATGACAACGCGGCGTGTTTGGCGGGGCTCGCGCAGGAAGCACCGAGCCCTGAAGCTTGTGATGCGTACTACGTGACGGTGCGCAATGCCGGCAGCGCGGCGGGCGATGGTAGTCCGGTCGTGGTCGCGGACTCGCTGCCTGTGGGCTTGACGGTGCAGCGGGTTCGGTTCTTCTGGTCGGGGCTGCCCGCAGAAGAAGGCGGCCCGACTCAGAATCTGACGCCGTTCGGCCTGTGCAGCACTAGCCCGGTTCGCTGCGAACTGCCGACGAAGGAATTCGGGTGGCCGCCGGTCGCCCCCGATGACACGCTGCGAATGATCGTGTATGTGACGGTGACGGGCGCCTCGGGTGCTCTGACGAACTCCGCGACGGTCTCCGGGGGTGGCGCGCCCGAAGCCGCTACCGGCGTCCAGAATACCGCCGGCGGGGCGCCGTCGGTGTTTGGGATGGAGTCCTTCGACGCGCTGATCGCGGGTGTCGATGGCATGCCGGATACCCAGGCGGGGGGTCACCCCCAGGGGTTTGCGACGACGGTCGATCTGAACAACGAGCTTAGGCTGGGGCCCAAGGGCGTCGAAGCCGATACCTCTGTCGAGGATGTGAGGGATGTTGTGGTCGATTTGCCCTTGGGGTTTCTGGGGAGCGCGTTGGCGGCGCCAGAGTGCACGCTGGCGCAGCTCTCCTCCGAAAAGCGCTGTCCCGCGGATACCACGGTCGGACACATAGACACCCAGCCCGAAGATTTCGAAACGGCGTTGCATGCTTCCCTCTATAACGTCGTGCCTGAGCGGGGCGTCGCCGCCGAGTTCGGCTATCACGACGAAATCCGTGGGTCGCACGTACTGTATTCAAGCGTCGTGCCGACCACCACGGGTTATGTGTTGCGCACGATCGCCCAGGACATACCCCAGGTCGCGCTGACCCGCATCGAAGTGAAGCTGTACGGGAACCCGTCCGAAAAGGACGGTACGGGCAACTCGCCGGTGGCGTTCTTCACGAATCCCGCGAGCTGCTCCGGGGAACCATTGAAGACTACGATCCACATGGACTCTTGGCAGTCCCCGGGCGCACCAATGCGGACGGCACACCCGACTTCAGCGACCCCAGCTGGGTGAGCAGCGTCTCGGAATCTCCACCAGTGACGGGCTGCAATCTGCTGCGCTTCGATCCATCGTTGAGCGTGCAGCCGGAAACCACGACCGCGGACAGTCCGACGGGTCTGGGTGTCGATGTGAAGGTTCCGCAGAGCGAGGATCCGGGGTCTTTGGCGACACCGCCGCTGCGGGACGGTGCTGTGACGTTGCCTGCGGGGTTGACGGTCAACCCGGCGTCGGCCACTGGTCTGGGTGCGTGTAGTGAAGCGCAGATCGGCTTGGGTAGCGCGGCGGCTCCGTCGTGCCCCGAAGCGTCGAAGATCGGGACCGTCGAAGTGGACACCCCGTTGCTCGGTACGACGCTCGTGGGGTCGGTCTATCTCGCGGCGCAGAACGAAAACCCGTTCCACGCTTTGTTGGCGGGGTACATCGTGATCGACGACCCGACGACAGGTACGATCGTGAAGATCCCGGAACCTGACCCCGAACCCGCAGACGGGTCAGATCGCGGGGTCGTTCAACGATCTCCCGCAGTCCCCCGTCAGCGAGTTGAGGTTGCACTTCTTCGGCGGCGCGAGGGGTGAGCTTGCGACACCTGCGGGTTGTGGGACGTATACGAGCACAAGCGATTTGATGCCGTGGTCCGCACCGGACTCCGGTCCGGACGCGACACCGTCGGATAGCTTCCCCATCAACACGGGGTGCGCGAACGCGTTCGCGCCTGGTTTCACGGCGGGGAGCGTGAACCCGCAGGCAGCGGGATACTCCCCGTTCACGCTGTCTCTGTCGCGAAACGACGGCGAACAGAATCTCGCGGGTCTGACGGTCACGCTTCCGCCGGGGCTGCTGGGGAAGATCGCGGGGATACCGCTCTGCCCCGACGCGAACGCCAACGCGGGGACGTGCCCCGAATCCTCCATGGTGGGGAGCGTCCAGGCCGGCGCCGGGGTTGGTCCGAACCCGTTGTTCGTGGGCGGCAAGGCGTATCTCACGGGCCCGTATAACGGTGGCCCCTACGGCATCGTGGTCGAGGTGCCGGCGGTCGCGGGCCCGTTCAACCTCGGGATGGTTGTGGTCCGCCAGTCGTTGCGGGTCGACCCGCATACAGCGCAGGTGACGGATGTGTCGGATCCGTTCCCGACGATCCTTGATGGGATTCCGCTGCGAGTCAGGCGTGTGGATGTGACGTTGGATCGTCCTGGGTTTACGTTCAACCCGACGAGCTGCACGCCGATGGCGATCACGGGCACGGTATCCTCGACGCAGGGTGCGAGCGCGAACGTGTCGTCGCGTTTTCAGGCGGGTGGGTGTCGGGAACTTGCGTTCAGGACCCGTCGTTCAAGGTTTCGACGCAGGCGAAGACGAGTAAGAAGCAGGGTGCGAGCCTCGACGTGAAGGTGGGGTACCCGAAGGGCGTTCAGGCGAACATTCGTAGTGTCGCTGTGAGTCTCCCGAAGCAGTTGCCGTCGCGGCTCACGACGATCCAGCAGGCCTGCCTGCAGGCGACGTTCGCCGTGGAACCCGGCGGCGTGCCCCGCGGGGTCAACATCGGGACCGCGACGGCCACGACACCGGTTCTTCGAACCCGGTGTCGGGCCCGGCGTATTTGGTGTCGCATGGTGGCGCGGCGTTCCCCGATGTCGTGGTGATCCTGCAGGGCGAAGGCGTCACGCTGGATTTGGTGGGGAGCATCGATATCAAGCACGGCGTGACGAGCAGCACGTTCGCGAGCATCCCCGACGCTCCGATCAACGCGTTCGAGCTGAAGCTCCCCGAGGGTCCGCACTCCGGCCTCGCGGCGGTCCTCCCGCGAAGGCGAAGGGGAGCCTCTGTGGCACGACCCTGACGATGCCCACGACCCTCACCGGCCAGAACGGCGCCGTCCTCAAGCAGAGCACCAAGATCACGGTTACAGGGTGCGCGAAGCCGAAGAAGGCGAAGGCGAAGGTCAAGAAGCACACCCGCAAGACCAAGAGGAAGGGGTAGGGGCGGGTGTCCGCGGTCATGGATAAGGGACGGTCGCAGGGTGCGGGTTCTGGGCGGGGGCGTGCAGGCGCCCGCGCGCAGGGCACGTCGCGTGGTGGTGGCAGGGGTGCGTTGCCGCGTTCGCAGGTGAGTGAGATTCAGCGTGCGCGGATGCTCCACGCGATGGGCGAGGTCGCCGCAGAGGAGGGCGCACAGAATGCCACCGTCGCCCGCGTCGTCGCACGCTCGGGGGTGTCCAGACGCACGTTCTATGACCTCTTCGAGGATAGGGAGGATTGTTTCCTCGCGGCGTTCGAGGACGCGTTAGGCAGGGTCGCGGAGCGCGCGATTCCCGCGTATGCGGGGGGCCGTCCGTGGCAGGGAAGGGTCCGCGCAGCATTGCTCGCGATCCTGGCGTTCTTGGAGGAGGAGCCCGACCTCGGCAGGTTGCTGGTCGTGGAGAGCCTCACCGCGGGTCCTCGTGCGGTGCAGCGTCGTGCGGAGCTCGTCGAGATCCTCGTCAACGTGGTCCGTGAGGGCGAGGATGACACCAAGGGCAAGGGCAGGCCGGGGTTTGGTCAGCCCGCGCTCAGCGCGGAGGGTGTGGTCGGTGCGGTCCTCTCTGTCATCCACGCGCGCCTTCAGCGTGGGGAGACCGACTGGCTCACGAGCCTCATCAACCCCCTGATGGGAATGATCGTCCTGCCCTATCTCGGACCCGCGGCCGCACGAAGGGAGAGCGAGCGCCCCGCACCCCAGCCCCTCCCGCGCCCCCAGCCCCGCCGCGGGGACCCCCTGCGCGATTTGGATATGCGCCTCACGTATCGCACGATGCGTGTCCTCACCGCGATCGCCGCCAACCCCGGCGCATCAAACCGTCAGATCGCTGACGCCGCGGGGGTCGCTGACCAGGGCCAGATCTCAGAAGCTCCTCCTGCGCCTGCACAACCTCGCGCTGATCCAAAACATCGGCGAGGGCCCCACCAAAGGCGAACCCAACGCCTGGACCCTCACCACCACCGGCCAAGAGGTCGAGCACACCATCCGCGAACAAACCACAACAGAGACCAGCTCGACCCACCCCCAGCTGAGCAGGCAAGCGCACCGGCTACGTCCGAAGACCGGTGGGTGGAGGTGGTGGCTCCTCGATGCGGTGCGGGCAACGGCGGCGAGCCAGGGTAGGTGTGCTTGATCCAGCGGCCGCGTACCGCTCGGGCTGCGGCGCCGAGCGTCACGTCAGCTTGCGCCTGGGTCCTCGAGGCCCGAGATGAGTCGGGCGACCGAGCGGTAGTCGCCTGCAGCGATCCGGTCGATCGGCTTGTCGTCGTTGAGCGCCGGCACGGGCTTGTTCAGCCACACCGGGATGTAGGTGGGGCGGATCACGCGGGCGAGGCGTTCGACGAGCGAGGAGAGCTCGACCAGGCGCTCGGCGCGCGCGCCACTTGGAGCGCTGCGCCGCGCGAGCCATTCGCGCACGGTACTGCGTGCCGCTCCCGTCGCACGCGCGATTCCCGGTCGGAGAGGTGGCCGCAGTCGTGGACATGGATCGCCTCTTCGGCGTAAGCGAGACTCATACCCGCAACCTAGCACTCCGGCGTTATTCCGACAAGATATGGGCACCTAACTCGACACGTCGGTATGCCTCGCGCGGCTGCTCAGAAGTCATCCTTGACATCCTCGCGGCGAGTACGCACCCGCTCGGGCAGCAGGGCCAGGCGGTCGCGTGCGCGGTCCAGGTCGCTCCTCAGCCGGGAGCGGTCCTCGTGGAAGAGCGGCACGCCCGTGAGGGCTGCCACCTCGAATGCCACGCCGAGGCCAACCGTCAGATCGCCGCGCTCGACCTTGCGCAACGTGAATGGCGTGATCCCCGCTCGATCGGCCAGCTCCTGCATCGACCAGCGCCGCTCGCGGCGGGCCTGACTGATGCGAGCCCCGAGGAGTAGGGCTGCCTCAATCGTGTAGGGAGAATACGCGCGTGTGAGCTTCAAAATAGCACTATAATGCTTATTAGCCTACCTAAGAGGTATTATAATGCCTCTCAGCGCGGTGGCTCGTCCTGGGATCGGTCGGCAGTGCTGGTCGTGGCACCCCGGGAGTGGCTACTCTTTTTGGAATGCCGACGCTGGTGCTTGACCCCCAGCCGCGTGAGTTGAGGGAGCTTCTGGAGCATCGCAAGCGCTCTGGTCTGCACCGCCTGGATGAGGTGTGGGAGGGAGTGCTGCACATGGTCTCCGCCCCGTCAGGCTCGCACGCATACATCGCGCAACAGCTTGCAATGCTCCTGGGTGCACCGGCTCGCGCCGCCGGGCTGGTGCCGGTGCTGGGCGCTTTCAACTTGGGCGGCTCCGGAGCTGACTTCCGTGTGCCGGACGGCGGTCTGCATCGCGCTGTCCCTCGCGCCATCTGGTATCCGACGGCGGCGCTCGTCATCGAGATCGTCTCGCCGGGCGACGAGAGCTGGCAGAAGCTGCCCTTCCTACGCCGCCCACCACGTCGACGAGGTGCTGATCGTCGACCCCGCCAAGCACACGGTGCACTGGCTCGCGCTTGCCGACGGCGAGTACCGCGAGGTGGAGCGCAGCACCCTGATCGACCTCGGTCCGGTCGAGCTCGCAGAGCAGATCGACTGGCCGTAGCTCCCAGCGCTATGCTCGCTGGGATGTTCGAACCGATTCGCGATCCAGGTTCGACCGATCGGCTTGGGGATGCCGCGCGGATTGCACACGCTGCCGAAGCGCGGGGCGACGATGCTGCGGTAGGCGAGGCGTGGCGTCGTTATCGACTGATCCGCGACGCCTCACGCGACCCGGACGAGCTGCTTGCCGAGGGTATCGCTCTGAGCAGGTCGGGCGATCGAGTTCGCCGCCTCGGCTCGCTGACTGTGGAGGACTTCGGCCGGATCCTCGCCGACCTCAACGAGGCCAAGGTGCGCTATGTGCTGATCGGCGGCATCGCGCTGATCCGCCACGGTGTCATCCGCGCAACCCGGGACGTCGATGCGATCCTTGCGCCAGATGCAGCGAATCTCGATCGTCTGCGCTCGCTGATTTCTGCCTGGTCCGCGACGCGACCCGATGGATCGCCTATCCCACCGGGGACGATCGCGCCGGGAAGGACCATCAATCTCATGACGCCTCACGGTGAGCTTGACCTGCTCGCCGAGCGCCCTTCACCGCTCAGCTTCGCCGAGGTCTCAGCGAGGGCTGAGGTGCGCCGCGTCGACGGCGTCGAGGCGGCGATCTGCTCGTTGGCCGACCTCGTCGCGCTGAAGCGGATCGCGGGACGCGAACGCGACCGCCTCGACCTGCGCGATCTCGAAGCGGCGCACGGCGAGCTGCCCGACGCGCGCGAGGGCTGACGAGCCCTGCAACCTGTGGGATCGATCAGAGGCTGCATCATCCCCCCTGGGACGCTGCAATCTCCCCGCCAGGATGACGATATTCTCCCCCGCTACGCCGTGATCCCAGTCGGCGCGCTCGGACCGTGAAGCAGGCGTAGGAGGGGTCCGGGAGGTGTCTGGGAGGTCTTCGTGGGTTCTCTATTGACAAGTGCGGTTGTTGTGGTGTACAGTGCCTTTTCGTAATGGCACCCCTTGGGTATGGGGCGCCAAACATATGATCGGGTTTGGGCTGGGTGCTTGTTGGCCGGCTTGGTTGCACGGCAGGGATTTGTTGGAGAGGGACTGGATCGGAACTTATGAGGGAGATGTTGTTCGCGTGAGGTCGTTTGCGACATACGTGCCGGGAGTCGTTGCGGGCCCTGTGGGGGCCGTAACTAGATGCTTCAGCGTCTCTGAAGCATCTCTCTCTCTCTCTCTCTCTCTTGGCCGGGGCTTCTAGCTTCTAGGCCAAATCTCCGCCGTTGGTCGGCGGCTCGCTCCGGCCGGGTGGGCCGGGTTGGTCTCTCTCGCGCGTTAAGCGCGTTTGGTTCTTCTGTCGCCTCGGGTTCTGTACCCGGGGCGGCCTTGTGCTGCTCGGGCCTCCCGGGTGGTCGTGTTCTCTATTGCTCCGGGAGGGGATGGGTTTGATGCGTTCGCGTGGGGTTGTGATGGCTGGTTGGGGTTTGGTTCGGGTGGTGTTGGTGTCGCTGTGTGTCTTGGTTTGTGGTGGGGTTGTGGGTGTAGGGCCGGCGGCTGCCACTGTGAGCCAGTTCGGTGGCGGTGAAGGCACTGGCGGGGGAGAGTTCAATAGCCCGCATGGGATCGCGGTCGAACAGGAAAGCGGCGATGTGTATGTCGTCGATCGTAATAACGCGCGGGTGCAGAAGTTTGGGGCTGAAGGGGAATTCATGTTCGCGTGGGGTTGGGGTGTCGCCGATGGGCACACCGAAGCCCCGCAGACGTGCACCGTGTGTTTTGTGGCGGGGTTGGGGGGTTCTGGTGGTGGTCAGCTCAGCGCACACGGGGCCGAAGGTGTGGCGGTCGACAACGATCCGTTGAGTGCTTCGCATGGCGATGTGTATGTGTTTGACATCGGGAACAGCCGGGTGGATAAGTTCGACTCGGCCGGTGGTTTCCTGCTCACGTTCGGTCATGAAGTCAATGCAACGACGCATGGAAATGTCTGTCTGGTGGGCGAAGCGTGTCAGGCCGGTACGCGCGGTACCGGCACTGGTGAATTCGAACCGGAAAATGGCGACAGCATCGCGGTAAACCCGGCGGGGTTCGTGTTGGTGGGCGACGAAAACCGGGTGCAGGAGTTCAGCCCTGGCGGCGTTCTTGAAGGGCATATCGCGCTCCCAGGCGTCGGGCGTATCTCGGCGCTCGCGGTCGACTCCAGCGGTGACGTGTACGTCGAGGGCCGGGAACTGGCGGGTGTGCGCAAGTTCGATGGTTCGGGCAGCGAACTGGGCGAACCGCGCGACGCGTCGGGTGAGCCGAGCCTGATCGCAGTCGGTCCTGCCGATGAATTGTTCATCAACGACGGCACCAACAGCGCGCATCACATCCTCGAGGACGCCGCCGCGGGCAGTGAGGTCGCGAGCTTCGACGCGGGCGTAGAAAGCGTGCCCCGCGGCGGTCTCGCGTTCGGCGATGGTATCGGTGAGTTGTATGTGGTCAACAGTGGTGTGGTGCGGCTCGTCGGCGCTCCGCCTGCAGGGCCGCTTGTTGTGGGTGGGTCTGTCGGTGAAGCGCAGCCCACGACAGCGATAGTCAGCGCGGTGTTGAACGCTGAGGGGCATGAAGCAAGCTATCATGTCGAATACGGCACGAGCGTTTCGTATGGCGCGAGCACAGTGCCGGGCACGCTGGCGGCGGGCTTTGAAGATACGGCTGTGAGCATTGGGCTGAGCGGCCTTTCGCCGCGTACGATGTATCATTTCCGGGTCGTCGCAAGCAGTTCCGCGGGCACGGTCGTCGGTCCGGATGAGACATCTGAGACGCTCCCCCCGGCGTTGATCGACAGCGAGTCCGTTTCGCAGGTGACAACCAAGACAGTGACGCTTGCTGCGCAGATCAACCCGCTGGACAGAGACACCAAATATCGCTTCGAATATGGCCCTAGCGCCGCGTATGGCGCCAGCGTCCCGGTATCCGATGGCGATGCGGGGTCCGGTACGGTCGATGTCGCGGTGGACGCACCGGTTGAAGGTCTCTTGCCGGGTGCGACTTACCACTACCATGTGGAGGCGGTCAACTCGCTCGGCATCGTCGACGGGCCGGATCGCATGTTCAAGACACAGGCGATAGAAGCGTCGGGATTGCCGGATGACCGTGCGTGGGAGATGGTTTCCCCGCCGAACAAGCATGGGGCGACGCTTGAAGCGCTTAGCCCGACTGCCGGGGGCGCCATACAGGCGGCGCAGAACGGTAGTTCGGTTTCATATCTGGCGACTGGACCGGTGGATGGGGAACCGTCGGGAAATCGGAGTTTGGCATTTACGCAGGTTCTTTCGACTCGTGGGGGGAAAGGTTGGGCCTCTCGGGGGATTGCTACGCCCAATGAAACGGCGGCTTTCACAGGTTTTCTTGTTGGAGGCGAATACGAGCTCTTCTCGGAGGATCTGTCGATTGGATTGGTCGAACCGGTTGGGGACACGCCGTTGTCGCCGGCAGCGTCTGAACCAACGCCCTACCGTCGAGAGGCGAATGGTGAATACACGCCCTTGATCACGGCCGCGAATGTGCCGCCAGGTATCAAATTCGGCGGTATCTACCACCAAGATAGGGTTGAATTCCGAGGTGCCTCCCCCGATTTGAGTCATCTGGTTCTTACCTCTCGCCAGGCGTTGACGCCTGGCTTTGTCAGCGGCGGTTCCAAAAGCCTTTTTGAGTGGGCCGATGGGTCATTGCATTTGATCAGCGTGCTTCCCGATGGCAAGCCGGCGGCGGAAGAAGGCGAGCAAGCCCTTCTAGGCCGACCCAACTTTGATGTCAGGCGTGCGATCTCCGACGATGGCTCCCGTATCGCCTGGACTGCTCTTGGTCCCGCTGGCGGACATCTCTATCTGCGTGATATGCGTCTCGGGAAGACGGTGCAGCTTGATGTGGTCGAAGAAGGGGCGCAGGGTGGCCCCGGTGAAGCGCTTTATCAGACGGCAAGCGGTGACGGGTCGAAGGTGTTCTTCACGGATGAAGCGAGGTTGACTAGGGACGCGACAGCTCGACCGGGCGAGCCTGATCTCTATATGTGTGAAATTGGGACATCGGTAGACAAGCTTGAATGCGCATTGAAGGACCTGACGGTGGATAAAAACGCGGGGGAAGCGGCAGATGTGCACGGCATCGTGCTCGAAGCGAGCGAAGATGGCAGGTATGTTTATTTTGCTGCGGATGGTGTGCTTGTTCCAGGTGCCGCGCCTGGGAATTGCTCCTTAGCAATGTGCAATCTGTATGTGTATGACACATTAACGAGTAAGAGGCGGCTCATTGCGGCACTGTCCAGCGAGGACGATGCTGACTGGAACGGTATTTTTTTTGGGAGCCCTCTGACGCTAACAGCAAGGGTCTCGCCGAGTGGGCGGTATCTCGCATTCATGTCGGAGCGCAGCCTTACAGGCTATGACAATATCGACGTGCACAGCGGCAAGCCCGACACGGAGGTCTTTCTCTACGATGCGAGCTCGAGTAGCCTTGTGTGTGCATCGTGCGATCCGACCGGCGCGCGTCCAGCGGGTGTATTCGATATTGAAGAATTCCCAGGCTTGCTCGTCGATCCAAATGGCATAGCAACTTTGTGGGCCGGCCATTGGTTGGCCGGATCCGTTCCGGGGTGGCAGGATGGCAGTGGGCCATCTGGCGGGACGTCGTGGTATCAGTCTCGCTATCTGTCGGATAGCGGTCGTTTGTTCTTTGATGCCGCAGACGCGTTGGTGCCGGGTGACACGAACGGCTTGGAGGATGTGTACGAGTATGAGCCGAACGGCGTCGGTGGCTGTTCTGGTAGTGCCGGATGCGTGGGCTTGATCTCCTCGGGCACCTCGGGGAAGGAATCGGCATTCTTGGACGCGAGCGAATCAGGGAACGACGTGTTCTTCTTGACCTCGTCACGTCTCGTGCCGCAGGATGTGGATGGTGCGCTTGACGTGTATGACGCGCATGTGTGCACGAGCGGCTCGCCGTGTATCGCAACTCCGCCTGTGGTCTCGTCGGCGCCGTCGTGCGCGAGCGGCGATGGGTGCCGCGGGTTGGGGTCGGGGCAGGCCGGTGTGTTTGCTGTCCCGTCGAGCACGGATGTGTCAGGTGCGGGGAGTTTAGCGCCTCGACCTCTGGCTGGGCCGGCGAAGGTTAGGCGATTGACGAGGGCACAGAAGCTCGCGAGCGCGCTACGAATGTGCAGGAAAAAGGCGCAGCGCAAGCAGCAGCTCCGGCGCAAGCGGCAGTCCATCTGCGAAGCGCGGGCACGACGGTTGTTTGGGAATGGCGTCACGGCGAAGGGAGCCATGGATGCCGGAGCGACGAAGAAGGGCAACAGGTGATCGCGATGGCGTCTAGTAGGAGAGGTATCCGTTGGATAGTGGCCGTATTTGTGCTGGTGGCTGGATTCGCCGCTGCCGGGACTGCGCATGCGCAGTCGCCGTGGTGGACTTTGTCTTCCACATCCAGGCCGGCGAATCTGGCGCCGGGCGGGGATGGCACGATCGTGGTGAAGGCGGTCAACGTGGGTGATGATGTGACGTCGGGCGATTTGACGCTCAGCGATACACTTCCGGCAGGTGTGACAGCGCAGAGCGTTGCCTTCTATGCGGCCCCGTTCGCAGGTGGTTTCGTCGATCTGAGTTTCCTGCAGACCTGCGAAACGACACCGAGTCGCGTGCAGTGCGTATACCCGGCGGAATTGGATCAGGAACTGCACCTGAATCCGTACGACGATATCGAACTGCAAATCGCGGTAAAGGTTGCTCCTGGTGCGGTATCGGGTGAGAGCCGAGTGGAGATGATGGGCGGCAATGCTCCCGACGCAGCGCGTGAGCAGACGGTAGTGGTGGACGGCGCGCCGACGCCGTTCGGTGTCGGAGATTTCACGTTCGTCCCAGAAGAAGAGGGCGGCGCGGTCGACATGCGTGCCGGGTCACACCCGTTTCAGCTGACGGCAACGCTGGCTTTGAACCAAGCTGCGGATGTGGCGCGACCTCCGGCGCTGCCGAAAGATCTGCGTTTCGATCTCCCCCCCGGTCTCGTGGGTGATGCGACCGCGGTTCCGCAGTGCACCGAACATGACTTCTTCCTAATATCGGCCGGAGGTTCAGCTAATCTCTGTCCCGCCGATACCGCTGTCGGGATTGGGACGGTGAGCATCTACACCGCAGGTCTGGAAACCCATGCTGTCCCGTTGTTCAATCTGGCACCGAGGCCGGGCGAGCCGGCGAGGTTCGGGTTCGAGCTCGTCAGGACTCCTGTAATGATCGACACGTCCGTGCGCTCGGGCCGGGACTATGGTGTGACGGCGAGTGCGAGCAACATCACACAGTTCGTGGGTCTCGTCTCCGCCCAGTTAACGTTTTGGGGTGTCCCCGGCGATGCGCGTCACGACCGGTCGCGCGGCTGGAATTGCATCTCGGAAGGTGGGCTGGCAGAAGGTCAGCCCTGCGTGCCGGCAAGACAGGACAATCCGCCGCCACTGCTGACGCTCCCCACGGCGTGTGATGGGCCGTTGACGACGAGCGTTGAAGGTGACTCGTGGCCGACGAGGGCGAACCCGGCTGGGGTTGTGACGACGCGCGTCGAATACCAGCCATTGGACAGTCTTGGGCGCCCGGCGAACATGACGGGCTGTGATCAGTTGCCGTTCGGCCCGTCGATCACGGTTTCTCCGGAAACGCACTCGGCGAGCACCCCGACCGGCGTGGATGTGCATGTGCACTTGCCGCAGGACGTTACGGGTAATGCCAATGGCCTCGCTGAGGCCGCGATCAAGAGCGCAACCGTCACGCTGCCTGAAGGGATGGCGTTGAACCCGTCGGGTGCGGGTGGTCTCGCTGCGTGCTCGGAGGGGCTGGTCGGCTTCCAGGGGTTTGGTGGGGATGGCACTGCGTTGTTCAGCCCGGAAGCGGGTGAACCGTTCTGCCCGGATGCGTCGAAGGTGGGGACTGTGCGGATCAAGGTCCCGATCATCCCCAATGAGTTGGAAGGCGCGGTGTATGTGGCGTCGCAGAACGCAAACCCGTTCGGGTCGCTGGTGGCGCTGTATGTCGTCGCGCAGGATCCCGCGACGGGGATCCTTGTGAAGCTTCCGGGTGAAGTCTCGTTGAACCCGAGTACGGGGCAGCTGGTGAGTTCGTTCAGGAATACGCCGCAGGCGCCGGTCGAAGACCTCGAACTGCACTTCTTCGGTGGGTCGCGTGGTCCGTTGGCGACTCCTGCAGCGTGCGGGACGTATACGACGACGGCGTCGTTTACTCCGTGGTCGGGTAACGCGCCGGTGGATAGCAGTTCGTCGTTTGATGTGACGAGTGGCCCGAATGGGGGTCCGTGTCAGAGTCCGGCGCCGTTCGCGCCTTCGCTCGTGGCGGGTACGACGAGTTCGCAGGCGGGTGGGTTCAGTCCGTTCACGGCGACGTTCTCCAGAGAGGACCAGGATCAGGCGCTCTCCGGGGTGTCGGTCACAACTCCTCCGGGGTTGCTTGGGATCCTCAAGGGTGTGGAACGGTGCGGTGAAGCGCAGGCGAACGGGGGGACCTGTGGCGAGGGGAGCCTTATTGGACACGCGACGGCAGCTGTGGGTGCGGGTCCGGAGCCGTTTGTGGTGCAGGGTGGCCAGGTGTTCTTGACGGGGCCGTATAAGGGCGCACCGTTCGGGTTGAGCATCGTGGTGCCTGCTGTGGCAGGGCCGTTCAACCTCGGCAATGTGGTTGTGCGAGCGGCGATCCGTGTGGATCCGCATACCGCGAGGATCACGGTCGTGAGCGACCCGTTGCCGACGATTCTGCAGGGCGTCCCCCTTCAGGTCCGGAAGGTGAACGTCACGATCGACCGATCGGAGTTCATGTTCAACGCGACGAACTGCGAACCCCTCAGCGTGGATGGGTCGTTGACGAGCACGCAGGGCGCGACCGCGAACGTGTCGAGCTACTACCAGGCCGTGAACTGCGCGAGCCTGGCGTTCAAGCCGAAGCTCACGGTCTCGACACAGGCGAAGACCTCAAAGAAGCAGGGTGCGAGCCTCGATGTGAAGGTGGGCTACCCCAAGGGAGCCCAGGCGAACATCCGTAGTGTCGCTGTGAGTCTCCCCAAGCAGTTACCGTCGCGCCTGACGACGATTCAGCAGGCGTGTCCGGCGACGACGTTCAACGCGAACCCCGCGTCGTGTCCGGTGGGGTCGAACATCGGGGTTGCGACTGCTACGACGCCGGTGCTTGCGAGCTCTGTCACGGGCCCTGCGTATTTGGTGTCGCATGGTGGCGCCGCGTTCCCCGATGTGGTCGTGGTGCTACAGGGTGAAGGCGTCGCGTTGGATCTGGTGGGGAGCATCGATATCAAGCACGGTGTCACGAGCAGCACGTTCGCGAGTGTGCCCGATGTGCCGGTCTCGAGCTTCGGGCTGAAGCTGCCGGAGGGTCCGCATTCAGGGCTCGCGGCGGTACTCCCCGCGAAGGCCAAGGGCAGCCTCTGTGGCACGAGCCTCACGATGCCCACGACGCTCACCGGCCAGAACGGCGCCGTCCTCAAGCAGAGCACCAAGATCGCGGTCACGGGTTGCGCGAAGCCAAAAAAGAAGGCGAAGGCGAAGAAGCACGCCCGCGGCAAGGCGAAGACGGGGAAGGGGTAGGGGCGGGTGTCCGCGGTCATGGACAAGGGCCAGCGCACGGGGCAGCGCACGCGGGGACCCTCTCGCGGAGGAGGGCGTGGTGCGTTGCCGCGTTCGCAGGTGAGTGAGATTCAGCGTGCGCGGATGCTTCACGCGATGGGTGAGGTAGCGGCGCAGGAGGGCGCACAAAACGCCACCGTCGCCAGGGTCGTCGCGCGGTCGGGGGTCTCCCGTCGCACGTTTTATGACTTGTTCGAGGATCGTGAGGATTGTTTCCTCGCGGCGTTCGAGGACGCGTTGGGCAGGGTCGCTGAGCGTGCTGTCCCGGCATACGCTGGGGGCCGGCCGTGGCAGGGAAGGGTCCGCTCTGCGTTGTTGGCGATCTTGGCGTTTTTGGAGGAGGAGCCCGACCTCGGCAGGTTGGTGGTGGTGGAGAGCCTTACCGCCGGCCCTCGTGCGGTGCAGCGTCGTGCGGAGCTCGTGGGGGTCCTCGTGGAAGTGGTGCGCGAGGGCGAGGGCGACACCAAGGCCAAGGGGAAGAGCAGGCCGGGGTTTGGGCAGCCCGCGCTCAGCGCGGAGGGTGTTGTCGGTGCGGTCCTCTCCGTCATCCATGCGCGTCTTCAGCGTGGGGAGACCGACTGGCTCACGAGCCTCATCAACCCCCTTATGGGAATGATCGTCCTCCCCTACCTCGGGCCCGCGGCGGCGCGGCGGGAGAGCGAGCGTCCCGCACCCCAGCCGATCCCACGCCCACAACAGCGCCGAGGCGACCCCCTGCGCGATTTGGATATGCGTCTCACGTATCGCACGATGCGTGTCCTTACGGCGATCGCCGCCCACCCCGGCGCAAGCAACCGTCAGATCGCCGACGCCGCGGGTGTCGCGGACCAGGGCCAGATCTCAAAGCTCCTCCTACGCCTACACAACCTCGCGCTCATCCAAAACATCGGTGAGGGCCCCACCAAAGGCGAACCCAACGCCTGGACCCTCACCCCCACCGGCCAAGACATCGAGCACACCATCCGCGAACAAACCACGACAGAGACCAGCGCATAGCGGCAGCCTCTTCCGACGCGCTTTCGTCGCCTGCTTTCACCCGGTAACCGAGTGGACCGATCCACTTGGAGCCCGCTCCTCGCTTCGCGACCCGCTGCGGAGCCCCCTCCGGGGGCGGAGCCTTCTTTCTTATCCTGCCACCAACGCCCCGCGCCGCGCCAGGGTCTGTTCGGTTTCGCGCAGCGCCTCCACGAAGATCTCCAGGCCGCGCAGCAGCAGCTCGCGGGTGATCACCAGTGGGGGCAGGAAGCGCGCCACGTTGCCGTAGTGGCCTCCCTTCTCGATGATCAGGCCCTTCTGGAAGCACGCGCCGCGCACTTCCTCCGCCAGCTCCGGCCACGGCTCGCGCGTGCCGCGGTCGCGCACCAGCTCCACCCCGATCATCAGGCCCTTTCCGCGCACGTCGCCCACCGCCCCGAGCTCCGCCGTGCTCGCGCGCAGGGTCTCCATTGCCAGCTCTCCCATTTTTGCCGCGTGCGCTGCCAGCTCGTTGCGCCTTGTGAACTCGATCCCCGCCGCTCCTGCCGCCAATGCCACCTGATGGCCGCGGAAGGTCCCTATGTGCGCGCCCGGCTCCCATGTGTCGAGGCTCGCGTCGTAGGCGATTGCCGACAGCGGGTAGCCGATGCCTCCCAGCGCCTTCGACAGCACGACTACGTCCGGCGTCACCTGCTCGTGGTCGCACGCGAACATCGCCCCCGTGCGCCCGAAGCCCGTCTGGATCTCATCCACGATCAGCGGCACCCCCCGCGCGCGTGTGATGCGCCGCACCTCGCGCAGGTAGCCCGCCGGGGGCACCACTGTGCCGCCCTCTCCCTGGATCGCCTCGATGATCACCCCCGCCGGCTCCGGCACGCCGCTGTGCGGGTCCTCCAGCGAGCTCTCCAGCAGCCTCGCGCACGCCAGCTCGCACGTCGCCGGGCGCAACCCCAGCGGGCAGCGGTAGCAGTACGGGTAGGGCATGAAGTGCACCGGCGTATCCGTCGGGCCGCCGCAGGTTGTGTCGCTGGTGACCGCCAGCGCTCCCTCCGTCATGCCGTGGTAGGAGCCCTGGAAGGCCACCACCGGCCGGCGCCCCGTGTGCGAGCGCACGAGCTTCAGCGCCGCCTCCACCGCATCGCTCCCCGTCGGGCCGCCGAAGTGGATCCGCGCCGTGCGCTTCAGCGCCCCCGGCAGTATCTCCTTCAGCGCGTGCATCAGCGCCAGCCTTGCGCGCGTCGGGAAGTCCAGCGCGTGCACCAGCTTGCGCTGCTGCTCGCTCACCGCGCTCGCCACCTCCGGGTTGCCATGGCCCACGTTCAGTGTTCCCGCGCCGCCGAAGAAGTCGAGGTAGGTGTTGCCATCGGCGTCCCTCACCGTCGCCCCGCGACCTTCCTCGAGCGCGAGCGGCACCGCGCGCGGGTAGCTCCTCGCGCGGCTCTCGATCGCCGCCTGTTCGGCGAGCATCCTCTGCGAGTTGGGCCCCGGCACCCTCCCATTCACCTGGGGCGCCGGCTCGAAGTGCAGCGCATTGAAGTCGACATCGCTCATCGCGCCCGCCACCCCGCGATCGCCGCCTGTCCCAGCGCCACGCCGCCGTCGTTGGCGGGGACGATGCGGTGGGCGTGCACTTCAAAGCCTGCCTGCACCAGCGTCTCATACGCGCCGCGCAGGAGCCACTCGTTCTGCCACACCCCTCCGCTCAGCACCACCTTGCGCACTCCTGTGCGGCGGCCGATCTCCATGCACGTCCTTCTCACCACATCCACCACCGTGCAGTGAAAGCGCAGGCTCAGCTCCGCCGCTTTGCTCCCTCCGCGCGCCACGATCGCCGCCAGCTCCGCGATCGCCGGGCGCACATCCACGCGCAGCGGGCGCTCGGTGGCGTGCAGCTCCCACTCCAGCGGCTCCGCGCGCGTTCCCGGCTCGATCAGCTGTTCGAGCTCGATCGCCGCCTGCGCTTCATAGCGGCAGCGCTCCCTCACTCCCAACAGCGCCGCCACGCCATCGAACAGCCTTCCCATGCTCGAAGTCAGGGGAGAGCTCACCCCTGCCTGCACCATCCTCGTGAGCACGTAGCGCTCCTGTTCTGAGCGCTCCGCCACCACCGGCAGGGCCCCCAGCTTCAAGAGGTCGCCGTAGGTCTGCACGAGCAGTGACAGCGCGGTGCGGAAGGGCTCTTCCACCGCCCTGTCGCCGCCCGGGAGGCGGAAGTATTCGAGGTGCGCCGCTCGCTCGAAGCCCCCATAATCGCCGAGCAGGAACTCCCCTCCCCAGATCTGCCCATCGATCCCGTAACCCGTCCCATCGAAGATCACCCCCATCACCGGCTCGCAGAGGCCGTGCTCGCACATGCACGCCGCCATATGCGCATGGTGGTGCTGCACCTCCACCGTCGGCAGCTCGTTCTGCTCGCGCGCGTAGCGCGTGCTCATGTAGCCCGGGTGCATATCGTGCGCCAGCACCTCCGCTTTCACCTCCAGAAGCTCTGCGAGGTGGCCGATCGCGTATTCGAACGAGCGCCGTGTCGCGTCGTTCTTGAGGTCGCCGATGTGGTGAGAGAGAAACAGCTCACTTCCCCGCGAGATGCAGACCGTGCTCTTCAGCTCCGGACCCACCGCCAGCAGCGGCGGCAGCTCGAAGGGCGCGCGCACCGGCATCGGCGTGTATCCCCGCGCGCGGCGCAGCGGCGCCGTCTCCGTCATCCCCGCATAGGACACCGCGCGCACGATCGAATCGTCCACCCGCGTATAGATATCGCGGTCATTGATCAAAAACGCATCCGCGATCTCCGCCAGCCGCTCCAGCGCATCCTCGTTCGTGAACGCGATCGGCTCATCCGAGACGTTCCCGCTCGTCGCCACCAGCGCATCCAGCTCGCCATCGAACAGCAGATGGTGCAGCGGCGCGTACGCCAGCATCGCTCCATAGCGGCGGTTTCCCGGCGCGATCCCGCTCGCCAGCTTCACGTCCGCGCGCTTGGCCACGAGCACGATCGGGCGCGCGATCGCGCTCAGCAGCTGCGCCTCGTGCTCGCTCACCCGCGCGTAGGAGCTCAATGCGCGCAGAGTGGGAGACATCACCGCGAAGGGCTTCTCCTCGCGGCGCTTTCGTCGCCGCAGCTCCGCCACCGCGCGCTCGTCGCGCGCATTGCACATCAGGTGATAGCCGCCGATGCCCTTCACTGCCAGGATCGCCCCCTGCGCGAGCAGCGTTACCGCGTCGCGCACCGGTTCCGGTGAATCCAGGCGTCCCCGGCGCGGGTCCCACAGCTCCACGTGCGGCCCGCAATCCCAGCAGGCGATCGGCTGTGCGTGGAAGCGCCGATCGGAAACATCGTGGTACTCCGCCGCGCACGCCGCACACATCGGGAAGACCGACATCGTCGTCATCGCGCGGTCGTAGGGAACACCGCGCACGATCGAGTAGCGCGGGCCGCAGTTCGTGCAGTTGATGAACGGATAGCGATAGCGGCGATCGGCCGGATCGAGCATTTCCGCGAGACACTCATCGCACACGCATGTATCGGGTGAGATCAGCGTCCGCGCGCGCTCCCCCCGATCGGACAGATGTATCTGAAAGCCCTTAAGCGGCGCATCGCCGTAGCGCTGCTCCACCAGCGCCACCGAGTCGATCCGCGCGAGGGCAGGCGGGCGCGAGCGCACTTCCATGATGAACTCCTCCAGCACTTCGCTCGCGCCCTGCACCTCGATCACCACGCCATCGGAGTCGTTGCGGATCCACCCTCCCAGCGCATGACGCACCGCGGTCCGAAACACAAACGGCCGAAACCCAACGCCCTGCACGATTCCGCGAATCTCATAGCGGCGCGTCTCGGACATCGGGCGATCGAGACCCCGGCCCCTCAGCAGAGCCTGGGCAACTCCGCTCCGTAGAGGACCTCGACGATCGACTCTGTTCCGTCGTCTTCGAGCATGTTCACCGCGCTCTCGCCCCGCGCGCGCACCTCCCCCACGATTCGCGCCGCATTCCCGTGTGGCTGCAGCCTCACCGTTTCCAGCACCTCGCGCGCGAACTCGCCCTCCACGAACACGCACAGGCACCCCTCGTTCGCGAGATACAGAGGGTTCACGCCGAGCATGTCCGCCGCCATCGCTGTCTCCGCCTGGATCGGCAGGCGCGCCCGCTCGATCGAGATCGACACGCCCGCGCTGTCGGCGACCTCATTGAGCACCGTGCCGAGCCCTCCGCGCGTCACATCACGCATACAGCGCACGTGCTCGGGGTGCTCCTCCAGCACGTTCCACACGAGCCCATTCAGCGGCGCGCAATCGCTTCCGATGCGCTGCTCAAAGCCCAATCCCTCGCGTATCGAGAGGATGTGGATCGAGTGGTTGCCCAGCCAGCTCGTCACGATCACCGCATCCCCCGGCGCGATCCGATCCACGCCGAGCTCGACGCCACCGGGCACTTCGCCGATGCCCGCCGTATTGATGAAGATCTTGTCGATCTCTCCCTCGCGCACCACCTTCGTGTCGCCCGCCACGATCGTCACGCCCGCCGCGGTTGCGGCGTCGCGCACCGAATCCAGCACCCGCTCCAGATCTGCGATCGGAAAGCCCTCCTCGAGCACCAGCGCAAGCGTGAGGAAGCGCGGCACCGCGCCGCTCACCGCGAGATCGTTCACCGTCCCGCACACCGCCAGCTTGCCGATGTCGCCGTTGCCGAAGAAGATCGGATCGATCACGAAGGAGTCGGTGGTAACCGCGATCCGCTCGCTGTCAATTCCCAATACCGCGCTGTCTTCCATGCGCCCATGGTGCGCGCTCCCCAGGCGCGGCGCGATCAGCTCCCCGATCAGCTCCTGGCTCATTCCTCCGCCGGTGCCGTGATCGAGCTCAATGAGCCTTCCGCTCATGGGATCGCCACCACGCTGAACTCGGGCAGCTCGCCGGCGCTCACCGCCGCCACCAATTCCTCGGTGGTGAGGATCGTCGCGCAGTAGGACGCAAGCCAATCCAGCGCGCGCGTCTTGTCATCCTCGTGCGCGGAGACCACCGCATCGGAGGGGACGATCACGTTGTAGCCGCGAAAGAAACCATCGGCGGCCGTCGTCTGCACACAGATCTGCGTCTGCATACCCGTGATCGCGATCGTATCCACGTCCATCTGTTTGAGGCGTTCGTCGAGGTCGGTTTCATAGAAACCACTGTCCTTGTTCTTTTCCACCACCACATCGGAGTCCGCGAGGAACTCCGTCATGATGCGCGCGCCATCCGACCCTTTGGTAACGGGCAGCCAACCGTCATAGCGCTCCGCGCGCGGGTCGTCCTCTTTGTTGATCAGCTGGAGGTGCACGATGGGCGCATCGAGCGCGCGCATCTTCTCCAGAAACGCCGTCATCTTCGGCGTGAAAGCCTTGACCGCCGCTCTGCGTTCCTCATTCTTGTTGACCAGGTCGTACTGCAAGTCGTTTGTCAAGACCGCACAGCGGGCCACTGACTCCTCCTCGTCCGTAGTGCCGGATGGATGTCATGTCGTGCCCCCGGCGGGCCTTTTGGGCGCCGCCGGGGACTGGCAGGACATCAGGTGCTCGTCAATATATTAGACGCGTTTGAATCATTCTGGACTTCACCGGACTTATCCGGTAGCTTCGAAATCATGAACCGCCCACCTTTTTCCGCAAGCCATGCGATACCCGACGCGGCACCTGGGCGATCCAGTCCGCCGGATTCGTTTTTGACTCACTACGAACCAGCGGGGATCGAGGCTCGCTGGCAGGGGGTGTGGGAGGCGCAGAAGGTCTTCGCCACGCCCCCGCCCGAGGACACGCGGACGCCCGCGTACGTGTTCGCGGGGTGCCCCTTCACCTCCGGGGATGCCCATATGGGACACATTCGCAGCTACACAATCGCTGACGCCTACGCGCGCTTCCTGCGCGCCCGCGGACAGGCGGTGCTGTTCTCGCTGGGCTTCGACTCCTTTGGGCTGCCCGCCGAGCTCGAGGCGGTGCGCCGCGGTGTCTCGCCGCAGCAGTGGGTGGCGCGCTGCGTGGAGCGTATGCGCAGCCAGTTCGAGCGGTTGGGCTACTCCTGCGATTGGGAGCGCACCTTTGTCTCCTCTGAGCCCGACCACTACCGCTGGACACAGTGGCTCTTCCTGGCGATGCTCGAAAAGGACCTCGTGTACCGCCGCGAGGCGCAGGTGAGCTGGTGCGATTCCTGCCAGACGGTGCTCGCGGCGCTGCAGTCCGAGGAGGGCACCTGCTGGCGCTGTCACGGCGAGGTGCGCTTCCGGCGCCTGCCGCAGTGGTTCATGCGGATCAGCGCCTACGTGGAGGACAACGAGCGTGGGCTGGAGACACTCCCCGGCTGGAGCAAGGCGGCTTTGGGCGCCCAGCGCGCGGTGATCGGGCGCGTGGACGGCGTGGAGGTGGATGCCGCGACGCTCGATGGGACTCCCCTCACCGTTTTCACGCCCCATGTCGAGGCGATCGCGCAGGCGGCGTTCATCGTCATCTCCCCCGCGCACCCCGAGGTCGACCGCTTCCTCGCCGAGCCGGGCGTCGCCAAGCAGCTGGAAGGGGTGCGCGAAGCCGGCTGGCGGCGCGACGATCGCGACCTCGAGCAGGTGCCCGTGGTGGCCACCGGCGCGCTCGCGAGCGTTCCGGGGGTCGCGGGGATGCTGCCGATCGTGATCTCGCCGCTCGTGGACGCCCGCTTCGGGCCCACCGCGGCGCTGGGGATCCCCGCGCTCGATGCCACCGACGCCAGCATCGCCGAGCGGCTGGGGGCGATGGGGGCGGGCTCCGCGAGCGCCTGGAAGGGCGGGCGCTCGGGCGCCGCTCCCCGTCCCGCCGTGCGCTACCGCGCGCGCGACTTCGCGATCTCGCGCCAGCGCGCGTGGGGCGCCCCGATTCCGCTGATCCACTGCGAGCGCTGCGGGGTGGTGCCGGTGCCCTTCGCGGATCTCCCTGTGCGCCTCCCCGAGGACCTGCAGGTGACGGGGGCCGGCAATCCGCTGGAGGGGCGCATGGACTTCGTCGAATGCACCTGTCCTGGCTGCGGCGGGCCCGCCCGGCGCGAGACCGACACGATCGACTGCCACGTCGATGGGATGTGGATGTGGATGCCGATCTGCGTGCCCTTCGCCGATCGCCCGCGGCACATGTTCGATCACGAGGAATACAAGCGCTGGCTGCCGGCGCGGCAGATCGTGTGGGGCGCCGACGCGGGCGGCTACATGTTCGATCAGCGCCTCATCGGCAAGGTGCTCCAGGATCTCGACGAGCTCCCGCAGGTGCCCGGACGAGAGCCCTTCACCAGCGCTCTCATGCACCAGATGATCCGCCTCGAGGGGCGCAAGATGAGCAAGCACCTCGGCAACGTCGTCGATCCCAACGAGCTCGTCGTGCACGTCGGCGCCGACACCGTGCGCCTCGCCGTGCTGCACGCCGCCTCGCCCGGGCGGATCTTCAACTGGAACGAGCAGCCGATCCGCTACTGCCAGATCTTCCTCAAGAAACTCTACGGCTACGCGCAGCCGCGGCTACAGGAGTGGGCGCGCGATGCGCGGGATCCGCAGATCGACGCCTCTGAGCGGTTGCGACGCAAGCTCGCCAACTGGTGCCGAGTGGCTCTGCAGAAGGTCACCATCGACTACGAGCGCCTGGAGATGCAGCGCGTGGCGCACAACACGATGCTCCTGCTCACGCGCATCCAGGACTTCGAGCAGCGCGCCCTCGAGCGCCGCGGCGAGCTCGAGAACGCCGACCGCGAGGCGATCGTCGCCGCGTTGCTCCAGCTCGTCCAGATGCTCGCGCCGCTCACGCCCCATATCGCCGAGGAGCTGTGGTCGACCGCGGGACGGGACACGCTCGTGAGCCTCGCGCCTTGGCCGCAGGCTGGGGGTGAGGCCGTGTAAGACGCCGCAGTGACCTTCGCGCGTCCGTAGCTCAACTGGTCAATGGCGAAGTGAGTAGGCAATGAGGGATGGTGCGGTGCGAGTCATTCAACCGGCGGTACATCCAGCCGGCGGCTCTACGCCGCTGCGGCGGTCATCGCGCCCGAGCTCACCGTCGAAATCGATGCCTAAGAGCAGCGGCCTTTGGAGCCGCAGATACGGGTTCGATCCCCGTCGGACGCATCGGACCCGCCCCGGCAAGTAATCTGGCCGCCGTGGCGCGCACACTCATCTCAGGTCTCCAGTCAAAGATCGGCGAGGAGGTGCAGCTGCGCGGCTGGGTCAACGCGATCCGCGATCAGAAGCGCGTGCAGTTCGTGATCCTGCGCGACGCCACGGGGATGGCGCAGGTGGTGCTCGGCAAGGACGACCCCCCGAGCGCGCTCAACGAGCTCGTCTCAACGCTCACGCCCGAGTCCGCGGTGACGCTAACCGGCACGGTCGTTGCCGACGAGCGCGTGAAGCTGGGCGGGCTCGAGGTGCAGCTGCTGGGGCTCACGGTTGATGCGGCCGCAGAGCCCGAGCTGCCGGTGACGGCGGAGTCGGCCCTCGACAAGCGCATCGACTGGCGCTACATGGACCTGCGCCGCCCCGATCGCAGGCTGATCTTCGAGGTGCAGGGCACTGTGGAGCACGCGATGCGCGAGTTCTGGCGCAGCGAGGGGTTCATGGAGATCCATACCCCCAAGTTCATGGGCTCCGCGAGCGAGTCCGGCGCTGAGCTCTTCAAGGTGGAGTACTTCGATCGCACCGCCTATCTCGCGCAGTCGCCGCAGTTCTACAAGCAGATGGCGATGGCGGGGGGCTTTGAAAAGGTCTTCGAGGTGGGGCCCGTGTTCAGAGCCAACCCCTCCTTCACCTCGCGCCACGACACCGAGTTCACGAGCGTCGACGTGGAGCTCGCCTGGATCGACTCCCACGAGGACGTGATGGCCTTCGAGGAGGCCTGGCTCGCGCACGTGTTCGCCGCCGTCAAGGAGGCGCACGGCGAGGCGATCGCCGAGACCTTCGGAGTGGAGACAGTGGTGCCTTCGACGCCCTTCCCGCGTGTCAGCCTGCTGGAGGCCAAGGAGATGCTCAAGGACGCCGGTCACGGCGCGCCCGGCCCCGACGAGGACCTCGACCCGCCCAGCGAGCGTGCGCTCGCCGCGCTGATCGCCGAGCGCCACGGCCACGAGTTCGTGTTCGTCACCGACTACCCCGTCGCGGTGCGGCCCTTCTACCACATGCGCTACACCGACCCCAACGACCCAGCCAATCCGGCACGTCTCACCAAGAGCTTCGATCTGCTCTGGAAGGGGATCGAGATCACCACCGGCGCGCAGCGCGAGCACCGCTACGAGCAGCTCCTCGCGCAGGCGCGGGAGAAGGGCGTGGAGACCGAGCCGATCCAGTACTACCTCGACTTCTTCCGCTACGGCGCGCCCCCGCACGGGGGTTTCGGGTTCGGGCTCACGCGCCTGCTCATGAAGCTCGCCGGGCAGGACAACGTGCGCGAGGTCACGTTCCTGTATCGCGGGCCGAATCGGTTGGAGCCGTAGGCACCGTCCGGCCGGGGCCCCCACCCCGGCCGGACGGAGGTCCCTCCCCGCGGTCAGTCCCCAGAGCCGGCCGCGGTTGTGGCGTCGAGACAGCGGGCGTCCTGCTCGACGTCGTCTAGCTCGATTTGCAATGGCGCGTGATTGGAGGGCCTGTGGCCCTGCCGGTAGGCATGGGCGACCTCGCAGCGGCTCACGTGCGAGGCGAGGTCCTGGCTGGCAAGGATCAGGTCGATGCGCAGTCCGTAGTCGCGCGCGTAGTGCCCGTCGCGCTGGTCCCAGCAGGTGAAGCCGCGATCGTCGGGGTGCAGCTCACGGTAGACATCCACCAGCTCGCCCTCCTCGAGGATCTCGCGCAGATCCGAGCGCTCGGCCTCGCCGGAGAGGTAGGAGCCGTCGAACCAGCTGGGCTCGTAGACGTCCTGGTCGGTGGGCGCGATGTTGAAGTCGCCTGCCAGCAGCAGCGGCTGGTGATGGTCGTGCTCCTCGTGCACCTGGCGCACCATCGCCTCCAGGAAGGCGAGCTTGCCGGCGTCGTCGACTTCTTCGCGGGTGTGTCCCGCGGGAACGTAGACGCAGCCAATCGTGAGGCCATCGATCGTGACCTCCAGCCAGCGTCCTTCGGCGATGTCGTGGTGAGTCGAGCGCGCTCGTGCGGTGTGTGATGCGGTGATCGGAGCGCACGAGGATCGCCACGCCGCCGCGCCGGCGTCCGGGAGAGTGTTGAGAGTGGTAGCCGAGCTGGCTCAGGCGGCCGCTGGGGAAGCGGTGTTCAGGACAGCGCGTCTCCTGCAGGCAGACGACATCGGGACGCTCGGTTGCAAGCATCTCCGTGAGGCGCGGCCAGCGCGCGCGGATGCCGTTGACGTTCCAGCTGATTACTCGCAGTGGTTCTGTTGATGGCAAGACGATCCTCTCTACGCCCCGTGGAAGCCCTCGCAGGGAAAGCTATGGATGAGAGTGGAAGACGGCTAGGTCTACCTGGGCCAATATCGCAGCGGGCACTTAGACGTTTAGGCGTGACGCTGTTTCCCTCTCACACTTGACAGGAGGGCGCGGCCCCGCCGCGGGGCGCTTGACGGGAGAGTGCCTTGACAATAAGAGTTTCCTCACGCCGGGGATCGAGATGCCCTCTCTGGGTGGAAATGAGTCGATCGAGCGTCTCCCCTGCGGAGGCCCGATGGTCGATCGAGCGTCCTGCCTGCGGAGGCCCGATGGTCGATCGAGCGTCCCGTCCGCAGAGGCCTCTACCTTCAGGACCATGAAGGTATGTGGGCTGACCGATGGCATGGAGATCGATCAGGTGCTGCTGGTGCGTGAGATCGAGCGGCGCCGGCGCCGCGATGGAGGCGACGACCTGCGTATGCAGCTGGGGGATCGCACGGGGGCCGTGAGCACGATGGTGTGGGAGGACCTGAGCGAGGTGCTCGAGCTCGACGCCCAGGCGAGCCGGTGCGCGTGCTGGGCCGCTTCAACCGCCATCCGCGCTTCGGGCCGCAGATCAACCTGCGTACGCTCGCGCCCCCGGAGCCGGGGAGCTACGCGCTCGAGGATCTGCTCGATGGTCCCGCGCGCAGGCCCGAGCGGCTGGAGGCGGATCTGCGCGAGCTGGTGAGCACAATCCAAAACCCTACCTTGCGCGCCTGCTGGAGCATGTGTTCGCGGAGCGCGGGCAGCTATGGGAGGGCTACCGGAGGGCGCCCGCGGCCAAGCACTACCACCAGGCATACAGGCACGGCCTGCTGGAGCACTGCCTGGGTGTGGCGCAGGCGGTGAGCGCGATAGCGGACCTTCCCGGAATCGATCGCGACGTGGCGGTGACGGGCGCGCTGTTGCACGATGTGGGCAAGGTGGAGGCCTACAGCGAGGACCCGCGCAGCATCGACTTCACCGATGTGGGACGGCTGCACGGCGAGATCGCGCTCGGCTACTACCGCATCCGGCGCACGATCGAGGACATCGAGGGCTTCCCCGAGGAGCTGGCGATGGCGGTTGGGCACATCATCCTCTCCCACCACGGCTCGCTCGAGCACGGCAGCCCGGTGGTGCCGTGTACGCGCGAGGCGACGCTGGTGCACATGATCGACAACCTGGGCGGTCGCCTGGGGAGCTTCGACCGCCTCGAGAAGGAGCTGGCGGCCGGCGAGCAGTGGTCGGGCTTGATCGTGCGATCGGCTCGCCGGCGCACTTCGTGGGGCGCAGTGAGCCGCCCGAGCCCGTGCGCGAAGCGGCCTGAGCAGCGCCGGCTCCGCGAACGCTGGGCGTCGAGCCTCGCCGGGATTGGGGCCGGTGAGCGTTTGGGATTGCGGGGAGCGTCAGGGCACCGTTGGGCGCCCCGTGAAAGTTCGCAAATTGCGGGGGCGGGCGGCGATGCGGAGGGGTCTCGGATCATCGTCTCCCCGCGTGGTTCTATCTTTGGAGATGGATGGCCAAGGACACCGAGAAGCTGATCCGCCAGCTGTCGCTGATCTCCTACCTGATGGCCGAGCGCCGGCCGGTGACGGCACTGGAGATTCGGCGCGATGTGGAGGGGTACAGCGCGATGAACGAAGACGCGTTCGCGCGGCGCTTCTACGCCGATCGCGCGGAGCTCGAGTCGCTGCGCATCCAGCTCACCGTCGATCGCCCCGCCGATGCGGCGGCAGAGCAGGAGAACTACTCGCTGCGCTCGGAGAACTTCCATCTGCCGGCAATCGAGTTCTCCGATACGGAGCTGGCGGCGCTGCAGACCGCACTGCACCTACTCGATGGCGAGTTCGCCTACGCCGAGCCGCTGCGGCTGGCGCTGCAGCAGATCACGTGGGGGCGCCCGAGCCCGCTGCGCGCGCCCGAGCAGAGCTCGGTGGCGCTCGGCATCACGGCCTCGGCGGGGGGGCATGACCTCTCGACGCGTCTGGCGAAGATCGAGACGGCGATCTTCCGCCAGAAGACGATCACCTTCGACTACTACACGATGGAACGCGACGAGGTGGGGGCGCGCCGCGTGGACCCCTACCACCTGCTCTTCCAGGGGGGTCAGTTCTACCTGCTGGGGTATGCGCACGAGCGCAAGGCGATCCGCGTGTTCCGCCTCTCGCGGATCCGCGGCAAGGTCTCCTACGCGACGAAGGCCGAGCACGACTTCGAGCGCTCGGAGGAGTTCGATCCGAGGGTGTATGCCAACCGCGCGGAGTGGCAGTTCGGCGAGCAGCGGGGCGTAGCCGAGGTGCTGCTCTCAGAGCGGATCGCCTGGCAGATCGAGCGCCACTTCGGCCGCTACGGTGAGATCCAGCCGGCCTCTGGCGCAGATGAGGGGGACAGGCTGTTCCTGACGCCCTACGCGAGCACGCGGGGGATGGTCTCATGGGTACTGGGCCTCGGCGAGCACGCACGCCTGCAGGGTCCCGAGGAGCTCACCGAGGAGTTCGCGCGGCGCCTGGAGCTGCTGGAGGAGCGCCAGGCAGAGGGTCCGCCGGAGCCCGCGGAGGAGCATCGGCAGTCCGCCAACGGCGCCTCGGCGGCTGCAGCCGCGACGGCGGCTGCGCGTGGTGGGACGACCCGTTCGCGACGGCGGCGCTCGGAAGCCGGCGGCGAGGGCGAGGACCCGGGTGCGGGCGGCGCGGGCGACGCGGCGATCCGTCCCGAGCGCTTCGCGCGGCTGGTGACGCTGGCGAGCATCCTGATCGAGGCGGGTCGCGCGGGCAAACGGCTTGGCATCGAGGACCTGCGCGGGCGCCTGCAGCTCAGCGAGGAGGAGCTGCGCGAGGACATCGATGTGCTCAACGTCGTGAACTTCGGCGGCGGCTCCTACGTGCTGTATGCGGAAATCCTCGAGGAGGAGGGCGAGATCGAGGTCGACCCCGAGCCCTACAGCGACAACTTCGACCGCCCCGCGCGCCTGTTGCCGGTGGAGGCCAAGGCGCTGGTGGCGGCGATCGATCTGATCGGCGAGCACATCCCGGAGGGTTCGCTGGCGAGCGCGCGGGAGAAGATCGTGGTGGCGCTCGGCGAGGATCCGATGGAGCAGGGTTTGCAGGTGGCGCACGCGACGGCCAACGACTCCGAGGTAGCGCGCCTGGTCTCGCAGGCGATCGTCGGGCGCCGGCTGATCGAGCTGGAGTACTACAAGGAGAACGAGGACGAGTTCTCCTTGCGCCGCGTGGAGCCCTACGCGCTGACGAACGGACGCGAGGGGTGGTACGTCGCCTCATACGACCCCGAGCGCGGCGCGATGCGCCACTTCCGCCTGGATCGCGTGAAGCGCGCGGAGGTGCTCGAGGAGACCTTCGAGCCGCGCGCAGAGGTGGATCCTGCCGCCGAAGTGGATGGCTGGCTGCGCACGGGCGAGGTGCAGGCCTCGCGCACCGCGCGCGTGTGGATTTCCCCCGAGCGGGCGCGCTGGGCGCGCGAGCAGCGCCGCGTGGTCGCCGAGCGCGAGGACGGCTCGATCGAGGTCGAGCTGGGCTTCGCGGGCGTGGGCTGGCTCGTGCGCGAGGTGCTCAAGGAGGCCGGCGACGCCGCGATCCTCGAGCCCGAGGACGCGCGCGAAGCGCTGCTGGCTGCGGTGGCCAAGCTGCGGGCGGTGCCCGCGGGGGTTTAGGGCCTTTCCGGTAGGGACGTGCGGGCCTAGAGGGATAGGCCCTAAGGTCCGTAAAAAGGTGAGGCCCAGCACCAGGGGTGGGTGCTGGGCCTCGCTGAGCGTCGCCGGAGAGGTGGGAGCAACGCTCAAGTCTTTGCGGTCAGGGGCTACTTCTTCTTCTTGACCGCCCCAAACTTCTTCTCGGCCGTGCGCCGGCACGCCGCGCGCTTCTTCTTCGGCTGGCGGGTGCACTGGTGCAGTGCCTTGGCGAGCTTCTGGGCGCGCGTTTCCACGTGTACCGGAAGCGGCTTTTCTTCGACTTCGGGCGCCACCGGTACGAGCAGCTGGTGTGCCGGCTCGGTGATCGGGCTGATGAAGCTGGGTGTTGTGAACGTCGCGTCGGCGCCGGGTGCTTCGCCTTCTTCGTTGGTGGCGACGATGCGGTAGTGGTAGACGGTGCCCGGAAGCAGGTTCGTGAGCGTGAATGTCAGTTCGCCGCTTTCGCCCACCTGGCCAAAGCTCTGGGGGATGTAGACGGGGCTGCCTTCCTTGGTTTCCGTGCCCACTTCGAGGGCGTATATGGTGGGCAGCCCATTGGGGTTCACCTTGGCCGCGATTGCGGCCGTGGTCTGCGAGGTGGCCTGGGCTGACTCCGATTCGACGCTCGCGGGCTGCTTGGGTCCGGTCGTGAACGTGCCTTCTCCGCCCACGGTGGCGCCGCCCCCGTTGCCTGCTACGACACGGTAGGTGTAGGTGGTGGCGGGCTTCAGTTCTTCGAGTGTCTGCACGATCTTCGCCGCGGGGCCTGCACTGCCGGCCACATTGGCGTGCGGCGAGGAGAGGACATGTATCCCCGGCGCTTCGTATTCGATGTAGTAGCCGGTTTCTTCGTTCTCCGGATTGATTTCGGCGGAGATCGTTGCGGTGGTGCGGGTGAGAGATCCCGCTGAGCTGCTTAGTACGATGGGCTTGGCGGTTGTTGTCGTGAACACCTGTTCGCCTTCGGCGGGAATGGTGTGACCTTCGACGACGGCGACCAGTCGATAGTGGTATTCGATGTGCGATTCAAGGCCCGTCACGGGGATGGCCACTGGGATCGGCACTTCTTCTTCGCCGGTGGTTTCGACGGCTGGTTCAGTCTTGTGTTCGAAGACTTCCTTACCGTATTCAAAGTAGTATTCGACCTTCTTGCCGGTTTCTACATGCGGCGTAATGGTGCCGCTGAGCGTCGCGCTGATGGGTGTCAGGTTGCTCGAACCTTCGGTTGTGACTGTTGCACGCTGGGTGGTCTTGAATTCTCCGAGTCCGCCTTCGACCGTCTGCCCTTCGGCCTTGAGTATCACCCTGTAGGTGTAGGATTCTTCCGGTTCGAGCCCTTCCAGTTCGGCTGTAACAGTGGAGGGTGGTTCGGTGATTTCTCCTGCGCATGGCTTCGTCAAAGCAGGGTTGCCGGAGTTAACCGGAGCGTATTCAAATACGCATTCTTCGAAGGGGCTCGCCCCTTCTAGGCCGACACTGCCTTCGACCGTGGCGCCATGAAGACTGGTTGCGAGCACGCCCCCCGTGGTGGCTGTTGGGGTGCCGCTGGCCTGCGCCACCCCCACGCCCCCAAGCAGGGCGCAAAGCGTCGCAAAACACGCGACATTGAACATCCGAAAGCGTCTAGTCACGATAAGGCTCCTGTTCGTCCTCACGGCCCCTCTCCTCCTGTGTAAGTCGGCTCTGTCATCTCTCGATGCCACTCGTCCCGTGTCCGGCGGGAGGAAGCTCACCCCCCGACCCGACCCCATCGGGGCCAATCTAGCCAAAATCCTAGTATTTACAACTTCAACCTCATTTCAAGGGTAGCCGGGGCCTATCTGCCGACGGTGCAACGTTTCTAACTCGGCGCGGATTTCCACGTGCCCTTGGGCGCGGTCGAGCGGAGGTGGAAGGGGCGGGTCGAAATGGCGGTGCGGCGGGCCGGCTGGTTGGCAACTGGAAGCCCGCGCGAGGCTCCCCGCGAGCCGGCACGTCCCGGTAACACGCGCCCAGCGCGCGCCCGCTAGGCTCAGGGCGCGATGCGAGCGCTCAAGGGATTGATCCTCTCGGGGGGGAAGGGCACGCGTTTGCGCCCGATCACGCATACGAGCGCGAAGCAGCTGGTGCCGGTCGCCAACAAGCCGGTCCTCTTCTACGGCATCGAGGCGATGGCTGCCGCCGGGATCGAGGAGGTGGGGATCATCATCGCCCCCGAGACGGGCCCCGAGATTGAAGCTGTCGCGGGCGATGGCTCGAGTTTGGGGGTGCGCATCACCTACATCGTGCAGGATGAGCCGCTGGGATTGGCCCATGCGGTGCTCACCGCGGAGCCCTTCCTCGGCGAGAGCCCGTTCGTGATGTATCTGGGGGACAATCTCCTGCAGGGCGGCATCGCGGATCTCGTGACGGCCTTCCGCGAGCACTCGCCCGACGCGCTGATCCTGCTTACGCCCGTGCCCGACCCCGAGAACTACGGGGTTGCCGAGCTGGGCGAGGCGTCCGCGCCGGGGGAGGTGGGGCGCGTGGTGCGGCTGGTGGAGAAACCCCCCTCTCCCGCGACGGACCTCGCACTGGTGGGGGTCTACATGTTCACCCCCCACATCCACGCCGCCGCGCGGGCGATCGAGCCCTCTGCGCGGGGCGAGCTGGAGATCACCGACGCGATCCAGCATCTCGTGGATTCGGGGATGCGGGTGGAGCCGCACATCGTGCGCGGCTGGTGGAAGGACACTGGACGCCTGGAGGACATGCTCGAGGCCAACCGCCTGATCCTCGACAACCTCGTGGGGCGTATCGAGGGGGAGCTCGTCGACTCCCAGGTCGATGGGCGCGTGGTGGTCGAGGCGGGCGCTCGTCTGGAACGCACCACCGTGCGCGGCCCCGCGGTGATCGGCGCGGGGGCGCAGCTGCGCGACTGCTACATCGGCCCCTACACGGCGATCGGCGAGCGTTGCAAAGTCTCTGGGGCGGAGGTGGAGCACTCGATCCTGCTCGCAGGCTCCTCGGTGTGCGACCTCGACGGACGCATGGAGTCCTCGCTGCTGGGTCGCAACGTGACGGTGCGCCGCGGCGATCGTCAGCCCCGCGCGTACCGCTTCATGGTGGGCGACAACTCGGACATCTCGATCCTGTGAAGAGACCGAGAAGGAATTGCCCCGCGCGTTGGCGGACGGTGGGCAAGCCATGAAACTGCTCGTCACCGGTGCCGCCGGAATGCTGGCGCACGATGTTCTGCGCGTCGCCGCGCAGGGTGGCCACGAACTACTTGCGATCGACCTGCCCGAGCTGGATATCACCGATCCGGACGCCGTGGGCACCTACTTCGAGCGCCACCGCCCCGATGCGGCGATCAACTGCGCCGCGTGGACGGATGTGGACGGCGCCGAGACGAACATCGCAGGCGCGCAGGCCGTGAACGCCACCGGTGCGGGCAACCTGGCGCGGGCGGCGGCCGCGGGCGGCGCGGCCCTCCTGCATCTCTCCACCGATTACGTCTTCGATGGCCAGGCTCCCCTGGACGCAAAAGGGAGCCCCCGGGCTTACGTCGAGTCCGACCCCACCGGGCCTACATCGGTCTACGGTGAGAGCAAGCTCGCGGGCGAGCGGGAGGTGCTCGCGGCCTCGCCGCGCCACACGGTTGTGCGCAGCGCGTGGCTATTCGGGGTCAATGGGCGCAACTTCGTCGACACGATGCTGCGACTCGCCGGCGAGCGCGAGGCGGTGCAGGTGGTGGACGATCAGGTGGGCTGCCCCACGTGGACCGGCCACCTGGCGCCGGCGCTGCTGGGGCTGTTGGAGCGTGAGGTTTGCGGTCTCGTGCACCTAGCGGGCTCGGGCGCGGTCTCCTGGAATGGGTTCGCGAGGGAGATCTTCCGCCAGGCCGAGGTCCCCTGCGCAGTCGAGCCGGCCACGAGCGCGCAGATGGCTCGCCCGGCGCCGCGCCCCGCCTACTCGGTGCTCGCCTCCGAACGCTCCGAGGTGCTGCCGATGCCCGATTGGCGCGATGGCCTTGCGGGATATCTCGCGGCGCGGGCTGGGTTCACGCAGGCATGAGTCGCGGCGGTGGGGGAACGTGAACAGCCAGGTCTTGGGATGATGCGCGTATGAAACTGCTCGTGTGTGGCGGCGCCGGCTTCATCGGCTCGACGTTCGTGCGTATGCGCCTGCGCGAGGAGGGCGATGCGGTGACGGTGCTCGACAAGCTCACCTACGCTGGACGCGAGGAGAACTTCAACGATTTCGCCGAGGATCCGGGCTTCAGCATCCTGCGCGGAGCGATCGAGGACCCCGAGGCGGTGGCCGGCGCGATCGCCGCGTGTGAGCCCGAGGCGATCGTCAACTTCGCGGCCGAGACCCACGTCGATCGCTCGATCGCAGAGCCCGACGCGTTCGTGAGGACCCACGCGCTCGGCACCTACGTGCTGCTGGAGGCTGCGCGCGAGCACGGCCTGCGCTATCTGCAGGTCTCCACCGACGAGGTCTATGGGTCGATCGAGGAGGGGACGTTCACCGAGGAGTCCCCGCTGCGCCCCTCCTCGCCCTACTCGGCCACCAAGACGGGGGCCGATCTGCTCGTGCAGTCCTACTTCCACACCTACGGTCTGCCCGCGACGATCTGCAGGGGCTCGAACAACTTCGGGCCCCACCAGTACCCGGAGAAGCTGATCCCGCTGATGATCCTCAACGCGCTGCACGGGGATCGGCTGCCGGTGTACGGGGATGGGATGCAGATCCGCAACTGGATCCACGTCACCGACTTCGCCCGCGCGATCGGCCAGGTGCTCGCGCATGGTGCGCCCGGCGAGGTCTACAACGCAGGGGGGCCCGATGAGTGCGCCAACATCGATGTCGTAAGGCGGATCATCGAGCTGACGGGAGCCGAGGAGTCGCTGATCAAGTACGTCACCGATCGCCCCGGCCACGACCGCCGCTACTCGCTCTCCTCCGAGAAGGTTCGCGCGCTCGGGTGGCTTCCCCGCGTGCGCTTCGCCGAGGGCCTGGAGGAAACCGTCACGTGGTATCGCGAGAACGCCTGGTGGTGGGAGCCGATTCGCTCGGGGGATTATCGCGAGTACTACCAGCGTCAGTACGGGCTGGGGCTTTCCTAACCTGCACCGAATACCCTACGCGAGGCCCGAGATCTTCCAGGTGCCACCCTCTTTGACGAGCCGCATGGTGGAGAAGCGGCTCTTGCCCGACCACGTGCTCTTCACGCGAGCGCTTGCGGCGGCGCCAGTGATGGCGATCGACTCGACCTTCAGTTCAAACACGTCCACCTCGCCGAGCTGGGTCTTCATCGCCGATTCGCACTTCCCGCCGGCGGCCTTCAGCCGCGCGAGCACGACGTTGGCGAGGTCGTTGTTGCATACCTTCTGCTCGTTCAGTCCAGTCGCGTCGCTCTGGAAGTTCGAGATGCGCTGCGCGACGGCCTTCTGTTCGCCCTTGAAGCTGCCCGTTGACACGGTTGCGGTTCCACACGCGCTCGCTGCCAGCGAGGCGAGGGTCATCGCGGCTAGAGCCACCGCCGGCTTGAGGATAGTTGGGGTCATCGCGGCTGTAGAGGGTACGCAACCGGCGTGAGCGGCGCTTCTACGCAGGAGGAGCTTGCTGGGCTCGCCGAGGAGGTGATGGCCTGCCGGCGCTGTCCGCGCCTGGTCGCCTGGCGCGAGCAGGTGGCCCGCGAGAAGCGCGCGGCGTTCGCCGGGGAGGAGTACGCCGCCCACCCGCTCCCCGGATTCGGCGACCCGCAGGCGCATGTGCTGCTACTGGGCTTGGCGCCCGCGGCGCATGGGGGCAACCGCACGGGACGCATCTTCACGGGAGATCGCTCGGGGGACTTCCTGTTTGCGGCGCTGTTTCGCACGGGCTTTGCCAACCAGCCGACCTCAACGGGCCGCAACGACGGTTTGCGCCTGCGCGACGCGTGGGTGACGGCGGCGGTGCGCTGTGCGCCGCCCGCCAATCGTCCCACCACCGAGGAGCGCGATAACTGCCTGCCGTGGAGCGAGCGCGAGCTCGCGCTGCTTGCGCAGGTGCGCGTGGCCGTCTGCCTGGGCGGCTTCGCTTGGGACGCTGCGGTGCGTCTGCGGGCACAGGCAGAGGGTCGGCCCCTCCCGCGCCCGCGTCCCCGTTTCGCACACGCCGCGGAGTCCCCCGGCGAGCGGATGCACCTGCTGGGATGCTTTCACCCAAGCCAGCAGAACACCTTCACGGGCAGACTCACCGCGCCGATGATCGACGCGGTGCTCCTGCGCGCGCGGGAGTTGATGGAGGCGTAGCCCCCCTGAGGGGGGCTCTTGCCGGGCGAAGGTGTAGTCCCCCGAAGGGGTCTAGTCGCGCTCGTCGTCGCGACGGTAGCCGAGCCGCGCGGAGATGCGGTCGGCCGTCGAGACGAGATGCGGTCCGAGGTGGTCGACGAGCTCCTCGAGGGAGATCATCGAGGAGTGCGCGGCCATGTTCACCGCGGCTACGACCTCATTGTTCTCCGAGCGCACCGGCGCGGAGATCGAGTGCAGGCCCTGGGCGAGCTCCTCGTCGTTGACCGCGAAGCCCTCCTCGCGTACGTGCTCGAGCTCGCTGCGCAGTGCCTTCTTGCTGGTGATGCTGTTGGGGGCGCGGCGGGTGAGCTTCATGTCGCCGATCAGATCTCTTTGCTCATCTTCGGGGAGATAGGCGAGCAAAAGCTTGCCCATCGAGGTGCAGTAGGCGGGCAGGCGCGAACCGAGGCGCAGTCCGAGGTCGATCTGGCTCTGACCGCGACGGTAGCTGCGCGCGCGATCGACGTAGAGGATCTCCGGACCGTCGAGCACGGCCATGTTGACGGTGTAGCTGGTGCGCTGACGCAGCTCCTCGAGGTAGGGCTGGGAGTGCTCGCGCAGACCGGTGGAGTTGAGCGCGGACATACCGAGGTCGGTGACGCGCAGGCCAAGCCGGTACTTGCGTGAGGCGCCCTGCTCCAGGTAGCCGAGTGCCACGAGCGTGATCACGTAACGGTGCGTGGTGCTGCGGCTCATGCCGAGCTCGTCGGCGATGTCGGCGATCCCGAGTACAGGGCGCTCGGGCGTGAAGCACGCGAGAATCGCCAGGCCGCGCTCGAGCGACTGTGAGTAGCGCGGTTCGCGCAGGCTGGGAACCGAGCGTCCTCGGTCTCCGTTGGTGTCCTTATCGATCTTTGAACTTGTTCTTGGCATCGTTGGTAGCCCCTGTCCTAGTGTCCCAGTTGACTCATCTCACCCGAAAGAAACTATGTCTGACTTCGATCTGAACCTTCATCATAGGCCGAAGTTCGGATGTTCTCAATCATAAACACTCTGCCCTGCTAAAACGCCACTTCCTGCCCTCATCTGCAGATGGCGCTCCTGCGGGTCCCAGGAGATTGCCACGGAGAGGCCCTCGTTGGGCTCGATCCGCATTGGATGTGTGCCACCGCAGGGAAAGCGGGCGGTGCCGTGGGGCAGCTCGCACGACCAGGTTCTGTGCTCCGGAAGGCAACAAATCCCCGGTGTCACCTCGATCTGGAGGGTTGACTTCAGCCACCCTCCGGCGATCCGGGCCACTTCGCGCGAGAGAGCCTCGGGCTCGCTCAGCGCATCTGCGGAAAACCCCGCCTTGCGCAGGTGCTTGCCGGCGCGATAGATATCCACCGAGCCGTGCTCTTCGATCCTGCTGCTGAGGATCGCGAGCTTGTCGAAATCGGGATTGCCCAGCGAGTCGCGCGCGGGCGGCTCCTTGCGCCACGCGTTGGCGAGGGCCGCGTTGAGCGCGAGGCTCACGAGGTGGCAGCGCGAATGACTGCGCGAGATCAGCGCACGAAAGCGCTCATCGACGCTCAACGTGACTTCGTCGCCCGGCGCCAGCGCCAAGCTCTCCTCGACGCGGTGAACGACGCAGGGGATCGTCTGCGGCCCTTCGGTGGGCGGTAGGCCGTTGGGGGTCTCCTCGGGGGCATGCGGTTCGTCCGCGGGGAGGACACCGCCGGCCGAGGCCTCGTCGGCGTGCGGGTTCTCGCCCGTCTCACTCTGGCTGGGGGACTCGCCCAGGCCGAGCCTTCCTTCGCATAGCCACCCCTCCAGGCATTCCACCGGCGTGTGCTCGGATTTGGCGGGGCCCGTCACCGTGCAGCGATCGGCCGGCTGATCGGGCCAGCGTGGAGACTCGGGATGGCAGGGCGTGCGCTCCACGGCAAACAGAAGATGCGTGCCGGTTTCCGCTGTGGCTACGACGGTGGAGCGCTCGGTGGTGCTGCCCGCCGGGTAGGTGATGAGCAGCTCGGTCATGTTCCAATTGCGGGGATGGCGTGCATGGCTATCTGTAAGCCACTGTACCCCGGAGAGGTAGTCAAGGAGCTTCTAACTGCGTCAGTGTCTCCGACTGTTTGACTTGGCGCCCTCGGCCTGCATATGGTCAGGAGCGTGAGTCCCCAGGGCATCAACCGCCAGCGAGCCCAGCGAGCCGTGCCGCTTTCGAGCGCGCCCACGGCATCGCCCACGAACCGCGAAGCGCTCGTGATGAGCGAGCGCCGCGCGAAGGTCGAACGTGCGCGCCGCCGCGGCCAGAACCCCTATCCGCACGACTTCCCCGATCGCACGATGATCGCGGCGGTGCACGCCACACACGATCCCTCCGCGCTGGAGGCCGGCGAGCACCCGCGCTGGCGCTACCGGATCGCCGGACGGGTGGTGGCTCATCGCGGACACGGCAAGACGATGTTCGTGGATATCCGCGACGCAAGCGGATGGATCCAGGTGGTGGCAAGGTTGGAGAGCGCCGGCGAGGAGCTCTTTGGGCGGATGCTCGAGTTCGATATGGGCGACCTGGTGGGCATCGATGGGGCCGTCTATGTGACCCACAACGGGCAGCTCTCGCTGGCGGTGCACGAGTGCACGCTGCTGGCCAAGGCGCTGCGCCCGCCGGCGGCCAAGCACCACGGCCTCGAGGATCTGGAGACCCGCTACCGCCACCGCGAGCTGGATTTGATCGCGAACGAGTCCACGCGCGAGCTGTTCGTCACCCGCGCGCGCACGATCGCGGCGCTGCGCGAGTGGATGAACGAGCACGGGTTCATCGAAATCGAAACGCCCGTCTTGCAGACGCTCGCGGGCGGCGCCAATGCGCGGCCATTCGTGACTCACCACAACGCGCTCGATCGCGACCTGTCGCTGACGATCTCCGGCGAATTCCACCTCAAGCGCTGCGTGGTGGGCGGCCTGGAGCGGGTTTACATGCTCGATAAGTGTTTTCGCAATGAGGGCATCTCGCACAAGCACTCGCCTGAGTTCACGTTGCTGGAGTGGGAGATGAGCTATGCGGACTACCGCGACGTGTACGCCTACATGGAGGCAGCTGATCGCGGGCGTCGCCGAGCGCGTGCTCGGAACGACGGTGATCGAGCAGCACGACGGAGAGACGCTCGATCTGACCCCTCCCTGGCGGCGCGTGTCGGTGCGCGATGCGATCGCCGAGAACCTCAACCTCGATGTGGCGGTGGCCGAGCGCGAGGAGCTGATCGAGCGCCTCGGCGATCGTGTGCCCGCGCACGCGACGTGGGGGCAGCTGGTGGAGGCTCTGTACTCCAAGCTGATCGAGCCCCATGTGGTGGCGCCGACGATCTTCTACGACTTCCCCGTGGAGTTTCATCCTGTGGTGAAGCGCCACCGCGAGCAGCCCGAGCTGATCGAGCACTTCGAGGTGGTGATGCGGGGGATCGAGGTGGCGAGCGGCTCGACCGAGCTCAACGACCCCGACGAGCAGCGAAGGCGCTTCGTGGAACAGCGCAATCGCCGCCCGCTGGATGAGGGCGAGGAGCCCTATCCAGCCGATGAGGAGTTCGTGCGCGCGATGGAGCACGGTATGCCGCCGCTGGGGGGCGCGGGGATCGGCGTGGATCGTCTGCTGGCGATCTTCACCGGATGCGAGACGCTGCGCGAGGTCATTCCCTTCCCTGCCCTGCGCGATCCGCGGTGAGCGTGGCGGTGCAGATGGAGGGCACCGCAGCCGAGCGGCTCGGCGAGCTGCTCGTACGCACGTGTTTCGCCGAGCGCGTGGAAGCGGCTCGGCGCGCGGGCTTTGCCACCTACGAGCCCTGGCCGCCGGTGGATGAGCACGGCAGCGGCTCGGGGGGTTTAGGTGAGGATCTGTGGCGGCTGGTGCACCTGGGCGAGCTCGATCGCGAGCGTTTCGAGGATGCGGTGTGGGAGGACCTGTGCGCGGTGGGCCTCGCCGCGGAGGATCACCACCGCGGGCGCTTCGAGCTGACGGCGCACCGCAGCCTGATCGCCGCGCGCGATCGTCCGCGCGAGGGGGCCCGCGGGGGCGTGCACATCGGCGAGGATTCGCTGCGCTTCGCGGAGGCGATCCTGGGCGTGGCCCCGCGCGGACGCGCGCTCGATGTGGGCTGCGGCTCAGGAATCTCCAGCTGCGCGCTGGGGCGCACCTGCGAGGAGGTGCATGCGATCGATGTGGTGGAGGTGTGTGTGGAGGCGACGGTGCTCTCGATGGGCCTCAATGGGATGGGTGGGAAGGTGCGGGCGAGCCGCGCGCGGCTCGACGCCTACAGGCCGCCGGCGCCGTTCGATTGCGCAGTGGGAAACCTCCCCGGCGTGCCCGTGCCGCCGGGCCTTGAATATCCGCCGGATGGCGCGGGGGGGCCGGATGGATTGCAGCTGATGCGCCTCTTCCTGGATCGCTGCCACACCTCGCTGGTGAACTCAGGCGGGGTGGTGGTGATGCGCTTTCAGAGCCTCGGCGACGCGCATGGTCCGCTGCTGCTCTCAGAGCTGCGCGAGCTGGCTCCGCGCGTGGGGTGGGATATATCGGTGATGACTGAGAGTCGCATCGCGGCGCTGGTGCGCGCGGCTCTCACGGCGCACCACGCGCTGCCGGTGAACCCCGGCATCGCGCCTTTGCGGATGCTCGCTCGCGCCGATGAGCACCTCGCGGAATTGGGCTATGAGGAGTACTACGCCTCGACGCTCGTGGCGCGCCCGGGGGAGGGGTCTGTGACCTACACGAACCTCTCGGGCCGCAGCCTCGTGGGACGCACGCTGGGCCTCGCGCCGGGGGTTGGACGCGCGCAGGCGCCCGCGGGCGCTGAGAGGGCCGTCTCGGCCTACTACGGGCGCGCCCACGACCTTCCCGATAGCTTCTGGGAACTGGGCTCGCAGGCGTTCATCGATGAGCCGGTGGCGCGCTTGGGGGAGCTGCTCGATTGCCTCTCGGCGCCCACCACGGTGATGGAGTTGCTGGAGCGCGTGTTCGCCGATCGGATGGCGCTCGATCCGATCGGCACGCGGTTCATGTATGTGACGGTGGAGCTGCTCGTGGCGTGTCTGCTGGAGCAGGGGACCCTGCGCCTGGAGGACGCCTAGCCTGAGTGCGCCTATTGCTTAGAGCGCCTATCAAAATGAGTGCACGTCTGGATGTGGCCGATGGCCTTCGCGGAGCGGCGTCCTCGGGCTCGACTTGACACCACCAAGCCTTCGCCCTTGCGTCCTTGCTCCACTTGACCCTCGACCACCCCATCCGCACCCTCATTTTGATAAGCGCTCTTAGGGCACGCGGGGAAGCGCCTGAAGCAGCTGTAGCGCGAGCTGACGGTCGCCGGTGATCTGCAGGGCGCCGGCCTCGCGGCGGGGACCGAGCGCGTGAATCCAGTCGCTGGGAGGGCCCACGAGGCGTGCCCAGGGCATCATCGAGCCCAACTCCACGGGCATGACGTGGCCCTGGGTGATGTTGAAGAGGTGGCGGTCGACTCCGCCCTCGGGCAACTCGACGATCATTTCGATGACGCCGTCGGGTGGGTCCTCGTCGATGAGGAGCGTGGGCAGGAGGCGCAGCAGCGAGCCCACGTCGATGCGCTCGCGGGGGTGCGGAGGCGACCACATGTGGACCATTCCCCAGCGGGCAAGGTCGGTGACGATCGGCAGCAGCGCGGCGCCTCCGTGGGTGAGTTTGTATTCCACGCGTGGGGGAAGCTCGCGAAAGCGTTGTCGCAGGATGAGCTCCAGCGCGAGCATCTGTTGAAGATGGCGGTTGAGCACGCCGGTGCTGATTCCCGGGAGCTGTGCGCGCAGATGGCTCAGGCGTCTGGGGCCGTTGGCGAGAGCGAGGACGATCGGCAGCGTCCACTGGTCGCCGGTTGCGGCGAGCGCGCGCGAGAGAGGCGTCCACGGGCGCCCGCGCGAGGCGTGCGCGTCCCGTGCGAGCTCTTGATTGGGCCCAGCGGCGAAAGGCTCATCGGGCTCTTCGAATTGTCCCGGCCAGCGAGGGCTCTGTATGGGCTCTCCGTATGGATCGAGCTCGTCGTCTTCTCCCCCACCGAGCATAAGCGCCAGCATACTGAAACTATCCCGCGTGTGGAATATCGTTTAGTACACACTCCAAAATGATCCGCTTGCGGCTATGGGTGGAGCTGGGGCGATGGCGCGCGCGAAAGCTGCGAATGGAACCGGTGGGGGTGGCGTGAGGCCGCGAACTGAGCGGTGCGATGCTGCGCGAAGGCTGCGGGGTGGAGCGGTGGGATGCGGCACAAAGATGGAGGGCGAGTGGGGAACTCAGGAGTACTCGGTGGCGATCGTGCGCCCGTTGTGGGGGCGGGCGTAGCGGGTGCGCACGAGGTCGCGTACGGCGAAGCTGCGGATGATGAACCTGTCGCGACCGTCGAAATGGGGGGTGAAGGGCGAGCGGCCGTGGACAGCGCGGACGTTGTCCACGAGGAGGATCTGGCCGGGCGCGAGCACAACCGAGCGGCGCTCGGCTCGGTAGACCTCGACAACGCGCGCGATCAGCGCCTGGGCCTCGTCGGTGAGGCCGCGCATGAGGTCCTGATCGAAGACGATCGTGGGGTCCTCTTCGTCGCCCTCGACGATCGCGAGGGGGCCGCGCTCGTCGCCTTCGATGAACTCGTGGCCGTTCTGGCGGAAGGACCCATCGACGCCGGTCATCCAGAGCGGCTGACGGAGCAGTTTGCGCTCGAAGACGTTCATCTGCGCGAGCAGCGCGTGGGCCGGCAGCACGTAGGTGTGAGCGTCGGGGTGGCCGCGAAGGCAGGCGAGGCTCAGCACATCGGGGCGCAGGCGCGAGAAGGCCTGCTCGGTGTGCAGCTCGAGCTCCACGCGCGAGCCGAGGCTGGTCTGGCTCTGGGCGAGGGCGCGGTTGGGAACCATGTCCTGGTAGAGGCGCCCGTAGCCCTCAGCTGCGTAGGCGAGCATGTCGCCGCAGATGTGGTTCACGATCGCCTGCACACGAGCGAGGCGGGTGCCCTCGCCGAGATGCCGGCGGTTGTCGGGTGGAGTCGGCGGAAGCTCGCCGGCGAGGTCTCCGGAAGGGGTAGCGCCAGCGAGGGTCTCCGGGGGAATGCGATCCAAGAGCATCGTGCCTGAGGCGGTGCCCCTGGCGGCGAAGTCCGCGAGCAGCTCCACGAGGCGATCGGGGGCGCGGCGGGCGGCACGGTGGGCCTGGCGGCAGAAGAGCTCGGGGGACTCCGAGGGGCAGAGGGTGAGTTCGTCGGCGAGTGCGAGCAGCTGCTCGCACTCGGAGGGCTCGAGCGTAACCACGTCGGGCGCGCGCTCGGTGGCGGAGGTGGGTGAGGGGGCGAGTGTCGAGTCCATGTGTGCCCCGAGTTTTGGCAATCGAAGGCCGTGAATCAACGCTCGCCGCGAGGATCCCCTTACGGAGCGCTAGCCTCGCCTTGCGGTGTCTCCAATTCAGAAAAGCAAGGGCCCCCGCGAGGCGGCATCCGGTCTCCCGCCCGACGCGGATGGGAAAAGCGTGGGGCCGAACCCTCTCGGCGCCTTCAGTCCGCGCGTGCGGGAGTGGTTCGCGGGGGCTTTCCCCGCGCCGACTCCCGCGCAGGAGTTGGCCTGGCCGGCGATTGCGACGGGCGAGCACGTGCTGCTCTCGGCGCCCACGGGCTCGGGAAAGACGCTCGCGGCGTTTCTGTGGGCGCTCGATCGGCTGGTGGCGGATCCGTTGCCCGAGGGCGAGCGGCGTACGCGGCTGGTGTATGTGTCGCCGCTGAAGGCGCTCTCGCACGACATCGAGCGCAACCTGCGCGCGCCGCTGCGGGGCATCGAAGCGGGTAGCGAGGGCGCCCCGCGGGTGCGCGTGGCGATCCGCACCGGGGATACCCCCCAGCGCGAGCGCGCGCAGATGCTGCGCACTCCCCCCGATGTCCTCATCACGACGCCCGAGTCGCTCTACCTGATGCTGACCTCGCAGGCGCGAAAAATCCTCACTGGGGTGGAGTGGGCGATCGTGGATGAGATCCACGCGGTGGCGGCCACCAAGCGCGGCGCGCACCTGGCGCTGACACTCGAGCGCCTGAGTGCGCTGGTGCGTGGCTCGGGCGAGGCGCCGCGGGGGCGCGAGATGCAGCGCATCGGCCTCTCCGCGACGCAGCGCCCGCTGGAGGAGGTGGCGCGCTTCATGGTGGGCCCGCAGCGGCAGTGCAAGATCCTCGATGCGAGCGCCTCGCGCAAGGCGCTCGATGTGCAGATCCAGGTGCCGGTGGAGTCGATGAGGGAACCGGAGGCAAACATCGAGCTCGATCCCTTGGCCGGCGGCGAGCCCACCACAAAGTCGATCTGGCCGGCGATCTACCCCGAGCTGCTGAAGCTGATCCGCGCGCACCGCTCGACGATCGTGTTCGTGAACAACCGCCGCTCGGCGGAGCGTCTGGCGCTGCGCCTCAACGAGCTGGCGGCGGGGGACGAAAAAGACAAGGATAAGGAGAGCGAGGGTCGCGAAGCGGGGGGTCGGGGCGTAGGTGAGCGCCCCTCGGGGCGCACGACGCGCGGCGAGGACGAGGGCACTGCAGAGGCCCCCGCGCCGCGCGAGATCGCGCGCGCGCACCACGGTTCGCTTGCACGCGAGGAGCGCCTGATCGTGGAGGATCTCTTGAAGGCGGGCGAGATCCCCTGCATCGTGGCCACCTCGAGCCTCGAGCTGGGGATCGATATGGGCGCGGTGGATCTGGTGGTGCAGGTGGAGTCCCCCAAGTCGGTCGCGGCGGGCCTGCAGCGCATCGGCCGCGCGGGGCACAGCGTGGGCGACACCAGCAAGGGCCGCATCTTTCCGAAGTTTCGCGGCGATCTTTTGGAGTGCGCGGTGGTGGCGCGGCGTATGCGCGAGGGGGCGATCGAGCCGACGGTGGTGGTGCGCAATCCGCTGGATGTGCTCGCGCAGCAGATCGTCGCGATCGCGGCCGCCGAGGATGAGGAGCGCCCGGTGGAGGTGGATGAGCTGTTTGCGCTCATCACCCGCACGTACACCTATGCGGAGCTCTCGAGGGCGCAGCTGGAGAACGTGCTCGACATGCTCGATGGGCGCTATCCGTCGAGTGAGTTCGCTGAGCTGCGGCCGCGCATCGTGTGGGATCGCCTCGCGGGGACCCTCCGTGCGCGCAAGGGCGCGCGCGGGCTGGCGGTGACCAACGGGGGAACGATTCCCGATCGCGGCCTCTACATGGTGACGCTCCCCGATGGGCGCCGCGTGGGGGAGCTCGACGAGGAGATGGTCTACGAGGCGCGCCCCGGGCAGGTCTTCCTGCTGGGCGCCTCGAGCTGGCGCATCGAGGAGATCGGGCGCGACCGTGTGATTGTCACGCCCGCGCCCGGCGTGCCCGGAGCGGTGCCCTTCTGGAAGGGCGATGGGGTGGGCCGCCCCAAGGAGCTGGGGCAGGCGATCGGCGCGTTTTCGCGTTGGGCCGTGGATCAGGCGCCGGAGACGCTCGAGCGGGAGTACGACCTGGATCCGCGCGCGGCGCGCAACCTCGTGGAGTACCTGCGCGAGCAGCAGGCGGCGACGCGCGTGGTGCCCTCCGATAGGACGATCGTAATCGAGCGCTTTCGCGATGAGATCGGCGATTGGCGCGTGTGCGTGCTCTCGCCCTACGGACGGCGCATCCACGCTGCGTGGGCGCTGGCGCTGGCGGCGCGCATCCGCGAGGAGCTGGGGTTGGAGGCCGATGCGATTGCCTCCGACGACGGCATCGTGGTGCACCTGCCCGACGCCGACGCGGTGGAGGGTGGCTCCGCGGATGGGCAGGTGGGGGGGCTGGGCTGGGATCCGCTCGAGCTGGTGCTGATCGAGCCCGAGGAGGTGGAGGATCGGGTGGTTGGCGAGCTCGCCTCCTCGGCATTGTTCGGTGCGCGCTTTCGCGAGGCCGCGGCGCGCGCGCTGCTGATCCCCCGCGCCTATCCGGGGAAGCGCAGGCCGTTGTGGCAGCAGCGCCTGAAGGCGCAGACGCTGCTGGAGGTCGCACGGCGCTACGGCGAGTTTCCGATCGTGCTGGAGACCTACCGCGAGTGCCTGCGCGATGTGCTCGATCTGCCCGGCCTCAGCGAGCTGCTCGGGCGCCTGCAGCGACGTGAGCTGAGCGTGGTGGAGGTGCAGACGCCCACCGCCTCGCCCTTTGCCTCCTCGCTGCTGTTCGACTACGTGGCGACGTACATGTATGAGGGCGATACCCCCAACGCCGAGCGCCGCGCGGCGGCGCTGTCGCTGGATCGCGATCTGCTGCGTGAGCTGCTCGGACAGGAGGAGCTGCGCGAGCTGATCGACGCCGACGCGCTGGAGGCGCTCGAGGATGATCTCCAGCATCGCTCTCCGCGCACGCGCGCAGCGACGCGCGATGAACTGCACGATGTGCTGCGTCGCGTGGGCGACCTCGGCGCCGCGGAGGCCTCCCTGTGCGTGCATGAGGGTCTCGACGCCGCGGCGATGCTTGCGGAGCTCGTGCGCGAGCGCCGCGCGGCGGCGGTGCGGGTGGGGGGCGAGGAGCGCTTCATCGATGCGGCCGATGCGGGGATGTATCGCGACGCGCTGGGGGTGGTGGCGCCGGGGGGGCTGCCGGAGGCCTTTCTCGCGGATGTGCCCGGGGCGATGGTGAGGCTCATGCGCCGCTACGCGCAGACGCACGGCCCCTTCCCCACCGAGGATCCCCGCGCGCGCTACGGGCTCGATCCGGGTCCTGCGCTCTCCGAGCTCGAGCGCTTGGGCGAGCTGGTGCGCGGCGAGCTGCGTCCGGGGGGCAGCGGACGGGAGTGGTGCGATGCGGAGGTTCTGCGCCGCCTGCGCCGCGCCTCGCTGGCGGTGCTGCGCAAGGAGATCGAGCCGGCCGATCAGCGCGCCTTTGCGGCGTTTCTGCCCTCGTGGCAGGGGGTCGATCGCTGGGGCGCTCCCAGTGAACGAGCTGGGGCCGCCACCGCCGGCACGACATCCGGCGCCCAAGGAGGGGCCCGCGAGCTGCCGGCGCCGGCGGGCCGGACTCCCGGTCGGCTCTCCGATGCGGCGGGCATCGAGCGCCTGCGCGAGCAGCTCGTTTCGCTGCAGGGTCTTGCGCTGACGCCAAAGACGTGGGAGCGCGATGTGCTGCCGAGGCGCGTGGGTGATTACTCGCCCGCGTGGATCGATGCGCTGTGCTCGAGCGGCGAGCTCGTGTGGGTGGGGGCGGGAGCGCTGGGTCGCACGGATGGCCGCGTGGCGCTGTACTTTCGCGAGGACGCAGGGGTATTAGGTCCCCCCACCCCGCCCCGCCCCCCCACCCCGCCCCGCCCCCCCACCCCGCCCCGCCCATCCACCCCGCCCCGCTCACCCATCCCGCCGCCGCGTAGGGACGAGTCTTCCACCGAGACCGAGAGCACCCACGAGCTCCTGCGCGAACGCCTGAAGGCGGGGGCGTGCTTCTTCGCCGATCTGCTCAGCGCGCTCGAGCTTCCCGCGGAGGCTGTGGCGGAGGCGCTATGGGATCTGGTGTGGGCTGGAGAGGTCACCAACGATGCCTTCACGCCACTGCGCGCACCGCGTATGGCACTCGTTCGCGCTCCACGCCCGGCACCCGCGGCGAAGGCGGGAGCTGGGGCGGGCGTTCGGCGTCACGGCCACGTGCCGCGCTTCTCAGCGCGCCGCGCTGCGCGCCCATCCACGCGTTCGCACCCGCCGGGGCGCTGGTCGCTCACGGCCCCTCTGTTCGTCGCGAGCGACATCGGCGAGGACCCCGGCGCGCGGCGGCGCGCGCAGGCGGAGCTGATGCTGGAGCGCTACGGCATCCTCACCCGCGAGCTCGTCCTCGCGGAGGGCGTGCCGGGGGGGTTCGCGGCGCTCTACCCCGAGCTCTGCCGGCTGGAGACGCTGGGCGTGGCTCGCCGTGGCTACTTCGTTGAGGGTCTCGGCGGCGCGCAGTTCGCGCTCCCCGGCGCGGTGGAGCGTCTGCGTGCAGAACGAGCGCCCGAGGAGGGGCGCGCGCTGGTGCTCGCCGCAACGGACCCCGCGCAGCCATATGGGGCTGCGCTGGCGTGGCCGGCGCGGCAGAGGGCCTCCGCGCGGACCGGCCCCTCCCCCTCCCCCTCCCCCTCCTCAAAAGCGGCGGCATCCACCGCGCGGGCGCCCTCGCGCGTCGCGGGGGCCCACGTGGTGATGGTGGGGGCCGAGCCGGTGCTCTACCTCGAGCGCGGCGCGCGTTCGCTGCAGGTGCTCCTGACCGCGGAGGACCCGCGCGTGGAGGTGGCGCTGGAGGCCCTCGCCGAGCACGCGCGGGGGGGTGGGTTCGGCCGCGTGGGGATTGAGCGCGTGAACGGCGTCCCCGTGATGGGCACCGGCTGGGAGATGGCGCTGGCCGCGGTGGGATTCCACGCGGGCCCCCGCCGGCTCACCCTCGCCGGTCACTCCCGCTAGAGGCATTTCAGAGCCGACCCTGGAAGCCCCGCCCGCACCCTTCCAGGGCCGGCCCTCAGGCCGGCGCGGAAGTTTTGGGCGGTTTCTCCGTTAAGTCCCTGCATATCCGGATCTTCAGCGACCCCCCGCGAGGGGGGCTAGAAACATTCGGACGCATCCCAGCAATAAATACTTGCGAACCACTAAAATTTCTGCTTGTCTTCTGAATTGTGGGGATGAGCGGAACCGGGAGACACGTGAGGCCGCTGTACCGAAGATTACCGCACGGTCCGCATGGGATGGACCGGGAAGTGGTGGCACGTCATCAGCGTACGCGCCTCTATGGCGCGATGACCGAGGCGGTGCACAAGTGGGGCTATCCGAATACCACGGTCGCGCACGTGATCGGCCTCGCGGGGGTCTCGCGGAGAGCCTTCTACGAACAGTTCGCCAACAAGGAAGAGTGTTTCCTTGCGACCTACGACATCTCCGTGGCGCGCTCCAAGAAGCGGGTGCTCGACGCTTGGCTGACCGATCGCGGGTGGGCCAATCGTATGCACAAGTCCTGCCAGGCATTCGTGGAGGACGCGGCGCGTAACTCCAAGAGCACCCGCCTCGTGCTGGTGGAGGGGCTCGGGATCGGACCGCGCGCCCGCGAGCGGCTGCTGCTTGCCGCGGGCGCCTATGAGCGCGTCGTCACGACGGGCTTCAGCGTGGCGCCCGATGGGATCAAGCTGCCGCCACTGGCACCCAAGGCGATCGTGGGCGGTGGACGCTATGTGACCTCCGCGCGTCTGCGCCAGGGTCGTGAGGCGGAGCTGCCGGGGCTCACCGATGAACTGCTCGATTGGGTGAGCGCCTACCGCTCCGCTGTGGCTGGGCGCCTCACGACGATCGCGCTGCCCAATCCGCCGCACGTGCCCGCCTCGCCTGCGGCCTTCCTCTCGGGCGACGACCGCCGCTCGAGGGTGCTGGGCGCCGTGGTGCACCTCACCCTCGACGAGGGCTTTGCCGATCTCTCCGATCCGCAGATCGCGCAGTTCGCGGGGATGTCCACCGAAGCCTTCCACAAGCAGTTCCCCAACAAGGAGCAGTGCTTCCTCGCGGTGCTCGATGAGTTTGCGAATGAAACGATCGAGACCGTGAAGGCCGCGGCGGCGCGTGCGGGCTCGTGGCCGGAGGCCGTGTATCTCGGGGTGAATGCCGCGGTGGAGTATTTCGTAGCGCACCCTGGGCTCGTGCGAATGGCGTTCATCGATCTCTTCGACGTGGGCCCGCGCATGGTCGATCGGCTCAATGCGACGCTCGATCGCTTCGTTGCACTGCTGGCGGAGAGCGCGCCCGAGCCCCGCCGCGCGCCTACGCTCGCGGCCGAGGCGGTGACGGGCGGACTGTGGACGGTGCTGAGCGGCTACGCGGTGCGCAACCGCCTGCGCTATCTCCCCTGCCTCGTGGACCATCTCGCCTTCCTCGTGCTCGCGCCCTACCTCGGACCGAAGCCCGCGATCGAGGCGATCGAGAGCGCCAAGCGGCTTCCCAGGCCGCGGTTGGTGCCCGTCGCGTCCTGACCGGCGCCCCGGCGCCCGCGTCTGTTTCTGTGCGCGCGCGCAGGCGCCTGCTCGATGAACGTGCGTGCGGGTGTTCGCAGCCCTCTGCGTCGCTCGCGATGGCGTCGCTCACAGCGCCTCTCCAGCACCTATCGTAGGGTCATGTCAGAGCAAGGGGTGAGTATGCGGCGAGGGGTGAGCGTGCCGCGCCCGCGGCGAGTGGGCCACAAGGGCGCTGCGCACATCGCGCCCGGCAACACGCTTGCCTCCTTCGAGGCCGCGGTGCGCACGGGCGTGGAGATGATCGAGTTCGACATCCTCCCCGAGCACCCCGATGGGAGTGGGCGGCTGCTGCTTGCGCACGACTACGAGGCGCTGCGCGCGAGCGAGCCGGTGACGTTGCAGGAGGGCCTCGCGCACCTCGCGGGGACGGCGTATGAGGGCATCGAACTGGATGTCGATGTGAAGCTCCCGGGCTATGGCGCGCGCGTGGTGGCGGCCCTCCATGAGGCCGGCCTCGTGGAGCGCTCATTGGTGAGCTCGACCTATCCACGCGAGCTCGATGCGATGCGCGCCGTCGAGCCGCGGCTGCGCGTGGGCTGGTCGGTTCCGCGCGCGCGGCGCGACTACACCGAGAACCGCCTCACGCTGGCGCCGGCGCTGGCGATACTCATCGCCTATCGCGCGTGGCTGCCCCGCCGCGCGCGTATGGAGCTGCGCAAGGGGCGCTTTAACGCGATCATGGCCCACTGGCGCCTTGTCACGCCCGCGCTCGTGCGCGCGGTGGATGCGGGCGGGGGCGAACTGTATGTGTGGACCGTGGACGACGCCACGCAGATGGCTCGTCTCACGGCGATGGGGGTCGATGGGATCATCACCAACGACCCGCGCCTGTTCAGTTAGGGCCTTAGGCGGCGAGCGGTGGCGCGTCTTCCTGCGCGGGCGCCTCGGGCGGCGCCTCGCGATAGGCCAGCGCCGAGGGTACCGCGCGAAGGGGGCCCTGCAGCTGGCTGAGCACCTGCACGGCGGGTGTCTGCGCGGGCCAGCCATATGTGGCCACGAATCGCTTGCAGGGCTCGGCGTCGGTGGGCTCGAGGACCGTCGCGGCCATCTCCTTGGCGAGGCTGCGCATCCCCTCGTGCAGTCTCTCCATCTCCCACTCCACGTAGCCGTCCTCCCTCAGTCGCAGGAAGCCGTTGGCGAGCAGGTATCCGAGCTCGACGTAGGCGGCGCCGGCGTCCCCATACAGCCACGGCCCGCGGCGGAGGTAGTGGAGGAGCTCGGCGAGGAACACATCGGCGACATCCACCGGCGAGAGCCCCGTGAGCGAGAGCCAGGTGGGGGTGAGGGTGAGCAGCAGTCCATACACATCCGAGACGGCCTCCTGCATCATCATGAACGGCTCGTGCCCCAGATCCAGCCGCCAGCGGTAGTCGGTGCTGGGCAGCGTGGCGGTGTGTCCGATGTCGTGCCCGCGAAACCACGCCAGCAGGGCTCGCTCGGGCGCCGCCTCGGGGTCGCGTGCGGGGCCTTTGAAGACAGCTTCGCCCAGCGGCCGGCTGATCACCGTGAAGCGGTCGCGGTAGGCGTTGCGAAAGACGATCGTCTTCTTGCGCTGTCCCGGCTCGCCCTTCACACCCTCATCCTCGGGTAGGAAGTAGGCGAAGTGCTTGGGGTAGGCGTTGGCCTCCCCGCCACAGGCCACCATGTCGGTTACGCGCATCGGATAGGACTCATCCAGGCGCAGCTCGGGCAGCCCCAGTTCGCCACGCAGCTCGTTCGCGGCCTCGGAGAGGTGATCGTCGAGCGAGCTCACCAGCTCGTCATAGGGACGGTTCGCGACAGCGGCCACCACCGTGTGCAGGGGCGTGGGCGTCTTCAGGCGCCAGGTGCACTGCGGTCCGCACAGCACCGTGAGGTTGGGCAGCTCATAGAGGTTGCCCTCGCGCAGCGCCGCCTCGCCGTGGGAGCCGCCCTCGAGGAACGCCGCGGCGCGCATTCGCACGATCTCCGCCTCCTCACCCTCCATCGTGGCGGCAATCTCCCGCAGCATCTGACCTGTGCGTTCAGCGAGGGCATCCACGGCCTGCGCGTTGAGTGGCGCCCCCTCGCGCGTCTGCAGGCTGCGCAGCGCGTCGCCCACCGCGGCCAGCTCACGGAGCTTCGGCGCGAGCGGCGCCAGCTGCTCGTTCAGATCGGCGTGCAGGGGCACATAGCGCACCCCATGCTGCTCCTCCTCGGGCCAGAAAAGGGGGCAGGGAGCGGCGATGGGGTACTCGCCGGCAGGGCCGGCTGGGGGGTGGGCGGCGGTGTATTTCATCGTGGCGGGGACGGTAGATGGGCTGCTGGAAGCCTTCAAGAAACGACATCCACCGTGCCCAACCAACGCGCCTGCGCGGCCACTTTTGTGTCTTACTACCACTAACCGTCTGCGCTGCGTCCCACTAACCGTCCGCGCTGCGCGCGGTGTGCTCGGCGTGTATGCCTGCGTATCCCCGCGGTGGCCCACGGGTTGGTCTGAGGATTGAGTCAGCCGATCGTGCAGGTTGCCGCGCTGTACCCCGAGGGGTCCGCGCCGGCGAGGCTCTGGTGCCCGGCCGCGGTGATGCGCGTGGCGGCGTGCATCACGTGCGCGCCATGGCGCCACTGAAAGCTCACGACACCGCGCAGCACGAACTGCCCGGAGGGGGGAACGAGCTGAAAGTTGCGTCCCGACTGGCTCGCCGCGCCGGCCGCGTGGACGGGCTGGAAGCCCGAGTCGGCACCCTTGGCGATGTAGAGCCACTGCTTGCTCGTGGCATCTTCGTACTGCACCCGAAAGCGCATGAAGAGCTTGTCGGCCGGGTTCCCATCGCTGGGCATCGAGCCGCGGATACCGATCGTGTTGGGCTGATCGGAGGGGTTGCACACATCCACGGTGGCCCACAGCTCGACGGGACTGCACCAGGGGGTGCCCCGCGCTGAGTGCGCCGGCTGCGGCGAGCGACGCGAGCAGCTTCAAATAGACCATCAGCTGACCATAGCGCCGGTGTGCCGCGGGGGCGTCGCTCCAGGCGCGCTCCGCCGTGTGATATTCCCCTAGGCGTGGTGGGAGCGAGCTCAGCTGAGGTGGAGGAACTGCTCGCGCGCGTGCCCGTGTTCTCCACGCTCGTGCCCGATGATCTGCAGCGAATCGCGCAGCTGGCAGTGCCGCGCAATTTCGAGCCCGGGCAGGTGGTGTTTCGCGAGGGCGATGCGAGCGACACCTGCTACATCGTGCGTGCCGGCCACGCGCGCGCGGTGCGCGAGCACGGGGATGGACGCACGATCACACTCGCCACCTTCGGGCCGGACGACATCTTCGGCGAGCTCGCGCTGTTTGAGGATGAGCGCCGCTCAGCCACCGTGGAGGCCATCGAGGAGCTCGGCGTGGTGGCGGTATTGGGCCCAGATATGCGCCGGCTGATGGTCGAGCACCCCCAGATCGCCACACGCCTCGTGATTGCGCTCGGCAGGCGCCTGCGCGAGAGCAATGAGCGTCTCTCGCGCCAGTCCTTTCAGACCGTTCAGTCGCGCGTGGCGGCGGTCCTCGAAGAGCTCGTCACCAAGGCGATCGCCGAGGGCGCCGAGGCGAGGGAGGTGGCGGTGGTCGCCACACAGGCCGACCTCGCCCAGCTGGCGGGGTCCTCGCGCGAGTCCGCGAGCCGCTTCCTCGCTGTGCTCGAGCGCGCCGGCGTGATCTCCCAGGGGCGCGGGCGCCTGGTGGTGCACGACCCCGAGGCGCTCCAGGCGTATGTCTTCTAAAAAAGAGCCATCCCGCCCGAAGAGGTCCTCGGCGCAACCCCGCAAGAAAGCTTCGGAGTCCTCCCGCCCGAAGAAGTCCCCGCGCGAGCCCGCGCGACCGCGCGAGCGCTCCGCCGGAGGGGTGGTGATGCGCGGAGGCGAGGTGGTGGTGATCGTTCCCACGCGCCGCGCCGCGGATGGCTCGAAGGTGCTGTGCCTCCCCAAGGGCCATCTCGACCCCGGCGAGTCAGCACAACAGGCGGCGTTGCGGGAGGTGCGCGAGGAGACGGGCATCGTCGCGGAGCTCGTGAGCGATCTGGGGGAGGTGCGTTACTGGTACCGCCGCGATGGCCGCTCGGTACCGAAGTCGGTGGCGTTCTTTCTGTTCCGCTACCTCTCCGGCGATACGGCCGATCACGACGACGAGGTGGAGGAGGCGCGCTGGATGGACCTGCAAGAGGCTCTCGATGCCCTCAGCTACGAGGGCGAGCGCGAGGTCGCGCGGCGCGCGCTCGCGGCGCTGGGTAGCCTGCTGTCTGTGCAGGTGCTGAACTTCTACTCGACCATCTTCGCCGACGAGCTGAAGCGTGGCCGCAAGACGGCCACGATCCGCCTCGGCGACAAGTCGGCGAAGTACCGCAAGAACCAGCTCGTGCTGGTGACGATCGGCTACCAGTACTCCCCGCGCGAGCGCATCTTCGAGGCGGTGATCGATCAGGTCGAGGTGACGCGCCTGGCGGATCTCTCGCCGCGCGACATCAAGCACGACAACCCCGAGTTTCGCCGCCACGAGGAGCTGATCCACTTCCTCGAGCAGATCTACGGGCGCACCGTGACGCTCGATGACGTCGTCACGGTGGTGCGCTTCTCGCAGATCATGGACAAGCCCGCGGGCATGACCGAGGCTATGAAGGGGTTCGGCGGGGCTCAGAATTAGCGAGGGCTGGCACTCTGGATTGAAGAAAGTGCCAACTGCCCTTGACGCTGGCTCTCTTTCGTCTATATTGACCGTCGTTGGCACTCGTAGCGCTTGAGTGCCAAGGGCGGTGGCCTCGGGTCGCCGCAGTTCTCTTTCCATGCAAGCGGAGGTTCTTTCAACATGAAGCTCAAGCCCCTGGGCGATCGGCTGATCGTGCGGGCTATCGAAGAGGAGGAGAAGACCGCGAGCGGTCTCGTGCTCCCCGATACCGCCAAGGAGAAGCCACAGAAGGGCAAGGTTCTCGCCGTTGGAGACGGGAAGGTCAACGAGGACACCGGTAAGCGGACGCCACTTGATGTGAAGGAGGGCGACGAGGTCCTCTACAGCAAGTACGGCGGCACCGAGATCAAGGTCGACGGAGAGGATCTGCTCGTTTTGCGCGAGTCCGATGTCCTCGCCAAGGTCCTGTAAGGAGATCTGAGAGATATGGCTCACAAGGAACTGAAGTACGGCTCAGAGGCGCGTTCGGCTCTGGAGGCCGGCGTCGATGCGGTCGCCAACGCTGTGAAGGTCACGCTCGGCCCCAAGGGCCGCTACGTGGTGCTGGACAAGAAGTTCGGCGCCCCCACGATCACCAACGACGGTGTGACGATCGCACGCGAGATCGAGGTCGAGGACGTCTTCGAGAACCAGGGCGCTCAGCTGGTGCGCGAGGTGGCGACAGCCACCAATGACGTCGCCGGTGACGGCACCACGACCGCCACGGTGCTCGCCCAGGCGATTGTTCGCCAGGGCCTGAAGAACGTCGCGGCGGGTGCCAACCCGCTGGCGCTCAAGCGCGGTATCGAGAAGGCCGTCGACCAGGTGGTCAAGAACATCGCCTCGCAGTCCAAGGAGGTCTCCGGCAAGGACCAGATCGCCCGCGTGGCGACGATCTCCGCCGGCGACGATGAGATCGGCGACGTGATCGCGGATGCCATCGAGAAGGTCGGCAAGGACGGCGTGGTGAACGTCGAGGAGGGCCAGACGTTTGGCATGGACCTCGAGTTCACCGAGGGAATGCAGTTCGACAAGGGCTACATCTCCCCCTACATGGTCACCGATCAGGACCGCATGGAGGCGACCCTGGAGGACCCCTACATCCTCATCGCCAACCAGAAGATCGGCTCCGTGCGCGACGTGCTGCCGGTGCTCGAGGCAGTGATCCAGAGCGGCAAGCCGCTCCTGATCATCGCCGAGGATGTCGAGGGCGAGTCGCTCGCGACGCTCGTGGTGAACAAGCTGCGCGGGACGTTCACCGGCGTAGCCGTCAAGGCCCCCGGCTTTGGCGACCGCCGCAAGCGGATGCTCGAGGACATCGCGATCCTCACCAACGCCGAGGTGATCACCGAGGAGATGGGCCTCAAGCTGGAGAACACCCAGCTCTCCCAGCTCGGTCGCGCACGGCGTGTGGTGGTGGCCAAGGACAACACCACGATCGTGGACGGCGCCGGTGAGGCCGGGGCGATCAAGGGGCGCATCAACCAGATCAAGGCCGAAGTCGAGAACACCGACTCCGACTTCGATCGCGAGAAGCTCCAGGAGCGCCTCGCGAAGCTCTCCGGCGGTGTTGCCGTGGTGAAGGTCGGTGCGGCCACCGAGACGGAGATGAAGGAGAAGAAGCACCGCGTCGAGGACGCCCTGCAGGCCACTCGCGCGGCGCTCGAGGAGGGCATCGTGCCCGGCGGTGGCGTTGCGCTGCTGCAGTCCTCCTCGGCGATCAAGATCGAGGATGGACACGACGCCGATGGCTCCGACGATGAGCGCACGGGGGCACGCATCGTGCTTCGCGCGCTGGAGGAGCCGCTGCGCCAGCTCGCCGAGAACGCGGGCCTGGAGGGCTCGGTTGTCGTCAACGACGTGCGCAAGGCCAAGAAGGGCCAGGGCCTCAACGCCGCCACGAATGAGATCGTGGATCTCGTCGCGGCCGGCGTGATCGACCCGGCGATGGTGACGCGCTCGGCGCTGCAGAATGCGGCCTCGATCGCCAAGAACATCCTCACCACCGAGGCGATCGTCGCCGAGGTCCCTGAGAAGGAAGCCGCCGGCGGCGGTGGCGGCGGGATGCCCGACATGAGCGGGATGATGTAGGGGAAACCCCCCTTGGAGTGCGGGCCGCAGCTGGCCCAGCGAGGGCCCGGCAATTGCCGGGCCCTCGCTGTATACGCCTTGGGGCGCGCCTAGAGCCTGCTCCTCGGCTCAGCTATGTGGTCTGCCGCTCAGTGGCGCCGGTAGGAGAACGCCAGTAGCCCCGCGGATCCGGCGGTGTGAAGGGCCTGTTCGCGCATCGCGTTGGCGTCGAACCCGGGCTTCGCGGCGAGGTGCTGGGGCAGCGCGTAGAGCAGAAACGCAAAGCGTGTGTTGGCGCCTTTCGCGGGGCACACGTTGTAGCGCGCCTGTCCGTGGCTGTTGGTGCCCACGATCGCCCCCGCGGGGAGTTTGCCGGCGGAGGAGACCGTGCAGCGAGGGGCTCAGGCCGGCGACGGCCCAGTCGGCGAACAGTTTGCCTCCCACGGGAAGGAAGTTGAACACGAACAGCTGCAGTTCCACCGTGTGCGGCGGGATCTGGCTCCAGCTGATGGGCGGCGAGATGTTGGCGCCGTCGCAGGTGTAGGTGGCGGCGATCGGATTGAGGTTGGTCGAGCTCGCCAGCGGTATGTCGATGGTGGGCACTTTTTCGGTGCTGCTCGCGGTGCTGGTGGTGGTGCTCGTGCTCGTGGGAGTTGTGGTGCTTTCAGTGCTGGACGTCGATGTCGCACTCGCCGCGGAGGTCGTCGATGATGTGGACCCCGACCCTGAGCTGCCGCAGCCGGCGAGGAGTGTCAGGGCGGCGATCAGGGCGCCGATCGAGATCGTCTTCGTTCGCGCTCCGCTGTGCATGGGCTTCTCCTCTTGCCGGGCCACGCGCACTGAGAACGGGCCGCGGATTCGTTTTGATATGAGGAACGACCCTCGCAGATCCGCGGCACCCTAGACAAGCAAATGGGCGAACTGTTTCTGACGCTCGTGCACTGCCGCCGACCCACGTATGGGGCCCCGCCGGGGTAGCGCCATGCACCGCGCTCATCCCGCCGTGGCCCTCGTCGAGGTACTGCTACTGCACCGCGCTCACCGGCCGGGGCCCCTCGCCGATGTACTTGGCGGTGGGGCGGATGAGGCGTCCCTCGCGCTTCTGCTCGAGGATGTGCGCGGACCAGCCGGCGACGCGCGCGCAGGTGAACATCGGCGTGAAGAGGTCCGGCGGCACCTCGGCCTGGTCGAGCACCACGGCGGACCAGAACTCCACGTTGGTGGCGAGCACGCGGTCGGGCTTGCGCGCATGGAGCTCCGCGAGCGCCGCCTTCTCGAGCGCCTCGGCGGCCTGCAGGCGCGGCGAGCGCAGTTCGCGGCAGGTGCGTCGCAGCACTCGTGCGCGGGGGTCTTCGGCGCGGTAGACGCGGTGGCCGAAGCCCATCAGGCGCTCGCCGCGGTCCATCGCGTCCTTGACCCAGCGCTCGGCGTCCCCTGTTCGTTCCACTTCGTCGAGCATCTTCAGCACCCGCGAGGGCGCTCCGCCGTGCAGCGGGCCCGGAGAGGCGCCACGGCAGCGGAGAGGGCCGCGGCGATGTCGGCGCCGGTGGAGGCCACGACGCGGGCGGTGAAGGTGGAGGCGTTCATGCCGTGCTCGGCGGCGGAGATCCAGTAGGCGTCGATCGCCTTCACGTGGTCGGGGTTGGCCTCGCCGCGCCAGCGGATGAGGAAGCGTTCGGCGATTGAGCTGCCGTTGTCGACCTGCTCCTGGGAGACGGGGGGCTGCCCGCTGCCGCGGGCGGACTGAGCGACGAAGGAGAGCGCCATCACGGAGGCCCGCGCGAGGTGCTCGCGCGCCTGCTCGTCGGAGATGTCGATCAGCTGCCCGAAGCCCCACTCGGGGGCGAGCATCGCGAGCGCCGCCTGCACGTCCACGCGGTGGTCGCCCGAGCGCACCGTGAGCGCGTGCGGTTCGGCGGGCGGGAGGCCCGGTTTGAGGTGGCCGTCCACGAGCAGGCCCCACACCTGCTCATAGGGGACCGAGCCCACGAGATCCTCGATGTCCACGCCGCGGTAGCGCAGCGCGCCTCCGGCGCGATCGGGCTCGGCGATCGTGGTGGCGAAGGCGACGACGCCTTCGAGGCCCGACTGGACCTCTGGTACTGGGGGTGCTGTCTGAACCTCGCTCATGGCACTCGCTTTCTGACTGAGATAAAGAGGGGCCCGGCTCGGCGGCCTCCGGCCGCCTGCGCCACCCTCTAGGCTCGCTGCTTGACGGGGTGGCGCCTTGTGGGCTGACCCATATGATGACCGTTTCGGGAACCGGAGGAGGAGCCATGTCGGATAGCGATCTCATGTTCCGTTCAGCAGGCGAGCTCGCGGGCATGGTGCGCGCGGGCGAGGTCTCGGCGAAAGAGCTTGTGGCGCTCTCGCTGGAGCGCATCGAGGAGCTCAACCCGCGGCTGAACGCCTTCGTGGATGTCGATGGCGAGCGCGCGCTCGCGGCGGCCGAGGGGGTGCGCCCCGGCGATGAGCGCCCCTTCGCGGGAGTGCCGGTGGCGATCAAGAACAACCGGCCGGTGAGCGGCCTGCGACTCACCTATGGGTGCTCGCTGATGGAGGCGCATGTGGCCGATTACGACCACAACGTCACGCGACGCCTGAAGGATGCGGGGTTCATCGTGGTGGGCACGACGACGCTGCCGGAGTACGGGATCCTGCCGGTGAGCGAGGCGCGCGTGTTTGGCCCCACGCGCAATCCGTGGGATTTGCAGCGCACACCGGGGGGCTCCTCGGGCGGCTCTGCGGCGGCCGTTGCGAGCGGGATGGTGCCGGTGGCGCACGGCAACGATGGGGGCGGCTCGATCCGGATACCGGCGGCCTGCTGTGGCCTCGTGGGCCTGAAGCCCCAGCGCGGGCGCATCTCGGCGGCCCCTGAGTTGGGCGAGTCGCTGCTGGGGATCGATGGGATGCTCACGCGCAGCGTGAGCGACACCGCGGCGATCCTCGATGTGCTCGCGGGCTACGAGGTGGGAGACGCCTCCTGGGCGCCGCCGCCGGCCGAGCCCTTCGCTGTCGCCGCCGGCCGCCAGCCAAGGGCCCTACGCATTGCCGCGACCACACTGCCGCCGGTCGCCGACGCGGTCGTGGACCCGATCTGCGCGAAGGCGGTGTCCGATGCGTCCGAGCTGCTGCGCTCGTTGGGGCATACCGTGGAGGAGGTCGATCCACCATGGCAGGTGGAGGGCGTGAGCGAGCTGTTCGGGGGCGTCTTCTCGCTCCACATCGCCCTCTCGATCGCCTACTCGGGAGTGGTCGCAGGGAAGGAGCCCACGGCAGCGGACATGGAGCCGATGAGCTGGGCGATCTTCTCGATGAGCCAGCACCTCAATTCGGTGCAGGGAATGGCGATGACCTTTCAGCTGGAGAGCTTCACGCGCCAGCTGGTGGCCTTCCTGGAGCCCTACGACGTGCTCCTCACCCCCGCGCTCGCCGAGCGCCCACTGCCGCTGGGCACGCTCGACACAGGGGTGCCCGAGCCGATGCAGACCTTTACGCGCTCAGGTCTCTTCACGCCCTTCACGCCGATCTTCAACGCCTCCGGCCAGCCGGGAATCTCGGTGCCGCTGTTTGAGGGCGAGGACGGCCTGCCGCTGGGTGTGCAGCTGGTGGGACGCCCAGCCGGCGAGGCGGGACTGCTCGCGCTCGCAGGGCAGCTGGAAGCCGTGCATCCGTGGTCGGATCGTCGCCCGCCAGTTTCCTGAGGGGCCTACGCCGGAGCCAGGATCGCGCGCATTGGCTCGGGCTTGACGCTGAGGCGTTCGGCGTCGGCGGCGCCGCGTGAGGAGACCATCGATATCTCCATCAGCTCGGCCTCGTCCCAGGTGGCGAAGGCACGCGGACCGGTGGTGGCCTCGAGTAGGCGCAAGGTGCGCGAGACCATCGGCGTGGGCACATGTAGAAGCGGCCGGCGGCGCCCCAGCGAGCGCAGCACAAGGCGCACGATGTCGTTGTAGCTGAGCGTCTCGGGTCCCGCCAGCTCCAACCGCTCGGGGGAGTCGCCGTTGGCGGTCATCTCGCGCGAGATGACGCCTGTGGTTCCCGTGCCGTGCCGGCCCCCGCTGCTGCGCTCACCCAGCGCGGCGATCACGCAGCCGGCGACATCCTCGGCCCAGATCGGCTGATAGAGGGCCCGACCCCGACCGGAGAGGGGAACCACCGGCAGCAGCGCGAGGCGTTCGAGCAGCGTGAGCCAGGGATCCCCGGGGGCGTAGACGATCGAGGGAGCGAAGACGATCGAGTGCATCTCGCTCTCGCGCACTGCCTCCTCGGCGAGGGCCTTGGCCCTGAAGAAGCGCGCACGGTGGTGGGTGGAGGCGCCCAGAACGGAGAAGAAGACGAAGCGCTGCACGCCGGCGCGCTGTGCGGCCTCGACCATCCGCCAGGTGGCGATCCCGTTGAGCTCCTCGATCGACCCACGCGGCTGGTCGCGGATCGAGGCCGCGAGGTGCACGACGGTGTGCACGCCGCGCAGGGCGTTGCGAAAGGAGGGCGGGTCGGTGAGGTCGCCGAGGGCGATCTGCACACGCACGCGCTGCGTGCCCAGGCGCCGCGGATCGCGCACGAGGCAGCGCACAGGGGCGCCTTCGGCGAGCAGGCGGCGCAGCAGCGCGGAGCCCACGAGGCCGGTGGCGCCGGTGAGGAGGAGCATCCGTCAAACCTAACGGACTCCCCGGGCGAGGGGGGGACGCCGCTAATATTCGCTGCTCCCCCTGGGAAGACGACCAAACCGACCGCAGAAGGAACCGAATGGCCTACGTGATCGCTGAGCCGTGCATTGGCACGAAGGACAACTCTTGTGTTGAGGTGTGCCCCGTGGACTGCATCCACCCCACGCCCGACGAGCCCGGCTATGACGCCGCGGAGATGCTCTACATCGACCCGGAGGAGTGCATCGACTGCGATGCCTGCGTGGAGGCATGTCCGGTGGATGCCTGCTTCGCCGAGGATCAGCTCCCCGAGGAGTGGCGCAAGTACGCCCCCATCAACGCCGAGTACTTCGCGAACAGTAAGTAGCTGAGACGACCGATGGCCGGCGCTGAGCGGCGTCCTCACTCGCTTACGTGCTGGCCGAAACGGGGATGCGAGCGAAGCGAGTGTCTCCCGGCTTCGGCACGCTGCGCTCGCTGCGTCCTTGCTCAGCTTGGCCCTCGGCCGTCTCAGCGCGCGCAGCTTCAGGCCATAGGTAGTGACATCCCGGCGGGCTTTGGGCTCGCTGGGGGTGTCGGCGCTACAGGCGCCGCGGGCATTGAATCCAGGGTTGGCAGTACGGGCAGCGAGAGGGGCGTCATCGCGATGATTCCCCGCGCGGCCTGACGGATGGCCTGCGCGGCGGGGTCATCGGGGTCTTCGAGCACGAGCGGTGCGCCGCTGTCGGCGTGTTCGCGAAGGGGCATCGTGAGGGGCACCTTGCCCAATAGGGGCACGTCGAGCTCATCCGCCAGCTCCTGCCCGCCGCCCTCGCCGAAGATCGTGTAGCGCTCGCCGGTGGGGGCCGTGAAGCCGGACATGTTCTCGATCACGCCGCCGATCTCCAGGGAGACCTTGTGTGCCATCTCGGCGGCGCGCCGCGCAACCCTCTGGGCGGTGGGCTGGGGGGTGGTTACGATCACGAACTGCGCCTGCGGGAGGAGCTGCGCGAGCGTCATCGAGACATCGCCCGTGCCGGGGGGGAGGTCGATGAGGAGGTAGTCGAGGACGCCCCAATCGACATCCTTGAGGAACTGCGAGAGGGCCTTGTGGAGCATCGGCCCGCGCCACACCACCGCGGCGTCCTCCTCGAGGAAGAAGCCGATCGACATCACCTTCACGCCGTGGGCCTCCAGGGGGAGGATCTTGCGCTCGGCGGAGACGGGGGGGCGCGTGGCGCCGAGCCCGAACATGCGCGGGATCGAGTAGCCCCACACGTCGGCGTCGAGCACCCCCACGCGCTTGCCATCGGCGTGGAGGGCCGCGGCGAGGTTGGAGGTGAGCGTGGACTTGCCCACGCCGCCCTTGCCCGAGCCGATGCAGAGGACGTTGCTCACCTGCGCGAGCGAGCCATCGGGGAGGCTCCCGCCGCCGAGCTTCTGCTGCAGGGCGGCCTTCTGGGTGTCGGTGAGGACATCGAAGTAGACGTTCACGTGCTCCACGCCCTCGAGCGCGGAGACGGCCTGCGCGACGGAGGTCTGGAAGTGGCTGCGCACGGGGCAGCCCGCGGTGGTGAGCGAGACGGTGACATCCACCACGCCATTGGCGCCGAGCTCGATCGAGCGCACCATGTCGAGCTCCACGATGGAGCGCCGCAGCTCGGGGTCGATGACGACCTTCAGCGCCTCGAGGATCTCGTCTTTGTTGGTCATCGCTCGCATTCTCGCAAACCCCGGCGTGCTTGCCGGTTCGAAGGGCGCGCCCGCTGGGCTTCCTGGCGCGTGTCGCTCAAAATATGTCGCCGCCGTCTATGACACTGGCGCCAGTCGGGCCCCTCACGACCCGGCGTCCGCCTGGGTCCCACGACGGTCAAAAAGCGCCGGCGAGGCGGCTGGGGGGCCGCCTCGCCGGCTGAGGGAGGAGAGGGTCCTTCTTCCGCCGGCGGGATATGAGGCCGACAGACTCTCCCGCTCCAGGTCTCCGGCCCGGAGTGGGGGAAGTGGGGGGATCAGACCAGGTTGAGCACGCGCTCCTGGATGCTCTCCACGAGCTCCGAGCCATCGCGGCGGCGCTGGCGCAGTTCGCGCTCCACGCGGGTGCGGGTCTTGCGCACCTCGCGCTCGAGGCGATTGCGGGCGGTGAGGCCGCGACGCTCGAACTTGCCCAGCTGGGTGTTGAGCTTGGACTGCGCCTTGGAGGGGCTCGAGTAGGTAGAGAGGGTGTCGTTGACGCTCTCAACGACCTTTTCGCGGGCGATGAGGGCGGCGCCAACGGGAATCAGCACGGCGCGCTCGGCGTAACCGGGCGTGGGGCGTGCGGATCGGGTCTGCGTGGTGCGTGCGCTCGTCGAGGCTGTGCTCTTGGCACGGGGGGCGGTGCGCTTGGCGGCCGGCTTGGCGGCCTTGCTGGTGCTGGGGGAAGTTGTGTTGGCGGTGGCCATGTGGTGTGAATCTCCTTTTCCTCGCACGCGAGGAGTGGGTACGAAGTCATCGAACACCTGTTTGTACCCGGTGTGCGGTGGATCGTTACACCCAAAGCCTAACAGGAAGTAAACCCCCTGTGAACTCTGGATTTGAATGGCCGGAGCTTGTAACAAGCGGAACATGTGTTCGGCGGGAGCGGAACGGGAGATGTTCGGCTTGATGGGCTGAGCGTCTGAAGACACCCGCCACTTCCAAGTTGTTCTGGGCGGCACATGTGCCGCCCAGCCGGACCGTACATGTACGGTCCGGGGCCGGGCCACATGTGGCCCGGCCTTCCCTATGAGGCGCTGGATCGCCGCGCGGCGTTATGTCCGCGAATGCACAGAGAGGCTCAGGCGGCGCTGCGCGCGAGCCACAGCTCGGGCGCCTCGAGCTCGGCTGCGGTGGGGAGCATCTCAGGGCCGCTCCAGGCACGCGCCAGCGCGGGCGGCCCGCCGGCGGCGACGATGGCGTCGCAGAAGCGCCTCCCGTTCTCGTACTGGCGGAGCTTGAGCTCGAGGCCGAGGAGGCGCTCGAGCACGCGCCAGGGCAGCCCCCGCGCCTCGCGGCGGTGGTTCATCGCGGCGCGAAGGCGCGGAAGCGATGGCAGCAGCTCGACGCCCACGGCATCCATCACGTGCTCGGCGTGCCCCTCCACGAGCGACATCGTGGCCTGCATACGCTCCACCAGCCCCCAGCGCTCCTCGCCGAGCGTGAGGCGCATGAGCTCGCCGTGGCGCAGGCGCTCCACGAGCCCGCGCACGTCGCTGGGATCGGGTAGCCGCAGGAGCTGGCTGAGCGAGACCTTTGCCTGCAGCCCATCGAGGAGCTCCTCGAGCAGCCCCGCGAGGTGCTCGCGCAGCCAGGGCGCGCCGGAGAACTGCACCGCGTGGGTGACCTCGTGGATCGTCACCCAGGAGACGAGCTCGCGCTCATCGACGCGCAGAGTGCTCGCGGCCTGCGAGAGGTTGGGCGCCACGAGCAGCAGGCGGGGGGTTACCGAGGCGTCGAGCAGCGCGAGGTCGTACTGGCCGAGCACGCGCTGGGAGAGCATCCCGGTGAGCGCGCCCACCTGTGCGCCGATGAGCATCCCCGAGGCGACGCGCGCGGCCTCGGGGAGCCCCAGCGCCCACCCCTGGCGACGCTTGGAGGACCCCTGCGAGTCCTCCTCCAGACGCTTGGTGATGCGCTCGAGCAGCGGGCGCATCGTGCCGAGGTTGGCGGCGATCCACGCGGGGCGATCGACGGTCTCCAGTGGAGGGAGCGATGCGGGGAGCGCAAGCCCCGCGTAATCGCTCACGCGGAGGGCGAAATCGTGGGCGAGGGGCTGGATGCTCTCCGCGCGCACGCCCCCGCGCGGCGGGGAGCCGGCGAGGAACTCCCCCACCCGCTGTGCGGTGGCCCAATCGATGAGATCCATCGTTAGAGCGTAGCCCTCATGAGCTCGATCATTTGAAGGGGCGGCACAGGGCCGCCCGCGCGGGGTTGCGTAGTGGGGAGCAGCGCGGCTGCTGCAGCCGGATCGATCCCGATCCACGGGAAGAGGAGGGGGCGCGCAACGGCAGGGCGCATATCCTGTGCTGCGTGTCCGTCTCGCTCGAACGCCCCTCCGAGGTGAGCCTCAGGCCCAGCGAGAAGGCGAGCGCGGGGTTCTCCGAGCGCGCGGAGGTGCGCGATGTGATGGCCTGGATGCGCCTCTTGAGCGATCCGCAGGACGCGGCGGCGGTGTCGCGTGCGCTCGTGCGCCCGCCGATCGAGCTGCGCCAGGTGGATCTGGTGCGGGTGATCCAGATCGCCCGCCGGCGAAGCCTGGATATGGTTGCGGCGCTGAGCGCGGCGATCGAGTCCCCGCAGATGCCCCCGCAGGCGCGCGAGCGGATCCAGCGCTTCTTGCAATTGCACAAGGGCGCGACACTGGCGCTGGAGGCGGGGCGCCCGGATCTGTTCGCGCGCGTGGTGCTTGGCGCCGAGCGCCAGGATCGCGGCGAGGAGGAGCCCTCGGGCCCCACCGAGCGCCTGCAGGCGACGCTGCGGGTGCTGCGCGAGGAAGTGCTCGGCGATGTAACGCGCATCGCGGGGCGCCTCTCGGAGATGCGCCTCGATACCGACTTGGATGTCTCCCACGGCGTGGCGCGCTATCTGGAGCTGGTGAAGCTCACGGCGCTGCTCGAGCGCCCAGCGGGGCAGAGCGTGGAGGAGGCGCTGCCGGATATCAACGCGCGCCTCCTGGCGGCGGCTACGTCGATGCAGCGTGAGATCCTGCAGAGCTCGCCGCTGGATGCGGCGCTGCTCGAGGCCGAGCGGCGCGACCTCGAGGAAGCGGACGAAGAGGGTGCGTCTGGTGGTGGCGGCGAGGGTGTTGCGCGGGGTTGCGTGCGCGCCTTCGCGGCCGGCGAGGAGCCCTCGCTGCAGCCGTTTCTACCGCGCATGGGGCAGGGTCTAGTGCTCTCGGCCTCGGATGTTGAGACCTATCGGAGCTGTCCGCTGCGCTACAAGTACACGCGCGTACTGCGTATCCCCACCGAGCAGACCATCCACCAGCGCTTTGGGATCGTGGTGCACCAGGTGCTCGAGCGCTACCACGACTCGCAGGCAGGCACCCTCGCGCAGATGATGGAGCTGCTCGCGAACGCCTGGCGCCGTGGCGGCTTCGGCGATGGAGAGCACGAGCGCGAGCTCTATGAGAAGGCCCGCTTGGCGCTCACGCGCTACCACGAGCGCTTGCAGGAGGAGGATGGCGAGCCGGTGTGGTATGAGCGCTCCTTCTCCTTCACGCTCGGCCCCCATAGGGTGCGGGGCCGTGTGGATCGCATCGATCGTCTCCCCACGGGGGAGTACGAGCTGATCGACTACAAGACGGGCCGCCCGCGCACGAGCGAGCAGCTCGGCGAGGACATCCAGCTATCCCTGTATGCGCTGGGCGCACGCGAGGATTGGGGATTGGTGGCGCCGCGGCAGGCCTACTACTACGTGCTCGACGATCTCAAGGCGCCCGTGCCCCCGCGCGCGGCGGGCGATGCGGAGTCGGAGTGGATCAAGGAGACGGTGATGGAGGTGGGCGAGGGCATCATGCAGCAGCGCTTCGAGCCCACGCCCGGGGAGGCGGTGTGCGGGATGTGCGACTACCGCATTCTCTGTCCCGTGGCTGAGCGCTGAGGAGGGCGAACGCCAAACCCCTACGGCCCCTTTGACCCACCCTGCCCGCCGCGCTGGCGCAGGAAGCGCTGGAACTCGCTGGCGATCAGATCGCCCGAGGGGAGATCCTCGGGCGTGAGGGGCTCCTCGTCGTTGTCGGCGTCGCGCTCGAGGCGTTCCACGAAGGCCTGCACATCGGGGTCGCTGGATACCGCGAGACCCACCTGGCGCTCGTAGGTGAGCGAGGCCTCCTCCAGCTCCGAGGCGTCCACGGAGACCCCCACGAGGCTTTCCAGCCGGCGCACCAGCGCCAGCGCGGCCTTGGGGCTGGGGGCCGCGGCGACGTAGTGCGGGATGCTCGCCCAGAGGCTCATCGAGGGCAAGCCGGCATCGGCGGCGATGCTGTGCAGCACGCCCACGATTCCCGTGGGCCCCTCATAGCTGCCGGGGTTGGAGGCGCCCAATCGCTCCAGCAGCGCGGGGTCTGAGGCGAATCCGGTCATCGCCACCGGGCGCGTGTGGGGCACGTCCGCGAGAAGCGCGCCGAGGGTGATCACCATCTGCACGCCGAGCGCCTCCGCGAGCTCGACGATCAGCGAGCTGAAGGCGCGCCAGCGCAGCGAGGGCTCGGTTCCCTGCACGAACACGAGGTCGCGCTGGGCGCGGGGGACGCTCGCCTCGAATATCTCCACGGAGGGCCAATCGATCTGGCGCTTGCCCCCCTCGCCGATGCGGATGCGGGGCCGGTTGGCTTGGAAGTCGTAGAACTCCTCGTTGTCCACATGCGCAAAGCGCTTGGCCTCGAGCGCGCTGCTCATGAAGGCAACGGCGCTGGAGGCGGCGTCGCCGGCGTCGTTCCAGCCCTGGAAGGCACACACCATCGCCGGGGCCCTCAGCCCGGATGGACGGTGCTCCCAAATGAGGGGCTGCATCCGAACCACCGTACATCATGAACGGATGAGCGCTCCAACTAAGGACGATCCCTCGCTTTCTTCGATCACCATCGCCACGTTGCGTGTGGGCGAGGAGGTCGATGGGGTGTTCGCGTGCGCGCGCAAGGAGCGCCTGCTATCCAAGACGGGCGCTCCCTACCTCACGGTGGAGTTGCGCGATCGCACCGGCACCATCCTTGCGCGCGCCTTCCGCGACGCCGATCTGCTCGCGGGGCGCTTCGAGCGGGGGGAGCTGGTGAGGGTGAGGGGGCGCGTGGAGAGCTTCCGCGATGAGCCCCAGATCGAGCTGCACGCGATCGCGCCCGCGGAGGCGGGTCAGGCCGATCCAGCGGCCTTCCTCCCCGTGGCTCACCGCGATCTGGAGGAGCTGGAGGGCTTTCTCGAACACCTCGCGCGCGAGGTATACGACGCGGGGCTGCGCCAGCTGTTGGAGCATTTGTTCGGGGATGAAGAGTTGCGCGCCGAGCTGCGCCGCGCGCCGTGCTCGATCCCGCGCGGGGTGGCAGGCGGGGGGAGTGGATCGGGTGCGCGCGGAGGGAGCGGCCCTTCCCACCACGCCTATCTGGGAGGGCTCCTGGAGCACACCGTGGCGGTGGCGAGCATGGCGCTCGAGCTGTGCACTGTGCACCAGCGTCTCGATCGCGACCTGCTGCTCACCGCGGCGATCGTGCACGATCTGGGAAAGACGCGCGAGTTCACCTACGGCGCGGAGATCGCGCGCGGCGAGGAGGGGCGACTGCTCGGCCACATCGAGTTGGGATTGCGCCTGCTGGGGGAGCACATGCCCGCGACCATCGGCGCGGAGCGGAGGCTGGCACTCGAGCACTGTGTGATCGCCCATCATGGATCCGAGGGCGGTGGGCAGCGCCCGGCGACGGGCGAGGCGATTGCGCTGCAGCGCCTCAATGCGCTCGATGCGCACCTCAAGAGCGCGTTCGAGCACAGCCTTCCTCCGAGTGCCTGAGCGGGACGGCGCCAGTCTGCCTTCAAGTGCTTGAGCGGGGATGCCGATTAGAGGTTGATGAGTTGGTTTCGACGCCGACAAGCCCGAACGGCGGTCGCAGAAGAGGCCCCTGCGCCGGACTCCACCGAGTCCGCGGCAAGTGCTCCCCAGCCAGCCTCTGAGCAGGCTGTCTCGCCCGAGCCGACCCCTCAGCAGACGGTTTTGTCTGAGCCGGTCGTGCCCACGGAGGTGGCGCCTCCCGCGGCGGCTCAGGCTGCGGAGCCGGCAATGCTCGAGTCCCCCACGGCGATAGCCACGCTCGAGCGCCCGGCGGTCGACGCGCAGGACGTGGCTCTACCGGGTATGAGCATGGACGCCTCCGATGCCACGATTCCCTCCGGCGGGCTCGACGTTCCGGGCCACGCCCTCGGCGGCGGACTCGATGTCCCCGGCGGCGAGATCGGCGCGGGCGCCGGACTCGGCGCGCCGATGCGCCCTGTGCGTCCGGGTCGCCTGATCGGCGAGGTGGTTGTGGACCTCGGCTTCGCCGAGCGCGATGCCGTGGAGGAGGCCGTGAACGTGGCGCGCGCGCAGCGCAAGCCCACAGGGCAGGTGCTCGTGGAGCAGGGCATCCTGCGCCAGGATCAGCTCGCGCGCGTGGTGGCCGAGCGCTTTGGCCTCGACTACGTGGACCTCTCCACGCACGAGCTCGATATGGGCGCCGTGAACCTCCTCAACGCGGAGGCGATCAAGCGCTATCAGGCGGTGCCGGTGGGCTTCATGGATGACGGCGCGCTGCTATTGGCGATGGCCGACCCCACGAACATCCTCACGATCGACGACATCGCGATGATCACCAACCGGCGGGTGCGCCCCGCGGCGGCCTCGGCGGAGGACGTGAAGCTGCTGGCCACGCGGCTCGGTCAGATGCAGGTCTCGATCGAGGACATCGTGGAGGACGAGCAGGACACGGCCGCCGAGACGATGGCCGAAGAAGCCGATCAGGACGCGCCCGTCATCAAGCTGGTGCACTCGATCATGGCCCAGGCGGTGCAGCAGGGGGCCTCGGATATCCACGTGAACCCCGAAGAGGGCGACATGCGCGTGCTGTTTCGGATCGACGGTGTGCTCTTTCCCGCGGCGACGATCCGGCGCAAGATGGCCCTCGGGATGGTCTCGCGCATCAAGATCATGGCCGACCTCGACATCTCCGAGCGGCGCGTGCCCCAGGATGGGCGCCTGGCGCTCACGGTGGAAGGCCGTCGCATCGATGTGCGCGTCGTAACGCTGCCGCTGGTGCACGGCGAGGGTGCGGTGATGCGCATCCTCGATAAGGGTGTCGTGGTGCAGAACCTCGAGTCGCTGGGGATGCAGCCCGTCGAACAGGAGCGCTTTGCCACTGCGATCGGCCGCCCCCACGGCGCCGTGCTGGTGACGGGCCCGACGGGCTCGGGCAAGTCCACGACGCTGTATGCGGCCGTGAACGTGCTCAACGACGGTGCGCGCTCGATCCTCACGATCGAGGACCCCGTGGAGTCGCGCATCGCGGGGGTCAAGCAGATGCAGGTGGCGATGAAGGCCGGGGTGACCTTCGAGACGGGCCTTCGCTCGATGCTGCGGGCGGACCCCGATGTGATCATGGTGGGCGAGATCCGCGACCGCGAGACCGCTCACATCGCGGTTGAGGCGGCGCTTACGGGCCACCTTGTGCTCTCCACGCTGCACACCCGCGACGCCCCCAGCGCGCTGAGCCGTCTGATCGATATGGGCATCGAGCCGTTCCTCGTCTCCTCCTCAGTGGATTGCGTGGTGGCGCAGCGGCTCGTGCGAATGCTGTGCCCGCACTGCAAGCGCCCCGCGAACCTCCCCGAGGCGGTGCTCGAGGAGTACGGGCTCTCGGGCATCCAGCCCTACGAGGCGGTGGGCTGCTCGCGCTGCGGCAACTCCGGCTACCGCGGTCGCGTGGGCCTCTATGAGGTGATGTCGGTGAGCGAGCAGATCCGCGCGCAGATCCTCGCGCACGCCTCGGTGGATGAGATCACCGCCACCGCCGTCTCCCAGGGGATGCGCAGGCTGCACGACGATGGCATGGAAAAGGTGCGCGCCGGGCAGACCTCGATCGCCGAGGTCGAGCGGATGACTACGAGTTTGGTGTAGGGCTCAACAAATCGGTAGACACCGACACATTCCGCCGATTATGTCGTTGACGCCTCAGCCCAAGCCGCTTGCGATCCGATAGACCGGACCAGGGGCCCTCCAAGGGGCGTGTACGTTGAGCGAGGAGATCATGCGACGCATTGGAATCATGCTTGCAGGGCTCACATCGCTGCTTGCGTTCATCGGCATGGCCGGTCAGGCCGTTGGGTATTCGCCCGGCTGCGGCCAGGTCCCGATCGTCTACGGGATTCCGCCATGGGGCTTCCACACGGGTGCACCGATCACAGGGGCCACCGGCAGCTTCGCCCGCGGCCACGGCGAAATCAATCTGGAAGCGCACACCGTCTCCGGGATCCTCTGCCAGGAAGACCACCTCCGAAACCAGCCAACTCGTTCGATCACTATGACGGTCGAACGCCACCTCGTCTACCAATCCCACCACGCGGTGATGTGGGATTTCCCCGGAAACATCATGAAGATCAGGGTCCGTGTGCGAGCCAGCAACGATCCGAAATGTAGAGTCGGAACCATCGGACGCGCGACCCTGTTCGCCAGCTACAACGGCGTGCGTAGCGACAGCGTCCAATTCGGCTTCCCGTCCTCCTGCAGGGACCACGACCACCTGTACCACGGAACACAGGTCAACAATCAGGTCCCGCCGCTTTAGCCACCTTTCGCGCGCTGTTCGGCGGCGGCCCTTCGTAGGTGTGTGCCTTGGACGACGAGCAAGCGTCTCTCTCGGCGCCCGAGGGACTCCCCTGCTGGACGGAAGGATGCTAGGCGGGGATGCGAGTTGCGCGGCCTACCGCGCCCAAACCCATCCCGGCGGTGTTCGAACACCTCACCGGGACAGGTTCGCGGCGCGACCCTCCCTTCCTTAATTCTTTTTCTTGCCCTTCTTTCCGTCTGCGCTCTTGCCCTTGCCGTGACCTGCGTGCTTGCCCTTCTTGGCGCTGGTCTTCGCCGCGGCGGGGCAGCCGTGCGGGCGGCCGAGATCGAACGGGCCGGAGATCGCCTGCGTGATGACCTTCTTTTCGTTCAGGTACGCATAGGTGACGATCAGCTTCGGATCCACGCGCGGCACAGCGCACAGGGGCGAGCCGATCGCGAACTGACCGGTGACGATCTGAAATGCGGCTGTCGTGTTTCCGACGCAGTCGAAGCCGAAGCCGGGGATTTCGCCGTTGCAGGAGAAGGAGGCGGTGGTGATGGCTTCCCCCTTTTCGTTGTTCACGAGCGGCGCGCTTTCAAAGCCGGTGCTCTGCACCGCCCCGGTCTGGATCGCGTAGCCGCTGATCGGGCCGCTGCAGGCAATCGTGTACGCCACCTGCTGTTCGCTCGAGCCTTCTTCGGGCTTGCCCGCTGCGATGTGACCTGTGCACTGGTAGTTGTTGGGGTTGGTTTCCGCGGCCTGGCTGGGCACGGTGGCCGGCAGCATCAGCATCGTGACCACGGGCGTCACGCGCACCAGCTTCCGGGCCGATCGACGTAGGGGGGAGTGGGGCTTGCGCAACGGTGCGTCCTTGGTCTTTGTTGGTTTGGGTATGGCCCTATGAGGGCTGGTTGCGGTCACTGTGAGCGACGGGGTCGAGATGGACGTGGTCGTTGAGGGGGGCGTAGAAGCCGGTGTGGAGGTGGGTACGTGTGGCACGGAGGTGGCAGAGAGAGACACTGGCGTCGAGGTCGGTGCGGAGCCGAGCGCGGAAGCCGAGGGAGCTGCCTTCTGGGGCGGCGTCGAGGGCGCCGTGGCGCCCACGTGCGCGGAGTTCTGCGCCGCGAGCACCGCGGGCAGCACCGCCGAGAGCAGCGTTCTGGTGGGGAGCGGCCCCGCCAGCGAGCTCTGGGGCGCCGGGCCGATCGCGGCGCCCAGCGCGATGCCGGCGGCGAAGAGCACCGCCGCCAGGGCGCCGCTCGCTCTGATCGAGGGCAGCCGGGGGCCGGCCTTCTCGGGTTTGGAAGGGGAGGAGGGGAGGGGTTCGCTCATGGCATGGACATCTGTCGGGGCGGGGAGCGTAGCGCAGTTCTTCATAAAAATCCTAAAGTCGATCATCTTTATGCGAAATATGTTACGGTCTGCCCCTAGACGCTGTCAATACTCGGAATGGAGCGATGTCCATGAAGCGAATTCGCCGTCTCTCGGCCGCCCTCACGCTGTCGGGTGTCATAGGGATCCTGGCCCCTGTGGCCGCCCTGGCGGCGAGCGTGATCACGATCAGCGGTGCCACCGCATCTGCCCCGCTGGTGACGCTGCTCGCCCAGAAGTACGTGAAGACCCACCCGCACAAGGTCAAGTTCAAGATCGCCCAGGGCGGCGCCAACGTCGGGATCGCCGACGTCGCCGCGGGCCGCGTGAGCATGGCCGACGTATCGCGCGACCCTCTCCCCAGCGATCCTCCCGGCCTGAACTTCTACCCGATCGCCAAGTACTTCGTTTGCGTCGTCACCAACAAGTCCAATCCCCTCGCAAACCTCACCCAGGCCCAGGCGCAGGCGATCTTCACGGGCAAGGTGCGCGAATGGAGCCAGGTGCCCGGCGCGAGCGCGCACGGCACAATCGATCTCATCAGTCGCACCTCGGCGGCGGGGGTCCTCACGACCTTCCAGCAGCTGCTCCTGGGCAACAAGACGGTCTCCTCGATTGCCGCGCAGGAGCCCTCTGAGGGTCTGCTTCAGCAGAAGGTGCAAGAGCGACCCCAACGCGATCGGCTTCCTCTCCGACTACTTCGCGCTGAAGGGCGTGAACCCGGTGGGCTTCGGGGGAGTGGGCTGCTCGGTGGCCAACGCCGCCTCCGGCCAGTACCCGGGCGTGGCCCACTTCTATGAGGTCACCCGCGGTCCGGCGAGGGCGCCGGGAAGGCGTTCATCGGTTGGATCCAGGCGAGTCCGCTCGCGCGCAAGATCATCTCCACGGCCTGGCTGCCGCTGCACTGAGGATGCCGGTGTTGCGCGACAGTCACGGACGTACCCCGAGCACATCGCCGGTCTCTACTGCGCCTGAAGCGGGCGTCGGAGGGGCCGGTGGCTCCGGGCCACGGCGTCCGTCGCTGCTGGAGCGTCTGCGCCGTCCCTGGTCGGACCGCCGTGCCGAGTGGGTGCTCGGCGCGGTGGCCTGCTCGGTGGGCGTCGCGTCGTGCTGATGGTCGTCTTCGTGGCGGTGCGCGCGTGGCCGGCGTTCGCGCACAAAGGCTTCTCCTGGCTCGGTGCGGGGGGTAACCCTGAACACCAGATCGGAAACATGCTCTACACCGGCCCCCACCCGCCGGCCTCGGCCTATCACCTGCGCGCTTGGCCGTTGATCTACGGCACGCTCCTCACCACCGCGCTGGCACTCTGCTTCGGCCTGGTGTTCGCGCTGCTCGCGGCGATCTTCCTTGTCGAGTTCGCTCCGGCGGCGGTGCAGCGTGTGCTCACCCCCGTGGTGCGTCTGCTCGCGAGCGTCCCCTCGGTGATCTACGGCCTGGTGGGCGTGCTCGTGCTGGCGCCCTTCGTTGGCAACGATGTGATCTCCCCCGCGGAGAAGCGTCGGTGAGTCAACGTGGTGCAGCTCGACGGCACCGGCCTGGCGGTGGCGGTGACGATCCTCACGCTGATGATCACGCCGATCATGGTGGCGCTGATAACCGACGCGCTGCGCTCGGTCCCCGCGAGCTGGCGCGAAGGTGCGGTGGCGCTTGGTGTGAATCCGCTACGCGCCACCCTCGCGGTGTCCCTGCGCGCGATTCGCCCGGCGATCGTGGCTGCGGCGGCGTTTGCACTGCGCGCGCGCGGTGGGCGAGGCGGTGTGCTCGCATGGTTTCGGGCTCCAACGCCTTCACTCCCAAGCCCGGGATGGGGTGACGTTCCTGTTTGAGCCCCTGCTCACTTTGGCGGCCTCGATCCTCAACAACGCCGATGCGCTCAGCGCTCCGGCGGTGCGCTAGCAGCGTGTATGCGTTCGCGCTGCTTCTGCTGTTCTCGGCCTTCGTGCTTTCGCTCGGGTCGCCTATCTGGTGAAGCGGCCGTTGCGCCGCTACACTGGGGTTGCGATGAGCACCTTCGACCGCGCTCCTCCCGCGCAGGCCGCGGGCGGCGCTCCTCGCTGCGCTCGCTGGCGCTGGGGCGACCGGATCGTCTACGTGCTGGCGTGGGCGAGCGGGCTCGACGCTGTGCCTCGTCGCCGGTGCGATCGTGCTGTATCTCGCGGTGCGCGGCCTCGAGTACATGAGCCCCAGTCTGCTGCTCACACGTCCCCGCGCGGAAGTCGACCAGAGCCAGATCGGAGGCATTCCTCGATCCGCTGCTGGGAACGCTCCTTTGGTGGTCATCGGACGCGATCGCCACCCCGGTGGGTGTTTGCAGCGCGGTGTGGATCGTGGAGTACGGACAGGGGCGGGTGGGCCGCATCCTCGCGCGCGCGGTGGAGTCGAGCGTGGAGATCGTCGCGGGCACCCCCGACATCGTGATCGCGATCTTCGGCCTCGCGCTGTTTCAGCTGGGACTATTCGCGCCGCTCTCCTTCACCGCCGACCGGCGGAGGGGTCTACGGGCGCTCGTTTCTCGCCGCGGGCGTCGGCGGTCTCGCTGCTGGCGATCCCGCTGGCGTTCCTCGCCACGCGCGACGGCCTGGAGGCGCTGCCGGGGCACCAGCGCGAGGCCGCCTTCGCGCTGGGCAAGACGCGCATCGCGACGATCCGCCGGGTGCTGATTCCGGGCGTGCGCCCCGACATCGCCACGGGAATCACGCTGGGGATGGGCCGCGTGATCGGCACGACCGCGATCGTGTTCTGCTGCTCGGCTGCGACGCTGCGCATCGAACCGCAGGGCTCGACGCCGGGGCTCGGGGTGCTGCGCGGGACCGGCTCGACGCTCACTTCCTACATCTACAGCAACTCCCCCGCCGGCGAGGGCAACGCGCCTCAGAAGGCCTACGCGGCCGCATTCGTGCTTTTGCTGATGGTGCTCGCGCTGAACGCGGTCGCCGGCTTCGTCTCCCGGCGCGGCCCCGCGGGCGGCAGCCTGAGCTTCGGCGATCGGGTGAGGTTGGGCGGATGAGCTCGCTCGAGTCGATCCGCCCCGAATCGCTGCCTCCACGCGGTCAGGAGAGCGTGCAGGAGCTACCCCCGGTGAAGCGAATCGTCCTCGACCGTCCGCCCACCGCCGTGCCGCCGCCCGCCGACGAGACAGACGGCCAGCCGCGCCGCCGTCCCGCGTTGGGTGGCCCCGAGCGCCTGCGTCTGCAGGGCGTGAACGTGCGCTATGGCGAGAAGGCCGCCGTGAAGGACGCCTCGCTGTCGGTGCACCAGGGCGAGGTGCTCGCGCTGATCGGCCCCTCCGGCTGCGGCAAGACGACGCTTCTGCGCACGCTCAACCGCCTCACCGAGCTGACGCCCGGTGCCGCGCGCAGGGGCAGCGTGCTGCTGGATGGGCGCGAGATCCACGAGCTCCCCGATACCGAGCTGCGCACGCGTGTATCGATGGTCTTCCAGCAGCCCAATCCCTTCCCGATGTCGATCTTCGACAACGTCGCCTTCGCGCTGCGCGAGCAGTCGCGCAGGCGCCCGCGCCGGCGCGAGATCGAGCCGCAGGTGATCGATGCGTTGCGCCGCGCGGGTCTCTATGAGGAGGTGAAGGACGATCTGAACCGCCCTGCGCTGCGCCTCTCCGGCGGCCAGCAGCAGCGCCTATGCATCGCCCGCGCGATCGCGCTCGCGCCGGAGGTGCTCCTGATGGACGAGCCCTGTTCTGCGCTCGATCCCCGCTCGACGGCGGCGATCGAGCAGCTGATCGGCGAGCTGCGCAGGGATCTGGCGATCGTGATCGTCACCCACAACCTCCAGCAGGCGCGCCGCGTCGCCGATCGCGTTGCGTTCATGTACCTCGGCGACCTCGTGGAGCTCGGCGAGGTCGAGCAGGTCTTCCGCGACGCCCCGCGAGCCGCGCACGCGCGAGTACGTCGAGGGGCGCCTTCGGATGAGGCGCGTACTCGCCACCGCCGTCTTCGGCGCGCTCGCGTTGGGCATGAGCGCCTGCGAGAGCACCGAGAGCGAAAGCGCCAAGCTGGGGCGCGAAGGCGCCAAGTTGATCGCGGGCTCCACCACTGTGGGATTGGGCGCCACCAACAGCCAGGTGCACGTCGGCCGGGCGGTGCTGGTGAAGGGATCGGGCCGCGTTGCCGCGGCGGTGCAGCTCACGAACAACGGCGCGGCCCCGCAGGTGAATGTGCCGGTACTGATCGACGTGCTTGGCGCGAAAGGGGCCTCGTTGTATCGCAACGACACTCAGGGCCTCGAGCCTTCCCTGCAGGCTATGCCGCTGTTGGGGTCCCATCGGCAGGGATGGTGGGTGGACGATCAGGTGCTGGCGAGTGCGCCCACCTCGGTGCAGGTGCGCGTCGGGGCGTCCCGAGGGTCCGCCGCAACTTCCAGCGGATCCGCCGCGAGCGCCGGGAGTGCGGGTGGGGGCGCCGGCGCGGGCGCCGGATCCAGTCGCGCCGACGCGGCTCATGTGGCGCTTGTGGCCTCCTCGACGGTGCATGCGAGCGTCACGGGTCTCGGCAGCGAAGCGCTCGCGGGTCCCTATATGACGGGCTCGGTGGTGAACCGCTCCGGTGTTGCCCTCCACAACATGCCCGTCTTTGCGGTCGCGCTGCGCGGCGGTCGCGTGGTGGCGGCGGGCCGTGCGCTCGTACCCTCGCTGCCCGCCTCCCCATCGGCGCGCCCCGTGAACTTTCGCATCTACTTCGTGGGCTCCCCCGCGGGCGCCCACATCGAACTCACCCCGGCCCCCACTGTGGCGCAGTGAGAGAGGAGCGCACGATCCGATGAGCACAGAACCCCCCCACACGCGGACACCTTCAGCAGGCGCGCCGGGCGGTGCGTCGGGCGCAGTGCCGCCTTCCCGTCAGGACATCTCCACGGTGCTCGCGCGCGAGCCCTGCGCGGGCTGCGGCGCACCGCTGGGAGTGGATCAGCGCTACTGCCTCTCCTGCGGCGTCCCCCGCTCGGACACGCGGCTGCCGTTCCTCGATGTGCTCCACGCCGAGGCAGCCGCGGCGGGGGTGGTCGAGGCGGGATCCCAGCCCGCTTCGCTGCTGCGGATCGCAAATGCGGCGCCGGGAGGCTACGGAACTGTCGGCGGCGGTGGCTGGGGCACGCGGGATGGAGGCGCCGGTGTGGCAGACCGCCTGCGCGAGTACACACCGCTGTTCGCGCTACTGGGTGTGCTGCTGCTGGCTCTGCTGATCGGGCTGCTGCTCGGCCACTGGGCGGGCGGAGGCTCAAAGACGCTCGCTGTGGCGCCCACCAAGCAGGTGGTGGAACTCAAGGGGCTTCCCACCGCCACCGCAGCTCCGGCTGCAGCAGCACCGGCGGCGGTGGCGCCGGCGAGCACGCCCACCACAGCGGCCCCCAGCGCAAAGACCTCCACGACCCCCACCGCGCACGCCTCCAACCCCACGGTGAACACGCTCGCCCAGTCAACCGGCAAGGAACATGTGAAGGCGGTCGAAAAGGCACTCAGCCACGGCGGCTCGCTGTCCACGGGCGGCGCGCCGCCACCCAAGCAGACGAGCAAGGCCGAAGCGAGCAAGCCGATCGGCGGCGGCTCGGAAGTCGCGAGCATCGAATGACCACCGAAACACTTGACAATCACACGCGAGGGAGGCGACGATGAGGACGTTGACCGAGTTGCGCCGTCCCACCGAAGCCCACATCGCGGCCCTTGGCAGCTCCCTTGCGGAGTTGCGCCGCGAGCGCCTGGAGCTGGCTGAAAAGGTGGCCGGCCTCACGTGGGACCTCGGCGGGCTCACCTACGAGATGGCCGTCCGCGACCACTACCGCCTCGATGTGCTCGCACGCCGGGCGGCGGAGCTGCAGGAGGCCGACGCGCAGCTCGGCGAGCTCGAACGCGTGCTCGCGGCCGCCGAGGAGGGCATTCACGGCACCTGCCGCGCCTGCGGCTCGGTGCACTCCCGCGGCGCCGCCTTCTGCTGGCACTGCGGCGCGACGCTCCTGCGCGAGACACGCCCCGCGGTGCTTCCGGGAGCGGTGGAGGAGCCCTCACCGTCCTCATGAGAGGGGTTAGACGATTAATCGTCTAAACGATTAGACGTATAAACGGCTAATCGTCTATACTGGGGACGTGCTGCTTCCCACGCCTCCCCTCACACCCGATCTCGCGGCTCGTCTCGCCGAGCTCGACCAGCTGCGCACCACACTCGGACGGGAGAGTCACCGGCCCTCGCGCTGGATGGGAACGCTGCGTCGCCTCGTCCAGGCCACCTCGGTGGAGAGCTCGACGGGGATCGAGGGCTTCCACGTCTCCCGGGAGGAGGCACTCGCGCTGGTGGGGGGCGAGGAGCAGGCCAATCCCGGCGATCTGGACCGGATGGCTGTTGCCTGCTACGGACGCGCTATGGACCACGTCGCGGTGATGTCCGACGATCCGGCTTTCCGGTGGCTCGATCGCGTGATTCTCGATCTGCACTTCGAAGCCTGCTACTTCCAGCCGCGCGAGAGCCCCGGCCGGTGGCGAGCGGGGCCGATCGGGATAACCGGCAGCGACGGCGGGCTGCTGTATGTGGGACCCCACGCAGAGGATGTCCCCGCATTGATGGCCGAGACGATCGCCTGGCTGCAGGAAGGCGATCTCGACCAGCACGTCGTCGTGCGTGCCGCGATGGCACATCTGCACGTGGTCTCGATCCACCCTTTTCGCGATGGCAACGGACGCATCTCGCGCATCCTGCAGTCGCTCATCCTCGCCCGCGAGGGGCTCGTCTCGACCGAGTTCGGCTCGATCGAGGAGTACCTCGGCGAAAACACACCCGCCTACTATGCCGCGCTACAGGAGGCGCACGGCGAGCGCTATCTGCCGGATCGAGATGCCTCGGGGTGGGTGGCGTTCTGTATCGAGGCGCACCTTTCGCAGGCTCGTCGGCGACTTGTCCAGATCGAGGGCGCGCGCGAGAGATGGTCCTACCTGGAGGATCTTGTGCAGCGGCGCAATTGGCCCGAGCGCCTGATCATTGCCCTCGAACAGAGCCTTGTGGGGGGCTCCACCCGCGCGCTCTACGGGAGGGAGGCCGAGATATCTCCCGCCACCGCAAGCGCCGATTTCCGAAGGATGCTAGATGTGGGCCTTCTGGTGCAGCGCGGTCAGGGGCGCACCCTCCGCTACTACGCAAGCGAGGATCTGCGCGCGGCTGTGGATGCCAAGACGGCGAGCCGTCGATGAGCCGCCGGCTCGGCTAGGAGCCGAACGGATTGGACTGCTGCTCGGCCGGCGCCGCGGGCTGCGGGGCAGCCGCTTGCGGAGGCGCCGCAGCGGCGGGGGTCACCGCCGGGGGCTGGGGCTGTTCGGCAGGCGGCAGGGTTGGCTTGCTCTCGCCGCTGATGGAGTCCTTGAACTCGCGCATCCCACTGCCCAGCGAGCGGCCGATCTCGGGAAGCCGCCGGGCACCGAACACCAGCAGCAGGACCACCACGAGGATGACGATGTGCAGTGGGTTATCGAGTCCCATTCACAACCAGTCTAGACCACGTGGGGCGCACCTCCCTGCGCGCCGCTGCGCCCATGCACGCGCTGCGGTGCGCTCGGGGTTCATCGGAGGCGATTGGGCAGCCGCACGCCTGCGCGCCGCAGCTCGCCTCCCTGCGCGCTGCATCTCATTCATGGAGCGTCTTGCGCACGAGCTGTGCGGCGATGAAGAGCATCAGCAGCGCGAAGGCGATGCGCAGGGCCTCTCCGGAGAGCGAGTTGGCGAGCGCCACGCCGCCCGCCACGCCCGCCACCGAGAGCACGCCCGCGAGCAGCGCATCGGCGCGGCGCACGTTGCCGTAGCGATCCTGCTTGTAGGCGCCAACCAGCGCGACGGGCACGATCGCAAGCAGCGAGGTGGCCTCTGCCTGGTGCTGCCCGAGACCGAGGAAGATCACGAGTCCGGGCACGAACAGCACGCCGCCGCCCACGCCCAGCAGGCCCGCGATCACGCCCGCGGCCAAGCCAATCGCGATCGCGCCCGTCATTGCACGAAGAGCTCGATCGCAGTCGCCACCAGCACCCCCGCGAACAGCAGCGAGATCGCGCGGCTCGCCATGCGCTGCTGCAGCCACGTCCCCAGCAGCACGCCGCCCACCGCTGGGATCCCGATCAGTGCCGCGTCAGCGACATCCACGTTTCCGTAGGCCCCCTGCACCGCGGCGGCGAAGGCTGCGATGAAGACGATCGCCGCGAGCGAGGTGCCGGTGGCCTCGCGCTCGCCATACCCCATCCACAGCACCAGCAGGGGCACGATCACCGAACCGCCACCCACACCGAAGACGCCGCTGAAGAGACCCGCCGCGGTGCCGATTGCCGCCAGCTTGAGCGAACGCCCGGCGACCATGCCGGCCACAGGGCGGTGAGCCATCATGCGCGCCATACTAATGCTCGTGTCCCCCGCCGCCACCCTCGTGGAGGCGCTGGAGCCGCTGCGCTCCGATCCCTCCCACGCCGCTGTACTGCTGGATATCGACGGCACGCTTGCGCCGATCGTCCGCCATGCCGACGACGCGCACGTACCGGAGGCCACGCGCACGCTGCTGATCGAGATATCCAAGCGTTATGGCATGGTGGGCTGCGTGAGCGGGCGCCGCGCGCACGCGGCGCGTCAGATCGTCTCAATCGGCAGCATCGCCTACATCGGCAACCATGGCAGCGAGCTGCTGCTTCCGGGCGCCACCCGCGTTGAGACCGACCCGGAGGTGGCCGCGTGGGGCGAGCGCGTACGCGAGTTTGCGCGTCGCGTATACAGCGCCGAGCACCAACGCCTGCGGATTCGCACCGAGGACAAGCATGTGATCGCCGCCTTTCACTGGCGCGGCGCGCCCGATGAGGAGGCCGCGGCCGCGGCGGTGGGCGAGATCGCGGCGCGCGCGCAGGAGCAGGGCTTCGCGGTGCATTGGGGACGCAAGGTGCTCGAGGTGCGTCCTCCGGTCCCGCTGGACAAGGGTTTGGGGGTGACGGCCCTGCTGAGCGCGCCTGCGGGGACTGGTGCGCTCGATGGTCATCTGTTTGCCGCGGCGTTGTACGTGGGCGACGACACAACCGATCTCGATGCCTTTCGCGCGTTGCGCGAAATGGAGCGCTCGGGCGTGCTCAGGGCCGCCGTTTGCGCCGCGGTGAGCTCCGAGGAAGCGCCCCTTGAGCTGGTGCGCGAGGCCGACCTGACGATCGATGGCACGAGCGGTGTGCGCGGGCTGCTCGAGGCGCTGCTGCAATAACGCCCTGTGCGTTTCGTCGACTTCCTCAAGACGACCGTTCTGCTCAGCGCCGGCGCGGCGACCGCGCTTGCGGCTGTCTCGGTGCTGGCGGCAGCGGCGAACTCCAACTCACTGCTTGTGGGGCTTGCCGCGGGCTGGTGGGTGGTGGCGGCCGTGATTGGATTGCGTCTCGGCCGCCGTGCAGAAACAAACCCGCCGATTGCACGCCTGCTGGCGGGTGCGAGGGCGACGAGCACCCTGCCCGAGCACAGCCCGGCGAGCATCCTCATCAACCGGTTGTGGCCGCTTCTGCTGGTGACCGTGCTAGCCGGCGGCCTCGCCTTTCTGGCCCCCCAGATCCCCGGCATCGGCGCCGGCTTTGGGATCATCTGGGCGCTGGCCTGGCGTCGCCAGGACGCGGCCGTGGCGGCGATCGAGGAGCGCGATGGGGCGCTCTTCTACGTGCGCCGCACCTCACCTGTGCGTGCGATGGAGCTGGAGCGCGCACCCGGCTTCAAGGCACTACGAGGGAGCGAGATGGGAGGCTCGCGCTCCACGGGTGGCGCGGCCACCTGATGGCGCTCGATGTTCTGATCGTTTCGCTGGGTTCCACCAGCGGGCTGCGCGCTGCCGATGGGGAGCTGCGCGACGCGCTGAGGCGGGCCGGCGCAGCGGTGGAGCTCGTGAGCGTCGCGGCGCCCGCCGAGGTGCGCACGCTGATGCTCACCGATCTGCGCTGGGCGCTGGCTGCGCGAGGAGCGACCTCGGCGGCGCTGGCGCGCACGAAGACGCGGGCGGTGATCTATTCCAGTATCACCTCCGCTCTGCTGTGGCCGCGGACGGGGGCGATCCGCTTCGATGCGCCCGCCGCGGGCAACCGCCCAGGGCATCATGGGTACTGGCAACGCCCGCTGGAGCGCCGACGCCTGCGCGAGGCGCCTTTGCTGCTCCCCTGGAGCGAGGCGGCGCTCGCCGAGCTACCGGAGCGGGTTGCCGCGGAGGCGGCCGGGGGGTCGGCATCCATCGAGAGCAGCGCCGCGAGCATGGCTATCGGGTCCGCGTCCGCGTCCGCCGGCGCCGAGGGCCTGGCCGCTGCTTCCAGCCGTGCGCTCGTGCTGCCTGTGTCTGTCGAGCCCTCGGGCCCCCCTGCGGCGACACGCGACATCGCGGCGATCACCTACGCGGCCAATCCAATCAAGAAGGGCCTCGATCGCGTGCTGGAGGCCTGGAGTCGCGTACGCCGTGAGGGGGAGGAGCTCGTGATCGCCGGCGCCTCGCCGGGTGACCTCAACCGGGCGGGGATCACGCCCCCCAGCGAGGGCGTGCGGGTGAGCGGGCTGCTTTCTCCAGCCGAGTACCGCGCGCTCCTGCGCCGCGCGCGCGTATTCGTGACCGCCCCGCGGCGCGAGGACTATGGGGTGGCCCAGCTGGAGGCGCTCGCCGATGGCTGCCGGCTCGTGAGCGCCCCTGCGCCCGGCCCCTACGTGGCGCTGCCCATCGCTCGCGAGCTCGACCAGCGCCTGGTGGGGGAGGATCTGGGTGCTTGCCTGCGGGCGGCGCTGGAGGACCCCCTGCCCGACTACGCCGCACGCGCGGCTATGGCGCTGACTCCCTTCCGCCGTGAGGCCGTGGATCGGGTCGTTGCGGAGGACCTGCTTGCGCGGTTGATCCCCAGCCGTTAGCGCTTGGTCCCGGCTAGCGCTTTGCACGCTTGCGCAGCTTTTGCAGCTGCGCCCAGGAGCGCGTGTTGAGCACGTCCTCCTTGCGCAGCCACGCGCGGCGCGCGGTGGCGATTCCCCAGCGCATGTTCGCGAGCGTGTGCGTGCGGTGAGCGTCTGAGTCGATCACCAGGCGCACGCCCGCGCGGACAGCGGCGCGGGCATGAACATCGGAGAGGTCGCGGCGATCGGGGTTGGCGTTGATCTCCAGGCAAGTGCCCGTGCGCGCTGCCGCGGCGAACACCGCCTCGAGGTCCACCGCATAGGGCTCACGGCGCTCGATCAGGCGCCCAGTTGGATGGCCGACGACATCCACAAGGGGGTGCTCGATGGCGGCGATCATGCGCTCGGTCATCGCCTGCTCGCTCATCCCGAAGGCGGTGTGCACGCTCGCCACGACCCAATCGAGCTTGCCGAGCAGCTCGTCCTCGTAGTCCAGCGATCCATCCGGGAGGATGTTGACCTCGCTGCCTGCGAGCAGCCTTATGCCCTCGATACTCGCATTTGCCTCTGCGATCCGCTCGATCTGGCGCAGCAGCTCGGACGGGGAGACGTCGTTGCCGAAGCCGTGCGAGGCGGAGTGGTCGGTGATGGCCAGATACTCATAGCCGCGCTCGCGCGCCGCGACTGCCATCTCGCGGATCGTCGCGCGTCCATCGGAGGCGATGGTGTGACAGTGCAGATCGCCGCGTATATCGCCCTCGGCGATCAGGCGCGGGAGGCCCGCGGCGAGCGGATCGGCTGCGGCGAAGCTCACTGCGGCCGCCTCCAGCTCGCCGCGATTCTCGCGCAGCTCAGGCGCGATGGGGGCGAGAGCGAGCAGCTCGTACACCTCATCCTCGCCGGCGCACGTGTGGGTGGCGCCGTCGGCGTCGTCGAGGACGCCGTACTCGGATACGTGGAGGCCCCGCCGCACCGCCCCTTCGCGCAGCGCGGTGTTGTGACGGCCCGAGCCGGTGAAGTGCTGCAGCAGGTTCCCATGCTGCTCGGGCAGCGCGATGCGCAGATCGACGCTCATCCCCGAATGTGTGCGCGCGCGTGCGCCCGCGGGGCCCGCCGAGGAGACGCGCTCGATCTGCTCCAGTCCCTCCAGACGCCCCGCGAGCGCTTGCGGTTCGGTTGTCGTTGCGATCAGATCGATGTCCTTGACGGCGTCCACCATCCGCCGCGCACTGCCCGCCAGCTCGATCCGCGCGTCGGCGTGAGCATCTGCGCGCAGGCCCGCGATCAGCGCCTCGCCCAGCTCGATTGCTCTCGGCAGCAGTAGGCGCGAGGCCCTCTGCGCGGCTCCGGCCTCCAGCGCGCTCAGCACGTTGGCCTCGAACTTTGGACCGAGGCCGCGCACATCGCGCAGCCGCTGCGCGAGCGCGGCGGCACGCAGCTGCTCGAGCGTCTGAATGCCGCCCTCCTCGTGAAGCAGGCGCGCGCGCTTGGGCCCGATCCCCGGCAAACGCGAGATTTCGACGAGTCCGGGGGGGAACTTCGCGCGCAGGCGCTCGCCCGCGGAAGTGGTGCCGGTCTGTGCGAGCGAGAGGATCTTCTGCTGCAACGTCTCGCCGACCCCCGGAAGGATCGTTGCCCTGCCGGCCCGCGCAAGCGCAGCAACCGACACCGAGGACTCACGCACCGCGCGCGCGGCGTTGCGGTAGGCGAGCACCCGGTGCACGATCGCGCCATCGAGCTCGTAGAGGTCGCCGAGCTCCTCCAGGGCGTCGGCGATGGCGGCGTTGGAGGGGTCTGACATCAGGCATACGATGCCCTACCCGTTACATTCACGCCCCGCCGCAGGGGCAAATCGGCGGTGGGGCACGTTTGGCGTCGGAGGATCTCGAGCGGCGAGTGGGAGACATCCACGTGGGCCGAGCCCCCATATTGGTCGAGTACGCGAGGGGGCATTTTGCGGTTGCACCCGCGATCGCGAGTCACCCTTAGGGTGATGCGATGCCTACCTTCACGAGGGCGCTGCGAGCGTGAGCCTGGGTATCAAGCACGTGCGGAAGTTCCTACCGGAGCTCTCCGCCGAGGCGTCGCGCGACCGAACACCCTGCCTCGTGCACCTGGTTCGGGCCGTGAACAGCCTGAGCCGGCTGCGCGCCTTCACGGAGGCACTGCGTGCTCGCCCACCGGGCATCGATTACGAGCTGGTGTTCGTAATGAAGGGGTTTGACTCTCCCGAGCAGGCTCGGCCCCATCTCGAGGAGGCCGCCGACCTGAACCCCCATCCGCTGTTCGTATCCGATAGGGATCAGGACACGGGCGTGTTCATATCGGCGGCGACACACGTGCCACGCGGCCGCTACTGCTTCGTCAACTCCTACGGCGTTCCGCTTGTCCACGGATGGCTGGCAAAGCTCAACGCCGCGCTTGATCTGCCTGCGGTGGGGATGGTGGGCGCAACGGGCTCGTGGGTTAGCACTCCCTCATGGATGGCCTATTCGCTGGGTCTGCCGAGCGCTTACCGGAGTTTGCTGCCGCCGCCGTCTGTTGTGAGAGCACAGCTGCTTTCGATCAAATCAGAACAGGCCATTCCCGGCCCCCAGGCCCACCGCAAAGCCATGCGCGAGCGTGCCACCACCTTGGCCAAGCTTCCCGTTCAGCAGCGCTTTCCCGCCTACCACCTGCGCACGACCGCGTTTATGGTCACGCACGAGACCTTACGGCGTATGCGGCTGTTCACGGGTCCGCGCAAGGTCGACAATCTTGTCCTCGAGAGCGGGCGCGAGGGCTGGACGCGGCAGGTGCTCGAGCTGGGGTTGCGCGCGCTTGTCGTCGATCGCGCGGGGAACACCTTCGATCACTGCCGCTGGGATTGCAGTCTCACATTTCACCAGGGCAACCAGGAGGATCTGCTGGTCGCCGACAATCGCACCAACTCATACATGTCCAGCGACACCGCGCTGCGGAGTGTGCTGTCGACACTCTCCTGGGGTTCACATGCTCGTCCGCATCCGGCCCCCGAGCCGGTTGAGGTCGAGAGCGAGAGTCGAGGGCGAGAGCGAGTGCGAGGGGCGGTGTCAGAGACATCGGCCGGGGTGGCCGACGCATAGCGCCTGAAGCTGGGTGGGCCGTCGGACGGGGCTGCTCGCGGAGCCGGCCGCCCACCCGGCCAGGCGTCGCTGTTCTGAGGCTTGGGGCGGCCCACGGGTGGTCTGTACAGTGCACGGCCATGCGCGTCCTCGTAACAGGCCATCACGGCTACATCGGATCCATCCTGGTCCCGCTGCTCGGCGATGCCGGCCACGAGGTCGTCGGCCTGGACACCTTCCTGTATGAGGGGTGTGACTTCGGGGAGGACCGCGCGTCGGCGGTACCGGCGATCCGCGAGGACATCCGCGATGTGAGTGCCTCCGATCTGGAGGGCTTCGACGCGGTTATGCATCTCGCTGCCCTCTCCAACGATCCGGTGGGCGACCTCAACCCCGAGTGCACCTACGCGATCAACCACCGCGCGTCGGTCTCGCTGGCCGAAGCATCCAAGCGGGCCGGCGTGGAGCGCTTCCTCTTCTCCTCTTCCTGCAGCCTGTATGGCGCGGCCGACGAGGACTGGATCGATGAGAGTGCCGCTTTTCACCCTGTGACTCCCTACGGGGAGTCCAAGGTTCTCGCCGAGGAGGAGATCGGCGAGCTCGCCGACGATTCCTTCAGCCCCACGTTCTTGCGCAACGCGACCGCCCACGGCCTCTCTCCCCGCCACCGCGGGGATCTGGTGGTCAACAACCTCACCGCTTTTGCCTTCGCCACCGGGGAGGTGCTGATGCAGAGCGACGGCTCGCCGTGGCGCCCACTGGTACACATAGAGGACATCTCGCGCGCATTCCTCGGCCTGCTGGAGGCTCCGCGGGAGAAGGTGCACGGCGAGGCTTTCAACATCGGCGGCGACGAGGAGAACTACCAGATCCGCGATATCGCGGCGATCGTCGAGGAGGTCGTGCCAGGGTCGCGCATCGCGTTCGCCGACGGCGCGGGCCCCGACAAGCGAAGCTACCGCGTGAGCTTCGCCAAGCTGAAGCGGGAGTTCCCCGAGCTGAGCCCAGCGTGGACAGTGCGCAGGAGCGCCGAGGAGATGCTCGCGGCCTACCGCGAGAACGGACTTGCGATCGAGGACTTCAAGGGGTCCCGGTTCATGCGGATCGCGCGTCTCAAGGAGCTCATGGCCGGGGGACGGCTGGATGGGGATCTGCGCTGGAAAGGCCCGATATCCGCGGCAGCTCCCGCTCATACCACTCATAGGTAGTTTCCAGTCCTCGCCGTAGATCCCATTCGGGCCTCCAGCCGAGGTGCTTGGAGATAGCGCTCGAGTCGAGCCACTGGATCGAGATCTCGCCATGTGGGGTTCCCTCACCGCGCACGTCCGGCTCATCATCGCGGCCGGCGATCTCCATGAGCTCTTTTACGATCTCGAGGACCGTCACCGGGCGTCCGAGGGAGGCGTTCCAGGCGCGTCCGTGCATCTCGGCACGATCGAGCGAGTCGGCAACCGCGAGGTAGGCGGTGACCGCGTCCTCGGCATATAGGAAGTCGCGCTTCATCTGTCCATCCGATCGCATCGTCGGACGCTCGCCCGCCAGCAGCGACCTGATCGCTCCTGGGATCAAGCGGGAGAAGTTGATGTCGCCGCCGCCGAAAACGTTTCCGAATCGTGTGACAGCGACGGGCAGCCCGAACGTGTGGGCATAGGAGCGAGCGATCATGTCGGCGCACGCCTTGGAGGTGTCGTAGGGGTAGCGCGGCAGCAGTGCGCTGTCCTCGCGGTAGGGGAGATCCTCGTGAACGCCATATGCCTTGTCGGTTGAGGCCATCACGATCTTCTGCGGTGGCTCACCGGCGAGGCGGCAGGCCTCGAGTAGGCTCCACGTCCCGCGGACATTGACCTCGTAGGTGCTCAGCGGGGAGCTTGTCGTCGCGCCCACGATTGTCGCTGCGGCGAGGTGAAATACAGCCTGGATGCCGTGCTCCTCAATAGCCCTGCTCAGCGAGCCTACGTCCAGGAGGTCGGCCTTCACGGGTAGGCAGCGCTCATGCAGCCCACGCAGGCGAAAACGCGAATGCTCGGAGGAGGGCCTATCGAGGACAAGTACCTCCGCGCCCCGATCGAGCAGTCCCTCGGAAACCCAGGAGCCGATGAAGCCCTGTGCTCCTGTGAAGAGCACGCGCGTGCCCGTCCATGTGCTCATGTACTCACTGTGCGTTCCACGATGCCTTCACCGGGCGCGCAGCTTAGCGCCTATGCCGTTCGGTGCGAGCGGACCGCTCCAGGCTCTAGGGTTTCGGGAATGTCCGGCGAGGCCTGGCTCATCCTTCCCACCTACAACGAGGCGGAGAACATCGAGGCGATCGTGCGTGCGGCGGGCACGGTTCTCGCCGACGCTGCCCCCGATGGTTACCGGGTGCTCGTCGTCGACGACGGCTCCCCGGACGGCACCGGCGAGATCGCCGATCGGCTGGCGGGAGAGCACGAGTGGGTGGAGGTGCTGCATCGCAAGGAGAAGAACGGCATCGGGCCGGCCTACCTGGCCGGCTTTCGCCATGCGTTGGAGAACGGCGCGGCGTATCTGATGGAGATGGACTCCGACTTCTCCCACGACCCCGCCGACCTGCAGAGGCTCCTCGCGGCGGTGCACGCGGGCGCGGATCTCGCGTTGGGCTCGCGCTATGTCCCGGGTGGGGGAGTCAGCGACTGGGGTCTGCTGCGGCGCTTCATCAGCGAGGGCGGCTCCACCTACGCGCGCCTCGTGCTGGGTCTGCGCGTGCGCGATCTGACGGGTGGGTTCAAGTGCTTTCGCCGCGAGACCCTCGAAGCGATCGACTTCGACAGCGTGCGCTCGCACGGCTATGCGTTCCAGGTCGAGCTCACCTATCGCGCAGTACGCGCGGGCTTCGCGGTCGTTGAGGTGCCGATCGTCTTCCGCGATCGTCAGCAGGGGCAGAGCAAGATGTCCTGGCGCATCGCGGCCGAGGCCATGTGGCTGGTGCCGCGCCTGCGCTTCGGGCGTCAGCCGCCCCTGCAGAACTCCGCGCTGCCCGCCGAACAACAGGTTCCAACGCTCCAGTAACGACGCCCTCTGGCCGATCTAGCGGGAATGGACGCTTCTGCGTACGCACTCACGCATGGGATGCGCCGCACGCGCGTGACGTTGCGCGCCTGGCGGCAACGGCCCGGTCGGGTCCTCGGCGGCTGGGCGTTGGGCTCGCTCGCGGCAGCGCTCGGCCTGCTCGCGGCGGTGCTTGCGATCTCAGAGTTCACGGGGAGCTATGTGCAGATGATCACCCTGAACCCACCCTTCGCCGTAGGCGAATGGACGGATGTGAAGAGCGTGCTGGGCCACAACCTCCTGGTGCTCGCGCTGCACGCGATGGCATGCGTGGCGGGGTTCATCGCCGGCAGTTCGCTGCCGTTGCAGGCCCAGTCCCACAGCGGGGTCTCGCGCTGGGTGCACGAACACGGAGGACGCCTTGCGATCGCATTCGTCGTTTGCGCCACCACGTTCTCGCTCTCGGCGCAGGCCTACGTGCTGGGGCACACGCTCGCGGGTGTCGCCAACTTCCTCGAAGTCTCCCCCGCGCTGCTGCTGCTGGGGGTTCTTCCCCACGCGCTGGTGGAGCTTGTGGCGCTGTTCCTGCCGCTTGCCGCCTGGATCATCGCGAGCCGTCGCGGCGAGTGGGACCAGCTGCTCGCCGCGACGCTGGTGACCGTCGCGGTTGCCGTGCCGCTGCTGGTGGTGGCGGCGTTCGTGGAGGTCTACGTCTCGCCGCACCTCTTCGTGGCGCTCACCGGCATCCACGGTCCGATCGTGAGGCACTGGTAGCCCTACGGGCCGACGCGGGGCACTGGTGGCCCTTGCTTTACTTTGTATAGTGGTGGCTAGAGCTAAACGCGAGACGATTGGAGACCCGATGGCAGGCAGCTTGAATGAAGTAACCGACAACAACTTCGATGCCGAGGTGCTGGAGTCTGAGAAGCCGGTGCTCGTCGACTTCTGGGCGCCCTGGTGCGGGCCCTGCCGCGTGGTGGCTCCAGTACTCGAGGAGATCGCGGGCGAACGCGAGGATCTGCGAATCGTGAAGCTCAACATCGACGAGAATCAGCAGACCGCAGCGCGCTTTCAGGTGCTCTCGATCCCCACGATGATCCTCTTCAAGGGCGGCGCGCCCGTGAAGACGGTGATTGGCGCGTATCCCAAGCAGCGCCTGCAGGCCGAGCTGGAGCCGGCACTCGCGGTCTGAGCTCGAGCCGGGCGGCGCTTGTGGGAAGGTCGAACTGAGCCGGAGCTTGCGGTCTGGGGTCGAGCCGGACCGGCGCCGGCGGTTTGAAGCCGTAACCGGCAGTGGCGATCTGAGCCTGCGCACAATCTTCGAGCATTTGGGGCGCCTCGATTTAAGGACCCACCGGGGTGGTCCGATGCAGCGGTCATGCGTAAGGCGCTCCTACCGCTCGCCTGTGGCCTGCCCCGAGGCGAGCGGCGCCTTTTGGGCATTGCCACCACCCTCCTGATTGTGCTCGTCGCGGCGACGGGAGCACATGCAGCGTTCGGGATCGGCGGGCATGCCGTCGAACTGCCGATTCGCGATTGGGTCACCTCCTCGGTGTACATCCTCGTGGGGCTGATCGTGAGCCTGCGTGCACTGCGCACCACCGAGGCGCGGCGCTCATGGATGATCTTCGCCTTCGGCATCTCGATCTACGGCATGGGCAACGTGCTGTGGGCCGCCTGGGTGGAACACCTCCCCAATCCCCCCATCCCCTCGATCTGCGATGGGATGTGGCTCACGCTCTATCCAGCCTGCTACCTCGGCATCGTGGGGCTCGCGCGGGTACGCGAGCGGCGTGTCCCTCCCCGGATCTGGCTGGATGGCCTGATCGCGGGCCTCGGGGTGGCGGCGGTGGGGGCGGCGATCGTGCTGCGCCCGGTGCTCGCCTCGGTTTCGGGCAACACCGCCGCGGTCATCACGGAGATGGCCTATCCGATCTGCGATCTGCTGCTCGCCGCGCTCGTCGTGGGGGTGCTCGCATTGCGCGGCTGGCGCCTGGATCGCATGTGGGCGATGCTCGGAGCGGGCTTCCTCGCGCTGGCGACGGCCGACGGCATGTACGCGCTGCAGGTGGCGGGTGGCGCCTCGGCGCCGAGCACGGCCACGAACCTCGCCTACGACGTGGGTGTGCTGCTGCTCGCGCTCGCCGCCTGGCAGCCGGGGGAGGCCCTCGAGCGCGATGCAGTGCCAGGTACCGCCGTGCTGGGGATACCGGCGGCGTTCACGGTGAGCGCGCTGGGGCTACTCATCTACGACCACTTCAGCCGCCTCGATCCACTTGCGCTGGCGTTAGCGATGCTCACCGTGCTCGCCGCCTTCGCGCGCACGGGGATCGCCTTCCGCGACGTGCGTGCGCTCGCGGAAACGCGCCGTCAGGCGCTCACCGACGAGCTCACCTCGATGCCCAACCGCCGCGACTTCCTCGTGCGTTTGCGCGATGGGATCGCCGCCAGCCAGGCGTCGGGTACCAGCGTGGCGCTCCTGATCGTGGACCTCGACCACTTCAAGGAGCTCAACGACACGCTCGGACACGCCGCCGGCGATGAGCTGCTCTGCCAGGTGGGCGAGCGCCTGCGCGCGGTCCTTCGCGCCACCGACACCGCCGCGCGGCTGGGGGGCGATGAGTTCGGCGTACTGCTCTGCGACGCATGTAACACCGAGCGTGCGGAAGTCGTGGCGGACAAGGTGCTCAGGGCGATCGCCGCGCCCTTTCCCATCAAGGGTCTGAGCCTGCGCGTAACGGCGAGCATCGGGATTGCCCTCTACCCCGAGCACGCCCACGACGGCGAGCAGCTCATGCAGCACGCCGATGTGGCGATGTACGAGGCCAAAACCGCCCAATCCGGGCGTGCTTGCTATGCGCGCGAGCGCGACAACCACTCGCTCGAGCGCCTCACGCTCGCGGGAGAGCTATCGCGCGCGCTCGAAGGCGAGGAGATCGAGGCGCACTTCCAGCCCAAGGCCGAGGCCGCCACGCGCAGGATCGTGGGCGTGGAGGCGCTCGTTCGCTGGCGCCACCCCACGCGCGGGCTGATCGGGCCGGGCGAGTTCGTCACCGTCGCCGAGCAGGCCGGACTGGGGCGCGCGCTCACGCGCAGGATGCTCACGCTCGCGCTGGGCCAGGCGCGGGCGTGGCGCGCAGCGGGTCTCGAGCTGCATGTGGCGGTGAACACCACCGTCGCCGACCTGCAGGACACCCAGTTCCCCGAGGAGGTCGCCGCGATGCTCGCGGCCCACGGGCTGCCGCCCGAGGTGCTGGTGCTCGAGGTGACCGAGAACATGGTGCTCGCCGATCCCGTGCGCGTAGGCGACGTGCTCGCGCAGCTCGGCGAGCTCGGGCTGGGGCTCTCACTCGACGATTTCGGCACGGGATACTCCTCGCTCACCCACCTCAAGGCGCTGCCCGTGGGCGAGGTCAAGATCGATCGCTCCTTCGTGGGACGCATGACGACCGATCCCGTCGATGCGGCGATCGTCGAGGCGACGATCCGCCTCGCGCACTCGATTGGCATCCGCGTGGTGGCGGAGGGGATCGAGGACCAGGCCACTTGGAGCTCGCTCGTGGCCAACCGCTGCGAGCTGGTGCAGGGCTACGCGCTCTCGCGGCCGCTGCCCGCCCAGGAGCTCGAGGGGCTGCTGCGTGCGCTGCCCGCAGCATCATTGGAGGCGCCCTCAGCCTCGCTCGAGGCGCCCTCAGCCTCGCACCCGACGCAAGGCGATATCCAGGTTTAGCCCATCGATCGTGGCGCGCTCGCGGCGATCCCACTCTGCATCCATGTCCCCATCGGCGAGCAGCTCCACCGCGAGGGTCTCGCCGAGCAGGTAGTCGCGGTGGGTCTGCACGGCGTCCTGCAGGATGGAGTCGCCTGAGAGCGAGAGTTCGATGCGATCCTCCACCTGCAGCTCAGCGCTCTTGCGCGCGAGCTGGATCGCGTGGACGATCTCGCGCGCACGCCCCTCGCGCAGCAGATCGGCGTCGATCGTGAGGTCGAGCGCGACCGCGTGGGCGCCCTCGCGCTCCACGCTGTAGCCCTCGGGGGCGCGCATCGAGATGAGCAGGTCCTCGGCGCCGAGGGTGTGATCGCGCCCATCGATTGCCACGCCCACCTCGCGCTCGCCGCGCACCGCGCTCACGACGTGGGCGGGCTCCAGCGCGGCGATCGCCTCGGCGACGCGCGGCATGTCCTTGCCGAAGCGCGGCCCGAGTGTGCGGTAGTTGGCCTTCACCTCGTATTCGCCGAGCTCCTCGGCGCCGGTGACGAAGCGCACGCGCCGCACGTTGAGCTCCTCGCGCACGACTCCCTCGAGGCGCTCGATCGCCGAGCGCTCGGGGCCGCTCGCCACGACCACCGCCTCCGCGAGGGGCTGGCGGACCTTGATCTTGGCCTGTCCCCGCGCGGCCAGCCCCAGGCGCACGGTCTCGCGTGCAATCGCCATCGCGCGCTCGAGCTCCGCGTCGCGCGGGGGGAGATCGGCGGCGATGGGGAAGTCGCACAGGTGCACGCTCTCAAGCGTCCCATCGAGGTTGTCGTAGATCTCATCGGCGATGAACGGGCAGAAGGGAGCAAGCAGCTTCGCCACCGTCAGCAGGCACGTGCGCAGCGTTTCGAACGCCGCCACCTCGCCATCCCAGAAGCGCCGCCGCGAGCGGCGGACGTACCAGTTGGAGAGCTCGTCCACGAGCTCCGCGATTGCGCGCCCCGCGGTGGTGGCGTCGTAGGCGTCCAGGCGCTCGGCCACGCGCTCTGCGACGGCCGCCGTGCGCGAGAGCGCCCACACGTCGAGATCGTCCTCGGCGCCCGTTGAGCTCGTCGTGCCCCTCGCACCGGTCGAGCCCAGGGGCCCCAGCGCGTCCGCATTGGCCTGCGCGTAGAGGGTGTAGAAAAAATAGGTGCTCCATAGCTGCTTGAGGAACAGTCGCACCCCCTCCCCGATCGCCTCCTCGGAGAAGCGGTAGCCATCCCAGGGCTGCTTGGAGGTGAAGAAGTACCAGCGAAACGCATCTGCGCCGTAGGCGTCGAGCACGCTCCAGGGCTCCACGGTGTTGCCCTTGGACTTCGACATCTTCTGGCCCTCGCCATCGAGGATCAACCCAAGGCACACCACGTTGCGGTAGGGGGAGCGATCGAACAGCAGCGTGGAGACGGCCAGCAGCGAGTAGAACCACCCCCGCGTCTGATCGAGCGCCTCGCAGATGAAGTCCGCGGGGAAATGGCTTGCGAACGCCTCCTCATTCTCGAAGGGGGAGTGCAGCTGCGCGAAGGGCATCGCTCCCGAGTCAAACCACACATCGATCACCTCCGGCACGCGGTGCATCGGTGAGGCGCACTCGGGGCAGGGAAACTCCACCTCATCCACGAACGGCCGGTGGGGATCCTCCAGCTGCACGCCCGAGAGGGAGTGCAGCTCGGTGAAACTGCCAATCACCTTCACATGTCCGGCAGTGCAGCGCCACACCGGCAGGGGAGTGCCCCAGTAGCGCTCGCGCGAGAGCGCCCAATCGACGTTGTTCTGCAGCCAATCCCCGAAGCGCCCCTCGCGGATGTGCTCCGGGTGCCAGCCAACATTGGCGTTCTCAGCGAGCATGCGCTCGCGCACGGCGGTCGTCTTGATGTACCAACTCGCCTTTGCGTAGTAGATAAGGGGCGTTCCACAGCGCCAGCAGTGGGGGTAGGAGTGCTCGTATTCTTTTTTTGAGAAGAGCAGGCCGCGCTGGGCGAGATCCTCGGTGAGCGCCGCACCCACCTCGGGGTCCTTCACGAACTGCCCCTCGTATGAGCGCCCACCATGGCCGCGCACGCGCTTGTCGTAGGTGCCATCGGGACGCACCGGGTTGTAGAGGGTGCCCGGCTGGGTCGGATCGAAGATGCCCGCAGCGGCGGCCGCGCTGTAGTCATCCTCGCCAAAGGCCGGTGCGATGTGCACGAGGCCCGTGCCATCCTCCGTCGTCACGAAGTCCCCCGCGATCACCGGAAAGGCGCCTGGCGGGCGATCGCTGAGATCGAAGATCGGACCCCCGTAGCTATGGCCCACCAGGGCACTTCCGGGGAAACGCTCGAGCACCTCCGCGCCCTCGCCCAGCACGGCCTGCACGCGATCCTCCGCGAGAACCAGGATCTCCGAGCCCGAACCATTGTTCACCTGCGCACGCACGTACCTCGCCCGTGGAGACACCGCCACCGCCACATTGCCCGGCAGCGTCCACGGAGTGGTGGTCCAGATCAGCAGCGCATCTCCCTGCTTCAAGGGGGAGGCCGGATCGGAGGCCTGCGTGGGCATCCACTGTGGATCCCCCTGCTGCTGCACCACCGAGCTCGATGCCTCTCCCGCGGGAAACCACACCGGCAGCCGCACATACACCGAGGGGTCCACGACGTCGCGATAACCCAATGCCACCTCATGCGAGGACAGCGCGGTGCCGCAGCGCGGGCAGTAGGGCACCACCTTGTGCCCCTCATACAAGAGCCCCTTTCGGTGGATCTCGCTGAGCGCCCACCACACCGACTCCACGTAGTGGCCATCGAGCGTGCGGTAGGCGTGCTCGAGGTCGATCCAGAAACCGATGCGCTCGGTGAGAGCGTTCCACTCCTCCAGGTACTCCCACACCGATGCGCGGCAGCGTGCGTTGAAGCGCTCGATCCCGTACTCCTCGATCTCCGCCTTGCTGGAGAGCCCCAGTTCCTGCTCCACGCCGATCTCCACCGGCAGCCCGTGGCAGTCCCAGCCGCCCTTGCGCTGAACCTCATAGCCGCGCATCGTCTTGTAGCGCGGATAGATGTCCTTGAATACCCGCGAGAGCACATGGTGGCTCCCGGGGCGCCCATTCGCGGTGGGGGGCCCCTCGTAGAAGACCCACGGCTCCGCGCCCTCGCGCAGGCGCAACGACTCCTCGAACACCGCTCGCTCGCGCCAGCGCTCGAGCACCTCGCGCTCCATCGCGGGCAGCTCCCTACGGGGGTCCACCGCGCGGGTGGGCAGCAGCGGGTTGCGTGCGGGGGCGCTCACGGCGGCCCATTCTAGGGGCCGGCCGGGGGTGACAGAAACATCGGCCTCGATTCTCTCGACTATCGGGCGCGTCCTGTCTAGCTTGACTGGGATGGCTCCATCCGACACCAACCGAAGCGTCCTCGCAACGGCTCCCAAGCGCCAGCGATGAAGGCGGTGATCCTCGCCGGTGGTCTCGGCTCGCGCCTGAGCGAGGAAACCGCCGCCCGACCCAAGCCCATGGTCGAGATCGGCGGCAAGCCGATCCTCTGGCACATCATGAAGATCTACGCCGCGCACGGCATCGAGGACTTCGTGATCTGCCTTGGCTACAAGGGCTACATGATCAAGGAGTTCTTCGCCAATTACCAGCTGCATACGTGCGATGTGTCCTTCGACCTCAGCCAGGGCCAGGTGGAGATCCACCGCTCGGGCACCGAGCCGTGGAAAGTGACGCTGGTGGATACAGGCGAGGGCACCATGACCGGCGGGCGTCTGAAGCGCGTGCTGCCCTATGTGGGCGGCGAGGACTTCTGCTTCACATACGGCGATGGGCTCGCGAACATCGATGTGGGCGCGCTGATCGCCCAGCACCGTGAGCAGGGCACGCTCGCGACCGTCACCGCCGTACAGCCAGCGGGGCGCTTCGGCGCGGTGGAGATCGAGGATGCGCGCGTGCACAGCTTCGAGGAGAAGCCGCGCGGGGATGGCTCGTGGCTGAACGGCGGTTTCTTCGTGCTCTCCCCCGAGGTCGATCGCTACATCGGCGGCGATGAGACCGTGTGGGAGCAGGAGCCGCTGCGCGCGCTCGCCCACGAGGGGCAGCTCGCGCCCTACCTGCATGAGGGCTTCTGGCAGGCGATGGACACGCTGCGCGACCGCAACGTGCTCGAGCAGCTGTGGAGTTCCGGCGGAGCGCCCTGGCGGGTGTGGTTGTGAGCGAGACGTTGCAGCGCAGCCCCGGCGCGCGCGAGCACGGCGGCGTGAGCGCCGCCGAACCGCTTGGCACGGCCCGCTGTCGTTTTTGCCAGGCACCCCTGGAGACGGTGTTCGCGGATCTCGGTAGCTCACCGCTGGCCAACTCCTACATCGCTCCCGAGCGTTTGGGCTCGATGGAGCCCTTCTATCCGCTGCGCGCGCGGGTGTGCGGAAATTGTTTCCTCGTGCAGCTCGAGGAGTACGAGTCGCCCGAGCAGATCTTCTCCGACTACGCCTACTTCTCCTCGTACTCCAAAAGCTGGCTCGAGCACTGCCGCCTCTACGTCGAGGCCGTCACCGCGCGCCTGGCTCTGGGGCCCGGCAGCCAGGTGGTCGAGATCGCCTAAACGACGGCTACCTGCTGCAGTACTTCCGCGACGCGGGAATCCCGGTGCTCGGCGTGGAGCCCGCCGCCAACATCGCGGCGGTCGCCCGCGAACGCAACGTGCCGACGCTGGTGGAGTTCTTCGGTTGCGCCACCGCGCGCACCGTCGCCGCCTCCACGCCGGCCGACCTGGTCGTTGCCAACAACGTGCTGGCGCACGTTCCGGATATCAACGACTTCGTGGGTGGCGTCAAGCTGCTGCTCAAGCCCGAGGGTGTTGTGAGCATGGAGTTTCCGCACCTCCTGCGCCTGATGGTCGACAAACAGTGGGACACGATCTATCACGAGCACTTCTCCTACCTGTCCTTCCTCACGGTGAGTCGCATCTTCCACGCGCACGGCCTGCGCCTGTTCGATGTCGAGGAGCTTCCCACCCACGGCGGCTCACTGCGCATCTACGGAACGCACCACGAGAACGCCGCTCGACCGGACACCGAGCGGGCTCTCGAGCTGCGCGAGCGCGAGCGCGCGGCCGGCTTTCAGCGGCTTGCCACCTACACCGACTATGCCGCGGGTGTGGCCGCCGACAAGCGCCAGATTCTTCGCTTCCTGATCGCCCTCCGGGAGGAGGGCCGGCGCGTGGTCGGTTATGGGGCGCCGGCCAAGGGCAACACCCTCCTGAACTACTGCGGTATCGGCGGCGACTTCCTCGACTACACCGTCGATCTCAGCCCGCACAAGCAGGGCCTCTTCCTGCCCGGCAGCCGTCTGCCGATCCGCCCGCCTGAGGTCCTGCGCGAGGACCGCCCCGATGTGGTGGTGATCCTGCCCTGGAACCTGCGCGAGGAGATTGCGCACGAACACATCTACATCCGCGATTGGGGCGGTCGCTTTGCGGCGCGCACCGCCACGCGTATGGAGCTGCTGACATGAAGATCCTTCCCACCGAGCTGGCGGGTGTGGCGGTGGTCGAACTGGAGCGTGTCGGCGACGAGCGCGGCTCCTTCGCGCGCACCTTCGACGCAGAGCTGTTTGCCGCCCACGGGCTGGATGGACATGTAGCGCAGTGCAACACCTCCTTCAACGCCCGCGCGGGCACGTTGCGCGGACTGCACTACCAGGCCGCCCCCCATGAGGAGGGGAAGCTGGTGCGCTGCACACGCGGGTGTGTGTGGGACGTGGTTTTGGATCTGCGCACCGAGTCCCCCACGTACCGCCGTTGGATGGGGCTGGAGCTGGATGCCGAGGGTTCGCGCTCGCTGTATATCGCCGCAGGCTGCGCGCACGGCTTTCAGACGCTCGCCGAGGACAGCGAGCTCTTCTACCAGATGAGCTGCCCCTATGTGCCAGAAGCCGCGCGCGGAGTACGCTGGGACGACCCGGCGTTTGCGATCCGCTGGCCCGAGACGCCTGTGGGGAGCGGGCGCACGATCTCTCAGCGCGATCGTGCCTTTCCGGACTACGCAGCGTGAGGAGCGCGGCGTGGGGCGCATGGCGTGCGGGGTGGGGAGTGCGTTGTGCCGCATGAGGTGTGCGGCGTGAGGAGTGTGGCGTGAGACGCGTGCTCGTCACCGGAGCGACCGGCTTCATCGGTCGGCACACGCTCGCTCCGCTTGTGGCCGCCGGCTACGAGGTTCACGCCCTCAGCAGCCGGCCGCTCCTCGCGGGGGCGCCCGCCGGGGCACTCGCTGTGGCGGGGGTGCACTGGCACAGCGCCGACCTCTTTCTCCCCGGCGTCGAGATGTTGATCGACCGGGTGAAGCCAACGCATCTGCTGCATTTCGCGTGGAATGCCCGGCCGGGGGAGGCCTGGACGACGCTCGAGAACCTCGACTGGGTGGGTTCCAGTCTGGCGTTGCTGCGCGCCTTCGGCGAGGCCGGCGGGCTGCGCGTCGTCGTCGCGGGTACCTGCGCGGAGTACATGTGGGAGCGCGAGACCCACTGCGTGGAGGGCTTGACCCCTACCTCCCCGGTGACGCTGTACGGCGCCGCCAAGCATGCGCTTCAGGTCGTGGCCGACGCGTGGGCCACGCAGGCAGGGGTCTCCCTGGCGTGGGGTCGCGTCTTCTTCGTATACGGTCCCCACGAGTACCCCGCGCGGCTGGTGAGCGGGGTGGCCCGGGCACTGCTCAGGGGCGAAGTGGCCAGGTGCACGCATGGGCGCCAGGTGCGCGACTTCCTCTACACCCCCGATCTGGGCGCGGCCTTCGCAGCGCTGCTGGACTCGGAGGTCGCCGGGCCGCTCAACATGGCCTCCGGGGAGGCCCTCAGTATCGCCGAGGTGGTGGGTGCCGTGGCGAATGCGGCCGGTCGTCCCGAGCTGCTGTGTCTTGGCGCGCTGCCTGCCAATCCAGGGGAGCCGGAGCGCCTCACCGCCGACGTGCGGCGTCTGCGCGAGGAGGTCTGCTGGAACCCCACCATTCCTCCGCGCGTGGGTATCGAGCGCACCGTCGAGTGGTGGCGCAAGACACTGGCCGAGGAGGGTCCGGAAACTCGGCCATCGCGATGAGGTTCGCCGTCGCCGGATCTCACTGCCAGGGCCTCGGGCGGCGCCGGTTCTCAGGCCGCGCCGACCCTCTGCAGAGCGGATGCTGCGATACGTGTCGCCCCGCCTTCGCATAGCCGCTCGCGCAGCGCATCCGCAGCGGCCTGCGGGTCGCCGGGAAGACGCACAACCGTGCTCGCGCCGGTATCAGGAAGGGCGCCGCGATAGTCGAGCACATCCAGCTGTCCCACCGCTTGGCGGATCGTATAGACGAGCCTCCCGAGCACATCCAGCGAGGCGTGCGCCCCGCTCAGCACCGCCGCCGCCGGATCGAGCGCGCGCAGCGCAGCCGCCAGACGCGCCGGCTGCAGCTCGACCGGAAGCGTCAGCACGCGCAGGCCCCCACGGCGCAGGAACAGCTCGAGCGCCTGGATATGCAGGGCATCGATGTCGGGCACGCGGCTCGCATCGAAGATCACCACACCCTGCTCGCGGGTTGCCGGTGGCGCCACGCGCTGGGCCGCTGCGAGCCAGCCGGTGGCGTAGCGCCACGCAAAGCCATACTCCGGCGAGACGCTCTGCTCATCGCTCTTGAGCTCTGCCACCGCGGCGAGCAGCGTGGACTGCACCGTGCGCTCCACCGAGCGCACCGCGAGGCTCTCCTCCAGCAGCCGATCCGCGCGTTCGCCATCGAATGCCTCGAATGCCGCGCGCAGCGTCCCAGGGGAGCCCACACCCGCGCCACGTCCGCGCGCGATAGAGATCGCCGAGGAGATGTTGTGGGTCTCCGCGAACGCCTGCCGCAACGCCTCGATCTCGGCCAGCTCGAACTGGCGGTGCCCGCCCTCGCTGCGCTTCGGCGAGGGGTAATCGAAGCGCCGCTCCCAGCTGCGCAGCGTGTTGGGGCTCACGCCGAGCATCGCCGCCGCGGCGTTCGTTCGGATGACGCTCATGCGAGCAATGTTCAGGTTTGCGCCACTTTCGCGCAACCCTCGCAAGCGGCGCTGCACCGTGGCAGCCTTCGTGCAGCGGCAGGAGAGCCCAGGGCGCCGACGACGCACGCTCCTAGGATTGCGATGAAGGCCCGCCCACCCGCGTACCCGTTCGGGGCGCAGGCAGTCGGCCGTCAGGCCGGCTGGCGGGGCCTTCTATTTCTTAACACCTCATGAAGCTGCGCCTCTACCACCACCACGATGGCGCCCGCGTGGCCTACCGCGAACGCGGCACCGGGCCGCCGCTCGCGCTGCTTCACTCCGCGATGCTCTCCCACAAGGAGTGGGAACCACTCGTGGATCAGCTCGCCGATCGCTTCCGCGTGGTGCTCCCCGATCTGCCCCTCCACGGGGACTCCGAGGATCGCCCCCGCCACCCCTACACGATCGACTGGTTCGCGGAGGTGCTCGCGGGGTTCTCCGCCGACGTGCTCGGTCCGCGCCCGCTGCTCGGGGGCCACGATGTCGGCGCGGAGATCCTGCTGCACGCCATCGCCACCCAGCGGCTCGCGCCGAGGCGGCTGGTGCTGATGCCAAACCGCCTGCACCTTGCCCCCGAGCATCCCCGCCGCCGCGCCGCCTGGCGCATTGCCGCCCGCGCCGGAGCCCTCCCCGGCGCCGATCGCCTGCTCAGCCACGCCACAAGACTCGTCTTCACGCCCGAGCTCGGTCCGCGCCTCAGCGCGCGCGGCGAGCCGGCCGCGCGCGACCTCCTACGCCACGCCTTCGCCGATGTTCCCGGCAACCCCAACCTCGCGCGCTCGTGGGCCAAATGCGCGCGCCACTGGCCCTCGGGCGCGCAGTCGCAGCTGCTCGCGCTGTATCCCAAACTGCTCATGCCCGTGCTCCTGCTGTGGGCCGACCGCGACCGCATGCACCCGCTCGCCGGTGCCGAAGAGGCACTCCGTCTGCTCCCCAACGCGCAGCTGCGGGTGCTCTCGGGGACGGGCTTTCTGCTCGCCTACGACGACCCCGTCGGCCTCGCCAGGGAGCTCGCGGCGTTTTGCGGATAACGTCCAAGATTCGCGCGGCGCAGTATGTGCGCGCAGCGCGACCCGCTAGGCCCCCCCTGTGGGGGCCTCTTAAAAACTGGCCCCCTCGAAGGAGATGCGATGACGGACAAGAGCACCGCAATGGAGAAGCAGCTATGGGGCGGGGAGACCGCCAAGGCCATCGAGAACTTCCCCATCTCCGGTGAGACCGTGCCCGTGTCCGTCGTGCGCTGGCTCGCGCGTTTGAAGGGCGCCGCCGCCGCCGTCAACGGCGAGCTGGGGCTGCTCGACAAGCGCCGCGCCGCGCGCATCGAGAAGGCCTCCGCGGAGATCGCCGCGGGACGCCACGATGCACAGTTCCCCATCGACGTCTTCCAAACCGGCTCGGGCACCTCCACCAACATGAACGCCAACGAGGTCATCGCCTCGCTCGCCGGCGAGAGCGTGCATGCCAACGATCACGTCAACATGGGCCAGTCCTCCAACGACATCTTTCCCTCGGCCGTGCATCTCGCCGCGCTCGACGTGGCTCAGAACGAGCTCCTCCCGGCGCTCAAGGGGCTCGAGCGCGCCTTCGCCAAGAAGGCCCGCTCCTTCGAGAACGTCGTCAAGGCCGGGCGCACGCACCTCATGGATGCCGTCCCCGTCACGCTCGGCCAGGAGTTCGCCGGCTACGCCGCGCAGATGGCGCTCGCGCAGGAGCGCGTGCGTTCCGCACTCGTGCACGTCGGGCAGATCCCCCTCGGCGGCACCGCCACCGGCACCGGCCTCAACACACACGCCAAGTTCGCCGAGAAGGTTCGTTCGCGTCTCAAGCGCGAATCGGGCCTGCGGCAGATCGCCCCCCCGCTCGACCCCTTCGAGGCGCAGGCCAACCGCGACGCCCTCGTTGAGCTCTCCGGCGCGCTGAAGGTCATCGCGGTATCGCTCACCAAGATCGCCGGCGACCTCGCGCTGATGGGCTCCGGCCCGCGCGCGGGCATCGGTGAGCTGTTCCTCCCCGAGCTCCAGAAGGGCTCCTCGATCATGCCCGGCAAGGTCAACCCCGTGATCCCCGAGGTCGTCCTGCAGGTCTGTGCGCAGGTGATTGGCAACGACACCGCCATCACCGTCGGTGGTCTGCAGGGGCAGTTCGAGCTCAACGTGCGCATCCCCCTCATCGCGCGCAACCTCCTCCAGTCGCTGCGCCTTCTCTCCAGCGCCTCCACCGCGCTCGCCGAGAAGTGTGTGGATGGCATTCGCGCCAATCGCGCCGGCACCGACGCCTCCGCGGGGGCCACGCTCGCTGTGGCGACCGCGCTCAACGGGGCGATCGGCTACGACAAGGCCACCTTGATCGTCAAGCGGGCCACCGAGTCCGGGCGCCCGCTGCGTGAGGTCGCGCTCGAGGAGGGTGTTGACGCGAAGCTCTACGACGAGACGATCGATTTGCGGCGCATCGCGCGCGGCAACCAGTAAGGCGACTGGGGAGATATAGAGGTGGACGGCCGTAGCCGCCCACCTCTACTTGCAGCTTGACGAGGGCCGCCGTGGGGCGCTATGTGGCGGCTTCTATGTCGCCTTCTTCGGCTTTCTCGAGCTCGATGCCTTTATATTTCCCTTCTTTACTGCTTTTGCCGCATATTTCGGCGGGGCCTTTGGTTTCCTGAGAAAGTCCTTTGACTTCAGCTTTTACTTCGACTTCTTTGGGTGATTTTCCTACGTTTGTATAGGTTATTGTCCCGAGTTCTTTGTTGCCTGTTGGCGCGATCGTGATTTCACATTTTTCGGGCGCTTTGATGGTTATCGTGTTTCTGACCGTAACGTGGCCACCGATATCGAAGAGATATTCCGCCTGTGAAACGGTGGCAGCTGCTTTAATTATCCCAATTTTGGCAAAGCAATTGGCATATTTGACCGTACTGTTCAGGGTTTGCATCAGCGGTTCGCCGGCGATCGCGTTTGAGCTCACGGTTTCGCATTCGATGGTCCCCCCGCTGCCGGTTTCAAATAGATGCAGGCCTTTGTTGGCGCCGTTGATTTTGACGGGGGCGTTTTTGGCGACAAAACCTTTACGCACCTCATTGGAGGTGGTGAGCAGGTTGAGTTTCAGGGCGTTCAACGCGGTCTGCAGAGGTGTGTAGAACGCTTTTGTTCCATTGCCTCTAAAGCCCCCTGAGTGGATTCCTTCCATGAGCACTTCATTGTTGGATTCGATGAACAGCCACGGCCCTCCGCTGTCCCCCGCATCCTCACTCGCTCCTTTGTCTTCGACGAGTCCAGCTACTTTGAGGCCTTTTTCGTAATTGATCAACATATTGAGAGCTTTGATCTGGCCGCACGACTGTCCGGTCGTCTGGCCCTCGTGGCAATTTGTGAGACCTACGGCTGGAGTTCGTTCGCCCTTCACTGGATAGGATACTGTCGATCCTCCTGTCAGTTTCCACTCGGCGGTCAGTGCGAAGACTGGAGTATTGGTGGGTTCGGCCCAAAAGCCCGCCGGGGGTGGTGCGACTTCGATGCTGCCGTAGTCGCCAGTCTGGCCATTGCCGGCGACAGCCGCGGTTGCCGGTCCGATGACGCCCGAGGCTCCCGCCGGGGTTTCTGAAAGAAATAATTCAAGTCCGCTGACGAATGCAATGCAGTGGCCGGCTGTGAGAACGTACGTCTTGTTGCTTTCGAGGCCCTTGCCGATTGCGAGCGGTCCGGCGGTGCAGGTGCTTCCACCGATGGGAGCCGTGATCGAGACGCCGGATGCGATCGGCTTTTCGCAAAAAGCTATTTTTGTAACAAATGCTTTGCATTGCCCCGTTCTGCTTAGGGTGGGCTCGACCTGCTGGGGTGGTTCGGCTGTGATGCGCACCGACACGGTCGATGCGGCGGCCTCGTGCTCGAGGGCCGCGAGGTGGGCGGCGGGCAGCGTCGAGCTGAGGGTTACGATCACGGCGTTGAGCTGCGGCGCGAGCGCGAGTCTCACGGGCTCAGAGAGCCTCGCCAGCCGGGCGCTCCAGATGTTCTCCGTGGAGAGCAGCTGCGCCCAGGTCGAGGCCACGGGGCTCACAACGACCCGGCTCGACAGGCCGGCGGCTGCTGCCGTCGCTTCGACCTTCCGCCGGGCTGCCGGCGATATGACTCCCACGTGGAGCTGCGCGGTTGTGGGTTCAAACCAAACGCCGGCGTACGCGCTGCCGAGCGCGGCTTCGATCTTGGCTATGAGGTTTGTCTGTGCGAGTTCGCTCTGCACGTCGATGGCCTGTATTGCGCCTTCGGTGGATATGCCCTGGCGGGTGAGCGATTCGGTCTCGGCCACGAGCAACGGGCTCACGTATGGCGCGGGGAACTGCGGTGAGGCCGGCGCGGTGGACGCCAGCGCGCTGAGGCCGCCGAGGAGGGCGAAGGTCGCCAGAGCTCCCAGCAGCGCGTGCTTGTGGGTCAGGATGGCAGTGCGTTTCATTGTGTCTCTCCATCTGTTCGGTTTCGGCTGGTTTCGCGAGTGCCCAGCGACCGTGGCGAGCCGGGTTATCCGGTCGTTTCGTTGATTGCGAAGCTCCGCGATAACGGGATGCGTTACCGACCCCCACCGCCGCAGTCAAGCCGCCCCAGCCGCGCAAGGGTGGCGCGGGAAAGGAGGGCGTGCGCGCGTGTCTGACTCGCGCCTCAGATGGCCATGTCGCTCACCGGCGTGAGCATCCCCGCGAGCAGCACCCGCGCCCCCACCTTGGAGAGCGGCTCGTTGAGGTTGCCGCACTTCGGCGACTGCACGCACGAGGGGCAGCCGCCCGCGCTTGTGCAGGGGCACTCGGCGATCAGCGCGTGCGCGTCGCGGCAGAGCTCCTCAAAGCGCAGGTAGGCCGTGCGCGTGATGCCCACCCCACCGGGGTGGCCGTCGTAGATGAAGATCGTCGGTCCCTGCGTCTGGGGGTGCAGGTTGGTGGAGAGCCCGCCGATGTCCCAGCGGTCGCACATCGCCAGCAGCGGCAGCACCGCGATCTGAGCGTGCTCGGCGGCGTGCAGCGCGCCCAGCAGTTTCTCCAGCGGCAGCTCCTCCGCGAGGGTTGCGGAGTCGAGCTCGTACCACAGCGCCTGCGTGGAGAAGCTCGTTTCGGGGAGGTCCAGCGCGATGAGATCCACCTGCGCGTGATCCGCCAGGCGGCGGCGCTGGTAGGCGAGCACCGTCTCGGTGACGCTCACCTCGCCGAAGGACAGCCGCACCCCACCTACCTCACGACGATCCAGCAGGCGCTCAATTGTGGTGTCGGTCTCGCGCTTGGGCTGCGTGTACCAATCGCCATCAAAGGGCGCCACCAGCGCCCGGCGGTGCTCCAGATCCAGCTCGCGCACCTCATAGGCGCGGCCCTGGTGGTGGTAGACGGCGCCCTGGTGCACCGTCGAGTGCGCGCGCGCCGCCTCGGTGCTCCCCAGCAGCTCGCCGCTCGAGAGATCCACGATCGCGAAGCTATCGGGCGAGGCCGAGCGCAGGGAGACCATTGCCGCGGGGTAATCGCCGGGGTTGCGCGGCACATAGCTGCCATCACCGCGACGGCGCAGCCCCCCCGCGCTCACAAGCGTCTCGGCGTAGGCCTCCCAGCGCGGTCCCAGTATCCCCGCGTCCTCACCCGAGAGCGGCGGCCGCTCGGCGGCGGCGCACAGCAGGTGGGCGAGGTGGATCTGGGGGCTCTCGTGGTCGAGGATCGCGGCCTCCACCGGGCGCTCGAGGAACTCTTCGGGGTGGCGGCAGAAGAACTGATCGAGCGCGTCCTCGCCCGCCACATACACCGCCAACCCGCGCCCGCGACGCCCCGCGCGGCCCCACATCTGACGCAGCGAGGCCACCGTGCCGGGGAAGGTCACCACCACCGCCGCGTCGAGCTCGCCGATGTCGATGCCCAGCTCCAGCGCCGTGGTGGTGATCACCGCGCGCAGCTCCCCCCGCATCAATCGCTCCTCCAGCGCGCGACGCTGCTGAGGCGTGTAGCCGGCGCGGTAGGGCTCCACGCGCTCGGCCAGCTCGGGGTGCTCCGCGAGCTCTTCGCGCACCATCCTGCTGAGTAGCTCCACGCCCTTGCGCGACTTCATGAAGCAGATCGCCCGTGCCCCCTCCGCCACGAGGCGCGCCACGAGCTCGGCGGCCTCCGCCAGCGCCGAGCGGCGCGTGCCCAAGAGCTCGTCGGTGAGCGGGGGGTTCCACATCGCGATGCTCCGCCTCGGCGCCGGCGAGCCGTCCTCGTCGATCAGCCGCACATCCTCCAGCCCGGTGAGGCGCTCCGCGAGCTCGAGCGGGTTGGCGATCGTCGCCGAGGCCAGCAGGAAGCGTGGCTGCGAGCCATACGCTGCGGCGATGCGCCGCAGACGGCGCAGCACATTGGCCACATGCGAGCCAAACACCCCGCGGTAGACGTGCGCCTCGTCGATCACCACAACCTTCAGGTGCCGAAACAATCGCTCCCACGCGCCATCGTTGGGGAGGATGCCGAGGTGCAGCATGTCCGGGTTGGTGAGCACGATGTTCGCCTGGTTGCGAATCTGCGCGCGCGCCTCGCGAGGCGTATCGCCATCGTAGATCGCCGGTCGCACCTTTTTGCTGAGGCCAAAGGACGCAAGCGCGCGCGCCTGATCCTGCGCGAGCGCCTTCGTGGGGTACAGATACAGCGCCCTTGCGAAGGCGCTGCGGCAGAGCATGTCGAGGGTGGGGAGGTTGAAACACATCGACTTTCCCGAAGCCGTGCCCGTTGTGACAATCGTTGTGGCCGCCCATGCGCTGTGAAGGGCCTTCGCCTGATGGGAGTAGAGCTGCTCGATCCCCATTCGCTCCAGCGCTCCAAGTACCTCGGGGTGAAGCTCCGACGGTGGCTCCACGAGCTGAGCTGCGCCGGGGCCCTCGCGGGACTCGCGCACGAGGCGCCCGTCCTCGCGACCTTCCTCCAGCAGGGCACTCCAGGGCTCGGTTGCACGCTCGATGGCCACGGCTTGCGATAGTAGAGGCGATGTCCTCCACAGCGGCCGCGCGCTGGGCCGAAACCCGCACCTTCCACCATTCCGCCTACCCCGCGGCGCGGGTTGCAGCCGAGCGCGAGCAGAGCGTCACGGTGTGTCTGCCCGCGCGCGAGTGCGCCGCCACGGTGGGGGAGATCGTCGGCGCGCTGGTGGGACTGCGCGAGGCCGGGGCGATTGATGAGATCGTCGTGATCGACGCCGCCTCGCACGATGGCACCGCCGCGCTGGCACAGCGAGCGGGAGCGACGGTGTATCAGGAGGCAGAGCTTTTGCCCCACTTCGGTTCCGTGCTCGGCAAGGGCGATGCGATGTGGCGCGCCTTGAGCGTTATCGAGGGCGAGCTTGTGTGCTTTCTCGATGCCGACACGCGCGGCTTCTCTGCCTCCGCGCACTTCGCGAGCGGCCTTCTGGGGCCGCTCGTGTGCGAGCCGGGGGTGAGCTTCGTGAAGGCCTTCTACCGCCGCCCCTTCGAGCACGGCGGCGTGGCGCTGCCCGAAGGGGGCGGGCGCGTGAATCACCTCCTCGCGCGCCCCGCGCTCGAGCTCTTCTACCCCGCATTGGCCGGCGTGCGTCAGCCGCTCGCGGGGGAGATCGCCGCGCGCCGCGAGCTGCTGGAAAACATCCCCTTCACCACCGGCTACGGCGTGGAGATGGCGATGCTGTTGGACGCCTGGGATCTATTGGGTGCAGGGGAGGGGGTCGCGCAGGTGGATTTGGAGGTGCACCGCAACAGCCACCAGTCCCTCGAGGCCCTCGCGCCGATGGCCCGCACCGTGCTCGCCACCATCGCCCAACGCCTGCAGCGCGACGGGCGCCTCAGCGGGCTGGAGGCCGATGCGTCGCTCGTGGAGCGCCCGCCGCTGGCGGGGGTGCGCGCGCGATGAGCGCGATGCGCTGCCTCTACCTGGACCTCGACGGCACGCTGCTCGGGCGTGGCGCCTCGCTGCTGCACGACGGCGATGGTGAGGTCTCGCTCGATGGGGTGCGCGCCATGCAGGCGTGTCTGCGCGCCGACGTGGAGATCGTGCTGATGTCAGGGCGGCGCCGTGGGCCGCTGGCCGAGGACGCGCGCCTGTTGGGTCAGAGCGCCTACATCTATGAGGCCGGCGCCTGTGTGGTGATGGAGGGAGAGGAGTACTGGCTCACCGGCGATCTCCTTCCCGGCGAGCTGAGCATCGCCCAGCAGATCGAGCGCTCGGGCGCTCCCGCACTGCTGCTCGAGCGCTACGAAGGGCACCTGGAGTACCACGACCCGTGGCACCTCGAACGGGAGGTGTCCCACCTCTTCCGTGGCCTCGTCGACGCAAGCGAGGTGGACGCGCTGCTGGCCGAGCACGGTCACGACGATCTGCGCCTCGTGGACAACGGCGTCGTCAACCGTCGCAGCGAGGCGCTGGCGGCGCTCGATCACGTGCGCGGTTACCACCTCGTGCCCGCGCTCGCCTCCAAGGCCGCCGCCGTCGCCTTCCACCGTCGCGCGCGCGGCCTCACGCGCGAGCAGACCTTTGCGGTGGGCGACTCGCGCGAGGATCTCGCTTGCGCCGAGCACGTCGCTGCGTTCTGGCTCGTGGCCAACGCCGTGCAGCGCGACCCCTCGATGCGCGAGGCGATCGCGCAGCAGGGCCTGAACAATGTGCGCGTCGCCGAGGCTGCGCACGGTGCGGGTGTTTATGAGGCTGTGGTGCAGATGCTCATGGAGGGTTGAGCCCTTCCCGAGGATTGCGCCGACCTCGAGTCCTCGCGCGCGTATTGCTCGACAGTTGGGATCGCTGCCAGCCCGTTCAGCGACTTCGACGGCCTCGCAGCCGTCGCCAAGCGCGTCGCCAAAACCCCGGCTGGGGACGGCGCCAGCGAGCTGGGGGCGGCACCGTGGCGCGCACCAGCGCCACCCACTCCTGCAGGGGCAGCTCTCCGGAGATCAGGCGTCCGAGGGCGCTTGTTACAGGTGCCCCACCCGCCCGCCCACCCGCCTGTACGTCAGCGCTCTCCAGTGCGCTCGCGAGCAGGCCAACGGTCTGCAGAGCCTCGACGGCATGGCCGATGCGCTCGGGGATCTCCGCCGCGGGCACGCCCGCGGCGAGCAGCTCGCCCGCGCGGCGGTTGCGACTCTCGCGTGCGAGCGCCGTGGCCAGGAGATCGCCCGCGCCGGCGAGGCCGATCATCGACTCCGGTCGCGCGCCGAGGGTCTCGGCATAGCGCCACACCTCCGCGAAGATGTGGCCGGCCGCCGCGCCCGCGGCGTTCAGTCCCTGCGCCTCGGTGGCCCCCGCCGCGAGGGCCGCGGCGTTCTTGGCCGCGCCGGCGAGCTCCACGCCCACGGGGTCGTTGGACTGCTCGCACACAACACCCGCGCGCGTGAACATCTGCGCGAGCGCCTGCGCGAGAGGCTCGTCACTGGAAGCCGCCACGAGCGCCGCTCCGGAGTGCACCATCTCCTGAGCGTGAGCGGGACCCCCCAGGCAGGCGACGCGCGCTGCGCCGAAGGTGGCGCTGAGGAGGATCGTCGGCGGCGTCCCCTTGGGTGGAACGAGGCCCTTCGCCACCGATACCACCGCCGCGCGGTTGCCGAGGCCCGCGGCGCGCAGCCCCGCGATGACCTCATCGAGCCCGCGCGAGGGCACCGCCAGGAACACGTAATCCGCACGCGCCACCCCCGCCGTAACGGCCTCGATGCGCAGCTGACCGGGCAGCTCCACGCCCGCCAGGTAGGAGGCGTTCTCGCGCTCGGACTCCAGCAGCTGCGCCTGCTCGGCGGTGCGCGCCTGCAGCGTCGTGCGCAGCCCGCCCCTCGCGAGCAGCACCGCCAGCGCGGTGCCAAACGAGCCCGCGCCGATCACAGTCGCCCGCTTGGCGCCGGGCGTGGGCAGTGAGCGGGCGCGCCCGAGGCGGGGCGTGGAGCCGGTGCTCGCCGCCTCGAGACGGTCCGCCGCGGGGGCCACCGCGGCGCGCGCGGCCGCTGCCCCTTCCACCCCCGTCACTGGCGTCGAGGAGGGGCTCGGAGTAGGCTCGGGCGCGGTCATCCGGTGAGCGAGCCTACTGACACACACAAGCGATGAGCACCATCGGTCACGGCGAATGGCGCAACTGGGCGGGCGATCAGCGCTCTCGCCCCCTCGCGATCGAGCATCCGGCGACAGTGCAGGAGCTGGCGGAGGCGCTCGACCGGGCCGCCTCGTTGAACAGGCCCGTGCGCGTGGCCGGTGCGGGGCATTCGTTCAGCGACATCGCTCGCACCGACGGCGTGCTTCTGAAGCTCGATCGCATGACCGAGGTGCTCGACCTAGATCGCTCCTCCGGGCTCGTTCGCGTGCAGGCGGGGATCACGATCCACGCGCTCAACCGCCATCTGGCCGAGCACGGGCTGGCGCTGGAGAACCTCGGCGACATCGACGTGCAGAGCATCGCTGGGGCGATCTCCACCGCCACGCACGGCACGGGCGCACGGCTGCGAAACATCCCCTCGCAGGTGGTGGCGCTGACGCTCGTGCTCGCCGACGGCTCGGTGCTGGAGTGCTCGCCCGAGAGCGATCCGGAGGTGTTCCGCGCGGCGCGCGTTGGCCTCGGCGCGCTGGGGGTGGTGGCGGAGGTGACGCTGCGCTGCGTGCCCGCCTTCCGGTTGGAGGGGGTCGACCGGCCCGCGCCGCTGGAGCAGACGCTCGAGCGCTTCGAGGAGCTGGTGCTCGCGAACGATCACTTCGAGTTCTTCGTCTTCCCCCACACCCACACCGCGCTCACCCGCACCAACAACCGCACCGAGCAGCCCGCGCGGCCGCGGGGTCGTGCGAGCGCGTATGCCAACGACGTACTCCTCACCAACCACGCCTTCGGGCTCCTCTGCCGGCTGGGGCGGCGTGTGCCCGCGCAGATCCCCCGCATCAACCGTCTGGTGACACGTCTCGCCGGTACGAGCAGGCGCTTGGATCGCTCCGATCTGATCTTCGCCTCGCCGCGCTTGGTGAGGTTCACCGAGATGGAGTACTCGCTGCCGCGCGAGCGCACTACCGAGGCCGTGCGCAGGGTGATGGAGCTGATCCCGCGTGAGGGCTTCGCGGTGCCCTTCCCGATCGAGGTACGCACCGTCGCGGGCGACGACGCGATGCTCTCCACGGCTCACGGCCGCGACAGCGGCTTCGTGGCCGTGCACATGTTCGAGGGTATGGCCTGGGAGCCCTACTTCCGCGCGGTCGAGGCCGTGATGTACGAGCTGGGAGGGCGTCCCCACTGGGGCAAGCGACACTTCCAGAGCGCCGCCACGCTACGCGAGCGCTACCCCGAGTGGGACCGCTTCCAGGCGGTGCGGCGCAGGCTCGATCCGCAGGGACGCTTCGCCAACGCCTGGACGGAGCGAGTTTTGGGTCCCGTGAGCAGGACTCCTTGAGCTCGGTGGGCGGATGCCTGTGAGTTGGACGGAAGACCTCCGCCGCCTCGAGCGGGCCACCGCGGAACTCGAGCCGCCCTTCGCGCTGGTGGACCTCGACGCCTTCTGGGCCAACGCGGCGGAGATGGAACGGCGCGCCGCGCCCAAGCCGATCCGCCTGGCGAGCAAGTCGGTGCGCTGCCGCGCGCTGCAGGAACGCGTGCTCGCGCGGCCCGGCTTTCACGGCACCATGGCCTTCACGCTCCCCGAGGCGCTGTGGCTCGCGGAGCACGGAATAGAGGACATCCTCGTGGCCTACCCCAGCGTCGATCGTGCGGCGCTGCGGGCGCTTGGGGCCCTCACGAGCGAGCGCCCCGAGACGAGGGTGAGCGTGATGGTGGATAGCGTGGAGCACCTCAACCTGATCGATGCTGCCACCGGATCGCGCGCGGCGTCGCTGCGGGTGTGCCTGGAGCTCGACGCCGGCTTCCCCCTCCCGCGCGGGCGCGGGCGGGTGGGCGCCAAGCGCTCGCCCATCCACACGCCTTTGCAGGCGGTGGCGCTGGCGCGAGCGATCGTGGCACGCGAGGGCTTTGAGCTCGTGGGGATGATGGCCTACGAGTCACAGATCGCGGGCCTCGGCGACGCGCCGCCAGGCAAGCCCCTGCGCGGCGCCGCGATCCGGCTGCTGCAGCTCGCCTCGGCGCGCGAGCTCGCTCGCCGCCGCGCCGCCGCGGTGAAGGTGGTGCGCGCGGTGGCGCCGCTCCAGTTCGTCAACGGTGGCGGCACCGGCAGCCTGCGGGGCACCGCGCGCGAGGCGGCGGTTACCGAGCTCGCGGCGGGCTCGGGGCTGTACTCGCCCACGCTCTTCGACACCTACCGCGCCTTTCGCCTACGACCCGCCGCGATGTTCGCGCTGCCGGTGGTGCGCCGGCCGGGGCCCAGTGTGGTGACGGTGCTGGGCGGCGGATACCTTGCTTCCGGCCCGGGCGATCGCGCGCGCCTGCCGAGCCCCTACCTGCCTGGTGGCCTGCGCCTGGATGCGCAGGAGGGCGCCGGGGAGGTGCAGACGCCCTTGCTCGGCGCTGCTGCAGATGGGCTGCGCGTGGGCGAGCGCGTCTACTTCCGCCACACCAAGGCCGGCGAGCTGTGCGAGCGCTTCGACCGGCTCTTCTTGATCGAGGGCGAGCGGGTGGTCGAGGAGGTTCCCACCTACCGGGGGGAGGGCAAGTGCTTTCTGTGAGGCCCGCGAGAGAACGCAGCGCTGGAACGAGGCCGCCTGAAATGTCGTGCGGAGGCGAGTGAGGCCGGGAGCGAGTCAGGCGGCTCGTCTGACTGTCGGTGTCGTCGTTGGGCGTGGCCGGTCGAGGATCGCCGGCTCGCGATCGCCATGAAGTATCTCCGGCGCAGGATCGAGACCGTTGGGCCACACGACCGTCCGCGCCTCTTCGTCGACACAAACCTGCCGAAAGTACTCTAGATCGCGCAGCGGCTCCCCGAGCGTTCCATGAAGCAGAAACGTGCAGTCGACATCGCGCTCAACGCCGTCATTGAACGTTATCCGCAGGCAATGGCCCTCCAACGGCTGGACATCGGTAACGCAAAGCATCGCTTCAATGCTAGGGCAACGGCTCGATCTGCACCAGGGGCTCCAGTTCCTGGGCGCGTACCCAGTTATCGGAGAGCTCCTCGGCATGGAGGCGAGCCCATGTCCGAACGAGCCGCAGCGCACGCAGTGGAATGGATCCATTGAGGACCCGCAAGGTGGCAATCTCGATCTGTGCGGCTTCGTCGCCGTACTGAGCGTGGAAGTGCGGCGGAGGATGATCGGGACGATACATCCAGATGACGATCCCGTAGAACGTTGCGAGGCGCGGCATTGGGGCATTGTTGGTTACTGGGCGGCGGACGCAGTTGGTGGTGATTAGCAGATCCCACCTACACCCCAATATCGTCTTGCAAGCGTACGCTGGCAGGCTGCTGGTGCTTCGGGTGGGGAGCGAGCGCAGCGTCGGGGCCAAGGCAAGGCTTGGCTGCTGGTCGTGGTCCAATGCGGTCGTCTCGGGAGGGATGACTCGGTCCGACGACGAGCCCTCGCGGCACGCTCTACGAGTTATCGATGCGCTCGGATCCATGCGGAAGCAGTAGCGCTGCCTCGGGCCCTCGCTTGAGAGGCGGCAACGTGGATGGTGCGTCGGGTCGAGGTCGTACCATCGCTGCGCCGCGGCAATGGCTACCGTGGGAACATGACTGTTCTCGGACGCACCGACCTCGACGTGTTTGGCATCTGCCTCGGCGGCAACGTGTTCGGCTGGACGGCCGATGAGCAGCAGTCTCACGCCATCCTCGATGCGTACACCGGCGCGGGCGGCAACTTCATTGACACCGCGAACTCCTACCTGGTCGAGCACGGCCGCTCGGAGGCGATCATTGGGCGCTGGATTGCCGGACGCAAAGACCGTAAAGAGATCGTCCTCGCCACGAAGGTCGGCGGCGGCCGCGGAGCGCTCCGCAACCTACGGGCGGAGACGATCGAGCGCGAGGCGCACGCCTCGCTCGAGCGCCTGCAGACCGACCGCATCGACCTCTACTACGCCCATTTCGACGACCACGAGACTGCGCTGGAGGAGTCGCTGCGCGCCTTCGACGCACTCGTCAAGGCAGGCACGGTCCGTCACATCGGCGCCTCCAACTACACGCCGGAGCGCCTCGCTGCGGCACTCGATTTCCAACGCACGCACGGGCTTGCAGAGTTCACCGTTCTGCAGCCGCACTACAACCTCGTTGAGCGCGACTTTGAGCGCACGCTGCTGCCCATCGCGGAGGCCTGGGACCTTGCAGTGTTGCCTTACTTCTCGCTGGCCAAGGGCTTTCTGAGCGGCAAGTACCGCTCTGGCGGTGAGGCTGTGGAGTCCGAGCGCGCCGATGCAGCTCGCGCTTACCTCGACAACGGGGGCGCGGTCGTACTTGAGACGCTCGACGAGGTCGCGGCGGCCCACGAGACAACAGTGGCCGCGGTCGCGCTCGCGTGGCTGCTCGCCCAGCCGCGGGTTATAGCCCCGATCGCCAGCGCACGCACGACAGAGCAGCTCTACCAGATCCTGCCCGCCGCCACCCTGAAGCTCACGCCCGCGGAGGTCGACCGGCTGTCGGCCAGTTCGTCATAGACCGCGCTAGGGACCGTGCTGTCGCTGAGCTACACGACCCCCGCGAGCTGTCTGCCGGCGCCGACCAACGCCGGCTCCTCGCTCGCCTCCAGCACCACCTGCAGGTCGAGGATGCGCGCCTCGAACAGGTCGAGCCCGACGCTGGCGGCGACCGCGTAGCAGGGCACTCCCGTCTGGCGTGCCCGCGTGGCCACCTCGGATGCGTTATCGCGCTGCAACAACGTCTCGTGGTCCAGGTGCTTGGCGGCGATCACCACTGCTCGCGCGTGCCTCATGCGTGCATCGAGGTTCGCCGGCAACACGTCGATCGGACAACGGTCGGCTTGCAGATCGGGCCTAGCTGCCCTCATGCCGCGCCCGATCGCCTCGGCGACTCGGGCGCCATCCAGTTCGTCGCCGAAGTCCTGTGCGGCGATGAGCACGGTGGTCGGGGGCACGGTCGGTCATCCTTACAGGATGGCCCCCAAGGGAGAGCACACGACGATCGAGCTGTGCGGCCAGGAGCTGCGCGTGTCGAGCCCCTCCAAGCTGTACTTCCCGGAGCCCGGTTTCACGAAGCTCGACCTCGTGAACTACTACATCGAGTGCGAGCAGGCGGTAGTGCGCCACCTGCGCGAGCGCCCCACCGTGATGAAGCGCTGGGTAGATGGCGTCGAGGGCAAGCCGTTCTTTCAGAAGCGTGTCCCCGACAGCGCGCCGGAGTGGCTGCAGACGGCCGTTGTGACGTTCCCCAGCGGGCGCCACGCGCGCGAGCTCGTCCCAAATGACGCCGCGCACCTGGTGTGGGGGGCGAACCTCGGCGTGATCGACTGGAACCCGTGGCCGGTGCGCCGTGCCGATCTCGACCACCCCGACGAGCTGCGCATCGATCTGGATCCCCAGCCGGACATCGCCTTCGCGCAGGTGCGCGAGGTCGCGCTCTGCGTGCGCGAGGTGCTCGAGGAGCACGGCCTGCGCGGCTTCCCCAAGACATCGGGCTCGCGTGGAATACACGTGTTCGTGCGCGTTCTCCCCGAGCAGCCCTTCAAGGAGCTGCGGCGTGCCGCGCTCGCGCTCGCGCGCGAGGTGGAGCGCAGGATGCCGGGCAAGGCCACCACCCGCTGGTGGAAGGAGCAGCGCGAGGGCGTGTTCATCGACTACAACCAGAACGCGCGCGACCGCACCGTGGCCTCGGCCTACTCGGTGCGCGCGGTGGCTGACGCGCGCGTATCGTGCCCGCTGGAGTGGGATGAGGTGCCCGATGTGGAGCCCGCGGAGCTGCGCCTCGATACCGTGCCTGCGCGCCTACGCGAGCGCGGCGACCCCTCCGCGGAGATCGACGAGCCCGCAGGATCGCTCGATTCGCTGCTGGAGCTGGCCGCACGCGACGAGCGCGAGGGCCTCGGCGACGCGCCCTGGCCGCCGCACTTTCGCAAGCAGCAGGGTGAGCCCAAGCGGGTGCAGCCGAGCCGGGCACGGGGCGCATGACCCTCCCGCTCACATCCCCCCTCGCCCCACAGCTCGCGCTTTCGCGTAAGACGTTGCCCGAGGGCGAGCAGTATGTGTACGAGATCAAGCTCGATGGCTTCCGCTGCCTGGCGTTCGTCGATGGGAATGAGGTGTTCCTGCAGTCGCGGAGCAGCCGCCCGCTGGGGCGCTATTTTCCCGAGCTCGAGTTTCCCGCGGGGCGCTACGTGCTCGACGGCGAGATCGTGGTGCGTGGCGGGGATGGGCGGGAGGATTTCGATGCGCTGCAGCAGCGTCTGCACCCGGCCGCCTCGCGCGTGCAGCGCCTGGCGGGGGAGACGCCGGCGGTGTACGTGGCGTTCGATCTACTCGCGCTGGACGAGGAGCCGTTGCTCGAGCGTCCCTTCGCCGAGCGCCGGACGGCCCTGGAGGAGCTGCTGGCGGGCGCCGCATGGGCCGACGTGCCCGTCGAGCTGATGCCAACCACCGACTCCACGCTGGAGGCCAAACGCTGGCTGGAGCACGCCGAGGGCGCGATGGCCAAGGAGCGCTCCGCGATCTACGAGCCGGGCAAGCGACGCGGAATGGTGAAGGTCAAGCGCGTGCGCACGATCGATGCCGTCGTGGTCGGCTGGCGCCCCGGCAAGGAGGCAGAGACGGTCGGCGCTCTGATCCTCGGCCTCTACGACGGCGAGCAGCTGCGCGTAGTCGGCCACTGTTCGGGGCTCACCGCCTCGGAGAAGCGCCGTCTGATCGGTTTCCTCGAGCCCTACCAGTCTGGCGAGCGAGGCTCCGCGGACCCCAGTCGCTGGACCGCGGGACGGGACCTCGAGTGGGTGGGCTTGCGTCCCGAGCTGGTGGTGGAGATCGACTTCGATCACGTCAGCGCCGGGCGCATCCGCCACGGCGCCAAGCTGCGGCGCTGGCGCGAGGACAAGCCGGCGCGCGAGTGCACCTACGAGCAGCTGAGTTAGAGGGCCGAAGGCCCGGTTAAGGGAGCCAGGAGGGCTCCCTACGGTCTCGTGGGACGGCTGGATGCCGTCCCGACGTATCCTTCTCTGATGAGCGAGTCCGCAACCGTCGCCGAGGAGGAGTACCTGCAGATCCTTTTCTGGTTGCAGGAGGCCGGCCTGCCGATGACGGGCGCCAACGTGGCACGCGCGATGCAGCTCTCGCCGCCCACGGTGCACGAGATGGTGGGCCGTCTGGAGCACGACGGCTACATAACTCGAGCTGAGGACAAGTCGATCGCCTTCACCGCCGACGGCGCCGCGCAGGCCGAGGGCATCGTGCGTCGCCACCGCCTGATCGAGCGCTTCCTCACCGATGTGCTGGGCGTGCCCTGGGATGAGGTGCACGAGGAGGCCGAGCGCCTTGAGCACGCGATGTCGCCGGTGCTCGAGGAGCGCATGCTGGCCGCCATCGGCGACGCCAAGACCTGTCCCCACGGCCATCCGATCGTCGCCGGCGCGCGCCTTGGCGGCGTACCCCTCGCCGACGTGCAGGTCGGCGCGTCGGTACGCGTGCTGCGCTTCGAGAACGAGGCCGAGGATCTGCTGCACTATCTCAAGGCATCCGGCCTCGAGCCCGGGCTGGAGGGCACGCTGGCCCTCCACGACGACGAGCAGGTGGTGGTGCAGGGGGCGGACGGGCGCAACTGCGTCGTCACGCCAAGCGTCGCCGAAACGGTCTCGGTGATCGCCGACCCCTCACCGCCGCCGCGCACCGCGCTGCCGGAGCAGCTCGTTCTCGGACAACGGTATGGCCGCTGACGGCCGAGAGTCAAGCAGATCAAGGACGCAGCGAGCGAAGTGTGCCGAAGCCGGGAGACACTCGCTTTACCGAAGCCGGGTGACACGCGCCTTTGGCGCGAATCCCCGTTTAGGCCAGCATCCCCGTTTCGGCCTGCACACAAGCGAGCGCCTGTGCCCTTCGGGTAAGGACGCAGATATGCGCCGGCTATCGGCCGTCAGAGTGAGCGGTAGGCCTCGGCGAGGCGCCCCACGCCCTCGTCGATTTCCTCGGGGGTGACGCCCGAGTAGGCCAGGCGCAGTGTGTTCTCGCCGCCCTCCAGCAGGAAGTCGGTGCCCTTCACGAACGCCACCCCGCCCTCGGCGGCAGCCTTGAAGAGGGAGCCGACATCGGTGCCCTGCGGCAGCGTGACCCACATGAAGTAGCCCCCCTGCGGGGCCACGAACTCGGCCTCGGGCAGCTCTCGCTCGAGCGCCACCTCGAGTGTGCGCAGACGCTTGGTGAGGGCGGTCTTCACGGTCTCGATCGAGCGCTCGATCGCCCCGGAGGCGCAGAACTCGTACACGATCGCCTGCGAGACCATGTTGGGCGAGATGTAGGTGCTGGTGGCCAGCTTCGCGATCTGCGCGATCAGCTCAGAGGGGCCCACGAGGTAGCCCACGCGGATGCCGGGGCACACTGTCTTCGAGAATGAGGAGGCATACACCACGCGCTCGGGATCCATCGAGAGCATCGTTGGCAGCGTCTCGCCACTGAAGCGCAGCTCCACGTAAGGGTCGTCCTCGAACACCACGAAGTCATGTGCGCCCGCGAGCTCCAGCAGCGCACGGCGCTTGGAAAGCGAGAGGGTGTAGCCCGCGGGGTTCTGGAAGTTGGGGATGATGTGGGCTAGCTTCGGTCGCACGGCTCCCGCTCCGGTGGCCTCCAGCAGCTCGGCAAGCGCTGTCGTATCGATGCCATCGGGCTGCAGCTCAACGGGATGCACGCGTGCCCCGCGCGAGCGCAGCGAGAGCAGCGTGCGGTCGTAGGTGGGACGCTCCACGATCACATCATCGCCCTCGCTCACGAGCTGCTCGAACAGGAAAGCATCGGCCTGCATCGAGCCGTTGGTCACCAGCACACGCTCGGGCTCCACGCCGTGGCGCTCGGCGATCCACGCACGCAGACGTGGGTATCCAATCGAGGTGCCGTACGCGGTGGCGCCTGCTGGATCGCTCGCGAAGGCGCGGGTGGCGGCCTCGCTCAGCCCCGCCACATCGATGATGTCCAGCGAGGGGGCTCCGCGGGCGAATGAGATCGTCGGGCTGGGCATCGCGGAAAGCTTACTGTCGCAGGGCGCGGCGCTCAGGCTTCGTCGAAGGTGAGCAGCATGCGACCCTCCGCGACCTGGCGGACGCTGAAGCCCGCCTCCAGGACGCGGTGCAGCTCGCTCACGAGCGCCACCGGCGTCGCGAGGCGCAGGTCCACTACGGCGTGGCTTGCCTCGAAGCGGCGCACCGCTACCTCGCTCACGCTGGGAATGGAGGCGAGGCTCTGTTCGAAGGCGCCCAGTGAGGCGATGTCGTAGAAGGGGCCCACCCCCAGCTCCACGCGGCCCTCGAAGAGAGCCTCCTCTGGTCCGGCCGGCTCCGCCCCGAGCGGCTGCTCGGTCAAACCGCGGCCAGACAGGCCTGCCATCACCCTGCCGAGCATCGCGTCGTAGTCGTCGGTCAGCTCGCGCGCGAAACGCTCGACGCGGTCGCGAAAGCGCCTCAGCTCCGCGAGGCTGGCCAGCTGTGCGTCGCTTGGGCTCATCGGCTCCGCCTTCGCTCTGAGCTCATCCACAGGGGTGGCCCGTTCGGCGGGCGTGGCCCATTCCACGGAAGCCTGCTCGATCGGTGGCTGGCGCTCCACCTGCTCGTCGATCAGACGGCCCCTTCCGCCGACGGGCGCTCCGGGCGCGGCGGCTCCGGGCGCGGGCTGCGCCGTAGCTGTTCCTGGTGTGTGTGCCGCCTGGGAGCTTCCAACAGCGGGAGGAGTCTCTCCCGTTGTCTGCGACCCTGCCGAGCCGGTTCCCGCACCGGCATCCTCCGGGCGCAGTCGGCGGCGCCCGATCGAGGTCAGCTCGCGCTCGAGCTCACGCAGCTTGCGCTCGAGCTCGCCGAGCGCGCTCGTCACATCGTCAGCCGGCTGGCTGCCTGTCTGGGCGCCTGCAGAGGGAGCGCTTGCGCTTGAGAACGTATCGGTCATCGGTCAGTCCACGAGGCTTGGCACTCATCCTACTCGGGCGCTTCCCCCGCGCGCACGAGTCGTGGTCGCACTATTGCGAGCCTATTTGTAGAACGCCGGGCGAAACGAGGGGCAGTAGTTCTGGGCGCCGCGTGCGTAGGGGTTGCCGAGACGGATCCACACGCCCGTACCATCGGGGAGCACGATGCAGGGTCGGGAAGCGTTGTGCGCGAGTTTTTCTCGATCGAATACCGCAACGCTGGTGCTCAGACCGTTCACCGAGCTGACTTCCCCGAGCGGCAGGTTTGCGATCACGGTGAGCGGCTGGAGACCTTCCAGGAACGCCGCCTCCGCCGGTGCTTCGGTGGGGAGCACCGCGACCCCTTCGATGCCTCTCGCCTTCAGTTCTTCCAGGGTTCCCAACATGTTGTCGCCGCGATGGGGCGCAGTCGCCACGAGGTAGCCTTCGTTTGAATAGACCGTCGCGAAGTTGAAGAGCGCTTTTTCCGCCTGCAGGGCATGGGGCAGCGAGACCGTCACGACCCCGCCCACGCCGAAGCTGCTGGCGAGGGTGTTGGCGACGGCCACCGCCACCAGCGCCGCAGTGGCGGCGATGCGCCCCGGGCGTGGGAGGCGCACGATCCAGAAGCTCCCGAACACCGCGAAGTAGACGAGCATCGCCATGCCGTAGCGGTGATCGTGAACGAACGTCTCGGTGATGCCCAGCCACGCCACGAACGCGCCGATCAGCAGCTCGGGAGCGTAGGGGCTGACCCAGCGGCGGCGCACGAACCCGACGATCGTCCACACCCAGCCCACGAGCGCGAACAAAAACAGAGGAAGGTAGATTTGCAGGCTGAGGAAGCTCCAGATGTACCACAGCAGATTGTCGCTGGAGAGGCGTGGCGGGGCCAATGGATTGTTGCCCGTCGTCCCCGAGGTGGCGACACCGGAGCCGATCGCCTGCACCTGGGAGAAGTCTCCTATGTACCACGGTCCGGCGACGATCAGGAACGCCACCGCGAATGCCGCCATTCCTCGCCATGAGCGCCAGCCGCCGCGCGCGAAGGTGACCGCCAGCGGCCCCGCGACGAACAGTGCCAGCGGCTCCTTGGTCAGCATTCCGAGGCCCACGGCGACGCCCGCCGCGGCACACCAGCCCAGTCGTGTGAAGTACTTCGTCTCGAGGATCAGCCAGATCGAGACGGCGGCCATCGCGGCCTGCGGCGCGTCGAGCATCGTCAGGTGCATGAGTCGCGCGAACAGCGGCGAGCCAAGCGCGAAGACGACCGCCAGCAGCCCGGCGGGCGGTCCGAACGCGAGCCGGCCGATGTGGTAGCAGCCGAGTGCCAGCAGCGGCACGAAGAAGAGGTTCTCGGCAATCGTCATGGACGGCACGCTGAGTCCCCCGATGTAGTCGCCCAGCGCGCCCACGAGGTAGACCAGCGGGGGGTACTGCAGGTGCGGAGCGACCGCCTGCGACCAGTTCCCCGCCTGCAGGTCCTTGAAGACTTCGATCGTGACCTGCAGATGGAAGCCCGCGTCGGAGATGGGCACGCTGTGGTCCACGAGCGCCCACCAGCACCCGAGCGCCAGGAACAGCGTCGTCACCCCGATCGCACCCCAGGCCTCGGCGGGCCACTCGCGCCAGCGCTCCAGCACGGGTGTGCTCGCAGGTCGAGCCCGCGCGCGGGCGGAGCGACTGCGGACATTGACTGCCATCGAGCCACCGTAGCCCGAAAGGCAGGGCACAGCAAACAGTCAGAACTTTTCGTTTCTATCGTTGAGTGGGGCGCTCAAACGCGATCTGAGGAGGAACTGAGAAGGAGCGTCGCGGGGCGTGCAAAGGGGGCGGCAGGCCGGCGTTGCGCGCCTGCGTTCAGTCGCGCAGGATCTAAGGACCGGTGCTGGGCCGCGTCTTCAGCCGCGCAGGATCTGCACGGCCAGCTCGGCCACCTCGGTGGGGGTACGCCCGACGCGCACGCCCTTCTCTTCCAGCGCCTGCGCCTTCGCGGCGGCGGTACCCGCCGAGCCGGAGACGATCGCGCCGGCGTGTCCCATCTGCTTGCCCGCGGGCGCTGTGAAGCCGGCGATGTAGGCAACCACCGGCTTTGAGACGTGCTCGGCGATGTACTGCGCGGCCTCCTCCTCGGCGCTCCCGCCGATCTCGCCCGAGAGCACGATCAGCTCGGTCTGCTCGTCGTTCTGGAAGAGCTCCAGCACGTCCACGAAGGAGGAGCCCGGAACCGGGTCGCCGCCGATGCCCACAATCGAGCTGCAGCCGAAGCCGGCCTGGGCGATCTCGTTGCCGATCTGGTAGGTGAGGGTGCCCGAGCGCGACACCACGCCGACGTTGCCCTCCTTGAAGAACGACGCCGGGATGATGCCCACATTCGCCTTCCCCGGGGAAAGGATGCCCGGGCAGTTGGTCCCACCAGCCGCGTGCCCGCGTAATCGCGCTTGAGCGTGTTGTACACCCGCAGCTCGTCGTGCGCGGGGATGCCCTCGGTGATCGCGATCATAAGGCGCACACCGGCTGCTGCGGCCTCGAGGATCGCGTCGGCTGCGAAGCGCGGCGGCACGAAGATCATCGCTGTGTTGGGCTGCGCCTGCTCCATCGCCTTTGCCCAGTCATCGAACACGGGGATGCCCTCGACGTCCTGGCCGCCCTTGCCGGGAGTCACGCCGCCGACCACGTTCGTGCCGTAGGAGCGGTTGTTGAGGGTGTGGAAGCTGCCCTCGCGGCCCGTTACGCCCGCTACGGCCAGGCGCGTGTCGTTGTCCACCAACACAGCCATCAGCGCACGCCACCCCAACGCCCTCGCCCGCGGCCAGCGCGACGATCATCTCAGCGGCTTCGTTCATGGTCTTCGCGGGGTGCACGTTGGGCAGCGCCGCCTGCGCCAGCAGCTCGCGCCCGGCCACGTCGTTGGTGCCGTCCAGGCGCACCACGAAGGGCACGGAAGGCTTGATGTCCCCGAACGCCGCGATCAATCCCTTGGCGACCTCGTCGCAGCGCGTGATGCCGCCGAAGATGTTGAACAACACCGCCTTCACGGAGGCGTTCTCAAGGATCAGCTCCACCGCCTGCTTGATCTTTGCCGCATCCGAGCCGCCGCCGGCGTCGAGGAAGTTGGCGGGCTGGCCGCCCGCGAGGGCGACGACGTCGAGCGTGGACATCACGAGCCCCGCACCGTTGCCGAGGATCCCGATGTCGCCGTCGAGCTTCACGTACTGCACGCCCTCCTCGCGTGCGCGGCGCTCGATCGGGTCCTCGTTCTCGGCGTCTGAGAGCCCCTGGTTCTCGGGGTGGCGGTAGAGGGCGTTGCCATCGAGGGAGACCTTGGCATCGAGCGCCTTCACCTCGCGCGCGGGCGTCACGATCAGCGGGTTGATCTCGGCCAGCGTGGCGTCCTCCTGCAGCCACACCTCATACAGCGCCACCAGCGCATCGGCGACACCCCCGATCACATCCGCATCGGCGCCGCCCTTGGTGGCGATCGCAAGGGCCTCCTCACGCGATAATCCCTCCAGCGCGTCCACGTGATGGCGGATCAGCTTCTCGGGGGTCTTCTCGGCGACCTCTTCGATGTCCACGCCCCCCTCGACGCTGAACATCACCAGCGGGGCCTTCGCCGAGCGGTCGAGCAGCACCGAGGCGTAGTACTCGGTGGCGATGTCGCTCGCGTGCTCGATCCAGAGCGTGCGCACGGTGTGTCCGTGGATGTCCATCCCGAGGATGTTGCTCGCGTGCTCGCGCACCTGCGCTTCGTCGTCGGCCAGCTTCACGCCGCCGGCCTTGCCGCGCCCGCCGATCAGCACCTGCGCCTTGACGACGACCGGGTAGCCGATCCCGTTCGCGGCCGCCACTGCATCCTCGACGGCGGTGACGGGCTTGCCGTCGGACACCTCCAGGCCGTGGCGGGCGAACAGCTGCTTGCCCTGATACTCGAGCAGGTCCATGACGGCGCGGGACTCTAGCTGAATCCACTCGCACCCGCCCCGCACCGCGCGCGAAGAGGCAGCAGGTCATAATGGCGCCCCAATGCCTATCCCAAAGAACGTCACCTTCGTCACATTCGATGTCTACGGCACCCTGATCGACTGGGAGACCGGAATCCTCGACGCATTCGCCAAAGAGGCCGAGCGTGAGGGTTTCGAGCTCGATCGCAGCCTCGTGATGCCGCTCTTCCATGAGATCTCCCGCGAAGTTGAGAGCGGCTCCTACGAGCTCTACGCCGAGGTGCTACGCCGCACCGCGGTGGAGATCGCCAAACGGCTCGACTGGCCGTTGGAGCCCTCGCGCTCGGGCTTCCTGCCCGATTCGGTGCAGAGCTGGAGGCCGTTCAAGGAAACCACCACGCAACTGCCCAAGCTTGCCAAGAAGTACCAACTGGGACTGCTTTCCAACATCGACGACAAGCTGCTTGGACAGACACGCCGCCACATCCCACTCGACTTCGACCTCGTGGTGACAGCCCAGCAGGTTCGCTCCTACAAGCCCGACCCCGCCCACTTCACCGAGTGCGCGCGGCGTATGGGAACGAAGAAGGGCTGGGTTCACATCGCCTCCTCCTACTACCACGATGTGGCGCCCTGCATCAAGGCGCGCGTGCCGGTGATCTGGGTCAATCGCCACAAGGAGACCCTCGAGACCAGCCAGAAGAAGCCGACGGCCGAAGTCGCCACCCTGCGCGAGGCCGCCAAGCTGCTCGGCATCGCCTGAGCGGCGGAAACGGGAGCACGAGGCACTCGAGGTGCGCGTCGTCTCTCTGCATCCCGACGTGATCCTCCTCACGAGCCGCATCTGGCAGACCAACTGCACGATCGTGCGCGCCGGGGAGGAGTGCTTCGTGATCGACTCCCCAATTCTTCCCGAGGAGCTGCAGGCGCTACCGCAGCTGTTGGAGCAGTCGAGCCTCAAATTGAGCGGCCTGCTCGCCACGCACGGGGATTGGGACCACCTGCTCGGTCGCCTCGCGTTCCCGCAGGCGGCGCTGGGCTGCGCGGAGAGCACCGCCGCACGAATGAGGGGTGCACCCGGAGAGCCCCAACGCGAGCTGCGCGCCTTCGACGAGCAGTTCTATCTGGAGCGCCCGCACCCGCTCGCGCTGGGCTCGCTGCAGGCGCTTCCAGTCCCCGGACGCCTTTTGATTGGGACCCCACCCGCCCTCACCCCACCCACCCCGACTCCACCCACCCGCGAGCTCGAGCTGCACCCAGCCGCGGGGCACACCGCCGATGGCATGGCCGTGTGGATCCCCTGGGCGCGCGTGCTGGTGGCCGGCGACTACCTCTCGGATGTGGAGATCCCCTTCTTCGGCGAAGGCGAAGGCGCACCCGCGGCCTATGTCGCCACGCTGGAGCGGTTGCGCCCGCTCCTCGCCGAGGCCGAGTATGTGGTGCCCGGCCACGGTCACGCGCTGGATGCCGCCACCGCCACCAGAGTGCTGGAGGAGGACCTGGTCTACCTGGAAGCCGTCGCCATGCGCGGGGCTCAGGCGCCTCTGCCTTCGGGTCGGCGCACGAAGGCCCAGCGCGAGTTGCACCTGCAGAACGTTGCCGCCTCCGCTGGAGGCCTCTGAGACCAGAAGCCTCTGAGGTCAATCGACCACAGTGGAACTGACACCACAGGCTTCCCACGAGACCTTCTGAGCCCCGCCGGTCAGGAGTGGTAATAGCGCGAGATCTCCAGCAGCTGACTGAGGATGTCGTGGGTGAGGATCAGGACGACGATCGCGGTACCCGCCACCTGTCCCCAGCGTCGCCCCGCGCCGCGTGCGGCGAGTGCCAGCAGGGCGCTGCCGAGCGCCAGCAGCGGCAGGAAGTAGCGCGGCTCGGAATCTCCCGCATTCAGCGTGGGGAAGTTCACGAAGGAGGCGCCCGCGAGCAGCATCATCAATCCGAAGCAGATGAGCAGATACACGGCGAACTCGCCGATGCGGCTTCTCAAGTCGTCCCGCCTGAGATAGAGCTCGCGCGCGCATAGCCCGATGATCGCCGCGGCGGGGATCAGCGCAACGGTGTACACCCAGCCTGGGAACACCGTCTCAAGCCAGTTGTAGCGCCCCACGATGCCTTTGAACCAGATCTGCAGAGGAGGAAAGATCCCGGGGAAGTCGTTGGTCATCCCTGGGAGCCGTGGCAGGTAGAACTGCCACACGTAGGCGATCTCCGAGGAGATGGGGTGACGTCCAAGGAGCTTGATCGAGCCCGAGACGATGCCCAGCAGCGATTTGTGGGTGGCGATGTTGCGGATCGCGTAGAGCAGGACCGGAGCTGCGCCGATCCCGCTCACCAACGCGAGAGACCTGTAAGCCTCACGTCGGGATACTCGTGCTTCGCGGATCGTGAGAACCGCAAGCCCAACGGCAATGCCGGGAACGAACCCCACGAAGTTGACCTTCGTGAGGAAACCGGTGGCGACGACGGCTCCGAGCGTCGCCGCGAGCCGCGGAGTGAGCCCGCGCCGGAAGGCGCGGGCGAAGCAGTAGAACATCGCCGCGCACACCACGAACAGCAGGCCGTCGGGATCCAGCGAACCGCCCACGAAGCCCAGCAGGGGCGAGAGCGCCGCGGAGAGGCCGCCCACGGTCCATGCCCACCTGCGCGCGGGTAGCGCCTCGCGCAGGAACATGAATACGAACAGCACCGTGATGCCCGACAGCAGGGCCGAGAGCAGGCGCATCAGCTCGAGCCGGGTGGGCAGTGTGCTTCCCGAGCCAAGCTCGTAGGGGATCGTCTGCAGCGCGTAGTAGAGCGGCGGCTCGGAGTTCGCCACTCCCACGCTGCCATCGCCTTTGCGCGAGAGCGGCTGGGAGAGGTCGCTGAGGAGCTTCTGGCGTCTGGCTCGCGAGGAAATCGCTGGGGTCGCCGGGTTGAGGATCGTTTCCCCGAATTCCAGGTCGTTCATAGCCGTGGTCTCTTCCGGGGAGAAGTTTTCTTCGGGCGATGGATTGGGCAGGCTCCCGTTCTCAGCAAGCTGCTGCACATAGGCGTAGTGGGCCTGCTCATCGGGTCCCTGCAGGGGGGGAATCAGGATCGACCAGCTCACGGCGTTGAGGACGGCGATCACCGCGCACACCCAGGCTGCCGTGGGGATGCGGCGAAGCGCCTGCATCGGATGGATCGATCGTGTCGCTCGCGCCCGTGTCGCCCGCGCGCGGGCCGGCTTGAGCTGCGGCTTGCGTGGCGCACTGCGCGGCGCGGGCTTGGTCTGAGCGCCGGCCCTCTTGGGGCTTGCCGTCTTCGCGCTCGTCGTCTTGGCGTTGACGGTCTTGGGACTCGCCGTCTTCCCATTCGCCTCCTTGGCGCTCGCCGTCTTGGAGCCGCCAGCCTTGGTGGCCGCCCGCTTGCCGTTCTCCTTGCCGGTTCCCGAAGCGGGAGCGTCGCGAGGCGTTCTGGCGGATGCGCGCTTGCTCATCCCAGCTCCCGCACCACGAGCCACGAGGTGAGGCCGGCGAGGGTGAGCACGAGCGCGAACGGAACCAGCACGATCCCTCCGCCTCCGCCCACACTCAGTCCGATACGTCGCGCGGTGGGCAGCGCGAGGGATAGCCACGATTCTTTGCCCGGCTTCAGATATTCGATCCTGATGCGTCCGGGAAGAACCTGGGTGCCGTTGCTCACGGCCGGCGCGTGCGTGGTGTTGGCGCCCCTGTAGTTCACCAATTGCTGGCGCTTGGCGAGCGTGAAGCAGACCGTGACGTGAGAGCGGGTCTGGGCCACCGGTTTGACAGGGATCCCCACCACGGTGCCCGTCCATCCCGCGCTCTTTTCGCCCGTGGTGATGATCTGTCCGCCGGCCCTCGCCTGCAGCTTGATTCCCGGCCCGAGCAGCGAAAGCAGAGACATGCGGATGATCGTGGTGCCCTTCGGCAGCACCTCTTCGCCCTGGCAGACGGTGTCGGGCGCGAACGTTGCGCCCACTTCGGTTGGAAGCGGTGTCCCGTCGGTGCCCGCGCGAACGGAGGGCGTGCGGGCAAGGCCCACGCCGATCGCGATTGCCATCAGCGCGAGGCAGACCGCGAGTGCGATGCGGACCCTCACGGCCTGCGCCTCAGTCCGAGGATGCTGAGCAGGAAAGAGGAGAAGGCGATTTGGATGCCCACCACCACCAGCGTGGCGGCCGCGATCGCGACCCGCTCCTGGGAGAGGCTGCCGAAGCCCGCGTGGATCCACTCCAGGAGGACCACCGCCACCATCGCGACTCCAAGCAGCGCCACGGTCCCACCGAGCATCAGCCCATGCTCGAGCCGAAAGCGCATGCTCATCCGCTCAAACCAGGGATCCTGCTCGCCCATGAAGTAGGTCGCGTAGGCGAGCGCGCAGAGCCCAAGGCTCACGATCTGCGCGCCCACGATCACCAGCAGCGAGCCTGCGATCAGCGTATGAACGGCCCACTGGCGTCCGAACACATCCACGTGGGCCGCCACCCCAACGCAGATCAACGCCCCCAGCGCGAAGATCGCGGCGCCGGGGACGATGAAGAGGTGTCTGGGCGAGTGCAGGATCAAGAACCGCAGGTGCCTCCAGCCATCGCGGAAGCTCGACAGCTTGGACTCTCCGCCGCGGGGGTGGTACTCGATCGGCAGCTGGCGGATATCGAGCTTGGCCTTTGCCGCGCGCACCACCATCTCCGAGGCGAACTCCATCCCGGTGGTGCGCAGATCCAGCAGCTCGAGGTGTTCGCGACGGAAGGCCCGCATGCCGCAGTGGGCGTCGCTGACACCGGTGTGGAACAGCAGGTTGAGGAAGTTCGAGAGCAGCGGGTTGCCGATGTAGCGGTGGTGCCAGGGCATCGCACCGGGGTGGATGTTGCTCATGCGGTCGCCGATCACCATGTCCCCGCCCTCTTCCAGCTCGGCGAGGAAGCGCGGGATCTCGTTGAAGTCGTATGTGAGGTCGGCGTCGGCCATCACGATGTACTCGCCGCGCGCGGCAGCGAAGCCCGCGAGGTAGGCGCTGCCGTAGCCGCGCAGCGGCTCGTGTACGACGCGCGCGCCCGCCCGCTCGGCGAGTTCTGCGCTCGCGTCTTCGGAGCCGTTGTCAGCGACCACCACCTCGCCGGATATCTCTGCCAGCGCCATCGCCCCCAGGGCGGTGGCGACGCACTGCTCGATGTTTTCGGCCTCGTTCAAGCACGGGATCACCACCGATACCAGGCAGGTGGGGTCACTTCGATCAGCGGGTGCAAGAGTGCTCTGTGCGGTTGTGCTCATTCGTTTGGCCGCTCATCCGTGCAGGGGTTTATGGCCCTCCCACGAGGGCTACACGTCCAAATAACTGAACGCCAGAACACTCTGGCGGATGGCCCCAGGGCCGTCAAGCAGACGGAAACAAAGAGCTCCGACTGCCTCTCGCGCCAGCCGAAACAGGTTGGAGTCAGAGACAGATCCAGACGATTCGAGCGCATGAATGCGCTGTGAGGAGCCTTCTACTTGAAGTCGTCTCAGGTGCGCAGAACAGGATCCTGCCCCGCCGCGCCGTCTCCTACTTCGCTACTCGGCCGCTGCGCTCTTGATCGTCGCGATCGGGGCGCCCGCGGCGATCGGGGCACCCTCCTCGATCGGCAGCTCGGCGATCGTGCCGGCCTTGTGGGCGGTGATCTCGTTCTCCATCTTCATCGCCTCGATGATGCACAGCAGCTGGCCCTCGGCGACGGTATCGCCCTGCTTGACGAGCACCTTCCACATGTTCCCCTGCAAGGGCGAGGGGAGCGTGTCCGGCCCTCCCGCGGAGGAGGACTTGCGCTCGCCGCGCTTGGGCGCCTTACGCCCGGCTGCCTGCGCGGTGCCATTCGCCATGGCACCGCCACCGCCGATGCCGCCGGCGGGCGGGTCTCCGACTACCCGCACGTCAAAGCGCCGGCCGGATACCTCCACGGTGTAGGTCTGCTCGACCTTCTCGCCCTCTCCGTCCTCGTCGCCGGGTGGGGCGGGCGCATCGAAGGCGAGCGTCTTCAGCCACTTCTTGTCCTCCAGCAGGTCGCGGCAGGTCTCGCCCTTGGCCCACTGCTCGGTTGCCAGCAGCGCCTGGTGGAAAGGGATCAGCGTCTTCAGACCCTCGATCTCGTATTCGGAGAGCGCGCGCAACATGCGCTGGGTGGCCTGCTCGCGGTCGGCGTCCCACACGATCAGCTTGGCCACCATGGGGTCGTACATCGGCGAGACCTCTCCGCCTGCGCCGACGCCGGAATCCACGCGCACTCCGGGGCCGGTGGGCTCGCGGTAGGCGCCGATCTTCCCTGGTGCCGGAGCGAAGTTCTTGGAGGCGTCCTCGGCGTTGATGCGGCACTCGATCGCGTGCCCGCGCAGCTGGATGTCCCCCTGCCTGTAGGAGAGCGGCTCGCCCGCGGCCGCGCGGATGCCCTCCTTGACGATGTCGATGCCTGTGGTCATCTCGGTCACGCAGTGCTCCACCTGCACGCGCGTGTTCATCTCCAGGAAGAAGTACTCCGGCGCCTGACCGTCGCCCCGCGCGGAGAGCAGCCCCTCGATCGTGCCCGCGCCCACGTAGTCCACCGCGCGCGCGGCCTCCACGCCGATTTGCCCGATGCGCGTGCGCATCTCCTCGTCCACGACCCACTCGGGTGCGGGCGACTCCTCGATCACCTTCTGATGGCGGCGCTGGATCGAGCAGTCGCGCTCGCCCAGGTGGATCACGTTGCCGTGGCGGTCGGCCAGCACCTGCACCTCGACGTGGCGCGGGTCGTGCAGGTAGCGCTCGAGATACACAGTGGGGTCGGAGAAGAACTTCTCGCCTTCGCGGCTGGAGCCCTCGAAGGCGCCCTCGAGGTCGGCCTCGGTGAGCGCCACGCGAAAGCCCTTGCCCCCGCCCCCGCCGGCGGCCTTCACGGCGACGGGGAATCCGATCTCGCCCTTGGCGATCTTCAAAGCGTCGGCGACGCTTGCCACCGGCTCGGTCGTGCCCGGCACGATCGGCACCCCCGCGGCCTGCATCAGCTCCCGCGCCCGTGTCTTGGAGCCCATCGCTTCGATCGCGCTCGCGGGCGGTCCGATGAAGACGACGCCGGCCTCCTCGCAGGCCTGCGCAAACGGTGCGTTCTCGGCCAGGAACCCGTAGCCGGGGTGGATCGCCTCGGCGCCGCTGCGCCGCGCGACATCGAGGATCTTCTCGATGCTCAGGTAGTTCTCCGCCGCGGGCCCCTCGCCGAGGTTGTAGGCCTCCCCGGCGCGCTTTGCGTGCAGCGCCTCACGATCGAGCTCGGAGTACACGGCGACCGAGGCGATCCCCATCTCCTCCAAAGCGCGAATGATGCGCACGGCGATCTCGCCGCGATTGGCTACCAGGACCTTCGTGAACATCGAGGGCGGCAGATTAGTCGTTCGCGGCCCACCCGTGCGTCGCGGGGCGTGGGGACCACATCCCACCGGACTCGGCTCTGTAGCGCGGAATTCCAGAGGATCTAATCGAGATGGGTGGTCCAGGCTGAGGGGGTCGAGGGTCGAGCTGAGCAAGGACGCAGCGAGCGCCGCGTACCGAAGCCGGGAGACACTCGCTTCGCTCGCATCCCCGTTTCGGCCAGCACGCAAGCGAGCGAGGACGCCGCTCAGCGAAGGCCATCGGCTCCCTCAGCGTGGCAGGCTGCTCGCGTCCGGGATAAGCGCTCCACAAACCCCGGACGCGAGCTTGGGAGGCGCCGCCCTGGCACGCTTTCGCGTTCGACGCTCCTGCCTACCTGGGTGGACGACACTGGGGGGTCGTCACACCAGCTTGGACTCGCAGGCATTCTCGACCGAGTGGTTCGGTCATTTAGAATACAGCTAACTAGTATCCGTTTTGAGGCGCCGCGTCAATGTTCAATTGCACGAATTTTCGCGAGATTTTGTGCGTCTGCACAAAGAGGGTCCGTTTTTGGCTCTCTCATCGTTGTTCCAGCAGCGGACTATCGCGCAATTTTTTGTTAAGAGTTGGAAACTCGATGCTCCGTGAGCTCTGGGATAACGTCTATTGGAATTTTGCCGCCGTCTCTCAGTCGCTCTCGCGAGCCACGAGGCCGGCGCCGACCGTCTCGTTGGTCGTCTCGTCGATCAGGATGAAGCTGCCCGTGCGGCGATTGCCGCGGTAGGAGTCGAAGGCGAGCGGAACGCTCGTGCGCAAGCGAACCCTCCCGATGTCGTTGAGGCCGAGCTCCTGCGGGGCGCCAGTGCGCTCGAGGGTGTGGATATCGACGCGGTCATACAGCTCCTCCACCACCGCCGTCGCGTGGCGCGAGGTGTGCTTCATCAGGTAGCGCCCGGAGGGGCGTAGCGGCCGCTCGTTCAGCCAGCACACGTCGGCCTGCAGTTCGCGCGCCACGTCCGGCGCCTGCTCAGGGTGGCAGATCAGCTCCCCGCGCGAGACATCCAGCTCGTCATCCAGTCGTAGTGTCAGCGACATCGGCGCCACCGCCTCCTCCAGCGGTCCGTCGAAGGTGTCGATCGCGGCGATGCGCGTGCGCTGCCCGCCGGGCAGCACCACAACCTCCTGACCGGTCCGCAGCGCGCCACTGGCCAGCTGGCCTGCGTAGCCACGGTAGTCCTCCCCGCTCTGTGTGGTGGCGGCGGGGCGGATCACCCACTGCACCGGGAAGCGGGCCGGGGTGTCGTGTGGATGATCGTAGGCCACCTCCACCTGCTCCAGCAGCTCCAGGAGGGTGGGGCGTTCGGGGTCATACCAGGCCATTCGCGCGGAGCGCTCCACGACGTTGTCGCCCTCCAGCGCAGAGATTGGGATGTAGACGAGTTTCGCGCGCCCACCGAGCTTTGCGGCGAAGCCCGCGAACTCCACCACGAGCTCATCGAAGCGCTCCTGCGAGTAGTCCACGAGGTCCATCTTGTTCACGGCCACAACCACATGCGGGATCCCCAGTAGGGCGCTGATGAAGGCGTGGCGCTTGGACTGCTCGAGCACCCCCTTGCGCGCGTCGAGCAGGATCACCGAGAGATCCGCGGTGGAGGCGCCGGTGACCATGTTGCGCGTGTACTGCTGATGGCCGGGGCAGTCGGCGATGATGAACCTGCGCTTGGTCGTGGCGAAGTAGCGGTAGGCCACGTCGATCGTGATCCCCTGCTCGCGCTCCGCGCGCAGCCCATCGGTGAGTAGCGCCAGATCGAGCGTTCCGCTCCCGCCGCGGCGAACGCTCGCCTGCGCGACGTGCTCGAGCTGGTCCTCGAAGATCTGCTTGGAGTCGTACAGCAGCCGCCCGATCAGCGTGCTCTTGCCGTCATCCACCGAGCCGGCCGTGGTGAAGCGGAGGAGATCCAGCGTCATTAAAAGTCTCCCGCCTTCTTCCTATCCTCCATTGCCGCCTCGCTGACACGGTCATCTGCGCGGGTCTCACCCCGCTCGGTGATGCGCGTCGCGGCGATCTCCAGCACCACTTCCTCGAGGGTGGCGGCCTGCGAGCGCACACCGCCGGTGCAGCTCATATCGCCCACGGTGCGATAGCGAACGGTCTCGGAGAAGACCGCCTCGCCGTCAATTAATTCCGTTCCCTCGCGCCATGCGTAGAGCATGCCGTCGCGTTTGAAGACCTCGCGCTCGTGCGCGAAGTAGATCGAGGGCACCTCGAGGTCCTCCTGGTCGATGTACTCCCACACGTCGAGCTCGGTCCAGTTGGAGAGGGGGAACACGCGCACGTTCTCGCCCTTCTTGATGCGCCCGTTGTAGAGGTTCCACAGCTCCGGGCGCTGGTTCTTGGGGTCCCACTGGCCGAAGTCGTCGCGGAAGGAGAAGATGCGCTCCTTCGCGCGCGCGCGCTCCTCGTCGCGCCGCGCGCCGCCGAAGGCGGCGTCGAAGCCGTGCTCGGCGATCGCATCGAGCAGCGTCACCGTCTGCAGGCGGTTGCGCGAGGCGCGCGGCCCCGTCTCCTCCTGGGCGCGTCCCTTGTCGATCGACTCCTGCACGCTCGCCACGATCAGCTGCTCGCCCAACTCGGCCACGCGCCGGTCGCGGAACTCGATCACCTCGGGGAAGTTGTGGCCCGTATCTACGTGCATCAAAGGGAAGGGGAAGGGCGCGGGGCGAAACGCCTTCTCGGCGAGGCGCAGCAGCACGATCGAGTCCTTGCCGCCGCTGAAGAGCAGCACGGGGCGCTCGAATTCGGCGGCCACCTCGCGCATCACGTGGATGCCCTCGCTCTCGAGCGCGCGCAGATGACTCAGCTGGGGTCTCGCCGCGACGCTCATGGTTTCAGGCGCCCAGCGCGGCCGGCTCGATGACGTGCAAACCGCACTCGGTCTTGCTTCGGCCTGCCCAACGCCCGTCGCGGCCGCTGCCCGGCTGGGTGCAGGGGGCGCAGCCGATCGAGGCGTATCCCTGATCGTGCAGCGGGTTGTAGGGCAGCTGGCGCTCGTGGATGCGCCGCCAGAGGTCCTTCTCGGTCCACTGTGCAAGCGGGTTGTACTTCCAGATGCCGCGCTGCTCGTCGTGCTCGATGAGCTCGGTCTCCGCGCGCGTTGGTCCCTGCTCGCGGCGGATACCCGTGATCCAACCCTCCGCGCCCTTCAGTGCGCGCTCGAGCGCGGCGACCTTGGCCACAGAGCAGCAGTCCTCGGGGCCCGTCCAGGCTCCGCCCTCGGCCGCGGAGCGGCTGGCGTCGAACACCTCGATCGCCACGCCGAAGCGCTCCTCGAAGGCTCTCCACGTCTCCAGCGTCTCGGGGAAGAGCACGCCGGTGTCGATCGTCACGATCTTCGCGGGGGTGACGCCGTCGCCGATGCGCAGCAGCTCGTCGAGCAGCACCGACTCCTCCTTCTGAAAGGAGCACAGCAGCACCACGCGCTCGCCGTGGCGCTCGACGGCCTCGCGCAGCGTCGCTGTAAGGCTCTGCGCGGCGAGGGGGGTGGGGTCCGCGGCGGCCCCTCCAGTCGCGCTCACCGGTGTCGCCGCATGGGTGTCGGCTATACCGCGCACTCGCCCTCTCCGCGGACCACCTGGAAGGGCACGTTGCGGTTCCAGTCGATGAAGTCGTTCATCGTCTCGATGCTGAACTCCGCCGGCAGTGAGAGCTCCTTTACGAGCCCTTCCAGCTCCGGTGCACCCACGCGCGCGACGAAGTCGTTCCAGACCTCACCCTCGCTGCGGTTGGCCTCGTAGTGGCGGATCCAGCGCTCGACCGCCTCGGGCACGCGCTTTGAGGGCAGGCGCAGCTTCAGGCGCTGGCCGAACTGCACCTCGCCGCCTTCGAATACTCCGCCCACGTGGGGTATGTAGGCGGGGATCGTGTGCTCGCCCACCTTGATCGAAGCGCCCGTGAAGCCGATCGAGCCGACGTGGTGCTGGCCGCAGCCGTTGGGGCAGCCGCTGATCTTGATGTGGATCTGGCGCGTGAGGGGGTCGGTGAGCGCCATCGCTTCGATGCGCTCCTGCACCGCCTGGTTGACACCCATCGAGCTGGTGATCCCGAGCTTGCAGGAGTCGGTTCCGGGGCAGGAGACGACGTCGTCGATTTCCCGCGCGCCGGCGTCGCCGAGCCCCAGCTCGCGTAGGGCCTGCCAGACGTCGTAGACGCTCTCCTCGCGCACCCATCTGAGCACGAGGTTCTGCTGCACGGTGGTGCGCGCGTAGCCGCCGGAGTGCTCTCGCATGATCTCCGCGAGGCCGCGCAGCTGCTCGGGCGTGAGGTCGCCGCGCGTGATCTTGGCCTCCACGGTGACGAAGCCCTCCTGCTTCTGCTCGGCCACGTTGGCGGTGCGGAAGCGCTCGAACTCGGAGATGTCGCCGTTGGGGCTGCCGTAGGCCAGGGGCTTCGCGGGGGCGGCCGCCTCCTCGTCGTCGAGGAACAGGCGTGGCTGCACGCTGAAGTCGCGTTCTGCCACCCACTCGCCCTTCAGCTCCTCCTCGACCTGGCTGCGCAGCTCGTCGATGCCGTACTTGTCCACGAACACCTTGATGCGCGCCCGCGCGCGGTTCACGCGCAGCCACTCCTGGCGGTCGAAGATGCGAAACACGGCCTCGGCGATGCGCAGGTAGTCGCCGTTGTCGAGCTCCACGAACTCATACAGCTCGGGCGCCACGCGCGGCATGATCGAGGTGCCGCCGCCGACCAGGATCTGCACGCCGTGAACCTCGCGGGGGTGGGTGGGGTCATCAGACTTCTTCACGCGGGCGCGGAAGGCGATGTCGTGGATACCGCTGATCGCGCGGTCGCGCGGGCTGCCATCGAAGGAGGTCTTGATCTTGCGCGGCATCGCCTGCGTGGTGGGGTGGCGCACGAAGTAGCGCACATACGCGCCCACGTAGGGGGTGAGGTCGAACAGCTCGTCCTTGGCCACGCCCGCCCAGGGGTCACCGGTGACGTTGCGCACGGTGTTGCCGCAGCCCTCGCGGCTTGAGAGCTTGGCCTCGCCCAGCTCGCGGATCGCCTTCTCGGCGTCGGGCAGCGGGATGTGGTGCATCTGGATGTTCTGCCTTGTGGTGATGTGGCCCTTGCGCAGGGGCACGTACTTCTCGATCACCCCCGCGAAGGCATCGAGCTGCTCGGGCGTGACCCCGCCGAAGGGCAGCTTCACGCGGATCATCTGCACGTCGGGCTGGCGCTGGCCGTAGACGCCCTGCTTGAGGCGGAACTTGATGAACTCGTCTTCGGGCGTATCGCCGGCGAGATACTTGCCGGCCTCGGTCTTGAAGTCCTCGTACTCGCGCTGGAGGATCGGGATGATGTGGCCGGGGACGTTCTCGTAGACCTCCGGGTCGGCGAGGGTGCCCTTGCCGTTGCTCGCCGCCGTCACAGCGGGCTCATCGATCTGGGTGGTTCCGGAACCGGGCTCCATGGGCTAGCGATCTCCTTGCGAGGTCGTTCTTACGCTGAACAAGACAATATACATAAAGCCTAGTGCCTTTCAGGTATTTTCCATATCGACAGGTTGCACTTCGCGCTGTACCCCTTCGTGCAGCGCCGCGCGGCGCCACGGGTCCGGCGGCGAAGGCGGCGGCACCCGCGTGGGGGCGGTGTCGCGCATGAAACGCTCCAGCGCCGCCACGATCGCGGCGGCCTCCTCGGGCGAGGCGTTGGGGGAGATCAACTCCAGCTGCGGACGGCGACTAGAGGGTGGCGCAGCCGCCGGAGGCGGCTGGTCGAAACGGGGATTCGCGCCGCAGGCGCGTGTCTCCCGGCTTCGGTTGGGCCCCTCGCTTTTCTGATCAAGCATCGGCACAGTTTGACGCAAGTTGGGCCGAGCGCCGGTGCCCGTATTTCGACCCATCCCTAAACTGGCTGCATGGACAGTCCGCTCGATGAGTTCGTCGCGGCTGCCCCGCAGCCTCAGCGCATGGGCCTGCGTGTAGTGCTGGCCCTAGCCGTCCGTCCGCGGGGCGCGGCGCTCTTGAATCGCGTCCCACCGCTGGCCCAGGTGGGGCGTTCGATGCTGGCGATGGATCGCTACGAGAAGCCGGCGGTGGCGCGCGCGCTCGGCTGGGATGCCGAGGCGGTGGTCGCGCGGGGACGGGAGTTGCGGCGCGCGGAGGGCCGTCCGTGAGCGAGTACGAGGCCGACGTGTGCGTGATCGGCGCGGGCGCAGGCGGTGCGGTGGTGGCAGCGGAGCTGGCCGAGGGGGGTGCCAGCGTGGTGCTGCTGGAGCAGGGACCGTGGCACGACCCCGATGGCTTCAGCGCGCGTCCCCCGCAGATGCTCGCGAGGCTCTACCGCGAGGCGGGGCAGACGCTCACGGTCGGCACCCCTCCGATCGTGCTCCCGCTGGGGAGTGGGCTCGGAGGCACGACGCTGGTCAACTCGGGCACCTGCTTTCGCACGCCGCCGCACGTGCTGGAGCGCTGGCGCGAGGACTTCGGCTTGGAGCTCGACTCGGAGACACTCGAGCGCTGCTTCGCGCGCGTGGAGGAGGCGCTCTCGGTGAGCGAGGTGACGCCCGAGCTCGCGGGGCGCAACGCCGAGGTGTCGCTGCGTGGCGCGCGGGCGCTCGGGTGGTCGCATGGCTACCTGCGCCGCAACGCGCGCGGGTGCGTGGGCTCGGGGGTGTGCGCCTTCGGGTGTCCCACCTCGGCAAAGCAGCACACCGGCATCACCTACGTGCCGCGCGCGGAAGCGGCGGGAGCGCGGATTCTCACCGGGGCCACGGTGCGCGAGATCGAGGTGCGCGGTGGTCGTGTTCACGGCGTGCACGCGCGCACAGCCGGCGCGGGCGCCATCGACGTGAAGGCCCCGAGGGTGGTGGTGGCGGCGGGCACGATCCACACCCCACTGCTGCTCGCCGCCAATGGCCTCGGCGGCGAGTCGGGTGAGCTCGGGCGCAACCTCTCGGTGCACCCCGCCACTGCGGGCTTTGCGCTGATGGATGAGGTGGTGGATATGGCCAAAGGAGTCCCCCAGAGCTTCTACGTGGATGAGTGGGCGCAGGAGGGGATCATGTTCGAGGGCATCGCGGGACCGCCCTCCTACGCGGCGATGTCGCTGCCCCTGCAGGGTGAGCGCCACGCGCAGGCGATGCGCTCCTACCGTCACTTGGCGCAGTTGGGGCTGATGGTGAGCGACTCCTCGCGCGGGCGCGTGCGCAAGATGGCAGGACGCCCGTGGATCACCTACGACCTCGATGAGCGCGATCTGGCGCGCTTTCGCACCGGCATCGGTCATATGCGCGAGCTGTTCGAGAGCGCAGGCGCGCGCGAGGTGTATCTGCCGCTGCCCGAGGGCGTGGAGCCCGAGCAGGTGCGCGCGAAGGACCTGCGCCTGATGGCCTTCCACCCTCTTGGCACGGCGCGCGCCGACGCTGACGCAAGGCGCGGAGTGGTGGACTCCAATTTCCAGGTGCACGGCGTGCAGGGGCTGCACGTCGCCGATGGAAGCGTCGTGCCGAGCTCCCTCGGCGTGAACCCGCAGATCACGATCATGGCGCTCGCCACGCGCTTGGCATACCATCTGCTGGAGCGCCCATGTCCTTCCTGATCGATCCACCGTGGCTGTATGCCACCGGCCGCGCCTACGGGCGCCTGTTGCCCGACGAGGATGCTCCCGCCGCGCGCGCGATCCACACGGTGACCGCGACGGTGTTTCTGGCGACGAGCATCTCGCTCTACCTCAACCTCCCCTGGACGAAGCGCATCTGGGAGGCCTGCCGCGCAGAGGACGGCCGCGACTGGATGCTGCGATCGGGCGTGCTGCCGATCGACGCCAAACACGCGGGACGCCGCACGCATGTGATTTCGGCGCTCTTTTCCTCACCTACCCGTGGTGGCTGCGGCTGGGTGAGAAGCGCGGTCGACGGGTTTCCAGCTAGCGTCGCCTCGCGCGTTCGGTTTGCGCAACGCGACCCTCGCGGGTCGGCTCCTGCCGGCCCTCTTTGATTGAACGAAGAGGGGCCCACCTCGCCGGCCTCCGGCCGGCTGCGCCACCCTCTATAACGGGATGTTGCCGTGCTTGCGCTTGGGCCCTGGCTCGCGCTTGGTGTGGAGCGTCTGCAAAGCGGTAATGAGGCGCGGGCGCGTCTCGTGGGGCACGATCACGTCGTCGATGTAGCCGCGCTCGGCGGCGGTGTAGGGGTTTGCGAAGCGCGCCTTGTAGTCGGCCATTAGCGTCTGCCTGCGTTCGTCGGGCGTGGGCGAGGCGGCGATATCGCGGCGGTAGATGATGTTCACGGCGCCCTCGGGCCCCATCACCGCGACCTCGCTGGTGGGCCAGGCGAAGTTGAAGTCCGCGCCGAGGTGCTTCGATGACATCACGTCGTAGGCGCCGCCGTAGGCCTTGCGCGTGATGATCGTGACCTTCGGCACGGTCGCCTCGGCGAACGCGTAGAGGAGCTTCGCGCCGTGGCGGATGATCCCGCCCCACTCCTGTGCGGTTCCGGGGAGGAAGCCGGGCACGTCGCAGAAGGTGAGGAGGGGGATGTTGAAGGCGTCGCAGGTGCGCACGAAGCGCGCGGCCTTTGCGGAGGCGTCGATGTCGAGCACGCCCGCGAGCTGCGCGGGCTGGTTGCCCACGACCCCCACCGTATAGCCATCCAGGCGCGAGAAGCCGCAGATGATGTTCTTGGCGTGGTGCTCGTGCACCTCGTAGAACTCGCCATCATCCACGATCAAGCGCACCACATCGCGCATGTCGTAGGGCTTGTTGGGGTTGTCCGGAACCACGTGATCGAGCTCGGGGTCCATCCGCAGCGGGTCGTCGCTCGGCTGCACGCGGGGCGTGGTGGAGAGGTTGTTGGAGGGCAGGAAGGAGAGCAGATAGCGGCAGTCCTCCAGGCAGGCGTCCTCGTCGTCGCTCGCGAACTGCGCGACGCCCGACTTGGTGTTGTGCGACATCGCGCCGCCCAGCTCCTCGAAGCCCACTTCCTCGCCGGTGACGGTCTTGATGACGTCGGGGCCGGTGATGAACATGTGTGAGGTCTCCTTCACCATGAAGATGAAGTCGGTGATCGCCGGCGAGTACACCGCGCCGCCCGCGCAGGGCCCCATCACGAGGCTGATCTGGGGGATCACGCCACTGCAGCGCACGTTGCGCAGGAACACATCGCCGTAGCTACCCAGTGACACCACGCCCTCCTGAATGCGCGCGCCGCCGCTGTCGTTGATGCCGATCATCGGGCAGCCGATCTTCGCGGCGAGGTCCATGATCTTGCACATCTTCTCGCCCATCACCTCTCCGAGCGAGCCGCCGAAGACGGTGAAGTCCTGGCTGAACACGCACACCGTGCGCCCATCGATCGTTCCATGCCCCGTCACCACCGCATCGCCCCAGGGGCGGTTCTTCTGCATCTCGAAGTCGTAGGTGCGGTGGCGCACGAACGTATCGAGCTCCTGGAAGGAGCCCGGATCGAGCAGCTTTTCCACGCGCTCGCGCGCGGTGTACTTGCCGCGTGCGTGCTGCTTCTCCTCTGCCTCCGGCGCGCTGTGCAGCGCGGCTTCGCGCAGCTCCTGCAGCTGTGCCAGCTTCTCCTCGTAGGTCTCGGGGGCTTTCTCGCGCATCGCCGCCGCGATCTTATCGGGAGCCCGTCAAGCGCTGTTTCTCAAGCGCGTGAGAACGGCCGGTGGTGCGCCGCGCCGAGGCGATCGAGCACCGCGTTGAGCACCGCGGCGGTCTCCGCGGCCAGCGACTCTTCGAGGGCCAGCAGTTCGGCCGCGAGGTCGGGCTGCTCGGGCTCCGTGGCCTGGGCCTCCGGTTCGGAGGCATGCGTCTCGGGCTCGGGCTCAGCCACCGCTTCCGGCTCGGGCTCAACTGCTGCCTCGGGCTCGGGCTCGACTACCGTTTCCGGCTCGGACTCCGCTGCTGCCTCGGGCTCGGGCTCGACTACCGTTTCCGGCTCGGGCTCAACCACCGCCACGGGCTTCCTGCGGCGAAAGATACGGGCAAAGAACCCGAGTTTTGGCTCGGGCTCTGGCTCTGGGGCCGGCTCGGGCTCGGGCTGGGCCTCCAGCTCGGGCTCGTCGGCAATCGGCTCTGGCTCGGCCGCCATCTCGGCATCGACCACGGGCTCGGGTTCGACCACCGGCTCGGGCTCAGCCGCCTCAGGAGCCTGGCGGGTGGCGGTGAGGGTGACCTTTGTCCCCCAGCCGGAGGCCTTGAGCTGAACGGTGCCTGTGACATCGGGGCCCTCCCACGCGATGGCGCTCTCCGGCTCGGTGCTCACGATGCGGATCTCGCCGAGCTCGCTGAGCTGGCGCGCGAGCGATTCGGCGTCGCTGAGCAGCGCCCACAGCTCGGGCGGGGACTTCACGAGGGTGCGTTGTGCCTCTACGTCCATTGCGGAATCTGTTCGAGCGAGGGGCCGGGACTCCTCCCTCGGGCGCGGGCCGAGACTCCTCCTCGGGCGCGCTAGGCGACGCCGATGCCGTTGGCGGCGCTGCGCGGAGATACGAGTCCGCGCGCGTCGAGCAGCTCCGCGAGCTGCACCGCGTTGGTGGCGGCGCCCTTGCGGAGGTTGTCGGCGACGATCCACATATCGAGTGCGCGCTCGTGGCCGGGGTCGCGGCGGATGCGCCCCACGAGCACGTCGTCGCGTTCGGTGGCCTCGATCGCGAGCGGGTAGCGCGCGGCGGGGGGGTCGTCGATCACGATCACGCCGGGGGCCTCCGCGAGCAGCTGCCGCGCGCGCGCGGGGGAGAGCTCATCGCGCGTCTGCACGTTCACGGCCTCGGAGTGGCCCGTGAGCACGGGCACGCGCACGCACGTCGCGGAGATGCGGATCGAAGAGTCGCCGAGGATCTTGCGCGTCTCGTCGATGAGCTTTCGCTCCTCGTCGGTGTGGTCGTCGCCCGCTGCGAAGGAGCCCGCGTGGGGGAGCGCGTTGAAGGCGATCTGGTGGGCGTAGCTCGTGGGGGCGGGGATCGACTCGCCGTGGAGCAGCGCGTGGGTCTGATCGAGCAGCTCCTCCACCGCGCGCCGCCCGGTGCCCGAGACGGCCTGGTAGGTGCAGATCACCAGCCGCTCGATCCCCGCGGCGTCGTAGAGCGGTTTGAGCGCCACCACCATCTGCATCGTGGAGCAGTTGGGGTTGGCGATGATGCCGCGGTGGCGCTCGAGCGCATCGGGGTTGACCTCGCTCACGACGAGCGGCACGTCCTCGTGCATACGCCAGTGCGAGGAGTTGTCGATCACCGTGGCGCCCGCGGCGACGAAGCGCGGCGCCCACTCGCCCGAGGTGGCGCCGCCGGCGGAGAAGATCGCGAGGTCGAAGCCTTCGATGGTCTCCTCGGAGAGCTCGCGCACCACGCCGAAGCCGTTCAGCCGGCGCCCCGCGGAGCGCTCGGAGGCGAAGGGCACGATCTCACGCACGGGGAAGGAGCGCTCGGTGAGCAGGCGCAGCATCAGCGTGCCCACCTGTCCCGTGGCACCCACCACCGCAACTCGATATCCACCGTTCATCGCTTGGTAGGCATTCATCGTTTCCTCAGGGTACCGCGGCCGCGCTGGGTCCAATGGGTGGAATGCTCAGGATGAATAAATTGTGTCTAACCACCGGTGTGGGCGACCATGAAGAAGATTGTCATCACCACGAGGAGGTCCATCAACGCACCGATGAGGCCCACGCGGCGGAATAGCGCGTCGTGCTCTGCGCTGAGCACCACCGCACCCTCGCCGGCGGCCGCCACGTCGCGGTCGGTCTGCTCGATGAGGCGCCGCTCGGTGGGCGCCAGGAGCGCGCCCTCGATGCCGCCGATGATGATGGCGACGGTGAGCCCCCACTGCACATAGAAAGAACTCCACACTTCGAGCTTGGAGGCGAGGTAGATGCCGCAGACGATCACCACCGCGAGCCCCGGCGTGATCACCAGGCGGCTCACGGCGTGCGCTGCACGATAGAGCGCGGGTAGCGCACGCGGGTCGGCCTTCGTGACCGCCGCGAAGATCACGGGGTAGGCGAAGGTCGCGCCGAAGGCGATCACCACCGCGAGGATGTGCAGCGCGAGGACGACTTCGTAGAAGACGAGTGCGGAGGGCATATTCGGGACCCTAACCGTTGCCTCGGGCGGAGTGGTCCCTCGGGAGCCCCAGCGCGGGCGCCGGGGCAGGGAATCTCGTGTGCTGAGGGTAGCGAGCGCCGGCGGCGCTGAGGCTCAGAATGTGGGCGCGTAGCGCCCGAAGATGTCCTGCATCGCGCCGCAGACCTCGCCGAGCGAGCAGCGGTCCTTGAGCGCTTGGCGGATCGCGGGGAGGAGGTTCTCGCTGCCGCGCGCCACCGCGCGAAGCTCCTCCAGGCGCTGCTCCACGAGCGCGCCGTCGCGGTTGGCCTTGAAGGCGGTGAGGCGCGCGACCTGTTCGCGCTCTGACTCGGGGTCCACGCGCAGAAGGTCGGGGACCTCGATGTCCTCCTCCTCGTACTTGTTCACGCCCACGACGATGTCCTGGCCGATGCGGTAGCGCTCCTGGTAGCCCCACGCGGACTCGTCGATCTCGCCGGTGATGAACTCGATCGCGTTCACCGAGCCCCCGAGCGCGTCGACCTTGCCGATGAGCTCCTGCGCGCGCGTTTCGATCTCGTCGGTGAGGGCCTCCACGAAGTAGGAGCCCGCGAAGGGGTCCACGGTGTCAGCGGCGCCCGACTCGTGCGCGAGGATCTGCTGCGTGCGCAGCGCGATCTTCGCGGCGTGCTCGGTGGGCAGCGCGAGGGCCTCGTCGAAGCCGTTGGTGTGCAGCGACTGCGTGCCCCCGCACACGGCGGCGAAGCCCTGAAGGGCGACGCGCACGATGTTGTTCTCGGGCTGCTGCGCGGTGAGCGTGACGCCGCCGGTCTGCGTGTGGAAGCGCAGCATCGTGGCCTTGGGGTTGGTGGCGCCGAAGCGCTCGCGCATGATGTGCGCCCACATGCGCCGCGCGGCGCGGAACTTGGCGACCTCCTGGAAGACGTTGTTGTGGCCGTTGAAGAAGAAGGCGAGGCGCGGAGCGAAGTCATTGACGTCGAGCCCCTTCTCGAGCGCGGCCTGCACGTAGGCGATGCCGGAGGAGAGCGTGAAGGCGACCTCCTGCACTGCGCTGCAGCCCTTCTCGCGGAAGTGGTAGCCGCTGATCGAGATCGTGTTCCAGCGGGGCACGCGTTCGTGGCAGTACTGGAAGAGATCGGTCGTGAGGCGCATCGTGGGGACGGGCGGGTAGATGTAGTTGCCGCGCGCGATGTACTCCTTGAGCACGTCGTTCTGGGTGGTGCCGCGGAGCTTCTCACTGGGCACGCCCTGCTCCTCGCCCACGAGCTCGTAGAGCAGCAGGAGGCACGCGGCGGGGGCGTTGATGGTCATCGAGGTGGAGACCTGATCGAGGGGGATGCCCTCGAAGGCGGTGCGCATGTCGTCGATCGTGTCGATCGCCACGCCCGTGCGTCCCACCTCGCCGAGGCAGCGGGGGTTGTCGGAGTCGAGGCCCAGCTGCGTGGGGAGATCGAAGGCCATCGAGAGCCCCGTGGAGCCCTTGGAGAGGAGATAGCGGTAGCGCTCGTTTGACTCCTTCGCGGAGGCGTAGCCGGCGTACTGGCGCATCGTCCAGGTCTGCTTGCGATACATCTCGCGGTGCACGCCGCGCGTGTAGGGGAAATCCCCGGGCTCCCCCAGCTCCAGCTGCTCCGGGAGATCGGCCTCGCCGTAGAGCTCGGCGATCTCGATGCCCGAGTCGGTGAAGTGGCGCGGATCCTCAGGGCCCACGATGGGCGCGACGGTGAGGTGGTCTTCGGGCTCGGACATGGAAGGGGAGGGGGCCGGCAGAGCCGACCCCAGAGGGCCGGTTGGGCGGGGAGTGAACGCGCTCGCCGAAACCAGATCATATTGAGCCTTGGATCGGGCCAGCCCGCTCGACAGCCTCCAGCTAAGGGTGGCTGTCCGGCGCGAGGGCGGCTGGCAGCCGTGGGCAGGTATTCTCAGGCGGTGGCAACGTGCCTGGTGACCGGCGGCGCCGGCTTTCTCGGATCGCATCTCTGCGATGAGCTGCTCAGGCGCGAAAATCGCGTTATCTGCGTGGACAACCTCGAGACGGGCTCGCTCGCGAACATCGAGCACATCAGGAGACCGGAGTTCACGCATCTGAACCTCGACATCATCGAGCCCTACTTCGTTGAGGAGCCGATCGATGTGGTCTACCACCTCGCCTCGCCGGCCTCGCCGATCGACTATCTGCGCCTGCCGCTGCATACGCTGAAGGTGGGCTCCTACGGCACGCACCACACGCTGGGGGTGGCAAAGCACCACCGCGCGCGCTTTTTGATCGCCTCCACGAGCGAGGTGTATGGCGACCCGCAGGAGCATCCTCAGCGCGAGAGCTACTGGGGGCACGTGAATCCGATCGGCCCGCGTGGGGTCTACGACGAGGCCAAGCGCTACGCGGAGGCGCTCACGATGGCCTATCACCGCCAGCAGGGCGTGGATACGGCGATCGTGCGGATCTTCAACACCTACGGCGCGCGTATGCGCCCGCACGACGGGCGCGCGATCCCCACCTTCCTGCGCCAGGCGCTCGGCGATCGGCCGCTGACGATCTTCGGCGATGGCTCGCAGACGCGTTCGTTCTGTTACGTGAGCGACCTCATCAGGGGACTCGTGGCACTGGCTGAGTCTGGCTGCCACGAACCGGTGAACGTGGGCAACCCCGACGAGTACACGCTGCTCGAACTGGCGCAGACGATCAAGGAGCTCACGGGCTCGAGCTCAGAGATCGTCTATGAGGCGCTCCCCGAGGACGACCCCAAGCAGCGCAAGCCCGATATCTCGCGCGCGAAGGAGCTGCTCAGATGGCAGCCCGAGGTGGGGCTGCGCGAGGGGCTGCAGCGCACCATCGACGCCTCCGGTGCGAAGGTGCTGGTCGGCTGAGACACGCTGCAATTCTGGTTGCCTGATCTCCGTATCCGGTGTCGATCGGCTGGCGGATGGGTAGGAGCAGAGTGATGGAGTATGTGGCCGGCGGGTGGCACGACCGCTACATATGCGACTCTGAGGCGTTGTGAGAAGCGAGATGGCCCGCTCCTCGGCAACCCCCGCTGCGCCGAACGCTCCCCGGAACGCAACCCATATGCCCTCCAACCCCCTGCCCGCCGATCCCCTGCGCGCCGATCCGCTGCGTCGCGGTCCCCAGCGCGGCGATCCGCTGCCCGTGGAGATTCCGGTGCTCTCGGAGGTGACGGCGCGCCGGGAGCCCTCAGAGCGCGATATGCGCAGCAAGCGCCCGCCGGCGGTGTCGTTTTTGCTGCGCATGGAGACCGCGCGGCGCGCGATGCGCGTGCTCTCGCTGCTGGCGCTCGACCTGGTGGGGGTGGCGCTGGCGATCTTCACGGCGCTGGCGAGCAAGGAAGTGGTGCACGGACAGCTGCATCCCGATACGGCCTTCGGGGGGATGCAGCAGTCGGTGGCCTTCGCGTATCTGCTCACGGCGCTGCTGTTCGCGCGCTCGGGGCTGTATGCCGAACGCGCGCAGCGTCCCGGCCCCACGCGGATCGTGGCGGCGCTGTTTCAGGTGGCCTTCGTGGCGCTGCTGTTCGCGCTGGTGAGCGGCGAACATTTCCAGAGCTTCTACATCTTCTGGGGTTCGCTGGCGTTCGCGCTGGTTTACATCTCCACGTTGCGCGCGGGGTACGATCACGCGACGGGGAGGCTGATGCGCACCGCTGGCCGCCGCCGGCGGGCGGTGCTGGTGGGCACGGGTACGCACATCCGCGATGTGGCGCACGCGCTGGGCGACGCGCCGCACTCGCCGATCGTGGTGGTGGGCTTCGTTTCGTTGAAGGCGCTCGCGGACAACGGCCTGCGCTCGTTGGGGACGCTCGCTGACATCGAGGGGGTGCTCGATGAGGAGCGCATCGACGAGGTGATCATCGCCGATCCGGACTTCCCCCAGGTGGAGGCGGTGGAGCTCGTGGATCGCTGCCACGGGCGCGGGGTACGCGTGCGCATCGCGCCCTCCACGATGGAGATCCTCATCCACCGCGCGGAGTTCGTGCCCGGGGAGTCGGTGCCGCTGTTCGAGCTCAAACCGCCCGTCTTCGAAGGCATCGACTTCGTGCTCAAGCGCACCTTCGATGTGGTGGGCGCGAGCGTGCTGCTGATCCTCCTGAGCCCGGCGCTGCTCGCGATCTGGCTCGCGGTGCGCCTCAGCTCGCGCGGGCCCGCGGTGTACCGCTCGCGCCGCCCGGGCATCGGGCAGCGGCCGTTTGAGTGCCTGAAGTTCCGCACGATGCACTGGGGCGCCGAGCACGATCAGGTGCACCTCGAAGAGCTCAACGAGGCCTCCGGTGCGTTGTTCAAGATCCGCGACGATCCGCGCATGACCTCGGTGGGGCGCCTTTTGCGGCGCTTCTCGCTGGATGAGCTTCCCCAGCTGGTGAATGTGCTGCGCGGGGAGATGTCGCTCGTGGGGCCCCGCCCGCTGCCCGAACGCGACTTCGAGATGCTCGAGGAGTGGCACCGCAAGCGCTACCTCGTGCTCCCCGGACTAACGGGCCTGTGGCAGGTATCGGGCCGCTCGGAGCTCGACTTCGACGACCTCGTGCACCTCGACTTCCTCTACCTCGAGCATTGGTCGCTGGCGCTCGATCTCACGATCCTCTTCAAAACGATCCCCGCTGTGATCTCGCGGCGCGGGGCCTACTGATCGGGAGAGGTCGGGAGGGGCCTTGCCCTCTTCCCGCTCACCGATCTCGCGGCGCGGGGCCTTACTGAGAAACGCTGCGCAACGCTGAGTGGGCGCGGGGAGGGCTCCGGCGCGGAAGCCCTTGTTGGAACCTCTAAGAAGTTCAGACTTGGCGGCTCTATCGAATCGATGCCGACCCCGCGAAGGGCGGCAGAGAGGAAGGGTCGCAATGAGACATGGCATGAGAGCTCTCCTGCTGGGCCTGTTGGCGTTGCTGCTGGCAGCTGTGGTGGCGCCGGGAGCGGCGCTTGCGGAAGCCGGTCCGTTCTGGCATCACAGAGCGATTGGCGGCGAAGGCGCAGGCCTCAAAATCGAAGAAAAATCGCCGGAAAACTTCAGCGGTGAAGGCGGCGAACAGATATTCGTCGGCGAACTCTCCGGGACGAAGGTAGAAATAACATCGAAATCGGTGCAAGCCAAAGGCATCCTCTACAACAACGCCCTGCAGGGGCAATTCAAACTGCTCCTGAAAGGGCATGAACCAAAACTCGTCAAACCCGAACTCAAAGGGTGTGAAGTAAAAGTCGGGGAAAACAACGAACTCAAAGCCGAGGGCCATCTGGCGTGGAAATGGAATGGCGAAAAAAAACAGCTCGAAGAACAACCCCAAGCTCTGCAAAAGCCCTCGGCAATCGCGTCGCCAGGGCCGATTGAAGCGGGAGCGATCAAACTCCCTGAAGGTTCGTTCACGTCGGTGTCCCTCAAAGGAGCCGGCTGCGGGGTGCTCGCTGGCACCTTCAAAGCGAGCGGAAGCGCTTCGGCCCTGCCAAAACCGGAAAATCTGGAAGAATGGAGCACGACTCTGACGATTGCATTTCCTGGGTGGCCACGGCTGCATTTCTGGAATGGCAAAGAATTCATCGGTACGTCTGTAGGGCTCACGGTGGGCGGTAGTCCCGCCACCATCACGGGCTCGGCGGTGTCCAAAGCTGCTGTACAAGAAGTGGCGGCGTTTGAAAAATAAGATGGCGCAGACAGGGATCTCATCGGTGTATGCGGGGGTCCCTACAGCGTAGGAGACTGAGCGGGGTTTGCGTAAGCGCGCGGTCCCCGCTCTCTTACGGTGGGGTTCGCATCGGCGCTCTTGCGATGATGTCGTCCCAATGCCGTCCACTCGCGACTATCACGAGGACCTGTGGGAGGGAGTGCCCGAGGGTGTATTGCCAACCGAATGGTGGGCGCGGCTGGAGTTCCTGCTCGCTCACACGATCGCCGGCCGACACGTCCTCGATGTCGGCTGCGGTGAGGGCTGGTTCGCGGGCGCACTGGCCGGGGCAGGGGCAGAGGTCGTGGCGATCGACGTGGCCGAGGAGCCCCTGCGCCGTGCGCGTATGCGGTACCCGGATCTCGATCTGCGTCTGGTCGGGGCGGAAGGCCCCTGGCCACTCGAGGATGCGAGCTTCGATGTGGTGTGGGCGGGGGAGACGATCGAGCACGTGATCGATACCGCGGCGTGGCTCTCGGAGGTGCGCCGGGTGCTGCGCTCGGGGGGCGAGTTGCTGCTGAGCACCCCGGCTCACGAACCGCTGAGGATGCTCGGGCTGGCGCTCTCGCGGCGGGCGTTCGCGGCGCACTTCGAGCCGCGTAGCGACCATCTGCGCTTCTACTCGCGCGCGACGCTGAGGGGACTGCTCGAGGACTTCGGCTTCGATGAGATCGAGGTGCGTGGTCTGGGTGGAGCTCCGGGGGCGCGGCGGACGCTGCTTGCAAGCGCTCGCCGGATGCGCTACTGATTCGCTTCGTGCGAGGGCCTCTGGGCTTGCAAGCGCTCGCCGGATGCGCTGCTGATCGCTTCGTGCGAGGGCTGGGTCTCAGCCGGGGCCTGAGGGGGGTTGAGGTGCTTTGAGGGCGCCCGCAGCGCATACCGGAGGCCTTGAGGACGGATCCTGGGAGATTCGGGATACCCGCATTGCCCCTGGATCTGGCAGAAAAATCGCAAATAGCAGGGAGAATGTATTCGACTGAGCCCTCAATCTCCCGATATCAGAAACATTCCTTGAGAGCCCGAAAGTAAAACCATAGCCTCGCGAGCGTAGGTAGATCCTGTACTCAAGCGAATCGAGGAAGCAGCATGATCAGAGATGGTATGCAGCGGCTTACGGGTCTGCGTCGATCGATGCTGATCGGAGCGATGGCGTTGGCGGTGGCGATGGTCTGCGCCGTGCCGGCGCTTGCGAAGGTGCCGACGGGTGACTTCGCGGTGTTCAAGCAGTGCCCGGTGGGCAATCCGGCCGTGAACCTGTGCTTCTTTGCGCAGAGCAACGGCGTCGAATTCCACGTTGGCACGACGACGGTGCCGATCAACAAGACGATCACCCTCCAGGGTGGAAGCATCGTCAACGAAGAAACGGGCGCGGAAACGTTCGTTCCCGCGACCAACGGCGATACGTTGTCGAAGACGCCGTTGAACGTGCCCGGCGGACTGCTCGGGATCATGGCACCGACCGGTTGGCCGGTGTGGCTGCAGAACATATTCAACGAATTCATCAACAATGGCATCACCGGCGTCACCGCGACGACCGAACTCGTGGGCAATCCTGGCATCAGCCGGAGCAACCTGCTTGCAGCGGAAGGCACCGCGCTGGAACTGCCCGTACGGGTGAAGCTGGGTAATGCCTTCCTGGGCGAAAGCTGCTACATCGGCTCTGCGGCGCACCCGATCGTCCAGCACCTGACCACGGGTTCGACGAGCCCGCCCCCGCCGAACACGTCGATCAGCGGCATGGTCGGCGAACTTGAATTCAAGGACGAATTCACGCTGGTGATCATCAAGAACAACTCGCTGGTCGACAACGCCTACGCTGCTCCGGTGGCTGAAGGCTGCGGTGGGATCTTCTCCTTCCTGATCGATCCTGCGATCAACGCCAAGCTCGGTCTGCCCGCAGCGGCCGGCCACAACACGACGCGCCTGAACGGCACTCTGCAGAACGCCACTGCCGAAGCCGTGAAGAACAGCGAACACTAGTACCGGCTCCAGGGCCAACGCAAACGGGGCTCCGTCTCTTTCAGAGGCGGAGCCCCTCTGCTATTTGGCGCTGGTCTCGCGCAGTGCCTGCAGGTAGGCGTTGCGGACTTCGAAGAGCTCCGGATCTTCCCTGATGAGTGTTTCGGGGGCGACCGTCTCGGGGTTGAGATAGACGGCAGCGCGCAGCTCCTTGAGGGCTTCCTGTGGATCGTTTGCCTGCAGGTCGTAGTCGCCCAAAGCAACCCACGTTTGAGGGTTGGAGGGCTGCAGGCGCACAGCGCGCTGCAGCGTCGCTCGTGCCTGCGCGCTTTCTCCGGCCCGCTGCTGGATGGTCGAGAGCGTGAACAGCGCCTGCGCGGAGAGCGGATCGCGGCGCACCGCCGTCTCTGCCGCCGCGCGGGCGGCGGCGGGACTGCTGGGGAGTAGCGCGAGGGCCTGGTTGGAGGCGTCGACCGAGCGCAAAGGCTGCCACTGCGCCCAGGCAGCCACAAGCGTGACGGCGATCGTCGCAGCGGCGAGGATGCCGCGGGTTGGGCCGATCTCGCGTAGCGAGGGCACTCTTCGGCGCGGCGCTCCGCCGGAAGGTTGACGCACGGCCATGTGCTGGAGGGTGTCGTTCGTCGTGGTGGATGGGTGTCCGGAGACCGCGGCGGCTGTGCTTGGGCTCGCGCCATGCGTGCGCGCCAGCGGCCCGCGGCCCGCGAGCCAGCCCGCGCAGAGCAGCGCCACGCAGGCGTCGCCGGGGACGTACCACGTCCAGTCCACAAGCGAGTGGACGCCGAAGGCGACAACGACACACAGCATCGAAAGGAGGCCGATGCGCTCGGCGGAGTAGGGCAATGCGACTGCTCGCCACGCGCCTTCGCGCCAGCTGCGGTTCCAGGGATGGGTGGAGCGCCCTGCGGCTGTGAGCCATGCGGCGAGCAGCGCGAGCGTAAGCGCCAGGCCCACGAGTCCCAGATCGGCGAGCGTCTGCACGAAGTAGCCGTGGGCGTGGGTGACATCGATCGTCTCGGTGCGCCGACGCAGGCGCGCGGTCGCGTATCCCCCCGCGCCCGCGCCGAGGGCTGGATGTTCGGAGAAGACCTCGAGCGCCTCGTTCCAGTAGCGCGCGCGTACGCTGCCAATTGAGGTGAGGCGGCCGGGGGTATTGGTGCTCGGAAGCGGGGCGTTGGGGTCGGTGAGTGAGGAGACGCCGTGGGAGATGCTTCCCGTGAGGCCGCGGTGGCTGTGTGCGAGCAGGCCAACGAACACCACCACCGCGATCGCGGGGAGGCACAACAGGAGGGTGCCCAGGCGCCGCCGCGCGCGCGCCCTCGGCGCGTGGCGGCCGGCGGCGAAGCCGATCGCCACGCCCGCGAGCGTGAGGCCGCAGAGCACGGCCACGAGCAGTACTCCCAGTTGGCTGCCTGCATTCACGCGGTCGCTCAGGGCGATGCTTTCGCTCGAGAGGGCATGCTGGGAGAAGTCCCACACGACAACCACCATCCCTCCCAGCCCGCCCACGAGCAGCACGGTGGCGCCGCGCAGGCGCAGGGGCACGATGCAGAACCACAGCACCACGCCGACTGCCACCGCGACGAGTGCGCCACGCGAGTAGGAGAGCATCAGGGCTATCACGAGCAGTCCCATCGCGGGGTATGCCAGCGCCCCCAGCAGCGCATGTCCGGTGCGGCGGGCTCCGAGCCACAGGCAGCTCACGATTCCCATCGCGGCGGTGAGACCGATTGCGTTCCAGTAGTTGTAGGGGGCGCGCAGGCGGGCGTACTGATCGGTGGGGTCGAGCTGGCGGGGAAAGACCTTGGTTGCGAGCGCATATGCGCACACCACGACGGCGGCGAGCAGCACCCCGCCCAGCAGCGAGGACCAGCGCCGGGGAACCACGCGCACGAGCGCCACGGCGGAGGCGAAGAGGGCGCTGTAGGCGAGCATCCTGGCGGCGTCCTGCCAGCTTTCGTCGGGCTGCACCGACCACACCACCGACAGCGCGGTGAGGGCGGTGAGCGCGAGCAGCAGCCCCACCGCCCACGCTCCGTAGGCCGGGCGCCCAGCCGGCGCAAGCAGCACCGCACCCGCCACCACCGCGCCGCCGGCAAGCGTGAGCGTCATCTCCGCGATGGTCATCGGCCCCGGGTTGATCGGGTTCCAGCCGCCCTTGGCGTAGAAGACGATCGCGCAGAGGCCCGCGGCGACGCCAAGCGTGCTCAGAAGAGGGATCGCGATATGCGAGATGCCTCTCAGCCGGGATGTCTGCTCGTATTCGAAGTGCGAAGAGCGCGGAAAGGAGACTGAAGGATCGGAGGCTTCGGCGGCGCGGGTGGGTTCCTCGGGGAGGAGGGGGGACTGCTCTGGGCGGGTGGGCTCCCCCGGGCGGGTGGGCTCCCCGTCCTTGGGCATCCCGCCTTCGGGATCGCTACCCCTCGCGACGGAGACGGACACGGCCTTGGATGGCGCGGGCGAGGAGGGCCACGGCACCGGCGAGGAGCAGTGCCAGCACGGCCAGCAGGGGGGTGGGCAGCGAGCTCACGGCGGAGGCGATGTTGGCGTGCACCACCCCCGGGACCACCGGCTGTCCGCCGACGTTCACCGGAGCCGCTCCGGCAGAGGTGTGCGCAGCCTGGAGCGTCTGCTGCTCTGCTGGGCTGGGAGGCGCGATGGCGGCGGCTGGAGCGCTCCCTCCACCTGGGTTGGAGGCACTGCCGCCGCGGCCCGCAGCGGCGAGCTCGGCTTTGCGGATCTGCGCTGCGCATTCGGAGTACTCGTTGACTTCCGCGGGCATCTCGGCGAGCGCCTGGCGGTAGGCCTGCTGGCTGAAGCCGCTCAGCGGCTGCCCGTGTGTGCAGCGTTCGATGATGTTCGCGCCCGCGTCGGCGCTCGCCGGAGAGGCGGGCGCGAGCAGCACGAGTGCGGTTAGGACTCCGGCGAGGGCTCTCATGACCGCCGCACGCTACCAGCGCCTTCGGAGGGCAGCGAAGCGGAGGCGCCGACGCTCGCAAGCGCCCTGGAGAACCCCTCGGCCCACGCGTCGTGGCTATAGGCGAGCACGTCGCTCGCTCCCTGCGCGCCCAGGCGGGCGCGCAGGGGAGCGTCGCTCGCGAGTCGCTGCATCGCGGCGGCCAGCGCGAGCGGGTCGCCCGCGGGAACGATGAGCCCGTTGCGCTCGTGGCGCACCAGGCCTCCGGCTGCGGCGCCCACGGCGTCGCTCACGATCACAGGCAGGTTTCGGTTCATGGCCTCGTTGACCACGAGTCCCCAGGGCTCGCGGAAGGTGCGGGTGGGGATCGATGGCAACACAAGAACATCGCTGGCCGCATAGAAGTTGCGCATCTGCACCGGGTCCACGGGGTCGAGGCAAAGGACGCCCTCGGCGCCGTCCGCCCGATCCACCGCGCCGCCGACGGGGACCCAAGGGGGGCTGGATCCCACGCCGACGAGGACGAGCGCGGCGGCAGGCGCCCCGAGGCCCGATGCACACCAGGCCTCTTTCAGCACCCTTATGCCCTTTTCCCGCGCTGCGCGGCCCCCAAACATCATCACGGCCCCCGCCTCTGAGGGCCACCGCGGCTCGCGCGGCGGGGCGACTGCGGGGTCTCTCCAGAAGTCGTTGTCGACCGCCTGGGGCGCTACATGCACGTTGCGCGCGCCATGCGCGCTCACATACGCGCTCACGTGGGGGCCGTAGGTTACGAGGGCATCCGCCGAGCGATACAGGCGCAGCAGCGGCAGATAGCTGAGCGCGTGGGCGGCGCTGCGCGGGTGCGCCCACAGCGAGGCCCACAGGAGCAGCGGCACGCGTGCGTGGCGCGCTCCAAGCCAGCTCACCGGGAGCGCCACGCGCCCGCCGGTGGAGGCGACCACGGCACGGTAGGCGCCGCTGGCGGCGAGCCTTCCGAGATCGCGCTGGGAGACATTTCGATGGGGCACCGTGAGCGACTGCTCGCGCGTCTCGCGCGCGCTCGCGCCGTTCGATATCGGCGCCGCGCCTCCCGTGCCGTGCAGAACGCGCCCACCGAACAGCGCCAGCTCGATGCCCTCGCGTTCGTGTAGCGCCTGGAAGGCGCCCACTCGGTCAGGTGGAGCGTGTGAGGTGACGAACAGGACCGGCTTCATCGCGTGCCGGGGCTCTGGGGTGCCGCGATACTGTCGCTCGGCGTCGTGGCGCGTCCCAGCGCATGCAGGTAGACCTCGAGGGTCTGCTCGCCACAGCGCTCCCAGGTGAAGTGCGCTGCCACGGTGGCGCGGGCGCGCCTGCCGGCCTCGCGCAGGCGATCGGGGTCGCGGAGCAGCTCGTCGATGCGCTGGCTGAGACGCTCGATGTCGCCGGGGGGCACGAGCACGAAGCCATCCCCCGCGATGGCGATCTCCTCGGGGCCGGGCTCGCCGCGGCAGCCGATCGCGGGCACCCCTCCGGCCATCGCCTCGATGTAGGCCACGCCGAAGGCCTCCTCGGTGGAGGGCATCGCGAACAGTGTGGCGCGCCGCACCCTCGCGAGCGCCGCGGCGGGATCGAGCTGGCCGCATAGCTCCACGCGCCCTGATACGCCCAGGCGGGAGGCGAGATCCTGCAGCGCTGTTCGCTCGGGTCCGTCACCTACGATCGCATAGCGCAGCGTGGGGTGCAGATCGGATAGCACTGCGAGCGCCCTGATCACATCTGCGTGACGCTTGCGTGCAACGAGGTGCCCTACGGTGATGAGCTCCGGAGGGTCCTCCCCGAGCTTCCTCCTGGCGGAGGCGCCCGAGGGCAGATCCGCGCCGAGGTGCACCACGCGCGTCTCCCCAGCGCCGTGCACACGAGCAAGCTCGGCGATGCCCTCGCTGTTTGCAAGCACCAATTTCGCCGCTCCCAGACTGCGCGCGACTGCCTCGCGCCCACGGGGTACGCGGGTTACGGTGTAGAGGACATCGCCGCCGTGAACGGAGATCACGAATGGCACGTCCACGCGGGCGCGGCGCACCGCATCGCCCGCGGGCACCCCATTGTGGGCGTGGATGAGCTCGAAGGGAAAGCTTCGACGCAGACGGGCGAGCGCCAGCGACAGCGCGGGAGCAGCCCACGCGCCCCACGCGGCATAGTGGCCCGAGCGTGGTGGTGAGAGGTAGGGGATGTGAGAGATCGAGAGCCCATCACGCTGTTCGCGGCGCGGCTGGCGCACCCGGTCACGCAGAGCACGAGTGAGCGCCGCGGGCCCCCCGGCAAGAGCCGCGCGGGGCGGCACGAGGCGATGCAGCACGAGTACTCGCACCTCGGCTCCGGCTGCTTGGGCGGCCAGAGCCTGACGGTGCGCCCAGATGCCGAGCACGGGGTCGGCGCTGGAGGGGTAGAACTCGCTCACCACCACCACCCTGGGTGCGCCTCTCAAAGCCATTACCACCGCGTGTGGGTCATCAGGGTCGCCTGTGCCTCGCTGGCGCTCAGGTAGTTGTTATCGACCAAGAAGGTACGCGCCTCGGCGATCGCCTGCTCGCGCGGATACGCGCTTGCGGCGGGCGCAGCGGTGTGCCCGATCGCCACGGCGTCCACCACTCCCAGTCGCCAGCCGTGCTCGCGTGCGAGGGCGGCCCAGTGCAGGTCGAGGCCCCAGCCCATGCGCAGCGCGGGAAAGGGCAGCAGTATGGGGAAGGTGGAGGGCGCAAATAGCGTCACCGGGCCGATCTCCACGAAGCGGGTCTCGTGCACGAGGAGACCTGTGCGCCGGCGTGTGACCTCCCACGCGCCATGGGAGCGCAAACGGTGGGCCGGCTGGGCGAGATCGAGCTCGAAGCGCTCGGCGAGGAACAGCAGTCTGTCCAAGAACCCGCGCGGCAGGCGCACGTCGTCGTCGATCGTGAGCAGCCAATCGTGCTCGTTCGCGGGGTGCAGCGACAGCAGCGCGTTGAGGTTCTCGAAACGCCCGCGGTCCCCAGGAGAGATGGTGTGCAGGTGGACGCGATGGCGCGAGCGGCGCAACTCGGCGTGCGCTGCCTGCGCCAGCTTGCGGTGGGCCGGGCGCTCCACACCGAGCACGAGCACGCTTCGCGTTGGGGGGCTGCTGCGCGCTGCCCGGTTCAGGCGCGTGCGTTGACCGGTTGTGGCCTCGCGGGCGTCGGTGAACCGGTCGAGCAGCTCGCGGCGCAGTGCGTCCTTGCCCCCCACCGTGCCGCTGGCGCCGGAGAGGAAGTCGTCCTCGGCAGGGGGGCTCATCTCAGCGGTGGGCCGCGCAGTTTGCGTGAGCCGTGCAGTTCCCAGCTGGCCCTCTGTTTGCGGCCGGCCCCCGTCTGAGTGGGGCTCGGTCTGGCGAGAGTTGCCTTCCCGAGAGGCCTTCGGGCGCTGTGGTCCTGCTGCCCCAAGATCCTCCCGCAAGCGCCCAAGGCTGTGTGCGACCATCGTGAGCCCCGCGGGGCAGCGGCGGCGAAGCACATGCCCGATGCATCCGCTCAGCGTTGCCAGCTCGCGCGCGAGGGTGGGTGCCCGTCCGCGGCGGGCATCGAAGCGGCGCGCGGCTCGTCCGCGCAGGTAGGCGGTGCGCGCGAGCGCGCGCAGCCGCGCGTCCGCCCCCGCACGGCGGTGATCAAGCGCGGCGCCGGCAACATAGAAGATCTTCAGCTCGCCATCGCCGGCCAGGCGTTCCTGCCACTCCTGCTCGTCGCCGCCGTGCTCGAGGCTCACGTCGAAGGGGCCCACGCGCTCGATGGCAGAGCGTCGCAGGGCCATGTTGGCGCCCCACGCGAAGCGCACATCACGGGTGTCGCGGGGGCCGAGGTCGAGTGTGGTGATGGGGGGGGACTCGCGCCCGCAGCTACGCGGAGCGTGGTCCTCCAGGCGTGCGTGAATACGGCCTGCAAAGACCTCCACATCGGGATGCTCCTCGGCGGCTGCAAGCAGCGCTGCGAGCCATCCGGGAGCGACGGCGACATCGTCGTCCACGAACACGATCAGCTCCCCGCTGGAGCGCTCCACGCCGGTGTTGCGCGCGATATTGAGCCCCAGCGGCCGCGGGTGGGGCTCGTAGCGCGCGCCGAAGCGCTTGGCCAGCGAGCGCATCTCCGCGGAGAGACCGGCATCGTCCACGACCAACACCTCCACCCCTGCGGCGGCAGCCTGCGGAGCGATCGAGGCGAGCGCTATGCGCAGGTAATCCGGGCGTGCGCGGGTGGGGATGACGATCGAGGCGGGAGCGGTGGGCAAGGTGGGTGCTCGACGGGAGAGAGCGAGGTGCGCGGGCGGCCGGGAGCCTGCGGGGACATTCTAGGTTGGCGGCGCTGCGGGAAAGGCACACGCCGCGGGAATGCCGTCCGCTGCGGGAATGTCGCAGCCGCAGCCTTCCTCGTGACCGCAGCAGTCAGCCTTTGTGCTTGGCTCGCAGCAGGAGGCTTGCTGCTCCGGGGCGCAACAGGCATCGGCGGTTCCCTCGGCGGCGGTGGTCAGCTCAGCCATGCGGATAGCTCTTTCAGTGCGTCGGGGACCACGTAGTAGTAGGCCCACAGGCCCTTGCGCTCGGAGTCCACGATCCCGGCGTCGCGGAGCTTCTTCAGATGGTGGGAGAGCGTGGGCTGGGCGATATCGAACAACGGCACCAGCTCACAGACGCAGACCTGGCCCGCGTGCCTGCGCAGCACGTCCACCAGCTGTAGGCGGATCGGGTCACCGAGTGCCTTGGCAACCTCGGCCATTCGGATTGCGTGGTCGCGCTGAACGTCGGGGTAGACGACGGGCTCACAGCAGCGCTCACCGGCCGCGCGCTTCTGCTTGGGGGCCAGCTCCAAATCGACGGGCATCAATCTACTTATATCAATAAGACTTGCGTCCATCGATGTAATACGATCTGCACGATGAGCGCCGGCGACATCGCATGGGAGGGATCGTGAGCACCAACCCGGATACGGCAGCAGTCATCACCGACATTCATGGCAATCTCCCCGCATTGCAAGCGGCGCTCGCGCGGATCGAGGAGCTTGGCATCGAGAATGTGTTCTGCGGCGGCGACCTCGTTGGCTACGGCCCGCACCCCAACGAGGTCTGCGCTCTGATCGCCGAGCGAGGCATTCCCACGATCTATGGCAACTACGACTTCGCCATCGCCCGCGACCTCGAGGACTGCGGCTGTGCGTATGTCACGCAGCATGACCGCGAGCTTGGGCAGCGCTCAGTGGACTGGACGCTTGCGCACACCAACCAGGAGGCCAAGGACTACATGCGCGGCCTGCCGTTCGATTTGCATTTCGCGCTCGGCAACGTCGACGTTCACCTGGTCCACGGTTCGCCGCGGAAGGTCAACGAGTATCTGTTCGAGGATAAGCCAGCCAGCCTCTATGAACGCCTCGCGGCGGCCGAGAGCGACCCCGTGCTCGTGTTCGGCCACACCCACAAACCTTGGATGCACGAATACGGGGGGGTGCTGTTCGTCAACTGCGGCTCGGTCGGCAAGCCCAAGGACGGCGACCCGCGCGGCGCCTTCGCCGTTCTTGCGCCGAGCGCCGGCAGCGTGGCCGTAAGCATCGAGCGCATTTCCTATGACGCCGATGCCGTCGCCTCCAAGGTCCGCGAAGTCGGGCTTCCCGGCGAGTTCGCAGACAAGCTCCTGGTGGCGGCATGACCGACACGCCCCCGCTCGCCCGTCGCCTGCTCGCCGAGTTGCTGGGCTCCGCGCTGCTCGCCGCGCTCGTAATCGGCTCCGGTATCGCCGCGCAGACGCTTTCCCCGAACGATGTCGGCCTCCAACTGTTCGAGAATGCCGCTGCGACCGCGGCTGGTCTGTTCGCGATCATCCTCATGTTCGGCCCCGTCTCCGGTGGACATTTCAACCCGGTTGTTTCTCTCGCTGATGCGAGCTTCGGCGGTATCCGCTGGCGCGACGCGCTCACCTATATACCCGTGCAGGTAGCCGGTTGTATCCTCGGCGCCGTCACGGCAAACGCCATGTTTTCCCTCGCCGCAATCAGCATCTCCACCCACCACCGCGCCTCACCCGCGCACTTCCTCTCCGAGGTGATTGCCACAGCCGGCCTGCTGCTCGTCATCTTCTCCCTCGCGCGCAGCAAGCGCGCCAACACCATCCCGGCGGCCGTCGGTGCCTACATCGGCGCCGCCTACTTCTTCACAAGCTCCGCCAGCTTCGCCAACCCCGCGATCAGCATCGGGCGCGTGTTCTCCAACACGTTCGCCGGGATCGCGCCCGCATCCGTACCCAGCTACATCGTCGCGCAGCTCATCGGCGGCGCCTGCGCGATCCTCCTGATAGGAGTGCTCTACCCAGGTGTCACGCCGGCCGAGGCATCGGAGATCCTGCTGCCACACAAGGATGAACACCTAGCTCCCGACGCGACAGCCACGGCCAACGTCGGCGCCTGAGCCGCTGGGCGACGGGGAGGTTCGGCTATATGTCTCCGATTATCGAGACCTCTCAAGGTGTCGAAGAATGGCTCCAATGCTTGAGGTTGGCGGTTTGATATTCGGAATACTCGAAATATCCGGTTAGCTCATGATTGACGACGGTGGCGCGATCCGCGGATACTCCTCCCTGTAAACACGACGGTTCGGCATAGGGCCGAACGGAAGGAGTAAACGTATGTTCAAGATGAGAGCTGCTCTGTTGGTGGCCGTGGCGCTGCTCGCGGCGGGTGGGATCGCGACATCCGTCGCGTCGGCGGCCGGCCCCTACTGGCACCTGAATGCGCACAGGCTCGAAAAATTCAGCTGGCCTGCGCTGATCAGCGCCGGCGAAACCGAACTCAATGCCAAAGTGCTCAGCATCCCGATCGCGATCCACTGCGCATCGGCAACTGTGGAAGGCGCCGAAATAGTAGGCAACGGCACCGCTCAAGGTCTGGACAAGGCGAGTTCGATCGCCTTTGAAAGCTGCACGATGCCGACACCCAAAGGATGCGTCGTCGCACAGCCCATCAAAACGGTGGCGGTCAAATCGCGTCTGGTGACCTACGACTCAGGGGAGATCGCAGATCTCTTCGAACCGACAAAAGGGACGGAATTCGTGAAGGTCAAAGTCGGAGATGAAAGCAAAAGCAATACCTGCTCGCTGAAGTCCGAATACCCGATCAAAGGTAGTATCGCCGCGGAAGTCGCGCCGGAAGGAAGCGAAGCCAAAACCGGCGCTCTGGGATTCCCTGCGACGGCCATAAAACAAGTCAAAGCCGAAGGCGGCGAACCGACCACGGTTGGCCTTGAAATAGGCTCTGGCGGCAACCCCGCCAACTTCAGCGGCAAATTCGAAGTCGAAATGGCGCTGGGCGAAAGGTTTGGCGCCTTCGCTACGTGAGCATCGCCTAGAAGCTCCAGGGCGAGTTAGAGGGCCGTGCCAAGCACGGCCCTCTCCAGCCCACGGTTCCTCGGGGTTGGTGTCGGCCGCCGAGAGGCGGCGAGCGGCGACCCTCCATACTCCCCATCGAGTGGTTCTGTTCCTACACAACCAGTACCGCACCACGGGCGGTGAGGAGCGCGTGGTGGAGGATCTCGCGTGGCTTGTACGCGAGCATCTCAACGAGCCGGTGCAACTGCTGGAGCGCGGGGCGCCCAACGGGGGTTCAGGTGCGCTCGCTCGTGGGCGCGCGGCGGCTGGGTTGCTGCGCGGGGGCCTCGCGCCGGGCGAGGTGGCAGGGGCGGTACGGGCGACGGGCGCGCGTGTGGTTCACGCCCACAACCTGCTTCCCACGCTCGGCTGGCGCGCGCTGGCCGCCGCGCGCGCAGGGGACGCGCGCGTGGTTCTCCACCTTCACCAGTACCGCCTCGTGTGTGCCACTGGCGTGTGTTTCACCGAGGGAGAGGAGTGCATGCGCTGCCACGGGCGCAACACGCTGCCGGGGGTGCTGCGCAACTGTCGTGGTAGTCGAGCCGAGGCGCTGGCGTATGGCGCGGGCTTGGCGCTGTGGCAGCAGCGCACGCTGGAACAGGTCGACGCGGTGGTGGTGCCGAGCGAGTTCGCGCGCGAGCGCCTACGCGCACTCGGAGCGCCGCTGCAGTGGGAGCGGGTGCACGTGTTGGCGCCGCCCCTGCGCACATTTGCGTCGAACTCGCGCGCGGCGCGCGGTGAGTACGCGCTGGTGGTCTCGCGCCTCGCGCCCGAGAAGGGCGTCGAGGTGGCGATCGACGCGTGCCGCGAGGCGGGCGTCCCGCTCGTCATCGCGGGCACGGGCCCCGAGCTGCAGGCGCTGTGTGCGCGCGCGGAGGGCGGCGACGTGCGCTTCCTCGGGCAGGTGGAGGGCGAGCGCCTGGCGGAGCTTCGCCGTGGAGCTGCGCTCGCACTGGTGCCCTCGCGCTCGGGGGAGACCTTCGGGATGGCAGCAGCGGAGGCGATGGCAGCGGGTGTGCCCGTGGCCGGGAGCTCGGTGGGAGCCCTCGGTGAGTTGTTGGCTGCAGGCGAGGGCGCTGTCCCGCCCGGCGATGTGGCCAAGCTGGCCGGAGCCATCGCGCGGCTGTGGGGAGACGAGCATGCAGGAGAGTTGGGGTTGGCACACGTGCGAGCGCTCTGCAGTCCGCAAGCCGTCGCGGGTGGCCTCGCGCGCGTGTACTCCGCGCCGCGGCGAATCCCGCATAGCTCGTGAGGCCATAAGCTGCGCCGGTGCGAGCGCCCCTGATACCCAGTCCGACCGATCCTCTTCCGCGCGATGCGCGCAGGGAAGCGGAGGAGCGTTTGCAGGGTCGCTACGAGGCGCGCGTGCTCGAGCCCTCGCCGCCGGCGATCGTGCGGCCGCCCTGGTTCGCGGACGATCCGGTGGTGGCGGGCGAGCGCAGATACCACCGACAGCTGGTCTCGCCCGTGAGCGGCGGCGATTTGCGGTGGGAGGACCTGGCACGTGAGGACGAGCAGCTTGCGCAGTGGTGCTCGTGGCGCTGGCTGGGGGCCTACCGGCGCCTGGCAGAGCCCCCATCGAGCCTCGTGGCCACGCGCCGCGCGCTACACGGCGTGGCCGAGCATGTGATCTCGCCCACGCGTCGGCGCGCCAACGGGAAGATCGCCCTGCGCTACACGCTGGGGGGTTTCGGGACGCCGTTCTTCGGTAACGATGTGCAGATCCGGGTTTGGGGCGAGATGCTGATCGTGCAGATCGCCGGACGCGTGCAGCACGGGCACCTCACCACGCTCGCCGACGCGGCGGAGTTCATCGGCTTCGATCTCACGCGCCACGATCTTGCTGGCGCCGATCATCGGCTCGATGTCGACCTCGACGCATCCTCCTTTCTCGGCGAATGGTTCGGCTTCGCGGCCTCGGTGCTCGAGCAGTTGCGCGCGGAGTCGCCGGACCGAGATGAGAGTCGCGTGCAGCTGTGGCCCGAGCACTTCGACATGGCCGTCGAGTTGGGCAGCCAGCAGGAAGGCAGGCGGGCCGCATATGGGCTTTCTCCGGGAGACGATCAGCACGAGCAGCCCTACGTGTATGTGACCCCGTGGGAGGGTGTGCCCGACAGCGAGCTATGGAACGCGAAGGGGTTTCGCGGCGCGGAGTTGAGCTACTCCGAGCTGCTCGGTGCCGACGATCAGCGCGAGACGGCGCTCGAGTTCCTGCGAACCCGCCGCGAGGCGCTTGCCGCGAGTCGTCCAGCCCGGTGAGCTCCACGGCGCTGCTGACGGGTCTCACCGGCCAGGACGGGTCGTTCCTGGCGGAGCTGCTTTTAGAAAAGGGCTACACGGTGAGCGGCTTGGTGCGCGGCGCGCCGGATCGTGATCTGGGCTGCTCAGAGCACCTGCGTGGGCGCGTGGAGCTGGTGCAGGGCGACCTCCTCGATCCGCCGAGTTTGCGCGCGGCGCTGGAGCACACAGCCCCGCGCGAGATCTACCACCTCGCTTCGCCCTCGTTCGTGCCGGACTCCTGGACCTACCCCGAGCGCACGATGCGCGCGATCGTGGGCTCCGCCGCAACATTGTTGGAGGCGGTGCGCGAGCACGACCCTACGATGCGCGTATTCGTGGCGAGCTCGGGGGCGATGTTCGGCGACGCAGGCGAGTGCCCTCAGCGCGAGCAGACACCATGCCGTCCGCTCACCCCCTACGCGGTGGCCAAGCTCGCGGCACACCAGCTTGTGGGGTTGCTGCGCGCGCGCGATGAGCTGTGGGCGTGCTCTGGGATTCTCTTCAACCACGAGTCAGAGCGCCGCCCGGAGCAGTTCGTAACGCGCAAGATCACGCGCGCGACAGCAGAAATCGCCACCGGCCGGCGCACAGAGCTCACGGTGGGAGACCTGGAGGCGGTGCGCGATTGGTCCTTCGCGGGCGACACGGTGCGGGGCGCCTGGATGATGCTCCAGCAGAAGCGCCCGCAGGACTACGTGCTGGCGAGCGGTGTGGCGCGCACGGTCGCCGAGTTCGCGCGGGTGGCCTTCGCGTGTGTGGGCCTTGAGGCGGAGCGTTATCTGCGCGTGGACCCTGAGCTGGTGCGCGCTCACGAGGGCACTCCCAGCGTGGGCGATCCGAGCCTGGCACGGGCGCAGCTGGGGTGGGAGCCGTCGGTGTCGTTCGAGGAGCTGGTCGAGCGGATGGTGCGGACGGATCTACAGGAGCTGGATGCGTAGGAGCCTCAGCAGACTCTAAACTCCGCGGCTGTGAGACCCGATCCCCGCGCGCCAGGCCTGCTGCTCGGCGAGGGCGTACAGGTGGGGGAGGGCGTGTCTTTTGGCGCCTACGCCGTAGTGCACCAGGGCGCGCGGATCGGAGAGGGAGCCTCCATCGGCGCACACGTCGTGGTGCACGAAGGTGCGAGGATCGGCGTCGGCGTGTCCCTGGGCGCCCACGTGGTGGTGCACGCTGGGACTATGATCGGCGATGGCTGCCTCGTTGAGGATCACGTCGTGCTTGGTAAGCGCCCCCGCCTGGCGGCCGGCTCTGCCGCGCGCGGCGAGGTGGGCGACCTGGAGCTCGCGGCGCGCGTCACGGTTTGCGCCGCTGCCGTCGTGTTCGCCGGTGCAAGCGTCGGCGAGGACTCGATCCTCGGCGATCAAACCTACGTACGCGAGCGCTCCTCCATCGGTCCCGCCTCGGTGATCGGGCGCGGAAGCGTCGTTGACAACGATGTGCGGGTGGGCGCGCGGGTGCGCGTGCAGACGGGCGTCTACCTCACGGCCTTCACGCTCGTCGAGGACGATGTGTTCGTGGGGCCGGGCGCGCTCACCACCAACGACCACACGATGGCGCGTCACGGGAGGGGGGGGTCTGGATCTCCGCTGCAGGGGGCAACCCTGAGGCGCGCATGTCGTATCGGCGGGGGTGTGGTGCTCACGCCGGGCGTCGAGATCGGCGAGGAGGCGTTCGTGGCCGCTGGCGCCGTCGTCACGCGCGATGTGCCCCCGCGCGGCGTGAGCATGGGCGTGCCCGCACGCGTTGTGCGCGAGGTGGGCGAGCAGGATCTGATAGAGCGCTGGCGGTAGTACGCGCGCGGAGGGTCCGGCCATCCTAGGGCCCCCGCCGGTGCGGCGAATCCCTGTGCGCATGGGGCTGTTAGGGGACATGGGCAGTCGCCCTCTTCTTGCAGGAGGCAGGCTGCCGAAGTCGGAAACATTTCGAGGCGGCGCAAAAGAAATGGCGATGTGACACTGACTATCGCGAATAATGTGATTATCGGAAACAGTTGTTGTAAAGCCTCTGTGGGATACGTACTCTCGAAGTGCAGTTACACGCATCCACAACTCAAGGAGCAACATGATCACAGATCATTTGCGGCGTTTGGCGAGTCTCCGTAAGGGTGTTCTCGTTCTGATGGCCGCATCAATGCTCGTCCTGGCCGTAGCGGCCCCGGCGATGGCGGAATCCAAAGACTTTGCGGTCTTTGCTCAGTGTCCCACCAAAAACCCGGCGGTCAATCTGTGCTTCTTCGTGCAGAGCACCGGTAAGGAATTCATCATCGGCAACAAGACCGTCCCCGTCAACAAAACGATCACCCTGCAGGGTGGTTCGATTGTGAACGAAGAAACCGGCGAAGAAACATTCGTCGGGGCAGCCAATGGCGAATCGCTGTCCAAAACCCCCCTCACGGTTCCGGGCGGCCTGACTGGGATCAAAGCGCCCACCTGGTGGCCGAAAGAACTGCAGGAATGGTTCAACAAACAGATCAATGAAGGCTTCACCGGCGTAACGGCGACGGCCGAACTGGTTGGCAACCCCGGCATCAGCAGGTCGAACCTGCTGGCCGCCGAAGGTGTCGCTCTATCGCTGCCCGTGAGGCTGCATCTGAACAACGCGATCCTCGGCAGCTCCTGCTACCTGGGTTCGAAATCGCACCCGGTGACGTTCAACCTCACGACGGGCACCACCAGCCCGTTGAAACCAAACCTACCCATCACGGGTAAAGTTGGCGAACTTGAATTCAAGGACGAATTCACACTGGTGATCATCAAAGGCAACGAAGTCGTTGACAACGCCTTCTCGGCGCCCGGCACGGAAGGATGCGGAGGAATCTTCTCCTTCTTCATCAATCCGCTGGTCGAAGGGATTCTGGGCGTGCCCGCGGGCGACGGCCACAACACCGCGATCCTCACGGGATCGTTGCAGAACGCGACGGCAGAAGCGGTTGTAAAAGCCGGCTTCTAGTCGCTGAGCAGTAAGAGTACGGATCTATCGGGGCCCCTCTCCATTGGAGATGGGGCCCCGGTTTCTTTAAAGCAGCAATGATTGAGGAGTTACATATGACCATATTTCGGTCGATTCATCGATGGGCGAGCGTGCACAGATCAATGTTGGCTCTCGGCATCGCTGCGGGACTGGTACTGGCTGTGGCCGCGGTAGCCCTGGCGGCGCCAAAAGGCCCCTTTGCCGTATTTGCGCAGTGTCCGCTGAAAAACACCGAAGTCAACATCTGCCTCTATGCCACCAGCACGGGTGGAGAATTCAATATCGGCTCCGCCAAAGTGTCGATCGACAGAACGGTCACCTTTCAGGGCGGGTCGATCTACAACGAAAAAACCGAAGCCGAAAAATTCGTAGAAGCGGCCAATGGTGAAACTTTGTCGAAAACGCCGCTTGCCGTGCCGGGCGGTTTGTCCGATATCCTTTCTCCGGAAAGTTTCCCCAAATCGTTGCAAGAAGCCTTCGAAAAAGACATCCAAGAAGGCAGGGATGGCGTTACGGCCACGCTTGAACTTGTGGCGACGCCTGTCATCAGCAGAGCCAACTTCCTCGCCGAAGAAGGCGCAGCGCTCACCTGGCAGGTGCGGATCCATCTCAGCAATCCGTTCCTGGGGAGTGCCTGCTACATAGGCTCCAAAGCCAGTCCGATAACACTTCCCTTGACGACCGGCGCGACGAGCCCGCCACCGCCGAACGAATCGATCAAAGGCACCGTGGGGGATATCGAAATCGGGACCGGCGAAGCATCGGGCCTGGTGACGATCACCGGCAACAAACTGGTTGAAAACGCCTTCTCCGAGCCCACCGCGAGCGGTTGCGGTGGGATCTACTCGTTCATCATCGACCCCGCGATCAACGCGAAGCTCGGGCTGCCCTCCGCGGCTGGGCGCAATACGTTCATCTTCGAAGACACCTTCAAGGAGGCCACTGCCGAAGCGGTCAAAAACAGCGAGAAATAGGCATTGGAACACCGTGCGGCTCCCGGGACCGGCCGGGAGCCGCAACGCGAATCGAGGCCTCGTTTCGCCGCAGAAGGGGGCAGATTCCCCAGCAAACAGAGCTGGATTGGCGCCGGAATCCAAATATTCTAACGATTGGGAAACACTTCTTGAGGCGCCCGAGTCAGAAACGTACGCTTCGGGAGCTGTTTTCTATCTAAGCGAATGGAGGTGCGGTATGACCACAGATCGTTCGCGGCGCTGTACGAGGGTCGGCAAGATGGTTCTCGGCCTGAGTGTGGCATCGATGCTGGCGCTGGCCCTCGCCATACCGGCGATGGCGACTCCAACTGGTGACTTTGCGCCGTTTGCGCAGTGCCCCACGGGGAACCCTGAAGTCACGTTCTGCTTCTACGCTCAGACAACGAGCGGGGAATTCAAGATCGGCAGCACCAGTGTGCCCATCAGCAGCACGATCACCCTGCAGGGCGGCTCGATCCTGAACGAAGAAACTGGAGCCGAAACGTTCGTGGGAGCAACCAACGGCGAAACGCTCTCGAAGACGCCGCTAACGGTGCCCGGTGGGCTGCTTGGCATCGTGGCGCCCGAAATCCTGCCCCCGCTCGTGCGGACGATCTTCAACAGGATCGTAAGCGAAGGCCTCACGGGCGTAACCGCGACTGCCGAATTGGTTGGTACGCCGAGCATCAGCAGATCCAACCTGCTCGCAACGGAAGGCGCCGCCGTCACGCTGCCGGTGAGGGTCAAGCTCAGCAACATATTCCTGGGCAATGCATGCTATATCGGCTCGGCATCGAGCCCTCTGACGCTCCAGCTCACCACCGGCACGACGAGTCCGCCGGCGCCGAACACGCCAATCACAGGAGCCGTCGGCGAACTGGAATTCAAGGACGAATTCACGCTGGTGATCATCAGGGGAAACAAGCTGGTCGACAACTCGTTCTCCGCGCCCGGCGTCAATGGGTGCGGTGGGCTGCTGTCGCTGGTGGTCGATCCCGCTGTGGACCTGAAGATCGGTCTTCCTGCTGCGTCCGGCAGCAACACGGCGGTCCTCGAAGGCTCGCTCGAGAATGCCACGGCGCTGGCGGTGAAGGCCAGCGAATAGCACCGTCGCCCCAGCAGTTGAGATAGCGATTGGAGGGCCCCGTTCAAGGGACGGGGCCCTCTTTCGCGAGGTCCCTCAAGGACGCTGGTTCTCGTTGCGAGCGCCTGGAGTCAGGGTGCCTCTCGGGAGTCGCGCGAGGCCGGAGTGCCTCTCGGGAGCCTCGCAAAGTCAGCAGAGCGCCTCTCGGGAACCTCGCGAGGTCAGAGCGCCTCTCGGAGTCTCGCGACGACCTCGCGCGCCTGCTCTGCGCGCAAAACCGGGCTGATCGGGATCGCAAGGTGCCTGCTGGCGGCCGCCTCGGTGGCCGCCAGCTCGATGCCCGCGCCCCACTCGCGCATCGCGGCCTGGCGGTGAACGGGTGTGCGGTAATAGCCTCGACATCCCACCCCCGCCGCGTTGAGCGCCCTCTCCAGGCGGGAGGCCTCGGGGTGGCCGATCACATACAGATGCCATGCAGGCTCGGCGGCTCCCACGGGGGTTGGCAGCGCGATGCCCTGTACCTCTCCCAATCCGGCGCGCACGTAGTGCTCGCCCGCCGCACGCCTGCCATCCGCCCAGTCATCGAGGTGGGGCAGCTGCACGCGCAATACGGCGGCCTGCAGCTCATCCAGGCGCGAGTTGTAGCCCACCCGCTCGTAGGTGACCTTGTCGTGGGAGCCATGGAAGCGAAGCACCCGCACGCGCTCGGCGAGCTCGGGGTCGGAGGTGGTGATCGCCCCGCCGTCGCCAAACGCGCCGAGGTTCTTGGAGGGAAAGAAGGAGAACGTCGCCGCGGTGCCGAGCGCCCCCGGGCGTCCCGCGGGGCTCCTCGAGCCGGCGGCCTGCGCGGCATCCTCCAGGACGGGCACGCCCAGAGCCTCGATCTCCGCGACGGGAGCGAGGTTGCCAAATAGGTGCACCGCGATCACCGCCTTGGTACGGGGCGTCAGGGCGGCACGCACCGTATCGGCGGTGATGCAGTACGTCTCGGGGTCGATGTCACAGAACACCGGCCGCGCGCCCGTGGGCGGGATCGCCTCGGCGGAGGCGTAGAAGGTGAACGAGGGCACCACCACCTCATCGCCCGGCCCCACGCCCATCGCGCGCAGGGCGATCGTGATCGCCTCGGTGCCGTTGGCCACGCCCACCGCGTGCTCGGCACCGCAGTAGGCCGCGAACTCGCGCTCGAATGACTCCACCTCGGGGCCGAGGATGTACCGCTCGGAGTCGAGCACCCTCTCGATCGTCCCACGCAGCTCCTCGCGCAGCGGTGCGAGGACCGTGGAGGTATCGAAAAGGGGGACGCTCAACGCGGCTTGAGCAGCTCGAGGTCGGCGCGCGTCATCAGGCGGACCAGCTCTTCGAAGCTCGTGCGGGGCTTCCAGCCAAGGTCACGTTCGGCCTTCGCGGGGGTTCCGATCAGGTGATCGACCTCCGCAGGGCGCATGAACGCGGGGTCAGTTTTCACGTAGCGCTCGAAGTCGCCCAGTCCGGCCTCGTCGAAGGCCACCTGGCAGCACTCGCGCACAGAGTGCGCCTCGCCCGTGGCGATCACGTAGTCCTCGGGCGTATCGCGTTGCAGCATCAACCACATCGCCTCCACGTAATCCTTTGCATAGCCCCAGTCGCGCTCGGAGTCGAGGTTGCCGAGGTGCAGATCCTTGATCAACCCATGGCGGATCGCGGCGGCGTGCCAGGTGATCTTGCGGGTGACGAACTCGAGCCCGCGGCGGGGACTCTCGTGGTTGAAAAGTATTCCGCTCGTCGCGTGCAGGTCGTAGGACTCGCGGTAGTTCACGGTGATGAAATGCCCGTAGGCCTTTGCGACGCCGTATGGCGAGCGTGGGTAGAACGGCGTCGTCTCCTTCTGGGGGACCTCCAGCACCTTGCCGAACATCTCGCTCGAGGAGGCCTGGTAGAAGCGCGCCTGCGGGCACACTTCGCGCATCGCCTCGAGCATCCGCGTAACGCCCACGCCGGTGAACTCGGCCGTGAGCGTGGGCTGGATCCAGGAGACCGCCACGAAGGACATCGCCGCGAGGTTGTAGATCTCCTGCGGCTCGGAGGCGCGCAGGGCGTCCACCAGCGAGCGCTGATCGAGTAGGTCGCCCTGGTGCAGGGTGATGCGATCGCGTAGGTGCTCGATGCGCTCGAACTTCTCGGTGGAGGCGCGGCGCACCATGCCGTGCACCTCGTAGCCCTTCTCGAGCAGAAGCTCCGCCAGGTAGGAGCCGTCCTGGCCGGTGATTCCGGTGATGAGCGCTGATGGTTTATCGGTCATGGCTGGATGGTGAGGCGGTTTGGGGTGGATGGCTGGAAGGGCCGCAGGGAACCCTATCCCTTCAGGTCGTCGATGCGTTTCATGGCCCGCCGCGACCCTCGGGGAGTCCGCGCCTCATGCCCCGGCGGGGCCCTCCGGGGGAGCCACGACGGGCGTGTGCAGCGCCGCTCCTTCGCGCTCGCGCAGCCACTGCACGGTCGCGGCGAGGCCCTCGCGCACGCCGATCTTCGCCTGCCAGCCAAGCAGCTCCTGGGCCTTCTGCACCGAGGGCCAGCGGCGGGGGACATCCACGGTGAAGCTCGGGAGGTGCTCCAGCGCGAACGCCTCGGGGTCCTCGCCACACGTCTCCCACACCACGCGCGCGATCTCCGCCACTGTCATCTCCTGTGCGGCGGAGATGTTGAAGTCCTCGTTGAGCCCTGCCGGCGAGCCCATCGCGGTGACGACCCCATCGGCGATGTCATCCACATGGGTGAGCGTGCGCGTCTGCTCGCCCGAGCCGAAGATCTGCAGGGGGCGCTGCCCGGAGAGGACCTTCTTGATCAGATCGGGCACCGCGTGGGCGATCCCGGGCTCGGCGTCGGGCACCTCGCCGGGGCCGTAGGCGTTGAAGGGGCGGCAGATCGTGAAGGGCAATCCGTGCTCGTCGTGCGCCGCACGGCAGTAGACCTCTCCGGTGAGCTTGGAGAAGCCGTAGGCCGACTGCGGCGTGGGGCAGTCGGGCAGGTGCCCCTCAGTTGTGGGGAACTCGGTGGCGCGCTCGAAGACCATCGAGGAGGAGACGTAGGTGAAGCGCTCCACATCGTGCTCCAACGCTGCGCGGATCACCGCGTTGTAGAGCGCGTTGTTGACCTCCGTGAGCGTGTGTGGGAGGCGGTGGAAGTTCGCGATCCCGCCCACGATCGCCGCGAGGTGGATGACGTGCGTGCAGCCACTCGTCGCCGCGCTTGCCTCGCGCAGCTCGCGTAGATCGCCGGTATGCACCTCGCAGCCCTCGCGCATCCACTGCGGTGCGGGGCGCTGGTCGGATACCCGCACCTCATAAGCGGGGTCGGCGAGCAGGCGCCGCACCACTGCGGCGCCGATCGTGCCGGCGCCGCCAGTTACGAGTACGCGACTCACGTGTCGAGCTTTCTCGAGCGGCGTGCACGCCGGTCGCGTGCGAGTGGGATCCCGATGAGGGATTCCGGAGGGGTGTGCATCCCCGGGCTCACGCGCCTGCCCCCAGCGCCGCAAGCTCCGAGGTGTAGGCAAACACCTGGCCGGCGCCCCAGCAGTTCCATGGGTCCACCACCAGGCAGTCCGCCTTGGCACGCTGGGCGATACTCGCCAGTGCGCTCAGATCGCGGAACTCTGGGTGATCGGTTGCGATCACCACCACATCTGCGTCATCCAAGGCCTGCTCGAAGGAGGCCGTGGGTGTCGCCACGTGGGGGTCATGCGCCATGACATCGGCCAGCTCGCGCTCGAGCAGGCGGATCAGCTTGTGCGCGAGCGAGTCGCGCTCGTCGTCGGTGCCCGCCTTGAAGGCCAATCCCAGCACGGCCACCTTGCGGTCGGAGAGCGTTCCCAGACGGCGCTTGGCTCCTTCCAGCAGAAACAGCGGCACCGACTCGTTCACGCGCGAGACCGCGAGCAGCATCCCGGGCGCGTTGGAGCGCTCCTCGGAGAAGGTGAAGTCCTTGCGCAGGCACGTCCCCGCGGTGAGCCCCGGTTGCGCGATCCCCCCGCGCGGGTAGTCGCGGTTGATCAGATCGATCACCTCGAAGACATTCGCGGAGTAACGCTCGCAGTCCATCATCAGCAGATTGGGAAGCGCGAAGTTGGTGTAGCGAAGGATGTTCGCCCAGATCTTCGCAAGCTCCGCCTGCACGGGCGTGGTGTGCACGATCGGCGCCCCGAATACGCCAAACAGCTCCGCGACGACCTCCCCCGAGCGAGCGCCCACGCCGCCGACGATGCAGGGGAGCGTGTCGATCTCCTCCAGGAAGCGCCCCGCGGCGATGCGCTCGGGCGCGTGCGCCACGAACACCTCCTCGCCGATCCGAAAACCGCGGTGCTTGGCGAGGTAGCCGGCGACGAACTCGGTTGTGCCCGGCGCGACCGTCGAGCGCAGCGTGAGCGCGTGGCCGGGCGCGAGCACCCCCAGCAGATCGTCGAGCGCCGAGCGGATGTCGCGCATGTCGATCTCGATGTGCGAGAAGGAGGGCGTTCCGAGCGTGAGCACGATGTGCCTTGCGCCGGCGGCATCCGCCACGCGCTCTGAGAGCTTGAGCCGGCCTGAGGCGCCCACGCGCTCGAGGACCTCCTGGGCGCCGGTCTCCTGAAAGGGCATCGTCCCTTCGCGCAGCGCCCCCAGGCGCGTGGGGTCGTTGTCGACGCCGATCGTGCGCAGCCCGCGGTCGGCGAAGGACAGCGCCAGCGGCAGCCCCACGCGGCCGAGGCCCACGACGGCTACGTCGGCGGTGTGCTGGGGGCTTGCCATCGCGCCAGAGATTAGCGGCGCTTAGGCGTGCTCAGCGGCATTGGGTGCTCGCATTGCGGGCGTGCCGGTTGTAGACGCTCGGATGGCGGCGGGTTCGATCCCCCATCGCGCTCAGCGGCGCCGGCGGAGGTACTGCCGCGCGAAGCCCATCACGAAGGCGGGGTTGTAGCGAAGGTAGCGTCGCCACAGTCGCCTTGGCTCGCGCGCGAGGCGATAGCTCCACTCCAGTCCCGCGCGCTGCATCCAGCGCGGCGCCTGTGGCACGAGCCCTGCGTGGAAGTCGAACGCGGCGCCCACTCCCACGAGCAGCGGCGCCTTCAGGTGGGGGCGCATGTGGTGCATCCAGAGCTCCTGCTTGGGCTGGCCCGTGCCCACCCAAACCACCTGCGCACCCGACGCGTCGATCTCGGCCATCACGCGTTCCTCCTCCGCGGAGGTGAGCTCGCGGAAGGGGGGCGAGAAGCCTCCCTCGATGCGCAATCCCGGGAAGCGCTCGCGCAGGCGCGAGGTGAGCAGCTCGAGCGCCTCCTCATCGCGTCCTCCATACAGGTACATGGGGGTCCCCGCAGCGGCCGCCCGCTCGCAGAAGCCAAGCATCAGATCCGGTCCATACACGCGCGTCGCGCGTGCATGACCGAGCGCGCGAAGCGCCCACACGAGCGGCATCCCATCGGGCACCGCCAGCGTCGCACCCAGCACGGCAGTGAGCGTCTCGGGCTGCTCGCGCGCGCTCATCACGAGATTCACCGCGGCGGCCGTGAGGTATCCGCGCGCGCCCGCCGCAACCATTGCATCCATCCAGTCCATCACCTGCTCGTAGTCGGACACCGCGAGCGGGATGCCAAGGATCTCCGCGCGGGGGGGTGGTGAGGGGGTGGCGGCTGGATGCAAGAGGATCGCGTGAAGATACCCGAGCGCAGATGGGCCTTGTCACAGCGGGCCCCGACCGCAATAGGCCCCCTTGCACCGAGCTCGTGGAGGATGGGAGAGGCGGCTAAAGCCGCCGCGATGAGTCGCGCAAGCGAGCGCCGCTGCGTGGTGGAGAACGGCTCACTGAGCGATCGATAGCTGCCGCCGACCGGGAGTTGACGGCCGAGCGCCGAACTTCGTCGGCCACCGCTACCTGACGGTGACGGCCGGACACAGCTACCTGGCCACTTCGTCGGCCACCGCTACCTGACGGTGACGGCCGGACACAGTTACCTGGCCAAGGCGCCGTGAGGATCTGCGGCGGCTCAACGCACGCCCTCCGGCTCTGACATATTGCGCGTGGGATGAGTGCAACCCTGCAATTCGACGATGAGGCTTCGCGGCGCATCGAGGCGATCTACAGCACGCCTGACGTGGTCGCCCAGCGCAGGGCGGTGCTTCTGGCGCTCGAGGCCAAGCCTGGTGAGCGGGTGCTCGACATCGGGGCGGGCCCGGGCTTTCTCGCGGCTGAGCTGGCCGCCGCCGTCGCGCCGGATGGCACGGTTATCGGCACCGACATCAGCGAGAGCATGCTTGCGATCGCCACCGCTCGACTCGACTCGACCAACAGCGCAGCTGAGACACGCTTCGAGCACGCCGACGCGTGTTCGCTCCCCTTTGAAGATGAGAGCTTCGACGCGGTCGTGTGCACCCAGGTGTACGAGTACGTCCAAGACATCGCAAAGGCACTTTCAGAGCTCGCTCGCGTGCTGCGCCCCGGCGCCCGCGCACTCGTCCTGGACACCGACTGGGACTCAATCGTCTGGCACTCTGGAGACCCACTGCGCATGCAGCGCGTGCTGGACGCCTGGGAGGAGCACCTCGTCGATCCCCACCTGCCGCGCAGGCTGATCCGCCTGCTGGATGACGCAGGCCTGAGCGTGGACCTATGTCAGGTCGTGCCGATCGTCAACGTGCGCAGCAACCACAACACCTACAGCGCTGGGATGACTCAGCTGATCGCCGACTTCATCCCCGGACGGCGGGGACTCACCGAGGCCGACGCCATCGCATGGAGCGAGGACCTGCGCGCGCTCTCCTGCAGCGGCGACTACTTCCTGAGCCTCAATCGCTACCTGTTTACAGCCGCCAAGCGCTGAGCCGTTCACGCTGATGCCGCGAGCGCAACGACATGCGCGCCGCAGGGTGCGCTTCAGTCGCGGGTGATGACGTGCTTGCCGTCTCCCTTTGAAAGCTTCAACCAGCTCGCAGTATTCCTCTGACTCGTAGTCTCTACGGCCATGAGCCCACTCCCGCTGCGTCGCTACCGCGCCGAGCGTCTCCTGCGCAAGGAGTTCAAGGAGCAGCGCGAGCAGGTCTTGGGGCCTGTGCGCGTGCGCCTGCGCGCGCGTGGGGTGACGCTCGCGGAGGCGGACCTCGAGGCCTGCTATGCGACTGCCTGGCAGGGCTTATACGCAGCGCTGCTGGAGGGCGAGACGATCGAGAGCCCTACCGGCTGGCTCACGCAGGTGTGCTTTCGCCGCGGGATCGACGAGGCACGCTCGCGCACCCGCCGCGGGGAGCCCTCGGGTGCGGCTGGACTCCCCATCTCGGTTGAGCCCGATCTGGCGAGCGCCCTCGATGACAGTCGTACCCTGCGCCACACCTTCGAGGCGCTACGCGGAATGAGCACACGCGAGCGCGAGGCCGCCACCCTCTGCTACCTCCAGGGTCTCACCCGCGCCGAGGCCGCCGAGCGATTGAATGTGAGCGAGGCGCACATGCACAAGCTCATGGAGGGTCGCGGCCCCGAGCGACCGGGGGTTGCCGCGAAGATGAACGGGCTCCTGCGCACGATCGGCGGCGGAGAGTGGTGCGAGCAGCAGGGCTCGCTCATGCGCGCGCTGGCCTTCGGCATCCTCGACCCCCAGGGCGAGCGCTACCAGCTGGCGCTGCTGCACCGGCGCGAGTGCCCCGCGTGCCGCGCCTACATCGTCTCGCTGCGCGGGCTCGCCGCAGTGCTCCCGCCGCTCGCATTGCCGTGGGGGCCGGGGGCGGTTGGGTTCGGCGGGGGCGCTGCGGCGGGAGCCGGCGCGGGCGGAGGCGCTGCCGGCGCGGGCGGAGGCGCTGCCGGCGCGGGCAGTAACGCGGGCGCGGGAGCAGGTGCTTCGGCGGCTCCCAGCGCGGCCGGCCTCGGTGGCGCCGCGGGCGGAGGTGCCGCCGGTGGCTGGCTGCCGCTGGGTGGCTCGCTCGGCGTCAAACTCGCCGCGGGGTGTCTTCTTGCAGTGGGGGTGGGAGGCGGATGTGTCGCGCTGGTGGTTCCTCGCGCTCTCACCCCACACCACGCCCACCATCGCACGCTCGCCGTTGGTGGCGGCTCTACCTTCCAAGGCGCCTCGCTACGAGGTGCCGCGGGTCTCGCCGGCAGTCGATTCGCGGCGCGCGCGGCGAGCACCAATGCGGCACGCTCTCAGCCTTCCTCCGCACGACGCTCTCAGGAATCCGCCTCCGCGGCGGTCGCAGCTAGGGCCCAGCGCGAGCTCGGCTTCGAGCGCGCTTCGAGCGCCGTGGTCACGACACCCAGCGTGGCCCCCACCGCGCGAACCTCGCGGGCCGGCTCCAGCCGGCCCTCTCCCTCCTCCTCTGCGACTCCATCCAGCACGAGCAGCAGTTCAGGGGGTGGCGCCGCGACGCGCGAGTTCGGGATCGAATGATGGGGGCGCTACCGGGAGCGTGTCGGGCCGGAAGGTCGCCGGGGGCCGGGGGTCCTGACGATCAGTCCCGCGGGAACACCTTCGTGAGCCGCTGCAGCGCGAGCGGATTGCCGCGCGGGCGCAGCCGCCCCGTGGCCATCGCGCGCAGCGGGTTGAGGCGCGCGCCGATGATGTCCACGAAGTCCTGATAGCTCACCCGCAGGCGCAGATCGGGCTTCGCCGCGGGACCCTCGGTGACGGAGCTCGAACCGTTGTTCACCGTGAGGTGCCACGTGGGCACATCGGGGTCCGTGAACTCCCACTGGAAGACCGTCGCTCTGCGCAGCCCGTGCTTTGGGTTCACATTGCGCGCGATCATGTCGAACAGCAGCGCCAGCGTCTCGGGGTCGCGGCTGGAGGGGCCCTCGCGCACGCCGATGATGCCCGCCATCGACAGTTCGCGCCCCTGCCGTGAAATCTCCTCGGGGGTGAGCCCCGGCGGGATCACCGGAGGGCCGGGGAGGGTCTCGTGCGCGAGCCCCGCCGAGCGCAACTTCGTCTGCAGTGAGAGCACACCCTCGCCGCCGATCCGCTCGAAGGTGTAGCCAAAGCACGTCAAATACCGTTCATCCCAACCCGGCGGCTGCAGTACCTGGCCGGTGTAGGGGAGCACTTCGCGCAGCAGCTTCGCCACCGCCGCCGGCACGCGCGTATCTTCGCGGTTGAGGTCAGCCAGCAGCTTCACGCCGAAGCCGATGTGGCGCTGCTCATCGGCGGCCACATTCTCCATGCCCTTGCGGAAGGCCGGCAGCAGGTCGCGCTCCTCCAGGTAGCTGCAGATCATGTGCTGGCCCGTCTGCGCGAGCCCCGCCTCGATGATGATGTGGTAGAGCGCCACCCCCGCCGCCAGCTTCGCGCGCGAGCGATCGGCGCGCAGCTCCACCGCCATCGAATCCAGCCGATCGAAGACCTTGCGAAAGCCGGGCGTGAGTTCGTGCTCGATCGCGCCCAGGCCGCTCGCCATCGAGCCGTCGCCGAGCCCGCACACCTCGTGCATGAAGCGCTTGAAGAACACCGCATGGCGCGCCTCATCGACCTGCTGGGTGGCGAGGAAGTACTTCTGCTCCTCGCGCGGCGCCGCATCGATGTAGGGGGAGAGGTTGTCAGCGACCGCGTCCTCGCCCCAGAAGAACAGCGAGTAGTTCCACAGTGCGGCCTTGCGCTCGAAGTCGGTGAACTCCTCGCGCCACTGGCGTGCGTCCTCGGTGAAGTCGAGCTCCATCGCGCTCCAGTTGCCCCTCTCCCAGCGCGCATACAGATCTTCGTAGGAGATCGCATCCGCCGGCAGGCTCGCGAGCCCCTCCGAGCCGTTTGCGCCCGATGATGTGATGCCGGCGGGTGTGGTGGTGCTCGCCATATCGTATCTCTGCTCCTCTTCGCCTCGTTCGCGCTTTCGGGGTTTGGCTGCCTGGCCAGTCTCGAAGACTACAGCACCGGCGGGCGGGCGTCTATCGCTGGAGTCGCCTGCTTGGGTAGGCATAGGCAGGCGTAGTGCAGGGTGAACGCTCTTCGCGCCAGCGTCGGCGCGAGGTGGTGCAGCCCGGCGCGCGCTCCCCACTTGACGCTCGCACCCGCTCGCGCGGCGCGGCTGCGTGCGAAAAAGCGGTGCACCTCCAGTGGGAGAGGGTCCTCGAGTTCGCCCGCCACGCGCAGCCCTGCCTGCGCTGCGAGCGCGTGCACGCTCGCGCGCGAGAAGCGCTGCAGATGTCCCACCTCGGCGGAGTGCCTTCGGCCGGCAGGGCGGCGTGCCGAGAGATTGTCCTCGAGGGGCACCTCCACCACCACCGCCCCGCACACCCTCGCCACCTCGGCCAGCAACTTCGCGGGCTCGGTGACGTGCTCGAGCACGTGGCTCAGGATCCCCAGCTCGTAGGCGCCCTCGCCCATCCTCAGATGCTCCCCGTCATACAGCTCCACCGCATCGATCTCAGCTCGCTCGCGTGCGATCTCCACGGCCCCCTGCGCGATCTCCACCCCCGCGAGGCGCCCCCCGAAGCCGAGGCCGTGCAGAGCGGACAGCACCGCCCCATCGCCGCAGCCCACCTCCAGCGTGCTGCTCGGCTCGATACCCGCGCCGCGGCACAGGGTCACGACGTGCTCGGCCTTGCCCACTGCGCTCAGTGCTCGCCAGTGCGCGCCCTGCTCGGCAGCGGAGGGGTCGCTCGAATAGGTCTCCTCGTAGAAGGCCACCAGTGGATCGGCGTTGGCCACGCGCCGATTATCGAGGATGGAGGGGTCGCGCATGGGACGGGCGCCTGCCGCTCGAGTGCCCCGCGAGCTGCTCTCGCCGCTGGACGCCCAGGTAGCCTCGGCTCGGATGTCGGGCGCCGACCAACCAGCAAGCACGACGCTCGGAGGGCTCGACTGCATCGCTGCGCCAGGCCCCCACCACAATCCCGGCACTGGCGGCGATGGCGCTGTTCACCGTATGGGCGACCGATCAGGCAGGCTACCCGCTGACGCACTGGGCGCCGGGGGGGTTGATCGTGCTGGCGCTGGTGGGGATCGCAGTATGGATCGTGCCGCTGCGCATCGGCGAGATCCCCCTCGCGGTGCGAATCGCACTGGGGGCACTGGCGGCGTACACCGCCCTCAGCTACCTCTCGATCCTGTGGGCGGGCTCTCCGGGGGATGCGTGGGAAGGGGCCAATCGCACGCTCCTTTACCTGCTGGTGTTCGTGCTGTTCGCCGCGTGGCCCCAGCGCGGCGCGAGCGCGGCGCTGCTGCTGGTGGCGTGGACGCTCGCGATGATCGCTCTCGCGGGCTTCGCGCTGTTGCACGTCGCGGGCGGCGATATCGCGAGGCTGCTTCCAGAAGGGCGGTTGGTGTACCCCACGGGCTACCCCAACGCGAACGCGGCGCAGTGGCTGATGGCGTTCTGGCCGGCGCTGCTGCTGGCGCGCAGCGAGCGCCTGTGGTGGGGCCTGCGCGGTGCGCTCGCGGGCGGCGCGGTGCTGCTGGCGTGCGTGGCGCTGCTCAGCCAGAGTCGCGGCTCGCTGTATGCGACGCCGGTGATGGTGGTGCTCGTGTTCGCGCTGCTCCCGGGGCGGCTGCGCACCTTCGCCGTGCTTGTGCCGATCGTGGTCGCGGTTGGCGCGGTGGCGCCGGTGGTGCTGCGGGTGAGCGATCACATCAACAACGGCAGTGACCCCCGCGGTGCGCTGCACAGCGCCACTGCGGCCGTCTTCGTGGCCTCGCTGCTGGCGGGGGTCGGGGTTGCGGGGGCAGCTGCGCTGGAGGCCCGTCGTTCGCTTTCCCTCGCCTCAACCGCACGCGTGCGCAGGGGCGTGGGCGCCGTGGCGATCCTCACACTCGTGGCGATCCTCGCGGGCGGGTGGGTGGCGGCGGGCAACCCGCTCACGCGAGCGGAACACGGCTGGGAGAGCTTCAAGGGCGGCTATGCCACCACCAACCGCAGCGGCAGCCGGCTCACGAGCGGGTTGGGGAGCAACCGCTACGACTTCTACCGGGTGGCGCTCAACGAGTTCGCGGCGCACCCGCTGGTGGGGATCGGTGTGGACAACTACGCCCAGCAGTACCTCCTCCACGGACGCAGTGGGGAGACGCCGCACTACCCGCACAGCGTGGAGTTGCGCACGCTCACCGAGACGGGCCTCGTGGGCGCGCTGCTGGCGCTGGTGGGCCTGGGGGCGGCACTATTCGCGGGAGCCGGCGCGATCCGCGGCCCCGAGCGGCTCGCCCGCGCGGTGGCGGCGGCGGCGCTCGCGGGCTTTGCCTACTGGGCGGTGCACGGCTCGGTGGACTGGTTCTGGGAGTTCGCCGGCCTCGGAGCCCCCGCGTTTGCGCTGCTGGGTCTGAGCTGTGCGCTGGCGCCGCGTGTGCCTTTGGGGGCACGTTTGGGGCTGCGAAAGGCAGCGGTGACGGGGCACGTCGACGGTCGCCCTGATATCGCGACCGCGCAGACGCCCTGGGAGCCAGGACTTACGCGTCCCCGGTCATCCCCCGCAGTGCCCGCAGCCTCCCCCGCCGGCCCGCGCCGCGCGAACCGCCGCGCGGGCCCAGGACATTGGGCGCTGATCGCTGCGGCGCTCCTCACAGCGGTCCTCGCGGCTGCGTCGCTCGCGGCGCCGTGGCTGAGCGAGCGTCAGGTGCAGCGCGCGGCGCGCGAATGGCCGAGGGCTCCCGCGAACGCGTACGCGCGGCTGAACGACGCGGCGCGCTTGAACCCGCTCAGCGACGAGCCCTATCTGGTGGCGGGGAGCATCGCGCTGCGCTTTGGGGACCTCAGCCGGGCCGATCGCGAGTTTGCGCTGGCGCTGGGACGGGTACCGAACGATGCATACGCGACGCTGGAGCGCGGCGCGATCGCCTCGAGCACTGGACACCGGAAGGAGGCGCTGGTGCTGCTGACGCGCGCGGCGCAGTTGAACCCCCGCGATCCCCTCACGCGCGAAGCGCTGCTGATGGCGCGCCGCGGCCTGCGGGTGGATGTTGGGGAATTGAACCGCTCAATCCTACGCGAAGCTCAGCAACTCTCCTGAAGGCACTCCCCAACCCACGAAAATACTGCGATGTTCGCGGCTTAATACCGATACAGTTGGCGCAGGCTTCGCTAGCTTGTGAAAGGAACGGCCTGGCAGATTCGCTGGTCCCGGGATTGGTTAGGGGCCGAGAAAGGTGCAGCAGCGATGACGGGCACAGGGCATGGAGAAGAGTGGTCCGATAGCACTGCTCGAGCCAAACGAAACCCAAGGTAGGGATCTATGACGCACCATCGCAACCTTCTCTTGACGCTGCTGATGCTGGCAGGCCTCGCGCTCCTGCCGGCGAGCGCGTCGGCGGGATCGCTGCTGAGCGGCTACGGCGCGCCGGGCGGCGGCGCTCAGGCGATCGTGGGATCGGCGCTCGTGAACGGTGCGAGCGGTGGTGGCGGCGGAGGCACCTCGGGCGGAGGAGCTGACTCGAGCACCACCACATCAAGCCAGGGAGTCGCGCCGGGGAGTGGGCAGGGCGCCACGCACGGCACGGGCGCCCGAGCAGGCGGCGCACACGCCACGCACGGCGGAGGGGCCCATGCGGGCGCGCCGACTCTCGTGGGCGGCGCGGGAGCGGGTGCATCCGTTTCGAGCGCGCCTGCGTATACATACCCTGGATCCTCGCGGATGGCTAGCGCGGGGGACTCGAGCGCGCTGGGCTTCACAGGAACTGACCTGCTGCTGCTTGCTCTCGTGCTAGGAGTGTTGGCGCTCACCGGCTTCTCTCACGAGACGTTTGGCAAGGATGCCCCACTAGAGGACAAACGGCGAGCGAGAACAACCAGAGCGCGAGCAGAACGACCAGAGCGAGAGCGAACAACCACGAGCGAATAGGGACAAGGATGCCCGCACCCCCACCGATAGACACTCCAGTGAGAATCACACAACAGACCTCCACCAGCCTTCCGCTCGGCGGCGCGCTGGCCCCCCCACGAGACGCCCCCAGACACGAGGCGGTCCAGGCGGATGCCTTCCGCGGGACGCTGCAGTGGCTGCTGGAGGGCGCCGGCTGGGATCTGCTGCGTCCAGCCGTCGATTTCGTGCTGCTGTGCTTTGCGATCGTGCTCGCCGTGGGCGGGCTGGGCGCGGCCCTCCAGGTTTCCGCAATGGAGGCTCCGCTGCTTGCGATGCCGCCGCTGGTGATGCTCCTTCTGTACCTGCGGGGGCTCTATCGCACGCGCCTGCGCGCGATGGTGCTCGATGGCGTGGTGCCCGTGATCAGCGCGGTGTCGGTGGCGGCGATGGCGGTTGCGATGCTGGGGGTCTTCTTCAATGGCGACGTTCCGGTGCAGTCCACGTGGATACGCGCTTGGGCGTTTGCGCTGGTTGCCGTGGGGCTCGGCCGGATCTCCCTGGCGATCGCCCAGCGCCTCGCGCGCAGCAGCCGGCGGGTGGGCAAGCCGGTGCTGATCATGGGCGCGGGCCTGGTGGGCTCGCAGGTGGCGCGCCGCCTGGAGAGCCACCCCGAGTATGGGCTGCGGCCGGTGGGCTTCCTCGACGACGACCCCCGCTCGATCGCGGAGGTGGGCGGTCGCGACGTGCCGGTGCTGGGCACGGTGGAGGATCTCGACGAAATCGTCTACCGCACGGGCGTGGGCAACCTGATCGTGGCGTTCTCCTCGGTGGCCGATGCGCGCGTGAGCCGCCTCATCCAGCGCTGCCAGGAGCTCGGCATCGAGGTGTCGGTGGTGCCGCGGATGTTCGACACGATCAACAACCGCGTGGGCTACGACACGGTGGGGGGGCTTCCGCTGATGTCCTTCTCGAGCGTGAACCCCAAAGGCCTGCAGTTCACGCTCAAGCACGCCTTCGATCGCGCCTTCGCGGTCGTGCTGCTCCTGGTGCTCGCGCCGCTGATCGCCCTCACGGCGCTCGTGGTGCGCCTCAGCTCACCGGGCCCGGTGATGTTCCGCCAGCGCCGCGTGGGACGCGATGGGAGCGTGTTCGACCTCTACAAGTTCCGCTCCATGCGCATCGAGCCGGCGCCCGCGCCGGCCGCGATGGCTGGGGCCGCCGCGCCGGGCTTCGTGCCGGGCGCCGATATGGCCCCCGGGGGAGTGGAGGGAGCCGACCGGCGTACGCGGGTGGGGCGCTTCCTGCGCCGCACCTCACTGGATGAGCTGCCGCAGCTGTTCAACGTGCTGCGCGGCGATATGAGCATCATCGGCCCCCGGCCCGAGCGTCCCGAGTTCGTGGAACTGTTCGGGCGCGACATCGCGCGCTACGGCGATCGCCACCGCGTGAAGTCGGGCATCACGGGGTGGGCGCAGGTACACGGCCTGCGCGGGCAGACCTCGCTGGCGGAGAGGGTGGAGTGGGACAACTACTACATCGCCCACTGGTCGCTGAGTTTGGACATGAAGATCCTCGTGCTAACGGCCGTTGCGCTGTTCCGCAACGCGGAGTAGACGAGGAAGGGAAGGGAAGGAAAGGCTACGGGTGGGCGGGGCCTTATCAATGCTCCGCAGCGGGTCGCGCTGCGCCTAGCTGGCGGCACTGGTGGCCGGGCGGGGCGGGCGGGTGCAGCGGCTCGTGCCGCGCAGGGCATACGTCTCGCATGGGAACCGAGGCCGGCCGAGCGGATCGGGCAGCGCAGCCTCAGATGCTGCGCGTAGCGCTGGCGCGCGACCAGTATTGAAAGACGCGCACGCGCAGGCCATGCGTGCCGAGCACCCGCGGCAGCGCGAGCGAGTAGCGGTTGAAGCGATCGAGCGCGAATATCGCGCGGTAGCGCAGCGTGCTCCCCTGGAAGACTTCGAGGCCGAGATAGTCGCCCGCGGGACCCGAGCCGCTGGCGAGCACGTGCCCGCGGCGGCTGCGCAGGCTCAGCTTCACAGGGCCGATGCGGCCGCTCAGCGGAGCGGCAAGCGCCTGCGCGAGCGGTGCGAAGGCCGGCTTGCGGGTGCCGTTGGCGTTGAGCACGCCGAAGTCTTCGGCCTTCGTTCCCTGCAGCTTGTATGAGACATCGGCAGCGATATAGGGGGTGCGCGCGAGCGAGCGAAAGATGTCCGCCAGGTTGGAGCCCTGGATGGAACTCGTGACGCAGGGCTGTTCCTGCTGGATGCGGTAGTGAGGCCAGCAGCTGCTCCAACCGAACTCATCGAGCCACAGCGGCTTGGAATCGCCGTTGGCGAGCTGTGTTTCGTGGATCGCGCGCAGCGAGCCCAGCGCGAGCGTGTAGAAGTGCACAGCCAGCCCGTCGTAATAGCCCTTGATTCCGGCGGCATACAGCGCGCGCAGGAAGACTCCGTTGGAGCCCACCAGCGAGCCGCCGAGCACGAGCACGCCGGGGCTGGCCTGCTTGATCGCCGGGTAGGCCGCCCGCAGGAGGGCGGCGTAGTGCTGGGGCTTTTCGGGCCCCGCGAGATAGTCCTGGTTGGCCTGATCGGGCTCGTTCCAGACTTCCAGAGCGGCGAGCTTTGCGCCGTAGCGCCCCGCGATCAGGGCGCTCACGGCGGCGAATGTGGAGGGGTCGGAGGGCGCCCAGGCATTGGCGGGGCTCTGACGCGTGGGCGTGCAGCGCCGCAACAGCGCAGTGGGTGCCGAGGAGGCCCAGCATGGCGTGCTGTCGAGGGTGAGGATCACCTTGATGCCACTCGCCGCCGCGTCCTGCACGAGGCGATCCTCGAACGCCAGCGCGCGTGGGTCGAGCACCCCCGGTGCGCGCGGCTCCAGCACCGACCAGGGCGTATCGGTGCGGATCACCTTGGCGTGGAGGCTCCTTGCGAGGGCAATCGTCTGGTCGGCCTGCGCGGGGGTGGCGTTGTAGCCGAGACCCGCCACGTTGACACCGCCGAGCGGGACGGTGGAGGCCGAGTGGGCGCTGGTGGAGGAGCGCGCGGAGGCGCTCGCCAACCAGATCGAGGCACATAGCGCAACGATGAGGGGCGCAAGAAGATGTCGACGCATTGCCTACACAGTAGGCTGTCGACAGGCTATGTCCCCCACCTGGATCTGGATGCAGGCGGCGATCGTGGTGTTCGTGCTCATCGGAATGGTGATCGCCATCGTGAAGCTCGCTTGATGGGTAGGGCGATGTCTGGGCGCGGTGGGATCTCCTCACCGTCGAGTACGGCCGCAGGCACCTGAACGGTGAGCCACTCGGCAAGCTCGCCAAGGCCGGCCTCCTCCAGCTCGCCTCCGATGCTTGGTGGGCGGCGCAACGGATCGTGCGTATCGGAGGCCACGTTATGAACCATTTCGTCGTTCACCAGCTGCAGCGCGAAGCTGCGCACGTGCCCGCCGAAGCTGCCCACCAGCGAGCCGGCGGTGATCGATGTGATGACTCCGCTGCGCACCAGCGACTCCAACATGCGCCGGTCGCGCTGAAAGGCGGGGCAGCGCTCGGGGTGAGCCAGAACGATGCGGTGGCCCTGGCGCTGGAGATCCAGCACGAGGGCATCCAGGCCGGTGACCACCGGCGTGAAGGGGGGCTCCACCAGCAGCCAGGGGCCACCCCCGAGGCTCATCCGAGCCAGTCTGCGTCTCCCCGATCTCGGCGGCGCGGGTCATGGCGATCTCCGCCCCCGGACGGACCTCGAGCGGCGTCCCCTCCTCCCGCAGGCGCGCATTCAGCTCATCGACCCCGCGCGCGATCGTGTCCGCATCGTTGGGGTAGCGCCAGCTCACGTGGGGCGTGGCCACCAGCGTGTGAGTGCCGGCTGCGGCCGCCGCACGCGCGAGCTCCAGCGAGCCCTCGATCGTGTCGGGGCCATCGTCGATACCGGGCAGCACGTGGCTGTGCAGATCGATCACGGCCGAGAACGTTAAGGCTTGGAGGTCAGCCGGCGGCGCGCTCGGCCAGGCCAAGCGCATATTCGGGCCACCACTGGCCCGCGGCGGGGCCGCCGTTGCAGGTACCGTCGGAGGCGCCCGGTGTCTTGATCCAGAGGTACGCGTCGATGAGGGGATTGCCCGTGTTTGAGGTGGGCTTCACGCCGAGGCCGCGACCCGGCGGGTTACACCAGGCGCCGCCTGAGGCGGAGCCCTGGCCGTTGCGGCTGGTATCAACCACGAAATGCGCACCGCCGCCGAGCGTCTTGGCGATCGTTTCGCCGTAGGCTGCCTCCGAGGAGGTGGTGTCGAAGTTGGCGACGTTCAACGAGAACCCCCGCGCCTGCGCCACGTCGGCCTTGCGCAGGCGTGTGGTCATCGTGGCGGCGGACTGCCAGTGGGCGTTACCCGCGTCGAGATATACCGACGTCGAGGGGCTCTTGCCGAGGTGGCTCACGGCGAAGCTGAGCAGGGAGTAGTAGGTGGCCTGCTTTTCGGCGGACAAGCATTCCAGCTCCGCGAGGGCGTCGGGCTCCACGATGACGACTGCGCGCCGTCCGCCGATGCCGCTTACCACCCCTTCGATGAACTGTTCGTAGGCAGAGGCGTTGGCCGCTCCGCCTGAGGAGTACTGACTGCAGTCGCGCCAAGGGATGTCGTAGACGACCAGTACGGGCAGCGTGCCGGTGCCGGCGGCTGCGCTGACCCACCAGTTGACATCCCCTGCGGTACCACCGTGGCCGTAGGACCAGTTACCGAACCACTTGACGACCGGCTGTGAGGCGATCTTGGCAATCTCGGCGGCTTCGGCCGAGCGTCCCGCCTTCGACCATTCGCTCTCGGTGGCGGCGGCCGGCGAGTTTGGTTCTACGTAGAGCCGCTCCCCCGCGAAGGGATCCGAGGAAGGCGCGGCAGCGGTGGTCGTCGTCGATTGGGTTGTGGTTGTGGTCGCCGAGGTGGCCGTCGTCGTGGTCTGTGCAGCCGTGGTTGTCGTGGTTATGGGCTGCGTCGACGTCGTGGTGGTGGGTTGTGACGCCGTGATTGTCGTCGTCGACTGCGTGGTGCTCGGCGGTCCGTCGGATTGGGCTTCGGAGGAACCCGGCGACTCGTTCGGAGCGCTCGTGAGCAGCGCCGAGGACGGGGCGCCATTGGGCGATGCATCCGCCAGTGGCGCTCGCAGGCTGGGGGCGTTCGCGAGCGGGCGGGCCGTGGGCCTGCGCGCCGACAGGGTCGAGCGATTGCGATGCGTCGTCTGATGCCTGCGATGGCGCCGCGGGGGCTTGGGCTTGTGGGCGGCCCCTCGCTGGGTCTGTCGTTGGGTGTGCCGCGCGGGCGCGGCGTTGCCGATGGCCGGCTGGACGCCGAGCGAGACGAGGGTGCAGGCAAGCGCTATGGCCGGTGTACGAAGGCGCACTGCGCGCATACCTCGTCTGGGAAGAAGGCACGTCACCGCTCTCTGGATCGACGCTCGATGGCGGATGCTTGAGCATCGGCGGAGGTCTGCGGACGGCCGATGCGCGACCGCATAGAGACCCACGCGTGCGATCCGGGTATGGGACCTGGTTCCTCTCAGGGCATGTGCGTTTTGCGACGTAATTCGCGATTGCGATGTATTGAGAGGTTTGACATGATCTGCTGCACGTTGATGACGTATAGTTCCCTTTCGAAGACTCACGGACGACGATCGATGGGTGGCACATGGATGTGTGTACGGTGGCGACTGCCGAACTGAAGGAGCAGACGCCTGAGCGCTTGAAGCACACGATGCTGGCCGGTGAGCTGACCGAGCCGCCGGCTGGGGATGGCCCCTACCGGGTGGCCTATCGCAGCCTGCTGGGACAGGAGCGCAGGCATCCCCTGCGAACCTTCCTGATAACGGGCTTGTGCATGCTCGTGGAGATCGGGTTCGTCGTGTGGCTGCTGCAGCCCGGGCACTTCCCGGTGCTTGACGGCCCGCCGTTCCTGAACGTGGCCAACATCTTCGTGGTTGCCTCGATCGGCCTGATGGAGGTGATGCGGATGATCAACGTCATCTCCCTCGGGGTGGCGTCGCTGGCTGTGCGCAACCCGGTGCCGGTGCGGGCGCCCACCGGACTGCGGGTGGCGTTTGCCACCACGATCGTGCCCAGCAAGGAGCCCCTGCAAGTGGTCCGTCGTACGCTCGAAGCGGCGCGCGCGATGCGCTATGAGGGCACTCTGCACGTGTGGCTGCTCGATGAGGGCGACGATCCATCCGTCAAGCAGGTATGCGCGGAACTCGGGGTCAGGCACTTCACGCGCAAGGACGTGGAGGAGTGGAATCGACCGTCCGGCCCGTACAAGGCTCGCTCCAAGCACGGCAACTACAACGCCTGGCTGGCGGCGCACGGCGACGACTACGACGTTCTCGCTTCGGTCGATCCCGATCACGTGCCGATGCCCAACTTCCTCGAGCGGATACTCGGTTACTTCCGCGACCCCGATGTCGCCTACGTGGTGGGCCCACAGAACTACGCCAACTGCGACAACTTCGTCACGATGGGGGCCGAGTCCCAGCAGTTCCCCTTCCACAGCGTCATTCAGCGCGCCGCCAACTTCCATGACTGCGCGATGCTGGTGGGCACGAACAACGCGCTGCGGATCCCCGCGCTGAAGGCGATCGGCGGCCTGCGCGACTCGGTGACGGAGGACATGGCCACCGGCCTGCGCTTTCACACAGCACGCAATTCCCGCAGCGGCAAGCGCTGGAAGTCGGTCTACACGCCCGACGTGCTGGCCCACGGCGAGGGGCCCAACACCTGGACGGACTACTTCAGCCAGCAGATGCGCTGGTCGCGCGGCACCTTCGAAGTGCTGCGCCGCGACTTCTGGCGCTGCTTCTGGCGCCTGCGCCCCCGTCAGTTCATGCACTACGGGCTGATCATGACCTTCTACCCCTCGATGGCGCTGGCGTGGATCCTGGGGGCGATCAACGCCGTGCTTTACCTGTGCGTGGGGGCGAGCGGCATTCATGTGCCGATCAATGTGTGGCTGGCGCTGTATGTCGACACTGTGGTGCTGCAGTTCGGGCTGTACGTGTGGAACCGCCGCTACAACGTCAGCCCCTATGAGGTCGAAGGCTCCTTCGGCGTGGTGGGCATGCTGATGTCGGTGCTGGCATCGCCGCTGTATGCCTCCTCGCTGATCAGCACCATCCTGCGGCGTCCCGCGCGCTTCGTGATCACACCCAAGGGCACCGCTGCCAATATCGATCGGCTGGCCACATTTCGCCGTCACTTGCAGTGGGGGGCGCTGCTCGGCGCTGCGCTGGTGGTGGCTGTGGTGCTCCACCACGCCAGCATCGCGGCGTGCTTCTGGCCGCTGCTGGCATTCTCGGTGTGCATGGCGCCGCTGCTGCTGTGGCGAGGCGGCTTGCGGCGCGCCCGCAGGGCGCAGCGCAGGGCGGCTGCGCAGCCTGGTGTGGCTGCCGCGCCCGCTGCGGTTGCACCCGCCGGCGGCCTGTCGCCCGCGCAGGCCGCGCTGTCGGCAAACCTCGTGGCGCTGGCGGCCGACGCCCGCAGGCATCCCGGCGCGCCGCAGGCTGACGCGTCCTCTCGGTTTGACCTGAGGCGCTCCGCGTGAATCTCGGGAGATGCTCAGCATGAGGCTCCGAACGCGCTCTGCACATCACGAGGAGGGGTCTGGCACCAGACGACCGCGGCGTGCACGTCTGTCGGTGATGGCAGTGGTGGTCATCTTGCTGGCAGCCGGCAACGGGCCGGTCGCGGCGCAATTCATCTCCCGCAAGATCCACCAATATGAAATCAGTCGTCCCACCTACAAGGCCAAGTATGGATACTGGCAGACGATTGCTCTGCCATCGAATCTGCGGGTGAATGCCGTCCATACGGCGCTGCTGCAGACGGGCAAGCTGCTGATCATCGCGGGTAGCGGCAACAACCAGCAGTACTTCGAAGCGGGCACTTTCAAGACGCTCCTGTGGGATCCGGCGACCGGAAAAGGCAAACTGATCCCCACACCGTCGGATATGTTCTGCGGCGGTCACGCATTTCTGCCCAACGGCAAGCTGCTCGTGGCCGGCGGCACTGCGCGCTACGAGCAACTTGGCAGCGCGGTCAAGAATGCCGCCGGGCCGATGGAGGTCGAGAACAACTCGCTCACAAGCGCTCACACATTCCCCAAGGGCACCGTGTTCGTGTCGGCCGGCGGCCAGCAGTACAAGAGCGACATAGCTGTCACCGCGCCGCCCGGACGCCGGGGCCTCGCGCGGGACGTCGCACGACAGTAATCCCAGGCGAGACAGAAGTGTGGGTCGAAGCTGTCAATAAAGGGCGCGTAGGTTTGGCCTATGGAGGCACTCCCTACAGCATCGCCGGCCTGCATGGCGGCGACGTCGAGAACCTGCACGCGGTAGGGCGAGCGATGTCGCTCGCCAAGGAGGAGTTTCAGGGAACTAACGTCGCCCATCTGTTCAATCCCTATGCCGAACGCTATGAATTCCTGCCGCCGATGCCTCACAAGCGTTGGTATCCGACGGTGGCGACTCTCAAGAATGGCAATCTCCTAGCGGTGTCGGGTCTCAACGGCGTGGGCCAGGTGGTGCCGGGCGAAACGGACCTCTTCAACGTCAATAAGCTGAAGTGGAGCGCGGGACCCTTCCGTTATTTCCCCACCTACCCGGCACTCATTCTGGCCAAGAGCGGCAAGCTGTTCTTCACCGGTTCCAACACCGGCTACGGCCCCGCCACCAAGGGGCGCCAGCCGGGGCTGTGGAATGTGCAGAACAACACCTTCCAGCCAGTTCCCGGACTGCCTGAACCGCAGGACGCCGAGACAAGTGGATCGGTCCTGCTCCCACCCGCACAGGCGCAGAAGGTGATGATCCTCGGCGGTGGCGGAGTTGGCGAGTCGAAGCTGGTGACCTCGCGCACGGCGATCGCCGATCTGGCTTCGCCCCATCCGGTATACACAAGAGGCCCCAACCTCGCCCTGCCCACCCGCTATCCGGAGTCGGTGATCCTGCCCGACGACTCCGTGCTCGTCACGGGCGGCGCCAGCCAGTATCGCGGGGAACACGCCAGCGACAACCACGTCGCGCGCATCTATCACCCAGAAACCAACAACTTCACCAAGGCCGCCTCGCCGGAAATCGGGCGCGACTACCATTCCGAGGCCGTGCTGCTGCCCGATGGGCGTGTGGTGACACTGGGCTCCCAATCCGCTCTACGGCAACTCCGAAGCTCGGCCCCCGGGTTCTTCGAGCAGCGCATCGAGGTCTATTCGCCGCCCTACCTCTTCCGTGGTCCGCGCCCGCGACTCACCGGTGGTCCCTCCTCGGTGGCGCTTGGTGGCGCCGCGAACTTCACGACCTCCAACCCGGCGAACGTGGCGAAGGTACGCCTGATACACCCGAGCGCCGCTACGCACGTGACCGATCTGCAGCAGCGTTCGATCGCTCTTGCATTCACACGCACCGCCAGGGGCATCCACGTGAAGGTCCCGCCCCAGCAGAGTCTCGTACCCTTGGGGTGGTACATGCTGTTCGTGGACAACGCCAAGGGTGTGCCCTCCATCGCGCGGTGGGTGCAGGTCACCCGCTGAGAGTGGCGCCCCGAGGGACCGAGCATGGACCATGCGCTTATCCGCTGAGGCGTGAGCGGGGGCGGCAATGCTCAGTTCCACAGAGGCCGTTCGCAGTTCAAAAGAGGCCGTTGAGCAGGAGGCTCTAAAGTCTCTTCGAACATGAGGAACCCGCCTGGTCAGGTGGCGCTCGCCGTACTCGCACTGGCGATCGGGTCGCTGCTCGCAGTCTCACTGGGAGCGTGCGGCGCCGGCTCGACTCAGAGCGCGGCGGCGCCCACGCTTCCCTCCGCGACGCAGAGTGCTCTGCGCCACACTGCCCTGCGCCATGGCGGGGATCCGCTGGCCGGGCAGACGCTCTATACCGACCCCAACTCACCCGCTGCAGTCGAAGCGGGGCGGCTGCAGGCGCAGGGCGACGTGCGCGATGCTCACCTTGTCGATCGCATCGCGGCTGAGCCCACCGCAACGTGGTTCGCCAACAGCTCGTCCCAGGTGCGGGCGAGCGCGAGCGCACTCGTCTCGGCCGCCGGAGCCCGCACGCCTGTGGTCGTGGCCTACGCCATTCCCCAGCGCGACTGTGCCGGCGGGTACTCCGCAGGCGGCGCTTCCACGCCGGCGGCCTACCGCGAATGGGTGGCTCAGCTCACCGCGGGTCTCGGCAAGCATCCCGCGGTGGTGATCCTCGAGCCCGACGCGGTGCCCGATGCGTTGAGCGGCTGCCTCGGCGCAGGTGGCGCGCAGGCTCGGCTGGCGCTCCTCGGCCAGGCTGTGGGGGCGCTCGGGCACGACCCGCGGGCCGCTGTGTACATCGATGCAGGCAACTCCGCCTGGATCAGCCAGCTGCACCGGCTGGCTGTCGCGCTTAGAAGCGCCGGTATCGCCCGCGCCGCCGGCTTCGCGCTGAACGTCGCCAACTTCCAGACCACCGCGGCGAGTGTGGCCTACGGCCGGCAGCTCTCGCGTCTCCTGCATGGGGCGCACTTCGTAGTCGACACTGGGCGCAACGGGAATGGACCCGACACCGATCCAGCCGATGCACCCAACTGGTGCAATCCGCCGGGGAGGGCGCTGGGACAAGTGCCCTCGACGACGACGGGCGAGCCGCTGGTGGATGCCTATCTATGGATCAAGGCGCCGGGCGAGTCGGACGGCAGCTGCCGTGCCGGTGCGCCGCCGGCGGGCCAGTGGTGGCCGCAGTACGCGCTGGAGCTTGCCGCGACGACTCCCTGAGTCGCCTGCAGCTGTCCTGGGCCGCTTTGCGCTGCCTTGCGCTCTTGGGATGCCGGCGGGCCCCGGTGCTGCTCGTCACATTGACGGGCGTCGGCTGCGGATATCATCTGCGCCTCGGCCGGCCCGGCCGGCCAGACCAAGCTGCCAAGGGAGGATCATGTTCAGATCGATCGTTGTGGGGACAGACGGCTCGGAGACCGCCGCCCAGGCCGTCAGCCAGGCGGCAGATCTTGCGGGCGCCGTTGGAGCGATGCTCGAGATCGTAAGTGCGTACGAGCCGGTGCCGGTGCAGCGCTTGCGTGCAGAGCGCCGCGACACACCTGAGGAACTGGAATGGGCGATCAACCCGCGTGAGGACGTAGACAGCACCCTGGAAGTCGCCGCCGAGGTGGCGCGCAAAGCGGGTGTGAGCGTCAACACCTACTCGCGTCAGGGCGACCCGGCCGACGCGATTCTCGATGTCGCTGAGGAGCGCGAGGCCGATTTGATCGTGGTGGGTAACAAGGGCATGACCGGCGCCAAGCGCTTCCTGCTGGGCTCGGTGCCCAATAAGGTCTCACACCACGCGCCCTGCTCGGTGCTGATCATCCGTACTACCTGAGCATTGCTCAGGTAGTCATCCACCACTGCCCGTCGAGCTGCGTCAGCAGCGCGTGGCCGGAGGTGAGCGCGCCGAGGAGATCCGCGTTGGTGCTGTGCACGAGGGAGCGCGGGCTGAAGCGAAATACGGCGCCCCTGTTGGCGAGAGCAGCCAAGACGTGCGCCTCCACCCGTCCCTGCACGGCCGCGCCGCCGTTGCGCGCCGCATGGGCGAAGAGGCTGTCGAGGACAGCGCCGGCGTGGCGGTCTCGCGCGGCGACTTGCATCACCTGGCAGCCCTCGCCTGGCTGTAGGTAGTACACGTACCAGCCGAGCACGCGGTCGTCCCTGTCGCGAACCAGCCTGCGCTGGGGTGTGCCCCATGTGTAGCTGTTGGGCAGCTCGGAGAACAGCCAGCGCAGGAACGGCAGGTCATAGTCGGGGACGAGCCGCAGCGAGCGGGTGAGGAGCGGTAGGTGCTCGAGCATCAGCTCGTCGGTCAGCGGCTCCTCGCTGCTCTCCGCCGGTGCCTGCGCACGAAAATAGGGGATCGCCCTCGTGGTGGGGGAGTCGAGCAGCGGAAGCCCTCTGCGCGCCCACGGCTTGACCCGGTGGCGGATGTGTGCGTTGGCGTGCATCATGCGGTTGCCCAGATAGCTCCAGGGGTGCAGGACGCGCGCCCAGACGATGCTGCTCGGGTGCATCATCTGCCCCCCGATCAGCTCATAGATCTGGCGCATCTCTTCGGAGGCGCTATCGGTCACCGTCAGGTCCTGCGCTCCGGCGAAGTGGCGGCGGCACAGCATCGCTCCGACGCCGCGGCCGCGCACTCTGGAGTCGGCAATGAGCGGGCCGGTGACGGCGATTCGCACGGGCTCGCCATCGAAGCGCATGCGCCGCACGTGGGAGCCGATGAAGCCCATGATCTGCCCCGGGTCATCGACGTAGACGAGGCTTGGAATATCGGCGTCGAACCAGGGGTGATCGAACAGCGTGCGCTCCAGCCAACCTGGCACCTCCTCTGGAGGGATGCGCCAGTCGGTGCCATCCACACGACGATAGAGCTCGGCCACCTCGCCGAGGTCCTCTCGCCGCAGCGGTCGGATCTCGCTCATCGCGTGGATGTCTTGGCGCTCATCGTGCGGATGCTTTGGCGCTTCATCATGCGGACACGTTGGTGTTGAGCAGCCGCGCGATACCCGCGAGGCTGCGGAAATCGTCGATCTCCAACGACTCGAGCGGTATCTGCAAGCCGAACTCCTGCTCGATCTCGAACAGCAGCGTCACGAGCCCAAGCGAATCCAGCAGTCCGGTCTCGATGATGTCCTCCTGCGGTGGCGGGGCCGGCATACTGAGGGTCTCTTCGAATAGGCGCGCAAGGCGCGCCACGGTCTCCTCAGCCACGATTCGGGCTCTGTGCAAACCGCGCTTTGAGCAGGCGCCGATCGATCTTGCCGCTCACGTTCTTGGGCAGTTGCTGGAAGCGCTGCCAGTGTGCCGGCAGCATGTAGGAGGGCAGCACTTCGCTGAGCGCGCGACGCAGCTTGGCGGGATCGAGATCCTCCGCGTGCAGCTGCGCGGTCCAGGCGCAGCAGATCTTCATGCCCTCAAAACCGTCGCTCGGTACCGCGAGGATCGCGCATTCGGCGACGCCATCGACGGCGCTCAGTGCCGTCTCGATCTCGCCCAGCTCGATGCGGTAGCCGCGACTCTTGATCTGTGAGTCCACCCGCCCGACGTAGTGAAGAACCCCGTCCCCATCACAGCGCGCGAGATCGCCTGTGCGATACAGGCGCGCGCCCGTGCGGGGGTGGACTATGAATACCGCCTGGGTCTTCTCCTCCTCGCGCCAGTAGCCGGGGCTCAACCCGGCGCCAAGGATGTAGAGCTCTCCGATCTCGCCCGCGGCGACAGGCTCCAGTTGCCCGTCGAGCACAGCGATCTCCTCACCCCCACATGCGGTACCGATCGGTATTGGCGCGCTTGTATCGCTCGGAGGCTCCTCCACTGTGTGAAAGCTCGAAGCGATCGTCGCCTCCGTGGGGCCGTAGAGGTTGGTGTAGCTCGGCTGGGGCACGCGCTTCATCCAGTGCAGCAGCACGGCGGGGGGCAGCACCTCGCCGCACCAGATGATGCGCTCGAGCGCCGGGAAATCGCCCTCCTCGATCGCGTTGCCACGGACCATGTAGGCGAACGTGGAGGGCACCGAGAACCACTGTGTGAGCTCGGCCTCGCGGATGAACCGCGCGAGGTGGGCCGGCAGCAGCAGGTCGGGACCGACGAGGTGAAGCTCACCGCCGCTCGAGAGGGTGCCGTAGATGTCGAACGTCGAGAGGTCGAAGTGCAGCGGCGGGTGTCCGGAGATGCGGTCTCCGGGTCGATGGCCGAAGTGGGGCAGCGCCCAATCCAGGAAGGCGCTCACCATCGCGTGCGTGATCACCACACCCTTGGGAGTCCCCGTCGAGCCGGACGTGAAGAGGATATGCGCCGGATCCTGTGGCGAGCCGATTCGCGCGAGCGGCGTATCCTCGAGCGCCCGTGTATCGGCGGGATGAAAGGCAGCGCGCTCGAGGATACCTTCGACCGATCCGAGCTTGGCGGCGGCCTGGATGCTTCCAAGCCTGGCGCCCCCCACGGTAAGGCTCTGCGCGAGCGCGTTGGCTGCCTCGCACGCCAACACAACGCGCGGCTGCGCGGAGTCGAGGATCATCTGCACGCGCGCCGCCGGGCTGGTGACATCGAGCGGCACATATACGGCCCCCGCCTTCAGGGTGGCCAACATGCTCACGATCGCTGCCGGCGTTTTGGGCTGAAGCAGGCAGACGCGCTCACCGGGCCCCACCCCCTGGGCGATCAACATGCGGGCAAGGCGATTGCTCTCGTGCTCGAGCTGCTCGTAGGTGAGCCTCTGCGATCCCATCGCTACGGCCGTCTCGGTCGCCCACGATTCGCTTGCGCTGGAGACGCGCTCGTGCAGCAGTGCAGCCGCGCTCGGCGCCGCGCTCGTGCGCACTCGGGTGCCGACGGTGCTGCCCATCGGATTGGGCGTGCTCATGAGACGCTTGCGCGGACGCGGTCGAAGACCACACTGATGTGTTCGAGCTCCTCCTCTGAGGGCGGGATATCGAGGATGAAGCAGCGAAAGCCGAGATCGACGTAGCGCTTGAGCTCCTGTGTGACACGCTCGTAGCTGCCCACCAGATAGGGGCAAAAGGTCGCGTAGTTCTCAAACGGCCACAGCCAGTAGGGGTCCGCGTCGGGTTCCTCAGAGTGCCCCTGTTCGTCCTCGTCCCGGGCCATATCCGCGAGCTGTCGATGCCAGTGCGAGTCTGAGACCTTCATCGCGAGCTTCTGCGTGAGCTGGCCTTTGCGGTCTTCGGGGAAGCGCTCGCGCGCTACTGCCCAGGCATCCTCGCTGCTCTCGCGGGTGACGATCCCCACGCGAATGCCTGAGCCCTCATCCGCCTGGTCCTGCTCTTCGGATGTGCGCTTTGGGTATTTCACCGCCGTGGCGCCCGTCCGCTGCGCAGCGTCCAGGCCGGCAGGCGAGGAGCCGGAGATCAGAAAGCCGGGGCGCAACTCCTCGGGCAGCGCCGGCGCGAGGTTGAGGTTGGAGACCGAGTAGTGACGCCCCTTGTGCGTCACCGACTCGCCCGCGATGAGTCCGGAGATGATCTGTGTGTACTCGATCGTGCGCTCATAGCGCTCGTCGTGAGGTGTGGGATCGTCGAGCGCGAGCAGGTCGGTGCGAAAGCCGCCGGCGAGCATGTTCAGATAGAGACGTCGCCCGTGCAGGTAGGCGAGCGTGGCCACCTGTTTGGCGACCCAGTAGGGGTGCATATATGCGGGCTGCACCGCGACCAGCGGGGCCAAGCGTTCGGTGCTCTGAAGGATCAGCTGCGAGACGAGCCAGGGGTCTACGATGCCGTTGTCTGTGTAGACGAGGATCCCCTCGCAGCCGGCGGCCTCACTCCAGCGCGCCACGTCGGCCACCCTGGCCGGATACTCATCGCTCGACATGTTCCGCGATTGCGGACACGTGGAGAAGATGACGAACCGATCGTCTGACATTTTCACCTCCCATCCCTAGGCTCCATCCCCATCCGTGGGGTCATCCTTGCTGAGGGATTGTACCTGTATTCATCGCTTGTGCACAAGAGTGTTCTCGAGGAACAGTGCCTCGATGCCAGTGGCAAGGAATGTCTCAATCGCATCGTTGGGCGTGTTGACGATCGCCTGGCCTTTGACGTTGAAGCTCGTGTTGAGCACCATCTCCCTGCCTGTGTGCCTCCCCACCGCGCCGAGCAGCTCGTGGAACTCGGCGTTGTCTTGTCTTGAGACCGTTTGCACCCGCGCCGAGCCATTGACGTGGGTGATCGCCGGGAGGCTTTCGCGATGCTCCGGGCGGACGTCGACGTTCACGGTCATATAGGGAAGCTCGGTGGCTGCAGGCACCTCGAACCAGTGGTCGACCTGCTCCAGCGACACCGCTGGTGCAAACGGCCGAAACGCCTCGCGCATCTTGACCAGTGCGTTGACGCGGTCGCGCATCTCGGGCAGCCCGGGGTCGGCGAGGATGCTGCGATGCCCCAGCGCACGGGGACCGAACTCCATGCGCCCGCGATACCAGGCGATGACCGTGCCGGCGCCGATCAGCTCAGCGGCTGCCTCGCACGCGTCGGCCAGTGAGCCCAGTCGCGTCGTCGATACCTGGTCCTCGTACTCCCTCAGCGCCCGCTCGATCTGCGCCGAGGAGTGCGAGGGCCCGTAGAAGGGCGTGGGCGAGCGGCGATTGGCGATCTCACCGGCGAGCGCCGCTCGATGCAGTGCGGCGCCGAGCGCGGATCCATCGTCGGCCGCCGCAGGCTGTACGTAGATGTCCTCGAAGGCGCCAGATGCGAGCAGCTTGCCGTTGGCGGTGGTGTTGAGCGCCACGCCGCCCGCGAGCGCCAGGCGGCGCATACCGAGCTGCTGTCCGAAGTGCGTGCACAGATGCAGGATCGCTCGATCCAAACACGCCTGCAGAGCGGCGGCCACATCCTGGTGCACCGCCGAGATCTCGCTGTCGGGCTCGCGCGGCGCGATCAGATGCTCGCTCAGGTAGCGGCGGGTGAGGAGGTGGTTCTCGCGCTCCTCCCGCGTGCCGCCCAGGCGCAGTGGCGCAATCTCCCAGCCGCCATCGGGGCGCAGTCTCACCGCCTCCTCAAAAAAGCCCTCGCAGCTCGCTGGGTCGCCGTAGGGCGCGAGCCCCATGATCTTGTACTCGTCGGAGTTGAAGTCGAATCCCAGGTGCAGGGTGAGCACCGAGTAGAAGATCCCGATCGAGTCGGCCGCTGAGATGCGGTGAACGGGCTCGAGCTGTCCCCCGCTCGCGCGGTAGACGCTCGCGCCGTGTGCCTCGCCCATGCCGTCGATCACCACCACCATGCACTCATCCCAGCCGGAAGTGAAGTACGCGGAGGCGGCGTGGGCGAGATGGTGCTCGACGTGATGGGCGTTTGCGCTTGGGAACACGGGCAGGGCCGCGTTCAAGCGCGTGCAAAAAGCCTCGCGTGAGAGCACCTCGCGGTAGAGCTCGGCCGAGATCGGATCGAGCGCGTAGAGGGCTCGGTAGGGCGCATAGTCGAAGGCGTGCACGATCTCATCGATGTCTCCAAGCTCCAGGCCGGTCTCCGCCAGGCAGGCTTCGATGGCGCCGAGTGGGAAGTCGCCGGTGTGTTTGCGCCGGCTGATCCGCTCCTCGGCCACGCCGGCCACGAACTCGCCGTCGACCACCAGTGCAGCAGCGGAGTCGTGGCCTTGGGAGATTCGATATTCGCGCTCTTCGAGGTCTGGCCAGTGGCGGCGCTTGAAGGGAATCGTGCCCTCGACGCCGCTGATGCCGATGATCTTCACTGGGAGGCGCGGCCGGTGCGTGCGCGGATCGCTCCGCGAAACCTCTGCATCGCGATCCAGCCATCGTCTTGGATGCGACGCATGAGCCCAGTTCCGGCCACGTTGAAGCGCCGTGCGAAGCGAGGTGGCTCGGCGATGTCTCTGCGCATACGGCGCAGACGGCCGTGCTGGATCTCACGAGCCGTGCGACGAAGACTGAGGCCTTTCTCCGAGGGCAGGTGCCAAAGCCCGAGAGAGAGCGGGTCCTCGACTTTGGCCGAGCGGTCACGGGCGCCCGTCCCCACCCTCCGCGCCACCTCCGAGAGCTCGCAGAAGTCGGCTTGCCCCATCGCTCCGACGAGCGTAAGCACCTGCTCCTCGGTCGGCAGCGTCTTGCCTTCTGCAGTGAGTGCCGCATCAAGCTCCTCGCAGGCGCCAACCAGCTCGCGCAGGGTGCTTGCACTACCGCACAGAAGCTCTCCACCCACCCACGGAGGGGGCTCCTGGGGTGCAGGTGCGTCGGCGGTCGCGTCTCCGTTGATGCCTTGCCTGCGCAGGTTGGCGGCCAGCCCACCGATCGCCCTGCGTGTGAGGCCGTCCGTCCCAAAGCCCACGGTGTCCCAGTCAGGCCCGTAGCCGATGTAAACGCAGCCGATCTCCGACGGCGGCGGGCCGTTCGCGAATGCAAGCTCAGGATTGACCCACACGCAGTCGAGGTCGGTCAACCACAGTTGGCGCTCCGGCGGCTGGCCCTCTGTCGCCGAGAGGATCGCGTCGAGCACGTAGCGCGAGGACACGTAGGTTTTGGTGCCCGCGGCGGGGCGATGGCGGTACTCGGTGGGGAGTATCCGCACCCCAAGCCCCTCGAGCTCGCCCATCAGCGCCGCACCTGTGTGCCCGAGAGCCTCCCGGTCGTTGATGTTTGTCGCGAACAGCATCTCGCAGGGCGTCTCTCTGAGCCCCAGCGTGGCGGCTTGGGTGAGAGCACACTCCAGATAGCGCACAGCCACGGCCTCGACGGACGAGGTGGCGCGCACTTGGGGGTAGTAGAAATCCTCCCCCTGTCCGTGCACATAGAGGTACTGGACGACCATCGGGACCGGAGCGCTGTCCACGGCATGACATTCTGTCACGCCGGCTCGCTGCTAAGTTGCTTGATCCCCATGCCGAGCCCCGTGGATCTCTCGCGCAACGTGAGGCTGCACCTCGGTGAGGGAGCCGCGCCGACACCGAGCGCGAGCGCGAAACGCGTGCTTGCGCCTGCCCCCGTGCCCTCGCTGGGGGTGCGCTCGGTGCAGCGGCTTGCGATGAAGCTGGGCCGGCTGGACTGGGAGCGCACCTGGCTGTCCCCGCTGATGGCGGCCCGCCGGGAGACTTTGGGCGACAGCGCCGCGGGGCCTCCAAGGTTTCTCGTGCGAGTCGACGAGTTTCCCTACTACACAGCCTTCGATCAGCCAGACCAGCGGGATATCGAGATGTCGCGCAGGTTTCACGATGTGATGGCCGGCAGCGGTGTGCCCCATCTCATGTCGATTCTCCCGCAGCTCACACACGCGCCGTTGACAGAGGGCTCCAGCGGCGGGAGGGCACTCGGTGAGGTGGAGGTCGACCTGATCGAGCGGATGCGTCGCGAGAACGTCACGTTCGCCCAGCACGGAACGACCCATCGCACCCGCTTTCAGAGTCCACGACGGCGATCGGAGTTCTGCGGTCTCTCGCCGGCGGAGGCGGATGAGGTCCTCGAGGACGGCCGTCGACGCCTTGCCGAGGTGGGCGTCCATCCGAAGGTGTTCGTGCCGCCCTTCAACCGCTTCGATGCGGCGCAATACGCTGTGCTCGCCGATCGCTTCACGGTTGTCTGCGGCGGACCGGAGAGCGTCGCTTTGATGGGTTTTCACGGTGGGCCGCTGTGGCGCGATGGCGCGGTCTACGTCCCCTGCTACGCGCCGCTCTACGCCAATGCTCAGACGATCCTGCCCGAGGTCGAGCGATTGATCGACCTCGCTCCTGGAACGTGGATTCCGATCGTCCTGCACACCTCATGGGAGCAGGAGGATCAGTTTCGCTCGCTCGAGCGTCTGGCGCAGAGGATCGCCCCGTATGCCGAGAGCTGGGAGGACTTTCTCGCGGCCGTCAACTCTTCAAGCGTGCCCGCAGGCGCCGCAGCCCCTCCGGGAGGAGATAGCGCATAGTCGGCCCCGGATCGCGCGGATCCCACATCGAGTGGGAGGCCAGCGGGGCGAGCGCCACCGCCCCGGCGAGCGCACGCGGTCCCTGCGCATACGCAGCGAGGAGGTCGCGATTGAGCCATTGAAAGCCGGCGCCATGCCTGGGTGCTCGCGTCAGCGCTCCGTCTCGCCCGAGTGCGAGGTTGGCCCACAGGCCCGGCAGGTTGGCGCCCGCGCCGGTGGCGAGCGCGAGCGAGCCGTAGAACCTGCCGTTGAAGTCGGTTACGTACGGTCTGCCGTTGGCGTCCCTGATGAACTCGACCTGCGCGAGGCCGAACCAGGAGAGTTCGCGCACGAGCTCTCGCACGCCGCGCGAGAGCTGCGGCTCGGGCGCCACGATCTGTCCTCGCACCGTGTCGCCGGCGTCCGGGGGCCATGTGCGTAGTGCCTCCTGGTGAATCTCCGCCGTCACCTCACCCTGGCGATCTGCCACGACGATGACGGCGCCCATCTGGCCGCTCATCGGCTCCTGCAGCAGGGCTTCGCCGCCGTTCTCGCCGATCTGCTCGACCAGCTCGCGCGCCTGTGCGGTGGAGGCGGAGGCGAACAGGGCGGTGTCAAAGCGCTTGGGCACATGCACGCGGGCCTTGATCACGACCGGGCCACGCCATGCGTTCAGGGCCTCGGCGGTGGCCGGTTCGGTGCGCGGCGCGGCGAGGCCGGCCGCGCGCACGGCGTGGACCATCTCCAGCTTGTCGAACGCCCGCCGTACGACCTCATAGGGGGCGTAGGGCCAGACCGCCGGCTCGATCTCGGCTCGGCGGCGTGAGAGCGTCAGCAGACCAACGTCATAGCTGCAGAAGACGATGTCATAGCCGCCCTCCCTCACAGCTGTGGCGATGTCCGCCACGAAGCGATCCTCGTCATCCTCGCATTCATGGACCATGTGGTGATGCTGGGCGTGGCGTGAGGTGCTGGCAAAGCTCGGCTTGTACGCTCCGGTACCTACAGTGAACCCGGCCGCGGCCAGGCTGCGTACGGCTACGAGCGTCGCGCGATCTCGTGACTGGTCGACGACTAGCGCGCGCACTTCTTTCAGCTTATTGGACCTAGGGTGGCACGTACCATTGTGACCCGGCCGTCGATGCTGCCCCCCGGTTCTCAGTCGTGCAGCACGTCGCGATGCACGAAGGTGAGGCGCACGGGCTCCAGCTTGGCGACCAGCTCATAGCCGCTCGCCGTCAGTTCGGCGAGCAGTCCGCGTGCCGAGGCGACGCTGCGGTTGTGGTGCAGCTGGAGCGCGAACACCTTTACTCCCAGCGCGGGCAGCGCCAGCGTGGGCAGGATCTCGTACTCGGCCCCCTCGATGTCCAGCTTGAGCAGGTCGATCCGATCGTCGCCGAATTCGGCCATCAGGGACTCGAGGGTGCGCCCGGGAACCTCGATGAAATCATCCGTGTCGTACAGTTGCGCGGAGGACAGCGAGCGGCTGCCTGGATGGTGCGTGAGCTGCATGCGCAGCGGCCCATTGCGGCTGGCGATGGCCGCGTGATGGACGGAGAAGCCCGGCTCTCCCCACGCGCTTGCGCGCGCGCCGGCGACATACTCGGGCACTGGGTCAACGCACCGGATCCGTGCGTTGAAGCGTCGGAGCAGCTCGAGGTCGAAGGAGATGTCGGCGCCTGCACCCACGCAGTAGCACGTCCACCCCAGCTCGATCGCAGACCGAGGAGCCATCCACGCGCCGTAGGTGCTGCCCAGCGCGACGGGATCGCCACGCCCGCTGACGGGTATGTCGGCGAGCCGATGCTCGAACCAGCGACGCCGCAGCGCAGAACTCATCTTCGCGGGGCGCAGCTTGGCAGGAAGGCTTGTCGGGCGAGTGCTCGTAACGCTCTCCTTTCCCGATATTCGGGCTTTCTAGCAGGAGGGAGTGCCCTGCGGCCTACAGGTTGTCCACGACAAGGGCGATAATGGGGGTGGATGAAGATCGTGAGCGTCATGACCACCGACTCCAGCGGTGGGGCCGAGTTTGCTGCGGTGGAGATGCTCGAGGCCCTGCGCCAGCGGGGTCATGAGACGGTGATGCTCACCGACATGCCCCAGATCGGCAGGGACACCAGGGTGGAGATCGAGCCGATCGCCCTTGGCCCGAAGCTCTCCAAGCGCAGCTGGATCGGACTGATACTGCGCTGGCCGCTTCTGTCGATGCGTTTGCGGCGAGCACTGCGGGCGCAGGCCCCGTACGACGTTCTGATGGTTCATTACAAGAAAGAGCAGCTGCTCGCGCTGATGCTCCCCGGACAGCTGCGCGGGACGCTGGTGTGGGCCGAGTGGGGCCCCGTACCCTTCCCGTTGCGCAAGGGCATCCCGCGCCGCGCCTACCTCGCGGCGGCGAAGCGGGCTGCGCTGGTCCTGGCGATCTCTCAGGGTACGCGCCACTCGGTGGCTGAGGTAGGAGTCGAGGCGGACAAGCTGATCGTCGTCCCGAACGTGCTGCGCGCGGATGAAATCCGTTTCAGCGAGGAGGGCAGGGCGAAGGTGCGCGGCGAGCTCGGCATCCCGGCGGATGCATTCGTGGTGGGTTGCATCTCGCGATTTCACCCCAAGAAGCGCAACGACGTGGTGGTGCAGGCAGTTCGCGCGCTCAAGGATCCGCGCGTGCATCTGATCCTCGCGGGCGACGGGGAGACCGAATCGGAGCTGCGTGAGCTGGCGGCGCCGCTGGGGGAGCGTGCGCACTTCATCTCGACCCCGGGCGTGGAGGTGCCTGACGTGCTTTCTGCCTTCGACGTGTCGGTGTTCTGTCCGAGCCCCACCGAGGGTGCGCCGCGGGCGGTGATCCTCGGGATGCTCGCTTCGCGCCCGTGCCTGTCGACCGGCGCGGAGGGGGTATCGGATCTGATTACGCCCGAGGTCGGCGGCATCGCCTCGCCCGAGAACGATCCGGCGTCGCTGCGCGCGCTGCTCGCGAACTACCTCGACGATCCTCAGCGGATCGCGCGCGAGGGCGCCGCCGGCCGGGCCTATGCGGAGCGCACCTATGCGGCGCCCGTGGTGGCGCAGGAGATCGAGGGTCTGCTGGACGGTGCGCGCGCATCTGCGGGATCGCGCCCGCGCACAGCGGCATGAATGGATCGCCGGGCACACGCCTGCTGATGATCGAGCAGGGTGGGCGCGGCGGTGTGGCCGACTACACCGCCGAGTTGACCCGCGCACTTGCTGGGCAGGGATGGTCGATCACGTTGGCAACCGCCGACGATCACCGCTACGCGCCGGTGGAGGGCGTGAAGATCGTGCCGGTCTTCCACTACGTGCGCGAGCACACGGGGATCGGGGGAAGGCTGCGCAGGCGCGGGCTGGGACGAATCGCCAACGGCGTGTGCTTCCTGCTCGCCTTGCCTCGCCTGATGGGTCTGGCCGCGCGTGCGGACATCGTGCACAGCCAGGGGTGGGAGATTCCGCAGATCGGCCTGCTCGCGATCGCGTGCCTGCGTCTGACCGGAGCTCCGGTGATCCAGACATCCCACAACGCCTTCGAGCGCTCGCGGGCGTTCGTGCGTACGCGCAAGCTCGTGCGAGGACTCACTGCGCGCCTGACGGCGCGGACGATCGTTCACGCCCAGGCCGACCTGCCCCTGCTGACGCCCGAGGTACGCGCGCAGGCAGTGGTGATCCCGCACGGTGAGTACGGTGGACTCGCGCGCACGGGTGGTGACGCCGATCGATCCGCGGCACGCGCGGCGTTGGGGATCGCCGCGCAGGCGCCGGTGACGCTGATGTTCGGTCAGTTGCGCCTGGACAAGGGACTTGGCGATCTGCTGGAGGCGGCGCGGCGCGTGAGCTCCCTGCATCTGCTGATCGGCGGTCATGACGCCGGCGGGCTCAGAGCTGTTCGTCCTCTGCTGGATGACCCGGAGTTGCGAGGGCGGGTAACGGTGCGCGAGGGCTTTCTGGAGATGGCCGAGGCGGCGGAGCTGTTTGCCGCCGCCGACACCGTCGCGCTGCCCTACCGGGCGGCGAGCCAGAGCGGCGTGCTGCTGCTGGCGTACGGCTTCGCTCGCCCCGTGGTGGTGTATCCCGCGGGCGGGCTGGTCGAGTCGGTGATCGACGGAGAGACGGGGTGGATCTGTTCGGCCTGCGACGTGGACGCGCTCTCGGGCGCGCTCTCCGCGAGTGTCGAGGCCGGTCAGGCAGAGTGTCTGCGTCGCGGCGAGGCAGGTCGCCTGTTGGCGCACGAGCGCTTCGCTTGGCCGGCGATCGCCGAGCGCACGGCTCAGCTTTACAGCGAAGTGCTGGCCTGAGACATGCCGGCCTGTCAGGCGCGCGCGAGGATCGAGCGTGCGACGTCGACGACGGTTTCCACGTCGTCCTCGTTCATCGTGGCGCTGAGCGGGAGCGCGCAGTGGCGGTCTGAGACTTCCAGCGCACGGGGGAGACCCCCGGGTGGCGCGGCGTTGCGGTACTCGCTGAAGGTGTGCAGGGCGGGGTACCAGGTGGTTTGTATACCGCCTGCCTTCAACTCCTCGCGAAAGCGGTCACGCGCCTCGCGATCCTCCAGCAGCACTGGGAAGGCGAAGTGGGTGGAGAGCTCCACGCCGCGCTCGTCAAAGGGGATCTGCAGCTCTGGGATCTCGGCGAGGCGCTCGCGGTAGGCGCGAACGACGGCCCGTCGTGCCGCGATCTCCTCATCCAGCCGCTCCAGGCGACTGAGCCCCAGTGCCGCCCGCGGCTCGTCGATGCGGTAGTTGAAGCCGATGTCCACGATGTCATAGGCGGGGTCGTGGCCGCGGTGGCGGTCCCACGTACCGCTCGTGAGCGCGTGCGAGCGCAGCAGACGCACGCGCTCGGCCAGCTCATCGTCGGCGGTGCTCACCATCCCGCCCTCGCCGACGCAGAGCTGGTTCTTGGAGAAGAAGCTGAAGGCGCCCAGGTCTCCGACGGTGCCAACCTGGGGGCCGCCCTCTGTCACGTGCGCCATGATCGCCTCTGCGCAGTCTTCGATCAGGATCAGCCCGTGCGCGTCGCACAGCTCTCTCAGCGCCACCACGTCAGCCGGGTAGCCGAAGAAGTGCACCGCCATCACAGCACGGGTGCGCGGCGTAATCCGACGCTCCACGTCCTGCACGTCGAGGTTGACATCGTGCGGGCCGAGGATGTCGCACAGCACAGGCTCGGCTCCCACGAAGCGAGCGGCGCTGGCGCTGGCGACGAAGGTGAAGGCCGGCACGATCACCTCATCGCCCGGACCCAGGCCCGCGGCGCGGCAGGCGAGGTGCAACGCGGCCGTGCCGCTCGAGACGGCAAGCGCGTGGGGTGTACCGATGCGCTCGGCTAGCCTCTGCTCGAAAACCTTCGTGCGGGGGCCCATCGTCAGCCAGCCCGAGCGCAGGCAGTCGAGCACGGCCTCGACATCGCCCTCTGTCACCTGCACGTCGGTCAGCGGCACGCGCCACTCACTCATACGGGAATCTCTTTCAGCGGCGGGGTCCAGTCGTTCGTGCTGCACCCCGGGCCATCGGCGCTTGACGGTTTCCTCATGCCGCGGCCTCGGCGAGCTCCGATACGACGCGCACCTGATCCTCGTCGGTCATGTGCGGGAAGAGCGGCAGCGTCAGCTCGGTGCGCGCTGCCAGCTCGGTGATTGGCAGCGACACATCCGGGTAGCGCTCGCGGTAGGCGCTGAAGCGGTGAACGGCCGGGTAGAAAATGCTCGTCTGCACGCCATGCTCGCGCATCCGCCTTGCGACCTCGGACTGCGCTCCGTCGCGCTCGAGCATCACCGGCAGCACATAGCAGGAGGAGTCCGGCACGTCGCCGTCGTCGAAGGGCACGATCACCCCGGGTACCTGAGCCAGAAGCTCGCGGTAGCGCAGCGTCAGCTCGCGCCTGCGCGCGATGTCGGCCTCGAGGCCCTCCAGGCGCGAGAGCAGCAGCGCCGCACGGGGCTCGTCGAGGCGGTAGTTGTAGCCGAGCTGCACCACGTCGTAGGTGTCGGTGCGCCCGCGATGGCGGTCCCACGTGCCACTTGTCATCGCGTGTGAGCGGCGCGAGCGAGCGAGCGCGGCGACGTCGTCGTCGTCGGTGCACAGCAGGCCGCCCTCGCCCACGGAGAGGATCTTGTTGGAGAAGAAGCTGAATGCGCCCGCCAGCCCCCAGGTTCCAAGCTTGCGCCCGGCGAGGGTGGCGCTCGGCGCGTGGGCGACATCCTCGATCAGCGCGATGCCGTGGGCGTCGCAGCGCTCGCGCAGACGATCCGCAGCGGCGGGGTAGCCGGCGTAGTGCACCACGCAGACTGCCTTCGTGCGGGTGGTGATGCGCCGCTCGACATCCTCGACATCCAGGTAGGGCCGCTCACGCGAGACGATCTCCGCGAACACTGGAGTCGCACCGCAGTACAGCACCGCGTTGGCGGTGGCCGCGAACGTGAAGGAGGGCACGATCACCTCGTCCCCCGGACCAACGCCGGCTCCCAGGTAGGCCAGGTGCAGCGCTGCGGTGCAGCTCGAGACGGCGATCGCATGGCGTGCACCAAGCTGTGCGGCGAACGCCTCCTCGAAGGCGGCCGTGCGCGGGCCCATCGTCAGCCAGCCGGAGCGCAGCACCTCGCCCACAGCTTGCAGGTCCTGCTCGCGCAGGCGCAGGTCGAAGAGCGGGAGCTCTGGGAAGGTCTCGGTGGCTGCCATGGGGGCGTTGACGGGAGTCGGGCTCAGGGAGGGTGCGCCGCGACTGCTACCGCGATGGTAGCCGCTGGCGCGGGCGGCCCTCAGCTCAGCTCATCGATCAGTCCACGCCAGCGCGCAGACCAGCGCTCGAGGCTGTTGTCGTGCAGCACGAATGAACGGGCGGCCGCGCAGGCCCCACTGCTGTCGATGCTTGGCAGGGCGCGCAGGCGTTGGGCGATGTCGTGTATCTCGGGCTCGATGCAGAGCGCCTGGTATTGCGGCACGGCGCGTAGCAGCGTCCTCATCCAACCTACGCGCGTGGTGAGCAGGGGCCGTTCGCAGGCGAGCGCCTCGAGCACCACCAGGCTGCAGCCCTCATAGCGAGTGGGCAGCAGTACACAGTCACTTGCCGCATACGCATCGGCAAGCGCGTTGGGCTCGAGGATGCCGAGGTGTCGCGCACCTGGAGCGCCCGTCGAGCCGGCGATCAGCAGCTCATGACCGCCGCGCGCGGTGCCCTCTAGAACCAGATCGCTGCCCTTGCCGTGCTCCAGACGGCCGACGAACAGCGCATAGCGGCCGTCTGCGGGCAGCCCCAGGCGATCGCGTGCGCCGGCCATATCGCGGGGGGCGAACAGGTTCGTGTCGATTCCATTGGGAATGACCACGTGAGCGCGCAGCCGATAGTAGCGGTGCACCTCCTCGGCGACGGCCTCCGAGACACAGACCACGCGGGCGGCGCCGCGCCCGCAGAGCGCCTCGGTGAGGCCCGCGCTCAACGTACGGCGCAGGCGTTCGCGAGGAGGCATATCGCCGCTCTGCGCCCTTGTATTCCCCACCATTGTGCCGTGGTAGAGGTGCACGCGCGGCGTCTGTCTGGGGCAGCCGAGCCCGAGGAACCCGTTTGTCACGATCAGATCGAACGGCTGTGTCCGCGTTGCCTGAGTGGCCGAGCGAGCCATGGTCGGGTAGCTGAGTCCCAGACGAAACTCCCACTGAGTGGGCGCACGCGGCGGGCCGAGGATGCTCACCTCCCAACCCTCGTTTTCGAGCACATTTCCGAGCAGTGCGCAGACTCGCTCCACTCCGCCGGCCCGATTGGAGGGGTCCGGCGAGACGATTCCGGCGCGGAGCGTCGAGGCGCGTGGCATCGAGTCAGGCGCTCGTGCGCGGTCCGCTTGTGCGCGCCGACCGAAGTCGCTGCAGCCGTGCGCGGGAGGCGCCGACCACAAGCGCTCTGCCTCGCCGCCAGGCGAAACGCAGCTGTGCCCGGAGCGCTCCGGGGATGTAGCCACGCTCGGCGAGCCACGCGCCGTGCCGGCGCAGGAAACGCCAGTTGTTGCGCAATGCCCAGTACTCATAGCGCAGGGTGGAGGAGTTGTGCTGGCCCCCGCGCCAGGTCTGCAGCTGATAGCTGTAGGTCGCCGGCGTGAGCACGCAGCGAAAGCCGGCGCGTGCGGCTTGCACGAAGAAATCCGTCTCCTCCCGATATCCATTGACGGCGTAGTCCTCGTGAAAGCGCAAACGCTCGAATACCGACCGCCGCACGAGTGCGAGCGCTGTGAGGAACGGGGTCTCGATCGCCGCCGAAGGGAATACGCCGACATCCTCCGTCGCGGGCCTCTGTTGACGGGGCGCGGCGGCGGCGATGCGCGGCACATCCGCATCCTTGGCGCCCGCGTGGAGGATCGGTGCCCCCACGATGTCGGCCTCCAGGCGCTCTGCCTCGGCTCGCAGCGCTGAGGCGTAGTCGCGCGGAAAGCGGCAGTCGTCCTCGCCAAACAGCACCCACCCGCCCGTGGCAGCAGCAATGCCGGTGTTACGTGCGGCGGCAACTCCGCGGTTCGTCGGATGGCTGATGACGCGCAGTCGCTCGTCGTCGAACTCCGCACAGGCGCCGAGGGTGTCGTCGGTTGAGCCGTCGTTGACGACGATCACTCCGGCGACATCGCGCAGCGCGAGGATCGAGTCCAGATTGGCCCGCAGGGCGTCGGCGCGATTGTAGGTGGGGAGCACCAGGTAGATGTCGTCACGCTCTGGCGAACTCACGCGTGGGCAGTGTAGCTGTCGTCCCTTGGGGCCCCCGAGGAGGCTCGTCGCAGATGGCCTGCTCTCTACTATTGCTCGCTGCGTGCCCGACGACGAGAAACTCACAGCGGATGCCCCGACGATGACCGTGACCGGACCGGTCGAGATCGGCAGCCGGCGCGTGACTTTCGATGTGGGGATCCAGATCGTGGCGCGCATACTGAACCTTGCGCTGGGGGTTGTCGTCACGTTCATACTTGCGCGCGGACTGGGGTCCAGCAGCTTCGGTGTCTGGTCGACGCTGTTTGCCGCATGTCAGATCGCGGGCAGCTTCGGCGAATTGGGACTTACCCAGGTAACCGTCAGTCGCGCTGCCGCAGATTCAGAGCGCGAGCCGCAGTGGCTCGGTGCACTGCTCACATTGAGATTGCTGGTCGTGCTTCCGATCACACTTGCTTCGTTGATCGCGGTGCTGTTGATCGCTCCATCGACTGAGGACAAGATCGCCGGGGTGCTGATCGCCTGCCTGGCGCTCGTTGGGGCTCCCGGAGTGATTGGCGCGGTATTTCAGTTACGCGTACGCAATGACATCTCGATGGCGATAATGACGCTCAACAGCATCGTTTGGGCAGTCGCGGTATTCGTGGTGGCGGCCGCATCTGGTGGCATCACTGCATTCGCTGCGGCTTTTCTTCTGTCGACGGCGTTGATGACGGCCTTGAGCGTTGTATGGGCCTTGAGATTCACGACAGTGCGCCTGCGCGGAGCGCGTGAGCTGTGGCGACCGCTGTTGCGCGTAGGCGTTGGGGTTGGGATAGCCGGCATTTTTGTCACCTCCTACGTGAGGCTCGATCAGATTCTCGTGCTCGAGTTCGCCGGCGCGCATGAGGCCGGTCTCTATGCCGCCGCCTATCGACTGCTCGACCAGGTGCAGTTCATTCCGGTGTCGATGATGACGACTCTCTTTCCGCTGATCGCGGCGGCCTATGCGACTCGTCGCGATCGCGTGCTTGCTCTCCTGCAGGCCTCCGGCGAGTATCTCTCGATGGCATCGCTGCCCATCCTCGCGTTCACGATCGTTGCCGCCGGCCCGATTATGAGCTTCCTGTTTGGCCCTCAATACGCTGCCGCGGCGCCCGCCCTGCCCGTGCTGGCGGGGGCCTTCGTTTCGATTTCCTTCGGCTACCTGGTGGGCAACATGGTGGTGGTGCTCGAACTCCAGCGCCGCTTCGCCATCTATGCGGGCATCGGCCTGTTCCTCAATGCCGCGCTGAACGTTGTGCTCATTCCGCGCTACGGGTTTCTGGCGGCCGCCTGGGTGACGCTTCTCACTGAGGTGACCGTGATGTCGCTGTCGGCGCGCAGCGTGCTGCACGCGCTGCATATGAAGCCAAGCCTGGATCGCGTGCTGCGCACCCTCGCGGCGGCGTCGATCATGGGAGCGCTCACGTGGTTTGCCCGCATAGCGGGAGTGCCACTGGGCGGTCTCGCGGCGGTTGCGGCTCTCAGCTACTTTCCCTGTCTGCTGGCGCTGCGCGTGCTCACTGTAGGCGAGGTGCGCTCGGTGCTGCGCAAGGAACCTCCCGCGGCGGTCGGCGAGCCCAACGCATCCACGTCGCCGATGCCGTAGTAGTCATAGCCATTGGCCGCTTCGGCGAGCGTGTTGACGACAAGTCCAATGTCCTTCATCTGCCTTCGCTCGAACACAAGACGCGCGCGGCGCACCTGGTCGCGGGTGGTGACACCGGCTCTGGCCACCACCAGACAGGCGTCCAGGTTGAGAGAATCCATCAGCACGCGGGTGTCGGCGACGGGCAACAGCGGTGCGGAGTCGATCACGATGAGATCGGCATGGGAGGAGAGCACGTCGAATATCTCGGCTAGTTTCTCGGGGTCCATCAGGCTGGTGACGTTCAGGGGGATCGGTCCACTTGGCAGCAGCATCAGGTGATCCAAGCCTCGAATCCTTGCTCGTAGCAGCTGCAGGGGCTCGGCATCGCCGTGCAACGCGGAGGTGAGACCCATGGGACTGCGATCGAGCTCCAGACGCAACTCCACGCTCGGGCGTCTCAGGTCCGCCTCGACCAAGATGACCCGTCGTTCTGACTGAGCCGCGGCACGTGCCAAGCCAAGCGCTACGCTCGTCTTGCCCTCGCCAGACACGGCACTCGTAACCAGGACGGTCTTTATCGGCCGGGTGTGCGGCAGCAGCGAAAGGCCGTTGTACAGTATTCGAAATGGCTCCAGCGTGAGCTCGAGGTCTCTTGGTGTGCGCGGCCTGCGTGGAAGTCGAGGGATGCTGGCCAGCGCCGGAACTCCATAGAGTTCTTCGAACTCCTCCCAGGACTTCACCCGCCGGTCGATCAGGTTGAGCATGAACGCGATCCCGATGCCCAGCAGCAGCCCCGCGACGATCGCGACCAAGGCCGTCGACTTCTTCTTGGGCGAACTCGGCGATGTTGGTTCGGTGGCCGTGCTCACGACATGCGCATTGCCCGTCTGAACCGACTGGAGCAGCAGTAGCTTCTGGTAAAGAGCGCGCAGATTGGCACGATCTGCGGTGTCGCTCGTGGGGAGTTCTTCGGTCTTGCGAGTGATGAGCTGCTCACCGCGGACCAGCTGGCCTACATTTTGTGCCTCGCTGTAGTTGACATATTGTTCAGCGAAAGCATTGGCGACGACGGCGGCCTGATGTGGGTCCTGATTTGTTGCGGAGATGTCGACGATATAGTCGTTCTGAGGATTGCTTGCGCTGACTTCGTTGAGCAGTTCGGCCGGCGTGACCTTGAGGTCCAGCGCCTTCACCACCAGCGCGGCGACCGGCGGAGTTGTTACGAGCTGCACATTGGTCGCCTTGACACCTTCGGGGTCGATCTGCTGTTCGCCGGCTACGCCCGCGACCTGGCTCGGCAGGGAGTTGCTCACGAACTGGAGCTTGGCGGTCGCGGTGTACTGCTTGGGTTGGCGCTCGACGTAGATGACGGCGACGGCGAGCGTGACGATCGGGCAGAGCACCACCACCCACCAGCGCTCCCGCAACACTCTCAGCGCGCGTACGAGCCCCGGAGTCTCAGACAGACTGGGTGTCTCTTGTGCAGATGTTGCCATATATCAAATTTGACTCTCGGCGCCGCTAAGACCCATGCGACCCCTCCGCGCAGGCGTACTCCAGTAGCGAATCATAGCCGCAGCACCGGCGCTGGCGAGCGGCGGGTGCGAGGCCGAGGGCGGCGAGTGTCGCGAGGCGACCGAGGCGGCCGCGGGGCGGCCGCGGAGGACGAGGCGGCGCGCGGCGGACTGTGGCGAGGCGTTCAGCGCTCCTGCCTCCATGCGTCGCTAAGCTCCACCATAGGCATGGCAAGCCGTCCTCGCTTCGTGGCCCCCTCGCACTCAATGCGCTCCACCGCTCTGACGGCTGTGGTCGCTGTGGCGCTGTCGCTCGTGACGGGGTTGGCGATGGTCAAGCTCGGAAGCGTGCAGCGTGAGCTGAAGGCTCTGCTGATCATGGCCGCGGGGGTCGCGATGGTGGTGGCGGCATTGCGACCGGAAGTGGGCCTCGTGATGCTGCTGGTTCTGATGCCGTTCGAGTTTCACTTCTCTGGCACCGGTACCGATGAGGTCGTGCTCGTCGCGATGGCACTGGTGCTCGCGTGGCGAATTCGCGGCAGCCTCATCCCGACCTGGGTGGCGGTGGGAGGGCTTGCGCTGGTGCTCGGCAGCTTCGTGGCTGCGGTTGGCGCCCAGAATCAAACGACCGCTCTGTGGGGAGGAGTGCGCTGGTTGGCCGGCCTGATCGTCTTGTTCGCGGCGATTGACATCTTTCGCGACAGGCCGGACGCCTCCCGGCGGATGGTCGATATCTTCACTGGCTCGGCTGTGGTGGTCGCTGTCTTCGCGTTTGCCCAGAAGGCGGGCATTTATCTGCTCGTTGGGGCGCCCTTCATCGGCGATCATCCCAGCTCGTTCTTCAGCTACTACACGAACTATGCTGGTTATGCCGCAATGGCTGCCACCCTTGCCACAGGCGAGGTTCTGATTGCGGTGGGGGCCGGTCGTACGGTGCGTGCGACCCTCTATTCGGGGGCGCTGATATTCATCTTGGTGGGTCTGCTTGTATCGGCCTCGCGAGGAGGGCTCCTGGCGCTTGGCGGGGGGTGGCTGCTGCTGTTGGTGCTGAACGCGCGTCGTGGATCGATCTTGATCCAAGCGGTGGCCATTCTCGCGATCTTTGTTGGTGCCGCATATGTTGCCACTCCGCGCTCCACGGTGACAGCCTTGGAACAACGCCTGGCTACGCCACTCGGCTCACAGGTCGAGGACAAGCAGCGATTTGCGGTGCAGCAGGCAGGCGAGCAGGCGCTTGGGCTGTATCCCGCCGGACTGGGCTATGAAAATGCCAGTTATTATCTGCATGTTCACGTACACAGTCTCTATGTAACCCAGGCGTTCACCCATGCCCAGGAGACATTTGTGCAGATTGGTCTGGATGCGGGGTGGCTCGGTCTCGTGGGATTCCTCGTGCTCATGATCGGGCCGATCGCGCTCGTGCTCACACACGGCACCAGAAACGCATCGGCGGTGCGTGCATCGGCGTTTGCGGCGGCGCTCGGCGGGTTCATGGCACAGGGCCTATATGACTATCTGTTTTACGAGATCGCCTTCATCGTGTTCATACTCCTGATGGTATGGGGCACGATCCATGCTCTGTCGGTTGACGAAGAGGCTGACACTCCGCTCGCGCTCGCGTGACTTGTGCTGCTCCGGCAGCGCTCGCGTGATTTGTGCTGTGTCGGCAGCGCTCGCGTGACTTGTGCTGCGTCGGAGGCGTTCGCGTGAGCTGAGCCGACCCGGGACATGCGTGCGGCGCCTGCACAGACGCGCCGCACGTTGACTTTGACTTTGTCTGGTTCAATGCGTCGGTTGTGGCTGTATTTACTGTCCTTGTTCGGTGGCGATTTCGGTGAGGACGTTGTAGGTGGGGCGGGTGGTGTTGTCGTTGTTCATGTAGCCCCATTGTCCGGTGCCGTCGTCGTGTGACTGGTAGGCGAAGATCCCGGCGACGTGGGGGTCGGCGAGGAATATCTTGTAGGCGGCGCGCATCTTGGTTGCTTGTTCGGTCTGGTTGCAGGCGCCGTCGATTTCGCCGCAGCGGCCGAGGTCGTAGCCGAACTCGGTGATGTAGACGGTGGGGGTTGCGCCGAGTACTGTTTTGGCGATGGTTTCCTGGCCGGCGACTGCGTTGGTGCCGTAGGAGTCCTTGCTGTTTTCGCCGAGTGCTCCGTAGGGGTGGCTGCCGAGGCCGTTGGCGAGGATTGCGGCTGCGAGTCCTGGTACGCCGTTGACGGCGTCGCGTAGCCAGCCGCCGCCGGTTGAGTCGCGGGACCAGCTGGTGGGTGAGGACCAGCTGCCGCGGGGGTAGTCGCCGAACATGTCGAATAGGAGTGGTGTGTGGATGCCGGCGGCGTTCTTGGCGTTGACGGCTGCGAGGTACATGCGGCCGTACTGGACTGGGTCGGGGATGCCGCCCTTGAGGAATGTCTCGTTGCCTGCTTCGGCGATTGTGATGCCGGGGTTGTTCTGGAGCTGGGATACGACTGTGGTTGCCCAGCTGTTGGGGTTTATCTGGCTGAGGGGTGTGGTGTCGCTTGTGTTGCCGACGATCGCGAGGGCGTGGAATCCGTCGCTGAGGGACGCGGCGAGGGTGTTTGTGCTGGCGCCGATTTCTACGCGGTTCCAGGTGATGTGGCCTGAGAGGATCGTCTTGGCTGCGGTGGGTCCCCAGCCGACGCCGTCGTTGGTGCCGATGATCTTGCCCGTTGCGGGCGGCGGTGGCGGCGCCGGTTCTTCAACGGGAGGAGAGGGTTCACCGGCAGGGGGAGGTGCGGGTTCTTCGGCGGGGGGAGGCGCGGCTTCGGCGGGGGGAGGTGATTCACTCGCCGGACCCTGCGGATAGGAGATCGAGACCTCCGGCGCCCACGCGCTGCCCACCACATTGGTCCGCACGCTGTAGCGGACGGTCGCGCTGGGTACGGCGGCCGGGGTGGTGGTGGTTCCGCTGACGACCGAGTACTGGTCTTCCTGTCCGGGGACCTTGCGCACGAACACGTATGTGTTGACGCCGCCGACCTTCGTCCAGGTGAGCGTCTGTCCGGAGGCGGCGATTATCGGGGCGGTCTGCGGGTCGACGGGAGGAGCACTCGGCGGAGTCGTGGTTGGGGGAGTCGTGACCGGCGGAGTCGTGACCGGCGGAGTCGTGACCGGCGGAGTTGTGATCGGCGGAGTTGTGATTGGGGGGGTCGTGACCGGCGCAGTCGTGACGGGTAGGGTCGTAATGGGCGGGATCGCGATCGGAGGGGTGCCCGAGGAGGTTGGCGCCGGATAGGCGATGGACTGTTCGGTGGCCCACGCAGAGCCGCCGACGTTCGTGCGAACGCTGTAGCGGACGGCGTAGCCGGGCACGGGTGGCGGGGTGGTGGAAGCGCCGCTGATGATCGAGTACTGGTCTTCCTGTCCGGGGACCTTGCGCACGAACACGAATGTGTTCACGTTGCCGGGCCGTGTCCAGCTCAGTGTCTGGCCCGAGACGGTGAGCTGCGGAGCCTGCGTTGCGGCGTGCGCGCCGCTCGCCCGGCTCGTGCTGCCCCGGGCGAGCGTGGCGAGACGACGCTCGCTGACCGCCAGACGGTGACCGGCGCGCTGAACGGCGCCTCGCTGAGCCTTGCAGTGCCTTGGGTGCTTGAGCTGACACGCCTTCAGCGCGCTCGCATCGGACACAAGCGCGCGATCGGCAGCGGCGCTGGCCGCGGCCGCGGCATCGAGCGTGTGCGAGACCGCCGAGATGCTCGCGCGGGGGGAGCGATTGGACGGACGAGCTACAGCGACGGCGCCGATGGATGGCAGCGCTAGGCACGTGACGAAGAGCAGGATGAGTAGCTTGCTCCACGCCCAATGTGGATGCGACTGGGCGGTGATCATGGCTTCTCCTTCGGGAGCTGGGCTGTCTCTGGGAGACCCCTGGCTTTGCGGGCCCGCCTCGCGGCGGGGGTGCCTTTATCGGGATTTGTCAGGGCGCACCCCGGGGGGATCCCCGGGGGAGGGGGCTAGCGCGCCCTCTTTCTTGAGGTCTGCACGAAATCTTTCGGCGCGACCTCGGGCATCCTTGAGTGTTCAGCCGGCCAGTAGAACACTTGGTCGGCTTGTCTGCGGGATCGCGCGGTCAATCCACACTGGCCCGCGGAAATCCCCAGCCGGCATTGAGGATTTCAGGCAGCGGGGCGTCCAGATCGGCGTGGACGCCCCACCAGGACCTCTGGACGTTGGTTCTACTGTCCTTGTTCGGTGGCGATTTCGGTGAGGACGTTGTAGGTGGGGCGGGTGGTGTTGTCGTTGTTCATGTAGCCCCATTGTCCGGTGCCGTCGTCGTGTGACTGGTAGGCGAAGATCCCGGCGACGTGGGGGTCGGCGAGGAATATCTTGTAGGCGGCGCGCATCTTGGTTGCTTGTTCGGTCTGGTTGCAGGCGCCGTCGATTTCGCCGCAGCGGCCGAGGTCGTAGCCGAACTCGGTGATGTAGACGGTGGGGGTTGCGCCGAGTACTGTTTTGGCGATGGTTTCCTGGCCGGCGACTGCGTTGGTGCCGTAGGAGTCCTTGCTGTTTTCGCCGAGTGCTCCGTAGGGGTGGCTGCCGAGGCCGTTGGCGAGGATTGCGGCTGCGAGTCCTGGTACGCCGTTGACGGCGTCGCGTAGCCAGCCGCCGCCGGTTGAGTCGCGGGACCAGCTGGTGGGTGAGGACCAGCTGCCGCGGGGGTAGTCGCCGAACATGTCGAATAGGAGTGGTGTGTGGATGCCGGCGGCGTTCTTGGCGTTGACGGCGGCGAGGTACATGCGGCCGTACTGGACTGGGTCGGGGATGCCGCCCTTGAGGAATGTCTCGTTGCCTGCTTCGGCGATTGTGATGCCGGGGTTGTTCTGGAGCTGGGATACGACTGTGGTTGCCCAGCTGTTGGGGTTTATCTGGCTGAGGGGTGTGGTGTCGCTTGTGTTGCCGACGATCGCGAGGGCGTGGAATCCGTCGCTGAGGGACGCGGCGAGGGTGTTTGTGCTGGCGCCGATTTCTACGCGGTTCCAGGTGATGTGGCCTGAGAGGATCGTCTTGGCTGCGGTGGGTCCCCAGCCGACGCCGTCGTTGGTGCCGATGATCTTGCCCGTTGCGGGCGGCGGTGGCGGCGCCGGTTCTTCGACGGGAGGAGAGGGTTCACCGGCAGGGGGTTCGGCTGCCCGAACCCGATGGATAGCTGATCGACACCTCATGAGCCCACGGCCCCTGGGCGATCGCGGAGTTGGCCGCAAGCCCGTAGCTGACCGTCTGACCTGGAAGGGCGGGTGGCGTGATGGATGTGCCGGTGACAACGGTGTAAGTGGTGTTGCGTGTGGTCGTCGGATTGAGGATCGTCGCCAGCTCGTAGCTCTTGGCGCCCGGAACCGCGGGCCAGGAGAGGGTGTCTCCCCTAACGTTCAGCACCGGCGCGGAGAGGCTGAGAATGGGTTCTGGTTCAGGCGTCGGTTCGGGTTCGGGTTCGGGCGTCGGTTCGGGTTCTGGCTTGGGTTCTGGTTCCGGTTCCGGTGCGGGTGGCCCCGGTGTGCGGCCGGTGACGGCGGCCTCCTGCTGGGACCAGCTGATGCCGCCGTCGGCGCTGACGCCCACGTAGACGGTTTCTCCAGGGGGGACGGTGGGCGTGTAGGACTGGATTTCGCCAGGTGCGCGCTGCACCCAGAGGTATGTGGTGAGGCGGTCGGCGGCGCCGCGTACGTCGTTGGAGATGGCAACGCGGTAGTCGCCCCCTGCGCCCCCAGTGCTCCAGTGGACTGTGCCACCGGAGACGCTCAGCGCCGGTGCGGGCACGCTGGGTGTGGATTCTGGTTCCTGCTCTGGCGGGGCTGGGCCGGTGACGGTGGCCTCCTGCTGGGACCAGGTGATGCCGCCGTCGGCGCTGATGCCCACGTAGACGGTTTCTCCAGGGGGGACGGTCGGTGTGTAGGACTGGATTTCGCCGGGTGTGCGCGGTGCCCAGAGGTATGTGGTGAGGCGGTCGGCGGCGCCGCGTACGTCGTTGGAGATGGCAACGCGGTAGTTGCTCTCCAATGCGATGGAGCTCCACTGGACGGTGTCGCCGGAAACCGTGAGCACCGGAGCCCCGATCGTCGCAAGAGGAGTCGAGTTGTCGGCGAGTGCGCCAGAGGCGGGCAGGAGGCCGAAAAGGCAGGTCAGGCCCACGACCACGGCCACGAGCATGGGGTGTGCCCGGCGGCTGGCGGCCGCGGATGATGCGGCCCCAACTCCTTGCCTTGCAGCCCGTACGGTGATGAGGCTGTTCATATCCGATGCGCGCGACGATCGTGTGTACATCTCGTAGTCCACTCCTCCCCGTGCCGGTTTGTAGGAAAACAGCCGGCTCGCTTATCTCTGTCGGGAATCCCAGCCCGTGCGCCTGCAACGTGCATGAGACACTCCGTTCCCCCGAAGTCGGCAGAGGGTAGCAGTCGACAGAGTTATGTCAACCAGGTAGTTTTTACTACTCTGGGCCGGCAAGTCAGTCGGCTGGGCAGGCGGCCAGGCTTCGAGGGGTTGGGCAAGGTGTCGACGGATCTCAGCCGGCCTTGGGTGCCAGAAGCGAGCCAAGGGCCTCGATCGAGTAGCGCTCCCGCACGAAAGCTCGTCCTCGCCGACCGAGCTCGGGCGCCCCGTCGCGCAGGGTGGCGATCAGAGCCTTGGCGAAGGCCTCTCCGCCGTCGGCTAGCTGGCATTGCTCTCCGTCGCGCAGCTGCAGGCCGGCGGCGGCACGGGTGGTGGCGACAGTTGGCAGACCGTGGGCAAGCGCCTCGATCAGCTTGAGCGGTGTGCCGCCGCCCTGCAGCAGTGGAACCACGGCGCAACGCGCGGTTGCGTACGTCGCTGCGAGGTCGTCGACGAAGCCGAGGCTCTCCACCCGCGGATCGCTCGAGGGAGGCTCCTTCAGCCCGGCGCCCACCAACGCGAGGCGTGCATCGGGCAGCTCGGCCCACACCCGGGGAAAGACCTCCTCCAAGAGGAACTTCAAGCCGTTGCGGTTGGGTTGGTAGTTGAAGCTCGCGACGAAGATCGCACGGTGCAGGTCGCTGAAGTCGGTGATGGGCGTGATCGCCTCAACGTCCACTACGTTGGGCGCGTAGCGTAGTCGTGCTCGTGGGCAGAGCTCGCGAGCTCTGCCCATGTCGTCCTCGCTGACCATCCATGCCTCGTGGGCGCGCGCGAGGAGTCTGCGCTCGAAGAAACGCAGGGTGTGGCGATCGCCGACCTTTGCGACTCTGCTCGACTGGAGCTCATGGCGGAAGCTCGACTCGATGTTGTAGGCGTTGTAGATCACCGGTCGATGTCCCATCAGGCCCCAGAGCGCCGCCGCTGCGGTTGGGCCATCGGCGATCACCCGGCCACGCTGCCTCAGGCCGCTCAAGCGCGTGGCTTCTTCAGCCAGCTCCGGCGAGACGCCGCGGGCGAAACCGTCGGGTACCCCGTGTAGGCGCGCGCCCGTGTAGGTGAGCGCGCGGCGGGCCCCGCGCGAGGGCGTGAGCGCATGCAGCTGAATCCCCGGGATCGAGCGGAACTCCTCTGCCGGCTCCTCCCCGCCGAAGCGGACGTAGAGCAGGTCGAGGTTCCGATGCATGGCGAGCGCTCGGGCTGTCGCGTAGGTGCGTAGGGCGCCACCGGAGCCGAGCTTGGGGGTCTGCGTGCTGACAAGCAGATCTCTCACGGGTGGGCGTTCATCTCCTGCGGCCCGCTCCCCAACCGCGAGCAGAGGCCGTCTGGCGGCGCTGGGTTCGCGGGCATCGCCGCCATGATCCCATGCCGCGCTGGGGTGTAGTCTCCGCGCCCGTGAGTCTCGCACGACGAGTCGACCTCGGAGCGAATCCGGGGGTGTGGGCATGAAGCGGGCGGTGATCCTCGCCGGCGGCGAAGGCACCCGTCTGCGCCCCTACACCACTGTGCTGCCCAAACCGTTGATGCCGATCGGCGACCGTCCGGTGCTGGACATCGTCATGCGCCAGCTCAAGGCACATGGCTTCGAGCGGGTTACGATCGCCACCGGCTACCTGGCGGAGCTGATCGAGGCTTTTTTCCGCGACGGCGACGCGTATGGCATTCCGATCGACTACTACCGCGAGCGCGAGCCGTTGGGCACTGTGGGGGCGCTGGCCTTGATAGATGGTTTGGATGAAGACGATTTGCTCGTGATGAACGGCGATGTGCTGACCGACATCGACTATGGCGCGCTGTTGGAGCGCCATCGCGCGGGCGACGCTGCGGCGACGATCGCGACAAAGGTGCGCCACATCCAGGTCTCGCTTGGTGTGCTGCGTTTCGACGACGACGGGGATGCGACCCGTTTGACCGGCTATGACGAGAAGCCGGCGATTGACTTCACGGCGAGCATGGGCGTCTACTGCTTCGCGCCCCGTGCGCTCGCCCATATCGAGCCCGGCGAGCGCCTGGACTTTCCCGATCTGGTGCTGCGCTTGATCGCGGCAGGCGAGACGGTGAGGGCGTGGCCGAGCGAGGACTACTGGCTGGATATCGGACGCCACGACGACTACGAGCAGGCGCAGGAGGAGTTCGAGTCCGTGCGCGACAGGCTGATACCGCCCGATTGAGCAGTTTGCTCGAGGTAAGGGGCCGGGCACGTCGGCGCTTCACTTTGGCTGAGCGTTGGCCCTCAGGACCGGCGCTATTGCAGCGCCGCCACTGCCGCGGCGATCTCCTCCAGCCGCCGCTCCCATGAGTGCAGAGCAGCGGCACGCGAGCGCTCGGCACGGCGCTCGGGGCTGTCTGCGATGAGCTCGCGCTCGATCAGCTCCGCGATGCCCTTGGCATCGGGTGCGGTGGCGACCTCGGGCACGTTTGCGAGCGCGGGCAGTGGCGTGGCCACGATGGGGAGGCCGGCGGCGAGGTACTCGTAGACCTTCATCGGGAAGATACTCCGCGTGAGGGTATTGTCGGCATAGGGGATCAATCCGGTCTGGGCTCCCCGCAATACCGCGGGCAGCTCGCTGTAGGAGCGGTGCCCGAGTAGGTGGATGTTGGGCTCGGCGCGCAGCATCGAAACGTCGATGCGGGGGTCGCCCGGGCCGATCGGACCGACCAGCGCAAAAGACCACTGCGGGCGGGCGCGGGCGAGCGCGAGCATCAGCGGAAGATCGAGCTTGGTGGAGACGATCGCGCCGGTGAATACGATGCGCGGGCGCGGGAGCGCGGCGAGCGCGGCGTCGATCGGCCCGGGCTCCAGTGCGGTGGCGAATAGCGCGGTGTCGGCGACGTTGGGTGCTTGGAGCACTTGGGCTCTTCCGCGGATCTCCTGTATCAGCTCGTGCATCCGCTCCGCGAGCGCGGGCGCGCTGGCGAGCACGAGATCCGCGCGAGCGACGAAGCGCCGCTCGGCGGCGCGGAAGGAGGCCCCGTCGATGCCGGCCTGCGCGGCGATGTCATCGACGCAGTGGTAAACCACGAGCGAGGGGTCGAGCGCGTCGAGCAGCACCTCCGCCTGGGGCACGTAGGCCCACAGGATTGGCCGACTCATGCCCAGGCGCCGCGTGGCACGGCGCACGAGTGCCGGCAGCAGACGGTCGTTGAGCGAGCGGGCGAGGGCGTTACCGTGGAGGGGAAGGACGAGCGGCGAGAGCACGTGTAGCCCATCGACCGCGCGCGGAGGGGTGATCCCGCGGCGCAGCCGGCGCGCGATGCGCGAGAGGTCGCGCCCCGCGAGCTGGGGGCGGCGCAGGCCGAGCGACTCGACGAACAGCACACGGTTCTCCGCCGCCAGGCGCGACATCAGGTGGTGCTGATTGGTCCATAGGTCGGTGTCCCAGTCGGCGAACCCAACGCATACGATGTCCTTGCCGGTCATCATCTCTGTTCATGATCATGGATGAGCTGCGGGAGCGCTATCCCCGTGTGGCGGTGGTGCACGACTGGCTGACGATCCCGGGGGGCTCGGAGCAGGTTGTGATTGAGCTGCTGGAGATGTTCCCAGAGGCGGAGGTGTTCACGTCTATCTATGAGCCCTCGGCGTGGCCGCCGATCATCACCGAGCGGCCCGTGCATTCCTCCTTCCTGCAACGCGTTCCGGGCGCCGCGAAGCATTATCCGAAGCTGCTGCCGCTGATGACGCGGGCCTTTCGCGCGTTTGATCTCAGTGGCTTTGATCTGGTGCTCTCCTCCAGCCATGCGTGCGCGAAGAATGTGAGGGCGCCGGAGGGGACGCTGCACGTGTGCTACTGCCACACGCCGATGCGCTACGTGTGGGAGGAGGGCTTTCTGGAGGGCGAGGTGGGGCGGGCGGCGCGCCTGGCGGCGGGACCCTTGCTCGGGCGCCTGCGCCGCCAGGATCTCGCGGGTGCTGCGGGACCGGATGCGTTCGTGGCCAACTCAGAGCACGTGGCGGCGAGGATCGAGCGCTACTACGGGCGAGGGGCCACGGTGGTGCACCCGCCCGTGGATGTGGAGCATTTTCTTGGGCTGGCGCATGAGACCCAGGACTACTACTTGGTGTTTGGGCGCGTGGTTCCCTACAAGAAGGTGGATCTCGCGGTGCAGGCGTGTATGCGTTTGGGACGCCGCCTGATGGTGGCGGGGGATGGACGCGCGATGGACTCTGTGCGCGCTTTGGCGGAGGGGGGTTCGGGTGAGGGCTCGGTTGAGCTGCTGGGACGCGTGGATGACGATCGGCGCGATGCTCTGCTGAGGGGAGCGCGGGCGTTGCTGTTCCCGGGCGAGGAGGACTTCGGGATCGTCCCCGTGGAGGCGCAGGCAGCGGGGGTGCCGGTGATCGCCTACGGCGTGGGCGGCGCGAGGGAGTCGGTGCGCGAGGGGCTCACGGGGGTGCTCTTCGATGAGCAGACACCCGCCGGCTTGACGGCTGCGATCGAGCGCTTCGAGGGGCTCGCGCTAGATGACTCCGAGCTGCGCGCCAACGCCGCGGGCTTCGGGCGTGAGCGTTTCCGCGCGGAGATGGCGGCGGCGATCGACGCTGCGGCGCAGGCAAGGGCATCTGCGGGGTTGGCAGTGCGGGCCCTCACGGCGCGCCCTGCGAGCGCTCGCTGAACTCAGAGCACAGCCCTGGCTAGCTGCGCGAGCCTCAGGGGATGTTGCGGTAGCGACCGTCGAAGGGGTCGCCGAACTGCTTGGCGCTGAGCGCGGCGATGATCTCGGCGATGCCGTCGGGGACGGTAAGGAGCGTCTCGAAGCCGAGCTCGGAGCGGATCTTGTCGAAGGAGACCTTGTAGTCGCGGGGGTCCTCGTCGCGGTGCACGTAGGAGACGCGGCCGGTGGGGATCTGCTTGCCGATCTCCTCGACGAGGTCGAGTTTGCGGTAGTTCTCGCCGGAGCGCCCAGCGTTGAAGACCTTGCGGGCGACCTTCTCGATGGGCGCTTCGAGCACGGTGCGTACGGCGCGGGCGGCGTCGCGAACGTGGATGTAGGGGCGCCAGAACTGCTCGCCGAAGACTTCGAGGTCGCGGTCGGCCCACAGTTCGCGGGTGAACTCGTTGACGGTGAGGTCGAAGCGCATCCGCCGGCCGACGCCGTAGACGGTGGCGAAGCGCAGGCAGGTTGGCTGGGTGCCGTCGGAGGGCCCCTGCGAAGAGGCGAGGATGAGTTGCTCCATGCCGACCTTCTGCTCGGCGTAGAGCGATACGGGACGCAGCTCGCCCTCCTCGGTGATGGGTACGTTGGGGTCGGCCATGCGCCCGTAGTTGGAGCAGGTGGAGGCGAATACGAGCCGCTGCACGCCGGCGGCCTGGGCGTCGGCGACGAGCGAGCGGGTGGCCTGCACGTTGACTTCATCGGAGACGGCGGGGTCGAGCGCGCAGGCGGGATCGCCGACGATCGCGGCAAGGTGCACGACGGCCTCGGCGCCCTCCAGCGCACGCTTGCGGGCGTCGGCGTCGCGGATGTCGCCGCGGATGACCTGGACGCCGGAGGCCTCCTGCTCGGAGGCGATGTCCTCCTGGCCGTGGAGGAGCGAGTCGAGGACGCGCACGTCGCGGCCGGCTTCGCGGAGCTCCTTTACGAGCAGCGCGCCGATGTAGCCGCTGCCGCCTGTGACTGTGGTTGTCATGGCGCGGATAGTAGCTCAGCCGACGGCCCCCGGCCCGCCGGGGGCGGTGGCGGCGCCGGCATCGATCAGCCCGGCCCCGTAGAGCGAGCTGTCTCCGGGTCCCCCGAGGCGCCGTGCGGTGGCGCGCAGACGCGCGAGCAGCTGCGCGGGTGAGGGGTGGGCGCCGAGGACATGCGCTGGCGATGATGAGCGCGACGGTGGCGGAGACGTGGGGGGTGGCCATCGAGGTGCCTTCGTAGCCGGAGGGGAAGCCGAAGCGCCGGGGCGAGGAGCCGGTGAAGGTCTCCTGATAGATGTCGCGCCCCGAGGGCAGTTCGGGGTGGCAGTTGGGGTCGCCGGGGAGATCGGCGTCGGGCCCGCCGCCGGGCGCGACGAGGGTGAGGCCGGAGCCGTCGTTGGAGTAGGAGGCGAGGCAGCCGTGTTCGGTGGTGGCGCCCACGGAGATGACTCGGCGCGCACGCGCGGGGTAGGCGATTGCGGCGAGCCCTCGTTGCCGGAGGCGGCGACGACGACGACGCCGCGGTGGTAGGCGTAGCGCAGCGCTTCGAGCAGCTCGGGGATGTCCGAGGCGGTGACGTCGGAGGAGAACTCGAGTCAGAGGTTGATGACGCGGGCGCCGTGGTTGACGGCGAAGCGCACCCCCTGGGCGATCACGGCGGCGTCGCCTTCGCCCTCGGAGTCGAGCACGCGCACGGGCATCATGCGCACGCCGTAGGCGAGACCGGTGAGGCCGTAGTGGTTGCCGGTGGCCTCGGCGATCGTGCCGGCGACCTGGGTACCGTGGCCGTTGCGGTCGTTGGCGAAGGGGTCGTGGTCGACGAAGTCGTAGCCGGAGACGAATTCGAGGCGGTGAAGTCGGGCGAGCGGCGGAAGGGGTGGCGGTTTGAGTAGGCGATGCCGGTGTCGAGGACCGCGACGATCACGCGGCCGGAGCCGCCGGGGGCGCCATCGGCCGCGAGGTTGGCCCAGGCGCGCGTAGCGTTGATGCCGAAGGCGCCGAGGAAGTTCCACTGCAGCTGCTCCCAGCCGCCGGGTGTGCCGGCGAGGCCGGGGTCGTTGGGAACGAGCCGGAGTGCCGCGGGTCGCCGGCGGCGTGCGCGAGGTAGTCGGGCACGGCCCAGAGCACGTCGCGCTGGCGGCGAAGGCGCGCGAGGGCGGAGGTGACGTGACACCGGGCTTCAGCCGCAGGAGCTCGCGTGTGCGAAGCGAGTGATGCGGATCCCCGGCGCCGGCAGCGCGCGCGGCATGTGCGGGGCGCGCGGGGGAGGGGAGGCGGGCGGGGCGTACTGACGAGGATCTCGTCGGGCGCGTAGGCGCGAGGCGCGTGTTGGCGGCGGGACGGTCAGCGGGGGCGTGAGGTCGCGGAAGGGCGAAGGGATCGCGAGTTGCCATCGAATGTGGAGGGCCTTCGGGACAGGTGTGAGGAGCCGGCAACGCGCGTCAAGCCTGCGAGGCGAGCGCGGCGAGCCCAGCGAGCGCCGACGAGGCGCAAGCGCCGAGGTGAGCGCCAGCGCCAGCGATACCCCAAGCAGGTCGCCTTGGACGGTGCTGAGCGGGGGGGGCGTGGGGGAGCATGGGGTTGGTAATGATGATGTTCCCCGAGGGCGGGCGCGGCACGCCTGCCGGCCCGGATGGGTATGAGCTAATGAGCGAGCGTTTCTTCCCACGCGACGAGTACTTCATGCGCCTCGCGTTGCGCGAGGCCGAGCATGCACTGGAACACGATGACGTGCCAATCGGCGCGGTGGTGGTGCACGAGGGCGAGGTGATCGCGGTGGGGCAAAACGAGCGCGAAGTGCGCCAGGATCCGACGGCGCACGCCGAGATGCTGGCTCTGCGCAAGGCTGCCGCAGGGGCTCGGCAGCTGGCGGGTGCTGGAGGCGGACCTGTACGTGACGCTGGAGCCCTGCGCGATGTGCGCAGGCGCGATCGTGCTGGCGCGCGTGCCACGCGTTGTGTTCGGCGCGTATGACCCCAAGGCGGGCGCCGCGGGGAGCGTGCTGGATGTGCTGGGCGAGTCGCGCTTGAACCATCGCCCCGAGGTCGCGGGGGGCCTGCTGGCGGAGGAGTGCGGGGGGGTGCTCAGCGAGTTCTTCGCCGGGCGGCGCCAGCGGTAGATCGTCTAGCCTTTGGGCGTCCCCCCTGGAGGGGTGGCAGAGCGGTTGAATGCGGCGGTCTCGAAAACCGTTGTGCGTCTGATAGGCGTACCGAGAGTTCGAATCTCTCCCCCTCCGTACAGGCCTCGTCGGCGAGACCCGCAGGACAGGCCTCCTAAACCTTGGAGCGCCCAGGGACAGCTAATAGGTGCCGCCTGGCGTCCTAACCTTGTGCGATGTCCCCGAGGCGAGCCGATCCGTTCAAGCCACCGGCCGGAACGTCCTACACGAAGGGTGAAGTCAATCGGGCTGGCAAGCTCGCCAGACAGTTCATGACAATGCCTGGCACAACAGATGCCGCGTTTGATGTGCTGGGTAGGGACGAGATCGTCAATGCGTTCTATGCGATCACGTGGTGGCGTAGCCTCCACGCGCGTCCCCTGTCGAGCGTTGCCGCTGGCCTGCGCTACCACGTCGCGCAGGAGGGTGGCGAAGTGGGCGGACGCATCGACGTAGCGCAACGTCTCAAGCGCCGGAACACGATCATCGGCAAGCTCACGCGGGAGCCCAGCATGGAAGTCACGCAGTTTCACGACATCGGCGGGGTCCGGGCACGCCTTCCAAGTCTCTCGCACGTTTACGCAGTTGGTCGACGCCTCCGCAAGACCTGGACCATCGTCAAGACGAGGGACTACATCGCCAATCCGAAGCCTTCGGGCTACCGTGCTCTGCACGTGATCGCGCGCCGCGACGACTTTGCGATCGAGGTTCAACTGCGCACGGTCCTCCAGGATGCATGGGCGAACCAAGTCGAGGATGACGGGAGGCAGATCGGGCTCGGCCTAAAGTTTGGAGCTGGTACGGCCGACATCCACGACTACTACGTGGCCATCTCCGAAGCGTTTGCCTTTCTCGACCGAGGCGAGACCCTTCCCGACGAGCTGGTCACAATCCTCAACGAGCGCTATGCCATCATTAAGGGCATCCTGCCCCGAGAGCAGCAGTAGGAGAACGATGGGTTCTGAGATCAAGCACTTCCTCATCAAGTACGACATCAAGGCTGGCCGGGCCGACGTGCAGGGCTTCGGTGATGACTACGAGGCAGCGATGCACGCGTACGAGGAGCTTGAGCAGGAGGCCCGCGAGAGCTCTGACGTCGATGTCGTGCTCCTGAGCGCCGACTCGCTGGAGACAATCAAGCGCACCCATTCCAGCTACTTCGAGACGCGCACCTTCGAGCAGTTGCTTCCAGCCGGCGTCTTGCGAACCTAACTGACCGGAGTAGAGGACACGCGGACTCAGGCACCATTGCGCTGAGACTCCCACGCGAATAGGCGAGGTGCAGCTTTCTGATCGCCGCAGCAAAGAGACGTCTTAGCCAGGCGTAGCTGTGCTTGTCCGGCGGCAACCCCTCACTCGCTTGCTCCGAAGCGCCTAGCGTGCAGCTCCTTGATGCGCTTCCATATAAGGTCCGGGTTCGATCTTCGTCCCTTCCCTCCGTGGTGGGTTGTGTCGCGGGACATCGGAGTTTCATGATGCCTCGCGACACAGCCCCTTGATTTGGTCGATCTACGAACCTTTGCTCGGAGGACGATGTTTGGGTGTTGAGATCAGGCGGATCGCTCGTTGAGCGCCACCGCTTCGTCCTCCCCGCTGTCGCTCATGTCGGGGTCGACCTCGCGGGCGCGGTCGTGCTGTTCGCGCGCGGCTTCGGTTCGCTTCTCTGCCTCGCCGGCTCGTTCCTGCGCAACGAGCTCGTTGCGTCGCGCGATGGCGTTCTTCTCATCGGCTTCGGCACGGATTCGTTCCGCTCGCGCTGTCTGTTCGGCAGCGGCGGCGCGCGCATCCTCGGCGGTGTCGTCTCGCTGGCGCGCGGCGTGGCGCAGTTCGCGCGCCTCGCCGCGTCGCTTCTCCAGGCGCCGACGTCGGGCGAGCTGCGCGATCAGCGCAATGACTGCCACAAGCACGACGGCTCCTACGACGATTGCAACGATTGCTCCTGTACTCATGCAAATCACCCTTTCTCTAGATCGGGCCGTCAGTGGTCAGGCCGTCCGCCGCGGGCTGCGTCACCGGGTTTTGCGGCGGGCGCTCCTGCCGCGGCCTGAAAGATGGGCTCCCGGCGGCGTAGCTCCTCCGGTACCCGTGTCTGATCGGGCCTAATCGCTTGGCTGCTCGGCGAGGGAACGCACCGCGCTCTCGGCGCGGAGATCGCGACGCCGGGCCATATCCTCAGCCGGCGGCGTATCGTTTGAGGGCCAGACGCCTTCGAGGAGTAGGAGAGAGCAGTGAGCGCGACCGCACCGACACCTCCCACGACCGACAACGACGAGGCGATCCGCGCCTGGGACGGGCCGCTCTACGATCGCTTCGTTCGCTTCCGCGAGATCGTAACGTCGGGGCTCGGCGCACACGGCGAGGAGGCTCTGCGCCTGCATCCGCCCCAGCAGGGAGCACGCGTGCTGGATGTGGGCTGCGGCTTTGGCGACACCACCCAGCGGATCGCCGGGCTCGTGGGCTCCGAGGGCGAGGCGGTGGGCGTCGATGCGGCACCCCGCTTCATCGAGGACGCGATCCACGAGGCTGAGGAGGCGGGTGTCGCGAACGCGCGCTTCCTCGTTGCCGACGTACAGGAATCCCTCGTCGGAGAGGGGAGCTTTGATCTCGCCTTCTCGCGCTTTGGCACGATGTTCTTCGCCAACCCCGTGGCCGCCATGCGCAACGTTCGCGGTGCGCTCGTGCCGGGCGGGAAGTTGGTGATGGTGGTATGGCGCCAGCGCACCGACAACGACTGGCTCTACCGTGCGCAGACGATCGTCGAGGGGATCGTGGCGCGTCCCGAGGAGTACGACGAGCCAACCTGCGGCCCCGGGCCATTCTCGATGGCCAACGCCGATACGACGAGCGACGTTCTCATCCACGCGGGCTTCACCGATATCGCTCTGCGCCGCTGCGACATCCCGATCATCATCGGCAACGACATCGATGAAGCCCTCGAACTGGTGATGGCGTTGGGCCCCGCCGGGGAGATCCTGCGCTTGGCGGGGGACCGCGCCGCCCACCTCCACGGTCAGGTCGAGGAGGCCCTGCGTGAGGGCCTCGCGGAGTTCGCCCTCGATGGAGAGCTGCGGGCGCCCGCCTCCACCTGGATCGTCACCGCGAGTGCGCCGGAGTAAGCGAGCTCATTGGCGATGTGGAAGGTGAGCGGGGTCTGGCCAATGCGCGCCTGTGCGCAGATCGCATGAACGAGTCCGGCGCCGAGATCGTGGTGAGGGCTCCCTTCACAGGGGTAGTGATCGCCGCGTCATGCAAGCCGGGAGAAGCGGTGCGGGCCGGCGCCGTGCTCGCGGTGCTGGAGGCGATGAAGATGGAGCACGAGGTGATCGCGGTGGCCGATGGTGAGGTGCTCGGTATCGAGGTCGCTGTGGGCGAGACGGTGGAGGAGGGGCAGGCGCTGATCGTGCTGGCTGCGGTTGACGGCTCCGCAGTGGATACGGCGAGTGGGTTGGCAGCAGCGGACCCGGGCGATGAGCGCGAGGATCTGCGGGCGGTGCGCGAGCGCCACGCGCTCGGTCTGGACGCGGCGCGTGCGGAGGCGGTTGCCCGACGACACGATGCGGGCAGGCGCACGGCGCGCGAGAATCTCTCCGAATTGGTGGATGAGGGTACGTTCGTGGAGTATGGCCCGCTCCTGTTCGCCGCCCAGGAGCGCCGCCGCGCACGCGACGAGCTGATCGCGCGTACGCCCGCGGATGGGCTGGTGGGAGGCGTTGGCGAGGTGCAGGGAAGGCCGTGCGTGGTGATGTCCTACGACTACATGGTGCTGGCGGGCACGCAGGGAGTGAGGGGCCACCAGAAGAAGGACCGTCTGTTTGAGATCGCCGAGCGCCGCCGGCTGCCGGTGGTGCTGCTGGCCGAGGGCGGCGGGGGGCGCCCCGGGGACGTGGATTGGCCGATGGTGGCGGGGCTGGACTGCCGTGCGTTTCATCTCTTTGGACGATTGAGCGGAACGGTGCCGCTCGTGGGCGTGGTGGCGGGCTACTGCTTCGCCGGCAACGCGGCGCTGTTGGGGTGCTGTGATGTGGTGATCGCCACGGAGGACTCGAGCATCGGGATGGGTGGCCCGGCGATGATCGAGGGCGGCGGCTTGGGTGTGCACGAGCCCGGCGAGGTGGGGCCGATCGAGGTTCAGGACGCCAACGGGGTGGTGGACATCCGGGTTGCCGACGAGCGCGAGGCGATTGCCGCGGCAAGGCGCTACCTCTCCTACTTCAATGGCTCAACCGCCGAGTTCACGGTGCCAGATCAGAGCGCTCTGGCGCACCTGATCCCCGCGCAGCGAAAGCGCGTGTATGAGGTGCGAAGGGTGCTGGAGGCTCTCTGCGATGAGGGCTCGGTGCTGGAGCTGCGACGCGGGTTTGCTCCGGGAATGCTCACCGCACTGGCGCGAGTCGATGGAAGGCCGCTGGGCGTGGTGGCGAACGACCCGCGCCATCTGGGCGGCGCGATCGATTCCGAGGGGGCCGATAAGGCGGCGCGCTTCATGCAGCTCTGCGACGCCTTCGAGCTGCCGCTGCTGTTCCTATGCGATACGCCGGGATTCATGGTGGGCCCGGCGGCGGAGCGCACCGCGAGCGTTCGCCACTGCGCGCGGATGTTCGTGACGGGAGCCAATATCACTGTGCCGATGGGCACGATCGTGCTGCGCAAGGGCTACGGGCTGGGCGCTCAGGCGATGGCGGGCGGAGGCTTCAAGGCGCCGCTCTTCGTCGTAGGCTGGCCGACCTCGGAGTTCGGCGGGATGGGCCTGGAGGGCGCGGTGCGCCTGGGGATGCGACGCGAGCTCGACGCGATCGAGGACGAGCAGGAGCGCGAGCGCGTGTTCGAGGCCACAGTGGCGGCGGCCTACGAGCACGGCCGCGGCCTGAACATGGCGGCCTATGGCGAGATCGACGACGTCATCGACCCAGCAGACTCGCGCCGCTGGATCGGGATGCTCTTCGACGAGACCGCGGCGTCGTGGCGGGAGAGGATCGGCAAGAAGCGCGCGAACGTCGATGCCTGGTAGGAGCGTGAAGGATGGTAGGTGGTGTGCTGGAAGCGCAGCGTGGGGCGCGTGCATGGTGCAGGGCGCGGATACCTGCTGGTGGGGATGGTGGGTCGCGCTGATCGAGCACGCATAGGGTTGCTGCTCGCCTTCATTGGGCCAGCACGAGCGCTCCTCGAAGGTCGTCGTGGGGCGCGGCGGTGGGCGCGTGCTGGATGGTCTTCCAGCCGGATTGCTTCAGTAGCTCGTCGAGCTGGCCGGCGTTGAGCTTGGAGCGTCGTGGCTCGCCGATCATCGCGAGGAGTAGCCGCTGTCCTTCCTGGCGGAGGCTGGCTAACGTTGCGCTGGAGTGCTGCTCGCGGGCATTCAGCGCCAACTGACTGCCTGGGGGTGCGCAGGCGCGCAGATCGCGTAGCAGTCCTTCGATGACAGGCGTGGTGAGGTAGAGCAGCAGTCCCTCGCAGATGAACAGGCTCGCGCGATCACGCGCGTGCCCCGCCGCCTCGAGCGCGGGGGAGAGGTTGCCGTGCGTGATGTCGTGCGGGACGTAGACGCTCGCGCCTGCTGCTATGCCGAGGGTGGCGAGGCGGCGGCGCTTGTCGTTTTGGGTGGCGGGATGGTCCACCTCGAAGAACGTGACGTTTGGGTGGGCGAAGCGCAGCGCACGGGCGTCGTAGCCGGCGCCGAGGATCACGACCTGCGTGATACCCGCGTCGATCGCGGCGAACGTGACGTCATCGAAGAATGGTGTCCGGGCGGCTATCCGCCTGCGCCACGCGCCGCTGAAGAGTGGCCACCACATCGGCTTGGGGAGGCTGGCGCTCAGGCGATCCTCGGCGGCGGGGTCTCCCGTGGGGGTCTGTGGGCGCTCGAGCTGGGCACGAGCGAGCGCTACAGCGCGCGCGGTGACTGACGGGCCGTCCCTCACAACTCGATCCTGACAGGAGCCTCGAAAAGTCGTTTGCTCGACCAAGCAGGCGCACCATAAGACAGTGCCGGCCGGGGGCACTCTGGTCCGAGTGGGCTGCGCCGGAGAGGTATGAGACGGCGGGTCTCCCTCCGGGCGATGAACTTGTCCCAGGTGTCCCGGTGTTCACCGCCGACGCCCTACCGGCGCGGGCCACTGGCCGGCCTCGACAAGCAGCCCTCAGCCCGGCTATCCCGTCGCGAAACACCACAGAACGCCGAGATAGTCGTGATTTAATCGTGATATGGCCCTGGCCTCGCCAAGTCCCTGAGGGCCAAAACGCTAGACTGGGCGGGCTTTGCGCCCTTAGCTCAGCTGGATAGAGCGTCGGTCTACGGAACCGAAGGTCGGGAGTTCGAATCTCTCAGGGCGCGTCGTCGTCGCGAAGGCCAAACTCTGGCGGCAGAAGTTTGGATAGCGTCTCCGCGAGCGCGTGAAGAGGGTCGGCTCCGCTACGAATCCAGCCCTGGGATCCGGTCGAGTGGCAGCTCTCCGTGAACCTCAGCCAAGCCGATCAGGTCGTTCCGGTCTCGGGGACGGTCGGCGAGGCGCTTGAAGCCGACGATGCTGCTCAGGCTGGCAACGGGGAATTCAACCGTCCCGTAGTCGGCGCGCATCGCGCGCTCCTCCACGGTCTCGTAGTCGAGCGGAGGAAGACCGCCGCGCAGGATGTCCACAACTCCTGCTCGTGTCTTCGCCCGTAGGTGTGTCTGGTCGAGCAGGTGCTCGTCACCCAGCTGCGCGTTGTCGCGAAGGCGCCGACCGTCGAGCGCGAGAAGAGCACTCAGCACACAGCGGTCGTTCGCAGGGTCGTCAGGGACTAGGAAGTCGATGTCCTCCGTCGCTCGGATGAAGCGATTGGCGATGACCGCGAAGCCACCAATCACAACAAAGCGAGCTTGTGCGGCGACCATCGCGGCCGCGGCGACATCCAGCTCAGGCTCGAGGCTCGCCATCCGCTCGCTCGACCGCTCGCAGCAGTGCTGCCGCCTGGGCCGAGAGACGCTGTCCACGTCCCAGTAGCTCGGCGATCGGGGTCTCTGGAGGTGGAGTCAGCGCGCGGCGCTTTTCCTCATTCAGCGCAGCCCACTCGGCCTCGTGGCCTGGCTCGATCAGCGTGGCACGCCGGGAAGTGCTCATAAGCCAAGTCTATCCTCCGCTCTTCTGGAGGACGGCAGCCTGTGTCGGGCTCAGCCTGCCGCCGTTGGCGTCAAGATCATCACGGGGATCGTCCGGCCAGCCTTCTGCTCGTAGTCGGCGAACTGAGGAATGCGCTCGGCCTGCGTACGGAAGAGGCGCTCGCGCTCCTCGCCCGTGGCCTCGCTCGCGAGGGCATCGATCGTGTCGCTCCCAACCTCGATCTTCACGTTGGGATGCGCCTTGAGGTTGTGGTACCAGTCGGGGTTCGTCGGTGCTCCCGCCTTCGAGGCGAATATGACGTAGCGTCCGCCATCGCCCTGGTAAGCAAGGGGGTTGACGCGGCTCTTGCCTGACTTTGCGCCGGTGTGGTGCAGGAGCAGCAGCGGCATACCCTCGAACATGCCGCTCACGCGTCCTTCGTTGGCATGGAACTCCTGGATGATCTTGGCATTGAAGTCTGCGGGGGAGGTTGACATCAAAGCTCCTTGTGGGCCGGGTGTTTACGCTCGACCCAGTTTAGGCGCAGCTCTTCGAGTTTCAGGTGCTTTTGGGGCGCGCGGATCGGCGCCGACTGGGTGGCACTCGGTGCCCGAACATGTCTTAGTGATCGTCGGATTTTCGAACTTCGCGAGCAGTGCGCAGACGGTGCGCCTCCACCCGCTCCAACGCCACCGCGCCCGCGGTCGCCGTGCCCACCAACACGAACCCTGCCAACACGAGCCAGCTCAGCAGGCTGAATGCGACGCCGATCGCGCCGTAGTGGAGCGCCGAGACGCTCACCGAATGCGGGAGATAGATCAACGACACCCCGCCGAGCGCGATCATGCCGAGCGCCGTGAATATCGCTCCGGGGAGCAGGCGCGGCCAGCTCATGCGTCTTCCCAGGAGGATGTACGGGGTGGCCAGCCACGCGGCGCCGCCCAGTGCGAGCGAGCTGGCGATGTGCCACCACCCGCCCGCGAGTTCGGATATGGCGGGGCGCAGAGTGAAGTAGACCGGGATCAGCGCGATCCACAGCAGGTGCCATGGGGTTCCGCGGATCCCCGAGGCGCTCAGCCCGTAGGAGACCTCGTACAACCTCTGCATCGCGCGTGCGAGCGATAGCGACGAGACGATCACGAGCAGGCAGCTGATCACGGTGACGCTGTGCGCGACCCCGCCGGGCGGAGCCAGGACTTCGTGCATGCTCGCAGCGGCGTTTCCCTTCAGTCCCAAGCGGCGGATGAGCTGGTTTGAGAACTCATCGGCGTTCACCAGCGGCACCACCGCGCTGTAGACGATCAGGAGCGGGATCAATGCCCCAAAGGCCTGCGCTCCGAGTCCCGCTGCCCGGTCGGCTGCCTGCACTGAGACCAGGCGCTCCAGCCACGCGCCCAGCGGCGCCGTCGGGGCGAGCAGCACGCGCAGCATCTCGCGTAGCGCCCTCTGAACTCGCTCGCTCACAGCGCAGATGATCCACCATCGCGCCGCGCTGGAGAATTCATCCGCGAACCGTGGCGCCTTTGGACCGGCTGTCGAGGAGCGGGGGGCCGATTTGGGACCGGCGTCCAATGAGATGTGATCTGGGCGCGCCAATAATGCTCCCATGACCCCACAGCCACCAAGATCACGCTTGCTGCTGATGCCAGAGACTCGACCGGCGGGGCCGCGACCGAAGGTGCGGCGCTATCGCCTCGTGCGTGTGCAGGGGAATCCTCTGCGTACAGAGGGAACCGGCTTCGAGCATTCGAAGACTCGTAAGACGGCTGATCATCCGTGCTCCTTCGAGGAAGGCTGAAGCGAGATGAATGGACACGCTCGACCAGTTGAGCGCAAGATCCGACTCTGGATTGCGCAGCAGGAGCGCAATCGAAGAAAGGAGGGACAGTTGGGTCGAGTCGACGCGCGCGGCGCCGCGCCCCTCGAGCGGCGCCGCCGCGTTGTCGACTTCCCCGCTCGCGGGCATTGGCAGTAACCCACCCTCGAGTTGAGGGGCGAAGTTCGTCTAGCCTCTGTTGGAGATGAGTTCCGACGCTGCCTCGAGCGTTCAGGGAAATGTGGGCTCCGCGCGCAAGCGCCAGGCGCTCGCGCTCTTCCGGGGGCTTCCGCGGCGATACGACCAGGTCGCTACGGTGCTCAGCTTCGGTCAGGACCCCCGTTGGCGGCGTGCGCTCGTGAGCGCGGTGGCGCCCTCTGCGGAGGATCGCGTGCTCGATGTGGCCACGGGCACCGGAATGGTCGCCGCCGAGCTGCTCCGGCGTAGCGGCTGCACGGTGGTGGCCCTCGATCAGAGCCCCGAGATGCTTGCCGGCGCTCGCGCGCGCTTCGCCGCGCAGCCCGCACTTGGTGCTCGCGTGGAGCTGCTCGAGGGGCAGGCCGAGAAGCTGCCCTTCGAGGACTCGAGCTTCACCGCGCTCACCTTCACCTACCTCTTGCGCTATGTCGACGATCCGCGCGCGACGATGCGCGAGCTGGCCCGCGTAGTGGCCCCCGGAGGGCGTGTCGGCTATCTGGAGTTCGGGGTCCCGCCGCGGCGAGTGGCGCGCATGGCGTGGCGCTTCTACACGACCATCGGGCTGCCGGTGCTGGGTCGCGTGGTTTCGCGCGAGTGGGCTGAGGTGGGGCGGTTTCTCGGTCCCAGCATCGCCGGCTTCTACGAGCGCCATCCTCTGGAGCGGATCGTCGAGTATTGGCGGGAGGCGGGGCTCGAGGACATCGAGGTCCGGCGGATGAGCCTCGGCGGCGGCATCGTGATGTCGGCAACCCGCTCCGCCCCTAATGGCCGTAAAGCCTGAAACCCGGCGCGAGCCAAACTCTGAAACCAGCGGCGAGCTGGACCCGCCGGCGCCCAGGCCGGCCTTCTATGCGCTCGCAGGCGGTGGCTGGCGCGATCTGCTCACGCTGCTGCACCCGCCCTATACCGCCTGGCATCTGAGCTACTTCGCGATCGGCGCTGCGCTCGCTCCACACGTATACGTGAACCGTCTGCTGTGGGGCCTCGGGGCATTCGCGCTCGCGGTGGGAGTGGCCGCACACGCGCTCGATGAGCTTCACGATCGACCGCTGCGCACCGGCCTCTCGGATCGAACGCTCATCCTCCTCGCGACGCTAAGCCTCGCCGCTGCGCTGGCGATCGGGCTCGCGGGCGTCCTCACCGTCTCAGTGAAGCTCGCGCCACTCGTGCTCGCCGGGGGCCTCTTCCTGCTTGCCTACAACCTCGAGCTGTGGGGAGGACGCTTCCACAGCGACCTGTGGTTCGCGCTCGGGTGGGGCGCATTCCCAGCCTTCACCGGCTACTTCGTCAACGCTCTGAATGTCTCGCCGGCGGGCCTTCTGATCGCCAGCGGGTGCCTGGCGATGAGCGTCGCCCAGCGGCGGCTGAGCACGCCGGCTCGCGAGCTGCGCCGGCGCACCGCCGCGCTCAGCGGGGTGCGCACGCTCTCCGACGGGCGCACTGAGCCGCTGTCGCTCGTGGGAGTGCTCGCTCCGCTCGACGGTGCGCTGAAGGCGATGTCGCTGGCGATGGTTGCGATCGCCGCCGCGCTGCTTGCCTTTCGGCTTTGAGCTACCGGATGAACCGCTCCAGCCGCGCGCTCGTGATCGTCTCGCGCAGCGTCTCCAGCGCGTCGTGCTTGGGCCGCCAGCCAAGCTCGCGCCGCGCCTTGGCCGTATCCATCAGCACCGGCTCGCGGAAGGCCGTGACCCACTGGATCTGGGAGGGCAGGAAGCCCAGACGCCCCACCATCTCCGCGACCGCGTCGACCGCGAGCTCGGGTACGGGGATGGAGTACCAGCCGAGCTCGCGCGCAAGTCCCGCGACGGTGAGCACGCCGGGGGCCGCGAGGTTGTAGACCCCCGGCGTTCCCCGTCCCAGCACCGCAGCGCGCATCGCGCTGGCCACGTCATCGTGGTGCACCAGCTGGAAGGGGGTCCCCGGATCGGGCAGCACCGGCTTGAGAATCGGCACGCCGTCGAGCAGATTCAGCACCGGCCGCGGCAGGCGCTCGGAGATCTGGGTGTAGGGCAGGCTGTCGATCAGCATCGGTGCATCGCGCCCGCCGACCACGCAGGGACGAAAGACGTACGCGGCGGTGGAGCTCTCCTTCAGCGTCTGCGCCAGCAGGGCCTCGACCTCGGCCTTCTGCGCGGAGTAGTAATGGCCCGCGCTGCCGTGCGCCGGCACCTCCTCGGTGAGGGGCTGGGGGTTGTTGCCGTGGAATCCGTAGGCCGCCACCGAGGAGGCGTACACCAGGCGCTTGGCTTCAGCGGCGACCGCCGCCTCGAATACGTTGCGCGAGCCTTCGAGGTTCACCTTGCGGCTCTCCTCGGCGTCGCCCATGATGATGAACGCGAGGTGCACCACCACATCGGCTTCCTTCACCAGATCGTCAACCGCGGTGCGATCGAGCACATCGCCGCGCCGGTAGGAGAGCTTCCTGTGGCCGTGCTCGATGGAGTCGAAGGGGCGTCTTGCCATGCCCAGGACGCGGCCCACATCGCGCGAGCGTTCGAGCGCTGCCACGACCGCTTGGCCGATCTCGCCGGTGGGACCGGTGACGGCGACTGTGAGACGGTCCGCCATCACTCAGTTGTAGCGGGTGCGCTGGCCGTACGCTTGAGCAGTGTTCGCGACACCGGCATCGACCTCTATCGCAGACAGCCTCAACGCTTTCGTGGAAGCGGTCGGGCAGTTCTTCTCCGACCTTGCCGCCGTGCATTGGGGTGCCCTCGTGGTGGGTCTCCTCTTCTTCGGCCTCAACCTCACGCTGCGCTCGCGGGCGTTCTTCAACAGCCTGCGCGCCGCCTATCCGGCCGTGAGCTTCCAGTGGCGGCGCATCTGGGGCGCCTACTTCGCAGCCGTGGGCTTCAACAATGTGGTGCCTGCGCGCGGCGGGGACATCATCAAGCTGTTCCTCGCGCGCAGCTCGATCCCCGGCTCCACCTACCCCACCGTGGCGGCTGCGTTCTTCGTGGAGTCGGTGTTCGACATCGCTGTGGGTGTGGTGGTGCTGATCTTCGCGTTCACCCAGGGCGTCTTCCCCAAGCCTCCGGACTTCTCCAAGCTGAACTCCTTCGACATCTCCTATCTGGCGGCGCACTTTCGCTTCACGCTCTTCCTGATCACCGCGCTGGCGGTCCTCGGGCTGGTGGTCTTCGCCGTGCTCTCGGTGCGCGTGAAGGCCTTCTGGGCGCGCGTGCGCCAGGGCGTGACGATCCTCACCGACCGCCCGCGCTATCTCCGCGAGGTGGCCTCGCTGCAGGCGGCAGGCTGGGTGTGCCGCTTCGCTGCCTTCTGGTTCCTGCTCGAAGCGTTCCGGGTGGGCGCCTCGGTGCAGAACGTGCTGCTCGTCTTTGCCGTGAGCCAAGTCTCGGGAGCGGTGCCCCTCACCCCCGGAGGGGCCGGCGTGCAGCAGGCGCTGCTGGTGAAGGTCTTCGCGGGCACCGCACCCACGGCCGTCGTTGCGGCGTACTCCGTGGGTCAGCAGATCGCGATCGCCGCCTTCACGGCGCTGATCGGGCTGGGAGCGGTGGTGTTCGTCTTCCGCTTCCGCTCCTTCGGCGAGGTGATCGCGGCGGGCAGGGACTCGCGCGAAGCCGAGCGTGAAGCCGAGCGCGCCGGCGAGGTCGTCTCTACTGAAGCCCCTCGCGCGCCTCGCGCACGAGCGTGACGGCCTCGGGGAAGATCGACGCCATCACCGAGCGGATCTGCTCGGCCTGGGCGTCGGCACTGCCCTGCAGGTTGATGCGATTGACCGCGGCGACGGTCATATCGACGGCGAGCTTGATCGCATTGTCGGCCCATGCCAGACGCTGCTGACCCTGCATCTGGGAGGCGAACTCGGCAAGGCGCCGCTGAAGCTCCTCCGGGTCGCCAAAAAGATCGCCGAGGTCTCCACTCTCCATAGTGCTCATCGTAGCGACGAACTCATACACTGCGCCCCCCATGTCCCGTGAGCGCGAAAACGAGGGAACCAACGGCGGGGGCTCCGATAGCGAGAGGGCCGCGCGCAACGGCGCCTCCAAAGAGGGCGCTTCCAAGCGCGACCGCGCGCAGATCGCCGAGCAGGTCGCGCGCGAGAGCGAGCGCCGGGCGCGTCTGGGTGTGCCGGTCGCGGCAGCCGGGGTGCTCTACCTATTGAGCGGGATCATTCTCACGACGACGCTCAAGGAACTTCCCACGGTGGGTCTGCTCCAGGGCGTGGCGCCCGCGCTGCGCGGAGAACCGAACCCGGCCGTCAGCCCGCGCGGGCTCGAGGTCAGATTCATCGACCATCACGCCTTCGGTCTGATCGCGGGGGGCGTGTTGCAGGCGATCGCGGTCGCCCTCCTCACCGTGATCCTGCTCTTCCTGCTCCAGGCGATCCGCTTCCGCCGGCCGCAGACAACCCCGATCGCTCAGCCGACAGTGCTCGCGGGCGGGGTGGGGATGGCGCTGATCTTCACGCTGCGTCCGGTCGTGCAGGTGCTCTCCGCGCGCAACTTCGTCAACGGCCACGACTTCAGCGCACACGCCGCCGACCAGGCGCTGATTCAGGGTACGGGCCTGCAGATCGCGCAGTACCTGGGTCTGCTCGCGGGACTCAGCCTCACCCTGGGGATGGTGATCGTGATGATGGGCGCCGGGCGCACCGGCCTGCTCGCGCGCTGGATGATGATCCTCGGGATCTTCGCCGCCGTGCTCGCGTTCACGCCGATCGGGGTGGCATTCGGTCTGGTGCAGGAGTTGATCCCCGCCTTCTGGCTGGTGGCGGTGGGCCTGATGCTGATGGGCCGCGCACCCGACCCGCCCGCGTGGGCCGCGGGCGAGGCGATGCCCTGGCCTTCGGCGGCAGAGCGCCGCGGCGCGGGCAAGCCGGCGCTCGCGGGAGCCGGCGCGGACGTGGCGCCCGAGCCCGCCCAGCCTGTGAGGTCATCCAGCCGCAAGCGGCGCAAGCGCTCTTCACGCTGAGGGTCGAACGCTCGCCGCCGGCGCAAGCGCTCTTTGCGCTGAGGGTCGAACGCTCGCCGCCGGCGCAAGCGCTCTTTGCGCTGAGGGTCGAACGCTCGCCGCCGGCGCAAGCGCTCTTCGCGCTGATGATTGGGGAGCCTCTCCTCCGGGAATAATCCAAAGAGAGAGGGCAACGGTGCTCTCCCCCGTTTCTCGCTCTCAATCGAGCCGGTGTTTCACCGGCATGCGTCTGATGCCGCCTGGCATTGGGGCGGCGCGAAGGAGGGTCAAAATGGAGGCTGCATCAATCCGCCGTCCCGATTCACCGCAGTCGATCGTGCCGCGCGAGCCCGTGCGCGACGAGACCGCACGCGCGAGCTCGTGGGCTCCCGCCAACCCCGCGCCACTGGGGCTCGCCGCATTTGCGATGACCACGTTCGTGCTCTCGATGTTCAACGCCAACCTCGTCGACGAAAAGGGCACACCTGTCGTGCTCGGCCTTGCGCTCGCCTATGGCGGAATCGTGCAGTTGGTGGCCGGCATCTGGGAGTTTCGCACCGGCAACACCTTCGGCGCCGTCGCGTTCTGCTCCTATGGAGCGTTCTGGATCTCCTTCTGGGCGCTCGAGGTGTTCTACGCCAAGCAGATAGGTGGCAACGTGGGGCACGCCCTCGGCGTGTACCTGTGGGCGTGGGCGATCTTCACCGCCTATATGACCGTCGCGGCGCTGCGTGTGAGCGCGGCTGTGTTGGCGGTGTTCGTGCTGCTGACGGCGACGTTCGTGCTGTTGGCGATCGGGGCCGTGGGTCCGCACACAACCGTCACACACTGGGGCGGGTACGTCGGCCTCGCCACAGCCGCAGCCGCGTGGTATGCGTCGTTTGCGGTTGTGACAAACTCGACGTTCGGGCGCACCGTGCTGCCGATCATGCCGCTGGATGGCGCCGAGCGGCGCTGAGGAGTGAAAGGTCGAACGAGGAAGGCGCCGCGACCGTCATGAGCCGGATGCGGCGCCGCTGAGCGAGGAGCTTCGAGAAAGGTCTGAGAATGGCAACTGAACCCAAGTCAACCACCGGCGCCGCCGATGGGCGCCAAGGAGACGGCGGCGCCGGTGGGGAGCTCCAGCGCGGCGATGAGCTCGACCGCGAGCTTGGCAAGCTGCTCGAGGTCGAGCGCTTCGAGCCCCCTGCGGAGTTCCGCGCGCAGGCTCTGCTGAACGACCCGGAGGTTTATGCGGAGGCCGCGCGCGACCCGCAGGCGTGGTGGGCCAAGCAGGCACGGGAGCTGCACTGGTTCAAGCCCTGGGACACCGTCCTGGACGATTCCAACCCGCCGTTCTACAAGTGGTTTCAGGGTGGCGAGCTGAACGTCTCATACAACTGCCTCGATCGCCACGTGCAGGCGGGGCGGGGCGAGCGGGTGGCGCTGCACTGGCGCGGCGAGGAGGGCGATGAGCGCGACATCACCTACTCCGAGCTGCTCGCCGAGGTGCAGCGCTTCGCCAATGCGCTGAAGGACCAGGGCGTGCGCAAGGGCGACGTGGTGGGCATCTACCTGCCGATGATCCCCGAGGTCGTCGTCGCGATGCTCGCATGTGCGCGCATCGGCGCACCGCACAACGTCGTCTTCGGCGGCTTCTCCGCGGAGGCCGTGCGCGAGCGCATGGAGTTCTCGGAGGCCCGCGTGCTGATCACCGTCGATGGCGCCGCGCGCAAGGGCAAGACCGCGCCGGTGAAGGAGCGCGTGGATGAGGTGATGGGCGATCTCGTCACGCTCGAGCGGATCATCGTCGTCAGGAGCAAGGGCACCGCGTGCGAGATGAAGGAGGGGCGCGATGTCTTCTACGAGGACATCATGCAGGCTGCCGACGCCGAGTGCCCCGCCGAGCCGCTGGAGGCCGAGCACCCGCTCTACATCCTCTACACCTCGGGCTCCACGGCCAAGCCCAAGGGCATCCTGCACACCACCGGCGGCTACCTCACCGGCGTCTCCGCGACGCACCGCTACGTGTTCGACTTGAAGCCGGAGAGCGATGTCTACTGGTGCGCCGCAGATGTCGGGTGGGTCACGGGCCACTCCTACATCGTCTACGGGCCGCTCTGCAACGGAGCGACCTCGGTGATGTGGGAGGGCGCGCCCGACTACCCCCACAAGGGCATCTGGTGGGAGCTCGTGGAGCGCTACGGGGTCACGATCCTCTACTGCGCGCCCACTGCGATCCGCGCCTGCATGAAGTGGGGTCCGCAGTGGCCCGGCGAGCACGATCTCAGCTCGTTGCGCCTCCTGGGGAGCGTCGGCGAGCCGATCAACCCCAAGGCGTGGCTCTGGTATCACCGCGTGATCGGCGGCGAACGCTGCCCGATCGTCGACACCTGGTGGCAGACCGAGACCGGCGCGATCATGATCACGCCGCTGCCGGGCATCACATCCACCAAGCCCGGCTCGGCCACCCAGCCGTTCCCGGGAGTGCAGGCGCAGGTGCTGGGCGAGTCCTCGGGCGAGCCGCTCCAGGAGGGCCAGGGGCTCCTGGTGCTCACGCATCCGTGGCCGTCGATGTTGCGCACCCTCTACAAGGAGGACGAGCGCTACATCCAGACCTACTTCAGTCGCTTTGGCCCCGAGACCTATCTCGTGGGAGACGCCGCGCGGCGCGACAAGGACGGTTATCTGTGGGTGATCGGGCGCATCGACGATGTGGTGAACGTCTCCGGGCACCGGCTCTCCACGGCGGAGGTCGAGTCCGCAATCGTCGCGCACCCCGATGTCGCCGAGGCGGCCGTGATCGGCCAGCACGACGAGGACTCGGGTCAGGCAATCGTCGCCTTCGTCACCCTGCAGATGGGCGCTGAGGAGGGCGAGGAGACAGTGCAGGGTATCCGCGAAACCGTCGCCGAGCGAATCGGCAAGTTCGCGCGGCCCAAGCGCATCATCTGGGCGGAGGATCTGCCCAAGACGCGCTCGGGCAAGATCATGCGCAGGCTCTTGCGCGACGTAGCCGAGGGGCGCGCGCTGGGCGATGTCACCACCCTGCGCGACCCCGACGTGATGGCTCAGTTGGAGGGCCGCATCAAGGAGCTGCAGGCACAGGAGGATTAGCGGTTCGGGCTCTGAGCGAGACGCTGGGTGCTTCGAAGAAGAGCATCTAAATCGAATCTTTATATAAGGCTGCGAGGCTCCCCCCAGATGGCGGCTGACCAAGATGGCGTGCCAGGTCTCGCACCGACGGGACCGGCGATCGAGACCACCGGTCTCACCAAGCGCTTCGGCACACGCAACGCCATCGACGGCGTCGACCTGCAGGTGCCGCGTGGATGTGCCTTCGGGTTCCTCGGGCCCAACGGCGCCGGCAAGACGACGCTGATCCGCACGCTGCTCGGTCTCACGCACGCCACCACGGGAACCATGCACATCCTCGGGCACCCGGTGCCGGCCGAGCGTGCGGCCGCGCTGGCGCGCGTGGGGGCGATTGTCGAGGAGCCGCGTTTTCATCCCCATCTATCGGGTCGAGAGAACCTGAGCATCGTCGCCGCCGTGCGCGGCCCGCACGTGCGCGAGCGGATCACGCCCGCGCTGGCGCGCGTAGGACTGGCTGATCGCGGCGGGGACAAGGTCAAGAGCTACTCGCTGGGTATGCGCCAGCGCCTCGGGGTCGCGCGCTGTCTGCTGGCCGATCCGCAGCTGCTGATCCTGGACGAGCCCACCAACGGCCTCGACCCCGGCGGCATCCAGGAGTTCCGGCTGATGATCCGCGAGATGGTGGAGCAGGAGGGGCGCACGGTGTTCCTCTCCTCACACCTGCTCGACGAGGTCGAAAGGACGTGCGATGCGGCGGCGATCGTCGATCGCGGCAAGATCGTCACGCAGGGACCGATCGCCGAGCTGGCGCAGGGCGGCGCCGGGGCACGCCACGAGCTGATCGTCGGCGTGGACGACATTGAGCAGGCACTGGCTACGCTCGAAGGCAGCGAGCTGGTGCAGGGGGCGCAGCGCTCGGATGAGGGTCTGCGCGTGGTGCTCACAGGTGCGCCCGAGAGCGCCGCCCTCGTCAACGCCCGGCTGGTTGGCGCGGGATTGGCCGTGATGCGCCTGGAGCCCGTGCGCCACAGTCTCGAGCAGCGCTTCCTGGAGATCACGGCGCGGCTGGATGCGGACCCAGCCGACTCCGCGAGTATCGCCGACCCCGGGAGTCATGCCGGACCCGAGGAGGTGCGGGCGTGAACGCGACACCCGAAAGTCCCATCGGCTCCGAGGGAGTGTGGGCGTGAACGCGACCGTCGCGGTCCAGATGACGGGCGCGGACATCCTCAAGCTGCGCAAGAAGCGCGGCACGTTGATCTGGGCGCTGGTGTTGGCGCTCGCGCCGCTCGTGATCTTCTTTGCGGTGAAGGCCATCCAGCACTCCTCCAACCCCATCAAGTACGGCCCAGCGGGCGGAGAAAGCGCATACGGCGATGGGCTGCGCCTGCTCGGGCTGTTCTTCGGCCCGCTCGCGGCGATCCTGATCGGCGTGGAGGCAGGCACGGGCGACGCGGCGGCGGGCGTGTTCCGCGACCTCGCGGTAACGGGGCGCTCGCGTGTGCAGCTGTTCTTCTCGCGTGTCCCCGCGGCGCTCGCGCTCTGCTGGACGGTGATGACGGTTGGCTACGTGCTGCTGCTGTTGGGCACGTTCGCCTTCGCCTCCAACCTGCCCACCCCCGAAGCGGGACTGCTGGTGGAAGGGCTGGGTTTCACCCTGCTGGCGACGGGTGTGCTGTGCGTGGTGGCGGTGGGGTTTGCCTCGCTCACGACCTCCAAGCCCGCTTCGATTACGGCCCTGATCGGATGGCAGCTCGTGGCGAGCCCGCTGATCGCCAGCATCGGTTCGCTGGGCAGCCTGCGCGATGGCGTGCTCAGCCAGGCGCTCGTGCACTTCGTACCGGTGCACGTGGGCGACGGCAACGCGACGGTGGCGATGTCGGGCGCCACCGCCACGATCGTGCTCGCCGCGTGGCTGGCCCTGTTCCTCGCGCTGGGCGCGTGGCGCACGCAGACGATGGACGCCTGATACAGGTTGCCTCCGCTGACACAGGCTGCTGCCTGAGGTAGGGCGCCTTTTGCTCCCGGAGCTACTGGAGTGTCTTCTCGATATCCGCGGTGAGCAGATAGAGGTCTGGGTGGTGCTCGTCATCGGGATCGAAAGGGTGAAACCCGAGGTGCTCCCACCAGCGCCGCGCACGGGCGTTGATGGCGCTCACGACGACTGCGCGGCACGCAGCCTTGGCATTCAGCTCCACGGCCGTTGCGAGCACGTGGGCAACGAGTGCGGTGCCGATGCCCAGTCCGCTACAGCTCCGGTCGACCGCAAGGCGTCCGAGCAGCAGCGCAGGCACAGGGTCGGGCGACTGCTTGGCGAGGCGGGACGGCGCCGCGGAGTGATCGATGCTGGTCATGGCGATACTCGCGTAGGCGATTACCGTGTCTTGTGAATCGAGGATCACCCAAGTGGCGGAGGTGTTGCGACGGCGGTTCTGCCCGGCGTAGCGGCGCAGCCATTCGTCCAGGGCCGGCTCGCCCGATTCGAACCGCGTGCGTTCGTGTCGCGCGGGATCAAGCGGCGTCGGGCGGCGCAGCTCAGTCAAGCCAGGTGAACTTGCGGGGGCGGCTCAGTGCATCGGCGAGACGCTGATTGGTCTGCGCCGGTCGCTGCAGCGCTTCGTCGAACGCCTCGGCGGCGTGCGCGCTGAGCCTGATCGTGTGCCGCTCAGCGAGGATCTCCTCCGCTCTTGCGGCCGCCGCCTGCAGCACGAACGCGGAGAGGTTCACGTGTGAGGCGGCAGCCGCTCGCTCGAGCAGCGACTTGTCGGTGGGACCCACCCGGATCTGCAGACGCTCGTCCTTTACCGTAGCCATGTACTAACAATGGCAGTACGCGAGCTAGTTGTCAAGAGCGAGCGAGAACCCGAGCGTGCAAGACGCCGGCAGCGCGGTGCGACCGCATCCAGACGTGCGGCCCTTCCGGGATAGGCCCCAAGTCCTGCGCGAGCCCCTATGCTGCGAGCCATGGCCACCGCAACCTCCGAGCCCGCCGACCCCGAGCTGGAGCAGGCCGCCTGGGACCTCGACCCTCTCGTGAACGGCGAGGGCGAGGCGGGGGTCGAGCGCCAGCTCGACGACGCGCTCGTGCGCGCGGAATCCTTCGCCGAGCGTCACGCCGGCAAGCTCTCCGAGCTCGACGGGCCCGGCCTTGCGCAGGCGATGCACGACATGGCCGCGATTCACGACCTCGTGAGTCGCGCGGGGACCTATGCCGCGTTGCGCTTCTCCACGAACACGGCCGATCCCTCCCGCGGTGCGCTATTGCAGCGCGTGCAGGAGCGGGGAACGGCGATCGAGACGAAGCTCCTTTTTTTTGATTTGGAGTGGGCCGCGCTGCCGGATGCCACTGCACAGCGGCTCGTGCAGGGGGAGGAGCTCGATTTTGCGCGCCACCACCTCGAGAACGTGCGCCGCTACCGCGAGCACCTCCTCAGTGAGCCCGAGGAGAAGGTGCTCGCCGAGAAGTCCGTCACCGGCTCCAATGCCTGGGCCAGGCTGTTCGAGGAGCTCACCTCGGCGATTGAGGTGGAGGTGAACGACGAGCGGGTTGCCCTCGACGTCGCCCTGAGCCGCCTGGCGCTGCCCGATCGCGAGCTGCGGCGCACGACCGCCGAGGCCGTCACCGAGGCGCTCGCGCCCGGATTGCGGACGCGTGGCTACGTGCTCAACACACTCCTCGCCGACAAGGCCACCGACGACCGCCTGCGCCGCTATCCCAGCTGGCTCGCCGCGCGCAACCTCGCCAACGAGGCCAGCGACGAGTCCGTGCGGGCGCTGATCGAGGCCGTGCGCGGTCGCTATGAGCTGCCGCGGCGCTGGTATCGCCTGAAGGCGAAGCTCCTCGGAGTGCAGCGGCTCGCCGACTACGACCGCATGGCCGCCGTGACGCAGGATGAAGTGAGCTTCACCTACGGCGAGGCCTGTGAGCTGGTGCGCGACTGCTACCACTCCTTCTCCCCCGAGCTCGGCGATCTCGTGCAGCGCTTCTACGACGAGCGCTGGATCGACGCGCCCGTGCGCCCCGGCAAGCGCGGCGGGGCCTTCTGCGCTTCCGCCACCCCTGCCGTGCATCCCTATGTGATGCTCAACTACACCGCCCGCCGCCGCGACGTGCTCACGCTCGCGCACGAGCTCGGCCACGGCGTGCACTTCGCGCTCGCGGCGCGCCAGGGCATCTTCCACCAGGGGACTCCTTTGACCCTCGCCGAGACGGCCTCCGTGTTCGGCGAGACGATCGTCTTCGGCCGCCTGCTGGAGGCCGACAGCTCCCCCGAGTCGCGCCTCGCGCTGCTCGCCGAGAACCTCGAGGGGGCGATCGCCACCGTCTTTCGCCAGGTCGCGATGAACCGCTTCGAGGACCTCGCGCACACCGCCCGCCGCGAGCAGGGCGAGCTCTCGGTAGAGCGCCTCGGCGAGCTGTGGGCCGAGAGCCAGAGCGAGATGCTCGACGACTCCGTGGAGATCACCGACGGGTACCGCTCCTGGTGGTCCTACATCCCCCACTTCATCAACACCCCCGGCTACGTGTATGCCTACGCCTACGGCCAGCTCTTGGCGCTGTCGGTGTATCAACGCTACGAGCAGCAGGGACCCGACTTCGTTCCGCGCTACCTTGAGATGCTCGCGGCCGGCGGCTCTCGCTCCCCCGAGGAGCTGGGCGCGATCGTCGGCGTGGACCTCGCCGATCCGGGCTTCTGGGATGCCGGCCTGGATCTGATCGAGCGCCAGCTGCAGGATGCCGAGGCGGCCGCCGAGGCAGTGCTCAGCGCACGAAGTTGATGCGTGACTGCCTCGGCCTGGGGGCGGGGATCAGCAGGGCGTTCTGGAGACGATACGATCCCATTTGTTTACAAGAATTCTAATCTCTGGGTTTCGACTGACGACCTCCGACTTACGTGCGAGCTGTGCGTGCTGGCTGCGCTCAAGCATTCCGCCCAGCACCTTCACCCACGAAGCGGCAAGCGGATCTTTGTTCTCGCGCGAGGTATCGCCAAGTTGGCGAAATACGGTCAGCGCAACGGTCCCAAAGTAAGAGTAGCCGGTGAGATCCTGGCTCACCGCGATCAGTGTCTGGAGTGTCTTGCCAGTATCGATTGAGTTCAAAGGAGGTGTCTTCGCGCTCACCTTGTGGGCATTGACCTGCTCGTAAGTGTCGCCGCCCGTGGGTTTCCATAGCTCCCCTGATCGTCCTCCTTCTGGATGTGCCGCTCGACTTGGTCGCGCGACGATGCTGGCTATCGGTGTTCGTCCTGACAGGGCGGTCATTTGCTCGATTGCTCTGGAGACATCATCTAAAGTCAGGTCTCCGGGCCCTCGATTCAGCAGGGGCTCGGTACGTTGCACATCAAGCGCTATGCGGAGCGGCAGGTCTCGCCAAAGCCCGCCAGTGCCTGGTTCGTCGAGGAAAGGCTTGCGTGCAGTCGGGAGCTCAGAATCGCGAGTCCACAACACGCAGAGATCGCGACCACAGTACAGCTCGAGCAGATCTGGGAGGAAAGGGAGCCAGTGCCGGCGGCTGAAGGCAGGCTGCAAACCCCACTCCTTCGCGAGCGGATGGGCGCTCGGCTCGCACGCCAAAGCGTGGGCCACGATGTCGGTGCCAATGGAGCGAAGCAGCGCGTCCTCAAACGGAAGAGATGCATGTGTGAGTTGGTAGCGATTCAGTGAAACACCAAACAGATGTCTGGTGTCGAATACGGCAACGCTCACAGGCGCAATGAACTCCTCAGTCGTAGGGTTCGACCAGTGGTAGGCGGGAAGACGGTTATGACGAGGCTCAGCAACCTCACGGATGACGATGCCATTGTGGGCGACCTGGCCGCCGTTGAACGTATCTTCTCGCTCGAGGAATGCCACCGTAGAAGTGTAGCTGTGGGTTGGCGTCTGCCATAGCACTGCGTCGAACCCTGATACGGACACCGAGCGCCAGTCGTTGGGAAGTCGTCGACCCGGCGTTGGGATCTCCCCACGGATGTTGAAAGTAATGATTTTACCATCTGGTCTCACGACACGATATACGACCCCTGGGCTGACAAGGAAGTAGAAGCGTGCGATTTGCTCAATCAACAATGTGTGTAGCTGGGCGGGCGCTCGCGAAATCGACTCCGACGAAAGCAGCGCATCTGTGGAGAAGGGAATGTCGATCTCAGTGCCCAGCGGCGCATCGTCAGCCCAGTTCAGTTGCACTAGGTCATCGTCGAGGCGGGCGACGAATGACACTCCACGCTTTGCGTCGATGTGTCGGGTCGTGACTCGAACCTCCGAGCCGAGCAGGAACGCGGCGAACACACCAACGCCGAACCTCCCGGCCTTCATCCAGCGGATCGCCGTTGCCGGGTCGAGTTGGCCCTCGTCGGTGCGCGACAGTCCAAAGGTCGCTCCAGCTGTCAGGAAACTCTCGACGATCGTGGTCGGTGTCATCCCGATTCCGCGGTCGATGACGCGAAGCAGGCTGGGGCCATCCTCGGCTTCCTGTATCTCGACGAGCACGTCCGCCGGCAGAGACCGGAACTGGGACTCCTGCGGCTGGTGTCCGGTTCGCGCTTGCCAGTGATGCCTCTCCCGCACCGCATCCACGGCGTTCTGCACGAGCTCGCGTCCGGCCACAGCTGGCTGATCGCCATACAGATTCGATATCACGAGGCGAAACAGATCCTCTGCGCTGCGCAGACGCGCGCGCTGGGGCACGAAGCTCAGGTCATCGTGCAGGCTGGGCTCCGACAGGTTCGTCCGAACGCGCTGGCGGCTGAGCTTCAGCGGGGCGAGGTTTGACTCGCCGTAGGTTTCATCCAGCACGGCGGTTGTCACGTCGAGCTCGCTCTGCAGATCTGCGATCAATTCCTCCAGCTGCAGATATGTGCGCAGTCCGTCCACGCGCCTCACCTGGATGTACACCGCATGCGGGTCCTGGTTCTCCCAGGAGATCTCCTGGATCGCCTGGTGCTTGGCCCACTCATCCAGGCTCTGCGGGCTGTGCGGGTCGCGCAGGTGCAGCAGCAATGGCGGGACCCTCCTGGCCTGTAGTTGAAAATAGTCGGCGACGCGCAGCAGACCCATCAGGTAGAGCAGCACTGCGCCGTCGGGGCGCCGGTTGCCGGGATTGCGGAACTCGAGATAGTTCGATGCGACTCGCAGCTCCTCGTTGTGTGAGCGCGCGACGGCGCCGATCGCGTCCGCGAGCTCGGGCAGCGTCTTGCTCAGCACGGGGAACAGCGCGGGGAACTCATCTACCTGGCAGCCGGGGAAGCCGTGGATCGCGATTTCGTGGCTCAGACGGGCGTGGTGGCGACGGATGAACTCCCCGATCAGCAGCAGATCGGCTTGCGTCCAGCGGTTTGGTTCGGTGTCGGTATCGCCGAAGGCGATGCCGGGGACTGTGGCATCGGACGGCCCAAGCAGGCGATCCAGCTGCGACTGCGTGAAATTGCGGGCCTCGTTGCGAAATGCCTGCCAGAGTGCTGGCCACGGACGGTCCGCGGCCCGTGCCGGCCGGTCGATGTCGAACCAGTGCAGCGGCTTGAAGCGCGACGAGTCGCCAATCAGCTCCACGAAACCCGGCTCGCGCAGGTGCAGGGCGAGGTCGTGGAGGCAGATTGCGCACGTCAACACAGCCGCGTCCGCCGATCCAAGCAACCTCTTCTTCCACACGCCGGCGGGGATCAGCTTGACGCTTGCGGCCAGGACATCTGTGACGTGCGCTGCGCCATGATCGGTGTACGCCGGGAAGAACGGCATCTTGTTGTCGGTGAGGATTTCGCCCACGACCTCCACCAGCTGGAGTGTTGGCGCCTCGAGCGGCGTGTCCATCAGCAGCTCGCGAAGCTGCTGGGGAATCTGGAGCGAAGTCAACTGCCGCTCCTCGGCGAGGACCACGCGCGTCGCATCGGCCAGGTTCTCAGAACAGGCCCAGCGCGCTGCCCGCGCCGTGCACCAGGTTGAACAGTGGCGAGGGGATGATGCCGAAGAACAGCGTCGCCGCGCCCGCCAGCACCGCCACAAACGCGACCTCCGGCTGTGGGCTGGTCACGGGCGCCGCAGAGAGCTCCTCGTCCAGCTCGGGAGAGCCGCCCGCCAGCGCTGGCAGTGCGCTTGCGGAGAGGGCCGGGGCATCCGTTCGGGCGTCGGCGACGGGCGCCTCGCGCATCCACATCGCTGCCACCACCGGGAGGTAGTAGCCGAGTGAGATCATCGAGCCGATCACTATCACCACGCCCAGCCACGCGTAGTTGCCCGAGACCGCCGCGTCGATCAAATAGAACTTGCCCATGAAGCCCGCGGTCGCGGGGATGCCCGCGAGGGCGAGCATTGAGATCGTCATCGGCCACGCCAGCCACGGACGCTCGCGGCCGAGGCCCGCCAGCGACTGGATCGAGTCGCCCAGCGTCGTTTCGCGCTCGCGCGCGAGGATCACCGCGAAGGCCGCCATGTTCATAAGTAGGTACACCGCGAGGTAGAAGGCCGTCGCGCGCACCCCCAACGAGGAGGCCACCACCACGCCCGCCAGCATGTAGCCGGCCTGTGCCACCGAGGAGTACGCGAGCATCCGCTTCAGCGAGGACTGGCCCAGCGCGCCCACGTTGCCCACCACGATCGTGATCGCCGCCAGTGCCGCCAGCGCTGGACCCCAGCTGGCGTGGGCTTCGAGCAGGGCCACGTCGAACAGTCGCAGGAACACGCCCAGCGCTGCCACCTTCGTGGCCACCGCCATGAACGCTGTCACCGGCGTCGGCGCGCCCTCATACACATCGGGGGTCCACTGGTGAAAGGGGGCAACCGACGCCTTGAAGCAGAGGCCCGCCATGCACAGCGCGATGCCCGTCAACAGCAGCACGTCGCCGCTCAGCGCGTGCGCCGAGATCGCGCTCGCGATCGCCGCGAAGTCGGTCGCGCCAGTCGCGCCGTAGATCAGCGCCACCCCATACAGCAGCGTCGCCGAGCCCACCGAGCCGATCACCAGGTACTTCAAGCCCGACTCCAGCGAGTGCTCGCGGCGCATTTCCGTCGCGCACAGCACATACAGTGGGATCGACAGGAGCTCGAGGCCCACGAACAGCATCACCGTGTTCTGCGCCGCCGCCAGCAGCGACATGCCCGCGATCGATGTCAGTAGTAGCGCGTGGAACTCGCCGTGCCCCGCTTCGCGCGCCGCGAGCGAGCGCCATGCCAGCAGCACCGTCGCCGCACCGCCGGCCATCAGGATCATGTTCAAGAGGAGCGCGAGGTCATCGATGCGCAGCGCGCCCGCGAGGATCGACTTTTCTTCGCCCCACTGCCAGATCGTCAAGCCGAGGGCCGCGGCGAGGGTGGCGAGGCTGAGCGCGGGCACCAGGGTCGTGCGCACCCAGCGTGATCCCAGAAGGCCGGCGAGCAGCACCACAACTGCGCCGCCGAGCAATGCGATGAGGGGGGAGAGGCCCGCGAAGTCCACGTGCGGACCCTTGAGGGTGGCCAGAATGGCGAGTGAGGTCACGGCATCACCGAGGCGACGGTGCGTGGTCGGGAGGGATCGCCGGCTGAACGTAGCCGGAGATGCATCTTTCTCCGTTGAAGCGCTGCAGGTAGGCGGGAGGACAGCCACCGTAAGCAGTTGGCTCGACGGCGTAGCCGTGGGCAATCGCCACCGCCGCCCTCACCGACACTTCGCTGCGGCGCAGCGCCACCTGCGGATCTAGCGCCAGGAACAGGATCACCGCCACCACCGGCACCAGCACGAGGCCATCCCACAGGCCGATGTCGTGGGACTCGACGTCCTTGCCCACGCGGTTGTGCATCGCGCGGATGAACAGGCGCAGCGCATACACGCTCGCCATCGCCACGCCGCTGAAGGCGATCACTGCGATCGCGAGCTTGGTCTTGAACACGCCCAGCAGGATCAGGAACTCGCCCACGAAGTTCGAGGAGCCCGGCATCGCCAGCGTCGCCAGCGCCACGATCAAGAACAGCGCCGCCAGCACCGGCGCCCGGAACGCGATGCCGCCCATCTCGCGCACGTCTTCTGAGCCGCCCGCGCGCGCTGCCAGCAAGGCCACGATGAACAGCAGCGGCGCCACCACCAGTCCGTGGTTCACCATCTGCAGGAGCGCGCCCTGCGCGCCCTGCGCGTTCAGCGCGAAGATGCCCAGCGTGATGAAGCCCATCTGCGCCACCGAGGAGTACCCCGCGATCAGGCGCGCGTCAGTTTGTGTGAAGGCCACCGCCGACCCATACACGATCGAGGCCAGCGCGATCAGCAGCATCAGCGTCTGAAAGTGCGCCGCCCCCTGGGGGAACAGCGGCAGCGCGATCCGCAGGAAGCCGTACGCGCCCACCTTCGAGAGCACGCCGCTGAACACCATCAGCACCTCGATCGGCATCGCCCTGTAGCCATCGGGCATCCAGCCGTGCAGCGGGAAGGCCGGCATCTTCACCAGGAACGCCGCTGCGAAGAACAGGAAGATCCACTCCTGCGAGCCTCTGCTCAGCGGCAGCGCGTGCAGGTTCGAGAGCACGAACGTCAGCGGCGCGCCGTTCTGTTCGGAGGCCAGCACGCCCGTCGCGATCGCCGCCGCGAGCATCAGCAGCGAGCCCACGAGGGTGTAGATCACGAGCTTGATCGTCGCGCGCACGCGGTCCGGGCCTTGACCCCACATGCCGATCAGGAAGTAAAACGGGATCAGCATCAGATCGAAGAAGGCCACGAACAGCGCCAGATCCTGCGCCAGGAACGCCCCCAGCACGGCCGACTCGGCGAGCATGAAGTGGAAGTAGAAGAGCCTTGGGCGATCCCACTCGCGTAGGTTGGACGCCAGCACTGCCATCGCAAACAAGAGCGTCGTTAGCCCGATCAGCATCACGTTCAGACCGTCTATGCCCAGCTTGTAGTGGATGCCCAGTTCGGCGATCCACACTACATCGGTCACGTGCTGCAACCCGATCGCGCCCGGCTTGAAGTCCACGATGTAGCCGATCGCCAGCGCCAGCGCCGCGATCGAGCCGAGCAGCGCCAGACCGCCGGGCGCGCCGCCGCGGAAGCGCAGCGTGGTACCCGGCCCGTTTGCGCCGACGGCGTCCGTCTCGGTGGAGGCCGCTTGCCCGCGCCCGCCCGCGAGGGACAGAATCGCCCCCAACACACCGCACACCGCGGGCAGCCATATGAGGATTGAGAGCGGCATCAGGACTGGAGCAGGAAGTAGAGGCCCACGGCTGCCACACCCAGCATCAACAGCGCCGCGTAGTAGCGCAGCAGCCCGCTCTGCACCGCGCGCACCGCGGCGGATCCCGCGCGCACCACGCCTACGGTCCCATCCACCAGCGCGCCCTCCACCACCACCCGCTCGAAGGTGCCGGTGGCGAAGCGGCCCGCCGCGGCCATCGGGCGTACCACGAGGGCGTCGATCGCCTCGTCGAAGAACCACTTGTGCGCGAGCAGCTCGTACACCGCGTGCCAGCGCTCCTGCAGGGATGCCGACAGGCCGGGGCGCTTCACCCAGATGCGGTAGGCCAGTGCGATGCCCGCCAGCCCCAGCACGGTGCCGAGCGTCAAGCCGAACACGAGCAGACCGTCCTTGGTGTGCGGTTCATACAGCGGCGAGGTCGCGAAGCTCGGGCGCAGGAAGTCGTCGATCACGAAGTCCACTTCCGGGATCTGCAACAGGCCCGCGCCCACCGCGCCCACCGCGAGCACGCTCATCGCGACCTTCATCGGCCACGCCCGTTCGGCGATCGCGTGCGTGGGGCCGGGGAAACCCACATCGAGATCCTCTACTTCACCCGTCGCTGGGTTGGTGGGCTGCTCGGCGTGGTGCAAGTGGCCGCCTTCGAGCTCCTTCGCCTCGGGCACCGGGTCGCCGTAGAACGCGCGGAAGATCATCCGGAACGTGTACACCGCCGTCAGGAACGCGCCGATATAGCCAACGACGTAGAGCGCCCAGTGCCAGCCGCCGAGCTCGCCCGTCACGAGCAGGATCTCGTCCTTGCTGAAGAAGCCCGAGAAGGGCGGGATGCCCGACAGCGCGAGGCCGCCGATCACGAAGCATGCGAACGTGAACGGCATCGCCTTGCGAAAGCCCCCCATCCGGTTCAGCGACTGCTCGCCGCCCATCGCGCCGATGATGCTCCCCGCCGCCATGAACAGCAGCGCCTTGAAGAACGCGTGCGTCATCAAGTGGAACATCCCCGCCGCGTACGCGCCTACCGAGACGCCCATGATCATGTAGCCGATCTGCGACATCGTCGAGTACGCGATCACGCGCTTTATGTCGGTCTGCACCAATCCGATCGTGCCCGCGATGAAGAGCGTCAGCGCGCCGATCACGGCGCCCACGTCCTGCGCCGCCGGCGCGAGTTCGAACAGCGTGTGCATCCGCGCGATCAGATACACCCCCGCTGTCACCATCGTCGCCGCGTGGATCAGCGCCGAGACGGGCGTCGGGCCCTCCATCGCGTCGGGGAGCCATGTGTGCAGCGGGATCTGCGCACTCTTCGCGAACGCCCCCACCAGCAGCAGCAGGCAGCCCGCCACGATGTCGCCTTCGCCGCTGGAGAACACGTGTGGCGCGCGCTGGAAAGTCTTCAGGAAGTCGAGCGTCCCTGTGTGCTTGAAGATGAAGTACGTCCCCAGCACGAGGCCCACATCGCCCACCACGTTGATCACGAACGCCTTGATCCCCGCGCGTGTCGCGGTCGTGCGGCGGTACCAGAAGCTGATCAGGAGATACGACGCCGCGCCCACGAACGCCCACCCCACGATCAGCAGCAGGAAGTTTCCCGCCAGCACCAGCAGCAGCATCGAGAACACGAAGAAGTTCAGGTAGGCGAAGTACCTGTTGAAGCCGCGGTCCTCGTCCATGTATGAGATCGAGTACAGGTGGATCATCGTCGACACGCCGCTCACGATCAGGATCATGAAAACCGACAGCGGATCCACCAGGATCGACAGCTGTGCATCCACGCCCACCGTGTTCGCGTAATCCCACAGCGAGGAGGTCACCTGACGGTGCGCCGGCGTCAAGCCCTGGATCTTCGCCAGCGCGCCCAGCGCCGCCAGGAAGGCAAGGAAGATCGCGCCCGTGCCGATCCAGCCGGCCGTGCGTCCGGGCAGGACTCGGTAGCCGAAGGCGATTACGAGCGTGCCGAGCAGCGGGAAGGCCAGCACGAGCCAGCCGTACGTCGTCGCACTCACCCCTGAAGCTCCCTGAGTTCATCCACGTCGATGGGGAGGTTGCGGCGGTAGATCGCCACGAGCATTCCCAGCCCGATGCATACCTCACACGCCGCGACCGTCATCACGATCAGCGCCAGGATCTGCCCATCGCCGTTGCCCCACATGCGCGAGAACGCCACCAGCGCGAGGTTCGCGCCATTCAGCATCAGCTCCAGGCACAGCAGCACCACGAGCGGGTTGCGCCGCGTCATCACTCCCACGGCCCCGAGGGTGAAGACGATTGCCGAGACGGCCAGGTACCAGGCGATGCTCATGTCACGAATGCCTTCCGCCGACACCCTCGGCCATCGTGCCCGTGCCCTGCGGACGCACCAGATCGATCGGGGTGATGCGCCGCTCGTCCTCCTCCAGTCCCGCCCGTCGACGTGCGAGCACCACCGCGCCCACCGCCGCGATCAGCAGCAGGAACGAGGCGACCTCGAACGCCAGCAGGAAGCGCGTCAGCAGCAGCTGCCCGATGTAGGCGGGTGTGCCGAAGGTCCGCGGCCCCGGTGCGTAGCCGGCGCCCTTGCCGTTGACGGCCTCCAGGCCCGTGCCCAGCAGCGCGATGAACAGCTCCACGAGCAGCGCCGCGCCCAGCACCGCGCCTCCCAGACGCAGATTCGCGCCGCCCGGTCCCCTTAGGCCGGCGCCGAGGGAATCGCTCTCGCCTCCCACGTAGGCCACCACGAAGACGTACAGCACCATCACCGCGCCGGCGTACACCACCACCTGCACGGCCGCGACGAACTCCGCGCGCAGCAGCAGGAACAGCACCGCGAGCGAGATCAGGTGGGCGACGAGCGCGAGCACGCTGTAGAAGGCGTCGCGCAGGCTCACCACGCCGATCGCGCCCGCGATTGCGCCGATTGCCGCGATGAAGAACAGAATCGCGCTCATCGCCTCACTCTCACTCGCCCTCATTCCTCAACGGGGTGCGCTCCAGCGGCTCGGCGAGCAGCATCTCCTTGGTGAAGATCAGATCCGAGCGGCTGTAGTCGGAGAGCTCGTAGTCATGGCCCATCGTGATCGCATCGAACGGGCACGCGATCTCGCAGTAGCCGCAGAAGATGCAGCGCGACAGATTGATCTCATACACCGCCGCGTAGCGCTCGCCCGCGGAGACGCGATTCTCCGGCGTGTTCTCGGCCGCCACCACGCGGATGCAGTCCGCCGGGCAGGCCGCGGCGCACAGCGAGCAGCCCACGCACTTCTCCAGGTGGGTGTCCTCGAAGCGGTGCAACTTGTGGCGGCCGCGAAAGCGCGGGTACACGGGGGTCTTCTCCTCGGGGTACTGCACCGTCACCGGCGTTTCCGTGAAGCGCCCGAACGTCGTCGCCAGGCCGCGCAGCGTCTCGATGAACGTGCGCCACGTGCCCCGCGTCGGGCCCGGCGCGGGGGTGCGCTGCACCTCCACGATGTCATCGCCCGGATTCCACATCAGTGGCTCACCTCCATCGGCGCGCGGGTTGGGAGCGGGTTGAGTGTGTTCCACATCAGTGCGTCACCACCACGAGCACCGCCGTCACGAGCGCGTTCAGCGTCGCCAGCGGCAGCAGCACCTTCCAGCCGAAGGACATCAGCTGGTCGTAACGCAGGCGCGGCAGCGTCGCCCGCACCCAGATGAACAGGAAGGTGATCAGGCCCATCTTGAACAGCACCACGAACGGGTCCACCCAGCCGGGCGGGTGGATGCCGAACGGCAACAGCCAGCCACCGAGGAACACCGTCGTCACGATGCCGCTCACCACCAGCACGTTCAGGTACTCGGCGAAGTAATAGCTCGCGAAGCGCCCGCCGCCGTACTCGGTGTTGTAGCCGCCCACCAGCTCCGCGTCGGCCTCCGTCAGATCGAACGGCGCGCGGTTGGTCTCCGCGAAGCTCGCCGTCAGGAAGATCAAAAATCCGAAGAACTGCGGCACGATGTACCACATGCCTTCCTGCGCGTGCACGATCCCCACGAGCGACAGCGTCTGCGCGGTGAAGATCACGCCCACCAGCGCCAACCCCTGGGAGACCTCGTAGGAGATCAGCTGCGCCGCGCCGCGCATCGCGCCGAGGAACGAGTACTTCGAGCCGGACGACCAGCCGCCCAGCATGATCCCGTAGAAGGCCACCGCGCCCAGCGCGAACAGGTACAGCGGGCCGATCGACACGTCGATCCCGTACAGCCCCACCTTCGTGCCGAAGATGTCCTGCACGTCGCCGAAGGGGATGATCGCGAACGCCGCCACCGCCGTCAGAATCGAGATCACCGGCGCCAGCACGAACAGGAAGCCGATCGACGTGCTCGGGCGGAACTGCTCCTTGGTCAGCAGCTTGAAGATGTCTGCCAGCGGCTGCAGCGCGCCGAAGGGGCCCACGCGGTTGGGGCCGTAACGCGACTGAAAGCGCCCCAGCAGCTTGCGCTCGGCGAGCAGCACCACGGGCACGAGCTGCAGCGCCACCGCGAAGATGACGATCGCCTTGAGGATCTGGATCCACCACGTTTCGTAGTAGCCCACCAGCGCGATCATGCGGGCACCTTCGAGCGCGCGGCCACTACCGCCGCGATGTCGGTCAACACCTGAGCCTCGGCGCGGGAGGATTCCGAGCCACCCACCCGGCCCACTGCCGGTCGCAGACGCTGCACGAGGCCGCTGGGGTGCACGATTGTGCCCTTCTTCTCCGCATAGGCCTCGGCTGGGAAGACGACGTTGGCGTGCTCGCGCAGGCCGTCGGTGAGGAACAGCGCGTGCGCCACCACCGTGCTCGCACGCTCCAACGCGTGCGACCAGAGCGCGCGGTGCTGCTCCCACTCCTCGTCGCCTGCCCCCGCGGCCGGGATCTGTGTCGCGGAGGGCTCCAGCGGGTCGACGCCGAGCAGGTACACCGCGCTCAGCTCGCCCTCCGCCAGCGCGGCGGCGATCCCTTGCGTGTCGAGGCCCTCGCGCTCGAGCTCGCTCAGCCCAGGACCCGCGTTCGGCAGTACCCCTGCCTCGCGCAGCCCGCGCCCGTTGGCGTGTGCGGGGACTTCCAGCAGGCCCGCACCCTCGATCTCCGCCAGCGACAGCTTCGCCGCGAGGTCGAGCAGTGCCTGCGCGGCGCGCGCGCCGTCGGGGCCGGTCGTCAGGCGTTCGTGCCAGAGGATCACCACCTCCTCGCCCGCCGCTGCGAGCGTCTTGGCCAGCTCGGCGGCGGCCTTCTTCTCCAGCAGGTCGGCCGCGCTCGCGCGCACGAGCTTCATGCCGTGGCGGCGCACCCCCTTGCGGATGCGCAGATCGAGGATCGCGGCGTCGGCGATCGGTTCGCAGTCCAGGAGCAGCACCGTGTGCGCGAACTCGAGGTCGCTCACCTTTGCCTGCAGCGCCAAATCGCCCAGCGCGCGGTGCAGCTCCAGCGGCAGCGCTCCCGCCACGCGCGAGTCCACGTGCGGGGAGTCGAGGGTCTCGCGCATGAGGCGCGCAAGCAGTTCGCCCTCCTCGTTCGTCGCGCCGCCACCCGCCAGCGCTCCCGTGCGCGCGCCCGCGCGCGCCAGACCCGCGGCGGCCTCCTCCAGCGCACGCTCCCAGGAGACGGGCCGTAGCTCGCCGCCGTCGCGCAGCAGAGGCTTCGTTATGCGCTCGTCGCCGCCCAGACGCGGGTAGGCGAAACGCCCGCGGTCGCACAGCCAGCCGTCGTCGACCTCGCTGTTCTCACGCGCGAGGACGCGCAGCACCTTCTCGTCGCGCACCGTCAGGCGCACGTTGCACTGCGCCGGGCACAGCGTGCACACCGACGCCGAGTCCTCCACATCCCACGGGCGCGCGCGGAAGCGGTAGGGCTGCGATGTCAGCGCGCCCACGGGGCACAGCTCCACGATGTTGCCGCTGAACGGCGCCACGTAGGGGTGCCCGTCGAAGGTCGACACGTAGGAGTGCGCGCCGCGCTCCAGCAGCACGAGCTGGTGGTCCTCGCTGATCTCCTGCGAGAAACGCACGCAGCGGTAGCAGAGGATGCAGCGCTCGCGGTCAATCGCAATTGTGGGGGAGAGCGACAGGGGCTTCACGAAATGGCGCTTGGGCTCGATGAAGCGCGACGTGCCCTTGCCCCAGCCGAACGTGATGTCCTGAAGCGGGCACTCGCCGCCCTTATCGCACACGGGGCAGTCGAGCGGGTGGTTTATCAGCAGGAACTCCACCACGGCGTTCTGCGCCTCCTTCACGCGCTCGGTCTGCGTGTGCACGACCATGCCGTCCTTCACCGGCGTCGAGCAGCCCGTCTGGAGCTTGGGGATCCCCTCGATTTCCACCAAACACATGCGGCACGCGCCGACCGGCTGGCCGAGCTTCGGCTCGTAACAGAACACCGGGATCTCCACGTCGCCGTGCTTCGCGGCGTCCACCAGCATCGAGTTCTCGGGCGCCTGCACCTCCAGGCCGTCGATCGTGAAGTTGATCGTGCGCGGTTCCGGGCGCGGCATCAGGCGACTCCCGCCAAGCGCCGGCTGTCCATGTGCGATTCGAACTCCTCGCGGAACTTCGCGATCATCGAGCCGATCGGCATCGCCATCGCGTCGCCCAGCACGCACAGGCAGTTGCCGATGATGTGCTCCTGCACGCTGGCCATGATCTCCAGGTCCATCGGCGTCGCCTCGCCGAGCTCGATCCGCTCGAGCATCTTCACCGTCCAGTTCGTGCCCTCACGGCAGGGGGTGCACTACCGCAGGACTCGTGGCGGTAGAACTTAGCCACCTTCAGCGCCACATCGAGGATCGGCGTCGAGTCGTCCACGACGATGATCGCGCCCGAGCCGAGCATCGTTCCGGCCTTCGCCAGCGAGTCGAAGTCGTAGGGCACGTCGAGGTCCGCGCCCGTCAGCACCGGCGAGGAGGAGCCGCCGGGGAACCAGCACTTGACATCTCTGCCCTCCGGTGGGCCGCCGGCGAGGCCGTAGATGATCTCGCGCGAGGGGATCCCCAGCTCAATCTCGTAGTTGCCCGGCTTCTGCACGTGCCCGGAGACGCTCACGAGCTTCGTGCCCGTCGAGGTCTCCACACCGAGCTTCGCGTACTCCGTGCCGCCCATCCGCACGATCGTCGGCACAGTGCACAGCGTCTCCACGTTGTTGATCAGCGTCGGCCCCTGATAGAGGCCCTGGTTGGCCGGGAACGGCGGCTTCAGGCGCGGGTTGCCGCGCTTGCCCTCCAGCGAGTCGAGCAGGCCGGTCTCCTCGCCGCAGATGTACGCACCCGCGCCGCGGTGCACCACAAGTGACAGGGAGTGGCTGGAGCCGACAATGTTCTCGCCCACATACCCCGCCTCGCGCGCTTCGTGCAGCGCCGCGTCGAGCATGTCGGCCTGCAGCACGTACTCGCCGCGGATGTAGATGAACGAGCGGTTCGCGCCCGCCGCGTAGGAGGCGATCGCGATCCCCTCGATCAGCATGTGCGGGGACTTCTGCATCAGCTCGCGATCCTTGAACGTCCCCGGCTCGGACTCGTCCGCGTTGCACACCAGGTACTTGTCCATGCCGCCCTTCGGCAGGAACGACACCTTCTTGCCCATCTGAAAGCCCGCCCCGCCGCGCCCGCGCAAGCCTGAGGCTTCCAGCTCCTTCAACACCGCCTCGGGGGGCATCTGGAGCGCCTTGCGCAGCGCCTCGTAGCCCCCCCGGCGTTGGTAGACCTCCAGGGTGTTGAGGCCCGGCTCGTCGATGTCGGTGAACAGCAGCATTGGGCTCTCCTGCGCCGCCATCGTTCAGCCCTCCTGCACCGGATGCTCGGGGAACGCCTGCGAGTTGGCATGCGGATCGGCCACCAGGCGGCGCGCGAGCTGCTTCTCGGGCAGCACCGGGCCACCGGCGCGGATGTCGGCGAGCAGTTGGGGCACGTCATCGAGCGTCAGCGGTCCCACGTACACCCCATCCACCGAGGCCATCGGCGCGAGATCGCACGCCCCCAGGCACTCGAACGCGCGCACGTTGAATTCAGGATCCTCGCCCGCCGCAGCGCGTACGGCCTCATACAGCTCGTCCGCGCCGCACAGCGAGCAGCTGATGTTCGTACACACGTACACGCTATGCCTCCCCACCGGAGTCGTCTCGAGCATGTCGTAGAACGTCGCCACCGAGGCCAGGTAGGCGGGAGTCACTCCCATCACGCAAGCAGCCTGCTCGATCCCCTCCGGCGAGCACCAGCCGTGCACGCGCTGCGCTGCCTCCAACGCCGGCAGTGCGGCCGAGCGGCTATCGGGATAGAGGGCCATGTGCCCCTCGATCTCCGCGCGCAACTCATCGGGCACCGGAGTCGTCGCGGGGTCGGGGACGACCGCCGGGTCCTTTGTCAAATCGGCGGGTTCATCCCAGCCGGGGACGCGCGAGCCGTGGGCATAGCGGGGGACGGCGCTCACCGGTCGATCCCTCCCAAGATCGGGTCCAGCATCGCCGTCGTGGCGATCATGTCCGCGATGTAGCTGCCCCGCGCCATCGGCCCGAGCGCCTGCAGGTTCACGAACGACGGGTCGCGCATGTGCACGCGCGCGGGCTTCGAGCTGCCATCCGAACGCACGTAGCAGCCCAGCTCCCCGCGCGGGGACTCGATCGGGTTATACACCTCGCCGGGCGGCACCCGGAAGCCCTCGGTCACGAGCTTGAAGTGGTGGATCAGCGCCTCCATCGAGGTCGCCAGCTCGTGGCGCGGGGGCAGCGCGACCTTGCGGTCCTCGGTGATGTGGGGACCCTCTGGGAGCCCGTCGAGGGCCTGCCCGATGATCTTCACCGACTCGTAGATCTCGGCGAGGCGCACCGCGAAGCGGTCGTAGTTATCGCCGACCGTGCCCACCGGGATCTTGAAGTCGAAGTCGCCGTATGAGCTGTAGGGGGCGGCCTTGCGCAGGTCCCACGGGTTGCCCGCCGCACGCAGCAGCGGCCCCGTGACCCCGAGGCCCAGCAGCGTCTCCGCGTCGAGCGGACAGGTGCCGCGCAGGCGCTGCAGCACGATCTCATTCGAGTTGAGGATCGCGCCGTACTCGTCCGCGCGCTCGGGCATCACCTTCAGGAACTCCCTCACCTTGGTCTCGAAGCCCGCCGGGATGTCCTCGATCACGCCGCCCACCTGGAAGTAGCGCGTGTGCATCCGCGCGCCCGAGGACATCTCGAATAGGTCGAGGATCAGTTCGCGCTCGCGCAGGCAGTACAGGAAGATCGACACCGCGCCGAGGTCGAGCGCGCTCGTGCCCAGCCAGATCAGGTGCGAGGCGATGCGGTTGAGCTCGAGGTGGATCACGCGCAGGTACTGGCCGCGGGCCGGCACCTCGACCTCCAGGAGCGCCTCGACCGCGCCGACGTAGGCCATCGCATTGAAGTAGTAAGAGAGGTAGTCCATCCGCTCGACCACCGGGATCACCTTCCAGTAGGCCTTGTCCTCGGCGGTCTTCTCGATGCCCGTGTGCACGTAGCCGACGATCGGCTTGATGTCCCGCACGACCTCGGCTTCGAGCGTCACGAGCAGCCGCAGCACCCCGTGCGTCGCCGGGTGATGGGGGCCGAAGTTGAGCGTCAACAGCTCCTGGCTGCGCTCGCTCGGCTCGACGGTCACGCCCGTGGGGAGGGTTGCGTGCGCGCTCACGTCACGCTCATCTCGCCGGTTCGTTGTAGGTGAAGATCACCGGTTCACCGCCCACCGGGAAGTCGCGGCGCTGGGGGTGGCCCTCGTAGTCCTCGGGCATCAGGATGCGCCGCAGGTCGGGGTGGCCCGCGAACACCACGCCGAACATGTCATACACCTCGCGCTCCTGGTGATCGGCCGTCGGCCATGCCGGGGTCACCGAGGGGACCTCCGGCGCGTCGACGGGCACGCGCAGCTTCACGGTGAGGCGGTCCACGCTGTTCATGTCCAGCAGCTCGTACACCACGCCCAGGCGCGGCTCCTCGGGGTAGTGATCCACGCCGTGCAGGCTCGCCATGAAGGCGTAGCCCTTGCCGCGCAGGTGCTCCAACACGGGGCGAATCGCGGTCGGGTCGACGCTGAGGGTCGCGCGTTCGCGGAAAAACAGCGTCTCGCGCACCACGCCCTCGCCCTCGGCCTCGCGCAGCTCCTGGGCGATCAGCTCCAACCCCGTCGCGTCAGGCACCGGGGGCTCCCGCGCGGGGCGCGTTCGCGGCGGTGTCGGGCGCGGCGTCGGGGACGATCTCCTCGGTGCCGACCGCGCCGTAGCGCTCGCGCCAGCTCGTGTCGGGGTGGTCCTGCACCAGATCGCGCAGCTTCAGGATCCCGTGCATCAAAGCCTCCGGGCGCGGCGGGCAGCCGGGGACGTGCACGTCGACCGGCAGGAACTTATCCGCCGGCACGAGCGCGTAGTTGTTGAACACGCCCATCGAGCTGCAGCACGCGCCCATCGAGATCGCCCACTTGGGCTCGAGCATCTGGTCATACAGGCGGCGGATGATCGGCGCCATCTTGATCGACACGCGCCCCGCGAGGATGATCAGGTCGGCCTGGCGCGGGGAGGCGCGGAACGCCTCGAAGCCAAAGCGCGCGATGTCCATGCGCGGCCCCGCGGCGTGGAACTGCTCCATCGCGCAGCACGCCAGCCCAAAGCCGAGCGGGAAGAAGGAGTTCGAGCGCGCCCACGCCACCGCGCGGTCGAGCGTCGTCGTCAGCACCCGCTCCTCCACGTAGCGTTCGAGCTCGGCGCCCTCCAGCTGCGCGGGGTGGTTCAGCCCTTCAAGCTCCCCGCCGCGCAACAGCTGGCGCGCGTTCAGCCGCCGCACGCGCAGCGCCTCGCCGTCGATGGGCTCCCGCTTCACTTCCACTCGAGCGCCCCTCTGCGCCACACGTACACAAAGGCCACAAACAGCAGCACGATGAACGTCACCGTCTCCGCGAGCGCATAGCCCCCGTACGCGCGCAGCTCCACCGCGATCGGGTAGAGGAAGACGACCTCGATGTCGAACAGGATGAACAGCATCGCGATCAAGTAGAAGCTGATCCCAAAGCGCATCCCCTGCTTGATCTCCGAGGGCAGCCCGCACTCATACGGATCCTGCTTGCTCGCCACCACCCGGCGCGGCCCCAGCACGGAGTTCAGCACCGCAAATGCGCCACCCACGGCACCGCCGAGAACAAGGAAGACGATCGCCGGAAGGTATGAGCGGAGCACCGGCGCTGTTATATCACCGCTTGTGGCAGACTGTTACATAGTGACGATCGGCGCGAGAGGGTGAACGGCGCGGTCGTGGCCGGCGCGCTCGCGCTGGCCGTCCTCAACGCCGTGCCGATGCTGCTCGGGGGCTGGCGCTGGTACCGCCACGAAGCCAGCCGCGGCTTCTGGATCGCGCTGCGCGTGGGCCAGGTCGGGGCGCTCCTCTACGCGCTCGGCGTGGGCGTGCTCGCGGCGCTCGGCCACAACCCCAGCGAAGGCCTCTTCTACCTCTACGCGCTGCTGCCCCTAGCGGTGGGATTCGTCGCCGAGCAGCTGCGCGTCGCCTCCGCGCAGACGATCCTCGACCAGCGCGAGCTCCCCGACGCGCAGGCGGTAGGACTGCTGCCCGAGCCAGAGCAGCAGGCGCTCGTCGCCGCCATAGTGCGCCGCGAGATGGGGGTGATGGCGCTCTCGTCGCTCGTTGTCGTATTCCTCGCGCTGCGCGCGGCCGAAACGGCGCATGGGTTCTGAGCTGCGCGAACCCGTTGGGCCCCCTTGCGGGGTCCCTCCTGCTTTTCAAGGACCCGGCACAGCGCAGGGGGGCGAGGCGGGGCTATATATTCCGCCGCGCATGACGGCTCCTCTGAAGATCATCGCCGGCGTCGCGCTGCTGCTCGCCGCGGCGGTACTCGCCGGGGGGTGCGGCTCGCAGGCGATCTCGCTGTCGAGCTCCAACCCCTACTACCGCGGCGCGGTGCTCTTCCGCGACCATTGCTCGGGCTGCCACACGCTCTCCGTCGTCGGCGCGCAGGGCTCCGCGACGTCGATCAAGGACCGCCTGCGCACCAACGGCCCCAACTTCAACGTGCGCAAGGAGAACGTCGAACAGGCCCTCTTCGCGATCCGCAACGGCGGCTTCTCCGGCGCGATCATGCCCGAGAACATCGTCGTCGGCGACGACGCGAAGGCGGTCGCGGCCTTCCTTGCGCAGTACTCGGGGCTGCAGGCGCCGAAGGTGCCCACCACGAACATCACGCTGTCGACGAAGTAGGGCCGCCGGACCTGGCGTGCTCGACCTCAAGCTGATCCGCGAAGAACCGGAGGCCGTCAAGGCCGCGCTTGCGCGCAGGGATCCCAGGCTCGCTGAGGCGATCGACGCGATCCTCGACCTCGACCGGCAGTGGCGCGCGGCCACGAATCGCGCGGAGGAGTTGCGCGCCGAGCAGAAGGCGCGCTCCGAGCAGATTGCCCAGGCCAAGCGCAGCGGCGAGGACGCCGGCCAGGCGCTTGGCGAGATGAAGCAGCTCAGCGCCGAGGTCAAGGAGCTGGGGGAGCAGGCGCGCGCCGCGCAGGAGTCCCTGCAGCAGGCGCTGGCCCCCCTGCCGAATCTGCCCGACCCGACGGCCGCGCCGGGCCCCGAGGACGAGCTGGTGCGCGAAGTGGGCGAGGTTCCGCGCACGTCCTTCGAGCCCCGCGACCACCTCGAGCTGGCGGGCCCGCGGATCGACATGGATCGCGCCGCCGCACTCTCGGGCGCGCGCTTCGCCTACCTGAAGGGCGACCTCGTGATGCTGGAGCTGGCGCTCGTGCGCTGGGTGCTGGAGCTCCTGCGCGGCCACGGCTTCGAGCCCGTGATCCCGCCGGTGCTCGTACGCGAGCGGGCGCTCTACGGCACCGGCTTCCTGCCCGACACCGAGCAGCAGATCTACCACCTGCCCGAGGACGAGCTGTACCTCGTAGGCACCTCGGAGGTCGCGCTCGCCTCGCTGCACGCCGAGGAGATTCTTCCCGCCGAGACCCTCCCCCGGCGCTATGCGGGCTTCTCCCCCTGCTTCCGCCGCGAGGCGGGCGCCGCGGGCAAGGACACGCGCGGCATCTTCCGCGTACACCAGTTCGACAAGGTCGAGATGTTCAGCTTCGTCGCGCCCGAGGAGTCGACGGCTGAGCACGAGCGCATCCTGGGCATCGAGGAGGAGATCCTCCAGGCGCTGCAGCTGCCCTACCGCGTGGTCAACATCGCCCTCACCGACCTCGGCAACTCCGCCGCCAAGAAGTACGACTGCGAGGCCTGGATCCCCAGCCAGGGTCGCTACCGCGAGCTGACCTCGTGCTCCAACACCACCGACTACCAGGCGCGGCGCCTTGACATTCGCGCTCGCAGGGAGAAGCGCACCGAGACCCTGCACACACTCAACGGCACCGCCGTGGCGGTCGGGCGTACGTTGATCGCGCTGCTGGAGAACGGCCAGCGCGAGGATGGCAGCGTGGCGCTGCCGGAGTGTCTGGCGCAGTACGGCGCCCCCGCGGAGCTGCCCGCGCCGTAGTTTGTGCTCGCCCTCACACCCGTAGCGCCCTCCCAGCTCCGCTGCGCCCATCAAGTGATGTAGCATTACATCACTATGCACCGTACCCAGGTCACGCTGACCGACGCTCAGTATCTTCGCCTGCGCGATGAGTCCGCCAGCAGCGGTCGGTCACTGGCCGAGCTCGTGCGCCGTGCTCTGGATGAGCACTATGAGGCGGTGTCGGGGTCCGATCGGCTGCGCCTGCTCGATAGCGCATTCGGTGGGTGGGCCGACCGCGAGGAGGGCGGCGCGGCGTTCGTGGAGCGGGTTCGCTCGGGCACCGCGCGCAGGCTTCGCACGAGCGGGTGAGCGCGCTTGCCGACACCTCTGTGCTCGTGGACTATCTGCGGGGGGTGGAGCCCGCGCGGGAGCTGCTGCGCTCGGCGTTCGAGCGCGAAGAGGTCGTGGCCGCCTCGGTGCTCAGCAGGATCGAGCTCTCGATCGGCATGCGCCCGGCCGAGCGGCGCGCCACCGATGCGCTCGGAGGGGCGCTGCGCTGGTTGACGGTCAACGCCGCCGTCGCCGAGGAGGCGGACGTGCTCGCGCGGCGCTACGCGCGCGGCCATTCCGGGATCGACGCGGTCGACTACTGCATCGCTGCCTCCGCGCTCGTCAACGACCTCGAGCTGTGGACGCTCAACGTGCGCCACTTCCCGATGTTCGAGGGTCTCCGCGCGCCCTGGTGAGGCGGCGTCACGCCGAGGGCAGCGCCAGCCGGCTGTCGTTAAGGAGGGGAGAGGCGGCCTTCCGGCCGCCGCGCGGCGTGCGCGGTCCGTGGATCGATGCGTGGTGTGAGGTTGTTTGTCCTCGTCTGCACACGGCGTTTCTTGTTGGGGGTTGCAATTGGGTCAGGGTTATGTGTATAGTGTCCTTGTCTTGGTGTCCCCGTATGGGGTTGCCGACGTAAATAGGTTTGGTTTGGGATTGGGTCCCTTGGATCGATTGCAAGCTTGCAGGGGATTGTTTTGGGAGAGGTGCTGGGCCGAGTGATGAGGGAGTGGTGTTTCGCGTGAGGTCGTTTTCGACAGGCGTGCCGGGACTGGTTGTGACCCCGACAGGGGGCGTAACTAGATGCTTCAGCGTCTCTGAAGCATTCTCTCTCTCTCTCTCTCTCTTGGCCGGGGTCCAGCTCTCTAAGGGCTAGTTCCGGTCGGCCTTCGGGCCATGCCCTGTGTGGGAGGGCCGCCTGATGGCCTCGCGCACGGGTACACGCGCGAGGGGCGCTGGGCAGGCACCGGGTGCGTCTGGTGTGTTGCCGGGTGGGGATGGTGTTCCGCATCCGCATGTCGCGGAGATTCAGCGTTCGCGGTTGTTGGCGGCGGCTGTGCGGGCTGTGGAGGAGCTGGGGTATTCGCAGGCGACGGTCGCGCATATCACGCACCGCGCGCGGGTTTCGCGGCGGACGTTCTATGAACTGTTCGCCAACCGCGAGGAATGCCTCCTCGCCGCGCTCGAGAGTGTTGTCGAGAGTATTCGTGGGGAGATCGCCGCGGCGGGGCTGGATGGGCTTGTGTGGCGTGAGCGGGTGCGGGGTGGCTTGTGGGCGATCCTCTCATTCTTTGGCCGCGAGCCGGTGCTGGCAAGGGTGTGTGTGGTGCAGGCGCTGCGGGGTTCGCAGACTGTGTTGGAGCGCCGTGAAGAGATCCTCGCCGGGCTCGCCGCGTTTATCGATGAGGGGCGTGAGGAGGGCCAGCGTGGCGCTGAATGTCCGCCGCTGACAGCTGAGGGTCTCGTGGGAGCCGGTTTTGCGCTGGTCTATGCGCGGTTGTTGCGCCGTGATAGTGAGCCGCTCACGGGGTTGATGGGGGATTTGATGGGGATGATCGTTTCGCCGTATATGGGTCCCGCGGCGGCGCGTAAGGAGCACTCGCGCCCTGCGCACGGTGCGGTGAAGCCCGCGGCGCGCAAGGACTCCAAGGCCGCCAAAGACGCGAAGGACGCGGAGGGGGAGAGTGAGCACGGCGATCCGCTGGCGGGGATCCCGATGCGTCTCACCTACCGCACGGTGCGTGTGTTGGAGGTGATCGCCGGTGAGCCGGGGGTATCGAACCGCGGTGTCGGTGAGCGGGCCGGTGTTTCAGATCAGGGTCAGATTTCAAAGCTCCTCGCGCGTTTGCAGCGTTTGGGACTTGCAACCAACACGGGGGAGGGTCACATGAAGGGCGAGCCCAACGCGTGGACTCTCACCTCGACGGGGTTGAGGGTCGCGCAGACCATTCGTATTCACACCCACGACCACAAGGAAGCCGCGTGATGACCAAGGAGAACCGGGCCTTTGTGGCCGTAGCCGTTGTGCCCAACGAGGAGGGAACGAGGATGAGGTTGACGAAGGCTTTGCAAGGGTTGTGTGCTGTCGTGGTGCTCGTCGTTGCATTGACGATGCTGGTCGCCGCGCCTGCGCTGGCGACCTACACCCACGTCTTCTCCAGCTCGTTCGGCGAAGCGGGCTCGAGCGATGGCCAGATGGAACTCCGGGGTGAAATCTTTCTCCCTCCCTCCCGGGGAGGCAGCGGCGTTGCCGTCAACTCGAGCACGCACGACGTATATGTCGCCGATACCGGCAACCATCGCGTGGATGAGTTCTCGGCGTCGGGCGGGTTCGTCCGCGCCTGGGGGTGGGGTGTCGCGGATGGCACCACCGAAGCGCTGCAGACATGCACCAGCGGTTGTCACGCCGGTATCGCAGGCATGGGTGCGGGGCAGCTCAACGAACCCAACTTCATCGCGGTGGATAACTCCGGCGGTCCCTCCGAGGGCGACGTGTATGTCGCCGATCGCGCCGGCAGCTCAACATTCGTCGTCAAGTTCACGGCCTCCGGCAATTATCTCTCGACCAATGACGGCAGCGGTGCGCTCTTTCCGATCTCCGGTCCCTTTGGCGATCAAGCGATCGCCGGTATCGCAACCGACACCTCAGGCGATCTCTGGGTCTATTCGAGTTCCGCTATCGTGTTCGAGTTCGCCCAGGATGGCTCGTTCGTCACGGACTCGCCTCCTCTCGGCTCTGGTCGGCCCCTTGGCATCGCGATCGACTCTACCAGGAGTTTCTATTTCGATGGTATTAAGTTCACGCCCTCAGGCGACCTGATCGGTACGATCAGCCTTAGCGCGACTGCCGGCGTGGCTGTCAACCTCGCCAGCGACGACTTGTATATCGACGAACGCGGTGAACAGATCGCTCGCTACACGCCTTCGTGCGATCCCTCCGGTGGGACTTTCTGCACCGCCTCTGAAACCTTCGCCGCTGGAGGTGAACTGCACGGCGCTGAAGCACTCGCCGTCGATTCAAGCGATGACAGCGTGTATGTGTCCAACATCGGCGCCGACCAGATCGCGGTCTTTGGCCGGACCCCTGATGTCACCACGGGGCAGCCCCCCGCTCGCACCCCGACCACCGCTATGTTGAGCGGGACCGTCAACCCTGACAACACATCCGTCAGCGACTGTCACTTCGACTACGTCACCGACGCTGAATACCACGCGGGCGAAGCCGATCCGTATGCCGCCGGAGGAAGCCTCCCGTGCGACACTCTGCCCTCGGGCTCGGGGCCGGTCGCCGTCCACGCCGAAATCGCCGGTCTGACGCCAGAGACGGTCTACCACTTTCGTCTGCAGGCGACCAACGCCTATGGCACGAGCTTCGGCGGTGATGAAACAGTCCCGGGGACATCCCCCGCAGTTGACTCCACGTCGGCGGCCGAAGTCACCTCCGCGACAGCGGAACTGCGCGCCGCGATCAACCCCGGGGGCGGCGATACGACCTACCACTTCGAGTACGGCACCAGCATCAGCTACGGCGCCTCGGCGCCAGCACCGGATGCTGACATCGGCTCTGGTGCCGGCGACGTTCAGGTCAATCGTCGCGTGCAGGGCCTGCTCGCAGGCGCCGTCTACCACTACCGTGTGGTCGCGCGGAACATGCTCGGCACGACCCTCGGGCCCGATCGCACGTTCACGACGCAGCCCAGCAGCGGCACCGGCACCGACGCGTGCCCCAACGCCGGTATCCGCGGCCAGCAGAACGCCGCGTCGTTGCCCGACTGCCGCGCCTATGAGCAGGTCAGCCCGCCGGATAAGAACGGCAGCCCAATCCTGGGTGTTGGTGACAATGAACACTATTGGCGGGCTTCGCCTGACGGCAGTGCCTTCACCTACACCTCCTCGGGGATCTTCGCCGATGCGCAGGCCAGCGCAGCCTTGTTCTTTCCATACCTTGCCGCACGCGGCCAGGATGGCTGGTCCAGTCGCAACCTGCTGCCCTCACAGGCGCCCGACTCTTTCCTCCCGTTCCCTGAGATTACGATCTTCTCGCAGGATCTCACCAAGGGACTCCTGATTGACGGCGGTGGTTCGGGGAGCTATGGACAGGACCAGCCGGCGCTTGTGCCGGGTGAGCCGCACCACATAAATCTCTTCCTGCGCGATAACAGCACCAACTCCTATCAGCTGATCAATCTCACGCCTCCGAGCGCCACCCCGGCGCCGGTGCAAACTAGCTCTTATGCCGGCTCATCCGACCTCAGTCATGTCGTCTTCTTGGAGAACAGTCGGCTTACTGCCGACTCCCCGCCGGCGGGAGAACACCCAAATCTCTACGAATGGAGCGCGGGCGCCGTGCGTCTGGTGGGAATTCTGCCCGACGGCAACCCCGTGTCGGGTTCGCTTGATGCCAGCCTCCCCATCACCTATGCGGCTAACGTTTCGAGTCACTCAAGGATCCTCGACGACCACGCGGTGTCCGACGATGGCTCACGGGTCTTCTTCGAAGTTTTCGAAGCCACGGGAGATGAACGTCATGGGCAGATAGGTCTGTATCTGCGTCAGAATGCAGCGACTACTGTCCAGATCGATGCGTCGCGCGGCCCCGGGTCAGGAGGCGGAGGCGAATTCGTGTTTGCCAGCAGCGACGGCTCGCAGGCATTCTTCCTCGATGACGGCTCCGGGAACTCACCGGGGACACGGTTCCTGGCAGCGGAAACAACCTCTACCGCTATGACGCCGACGGCGGGACCCTAAGCGATATCACTCCTGCTGCCGGCGCCGAAGTGCAGGGAGTGATGGGCGCCAGCGACGACGGCTCCTATGTCTACTTCGTCGCGAACGGAGTGCTCGCCCCCGGCGCGTCCCCAGGCGATTGCCATCGTGTGGACAGCTTTTCGCAGACATGCAGCCTGTATCTCCTGCACAACGGCGTCACGACTTTCATCGCCGCTGTTAACGGCGAAGATCTCGGCGATTGGTATCAGCGGGAAAGCGGCTTGAACGGCACGTCCGTGGTGTCCCATGACGGTCACTATCTTGCGTTCGGCTCGCTCAACAGCCTCACCGGATATGACAATCTTGCGACTAACGGCGTGACCTGCGGTACGCGGCTGCGTTGCGCCGAGGTGTATCTCTACCACGCTGCCACAGGTGCTGCCGGGACGCTCAGCTGCGCTTCGTGCAATCCGAGCGGTGGCTCTCCGGCGTGTCCTCGCTCATCGCCACCCCCAATGGAGACACGGGTGATTATTTGAGTTTTTACAACATCGCGGGTGGCGACAACATGCCCAGCTACATGCCGCGCTATCTCTCTGACAGCGGCCGAGTGTTCTTCAACAGCCTCGATGCGCTCGTCCCTTGGGACATCAACGGTCAGTGGGATGTGTATGAGTACGAGCCCGGCGGGGTCGGCAGCTGCGGGCAGGCGCAGGGTTGCGTTGGATTGATCTCCGCGGGAACGAGCCCCGATGCCTCGATCTTTCGCGATGCTTCGGTCACCGGCGATGACGTGTTCTTCACGACGTCGGATCCGCTTGTCGCGCAGGACGGCGACCAGAGCCTCGATCTCTACGACGCCAAGGCCGACGGCGGTCTTGCACCGCAGAACGCGCTGCCTACGGCGGGGTGTGGCGGTGAAGCATGCAAGCCGCCCGTCTCGGGTCAGCCAGTTGAACAGGCGCCTGGCTCGAGTGGTATCTCGGGTCAGGGCAACCTCGCTCCGCCCGTTCCCATTGTCGCCGCAAAGCGCAAGCCGCAGACGCGTGCGCAGAAGCTCGCGCAGGCGCTGAAGATGTGCAGGAGCAAGCCCAAGCGCAGGCGCCCGTCATGTGTCGCGCAGGCCAAGCGTAGATACGGCACCGGCGCCACCAGAAAAACCAAGACGACCACGAGGGCCAGGCGAACCCGCAACCACCGGAGGGCCGGCAGGTGACCTACCCAATGAACACTCAAACCAAGTTCTCCGCGCCGCGCCCCCGGCGACTGGCGTTGCTCGCGGCAAGTGCGTCCATGCTCTTCGGTGTGTGGGGCACGAGCGCGGCACACGCCGCGTTCGGGTTCGTTCCCGGCCCGGCGGGCTTCGGCGGCTCGTTCACGAACCAGGACGGCTCGCCGGACACCAGGGCCGGCTCGCATCCCTACGCCGTGACCATCGGGTTCCAGCTCAACCAGGCGTTCAGTGACATTGGCAAGCCGGCTCCCGACGGCGCTCTCAAGGACATCCGGGTCGATTTGCCCGTGGGGTTCATCGGGGACGCGAACGCGACTACCAAGTGCACGCCCGAACAGCTGACTCGGAGTGCGGCGCCCGCATCGCCCGCCGTGACCTGTCCGGTCAGCTCGCAGGTCGGGGTCGCCCTCCTCGATCTGGCGCTGAGTCAAGGCGTAGCTCCCGAGTATACGTCGGTGTTCAACATGGTTGCGCCAGCGGGCACACCCGCCGTGCTCGGCTTCGACGTCGCGGGCGTCAACATCTATATCGATACGGCGATTCGCAGCGGCTCGGACTATGGGGTCTCAAGTCTTTTGAACAATACCCCTGGAGGGCTGCCGACGGTCGGAAGCACGCTCATGTTGTGGGGTGTGCCGGGCGATCCCGGCCACGACATCCAGCGCTGCCCGGGGCTGTATGGATTGGAATCGGTGAGTGGCGACTGCGAACAGGGAGCAGGCCTCAGTCTCGAACCGCATGAATCGGATATTCCGCGTAAGCCGTTCTTGACGTTGCCGACGTCGTGTGCGGGGCCGCAGGCGGTGGGGGCCAGCGCGGACAGCTGGCAGGAACCGGGGGTATTCGTGCAGGACAGCTTCGTCACGCATGACGGTCTGGGTGAACAGGTTGGTTTTGAAGGGTGTAATCGTCTTGGGTTCACGCCGACGATCGCGGCGCAGCCGGATACGAGCTCGGCGGCGACGCCGTCAGGGTTGCATGTCGATGTGCATCTACCTCAGAACGGCAATCCCGAAGGGCTGGCTGAGGCGGAGTTGAAGGACGCGGTTGTAACGTTGCCGACGGGGATGACGGTCAACCCGTCCTCGGCTAACGGTCTTGGGGCGTGTTCGCCGGGGCAGGTCGAACTGTCCGGCCCCGAACCGGCGTCGTGTCCGGAAGCGTCGAAGGTGGGGACGGTCGAAGCGATCACACCGGTGCTCGATCACCCGGTGAAGGGCTCTGTGTATCTGGCTGAACAGGGCAATAACCCGTTCGGGTCGCTGATCGCGATCTACATCGCCCTCTCGGACCCACAGACCGGGATCGTCGTGAAGCTCGCGGGTCATGTCGAACTGGACCCGCAGACGGGGCAGCTCAGAACCGTGTTCGATAACACGCCACAGCTGCCTTCGAAGACCTGAAGCTCGATTTCTTCGGTGGGGCGCGCGCGCCACTGGTGACGCCCGCGTCGTGCGGGACGTTCAGCACGACGACGGATCTGACGCCGTGGTCCTCGCCGTACGCCAACGACGCGACGCCGTCGGATTCCTTCGCGATCTCCTCCGGTGTAGGCGGCGTGGGTTGCGGCAACGGGTTTGCGCCGGTCTTCAACGCAGGGACGATCAACAACCAGGCCGGCGCGTTCAGCGCGTTTTCGGCGACGTTCTCGCGGGGTGACCAGGAACAGAACCTCGCTGGTGTGACGGTCACGACTCCCCCGGGGTTGCTGGGGATCCTCAAGGGTGTCGAACGGTGCCCCGAACCGCAGGCCAGCCAGGGCACGTGTGGCGCCGGTAGCCTGATCGGGCACACCACGGCTGTCGCGGGCGCTGGGCCGACCCCCGTTAGTGTCGGGGGCCAGGTGTTCCTGACGGGCCCGTATAAGGGTGCGCCGTTGGGCTCAGCATCGTGGTGCCCGCTGCGGTAGGACCGTTCAACCTCGGGACCGTCGTGGTCAGGGCCGCGATCAACGTGGATCCGCATACCGCTCAGATCACGGTGGTGAGCGACCCCTTGCCGACGATCTTGCAGGGCGTCCCGCTGCTCGTCAAGAAGGTGAACGTGACTATCGACCGCCCCGGGTTCATATTCAACCCGACGAGCTGTGACCCGCTCACCGTGGGTGGGTCGCTCACGAGCGCACAGGGCGCAACCGCACAGCTCTCCGACCATTTCCAGGCCGCGAACTGCGCGACCCTCGCGTTCAAGCCGTCGTTCAAGGTCTCCACACAGGCGAACACGAGTAAGAAGCAGGGTGCGAGCCTCGACGTGAGGGTGGGTTACCCGCAGGGCGCACAGGCGAACATTCGTGGTGTTGCGGTGAGTCTCCCCAAGCAGTTGCCGTCGAGGCTTACGACGATTCAGCAGGCGTGTCCTGCTGTGACGTTCAACGCGAACCCCGCGGCGTGTCCGGCGGGGTCGAACATCGGGACGGCGACAGCGACGACACCGGTCATCGCAGCACCTGCGACGGGCCCGGCGTATCTGGTCTCGCATGGTGGCGCCGCGTTCCCTGATGTGGTGGTGGTGTTGCAGGCCGAAGGCGTCACGTTGAACCTGGTGGGCAGCATCGACATCAAGCACGGCGTCACGAGCAGCACGTTCAACAGCGTCCCGGACGTCCCGATCTCGAGCTTCGAGCTGAAGCTCCCCGAGGGCCCGCACTCCGGCCTCGCGGCGGTCCTACCGGCAAAAGCGAAGGGGAACCTATGCGGCACGAGCCTCACGATGCCCACCACCCTCACCGGCCAGAACGGCGCCGTCGTCAAGCAGAGCACCAAGATCGCCGTCACAGGTTGTGCGAAAACCAAGAAGAAGACGGCCAAGAAGAGGCACGGAAAGGCCAAGCACAACCGCAGCAAGAAGTAGGCCGAAGACATCCGGCGTTGTTGGCGACCGGCCGCGCGGCCCTCAACCCCCGCGCGGCCGGCGCACACGACGCGACCCGCTGGCGGAGCGGTAGCGGAGCCCTTCCCTGTCGTTCACGCGAGTTGGTTCTACGCCTCCTCGAGGCGCTAAGCCCACAACCCAGACAGCGGCACGGCCGCAAGCCGCTCGCCGAAGCTGAGGGTTCGCTTGCCGGTGTAAAGCACGACTCCGGCGGTGAAGCGCGGTCCGAGCTGATCGCGCAGGTGGCGGAGTCCCGCGAAGTCTTTGGCTTTGACGCCGGCGGCGGTTTTGATCTCGACTCCTGCGACCTCGCCGCTGCCGAGCTCGAGGATGATGTCGACCTCGCGCTGCTGCTTATCGCGGTAGTGGAAGAGGGAGGGTTGGGTTTGTGCCCAGTCGCGCTGGCGGGCGAGCTCCATCGCGGCGAAGGTCTCGAAGATCGGGCCCGCGAGTGTGCTCTCGGCGGCGAGCCGCTCGGCGCTGAGGTTCGTGAGGTGGGCAAGCAGTCCCGTGTCGGTGAGGTGGATCTTGGGTGTCTTGATCTGACGGCTGCCGAGGTTTGTGTGCCAGGGCGCCAGGCGTGTGAGGAGAAACAGGTTCTCCAGTATCCGCGTGTGGCTAGTCACGGTCTTGTGGTCGATGCCGAGCTCGCCCGCTAGGGCGCGCGAGTTCACGAGGCTCGCGGAGCGGGTCGCGAGCAGCGCCAGCAGGCGCCCGATGCCGGCGGGGTCGCGCACGTCGGCGAGGTCCTGCAGGTCGCGGCCGAGGATCGAGGCGACGTAGCTCTCGAAGAAACGCGCGCGTCCGCGCGCGCGGCGGTCCTGGGCGTCGGGGAAGCCGCCGGTCACGATTCGCGCGGCGTATGCCTCGCGACCGACGGGCGCGTCGTCGATGTGCGGTATCTCTCCCGCGAGCAGGCGGTCGATGAAGCTCTCGCGCCGCCCTTCCAGCTCGCCTTGGGAGAACGGCCACAGCCGCACGTAGTCCACGCGGCCCGGCAGCGCGTCCGCGATGCTTGGCAGCGTGAGGATGTTGGCGGAGCCGGCGAGCAGGAACTGTCCGCGCGCGTTGTTCGTGTCCAGGCGCTCCTTGATCGCCAGCATCAGATCGGGCGCCCGCTGCACCTCGTCGATCACCGCCGGCCCCGACACCCTCGCGATGAACCCCGTCGGGTCCTCCAGCGCCGCGCGGCGGGTCGCCTCGTCGTCGAGGGTCAGATACTCCGCCGGGTGCTCGCGCGCGGCGATCGCGCGGGCGAGGGTGCTCTTGCCCGACTGCCGCGCGCCCAACAGGCACACGGCCCGCGCTTCGCTCAGCGCCTCGACGACCGTCGAGCGGAGATGCCTGTCGATGAGCTTGCCCGGCACGGTGCCGACAGGCTACCCGAAAACCCGGACAATTGGGGAATGGCACGCGGGCAATTGGGGAATTGAGGTCGGGCGAATGGGGAATGCCGCCATGCGCGCGTTTTGCGGCGCCAGCGGGTTGAGTGGGGAAGGAGGCGGCCTCCGGCCGCCGCGCGGCGTGCGTGGTCCGTGGGTCGGCGCGTGGGCGTGAGGGCTGTTTGTGCTTGCCTGCACACGGCGTTTCTTGTTGGGGGTTGCAATTGGGTCAGGGTTATGTGTATAGTGTCCTTGTCTTGGGTGTCCCCTTGTGGGGTTGCCAACAAAATAGGTTTGGTTTGGGATTGGGTCTTCTGGATCGATTGCAAGCTTGCAGGGGATTGTTTTGGGAGGGGTGCTGGGCCGAGTGATGAGGGAGACGTGTTTCGCGTGAGTTCGTTCAGGACAGGCGTGCCGGGACTGGTTGTGACCCCAACAGGGGGCGTAACTAGATGCTTCAGCGTCTCTGAAGCACTCTCTCTCTCTCTCTCTCTCTTGGCCGGGGTCCAGTCCTCTAAGGGCTAGTTTCGGTCGGCCTGCGGGCCGTGCCCTGTGTGGGAGGGCCGGTTGATGGCCGCCTCGCGCACGGGTACACGCGCGAGGGTCGCCGGGCAGGCGCCTGGTGCGTCGGGTGTGTTGCTGGGTGGGGATGGGGTTTCGCATCCGCATGTCGCGGAGATTCAGCGTTCGCGGTTGTTGGCGGCGGCTGTGCGGGCTGTGGAGGAGCTGGGGTATTCGCAGGCGACGGTCGCGCATATCACGCACCGCGCGCGGGTTTCGCGGCGGACGTTCTATGAACTGTTCGCCAACCGCGAGGAGTGCCTCCTCGCCGCGTTGGAGAGTGTTGTCGAGGGTATTCGTGGGGAGATCGCTGCGGCGGGGCTTGATGGTTTGGTGTGGCGTGAGCGGGTTCGGGGTGGGTTGTGGGCGATCCTTTCGTTCTTTGACCGCGAGCCGGTCCTCGCGCGGGTTTGTGTGGTCCAGGCGCTGCGTGGTTCGCAGACTGTGCTCGAGCGTCGCGAAGAGATCCTCGCCGGCCTCGCCCAGTTCGTGGATGTGGGGCGGGGTGAGAGTCAGCGCGGCGCAGAGTGCCCGTCGCTGACAGCCGAGGGTCTCGTGGGAGCCGGTTTTGCGCTGGTCTATGCGCGGTTGTTGCGCCGTGATAGTGAGCCGCTCACGGGGTTGATGGGGGATTTGATGGGGATGATCGTTTCGCCGTATATGGGTCCTGCCGCGGCGCGCAAGGAGCACTCGCGACCCGCGCATGGTGCGGTGAAGCGCGCGGCGCGCAAGGACTCCAACGCCGCCAAAGACGAGAAGGACGTGGAGGGGGAGAGCGAGCACGGTGATCCGCTTGCGGGGATCCCGATGCGCCTCACCTACCGCACGGTCCGTGTCCTGGAGGTGATCGCCGGGGAGCCGGGCATATCGAACCGCGGTGTCGGTGAGCGGGCTGGGGTTTCAGATCAGGGTCAGATTTCAAAGCTCTTGGCGCGTCTTCAGCGTTTGGGGCTTGCAACCAACACGGGGGAGGGTCACATGAAGGGCGAGCCCAACGCGTGGACTCTCACCCCGACGGGGTTGCGGGTCGCGCAGACCATTCGTATCCACACACACGACCACAAGGAAGCCGCGTGATGACCAGGGAGAACCGGGCCCTTGTGGCCGCAACAGCAGCACCCAAAACAGCAATGCTCAACGAGGAGGGAACGAGGATGAGGATGAGGAAGGCTTTGCAGGGGCTATGTGTTGTTGTGGGGCTGGCGACCGTGCTGTACGTCCTCACTGTGGCGCCTGCGCTGGCCTCCTACACCCACGTCTTCTCCAGCTCCTTCGGCGAACCCGGCTCCGGCGATGGGCAGCTAGAACTTCTTGCACGCACTGAAAGCAGGGGTGGCAGCGGGGTTGCCGTGAACTCCAGCACCCATGATGTGTATGTTGCTGACACCGGCAACCATCGAGTGGATGAGTTCTCGGCCTCCGGTGCCTTCATCCGTGCCTGGGGGTGGGGTGTCGCCGATGGCACTACCGAAGCGCTTCAGACCTGCGCCAGCGGCTGTCATGTGGGCATTGCCGGCGCCGGCGCGGGGCAGCTCAACGAACCCAGCTCCATCGCCGTCGATAACTCCGGTGGCCCCTCTGAGGGCGATGTCTATATCGCCGACCGCAGCGAAGGTGGCGCGACATTCGTACTCAAGTTCTCGGCCGCCGGCAGCTACATCTCGACCACCGACGGCATCGCCGCGGCATTCCCGATCTCCGGCCCCTTTGGCAGGAGGATCACTGGTATCGCGACTGACACTTCCGGCGATCTCTGGGTTTATGCCGAAGACAGCAATGCCGGAAGCTTGCTGGATGGCTTTGGCATCATGTTCGAGTTCGCCCAAGATGGGTCCTTCCTCAGCGGCTGGTCATCCGGCGAAGGCGCCGGGCCTGATGGCATTGCTGCTGATTCGGCCAAGAATCTCTACTTCTCTGCCGTCGGCCTGGCCAAGTTCTCATCGTCGGGCAATCTGCTCGGCTCGATTGTACTGAACAGTACCGCTGGTGTGGCCGTCAATCTCGCCAACGACGATCTCTATATCAATGAAGGCGGCGCACAGATAGCTCGCTATGCGCCCACGTGCGATCCCTCGGGCGGACACTTCTGCACCGCCGCTGAAACCTTCGCAGCCGGTGGTGAACTGAACGGCGCCGGCGCTCTCGCCGTCGATGCGGCCGACGATACAGTGTACGTCTCAAACGCAGGCGCGGACCAGGTCGCGGTCTTCGGCCGTACCTCCGATGTCACCACCGGGCAGCCCGCCGATCGCACCCCGACCGCAGCGATGCTGAGCGGGACTGTCAACCCCGATAACACACCCCTCAGCGATTGCCGCTTCGACTACGTGACGGATGGCGAATACAACGCAGGCGAACCCAACCCCTATGCAGCCGGCGGTACAGTCCCCTGCGACATCCTGCCCTCGGGCTCAGAGTCGGTCGCCGTTCACGCTGAAATCTCCGGCCTGACGCCAGGCACGGCCTACCACTTCCGGCTGCGGGCAGCCAACGCGTACGGGACGAGCGCGGGTGCCGATGAAACAGTCCCGGGTACCCCGCCTGCCGTCGACTCTACTTCGGCGGCCGAAATCACCTCCGCCACCGCGGAACTGCGCGCTGCCATCAACCCCGATGGCGGGGAGACGACCTACCACTTCGAGTACGGCACCAGCACAGGCTATGGCGCCGATACGCCCGTCCCGGATCGGGATATCGGTTCGGGTGTCGGCGATGTCCAGGCTAGTCGTCGCATCCAGGGCCTGCTCGCGGGCACGGTCTACCACTACCGTGTGGTCGCGCACAACGCGCTCGGCACGACCCTCGGGCCCGATCGCACGCTCACGACGCAGCCCAATGGCGGCGCCAGCGTGGATGGCTGCCCTAACGCCGCGATGCGCGCCCAGCGGGACGCCGCGACGCTGCCCGACTGCCGTGCGTACGAGCAAGTCAGTACACCCGACAAAAACGGTAGCCCGGTTCTGGCGCCCGGTGACAACGAAGCGTTCTGGCAGAGCGCCCTTGACGGCAGCGCCTTCACCTACACCTCCTCGGGGGTCTTCGCCGGCGCGCAGACCGGCGACGCCGTGGTCTCTCCGTATCTGGCCTCTCGCGCTCAGGGCGGCTGGTCTAGCCGCAATCTGCTGCCGCCGCAGGCGCCTGGCTCCTTCATTCCCTTTCCCGCGATGAGGGTCTTCTCGCAGGATCTCTCCACGGCGCTCTTGATCAACGGCGGCGGCTCGGGTGCGTATGGCCAGGATCAGCCGGCGCTTGTTCCCGGTGAGCCGCACAACATAAATCTGTTCTTGCGCGACAACATCGCCAACACCTACCAGCTGGTCGACCTCACCCCCCCAAGTGCCACTTCGGCATCCGTGGTTTACGGCTTTGTCGGCTCACCCGATCTGGGTCACGTCGTCTTCGAAGAGAACGCTCAGCTCACAGGCGACTCGCCGCCGGAGGGAGAATTTCCACATCTCTTCGAGTGGAGCGCCGGCGCCGTGCGTCTGGTGGGCATTCTGCCGGATGGAACACCTGTGCCGGCTTCGCTCCAAGCCCGTGTTCCTTTTACTTTCGCGAATGAAGCCTCGGGCCGTGGCACGGTGCTCAACAACCATGCGGTGTCCGACGACGGTTCGCGGATCTTCTTTCAGGTAGAAGGATCTGGCTCTCAGCGCCTCTACCTGCGCCAGGATGGACGCACGACCGTCCAGGTCGATGCGACCCAGGGCCCCGGGCCCGGCGGTAGAGGTGAATTTGTGGTGGCCAGCAGCGATGGCTCGCGAGTGTTCTTCACCGATGACGCTGCGAATGGACTTACCAACGACACGGCCCCTGGCAGTGGCACCAACCTTTACCGCTATGAGGTGAACAGTGGGACACTGACCGACCTCACCCCGGCTGCCGGCGCCGAAGTCCAAGGAGTAATGGGCGCTAGCGAAGACGGATCCCGTATCTACTTCGTCGCCAACGGTGTGCTCGCCCCCGGTGCGTCTCAGGGTGACTGTCAGGGATACGGATTTTCCTCGCCCGGCTTGACCTGCAACCTCTATCTCTCTCACAACGGTATCACTACCTTTGTCGCCGCTGTCAACGGTGAAGATCTGGGCGACTGGTATCAACTGTCGATCGGTCTGAATGCCACTTCAGTAGTGTCCCCCGATGGTCGCTATCTGGCGTTTCAGTCGCTTAATGACCTCACCGGTTATGACAACCTTGCGGCGAACGGTACGCAGTGCGGTAACGCCACTCGCAACGGCAGCGGACTGCCGCAGGCGCATTGCGCCGAGGTGTACCTCTATGACGCCGCCGCGGGTGGCTCGGGGAAACTCACCTGCGCCTCGTGCAATCCGAGTGGCGGTGCGCCGGTGGGGCCTTCGCTCCTCGGCCAGCCCCCAGCGCATGGAGGTGGCGAGCAGATCTTCAACTATATGCCGCGCTACCTCTCCGACAGCGGTCGGCTGTTCTTCAACAGTCTCGATGCGCTGGCGCCGCAGGACTCAAACGGCCAATGGGACGTGTATGAGTTCGAGCCCGATGGGATCGGTAGCTGCGGGCAGGCGCAGGGCTGCGTCTCGTTGATCTCCTCAGGGACGAGCCCCAATGCTTCGATCTTCCGCGACGCGTCCGCCATCGGTGAAGATGTTTTCTTTACGACATCCGATCCGCTCGTCGCACAGGACGGCGATCAGAGCCTCGATCTGTACGACGCGAAGGTCGACGGTGGCCTGGCGTCGCAGAACGAAATCCCAGCGCCCGGTTGCAGCGGTGAAGCGTGCAAGTTACCCGCGGTGGGTCAGCCCAGCGAACAGGCTCTGGGGTCAGGTGTCTTCTCCGGCACTGGCAACCCGGCGTCTACACCGACCGTCGCGGTGAAGACCAGGTCGCTGTCGCGGGCGCAGAAGCTCGCGCGGGCGTTGCGGGCGTGTCGAGCAAAGCCCAGGCGTAAGCGGGCGGCATGTGTCGCGCAGGCAAGGCGGCGGTATGGCGCGAGCGCAAAGAGAGCAAATAGGGCCAGGCGGGCCAACAACGACCGGAGGGCCGGAAGGTGACCTATCCAATGACCACTCAGACCAAGCTCTTCACCCTACTCACAAGGCGGATGGTATTGCTGGTAGCGCTTGCGGCGAGTGCGCTCCTGCCCTTCGGGGCTTGGGGTGCAAGCTCGGCGCACGCTGCGTTTGGGTTCGTTACCGGCGCGTCTGGGTTCGATGGCTCGTTCACGAACCGGGACGGCTCGCCGGATACCAGAGCCGGATCGCATCCCTACGACTTGACCATTGGGTTCCAGCTCAACAAGGTCTTCGAAAACGGCAAGCCGGCTCCTGATGGCGCTCCCAAGGACATCCATGTCGATCTGCCGGCAGGGTTCATCGGGAATCCCAACGCGACGACGAAGTGCACGCCTGAAGAGCTGGCCCATTCGAATTTCCCTTCTTCTCTCGCTGTGACCTGCCCGGCCAGTTCGCAGGTCGGGGTCGCCGTCGTCGATCTTACGAAGCGGGAGGGTATCGCTCCGACGTACGCATCTGTGTTCAACATGGTCACGCCCGCGGGTATACCTGCCGTGTTTGGCTTCAGCATCAGCAATGTTAATGTTTATATCGACACAGCGATTCGCACGGGCTCGGACTATGGGGTCTCAAGCATCTTGAACAACGCCCCCGGGGCGTTGCCCACAGTTGGCAGTACGGTCACGTTGTGGGGTGTGCCGGGTGACCCCAGCCACGACATCCAGCGTTGCTCGACGCTGCTGGAATCGGTGCATGGCACCTGCGAAGAAGTCGGAGACTTCGCCGGCGAACCGCACTCGTCTGATATTCCGCGTGAGCCGTTCCTGACGCTGCCGACGTCGTGCTCGGGTCCGATGACTGTGGGGGCCAGCGCTGACAGCTGGGAAGAACCAGATGTTTTCGTCACCGATAGTTTCCTGACGCGCGATGCGTCGGGTGAACCGTATGGCCTTGAAGGCTGTAATCGTCTTGGGTTCACGCCGACGGTCTTGGTGCAGCCGGATACGGGTTCGGCGGCGACGCCGTCGGGGTTGCATGTCGAGTTGCATCTGCCCAGAACGACCAGTCCGACGCGTTGGCTGAGGCGGAGTTGAAGAACGCGGTGGTGACATTGCCGGCGGGGATGACGGTGAATCCGTCTTCTGCGAATGGTCTTGGGGCGTGTTCGCCGGCGCAGGTCGATCTGTCCGGCCAGGAGCCGGCGGGGTGTCCGGAAGCATCGAAGGTGGGGACGGTCGAAGCGGTCACGCCGGTGCTCGATCATCCCGTGAAGGGTTTTGTGTATCTGGCTGAACAGGGTAATAATCCGTTTGGGTCGCTGATCGCGCTATATATAGGGCTGTCGGACCCGCAGACAGGTGTCGTGGTGAAGGTCGCCCTGCATGTCGAACTGGACTCTCAGACGGGTCAGCTGCGGACTGTGCTCGATAACAGCCCACAGCTTCCGTTTGAAGATCTGAAGCTCGATTTCTTCGGTGGCGCCAGGGCGCCGTTGGTGACCCCGCGTTGTGTGGGACGTTCGCGACCGCGACGGATCTGACGCCGTGGTCCTCGCCATACGCCAACGACGCGACGCCGTCGGATTCCTTCGCGATCTCCTCAGGTGTTGGCGGCGCTGGTTGTGGGAATGGGTTCGCACCGGTCTTCAGCGCGGGGACGGTCAACAACCAGGCGGGTGCGTTCAGCGCGTTCTCTGCGACGTTCTCGCGGGGTGACCAGGAACAGAACCTCGCTGGTGTGACGGTCACGACTCCCCCGGGGCTGCTGGGGATCCTCAACGGCGTCGAACGCTGCCCCGAGCCGCAGGCCGCCCAGGGCACCTGCGGGGCGGGCAGCCTGATTGGGCACACCACGGCGGTAGCGGGCGCTGGGCCGACGCCGGTGAGCGTGGCTGGCCAGGTGTTCCTCACGGGCCCGTATAAGGGCGCGCCGTTCGGGCTGAGCATCGTGGTGCCCGCGGCGGTCGGCCCGTTCAACCTCGGGACCGTCGTGGTCAGGGCCGCGATCAGCGTGGATCCGCATACCGCGCAGATCAGCGTGGTGAGCGACGCGTTGCCGACGATCCTGCAGGGCGTTCCGCTGTTGATCAAGAAGGTGAACGTGACTATCGACCGTCCCGGGTTCATATTCAACCCGACGAGCTGTGACCCGCTCACGGTAGGCGGAACGCTCACGAGCGCCCAAGGCGCAAGCGTGAACGCGGCCGACCATTTCCAGGCCGCCAACTGCGCGACCCTCCCGTTCAAGCCGACATTCAAGGTCTCAACACAAGCGAACACGAGCAAGAAGCAGGGTGCGAGCCTCGACGTGAGGGTCACCTCGGGCAACGGCCAGGCGAACCTCCACGCGGTCGCGGTGAGTCTCCCCAAGCAGCTCCCCTCGCGGCTCACGACGATCCAGCAGGCCTGCCCGCAAGCGACGTTCGCCGCGAACCCCGCAGGGTGCCCCGGCGGCTCGAACATCGGGACAGCGACCGCGACGACCCCGATCCTCTCGGGTGCGGTGTCGGGCCCCGCGTACCTCGTATCCCACGGCGGCGCGGCGTTCCCCGACCTCGTGGTGATCCTGCAGGGCGAAGGCGTCACCCTCGACCTGACGGGCAGCATCGACATCAAGCACGGCGTCACGAGCAGCACGTTCGCCTCAATACCGGACGCCCCGATCGACACGTTCGAGCTCAAGCTCCCCGAGGGACCCCACTCCGGCCTCACCGCGGTCCTGCCGGCGAAGGCGAAGGGCAACCTGTGCGGCACAAGCCTCACGATGCCCACCACCCTCACCGGCCAAAACGGCGCGCAGATCAAGCAGAGCACCAAGATCGCCGTCACCGGGTGCTCGGCGAAGAAGAAGAGCAAGCCCAAGCACCACAAGACAAAGAAAAAGAAGTAAACCCAACCCCAAACCGGCGTCGTAGGCGCCGACCGCGCGGCCCACAACTTCCGCGCGGCCGGCGCACAACGCGACCCGCTGGCGGAGCGGTAGCGGAGCCCTTCTACGTTGTGTCTGCCGCTATCAGCTCGGCGCGCTTGTCGGCGCGGGCGAGGCGGGCGTCTGTTGTGAGGATCGGGATCGAGTCGAGCGCCGTGGCGAGCTCGGTATAGAGGGCGTCCACCAGCCGTTGGTTCTCGCGTCGCTCCCATGCGCCCAGCAGCAGGGTGCTGAGAGGGTGGCGGTGGATCGGCGCGTCGACGAGCGCCTGGAGCGCTGTCGTCACCTCCGCGCGCGCCAGCTCGCCGGCCCTGTGCAGGCGCCCGAGAGCTGAGAGCACCTCCGCGTCGAGGTGCGCCGGTGCGTGCAGCTGGTGTCCGCGCATACGCCCTCGAACCTCGATACCCAGATCGGTGCCGAGCAGCGCTTCCACGAGCGCCGAGGCGTCGATCACGAGCGCTTCAGGCGGGGGCACGGTCGGCGAGTTCGGCGCGTCCCTCGTCGAGCGCCCGCAGCACGCTCGCGTGGGAGACCTCCGCGCGGGGCAGGCGCTCGAGGCCCTCGATCCAGCAGTCGGTCTCGTCCTGCGCGAGGCTGGCGCTCAAGGCGTCCTGTGCCACGCGCGAGATGTTCAGGCCGGCGGCACGCGCTTCGCGCGCGAGTTCATCGGGAAGATAGACGTTCACACGGGCCATGCGCATAGTGTACACACCGTGTGGGAACGGCCTCCGCTCACCAGATCGTCGCCGCGCCGTAGATGGCGAGCGCGGGGTCGCGTGTGACGATTGGGATCTGCTCGGTGAGCGCCTGGGCGGCCAGCAGGCGGTCGAAGGGGTCGCGGTGGGGGCGGCCGCCGATGGTGGGATAGGGGAGATCTTGCAGGCGTGCGACGTGACCCCAGCCGATCCCGAGCACGCCGAAGCCATCGGCGCGTGCCTGCTCGGGCCAGTCATCGTCGATGTCGAGCTTGCCGATCGAGCGCTTGATCGCGATCTCCACGAGCGTGCCGGCGCCCACCCACGGATACTCCGCGGTCTCGATTGCGCTGTATGCCGCGTCCGATAGCTGATCGTCCGCGTCCAGCCACCAAAGCAACGCGTGCGCGTCGAGCAGCAGCCGCATCAGTCGAATATGCCGAGCGAGCGGGCTACATCCTCTGGCCACTCGTCGAAGTCCTCGTGCAGCCTCACCCGTCCGCGCATCCGGCCCGGCGTGCGTCTCTTACCGCCCTCCTCGGCAAGGATCGCCACCACGCGTGCCACCGGCGTCTGCCCGCGGCGCAGCACCACCTCCTCGCCGGCCTCCGCCTGGTGTACGAGCTTGGAGAGCTGGGTCTTGGCTTCGCCGATGCTGTAGCTCGACATACGCCCCAGGATAGCGACGCTTGGCCAACTTGGCCAGCCGGCTTCAAGGGGTGCGCTCGAGCTTGGCGATCTCCACAGGCGTACCCGTGGTAGCATAAAAGTATGAAGCTGAGTGTGAGTCTCCCGGAGGGCGATGTGGCCTACCTCGACGCCTACGCGCGCGAGCAGGGACAGAAGTCGCGCTCGGCGGTGCTCCACAAGGCTGTTCGCGCCCTGCGCGCGACGGAGCTGGGCGGCTCCTACGAGGATGCCTGGGAGACCTGGGCCGCGAGCGGCGAGGCCGAGGCGTGGGAGCCCACGGTCGCCGACGGTCCCGCCTGAGGATGCGCCGCGGGGATATCCGCATCGTCGACCTCGATCCCGTGGTGGGCACGGAGGCCAACAATCAGCGTCCCGCGGTGATCGTCAGCAACGATGGCGCGAACCTCACCGCCGCGCGCCTCGGGCGGGGAGTGCTCACGATTGTGCCGCTCACCTCCAACACCGAGCGCGTGCACCCCTTTCAGGTTCTGCTCGAAGCAGACGCCATTGGTCTCAAGGACGACTGCAAGGCCCAGGTCGAGCAGGTCCGCTCCGTCGACGTCCAGCGCATCGGCGCGCGCATCGGGTCGGTGCCCGCACGCTCGATGGACGCCCTGGACGAGGCCCTGCGGCTGCACCTCGCGCTCTGAGGGACCTCTTCACCCGAGCTCCATCGCGACGGTCGTAGGCGAAGCGTCCGTTCAGGGGTTGACATGGCGGGCGACTTGTGCGTATAGTGCTCGTGTTGGGCTTGGCTTTCTGAATCAGTAGGCGAGCGCGACATCAAATAGGTCTGGTTTTGGGGTTCGCCCTTCGGGTTGGGCTTCAGCGCTGACGAGGGATGTACGGGAGAGGGACTTGATCGTCTTGAGACGAGATGAGCGATGAGCGTTATTGCCCACACCGCGCGTGGCGCGGCTAGTGACCCTACGGCCCTTTCAGGGCCGGTAGCTAGATGCTCCAGCATCGCTGAAGCATCTCTCTCTCTCTCTCTCTCTCTTGGCGGGGTTTTCGGCCGGTTGGCTAGGTAAGAGGCTCCGCCGTTCTTTTGCCGCTCTGCGCCCTCGGCGCCGGGTGGGTTTGTGCTGCCCGGTTCTCCTGGGTGGTCGTGTTCTCGACGATTGCCGTGGGAGGGGATGGGTTTGATGCGTGTTCGTTTGCTGCTCGTGGGTGTGTTGAGCGTGGTGTGTGCGTTGCTTGTGTCGGGCGCTTCGGCGCTTGCTTTCACCAAGCATGTGCCTTCGATGAGCTTTGGCGGTGTGGGCTCGGGCGCGGGACAGATGATGCTTACAGCCGCCAGCGGGGCCAGCGCCGGTAGTGGTGTCGCGGTCGATGCGGGCAGCGGCGATGTGTATGTCGCGGATACGGGCAATTTTCGTGTCGATCAGTTCTCTTCTGCGGGCGTGTTTATTCGGGCGTGGGGTTGGGGAGTCGCGGATGGCTTGCCGGTGTTCGAGACGTGCTCGTTGTCTTGTCAGCAGGGTGTTTCGGGGTCGGGCGCCGGCCAGTTCACGAGCCCGGTGCTCGTCGCGGTTGATAACTCCGGTGGTCCGTCGGCGGGCGATGTGTATGTCGGGGATGCGGGCGACAATCGTGTCAGTAAGTTCAGCTCCGTGGGCGCTTTGATCGGGGGGTGGGGGTCGGGGGGCCAGCTGGATGGTTCGAGCACGGGCGCGGGGCCCTTTGCTTCGGTTGCGGGTATCGCGGTCGGTTCGAGTGGCGCGGGCACGCTGTACGTCCTCTCGTATCTGAACGCGAAGCTGTTCGAGTTCGAACAGGACGGCGCTTTCGTCGAAGAACTCGATGTTGTGCGGGGGAGTGAACCGCATGGGCTGGCGGTCGACTCGGCAGGGAATATCTTCAAGGTCAATGGCGCTCCGGATGTCGAGGAGATGACCGGCGCGGGCGGTGATGTCGGGCAGGTGTCGCTGGAAGCTCAGGTTAGCCCTGCCGGGCTCGCGCTCGGCGGCGGCGGGGACCTGTATGTAGCCGAATCTGGTGCTGTCGCGCACTATGTCTTCACCGAACCGGGCGTCGTCGGCGAGGCGGACGGTTCGACCTGTGGGTTCGCGCCTAACTCCGGGTGCGCGGCGACGGACTCCTTTGGCGCCGGGACCCTGAGCGGCAGTGGCGGTATCGGCGTGGATCTCGCCAGTGACGCCGTGTATGTCGCCGATGTCTCGGCGGGAAAGATTGACGCCTTTGCCCCCATCGTCGTGCCCGATATCGCGATCGAACCCGCGAGCGAAGTCGGACCGCAGAGTGCGAGGCTCCAGGGGTCGGTCAACCCGGACGCGATCCAGGTCAGCGACTGTCGCTTCGAATACGGAACCGAAACGTCCTACGGGCAGAGCGCACCGTGCGTGCCCGCTCCCGGAGCGGGCAGCGCTCCGGTCGCGGTGCACGCCGAAATCACGAATCTGCAGCCGGGCACCACCTACCACTACCGGCTCGTCGCGGCGAACGCCAACGGCGCCAGCCACGGCTCAGACCAACAGGTCACGACGCTCCCGCCACCGGCGATCGACGCTGCCTCGGCCACGAACGTGACGGCCGGCTCCGTGGACTTGAGCGCGAGGATCGACCCGCGGGGATATGACACGACGTACCACTTCGAGTACGGCACCGACACGGGTTATGGGACGAGCGTGCCGGTCCCCGATACGGACATTGGTGCCGGCATGGGCGACGTGGCTGTCACGCGTCATCTCTCGGGATTGCAGGCGAACACGACTTATCACTGGCGTGTGGTCGCGCATAACAGCAACGGGACCGCGAACGGTCTGGATCACACGTTTATTTACAGCACGAGCGGCACCACCGGCTTGCCGGATGGTCGGGCGTATGAGATGGTGACGCCGCCGGCGAAGAACGGGGGAGCCGTCGGCGACGTGTTCCTCGGTCTTTACCCGGATGTTTCTGAAAGTGGTTCGCGTGTAGTCATGTCGAGCATTCAGTGCTTTGGCGATTCGACATCGTGTCCTGCCGATGAAGGCACAGTGGGCACGCCGTATGAGTTCACGCGCGGGGGAGGGGGTTGGTCGGCGACCGCACTGGCTCCTTCGGCGACGCAGTTTGCTGTCAACAATGGGTTTACTTCGAGCGCGGACGCGAGCAGCGAGTTGTTCTCAATGCCGACGCCGCCGGTGGGGGAGGACGACTGGTACGCGCGTCGAGCCGATGGATCGTTCCAGGATATCGGCCCGATGACCCCGCCGTCCGCGGGGATACTCGGACAGCCTCTTGCGGAGGCTCCGGTGCGGGGGACGTCCGATCTTTCGCACCTAGTCTACGATAGCGCGCCTTATTGGCCTTTCGATCAAGCAAACGGTAATGAACAATTTAACTCGCTCTACGAGTATGTGGGTGTGAGTAACACTGCGCCTGTGTTGGTGGGTGTAAGCGGTGGGGCGGGCAGCACCGACCTGATCAGCAAGTGCGGTACGGGATTGGGAAGCGCTGTGCGCGATGAGATGTACGGTGCTTTGTCCGGAGACGGTCGCACAGTGTTCTTCACCGCGGTACAATGTGCTTCGGGTTCGGGTGTCAATGCGGGCGTGGAAGTGCCGGTGCGTGAGGTGTTTGCGCGTATCGACGAGTCGCGCACGGTCGCGATCTCGCAGCGCTCCCCGCTCGAGTGCACCGCTCCGAGTGGGTGTCTTGGTTCGCCCGCGGGCGCCGCATGGTTCGTCGGCGCGTCTGAGGATGGGTCGCGGGCGTTCTTCCTCGATACCCAGCAGCTCACCGACAACGCGAGCGAGGACAACCACTCGGGGGACACCGCCTATGCCGCTGGTTGTGAACATACGGCTGGTGTAAATGGTTGCAACTTGTATGAGTATGATTTTTCGGCGCCGGCGGGGCGGAATCTGGTAGCGGTCTCGGCGGGCGATTCCAGCGGTGGGGGGCCGCGGGTGCAGGGGGTGTTGGCGATGTCCCCGGATGGGTCGCACGTGTATTTCGTCGCGCAGGGTGTCCTGAGCGCTGCCGGGAACGATCGTGGCCAGACGGCGCGGGTCGGCGCGGATAACTTGTACCTGTTCGAGCGCGACGCGGGCCACCCCGAAGGGCAGGTTTCGTTCATTACGACTCTGCCTGCGGTAGACGCCGTTGAAACTCCCAGTCAGTGGACGCTGGGTTACTTTCCTGCGAATGTTACGCCTGATGGGCGCTTTCTGGTGTTCACGAGTCATGGCGCGTTGACGGCGGACGATTCGAATACGACAGACGGGTCGCAGGTGTTTCGTTATGACGCGGTGACCGGCCGGCTGGTGCGGGTCTCGGTCGGGGAGGGCGGTTTCAACGACAACGGCAACGCCGGTGTCGGTAACGCGGCTATCGTCCTCGATCTCTCCAAGGGTTTGGGTTATCCGCGGAGCGACCCGACGATGTCCCACGACGGGTCCTACGTGTTCTTCGAAAGCCCGGTCGCGCTGACTCCCGGCGCGCTCGACGATGTGCCTGTCGGAGGGGTCGAACCAGAATCCCCAACGGGTGCTGAACCGGCGTACGCATACAACTTGTACGAGTGGCACGAAGGGCACGTATCTCTGCTATCCGACGGCCGTGACACAAGCGCCACGCACGCTGCGTACTGTCGCTCGCACCAGTCTTCTGTGTGTCTGCTCGGGAGCGATGCGACGGGAAGCAATGTGTTCTTTACGACGTCGGACCCGTTGGTGGCGGCGGATACGGATACCGGGTTGGATGTGTATGACGCGCGGGTCTGCACCACGAGCGATCCGTGTGTCGCGCCCGGTGTGGCGCCGGTGGTTGCGTGTCAGGGCGAAGCGTGTCATGGCACGCCGGGTCCCGCGCCTGGCGTTGTGGGTGCGGCGACGAGCACGTTCAGCGGCCCAGGGAACCTCGCCCCGCCGGCTTCCGCGTCCAGGAGGCTGTCTGCGAAGAAGGCGCCGTTGAAGTGCGCGAAGGGCAAGCGAGCAAAGAGCGGCAGGTGTGTGAAGACGCGAAAAAGCAAGCGGGCCAAGGCAAAAAGAGCCAGGGCAAAGAGGGCCAAGTCCACTCACGGGGGTAAGAAATGACCGTTTCCAGCACAAGCGTCTGGTATGCGCACAACACCCTTAGTGGCCTTGGCGTGACCCTCAGAGCATCGTTGTTGGCGCTCCTTGCCACGCTCTGCACCCTGCTGGCCGGGGTGTCCGCGGCTGCTGCGGCGTTCCCGGCGGCGGGTTGGTCGGTCAATGCGACGGCGAGGGCCTCGAGTTTCTCGGCGGCTGAGAACGCGGCGTGCCTGCAGGGCCTGGCCCAACAGGAGCCGGACCCGTCTCGTTGTGATGCGTATGAGGTGACGGTGCGGGATGCGGGTAGCGTGGCGGGCGATGGCAGCACGATCACGGTCGCGGACTCGCTGCCGGCGGGGTTGACGGTGAAGGCGATCCAGTTCAAGTGGTCGGGGCTACCCGCAGAAGACGGCGGACCCAGTGCGAACCTCGCGGAATTCGGGTTCTGCACCACAGTGCCGTTGCAGTGCCAGCTATCCACCAGCGAACTGGGATTACAGCCCGTCGCACCCGATGACGTCCTGGAAATGCGGGTCTCCGTGACGGTGCAGGGCGCGACGGGTGCGCTGCGGGACACCGCGACGGTCTCCGGCGGCGGCGCCCCTGAAGCCTCGGCGAGTGTGCAGAATGTGGTGAGCGATACTTCGCCTTTGTTCGGGTTTGAAAGCTTCGCGGCGCCGATCGTGGGTGTGGATGGTCTGGTGGATACCCAGGCCGGTGGGCACCCGTATGAGTTCACGACGGGGATCAACCCCAATACCGTGTTTCGTTTGACCCCAGAAACGGGTGGGGTGAATGCGACGTCGATCCAGGATGTCAGGGATGTCGTGGTCGATCTGCCGCTTGGGTTTCTCGGTAGCGCACTCGCGGCGCCGACGTGCACCCTGACAGAGCTGTCCTCCGTAGAACGCTGCCCGGTGGATACCGCGGTCGGGCACCTCGAAACAAAGCCTATCGGTGTGGGCCCCCATGTCGATAGCCCCATCTACAACGTCGTGCCTGAGCGCGGTGTCGCGGCGGAGTTTGGGTACTACGACGTGTTGCAGGGTTCGCATGTGCTGTATGCGAGTGTTGTGCCGACTCCCGCGGGTTATGTGCTGCGCACGATCGCCCCGGACGTGCCGCAGATCACGCTGACGAGGATCGAAGCGAACCTGTATGGCAACCCCGCGGAAAGGGACGGCACGGGCAACACTCCCGTGGCGTTCTTCACGAATCCCGCCAGTTGTTCGGGGCAGCCGCTGCTGACGAGCATCCATATGGATTCCTGGCAGAACCCGGGGCGCCGCAACGCGGACGGCACGCCCGACTTCAGCGACCCGGCGTGGGCGTCGGCGACCTCGGAATCCCCGCCGGTGACGGGTTGTAACTTGTTGCGCTTTGAACCGACGCTCGGCGTGCAGCCGGAAACGACGACGGCGGATAGTCCGACGGGGTTGGAAGTCGAGCTGAAGGTCCCCCAGCATGAGCAGCCGGGGACGCTTGCGACGCCGCCGCTGCGTGACGCCACCGTGACGTTGCCTACCGGGCTGACTGTGAATCCGGCTGCTGCGACGGGGTTGGGTGCGTGCACTGAAGCGCAGATCGGACTAGGCAATGCCGCGCAGCCGACGTGCCCTGAATCGTCGAAGATCGGCTCTGTCGAAGTGAACACTCCGGCGTTGGCGAGCACGCTCACGGGGTCGATCTATCTCGCGACGCAGGACGCGAACCCCTTCCACGCGCTGCTTGCGGGGTATATCGTGATTGACGATCCCACTACTGGGGTGATCGTAAAGGTGCCTGGGAATCTCACGCCGGACCCTGGTACGGGGCAGATCACGGGGTCCTTCAAGGAAAGCCCTCAGTTCCCGATCGGCGACGTGAAGCTGCACTTCTTTGGTGGCCCGAGGGGGGAGCTCTCGACACCACAGGCGTGCGGCGACTACACCACGACGAGCGATTTGATGCCGTGGTCGGCTCCGGACTCCGGCCCGGATGCTACGCCGAGCAGTAGCTTCCCGATCGATACCGGTTGCGTGACCGGGTTTGCTCCAGGTTTCGTCGCGGGGAGCGCGAATCCGCAGGCGGGTGGGTATTCGCCGTTTACGCTTTCCCTTGCAAGGACGGACGCGGATCAAGACCTCGCGGGGCTCACTGTCACGCTCCCACCTGGGTTGTTGGGGAAGATTGCGGGCATATCCCTCTGCTCGGATGTGGACGCGAATGCGGGGTCGTGTCCTGCGGCGTCTCAGGTCGGGTCGGTCAACGTCGGTGCGGGTGTCGGCCCGAACCCGCTGTTCGTGACGGGCAAGGCATACCTGACGGGACCGTATAACGGTGGGCCCTACGGGCTGGTCGTGCAGGTCCCCGCGGTCGCCGGCCCGTTTGACCTGGGGGTGGTTAGTGTGCGGCAGTCGCTTAGGATCGATCTGCATACCGCGCAGGTCACTGCGGTGTCTGATCCGTTCCCGACGATTCTCGACGGGATACCGTTGCGGGTGCGCCGTGTGGATGTGACGTTTGATCGTCCTGGGTTCACGTTCAACCCAACCAGCTGCAGTGTGATGCAGATCACGGGGGATGTGAGCAGCACGCAGGGCGCGGCTGCGAGCGTCTCGTCTCGTTTCCAGGCGGGTGGGTGCAGGGAACTCCCGTTCAAACCCGTGTTCAAGGTCTCAACACAGGCCGGGACGAGCAAGAAGCAGGGTGCGAGCCTCGACGTGAAGGTCGGCTACCCCAAGGGTGCGCAGGCGAACATCCACAGTGTCGCGGTGAGTCTGCCGAAGCAGTTGCCGTCGAGGCTCACGACGATCCAGCAGGCATGCCCCGCCGCGACGTTCCAGGCGAACCCCGCGGCGTGCCCCGCGGGCTCGAACATCGGGGTCGCGACCGCGACGACACCGGTTCTCGCGGCACCCGCGACGGGTCCGGCGTATCTCGTCTCTCATGGTGGTGCGGCGTTCCCCGATCTCGTGGTGGTGTTGCAGGACGAAGGTGTCACGCTCGACCTTGTGGGGAGTATCGACATCAAGCACGGTGTCACGAGCAGCGCGTTCAACAGCGTGCCCGATGTCCCGGTATCGAGCTTCGAGCTCCGGCTCCCCGAGGGCCCGCACTCCGGGCTTGCCGCGGTCCTACCGGCCAAGGCGAAGGGGAGCCTGTGCGGCACAAGCCTCACGATGCCCACCACCCTCACCGGACAGAACGGCGCCCAGATCAAGCAGACCACCAAGATCACCGTCACCGGCTGCACGAAGGCCAAGACCAAGAAGAAGGCGAAGGCCAAGAAGCACCTCAAGAAGAAGGGCAACGGGAAGAAGGGCAAGTGAGCTCGACGGCCGTCATGTCCGCCAGCCGCCGCAAGACCGCCGGCGCTCCGCCGGAGTTCTCGGCCCCGAGCCGGGTCTCGGAGATCCAGCGCCAGCGGATCCTGGCGGCGATGGCGGAGGTGACGGCGGAGCAGGGCGCGGCGGGGGTGACCGTTGCGCACATCGTGGCGCGCTCGGGGGTCTCGCGAAGGACGTTCTATGAACTGTTCAGCGACCGCGACGACTGCCTGCTGGCGACATTGGAGCTGGCGGGCAGGCGCGCGCGCGAGGCGGTGCTGCCGGCCTACCTCCAGGGGGGAGGCTCTGCGTCCAAGACGCGCTGGCGCGAGGCGATGCGGGCGGGGCTCACTGCTCTGCTGGCGTTCTTCGACGAGGAGCCGGCGCTCGCGCGGCTGTGCGTGGTGGAGTCGCTCGCCGCGGGACCGAAGGCGCTGGCGCTGCGCACGCGCGTGGTGAAAGCACTGATCGAGGCGGTCGAAGGCGGCCGCGCCGAAGCGCGGCCGGGTGCCAGGGCGGCGCCGCCCCTCACGGGGGAGGGCGTCGTGGGCGCGGTGCTCGCGGTGATCCACGCGCGCCTGGCGTCCGCGCGGTCCACGCCGCTCTCGCCGCTGGGGCCGGCCCTGATGAGCATGATCGTGGCGCCCTACCTCGGCCCGGCGGCGGCCGAGCGGGAGCTGCAGCGACCGGCCCCCGAGCTCAGGGCAGCACCGCGCCCGCGCCGCGATCCGCTCGATGGTCTGGACATGCGCCTCACCTACCGCACGGTAAGGGTGCTGATCGCGATCGCCGACAATCCCCGCGCCAGCAACCGCGGGGTAGCGTCGGCGGCCGGGATCGCCGACCAAGGGCAGATCTCCAAGTTGCTCGCGCGCTTGCAGAACCTGGGCCTGATTCACAACGAGGGCGAAGGCCAGCCCAAGGGCGCGGCCAACGCCTGGGCGCTCACCGGCAAGGGCGCTGAGGTCGAGCGCTCGATCCGTCACGAGGGCGTGGGCGATCTGTAGCGGCGAGGACACGCGCCTGCGCTCTGCTTGCGCGTCGGCGGTCCTGCCCATGCCATAAGGTGTATACTCTACACATGGCACGCACCAACGTGGATATAGATGAGCAGCTGGTGGGACGCGTGATGGATCGCTACGGCCTGCGGACCAAGCGCGCGGCGATCGACCTCGCGCTGCAACGCCTCGATGTCGAGCCTATGAGCCGCGAAGAAGCGCTGGCTATGCGCGGCGCCGGCTGGGAGGGTGACCTGGACGAGATGCGCGCGGGCGCTCCCCGGTCCGCCTCGTGATCCTCGTCGACAGCTCGGCCTGGATCGAGCTGCTGCGCAAGACCGGCAGCCCCGTGGACCACCGCCTCAAGGTCGCGATCGATACCGGTGAGGAGCTTGCGACCGTCGGGGCGGTCCAGCTGGAGATCCTCGCTGGCGCCCGCGACGAGGCGGACATGCAGAACCTGCGTCGCCTGCTAGCGCGCTGCCGGCTGCTGCGGCTGCAGGAGCCATCCGACCACGAGGCCGCCGCCGCCATCTACCGCGCATGCCGCCGCGGCGGCAGCACCATTCGCCGGCTTCCCGACTGCCTCATCGCCGCGGTGGCCATGCGGCACGGCATTGAGCTGCTGCACCTGGACTCCGACTTCGACCAGATCGCGCGCCATGCGCCATTGAGGGTCGCGAAACCGTCGCTGAGCATCGTCAAAAGTCCGTAGGCCCCACATCAAGTGAGCCCCACTCCCGCAGCAGAACAGCCTCCCGCTGAGTAAGCCCAGTGGGCGGGTCGGTCTGGACGAGTAGCGTGGGGCCCTCACGCTCCCCGGCCCACGCGTGACAGGCGTCGTTGAAGGCGTCGTCGATCCACGCCAGTGGACGCAGGGGCCCGGCGAAGGCATCGATCGCGTCGAGCTTCCAGTGCGCGCGCGTGCCACTCGCGCCGTTGGCGGCGGCGCCGCTCATCGCGTGCATCTCGCGCTCGAAGCTGACGAAGGGCAGCCCGCGGGGGAGGCCGAGCAGGTGGGGGAGGTATTCGTCGGCCTTCTCCTCCCAGCCCGAGCACCATGCAAGCTCATAGACAGAGACAAGATCGAGCAGGTGGGCCGCGGCGGCGGTGGAAAGGAGGTGGGGGATGCCGTCGATCGAATGGAACACCCCCTCGGGCCGCGCGTGGGAGGGGAAGCCGAACAGCGAGATGACCCCGTCGATGTCCACCAGCAGCAGCGGCCTGGACGGCTGCTCGATGGGTGCGCCGCCAGACGCATCGACGGGCGTGCGACCCGGCGCAGCAAGGGCGGCAGCGGACGTCTCGGCGCCCGTGGGCGCCGAGGATGAGAGGCTTCGTAGGGGCTCTTTAGCTTGCACAGAGGTGAGGGGGGCTAATCTGCCGCTTCGGCTCCTCGCCAGTAAAGCAACGCGTGGGGCGTGCCGATGGAGCCCACGATCATGACCACAGACGCCCCCGCAACGAACTCTCGCACACCCCTCCCACGATGACCCTCGAGCTCGGAATACTCCTCTCCCTGGCTTGCGCCTTCGTGGCGAACCTCGGTTTCTTCTACAAGCACCGCGGCGCCAATGCGGTGGCGAAGGTGGAGATGCGCCACCCGCTGCGCTCCGCACGCGCGCTGTACTCCTCGAAGTGGTTCGTGCTGGGGATGCTCGTGGCGGTGGCCTCCTGGGGGCTGCACGTGGCGGCGCTCGCGATCGCGCCGATGTCGGTGGTGCAGGTGGCGCTCGCCGGTGGCGTGGTGTTCATCGCGGTGATGGCCGAGCGCCTCTTCGGCTTCGATGTGGGCCCGCGCCAGTGGGCTGGGCTGTGCCTCACCGCGGCGGGCCTCGTGATGCTCGCGCTGACGCTGCCGACGGTGCACGGCGCGCACTCGCGCTTCTCGGAGGCCGGCATGGTCTCCTTCGAGGCGGGCCTGTTCGCGCTGGGGGGCCTGCTCATCATGGGCCCGCGCATGGGCGGGCGCGTGGAGCACCACGGCGTGATGCTCGGCGCCGCCTCGGGCATCCTCTTCGGGGTCTCCGACACGGCGATCAAGGCGCTTACGGGCATCACCGGCGCGCACGGCGTGCTCGGGCTGCTGCTGAGCCCCTGGCTGGGCGTGGCGATCGCGGCCTCGATCGTGGCCTTCTACTCCTCCGCACGCGCGCTGCAGGACTCCGAGGCGGTCCCCGTGATCGCCGTGACCGGCGCGGCCGCGAACATCGCGGGCATCGCCGGGGGCATCCTCGTGTTCGGGGACCCGATGCCCGGGAGCGCGATCGGCGTGGTGTTCCAGTCGCTCGCCTTCGTGCTGGTGGTGGCCGCCGCGGCACTGATGCCCGCGCCGGTGCGCGCGGCCGGCGTGCGCGCCGCGGCCTAGCGCTGCTAGGATCCCCGTCCGTATGCCGACGACCTCACAGCTCGTGCGCAAGGGCCGCACAGCCCCCAAGAAAAAGCTCGCCACCCCCGGCCTGAAGTCGGGGAAGGGGCGCAAGAAGAAGACCGCCGCCCCGCAGCGGCGCGGCGTTTGCACGCGCGTGTATACGACGACCCCCAAGAAGCCCAACTCCGCCCTGCGCAAGGTCGCACGCGTGCGGATCAGCGGCTCGATGGAAGTCACGGCGTACATCCCCGGCGAGGGACACAACCTGCAGGAGCACTCGGTGGTGCTCGTGAGGGGTGGTCGCGTGAAGGACCTTCCCGGTGTGCGCTACAAGGTCGTGAGGGGCACGCTCGATGCGGCCGGCGTGAGCGACCGCAAGAAGTCCCGCTCGATGTACGGCGTGAAAAAGAAATAGATGCCCCGCCGCGCAGCCGCTCAGATCCGTCCGGTTGAACCGGATGCCGTGCACCGCTCGAAGCTGGTGGCGCAGGTGATCAACAAGGTGATGCTCGACGGCAAGAAGTCCACCGCCGAGCGGATCGTCTACGACGCCTTGGCGCTGCTCGCCGAGCGCAGCGACAAGGATCCGGTGGAGACGCTCGAGGCCTCGATCAGGACGCTCACGCCCGCGCTGGAGGTGCGCAGCAGGCGCGTGGGCGGCGCCACCTATCAGGTGCCCGTGGAGGTCCCTTCGGCGCGCGCGCGCACCCTCGCGGTGCGCTGGCTCGTGGAGTTCGCGCGCCAGCGCCGCGAGAAGACGATGGCGCAGCGCCTCGCAAACGAACTCAGCGACGCCCTCTCCCAGCAGGGAGGCGCCTACAAGCGCAAGGACGACATCTACCGCATGGCGCAGGCCAACAAGGCCTTCGCACACTACCGCTGGTAGGAAAAAGGGAGAGGCCCCCACGAGGGGGGCCTAACGGGTTCGCGTCACCCGAGGATCATTCGCGCTCTTCGCGGTAACTCACGCAGCGCAACCCATCGCAGGCCAACCAATTAAGGCCCGCCCACCCAGCCTCTTAAGAATGTCGTTGCTCGTCCGGGAAGCGCGCGGACCCTTCGCTAGGTTGAGGGCAATGGCCTCGCACCCCGCCACCCCCGCCGCCGAGGACCGCATCGAGCGCCACGTGTGGGTCGTCGCGGGTGTGGTGATCCTCGGCATGATCATGTCGATCCTCGACACCACGATCGTGAACGTCGCGCTGGACACGCTCGGGCGCGACCTGCACAGTCCGATCGCGCAGATCCAGTGGGTGATCACCGGCTACCTTCTCGCGCTCGCCGCCGTGATCCCCATCACCGGCTGGGCCGCACGGCGCTTCGGGGCAAGGCAGGTCTATCTCACTTCGCTCGTGCTCTTCACCGTGGGCTCCGCGCTGTGCGCGGTGGCGAACACGACCACCACGCTTGTGCTCTGCCGCGTCTTGCAGGGCGCGGGCGGGGGCATGATCATGCCCGTCGCGCAGCTCATCATGGCCCAGGTCGCGGGGCCCAAGCGCATGGGTCGCGTGATGGGCGTCGTCTCGATGCCCGCGATGCTCGCGCCGATCCTCGGGCCGGTGGCAGGCGGGCTGATCCTCGCGCACCTGCACTGGTCGTGGATCTTCCTCGTGAACGTCCCCATCGGCGTGCTTGCCTTCGTGCTCGGCTGGCGCCTCGTACCGCACACCGACTCCGGTGAGGCCGGACGCCTGGACGTGCTCGGGCTGGCGCTGCTCTCGGGCGCCTCCACCGCGATCGTCTACGGGCTCAGCCAGCTGGGGCTGGGCAGCAGCGTGGGCTCGGCGAAGGTGCTCGTGCCCACGCTCGCGGGCCTCGCGCTCGCGGCGATCTTCTGCTGGCACGCGCTACGCGTGGAGCGCCCCCTGCTCGACGTGCGCCTATATGCCAACCGCGTGTTCGCCGGCGCCTCCTTCACCACCTTCGGGGTGGGCGCGGCGCTCTTCGGCGCGATGATCCTCGTGCCGCTCTACTACCAGCAGGTGCGCGGACAGAGCGTCATCGCCACAGGTCTTCTCTGCGGGCCGCAGGGGATCGGCGCGCTCGTCGCGATGCCGATCGCCGGTCGCCTCACCGAGCGCTTCGGCGGCGGGCGAATCGCGCTCGTGGGGGTCTCGCTCTTGGCGCTCAGCACGATCCCCTTCGTGTTCATCGGCGCCAATACCTCGATCGTGTTCATCTCGCTCGTGCTGATCGTGCGCGGGGTGTCGATCGGCCTCTCCTTCATGCCCGCGATGACCGCCGCCTTCACCGCGATGCGCCCCGATCAGCTCTCCGACGCCACCCCCCAGCTCAACGTGCTGATGCGCATCGGCGGCGCGATCGGCACCGCGATCCTCGCCGTGGTGCTGCAGCGCGCGGGCGCCGGCAGCCACAGCGCCACGCCCGCGTCGCTCGCGAGCGCCTTCCGCGCCGCCTACCTGGCCGCGCTGGGGATCTCGCTGCTCTCGCTGATCCCCTGCCTCATGCTGCTCCGCGCCGAGCGCTCGCCCGCGGGCGAGCCGGCCTCCGCGGGCGCGCCGGCGAGCGTCGAGGCGATGGGTGCCTGAGGGCTTCGAGCGGGCTTGCCGCGATGCCTGAGCGATGGGGTCCGATGGGCCTTCGAGCGGGCCTCTTGCGATCGCTGCCGAGAGGGGCGTCGAGGCGCTCTGAGCCTGATATAGTCGCTCCTCGCCCCGCGGTGGGCGCCGTCGTGCGAGCATTGTCTTCCGCGGAGTTTCACGTAAAGATGGAGAACCTGAGCACATAGCACGCGATTCGGTCTCATCACCGGTCGTGCGCGTGGGCCCAAGGGGCCCCTTTTTTTGCCCTCATCCCGCCCCGGCGACAGTAGAGAAAACTTAAAGCCATGCCACGTAAATTCAGCCTCCAGAACACCCGCAACATCGGGATCATGGCGCACATCGACGCCGGTAAGACGACGACGACCGAGCGCATCCTCTACTACACCGGGCGCACCTACAAGATCGGTGAGGTGCACGACGGCGCCGCGACGATGGACTGGATGGAACAGGAGCAGGAGCGCGGCATCACGATCACCTCCGCCGCCACCACCGCGGAGTGGAAGGACCACCGCATCAACATCATCGACACGCCCGGCCACGTCGACTTCACCGTCGAGGTCGAGCGCTCGCTGCGCGTGCTCGACGGCGCGATCGCGCTGTTCGACTCCGTCGCCGGGGTTGAGCCCCAGTCGGAGACCGTGTGGCGCCAGGCCGACAAGTACCGCGTGCCGCGCATCGCCTACATCAACAAGATGGATCGCATCGGCGCCGACTTCGAGCGCGGCGTGCAGACGATGATCGACCGCCTCGGCGCGCACCCCGTGCCGATCCAGCTGCCGATCGGCGCCGAGAGCGACTTCCTCGGCATCGTCGACCTCGTGAGCATGAAGGCGATCGTCTACAAGGACGACCTCGGCAAAGAACAGGAAGAGGTGGAGATCCCCGCCGATCTCCTCGAAGCCGCCACAGCCGCGCGCGAGCATCTGCTGGAGGAGGTCTCCCACTACGACGACGGCCTGCTCGAGCTGCTGCTGGAGGAAGCTGAGATCCCCGAGGAGCGCCTCAAGCAGGCGATCCGCAAGGCCTCCCTGGAAAGCGCCATGACGCCGGTCCTGTGCGGCTCCTCGTTCAAGAACAAGGGCGTGCAGCCGCTGCTCGACGCTGTGATCGACTACCTGCCCTCGCCGCTTGACGTGCCCCCCGTCACCGGCACCGAACTCGTGAAGGGCTCCGAGGAGGAGCGCGAGGTGCAGCGCAAAGCTGACGACTCAGAGCCCTTCGCGGCGCTGGCCTTCAAGATCATGGCCGACCCCTACGTGGGCAAGCTCACGTTCTTCCGCGTCTACTCCGGGCACCTCGAGGCCGGCGCGCGCATCCTCAACGTGGGCAGCGGGCGTACCGAGCGCATCGGGCGCATCCTGATGATGCACGCCAACGAGCGCGAGGAGGTCACCGAGGTCTACGCCGGCGATATCGCCGCCGCCGTGGGCATCAAGCAGGTCGTCACCGGCGACACCCTCGCCGCCCCCGACGCGCCGATCCACCTCGAGAACATCGTCTTCCCCGAGCCCGTCATCAAGGTCGCGGTGGAGCCCAAGACGAAGGTCGACCAGGAGAAGATGTCCGTCGCGCTGGGCCGCCTCGCCGAGGAGGACCCCACCTTCCAGGTGCGCACCAACGAAGAGACCGGCCAGACCGAGATCTCGGGCATGGGCGAGCTGCACCTCGAGGTGCTCGTGGACCGCATGAAGCGCGAGTTCGGCGTCGAAGCCAACGTGGGGCGCCCGCAGGTCTCCTACCGCGAGACGGTGCGCGAGACGGTGCACAAGATCGAGGGCAAGTTCGTGCGCCAGACCGGCGGCTCGGGCCAGTACGGCGTGGTCTACATCGACCTCGAGCCCGCGCCCGGCGAGGGCTTTGAGTTCGTCAGCAAGATCAAGGGCGGCGCGATCCCCTCCGAATACATCCCCGCGGTGCAGAAGGGCGTCGAAGAGGCGCTCGAGAACGGCGTGAAGGCGGGCTACCCGATGGTGGACATGAAGGTGACGCTCACCGACGGCAAGTACCACGACGTGGACTCCTCGGAGATCGCCTTCAAGGTCGCCGGCTCGATCGCCTTCAAGGAGGCCGCCAGGCGCGCCAAGCCGGTGCTGCTGGAGCCGATCTTCGCCGTCGAGGTCGTCGTGCCGGAGGATTTCCTGGGCGACGTGATCGGCGACCTCAGCCGCCGCCGTGGGCGGATCGAGGGTCAGGAGCGGCGCGGCAACGCGCTGGCCGTCAGCGGCAGGGTGCCGTTGAGCGAGATGTTCGGCTACGCCACCGACCTGCGCTCCAACACGCAGGGGCGCGCCACGTACACGATGCAGTTCGAGTGCTACGAGGAGGTTCCGCCGAACATCGCGGAGAAGATCGTCGAAGCACGCACGGGGGAACCCGTCGCCGCGTAGAAGACCCAGCAAAACGAGTACCCAATTAGGTAGATTGCCCCGGTTCGCCCTCAGATGGCGAGCTTACAAGTCGATACTAGGAGTGAAAGTAAAGTGGCGAAGGAGAAGTTCGAGCGCGACAAGCCGCACGTCAACGTCGGGACCATCGGTCACATCGACCACGGCAAGACGACGCTGACCGCTGCCATCACGACCGTGCTGGCAGAGAAGATGGGCGGCGAAGCCCGCAGCTTCGAGGAGATCGATAACGCTCCCGAGGAGAAGGAGCGCGGGATCACCATCGCCACATCGCACGTCGAGTACCAGACCGACAAGCGCCACTACGCGCACGTCGACTGTCCCGGTCACGCCGACTACGTGAAGAACATGATCACCGGCGCCGCCCAGATGGACGGCGCGATCCTAGTGGTCCGCGCAGCCGACGGGCCGATGCCCCAGACGCGCGAGCACATCCTGCTCGCCCGCCAGGTCGGCGTCCCCTACATCGTGGTGTTCCTCAACAAGGCCGACATGGTCGACGACGAGGAGCTCATGGAACTGGTCGAGGTGGAGGTGCGCGAGCTGCTCTCCGAGTACGACTTCCCCGGCGATGACATCCCGTTCATCACCGGCTCGGCGCTGAAGGCGCTCGAAGGCGACGAGGCCTACAAGACGAAGATCGTCGAGCTCTCCGAAGCGCTTGACTCCTACATCCCCGAGCCCGTGCGCGAGCTCGACAAGCCGTTCCTCATGCCCGTCGAGGACGTGTTCTCGATTACCGGCCGCGGCACCGTGGCGACCGGGCGCGTCGAGCAGGGGATCGTCAACACCGGCGACACCGTCGAGATCGTCGGCGTGCACGACACCACCACCACGGTGGTGACCGGCGTCGAGATGTTCCGCAAGATCCTCGACCAGGGTCAGGCGGGCGACAACGTCGGCTGTCTGCTCCGCGGTACCAAGCGCGAGGAGATCGAGCGCGGCCAGGTGCTCTGCAAGCCCGGCTCGATTACGCCGCACACGAAGTTCAAGTCAGAGGTCTACGTGCTCAAGAAGGAGGAGGGTGGACGCCACACCCCCTTCTTCACCGGCTACAGGCCGCAGTTCTACTTCCGTACCACCGACGTCACCGGCGTGGCGAAGCTGCCCGACGGTGTCGAGATGGTGATGCCCGGCGACAACGTCCAGATGGAGATCGAGCTGATCCAGCCGATCGCCATGGACCAGGGGCTGCGATTCGCGATTCGAGAGGGCGGTCGCACGGTCGGCTCGGGCGTAGTAACGGAGATCGTTCAGTAGCACAGAGCGCCCCCTTCGGGGGGTGCTTTTCATTGACATAGAGGGGGCGCAGGCGGCCGAAGGCCGGCGAGCCGGGCCTCGTTCATTAATCCATTCGATACGAAAACGGCCACGCCGAGCAGGCGCGGTCGAGGGTGGTCTCTCCGAGACGGGAGTCCGCCCTTTCTCTCCGCGTGGCCCGAGGGCGGCGGAGTGTGAGCAGTCCGCCGCGCGCAAGACAAGACAAGACAAAGAACTGACAAGAGACAAGAGACGAGACTTTCGATGGCACCAGCCACCCAGAACAAGATCCGTATCCGCCTCAAGGCGTACGACACGTCCGCCATCGAGTCGGCTGCGAAGGAGATCGTGGAGACCGCCGCGCGCACCGGCGCCACCGTCTCCGGCCCGGTGCCGCTGCCCACCGAGAAGAACGTCTACTGCGTGATCCGCTCGCCCTTCAAGGACAAGGACTCGCGCGAGCACTTCGAGATCCGCACGCACAAGCGCCTCATCGACATCCACCAGCCCACCCCCAAGACGGTCGACTCGCTGCAGCGCCTCGACCATCTGCCCGCGGGCGTCGACATCGAGATCCGCCTCGCCACTTGAGTCTGAGATGTCCGCGATCCTCGCCAAGAAGCTCGGCATGACCCAGGTCTTCCAGGAGGACGGCAGCGTCGCGCGCGTAACCGTGCTCGAGGCCGGCCCGTGTCCGGTGACGGCGATTCGCACGCAGGAGCGCGACGGCTACGACGCCGTGCAGCTCGCCTTTGGCGCCACCAAGGAGAAGCACCTCACGCGCGCCGAGCTCGGCCATCTGAAGAAGGCCGACGCGCCGCCGATGCGCCACGTCGTCGAGTTCCGCGACGCCCAGCCGAGCGCCTCCGGCGGCGAGGAGCTGAAGATCGGCGCGAGCGTCACCGTGGAGGCATTCGCGGTCGGCGCACGCGTGAAGATCTCCGGCACCTCCAAGGGCAAGGGCTTTCAGGGGACCATCAAGCGCCACAAGTTCGCCAGCGGTCCCAAGTCCCACGGCTCGCACAACGTGCGCGCGCCGGGATCGATCGGCGCCTCGGCGAGCCCTGCGCGCGTCTTCAAGGGCATCCGCGGCCCCGGGCAGATGGGCAACAAGCGCGTCACCCAGAAGGGCCTCGAGGTCGTAGCCGTCGACGCCAAGGAGAACCTCCTCTTGGTGCGCGGCTCGGTGCCCGGTCCGCGCAACGGCGTGGTGGAGGTGCGTGCCGATGCCTGACGCTCCGGTCCTCACACCCAGCGGTGCCGCCAAGAAGGTGAAGCTCGACGAGGGCGCCTTCGCGGCGCGCTTCAACGGACCGCTCGTGCACCAGAGCGTGCGCGCCGAGCAGGCCGCGCGCCGGCGCGGCACCGCATCCACCAAGACCCGCGGCCTCGTGCGCGGAGGCAGCGCCAAGCCCTGGCGCCAGAAGGGCACCGGGCGCGCGCGCGCGGGCTCCAGCCGCTCGCCGATCTGGACCGGCGGTGGCATCACCTTCGGCCCCCACCCGCGCTCCTACACCTTCAAGGTCAACCGCAAGGAGCAGCGCGCGGCGCTGCGCAGCGCGCTCTCCCTGCACGCAGAGCGGGGATCGTTGGCGGTGCTCGACACCGACGCCTTCACCGCACCCAAAACCAGCCAGGCCGCCGAGCTGCTGGCCAGCTGGCTCCCGCAGACGCGCCGCCCGCAGGCGACGCTGGTGGTGCTCGCCGCGGAGGAGTCAAACGCCGCGCTCTCCTTCCGCAACATCGATCGCGTCGCGGTGCTCGTGCACGAGAACGTCGGCGTCACCGACCTGCTGGGCGCCGCCGCTGTGGTGTTTTCACAGCCTGCGCTCGATGCGCTGACCGCGCGTGCGGGCGGGGCCGCCGCCGAGGAGAAGACCGCGAAGGCCGAGGCTCCCAAGGCCAAGGCCTCCGCCAAGGAGGCCGCCGCTCCCGCATCCGAGGCCGCTGCCGAGGAGGCCTCTTCCTGATGGATCACTCCCAGGTCATCATCCGCCCAGTCGTATCCGAGAAGAGCTATGTGCTCTCCGACGCGGGCAAGTACACCTTCCGCGTGCACCCCGACGCGCACAAGACGCAGATCCGCCAGGCGGTGCAGGCGATGTTCGACGTGCACGTGGTGAGCGTGCACACCGTGAGCGTCAAGTCAAAGCCCAAGCGCCGCGGCGTCACCAGCGGGCGCACCCGCCAGTGGAAGAAGGCGATCGTGCAGGTGCGTGAGGGCGAGAGCATCCAGATCTTCCGCGGCCTCGAGGGGCTGCAGAGCTAGCCATGCCGGTTCGCAAGCCCAAACCCACGAGCCCCGGTCGGCGCTTCGTCTCCTACCCCGACTTCGCGGAGGTCACGAAGTCCGAGCCCGAGAAGACCCTCGTCGAGGGTCTGAAGAAGAGCGGCGGGCGCAACGCGCACGGCCGTAAGACCTCGCGTCACCGCGGCGGCGGCGCCAAGCGGCTGTATCGCAAGATCGACTTCAAGCGCCGCAAGGACGGCGTGCCCGCGAAGGTGGCGGCGATCGAGTACGACCCCAATCGCTCCTCCTACATCGCGCTGTTGCACTACGTAGACGGCGAGAAGCGCTACATCCTCGCCCCCCAGCGCCTCACCGTAGGGATGATGGTCAGCTCGGGCGACGAGGCCGACATCGCAGTGGGCAACTGCCTGCCGATGGCGAAGATGCCGGTGGGTACCGTGGTGCACAACGTCGAGCTGCAGCCCGGCCGCGGCGGCCAGATGGCGCGCTCCGCGGGCGCCTCGGTGCAGCTGATGGCCAAGGACGGCGAGATGGCCACGCTGCGCCTGCCCTCCGGAGAGATGCGCATCGTGCGCGCCGAGTGTCGCGCCACGGTGGGCACGATCGGCAACGCCGAGCACCAGAACGTCAAAATCGGCAAGGCGGGACGCAAGCGCCACATGGGCGTGCGCCCGCAGACGCGCGGCACCGCGATGAACCCCGTCGACCACCCGCACGGCGGCGGCGAGGGCTCCACCACGCCCGGCCGTCACCCCGTCACCCCGTGGGCGTGCCCACGCTCGGGTACCGCACGCGCAAGAAGAACAAGGCTTCGGACAAGTACATCGTGCGCGGCAGGCGCCGCGGGAAGGGCAAACAGCGCTAAATGAGCCGCTCAAGCAAAAAGGGCCCCGGGTCGAAGACCGCCTGATGGCGCGCATTGAGGCGATGAACACTGAGAATCGCCCTCGTCCACGTATGGCGGCGCCGGATCTGCGTCCTCGCTCGCTCGTGTGCACAGCACACTTCGCTCGCTGCGTCCTTGACCGGCTTGCCCTACGTGGACGAGGGAACGTCCTGACTGGAGGTGTGGCATGAGCCGTTCGAGCAAAAAGGGCCCGTGGGTGGAAGACCGCCTGATGGCGCGCATCGAGGCGATGAATACTGAGAATCGTCGCCAGATGGTCAAGACTTGGTCGCGCGCCTCCACCATCTTCCCGGAGATGGTGGGCCACACGATCGCGGTGCACGACGGCAAGAAACATGTCCCCGTGTTCGTGAGCGAGTCGATGGTCGGGCACAAGCTCGGCGAGTTCGCGCCCACCAGGCATTTCCGTGGCCATGCCGGTTCGGGGAAGGTCCGGTAGGGATGGCCGAGGAGAAGACACCGCAGGAGGAGCCCAAGGGCGAGGAGAAGCCGGCCCCGGAGGCGAAGAAGCCTGCTGCTGCCAAGAAGCCCGCCGCCAAGAAGGCCGCTGCTGAGAAGGCGGAGAAGGCTCCTGCGGCAAAGGCCAAGGCGGAGGCCGAGAAGCCTGCGTCCAAGGAGGTCGCCGCCGAGGAGACCCCTAAGTCCAAGCCGGCGGCTAAGGCCAAGGGTGACGAGCAGGGCAAGGAGGCCGAGGCGCAGGACAAGCCCAAGCGCACTCGCGCCAAGGCCAAGCCCGCAGAGGAGGAGCCCGCCGAGGAGGCCGGCTCCCGCTCCCCGCCGCTCTCGCGCCCCCGTCGGGGCGCCGCCCGTGGTGCGGGCCCATGCGCGCTACGTGCGCACCTCCGCGCGCAAGGCGCGCATGGTATGCGGGCACCTGCGGGGGAAGTCCGTGCAGGAGGCACGCGCTATCCTCGCCTTCACCCCTCGTGACGTTGCGCGCGACTGGAGCAAGCTGCTCGAGAGCGCGGTGGCCAACGCAGAGAACAACCACGAACTGCTCGAAGACGATCTGATCGTCGGAGAGGCCTACGCCGACGAGGGGCCCACGATCAAGCGCTTTCGGCCGCGCGCGATGGGTAGAGCGACGCCGATCCGCAAGCGCACAAGCCACCTGACGATCACGCTCACGCCTGAGCAGCAGCGGTAGGCGCGGGCACAGGACAAAGACAAGGATTTAGAGAGAACACATGGGTCAGAAGGTTCATCCAGAGGCCATGCGCGTGGGTTACATCCACGACTGGAAGTCAAACTGGTTCAACGAGCGCAACTTCGCGGAGTACCTCCACGAGGACATCAAGATCCGCGAGTACATCGTGGAGCGCCTCGCGCACGCCGGCCTCTCGGACATCACGATCCGCAAGGACGCGCAGGAGCTCGAGGTCAACATCCACACCGCCCGCCCGGGGATCGTGATCGGCAAGTCCGGCAGCGAGGTCGATGCGCTGCGCCGCGAACTGCACCGCATGACGCACAAGCAGATCAAGGTGAACATCCTCGAGATCAAGCGCCCCGAGCTCGACGCGAAGCTCGTCGCGCAGTCGATCGCCGAGCAGCTCCAGAACCGCGTGGCCTTCCGCCGCGCGATGAAGCGCGCGCTCACGAGCGCGATGCGCTCGGGCGCGAAGGGCGTGAAGGTGCAGGTGGCCGGTCGCCTCGGCGGCGCCGAGATGGCGCGCACCGAGAGCTACTCCGATGGGCGCGTGCCGCTACACACGATGCGCGCCGACATCGACTACGGCTTCTACGAGGCACGCACGACCTTCGGGCGCATAGGAGTGAAGTGCTGGGTGAACAAGGGCGAGATCATGCCCGAGGGCTACACCGGCGCCGACCTCACCGACATGAGCGCCCCGGCGCCCCCCAGCTCCGAGCGCGATGGGCGCGGCGGTGGCGGCGGGCGCGATGGACGCGGGCGCGGACGCGGTGGACCGGGCGGTGGCGGTCCAGGCGGCGGCGGTGGTGGACGAGGGCGTGGCGGTGGTCCAGGTGGTGGTCGCGGGCCGGGTGGTCCAGGCGGCGGCCGTGGCTTCGGCGGTCCCGGTGGCGGTGGCGGCGGTCGTGGACCGGGCGGTGGCGGCCGTGGGCCGGGTGGCCCGGGCGGTGGCGGTCGTGGTCCGGGTGGGCCGGGTGGCGGTCGCGGACCGGGCGGACCTGGCGGCGGGCGTGGGCCGGGTGGACCTGGTGGCGGCGGTGGACGCGGCGGCAGCCGCAGTCCCGAGGTGACGCGCTGATGCTTTCCCCCAAGCGTGTGAAGCACCGCAAGCAGCACCGCGGCCGGCGCGGCGGAGTGTCGCGCGGCCAGGTGAAGGTGCAGTTCGGCGAGTTCGGCCTGAAGTCGCTCGAGGAGGGTTGGCTCACCAACCGCCAGATCGAGGCCGCCCGTGTTGCGATGACGCGCAAGATCAAGCGTGGCGGGAAGGTGTGGATCAACGTGTTCCCCGACAAGCCCGTCACCAAGAAGCCCGCCGAGACCCGCATGGGCTCCGGCAAGGGCTCCCCCGAAGGGTGGGTCGCCGTCGTGAAGCCCGGGCGCGTGATGTTCGAGCTGGCTGGCGTCCCCGAGCCCCTCGCCCGCGATGCGATCCGCCTCGCGGCACACAAGCTGCCCGTGAAGTCCAAGTTCGTCATGCGCGAGGATTGAGGAGGCCGATCGAGATGCAGGCCAAGGATATGCGCGACATGGCGAGCGACGAACTCGCCGAGCAGCTGGGGACGTTCCGCAAGGAGCTCTTCGGGCTGCGCTTCGCCAACGCCACCGGCGAGCTCGAGGACACGGCGAGCCTCGCGCGTACCCGCCGTGACGTGGCGCGCGCGCTCACCGTCGCGCACGAGCGCAACATCGACCCCAAGACCGGCGCCAAGCCGGGCAACTGAACAGCGAACGAGAAGGCACCGAAGCACATGGCTGACGAACCAGAGAACAACGAGAGCGAGACGCCGAGAGCCCGAGGCACCCGAGGCGCAGGCCCCGAGGTGGAGAGCCCCGAGTCCGCCGCCCCGGCGGAGGAGACACCGCCGCGGAGGCACCCGCCGAGCCCGCGGCTGAGGCGGAGGTCGAGGAGGCGCCGCCTGAGGTGAAGGCGAGCGTTCCCGCCGAGCCTGTGGAGCAGATCTCCTCCAAAGAGCGCCGCCGCCGTGCGCGCTCGACGCACTCCGGCGAGGCCGGCAAGCCGCGCACCCCTGAGGAGCGCCATGCCGAACGCGTGGATGAGCGCCGCAAGAAGGCCGTGCGCCGTCGCGCGCGCCGCCTGCAGGAACGCGCGAAGGCAGCCGAGCGGCGCAAGAGCGCTCCCGCCGCTGAGCCGCTCCCGCCCGTGCACGCACCCGTCGAGGGCACGCGCAAGGTGCGCCAGGGGATCGTCGTCTCCGATAAGGCCGACAAGACGATCACGGTGCGCATCGACACCGCGCGCCGGCACCGTCGCTACGAGAAGATCGTGCGCTCCTCGAGCACGCTGCACGCGCACGACGAGAACAACGAGGCGCACGCCGGCGATGTGGTGCGCGTGGTGGAGAGCCGTCCGCTCTCGCGCATGAAGCGCTGGCGGCTCGTGGACGTGTTGGAGCGCGCGCGATGATCCAGAACGAGACGAGGCTACGCGTGGCCGACAACACGCGGCGCCCGCGAGATCCTCTGCATCCGCGTGAAGGGCGGCTCCCAGCGCCGCTATGCGTTCGTGGGCGACATCATCACCGCGACCGTCAAGCAGGCCAACCCTCAGGGGACGGTCAAGAAGGGCGAGGTGGTGACGGCCGTGGTGGTGCGCACGAAGAAGCCGATCGGACGCGACGACGGCACCTACATCGCCTTCGACGAGAACGCCGCGGTGATCATCGACGACCAGAACAACCCGCGCGGCACGCGCGTGTTCGGGCCCGTCGCGCGAGAACTGCGCGATCGCAACTTCATGAAGATCGTCTCGCTCGCGCCGGAGGTCGCTGTGATGGCGCACTCGCCGTACCGCCAGCGGCGCCCAGCGCCGTCGCTGAAGATCCGCTCGGGCGATCAGGTGCAGGTGATGGCGGGCAAGGATCGCGGCAAGCGCGGTCGCGTGCTGCGCGTCGACCGGCGCAACGAGCGTGTCTTCGTCGAGGGCCTGAACATGGTCAAGCGCCACATCAAGCCCCCAGCAGGTGCGCCGACACCCAGCGCGGCCAGACGGTGGGCGGCGTGATCGAGCGCGAGGGCCCGATCCACGTCTCCAACGTGATGCTGCTCGACCCCAAAGGCGGCAAGCCGACGCGCGTGCGGCATCGAGCGCGAGAACGGCAGCGCTACCGCATCGCCAGGGCTCGGGCGACGAGACATCGACTGAGACCGACACGAGCATCGATGAACCGACGACAGCCACCACCAGCCCGCCTGAAGACCCGCTACCTCGAGGAGATCCGCCCCGCGCTGATCGAGCGCTTCGGCTACTCCTCGCCGATGCAGGCGCCGAAGCTCGAGAAGATCGTCCTCAACATGGGCGTGGGCGACGCCAAGCAGGACTCCAAAGCGCTCAAGGCCGCCCAGGACCAGCTCGCGACGATCGCCGGCCAGCGGCCGAACGTGCGCCGCGCGCGCAAGTCGATCGCGGCGTTCAAACTGCGCGAGGGGATGCCCGTGGGCGTCGCCGGTGACGCTGCGTGCCGAGCGCGGCTACGAGTTCCTCGACCGCCTCACCTCGATCGCGATCCCGCGGATCCGCGACTTCCGCGGCCTGAACCCGCGGTCCTTCGACGGGCGCGGCAACTACTCGCTGGGGGTCAACGAGCAGATCATCTTCCCCGAGATCGACTACGACGCGATCGACCAGGTGCGCGGCCTGGACATCACGATCACGACCAGCGCGCAGACCGACGCCGAGGCATTCGCGCTGCTGATGGCGTTCGGCATGCCCTTCTCCACCAACGGGCGCCCCAAGGGCTTCGACGAGGCGATCGGAGACGAGTCCGAGGAGCAGGACCGACGAGCCGGCGCCAAGGCCAGCCCGCCGAGACGAGCAGTCGCCGAGGCTCCCGACACAGTCGAGCATCGTCGCCGAGGCGCCGACACCGACACGAGAAGGAGCACCGACTGATGGCCAAGACATCGATGCGCGTCAAGCAGGCGCGGACCCCAAAGTTCAAGACGCGTGCCTATACTCGCTGCAACCGCTGCGGGCGTCCGCGCGCGGTGTATCGCAAGTTCGGGCTGTGCCGCATCTGTCTGCGCGAGCTCGCCCACAACGGCCAGATCCCCGGGATGACGAAGTCCTCCTGGTAGGCCGAGAGCGAGCAGACACGGAGTACCACTGAACCATGTCCATGACCGATCCGATAGCCGACTTCCTCACGCGCGTGCGCAACGCGATCCACGCCGCCCACGAGACGGTCGAGATCCCCGCGTCCAAGCTGAAGGCCGAGCTCGCGCGGATCCTCGCCGAGCAGGGCTACATCGACTCCTGGTCGGTCGCGCCCGCCCCCGAAGGCGGCGCCGGGCAGCTGATCCAGATCCGCCTGAAGTACACCGACGACCGCCGCTCGGCGATCTCCGGGCTGCGGCGCGTCTCGCGACCGGGGCGGCGCACGTACGTGGACGCGCAGCACATCCCCAAGGTGCTCGGCGGCATGGGCACGTCGATCGTCTCCACCTCCCGAGGCGTGATGACCGGCCACGACGCGCGCGCCGCGGGCGTCGGCGGCGAGGTCCTGGCGCAGGTCTGGTAGGAGGCGGAACGAGCATGTCCAGAATCGGTAGACAGCCCATCCCCGTGCCCGCCGGCGTGACCGTCGCGATCGAGCCCGAGACGGTGCGCGTGAACGGCCCGAAGGGCGAGCTGTCCGAGCGCATCTCCCGCGACATCGAGGTGGTGCAGGAGGGCGAGCAGCTGCTCGTCTCGCGTCCCACCGACCGCGGCGAACACCGCGCGCTGCACGGCCTCACGCGCTCGCTGCGTGGCGAACATGGTCCAGGGCGTCACCGACGGCTACGAGAAGCGCTGGAGATCCAGGGCGTCGGCTACCGCGCGCAGCTGAAGGGCAAGAACCTCGAGCTCGCCGTCGGCTACTCCCACCCTGTGCCGATCCCCGCGCCCGCTGGCATCGAATTCGAGGTGCCCCAGCCGACGCGCATCGTCGTGAAGGGCATCTCCAAGCAGCTCGTCGGCGAGACCGCCGCGATCATCCGCAAGCAGCGCCCGCCGGAGCCCTACAAGGGCAAGGGCATCCGCTACGAGGGCGAGTACGTCGCGCGCAAGGTCGGGAAAGGGCGCATGACCGTCATCACCAAGGGCGACCGCCGGCTCAAGCGCCGCCGCCGCGTGCGCGCGAAGATCTCGGGCACCGCCGACGCGTCCGCGGATCTCCGTGTTCCGCTCCAACAAGGGCCTCTCCGCGCAGCTGATCGACGACGTCGCCGGCGCGCACGCTCGCCGCGGTCAACTGGTACGAGCCCGAGCTGCGCACGCTCGCCAAAGCCGAGCGCGCCAAGCGCGCCGGGCGAGCTGCTGGCCGAGCGCGCGAAGGCTGCCGGCGTGTCCGAGGCGGTGTTCGATCGCGGCGGCTACCGCTACCACGGTCACGTGCGCGCCTTCGCCGAGGCGATCCGCGAGTCCGGCCTCACCGTCTAGACTCCGGCTCCCTCCCGCTACCCTCTTCCCTCTCCCACCTATGACTCCATAACATCAGATCGCTCAGTCAGTCCGTCCGGCCTGGACCTCCAGGAGCGGGTCGTCGAGATCAACCGCGTCGCCAAGGTCGTCAAGGGCGGCCGGCGCTTCTCGTTCACCGCGCTGGTCGTCGTCGGCGACGAGCGCGAAGTCGTCGGCGTCGGCTACGGCAAGGCCAACGAGGTGCCGCTGGCGATCCAGAAGGGCGTCGAGCGCGCCAAGAAGGATCTCTTCCGCGTGCCCAAGCACGGCAGCACGATCACCCACCAGACCACCGGCATCTTCGGCGCCGGGCGCGTGTTCCTGAAGCCCGCCTCTCCCGGTACCGGCGTGATCGCCGGCGGCGGCGTGCGCGCGGTGCTCGAGCTCGCGGGCATCCACGACATCCTCTCCAAGAGCCTCGGCACGCAGAACCCGATCAACCTCGTCAAGGCCACGGTGGAGGGTCTGCGCGGGCTGCGCACCCCCGAGGAGGTCGCGAGCTGCGGGGGCTCTCGATCAACCAGGTTCTCGGTCTGGCCGAGAGCAGCCCACGGCGCGGCGCCGCCGGCGAGGGCGGCCGCGAGGCGCCAGGCGCCTGACGGCCGCCGCATCGGCCGATCGACGAGGCCGCCGCTGACACCGCCCGCCGCCGAGGAGGCCTGCGGGGGCCGAGACGGACGACCGCCGCCGAGGCGTCGACCCCGACGCGCCAGCGAGGAGGCTCCGCCGGATGGCCACCGCCGACCTCCGCCGTGCACGCTGACCGTCATCCAGCGCCGTTCGCGCAACGGCTCGGACAAGCACCAGCTGGACACCCTGCGCTCGCTCGGCCTGCGCCGCATCGGTCACACGGTGCAGGTCCAGGACTGCCCGCAGGCGCGCGGCATGCTGCACGCGGTGCGTCACCTCGTCGAGGTCGCAGGAGCAGGGCACGTGAGCCCGCGCAGAAGCGGCAGAGCGGGTCCGGGCACCGAGCGAGCGCGATCGGCCTGCACAACCTCGCGCCCGCCCCCGGCTCCCGCCGCCCGCGCAAGCGCGTAGGTCGCGGCGAAGGCTCGGGCACCGGCAAGACCTCCGGACGCGGCCAGAAGGGCGCGGGCGCGCGCTCGGGCTCCAAGCGACGCGCGCGCTTCGAGGGCGGCCAGATGCCGATCCACATGCGCATGCGAAAGCTGCGCGGTCCGCACATGAAGAAGTCGATGCCCTTCGAGCCCTTCCGCACGCACACCCAGCCCGTCAACATCGGTGACCTCGAAGAGCGCTTCGAGGCCGGCGCCGAGGTGACGATCGAGCGCTCAAGGCCGCCGGGCCTGGGCACCCGCAAGGACATCCCGATCAAGATCCTCGCCCGGGGTGAGCTCGGCAAGGCGCTCACCGTCCACGCCCACGCCTTCAGCGCCACCGCCCGTGAGCGCATCGAGGCCGCCGGCGGCAAGTGCGTCGTCGCTCGATCGGCGAGCGCCTAGAAGTCGGACGACCCCGCGCGATCGACGCCCCGCGCGGGCTAGCCTCCGACGCTGATGCTCTCCACGATCCTCAACGCGTTCCAGGTAGCGGACATCCGCAAGAAGCTCGGCTTCACCGCGGCGATGCTGCTGATCTACCGCATCGGCTCTCACGTCCCCGTGCCGGGCGTCAACCTCTCCGCCGTCAACAACATCCAGAAGCAGTTCGGCGGCTCGGGGATCCTCGGCTACCTGAACCTGTTCTCCGGCGGGGGCCTCTCGCGGATCGCGCTGTTCGCGCTGGGCATCATGCCCTACATCACCGCCTCGATCATCCTGCAGCTGCTGCAGGTCGTCGTGCCCTCGCTGGAAAAGCTCTCCAAGGAAGGCGAGGTCGGGCAGGCGCGGATCACCCAGTACACCCGCTACCTGACGGTCGGGCCTCGCCTTCGCCCAGTCGATCGGCTACGTCTTCCTGTTCCACTCCCTGCAGGCCAAGGCCGGCGAATCGGTCGTTACCCACTTCGACGCGCCGCACATCTTCCTGATCGTCATCTGCCTGACGACCGGCTGCGTGCTGTTGATGTGGATCGGCGAGCTGATCACCCAGCGCGGCATCGGCAACGGCATCTCGCTGCTGATCTTCGCCTCGATCGTCTCGCGCCTGCCCTCGGGCATCCAGCCGTGGTGGACCACCAGGATCAGGTCTTCAAGGTGATGATGCCCTTCCTCGTGCTCGCGGTCGTCGCCGGCATCGTGTTCGTGCAGGAGGGTCAGCGGCGCATTCCCGTGCAGTACGCCAAGCGCGTGATCGGCCGGCGCATGACCGAGGGCGGGCAGACCTATCTGCCGCTGCGCGTGAACATGGCCGGCGTGATCCCGGTGATCTTCGCCGCCAGCATCATGGCCTTCCCGCCGACCGTCGGGCAGCTCGTGAAAACCCATTGGGGCCAGCAGATCTCGGACTTCTTCACGCCCAACGGCTGGCACTACGTCTCGGCGAGTCGATCTTGATCATGGTCTTCACCTACTTCTACACCGCCGTCACCTTCAACCCCGTCGACCAGGCCGACAACCTCAAGAAGTACGGCGGCTTCATCCCCGGCGTGCGCCCGGGCGCCCCACGGCCGAATTCCTCGACCGCATCCTCGCGCGCCTGACCTTCCCCGGCGCGCTGTTCCTCGCCGCCGTCGCGGCGCTGCCGGCGATCCTGATCGCGCGCACGCACCAGAACTTCTACTTCGGCGGAACCTCGATCCTGATCGTGATCGGTGTCGCGCTGGAAACCATGAAGCAGCTCGAGGCGCAGCTGATGATGCGAAGTTACGAGGGCTTCCTGAAGTAGCTCCCGGGCGGTGGTCGGAGGGGGCATGCCCCCCTCCCGAGTTAGTGCTGAGGGCTTTTTTGAGGGTAGGCTGGGCTCGTGTCGGAGCTCGGAAGCGCCCTCAACCTGATCCTGCTCGGTCCTCCGGGCGCCGGCAAGGGCACGCAGGCCGAGCGCCTGCGCGAAGACTTCGGCCTGCCGCACATCTCCACCGGGGACATGCTCCGCGCGCAGGTCGCCGCCGGAACCGAGCTCGGGCAGCAAGGCGAAGCGCTACATGGACGCCGGCGAGCTCGTTCCCGACGAGGTGATCATCGGCATGATCGTCGAGCGCATCGGCGAGCCCGACGCCGCGCGAAGGGTTCCTGCTCGATGGCTTTCCCCGCAACGAGCAGCAGGCCGACGCGCTGGGCGAGGCGCTCGCGCGGCTGGAGCGCCGCCTCAGGCGGTGCTGCTGATCGAGGTCCCCGACGAGGAGGTCGTGCGCCGCCTCGCCGGACGGCGCGTGTGCGTGAAGAACCGGCCACATCTACCACGTCGAGTTCGACCCCCCCAAGCACGAGGGCATCTGCGATCAGGACGGCTCGCGCCTGATCCAGCGCGAGGACGACCGCGAGGAGACGATCCGCCAGCGCCTGCAGGTCTACCACGCGCAGACCGAGCCGCTGATCGGCTACTACGAGCGGCCGGCCTGCTGCGACGCTTCGACGGGCGCCGCGACCGCCGACGAGGTCCACGACCACATCCGCGCGCGCCACGCTCGCGACGCTGCGCTTGGAGGAGAAGCTGTAGCGAGGCTGAGCTAAGCTCCGGAGGTGATCATCAGGAAGTCCCCCGAGGAGATCGAGAAGATGGCGCGCGCGGGCGCATCCTCGTGGCGACGCTCGATCTGCTCGAGGGCAAGATCCGCCCGGGCGTCAGCACCGCCGAGCTCGACGCGGCCGCCGAGCGCTTCATCCGCTCGCGCGGCGCGACGCCCGACCTTCAAGGGCTATCGCGGGTTCCCCGGCTCGATCTGCGCCTCGCCGAACGCGATGGTCGTGCACGGCATCCCCGGCCCCTACAGCCTGCGCGCGGCGACATCATCTCGATCGACGTCGGCGTCACGCTCGACGGCTGGGTCGCCGACGCCGCCCGCACCTTCCCCGTCGGGGAGGTCGACGCGGTCGCGCAGAACCTGCTGCGGCCACCCGCGAGTCGCTGCTCGCCGGCGTCGCGCAGTGCCGGCTGGGCAACCGCATGGGCGATGTCTCCAGCGCCATCCAGCGCGTCGCCGAGGGCGCCGGGCTCTCGGTCGTGCGCTCGCTCGTCGGCCACGGCGTCGGGCGCTCCATGCACGAGGACCCGCAGGTGCCCAACTACGGCGGCCCGGCAAGGGGCCGCTGCTGGAGGAGGGCATGGTGCTGGCGATCGAGCCGATGACGACCGCTGGGCGCGCCGCCGTGCGCGTGGCCGGCGACGGCTGGGCGATCTTCTCCCAGGACGGCTCCCCGCGGCGCACTTCGAGTTCACCGTCGCCATGACCGCCGACGGTCCGCGGATCCTCACGCCCTGGCACCTCTCCGAGCGCGCGCGGGCCGAGGAGCCCGTGGCGCAGGGCGCTGTCGGCGAAAGCTGACGGTAGTTGCTACATCTGGTGCCTGCTCGAAAGCGCAGTTCTCTGCGCCTGAGAGCACATCCACGACCCGGTAGCGGCGGCCGTCCCGGCCTCCAGAGCCGAGTCGCCGGACCACCGAGACGCCGAAAGGGATCATGAAGGTACGACCGTCGGTCAAGCCGATGTGCGAGAAGTGCAAGATCATCCGCCGCCACGGAGCGGTCCTCGTCATCTGCCAGAACAAGCGTCACAAGCAGCGTCAGGGGTAACTGAGTGGCTCGTATCGCCGGGGTCAACTTGCCCCTCAACAAGCGCTCGGAGATCGGGCTCACGTACATCTTCGGCATTGGCCGCTCCACGGCCAACAAGATCCTGAGCGAGGTCGAGGTCAGCCCCGACACCTACGTGCGCGACCTCACCGAGGACGAGGTCTCCAAGCTGCGCGATGTCATCGACCGCACCCTCACCGTCGAGGGCGATCTGCGCCGCGAGCGCTCCCAGGACATCAAGCGCCTGCAGGAGATCGCCTGCTACCGCGGCCTTCGCCACCGTCGCGGCCTGCCCGTGCGCGGACAGAAGACCAAGACCAACGCGCGCACCCGCAAGGGTCCCAAGCGGATGCAGGTCGCCGGTAAGAAGAAGGTCGGGAAGAAGTGAGTCCGGCTCCGAAGCGAGCGCGTGGGCGCCGCAAGCCCAAGAAGAACATCCCCATCGGCCAGGCGCACATCAAGACGTCCTTCAACAACACCATCGTCTCGCTCACCGACACCACCGGCAACGTGATCGCCTGGGAGTCCGCGGGCGGCGCAGGCTTCAAGGGCTCGCGCAAGTCGACGCCCTTCGCCGCGCAGGTCACCGCCGATGCCGCCGCGCGCAAGGGCATCGAGCAGGGCCTCCAGAAGGTCGAGGTCTATGTGAAGGGTCCCGGCTCCGGGCGCGAGACAGCGATCCGTTCGCTGCAGGCCGCGGGCCTCGAGGTCACCGGCGTCAAGGATGTCACCCCCCAGGCGCACAACGGCTGTCGCCCTCGCAAGCGCCGAAGGGTATAGGCAGCGCGACCCATCGCAGGGCCGGCTCTGCCGGTCCTCAAGAGAACAAGACGAGAACGAGAACACCCACAAATGGCCAGAGACACAAGCCCCCAGTGCAAGCAGTGCCGTCGTGAGGGACAGAAGCTGTTCCTCAAGGGCGAGCGCTGCCTCACCGACAAGTGCGGCGTCGAGCGGCGCTCCTACCCGCCCGGCGAGCACGGAAGGGGCCGTCAGAAGCAGAGCGAGTACCGCCTGCAGCTGCGCGAGAAGCAGAAGGCCCGCCGCTACTACGGCGTGCTCGAGAAGCAGTTCCACGGCTACTACGAGAAGGCCTCGCGCCAGCCCGGCATCACCGGCGAGAACCTGCTCGCGCTGCTCGAGTGCCGCCTCGACAACGTGCTCGTGCGCCTCGGTTTTGCCGCCTCGCGCCGCCAGGCGCGCCAGCTGATCCGCCACGGTCACTGGACTGTGAACGGCCGGCGCGTGGACATCCCCTCCTACCAGGTGCGCCCCGGCGAGGTGATCGCCATCAAGGCCGAGACCCCCGCCACGCAGGTGGTGCGGGATGCGACCGAGCTCACAGGACAGATTCCCGCGTGGCTCCAGGCCGACCACGAGTCGCTCACGGCCAAGGTGCTGCGCAAGCCGGAGCGCCGCGAGGTGGCGGCGCCGGTGCAGGAGCAGCTCATCGTCGAGCTGTACTCGAAGTAGGTCTTTCAGCAGGTATTTGCAACACCCGCATTTCGCGCGCGCCGGCCTGCATGGCGGCGGCGCCCCAGAGCCGGCCCCCGCGGGGCGCCGGTGAGACATCCAAACGACGTTAGGACCCTGATGCTCGACTTCCAAATCCCCCGCATCACCAGCGAGTCCGTGGAGCAGAACCGCGGCACCTTCATCATCGAGCCGCTCGATCGCGGCTTCGGCTACACCTTCGGCAACTCCCTCCGCCGCGTGCTTCTCTCCTCCCTCGCGGGCGCCGCCGTCACGAGCGTACGCATCGAGGGCGTCGCGCACGAGTTCTCCACCATCACGGGTGTCAAGGAGGATGTCACCGACATCGTCCTCAACCTCAAGGGCGTCGTCTGCAGGATGCACTCCGACGCCACCGAGGTCGAGGCGCCGCTGGTGGTCACCGGCCCCGGCGAAATCACCGCCAAGGACATCGATCTGCCCGCGGGTGTGGAGATCCTCAACCCCGACGTGCACATCGCGACGCTCGAGAAGAAGACCAAGCTCGAGCTCTACATGACGATCGGCCGCGGCCGCGGCTACCGCCCCGCGGAGGAGAACAAGTCGCCCGATCAGCCCATCGGCGTGATCCCGATCGACTCGATCTTCTCGCCCGTGCGGCGCGTCGCCTACGCCGTGGAGCAGGCCCGCGTCGGTCAGAAGACCGACTTCGACAAGCTCACCCTCGACATCGAGACCGACGGCTCGATCGAGCCCCAAGCGGCGCTGCGCGAGGCCGCCGAGCTGCTCATCTCGCAGCTGGCGATCTTCACCGACGCCGATCGCATCCAAGAGCTTCGCGCCTCGCCCGGCGGCCAGCTCGACGGCCACGGCCTCGCCGTGGGCGGCGTCGGCGGGGGCGGCGCCGCGGTGCTTCAGGGCGAGGAGTACGGCATCCTCATCGAGGAGCTCGAGCTGGGCGTGCGCTCCTACAACTGCCTCAAGCGCGCCGGCATCCAGACCGTGGGGGACCTCATCTCCAAGTCCGAGGCCGAGCTCAACGCGATCCCCAACTTCGGCAAAAAGTCGATCGACGAGGTCATCGAGACCTTGGAGACGCGCGGCCTCAGCCTGCGTCAGGATTAGGGCGCTCGCACTCAGGCAAGCTAGACTCCCCTCGCGATGAGACACCAGAAGACCCGCAACAAGCTCAGCCGCTCCTCCGCGCACCGCAAGGCGCTGCTGATGAACCTCGTGAAGGAGGTCCTCGAGCACGAGCGCATCAAGACCTCCGAGGCGAAGGCCAAGGCGGTGAAGCCCGAGCTCGAGAAGCTCATCACGCTCGCGCGGCGCGGGGATCTGCACGCGCGCCGTCAGGCGCTCTCCGCGCTCGGGCAGGACAAGTTCGCGGTCTACCGCCTCTTCGAGGAGGTCGCGCCCCGCTACACCGAGCGCCCCGGCGGATACACGCGCATCCTCAAGCTCGGCCCGCGTCGCTCCGACGCCACCGAGATGGTCTTCCTCGAGCTGGTCTAGCGGGCGCCGCGGCGGGTGCGGTCGCCCAAGGCAGGTCCGACGATGGGGCACTTGCGCGGGTGGGGCTTGGAGGCACGGTGGTCACCAAACTGACCCTCGAGTACGACGGCGCAGGGTTTGCCGGCTGGGCGCGCCAGCCCGGGCTGCGGAGCGTGCAGGAGGAGTTGGAGGGGGCTTTACGGACTGTTCTTGGCGAACCGCTGAGCGTGTCAGTGGCGGGACGCACCGACCGGGGGGTTCACGCCTGGGGGCAGGTCGTCTCCTATGCGCATGAGGCAATCGATCCGGGGCGACTCAACGGGCTGCTGGGGCCGGACCTGGCGGTCCTATCGAGCGAACCGGCCCCCGAGGGCTTCGACGCCCGTCGTGACGCGCTCAGCCGCACCTACTGCTATCGGGTGTTGCGACGGCGTACGCGCAGCGCATTCATGCGCGGGAGCGCCTTCTGGTGGCCTCGCGCGCTCGATGTGGGGGCCCTCGAAGAGTGCGCCGCGGCGCTCGTGGGGCACCATGACTTCACCGCATTCACGCCCACCGAGACCGAGCACACACACTTTCGCCGCAATGTGCTCAGTGCGGAGTGGCGCACGGAGGGCGATGTGCTGGAGTTCTGGATCGAGGCCGACACCTTCCTGCGCCACATGAACCGGGTGCTGGTGGGCACGATGCTCGAGGTCGCCTCCGGGCGGGGCGCCGTGGAAGAGCTCACGGGCCTGCTCTCCGGGCGCCCCCGCAGCGAGGCTGGACCGACCGTACCCGCGCTCGGCCTCGCTCGTCGCAACAGTTGCCTACCGATAGGCACCCTATGCTGAGAGGGATGCTCAACATTCTGCTCACCAACGACGATGGGATCGAGGCCGAGGGGCTGCAGGCGCTGCGCCGCGCACTCATGGAGCTTCCGGACATCCGCCTGGAGACGATCGCGCCCGACGGCAACCGCTCGGCGATGGCGCGTTCGATCACCACGCGAAGGCCGCTGTGGGTGGCCGAGGTGCCCTTCCCCGATGGAACGGTGGGCTATGCCACCGATGGCACGCCCGTGGACTGTGTGCGTCTCGCGAGCCTCGGCGCGATCCACGGCTTCAAGGCGGATGTGGTCGTCTCGGGCATCAACCACGGCGCCAACCTCGGCGATGACATCACCTATTCGGGCACCGTCGCGGCGGCGCTGGAGGGCCTCGTGCTGGGGCTGCCGTCGATCGCGGTCTCCCAGCAGTCGGGCGCCAAGGCGATGGACTTCCGCTTCGATGGCGGCTTCAAGTTCGAGGTGGCCGCCGATTTCGTGGCGCGGCTGGTGGGTGGACTCCAGGAGATCCCCTTGCGCTCGGGGACGCTTCTGAACGTGAACGTGCCCGCGGGCGAGCCCAGCGGAGTGGAGGTGTGCAAGCTCGGCAAGCGCATCTATCGCGACGAGCTGAAGCTGCACACCGAGGAGGAGGGACCGCCCTCGCGCAGGCGCTACTGGGTGTATGGCGCGGACCCCGGCTACCACGACCTTCCCGGCACCGACCTCGCGGCGGTGGCGGCGGGGAGGGTGGCGGTGACGCCGATCCACTTCGACCTCACCGACCACCCGGGCCTGGATGCGCTGGAGGGCTTCGATCTGGAGGGACTGCTGGAGGGGGCAACTGCGGGCGAGGAGGCGACGGCGGCGGTGGTGGAGCGAGAAGGCTGATGGCCAAGGCGCAGGAGCAGGTCCCCGCGTCCGAGCGCATCGCGGAACTGCGCGGCGAAGTGGAGCACCACGCCTACCGCTACTACGTCCTCGATGACCCCGAGATCGGGGACGACCGCTACGACAGGCTCTATGCGGAGCTGCGAAAGCTCGAGGAGGAGCACCCCGAGCTGGTGACCCCCGAGTCGCCCACCCAGCGCGTGGCGCCCCAGCCGGTGGGGCGCCTGGAGAAGGTGGCGCACCTGGAGCCGATGCTCTCGCTCGACAATGTGCGCAGCGAGGAGGAGATGCGCGCGTGGGTGGAGCGCATGCGCAACCATCTCGCGCGCGAGGGGATCGCGACGCCGCGCTTTCAGTTCGTGGTGGAGCCGAAGATCGATGGGCTCGCGATCAGCCTCGTCTATCGCAACGGCGTGCTCGAGCGCGGCGCCACGCGGGGGGATGGGGAGATCGGCGAGGACATCACCCACAACGTGCGAACGATCGGCGCGGTGCCCCTGCACATCGAGGACGCGCCCTCGCTCCTGGAGGTGCGCGGCGAGCTGTATATGTCGCTCAAAGACTTCACCTCGCTCAACGAGCGTCGTGCGGCGGCGGGGGAGTCGACGTTCATGAACCCGCGCAACAGCGCCGCCGGCACCGTGCGCCAGCTCGATCCGGCGCTCGCGGCGGCGCGCCCGCTGTCGATGTGGGCCTACCAGGTGGGGGTGGCGGAGGGGCTCTCCTTCACCGCGCACGCGCAGGGTCTGGAGTGGCTGCGCGAGCACGGCTTTCGCGTGAACCGCGACATAGGGATCATCGAGAGCGAGGATGAGGTGATCGCGCAGTGCCTGGAGTGGGAGCGCCGCCGCGGCGAGCTCGACTTCGAGATCGACGGGGTGGTGATCAAGGTGAACGACCTCGCCCTGCAGAGGCGCCTCGGCTCGGTGGGGCGCGATCCGCGCTGGGCGGTGGCATGGAAGTTCGCGCCAACCACCGCGGTGACGCACCTGAAGAAGGTGATGTGGAACGTGGGCAAGTTCGGCGACCTGCGTCCCTACGCGATGCTCGAGCCGGTGGCGGTGGGGGGCGTGACTATCAAGCTCGCGACGCTTCACAACGAGGAGGACATCCGCCGCAAGGACATCCGCGCGGGCGAGGACGTGATCGTGCTGCGCGCGGGCGATGTGATCCCGCAGGTGATCTCCCCGGCGCCGCACGTGGTGGAGCACAAAAAGCGCCCGCCCCCCACGCGCCCCCCGGCGCGGTGCCCATTCTGCAACACGAAGACGGTGAAGCCGCGCGAGGGCGTGTTCACGACGTGCCCCAACCGCGATTGCCCCGAGCGCGCGTGGCAGCTCCTCAAGCACTTCGTTTCGCGCGGCGCGATGGACATCGATGGGCTCGGCGAGAAGCAGGTGGCCTCACTGCAGCGCCACGAGCTGGTGCGCACCGCGGCGGACCTCTACCGCCTCGGCGAGGCGCAATTGATCGAGCTGGAGGGCTACGCGGAGGTCTCGGCGCGCAATGTGCTCGCGGCGATCGAGGCCTCCAAGCAGCGCCCCTTCGCAAGGGTGCTCTTCGCGCTCGGGATCGAGGAGGTGGGGGAGGTGACGGGGCGCAACCTCGCACAGCGCTTCCGCGACATCGACGTGCTGCTGGCCGCCACGCCCGAGGAGATCGCGCAGACCCCCGGCGTGGGCGAGAAGATGGCCCACTCGATCCGCACACAGCTCGACGACGAGCGCATGCGTTCGCTGATCGCCGATCTGCGCGCGGTGGGGCTGCGCTTCCACGAGGCCGGCCCCGCGCCCACCGATGGGCCCCTCTCGGGCAAGGCGGTGGTGCTCACGGGCACCCTCCCAACGCTCTCGCGCGAGGAGGCCACCGAACGCATCCAGGCCGCGGGAGGGCGCGTGACGAGCGCCGTCTCCAGGAAGACCGACTACCTCGTGGCGGGCGAGAGCGCGGGCTCGAAGCTCGAGAAGGCAAGGCGCCTGATGGTGCCCGTGCTGGATGAGGAGAAGCTGCTTGTGATGTTGGGAGAGGGCCGCTGAAGCGGCCCGCGAGGGTCGCGTTGTTTGCCTACCCCGCGTAGCGCGTGAGGTCGATCGTCATCGCATCCTGGAGCGCATGCGCCGTGGATTCGGCGCGCCCGTCGATGAGATAACAGAATGCGAGCAGGTGCCCGCTGAGCGACTCGCACCAGCCGGCGAGGTTGGAGACCCCGTTGAGCGTGCCGGTCTTGGCTTGACAGCGGCCTTCGGCGCTGCTCCCGCGCATACGGCGGATGAGCGTGCCGCTGCGGCCGGGGATCGCGAGGTCGGACTGCAGCACGGTGCCGATCTGCGTGCCCGATACGGCCTCCAGCAGCGAGACGATTTCAAGCGGCGAGGTGCGATCTGAGTGGGAGAGCCCCGAGCCGTCCACCACGGTGGGGTGGATGCCGAGACGCTTGGCGAGCGTTGCGCGCACCACGGCAGCCCCACTGGGCGTGGTGCCGGCACCCCCGGCGAGCGCGCCGAGGTCCTTGAGGAGGGTCTCGGCGAAGAAGTTATCCGAGGAGCGGTCCATCAGCCCGAGCAGCGTGGTGAGCGGTGGGGAGTCCGCTTGCGCGAGCGCCTTCGCGCCCGCGGGGGTCGGGCCGGTGGAGATGCCGCCGCTGACAGCGATGTGGAGTGCACGCAGTGCGTGCAGCAGCTGCAACGCCGCGTAGGCGGCGGGTGCATGGGCGCCGCGCTCGGTGCCCACGGCGCCGCGGTTGAAGGCGAGCCCGCTGAGGGTGCCCTCCACTTCGGGGTCCTGCGCGTAGCCGGTGGTGGGCCCTCCGCGGAGGGAGTCGAGGAAGGACTCATCGCCCACGATGGCGCCTTCCACGCGCAAGATCCCGCGTGCGGCGAGTTGCTGTGCGAGCGCGCTCACCGAGGCCCCCTGGCCGCTGTAATAGGCGCGGATGAAGGCGGAGGAGCCAAAGGTGGGGTCGCCGCCGCCGTGGAGGTAGAGGTTGCCGTGCCACACCCCTTCGGGGTCCAGCGAGCCCACGCCCTCCACGGCGGTGGCGAGGCGGGCGCTGGGGCCGAGGAGGAGCAGTGCGGTGGTGGAGGTGTAGAGCTTCTCCACCGAGGCCGGCGGCGAGGCGTGGGTGGCATTCTGCGCGAAGAGGGGCGTGTGGGTGCTCACGTCGTACACGTAGGCCCCCGAGGCGTGCCCCGCGATGTGCATCTGGTGGCCCAGCTGGGCCTGGAGGGCGGCCGTCGCGGCGCTTGGGACGGGTGCGGCGGGGCTGGCGGCGGGCGCCAGTGCCCCCCCGAGCGCCGCCAGAGCGCCCGTGATCGCCAGTGCGATTGCGCGCATCGACACGCCCGCGGATCGCGGCGGGCGGTAGGGGAGGGAGGGCGCGGAGGGCCTTGGCAGCGGGTGCCGGGGCACGGGGACATACAATGAAGCTGGGATGGGCAAGGTTGTCAAGCTTGAACCGACGTCCAGGGAGAGGACGGCTCCGCGGCGGCGGGGCGCGTCCGCGGCGGCACGTGTGCCCGGCACGGTGGGTGTGAAGCGGCGCGGAAGGCCCAAACGCGAGAAGACGGCGCTGGTGCTGGGGGGCGGGGGCTTCACGGGCGGGGTGTATGAGATCGGGGCGCTGCGCGCGCTCGATCTGCTGTGGGTGAACCGCACCGTGAACCAGTTCGATGTCTACGTGGGAACCTCCGCGGGAGCCTTCATCGCGGCGCTGTGCTCCAATGGGGTGACGCCGGAGGAGATGATGCGCGTGGTGAGCCACCAGGGTCCGCTGCCCTTCAGGGACGTGAACCTCGGGGACCTGCTGCGCCCCAACCTCGGCGAGATGGTGCGCAAGGGCGCGCTGATGCCGCTGCGCGCGGCGAAACTGGCGCGCCAGCTGGTTGCGCAGCGCGGGCAGGTGTCGATGATGGATGTCGTTGCGGGACTGGCCGAGGGGCTGCCCTCGGGCGTCTACACGGGCGGCGGCATCGAGAGCTATCTGCGGCGCGTGCTCAACGACCCCGATCGCACGAACGACTTCCATGAACTGGAGTGCGAGCTGTATCTCACCGCGACCGACCTCGATACGTGCGAGCGGGTGGTGTTCGGCGAGGAGGGCAACCGCGAGGTGCCGATCTCCACCGCCGTGCGCGCCTCGGGGGCGCTGCCGATGGTGTATGCGCCGGTGATGGTCGATGGGCGCGAGCTGGTGGATGGAGGTCTCGTTTCGACGACCAACCTCGATATCGCGGTGGAGGCAGGCGCGAAGCTCGTGGTGGTCGTCAACCCGCTGGTGCCCTATGTGAACGACTTCGCGCAGCAGGTGCGCACCTTTCGCGGCGCCCGCCCGCGGAGGGTCTCGGACATGGGCTTCCCGCAGATCGGCTACCAGACGTTCAAGATGCTCGCCTACCAGCGCCTACACGAGATGGCCTCACGCTGGGAGGAGCGCTACCCGGGTGTGGACATCCTCCTGATCGAGCCCGACGCGTCGGATGAGCTGATGTTTCAGACCTCGATGATGAACTTCACCTCGCGCATCGAGATTGCTCGCCACGGCTTCCAGTCGGTGACCTACCACCTCCATGGCGAGTACGAGCGCTACAAGGAAACCTGTGCGCGCCACGGCATCGAGATCTCCGCCACGCGCGTGCGCAATGTGGTCGAGCATTTCGAGGCCGAACAGGAGGACGTCTCCGCCTGGCGGAGGATCCTCGAGAGCACCACCGGCGCCCTCCTACGCCAGACGGGCGCCGGGTCGGGATAGGAGTTATCTGTTTGGCTCCGGCCAGATCCCCGTTCATACCGACTCTAGTTTAATTTTATTTTTTATTAAAAATAAAGAAAAAGTTTGGAACTGCCCTCTTGAGATTGAGATCTTCAAAAAGGGGATTTTCTAAATTTCGCCTCCGAATCCTCGACGATCAGCTCTAGGATTTTATTTATTTTATAAAAATAAAAGAAAAAATGAGAGTTGAAACTGCGTCGCGGAGCTGGGCGGCCTGGGGCGGCTTTATAGACCGATGTTGTCAATCGCGCCAAGGAGGCGCGTGGAGGCCGCTCGGTTGAGCAGGCTGATGCGGACGTGACGCGGCTCGCCGAGGGCGGTGCCGGCGGCGACGAGGACGCCGGTGCGGGCAAGGCGGGCGGAGAGCTCTCCGCCGTCGATCTGCGGGTGGGCGACCCAGAGGAAGTTGGCCTGGCTGTTGGATACCTCGAAATGGCGCGTGCGCAGCTCCTCGGTGAGGAAGGTGCGCTCCTCGCAGATGGTGCGGACACGGCGGGCGAGCAGCGGACCGCCGCTGTGGAGCGCCTCCAGCGCACCGGCCTGGGAGACCTCGCTGACGCCGAGGTCGGGCTCGAGCTCTGTGAGCAGCTCCTCCGAGCCGGGGCCGCCGATCGCGTAGCCGAGGCGCAGCCCGGCGAGGCCGTGCGCCTTGGAGAAGCTGCGGAAGACGAGCAGGCGCGGGAAGCGCTCGAGCAGCTCCAGCGAGGCGTTGGTGGGCTGCGCATCGGCGAACTCCACGAGCGACTCGTCGAGCAGCACCGCGACGCCCTCGGGAAGCCCCGCGAGCAGACGCTCGAGCTCGGCTGTCTCCAGAAGCTCGCCGGTGGGGTCGTTGGGTGAGGCGAGCACAACGGCGCGCGCGTGGTGGGAGGCGACGGCAGCGAGCAGCTCGTCGACCCCGCCGCTCACGCGCACGGTCTGGCCGTGCGCGCGGCGCGCCATGATCGGGTAGAGGGGGTAGGCGGGCCAGCGCGTGATGAGCTCCTGACCGGGCTCGATGAGCGCGCGCGTGGCGGCGCTGAGCAGCTGCGCGGCGCCGTTGCCCACGATCAGGCGTCCGGGCTCCACGCCGTGGCGGCGGGCGAGCTCGAGGCGCAGCTTGGAGCCGCGCAGGTGGGGGTAGCGGTGCAGGCCGGCGCGGGCGGTGAAGGTGATCGCGTTGACGACATCGGGGTGGGGCAGCTCCGGCCAGGTCGTCTGGGAGAGGTCGAGCGTGAGCACGCGGGTGAGCGCCTTGCGGCGGCGCTCGGCGGCTTCTTCGCGCAGTCCCTGGTTGACCTCCTCCTCGGAGAGGCCTTCGAACTGGCGGTAGTAGTCGGTCAGGCCCATTGACTTGGGACTCCCATCGCGGGGCTCAGCCTACGCGGAACATGTTCTGGCTGACGGCTCCGTGGATCAGGCCGAACCAGATCATGAAGGCGCCGCCGCAGACGACTGCGGTGATCGCGAATACCCGCCCCAGCACGCCCGTGCGCTGATCGTGGCCGGCGGCGCGGCGCACAAGGATCCAGACGGCGTCGAGGCGGCGCATCAGCGAGAGGGCGCCGAGCAGCAGCACGAAGAGGCCGGCGATCGCGCCGAGGATGCCGAGCGAGATGCTGCCGGAGAAGTAGTTGATGCGCGAGGCGATCCACAGACAGGCGATCGGGATCGGTCCCCAGCAGAGCACGCAGAGGAAGGTCATCGCCGCGAGGATCGCACCGGCGAAGAAGCCGTCGATGCGCTGGCGGCGAACGTCGCCGCGCTGGGGCAGCCGGCGGAAGCGAACCGGAGCGGTGCCGGGGCGCCGCCCGACGAATAGACCTCCGGTTTCGCTTGGATCGCTGCGCATCTGCACTCCCGATTTCGTACTGCGTTACTTCAGCTTAGTGGGTACTGGTAACGCACGCTAGTGCGTGTACAACGAGTCGTGCGGATCGCCGGCCTCTGGATGCCCGGGGACGCCGGCTCGAGGCTGCCCCGCGACGTTAGCGCGTGTACAGCGAGTCGAGCAGATCGGCGTACTTTTCGGCGACGACGGCGCGCTTGACCTTGAGCGTGGGAGTGAGCTCGCCCGTCTCCTGGGAGAGGTCGTGGTCGAGGATGGCGTACTTCTTGACCTGCTCCACCTGGGCGTAGCGGGAGTTGACGCGCTCGACTTCCTTGCCGATGAGCTCCTCTATGGAGGGCTCGCGGCAGAGGGTGGCGATGTCCTCGGGGAGGCTGTGCTCGCGGGCGTAGCCCGCCATCTCCTCCTCATCGAGGGTGATGAGCACCACGGGGTAGGGGCGCTGATCGCCATGCATCACCGCCTGGGAGATCCAGCGGCACTGCTTGAGGTCGTTCTCGAGGTTGGCGGGCGTGAGGTTCTTGCCCCCGGCGGTGATGATGATGTCCTTCTTGCGCCCCGTGATCGAGAGATAGCCGTCCTCGTCGAGTGAGCCGAGGTCGCCCGTGTGCAGCCAACCGTCGGCGACCGCGCCGAAGGCGGTTTCGGCCTTCTCGGCGCTGTGGTAGCCCTGGAAGATGTTGGGGCCCTTGATGAGGATCTCGCCGTCCTCGGCGATCTTGAGCTCCACGCCGGGGAGCGCGCGCCCGACGGTGCCGAACCTGTGGTTCTCGACGGTGGAGATGGTGGCTGCGGTGGCGGTCTCGGTCATGCCATAGCCCTCCAGCACGGGCACGCCGCAGGCCCAGAAAAACTCGAGGATCTCGCGCGCGATGGGAGCGGCGCCGGAGGTTGCGTTGCGCACCTCCCCACCGAAGATCGCGCGGACGTTCTTGAAGAGCTTCTCGTCGGCCTCCTCGAAGGGGACGCGCAGCTCCTCGGGGATGGGCTCGCCGCGGGCCATCAGCTCGCGCACCTTGATGCCGAGCGCGATGGCGGCCTCTGTTTGCGCGCGTTCCTCGGGCGGCTGTGCGTCGATCGCGCCGTGGGCGAGCGTGTAGACCTTCTCGAAGACGCGCGGCACCGAGGGGAGGTAGGTGGGATGCACCTCCATCAGCTCCCCCACGATCTGCTTGGTGTCGCCGCCGAAGTAGGCGATCGTGGTACCCATATCGAAGGAGGCCAGCTGGATGAGCAGCGCGTAGGAGTGGGCGAGGGGGAGGTAGAGGTAGGTGACCTCGTCCTGCTTGATGGTGCGCGTTTCGTGGAGCATGTCGAGGATCGCGCGGTAGTTGCCGTGGCTGAGCACGCAGCCCTTGGGCGGGCCGGTGGTGCCGGAGGTGTAGATGAAGGTGTAGGGGTCCTCGGGGGAGATCGCGCTGCGGCGCGCATCGAGCTCCTCGGAGGAGCGCCCGCGTCCACGCTCGCGCACCTCGGCGAGGGTGATCGCAGACAGGGAATCGGCGGCCCCGGCCGTCGAGGCGCTGCCGTTCGTCTTGCCTGCTCCGTGCGCGCTCGCGCCGGCGGGGGGGTCCATCACGATCACGGTGCGCAGCTGCGGGAGCTGATCGCGGATCGCGGCGATCTTTGCGAGCTGAAGCTCGTTCTCGCAGATGACCGCAATGGCGCCGGAGTCGGCGAGCACCCAGAGGCACTCCTCGGGGGAGTTGGTCTGGTAGATCGGAACGACCACCGCGCCGGCCTCGGTGGCGGCCATGTCGGCGTAGGACCACTCGGGGCGGGTGTTGGCGAGGATCGATACGCGCTCGCCCGGCTGGAGACCGAGATCGATCAGGCCAAGCGCGACCTCCCGCACGATCTCGCCGAGCTCGGCGTAGGTGACGTCGTGCCACTCGCCATCGCGCTTGAAGCGCACGGCGCAGTGGTCGGGAAAGTCAGTGGCCGAGCGCGGGACCACATCCGCGATCGTTCGCGCAGCAGTGGCGGTGGACGCCGCGGTTGATGCCTCCATGTCTCCTCCTCGATCGACCGGCTGAAGCTTGAAAGTGATGCGCTGCTAAGGATATGCCCTCGGCGGTGCTGGGGCGGCTAGAGGGAGACACGCGGGAGGGGTTGGCGCTCTAAATGGGATTGGGCACGTCGATGAAGAGGTGGCGCAAACCGAAGCGCTCGCTGAGGTGCTCCCCGAGGCGCTTCACGCCGAATGTCTCTGTGGCGTAGTGTCCGGCGGCGATGAAGTGCACGTGGGCCTCGCGCGCGTGAGACATCACCCGCTCGGCGGGCTCGCCTGTGAGGAATGCGTCGGCGCCGGCGGCGATCGCATTGGCGAGGTAGTTGGCGCCTGCGCCGGTGACGATCGCGAGGCGACGGATGCGCTCGGGCCCGGCGTCGAAGACGAGCGGCTCGCGCGCGGTGACCTTTTGGATGCGCGCGAAGAGCTCAGGGGCGGGAAGGCCCTCGGCGGGCAGACCCTCGGCGAGGGGGCGCGTTGCGGGGGGGTGCGTCGGAGGAGGACTTTCGACTGGCAGACCCTCATCGAGGCTCTTTCCGTGGAGGTCCTCAGCGGCATCAAAATGGGCGAGCACGCCGATGGGCTGGCCGGCGTGCAGCGCGAAGGGCTCGATCCGCTGGGCGCCGAGCGCTCGAGCGAGAAGCGCGTTGTTGCCGACCTCGAGGTGGGCATCCAGCGGGAGGTGGTAGGCGAGGAGGCTCATGTTGGCGTCGAAGAGGAGCTTCAGCCGGCGCTTGAGCGGCGCGTCGATCGGGGTGGGTGTGGAGGAGGCCCAGAAGAGCCCATGGTGGGCGAGGATCAGCTCGGCGCCCTCGGCTCGAGCGCGCTCGAAGAGCTCGAGGCTTGCGCTCACGCCGGTGGCGACGGTACTAACGAGCTCGGCGCCGGGAACCTGAAGGCCGTTGGGGCAGTAGTCCTGAAAGCGCTCGGGCGCAAGGAGGCCATTGAGCTCCGAGACGATCTCGGCCAGCGGGGCGGGCATGGGACGAGGACGATAGCGGTGTGGGATACTCACAGAGCGTCGGGGCGTGGCGCAGCCTGGTAGCGCGCGCCGTTCGGGTCGGCGAGGTCCCCGGTTCGAATCCGGGCGCCCCGATTGGTTCATGTTCTGCGAAGGTCAGCGAATCCGGGCGAAAACTCCCGGAAACACTGGCTCTAGCGGGATGCCGTTCGCCAGTGTTCGCGGGGGTTCGGTGGTCGCGCGTTTGCAGAACGTTTGCAGCGGTGGCCCGAAACGTTTGCAGAACGTTTGCAGAGGGTTGGCCGGGGGATTCGGCGTCAGCTCGGCGGGTGTGGTGCACTGGAGGCTTGCATCGGCCCGTGCCGTCCCCTGCTGGGGTCGAGCCTGCTGCTCGTTCGGGGTAGCCACCCAGGGCGGGGTGTCGGTGGCAGTGTGCGCCAACAGTGACCTGTGCAGGCACGTGGGGGCTGGGCGGCGCGTCAGCGGGCGGGCTCTATGCGGCCCGCGGATGCGGAAGGGCCGTCGGGGTCTAACGGACGACGCGCAAGCGTGGCGCTTCGGCGGCTTGGCGTTCTTGGTAGGCGTTCATTGCGCGTTGGGCGCGGTTGATGGCGCGGCGTTGGGCGAGTTTGGTGTAGACGGTGGCGATGAGGTAGCCGCCGTCGTCGTGGCCGACCATCGCTGCGGCTGTTGCTGGATCGAGGCCGAGTCCGCCGTCGTCGATGGGGTCGACCATCCATTGGATGGCGCGGTGTTTGAGCTCGTAGAAGTCTTGGTCGGGCGTTCCGGCGGAGGCACGTATTGAGTGCCAGTGTGCTGACCATGAGCTGCGTCGCATGTAGCCGCCGCGTGGTGCGGGGAAGACGATCTCGCCCATTGTCCGGTTGATGGTCTTGCCCATGTGGGGCATCGTTTCTAGGTGTTCGCGTAGGGCGGGGCTCATTACGACCCAGCGTCCGTCGTCGTCTTTGGGCCATGTGATCTTGCCGGTGTCGAGGTCGATCTGGCGGCGTACGTGGATCATGTTCTTGTCGAAGTGGAGGTCGGGGCGGTGCAGCGCGAAGATTTCGCCGGGGCGCATCGCCTCCTCTCCGACCGCGAGGACCGCGCCCTCGAGGACGAGCCCGTAGTCGTCGGCGCGGCTTTTGCGTGCGCAGCGGCGCAGCCGCTCGTATTGCTCGTCGGTGATGATCTCGAAGTCCGGCCGGTCGACCCTGCGCTTGCGTTTGCTCGCGCCGAGCCGCGTGAACTGGTTGCGGTCGATCAGGTCACGGTCGTGCGCGTGATTGAAGAACTGGCGGACTGCCTGCTGGACATTGGCGCCCTTGGGAAGCGCCCAGGTCATCGCCTCGTCGCGGGTGAAGCTGTCAAGGCGCCGGTCGGGGAAGTCGCGAATGAGCGGTCTCAGTCCCTCGCGGAGCCGCCTGACGCTTGAATCTCTTCGTCCCGTCTCCTTCTGCGTGCGTTGCCCGTCGGGCCATGTCATCGTGATCCGGCCGTCGTCGTGGATCACTGCGTCCGCGAACTCGACCACCGTCGGGACGTTGCGTTGAGCGGGATTGTCGACTTGCTCGCGTAGTTCAGCGAGGATCTTTGCCTCTGCGGCCGTGTACTCGTCCATGCTTGACGCGCTGACCCATTTGCGATGGCCCTTGTATGAGACCACGCCGACCCACTTGGGTTTGTGCCGTGTCCCTCGGTTATGCGGCATCAGCCGCCCCGTGGTGTGTCGGGTGGGGTGTGGTGTTGGCGCAGCCACGCTTCGACTTCGCTGAGCCGGTAGCGGTTGATTCCTCCGAGTCGGAGGTGGGGGAGCCCATGGGGCTGCTGGTACTCGATCCAGCGGCGCGTGACCTGCAGGTGGTCCGCGAGCTGCTGCTTGGTGACCCACTGCTCGGGGTGTCCGGTGTCCTGGGGGTCATGGGGATGCTCGATCAGAGCAGAGCCTGGCCGGGATCTCAAGGCTCTGACGTGGGGAGCCTCAGGGGTGGCCTTGTGGCAGCTCTGGCGGGCGTTCGAGTTTGCGTTGGTGCCTCGTGTCCTTGGCATCGTCAGCTCGCCTTCGGTGCGCGCGCCGGCGGCGTTGGCTGGGGCTTGTGGAAGACGAGGATGTCTTCGTGGGCGACCACGTGTGTGCGTTCGCCGCGCTTGCGGGCGCGGCGGCCATGCAACGTTTGCCAGAACGAGGGCCGCATCACGAGCTGGTCGTTGCGGATGGTGGCGAGGAGGCCGATGATGCGTTGGTGGTATTGGAGTCCGAGGTTTTGGCAGAGGGTGATCGTTTCGCCGCTGAGGTTTCGTAGCGAGCCGTTTGTGCGCATGTCTTTGGTGACGAGGATGAGGTACCCGCCGGGCTTCAGGACGGTGGCGCAGGCTTGGTAGACGTCGGCCATCGCGGTGAGGTAGGTGGTGCCTCTGGCGTGTCCGAGGTTGTTTGGGTTGGGGCTGTAGTTGTGGGTGTCTTCGCGGCGTAGCGGCCCGGTGTGGGTGCGGAGGTTTTTGGTGTCGAGGTCCGCGATCTGGCACGCGTAGGGCGGGGAGGTGAGGATCAGATCTGGCTGGCGTGTGGTGTGTGTGGCGAGTAGTTGGGGGAGGTGGCGTGCGTCGCCTTGGATGATGTGGGCGGGGGTGGTGGCGCCTTGGGTGTGGGCGTGGGTGGTGTTGGCGGTGGCGAGCTTCGCCCAGCGGGGCTCCAACTCCACCCCTACGGCATGGCGGTCGAGGTGGGTGGCCTCGACGGGTGTTGTGCCGATGCCGCACATAGGGTCGAGGACGAGGTCGCCAGGGTCGCTGTAGGCGTTGATGGCGTTGCGGGCGAGCGCGGGGAGCATCTTGGCGGGGTGGCGGTGTGACCTGGGGAGGTAGCGCCCATAACGCTGCCACTGGCCTGTCTTCTGCGCGCACGCCCAGACTGCGAAAGGGAGGTCGGCGGTGCGGTAGGGCGCCTGCGGTGGATGGGAGACTGTGCGCTCGCGCTGGGTGACTCTTGTTGTCCGCGGCGCGTTCACTGTTTCGGGGTTGCCGTGTGGTGCTGGTGGGGTGGCGGTGCATCCGGGGTTCTTGGGCCGGCGTGTGGGGGTGGGTCGGGGTCTTGGGGGCATGTGTCACCTTTTTGTTGGTTGTGGGTTCTCAAGCCAGTCGACGTACTTTTCGGGTTGGGTGAGGGGAATGAAGATCTCCGCGAATGGGCCTTTGGTGGTGAGGTCGGGAAGCGTCACGAAGGAGATGGGCACAGTCCCCGATTGTTTGGGGGCGGGGTATGTGTTGTGCAGCGCGATGACTCGTTGGATGCGTCTGCGGCACGCGGTTGGTGTTTGGTCGGCGAGGACTACGAAGACGGCGGGGAATGCGCGGTAGTAGGTGCGCCAGAGGGGCCCTGGTGGTGCGTCTTGGGGTGGTGGTGTGGGGGTGTAGTTGTGTAGTTGGGTGTAGTGGGTGAGTTTGGTGGCGAGGCGGTCGATGGGGAGGGTGCCGCGGTCGAGCTCGATGAAGCGTTGGTGCAGTGTGAGTGATTGGCTGGGGGTTGCTTGGAGGTAGGAGAGCAGTGCGTCGGCGATCAGTGTTTGCGCGGGGCGCCGGCCGCGGCGTGGTGCGATGGTGTGCGCGATCTCGTGTCGCCATGAGTTGGGGGTGCAGTCGTCGTGTTCGCGTTCGCGTGCGGCGTTGAGGAACGCGATGCCGGTGTCGTTCACCGCGAGTGTGTGTGCGCGTAGTGGTCCTGAGGCTTGGGTGGGGGTCGTGAGATGCCGGCGGGGCTCCGTGCGGGTCCCCGCGGCGTGGAGGGTCTCGGCGCCGTGGCGGGTGATGAACCACAGGCCCTGTCCGTGGGGGCCGGTGGCATCGAGGGCGAGACTGTGCGCGCGGAGGAGTGCGAGGAGGTGTTGCGTCCAGCGCAGAGAGGTGGTGGGGGTGTGCAGCGCGTGGGCTTGGCGGACGGTGAGGAGCCGGTGTTGGTGCAGGCTCTCGAGAACCTCGATCGCCACAGCGGGCAATGCTTGTGGCTTCGGGTTGGTTGGGCGTGGGCTCATGCGCCGGGGTCGCCGGGGTCGGGGAGCCGTGGTAGCACCGAGCGGACCGCCCCACCGTTGCGGCCTGGCTGCTTGCCACCGGGGTTGCGTGTCTGGGTGAGGTGTTCGTGGATGCGGGTGTCGAGGGTGTCGAGCGCCTGGATGGTCTCTCTGGTGCTGACGCGGCCGGATGCTTGATCGATGATGGGTTGTGCGGCTGGGGTGTGGTCGGGGTGGTAGGCGTCGGGGTAGAGGTCGGGGACGGGGAGGGTTTGGATGAGGAAGGGGTTGGTGAGCTTGCCGTGGTGGGTGACTTGGGTGAGGAAGGTGTGGCGGGGGAGGTGTGTGATCGCGTCAGGGCCGGGCTCGTTGCCCCACTCGCGTGCGATGAGCGCGGCGGCGTGCGCGTTCAGCGCGGTCGTGATGATGTGGGAGCGGTTGGTGGTGAGCGCGTTCAGTGTCTGGGGGGTTAGGCGCTCGGGGTTTTGATTTGCGAAGAAGCCGCGGATTCCGTATTTCGCGCTTTGCTCGAGGACCCCGGCGAGGTTCCCCGCCGCACTATCGAATGCTTGGATCTCATCGCAGAACAGGTAAAACGCCCTGCGCTTCTCCGGCTCGATGTGCGCCCGCCCGGCGGCGGAGTGCAACACGTCGAAGAGCAGGAGGTTCGCGACCAGGCGGTCTTTCGCTCCTCCTGCGCCGGGGCACGCGAGGACGATCCGCCCTTCGTTCATCGCGTGGGTGATGTTGTAGGTGCTGGTGCTCGCCCCGAGGAGCGCCGCGAGGGGGGTGGAGGACCGCAGGCGGTCTACGAGGTTCGTGACGGGCGTGATGGCGTCCTCGGAGAGCCGCGGGAACCGCTCATAGAAGAACTGGCGTCGCGGCGGGGAGAGGAGCGGCAGCACGGTCTCGCGCCAACCGTCGTCGGAGAGGATGGTGGAGAGCTGAAATACGGTCGGGGCGAGCGGGGCGGGGAGGATCGCGGCGAGTTCGATCAGCGCGGCGGTTGCTTGTGTTGTGATCGTGAGCGCGCGGTTGTTGCGCTCTGACCAGCCCAGCGCGGACGCGAATGAGTCGACGATCGCCTCGACGCGGCGCTCGCGCTCCTCGCGGGAAAGACCTTTGGTGGCGAAGAGGTTCCATCCGGGCTGCCCCTCATACGCACGGGGGCCGGTCAGGTCGACCTCGATTATTCGCCGGGCGTGTTGCTCCTCGGTGAGGCAGCTCTTGAGGCGCTGGATGGCGTCCTGGTGGGGGTCAATGAACATCCCGCCGTGCCCGGAGCGCGCGAGGTGCAAGAACTGCGTGAGAGCCAACTCCGTCTTGCCGTACCGCGAACGCCCCGCGAGATAACAAAACACCGTGTCGCTCAGGTCCACGCCGACGATCCGCTCGCCGTGCTCCCCGCTGACCCGCCCTAACGGCAGCACGCCGCGCTGGCCGCGAAACACGGGAAGCGTGCGCGGCGCCGGGTCCACCGCGGGCCCTAGCCGCAGGACGTTCTGAGAGCGGCAATACACGGTTGGGGGTTTCAGGAACCCCGCGATCTCGCGGGCGCTCACGACGCTCTCGCGGAAGGGGCGAAACAGGCCGCTCGCGATGCGCCGGTCAAACCACCGGCGCACGATTGGGATATCGGAGCCGAGGAACCACAACCCCAGGACCCGGACCCCGGTGGCACGGAAGGAGTTCGCGGCCGCGTGCGCGTCAAAACAAGCAAGCAGCGCTTGCATGTGTCCCTTCGCGCGCGCCGGGGAGCGCGAGGCGCACCGGATGAGGATTTGGATGTGGAAGAGGGGCTCTGAGCGCCCGAGCTTCGCGGTTATCTCCTCCCGCTCGCTGCGCGCACCCACAAGCTCCCCAGCCGAGCGCCGCACCCCACCACCACCACCACCACCACCGGGGGGGAGGAGTGCTCCGGTGTTCTCGGGGCGCGTCTCGCGGTGCGCCCCGCGCAGCAGCCGCCGCCGCACCCGCCGCCGCCCACCCGCTGACATCGGGAGGAGGTCGACTGCTACCTGCACGCTCTCCCCGAGGGTGGGTTGGAGGTCCTCGATCACCCGCGCATAGCCCTGGAGGGGGTCGGGGTCGAGTCCCAGCTCGGCCAGTGGCTCGTGGCCAGGGCGGGCGAGGCGAAGCTCACAACGCGCCACCCACATCCCCGTCTGTCCGGTCGAGTGCGGGGTGTTGGGTGCGGGGCGGATCTCGACGCCGTGATACGCGCTGAGTGCGGAGCGCAGCGCGGGAAGCGCACGGCGCGGAACGAGCAGCGAGTAGCGCATCCGCCCATCCGAGTCCTTGTCGAGGAGGACCCGCACGGAGCTGGCGCCCTGGTCGAACCATCCCCCGACCGCACGGTGGACGCGCGATAGCTGGCCGGCGAAGCGCAGCACCTCATCCAACCCCGCCTCGAAAGAGTCGGGGGCGAGCACGACCACCCTGACACGCCGCCGCAGAGCACGCTGGGTGAACAGGACCCGGAGGAGGAGGAACACCACGAGGACGAGGAGGGCGAGGAGGGCGAGGAGGATGGCGACACCGAGGAGCCGGTGGGTGAGCTGGGAGATACGACGGCTGTTTGCGAGGACCAGAACAAGCCCGGCCATCGCGGCGGCGGTGAGCCCAGCGCTAGCGTCCAACTCCGCGCGGCCGCTCACAAGTCACCTATGGATATAGAGATGTCAAGGAACCCCCGGCGCGCGAAACCCGCATCACCAAAGGGAAAACACGCCGTCGAACCCAATGGGTGGGTGAACCGCAGAGCGAACCGCACCACGAACCACAGCGCGAACCACACCGCGAACCCACCCACCCAGCAAGAAAGGCTCATGCCCATTCGCTTTCGCGTGGGTCAGCGACACCGAGAAAACTGCGGCCATAGCGATCCACGACGCGGCCGATCTCCGGGTGCCGGCAGAACGGGTCAAGGACAAGACAATGCCCCCCCGCGTCGCTGTGCCCGCATGTGGGGCCCCGCACGCCGCGCCCCGGCCCGCCGGGGTGGGTTCGACGCCACGGCGCGCCGCACACCCCGCACGCGAGTGGGGAGGAGCCCGCGAGGACGCAGAGCTTGGAAAGCCGCAGGCGCCGCTCGTATTCGGCGACCCACGGGCACTCCTCCTCCGGCGCTGGATGATGATGGCCGTTGAGGACCTGCAGGCGCCGGGGGTCGCTGACGGGCGTCGTGTCATAGAAATACCCGGTGTGCTTGGTCAGGAGCGTGAGCTGCACACCGCCACGCGTGAGTCTTGCCGCCCACGCGATGCGTTGAGCGAACCAGCCCTGTTCGATCAGCTCACAGGCGAGGGGCTGGGGGTCTTGCAACACCCAAACCGTGCCGTCATCGCGCATCACGCGATAGGCCTCGTTCAACACCCCGAGCACGACATGGCGCGGCGCTCGCGGGGGCGGTGAGAACAGGCACGTCTGCGCGCACCCCGCCGGCAGCTCCCGCAGGACACCCCTCGCGCGCCCATGCTCCACATGCCAGCTCACCGCCGGGTCTCCCCACCGTCGCGTGCGCCGTCACGGGGCGCCGCGGAAGTGGCCGATATGCGCTGGCGGGGAATCATCGGGCAGCCTTTTTAGGCCGCGCGCCCTGGGAAAGCCACAACCGGGCGAGTACGTGAGCACACAGTTGCGCGTTCGAAAAAACAGAACACCTCCCGGGCCAGACCCCAGGGTGCCTCCCGCCACGGAGTCCGGTCCGGTTTCGGCAGGGCCAATCCGGGTGGGACGACCGGCGCGGCGTTCAGGTGCTTGGCCGGGTTATCTCTGTGAGCTCGTCGATGTGCCCCGTGACGGCGGCGGCTGCCTGCTCGACTAGGCGTAGCGCGGTGTAGTCCGCGAGGGAGTAGCGCACCCAGCTGCCCTCCCGCCGCCTTGAGACGATCCCTACCCCGAGCAGCACCGCGAGATGCTTGGAGACGTTCTGGTGGGTGCTAGGAAGCTCGTCGGTCAACTCCTGCACCGACGCCTCGCCCCGCTCCAACCGCGCGAGAATACGCATCCGCGTCGGCTCCGCGATGACACGCAGACGCCGCGCCACGAGATCCAGAAGATCCGAGGAGAAAGGTGATGTCTCGTCCTTGAGAGGCACGTAGCTCGCGATACGCAATCCGGAGCCGCAACACACCCCCGGCCAGCACGAAAACGACTCCCGCCGTGCCGGATGATCTGACTCGCGGCCCTATCTATGTTTGCTTGTCCTCCTATGTCGCTTCTCGCGGGCTATAGACCCCCTCCCAATTTCGCATCGGAGATCCGGCTCCCCCAGCAGGCAGGCGCGCGAGCACCATCTACCGTGCTGTTGGGGGCGCGCCTTCCTTGGCTCTTCAGCGCTGTTCTTCCATCTCTACGGCGGCGCCCAGCTCGTCAAGCCCCACGCGGAGTGTCCGCGCGAGGCCGCGGACTGTCGTCCACGTTGGGTTGCTCACGCCGCGCTCGATCCGCGATAGCGCGGACACAGTGACCCCGGCGCCCGCCGCCAACTCCTGCTGTCTCAGCCCTACCCGCCGGCGCAACTGCCGCACAACGACGCCCAGTGTCCGATCGGGTTCGGCTGGCTTGCTCATCGCTCACTCCTGGGCTGTGTGCTGCTCGGTTTCCACCGCGATGGCGAACTCGCCAAGCGTCAGGCCGAGCGCCCGCGCGACGGCCTGCACATTGGACCAGCTCGGGCTCGTCAACCCCCGTTCCATCCGTGAAAGAGAAGCAATCGTCACACCGGACTGGAACGCGAGGTTTTCCTGGCTGATCCCGCGCTGCACCCGACACCTGCGCAACACGACTGCTACTGCTGGGTCGCGCGGGCTCATATGCTCACCATTCCCAGCACATCGAGGTGCAGCGCGCATCGCGATGCCCACACGTCCTCGCCGTGCAGATGCACGACGCTCTCCTGGCGCAGGCGCTCAAGCGCGTCGCTGATAGCCAGCGGCGGGACATCGTAGATCTCGCACTCAAGCTCCGCGCGGGTCCACCGCTCCTCGTGATCGTTGCGGAGGACCTGGAGGACGACCGCGCGCTGCGCGGTCTCCTCGGACTCAAGCCACGACTCGTTACGCTTCTCCGGCATGGGAAGGCACATCCTTTCCGTGTAACCGGCCCCGGCACGGCCAACCACCGCGCCGGGGCCACTTTGAACAAGAGAGAACTCGGCAATCAACGCCAGCCCCGAAAGGCGGGCAGCCGGTAGGGGGCGAACGGGCACCCACCTGGCGGTCACCTCCCCAGCCCGTGCAGGCAGCACGCCGCGATATCGGTACGCCGACGCGACCCCGAGAACGAACCCCAGCTGCGTCGCCGCACCGAACCCAACCCACCCCCAGGAATAAGACCCGACAAAGCGCGCTCGACCACCTCGACATCCCCCACGCACGAGCCGCAACGCTCGGCCCACGGCCGCATATCGACCGGAGTGGCGCGAGCAGCCATGAGATGCTCCTCAACGGTCCTTGCGAACCCGTGCAGCACCCCGAGCCTGCCACTGAGCCGCCGGTATCCATGGCCACCGGGGGGGTGGGCCCTCGCCTCGCCCACGAGCCTCTCCAACACTCGTATCTCGCAGTCCAGGGCCTCGAGCAACGCCCACCCATGCGCCTCGATGTCGACCATCATCCGCCCAGGCGGCTTCTCCGCCGAGCGGCCGATCACGTCCAGCAGCGCCCCGACGCGATCCAGGCGCGCCAGCGGATCGCGCTGCCAGCCCCACTGCCGCCCAGCCGTCGAAGTCGTCTGTGCCTGCGCGAGCGACCCACACACCGGCGCCAGCACTCCAAACAGCCCCTCCCGTATATGTCCTTCCACGCCGGCCGGTACCACAAGCATCGTGCTCATCGTGCGCTCCTTTCAGCTCCAGCCCCGAAAGGAAGCGCGCAGCGAGCACCAGCGAACCGCGCCGTAGAGCTACGGTTCCACTGGCATCGAAGGCCCAATCCTTCGGTGCTACAGGCCGGGCGGGTGCTCAAACACCCGCCCGGCCACCTCGGTTTTCTAGTTGACGGCGATCAGAGCAGAACTCGCCGCAGATCTCAAGAGGCCGTCCCGAATGTGCCGCGCGAGGACACTTCGACCCGGTGCATGGGGCACGGGACAGTGGCGTTCGAGGGCTCCTATTGGAGCTTCTTGTCTGAGCTGGTCAGAGACACTCGACGCTCGTCCGCCGACTTGCTATTTCTGGCGTTCGGCGGGATCGTTTCGCCATCTCCAGGGGGACACGCCGGGTGCGCGTGTGTGGGTTATGCCCGACTATTTGGCTTGCTGTGGTTGCGGTGCTACGGTCGCCGGCCTCGATCCCCACGGGTTGGCCGAGTGGCCTGCCGCGAAGCCTGAGGAGGCGTCCATGTCTAGCATCGTCAGACTTATCCAGGCCATTTGGCTGAGGGCGGGCTCTCAAGGGAGCGCTCTGAGCCGAAAAGCCGTCTGGCTGGCGGGACTCGTGGTGATTGGAGCGCTTGTGCTGGCGTTGGGAGTCGCGTGGGGCAGCCCCTCAAGGCAGGGCCCGCACTTGGTTGGCGCTAGCCCGGTCGCGACTCGTGCTAGCGGTGGGGGTCGCGGTTCTGTGGTCAGCGCGGCGGCGTTGGCTCGGGCTCGCCGGAAGGCAGCGGATCGTCGGCGGTGGTTGGGGAGTCCGGCGGTGCGGGCGCATAGGGTCGCCTCGCGGATGGCGTTTCGCGGGATGAAGCCGGTGGCGGCGCGGGGACTGCTGACACGAGACTTTGGGTCGACGTTGGCAGGTGCGAGCGCGAATCCGTCGGCGGCTATCGCGCGGGATGGTCGGATTATGCGGTATCAGGGGGATTACAGTGCTCTGGTGAGCACTCCAAAGGGCTTACGTGTCGAGAGTTCGACCGTCCCTTTGCGTGTGTCCGGTCCTCGCGGTGGTGGGCCTGTCGATTTGAGGTTGGTGGGGAACCGGAACGGGTTCGGGCCAGCCCGCCCGTTGACCGGAGTCTCAATCGCCAAGCGTTCGGGCGAGGGTGTCGAAGTCGGTAGCGATGGAATACACGTCGCCTTGCTCGGCGCCAATGTTGCGGGCAGTGTGGTCGGCGGGCAGGACGTTTTCTTTGGCGGTGTGGGTCCTGATACCGATGCTGTAGTCGCGCCGAAGCTCGCCGGGGCCGATCTATCCGTGGTTTTGCGCTCAAGGCTGGCTCCTGAGCAGTTTCGCTACCGCGTTGCGTTGCCTGCTGGGGCAGTGCTTCGAGCGGTAGGAGACGGCGCGACGGTGTCGCGTTATGGCGTGGTTTTGGCACGTATCCCGGCGCCGAGGGCACAGGATGCTCAGGGCAGCGTCGTGCCGGTGGGGATGGCTGTTTCTGGGGATGATCTGGTATTGACGGTCCGTCATCGTGAGCAGAATCTGGCATACCCGGTGCTGGTGGATCCAGAAATTGTTGTGAATATAACCAAAAACGCTGGGGCTTGGGAATTTTATTCATATTCTGACAACATTTATTATTGCGAAGGTTTGGGATCCGAAGAATCATGGGTTGGATGCCCGGAAGGCGACCCCCTATTTTCCCATTCTGGACCGGGTGGAAGTTCTCCTCTTACGATCAGGATGCCGTCCGTGAGCGTGCCGTTTTTCAAGAGTCGTACTAATGAACTGGGAGAAAAAGTACCCGTAGAAATAAATGGAGGACACGCGGAATGGTGGTGGATGCCTAAAGGCACCGAAGGTATTTCTGCTGTTGAATTTGAGGGCATCGAATCACATGGCACGACTGAACCTGAAGGATATGTCAATTGGGAAGTTGAGGCTTGCCGCCAGCATTATTTGTGGTTTTTAGGGGAAATTGGTTTGCCGTCGAAGCGCTTTGAACCAAGTGAAGCAAAGACATGCAATAAACCAAATGAACGTCGGGAACCAGTCCAGGTAAGTATGAATGCTGGTACGGTACGACAAGAAGTGAAACCACCAATCAGCATAGGAGGAGAAATCTCAGTCGGAGCTGTCCTTGTGACCCGCCCGCTATCGAGCGAAGAAGAAGAAGAACTCAGAACAGAAAAGTATGGCAAAACCAACCCTGGTAAACCAGACGAACCGCGATGCATGACAGGCTATCCAATCAATTGTGCAACTGGAAATCAGGTCGAGACACAGACAGACCTCTCGGTCGGGGGAAGGGGCCTCGGCCTGAACTTGACCCGAACCTATAATTCTCAGATGGCGTATCATCAGATGCAGCGTTTGGAACAGGAATCGTTTGGGCGGGGATGGGCAAGCTCCTACAGCGCTCATCTTACGACAGAACTGCGATGTGGCGGCTTGATCTGCAATGAAGAAATCGCCATCGTTCACCAGGACAATGGGAGCACCGTGAGCTTCAGGCATTCTGTCTTCAAAGGCGGAGAAGAATTCTGGGAACCCATAGGGGCACTGGTACAGGCAACGCTTGAATCGACAGAAACCGGCCACGTTTACACGCTTCCCGACCAGACAAAGCTGTACTTCAACAAATCGGGTACGCTTACGAGCGAGTCTGATCGTAACGGTAACACCCTGACGATGACGTACGCGTCGGGTCATCTCGAATCAGTTACCGACGGCGCCAAACGAAAACTCACCTTTGCTTACAACAGCGAAGGACTGGTAGAAAGTGTAAAAGATCCACTAGGCCACACCGTCAAATATACATATGAATCAAAGATCCTAAAGAGCGTGACCCAGCCGGGCGAAAGTGCACTACGCTGGCAGTTCAAATACAACGGCGAAGATGAGCTAGCATCAGAGACAGACGGTCGTGGCCATGTCGTTAGCACTGTCTACGACTTTTCGAATCGCGTGATATCGCAGAAAGACGGGCTTGGTCGCCAACGCAAATGGAGCTATGCAACCACAGAATCAGGGACCGAAACCACAATAATCGAACCCAACGGTGCGACAAAGGTCGAGAAATTCAATAGAGCAGGCCAGCCAACCAATGTCATACATGCAGCAGGCACATCAGTCGCTGCGACAACTATCGATGAATACAACAGCTCAGGAGAGCTGGCAGCCACGATAGATCCAAACAACCACAAGACAGAATACGGATATGATTCAAATGGCAATCGCACGAGCGAAATAAATGCCGACGGTAATCAAACCAAATGGGAATACGATACGACTCACGATATTGTGGCGGTCACAAACCCGAACGGCGAGACGACGACTATCAAAAGGAATACGAACGGGGAGCCGGAAAGCATCTCACGCCCAGGCCCCAATAACACGATACAGACGACACGATACACCTACGACGGCAGTGGCGATCTGGAAACCGTCACGGACCCCTTGGAACGTACTTGGAGCTATGAATACGACAGCCAGGGCGACCGGACCGGCGAAACGGACTCCGAAGGAGACAAGCGCACCTGGAGCTACAACGAAGACTCACAGGAGACCTCCACCGTCAGTCCGCGCGGGAACGCAAAAGGCGAAGAAGCATCAAAGTACACCACAAAAACCGAACTGGACCTGCAGGGTAGACCATTAATCGTCACCGATCCACTCGGACACCAAACAAAACACATCTACGACGGCAACGGCAACATCGAAAGCACAATGGATCCAAACGGACACAAGACAAAATACACCTATGACGCCGACGACGAGCAGACCAAAATGGAAGCGCCCAACGGCGCGATCAACGAAATAGGCTACGACAGCGCCGGACAGGTGATAAGCCAGACCGACGGCAACAAACACACCACCAAATACGTCCGAAATTTGCTGGAGGAGATAACCGAAGCGATCGATCCGCTGGGACGCAAAACGACCAAGGAATACGACAGCGCAGGAAACCTAACACACGTCACGGACGCCGCAAAACGAACCATCACCTACACATACGATCCGGCGAACAGACTCAAAGAAATCAGCTACTCCGACGGAAAAACGCCCACCGTCAAATACGAATATGACGCAGCTGGCAACAGGATCAACATGGCAGATGGTACCGGTACGACAGCTTATGAATACGACACGCTTAGCCGTCTCACGCATATCGATAACGGTCACGGCGAAAACATAGGGTACGGATACGATCTCGCCAACGAGCAAACCAAACTCACCTACCCAAACAACCAGACCGTGACCCGAGGCTACGACAAGGCCGGACGACTCCAGACCGTCACCGACTGGCTGGGCAACCAGACCAAACTAGGCTACAACCCAGACTCAAACCTGACAGCGACAGCCTTCCCATCGAGCACAAACAACCAAGACAAATACTCCTACGACAACGCAGACCAGATGAGCGAAACCCAAATAACAAAGGGCACCGAAACATTCGCATCGCTCGTCTACATCCGCGACAACGACGGCCAGGTCAAAACGACACAAACAAAAGGACTGCCCGGCGAAGAAAAAACCGGATACAGCTATGATTCGAACAATCGTCTAGTCAAAGCAGGCACAACAGTCTACGGGTATGATACGGCTAACAACCCAACCAAACTCGCCACCAACACCTACACCTACGACACCGCAGACCAGCTCAAAACCGGAACCAGCATGAAATACGCCTACAACGAACTAGGCCAGCGCACCAAAACAACCCCAAGCGGCGCCGCAAGCACCTACGGCTACGACCAGGCCGGCAACCTGACCTCCGTCGAACGCCCCACAGAAGGCAAAATCGCCCAGATCAAAGACACCTACGCCTACGACGGCAACGGCCTCCGCGCCTCCCAGACCATCAACGGAACGACAACATACATGGCCTGGAGTGCAGCCGAAAGCATCCCACAACTCCTCAGCGACGGCACCAACACCTACATCTACGGCCCCGAAGGCCAGCCAATCGAGCAGATCAACAACGGCCAAAGCAAAGTCCTCTACCTCCACCACGACCAGCAGAACTCCACCCGCCTCATCACCAACTCTACCGGCGCCAAAGAAGCAACCATCACCTATGACCCCTACGGCAACACCACCGGCACGACCGGCAGCGCAACGACCCCACTCGGCTACGACGGCCAGTACACCAGCGGCGACACCGGCCTGATCTACCTCAGAGCACGCGTCTACGACCCAGCTACAGCACAGTTTCTCAGCGTCGATCCGCTTGCGATGTACACGGGAGAGCCATACGCTTACGCGGGTAATAATCCAGCGAACTACGGCGACCCAATCGGCCTGGCAGGGGACTCAGTTGGCGAAGGTGTCTCTTGTCCCAATCCACTGTGTTTCCCCTTCCCGAGCCGCGAAGAAGCCCAGCACGCCGCAGAAGCTTTCGAAGGCATCGGGCACGAAATCGGACACGCGGCGGGTGAAGTCAGCCACGGCGTCGAAAGCATATGGAACGCGGTTTCTGGCGAAAGTGAATCCAGCATAGAGAGCACGCAGCCTCAGAGTTCGGAATGCGAAGTCGGCTTTAACGGCGATCAGGATGCTCTCATCAAAATTGCAAGAGAAGCGAAGCGAAACGGTCTATCGCCTGAAGACGCGGAAGCTCTACGGGAATGGGCTGAAGAGTACGATTTGCCATTTCGCGGGCCTGAGGCGCATCCTGGGCGCGGCTTCGGGTCGTTGCCGCATATTCATGTCGGGCCGGTCAACCACATACCTGTCCGGTGACGCGTATGCATGGAGCTGTTGACATTGAAGCAGGTGCTCTGATTTTGACGGTGGATACCGAAGGTCTGCGTGTGCTATTGGAGTTGTTGGAGCATCCGAAGTCGACCAAGGTGTCACTGATGCCAGCAGCGGACCGCCCGGTTACTCGGTCGGTTAGCACGCTGAGTCTGGAGCTCAGCGCCGACGACGCCGTTACCGTAGCGACTGATGGCGAGGTCGCGACGATCGCGGGGAGTCCAGCGGGCTTTGCTCGCTTGGCGCGCGAGGTTCGCCAATTTAGAGATTACAACGACCTATTTGAGCCGGGTATGCACGCTCATTTCGATGCGGGGCCAGGCGACGCGCTCGCGGAAGGCAGCGACTCGTTGATCGTGTCCGGTCCTATTCCCGACGACACTGCGCCTGAGGCATAGCGGTACGTACCCCGGCTTCGACTTTGTCGTGGCCGGGCGCGAGTAGTAGGCTCAGAAGGCGGGGTCGAGGCTGTGCTGACATTCCCCGCGACTCGTCTACGCAGGCGGTGTGGCGTTTGTGTCGAGACTTCGCGGTTAGCATTTGGTCTCGTCGGCTATTCGAGTTCCTCGTCCTCTCCTGACCTGTCATCGGAGTCGAACGCCTTGCCTTGGGTGATGCTGAGTCCTCCGCGATAGAGCATCGGTACCTTATAAGTTGTACCTGTTTGCTCAAGGAACCCCAACTCAAGAAGCGGCTTGATTGCGGCGCGCAGTTCCTCCGCAATCACGCCAAGCGTGATTGATAGTGACTCCTCATTGTGCTCGGCTCGCCCATCTCGGAATCGCTCGCCAGGTTGGAACTCGGTTGGATCTCTCGCCTCCTTCCGCATCTGCGCCTCTTGCGCCTTCGTTACGAGGTCGATGAGGTTTCGCGGCGGCGCAATCCCGTTGCCGTCTCGAATACGAGCCAATATCCAATTCCAGGTTGTAGGTCTGCGTGACCCTTGGTCCACTTGGCGCGGAAAGACTGCGTTGAAGACCTCGTCATTCGAGGCCTCGGCAGAGACGCCCAAGGCATCCATAAAGTTACCGTTCTCTCGCAGGCGGCGACACAATAGGTCGAGTAGATCCTCTTCATCCCAGACGATCTCAACTTTGCGTGAGTTGACATGAGTGAGATTTACGAATCCCTCTCCTACGATTCGCCGGAACAGATCTTTCCGAACGAACAACTTTAGGGTGATGTGGTCGAACGCGGCTAGATCGAGATAGGTCCGAAGTAGGGCTCGTAGCACGGGAATCTCGGCTTCGGGAAATCCTTGAAAAGCCTCATCCAGTCGATCGAGGACGACCCAAGCTCGGAACCCTATCTCGTGAAGAACCTCGTTGAGCAACCGAAGGGCCTCGTCGTGTCGAACTAAAGTCTCTGGATTATCCGAAGGGTTACCAAATTCGATATGCGGTGTGAGAATAGGCAACCCATCCGGCGTGATTGTGACCGCAACCTCGGTGCTGGTCGGGTGCATAAGTCGCTTGAAGAGATTGACGATCTGTGAAAAGATCGCACTCGCCGTGTCGTCAGGGCTTCGGAGCCCGGTCTTCACTAATAGCTCGTCAAGATTTTTCATCTTGCTGCTAAATGCACCTTCGTTCATCTGCAAAACCCAGTTGCCGATGAGCGAAAGCATGTATGCTTTCCACACGGTGATATACTGCCCCTCGTGCAGGGTGTCGCCTTCGGCTAAGCGCTGAAAAACTGGAGCGCCCGCCGGATTGAAGCCTGGGAGTACCTCAACATCCTCAAGAAGTTTGGGATAGCGCTTCTGAAGGATTCGATAGAGCGCAGTCTTTCCGGTCCCCTTGTCGCCTGCGATAGTATCTCGACGGTCCTCAACGAGTGCGCGGAATACGTCTGTCTCGATAAAATAGTCCTCTAGGGCCTCGTCATACTCTGCGACGGAGCTACCTAGATTGAGCTGGCTGAGAGCGTCTTTGATCAACATGGGCGAAGGAGGCAATGTATACGACCATGCGGACATCAACGGATGGATGCGCTCCCAGCCGCCGAGGGAGGTCAATTCTTAGACGGCGCCATAAGGTCAATTTCTCGCCGAGCCGCCGAAGCCGCTAGGAACTGATGAGGTTAGTGCGGCTCATTGCACCTGACAGCTATGGGCGCCGTCGGAGGCGGCTTCGGAGCCCTTCGGCCTGTCTGCACCAGGACGGTGAGGCTGCGCCCAGTGCGTGTCTTGCCAGCCTTGCGTCTTGCCATCTTTCGCCGGTTCTGCTCTGATCGCCCGCCCCAGAGCAAAGGAGCCTGCCATGCCCGACGATACGACCCTCAGCGACGACCTGGACGAGCACTCCGCGAATTGCGTGAGCAGCATGGCCTGAGCGACCACGACCACGACCTCGCGGCGGCTACCGGCATTACGCACGAGGAGATGCGCGCGCTTGAGGCTGGGAAGCTCGATCCGACTACGAACTGCTGATCTCGCTGGCCTGCAGGCCTGGCGTCTCGCCGGCGTTGCTCATCATCCGTGCGCAGGCATGAACGCGCGACGACGCGTGTTTGTCGGGCGGCGCCGCTGCCTCGAACTACGACATACGCGCGTTCAATATGGCATACGTGCGGTTTCTGCAGGCGCAAGGCTCGGCTTGACGCCGGTACGGCGTTTGCAAACCGTTTGCGGAGAGCCCCGGAAACCGCATTGCAGAGCCATCTTGAACCGTTCGCCCCGATTGTCTTAGAGAAGCGCGAACAGCAGCGAATATGGGCGAAAGGGCGCGAAAACGCCGACCCTCTGCGGGTAGCTATTCGCTTGTCTTCAAGGCTGTTCGTGGGGCTCGGGACCGCAGAAGGACCGTAGGATCCGCGGAAGCGGACCGCAAATGGACCGCAGCGCTGGCCAGGTAGGGAGGAGCGTCACGAAGGTGTCGATCCGTCCGAAACGACCGCGAGATCTGCCAGGATGACGTTGTGGCAACCGCGACGGTGAGGAACGACACGCGGTCGATCGCCGAGCTGACCAGGGCTGTATTTGGCGAGGAGCTCAGCATCGATCAGGTTCTTACGCGCCTTGAGCTAGTTGAACTCCCAGTGTCCGGGAACCAAACCGCCACGACCGACCTCTGGGTCGGCTCGGTCGGCTACGAACTGCACAGAGATCACCTCGCGTTCGCGCGCCATGTACAAGCGGCAGGGGTCGAGCGACTGATCGACGTCCGCGAACTCCCCATCTCCCGCCGTCGCGGCTACGCAAAGACCGCTCTTGGTCAGGCGATGGCCGACGTTGGAGTCGAGTACATCCACCTCAGGGCCCTTGGCAATCCAAAGCCCTATCGAGATCTCTATAAGAGCGGGCGTGTACAAGAAGGCCGACGCTGCTACGAGAAGCACCTGCTAAGTGAGCAGCGTGGAGCACTTGAGGGACTAGTCCCGCTACTGCGTGAGAAGCGCTCTGCCCTGATGTGCGTCGAGCACGACGCCGCAACTTGCCACCGCACGGTGATAGTCGAGGCACTCCGCAGCGAGTTCGGCCTCAAACTAGACGTCGCCGAGATTGGCTAGCGCCAACTGCTCGGGGCGTCGCGGCGGCCACCACACACCGAGGATCAAGAACGATCTTGGATGCTGATGCATATTGCCCACGAAAAATGCGGTGTCGCGATCGGCGCCACAGAGCTCGCCGAGCCACCGTGCCTTCATCCGATCCCGCCAGTCATCGAAGTGGCGCACACGTCGGTAGAACTGCGCAATCTCCCAGTCAATGACTGACTGGGTGTGCGTGCGGCATCCGGGCTCGTCGCACGAGTAGTGGTACTTGAACGTCCAAGGAGCCTGCTCAAGCTCGCGGAGCTGGCTGGCGCGCTCGTCTGAGCCGAGTCCATCCAAGAGGCTCGTTTGCGCCACCCAGGCTCTTGCGATCTGACGTTTGCCCTCGTCTACGCTGGCTTTCGCGATCTCCAGGTCGATGACTCGTCCGGGATGGAAGACACCGAGTGAGGTCCGATCGCGGCGCTGGCGGCGCACAATCTCGCACATAGAGGCGACCATCAGCGGCTCGACGAACCGGCGACGTAGCGCCCATCCGTTCCTCGTGGAGATGGGGTCGCCACGCAGCTCGATCGAGTCTAGGTCCGGGCGGCGCGTCTCGGGCCGCAGATCGCCGCTGTGCATTGCGGCCCGCACGCGCACGGGCTGATACTTGCGAAACTGCTTGTCGTCCTCAAGCGAACGGAAGGGAACCGGGTAGAGGCGGATCCAGCGGGGACCGTTCGCGGTTATCTCCACACCGGCCACACAAGAGACCTCCCCGTACGTGCGGCTGAGCGCCGGGTATGCCTTCACGAGGGGAATGAGTTCGATCGTTTCCATGGCGCCTGCTCTTAAGCTGCTGGTGCGAGGTCGCGACATGACTGCACCAGTGCGACCGCGCTACGGGCCCGATGCACCGCCAGCGTTGTCGCGAACGTTGTTCGCTGCACGCTGAGCGCTGTACTCCGAGACGAAAGACTCGCCTCCCGAAGCGATCTTCTCACCGTTGAGCGCCTTGGCATTCCAGTACCACGCCGAGTCGCTGCCAAATATTGTGTATTTTGCAGTCTTCGCGCTTTGCTTTAAACCCCTCGGCGGCACGCTCAGCGTTGTATTTGCTTGCGAACGACTTACCGGACGCGGCAACCTTGTTGCTCCCAGACCAGAGCCGCCAACGGTACTTGTCGCTTGTGTCCGCATAGACCTCAAACCTCATGTTGCTCCTTCGTCGGACTACCGTATCTGCGTCTCACCCTACGGCTATGTTCGGACAGGCAGCATCATCGACACGGTCGCTAGCGACAGTCAGCCACGACTTATCGGTGTTCAAGCGCCGAGGGGCCCTGAGTCACCGAAGGGCGAGTCTCCTGCTTCGCCTCCTTCGCCGATCATCACGCTGCCGCCGCCGGCCATATACATGCTGTGCCAGCGAGGGCCGTCGGCGTTTCCGTCGGGCAGGAAAGCCGATATGTGGACGCTGAAGGGCGAGCCACCCGACACCACCATCGTGCACGCCGACAGCATCGTCCTCTGGGAGCTGATCCCTACGAGCAGGTCTTTGCCGACGCGATCGTTGCCACGGGCCGTGTCGCTCATCGCGGCGGCGATCACCCCCACAGTGCTCTCGACCGATCCACGGGCATGCTCCAGTTCGTTAAGCATTCGCTCACGGCGCCCGGCCGGCATTGGCTGTCCTGCGACGCATACCATCGCTCCATCTGGGTCAACAGACTCGTAATGGCAGCGGAACTCGCCGACACCCTCCTGGCCAAGCCCGTGGTTGGCCAGCCCCAAAGCATAGGTACGCGGCTCACCATCGAAGTGGGCAGCACCGACACCGACGATCTCCAGACGCTCGTCAGTGACCCCGCGCAGCGACAACCAGCGCTTGTTCAGCGCCTGGGTCAACGCTGGTAGTGCCTCCGAGGCGAGCGCATGGTTCGCGAGCGAGCGTGACAGCCACTCGCCGGTACTCACGTGGCCGATGCGGGCGAGCCCGGTGTAGGCGATCAGCAGCCGGCCGCCGAACAGGACCAGCTTCGTCGCTTGGTCATCCGCGACTGTCCCGTCTGGGTAGGTGAGCCGCCGGTCGGTAGCCACCACGACCAGCCCTGACGTCGCGAGTGCAACGATCTGGGTCACGCAGGCCAGTCTAGGTCTCGCACCTGCTGAGTGCCCGCTACCGTTGCTCACCCGTGTACGACCTCGCGCGTATCTCTCGTCTACGCCGCGGCGATGAGAACGAGCCCGACCGTGACGGCGCTAGATACCTCATCAATGAGCTCGAAAGCGCGATCATCCGCGGGGCGAGAGACCCCGCTGGAAGCCAAGGGACGCGCTACCGCAATCTCATCGTCGCGCTAGAAGCGACCACCGACCGACTCGGAATCCGCTTCAGACCGGAGCATGACTCGCTGGGCTCGCTGGCCAGAGCACATCCCGGGCTCGGCAGCATGCCGACGATGTTGCGCAGCGCTGTCGTGCGGGGTCCGTTCGAGGCGCTCCTGGAAGCTCTCGATGAACCGCAGGCTCGCAAGCTGTTCGAGCCGATCGACCAGCCAACCACTGGGTGGGCAGCGCTCGACGACGAGATCGCACAGCTACGACGAGATGCGGCTGGTATGGCATCTGGCCTCGACCGCGGCGCCATCGGGCGCCTATGCCGTGAGATCTTTGTAAGCCTCGCTGATGCGGCCTATGACGAGAAGCGACACGGGCCACTGCCCGAGCCGAAGGAGGGCGCCGGCGGCGGCAGCGTCAAGACACGGATCGAGGCTGTCATTGCCACTGAAGCTGTGGGGTCGAATCTCGCACTGCTCCGTAGCGTCTCGAATAAATGCCTGGACCTCGCTAATCGTTTGCAGCATCGGAAGAATCCGTCGGACGCGGAGAGCATGATCTGCGCCGACGCAACGATCTTCGTCGTGACGGCTGTTCGGCGACTGATCGCAGCGGGGCGCAGCGAGCCGTGACCTCATTCCTGGTCTTCTGAGGCCCGACGATTAGAGGCGAGACGGCGGTTCGAGGAGCACCCAAGTGCCGGGCCGCGCGGAGTAGCAGCAGCGATCGCTACCAGGCCACCGATAAGACCGGATCGTCCATCGCTAGATGGGCGGATCCGTGCCGCAGCCTTGAAGCGCACCCGAGGACGGGCGGCGCCTCAATGCGCGGCGTTGAAGACGCCTATGCTGAGGCGGTCTTTGCCATACGGATGTTCAAGATGGCATACGCCGGGTCTCGGCGAGCGAGAAGCCTGGCACGGGGGCGGTCTGGAGGACCGCAAATAGACCGCAGAAGATCGCAAAACCGCTTAGAAAAGCCAACTCTAACCGTTCGCCCCGATTGCCTTAGAGAACCGCGAACAGCCGCGAACACGGGCGAAAATCCCCGAAAATGCTGAGTCTCGCGGGAGCGTGTTCGCTCGTGTTCGCGGCTGTTCGTTGGTCTGGAGACCGCAAACGGACCGCAGCGGGCGCCAAAAGGGACCGCAAAAGGACCGCAGCCGTCCGCGAGTGGATGAACGACAATCACGGCTGTGGGCGAAGGCCCCGGTCGGGCCGCTGGCGTGCCGCGTGGGATGCCTTGATCGCGGGTGGCCCGGAGGTCTTGGACGACGTGTTGGCGCCCGATGCATAGTGGTACGGCGTGTAGGACGGGCAGCTCAGCTCTTAAGTCGACGCCTCCGTGAGTCGGTCGCCCGCCGCTACGACGAACTTGCTCGCTCCCTCGATTGGCAGCTTGGCCTCGAACCGGCGCGCGAGATACGCCTCTCTGCCGGCAGCTACTTGGGCAGGCCTAGCGCGTCGTTTCGCGTGGACGACGATCGGGCGAGTCGTCCCATATGCTGGCCCTATGCAGATATGCGAGACGACGCTCAAGGAGCTAATCCAGGGAGAGAAGCAATTTCGCGTGCCCCTCTGGCAGCGTCAGTACACCTGGCAACGAGAGGATCATCAGCTTCTGTGGTCGGACATCCTTGAGCAGTATGCGAACCTCAAGGCGGATGGGGCTCAAGACGGTTCGGGACACTTCCTTGGGAGCTTCGTTCTCTCGCCTGGTTCGTTCGCTGCCAGCGACGTGGCTACCTTCCTCATAGTGGATGGTCAGCAACGGATGACAACGCTCTTGCTCATCTTGTGTGCTATCCGCGATACGCAGGCACCGAACAATCGGCAGGTCGTAGAGCGCATTAATGAGCTTTACCTCGTCAATAAGTGGAAGCAAGGGCTGGATCGGCTGCGTCTATTGCCGACACAAGAGGACAGAGCGGCATTTGAGAAGTGCGTCGATGGTGAATCGGGGGCAGGTGGTCAAGACCGCATCGGGGCCGCCTACCGATTCTTTCGGAGTCATCTGGAGCTTGGTGACTCCGATGGCAAAGCGATTGATCTCACACTGCTTGAGCGTGTCGTCGTGGAGCGACTGAATATTGTCGATATAACGACTGGCGCTGGCGACAATGCGCATCGCATTTTTCAATCGCTCAACGGTACGGGTGTGAATCTGACTCAAGCCGACCTACTACGCAACTACATCTTTATGCTCCTCCCTTCTCGTGGTGAGAGAATCTACGAGGAGGTGTGGCGCCCTTTGGAGGAGCTTGTGGGATTCGACAACTTGGAGGGCCTGGCACGGGTCGCTCTCCAGTGCGCGGGTGTCGAGGTCGCCAAGGACGATGTCTACCGCGAGCACCAGACCCGTCTTGACACAGTCGCGGGCGATGAGGAGCAGGTGGAAAGCTATGTCCGTGACCTTGCCCGACGGGCCGGTCATTACAAGCGCTTGATCGATCCTTCGGCAGAGCCTGACGAGGAGTTGCGCGGCGGGCTCGATCGGCTCGGGCGATGGGGCGCGCAGACTACGTACCCGCTGTTGATGTACGGATATGACATCTTGGACCGGGGCCAGTGCAGTATCGAGGAACTGCGCGCAGTCGTGCTTTACGTTGAGTCTTTCTTGGTCCGTCGTCATCTTGCGGGCATCCCAACAAACTCGCTTAGCAAGATATTCGTAGCTATCGTTGGTCAGCTACCAGGCGATGTCAGCTTCGTGGATGCTGTACGCCAAGAGCTATCACGAGAGCGGCGATATTGGCCCACTGACGCTCAGGTGGTCGAGGCGGCGCGAGCGCGGCCGTTCTACTTCAACGGTCGATGGAATCAGAGACTCCTCGTTCTAGAACGGCTAGAGCAGAGCTTCGAGCACCCAGAGCCGGTTGATTTCGAGCGCGCGAAACTTACTATCGAGCACATCATGCCGCAGACCTTGACGGCCGAGTGGCGGCAGCATCTGAGCGAGCTGGGCCAAGACCCTGAGGAGGTGCATGACGAGCTAGTCCACACACTCGGCAACCTAACGCTTTCGGGGGTCAACGCGCAGCTCTCGAACAATCCGTTTGAGCGTAAGCAAGAGCTATATGCAAGCAGTCACCTCGAGCTAAACCGTGAGCTGCCTGAGCAGCCCGCATGGGGTCGAGAGCAGATACTCGCGCGTGCTCAGGCGCTCGCTGAGCGGATTATCACGCTCTGGCCCGGCCCACTTCCAGGTTTCGGTGATGTCCCGCGAGGATTCAATTGGAGCCGCATCAATGCAGCTATCGCAGCGATACCGGCAGGGGCGATGGACTGCGTATGGAGAGCTAGCACAGTTGGGAGGAACCGCGCCAGTGCCGGTCGGTCAGCACGTGGCTAACTCGCCCGCGCTCACAAATGCCTATCGAGTGCTCGGCGCGAACGGGATGGTTCGACCCAACTTTCACTGGAGCGATCCCCTTGATGAGCGCGAGGTCGCAGACGTGCTGGCTGCGGACGGCATTGTTTTTGACGAGAATGGCGCAGCTAGCACGGCGCAACGCATTACGGCGAGTGAGTTGGCGGAGATGACAGAGCAGGGCGACCTCGACGAATAGGGCTGGTTGGGCTGGATCAGGACTAATCCGCCCGTACCTGTGTCATACCGAACCCGCCCAGAAGAGAGCATCACTGGCGGGGACGCCTTTGCGTAGCTGCGAAAGGCAGCGCAGGTGGTTCTGCTGCTGGTCAAGGAAGCCGTCTATCATATCTTCGTCGTTTAGCAGCAAGTTCACAGCCATTCCTAGCGCTAGGTAAGCGAGATTAGTCGAGAAGTGCGCCACATCGTCGATGCTGCTTGTGACGAGCGGGCCGCCGTGCATGAGCGCGTTTCGAGTGCGGCGAAGCCGTGCGTTGCTTTTGTCGAACTTCTCGCCCAGATCATCCAGCCATTTCTTCGCAGCAGTTCGGTCGGCGGTTCGCTGCTTGAGTTCTCTGAATCGCACATTCGCCTCTGAGCTGTCGGGTGCGATTTCGATGAGGTCGTCGATATGCTCAAGCACTGCCTTCAGATTGACCGTTGGAAGATGAACAGCGATACTGTAGGGCGGCCTTCCGGCTTCAGTCTCGAGAACGTTGGTGAGGCGATGCCCGTTTCCTCGCGTATCGGAATAGAGCTGCCGGTAGCTGGAGTTGATCGCGCCACGGATTTGCTCATATATCCACGTCGGCCGCAGGTAGTCAGTAACAAAGCGTTCTCGTTGTGCGACGCCCGCCCAGCCGCAGACCTGCTCGGCGACTCGGTCGCACAAGACAAGCCGGGCCGGATTATCGTTTGCGGCCGCCTGTCGGAGCCACACAAGAAGGCGTCCTGCGATCCGCAGCTCAGGTGTGCGGAGGGGCAGGTGCCGTCCTAGTGCCTCGGCGTGACGTGCGAGTTGAACGGCTGTTTGGTCGTATGGAAGCTGCTCCCTGGCCTTATCGAGGTTAAGAGTTGAAGCGCTCGTACTCGCCGCATGGCCGGCGACGTAGTAGCTATCACTGAGCGCCCAAATATCGTGATTGTCGGCTGCCAGTGCTCCGAACGCGATGATGAACTCCGCTGTTTCGCGTGCTGCTGCGAGCAGGCGCGTGGGTGGCATTTCGTCTAGCTCCATGCGGAGATACACGCATGGATCACCGTGGACCTCATGATTGGCGAGTACGGCCTTCTCGGCGTCAGCAGCTCCCAGCCAGGATTTCAGGAAATCGTGGTGATCTTGTGCAAGTTCGTCCGGTATTCGCTCATCCTCTGGAGCCTGGTGAATCGTCGGTCTGAGAAAGTCATGCGCGAACAGCGTTATAGCTGGACCAAGTGAGAGAACCCAAGGATGGTGAAGATATGCCTGTAGGTACTCAAGCCATACCACCCCGCCGACGCTACTTGCTGGCTGGCTGAGCAGCTTTTCACCAAGCTCTACGCGCTCTGCGGCGCTAGCGCCAGCGGACGCCGCCGCGCCGAGAGGGCGTTGTTCGTTGCGGAGTGCGGCAATCTCCCATGCGGTGTCGGAGAGGACGCTATCGAGTCGCTTGAGGAGGTCCGCGCCATCGTGACCATGCAGCTCGGCAAGATCACGCAGTACACCAATCCCATCCTCGCCTCGCTGAGGGTTATCAGGTGCCCATGCCCCGATCCGCCGAAAGCTGGACAGCAGAACGTCGGTATGCAGAACAGTCGCACGGGTCGCTGAGCTGATGCGTCGCAGGCGGCGGCGCAGAGCATCGTCGGGTGGACTGCCCTCGAACTGGCCACGGAGCATACGCAAGTCGTGCGTCAGCCCCGCCAGCTTCTCTTGGAATGGGGGATCACTCATAGCCGTAACCATGTTGAGCGCCTCCCGAAAGTCATCAAGGAGCGTCCTCCAGTGTTGCGGCCCACCATGACGCCACTGTCGATCATCTGCAAGCCAAGCATCCAACTCGTCAAGCGCTTGGCCGAGTCGAAGCGCGGGTGGCCGCGTGCCACGTCGGCTACGTCGCAGCGCAGCTAGCAGCGCCTCAACACGCTTCTCGCTCTCGGCATCTGTCGTGTCTTGCTCGCTGATGGGCATGAGGTTAGTCCCTGCGATGCACGCTGAGTTAGCCTTGTGGAGCGATGGGTGATCCTGCTGATGCCCTTTCGACCCTTCGCGGGCCGGCGGTGTCCGACGCGCAGCGAGCGATGGACGCCTACCAGCGCCGGCAAGTCGCCTCCGACCTCGCCGACCTGCGCGTCGTCGGCTAGCTCGAACGGCCGTCGCCTTAGGCCGGCCAGCGCGGCCAGGATGCCGGTCGCTCCTCATGCGTAAACTGCGCCTCGTGGCTGGCGAGCGAGCTACAGAGGACAGAGCGAGCGAGCCGGAATCGCGGCACGATCCTAAACGCTGGTATCAGCGCCCCACGGTGCGGACGCTCAGGCGACAGCAGATCGACAGCGAGAGGCGCGAGTACAGGCGCAAGTGGGACAAGCGCGAAAACGACGAAACGAGACTGCCTGCGTCGGAGACGATTCACTTGGGCGGGCTCGTCTTGACCGAGGCATTTACCCCGTCAACTGTTTCCTCCCTATATAAGGCCCTTGAGCGTTGGCCGAGTAATCACGAAAACCGGAAGCAGGAATGGCTTGAGCAGCTAGCGAGGAGTCGCGGCGGCGGTGGCGGTGGCTGGCAAAATCTGGGTGTCGTGCGCCATCCAGGCGCCTTCACAATGGGGGGCGGCCACCAAGACTCTGACCTGCCCGCTGCTGTTGATGCCGTGTGGCTACACGTGAGCTACGTCACGCCGGCCTTGGCGATGGTTGTTGCGACCTTTACTCTCGCCGAGCAAGCCGGTGACCTGTCTGAATTGCTGAGGGAGGACTACCGAACCCACCATGTGGACGTACGGGTGCGCGTGTACGGCCGCTTCGGTGCCCTGAGAGCACGCTTCCCGTGGTCTCGACCGGCGAGATACGGGGCGAGCTACAGCGTGAGCGGAGCCGAGGCCCAGAAGCGCGACGCCTGCCGTGCGCTAATCAGCAAGCACGAAGAGGCCTGCAGCCGCTGGTTCGTTGCGAAGTTTCCGGGTCGCTTTGCAGCCGCGGAGTCTGAGGAGCGTCCCGTAATCAGGATGATTTTCACGAAAGACCACGTTCCATACAAGGCAAGGCACCCGTGGTTGCGCCCCGTGGGCCTCGACCTCGCGCTACCCCTATGGCGGTCCACTGCGCCTTATAAGGGCTGGTGGCTCTCCGAAGATCGGTGGCCGCACTCTGACAGGCAACACGTTATGACGCTTGCCGCGAAGCGTGCTGACGCAGCCAATGAGCCGACCGAGGGCGTTAGCGGCGAGTCCAACTGGTACTTGACGCAGGGGTTCGGAAGCGATCAAGCACCCCTCGCGGCACGCTACGCGATGCGTGTACTTCTATCCCTATATGCAGACCGACTCGGTGACTTGCGCGACAAGGCCGGCATGAAAAGGCTCCTGCGGCGAACGGTTCGTGAGGCGCGCGAGCTTGAGAATTACCTGATCCGAGACGGGCTGGATGCTGCGACCATAACGTCTGATTTGGAGTCACTGACACGAGACCTGACAGCTTTCAGTTGGGACGTCCCCGAGTTCATCGAAGAACGCGAGCACTTGCCACAGCCATTCAACGTCGAGCCCCTGCGATTCGTGCCATCGCTTTGCGATTCAATCCGAGAGCAGGCAACGCGACTCGCCAACGACACGACGACGACCACGGGAAACATCAAGGCGTCGGCTGAGCTGCGACAAGCCATAGCAAACACAACCTTGCAACGCTTTATCCTGGTGCTCGCCATCGCTGCCACGATCATCGCCGTTGTGAGTCTGCTGACCCAAGACATTGGCAACGAAAGTGGTGCTGCTTCCCAAAGTCATTCGGCGCATCTCGTCTCGCCTACCGGCGCCGTCAGCATCCACCGAACCTCGCCACCTGCGCATGCTCAGCGACTTCCGGCGGTCGGCGCGGGCCCGACGCGCTGACCCGTGCCCTTATGGAGGCTCGACGCCGATCAGAGCTGCAATGCCGGGCCATGCCCCTGTGTTCGGTCCCACTCGTGCGGTGGTACTAGAGCTAGAGCCTGGCGTCCACAGCGCTAGCGAGCCGGTCGATCGTCCATAGGGCGTAGAAGTAGGCTCATGAGTCCCCGCGATCAGCTTTCGCTGCGTACGCGCGTTCACGATGGCATACACCGCGTCTCGACTGGCGAGAAACCCGGTTTAGACGTGGCATGAGGACCGCAGATGGGACCGCAGACGCCATGAAAACCGCATAGGAAAGCCAACTCTAACCGATCGCCCCGATACCGCGGAAGCCCTGCATTTAGCGGGGTTTTCGTGTTTATGGGGGCGGCGAAGGTTCCGTTTGGGTTCCAATTTCGGCGTTGCGGGCCGCAGTTCGGGGCCTCGGAGACGAGGAAATCGCCACGGTCCTTCTCGGCGCGCTGGAACCCTCTGCTGGTCGTCGTCCCTGGACAGTCGTTCTAGGGTCGACGAATTGCTTGGCAGAAAAGGCACAGTTGGGCTCATCAAGGGTAGATGCAAAAGCAGGTAGACAAGCCCGAGCGTTCAGGCCGACCCGCCGAGGTCTCTTTGGCGGAGGCTCTGGGCGGCTCTCGGCGTGGGGTTGATGGTGTGTTTGGGTTTGCCGTTCGCTCGTGTGCGATTGGCAACCCCAGACGCCGGGGTTTTGGCTTTGTGGTGCGGGATTCGTGGGGTGGAGGCGCGCCCGACTCTTTCTCCTTCCTCTCTCCGTTGACTCTGCTGTTCGGTGCGTTTGCGCTTTCCTCTCCGCCCACACCGTTCCCGGAACCCCGCCAGTGAGTTCTTCTCGTTCTCGCGTGCGCGCTCCCGGATCGCCGCAGGCCGGCGCTCCCAGCGACGTGGCGCTGAGTGTGTTGGATCGGCGGATACTTGGTGTGCTCTGTGAGCACCGTGTGGTGACGTAGGAGCAGTTGGGGTGGCTGTTTCCCGATGTGCCCGAGCGGACGCTGCGCTACCGCACGCGCGGCTGCACGAGGTGGGGTTGGCGGGGCGCACCCGCCCGTACCGTGAACGCGGGTCGGCGCCGAACCATCACTGGCCGACGCGGCGCGCGGACTGTGTGATGCGCGGGGACCCCATACCTCGGGGTGGGGAGCGCAGGGCGCCGAACCCGGTGTTCCTCGCGCACGCCAGGGCGCTCACCGAGCTGTACGTCACGCTCGTGACCCAGGCCGACGCTGTGGGTCTCGCCCTGGAGTACTACGGACGGGAGGGCGAGGCGCGTGAGTCGTTCACGCACATGGGTAAGGAGCGGGCTGTACACGCCACTAGCGAGGAGACTGAGGTTCTTGGGATCGCCGGGGAAGCCGCGCTGGCTGGATGAACCCTCGTTAGCACTGTTCGTTGGTACCGTCGGCCCTGTCTTGTCGGCGATAGGCGCGAAGGCACGAACAATCTTGCTGCAATAGTGCTACAGTAGTGGTCATGGCTTCTTCTGCGCTAGCTCCCCAGCCGCTTATCCGCGAGGCCGTCTATCTGCACGAGATTGCCAGGTTGTCTGATGCGGATATTGCCCGGGCGACGGGTGTGGCTCGTAGTACGGCGCGGGCTTGGCTAGCGCATACGCGCTCTCCTACGGGTGAGCGGGCGGAGCGTCTGATCGAGCTCTCGGCGCTGGTGGAGCGGCTTGCGCGCGTGATGGAGCCGTCGTACATCGCCGTCTGGCTACGGAAGCCGGTGCCGGCCCTTGATGAGCGCAAGCCGATCGATGTGATCGCGAGCGGCGAGTACATCCAGGTTGCGGAGCTGGTGTCCGCGCTCGAAGAGGCTCCGTTCTCGTAGGCAGCCGTCCGTGTCTTCTGCTGTAGCGCGTCTGTCGGTCGCCGGTTCGTGGTGGCGGCAGACTCCGCATGGATCCGATCCGCTTTGGCTTGCGTCTCCAGCGTCGAGTGGTCGCTGGCAACGTGGTGAGGTGGTCGCAGCGATCTATTTCGCCGATGAAGAGCCGACGGCGTGGGCGGAGTGGTATCGGTTGCTGGCCGAGACGGCGCTGCCGCCTTCCCACGGGATGCCTCGCGATATGTGGCGCTGGACGATCGCTGTTGGCGACATAGCGGATCTCTCCACGACAGCGAAGCTCGCTGAAGTCGATCTGCCTGCTCTGCGCCCGAGTCGCACGACGTGGGCGCCGTTCCAGGCCGTCGGTGAGCGTCTGCACCGCCAGGGGTATCGTGGTGTGCTCTACCCGAGCGCTGCGCGCCCGGACCACCAAGTGCTATGCCTTTTCCGGGACGGGATTCTCATTCCTGGCACCAATCCGGTTCGCCCGCCTTTAGTCCACCGAGACCCACCCGCGCCGCCTACCGGGATGCGCACATGAGTCACAGCGAGAATGCTTGAGGCAGCCTTTCGAGAAGCTGACAGATGGCCCGATGTCCGGCGGGTGGGCAAGATTCCGTTCGAGGTTCCAATCTGAGCGAATCTCACGTGATGCGAGAGCACCGAAGCCCAGCGCACAAGCCGCATATCGCCTGGCATGGCCCCCGGCGACCGGTTCGAATCCGGGCGCCCCGATTAGATTCTGCTGCAGTCGTTCTTAAAACCTGTCGATTTGCAGGGGTCTTCGCCCAAAGCAGCGGCGCGACCGAATCTGCCGCACGGTGCTCTGCCCACGTGGCGAGGCGGGTCCGTCCGGTCTGAGCGCGGGCCTTCGGGGGTCAGCGACAGGCGAGGGTCGAGGGCGGCGAGAACTCGCCGTGAGCCCACTCCTGGGCTGTGCTGCGTGTTGGACCGGGCGCGATTGGCTGCGACACGGTCGTTCTGTTCGTGTGAGTCGCGGCGACTCACACGGGATGGCGCGTCCAAGCAGCATTCGACGCGACTCTTGTGCAGGCGAGACACCGCGTTGCGTGGCTGCTAGCGGAGGCCACACAGCCCGCTGGCGCCAAGTCGTAGTGCAAGGCGCTTGGCTACGCTTCGGCGCATGGAGCTGCAGCGGCGCATTGCGGAGGGGATGGGTGAGTTCTTGCTCTTCGCGCTGACGCCACCGCGCCTGACGACCGAACCGGAGCACGCCCGTCAGATCGCCGCGAAGACGCTCGAGCGCCTGCGCCCCCTGGGCATCGACGGCCTCGTGCTCTACGACATTGATGACGAGAGCGACCGCAATCCCGAGGAACGGCCCTTTCCGTTCCTGCCCACGATGGACCCCGCCGACTACCTCGCTCGCGATCTCGTCGGCTTGGAGATACCCGCAATCGTGTACCGCGCTGTCAGCAAGTACCCAGAGCAACAGCTTCAGTCGTGGCTCAGCGAACAGGCCCCAACCCAGGCGCTGTCGGTGTTCGTCGGTGCGTCGTCCCATGGAAAGCCGGTCGCTACCTCTCTGCCGCGGGCCTACGAACTACGGAATGAGGTGCGCCCGGATCTCCTGCTCGGAGGTGTGGCGATCCCAGAGCGCCACGCGCGCGGAGGCACGGAGCACCTCCGTCTGCTTGCGAAGCAGGCTGCAGGTTGCTCGTTCTTTGTCACCCAGATCGTCTATGACGTCAACGCCGCGAAGGACCTGGTCTCCGACTATCACTACGAGTGCGCCGCTCGTGGCCTCAAGCCGGCGCCGATCGTCTTTACGTTCTCGGTCTGCGGGTCGGTGAAGACACTGGAGTTCGTTCAGTGGCTCGGTGTCGATGTGCCGCGCTGGATCGAGAACGAGCTGCGCCACGCGGAGGACACCCTAGAAGCGTCCTACGACCAAGCCGTCGCTACGGCCGTCGAGCTGATCGCATTCTGCCGGCGTGTCGGCGTCCCATTCGGGGTCAGCGTCGAGAGCGTCTCAATCCGCCAAGTCGAGATCGACGCCTCCGTCCGCCTCGCAACCCGGCTACAGGCAGAGCTACGTCGCTAATCCGCACCACCCGCATCGCAGGTGGGGCGAGCCATCCGGCCACACCGCCTGAAGCCTTGCGGCGACGTTCACGGTGTCACCAATGACGGTGTAGCTGTCTCCGACGTGACCCGCGAGCACCCCGCCGGTATTGATACCCACACACAGCTCAAACGTGACGCCGTGCTGCGCGGCCAATGGCCCGTTGATCTCGCCCATCGCGCCCTGCATACTCAGTCCGGCGCGCACCGCGCGCTCCGCGTCATCGCCGTGCGCGACCGGAGCGCCAAAGATCGCCATCACGTTGTCGCCCATGAACTTGTCGACATACCCTCCGTAAGTCACCACCTCGTCACCGAGACGCCCTAGAATCCGCTCGAGCTGACGCTTCACAGACTCGGGGTCCAGCCTCGCCGCGACCGCCGTGTAGCCGGAGAGGTCCGCAAACAGGACGGTCACCGTTCGGCGCTCATCAAGCGTGGCCGATGCAAGAGCGACACTCGGCTCATCCGCGTCGACCACTCGCGCCTGCGCTCTGGCTGGCTCGCCTGCGGCGCTCACTTCATCCAGCGTGTTCCCGCAAGCCATACAGAAACGCGCCCCCTCCGGCGCCGGCTCACCGCAGGACCCGCAGCGCCGCTCAAGCGCCGCTCCACACCACATGCAGAACCGCGCCCCGACGGGATTCTCAGCAGAACACGCCGAGCAGTCGACCATCGGCGCTCAACTCAGGACTCGGGACAGGATCTGGCCATCGCAGCGAGTATCACCGATCCGCGAAGTACTGTCCACGCACGATGTCCGAGGAGGAGTCCACGACCGTCGACCTGGTGAGGCTTGCGCGACAGGGATACGAGGCCATGAGTCGCGGTGACCTTGACGCGGTGATGAGCTTGTTTGCCGCCGACGCGGTGTATGACGCGTCCGCCGCTGGGTTAGGGACCTTCGAGGGCGCGGAGGCGGTCAGGGGCTTCGTCGAGGACTGGCGTCGGAGCTGGGAGGACTACCGGTACGAGGAGGAGGAGCTCCTCGATCTCGGGCACGGCGTCGTGCTTAGCATCGTTCGGGAGAGCGGCCGCTTGGTGGGCGGCAAGGGTCGCGTCGAGCAGCGGGCGGCGCACCTCATCACATGGACGAACGGCAAGATCGAGCGGTTCAAGCACTACCCTGACCTAGACGAGGCTCGTGCCGCCGCCGAACGCCTCGCGCTGGAGCGGGGCTAGGTGATGTCGCAAGAGAACGTGAGGTTGGTCGAGCGCGCGATCGCGGCGATCAACGCGAGGGACATCGAGGGCTATCGCATGGTGGTCGGAGCATGGGGAGCAGTGTGAGGTTGACCAGCCGGCGGACGGAGTGTGGGTCGTCGAGTGTGATGGTCCCATCGCGGGTGAGTAGCAGTGAGATCGCGAGGCGTGCGATCACCTCGGCGACGCCGTCTATGTCTGGTGTTGCGGCGCGACCGGCGTTGATTTCGGCTTGGAGTCGGTGCGCGATGAGTGATCGGTAGAGCTCGAGAACGGGTCCGCCGTCGAGGGTGAGCGGTGGTAGGAGGACCTCGGGTTCGCTGCGTAGGAGCCGGTCGAATAGTGGGTGGCCGCGGACGTAGCGCCCGGCGAACTCGAACCCGGCGACGAGTCGGTCCTCCAGCGTTTCCGCGCCTTCCCATAGGAGGTCGAGCTCTTGCATTCCTCGGTGGACCTCGCGTGCGATGACGACCTTGACGAGGCGTTGCTTGCTGGCGAACCGGCGGAAGACGGTCATTCGTGAGACGCCCGCGCGGCGGGCGACGTCTTCCATCGAGGTGCGACGGATGCCGTGCTCGGCGAACTCATCGAGCGCCGCCGCGGCAACGCGATCAAAGAGCGCGTCGTCGCCCACCACGGGAGTCGTATCGAGGATTTCGGCTATGGCCATCGCTGGATACTATGTTACTGTATTTCGCACCAAGTAACTAGAGAGGATGTGGCTCATGGACCAAACGCTCACCGACGTGCCGCGACTGCGACGCCCCGCGCTCGTCAACGCCGCCCAGTACTGGCTGGCGCCGGAGCAGTTCGCGCGCCACTGCCAGCGGCTCGGCGACCGTTTCCTGGTGCCGATGCCGGCGACGGGGCCGTGGCTGTGCCTGACCGATCCCGAGGACATCAAGCGCATCTTCACCGCCGACACCGGCGTGCTTCGCCTCGGGGCGGCGCTGGCGAAGGCATCTGCGCACCATCTCTTCCTCGGCCCTACGGGACTCACGAACATCGACGGCGCCGAGCACATGCGTCGGCGGCGCACGCAGTCCCCCCGTTCCATGGGAACGCGCTGAGCGGCTACCACGAGACGATGGAGCGCAAGACCGAAGAGGCTCTCGCACGCTGGCCCTACGGGCACCCCACTCCTTCCCAGCCGCACATGGAAGCGATCAGTCTCGAGGTGATCATGGCGACCGTGTTCGGGGTCACCGACCCCGCCCGCGTCGACCGGTTGCGCTCGGCGACGCTCGGGCTGCTTGCCGAGGGCCACTCGCGACGGTTCTTCCTGCAGACAATCATCGCGACCAGCCGACAGAACGGCTGGGACAGATCATTCCCACGGGTCCGCCGCGCGATCGACGCGGTCGACGCGGTCGTGCTGGAAGAGGTCGCCCACCGCCGCAGCAGCGACCAACTCGACGGCCAGGACGTCCTCGGCCTGTTCCTGCGCACACCCGATAGCCAAGGCCGCCTGATGAGCGACGAGGAGATCTGCGACGCGATGCGGACCCTGCTGCTCGGTGGCCACGACACGACCGCTTCCACCCTGACGTGGATCCTCGAGCGGGTCACTCGCTACCCCGACGCACTAGCCCGCCTGCAAACCGCCGCGCTCGACGGAGACGACGACTATCTCGACGCGGTCATCAAGGAGGCGATGAGGTTGCGACCAGCCTTCCCGCTCACCGCACGACTCGCAGCCGAGCCGTTCGAGCTACCCGGGCTGAGCATCCCGAGCGGCACGATGGTCGTCCCCTACATAACACTCGTGCACCGCCGCCCCGAGCTCTACCCCGACCCACTCGTCTTCCGCCCCGAGCGTTTCCTTGGCACCCGCGCCGGGACCTACACCTGGATCCCCTTCGGCGGCGGACCCAGGCGATGCATCGGCGCCGCGTTCTCCCTCACCGAGGCGCGAATCGTACTCAGGACAATCCTCCGCAACGCCCGCCTGCAACCCACCCTCAAGCGCCCAGAGCGAGTCGCCCACCGCAACGTATTCATCGTACCCGCACACGGCGGACGCATCACACTCCAACCCCGCACACCTCCTCCTCGCCAGAAACACAGCGACCTCGGGGCAACTGTCCGTTCAGACGGGGTCCATTCCATACTGCATCACCGAGGTCAGCGACGGCGATTGGGGTTTTGGGGGTGAAGGGCTCACGGTGAGAGAGGCAGTGCAGCGTCGCGAACTCCAGAGAGTTCCCCTCAGGGCGCGCCCACAGGGTGATGCGATCAAGACGGTGGAAGCCATCCTCTGGCGAGGGTCGTTTGGCCCACCTCTATCAGGTAGCCGTCGGGGTCGCGGATGTAGCAGCGAATCTCGGTTGCGTGCTTCTTCGGCGGCGTTAGGAATTGGGCGCCCCGCTTGCTCCACTCAGCGTAGACCGCTTGGATGTCCGCAACACGGATGTTGAGGAAGCTGTTCACTCGATTTTGGTCGGGCGGCGTCTCGAGCGTGACGGTCGGTTTGTCATCGGTGGGACCTCCTCCGCCGTTGATGATGATCCAGCTGTTGGCGAGCGCTACGTACGTCACCTCGTCATTCCCTTCGCCCGAGATGACGGTCCGGCCGCCAAGTACATCTGTGTAGAAGCGGCGGGAACGCTCGACATCATCTGAAACGATGAAGTGGGCCAAGACCATCTCCTGGTCGATGGTGCTCATGCTGACCTCCGTTGTTGGAATCGATTCCATAGTCGCGCCTTACATCGCACGTCGCGCCTGTAGATGTCTTGGCCTGCTGCTCCGGCGCCGTCGCGCATTGCGAGGACGATACGGGAATAACGCTGTAGGGATGTCCGCGCGGGGCTTGTGGCGTGCGCCCTCAGGCAGGCAATCCACGCTCCGGTCGTTCCCCCCAGCGCCGCTCCATCGTGCGGAGCATCTGTGGGTAAACGATCAGGTACCGAAACGGCTTGATCGCGGCCATATAAGCGTTCCCGAGGAGACCATTCGGCCTCACGTAGATTGCCATCTGGCCCCGGTAGCCGCCGCTTTCCTCGGCGACCCAGCCGAAGTGCAGGATGCCGTGCATCGTTTGGTTTGCGATCTCGGCGGCGAACTCGTTGTTGGTCATATAGAGCGAGGTGAATGGGAGGGCCTCGAACTTCGGACAGGCCGTGGCGCGCAGGTCATCGGGCAGCCGCTCGCGAAGCGTCGTCACCCTCGATCCGAATCCCCCGCCCGGGTCATCCAGGCCGAACAGCTCGCCGAGCCTCCACCGCAGCGACAGCAGCGACCGCGTCGCGCAGGACGCGGTCTTCGCGGGATCGGTTGCTGCGAACCCCTCCACGAGGGTCGGGAACTCGTCGGCTGCGCCGGGCGTCGGCAGCGCCCAGACGTCCTCGAGGCGAAAGTCGCCGGCGATCTCGTGGATCCGCCAGGGCCTTGAGGTATGCGCGGTGTTTGGAAGCTTCATCTTGATCTCACCGAGGGTCTCCATCCATACGGTCGCGTATAGATGAATGCTAGCATCATCATCGGGAGTGTCAACATCGAACCGAACACGCTAGGAAGGCGATGGCGCCCCCGACCCGAACGCCTCGCAGCAGTTGGATCGAGGAGGGCCTGCGCGCCCTCGGCGGCGGCGGGCCGGACGCCGTCCGGATCGAGTCCCTGGCCCAAGCACTGGGCGTTAGCAAGGGCGGGTTCTATTGGCACTTCAGCGACCGCCGGTCGCTGCTCGAGGAGATGCTGGACGCATGGGAGCGCACCTGGGTCGACGATGTGATCGAAACCGTCGAGACCGAGCACGAGGACGCAAGGTCGAGATTGAGAGAGCTATTCGCGCTGGCGGCTGCCTCGGGCGGCGATCTGTTGAAGATCGAGCTGGCGATCCGCAACTGGGCCCGGCGGGAGGAGACGGTCGCCGAGCGATTGCGAAAGGTCGACAACAGGCGGATGGACTACATGCGCTCTCTGTTCGGAGCCATCTGCGAGGACGAAGACGAGGTCGAGGCTCGCTGCGTGCTGGCCTTCTCGCTGTTCATGGGCGGCCATTTCGTCAGCGCCGATCACCGCGGGCGCAACCGGGCGCAGGCGCTGGAACTGGCCCTAGAGTGGCTCACACGATAGGGCGCGTCTCCGCGGCGAAGGCAGCAAGGCGCCCGGGATCAGATGCTGCCGGCGAGTGCGTCGTGGCGACGGTTGCCCGCCCACGTCGTCGCGAGGATCAGTGCAGCGATGCCGGCCCCAACCGCGAGGCAGTCGACAGCCACGAGCAGGTAGCCGCCGCTGCGGTGTGGGTTCACGAAGAAGTACGGATACCAGTTCACGATCGCGCCGCGTGCCAACGTGTAGGGGATATACAGCAGCGGGAAGACCATCCACAGTACGACCGTCCGCGCGGGCTCGAGGCGCACGCGCGGCGGGTCGAGTAGCCAGTCGAGCGTCACTGCCACTGGCATCAGGTAGTGCAGTGTCGCGTTCACCCACGGGTATGCCGGCGCGCGTCCGGAGAGCAGCAGCAGGTACACGATCCCGGTCGTAAGGATGTAGACGACTGCGGCGCCTCTGAGCAACTCGACTGCACGGGAGCGCGTATGTGCAGGTCGGATGGCTCCGTAGAGGAGCATCGCCGCCGCGAACAGATTGCTCATGACGGTGAAATAGCTGAAGTAGTCGGCGTCGCTGACACCTGGTCCCGCGGCCACGTCGTAGCCGATCGCCGTCAGCGCCAGCAGCGCCAGCAAGGTGCGGCAGACGCGCAGCGCCGGCTCGCTCAGCGCGCCGTGCTGAGGGCGTCGCTCGACGCTTGCAGCCGAAGAAGAATGAGAGGACATGGCACTACGCTAGCCGATAGCGTCGTACCTCGCTACGGCTCCAGTACGTCCATCCGTGCGATCAGGCCGTCACGCATCCAGTAGCGGTGGCGAACACGCACGTCGGAGAGAAGCTGGCCTGTCCGCGCATCCCTGACCACCTGATGCACGTCGACCGTGATGTCGCTCCCCGGCTCCTCGCTGAAGCGCTCCGGCTCAACCCAACTCGTGATCGCCGCGAACTGCCGCGTCCAATACTCCATCACAGCCGCATGACCCACGATACGGCCGCCCTCCCATGCGTTTGGCCAATCCACGTTTGCGTGCATCAGCTCCACCGCTCTCGCGACCTCCCGCGCGTTGAACGCCCGATACGCGGCTCGCAGCGTCTGCTCGGCATCCAACATCTAGCTCAACACTAACTTGAGTTTGGGCAAACGCCCAGAGCCAGCCATGGTGACGCGCATGTGCAGCTGTTTCTGCGTGTCGCTTATCGTAGGCAGCTATCGTGGCCAAGTTCAAGTAGTCGTAATCGGAGGATTCCCTCATGGAGACTGGCAAAGGCGCCGGCGGTGGCGCAGACCAACAGGCTGTTGGACGGTCGCGCTTCAAGTTGAGTTTCACTGTGGCTGTATTGCAACTCGCGGTTGCCATTGCTGGGGTTGGGGTGGCGTTGCTGGTTGCAGGGCGGAGCGGTGGGACTCCTGGGGGAGGACAGCGGTCAACGTATACGCACTCGCAGATTGCGAATGGGGCGGGTCTCGGCGCAGGTGCTCGGTCCGGGGTGGGCGAGTCGACTGTGCGCGCGTCGAGCGATTCGCGAACAGTCAAGAGACCAAGCGGTCGGCCGGCTCCAATCGATTCGTCAACTACGAGTTCGAGCGTCTACGGTGCGCGCTGGCCGACAGGGTTCGCCGGGTTTACGGTCGCGCTTGCGAGCGATGTCATCGGGTCCGATGCGGTGGGGGCCGTCGCCAAAGCTAGAACGGCAGGGCTACGCCGTGTCGGCGTGCTCAGGTCCGATCGCTATGCGAGTCTCACGCCGGGGTATTGGTTCGTGTTCAGCGGTGTCTACGCGACGGCGGGAGAAGCGCAGCGTGAGGTGCCTGCTGCTGTCGATGCCGGGTTCTCCGATGCATACGTTAGGCGTGTGGCTGAATAGACCTTGCAAGCTCTCCAGCCACCTCCTTCAGGAGCCAATCCAAGTATGCAGGCACGTGTCTGGCGGGTTTCCGACAGGGAAGGCCCCGCCTGACTGTGGATGTCCGAAACCCGCCATCGGGTGCGCTCATACTGCGCACATGAGCCTGCAAGAGTTCGATGCCTGCTATGCCACGCTCGGCAGTCGCGATCGGCGTTTCGATGGACAGTTCTTTGTCGCGGTGACCTCCACGGGGGTGTACTGCCGTCCGAGCTGCCCGGCGATCGTGCCCAAGCGCCGCAATGTCCGCTTCTATCCCACCGCCGCAGCGGCGCAGGCCGCGGGGTTCCGTGCCTGTCTGCGCTGTCACCCATATGCGGCGCCCGGCTCGCCGCTGTGGAATCAGCGGGGGGACCTCGCGGCCCGTGCGCTTGGCCTGATCGCGGATGGGCTCGTGGATCGGGAGGGCGTGGGGGGTCTGGCGCGGCGGCTCTCCTACAGCGAGCGCCACCTGCACCGTCAGCTCCGGGCTGAGCTCGGCGCGGGTCCGCTCGCGCTCGCCCGCGCGCAGCGTGCGCAGAGCGCAAGGATGCTCATTCAAACGAGCCGCCTTTCGATGATCGATATCGCGCACGCCGCGGGGTTCTCGAGTGTTCGCCAGTTCAACGACACCATCAGGGCGGTGTATGGGCGCACGCCCACGCAGCTGCGCGCCAAGGCTCCGGCCAACGGCCGCGACGCTGGGGAGCAGGGCGCACTTGTCGTGCGCCTCGACTACCGGCCGCCGCTCGACTGGGGGCTCATCTTCGGGTTTCTCGCCGCCCGCGCTGTCCCTGGGGTGGAGGAGGCAGCCGACGGTCTCTACACGCGCACCCTGCGCCTCCCCCGTGGCCACGGCGTCGCTGAGCTGAGCCTAGCCGGGGAGCACATCCAGTGTCGGTTCTGGCTGGCGGATCTCCGCGACCTCGCTGCCGCCGTGCAGCGCTGCCGGCGCCTGCTCGATCTCGATGCCGACCCCTCCTTGCCCACCGCACATCTCAGCCGCGATCCGCTGATGCGCCCTCTTCTGGCCGGCGCGTGCGGCCTGCGCGTCCCCGGGTCGGTGGATGGGCCTGAGCTGGCCTTTCGTGCCGTGCTCGGACAGCAGGTGTCGGTTGCCGCGGGGCGCACCACAGCGGGCAATCTCGCCCGCGCGCTGGGGGAGCCGCTCGGGATCGCAGGTCACGGGCTCACCCACATCTTCCCAACCCCCCACGCAATTGCCGCCGCAGACATCTCCACGCTACCGGGGCCCTTGGCGCGGCGGCGAACGCTCCAGGGTCTCGCCCGCGCGCTCGCCGCCGAGGAGATCGCGATCGATCCGGGCAGCGACCGCGATGAGGTTCGCGCGCAGCTCGCGGCGATCCCGGGGATCGGCGAATGGACCATCGAGTACATCGCGATGCGAGCGCTTGCCGACCCCGACGCCTTCCTTCCCAGCGACCTCGGCGTCAAGCGAGCGCTCGCGCGCCTCGGTCGGGACACCGCGCCCAAGAACGTCGCGCGGATCGCTCACAAGTGGCGGCCCTGGCGCGCCTATGCGCTGCAGCACCTCTGGGCGAGCAGCCATCAGCTGCGCTAGGCCCTTGGGTGTATGTTGATGTACACCGAACCTGAGGAGGCTCACATGTATGTACGTGTTGTGAGATTCACCGATGTGAACGCCGAGCGGATGGAGGGCCTCTTGGCCCGCGTAAAGGAGTCGGATGGTCCGCCTCCGGGCGTACCCGCCAAGGCCTTGACGATGATGTTCGACGAGGCAAAGAGCACAGCGGTGGTGCTCCAGCACTTCGCCACCGCAGAGGATATGGAGGCAGGTGCGAGGGCGTTCAGCGCGATGGATGCCTCCGAGACGCCGGGTGTTCGCGCGTCCGTGGATATGTGTGAGCTGAAGCTCGAGCTCGAGGTCTAACACGCTCGAGGCCGGCGCGCGCGGGGCGTGCAGGGCGAGTCGCGAGCGGCGCTTTCCCCGGGAATCGCCGAGTAAAGGGTGCGAGCAGCGGGCTGCCCTCAGAGGCGCCCGTTCTCGCGCAGCCAGATGAGCGCGCGAAGGGTGACGTTGCCGCGCCAATCGTTCGTCTGCGCGGGCGACCAGGCCCGCCAGTCGAACATCCAGCCGCCATCCTCCTGCTGCTCGGATTCGAGGGCGTCGAGATGAGCCTCGATCTGCTCCTCGCCAATCAGCTCGCGCGATCGGCTGCGGGGGTGGGGGGAGAGGTCGAGCGCTCGCAGCGCCTCTCCCTCGGTGCCGCCAAGGGGCGAGACGGCGGTGCTGTCAACGCGCGTGGCGAGCCTCGCGATCGCCGCGCGCGCTCGCGGCTCGTCGGGAACCGCATCGAGGAATGAGAGGGCGAACTTCAGCCAGTACCCGCGCGGCTGCTCGGCGCTCTCGATCGAGCGCCAGCACCAGCTGGTGGCGCGTTCGAGCCATGCGTCATTGCGCACGCCGTCGGCGTGCAGGGCCGCGGCCAGCGCGTGCGTGAGCATCGATCCGGGTTCCGGTTGAAACCAGGGTGCGTGGGGATAGTCCTCGAAGCCGGGCAGCACCGAGGGGATGGCGCCATCCGCTTCGGCGATCCTCGCGATCCAGCGGCGCGCGCCCTGCGCCAGCTCGCCATCCGCCGCGCGGGCTTCGTTGAGGATCTCCAGCGCATACAGCGTGGGAGCCGGCTGGCTGGAGGGGCAGCGCAGGTCGGGCTCGAGCGCGTGGCCGAAGCCGCCGTTGGGGTTGCGATAGCCGCGCAGCGCCTCCACCACCGCCTCAGATGGCCCGCTGGCGAACAGCAGCGCGTAGCGGTGGCGGTCCACGAGGCGCGCGGCCGACCAGATGAAGTTCTCGGCGGCGGGGCGATCGAACGGCATGCACCACACTCTAGAGAGCTGTGGAGGGCCACGAGATGACGAAAGCTGTTTCTGATCACTGGACTTGCTGGGACCCCGTGAGTAGCATCGAATAAATCCATTCAACGGCCTCAATCTGAAATGAGAAAGAAGACATATGGCATCTTTGGCCGATTCGGTCCGCGGCGTCCCCGTCTCACGGAGTGGAGCGACCGCGCCGTTCAGCCGCCGTTGCGAAGGCTCTTTGAATACCACGGCCTGCACCATCCCAACAGCAGGCTCGCGCGCTCCCGACTGGAGGGTTTGAGGCGTACGATTCGCGCCGGCCGCGAGACATATGTGCTGGGGGTGAATCCTCAGATCCACAACTCCGGAGCCGCCCTGGTGCGAATCCGGAAGAACGGATGCATAGAGCTCCTGTGCAATGAAGAGGAGGAGCGCTACAGGGCGGAAAAGCACTGCGGACAGTACCCCGAACACTCGCTCGAGATGGTGAAGGAGCGCATGCGGGCGCTTGGTGTGATGCCTGAAGATCTCGCTGCCTGCGTGACCGTCGCAGACTATGCAAAGTCCTTCAACATCAGCAGTTTGAATCCGAGATTGGAGGAGGCGCCGGCGAGCCTGAACGTGCTGCTGCGAGAGCAGCCATTGGTTGAGAAGATGCAGCCCGATCTCTTCGCGAACCACAAGCGAACGAGCACGCTTCATGCGCCCGCACGTATCGGAGAGCAGCTCGGGCTCGGCGGCAGCATGCCACTCGTGGCGGTGCGCCACCACGATTGTCACGCACATTTGAGTTACGGCGTATCGCCATTTGCGAGCGGCTCCGATCCGGTGATGGTGATTGTCGCCGACGGCGCGGGCGACGACTGCACGACATCCTTGTACATCGGTCAGGGCAATCTGGTGAGGCTGCTGAGAAAGGAAGGCACAAACCGCCTCGACTCACTCGGCACGATGTACAGCATGCTCAGTGTCACACAGGGCGGCTGGCCGCCTCTGAGTGCGGAAGGCCGCTACATGGGAGCCACCGCCTGGGGAGACGGAAGTCGGCTCACCAACCCGTACTATCGTCGCCTGAGGCACATATTGCACCTTGGGCCAGAGGGCGAAGTCCACCTCAATCGCACGCTCGCCAAATGGACGAGGGCTTCATTTGCAGAGCCCTACAGCAGGGAGCTCATCGACATCCTCGGCGAGCCTATACCGGCTGAGGACATATGGAATCCCGACGCCGTTCTCAACGTCGAGAATGTTCGCCACCCGGAGATCACACGCGACCGTGTGGACAAGGCCGCCGCGGTGCAGATGGTATTCGAGGACGGATTGATTCACATGGTGGACCACATGATTCGCACCACCGGCAGCCACCGGCTTGTGCTGACAGGCGGCACCGCCCTCAATTGCGTAGCCAATATGCGTCTATTGGAGTGTTTCAATGAGGATTGGTACGAGCGCGCCCTCGGACGCAAGGACACGCGGCTGCATATCTGGGTGCCGCCGATACCCAGCGACGCCGGCGGGCCGATCGGGGCAGCCTACGCGTTCGCTCTCCAGGCCGGCGCCAAACCCGGCTCCCCGCTACGTCATGCCTTCTACTGTGGCTCTGCGCCCACCACGCCCGCCATTCGAGCCGCCGTGAGCGCCGAGCCGCTGGCAGGAAGCATCTCGCTTGGCGACTGCTCTGAGCACGGTGTGATGACACATGTGGCTGACCTGCTCGCCCATATGGTGGCCGGCGATCGCATCGTCGGCCTCTATCAGGGCGCCTCCGAGACCGGTCCCCGCGCGCTGGGCCATCGGAGCATTCTTGCCAACCCGTGCAACCCACACACACGGCGCCTGCTCAACGAACGCGTAAAGCACCGCGAACTGATCAGACCGCTGGCGCCAATGTGCACGCTGGCGGCTGCCAGGCGTTACTTCCATTTGGAGGCGGGCGCATCGGATGATGATCACAACGCCTACAACTACATGGTGCTCACCGCACACGCGCGCCCAGAGGCACACGAGACGATCCCCGCTGTGATCCACCGTGACGGGACAGGCCGCCTGCAGATCGTGCGCGCCGATGTCGACCCCTTCTGCCACGCCTTCCTGCTCGCGATGGGGCGCCGCGTGGGCACGGAGGTATCGGTGAATACTTCCCTCAACGTTGGCGCTCCGATCGCGCACACCCCCGAGCAGGCGATCGATACGCTCAAGCGCGCTCATGGCATGGATGGCCTGCTGATGATCGGCAGCGACCGTCAGGCGACCCTTGTATGGCTCACGGACAGCACCGACGCCTACGAGCGCCTCACGAAATCGCTCGATGTGTGGATGGGGGAGACGGGGTTCGCGCTGTCCGGCCGCGGCTGAAGTGGTCCCAAGCTCAGAGACAATCCGAGCGAAGCCTTGCGTTTGCGTTGATCCGCTCGCTAGCGTGCGCACTGTGCCGGGAAGGCCTCTCCTATCCACCCTCATCCGGTCCGGTCTGCTCGTCGATCCGGACTATCCGTTGAATCACATCGTCAACCGGCTTCCGCTGGCCGGCCCGCGGATGCGAGCCTACGCGCTGTTGGGCGTCGAGTTCGAGGATGTCGCGAACACAAACATCTCCCTCGGTGTGGAGATGTGGGTGGGCCGCAGGCTCTCGGTCGGCGCACGCAGCACGATCGGCCAGCGCTGCTACCTCGACGCACGCGCCGGCATCCGCATCGACTCCGATGTGAGCATCTCCCGCGAAGCGGCCCTCTTGACCGCCACACACGTGCCGGATGACCCCGAGTTCGGGGCGATCCTCTCCCCGATTCACCTCGAGCGCCACTGCTGGATCGGGATGCGAGCGATGGTGCTCCCCGGTGTGCGCATCGGCGAGGGCGCCATTGTGGGCGCCGGCTCGGTGGTGACCGCCGACGTGGTTCCCTACGCGATCGTGGCCGGCGTCCCGGCCGTGTCGCTGCGCCGGCGCCGCGGACCGATGGTTTACCGGCTCGATTGGCGACCCAGCTGGTACTGACCCCGGTAGTCGCGAGGCGCGACGAAGCGCTCCACTATCGAAAGGACCGACACCGATCGGCTCAACGTACGCGGGGTAGCGCTCGTTCGCCGAGTCCCAGGGTTGAGCTTGTGCACGGGAGTAGAGTCAGATGAGAGGGCATCCAACGAGAGGCCAGGGATAGGTATGGCAGCGACAACGACGAAGGTCGTAGGCCCCAGGGACGGCAGAGCAGGCTTCCTTGGGAGCATCGGTGTGAGGTTCATGATCGATGGGGAGGAGGCGGGTGGTGGGTTCTCGCTCGTCGAACACCCCATGTCTGCACGCGCTCTGGCCGCCCCCCTGCATAGACACGCGCGCGAGGACGAGTACAGCTACGTCCTTCAGGGGAGCGTCGGTGCGCTCCTGGGCGATGAGGTGGTAATCGGCGGTCCCGGCGATCTCATCTTCAAGCCGCGCAACCAGTGGCACACGTTCTGGAACGCCGGCGACGAGCCGGCACGGATCCTGGAGATCATCTCCCCCGCGGGCTTCGAGCGGTTCTTCGGGGAGCTCGTGGATCTCGGTGGCGTGACGCAGGCCGATCCACAGACGCTCGGCGAGCTCTGTGCGCGCTATGAGCTCGAGATGGATCCCGCGAGCGTCCCGGGGCTGCTCGAGCGCTTCGAGCTCCAGTTCCCGGGCGAGGCGATCTAGCGGGGAGGCCGCTCAGGCCCCCCTTCGGGGGCCCCCGACACATGTGCCGGGGGCCGGGCCGTACATGTACGGCCCGGAACGCAGGGCCGCATGCGGCCCTGCGCGGGGCGCGCATGCGCGCCCCGAACGCCGGCGCACATGTGCGCCGGCGCCCCTCGCCGCATGCGGCGAGGGGGAGAGCCACCCAATCCCCCGCATGCCATCCGCCAGGCGCTCGACGTTCCTCGAGAAGGACACGCCTCAGATACGCGCACGGCGCGCCAAATGTGCCAGGATCGTGATCGTCCCTATCCGCAAAGGAGAAACCATGCCCGAGTACGCACCAGGAACCCCCTCGTGGGTCGAACTTTCCTCTCCCGACACCGCCGCTGCCGCGGAGTTCTACGGCAAGCTCATGGGCTGGAGCGCCACCGAGCCCGGCTCCGAGGAGACCGGCGGATACCGCATGTTCCAGCAGAGTGACAAGAACATCGCCGGCCTCATGGGTCACATGCAGGAGGGGCAGCCCACCGCATGGGCCACCTACGTGAGCGTCGTCGACGCCGAGGAGACCGCCGCCAAGGTGAAGGCCGCGGGCGGAAGCGTGATGCTGGAGCCGATGGATGTGATGGACATTGGGCGCATGGCCCTCTTCGCCGATCCTTCCGGCGCGGTGTTCGGCGTCTGGCAGCCCAAGACCTTCACCGGCGCCGACCTCGTCAACGCGCCGGGCTCGCTCTGTTGGAACGAGGTGCTCACGCGCGACGCCGAGGCCAACAAGGCGTTCTACCCCGCCGTCTTCGGCTGGACAGCGGGACGCCCATCGTTTGAGGGCGCGCCCGAGACCTACACCGTGTGGGAACTCGATGGCAAGCCCGTGGGCGGCATGATGCAGATGACCGAGGAGCACTTCCCCGCCGAGATCCCACCGCACTGGGGCGTGTGCTTCGCGGTCGCCAACTGTGACGCCACCGTCGCCAAGGCCCGCGAGCTCGGTGCGAGCGTCGTGGCCGAGCCCATGGACATGCCCATCGGACGCTTCGCCGGCTTCATCGATCCCCAGGGAGCCTCCTTCACGGTGATGCAACCCGCGTCGGGCGCCTAACCGCAGGCACGCGCCGGCGCCCACGGCTCAACTGAGGCGGGCGCCGGTCTCGCGGGGTCGTGAAGCTGCTGCTGTACGCGTGATACACCTTGGGTATGGCTGAGGTGAGCATCCGAGATCTGCGCAATCACGGGGGTGACATCGTGGATCGTGCCGTGCGCGGAGAGCAGATCACGATCACACGCTCGGGCAGGCCCGTCGCCGAGATGCGGGCGATATCGCCTCGTGGGCTCTCGGCGGAGACTCTGTTGAGTCGCTGGCGGCGACTGCCGTCTGTAGACCCTGTGAGGTTTCGCGAGGATGTCGACCGACTGTTGGATCCGAGCCTGTGAGCGCCGAGAATCCACACACCCACGCGGGATCCTCGACAGCTCCGGGAGCGCTCACGCCCAGCGGCATCGCTGCGCGGCGGTTGATTCGGGCGCTTCGTGCGTCGGGGCGCGATCAGCCGGGGCAGTCGATCCAGCGGTACATCAGCCCGTCGCGGACCTCGTGGTAGGAGGGAGGGGCCGGTGGTGGGTCTTTCGCGAGCTGGGCGATCACGTCGTTGGCGCCGTGCAGATGCTCCTCCACCGCTGTGGTCCAGTGAATATCGGGATGGAGCAGTCGCTGCAGGCGCACCCAGTTTCGACGCTCGATTGCGTCGAGCACATCGCATACCGCCGGAACCTGCTCGGCCACGAACAGATCCAGCTCGATCAAGCGCTTGCTTTGCTGGTGAACCGCTGTCGGGCGGCCTGCCGAGAGACTCCAAGGGCCAGCGCGATGTGATTCCAGGATCTGCCGTGCGCCCGAGCGAGGAGCACAGCCTCGCGTAGACGGGCGTCGTCTGCGCGTACCGCCTCGGCTGCTGTTGCGATCGCGCGTAGGTCGTTGGTCTCTTCGACTCTGGCCGTCGCCGGGTCCAGCGTCTCGGCGAGCCGCTCAAATCGCTCGGCGGCCTGCCCGATTTCCTTGTTCGTGTGTCGCATCATTGCCTCCTCATCAGAGGAACTCGTAGAACTTTGGTCGTAGTGGCTGGGCATGAATGACGACTGGGTCGTCTCCGTCGATGTCGAGGATGCCCACCTCAGCGGCGCTCCATTGGACGCTGGGCCGATGAGCATGGTCAAGTCGTCGTCCAAGACGACCCGTCTCATTGTGTTGCGTACCGTGTGCCATATGTCCGCGTCGGCGACGCCGTGCTTCCGCGCTGGGTCGCCGATCCTCACACAGACAATATAGCTTGTCTATCCGTATGGCCTGGCCTATGGGCGAACCCAGACAAATCCGTATAGAACAGCATCGGCCTGCCCCATTTGCCGCCGGCGACGCGGTGAGTGAAGCCGTGCCGAGCTTGGATCCCACTGAGCTGGGCGCACCAATCGCCGCTGCATCCTCCTCAGCCGCCAAATGCCCCCGCGGCTGCGAGACGCACGACGGTTGCTCCCGCCTGTCGCACCGCTGCTTCGATGTCCTCGCTGCGCTCGGGGGCGAAGTTGGTGTTGAGCGTGAGCGTGGCAAAGCCATGAGTGAACGACCAGATCGCAACCACGCCGCCCCAAATCTCATCCTCGCTTGCGTCGTCGAGGGTGTGCCGCACTGCACCGAAGAGAACCTCGGCCGCTGCTTGGCGCGCGCCGGCGACCTTCTCGTTCTCGGCGCGATAGAGATCCGGTCTGAACATCACCTCGAAGTGCGCGCGCTGTTCGAGTGCGAAGCGGATGTAGGCGACCCCGGCCACCACGAGATCGTCGTTGCTGCCAGTGAGGGCGTCGCGCATCGCCTCGGCGAGCAGCACGTACCCCTCGGCCGCGATGGCCGTCATCACGCCGGCCTTGTCGCCGAAGTGGTGTGCGGGAGCTGCGTGTGAGACGCCGGCTCGACGTGCCACGTCGCGAAGGCTGAGCGTTCCCGGGCCGCCCGCGGCAATCGCGTCGAGCGCGCCATCGAGCACCGCACGGCGCAGGTCGCCGTGGTGGTAGGGCGGCTTGGAGGCCGTTCGCCTGGGCACCTCGGAGAGGCTATACCCAAGGACTAGGCATTGACAAGATCGCCAGCGTGCCGTAACTTGACAGCGCCAAGATTCCCAGCCGGAGAGGAAGTCGATCGTGAACGAGAAATTGGGACGTGCGTTGATGGGGGCCGGTGCTTTGACGCGGCTCTCCTACGGTCTGGGAGCGCTCCTCGCTCCCGACGCGATGTGTTCCAGGCGGCTCGCGCCCGACATCCGCGGTCACGCCGACGGCCGGATGGACTTCCGCGGGTTCGGAGGACTGCACATCAGCGTCGCCCTCCTCACCCTGCGCGCGGCTGTGCAGAACCGCAACACGCGCCTGTTGCTCGGGCTGAATGTCGGCTGCGAGCTCACCGACCTCGCGGCGACGCTGCTCGAGTGGCGCGATCGCAACCGCGCCGACCTCACTGTTCGCGGAAGCCTCGCCGTCGCATCCGCCGGTCTGCTCACCTGGATCGCGGCGCTTGGCGGCCTGCCGAGCGCCAACACCAGCATCCGTTCGTGAGGAATAATCTCTGAGCTGATGGCCACGGCTCCCCGCACCGGATCGAGGAACCTGATCCTGGCGGCGATGATCTTCGCGGTCGCGATGACGTTCATCGACCAGACGATCGTCTCGATCGCGGCGCCCGAAATCCAGAAGGAGCTCGGTCTGAGCAGCACCGGCGTGCAGTGGGCGGTGAACGCCTATCTGCTCTCGCTCGCGGCGCTGTTCGCCTTCGGTGGCCGCCTCGCCGACACCGTTGGGCACCGCAAGATGGTGACGCTCGGCGTGATCGTCTTCGCCGGCTCCTCGGCGCTGTGCGGGCTCACCCCCAAGGGGAGCCTCGCCGAGGCGTGGATCGTCACCTTCCGGGTTCTCCAGGGGGCGGGCGGAGCGATCATGTTCCCCGCGGCGCTCGCGATCGTGGTGCAGACCTTCGCGCTGCACGAACGGGGAAGGGCGCTTGCGATCTTCTTCGGCATCGCCGGCGCCCTCACCGCAGTGGGGCCGATTCTCGGCGGCTATCTCACACAGTGGACGTGGCGGGCGATCTTCTGGGTGAACATCCCCATCGCGATCATCGCCCTGATCCTTATCGCTCTCTCCCGACCGAGTACCGAGCATCGCTCAGCACGCATGGACTACCGCGGCCTCGCGCTGATCGCCTCGGGTGTGGCCCTCAGCGTGTTCGGCTTTCAGCAGTCCTCCATCTGGGGCTGGAGCAGCCCAGCTACGTGGGCCTGCATCGCGGTGGGCGCCGCCCTCTTGGTTGTCTTCTACTTCGTAGAGCTGCGCACCCCCTCGCCGCTCATCGCCGTTGACATCTTCCGCATTCGACCCTTTCGCGTCGAGAACCTCGTGCTCGGAATCTCCAATCTGGTGTTCATCCCGGTGTTCTTCTTTGCCAGCGAGTACGCCCAGATCGCGCTGGGCAAGACTCCCTCGCAGGCCGGTCTCATCCTGCTCTATTTCTTCCTCGGCTTCGTCGTCGCCGCGCAGATCGGGGGACGGATGCTCGACCGGATCGGGGCCAAGCGCCCGGTGGTGCTCGGATGCGCGCTGGGCGCCGTGGGGTTCTGGCTGTGGGCGGGAAAGGTCACGGGACTCGACCTCTCCGCACAGCAGTGGTACATCGCGCTCGCGGGCGCCGGCGTGGGGCTGATGCTCGGCCAGGCGAGCACCGACGCCGTCAATCGAGCCTCGCGGCTCTCCTACGGCGAGGCCACCGGCATCACCCAGACGGTTCGCAACTACGCCGCCAGCCTCGGGTTGGCGATCCTCGGCACGATCCTCGTCACCCAGATGCGCTCGCGGCTCACCTCCTCGCTGATCGCCCAGGGGGTCCCCCGCGCACGCGCACACTCGGTCGCATCGAGCCTCTCCCAGTCGCGGGGCGGCGGCGGGAGCATCGCGTCGATTCCCCACTTCGTGCGACTCGACTTCGCCTACGCCACCCGCTCAGTGCTCCTGGTGATGGCGGCGGTCATGGCCCTCGCGGCGATCGTGGCGCTGTTCGGCCTCCGCGCGGGGGTGCAGGAGGAGGGCGAAGCGGATGTGGCGGACTCCGAAGAGGTACGCGCGGGCGCCATCTAGCGCAGGGCGGGTGCGACAGCGGATCGTCTTCGAGGTAGAGTCGTCCCCGTGACGTTCGTACTGCTCACCGGGGCCACCCGCGGCATCGGCCGTGCCGCTGCGATCGAGCTTGCGCGAACGGGCGCCGAGGTGGCGCTCGTGGGGCGCGAGCGCGAGCGCGTGCAGGCGGTGGCGCAGGAGGCCCGCGCGGCCGGCGGCGGCGCGCCGGTGCACGAGTATCTCGCCGATCTGACGCTGATGGCCGACGTGCGTGCGCTCGCCGAGGAAGTGCGCGAGCGCCACGAGCAGATCGATGTTCTCGCGAACAACGCCGGCGCGCTGTTCGCCTCGCGCCAGGAGACCTCCGAGGGGCTCGAGCGCACCTTTGCGCTCAACCACCTCGCGCCGTTCCTGCTCACGAACCTTCTCCGCGACCGCCTGGGGGGCGGGCGCGTCGTCACCACCGCATCGGACGCGCACAAGTCCGGGCGCCTGAATCTCGAGGATCTGCAGTCCAAGTCTTCCTACGCCGCGATGCGCGTGTATGGCACCTCGAAGCTGTGCAACATCCTCTTCACGCGCGAGCTTTCAAAGCGCGCGCCTGAGCTGCACGCCAACTGCTTTCACCCGGGGGTCGTGCGCACGGGCTTCGGCAAGAACGAGAACGGCATCTGGAAGATCCTCACAACCGTCGCTGGGCCGTTCTTCCGCTCGCCCGAGCGCGGCGCGCGCTCGCTGGTGTGGCTCTCGCTCTCAGATGAGGCGGCCTCGCTCAACGGCGAGTACATCGAGGACGAGAAGGTCGTTGCGCCCTCCGCGCAGGCCCAGGATGAGGTGCTCGCCGCGGGTCTCTGGGAGCGCAGCGCCCGCCTGGTCGGCCTCCCCGCCGACGCGCTCGCCTGAGCGCGTTCGGATGCCGCCCATGGAGCGATGTCCGCCCATCTGTTCTCGCTCGCGACAATGGCCAGCTTGTGAGAGCGATGAGTTCTGCGCCTCACGGGCGTCCTTGCTTCTGAGAGGCCATCCGCAAACACCAACACGACAAAGGGAGGCGTGATGAGCAAGCTGCTGGAGGGTAAGAACGCGATCGTCTATGGCGGCGGCGGCGGGATCGGCGGCGGCGTGGCACGCGTCTTCGCGCGCGAGGGCGCTCGCGTCTTCCTCGCCGGGCGTACCCCCGAGAAGCTCGCGGCGGTGGCGAGCGAGATCGCGGCCGCGGGGGGCTCCGCCGAGACGGCCGTCCTCGATGCGCTCGACGAACACGCGGTCGATGCGCACGTCGAGGGGGTGCTCTCCGCGGCCGGCAGCGTGGATGTATCGCTCAATCTGATCGGCCGCGGCGATGTCCAGGGAGCACCGCTGGTGGAGATGCAAACCGATGATCTCCTGCGCGCCGTCGTCAACGGCCTGCGCGGCAACTTCATCACCGCGCGCGCCGCCGCCCGCCGCATGATCGAGCGGAGGTCCGGGGTGATCCTGCACCTCAACAGCGCCTCCGGAGCCGGCGCGATGCCGGGGATGGGCAGCACCGGTCCCGCGGACGCCGCCACCGAGGCGTTCATGCGCTACCTCGCGGCGGAGCTCGGCCCGCACGGCGTGCGCGTCTGCGGCATCTGGACCGCGGGTGTGGTGGAGACCCTCACGAAGGGCAAGCTCACCAGCGTGGGCGGCGAGAACGCGCCCGAGCCGCACACCGTGGAGGAGATGATCTCGCGCATGTCGGTGCTGGGACGCGCCCCGCATCTCGCCGATGTCGCCGAGACGGCGGCGTTCCTCGCGTCCGATCGCGCCGCCGGCATCACCGGGACGATGACCAATGTCACCAGCGGTCTCGTGCTCAGATGAGCCCCGCCCTCGCCGAGATCCCCAGCATCCGGGAGGACGCGGAGAGCGTCGTAGGATGCAGAGCAGTGGAGAGTTCAGTGCTCACCGCCTCCCTCGCCTTCGAGGACCTCGAGCGCCACCGCCGCGAGCTCACGGCCTACTGCTACCGGATGCTCGGCTCGCCATTCGAGGCCGAGGACGCCGTGCAGGACACGCTGCTGCGCGCGTGGCGCTCGCTCGAGCGCTTCGAGGGTCGCGCATCGCTGCGCTCGTGGCTCTATCGCATCGCCACCAACGTCTGTCTTGACATGCTCGACGGTCGCCGGCGACGCGCGCGTCCGATGGATCTCGATGCGGCGCGCTCACCCGATGGGCCAATCGGAGAGATCCTGCCCGAGGTCACCTGGATCGAGCCCATTCCCGACGGCCGTATCCTCCCCGAGGACGACCCCGCGGCGGTGGCGGAGTCCCACGAGACGATCCGCCTCGCGTTCGTGGCCGCGATGCAGCACCTCCCCGCGCGCCAGCGCGCGGCGCTGATCCTCTGCGAGGTGCTCCACTGGAAGGCCGCCGAGGTCGCCGAGCTGCTGGAGACGAGCGTCGCAGCGGTCAACAGTGCCCTGCAGCGCGCGCGGGCGACGCTCGACGCCGCCAACGTCGCCGATGCCGGCGCCGGAAAGCTCAGCGAGCAGGATCGCGAGCTGCTCGCACGCTACGTCGACGCCTTCGAGCGCTATGACATGGAGGCACTCACCGCGCTGATCCACAAGGACGCAACCCAGTCGATGCCACCGTATGAGCTGTGGCTGAGCGGACGCGATGACATCCTCGGCTGGTGGGTCGGCAAGGGCGCCGGCTGCCGCGGCTCGCGCGTGATCCCCACAGTGGCGGCCAACGGCTCGCCGGCGTTTGGCCAGTACAAGCCAAGCGAGAACGGCCCAGGGTATGAGCCGTGGGCGCTGCAGGTGCTCGAGATCGCCGATCGGAAGATCGTGGAGCTCACCTTCTTCCTCTCCACCGAAACCATCTTCCCGCTCTTCGGCCTTCCCCCGCGGCTGGATGCCCAGGGCGCCCCTTCCGAGGGTACGGCTCGATAGGACACGCCACCCGCCCGCGCGGCTCGGCGCTCGTGGGCGCCCTTGCTGAGCGCGCTCACTCGCGCAGCACATCCGCGAGGCCCATGAATGCCACCAGCGCGCGCAACTCCTCGGAGACACCGCACACCCTCACCTGAGCGCCGCGACGTCCCGCAGTGAGCACCAGGCGTGCCAGTACGTCGATCGCAACCGCATCGGGCGCCACATCGGCGATCTCACAGCGGAGCTCTTCCACGGCGTCATCCGTGAGCAGCGCGCAGGCCCGCTCCAGCAGACCCTCCAGATCCGCGCGTGCCAAAGGTCCCCTGATCCTCAGGGTGATGGTCCGCGGCGCTGAGACGGCGTTGGGCTGCCGACGTGCGCTGGACTTCGATCCGGTCTCCTCCGTCATTGTTGCCTTCCCAGTAGAGACCCAGCGATCTCCCCGAACTCATCGGGGCCCACCGCGCAACCTCCCCCTTCCGAAGCACCGCGCCAAGCGGACGCCGCCCGCCGTTGCGGATGCAGATAGGAGCAAGAAGGCATCTTTCCCCGCGCGGCGTATCCACGGTCGATGGCCGAAGCCTGGGTTTACATGCTGCGCTGCGCCGACGGATCCCTCTACACCGGCTGGACCGTCGATATACAACGTCGTCTCGCCAGCCACCGCGCCGGCACCGGGAGCCGCTACACAGCCAGCCGGCTGCCGGTCGAATTGGCGTGGTCGCGGGAGATGCCCGATCGCGGCGCCGCGCGTCGCGAGGAGGCGCGGATCAAGCGACTGGAGCGCGCCGAGAAGCTCGCATTGATCGTCGATACCGCGCCCTGAAAGCTCGCTCCGAGCGTCGCGAGCGCGTCCTCGCTCACAGCAGCTACGCCGGTCGGTCGGCCAGCGGCAGCGCGAGCCTCACGCGAGTCCCCTCCGTCGCCGGCGCGAGCCAGATGCGCCCCCCATGGGCCTCCACGATCGCGCGCGCGATCGCGAGGCCCAAGCCGCTGCCCCCGTTCGTGCGCGCAGCCTCGCTGCCGCCCCGGTAGAACGGCTCGAACACGCGTGGTCGATCGGCGGGCGCGATGCCCTCACCCGTATCCGACACCTCGATCTGCACTGTCCCGTCGGCCTGCTCCGCCCTCACCAGCACCGCGCCATCGGGTGGTGTGTGGTGGATCGCGTTCTGCAGCAGGTTCGCGAGCGCTCTGCTGAGCTTCTCAGGGTTTGCGCGCGCCGGCGCGAGGTCCGCGGCGATCTCGGCACTCACGGCGACGCCTTGGGCGTCGGCCTGCACACGCATCGCCGTCACCATCTCCCGCACCAGCTCGGCGAGTGGCACCGCCTCGGTGCTCCACGCGAAGTCGCCCGCGTTCAGGCGCGAGAGCTCAAAAAGATCGTCGATCAGGCTCCCCAGGGCGCGCACGTTGGCGCCCACCCGCTGCACATAGTCGCGCGCGGTCGCGGGATCCACGAGCTCGTCATCGAGCGCCTGCGTAAGCAACTGCAGCGAGGTCAGCGGCGTGCGCAGATCGTGCGAAACCGCCGCGATCACCTGGCGGCGGGTGGCCTCAGCGGCATCGCGCGCGCGTTCCTCGCTGCGCAGCGTCTGGATCATGCGGTTGGCCGCGCCCGCCAGCTCCGCGAGCTCGGTGCTGGAGCCCGCGGTGATGTGAACGTCGCGCTCGCCCCGCTCCACCGCGCGCAGGCCATCTCCGATCGCATGCACATCCGCGAGGACCCCGCGCAGCAGCAGCTGGGCGGCACGGGCGGCGATCAACGCGGCGAACAGCAGGATGCCAATCGTTGCCCACGCGTCGTGTGGGGAGACGAACATCGCCGCCGCGCCGATCGCCAGTGCCGCCAGCAGCTGTCCGAGCGCGAGTGCAAGGCCCAGCTGGAAGCGATGGCGCAGCGTCCCCAGTCGCAAGCGCCCGGAGTCCGCCGCCTGGGCGATCAGCAGTGCGAGCAGGCCGAGCGGGAGAAGGATCTCCACCGAGACCACCACCGCGTGCGCTCCGCCGATGGCCGCCATCACCGAGCCGGCGATGGCGAGCGCGAAGAGCAGAACGAGCAGCGAGCGTCTCATGGCCTGAAGCGGTACCCCACGCCCCACACCGTCTGTATGAAACGCGGCTGCTCCGGTTCGCGCTCGATCTTCGCGCGCAGGCGGCGGATGTGAACGGTGACGGTCGAGCTGTCGCTGTAGAAGGAGAAGCGCCACACGTGTTCCATCAGCGCGTCGCGCGAGAAGACCTGGCCGGGGTGGCGCGCGAGGAACAGCAGCAGCTCGAACTCGCGCTGGGTGAGCATTACCTCTGCGCCCGCGACACTCACCGTGCGCGAGGATGGGTCGATCAGCAGCTCGCCGAGCTCCAAAGGCGCGGCGCCCTGCGGCGCGCCGCCGCGGCGCAGCACCGCCTGCGCACGGGCCACGAGCTCGCCCGGAGAGAAGGGCTTGACCACATAGTCGTCCGCGCCGCGTTGCAGCCCCACGATTCGATCCGACTCCTCGCTCCTGGCGGTGAGCAGGATCACCGCCGGACGCCGACACTCGGACTCGTGCAGTCTGCGCATCACCTCGAGGCCATCGATCCCGGGCAGCATGATGTCGAGGATCACGAGATCGGGCCAGCGCTCGGCGCTCATCGCGATCGCCTCGGATCCGTCGAGTGCCACGCGCGTCTGAAAGCCGGCTCGCCGCAGGTAGCGCGCCACGATATCGCCGATCGTGGGCTCGTCGTCGACCACGAGCACCGAGGCGCCGGAATGCTCAGCCTGAGAGCCCATCGCCCCACCGATCATCGCACGCTCTTACGTACTCAGCCAAAGGTGAACGAATAGCCGCTCACCCCCGCCGGCAGTTCGAGGGTCAGCACGTGGCGCTCCACGCGCGGCAGTTCCACCACGCGGTAGAGCCGCTGGAAGGAGACCTTCAGCGCCGATCCGTGCACGTCCCCGCCCGCACTCCCGGGTGTGAGCGGACGGCCATCGAGCAGTACACGCACCCGCTGCGGCTTCGCGGGAGAGCCGGCGACCAGGAAGACCCTGCGTGCGTGGAAGTTCAGCTGCAGGCGCGCTCCGCGCACGGCGGTGGCGGATGACTCGCTCACGCGCCAGCTGCCCGAATAACGCAGGTGTTCGCCGCGCAGCGCGCTCGCCGAGGCTCCGTAGTCGTGCACCCCGGTGAGGATCCTGCCGTTCGCGAAGCGCTGCGCGTTTTCTGCGCCGAGGTAGGACTCCGGCGTGGTTTCCACTTCGGAGGGCTGCTGCGTCCGGGTGTGGGTGGCGCCGCCGAGGCCCGTGGCGCCGGCTTCCGCGAGCAGACTGCGGATCGCCCGCTCCTTGCCTCCATAGTCGCCCTCGCCGAAATCGGCGAGGCGGATGCGCCCCCGTGTATCGATCAGGTACTCCGCAGGCCAGTATTCGTTCTTGTAGGCGTTCCATGTTCTGTAGTCGTTGTCCTGCACCACCGGATAATGGATCCCGTTCTGTGCGATCGCCGCCGCGACGTTTGCCGCGGAGTGCTCGAAGGGGAACTCCGGCGTGTGCACCCCCACGATCGTGAGGCCCTTTCCGGCGTACTTGGCGTTCCAGGCGTTGAGATAGGGAAGTGTGCGGATGCAGTTGATGCAGCTGTAGGTCCAGAAGTCCACCAGCACCACGTGTCCGCGCAGCGCAGCGAGGCTGAGAGGGCGCCCGCCGGGCGTGTTGAACCACATCTGCGTGCCCACTAGATCCGGCGCGCGCCCCAGCACCGGCAGCTTCAGCCCGGCATCGGCCTGCGCGAGACCACCCGCCTGGCGCGCCGCGTGTCCGCGCAGCGCCGCCAGCTGTGCGGCCGTCGCGCCGTTGGTCTCGAGGCCCTTGGTTGGGTCGATCAGAAAGGAGGGCAAATCGCTGGCTATCGCCGTCTCAAAGCGCGTGTCGTAGTTGCCGAGCATCAGCAGCGCGATCACAACCATCACGGCGCCCATCGACATCTGAAAGCGCGCGCTGCGGCGCGCCAAGCGGCTCGTCACCCGGCGTCCTCCGAGCATCAGCGCGTAGAGCACCACCGCCGAGCCGATCCCGTAGGCGAACGCCACGCTCAGGCGTCCCGCGGTGAAGCTCTGGGAGGCGGAGACCGTGATCACCCCCGCCAGGATCGGGCCTGCGCAGGGCGCGTACAGAAAGCCCAACCCGCCGCCCACGATCATCCCCGACCAGAAGCCCCCATCGCTGCGCACCCCGCCGCCGCCGATCCCCAGCCGTGGGCCGATGCGACTCAGGCGGGCCTCCAGACGGTCGCCGAGCCAGGGCACGAGCAGGCACACGCCGAAGCCCACGAGCGCGGCGATCGAGAGCTTGCGCAGCAGTTCGTCGGGGAGTCCCAGCGCGGCGATCACATACACAAGCGCCACCGTGGCGAAGGTGAACGACAGCGCCAGGCCGCTCACCACGCCCAGCGGTCGCCGACGCCCGCCGGTGACTCCCGCGGAGAGCGCAACCGGCAGCACCGGCAGCACGCACGGTGAGACGGCAGTAGCGGCTCCCGCGAGGAAGGCGAAGGCGATCAGCACGACCATAACGGCCACTATGCCCGCCAGATGTTGCGCCTTTCTTACGCCCGCAAGAGGCTCCGGCGCGAGGCTCGTCTCGAGCGCGCAGCGCCATCTCGGGAGCACAGTGGCGCCGCGGCCGTGGGCAGCGGCACGGGCGGCACGGTCTCAAGGGGCGCAGTCTCATCTCGGGAGCACAGTGGCGCCGCGGCTATGGGTGGCGCGGCACGGTCTCCCACAGCACCGCGGTAAGAATCTCGTAAGGGGTATCGGGCAGAGTGACCTCCTCGTCGAACCTCGGCGAACGGCATCGCGCCGACCGCTACTCAAAGGAGCTCTCATGAACATCAAGGCACGCAGCGCGCGACTTCTGGTGCTCACCTGTGCGCTGGCCACCGCCGGCCTCGCCCCGGCCGGCGCGCTCGCCGCGTCTCAGCCCGCAATGAAGCATCACGCTATGAAGCATCACGCGATGAAGCACCACCACGCCATGAAGCACCACGCGATGAAGCACAGCGGCTGACCTCTCTCCGCGTGGCCGGCCCGAGCGGCGCGGGAGCCCTGCGGCGGCGGTCTCCCGCGCCCGTTCGCCGGTGGCAAGAGCTTTTGCGCTCGGCTGGCTCCTACTCCCCCTCGAGCTCGCTGCTGCGCTCGTGATCGGCCTCGGAGTCCTCGCGCGAGGCGTTCGCCTCCTCGGGGCGCCCCTGATCGTGGAGGACCGCGTGGGCGGACTGCTGGTCGCCGTGGGAGGCGTTTTCGATCAGCGCCCTCTCACTCTCCTCGAAGCCCTCCGACTCGCCGCCACCGCCCTCGATCACGGGCCGTTCCGCCGGAGGCAGATCCTCATTCACCGGCGCGCCGCCAATCCTTGCGGCTTCCGCGGCCGCGGCGTCTGTCTCTTCTCGCTCGAACCTCGGTGTTGAGGAGGGCATCGCTCATCTCCCATCTGATCTGTTGTCCTTCGGTGGTCGGGGAGCCCCGAACTGCGCAAACTAACACTGCGGGGCGGCCAGCTACATCGCGGAGGAAGTTCCCCTGGCTTACCCCACCAGACGCTCGCAAAACCATTGCAGGTGGATGCCCACCGCGCGCGCCGCTGAGGCCCCTCCGGGGCCTCCTCCCTATTTCTCTCCAGATTGGTCCACCCTGCGCGGGTAGCGGAGAGTACGACTTCGATGCCACAATCGATGCCCATGAGAACTTCCGAGCACGATGAGCGCTGAGAGCGCCGGCAAGCTGCGTCAGTACCGCGCGAAGCGCGACTTCGCGCGCACGCCCGAGCCGCCGCCCGCCAAGGACGCGCAGGGAGGGGAAGCCAAGCGGGCGAAGGCAGCCAAGACGGGGGCCGCGAAGCGAGGAGGGGCAGCCAAGCAGGACGCCACGAGGGGGAGAGGGGCTGCTACGGGGAGAGGGAAGGCCAAGCGGGGCAAGGCCAAGACCCGCTTCGTCGTGCACGAGCACCACGCGCGCCGGCTGCACTGGGACCTTCGCCTGGAACACGAGGGGGCGCTGATGTCGTGGGCCATCCCCAACGGCATACCCCAGGATCCCAAGGAGAACCGCAAGGCGATTCACGTCGAGGATCACCCTCTCTCCTACATCGACTTCGAGGGCGAGATTCCGCAGGGCAACTACGGCGCCGGCCGCGTCTGCATCTGGGATCGCGGCTCCTACGAGTGCGAGAAGTTCGAGGAGGGCAAGCTCGTTGTGCTCTTCCACGGCGAGCGCCTTCAGGGTCGCTACGCGCTCTTTCGCGCGGGGCGCGAAGAGAAGGATTGGATGATCCACCGCATGGACCCTCCTCCGGAGGAACGCGAGCCGATGCCCAAGCACATTCATCCGATGCTTGCCACCGCGAGCACGCTCCCGCGAAAGGACGAGGGCTGGGCCTTCGAGGTGAAGTGGGACGGCATACGCGCGCTCACTTTTTGGCAGCCCGGGCGTATGCGCATCGAGAGCCGCAACCTCAACGACATCAGCTCGCGCTATCCCGAGCTGCGCGGGCTCGGCCGCCAGCTGGGCGCGCGCGAGGCGATCCTCGACGGCGAGATCGTCGCCTTCGACGAGCACGGCAAGCCGAGCTTCGAGCGCCTGCAGCGGCGCATGCACGTCACCTCCGAGAGCGTCATCCGTCGCCTCTCCGGCGAGCACCCCGTGATCTATGAGATCTTCGATCTGCTCCACCTCGACGGGCGCTCCACGCTCGCGCTCCCCTACCGCGAGCGGCGCGTGCTGCTTTCTGAGCTGAAGCTCGAGGGCCTCGCCTGGCAGACGCCTGCCCTTCATCTCGGCAGCGGGCGCGACTTCCTCGCGGTCACCGCTGAGCACGGCCTCGAGGGCCTCGTGGCCAAGCGCCTTGACTCTCCCTACCGGCCCGGCGAGCGTGGCAGGGATTGGCTGAAGGTGAAGAACGTCAACCGCCAGGAGCTCCTCATCGGAGGGTGGCTGCCCGGCAGCGGGCGCCGCCGCGGCCAGCTCGGCGCGCTGCTCATGGGCTACCACGAAGATGGTGCGGGCGACCGGCAGGTGCTTCGCTACGCCGGTCGCGTAGGCACCGGCTTCGACGATGACGAGCTCGAGCGCCTCGGTGCAGAGCTCGCCTCGCGCAAACGTCGCACCAGTCCCTTCGCCAAGCGCGGCGAGCAGCCTCCGCGCGAGGCCCGCTTCGTGGAGCCCGAGCTCGTCGCCGAGATCGAGTTCTCACACTGGACGCGCCAACGCATCCTGCGCCACTCCGCCTACAAGGGCCTCCGCCCGGACAAGCCCCCCTCCGAGGTGGTCTTGGAGACGGCTCTCGGGGGCACAGCCGCAGCTTCGGCGAAGGATCCCCCGGCAAAGAAACGCTCAACTAAGGAGCCCTCTGCGGGGGATGGCGGGTCCCATCCGGTGGGCGCCCCCGCGTATCAGATATTGCACGAAACCAAGCGCCACACCGAGATCGAAGCGCAGGGGCGCACGCTGCGCCTCTCCAACCGCGAGAAGGTCCTCTACCCCCGCACGGGCTTCACCAAGGGTCAGCTGATCGACTTCTACGCCTCGCTCGCGCCGACGGTGCTCGGGCATCTCGCGGGGCGCCCGCTCACCTTCAAGCGCTACCCCGATGGGGTCGATGGGGAGTACTTCTATGAGAAGCGCTGCCCCATCCACCGCCCCGAGTGGGTGCAGACGGCGGCGATCTGGAGCGAGCGCCAGGAGGAGCCCATCGAGTACTGCCTCGTGGAGGATCTGCCCACGCTCATCTGGATCGCGAACCTCGCCGACATCGAGCTGCACACGAGCCTCTCACTCGCGCGCGACATGCAGACGCCCACCGCGCTCGTCTTCGACCTCGATCCCGGCGAGGGCGCGGGCCTGCGCGCGTGCTGCCGTGTGGCGCTCCACATCAGGGAGCTCTTCGAGGCGTTCTCCTTGCACACATTCGTGAAGACCTCGGGCCTGAAGGGCATGCAGGTGTACGTTCCGCTGAACACCCCCACCTCCTACGAGCACACCAAGCCCTTCGCGCGCGCCGTCGCTGAGCTCCTGGAGAAGGAGCACCCCGAGTTGATCCTCTCGCGCATGACCCGCCTCGCGCGGCGCGGCAAGGTGCTCATCGACTGGAGCCAGAACGACCCCCACAAGACCACCGTCTGCGTCTACTCGCTGCGCGCCCGCAATCAGCCCCTCCTCTCCACGCCGCTCGCCTGGGAGGAGGTCGAGCGCGGCTCGCGCCGGCGCAGCGAGCCGCAGCTCAGTCTCGAGCCGCAGGCGCTCCTGGAGCGCGTCGCGAGCGACGGCGACCTGTTCGCGCCGATGCTCAGCCTCACACAGACGCTGCCCGCGCTCTAAACGAACAGCGCGTCCGGCGAGTCGATCAGGCGCAGGTGCTCGCCGACGCCGGTGATGCTGAGCAGTCGCTGCACCTGCTGGGATCCGTGCGTGAGCGCGAACTGCTGTCCGCGCTCCTTGGCGCGCTCGTGCGCGGAGAGGATGATGCGCAGTCCGGTGGAGTCGATGAACTGGAGCTCCTGCAGGTCGAGCACCACAGACCCGCTCGTTGCGCTCGCGACGCGCTCGATTTCCTCCTCCAGAAGCGGCGCGCTGGCGAGGTCGAGCTCGCCGTGAAGGCCCAGCACGACCCGATCCTGCTCCTGCCTCACCTCGACGCTGAAATGATCCTGCGCGGCCATGGCGCTACGTTAGCGCATCGCTTGTGCGTTTATATACGCAGCGCCAGCAGCGCGATGTCGTCGCGTAGTTTTCCTTCGGTGCGCGCCAGTGCGGCCAGCTCGATGTGTCTGAGCAGTCGGAGACGGCCATCCTGGGAGCTCCGCCGCAGAGCTCCTGCAGCCCGCGTTCGCCGAGCGGGCGGTCGGGGGCACCGGCCTCCGATATGCCATCGGTGTAGAGCAGCAGCGTCTCGCCGGCCTTCATGTGCGCCTCGCTCTCCTCGACGTGCACCGGATCGACGACGCCGAGCAGCGTGCCGCTGGCGCCCAGTTCGCGGATGTCCCCCTTGCGGTCGATCAGCAGCGGCGGGGGGTGGCCCGCCAGTGCGATCGTAAGGCGCGCTCCCTCCTCGTCCTGATCGAGCAGGATCAGGCAGACGGTGCACAGATCGGCGCCCGGCGGCTGGCGGCGCAGCGCCAGGTGCAGCGTCAGGAGCATGTCGGCGGGCCGCTGCCCGCTCATCGAGGCCGCCCTCAGCGTGTGGCGCGCCAGCGCCGTCACCCCCGCGGCCCGCGGGCCCTTTCCGCAGACATCCCCGATCATCAGCAGCCAGCGGCCGTCGTCGTGCTCGAGCACATCGTAGAAATCCCCTCCCACCTCGTTGAGCTCTCCAGCCGCCGCATACAGCGCATCGACCTCAGCGCCGGGGATCTCCGGCAGCGCTTCCGGCAGCAGCGCCCGCTGCAGTGTGTGGGCGATTCGCGTTCGCTCGGCAAACATCCGCGCGTTGTCGATCGCCAGTGCCGCTCGCAATGCCAGCTCGCCCGCGAGCCGCAGATCCTCGCCGTCATAGGGATCGCCATCGCCCAAGCGCAGCACCGAGAGGGCGCCGAGCGTTCGCCCGCGCGCCACCAGCGGGGCCACCACCGCCGAGTGGTAGCCGTGTTCGATCATGAACCGCGCGTGCTCGGATCCTTGCGCGAACGAGCTCAGGAGGCTGCTCGTCATCTCCGCCAGCAGCACCGGCTCGCCGCTGCGGATGACCTGCGCTACGGGGTGTCCACCCTCGGGATCGAGCGGATGCCTGTTGCGGAGGTCCTCGAGCCGGCCCGCGATCTCGCCATCTGTCGCCGCCACCGCGACATCTCTGATCGAACCGTCCTCATCGAGCAGATCGATCACGCAGAGATCTGCCAGCTCCGGCACGGTGAGCCGCGCGACCTCGCCCATCGTGGTGGACGGATCGAGCGAGGCGGCCAGCACGACACCGGCCTCCACGAGGAGCCCAATCGCACCGTTGACACTTGCTTGACCTCGGATACCGACCGCTCCTCCAACCGATGATAACCGAGCGGCACCGGCCTCCTGCAGCCTCGCCCGGCACAGATGGCCGCGATTCAGATGGGCCGCGAGTGTCCGGGGCTCGTAGGCGTTGCACTGCAGCGGATGTCGACTCAGCGAATGTCATCCAGCTGCAATGCGAGCACTGGGGAGGGGCCCACGTCGCGGATGAGTTCCTCCGCGAGCGATGCGGCGTCGGCGAGGCGATCGCTGGGAACCTGCCCCCGCGCCGCGAGCACGCTTAGCAGGCGGGGCAGCACAGCGCGCGCGAGCTGGGTGGGGGCGATCGCCACCCACATCGTCCTCTCCAGCTCGCCCGGCTCGGGGCTCGGGACCTCGACGTCCTCGCTCGTGAAGATCTCCAGCGAGCGGGTGCCGAACGTGGCGAACTCCATACGAACCTCCGTCCCTCCACCTGCAACGTCGTTGAACTCGACATTGCGGGTGAGCGTTTGGATGATGGGGATGCCGATCCCCGATGCGCTTTCATCGGTGCTCCCGCGGCGATAGCCGATGCCCACACCCCAATCGCAAACGGTGACGACGACGGAGTCCGGGACTGTACGCACCTCCACCTTTAGCGGCCCCTCCTCACCTTCGTAGGCGTGCAGAACGACGTTGTTACACGCCTCGGTGACGGCGGTGGTGAGATCGTTGAGGGTCACCCCATCGAGGCCAATCGCCTGCGCGACCCCATTCAGGGCCTGCCGAATGAGCAGCACGTTCTCAGGCCGATTGGAGAGGTTGAGGCGGACATTGGGCAGTTCGGGCATGGTGCGCGGTCGTGTCTGAATACGGGTGGACCCTGCCAAATCAAACCCCCGTTCGATATTAGGACGGTGGCGGCCTGCGCGTGCATCGGCGCAAAGGCCGCCGTCTTTAGGCTGTTCCGCGCGAGATTGCTACACGCCTCCTTCGTCGGCGCGCGTGAGGGTTCGCAGCTGCTCGACCGAGCGGCGCAGCAGGCGTGAGACCTGCATCTGGGAGATGCCCACGCGGGCCGCGATCTCGGTCTGGGTGAGATCCTCGAGGAAGCGCAGGCGCAGAATCAGCCGCTCGCGCTCGGGCAGGTACTCGAGCGCTGCGGCGAGCGTCGCGTCGAGCTCCACGAGCTCATAGTTGGAGTCTTCCCCGCCCAGCGTCTCCCAGTAGGTCGTAACCTCCTCGGCGCCCGGACGGGGAGCATCCAGGGAGAGGGTCTCGTATGCCTCGGTCGCCTGCAGCCCATCGATGACATCCTCGATATCGAACTCGAGGTACTGCGCGAGCTGGTTCACGGTGGGGGCGCGGCCGTTCTCGGCGGTGAGGCGCTCCTGCGCGGTCGCGCACCTTCAGCGCGCGCTCCTGCGCGCCACGCGGTACGTGAACCGACCAGCCGCAGTCGCGGAAGTAGCGGCGCATCTCACCGAGGATCGTGGGAACCGCAAAGGACTGGAAGGAGTATCCGCGCTCGGCATCGAAGCGATCGAGCGCCTTCAACAGTCCCAGCGAGCCCACCTGCAAGAGATCCTCGATTGGCTCCGAAGAGCGTCCATAGCGGCGTGCGAGGCTCCGCACGAGCGGCATGAACCGGCGCACGAGCGCCTCTCTGGCCGCCTGGTCCTCGTGCTGCTGCCAGCGCGCGAACAGCCGGCTCTGATCGTCCACCGCGCCAGGGGTGCTAGCGGCGCCTGGGGCGCTACGCGTCGACGTGGCGGGTTTGGTGAGAACTGTGGCCATCTCCATCTCCTCCTCGGTCGCGTTGGTTATCGGTCCTGTCGCTAGGTCCTTCTCGGTCCTCTTGCGCTGCCCTGTTGCGTGCTACCGGGTCCTTGTCTACCCCCTCCGCTGGAGATCTACTCGCCCTCTGCGGGGAACTACGGGCCTCTCCTCGGTAGTTATCCCCTCGATCGGCGCCGCGCTAACCCCGAAGCAGGGGCCTCCGCGCAGAAGGGTGGTTAGCGACCCTGTGCGTGGGGAATTGATTGGGGCGATGAGCGAGAGCGTCGAAACTGGAACGATCGAGACGAAGATTCCCGCGCGGCTTGACAGGCTGCCGTGGGCGCGTTTTCACTGGATGATCGTGGCGGGGCTTGGCACGGCGTGGATATTGGATGGGCTCGAGGTGAACGTCGTGGGCTCGATCTCCGGGCGCCTCTCCGAACCGGGCGCCGGCGTGGGCCTCACGGCGGCGCAGGTCTCCGGCTGGGCCGCATCGCTGTACATCGCGGGGGCCTGCATCGGCGCGCTCGTCTTCGGCCAGCTCACCGATCGCCTCGGGCGCAAGCGCCTATTCATGGTGACGCTCGCGATCTACCTGCTGGGGACGGTGCTCACGGCCTTCTCCTTCTCGCCGGCGTGGTTCTTCGTGTGCAGGTTCATCACGGGCATGGGGATCGGCGGCGAGTACAGCGCGATCAACTCCGCGATCGATGAGCTGATTCCCGCCAAGCACCGCGGGCGCGTGGACATCTCGATCAACGGCAGCTACTGGCTGGGCGGGATCGGCGGGGCGCTGCTGGCGGTGGTGATGCTGAACACCTCGATCTTCCCCGTCAATGTCGGCTGGCGGCTGTCTTTCGTCCTGGGGGCGATCATCGGATTGGGCGTGCTGCTGGTGCGCCGCAACGTGCCCGAGAGTCCCCGCTGGCTGTTCATCCACGGTCGCGAGCGCAGGGCCGAGGAGGTCGTGAAGGACATCGAAGCGCAGGTGGTGCAGTCCAGCGGCGAGGAGCTCCCCGAGCCCGAGGGCGAGCCGCTCACGGTGCGCCAGCGCAGGACGATCCCACTGCCGCTGATCGTTCGCTCCGCCGTGACGATGTACCCGCGGCGCACGGTTCTGGGGCTGGCGCTATTCATCGGACAGGCATTCCTCTACAACTCGATCCTGTTCGGCTTTGGGAACCTGCTGGGCCTCTTCTTCCACACCCCCTCCGGTAACACCCCCTACTACATCGCGGTGTTCGCGGCGGGGAACTTCGCAGGGGCGCTGCTGTTGAGCCCGCTGTTCGACACGATCGGGCGCCGGCCGATGATCGCCGGCACCTACATCCTCTCCGGCTTGTTGCTGATCGCCACGGGCTTTCTCTTCAAGGCCCACGATCTGACCTCGGTGAGCTTCACGGCATGCTGCTGTGTGGTGTTCTTCTTCGCCTCCGCCGGCGCGAGCGCCGCCTATCTAACGGTCTCGGAGATCTTCCCGCTGGAGACGCGTGCGCTGTGCATCGCGGTCTTCTACGCCGTGGGCACCGGCATCGGCGGGGTGATCGGGCCCCAGGTGTTCAGCCGGATGATCAACACGGGCAGCTACTACCAGGTGTTCCTCGCGCTCAGTTTGGGCGCCTTGATGATGATCATCGGTGGCGTCGCCGAGCTGTTCTTCGGCGTGCGAGCCGAGGGCCAGAGCCTCGAGAGCATCGCTACGCCCCTCACCGTTGCAGATGCAGGTGCCGGCAGCAGTCCCTCGCCGACTCCCGCCGCGACACCGGCGTAGGAAGATCCGGGAGCCTCTCTTCCAAGGATCTCGGCAAGGTGTCGATTTCGCGCGGTGCCGTTCGTCTAAGAGGCGAACATACACTTCCAAGGAGGACACACTCATGCAGTATTTGATCCAGATCTACTCGAGCGACGCGCCGGAGCAGTGGGAGAAGCTCTCCGAGGAGGAGCAGAACGCGGTGCTGGGCGAGTACGGCGCCATCTCCGGCTCTCCGGGCGTGCTCGGCGGCGCGCAGCTGCAGCCGCCTACGACGGCGACGACGGTGCGGGTGCAGGACGGCAGGACGCTCACCACCGATGGGCCTTTCCCGGAGACGAAGGAGGCGCTCGGCGGGTACTACCTCTACGAGGCCGACGATCTCGACGCCGCGATCGAGCTGGCCGCGCGCATCCCCGCGGCGCGGATGGGTGGCGCGATCGAGGTACGTCCGCTGGTGGCGCGCTGACCGAGCGACTCTTCCGCGAGCAGTGGGGCCGCGTGCTCGCTGCGCTGATCGGCTTCCTCGGCGACTTCGACCTCGCCGAGGAAGCCGCGCAGGAGGCGTTTGCGATCGCCGCCGAGCGCTGGCCGCGCGCGGGCACCCCTGCCAATCCGGGCGCCTGGCTGGTGAGCACAGCGCGCAATCGCGCGATCGATCGCATTCGCCGCGAGCGCACGCTCGCCGCGAAGACGAAGCTGCTTGGGGTGGTGGAGGCGGGCGTGCCGGAGACGGTGGCGGAGGAAGCGATGGGTATGCAGGAGACATTTCCCGACGAGCGCCTGGAGCTGATCTTCACGTGCTGCCATCCGGCGCTGGGGATCGATGCGCAGGTGGCGCTCACGCTGCGTACGCTCGGGGGGCTGAAAACGGAGGAGATCGCGCGCGCCTTCCTCGTCCCCGAGGCGACGATGGCCCAGCGCCTCGTGCGCGCGAAGCGCAAGATCAAGGGCGCGGGGATTCCCTTTCGGATCCCTCCCGCGCACCTGCTGCCGGATCGCCTCACGGCGGTGCTCGCGGTGGTGTATCTGATCTTCAATGAGGGCTACGACGGCCGCAGCGAGCTCGCGGCGGAGGCGATCCGGCTGGGGGACTCGCTCACGCAGCTGATGCCCGATGAGCCCGAGGTGGCGGGATTGCTCGCGCTGATGCTCCTGCACGACGCGCGCCGCGCGGCGCGCGTCAGCGATGGGGAGATCGTGCTGCTCGGCGAACAGAACCGCGCCTTGTGGGATCGCGAGCAGATCGCGCTCGGCCGCGCCGCGCTCGGACGCGCGCTGGCGCTTGGAGGAGGACGCGCGGCGGGAGGCTTCTATGTGCTGCAGGCCGCGATCGCCTCGCTGCACGCGGAGGGGACGAGCGATTGGCCACGGATCCTCGGGCTCTATGGGGAGCTGGCGCGGCTCACGGGCTCTCCCGTGGTGGAGCTCAACCGCGCGGTGGCGCTCGCGGAGGTGGAGGGTCCGAGCGTGGGGCTGGCGGCGATCGAGGGACTGGAGGAGGAGCTGGAGGGCTACCACTACCTGCACGCCACGCGCGCTGATTTCCTGCTGCGCCTGCAAAGGCCGGCGCAGGCGCGCGAGGCGTATGAGCGTGCGCTGGAGCTCGCGCGCGCAGAGCCCGAGCGGAGGTTCCTGAAGCGGCGCCTGGCCGAGTTGTAGCGGTGGAGAGTTTCGGCCGGCCGTTGGGGCCTGTCCGGGTAAGGCTCTTTGGGGACGGTTCACCGACGTAGACAGGCCGCCCAGGCCGGGAGCGTGGCCTCAGCCGCTCGCCAGCGAGGGCGCGAGCTGCTCGCCCATCGCGGTGGGAACCGCTGGCTCGGGAGCGTCGAGCACGGGGGCGGCAGTGGCGGTAACGACGCGGTTGCGCCCCGCGCGCTTGGCGTCATAGAGCGCGGCGTCGGCGGCGCGGAAGAGGGTGTCGTAGTCGACCTCGGCGCCCCTTCCGGCGCTGAGGCCGAGGGAGATGGTGATGGGGATGCCCTGCGGCTGGATGGCCTCGACGGCTGCCCGAATGCGCTCGGCGATCTCCTCACCGCCGTTCGCGTCGACGCCGGGGAGCACGATCAGGAACTCCTCGCCGCCGAGGCGGTAGACGAGCTCGAAGGAGCGAAGGCGCTTGCGCAGCTCATACGCCACGTCGCGCAGCACCGCGTCGCCGCGGTCGTGGCCGTACTCGTCGTTGACTTCCTTGAAGCCATCGACATCGCAGAGGACGAGGCACACCGGCTGATCGGCGAGGCGCGCCTGATGGGATATCTCGATGAAGCGGGGCATCAGTGCGTGGCGGTTGAGCAGGCCCGTGAGCGGGTCGAGGATCGCCTCGTCGCGGTGGTGCAGCTCGGCTGCCTGAAGGGCCCACACGACCGAGACGACGCCCGCGAGCAGCGCGAGCGTCGCGATCACGGGCACCGGATCGGCGGCGGCCGCGGTGGGGTCCACGCCGACGGTGGAGAGGAGAATCAGAAACACAGTCAACGCGAGGCCCGCGAGCACCACCCGCGGGCGAAAGCGCGCGGCGGCCATCGCCGCGGGGAGCACCATCCAGGGGAGCGCGGGGGAGTGGGGGCCGCCGCTCATCGCGACCCCGCCCGCGAGCAGGAGGTCGGTGATGACGATCGCGGAGGCGCTCACGCGCTCGGGGTGGGGGCTCGTGCGCAGGCGACGATCGACGTTGAGAAAGTTGAGCGCGGAGAGGCCGAAGAGGATCAGTGTCCACCAGCCGATCCAGGGGGCTGAGATGAGCAGGGCGGCTCCCACGGCGCCGGAGCCGATCAGGCGGATCATGCGCACGCGCTCGTTCGCGTCGACCACGCGACTGCGGTCCAGCTCGGTGGGGCAAAGCCAAGATCCCTCGCTCATTTGCTCAATCTTTCGGTTTCCCGCGGGCGCGGCTTGAGGGGAGTGAGCAAGGCACAACGTCTGTATCACTAAGACGAGTGTCTAAGAGCAATATAAGAATGCCAGGGATCCCTCGTTGTGCCCTTGCAAGACCCCTCGCAGGGTTGATCTTTGGCTCTGTAGAGCCGATCTAGTGGGCTATGGTCGTGGATTGGGTGGAATCGCTCAGATATCCGGGCAGCGCGCGCCACGCGATCGGAGCTCCAGGGCTCCGATGGATCCACCGAACTAGCTAACTTCCGTACATGACGATGCTGTTTCCATCCGCCTCCGAGGACGACTCCGCCCCGCCGGAGCGCGCTGAGGCGCTCGAGGAGGCTCCGCGGAGGGAGCCGAAGTACGAGGCTGAGCGGCTCGCGGGCTACGACATCCTGCGCCTGCGCGCCGAGAATCCGGGTCCGTTCACGCTGTCGGGCACGAACACGTGGATCGTGGGTGATCACCCGGCCTACGTGGTCGATCCGGGCCCCGCGCTCGATGCGCACCTCGCGCGGATGCTCGAGGCGATCGACGCGCGGGGCGGACTGGGGGGCATTGTGCTGACACACGATCACACCGATCACGCGGAGTGCGTGCAACTGCTGCGCGAGCATCGCCCCGCACCGCTCGCGGCGGCGCGCGGGGGGGCGGATGTGATGCTGCGCGATGGAACGCGCTTCGGTCCCATGCGCGCGGTGCCCACACCGGGGCACGCGCGCGATCACTTCGCGCTGGCGACCGATCGCGCGTGCTTCACGGGCGATGCCGTGTTGGGCGAGGGAAGCGTGTTCGTAGACGCCTACCCTGGCTCGCTCTCGGGCTACATGAACGGACTCGCGCGGCTGGCGACCCTCGAAGTGGATGTGATGTGCCCCGGGCATGGGCCCCCGATCTGGGAACCGGAGTGCAAGGTGGAGGAGTACATCGCGCATCGCTACGACCGCGAGCACCGCGTGATCCTCGCGCTGGGCTCAGGCAAACGCACGACCGCGCAGCTGCTCGACGAGGCCTGGTCGGATGTGCCCCCGGAGCTGCGTCCCGCGGCGGTGGTGATGCTCGCGGCGCACCTCGACAAACTCGACGAAGAGGGCCTCTTGCCGCGCGGCGTTGAGCGCCCGGCGCTGTAGAAGCCGACACCGGCGATACCGTTCCGCGGCATGACCCCCGAGGACTCGCCCTTCCCGCCGATCGCCGACTATGGGTTCCTGTCCGATTGCCACACCGGCGCGCTGCTTGCCTCGGATGGGTCGATCGAGTGGATGTGCCTGCCGCACTTCGACTCGCCGAGCGTGTTCGCGGCGCTGCTCGATCGTGGTGCGGGGAGCTTTCGCGTAGGCCCCTACGGCGTGTATGTGCCAGCCGGGAGGCGCTACATCCCGGGGACGAATGTGATCGAGACGACGTGGATGACCCCGCAGGGGTGGCTGCGCGTAGTGGATGCGCTGACGATCAGCGATTGGCACGAGAACGAGCTCAACACGAGCCACACGCGCCCCCCCACCGATTTCGATGCGGATCACCTGCTGGTGCGGATGATCGAGTGCGTGCAGGGGCAGGTGCAGGTGGAGGCGGTGTGCGAGCCGATGCTCGACTACGGCGCCACGGCGGCTGAGTGGGAGTGGGTGGAGGACGAGCACGGCAAGGGGCTACAGGCGAGCGGCGGCGATACGACGTTTGGCCTGTTCAGCGACATGCGCATGGGCATCGAGGGCAACCGCGCGCACGCGCGCCACACGATGGCTGAAGGCGAGCGGCGCTTCTGCGCGCTCACCTGGACGGAGGCGCTGGCGGGCCCGCGCACGGTGGAGCAGGCCGAAGGCCGCCTGCAGCGAACGCACCACTTCTGGCGCACGTGGATGGCCGAAGGCACCTATCCCGATCATCCCTGGCGCATCCACCTCGAGCGCTCGGCGCTGGCGCTGAAGGGGCTCACGTTCATGCCCACGGGCGCGCTCTTGGCGGCGCCCACCACCTCGCTGCCGGAGACGCCGGGGGGCGAACGCAACTGGGACTACCGCTACTGCTGGATGCGCGATGCGTCATTCACGCTGTGGGGGCTGCACGCGCTGGGGCTCGATTGGGAGGCCGACGACTTCATCCAGTATGTGGCGGATATGGAGCGCAACGAGGATGGCTCGCTGCAGATCATGTACGGGATCAAGGGCCAGAAGGATCTCTCGGAGTCGACGCTCGACCACCTCAAGGGCTACGAGAACGCGCGCCCGGTGCGCGTGGGCAACGGCGCGTACGACCAGCGCCAGAACGATGTGTATGGGGCTGTGCTCGACTCGGTGTATCTGCACTCAAAGCGCCGCGATCACATCCCCGAGCGGCTGTGGCCGGTGCTGCTCGATCAGGTGCACTGCGCGGAGCGCGTGTGGAAGGAGCCCGATCAGGGCATCTGGGAGGCGCGCGGCGAGCCCCGCCACTACGTCTCCTCGAAGCTGATGTGCTGGGTGGCGCTCGATCGCGGCGCGCGCCTGGCAGAACGGCGCGGAGAGGAGCAGAAGGCAAAGGAGCTGCAGGTGGTGGCGGAGGAGATCCGCGCGGAGATCCTCGAGCGCGGGGTGGACAAGCGGGGGGTGTTTCGCCAGCACTACGAAACGGACGCGCTCGACGCCTCGAACCTGCTGATCCCACTCGTGCGCTTCCTGCCCCCCGACGATGAGCGCGTGTGCGCGACGGTGCGGGCGATCCGCGAGGAGCTCACCGAGCATGGCCTCGTGCTGCGCTACCGCACCGATGAGACCGACGATGGCCAGAGCGGCGAGGAGGGGACGTTCCTGATCTGCTCCTTCTGGCTGGTCTCCGCGCTCTCGGAGATCGGCGAGCAGCGCGAGGCGAGGAGCCTGTGCGAGCGCCTGCTCGGCTACTCCTCCCCGCTGGGCCTCTACGCAGAGGAGCTCGAGGCTTCGAGCGGGCGCCACCTGGGCAACTATCCGCAGGCGTTCACCCACCTCGCGCTGATAAACGCGGTAACGCACGTCGTGCAGGCCCAGCAGCAGAGCTAGGCGCTAGACATATTTATGTCTGCTTGATACGCTGGGGCGATGCGCACGACGGTACGACTCGATGACGATCTGCTCGCGGCGGCGAAGCAGCGCGCGGCGGCGAATCACACGACGCTCACCTCGCTGATCGAAGACTCGCTCAGGCAGACGCTCGCGCTGCGCCCGGTGGGGCTCAGCGAGCGTCTGACGCTGCAGACGTTTGGCGAGGGGGGGACGCTCGCCGGCGTCGAGCTCGACGATTCGCAGTCGCTGCGCGATCTGATGGACGGCTTGCGCTGATACTGCTGGATGTCAACGTGCTCGTGTATGCCCATCGCCGGGACATGCCCGAGCACGAGCGCATCGGCCCGTGGCTGGAGGGGGTGGCCAACGCCGGCGCGCCGTTCGGGCTTTCGACGCTCGTCTCGAGCGGGATGCTGAGGGTGGTTACGCATCCGCGCGTGTTCTCCACGCCGACCCCGATCGAGACGGCGCTCGCGTTCGTGCGGGCTCTGCACGCGCGGCCCAACTGTGTCGAGGTCGCGCCCGGGCCGCGTCACTGGGAGATCTTCGCCGGTCTCTGCCGCGCGAGCGGCGCCACCGGAAACCGGATCCCCGACGCCTATCTCGCCGCGCTGGCGATCGAGTCGGGCAGCGAATGGATCACCACCGACCGAGGCTTCGCGCGCTTCGAGGGCCTGCACTGGCGCCATCCGCTGGATTGAAAGGGGCCATGACGGGTCCTCGCGAATCGCTCTGAGTCTGGCTTCTAACGGAGTCTGGCGGAGCCCCTCCGGGGCGAAGCCCTTAAATCCTTGCCCCGCGCTACTCGTAGCCCGGCTCGCCGGGCATCACCACGCGCACCTCGCCATCCTCGAGGAGGATGCGGGGCTGCACCGCGTGTACCTCCAGCCCGGCGGCGTGGCGCAGCAGATCTGACACGTTGGCGAACTCGCCCAGCTGCTGGAGGTGCTTGATCGTGGGGAACACCAGCTCGATCTCCTGCCCTGCGTGCGCCTGCAGCGCACCGTGGGGGGTGAACCAGCCGAGGTCCACGCACTCCTCGCCATCCACCCTCGGCTCCTGGTTTGCGGGCAGGGGGGCGAGGAAGAAGTGGGTGTCGAAGCGCACCTTCACCTCCGCGGGGGTGATCCAGCGCGAGAACTTCACGAGCTCCGCGGGGTCGGCGAGCTCGATACCCGCCTCCTCCTGCAGCTCGCGGATGGCGGCGGTGCGGTGGGCCTTGTCGTCCTCGCCGTCCTCGCGATCGACGGCGCCACCTGGGAAGACCCATACGCCGCCCATGAAGCGCGCCTTGGGGGTGCGCTTTACGAGGAGCACCTCGAGGGCGGCCTCGCCGCCGCGCAAGAGGATCACCGTGGCGGCCTGGCGCGGAGGGGTCTCGGGGCCGGGGTTGTACTCCTCGCCGGCGGTGGGGCGGTCTTCGCGCGCGGGTGAACTCATCGGGTGACCTTATCTGCAGCGGAGGTCGCGCGGGGGATCGTCTCCCTTGGAACGCGCTGGGGCGCGGAAGGTTGGCATGGGCGGGGCGCGGATGGTGTGGCGTGCGTGCGGGGGGGTCGGTACTCTGCAGGCATGAGCACCCAGACCCTTCAGCGCTGGATCTGCGAGTCCTGCGGCTACATCTATGACCCTGACGAGGGCGACCCCGACGGGGGCATCCCGCAGGGACGACCTTCGAGGACATCCCCGACACCTGGTTCTGTCCCGTGTGCGGGGCGCGTAAGCGCGACTTCACTCTTTACGAGGATTGAGCCACTGAGCGACTGGGAGGATCTGCTGGCGTTCGACCGCCGGCATGTCTGGCATCCCTACTCGCGCTGCCTCTGCCTTCCCGCCGCTGCCGGTTGTTGGCGCCGAGGGGGTGCGCCTGCGTCTTGCCGACGGGCGCGAGCTTGTGGACGGCATGTCCTCCTGGTGGTCTGCCATCCATGGCTATCGCCATCCCTCGCTCGACGATGCTTTGCACGCGCAGCCTGGGCGTATGGCGCATGTCATGTTCGGTGGGCTCACTCACGAGCCCGCCGTCTTCCTCGCCGAGCGGCTTGTGGAGTGACGCCGGCCGGGCTCGAGCATGTCTTCTTCGCCGACTCCGGCTCGGTTGCGGTTGAGGTCGCGATCAAGATGGCTCTCAGTACCAGCATGCCCGCGGGCAGCCTTTGCGCAGGCGCTACTCACTGTGCGCGGGGGCTATCACGGGGATACCTTTGGGGCCATGGCGGTGTGCGATCCCGTGGGGGGGATGCACAGCTGTTTACCGGTACCTCCCTGAGCACCTCTTCGCGCCGCGGCCGCCCGATGGGTTCGACGCCGGACTCGATGGGGAGTGGGCCGCAAAGGTTCGAGGAGTTGATGGAGCGTCACGCCCACGAGCTCGCGGCGGTGATCATCGAGCCAGTGGTGCAGGGAGCGGGGGGATGCGCTTTCATTCGCCTTCTTGCATTGCGCTGCTGCGCGAGCTGTGCGACGCGCATGGGGTGCTCCTCGTGCTCGATGAGATCGCCACCGGCTTCGGTCGCAGCGGAGCGCTGTTCGCTGCGAGCACGCCGGTGTGAGCCCCGATGTGATGTGTGTGGGGAAGGCTTTGACTGGCGGCTACATGACGCTCGCCGCAACGCTCTGCACCTCCGAGGTCGCGAACGCGATTTCCGCGGGGGAGGGGGGAGCGTTGATGCACGGGCCCACCTTCATGGCCTCGCCGCTGGCGTGTGCGGTTGCGCTTGCCTCACTGGACCTCTTGGAGTTGGAGGGTTGGCGCGAGCAGGTAGCGCGCATCGAAAGGGGGTTGCGCGAGGGACTTGCTCCTGCGCGTGAGCTGCCCGGTGTTGCCGACGTGCGCGTGCTGGGCGCTATTGGTGTCGTGCAGCTCAAGCGCGAGGTCGATGTGGCGGCGGTCACAGACACCGCGGTCGCGCGCGGTGTGTGGCTGCGGCCTTTCCGCGACCTCATCTACACCATGCCGCCATATGTCATCGGGGAGGAGGATCTGGCCGCGGTGACGGGGAGTATGGTGGATGCTTCTTGTATAGTTTGTCCCTGACGGTCGCCGGGGTCGTCTCCGCTGCAACCGTCAGGGCACCTTGCTAACGCGCCAGCCGGTCGATGACCAGCAACGCGACGAGCAGGGCGATGGCTAGTACGCTCGTAGACGTAAACATAGGCGCCTCCTTTCTCCGGGGAGTACGACCCCGGAACAACCCGGAGGGAGGCGTCTCTGCGTCTCGGCAAGCCAGCCATGTCGGTGATCTTAGGTTTGGTGGGAGAGACGATGGTGGATCGTTAGCCACTGCCTCCATGGCAGCCGCGCGCCGGCGCTGGCCAGCTCGTTTCGAGTCGCGCTCACCGGCGCTAGGCCCACGACTTCGACCTCGCCAATCCGCGCAATCGTGTCTCGATTTGAGTGCTGCATGTCGGATGGCTGGCGTGGCCACGGCGTGAGCACCACCGCACGCACCTGAAGCCCCACCGCCCGCGCCGCCTGCAATGTGAGCAGCGTGTGGTTGATCGTCCCCAGGCCGGGGCGCGCGGCGATCAGCAGCGGCAGTCCAAGCTCGACCGCGAAGTCACGCACGGCTAAGCCGTCGGCCAGGGGGACGAGCAGCCCGCCCACACCCTCGACGATGAGGGTGCCTTGCTCGGCGAGGGCGCGCGCAGACTCGATCATCCCGGCGGGGTTGGGCTGCTCGCCGGTCATCGCCGCGGCGAGGTGTGGCGAGACGGCGGGCCCGTAGCGCAGCGGCGCGACCTCCTCGGGGGTCATGCCCGCCATCTCAGCCAGCAGCTCATGGTCCCGCGGCCATTCTCCCGGCGGCTCCTCCAGGCCGGTGAGGACCGGCTTGTACGCGCGCACGGATTCCCCCGAGGCGGCGATTGTCGCAACCAGCGCGGCGCTGAGTACCGTCTTGCCGACGCCGGTGTCGGTGCCGGTTACGAACAGGCCCCGCACGGAGGGTCAGGCGGCGTGGACGGTGCGAGGCTCGTGGGACTCACGGGACTCGCGCCCGGATCCCATCGCCGCGGGGTCCAGGCCAAGCGCACGAGCTGCCTCTCCGAGCGTGTGCGCCGCCTGACGGAGTTCGGCGGGGGTGTGGGTGGCCATCGCCGCGAGGCGCAGGCGCGAGGTGCCCGAGGGGACTGTGGGGGGGCGGATGCCCTGCGCGAAGACCCCTCCTTCCAGCGCGGCCTGGCAGAGGCGCATGGTGTCGTGCTCGGAGCCCACAATCACTGGCACGATAGGCATCTCTGCGGGGGCAACCGGGAAGCCCTCCTCGGCGAGCGCGCCGCGCAGTGCGCGGGCGGCGGTGTGCAGACGCTCCACACGCTGGGGATCTTCCTGCAGGAGCTCGAGCGCCGCCAGCGCCCCCGCCACTGCCGGGGGGCCGGGCGCGGTGGAGAAGATCAGCGAGCGTGCGGTGTTCACGAGCAGATCGACCATCTCCTCGGAGGCGCACACGTAGGCACCGTAGGAGCCAAGGCTCTTGCTGAGGGTCCCCACAACAATGTCCACCTCGCCCTGCAGACCGGCGGCGGCTACCGCGCCGCGCCCACCGGGGCCGAGCAGGCCAGTGGCGTGCGCCTCATCCACCATCGTGCGCGCGCCGTTTTCGCGCGCGAGTTCCACGATCTCCGCCAGTGGGGCGATGTCGCCGTCCATCGAGAACACGGCGTCCGTCACGATCAGCCTGCGTCTCCCCGCCGCGCTGTGGTGCTGCAAGGACCACGCGAGGTGCTCGGTGTCGAGGTGACGGTACACCACCACCCGTGCCTTGGACAATCTGCAGCCATCGATCAGCGAGGCGTGGTTGAGCTCATCGGAGAAGACCGTATCGCCCTCTCCCGCGAGCGCGCCAACGACCCCCAGGTTGGCGAGGTAGCCCGAGCCGAACAGCACGCAGGCCTGCGCGCCCTCCCACTCGGCGATGCGCTCCTCGAGGCGACGGTGGATGGTCATCGTGCCCGATACCAGTCGTGAGGCCCCCGCGCCGACGCCCCACTGCATGGCGGCCTCGGCAGCGGCCTCGCGCACGCGCGGGTGGTCGGCGAGACCGAGATAGTTGTTCGAGCACAACAGAAGCACGGGCGCCTCGTCGAGCAGCACTCGTGGGCCCTGTGGGCCGGAGACGAGGCGCAGGCGGCGGCGCAGTCCCAGCTGCTCCAGCCCCGCCAGGCGCGCCTCGATATCGCTCATCGCAGCAGCCCTCGGGGGCCCTCAGTCTCCCCAGCCGGCGGGGACTGCGTTGGGCGCGCCGTCCGGTCGCGGAGGCGCACCGCGCTTGGCCTTGAAGCGCAGCTGCGTGGAGGGATCCCACAGCCTGATCTTCAAACCTCCCGCGCCATCCTCCGCGCCAGCGGGCGCGTCGAGATAGTCCTCGACGACATCGGGCGTCTCGCCCTCGAGCCACCCCGCGCGGTTATCCGGCCGCGGGTTGGCGCCGTTGTCGGGCTGGCGCGCCACGTTGAGCCCCAGCTCCTCGAACATTGCGCGGTCCTGCTCGGGTTCGTTGCCGAGCGTGGTGAGGAAGTTGCCCATCATCACTCCATTCACGCCCGCCTTCACCGCGAGGGGCTGCAGCTCGCCGAGGTTCTCCACGCGCCCCCCGCAGAGCCGGAAGAGAGCTTCGGGCAGCACGAGGCGGAAGATCGCGATCCACTTCACCGCCTCCCAAGGGTCCATGTAGTCACGGTCGCCGAACTTCGTTCCCGCCCGCGGGTTGAGCAGGTTGATGGGCACGCTCGTGGGGTTCAGCGCCGCCAGCTCGAAGGCCATCTCCACGCGCTGCTCGCGGCTCTCGCCGAGGTTCAGGATGCCTCCCACGCATGTCTCCAACCCGGCCTCGGCCACCGCCTGGATGGTGCGTATGCGGCCCTCGTAGCGAACGGTGCTCGAAACCTCGTCGTAGTAGCTCTCGGCCGTCTCCACGTTGTGGTGCACGCGCTGGATGCCCGCCTCCTTGAGCGCCTTCGCGCGCGCCGTGGACATGTGCCCCACCGAGGCGCAGCGCTTGAGGTTGGTGTGCTCGGCCACGAGCCTTGCGCCGTCGAGGATCTTCTCGAAGTCGCGCTTTGAGAGCCCCTGGCCCTGGGTGACCATGCAGAAGCGGTGCGCGCCCGCGGCTTCGGCGGCGCGGGCGTGCTCGAGGATCTGCTCGGGGTCCATCATCGCGTGCATCGGCGTCTCGGCCTCCGCGAAGCGCGACTGCGCGCAGAAACCGCAATCCTCAGCGCAGCCCCCGGACTTGGCGTTGACCAGCGAGCACATATCGGTGGAGTCCGAGAAGTGCTCCACGCGCGCCTTCCAAGCGCGCTCCACGAGCGCCTCGATCTCGGCGGGCTCCTCGATCTGGCCCAGTTCCAGGGCCTCTTTGCGCGTGATCAGCGGCGGCATGTTCTCCACGTTATGGCGTATGGCGGACAGCACCCCATCGGCTGCCGACCCTATCTCACACGGGACACTAACGATGCTTGGGTCGCCGCGCTGCCGAGCATGGCACCGTGGCCGGAACTTCCAGAGCGGTGCCGTCCTGGAAGGTGAGGTCCGTGACGAACTTGAAGCCGCCGCGGGGGCACTTGGGAGGAAGTTCTATGCCCGTCGGCTGATAGCCCACCTTGTGACCGTGAACCATCTTGTAGTAGGTCAGATGATTGGGCCCGAAGCTCATGTGCAGGGCGACCATCGAGGCATCGGCGGCGCCGGGCAGCGTGGGGGTGAGGGGCACCGCGGTCTTGATGCTCTCGCCGATCGACCCCGAGCCGATGAGCAGCACGCCCGGCAGCACCGACTGCGCGAAAACCGGCGCAAGCCCTTCGGCGTAGAGGAGGATCCCAATCTGTTCGTCGATCGGCGGACCCATGAGGGCGTTGACGGTGGCCGTCTCGCTCACGACTTCCGGGCCGAATGGCACCTCGACCGTTGCGGTCCCCGCGCCCAGGCGCGCATTGGGATTGCAGCCAGGCAGGCCGCCGGCATACAGGGATCTGGGCTGGCAGATCGCCAGGCCCATCGTGCTTGCGACGAGTTCCAGCGCAGGCGGGAGGTGGGTGGTGAAGCTCGTCACCGGACCCGGCACGCTGCCGTCGCTCTCGCCGATCTTCATGTCCACAGTGATCGTTGTGGGGCGCCCCAGCGTGTACGGCGAGAAACCGACTTCCATCTTTGCCGTCTCTGCCGCTCCCGCCACCCCCGGCAGGCATCCGAGAGCGAACGTCAGAGCGGATAGGAGCAGGACCGCGCATATGCCCACGGGTCCTCTGCGAATGCGCCCGCCGACGCGATGGCCAGCGGCCGGAATGGTCGCAATGCGCTCACCTGTGCGATGGCCGGCGGCCGAGCCGGTCGCTCCTCGCGAGCGCCGTCCGATCGGCGAAACCGGCAATGGGTGCATGTTCACAGATGTATGGTCCCGGTGAGGGACGAGGTCGAGTGATAGTTCTGCCGATTCAGAACTCCGTGGAACTGCAGGCCCGACGCCGATGCGTGCGCCCATTTTCCTGTTCCCCCCGTGATCGACCCGACGCCGGTGAAGTAGGCGAAGGCACCCACCACATGACCGTGTGCCGTCGACTGGCCGGAAAAGGAGCCCCCGCCGGTGGGATAAACGGTAAACGTTCCCGTTCCCTGATTGGAGCCGTTTGTCACGAATCGCGCGGCGATCGTGCCGCGGAAGGTTCCGGATATGGTCCCCCGCTCAGTGTTCACGTGTCCGGGGCGGCCCACCAGGATCAGGCTCGCGTTGAGACTAACCTTCAGGCTCCTCGCCGCCACGGCCGTGGGAATGCCGCGTGCCGGCTTGGCAGAGGCGCCGGAGGAAGCCACCCCGGCGGCTGTCGTCAGCGCCACCGCAGAGAGCGCCAGCGAGGCTCGCAGGGATCCACGCCGGAAAGCATGCTTCGACGGCAGATGTACAGCCATTATCAACCCCTCCAATTAAGTGACCACCCGACGCGCACCGCTACCGTGGAGCCGTCGAGATCCAAGTTAAAACCCCATTGCCCGTGTGGCTGCTCGATTTCCCCCGAGCAACCGCCACTGCCGGCAACGCTACTGATGTGAGCGGGACTTGTCAAGGTCTATGCGGGGCGTCTATATAGACGCTGCTCGGGGTCCCGGTGGCTACGGTGTAGATATCTCGCGGGCACTCAGAGCGCAGCTGCGCTGTCGGCGGGAGGGTGGCTACGTTGTTTGAAATCCCTGGGCTACAGAAAGCGGAGCTGCGCTGTCGGCGGGGCAGAGAGAGGCTGAGATGATTGCGGAGATCCTTCCCGAGGCTGCCATTGCCGTGGAGATGCGCTCCGATCCGGCGGATGTCATCCTCTTCCCCGAGGAGGAGGCTGTCGTCAGACGGGCCGTGGAGAAGCGCCGTCGGGAGTTCGCCACGGCCCGCTCCTGTGCGCGTCAGGCGCTTGGCGTGCTCGGCTTTCCGCCCTTGCCTATCCCCGCTGGGCCGCGCGGGGAGCCCTGCTGGCCCAGCGGTGTGGTGGGAAGCATCACGCACTGCAACGGCTACCGCGCGTGTGCTGTGGCCCATGCAACGCAGCTCATGGCAATCGGCATCGACGCCGAGCCCAACCGTGCGCTGCCCGAGGGGGTGCTTGGTGCTGTGGCCAGCGCCGGGGAGGTAGCCGCGTTGCACCAGTTGGCGCATGTGCAACCGGAAGTGAACTGGGATCGTCTGCTGTTCAGCGCCAAGGAGTCCATCTACAAGGCATGCTTCCCGCTCGGGGAGCACGCGTTGGGCTTCGCCGACGCCGTGCTCGACTTCGTGCCGCGCCAAAGGGCTTTTTTGGCTCGTGTGCAGGTCTCCGGGCCGGCGTCGATGGGCGGTCTGCCGAGAACGCTCTCCGGGCGCTGGCTGCTTCGCGACGGGCTTGTGCTCACGGCGATCGTCATTGCCAACCCGCCCTCCAATTGAGTTGACAAGGGCCCAGTGCTGACCTAGAGTGGCTGACCCGGAAGATAGAAACATTTAGGGTCGAGGGGAACATATGTATGGTACGGCGAGCGCTCGGTATGGGGGAGCGGCGATCGGGGTTGGTCAGACCACCGGGGCAGCTGAAGTTCCGTGAGCAAGAGCAACGCAGGCGATGTGGGTGCGGGAGTCGCGCTCGTGTTCTCCGGACACGGCTCGCAGTGGCATGGGATGGCGCTCGAGCTGCTGGATTCTTCGCCGGTGTTCGCCATGCGGATGCAGGCCTGTGAGGAGGCACTCACTCCCTACGTCGACTGGTCGCTGTCGAAGGTCTTGCGCGCCGGGCGGCGAGCCCCGAAGCTCGAGCGGGTGGATGTGGTCCAGCCGGCCCTGTTCGCCGTCGCGGTGTCGCTGGCCGAGTTGTGGCGTGCCTGCGGCGTGGAACCGGATGCCGTCGTGGGTCACTCTCAGGGGGAGATCGCCGCTGCGTACGTAGCCGGTGGCCTGTCACTCGAGGATGCGGCTCGCGTGGTGGCGCTGCGCAGCAGGATGCTGGCCGGTATCGCCGGAACGGGCGGTGTGCTTTCGGTCTCGCTGGGGGTTCAGTCCATCGCTGAACGTGTGGAGCGGTGGGAGGATCGGGTTACGCTCGCTGCCGTCAACGGGCCCTCTTCGGTCGCCCTCTCCGGCGATCGCACCGCGTTGGAGGGGTTGCTCGCTGAATTTCAGAGCGAGGGCATCAGGGCTCGCATGGTGCCCATGGACTATGCCTCGCACTCCTCACAGGTAGAGGCAATTCGCGATGAGCTGCTCGCGGCGCTATCCCCGCTCGCTCCCCGTTCCGGTGACATCCCGTTTTACTCGACCGTCACCGGCGAGCGGCTGGACACAGCGCGGCTTGACGGCGAGTACTGGTATCGCGCGGAGCGCCAGACCGTTCAATTCGAGCCGGTGACCAGGCGTCTCCTGGAGGAGTCTCACCGCACGTTCATCGAGGTCAGTCCGCATCCACTGCTGACCGTCGCGTTGCAGGAAACCGCCGAGGCGACGCTCGCTGGAGCACACGGTGTGGCGGTGATCGGCTCTCAGCGTCGTCACCAGAACGGCACGAAGCGCTTCTCGCTTTCGCTGGTCGACGCAGACGTGCACGCCCCCGGAGTGAACGTGAATTGGGAGGCCGCCGGTCGCGAGGGTCTGCAAGCCCCGGCAGGCGTGCAGGCCTCGGCAGAGGTGCAGGCCACGGCAGGCGCATTTGACATCGGCGATGACACTGGCGGGAAGCCGGGTGAGCATCGTTCCGGTGGACTCGCCGTTGACGATTTCTCGGAGGATCCCTTGTCGTTGCGTTTGGGGAATGTCTCCAACGGCACACGCGAACGTGGCGTGCTCGAGCTGGTGCGTGCGCAGGCGGCGATCGTGCTGGGCTGCGCCTCGCCCAAAGCGGTGCTCCCGGATCGAGCGTTCAAGGAGCTTGGGTTGGATTCGTCCGCGGCCGTCGAGTTGCGTAACCGGCTGCAAGCAGCCACCGGATTGAACCTGCCGACGACGCTTGTGTTCGACCATCCAACTCCGACCGCGCTGGCCGGTCACCTGCTTGGGGAGATCTCCGGTGTCCGCCGCGGCGGCGCTGCGTCGGCGTCGGCGTCGACGCCGACGAACCACTTCGGCGAGCCCCTCGCGATCGTGGGGATGGCCTGTCGCTATCCGGGGGGTGTGCGTTCCCCGAGCAGCTCTGGGAGCTGCTCGCCGCCGGAGGCGATGCAATTGCGGGTTTTCCTACCGATCGCGGTTGGGATCTGGAGCGTTTGCAGCATCCCGACCCCAGCCGGCCCGGGACGAGCTATGCGCGCGAAGGCGGCTTTCTCTACGACGCCGCCGAGTTCGATGCCGGCTTCTTTGGGATCGGTCCGCGCGAGGCCACGGCGATGGATCCCCAGCAGCGTGCGCTGCTGGAAGTCTCATGGGAGGCATTTGAAGATGCGGGCATCGCCTTCGACTCACTGCCCGGCAGTCAGACCGCGGTGTTCGTGGGGGCCACCACACAGGACTATGGCCCGCGCCTGCACGAGTCGCAGGAGGGCTATGCGGGCTACGGCCTCACCGGCAACACAGCCGGCGTCCTGTCGGGGCGTATCTCATATGTATTCGGCCTGGAAGGTCCCGCCGTCACCGTGGACACCGCGTGCTCCTCCTCATTGGTGGCGCTGCACATGGCGTGCCAGGCGCTGAGCGCGGGTGAGTGTACGCTGGCGCTCGCGGGCGGCGTGGCGGTGATGGCCGGCCCCGGCATCTTCGTCGAGTTCAGCCGCCAGCGGGGACTCGCTGTGGATGGGCGCTGCAAGTCCTTTGCTCAGGCGGCGGATGGGACCGCCTGGTCGGAGGGCGCGGGAATCGTGCTGCTCGAGCGACTCTCCGATGCGCTTCGCCTCGGTCACCCTGTGCTGGCGACGGTGCGGGGCAGCGCCATCAACCAGGATGGCGCCAGCAACGGCTTGACCGCGCCCAGCGGGCCCTCCCAGCAACGGGTGATCGGTCGTGCGCTGGCCAACGCCGGTCTTTGCGCCGCCGATGTGGATGCGGTCGAGGCCCATGGCACCGGCACCACCCTTGGCGATCCGATCGAGGCACAGGCGTTGCTCGCAACCTACGGTCAGGGCCGCGCGCAGGGGCCCCCGCTGTGGCTTGGCTCGATCAAATCGAACATCGGCCACACGCAGGCGGCGGCCGGCGTGGCCGGCGTCATCAAGATGGTCATGGCTCTGCGAAACGGCGTCTTGCCCAAGACGTTGCATGTCGACGAGCCCTCGCAAGCTGTCGATTGGTCGGCCGGCGCTGTCTCGCTGCTGCGGGAGGAGGTGCCCTGGCCTGCGGAGGGCAGGCCGCGACGGGCCGCTGTGTCCTCGTTTGGCATCAGCGGCACCAACGCGCACCTCATCCTCGAGGAGGCGCCATCGCAAGCCACGCAATCCACGGAAACGCCTTGTGCTTGCGTCCCGGGCGGCGTCGTGCCGTGGGTCATCTCGGGCAAGGGGGACGACGCCCTGCGCGGTCAGGCTTCGCGATTGTTCGAGCACCTCGAGCGCTCTCCGGAGCCAAGCGTCGCCGATATCGGCCGGTCGCTGACCGTGGGTCGGGCTCGGCTCGAGCACCGCGCCGTCGTGCTGGGCGCCGAGCGGGAGGCCATGCTGGCAGGCCTCCACGCTCTGGCCGGAGGCGAGCGCACGACGGGTGTCATCCAGGGTGTGGCGCCCGCGCCTCGCGATGGGATCGCATTTCTGTTCACCGGTCAGGGCTCTCAGCGGGTGGGAATGGGGCGGGAGCTCTACGACGCGTTTCCGGCGTTCGCGCACGCTCTGGATGAGGCCTGCGTCGAGTTCGACCCCCACCTCGGGCGCTCCCTGCGCGAGGTGATGTTCACAGCTGCGGGGTCTGGGAAGTCGTCTGTGACCCAGGGGTCGTCTGCGGCCGGGTCCTCCGCGTCCGCCGGGGTGCCGGCAGGGGATCTGCTGGATCGGACCATGTTCACCCAGGCCGGCCTGTTCGCGCTCGAGGTTGCGCTGTTCCGGCTCGTGGAGACATGGGGCGTGCGCCCCGACTTCCTGCTCGGCCATTCGATCGGCGAGCTTGCTGCCGCGCACGTGGCGGGGACTCTCTCGCTGCACGATGCCTGTGTGCTGGTCGCTGCGCGCGGGCGCCTCATGGAAGCGCTTCCGGCCGGCGGCGCGATGCTGTCGGTGCAGGCCTCGGAGGAGGAGGTGCTCGACACACTCTCCGGGCGTGAGTCGCTGCTCGCCCTCGCCGCGGTGAACGGACCCGCTGCCGTGGTGGTCTCAGGCGAGGAGAACGCCGTCCGCGAGCTCGAAGCGACCTGGCGCGGGCGGGGGCGCAAAACAAAACGCCTGCGGGTGAGTCACGCTTTTCACTCGCCGCGCATGGATGCGATGCTGGATGACTTCGCCGAGGTTGCCGCGAGCCTCTCGTTTGCGCCGCCTGAGATTCCGATCGTCTCGAATCTCACCGGTGAGCCTGCATCTGCTGAGGAGTTGTGCTCGCCCGGGTACTGGGTGGCGCATGTGCGCAGGCCGGTGCGCTTCATGGACGGAATGCGCTGGCTTGCCGCTCGCGGCGTCGGGAGCTTCCTGGAGCTGGGGCCCGATGGCGTGCTCAGTGCGATGGGCCACGACTGCCTGGCTGGGGAGCGGCGCGTCGAGGAGGAAGGGGAGGAAGGGGACGCCGCTCCCCTGCTGGCTGCGCTCCTACGCGGACAGCGGCCCGAGGCGCAGACATCGCTGGCCGCCGTGGCTGAGGCATGGGTGCGTGGGGTCGACGTCGATTGGGGCTCCCTGTTCGAGGGGTCGAGCGCTCGGCGGGTGTCGCTGCCGACCTATGCCTTCCAGCGCCGGCGCTACTGGCTGGACGGTGGGCCGGGGGCGCGGGAGTCGCCCGACGCAGTCTCGACCGGCCTGGATGGGGACGGTCAGCGACTGCCCGACGCCGCTGGGTCCGAGGACGCGCTCTACCGTGTGGAGTGGGAGGCGGTCTCGGCGGAGTCGCCGTCCGTCCTCGGTACGGCCGCGGTGTTGGGTGAGAACGGCCCTGGGCTGGCCGGGGCACTGCAGGCGGCGGGTGTCACATCCACGGTGTATCCGGATCTGGAGTCGCTTGGCGCGGCGGTCGCTGGAGGGGCCGCTCCGGTCGAGTTGCTGCTCGTTGGCTGCGGGTGCGACGAGGAGGGGGTCGGCGCCGATGAGATCGCAGGCGCCGGCGCAATCGCGGGCGAGGCGCGCACAGCTGCGAACAGGGCGCTCGGTTTGGCCCAGGCATGGCTTGCCGATGAGCGTCTCTCCGCGTGCCGGCTTGCTTTTGTGACTCGCGGAGCACTGGCTGTGCGCCCGGGGGAGCCGGTGCCGGGTCTTGCGCAGGCGCCGGTATGGGGGCTCGTGCGCTCGGCGCTTTCGGAGAACCCCGCCCGTTTTGTGATCCTCGACATCGACCGCGAGCAGGCCTCCCTGCATGCGCTGGGCGCCGCACTCGCCCTGGACGAGCCACAGCTGGCCATCCGGCACGGGAGTGTCTACGTCCCCCGGCTCGCCCCGGTTCGTGGTGGCGAAGGGGAGGAGGTGACAGCCTTGCCCGCCGCGCAGGGGACGACCCTGATCACTGGTGGCACGGGTCAGCTGGGCAGCCTGCTCGCCCGGCACCTGGTGGCCGAGCACGGGGTGCGCAGCGTGGTGCTCGCGAGTCGGCGGGGACCGGAGGCGCAGGGTGCGCTCGAGCTGGAGGCCGAGTTGATCGAGATGGGTGCGCGCGTGAGGATCGCCGCGTGCGATGTCGCCGACCGCGAGCAGCTGCGAGCGCTGATCGAGTCCGTGAGCGAGCAGGAGCCGTTGAAAGCCGTCGTGCACACCGCCGCGGTGCTCGCCGATGGAGTGATCGAGTCACTTACCCCCGCGCATCTCGATCGGGTGCTGGAACCCAAGGCCGATGCGGCCTGGCACCTGCACGAGCTGACCGAGCATCTTGACCTGTCGGCGTTCGTCCTCTTCTCTTCTGTCACCGCCACCCTGGGCAGTGCGGGCGTGGGCAGCTACGCGGCGGCGAATGCCTTCCTCGATGCCCTCTCCCAGCATCGCCGCGCACATGGCCTGGCTGCCACCTCCCTGGCCTGGGGGCAGTGGGGCGATCAGGCCGGTGGCATCACCTCCGATCTGCGCGCGGCCGACCTGGCGAGGATGGCGCGCTCGGGCATCGGGGCGCTTTCGCTGCAGGAGGGCCTGGCGCTATTCGACCGCGCGTGCGGCATGGACGAGGCCGTGCTCCTTCCGGCGCGCCTTGATACGGCGGCGGTGTCCACCCAGGCGGGCGTCGGCACGACATCCTCTGTACTGCGCGGTCTCGTGGGCGCTCCCGCGCGCCACACCTTGCGGGACGCCGACGATTCCTTTGCCAAGCGTCTCCTAGGCATCGCTGAGAGCGAGCGAAAGCACTTCGTGCTCGAGCTCGTGCGTCGCGAAGCGGCGAGCGTGCTCGGACACGCCTCCGCCGACGCCGTGTCCGCGCGGCGGACGTTCAAGGAGCTCGGCTTCGACTCGCTGGCGGCGGTCGAACTGCGTAACCGCCTTGGCGCCGCGACCGGCCGGCGGATGTCCGCCACGCTTGTGTTCGACCACCCCACCCCCGCCCTGCTGGCCGGCCATCTGCTGGAAGAGATCGTGGGTGTCCAGGCGACGAGGATGCAGGCGCCGGCCACGGTGGCCGTGGCGGGCGATGGGCCGATCGCAATCGTCGGGATCGGCTGCCGTTATCCGGGCGCCGTGCGCTCCGCGGAGCAGTTTTGGGAGGTGGTGGCGGCTGGTGGCGATGCTGTCTCGGAGTTTCCGCACGACCGCGGCTGGGATCTGGAGGAGTTGTACGCCGCCGATCCCGATCGGCGCGGAACCAGCCATGCGCGAGAGGGCGGGTTCCTCTACGACGCGGGCGAGTTCGATGCGGCCTTCTTCGAGATCGCCCCCCGCGAGGCGCTGGCGATGGATCCCCAGCAGCGGCTGCTGCTGGAGATCTGCTGGGAGGCGCTCGAACACGGTGGGATCGACCCGCTCGCGCTGCAGGGCAGCCCGACGGGGGTGTTCGCGGGCATCAGCATCCAGGACTACGGTCCCGGCCTGCGCTCGGCGCCCGAGGCGCTCGAGGGCTACCGTCTGACCGGCAGCGGCGGCGGTGTCGTCTCCGGCCGGGTGGCCTACGCCCTTGGGCTGGAGGGGCCGGCGGTGACCGTGGACACAGCGTGCTCATCGTCGCTGGTGACCATGCATCTGGCCTGCCAGGCGCTGCGCCAGGGCGAGTGCTCGCTCGCGCTCGCGGGGGGCGTGACGGTGATGGCCACTCCCGGGATCTTTGTCGAGTTCAGCCGCCAGCGGGGGCTCGCCCCCGACGGGCGCTGCAAGTCCTTCGCGGCGGCGGCCGACGGCGCCGGCTTCTCCGAGGGGGCCGGCGTGGTGCTCCTGGAGCGGCTCTCCGACGCTCGCCGTCTGGGTCACCCCGTGCTCGCCGTGGTGCGGGGCAGCGCTGTCAATCAGGACGGAGCAAGCAACGGGTTCACGGCGCCCAATGGCCCCTCCCAACAGCGCGTCATCGTGCAGGCGCTCGCCAACGCACGGCTCTCCGCGGGCGAGGTGGACGTGGTCGAGGCGCACGGCACCGGCACCACGCTCGGGGATCCCATCGAGGCGCAGGCGCTGCTCGCCACCTACGGGCGCGAACGCGATCCCCAACGGCCGCTGTGGCTGGGGTCGGTCAAGTCGAACCTCGGCCACACGCAGGCCGCGGCCGGCGTCGCCGGAGTGATCAAGATGGTCATGGCTCTCCAGCACGGCGTGCTCCCCAGGACGCTGCACGTCGATGAGCCCTCGCCCGAGGTGGACTGGTCGAGCGGCGGCCTGTCGCTCCTCACCGAGGAGATGCCGTGGCCGGCGAACGGCGGATCCCGGCGCGCCGGCGTGTCCTCGTTCGGCATCAGCGGCACCAACGCCCACGTGATCCTTGAGGAGGCTCCCGCCGACGGTGCAGGCGGCGGCCGTCACGCGGAGGTCGGAGGCCCTGGAGGCGGCTTGGCGCCGTGGGTGCTCTCCGCGCGCGGCGACGGGGCGTTGCGCGACCAGGCTCGACAGCTGCGGGAGTTCGTTGCAGAGGATGCCGCGCTGAGCGTGGATGACGTCGGCTTCTCGCTGGCCGGGCGCCCGGCGTTTGAGCGTCGCGCGGTTGTGCTGGGCGAGGACCGGGAGCATCTGCTGTCAGGCCTGGAGGCGCTGGAGGAGGGTGCGCAGCCCACGCCTGGAGTACTCGAGGGCTTGGCAGTGACCGGCGCCGGTGTCGCGTTCCTATTCACCGGGCAGGGCGCCCAGCGTGTGGGTATGGGTCAGGACCTCTACCGGACGTTCCCGGTGTTCGCGGAGGCCTTCGATGAGGTGTGCGCCGGCCTGGATGAGCACCTGGGGCGGTCCCTGCGCGAGGTGGTGTTCGCCGCCGAGGGAGATGCCGAAAGCGTTGAGAGAGACGACAAAACTAAGAGGGCAGCGGGGGATGCGGGTGGCAAGGGTGCAGTGGGGAACGCGGATGGCAAGGCCCTTCTGGATCAGACCCTCTTCACACAGGCCGGTCTGTTCGCGCTCGAGGTGGCGCTCTTCCGGCTCATCGAGCGCTGGGGCGTGCGTGCGGACTTCCTCATCGGCCACTCGATCGGCGAGGTCGCCGCCGCTCACGTCGCGGGCGTCTTCTCATTGGCTGACGCCTGCGAGCTGGTGGCCGCGCGCGGGCGTCTGATGGGCTCATTGCCCGAGGGCGGCGCGATGGTCTCGATCGAGGCCTCCGCCGAGGAGGTTCTGCCGACACTCGCCGGTAGGGAGGAGCAGGTCGCGCTCGCCGCCGTCAACGGGCCGGCGGCGGTAGTGATCTCAGGTGATGAAGAGACCGTCCTGGAACTCGCGCGGGCGTGGGAGGAACAGGGCCGCAGGACGAAGCGGCTGCGTGTCAGCCACGCCTTTCACTCGCCCCGCATGGACGGGATGCTCGCGGAGTTCGCCGATGTCCTCGGCGGCCTCTCCTTCGCCGAGCCGCGGATCCCGATCGTCTCCAACGTGACCGGGGAGCTGGTCTCCGCCGAGCGCATGTGCAACCCCGGATACTGGGTCGAACACGTGCGCGAGCCGGTGCAGTTCCTGGATGGGATGCGCTGGTTGGATGCGCGCGGAGTCGAGAACTTCCTGGAGTTGGGTCCCGACGGCGTGTTGAGCGCCATGGGCCGGGAGTGCCTTTCCGGCGCGGTCCCCGTGACGCTGCTGCGCGGCAAACGCCCCGAGGCGCAGACCCTGACGAGCGCCCTCGCACAGATGTGGGTGCAAGGTGTGGAGGTCAGGTGGGACGCCCTGTTTGGGGAATCCGGCGCCAGGCGAGTCGGACTCCCCACGTATGCCTTTCAACGGGAGCGCTACTGGCTGGAGACCAAAGAGTCTCGTGTGCAGGATGCATCCGCGCTCGGTCTGGCCGCGACAGACCATCCGCTGCTGGGCGCCGCAGTCAACCTGGCCGACGGGCAGGGGTGGTTGTTCACCGGGCGCCTCTCACTCTCGAGTCATCCCTGGCTCGCCGGGCACGCCGTGATGGGTGCGGTGCTGCTGCCCGGCACCGCATTCCTCGAGCTGGCATTGCACGCCGGCCGCCAGGCCGGCTGCGGGCGCGTGGGCGAGCTCACGCTGGAGGCCCCCCTGATCCTGCCTGAGCAGGGGGACGTGCAGATCCAGCTCTCGATCGGCGAGGCCGGGGAGGCCGGCGCGCGTCCCGTCGCGATTCACGCGCGTTCGCAGGGTGTTGCAGGCGATACACCTGGGTATGAGGGGGAGGTTTGGACCCGACACGCCCACGGCGCGCTTCTCCCCGATGCGGCTCCGGACGAGGATGCGGGCGTGGGTGGCAGTGCGGGGGCTGGCGTGCGTGCGGGTGTGGATGAGGGCAAGGCAGCTGAGGACAAGGCAGCGGCGCTGGCCGGGGAGGCATGGCCGCCCGCCGGAGCGCAGCCGGTGGCGGCTGAGGATCTGTACGACTACATGGCCGGGCTGGGACTCGACTACGGCCCGGCCTTCCAGGGGTTGCGCGGCGCCTGGCGCCTCGGCGATTGTCAGGTGCTCGCCGAGGTGGCTCTGCCCGAGGGCTATGAGAATGAAGCCGCGTCGTTCGGTCTGCATCCCGCTTTGTTGGATGCCGCCCTGCAGGCCTTGGGGGCGCACTGGCTGGGCGGTGAGGAGAGTGCGGATGAGAACGGCGACGAGCGCGCGGCGCAGCGGGCGCGGCTGCCGTTCTCCTGGAGTGGTGTGAGCCTGTTCGCGACGGGCGCCTCCTCCCTGCGGGTCTGCCTGTCGGTGCAGGCCGACGGGGATGCCGGGCAGGGGTCCGATGTGGTGTCGGTTGTGGTCGGCGATGAGGCGGGCCGCCTCGTGGCCTCGGTGGACTCTCTGGTTCTGCGATCGGTCTCGCCTGGGCAGCTCGCCGGCGCGGGTCTGCGGGAGTCGCTGTTCCAGGTGGATTGGATACCGGTCTCGGCCGCCCCTCTCACGCAGGATCCAGCGCACGAGTGGGTGGCGTTGGGTGCCGCACTGGATGGGAGCGTTGGGGCCACCGGGGTGGTGCTGGTCGATGCTCGGCGCGATTTGCCCGTGGCCGGGGTCAGGCCTGTCGAAGTCGAGGAGGAGTCGGGGGGGTCTGATGCCGCGGGGGTCGCCGAAGGTGCGCGTCAGAGCGTCCAGCGGGCATTGGAGCTGGTGCAGGCGTGGCTCGAGGAGGAGCGCTTTGCCACGTCGCGGCTCGTGTTCGTTACGCAGGGCGCGGTCGCTGTGGGAGCCGGGGAGGATGTGCGTGGTCTCGAGGACGCGGGCGTCTGGGGTCTGGTGCGCTCCGCGCAGTCCGAGCACCCAGACCGTTTCGGGTTGGTCGATCTGGACTGGTGCGATGAGTCCTCCGGTGCGCTGGGCGCAGCGCTGGCTCTTGAGGAGCCGCAGCTGGCTGTGCGTGAGGGAAGCGTCTTCGCCGCGCGCCTCGCGCGGGTGGAGTCCGGTGGCGCCGGCGGGGTCTCGGCGGCGTTGGCACCCCCCACCGGTGTCGCAGAGTGGCGGCTGGACGCTGGCGGCGGGGGGACGCTCGAGGACCTTGCTCTCCGCGCATGTCCGCAGGCGGCCGCACAGCTACGCGCCGGACAAGTTCGCCTTGCCGTGCGGGCAGCGGGCCTGAACTTCCGCGACGTGCTGATTGCCCTGGGTGAGTATCCCGGCGACGCCCTGGTCGGCAGCGAGGGCGCTGGGGTGGTCCTGGAGGTCGGACCGGAAGTGGAGGGTGTGGTTGTCGGCGATCGTGTGATGGGTCTGTTCGTGGGTGGGTTTGGCCCTGTGGTGGTCGCCGATCGGGATCTGCTCGTGAAGGTGCCCGACGGATGGTCCTTCACGCAGGCCGCCTCGGTTCCGATCGTGTTCCTGACGGCGTACTACGCGCTGAACGATCTGGCGCGCGTGCAGCCCGGCGAGCGGCTGCTGGTGCATGCCGCGGCGGGTGGAGTGGGTATGGCCGCCGTGCAGCTGGCCCGGCATCTCGGCGCGGAGGTGTTCGCCACCGCGAGCCCCGGGAAGTGGGAGGTCCTGCGCGGACTGGGGTTGGATGACGCGCACATCGCCTCCTCGCGCACCCTGGAGTTCAGGGAGCGCTTCCTGCGGGAGACGGGCGGGGAGGGCGTAGATGTCGCGCTGGACTCGCTCGCGCGGGAGTTCGTGGACGCCTCGCTGCAGCTGCTGCCGCGGGGCGGCCGGTTCGTGGAGATGGGCAAGGCCGACATACGCGATCCGGGGGTCGTCGCGGCCGAGCATCCGGGGGTGTCCTACCGGGCGTTCGATCTGCTCGAGGCCGGGCCGCAGCGGTTGCAGGAGATGCTCGTCGAGGTGCTGGCGTTGTTCGAGTCCGGAGTGCTCGCGCCGCTACCCGTGAAGACGTGGGATGTGCGCCGCGCACCCGAGGCCTTCCGGTTCCTGGGCCAGGCGCGCCACACCGGCAAGATCGTGCTCACGCTGCCGCGACCGCTGGACGCGCAGGGCACCGTGCTGGTGACCGGCGGCACAGGAGGCCTCGGCGCGCTGATGGCCAGGCACCTGGTGGTGGAGCACGGAGTCCGCAGCCTGATGCTGGCCGGTCGCCGGGGAATCCAGGCCGAGGGCGCCGCACAGTTGCGCGACGAGCTGGAGTCGCTGGGCGCGCGCGTCTCCGTGGAGCCCTGTGACGTGGCCGACCGCCGTCAGCTGGAGAGGCTCCTTGCCGCAGTGCCCGGGGAGCATCCGCTGAGCGCCGTGGTGCACGCCGCGGGGGTGATCGAGGACGGCACAGTCGAGTCGCTGACGGCCGAGCAGATCGATCGCGTGCTCGCGCCGAAGGTCGCGGGAGCATGGCACCTGCACTGTTTGACCGAGCAGCTGGACCTCTCGGCGTTCATCCTGTTTTCCTCCGTCGCGGGCACCCTCGGCGCCGCGGGTCAGGGCAACTACGCCGCCGCCAACACCTTCCTCGACGCCCTTGCTGCATATCGTCGCGCACGCGGCCTCGCGGGGCTCTCGCTGGCGTGGGGTCCGTGGGCGCAGACCAGCGGCATGACCGGCCGGCTGGGCGAGGCCGACCTGGCACGGCTGGCGCGCATGGGTACGGCGCCGCTCTCGATCGAGCAGGGACTTCAGCTCTTCGACGCGGCCTGCGGCGCGGAGGAGGCGCTGCTGGCGCCCATGCGCCTGGACACCGCCGCGCTGCGCGCCCAGGCCAGGGCGGGCATGACGCCGGCGCTGCTACGCGGCCTCGTGCACGTGACCGCGCGTTCGAAGAAAGACGCTGCCGAGCAGTCGCTCGCGGAGCGCCTGGCCGGTGTGCCCGAGGCGCAGCGCGAGCGGGTCGCGCTGGAGCTCGTGCTCAGCCACATCGCGACCGTGCTGGGACACCTATCGCCCAGGTCGATCGACACCCAGCGCACATTCAAGGAACTCGGGTTTGACTCTCTCGCCGCGGTGGAGCTGCGCAACCGCCTCACCACGGCGACCGGTATGCGCCTGTCGACAACGCTCATCTTCGACCACCCCACGCCATCCACGCTCACCGATCATCTGCTCAGCGAGGTCCTGCCGGACATCGCCGCCCGCTCGCACGGGGCAGGCGCAGGCGCGACGGCGACAAATGGCGGCCAGAGCGATAGGGGGATGGGCGCGATAGGCGCAATCGGGGAGACCGGCGCGCTCGAGGATGCCGGTGCGACCGAGGCGGAGAGCGCGATCGATGGCATGGACATCGAGGCCCTCATCGAGAAGACACTCCAGGACGCCGGCTCCGGCGTCGCATCCGAGATGGAGACCGCATCGTGAGCACCGATCCCGAGCGCGTCGTCGAGGCGCTGCGCACGTCGCTCAAGGAAACCGAGCGTCTGCGCCGGCAGAACTCGCGGCTGCTGACGAAGATGAGCGAGCCGATCGCGATCGTGGGCATCGGCTGTCGCTTCCCAGGCGGTGTGCACTCGGCCGAGGAGCTGTGGGAGCTGCTCGCCTCCGGCGGCGATGCGCTCTCAGAGCTCCCCTCCGATCGCGGATGGAATCTGGATACGCTGCTCGACTCCGACCCCGATCGTCCTGGCACAAGCCACGCCCATGAGGGCGGGTTCGTGTATGACGCCGGCGATTTCGACGCCGCCTTCTTCGGCATCAGCCCGCACGAGGCGCGCGCGATGGATCCCCAGCAGCGGCTCCTGCTGGAGACCTCGTGGGAGGCGGTGGAGGACGCGGGTATCGATCCCTCCTCCCTGCGCGGTAGCCAGACCGGCGTGTTCGCCGGCACCACGATCCAGGACTACGGCGCGGGGATCCCCGAGGGCCACCGGCTGACTGGCGGTCTGGCGAGCGTCCTCTCCGGCCGCCTCGCCTACACCTTCGGCCTCGAGGGTCCCGCAGTGACCGTCGATACCGCATGCTCCTCCTCGCTCGTGGCGCTGCACCTCGCGTGTCAGGCGCTACGAGCCGGGGAATGTTCGCTGGCCCTCGCCGGGGGTGTGACGGTCATGGCGACGCCGATCGCCTTCGTGGAGTTCAGCCGCCAGCGCGGGCTTGCGCCCGATGGCCGCTGCAAGGCGTTCGCAGCCGCCGCCGACGGCACCGGCTGGGGCGAGGGCGTCGGCATGCTGCTCGTGGAGCGGCTCACCGACGCGCAGCGGCTCGGTCACCCTGTGCTCGCCGTTGTGCGGGGCAGCGCCGTCAACCAAGATGGCGCCACCAACGGGCTCTCGGCGCCCAATGGCCCCTCTCAGCAGCGCGTGATCATGCAGGCGCTCGCCAACGCGCAGCTGTCCCCCGCGGAGGTTGATGTCGTAGAGGCGCATGGCACGGGCACCAGGCTTGGCGATCCGATCGAGGCGCAGGCCCTGCTGGCAACATACGGCCGCGACCGTCCCGCCGAGCGCCCCTTGCGACTTGGCTCGATCAAGTCCAACATCGGTCACACCCAGGGCGCCGCGGGCGTCGCCGGCGTGATCAAGATGGTCATGGCGCTGCGTCACAGCATGTTGCCGGAGACTCTGCACATCGACGCTCCCTCGCCCGAGGTGGACTGGTCGAGCGGAGCCGTCTCGCTGCTGAGCGAGCCGGCACCGTGGCCCGAGGGCGAGACTCCGCGCAGGGCGGCGGTGTCCTCCTTCGGCGTGAGCGGCACCAACGCGCACCTGATCCTCGAGCAGGGGTCGTCGGAGGAGGGCCGCTCGCCGGACGGCGCACCTGCCGTGGAGCCTGTCAGGGGGGAGGGCGCCGTTGCGGCGCCCTGGGTGCTCGCCGGCAGAAGCGAGGGTGCGTTGCGCGAGCAGGCACAACGTCTTGTGGAGCATCTCGATGTCCACCCCGATCTGGAGATCGCGGATGTCGGATTCTCGCTGGCTTGCACCCGCACGGCATTTGAGCATCGCGCTGTCCTGCTCGCGGAGGATCGTGCGAGTCTGCTCACCAGCCTGGGCGAGCTGACGCGAGGGGCATCTTCGCCCGCTGTGGTCGAGGGCGTGGCGTCGAGGGTGGGCGGCGGCATTGCCTTGCTCTTCACCGGCCAGGGCTCGCAGCGCGTCGGTATGGGCAGGGAGCTGTACGAAGCCATACCCGTGTTCGCACGGGCACTCGATGAGGTGTGCGCCGAGTTGGACGCTCATCTGCCGCGGCCGCTGCGCGAGCTGATGTTCTCCGTCGAGGATCCCTTGGCTGCGGGTCTGCTCGATCACACGGCCTTCGCCCAGGCCGGACTGTTCGCGGTGGAGGTTGCTCTCTTCCGGCTTCTGCAGGCATGGGGCGTGCGTCCCGCTTTTCTGCTCGGCCACTCGATCGGCGAGCTTGCCGCGGCTCATGTGGCCGGGGTGTTCTCGCTCGCGGATGCCAGTGCGTTGGTCGCCGCGCGCGGCCGGCTGATGGGGGCGTTGCCCGAGGGTGGCGCGATGGTGTCGGTGGAGGCCGCCGAGGCGGAGGTGCTCGACTCGCTGGCCTCGCTCGAGGGTCGGGTCGCCCTGGCGGCGGTGAACGGGCCGACCGCCGTGGTCCTCTCCGGGGACGAGGACGCTGTGCTGGACGTCGCGAGCATCTGGCAGGAGCGGGGGCGCAGGACGAAGCGGCTGCGCGTCTCTCACGCGTTTCACTCACCGCGCATGGACGGGATGCTCGACGAGTTCGCCGAGGTGCTCCGGGGCCTGTCCTTTGCGCCGCCGACGATCCCGATCGTCTCGAACCTGACCGGCGAGCCAGTGTCCGATGAGCGCCTGTGCTCGCCGGAGTACTGGGTGGAGCACGTGCGCCGACCTGTGCGATTTCTCGACGGGATGCGCTGGTTGCAGGCGCAGGGTGTGCGGAGCTTCCTGGAGCTTGGCCCCGATGGCGTGCTCAGCGCGATGGGTCGGGACTGCCTGTCCGACTCGGCGGGCGCGGAGGACGGCGAGGCTATTTCCGCCGACCGTGGGGAGGCCGGCTCCGCACCGCTTCTGATCCCGACGCTGCGTCGCGAACGCCCTGAGGCGCGGTCGCTGATCGGCGCCCTGGCCGAGGTTTGGGTGCGTGGGGTCGAGGTGGATTGGGGTTGTATGTTCAACGGCGGGAGCGCCCAGCGCGTGGCGCTGCCCACCTACGCTTTCCAGCGCGAGCGCTACTGGCTCGTGGCGCAGGCTTCCGGCGAAGGCGACATGGGTGCGGTTGGGCAGGTCTCTGCGGCGCACCCACTGCTGGGCGCGGCGGTGGGTTTGGCCGGCGATCACGGCTGGCTGTTCACGGGCCGTCTCTCGCTGGACACACACCCGTGGCTCGCCGACCACACGGCGATGGGGGTGGCGCTGTTGCCCGGCACGGCGTTCCTGGATCTGGCTCTGCACGTCGGCAGCCAGCTCGGCTGCGACGTGGTGGCAGAGCTCACCCTGCAGGCGCCGCTCCCGCTGCCCGAGCAGGGTGGGGTGCACCTGCAGATCTTCGTCAGCGAGCCAAATGACGCCGGCAGGCGATCGATCGCGATTCATTCGCGTCCGGAGGGCGCCCTCGATGAGAGCTCCTGGGGCGAGGAGGCGTGGACTTTGCATGCCGGCGGCGAGCTCGCTCGGGCCGAGCACTCGGGAGAGCAGGCGCTCCTTCGCGAGCCGCATGCGCCGGCGGTCACAGGCGCATGGCCGCCATCGGATGGCGAAGCCGTGGAAGTCGACGGTCTCTACGAGGAGCTTGCCGATCTGGGCCTGGAGTACGGGCCGGCGTTCCAGGGGCTACGGGCGATGTGGCGGCGCGGAGAGGAGGTGTTCGCCGAAGTGGGCCTGGCGGTTGAGGAGTCGGGTTTCGGCGAATCCTTCGGTCTACACCCGGCGCTGCTCGACGCTGCGCTGCACGCGATCGGCACCGCCCTGCCAGGCGAGGACGCCGGCGGGGAGCCGGGAGTGGTGCGGTTGCCCTTCTCCTGGAGCGACGTCACGCTGCTTGCCCGCGGTGCGTCAGCGTTGCGCGTGTGTCTGTCGCGAACTGGGCCCGAGGAGGTGTCTCTGGTGGCGGCCGACGACTCCGGCCATCTGGTTGCGGTTGGCTCTTTGATGGTGCGCCCGCTCACCGCTGAGAGCCTCGCCGGTGCGCAAAGGGGCGCTCGTGAGTCGTTGCTGCGCCTGGAGTGGGCGGCGCTCCCGGCGGTTTCTCCCGTTGGGGACTCCTCCGTGGACACAATCGTGGCGCTGGGCGGCGAGGGCTCGCCGCTCGCCACATCTCTCATCGAGGCCGGGTATGCGCTCGAGGCGTATTCAGATCTTGCGTCCCTGGGAGAAGCCATCGATCGAGGCCGAGCTTTGCCCGAGGCCGTGTACGTGGCTTGCGAGGGTTCGGCCGGCGACGAGCTGCCCTCGGCGGCGCATGAGACGGCGCACCGCGCGCTGGCGCTGGCGCAGGAATGGCTCTCCGAGGAACGCATTCCGGGTTCGCGCCTGGTGGTGCTGACGCGCCGCGCTGTGGCGGTGCGGCCGCGGGAGGGCGTATCCGGTTTGTCCTCGGCGGCCGTCTGGGGCCTCATACGCTCGGCGCAGTCGGAGAATCCCGACCGGTTTGCGCTGGTCGATCTCGACGGCGAGGCCGCTTCGTGGGGCGCGCTGGGTGGCGCGCTGGCCCTCGGCGAGCCCCAGCTGGCGCTGCGCGAGGGCGCCGTGCACGTTCCGCGCTTGGCGCCCGTGGGGCCCTTTACCGACGAGCGTCCCTCCCAGCTGGATGCGAATGGCACGGTCCTGATCACCGGTGGCACGGGTGCGCTGGGCGGGCTTTTGGCGCGCCATCTCGTGGCCCAGCACGGTGTGCGCCACGTACTGCTGGCCAGCCGGCGGGGCCGTGAGGCCGAGGGCGCGCTCGAGCTGCAGCAACGTCTGCAGTCGCTGGGCGCTCGCGTCACGCTCGCGGCCTGCGATGTCGGCGATCGGGAGCAGCTGGCGCTGCTCCTGGAGTCGGTGCCCGCGGAATTTCCGTTGCGGGGCGTTGTGCACACCGCGGGGGTCCTGGACGATGGCGTGCTCGAATCCCTTACCGCCGGGCGGATCGATCGCGTGCTGGCCGCCAAGGCCGACGCGGCCTGGCACCTGCACGAGCTCACCGAGCACCTGGAGCTGTCGATGTTCGTGCTCTTCTCCTCGATCGCCGGCACGATCGGCAGTGCGGGGCAGGGTAACTACGCGGCGGCCAACGCCTTCCTCGACGCCCTCGCCGCCGATCGTCGCGCGCAGGGCCTCGCGGGAGTATCGATGGCATGGGGGCTCTGGGAGCAGGCCGGCGAGATGACCGGGAGTCTGCGTGCCTCCGATCTGTCGCGGATCGCGCGCTCGGGCCTGGGCGCCCTGTCCGCCGAGCAGGGGCTCGAGCTGTTCGACGCTGCTCTCGATGTGTGGGAGGGCGCGGTCGTCGCGGCTCGCCTGGATCGTGCGGCGCTGCGCGCCCAGGCCAGGATGGGGGCACTGCCGGTGGTGTTCAACAGCCTGATCGGCACACCCAGTCACCAGAAAAGTGGAAACATGGGCGGGTCGCTGGCGCGCCGTCTGGCCGCCGCTCCAGAGGCGCAGCGCGAGCGAGTGGCGCTCGACCTCGTCCGTGGTCTCGTCGCCTCCGTGCTTGGGTACGCCTCAGCGGAGGCCGTGCCCGCGCAGCGTGCTTTCAAGGAGCTCGGGTTCGATTCGCTGGCGGCGGTCGAGCTGCGCAACCGCCTGAACGCGACGACGGGATTGCGACTGCCCTCCTCGCTGCTGTTCGACCACCCCAACTCTCTAGCTCTCGCGGGCCACCTCTTGAACGAGGTCTCCGGTGCCGCGGCGGGCACCGTGAAGGCCTCTCCCTCGTGGGCGGCGCCGGTAGAGGAGCCGATTGCGATCGTGGGCATGGGCTGCCGCTATCCCGGTGGCGTGCGCTCACCCGAGGAGCTGTGGGAGCTGGTCGCATCGGGCGTCGATGCGATCTCGGAGTTCCCCACCGATCGCGGCTGGGACCTGGAGTCTCTCTATGACCCCGACCCCGACAACCTGGGTACGAGCTACACGCGCGAGGGCGGGTTTCTGCACGAGGCCGGGGAATTCGACGCCGGATTCTTCGGCATCAGCCCCGGCGAGGCACTCGCGATGGACCCCCAGCAGCGCCAGCTGCTGGAAATCGCCTGGGAGGTTTTCGAGGACGCGGGCATCGACCCCGCCTCGCTGCGCGGCAGCGCAACCGGCGTGTTCGCCGGCTTGATGTACCACGAATACGGCATGGGTCCGCTCGGGCCGGTGTCTGACGGCCTCGAAAGCCACGGCCTCACCGGGGGCGCCGGCAGCGTCCTCTCCGGGCGCGTCGCCTACGAGTTCGGCTTGGAGGGGCCGGCGGTTACGGTGGACACAGCCTGCTCCTCCTCGCTCGTGGCTCTGCACCTGGCGTGCTCCGCGCTGCGCTCGGGGGAGTGCTCGCTGGCGCTGGCCGGCGGGGTGTCGGTGATGGCCTCACCGGGAGTGTTCATCGGCTTCAGCCGTCAACGCGGGCTCGCTCCCGATGGTCGCTGCAAGTCCTTCGCCACGGCCGCGGATGGCGTCGGCTGGTCGGAGGGTGTCGGCGCCGTTCTGCTGGAGCGGCTCTCCGACGCGCGGCGTCTGGGTCATCGGGTGCTTGGCGTGGTGCGCGGCAGCGCTGTCAATCAGGATGGTGCAAGCAACGGGTTGACTGCCCCCAATGGCCCCTCTCAGCAGCGGGTGATCGCCCAGGCGCTTGCGAATGCCGGGGTCTCCGCGGGGCAGGTCGACGCAGTCGACGGGCACGGCACGGGCACCACGCTCGGCGATCCGATCGAGGCGCAGGCGCTGCTTGCGACCTATGGGCAGGGTCGTGAGGAGGGACGCCCGTTGTGGCTTGGCTCGGTCAAGTCCAATATCGGTCACACCCAGGCGGCGGCGGGTGTGGCGGGTGTGATCAAGATGGTGATGGCGATGCGTCACGGCGTGCTGCCGCGGACGCTGCACGTCGATGAGCCCTCCTCCGAGGTGGACTGGTCTACCGGCGCGGTCTCGCTGCTGGCTGAGGAGACGCCCTGGCAGGTCAACGGGCGCCCGCGGCGAGCGGGGGTGTCCTCGTTTGGGATCAGCGGCACCAATGCGCATGTGATTCTCGAGGAGGCGCCGATGGCCGACGTCCCAGATGGTGGGGGGCTGCCCGTCGATGATGGTGAGGCCGTCGTTGCCGGCGGTGGGGTTGATGGGGTCGCTGCGGATGAGAGCTCGTCTGTCGAGGTAGGGCTGGGTGTTGCTGGGGGCGCTGTTATCGGTGTGGGTGCCGGCGATGTGGTGCCGTGGGTTTTGTCGGGTCGTGGTGTCGAGGGTTTGCGTGGTCAGGCTGGGCGGTTGTCGGAGTGTGTGGGGGCTGATTCGGGGTTGGGTGTGTTGGATGTGGGGGTTTCGCTGGTCGGCCGGGCCGGTTTGGGGTCTCGCGGGGTAGTCATTGGGGGGAGTCGTGAGGGGCTGTTGGCGGGTTTGGGTGCTTTGGCTGTGGGGGAGCCTGGGGTGGGTGTCGTGGAGGGGACGGTTGGTGAAGGTGTGAGTGGTGGTGGCGTTGTGTTTGTGTTTGGTGGTCAGGGTGGTCAGTGGCGGGGGATGGCGGTTGAGTTGCTTGATTGTTCGCCGGTGTTTGCTGAGCGTTTGGGTGAGTGTGGTGAGGCGCTTGGTGGGTTTGTGGATTGGTCGCTTGAGGGTGTGTTGCGGGGTGTGGAGGGTGCGCCGGGGTTGGATCGTGTGGATGTGGTGCAGCCGGTGTTGTTTGGGGTGATGGTTGCGTTGGCGGGGTTGTGGGAGGCGTGTGGTGTTCGTCCTGCTGTGGTGGTTGGTCATTCGCAGGGTGAGATCGCCGCGGCCCACATCGCCGGAGGGCTCTCGCTGGAGGATGCGGCGCGGCTTGTGGTGTTGCGTTCGCAGGCGTTGGTGGGTTTGATGGGTCGTGGGGGGATGGTGTCGGTTGCTCTTGGTGTGGAGGAGTTGGGGGGTTGGCTTGAGCGCTGGGAGGGTGTCTCGGTTGCGGCTGTCAATGGGCCGGGCTCTGTCGTTGTGTCGGGTGAGCGTGGGGCGCTTGATGGTTTGCTTGGGGAGCTTGTGGGTGGTGGTGTGCGGGCGCGGGAGATCCCGGTGGGTTATGCGTCTCATTCGGTGATGGTTGAGGAGATTCGTGGGGAGTTGTTGGGGGCGTGTGAGGGGATCGTGCCGGTGTCGGGGGGTGTGCCGTTTTGCTCGACTGTGACGGGGGGTTTGTTGGATACGGCTGAGCTTGGTGGTGAGTATTGGTTTCGCAATCTGCGTGAACCGGTGCTGTTCGAGCACGCCACGCGGTCGTTGTTGGGTGAGGGCCACCGGGCGTTTGTCGAGATCAGTCCGCATCCGGTGCTCGCAATTGGGTTGCAGGAGACGGTCGATGAGGTCCTTGGGAGTTCTGGTGGTGTGGATGGCGGGTCTGAACCTGATGGCGGGTCTGGTGGTGTGTTGGTCGTTGGTTCGCTGCGCCGTGATGAGGGTGGGTTGGGGCGCTTTCTCCTGTCGCTTAGCGAAGCGTGGGTGCGTGGCGTGGAGGTTGACTGGGGGGCGGTGTTCAGGGGGTCAGGCGCCAGGCGCGTCGGGCTGCCGACCTACGCCTTCCAACGCGAGCGCTACTGGCTTCAAGCGTCGTTCGGGGGGGCCGGGGACGCCGGCTCGATCGGCCAGTCCTCAGCAGATCACCCTCTCTTGGGCGCGATGGTTGCGCTGGCCGGTGGTGAGGGGTGGTTGTTCACCGGTCGCCTTTCGCTGGAGACCCACCCGTGGCTTGCCGAGCACGCGGTGATGGGCGTCGTGCTGCTTCCCGGTGCGGCGTTTGTGGAGCTCGCGTTGCACGCGGGTACCGAGGTTGGTTGTGGGCGACTGGCGGAGCTCACTCTCGAGGCCCCTTTGGTGCTGTCCGAGCACGGCGGCGTGCAGATACAGATCTCCCTCGGCGAGCCCGACGCTTCAGGACAGCGCCCCCTCGGTATCCACTCCCGCCCCGAGGTCCTCCCCGGGGATGACCTTGCCGGCGAGCAGACGGCATGGACGCTTCACGCCAGCGGCACCCTGGCCCCCGAGGCTTCAGTGCAGGGCGAATCGACGGCGCTGCCCGGGCACGCGACTTCGTTCGCGACGGGAGTGTGGCCCCCGCCGGACACGGACAGGGTGCCGGTCGAGGATCTGTATGAGCGCCTGGCAGAGCAGGGCTATGACTACGGGCCGGTCTTCCAGGGGCTGCGCGCCGTGTGGCGACGCGAGGATGAGGTGTTTGCCGAAGTCGCCCTCCCCGAAGGGCAGCACGCGCAGGCCGGCCGGTACGGCATACACCCTGCGCTGCTCGACGCCGCGCTGCACGCGGCCCTGTCCGGCTTCAGTGGAGGCGAGGGTGGGGGTGGAGGGGCCGAGAGTGGGTCCGGAGCCGAGGGTGAGCGCCGGGAGGCCGAGAGTGAGTCCGGGGGAGCCGATCGCGGGGTACGGATCCCGTTCTCCTGGCGTGGCGTGAACCTGTGCCTCGCGGGCGCATCCTCCCTACGGGTGAAAATCGCCCCAGACGGGGCCGGCGGAGTGTCCGTGGTGGCGGCCGGCGATGACGGCGCGCTTGTCGCCTGCGTGGATTCGCTTCGCTCACGGACAGTCTCTCCCGAGCAGCTTGGCGGTGCTGGCTCTGAGCACAGAGAGTCATTGTTCTGCGTGGAGTGGGTGCCTGTTCGGGCCCCATCCGCCGTGGAGTCCGACGTGGAGCCCACCGTGGTGTTCCTCGACGGCGGGGCCGAAGGGGAGCGCGATGGTGGCGAGATTCCAGCGGAGGCTCCGCTGGAGACGGCGCACGCAGATCTGCATCGGGTGCTGGGATCGTTGCAGGCGTGGCTCACCGGCGAGCGTGCCACGGGCTCGCGCCTGGTGCTGGTGACCCACGGGGCGGTGGCGGCCACGCCCGAGGAGAGCGTCACCAGCCTGAGCGCAGCCGCGGTGTGGGGGCTGGTGCGCTCGGCGCAGTCCGAGCACCCCGAGTCTCTCGTGCTCGTCGACCTGGATCGCGAGGACGCGTCGTTGCAGGCGCTTGGCTCGGCGATCGCCTGCGGCGAGCCCCAGCTGGCGCTGCGCTCGGGGGCCGCATTCGCCCCCCGGCTCGCGCGTGTCGAGCGACCTGCGGAACCGCGGCCTGCGCGCACGCAGCGTTCCGCCCTCACCGAGATGGGGCCGTTCGGCCCTGAGGGTACGGTGCTGGTGACGGGCGGCACAGGCGGCCTGGGGGCGCTGGTGGCGAGGCATCTGGTGGTGGCGCACGGGGTGCGCAGCCTGCTGCTGGTCAGCCGGCGCGGGATCGAGGCGCAGGGTGCGCCGGAGCTCGCGGGCGAGCTGGAGGCTCTGGGTGCGCACGTGACGATCGCCGCCTGCGACGTGAGCGACCGCGAGGCGCTCGAGGGTGCCCTGAAGCTGGTGCCCGGGGACGCGCCGCTGAATGCGGTCGTGCACGCCGCGGGGGTGATCGACGACGGCGTGATCGAGTCCCTCACGCCCGAGCGCATCGATCGGGTGCTCGCGCCGAAACTCGACGCTGCCTGGCACCTGCACGAGCTCACGAAGGATCTTGATCTGTCAGCGTTCGTGCTGTTCTCTTCGGCGGCCGGCGCGCTGGGGGGAGCTGGGCAGGGCAACTACGCGGCTGCCAACGCGTTCCTCGATGCGCTGGCCGGACACCGGCAGGCACAGGGCCTGCCGGGCACGGCGGTGGCATGGGGGCTGTGGGCGCAGGCGAGCGGGATGACCGAGAGCCTCGGTGAGGCCGATCAGGCGCGGTTGGCGCGCTCGGGTATGGCGCCCTTGTCATCGCAGAAGGGTCTCGAGCTGTTCGACGTCGTATGCGGCATCGATGAGCCCTCGACGCTCGCGATGCGCCTTGATGTCGCCGCGTTGCGAGCACAGGCACGAGCGGGGATGACACCGGCGCTGCTGCGCGGCCTGATTCGCGTCCCCGCTGCGAGGGCGCTCGGGGCCGGCGCCGGCTCACTGGCTCAGCGCTTGGCGGGCGTGCGGGAGCAGGAGCGTGAGCGGCTGGTACTCGAGCTGGTGAGCCGCGAGGTGGCAACCGTGCTGGGAGCGCCTGCGGGCCAGCCAATCGCCGTGCGCCGCGCATTCAAGGATCTCGGGTTCGACTCGCTCACGGCGGTGGAGCTGCGCAACCGCTTGAGCGCCGTCATCGGGCTGCGGCTGCCGGGCACGCTGGTGTTCGACCATCCCACGCCTGCGGCGCTCGCCACGCACCTGCTGGAGCAGGTCACGGGCAGCGGCAGTGAGGTGGCGTCTGCGGTGTCGGTGAGGGCGGTCGACGAGCCGATTGCAATCGTGGGGATGAGCTGCCGCTATCCCGGTGGCGTACGCTCGCCCGAGGAGTTGTGGGAGCTGGTCGCGGCGGGCGGCGATGCGATCTCGGGTTTCCCGGCGGATCGCGGCTGGGAGCTCGGGTCTCTGTATGACCCCGATCCCGACAATCTGGGCACGAGCTACACACGCGAGGGCGGCTTTCTCTACGACGCCGGGGAGTTCGATGCGGAGTTCTTCGGGATCAGTCCGCGTGAGGCGCTGGCGATGGACCCCCAGCAGCGCCTGCTGCTGGAGATCGCTTGGGAGGCGCTCGAAGACGCGGGGCTCCCCCCGCTCTCGCTGCGGGGCAGCCGCACCGGCGTGTTCGCCGGCGTGATGAGTCACGACTACGGCACCGGCGCGCCGGGGGAGACGGCGGGCCTCGAAAGCCAGCTCGGGATGGGCACCACCGGCAGCGTCGCCTCAGGCCGGGTCGCCTACACGCTCGGCCTGGAGGGCCAGGCGATAACCGTCGACACGGCCTGCTCCTCCTCCCTCGTGGCCCTGCACCTTGCCTGCCAGGCGCTGCGTGCCGGAGAGTGCTCGCTGGCGCTCGCGGGAGGGGTGACGGTGATGGCCACGCCGGCGCTGTTCATCGCCTTCAGCCGTCAGCGCGGGCTTTCCGCCGACGGCCGCTGCAGATCGTTTGCCGACGGCGCCGACGGCACGGGCTTCTCCGAGGGCGCCGGCATGCTCCTGCTGGAGCGGCTATCCGACGCGCGCCGCGCGGGCCATCGGGTGCTCGCCGTCGTGGGGGGCAGCGCTGTCAATCAGGATGGTGCAAGCAACGGCCTCACCGCCCCCAATGGCCCCTCCCAGCAGCGGGTGATCGTGCAGGCGCTCGCCAGCGCCGGACTTTCGCCCGACCAGGTCGATGCTGTCGAGGGGCACGGCACGGGCACCACCCTTGGCGATCCGATTGAGGCACAGGCCTTGCAGGCCGTCTACGGTCCGCAGGGACGCACCGAGGGCCGTCCGCTGTGGCTTGGGTCGGTCAAGTCCAATATCGGTCACTCCCAGGCGGCGGCGGGTGTGGCGGGTGTGATCAAGATGGTGATGGCGATGCGTCATGGGGTGTTGCCGCGGACGCTGCACCTCGATCGGCCATCCAGCGAAGTGGACTGGTCGGCAGGCACGGTTTCGCTATTGACCGAGGCGGTGCCCTGGTCAACAAACGGCCGGCCGCGACGGGTGGGCGTCTCGTCCTTCGGCGTCAGCGGCACCAACGCGCATGTGATCCTCGAGGACCCGCCGGTGTTCGAGGACGTCCCTGCGGGTGGGGCCCCGGCCGTTGATGCCGGTGAGGGTCGTGTCGGTGTCGGCGGTGTGGTCCCGTTGGTGCTCTCGGGCCGTGGCGTCGAGGGCCTGCGGGGTCAGGCTGAGCGGTTGTTGGCACACGTCGAGGCCGACCCCGGGTTGGACGTCCTTGATGTGGGCTTTTCGCTGGCGAGCGGCCGATCGGAGCTCGAGTCGCGCGCGGTTGTGGTCGGCGATCGTGACGAGCTGCCGGCCCGTCTGGGCGGATTGGCCGGTGGTGTGGGCGGAGTGGGTGTGGTGGAGGGTGTTGTGGATGGCGCGGCCGGGGGTGTTGGTGGTAGTGGGATTGTGTTTGTGTTTGGCGGGCAGGGTGGTCAGTGGCGGGGGATGGCGGTTGAGTTGCTTGACAGCTCGCCGGTGTTTGCGGAGGGGATTGGGGTGTGTGGTGAGGCATTGGGTGGGTTTGTGGATTGGTCGCTTGAGGGTGTGTTGCGGGGTGTGGGGGGTGCGCCTGGGTTGGATCGTGTGGATGTGGTGCAGCCGGTGTTGTTTGGGGTGATGGTTGCGTTGGCGGGGTTGTGGGAGGCATGTGGTGTCCGTCCCTCTGTGGTGGTGGGTCATTCGCAGGGTGAGATTGCGGCTGCGCATGTGGCGGGTGGCTTGTCGTTGGGAGATGCGGCGCGGCTTGTGGTGTTGCGTAGTAGGGCTTTGGTGGGTTTGATGGGTCGTGGGGGGATGGTGTCGGTGGCGCTTGGTGTGGGGGAGTTGGGGGGTTGGCTTGAGCGGTGGGGAGGGTGTGGGTGTTGCGGCGGTGAATGGGCCGGGTTCGGTGGTGGTGTCGGGTGAGCGTGGTGCGCTTGATGGGTTGTTGAGGGAGCTTGTGGATGGGGGTGTGCGGGCGCGGGAGATCCCTGTGGGTTATGCGTCTCATTCGGTGATGGTCGAGGAGATTCGTGGGGAGTTGTTGGGGGCGTGTGAGGGGATCGTGCCGGTGTCGGGGGATGTGCCGTTTTTCTCGACGGTGACGGGTGGGTTTGTGGATACGGCTGAGCTTGGTGGGGAGTACTGGTTTGACAATCTGCGCCAGCCGGTGTTGTTCGAGCAAGCCACGCGCTCGTTGCTGGGTGAGGGTTACAGGGCGTTTGTCGAGATCAGTCCGCATCCGGTGCTCGCGCTGGGATTACAGGAGACCGTCGATGAGGCCCTCGATGGGTCGGAGGGTGTCCTGGTCACCGGTTCGCTGCGCCGCAACGAGGGCGGCTTGGAGCGGTTTCTGCTTTCGCTCGGCGAGGCTTGGGTGCACGGCTTGGAAGTGGATTGGGCGTCCGTCTTCAAGGGCTCGGGCGCTGAGCGCGTGGCGCTGCCGACCTACGCCTTCCAACGCGAGCGCTACTGGCTGCACGCTGCCGCCCCGGATGCCGAGGATCTTTCCTCAGCCGGCGCATACGGCCTGGAGTGGGTGCCGGTTCCCCAGTCTTCTGGGGTGGCGTCTGTAGAGGGTGTTTGGTTGGTGGAGTCCGATTTGGGGTCGTTGGTCGATGGGGGCGTCGAGACACCCGAGGTGGTGTTTTTTGATTGTGGGTATGACGCGCTTGGGCTTGCTGGTGGGGGTGTGGTGGGTGGGGTGCATGTGGGTGTGCGGCGCGTTTTGGGTGTGTTGCAGGAGTGGCTTTCGGATGATCGGTTTGTGGGTTCGCGTTTGGTGTTGGTGACGCGTGGTGCTGTTGCGGGGTCGGATTTGGTGGGTGGCGCGATTTGGGGTTTGGTGCGCTCAGCGCAGTCGGAGCATCCGGGTCGTTTTGTGCTGGTTGATCTCGATGGTGAGCAGGCGCTCGATGGGCGGGAGCTCGATGGGGAGCGGGCGCTCGGGGGTGTGTTGGGTGGCGTGCTCGAGAGTGGCGAGCCGCAGTTGGTTGTGCGTGGGGATGGGGTGTTTGCTGCACGCCTGGCACGTATCGACGCTTCGCTCGTGGCCGAGCCTGTGAGCTGGCAGGGGACGGTGTTGATCACAGGTGGCACGGGTGGCCTTGGTGCGCTGCTGGCGCGCCATCTGGTGGTCGAGCATGAGGTGCGGAGCTTGCTGTTGGTGAGCCGGCGGGGGCCGGGGGCTGAGGGTGCCTCTGAGTTGCAGGGGGAGTTGGAGGCGTTGGGTGCGCGGGTGGAGGTCGTGGCTTGCGATGTCGCCGACAGAGAGCAGCTCGAGGCGTTGCTCGATCGAGTGCCGCAGGAGCTCCCGTTGGGTGCGGTGGTGCACGCCGCAGGGGTCCTCAACGATGGGGTGGTTGAGTCTCTGACGGGGGAGCGTGTGGACGGGGTGTTGGCAGCGAAGGTCGACGCGGCTTGGCATTTGCATGAGTTGACGGAGGGGTTGGGTCTGTCGGCGTTTGTGTTGTTCTCCTCGGCTGCTGGTGTGTTTGGTGCTGCGGGGCAGGGCAGCTATGCGGCGGCGAATGCGTTCCTGGATGGCTTGGCCGCGCATCGCCGCGCGCGGGGGCTGCCCGCCGTCTCGCTTGCCTGGGGACAGTGGGCCCAGGCAAGCGGCATGACCGACAGGCTCGGCGAGGCCGATCTGGCGCGCATGGCGCGCCAGGGGATCGCCGCGCTGTCATCCGAGGAAGGCCTCGGTCTGTTCGACACCGCCAGTCGCATGGAGCAAGCGCTGGTGGTGGCGCTGCGCCTGGATGCGGCGGCGTTGCGCGCACAGGCCAGAGAGGGCATGACGCCGGCGCTGCTGCGCAACCTCGTGCGGGACCCCTCGCGCCAGCCCGCGCCCGATCGAGCCCAAGGATCGCTGGCCCGGCGCCTGGCCGAGGTCTCCGAGAGCGAGCGCGGCGGCGTCGTGCTCGCCGAGGTGCTCGCCCACGCAGCAATCGTGCTTGGCCACGCCTCAGCGGAGTCGGTGAATGCGCGCCGCGCCTTCAAGGACCTCGGGTTCGACTCGCTCACAGCGGTGGAGTTGCGCAATCGGCTGAGCGCCGCGACCGGGCTGCGGCTACCTACGACGCTCGCCTTCGATCATCCCACCCCGGCCGCGGTCGCCGAACACCTCCTGAGTGAAGTCGAGGGCGTGCGCAAGCAGGCCGAGCCCGTGGCGGCGATGGCGAAGGTTGAAGAGCCAATCGCGATCGTGGGGATGAGCTGCCGCTACCCCGGGGGTGCGCGCTCACCCGAGCAGCTTTGGGAGCTGATCGCCTCGGGAGCCGACGCGATCTCGGGATTCCCCCATGATCGCGGCTGGGATCTGGAGGCGCTGTATGACCCCGACCCCGATCACGCAGGCACGAGCTACGTGCGCGAGGGCGGGTTCCTTGACGACGCCGGCGAGTTCGACGCCGACTTCTTCGGGATCGGTCCGCGCGAGGCGCTGGCGATGGACCCGCAGCAGCGCCTGCTGCTGGAGGCGGCGTGGGAGGCCTTCGAGAGCGCGTCCATCGACCCGATCGCGCTGCGCGGCAGCCAGACGGGGGTTTTTGCGGGGATCAACTACTCGGATTATGGAGAGCGCCTGGGGTCGGTGCGAGGGGATCTCGAGGGCTACGCCCTGACGGGCAGTGGCGGCAGCGTGGTGTCGGGTCGGATCTCCTACACCTTTGGCCTGGAGGGGCCGGCGGTGACGGTGGACACCGCGTGCTCCTCCTCGCTGGTGGCACTGCACCTGGCGTGCGGGGCGCTGCGCCAGGGAGAATGCTCGCTGGCATTGGCGGGGGGTGTGACGGTGATGGCCACCCCCGGGGTGTTCGTGGGCTTCAGCCGTCAGCGAGGTCTCGCGCCCGATGGCCGCTGCAAGGCCTTTTCCGACACGGCGGACGGGACCGCGTGGGGTGAGGGGATTGGTGTGGTGCTGCTGGAGCGGCTGTCCGACGCGCGGCGCCTGGGTCATGAGGTGTTGGCAGTGGTGCGGGGCAGCGCGGTGAATCAGGATGGTGCGAGCAACGGCTTGACGGCGCCAAACGGTCCTTCCCAGCAGCGGGTGATCGCGCAGGCGCTGGCGAACGCGGGCCTTTCCGCAAGCGAGGTGGACGCGGTCGAGGCGCACGGCACGGGCACCACCCTCGGCGACCCGATCGAGGCGCAGGCGCTGCTGGCGACCTACGGTCAGGATCGCGCGGAGAGCCGTCCGCTGTGGCTCGGGTCGGTCAAGTCCAACATCGGTCACACGCAGGCGGCAGCGGGCATGGCGGGTGTGATCAAGATGGTGATGGCGATGCGCCACGGCGTGCTGCCGCGGACGCTGCACGTGGAGGAGCCATCCAGCGAGGTGGACTGGTCGGCGGGGGCCGTCTCGCTGTTGACGGAGGAGGTGTCCTGGGAGGTGAATGGACGTCCGCGGCGCGCCGGTGTGTCCTCATTCGGAGTGAGCGGCACCAATGCGCACGTGATCCTGGAGGAAGGCTCCGCGAACGGTGTTGCCCTCTCCGGTGAGGAGCATGCGACTTGCATCGGTGGCGTGGTGCCCTGGGTGGTCTCGGGTCGAGGCGTGAGTGGCCTGCGAGGGCAGGCCGGGCGGCTGCTGGAGTTCGTCCAGGGACGCCCCGAGTTGGATATCGGCGAGGTGGGGGGCGCGCTGGCGGGCCGCCCCTCGCTGGAGCGTCGAGCGGTGGTGCTGGGTGGCACCCGTGGAGACCTGCTCGAGGGTCTGGGTACGTTGGCTGGGGGCGCGCCGGCGGGAGTCGTGGTGCAGGGCATGGCCGAGGATGGCGGCGTGGCGTACCTGTTCACCGGCCAGGGTGCGCAGCGGGTGGGGATGGGTCGGGAGCTGTACGAGTCATCCACTCTCTTCAGAGGTGCGTTGGATGAGCTGTGTGAGTGCCTGGATGGGACTCTGGGGCGGCCGTTACGGGATCTGCTGTTCGCGCCCGAGGGGTCGGATGACGCGGGGCTGCTCGACCGGACGGAGTTCACGCAGGTCGCGCTGTTCGCCATCGAGGTGGCGCTTTTCAGGGTTCTCGAAGGGTTGGGCGCTCGTCCGGAGCTCATGATCGGCCATTCGGTCGGCGAGCTGGCGGCCGCTCACGTGGCCGGTGTGCTCTCGATGGAGGATGCGTGCACACTGGTCGCTGCAAGGGGGCGGCTGATGGGGGCGCTGCCGGAGGGTGGGGCGATGGTGTCGCTCCAGGTCTCCGAGGCGGAGGTCCTGCCTACGCTCGAGGGGCTGGAGGATCGTGTCGCGCTCGCCGCGGTGAATGGGCCTGCCTCGGTCGTGATCTCCGGTGACGAGGAGCCGGTGTTGGGGCTTGCCGCGGTCTGGAGTGAGAAGGGGCGCAAGACCAAGCGGCTGCGGGTATCGCACGCGTTTCACTCGCCACGCATGGACGGGATGCTTGCGGGGCTGGTGGAGGTCGCCGAGGGCTTGTCGTTCGCTCCGCCACAGATCCCGATCGTCTCGAACGTGACCGGCGAGGTGCTTTCCGCCGAGGAGGCTTGCTCGCCGGGATACTGGGCGCGGCACGTGCGTGGGACCGTCCGATTCCTCGACGGTGTGCGCTGCGTGCACCGGCGGGGGGTGAGGAGCTTCCTGGAGTTGGGCCCCGATGGCGTGCTCAGCGCGATGGTCCAAGACTGCCTGGCGGAGATCGAAGAGGAGAGGGTGGCGTTCCCACTGCTGCGTAGCGGGCGCTCGGAGGACCAGACGCTGCTGGCCGCGCTCGCGGCGGTGTGGGTGCGTGGTGGGGATGTCGATTGGGAGAGGGCATTCGCGGGATCAGGCGCCATGCGTATGGCATTGCCGGCATACGCATTCCAGCGAGAGCGCTACTGGCTGACGGCCTCCGCGGCAGGTGCCGGGGATATGGCCTCGGCTGGACAGGCCGCCGCGGATCACCCCCTGCTGAGCGCCGCGGTCCCGCTGGCCGACGGCGAGGGGTGGCTGTTCACCGGGCGTCTCTCGTTGGACACTCACCCGTGGATTGCGGACCACACGATCTTGGGGAGGGCGCTGCTGCCGGGCACCGGGTTCATCGAGCTGGCGCTGCGCGCCGGCAGCGAGGTTGGGTGCGAGCAGATCGCGGACTTCACGCTCGCCGCGCCGCTGGCGTTGAGCGAGCACGGCGGGGTGCAGATCCAAGTCTCCGTCGGCAAGCTCGACGAGTCCGGCCGGCGACCGGTCGCTGTCTATTCGCGTAGCGCGCGGACAGCCACGGATGAGCTTTTCGACGAGGAGGGCGCCTGGGTCTGTCACGCCACCGGCACCCTCGTCTCGCGTGATAGTGCGCAGCCAGAACGAGGGGCGCTGGAAGCACAGGCTGCATCGCTCGCGCTCGACGTCTGGCCTCCGGCCGGCGCGGAGGTCGTACCTGTTGAGGATCTGTATGACCGCTTGGCCGCGCAGGGCTTCGAGTACGGGCCGGTGTTCCAAGGACTACATGCGCTATGGCGGCGTGGAGAGGAGCTGTTCGCCGAGGCATCTCTGCCCGCCGATCAACACCTGGACGCGGGTCGCTATGGCCTGCACCCTGCGCTGCTGGACGCGGCGATGCACGCGGCGCTCGCCGGCTCGGGTGCGTCGAACGCGGCGATGGGGGTGGCGCTCGCCGGCCCGGATGCGCAGAGCGGCGAGGAGTCCGAGATTGCCTCGGGCGGCTCGGTGAGCCTCCCGTTCTCCTGGGCCGGCGTGGGGTTGTATGCGGCGGGAGCGACGCGGCTGCGCGCTCATCTCACGCTGGCTGGAAAGGACGAGGTATCGGCGGTGGTGGCCGACGAGAGTGGCGGGCTCCTCGCCTCGGTTCGCTCGCTGCTCTCCCGCTCGGTGTCACGCGAGCAGCTCGCCGGCGCCGGCGATGGCTCGCAGGAGTCGCTCTTTCACGTGGAGTGGGTGCCGGTTTCCGGGTCTTCCGCTGTGGCGGCTGGGGCGGGAGTGGAGTTGCACTCGGATTTGGAGTCCTTGGGGGATGTGGTGCCCGGGGTGGTGTTTTTGGATTGTGGGGGTGGGGTGTTTGGGTCGGCTGCTGGTGGTGTGGTGGGTGGGGTGCATGTGGGTGTGCGGCGCGTTTTGGGTGTGTTGCAGGAGTGGCTTTCGGATGAGCGGTTCGTGGGTTCGCGTTTGGTGTTGGTGACGCGTGGTGCTGTTGCGGGGTCGGATTTGGCTGGTGCTGCGATTTGGGGTTTGGTGCGTTCGGCGCAGTCGGAGCACCCGGGTCGTTTTGTGTTGGTGGATCTCGATGGGGAGCAGGGGCTCGAGGGTGTGTTGGGTGGTGTGCTCGAGAGTGGCGAGTCGCAGTTGGTTGTGCGTGGGGATGGGGTATTTGCCGCGCGGCTTGCACGGGTGGGCCTGTCGGTTGAGGGCAGCTCTGTGGATTGGCGGGGGACGGTGTTGATCACAGGTGGTACGGGTGGTCTGGGTGCTTGGGTGGCGCGGCATCTGGTGGTGGAGCACGGGGTGCGGAGCTTGCTGTTGGTGAGCCGGCGGGGGCTGCGGGCTGAGGGCGCGTCTGAGTTGCAGGGGGAGTTGGAGGCTTTGGGCGCGCGTGTGGGTGTTATGGCGTGTGATGTTGCTGATAGGGGTGAGCTCGAGGCGTTGCTGGGGCAGGTGCCTGAGGAGCATCCCCTGGGGGGCGTGGTGCACGCCGCGGGCGTTCTCGACGATGGGGTGGTTGAGTCCTTGACGGGGGAGCGGGTGGATGGGGTGCTGTCTCCCAAGGTGGATGCGGCTTGGCATCTGCACGAGTTGACGGAGGGGTTGGGTTTGTCGGCGTTTGTGTTGTTCTCCTCGGCTGCTGGTGTGTTTGGTGCTGCGGGGCAGGGCAGCTATGCGGCGGCGAATGCGTTTTTGGACGGGTTGGCGGGGTATCGCCGCGCGCGGGGTCTGCCGGGTATCTCGCTGGCGTGGGGGCAGTGGGCCCAGATCGGTGGCATGGCCGACCAGCTCGGCGAGGGCGCTCGTGCCCGGCTGGCGCGCTCGGGTATGAAGGCGCTCGCTGCCGGTGAGGGTCTGGGGCTGTTCGACGCGGCGCTCGCCACAGGCGAGGTGCAGGTGGTCCCGGCGCGCCTGGATTCCGCGGTACTGCGTGTGCAGATGAAGGAAGGGATGGCTCCGGCGCTGCTGCGGGGTCTGATCCGCGTGCCCTTGCAGCACTCGGCGGATACGACTGAGCAGTCGCTGGCACGACGTCTGACAGAGGTTCCGGAGCAGGAGCGCGAGCAGCTCGTGCTCGAGCTCGTCTGCACCGAGGTCGCGCGGGTGCTGGGCTATCCCTCGGCCGCCACGGTGCAGGAGCGGCGTGCGTTCAAGGAGCTCGGGTTCGACTCGCTGGCCGCCGTGGAGCTGCGCAACCGCCTCAAGGCCGCGACCGGCCTGTCGATCCCGGCCAGCCTTGTGTTCGACTATCCCACCCCTGCGGCGGTCGCCGCTCATCTGCTGGGCGAGGCCGGCGTTGACGGCGGCGCAGCCCTGGCGGCGGACGGGGAGCTCGACAAGCTCGAGCTGGCGCTCCCGGCGATCGCCGCGGATGATCTGCGGCGAGCGAGCGTCGCGGCTCGCCTCCAAGCGCTCCTATCGAGGTTGGATGGTCACGTGCAAGCCGACGAGGAGGACCTCGAGGCGGCCAGCGACGATGAGATCTTCAGCCTCATCGACAAGGAGCTGGGAGAGGCGTTGTGAGCCGCGCCGATCTCGACATCCCGCGCGCTGGCCGAGGTGGCTCTGAATGACCGACGACGCGAAACTCCGCGAATACCTCAAGCGAGTCACGGTCGACCTGCGCAAGGCTCGCCGCCGCCTGCGCGAGGTGGAGGAGCGCCGGCAGGAGCCGGTCGCGATCGTGGGCATGAGCTGCCGCTACCCCGGCGCCGTGCGCTCGGCGCAGGCGCTTTGGGAGCTTGTCTGTGCGGGTCGCGACGGGATATCCCCGTTCCCGGCTGACCGTGGCTGGGAACTGGAGGGCCTGTATGACCCCGACCCCGATCATCCGGGGACGAGCTACGTGCGCGAGGGCGGGTTCCTCCACGACGCGGGAGAGTTCGACGCGGACTTCTTCGAGATCGGTCCGCGGGAGGCGCTCGCGATGGATCCCCAGCAGCGTCTGTTGCTGGAAGTCTCATGGGAGGCGATCGAGCACGCCGGTATCGACCCGCACGCCCTGCTCGGCACCGAGACGGGGGTGTTCGCGGGGGTCAGCGTCCTGGACTATGGCCTGGCCTACGGGCCGGAGCTCGAGGGGTATCGCTCGACGGGCAGCTTGGGCAGCATCGTCTCGGGCCGGGTGGCCTATGCCCTTGGCCTGGAGGGACCGGCGGTGACGGTGGACACCGCCTGCTCCTCCTCGTTGGTGGCGATGCACCTGGCGTGTGGGGCCCTGCGCGCGAGGGAGTGCTCGCTGGCTCTCGCCGGGGGCGTGACGGTGCTCGCCACCCCGACTGCGTTCGTGGACTTCAGCCGTCAACGCGGCCTCGCGCCCGACGGCCGCTGCAAGGCCTATGCCGACGGTGCGGATGGGACCGGTTGGAGCGAGGGAATCGGCGTGCTCCTGCTGGAGCGGCTCTCCGACGCGCGGCGCCTGGGTCATCGCGTGCTGGGGCTCATACGGGGCAGCGCCGTGAACCAGGACGGCGCGAGCAATGGCCTGACGGCGCCAAATGGGCCTTCTCAGCAACGCGTGATCGCGCGGGCACTGGCGAGCGCGGGGCTGTCCGGGGTCGATGTGGATGTCGGTCGAGGGGCATGGGACGGGCACGCGGCTCGGTGACCCGATCGAGGCGCAGGCGCTGCTGGCGACCTATGGGCAGGGACGTGAGGGGCACAGCCCGTTGTGGCTCGGCTCGATCAAGTCCAACCTCGGTCACACGCAGGCGGCGGCGGGCGTGGCGGGCGTGATCAAGATGGTGATGGCGATGCGCCACGACGTGTTGCCGCGGAGCCTGCACATCGGTGAGCCATCGCGAGAGATCGACTGGTCGGCGGGCGCGGTGTCGCTGTTGACCGAGAACGTGCCCTGGCCCGGAGAGGGTGGGCCGCGGCGCGCCGGGGTGTCCTCGTTTGGCGTAAGCGGCACCAATGCGCATGTGATCCTCGAGGAGGCGCCGTTGGGGGACGCCCCAGAGGGTGAGAGCCTGCCGGCCGATGGTGGCGGGGCCGTCGCTGCCGGCGGCGGGGGTGTTGGTGGTGTCTCCGGGGCGGCTGTGGATGTCGCTGGGGACGGGGTCGCTCACGGCGTGATCGATGGTGTGCTGCCGTGGGTGCTGTCCGGCCGGGGTGTGGGCGGCCTGCAAGGCCAGGCCGAGCGGTTGCTGGCGTCTGTCGAGGATGCCCCGGGCCTGGCTGCAGCGGATATCGCGTTCTCACTGACGGCGCGCGCGGCGTTCGAGCACCGCGCGGTGGTCCTGGGCAGTGCTCGCGAGGAGCTGCTCGACGGCTTGAGCGCGGTGGCCGTGGGCGGACGAACGGGGGGCGTCGTCGCGGGAGTGGCGGGCGCCGGTAGCCTCGCATTCCTGTTCACCGGCCAGGGTGCGCAGCGCGTGGGGATGGGCCGGGAGCTGTACGAGGCTTCCCCCATCTTCAGAGGCGCTCTGAATGAGGTGAGCGAGTGCTTGGACGAGGTCCTGGGACGCTCCTTGCTGGGGCTCTTGTTCGCGGATGGCGCCGCGGCTGAAGCGGGGCTGCTCGATCGCACGGAATACACGCAGGCCGCGCTGTTCGCGCTCGAGGTCGCGCTGTTCAGGCTGCTGGCGCAGTGGGGTGCTCGCCCGGGCCTTCTGCTGGGTCATTCGATCGGCGAGCTCGCGGCAGCATACGTGGCCGGAGTCTTCTGGCTCGAGGATGCCTGCCGGCTCGTCGGTGCACGTGGCCGCTTGATGGGGGCGCTGCCGGAGGGTGGCGCGATGGTGTCCTTGCAGTGCTCCGAGCAGGAGGTCCTGGCGACGCTGGTCGGCCTGGAGGATCGCGTTGCGCTGGCGGCGGTCAACGGCCCCGCTCGGTGGTGATCTCCGGCGACGAGGACACGGTCCTGGAGCTGGCGCAGACGTGGCGGGAGCAGGGGCGAAGACAAAGCAGTTGCGTGTCTCGCACGCGTTTCCACTCGCCGCGCATGGACGGGATGCTCGAGCAGTTCCGGGAGGTCGCGGAGGGAGTGTCGTTCGCGGCGCCGCGCACCCGATCGTCTCGAACGTCACCGGCGAGGTGCTCTCCGCGCAGGAGATCTGCGCGCCCGAGACTGGGTCCGCCATGTGCGCCGGCCGGTGCGCTTCCTCGACGGCGTGCGCTGCCTGCACGCGCAGGGGGTGAGGAGCTTTCTGGAGCGGGGCCCGATGGTGTGCTCAGCGCAATGACACACGCATCGTCTGGCCGGCGTAAAGGAGGATGGCGGAGAGGCTTCCTCGGGCGCAGCTGAAGCCGGCGCCACGATCCTCGCGGTCCCGGTGCTGCGTGGCGAGCGTCCGGAGGCCCCCGCGCTGCTGAGCGCCCTGGCGGAGGCATGGGTGCGCGGGGCAGACCTCGACTGGGCCGGGATGTTCGCCGGCTCGAGCGCGACGCGGGTGGAGCTGCCGAGCTACGCGTTTCAGCGGCAGCGCTACTGGCTGGCCGGCGTCGGGGGCGGGCGCCGACATGGCCGCGGGCGGCGGGCTCGGCGGATGACGCTCTCCTGAGCGACGCTCTGGAGCTGGCCGACGGGCAATCGCTGTTCGGACTGGACTGGGTCGCGGCCGCTGCGCCGCAGGCTTCAGCCGCCGAAGGCGGTTGGGCCTTGATCGGCGCGCAGGACGCGGGGCTCGTGGAGGTGCTTGGCGAGCAGGGGATCGATGCGCAGGCATACCCCGACTTGGGGGCCCTGGGCGAGGCTATCGCCGGAGGTGCCCCCATCTCACTGGTAGTGGCGGATTGCACATCGGCCGCGGGCGATGCGGAGGCAGGAGGGGACGTTGGCGGGGGCGGCGAGGCTGGTGCTGGAGGGTATGCGGACGACCAGGACGTCGCCGAGGCAGCGCGCGCGAGCACCGCACGGGTGCTGGGGCTTGTGCAGGCCTGGCTCGCCGACGAGCGCTTCGTCGCGTCGCGACTGGCAGTGGTGACTCGCGGCGCGGTTCCTGTGGGTTCCCACGAGGGCGTGCCGGATCTGGCCGGCGCTCTTCACTGTGGGGCCTGGTGCGCTCGGCGCAGTCCGAGAATCCGGGGCGCTTCGTGTTGATCGACGTGGACGGTCTGGAGGAGTCATGGCGTGCGCTGGGCGCGGCGCTTGCCGGCAGGAGGACGAGCAGGCGCTGCGTGGCGGTGCCGTGCTGGTCCCGCGACTGGCAGCCGTGGGGACTGTGCCTCACACCGTCAGCCCGTTCGGCTCGGGCACAGTGCTGGTCACCGGCGGCACCAGCGGGTTGGGCAGCCTGGTGGCCAGGCATTTGGCAAGCGAGCACGGCGTGCGCAGCCTGGTGCTGGCCAGCCGCCGCGGGCCAGGTGCCGAGGGATCCGCGGAGCTGGCGGCCGAGCTCGAGTCCATGGGCGCTCGGGTCGCGATCGTGGCATGCGACGTCACTGACAGGAGTGCGCTGGAGGCGCTGCTCGGGCAGGTGCCCGACGAGCATCCGCTGCAGGCCGTGGTGCACGCTGCGGGGGTGCTCGACGATGGCGTGATCGCGTCGCTGACGCCCGAGCGCACGGATCGTGTGATGGCGCCGAAGGTGGATGGCGCCTGGCACCTGCACACGCTGACCGAGCACATGGATCTCTCAGCCTTCGTCCTGTTCTCCTCGGCCGCCGGCACGTTCGGCGCCGCGGGGCAGGGCAACTACGCCGCGGCCAACGCCTTCCTCGATGCGCTCGCAGCCCATCGTCGCGCGCTGGGCCTCCCCGGCACCGCGCTGGCGTGGGGCCTGTGGGACAGCGCCGAAGGCACGGCCGGCGGGATGACGAGTGATATGAGCGCGGCCGACTTGGCTCGGGTCGCGCGTCTGGGTGTGGCGCCGCTGTCAAGCGAGGCGGGCCTAGCGCTGTTCGACGCGGCCACTGCGATGAGCAGCGCCCTCCTCTTACCGGTGCGCCTGAACATTCCCGCCCTGCGCGCGCAGGCCAAGGCAGGGCATCGCTGCCGGCGCTGCTGCGCGGGCTATCCGCACGTCCGCGCGCCGCGCGCTCGATCCGACCGGTGCGTCGCTGGCGCGGCGCCTCTCCGGCTGTCCGAGCGTGAGCGCCGTGCGGCTGTGCTCGATCTGGTGCGTGCCGAGGTGGCCGGCGTTTTGGGACACACCTCGGCGCAGGCGGTCGATGTCGGGCGAGCGTTCAAGGAGCTCGGGTTCGACTCGCTGACGGCGGTCGAGCTGCGCAACCGGTTGAGTGCCGTCGCCCGGCCTGCAGCTGTCGGCGACGCTGGTGTTCGATCACCCCACGACGGCGGCGGTCGCCGAGCACCTACTGGGCGAGATCATGGGGCGTGGAAGCGCGAGGCATTTACGGCTGTGTCGGCTCGAGCGGTCGAGGAGCCGATCGCGATCGTGGGCATGAGCTGTCGCTATCCGGAGGCGTGCGCTCGCCGCAGGAGCTGTGGGAGCTGGTGCATGCAGGCGCCGATGGGATCTCGGGATTCCCGACCGATCGGGGCTGGGACCTGGAGGGCCTGTTCGACCCCGATCCCGATACAGTGGCACCAGCTACGTGCGCGACGGTGGCTTCCTCACCGACGCCGGCGCGTTCGACGCCGGCTTCTTTGGGATCAGTCCGCGCGAGGCGCTGGCGATGGACCCGCAGCAGCGGCTGCTGCTGGAGGCCGCCTGGGAGGCCTTCGAAGACGCCGGAGTGGACCCAGCCTCGCTGCGCGGCAGCGCCACCGGGGTGTTCGCCGGGATCGGCTCCCAGGATTACGGTCTGGCCGCGCGGGGCTCGGCGCCCGCCGATCTGGAGGGCTTCCTCGGCACCGGCAACGCCGGCAGCGTCCTCTCGGGTCGCGTCGCCTACACCTTCGGCCTGGAGGGCCCGGCGGTGACGATCGACACCGCCTGCTCCTCCTCGCTGGTGGCGCTGCACCTGGCGTGTCAGGCGTTGCGCTCGGGCGAGTGCTCGTGCGCTGGCCGGCGGTGCGACGGTGCTGTCCACCCCCGGGGTGTTCGTCGTCTTCAGCCGCCAGCGGGGCCTTGCCGTGACGGGCGCTGCAAAGCGTTTGCGGATGGCGCCGATGGCACCGGCTGGGGCGAGGGCGTGGGGGTGCTCCTGCTGGAGCGATTGTCCGACGCGCGCCGCGCCGGGCATCGCGTGCTGGCTGTGGTGCGGGGCAGCGCGGTGAACCAGGACGGCGCGAGCAACGGGCTGTCGGCGCCGAACGGACCCTCCCAGCAGCGCGTGATCGCCCAGGCGTTGGCCAATGCGGATGTCTCCGCGGCGGAGGTGGATGTGGTCGAGGGCCACGGCACGGGCACCGTGCTCGGCGACCCGATCGAGGCGCAGGCCCTGCTGGCGACCTACGGCCGGAATCGTGTGGAGGGCCGTCCGCTGTGGCTCGGGTCGGTGAAGTCCAATATCGGTCACACTCAGGCCGCGGCGGGTGTGGCGGGTGTGATCAAGATGGTGATGGCGATGCGTCACGGCGTGCTGCCGCGCACCTTGCACGTGGATGAGCCCTCCAGTGAGGTGGACTGGTCGGCGGGCGCAGTCTCGCTGTTGCGCGAGGAGGTGCCCTGGAGGGTGAATGGGCATGCGCGGCGGGCCGGGGTGTCCTCGTTTGGCCTCAGCGGTACCAACGCGCACGTGATTCTCGAGGAGGCGCCGGTGCTGGAGGGTGTCTCTGGGGATGGTGTGGCTGCTGGCGAAGACGATGGGTCGGTCCTCGCTGAGGTGAGAGCCTGCCTGTCGCTGGTGTGGGTGTTGGTGACGTGGTGCCGTGGGTTCTGTCAGGTCGTGGTGTTGGTGGCCTGCGGGCTCAGGCGGGGCGGTTGTTGGAGAGCCTCGGGGGCAATTCGGAGCTGGATATCGGGTTGTCGTTGACGGATCGCGCGGCTTTTGAGCATCGTGGCGTGGTCGTTGGCGATGGTGTGGGGTTGCCAACGGGTTTGGCTGGGTTGGCTGGGGGAGAGCCGGCGGTAGGGGTTGTCGAGGGTGTGGTCGATGAGGGCGTAGCTGGTGGTGGTGTTGTTTTTGTGTTCTCAGGTCAGGGTGGTCAGTGGCGCGGGATGTCGGTTGAGTTGCTTGACAGTTCACCGGTGTTTGCTCGCGAGCTGCGGTTGTGTGGTGAGGCGCTTGGTGGGTTTGTCGACTGGTCGCTCGAGGGTGTGTTGCGTGGGGTGGAGGGTGCGCCGGGGTTGGATCGTGTGGATGTGGTGCAGCCTGTGTTGTTTGGGGTGATGGTGGCGTTGGCGGGGTTGTGGGAGGCGTGTGGTGTGAGGCCGGGTGTGGTGGTTGGTCATTCGCAGGGTGAGATTGCGGCTGCGCATGTGGCGGGTGGTTTGTCGTTGGGGGATGCGGCGCGGCTTGTGGTGTTGCGTAGTAGGGCGTTGGTGGGTTTGATGGGTCGGGGGGGGATGGTGTCGGTTGCGCTTGGTGTGGAGGAGTTGGGGGGTTGGCTCGAGCGTTGGGAGGGCGTTGGTGTCGCAGCGGTGAATGGGCCTTCCTCGGTGGTGGTTTCAGGTGAGCGTGCGGCGCTCGAGGGTTTGCTTGGGGAGCTCGTCGAGGGTGGTGTGCGGGCGCGGGAGATCCCGGTGGGTTACGCCTCGCATTCGGCGATGATCGAGGAGATTCGTGGGGAGTTGCTGGAGGGATGTGAGGGAATCGTGCCGGTTTCGGGGGATGTGCCGTTCTTCTCGACGGTGACTGGTGGGTTCGTTGATCTGGCGGAGTTGGATGGGGAGTATTGGTTTCGCAATCTGCGTGAACCGGTGTTGTTCGAAGACGCTGTGCGCTCGCTGTTGGGCGAGGGTCACCGAGCATTCGCAGAGATCAGCCCGCACCCTGTTCTTGGGGTTGCAGTGCAGGAGACCGCCGAGGACGCGCTGGGGGATGCTGCGGGTGTGGTCGCCGTCGGCTCGCTGCGGCGTGAGGACGGTGGGCTGGAGCGCTTCCTGCTCTCGCTGGGCGAGGCATGGGTGCGCGGTGTGAGCGTGGACTGGCAGGCGGTGTTCGCGGGCTCGGGCTCCACGCGCGTGGATCTGCCCATGTACGCCTTCCAGCGCGAGCGCTACTGGCTGCAGGCAACGGCTTCGGGTGCTGGCGATCCAGTCTCGATCGGGCAGGCTGCGGCGGATCATCCCCTTCTGGGCGCGGCGGTTGCGCTGGCCGATGGCGAGGGCTGGCTGTTCACCGGGCGCCTCTCCCAGGACACCCATCCCTGGCTCGCCGAGCACGCGGTGATGGGCGTCGCGCTGCTCCCCGGCGCGGCGTTCGTGGAGCTGGCGCTGCGAGTAGGGAAGCAGGTGGGCTGCGAGCACATCGCCGAGCTGGCGCTCGAGGCCCCGTTGGTGCTCCCTGAGGACGGTGGCGTGCAGCTGCAGATATCCCTCGCCGAGCCCGACGATTCGGGGCAGCGCTCGATCGAGATCTACTCGCGCCCGGACGGCGCCTCCTCGATGCAGACCCTCGCCGGCGCGGATCACGCCTGGATCCGCCACGCAGCCGGCATGCTCTCACCCAGCGAGACATCCGTCGACGAGCGCTCGATACAGAGGCAGCGAGTGCAGGAGCTGGCCGGCACCTGGCCCCCATCTGGCGCGCAGCAGATCGACATCGACGGCCTGTATGACCGCCTCGCCGAGCAGGGCTACGACTACGGGCCGGCCTTTCAAGGGCTCAAGGCCGTCTGGCGGGGAGAGGGGGAGACGTTCGCCGAAGTCGCCCTGCCCGAGAACGAGTACTTCCAGGCGGGCCGCTTCGGCGTGCACCCCGCCCTGCTCGACGCCGCGCTGCAAGCCGCCGGGGCTGGCTCGCACGAGGAGGACACGGGTGAGGAGGGGCCTCGGGCGCGCCTCCCGTTCTCCTGGAGCGGTGTGGAGCTTTTTGCCACGGGGGCCTCGTCTCTGCGGGTGAGAATCTCTTCGGCGGGCGCCGACGCGGTGTCCCTGGTTGCCGTGGACGTCGGCGGCGCGCCGGTCCTCGCGGTCGACTCGCTGGTCTCGCGCACCGTCTCGGCGGAGCATCTGGAGGGCCTGCGCAGGGATGCTCAGAGGTCGTTGTATCGCGTGGATTGGATCCCCGTCCCCGCCGCCCCCTCGGCGGCGACGGGCGGCGCTGAAAGCGGGCGGGCTGTGCTGGGCGCCGGGGCCGCTCGTCTTGCCGGTGCCCTGGACGCGGGCGGGGGTGGCGTCGAGCTGTACGACGACGTTAGGTCCCTCGGCGAGGCCCTCGACAAAGGCGCCTCGACGCCCGCGGTGGTGTACGTGGACTGCACGCTCGATGGGCAGAAGAAGAGCGTTGAGGGTGCTGCTGCTGCGGTGGACGGTGCCGTTATGGTGGATGTCGCCGGCATCGCGGGCATGCTCACACGCTGGCTGCTGGGCCTGCTGCAGGCGTGGCTTGCGGACGAGCGCTTTGCCGGGTCCGCTCTGGTGCTGGTGAGCAGTGGCGCGGTGGTCGTGAATCCGGGCGAGGAGGCCTCCGGTCTGGCCGCCGCTCCAGTTTGGGGCCTGGTGCGCACGGCGCAGTCGGAGGAGCCCGGGCGCTTCGTGCTGGTCGACGTCGACGACGATGAGGCCTCGTGGGATGTCCTGGCAGGCATCTGCGGGTTGGACGAGCCGCAGTTGGCGGTGCGCAACGGGGATGCCTTGACGCCCCGCCTGATGCCCCTCGTGTCTGAGATGCCGATCTCGCCCCAGGCGATCGACCCGCAGGGCACGATCCTGATCACCGGCGCCACCGGGGGACTGGGCAGCCTGCTCGCGCGGCACCTCGTCGGCGAGCACGGCGCGCGTCAGCTGCTGCTGCTCAGCCGCTCCGGGCCGGAGGCGCCCGGGGCTTCAGAGCTCGAGGCCGAGCTCGCCGGGATGGGTGCCGCCGTCACGCTCGCGGCCTGCGATGTGGGCGACCGCGACGAGCTGCGGGCGTCGATTGAGTCTCTACCGGCAGAGCACCCATTGAGCATGGTCGTGCACACCGCGGGCGTATTCGACGACGCCGTCATCGGCTCTTTGACCGCAGAGCAGGTGGATCGCGTGTTTGCCGCGAAGGTCGATGCCGCCTGGCACCTGCACGAGCTGACAGCGGGCCTGCCCCTCTCAGCTTTCGTGCTGTACTCCTCATCCGCCGGTCTGTTCGGGGGCCTGGGGCAGGGCAACTATGCGGCGGCCAACACTTTCCTGGACGCCTTGGCCGCACATCGGCGTGCACAGGGGCTGCCCGGCACGTCCCTGGCGTGGGGAGTGTGGGCCACCCAGGAGCGTGGCATGGCGAGCTATCTGGACGAGGCCGACCGGAGGCGCCTGACGCGCCTTGGAGCGCTGTCACCTGCCGAGGGCCTCGGCCTCTTCGACGGCGCGCTTGGCGTGGATGAGGCGTTGGTTGTCCCGATGCGCCTGGACCCCATGGTGTTGCGTGCAGCGTCCAGAGGCGAGGTCGTTGCACCGCTGTTGCGCGGCCTGGTGCGGGCGCACGCGCCGCGAGCGGGGAGCGAAGCTGCTGCGGGGTCTCTGGCGCGGAGTCTCGCCGGGGTGCCCGAGGCGGAGTGGGAGCGAGTGGCGCTCGAGCTGGTTCGCGCTCAGGCCGCCGCCGTGTTGGGGCACGCCTCGGCTGAGGCGATCGAGGGTCAGCGGGCGTTCAAGGATCTCGGGTTCGACTCGCTCACCGCCGTGGAGTTACGCAACCGTCTGGCGCGCGCGACGGGTCTGCGCCTGCCGGCCACCCTCATCTTCGACCATCCCAACCCCGCTGCGCTCGCCCTCCACCTGGTGAATGCGGTAGCCCCCGAGCAGCCACCCCCGGGGGCGGCCGTGAACGCCGAGCTCGACAGGCTCGAGCGCGCGATCTCCTCGATCGCCTCGGACGAGCAGGAGCGAACGCGGGTCGCCGAGCGCCTCCAGGCGCTTCTCTACAGCTGCGCGACGGCGCGCTCACAAACGGCAGCGCCACCCTCGCGAGCAAGATCGAGTCGGCCACAGCCGCCGAAGTCCTTGACTTCATCGACAAGGAACTGGGGTCCTGAGTTGCGCCATCTGGGGGATATCGCCATGCCGGGGGAGGTGCGCTGATGGCGGACGAGGAGAAGGTGCTCGACTACCTCAAGCGCGTCACCGTCGACCTGCACGACACTCGCCGGCGCCTGCACGAGCTGCAGGAGCGAGACGCCGAGCCGATCGCGATCGTGGGCATGAGCTGCCGCTATCCGGGCGGCGTGCGCTCGCCGCAGGGGCTGTGGGAGCTGGTGCACGCCGGCACCGATGCGATCACCCGGTTCCCCGATGACCGGGGATGGGATCTGGAGAGCCTGTTCGATCCCGACCCCGACTGCCACGGCACCAGCTACGCGCGCGACGGCGGCTTCCTCGATGACGCATGGGAGTTCGACCCCGGCTTCTTTGGGATAAGCCCCAGGGAGGCGCTGGCGATGGACCCTCAGCAGCGGCTGCTGCTGGAAGCCGCGTGGGAGGCGTTTGAAGACGCGGGTATGGACCCCGCGTCGCTGCGCGGCAGCCCGACCGGGGTATTCGCCGGGCGTCGATGCTCCCAGGACTACGGCGCGATCCTGCAAGGGTCCACCGGCGCCCAGGTCGACGGATTCCTCGCCACCAGCAGCGCCTCCAGCATCCTCTCCGGTCGCGTCGCCTACACCTTCGGTCTGGAGGGGCCCGCGGTGACGTCGACACCGCCTGCTCCTCCTCGCTGGTGGCGCTGCACCTGGCGTGTCAGGCGCTGCGGTCGGGCGAGTGCTCGCTGGCGCTTGCCGGTGGCGTGACGGTGCTGGCCACCCCGGCGGTGTTCATCGCGTTCAGCCGCCAGCGTGGCCTTGCACGCGACGGGCGCTGCAAGGCGTTCGCCGACGGCGCCGACGGCACGGGCTGGTCGGAGGGTGTCGGCGTGGTGCTGCTGGAGCGGCTCTCCGATGCGCGGCGCGCTGGGCATCGCGTGCTGGCTGTGGTGCGTGGCAGCGCGGTCAACCAGGACGGCGCGAGCAATGGGCTCACAGCGCCCAACGGTCCTTCCCAGCAGCGCGTGATCGTCCAGGCTCTCGCGAACGCCGGCTGTCCGTCGAGGCGAGGTCGACGCGGTGGAGGCGCATGGCACGGGCACCACGCTTGGCGATCCGATCGAGGCGCAGGCGCTGCTGGCGACGTACGGGCAGGGTCGTGAGGAGAGGCTCCATTGTGGCTCGGCTCGGTCAAGTCGAACATCGGTCATGCGCAGGCCGCCGCGGGCGTGGCGGGCGTGATCAAGATGGTGATGGCGATGCGTCACGGTGTGCTGCCGCGGACGCTGCACGTGGACGAGCCATCCAGGCAGGTGGACTGGTCGGCGGGCGCCGTGTCGCTGTTGACCGAGGAGACGCCCTGGCAGGTCAACGGGCGTCCGCGTCGTGCGGGGGTGTCCTCGTTTGGCATCAGCGGCACCAACGCGCACGTGATCCTCGAGGAGGCGCCGTTGGCGGATGTCCCGGCGGGTGAGGGCTTGCCGGCAGATGGTCGTTGGGGTAGCCGCCGCTCGCGAGGTTGAGGACGTCGTCGAGAGTGGGGGTTCGCCTGTCGAGGTGGATGTGGATGCTGGTGGGGGTGCTGTTGTTGGTGTAGGCTTGGTGGTGTGGTGCCGTGGGTTGTTGTCGGGTCGCGGTGTTGGTGGTTTGCGGGGTCAGGCGGGGCGATTGTTGTGAGTGTGTCGGGGGTGATCCGGAGTTGGGTGTGGTGGATGTTGGGTTTTCCCTGGCTGGCCGGCCGGTTTGGAGTCTCGGGCTGTGGTCGTGGGTGGGGGGCGTGAGAGTTGTTGGTGGGTTTGAGAGCTTGGCCGTGGGGAGCCTGCAGTGCGGTGTGGTGGAGGGTGTCGTGGGTGGCGCGGCCGGAGGTGTTGGTGGTGGTGGCGTTGTGTTTGTGTTTGGTGGTCAGGGTGGCAGTGGCGGGGGATGGCGGTTGAGTTGCTTGATTGTTCGCCGGTGTTTGCTGAGCGTTTGGGTGAGTGTGGTGAGGCTTTGGTGGGTTTGTGGATTGGTCGCTTGAGGGTGTGTTGCGGGGTGTGGAGGGTGCGCCGGGGTTGGATCGTGTGGATGTGGTGCAGCCGGTGTTGTTTGGGGTGATGGTTGCGTTGGCGGGGTTGTGGGAGGCGTGTGGTGTTCGTCCTGCTGTGGTGGTTGGTCATTCGCAGGGTGAGATCGCCGCGGCCCACATCGCCGGAGGGCTCTCGCTGGAGGATGCGGCGCGGCTTGTGGTGTTGCGTTCGCAGGCGTTGGTGGGTTTGATGGGTCGTGGGGGGATGGTGTCGGTTGCTCTTGGTGTGGAGGAGTTGGGGGGTTGGCTTGAGTGCTGGGAGGGTGTCTCGGTTGCGGCTGTCAATGGGCCGGGCTCTGTCGTTGTGTCGGGTGAGCGTGTGGCGCTTGATGGTTTGCTTGGGGAGCTTGTGGGTGGTGGTGTGCGGGCGCGGGAGATCCCGGTGGGTTATGCGTCTCATTCGGTGATGGTTGAGGAGATTCGTGGGGAGTTGTTGGGGGCGTGTGAGGGGATCGTGCCGGTGTCGGGTGGTGTGCCGTTTTGCTCGACTGTGACGGGGGGTTTGTTGGATACGGCTGAGCTTGGTGGTGAGTATTGGTTTCGCAATCTGCGTGAACCGGTGTTGTTCGAGCACGCCACGCGGTCGTTGTTGGGTGACGGCTACAGGGCTTTCGTTGAGGTAAGCCCGCATCCGGTGCTCGCGATCGGGTTGCAGGAGACCGCAGATGATGTTCTCGAGAGTCCTGGGGACGTATTGGTCGTTGGTTCGCTGCGCCGCAACGAGGGAGGCCTGGAGCGGTTTCTGCTTTCGCTCGGCGAGGCGTGGGTGCACGGCGTCGAGGTCGACTGGGGTCGGGTGTCCAGAGGGTCCGGCGCCAAGCGCGTCGGTCTGCCGACCTACGCCTTCCAGCGCGAGCGCTACCAGCTGCAGCCTTCCGCGGGGGGTGTCGGGGATCTCGCATCGGCCGGTCTGGGCAGCGCCGGTCACCCTCTCTTGGGCGCGATGGTCGCGCTGGCCGATGGCGAGAGGTGGCTGTTCACCGGTCGCCTTTCGCTTGAGACCCACCCGTGGCTTTCAGAGCACGCGGTGATGGGCGTGGTGCTGCTCCCAGGTGCGGCGTTCGTGGAGCTCGCGCTGCACGCCGGCAGAGAAGTCGGGTATGGGCAGCTGGCGGAGCTCACGTTGCAGGCCCCACTGGTGCTCCCCGAGCACGGCGGCGTGCAGATACAGATCTCCGTCGGCGAGCTCCAGGACTCTGGGCAGCGCCCCCTCGGCATCCATGCTCGCGTGGAGGGCACGCCAGTGGATGGGCTCGCAGGCGAAGGGGAGCCATGGACCCGCCACGCCACCGGCACGCTCACTTCCGCCCAGGCCATCCAGAGCAGGCCGGCGGCCCTGGCAGCGACAGAGGCAGAGCTTGCAGGAACGTGGCCCCCACCCGCCGCGGACCCCATCCAGATCGACGATCTCTACGATCGCCTGGCCGGGCAGGGCTATGACTACGGGCCGGCGTTTCAGGGGCTCACGGCCGTCTGGCGGCGAGGCGAGGAGGTGTTCGCCGAGGTGGCCATGCCCGACGAACAACAAGCCGAGGCGAGCCATTTCGGCATACACCCGGCGCTGCTCGACGCCACGATGCACGCCGCGGGCGCGGCCCTGCACGCCGAAGCGGGGGGGCGGGGGATCCGCGGGTGCGCCTCCCGTTCGCCTGGAGCGGCGTGCGCATCCATGCCACCGGAGCGTCCTCTCTGCGGGTGAAGCTCTCTCCCGCGGGCGCCGACGCGGTGTCGATGGCGGCAGTGGATGACAGCGGCGCGCTCGTCGTCTCGTTCGATTCGCTGGTCTCGAGGCTGGTCTCCCCCGAGCACCTCGACGGCCTTCGCAAGGGCTCCGAGGAGGAGTCGCTCTTCCGCCTGGACTGGGTGCCTCTCCCAGCCCCGCCGGCGCCTGTGCCGGCCGCCCCGGCCGGGGCGTGGGCGCTGCTCGGCGGTGAGTCCACCCGACTCGCGGATGCGCTCGGCGGGAACGCCGCTGGGATCGGGGTGTATGCGGACCTGGGGTCCCTGCAGGAGAGAATCGACGGGAGCGCCGCTGTGCCTGAGGTGGTGTTCGTGGACTGCACCCTGGAGGGGAGCAGAGACTTTGCCCAGGACCCTGACGGGGCGGACGGCGCCCAGAGGGACGTGGACATCGGCGCCGGGGAAAGTGCGGGCGGAGGAAGCAGTGCGGGTGCCAGGGATGTCGCCAGGACAGCCACTGCGTGCACGCAGTGGCTGTTGGGGCTGCTGCAGGCCTGGCTCGCCGACCCGCGCCTCGCCGGATCTAGGCTCGTGCTGCTCAGCTCTGGCGCGGTGGCGGTGAACCGGAGCGAGGATGTGCCGCAGCTGGCCGCCGCGCCGATCTGGGGGCTCGTGCGCTCCGCCCAGTCCGAGGAGCCCGGTCGCTTCGTATTGGTCGATGTAGATTCCCGAGACGCCTCGTGGAGCGCACTCCCGGGGGCTGTCGCGAGAGCGCTCGCCTCGGATGAGCCGCAACTGGCGGTGCGCGACGGCGAGGTCCTGGCCGTGCGCCTCGCGCCGGTCGACTCCAGTGAGCTCCTGTCTGTACCCGCCGACACCGCGGCCTGGAGGTTGGACATCGAAGAGCGAGGCACGCTCGATCGCCTCGCGCTCCTTCCGGCCGGCGACGCCACGCAGCCCCTCGCCGAGGGGCAGGTTCGCGTTGCCATGTGCGCCGCCGGTCTCAATTTCCGCGATGTGTTGATCGCCCTCGACATGTACCCCGAAGAGGCCGCCCTGGGCAGCGAGGGCGCCGGAGTGGTCGTGGAGATCGGCCCCGGGGTAGGCGATCTCGCCGTCGGCGATCGCGTTATGGGCATGTTCTTCGCCGGCTTCGCATCCCTCGCCATCACCGACAGCCGTCTGCTCGCTCGCATCCCCGATGGCTGGTCGTTCACCGAGGCGGCGGCCGTGCCCACCGTGTTCCTCACCGCCTACCACGGCCTCCTCGACCTCGCGGGGCTACGCGCCGGTGAGCGCCTGCTGGTTCATGCTGGGACCGGCGGCGTCGGCATGGCCGCAGTGCAGCTGGCGCACCACCTCGGGGCCGAGGTGTTCGCGACCGCCAGTCCCGAAAAGCTGGGAGCCCTGATGTCCCTTGGGCTGGACGAGGCGCACGTGGCCTCCTCCCGCTCGCTCGATTTCAGCGGGCGGTTCCTGCGCGCAACCGTTGGAGGGGGCGTGGATGTCGTCCTCAACTCCCTCACCGGCGGATTCGTCGACGCCTCGCTCGATCTGCTCCCCGGCGGCGGGCGCTTCATCGAGATCGGCCGTGCCGATGTTCGCGACGCCGGCGAGGTCGCCCGCAGCCATCCCGGCGTGGCCTACCGGGCGTTCGTCCTCATGGAGGCCGGCATGGAGCGCATCCAGGAGATGCTCCGCGAGGTGCTGGGCCTGTTCCAGGACGGCGCCCTGCGGCCGCTGCCGCTCACCACGTGGGACCTGCGCCGTGCGCCCGAGGCCTTCCGCTGCATGGCCCAGGCGCGGCACATCGGCAAGAACGTCCTGGCCCTGCCATCCGAGATCGATCCGCAGGGCACCGTCTTGATCACCGGTGGCACAGGGAGCCTGGGCGGCCTGCTCGCGCGGCATCTCGTCAGCGAGCACGGCGCGCGTCACCTGTTGCTGCTCAGCCGCTCCGGATCGGCGGCGCCGGGGGCGGACGCGCTCGAGGCGCAGCTCGTCGAGCTCGGTGCGACCGTCACCTTTGCCGCTTGTGATGCGTCCAATCGCGAGGAGCTGCGCGCGGCGATCGAGTCGCTGCCCCAGGAGCACCCCCTGGATGCGGTGATACACGCCGCGGGCGTATTGTCTGATGGCGTCATCGGCTCCCTCACCGCCGAGCAGGTCGAGCGTGTGATGGCCCCCAAGGTGGACGCGGCGTGGCACCTGCACGAGCTGACTGAGAACCTGCCCATGTCGACATTCGTGCTGTTCTCCTCATCTGCCGGAGCGGCCGGCAGCATGGGTCAGGGCAACTACGCCGCCGCCAACACCTTCCTCGATGCCCTCGCGGCCCACCGGCGCGCGCGTGGCCTGCCCGCCACCTCGATGGCGTGGGGCCTGTGGGCGGCAGCCGGGGAGATGGCCAGTCATCTCGACGAGGACGACCTCGCGCGTCTGGGGCGTGTGGGCAACATGCCGCTCTCCGCCGCCGAAGGGCTCGAGCTCTTCGATCGCGCGCTCGCGGCGGATGAGGCGCTCGTGATTCCCATGCGAGTGGATCCCGCGGCGCTACGCGCCGCCTCTCGGAGCGATGTCGTACCGCCACTGCTGCGCGGTATCGCACGAGCGCGCTCCCCCCGTGCGGGGGGCGGCGCCGCCGGATCCCTCACGCGGCGTCTTGCCGGTGTGTCCGAGGCCGAGCGCGAGCGGGTGGCGGTCGACCTCGTTTGCGCTCAGGCCGCCGCCGTACTGGGGCATGCCTCAGCGCAGGCCATCGAGGAGCGGCGGGCGTTCAAGGATCTCGGGTTCGATTCCCTCACGGCCGTTGAGCTGCGCAATCGTCTCGCGCTCGCGACGGGATTGCGACTGCCGGCCACCCTCATCTTCGACCATCCCAATCCCACCGCGCTGGCCCGCCATCTGCTGGGCGAGCTCGCGGGAACCTCCGGCCGGGTCTCCGTCGTGGCATCAAGGGCGGCTTCCGAGGAGCCGATTGCGATCGTGGGGATGAGCTGCCGCTATCCGGGCGGGGTCAGCTCCCCCGAGGAGCTCTGGGAGCTGATCTCGACGGAGGGCGACGGGATCTCGGGCTTCCCCGAGGATCGTGGCTGGGATCTGGAGGCTCTCTACGACCCCGATCCCGATCGCGCCGGCACCACCTACACGCGTGAGGGCGGCTTCCTCCACGACGCTGCCGACTTCGATCCGGGATTCTTCGGCATAAGCCCCCGCGAGGCATTGACGATGGATCCACAGCAGCGGCTGCTGCTGGAAGCCGCCTGGGAGGCCTTCGAGGACGCCGGTATTGATCCAGGCTCGCTGCGCGGAAGCCCAACCGGCGTATTCGCCGGGCTCAATTCACAGGACTATGGCATCGGCTCGCCTGAGAGTGTGCCCGCCGACCTCGTCGGTTACGTCGCCACCAGCCGCTCCGGCAGCGTCGTCTCGGGCCGCGTGGCCTACACCTTCGGCCTCGAGGGCCCCGCGATGACCGTCGACACCGCGTGCTCCTCCTCACTCGTGGCCCTGCACCTCGCGTGTCAATCGCTGCGCTCAGGTGAGTGCTCGCTGGCGCTGGCCGGCGGTGTGACGGTGCTGGCCACGCCCGCTCTGTTCGTCATCTCGAGCTCCCAGCGGGCCCTCGCGCGGGACGGGCGCTGCAAGGCGTTCGCCGCGGCCGCCGACGGCACCGGCCTGGCCGAGGGCGTCGGCTTGGTGCTGCTCGAGCGGCTTTCCGATGCGCGCCGCCTCGCTCACCCCGTGCTTGCCGTAGTGAGGGGCAGCGCCGTCAACCAGGACGGCGCCAGCAACGGGCTGGCTGCGCCCAATGGCCCCTCCCAGCAGCGGGTCATCCTCCAGGCTCTCGCCAACGCGGGCCTGCGGGGCTCCGATGTCGACGTGGTGGAGGCGCATGGCACGGGTACCACCCTCGGCGATCCGATCGAGGCGCAGGCGCTGATCACGACCTATGGCCAGGGACGCGGAGAGGGCAGCCAACCACTGTGGCTCGGCTCGCTGAAGTCCAACATCGGGCATGCGCAGGCCGCGGCGGGGGTGGCCGGCGTGATCAAGATGACTATGGCTCTACGCCACGGCGTGCTGCCGGGGACGCTGCACGTCGACGAGCCCTCACGGCAAATCGACTGGTCGGCCGGCGCCGTCTCGCTGTTGACCGAGGCGCTGCCCTGGCAGGCCAATGGGCGCCCGCGACGGGCCGGCGTCTCCTCCTTCGGGGTCAGCGGCACCAACGCGCACCTCATCCTCGAGGAGGCGCCCGCGGTTGCCGACGTGGACCCTTCCCCGGACGCCGTCGGTCTCGGCGATGTTGTGCCCTGGGTCGTCTCGGGCCGCGGCGCTGACGCTCTGCGCGATCAAGCCGCGCGCCTTCTCGAGCACGTCGAGCCCCGCCCTGAGTTGACCGCCGCCGATGTCGGCTTCTCCCTCGCGTCCACTCGCGCGAGCTTCCAGCATCGTGCCGTCGTCATCGGCGGCGGCCGGCCGGAGCTCGTGGCAGGCCTCGGCGCCATCGCCGCCGCGCAATCCGCGGTCGGCCTCGTCGAGGGCTTTGCGGGAGCCGCCACGGGCGGGGTGGCGTTCCTGTTTCCCGGCCAGGGCTCCCAGTGGGAGGGGATGGCGCTGGGGCTGCTCGACTCCTCACCCGTGTTCGCCGAGCGGATGCGAGCCTGCGCCGACGCGCTGGCGCCCCACGTCGACTGGTCGCTCGAGGGTGTCCTGCGTGGCGCCGCCGGCGCGCCCGGACTCGATCGCGTCGACGTGGTGCAGCCGGTGCTGTTCGCCGTGATGGTCTCCCTATCCGCGCTGTGGCAAGCCTGCGGTGTGCAGCCCGACATCGTCGTCGGTCACTCCCAGGGCGAGATCGCCGCGGCCCACATCGCGGGAGGGCTCTCGCTGGAGGACGCCGCGCGGGTCGTGGCGCTGCGCAGCCAGCTGCTCATGCGGCTGGTCGTCGGTCACGGCACGATGGCCTCGCTCGCGCTGCGCGCCGAGCAGCTCCAGCCGCGTTTGGAGCAGTGGGGCGGCCGGGCGGTCATCGCCGGAGTCAACGGGCCGTCCTCGCTCGTCGTCTCCGGCGAGGTCGAGGCGGTTGAGGAGCTGCTGGAGGAGTGTGCTGCCGAAGGCGTTCGTGTACGACGCATCGCCGCCGCCGTCGGCGCCGGGCACTCCCCGCAGGTCGAGGCGATCCGCGAGGAGCTGCTGCAGGCGTGCTCCGCGCTCGCTCCCCGATCTGGCGAGGTGCCCTTCTATTCGACAGTCACCGCGCAGCTGCTCGATACGGCCGAGCTCGGCGCCGAGTACTGGTATCGCAACGCCCGCGAGCCCGTTCGCTTCGAGCAGACCATCCGCACTCTGCTCGCGCGGGGATGCCGGACGTTCATCGAGATCAGTCCGCACCCGGTGCTCAGGGTGGCCGTGCAGGAAACCGCCGAGGACGCCGCCGAGGACGCGGCGGTCGTCGGCTCGCTGCGCCGCGAGCAGGGCGGCCTCGAGCGTTTTCTCCTCTCACTGGGTGAAGCGTGGGTGGGCGGCGTCGACGTCGACTGGGATGCCGTGTTCGCCGGTTCCGGCGCGAAGCGTGTCGAGCTGCCCCGCTACGCGTTCCAGCGCAGTCGCTACTGGTTGCAGGCAGCCGCGGGGGGGACGGGAGACATGAGCTCGGCGGGGCAGGCCGCGGCCCACCATCCATTGCTGAGTGCCGCGCTTGCGCTCGCCGACGGCGAGGGCTGGCTGTTTACGGGCAGGCTGTCGCTCGACACCCATCCCTGGCTTGCAGATCACGCCTGCATGGGCATGGCCCTCTTCCCCGGCACCGCCTTCGTGGAGCTCGCGCTGCGCGCCGGCGCCGAGGTCGGCTGCGAGGAGATCGCCGAGCTCGCACTGGAGGCTCCTCTGGTGCTACCCGAGCAGGGTGGCGTCCAAATGCAGATCTCACTCGGCGAGCCTGAGGAGTCAGGGCGGCGCGCGATCAGCATTCATTCGCGCCCCGAGGTGGCTGCCGGTGACGGCTTGTCGAGCGGGCCGGCGGCGGCATGGACCTGCCATGCCAGTGGCTACCTGGTTGCCGGCGCGCAGATTGCGGGCGAGCAGGAGGCGCTACGCGAGGAGGCCGCATCGCTCGGCTTGAACGCCTGGCCGCCCCGCGGCGCGGAACCGGTGCCGATCGACGATTTCTACGACCGCCTGGCGGCGACGGGCTACGACTACGGGCCTACCTTCCAGGGGCTGCGCGCGGTGTGGCGCCGCGGCGAGGAGGTATTCGCCGAGGTCGCCCTGCCCGAGGACCAACACGACCTGGCCACTCGGTTCGTCCTGCACCCCGCGCTGCTCGACGTCGCGCTGCAGGCCGCGATGGCCGGCCTGGGGGATGATCTCGGCGCGCGGCTTCCCTTCTCCTGGGAGGGCTTTGGCCTGTATGCCAGCGGTGCGACTTCGCTGCGCGTGCGCCTCTCCCGGGTGGGGGCCGATGCGATCTCGCTGATGGCCGTCGACGGAGATGGGTCGCTGGTCGCCTGCTTGCGTTCGCTGCTGTCGCGGCCGGTCTCGAGCAGGCAGCTCGAAGAGGCGCTCGGGGGTCAGCGGAAGTCGCTGTATCGCCTCGATTGGACTGTTGTTTCGCCCCCATCTCCAGCTCTGGCCTCGGCGCCGTGGGCAATGGTGGGAGCCGGGGACGCCGGTCTCGCCCGCGCGCTCCAGGCGGTGGGGGTTGCCGGTGAGGCGCACCCAGATGTCGAGTCCCTGTGTGAGGCCATTGCGTCTGGCGCCGCCATCCCAGCAGTGGTGTTGATGGATTGCACCTCCATTGAGAGTCGGCCTCTTACCGCAGGGGCGAAGGAGGACGACGGTGGGATCGCCGGGGTGGCGCGCCTGGCTGCTTGTCATGTGCTGCGGTCGTTGCAGGCGTTCCTTGTCGATGAGCGCCTCGCCGCCTCGCGGCTCGTGCTGGCGACAAGCGGCGCGGTGGCGGCCGTCCCCGGCGAGGACACGATGGGGCTGGCCGCCGCGCCAATTTGGGGCCTGGTGCGCTCGGCGCAGTCCGAGAACCCCGGACGCTTCGCCCTCCTCGATCTCGACGGTGAGGACGCCTCGTGGCGCGCGCTTACCGCCGCGCTTTCCTGCGAGGAGCCACAGCTGGCCCTACGAGGCGGGCGCCTGCTTGCTCCCCGGCTCGCACCGATGGAATATCCGGCGATCGACGCCCCTGCGTTCGACCCGCGCGGCACGGTGCTCATAACCGGTGGCACCGGTGAGCTGGGCGGCCTGCTCGCCCGGCATCTGGTGGCCGAGCACGGCGTGCGCAGCCTCGTGCTCGCCAGCCGCAGCGGTCCGCGGGCCGGCGGCGCCATCGAGCTCGAGGCGGAGTTGACGGCGATGGGCGCCCGCGTGACCCTGGCGGCGTGCGACGTATCCCGGCGCGATGAGCTGGCGGCGCTGCTCGACGACGTGCCTGCCGAGCATCCGCTGAGCATGGTCGTGCACGCCGCGGCGGTGCTCGACGACGGCGTAATCGGCTCGTTGACCCCCGAGCGGATGGAGCGTGTGATGGCCCCCAAGGTAGATGCCGCATGGCATCTGCACGAGCTCACCGAGCACCTGGGTCTGTCGGCGTTCGTGCTCTTCTCCTCCGGTGCCGGCACGATCGGAACTCCGGGCCAGGCCAGCTATGCGGCGGGCAACGTGTTCCTCGACGCGCTGGCGTCATACCGTCGCGCGCGCGGCCTCCCGGCGATCTCGCTCGCGTGGGGCATGTGGGCGCAGAACGGCCGCGCCAGCGTCCGGCTGGACGAGGCCGGCCTGCGGCGGATGGCGCGTATGGGCAGCCTCGAGCTGAGCGCCGAGCAAGGCCTCGAGGTGTTCGACGCCGCGCTCGCGATGGAGGAGGCCCTGGCGATTCCCATTCGCTTCGATCCCCTCGCGCTGGTGGCCCTGGCTAGGGATGGGGGCGTCCCATCGGTCCTGCGCAATCTCGTTCGTGCCCCCGCACGCCGCACGCCGGACGCATCGGGTGGATCGCTGGCCCGGCGTCTTGCCGATGCGCCTCGAGAGGAGCGCCCGCGCATAGTGCTCGATGCGGTCCGCGGCGAGACGGCGGTTGTCCTGGGCCACGCCTCTCCCGAGGCGATCGACGCGCGGCGGGCCTTCCTCGAACTCGGCCTGGACTCGCTGACCGGTTTGGAGCTGCGCAACCGCCTCAGCGCCATCGCCGGGCTGGCGCTGCCCCCGACGCTCATGTTCGATCACCCTGACCCCACCGCGCTCGCCGGTCATCTGCTGGCTCTGCTGGAGCGCGCAGGCGAAGAGAGCTCGGATCAGCCCGGCCCGGACGGTCCCCTTGGGCAGACCGGGCGGATTGGGCAGAGCAGCCAGGCCAATGGTTCCGGCGCTGCGGATGGGTCCACCGACAGCCAGTCGGCCGGCATGATCGGATCGCTCCTGCGCGCAGCGCACGATCTCGGGGAGGCCGGCGAGTTCATGCAGATGCTCCTGGATGTCTCCAGGTTCCGTCCTTCCTTCGCAGCTCCGCTGGAGCCCGAGCGGGCTCCAGCGCCGGTTCGGCTCTCGCGAGGCGCGGTGGCCCCCGGCCTGGGGGATGGCGCGGGGCTCAGCCTGAACGGCACGGCGGCTCCCGGCCTGAGGGATGAGGCAGGTACCGGCCCGAACGGTGCCGCGGCTCTCGGCCCGCAGGGCACGGCGGGTTCTGGCCTGAGGAGCACGGCGGACCCCGCCCTGATCTGTATCCCCTCTCTGCTTGCGATGTCAGGTCCCCACCAGTTCGCGAGGTTCGCCAGGTCTCTCAGCGGCATCTGCGATGTGTCGGCGCTTGCGCTGCCGGGGTTCATCGCGGGCGAGAGCGTTCCGGGCACAGCCGACATCGCGATCGAGACGCTGCTCCGCGTGCTGGCACCGGATGTCTCGGGCGCGCCCTTTGCGCTCGTGGGCTACTCCTCAGGCGGCTTGCTCGCCCATGCGCTGGCAGGCCGGCTGGAGAGCGTCGACGCGGCGCCGGCCGCAGTCATCCTGATCGATTCCTACGCGCCCGGGAGCGCGGATCTCGTCGACCTCCGCTCCGGGCTCATGGATGGGATGTTCCAACGCGAGGCGCAGTACCTGGCCATGGATGACGTCCGCCTGACGGCCATGGGCGCCTATCTGCGGCTGTTCAAGGATCGCGAGCTTCCGGAGATCGCCACGCCCACCCTGTTGGTCCGGGCCACGCAGCCGCTGCCCGGCACGCCTGCTGACGGCGAATGGAGGGCCTCGTGGCCTTCAGCGCTCGCCGTCATCGACGTTCCGGGCGATCACTTCACGGTGCTCGAAGAGTGCGCCGATTCAACCGCGCGGGCAGCCCATGAGTGGCTTGCGCTCGCTTCTTCTCGAAAGGGGACCCCATGACCACACTGCCCGAAGCGGTAATCGCCGGCGCGAGCGCAGAGGAGCTGCTCGACTGCCAGTTGCCCTCCACCTACCGCGCCGCCTTCCTCTCACGTGAGGACGACAACATGTTCGAGGGCGTGGCCGACAAGGACGTGCGCAGGTCGATCCACGTCGGCGAGGTCCCCATGCCCGAGCTGGCGCCCGACGAGGTGCTGCTCGCCGTGATGGCGAGCGCCATCAACTACAACACCGTCTGGTCTGCGACCTTCGAGCCGATCTCCCCGTTCCGCTTTCTGGAGCGCTTTGCTCGCCTGGGGAAATGGGATGCGCGGCACAACCTACCCCAGCACGTCATCGGCTCCGACGCGGCGGCGGTGATCGTGCGCGTGGGCGAGGGCGTGCGGAGATGGTCGGTGGGGGATCGCGTGGTCACATCGCCCAGCTGGATCGACGACCAGGACCCGATCGCCCAGGTCGACGGCATGCTCGCCGAGAGCCAGAGGGCCTGGGGCTTTGAGACCAACTTCGGGGGCCTGGCCCATTTTGCGGTCGCCAAGGCCAACCAGCTCATGCCCAAGCCTGCGCACCTGACGTGGGAGGAGGCGGCGTGCAACTCGCTCTGCGCCGTGACCGCCTACCGGATGCTCGTCAGCGCGCGCGGGGCCCAGTTCAAGCAGGGCGACATCGTCCTCGTGTGGGGCGCGACGGGTGGCCTGGGCAGCTACGCCGTCCAGTTCGTGCGCAATGGCGGAGGGATCGCTATCGGGGTCGTCAACTCCGAGCGCAAGGCCAACCTGCTCGAGCAGCTGGGTTGCGACGTGGTGCTGCGGCGCGACGAGCTCGAGCTCGACGGGCTTTCCGGCAACGAGAAGGGAAAGCGCGTGGGAGTGGCGATCAGGCAAGCCCTGGGTGAAGATCCGCATATCGCCTTCGACTGCATCGGTCGCGAGACCTTCGGTGCATCCGTCTATCTGCTGCGGCGCGGCGGGGCCGTCGTGACCTGCGGGTCGAGCACTGGCTATCAGCACGAATTCGACAACCGCTATCTGTGGATGAAGCTCAAGCGCATCGTCGGCTGTCATGGAGCCAACTGGCAGGAGTCATGGGAGGCCACTCGCCTGATCGCGCAGGGCAAGATTCTCCCAGCGTTGTCGCATGTGTTCGGGCTCGAGCAGGCAGGTGAGGCCGCGCGGCTGGTGCAGCTCAATCAGCACGTCGGCAAGATCGGGGTTCTCTGCCTGGCCCCAGAAGAGGGCCTGGGGGTCGAAGATCAAGCCAGGCGTACGGCGATCGGCGAGGATCGACTGAGGCTCTTCCGTGCGTACGCCTAAGGGGCCGCGGGCGATGGCAAAGCGCGCCCACCAGCGGGTGCGGTGCGGCTGGGATAGAGCTCTGCTCGCCCCTTCCGTGAGGCGTTGGGGCGGACCCCTACTCGCCCTGCCAGTGCGGCCGGCGCTTCTCGGCGAAGGCGCGCATCCCCTCGCGCATATCCAGGGAAGCGAAGGACGCGCGCCGCAGCTCGATCAGTTCCTGCTCGATGTCTCCCAGCAGCCTGCCCTCCTCGTGAAGCAGCGCGGCGATCACGCGCTTGTTGCCTCGCTGCGCAAGCGGTGCGTTGCCGGCGAGTTCTTCGGCCAGCCTCAGCGCGAGCGCCTCGAACTCACCGCGTGGGGCAACACGGTTGACCAATCCCCAATCCAGCGCAGTGGAGATGTCGATGTAGTTTCCCAGCAGGAACAGCTCGCGGGTCCGCGCCGCGCCGATTGCATCCAGGAAGCGCCGCACACCCATGTGGGAGTAGACCAGCCCGAGCTTCGCCGGGGGCATGCCCAGTTTGATCCCCTCGACTCCGATGCGAAGATCGCACGCCAGTGCCAGCTCGAGACCCCCGCCGATGGTGTGGCCCGGCAGTGCCGCCAGGGTGGGGCAGGGAAACGCCTCCAAAGCTTCGATCGCCTCCGTGAAGGGGTGCGCGATCAAGCGCTCCGCGCGCTCCTCGAATTCGGCATCCGGGATCTCGCCGATGTCGTATCCGGCGGAGAACATGCCGTCGCTCCCCGTCACCATCACGCAGCGGACGTCCGACTGCTCGTTGGAGAACTCCACGACCGTCGCCGTGATCGCATCCAGAATCGGGTGATCGAGCGCATTGCGCTTGGCCGGATTGGCGATCGTCAACCGTGCCACGCCGTCTGCGGGCATGTCGACGAGCAGCTTGCCGCCAGCCAGCTCGCGGGTGGAAGCGCCGGGGGGCATCGGAGCGAAAGGCTAGCGGTTCTTGTGCTCGGCGGCCGTCGACGCGGTGGTGGCGCTTACGCGCCTTGCGGCGGCCGTCTGCGCATCGCTCGCATGAGGTATGGAATGACAACTACTGACTCACGGGTCGAGGAACGGTGATCGCTTGGCGACTACAGAAGACAAACTCACGCAGAATCCAGTAGAGCCGCCTCGCGACCAGCAGCAGCCGGCGACACACTCGGAGATCCATCGCTCGTGGCTCTATCGCTGGGGACTCACCGTCGCGCGCCACCGGCGCGCTGTACTGGGCGGCTATCTGCTGGTGATCTGCCTGTGTCTGGGCGCCTATCCGACACTCCAGAAGGCACTTGGCCCTCCCAGCTATGTGGTGAGGCACTCCGACTCATCTCGCGTCGAACAACTGCTGGAAACCCGTTTTCCCGGTCTCGGCAGCGAGGGCGATGCGCTGGTGTTCAATTCGAGTCAGCATCTAGCGAGCGATCCAGTATTTCGTAAGGTGATTGTGACGGTCGACAGGACGCTGCGCCTCCAGAAAGGTGTGCGAACCGTCATCGGCCCCTATGACTCAGAAGCCGTGGGGCAGATCACCCCCGATGAACACACCGCCATCAGCGCGATCTCGCTCGGCGGGACTCCCGATCAGCGATTCAACGGCACGCGTGCCGTTCAGGACGCCGCGGCCCGCGCTGCCGGCGCCAACGGCGTGAGCGTGTGGTTGACGGGTAACTCGCCGATCGCGAAGGATACGAGTGAAGTGCAGAAGGCCGATGCCAAGCGTGCGCAGACGATCGCCCTGCCACTGGCGCTGGTGATCCTGCTGCTGGCGATGGGTGCACTGGTCGCCGCGCTCGTGCCTCTGTTTTTCGCACTCGCCGGCCTGATTCTCGGCGATGGCGTGCTCACGCTGCTCACCATCTTCTTTCACTTCGACAGCCTTCTCTTGGCGATCATGACGATGATTGGTCTGGGGATCGGCATCGACTACGCCCTCTTCATCGTCAGTCGCTTTCGGGAGGAGCTGGCGCGCTCCGAGCCGCAGGCGCGTGAAGAGGAACGAGTCAGTCATGCCGTCGGCGTCGCACTGGCCACCTCGGGACGCACGATTATCTTCTCCGGCCTGATCGTGGCGTTTGCGCTGGCTTCCCTGTTCATCGTCGATTCTCGCTTCCTGCAAGACATCGCGATCGGCGCGGTGGTGGTAGTGATGTGCATGCTCGCCACTGCAATGACGCTGCTGCCCGCGGCGCTTTCGCTGCTCGGGCCGAGGGTCAATCGCGGCGCGCTGCCCAAACGCCTGCAGCCGCAGGACGCAAGATCGGACGCCGAGGGCAGCCGGATCGGAGGCTGGGGCAGATGGGCGCTGCTGATGATGCGCCACCCGATCTCGGCAATGGTCGTGGCCATAGCGGTGCTCCTCCTGGCTGCACTGCCGATGCTCCATCTGCGCTACGGCATAGATTTGAGCGTTCTCAAGAACACGAACACAATTTCTGGCAAGGGCGAGAAGGTGCTAAGCCAGAAGCTCTCTCCCGGCGCGGTGGCGCCGATTGAGGTCGTCGTGACTGGTACTGGTACCGGTCCCCAGCGCCCTCGTGTGAACGACGCGGCAGCCAAGCGTGTGACTGAAGAGCTGGAATCCGATTGGCGAATCCTGGGCGTGGGTGAACGCCGCAGCAAGGCGGGAGTGCTGCTGATCGTGGTGCCCTCGGTAGCTGTGGACTCCCTTTCGGCTACAGCGCTGGTCGAACGCATACGCAAGAAGATCGCGCCACCGATCCGGGCTCACGGGGGCCCCGCCGTGCTGGTTGGGGGTGTCACGGCTCAGGTGGTGGACCTCTCCAATGAATTGAGCTCAAAGTTCCCCCTGATCCTGGCGCTCATCCTGATTCCCTCGCTGCTGCTGCTGCTGGCGGCCTTCCGCAGCGTCGTTCTGCCGATCAAGGCCGTGCTCATGAATCTGCTCGCCACGGGCGCAACATTGGGGATTGCCGTGCTGGTCTTCCAGGACGGCCACGGCCGGCACCTGCTGCACTTCTCCAGGATGGGCTTCATCCAGATCAGCGTGCCTCAGGTGATGTTCGTGCTGCTGTTCGGACTCTCGATGGACTATGAGGTCTTTTTGATTCGTCGTATGCAGGAAGAGTGGCGCCGAACCGGCGATAACAGGCTCGCTGTCGCGATGGGTATGCAGCACACGGCAAGGCCGATCACTGCTGCCGCGGCGATCATGGTGGCCGTCTTCGGCAGCTTCACGGCCGCCTACTTACTGGAACTCAAAGAGCTCGGATTCGTTCTCGCTTTGGCCATTGCGCTCGACGCGACGCTCATCAGGTTCGTTCTGGTTCCAGCGGTCATGTCTCTGTTTGGCGCTTGGAACTGGTGGGTGCCGAACTGGCTGGCCCGCGTGCTGCCTGATGTCAGAGGCAACGATCGAGGGGCGTCTTGAGGACCGCTCCGGTACCACCGGCGTGTCGTGCTCGATGTGAAAGGCGACGATCGGCAGACGTTTCGAGGGCTGCTCCGGCGCGACCGGCGTGTCGTGCCCGATGTCAAAGGCGACGATCGGCGGGGCGGCTCGAGGACTACTCCAGCACCACCAGCGTGTCGCCCTCGTTCACGGCCTGTCCCTCCTCGCAGCGGATCTCGACGACGGTGCCGGAGTCTTCGGCCTCCACGGGCATCTCCATCTTCATCGACTCGAGGATGGCCACCGTATCGCCCTCCTCGATCTCATCGCCTATCGAGCACTCGATCTTCCAAACCGTGCCCGTGATGTGGGCCTCCACCTCAGCCACCTGGGAACCTCCTGGAAAGGGCCATCGGCCCGGTAGGGGGCACCGAAGAGGCGCCCATCGTCGTCCACTGCGCCGGCTGATGCCGGCCGGGAGGGACAATACCTGTCCTCTCCGACCGATCCATGGCCTCCAACACCTTCATAATTCTCACCGCCCGCAACGAGGCCGATCGTCTGGCTGCCACGCTGGGGGCGCTTGCCGGGACCTTCCCGGCCGCGCTCGTGTGGGTGGCCGACGACGGCTCAAGCGACGCGACCGCTCAGATCGCGGTCGCGGCTGGCGCGACGGTCGTGAGCTGTGAGCGACCAGTCGGCAAAGGCGCTGCCGCGACGCGGGCCGCGCGGTGTGCGCTGGAGCGCCTGCAGCCCTCCGGCGATGCGATCGCGGTGCTGTGCGACGGCGACCTTGGAGAGTCGGCCGCTCGCCTGGCGGCGCTGGTCGAGGAGGTGCGGCGGGGACGGGCCGACCTGGCCGTCGCGGCCTTCGCGCGCCGCACTGGAGGAGGAGTGGGACTGGCGGTCGGGTTTGCGCGCTGGGCGATTCGTCGACGCTGCGGCCTTCGCTTGCGGGCCCCGATCTCCGGCCAGCGCGCGCTGTGCGCGAGCACGCTCGAGGACTTGCTGCCATTCGCAGCCGGCTTCGGGATGGAGATCGGCATGACGATCGACGCCGCCCAGGCCGGGTATCGTGTTTGCGAGGTGGAGCTCGATCTGGAGCACCGCGCCACGGGTAGGACGCTGGCAGGGTTCGCCCATCGCGGTCGCCAGCTGATGGACTTCGTGCGCGTCTACCCGGAGGGGTCGATGAAGGTCATGGAGGGTCGATGAACGTCATTGCAGCTGAGGAGCTGGGTATCGCCAAGCCGCGCACGGGGCACGGGTGGGGTGTGGCCATGGTTCGCCATAGGCGTCTGGTGATTGGGCTGTGGGTTCTTCTGTTGGTCCTCTCCGGCGCCCTGTATCCCTCCCTGCAAGGTGCGCTGGGCGCACCCGACTACCGCGTCGCCGGCTCGCAGACCGCACGCGTAGAACAGCTCGCTTGAAAAGCGCTTTCCCAACGTGGGCTCCGAGGACGACGCGCTCGTGTTCTACTCCCGCCGCCATACCGCCCTCGATCGCACCTACACCCAGTTCATCGACTCGCTGCTCGGGACATTGGCCCACAGGCGGGGAGTGAAGGGCCTCCTGAGCCCCCTCAGCGAGGAAGCGATCGGACAGATCTCCTCCGACGAACACTCCTCGGTGGCTGTGGTGGCGCTCAGCGGGACCTCCCAGCAGCGCTTTGAAAACGCCAGCCACCTGCAGAGCGTCGTGATACACGCCGCTGCGGCCACGCATGGGGCGGTGCAGGCTTGGCTGACCGGGTACTCGCCGGTCACCAAGGACATGGTTCACGTGCAGACGGTCGACGTCGAGCGCGCGGAGGCGATCGGCGTGCCCGTGGCCTTCGTCGTGCTGCTCTTCGCGCTCGGCTCGCTCGTTGCGGCGGCAATCCCGCTTGCCCTCGCGGGAGCCGGCCTGCTGCTCACATACGGTGTGCTCGCGCTCGTCATCAAGGTTTCCCACTTCGACAACTTCCTGATCTCGATTGTGGCGATGGTGGGCGTGGGGATCGGGATCGACTACGCGCTGATCATCGTTAGCCGCTTTCGCGAGGAGTACGCGCGTCGGACCCGGGAAGCCAACGCGGAAGGCGTACCGAAGTCGGCGAACGAGCGCGATGAGCTGCTCGCGGATGCGGTGGGTGTGGCGGTCTCCACAGCAGGCCGCACAATCCTCTTCTCGGGCGTAATCTGCGCGCTTGCGATCACGGCGATGCTCGTGCTGCGGGCCGCGGTGTTTCGCGAGATTACAGTCGGCGTGGTGGCTGTTGTCGCCTGCACCCTGCTCGCTGCGCTGACCCTCCTCCCGGCCGTGCTCGGGATGCTCGGCGCGAAGATCGACCGGGGGTCGCTCCCGGCGCGTATGCAGCCTGCCGATGCCCGTGCCGATGTGAACAGCGGCGAAGGCGGCTGGGCTCGGTGGGCGCTGCTGGTGATGCGCCATCCGATCGTTGCGATCGTAGCCTCGACGGCCATCCTGCTGGTGGCGGCAGCGCCTGCCCTCGGCCTGCGCTACGGCTTGAACCTGGGTGTCTTCACTGTCTCTGAAGCGCCCTCCGGGAAGGGCGAGCAGGTGCTCGCCCACGCTTTCGCTCCCGGCGCCGTTTCGCCGATGCAGATCATCCTCACCGGCCCACACGAAAAAGGGGGCCCAAACGAGGCGGCGGCCGCCAAGTCGCTCACCGAAACGCTCGAACAGGACCCGCGCGTGGCCGGCGTGAGCGAACGCTCCAGCTCCGCAGGTGTCCTGCTCAGCGTCGTCACGGCCGTGGCGGATGACTCCATCTCTGCGAATGAACTGGTGCTGCACATTCGCAGGGACCTCTCGCCGCCGTTGCATGCACGCTGGGGGGCCACTGTGCTGACGGGCGGCGCGACGGGGGTGATGGTGGATCTTTCGCACGAGACCTCCACGAAGTTCCCGCTCGTGGTGGGGCTGATCCTGGGCATGTCGCTGCTGTTCCTGCTCATCGTGTTCCGCAGCCCGATCCTCGCCGTGAAGGCGATCCTGATGAACCTGCTCGCCACCGCAGCGATGCTGGGGATCGTCGTATACGTCTTCCAGAGCGGTCACGGAAGGCATCTGTTTGTGTTCACCCCCACCGGGTTCATCCAGTGCTTCGTGCCGCTCACGGTGTTTGCGCTGGTGTATGGGCTCTCGATGGACTACGAGGTGTTCCTGATAAGGCGCATCCAGGAAGAATGGAAGCGCACCGGTGACAACCGCCACTCGGTCGCTGTGGGACTCGAGCACACCGCCCGCCCGATCGCGGCGGCGGCGGCGATCATGGTGGTGGTCTTTGGCAGCTTCATCACCGCAAACCTCCTGGAACTCAAGCAGCTCGGTTTCGCGGTGGCGGTGGGCATCGCGATCGACGCTACCCTGATCCGGCTCGTCCTTGTTCCGGCGCTGATGCGCCTCTTCGGCGACTGGAACTGGTGGCTGCCCAGCTGGCTGGACAGGATTCTGCCGAAACTCGAGCACGAGTAGCGCTGGGCGAAGGCGTGTCGCGAGCGGTGTCGACTCGCACCATCGATTGAGCGATCGTCTGCGATGGCGCGTCGGGCGCGTCCTCTAGGTTTGAGCGTCCATGATTCTCGCGATCGATCAGGGCACCACGGGCAGCACGTGCATCGTCTTCGATGAGAACGCGCAGCCGCTCGGACGTGCCTATCGCGAGTTCTCGCAGATCTTCCCCGAGCCCGGCTGGGTGGAGCACGATGCCGCCGAAATCTGGGAGGTCACCCACGCCGTCGCGGGCGAGGCGCTCGCCGACGCCGGCGTGCGCCCCGGAGACCTCGCGGCCGTGGGTATCACCAACCAGCGCGAGACCGTCTGCGTGTGGGACCCAGCCGCGGGCTGGCCCCTGCATAATGCAATCGTCTGGCAGGACCGCCGCACCGCGGCGCGCTGTGAGGAGCTGCGTGCGGAGGGCCTCGAGGAGCTCGTGCGCGAACGCACCGGGCTCGTGCTCGACCCCTACTTCTCCGCCACGAAGATCCAGTGGCTGCTGGAGAACGTCCCCGGCCTGCGCGAGCGCGCCGAGGACGGCAGGGCGGTGTTCGGCACGATCGACTCCTGGCTGCTCTTCAAGCTCACCGGCGAGCACCTCACCGATGTCTCCAACGCCTCGCGCACGCTGCTCTACGACATCGCCGCCGGCCGCTGGGACCCCGGGCTGCTGGAGCGCTTCGGCGTGCCCGAGCGCGCGCTGCCGCGGGTGTGTCCCAGCGCGGGGGTATTGGGACAGACGCGCCCCGCGATGCTCCACGACCACGCCGTTCCAGTGGCGGGCGTCGCGGGCGATCAGCAGGCAGCGCTCTTCGGCCAGGCATGCCTCGATCCCGGCATGGGCAAGAACACCTACGGCACCGGCTCCTTCGTTCTGCTCAACACCGGCTTCACCCCTCCCGAGCCGACGCCCGGAGTGCTGGGGACAGTGGCGTGGGAGATCGAGGACAAGGAAAGAGGAGAGGCCCCCACAAGGGGGGCCGAGCGGGCCGCGCCGGGCGATTGCAGGCGAAGAGCAGGGACTGTGCGGGCCTACGCCCTGGAGGCCTCGATCTTCGTCACCGGCGCCGCCGTGCAGTGGCTGCGCGATGGGCTCGGGCTGATCGAGCACGCCGCCGATAGCGAGGCGCTCGCGGCGTCGCTGGAGGGAAACGGGGGCGTGTACTTCGTTCCCGCGCTCACCGGCCTCGGCTCGCCGCACTGGGATCCCCACGCGCGCGGCACGATCGTGGGCCTCACGCGCGGCAGCGGCCGCGCCCACCTTGCGCGCGCGGCGCTGGAGGCGATCGCCTACCAGACCAACGATGCGGTGCGCGCGATGGAGGCCGCCTCCTCGCTGCCGCTCCGAGAGCTGCGCGCCGACGGTGGCGCCACCGCCAACGGATGGCTGATGCAGTTCCAGGCCGACATCCTCGGAGCTCCGGTGGTGCTCCCCGAGCTCACCGAGACCACCGCGCTGGGCGCGGCCTACCTCGCTGGAGTGGGCATCGGACAGTGGACGCTCGAGGACATCCGTGCGGGCTGGCGCGAGGGGGCTCGCTTCGAGCCCGCGATGGGCGCCGACGAGCGCGAGGGGCTGCTCGCAGACTGGCATCTCGCCCTCGCCCGCGCGCGTCTTCGCTGAAGGGCGTGTCGGAAAGGCTCAAGGGTTGCATTTGCAAGCCGTCGGCGGTTAGAATCTCAAGTCTGTGCGACCGATCGTGGCCCACAGCCTGATTGCCGGGGGGCTCTTCGCGATAACCCTGGTGATGGCTTCCGTCATCGAATCGCGTCTGCGTGGACGACCCGAGGCAAAGGGCCGCAGCTCGCCGGAGTGGACCTTCTACGTCCTCATGCCGATCCTGTTGGGCTGCGTCGTCGGCGCCGTTGTAGCCGCTTTCGAGAGTCCCGCGCCGATGCCCGGGGGGGTGTGGTGGCCGGCGATCGTCGGCATCATCGTCATCTGGCTGGGCATCGGGCTGAGGGCTTGGTCGGTTGCCACGCTCGGACGCTTCTTCCAACTCATGGTGGTCATCCAGGACGACCATCGCGTGATCAACGACGGGCCCTACCGGTACGTGCGCCACCCGGCCTATCTGGGCAGCATCATCTACGCCGCCGGCATCGGTCTGGTCGCAAGCGACTGGGTTTCGCTCGGCCTGATGGTGATCGGCTTCACAGCACCCCTCGTGGTGCGAATCAGGGTCGAGGAGCGCGCCCTCGTGAAGGCGCTCGGCAACGAATACGCGCTCTACATGCAGCGAACAGCTCGCCTGCTGCCCGGCGTCTACTGAGAACCCTGGGCTCGCCGCGGCCACCCGTCGCTCGCACGCGTAACCTTGTCGACGATGCGAGGTAAGCATTTGCGATGAGCGAGCTGGCGCCGATGCGCGAACAGGTCTATACCGACCCGCGCCCCAAGGAGCACTTCGACCGCTTCCACGAGCGCGCGCGTACGCGCGAACCCGATTGGTGCTACGAGGCCACGCGCCTGCTCACCTCGCTCTACGCCTACACGCTGCTGCGCACGCGCTCGATCTCCACCGACAAGGTTCCCGGCAGCGGCCCCGTGATCCTCGCGCCCAACCACTTCTCCTTCATGGACCACTTCCTGATGGGCTGCTACATCCGCCGCAAGGTGCGCTTCATGGCCAAGTCCCAGCTCTTCAAGCCGCCGATGCAGTTCGTGTACACCCACGGCGGCGTCTTCCCCGTGCGCCGCGGCGCACGCGACGAAGAGGTCTTCATCACCGCCGAGACGATCCTCGAGCGGGGCGGCGCGATCACGATGTACTGCGAGGGCGGGCGCTCGCGCACCGGCAAAATGGCCACCGAGGCCAAGCGCGGGATCGGGCGCCTCGCGCTGGAGACGGGCGCGCCCGTCGTACCGATCGCGATCCACGGCTCCTCGAAGATCCGCAACTGGAAGCGCCTGCAGTTCCCCGAGGTCACCGTGCAGTATGGCGACGCGATGCGCTGGGAGCGCGTCGCCGACCCCACGCGCGAGCAGCAGCAGGTCGTCGCCGACGATGTCCTCAAGGAGATCCGCGAGCTCTACGCCGGCCTCGAGGAGCACGGTCGCAAAGGGGTTCTACAGCGCGTGCGCGCCGAGCGCCGCTCGCCCAGCGGCGCCGCGGTGGCCTGAGAGCACGGCATCCGGGCGGGAATCTCCGCGCTGGCGGGCGGAGATCATGGGCGGGGCCTCGGGCGTCACGGCGTTGCGGATCGCAGTACGACGTCGGACCCCTCCCGTATCGTTAGCCCACTTCGGTTCGAGCGATAGGGGGCGGCATGGGCAATACGGTGGATGTAGGCGCGGTTCTGCGCCGCACGTTTGAGATCTATGTGGATCAGGCGGCCGTGCTGATGCCCGCCGCCGCCGTCGTCGTGGGGATCGCCGTGATCCTTGGCGCGATCCTGATCGCGGCCTCGCCCGGTCTGGCCTTCATCGCGGCGATCCTCAGCCTCGTTGCCACCACGCTGTTCACGGGCATGGTCGTGGAGCTCGTCGCCGACATTCGCGATGGGCGCCGCGATTCGAGTGTCGCTCAGCTGCTGCAGGCCGTTACGCCCGTTCTCGGCCAGTTGATCCTCGTGGCGATCGCCGCCGGCGTGGGCATCCTGATCGGGTTCGTCCTGCTCATCGTCCCCGGTCTCATCCTCGCGACGCTGTGGGCCGTCGCCGCGCCCGTGGTGGTGCTCGAGCGGCCCGGGGGTCTGCGCGCGCTGGGGCGCAGCCGCGAGCTCGTGCGGGGCAATGGCTGGAATGTGTTCGCTGTGATCCTTCTGCTCGTCATCCTCGTGGGGCTCCTCAGCGGGGCGGTCGGATTCGCCGCCGAATCCGCCGGCGCAGGGGTGGGGCTGATCGCGCGCGTCATCATCGGCGTCCTCACCGCACCAATCTCAGCGCTCGCCGCCGCCGTGCTCTACTTCGATCTGGGCGGGTCGAGGGGGGGTGCGGCGGCGGCTGCAGAGTCGCCCACCGATACCCTCTAACGAGCGTGATGCACGCCATCAAGTTGCTGCGCCCCGGCCTGCTGGAGGGAGTTTCGCTGCTTGCTGCCGGATCGCCCGCGGATACCCCCTCTCATGGTGAGGCGGTTGCAGAGGCGTTCTCGCGGCTGGGAGCCAAGGTGTCGACCTGCGTATCCCACGCTGAGGACGAGGCGGTGGTGGACCGTGCCGTCACCGACGCCCGCGCCGAGATGGGCGCCCTCGATGTGCTCGTCGTCGATGGAGCCGGTCTGTTCGCCCACGCCCTCGAGACTCGCAGGGAGCCAGGCGGCAGCGTGGGCGATGAGACCGGCGACGATCGCGCAACGGGAACCTCCACTGCTCTGCGCGCGTGCATGGACGCCACGTGGAACATCACTCGCGCCGTCGCCAACCTTGCGTTCCTGGCGCCTGAGCCCGGCTCCGCGCGGCCGCTCGCGCGGATCGTCTACCTGACCCCCTCGCCCAACGCCGGGGAACACGCCCAAGCGGTGCGTGCGGGCCTCGAGAACCTCGCCCGCACCCTCTCCGTCGAGTGGGCCCGCCATGGCATCGCCATCGTCACGATCGCGCCCGGCGAGCATACATCTGTGGAGGAAGTCGCCGCGGTCACTGCCTACCTCGCCTCGCCCGCCGGCGCCTACTTCACCGGCTGCCTCCTCGATCTTGGTGGCGCTACTGCGCACGCACCGGCGTGAGGCCGAGCCGCGGTTTGCCTCCTCGCCTTCGGCGAGGCCATCGGTGCGCCAGCGTGAGGCCAGGCTAGGTGTGAGGGCACGGGATGGTGCTGCTCGCCCGCACCGTCTCCCCATCCTGGAAGCCGATATCCGAGACGAACCTGAACCCTCCGCGCGGGCACCGCGTGGGCAACGCGATGCCCTGCGGGCGATACGCCTTCGTCTGCCCATGCACCTGTTCGTAGTAGGTCAGCCGATCCGGCCCCAAGCTCAGGTTCAAGCTCACCAGTGAGATATCCGGAGCGCCCGGGAGGGTGGGAATCAGCGGTATCGCGGTATTGAGGCTCTGTCCGCTCGCGCTTCCCCCTTCAAAGAGCACCCCCGGGAAGATCAGCTGCGCGGCAACCGGCGCGCCTGCTTCGGCATACAGCAGCACCCCCACCTCGTCGCCCACCGGCGGGCCCATCTCGGCCTCGATCCCCGCCGCCTCGGGCACCGCTTCGGGCCCCACCGGCACCTCGATCTGAGCGCTCCCGTATCCCAGGCGCGCGTTGGGCGAGCAGCCCTCCTCGCCGCTTGCGATGAGCACCGAGGGGGAGCAGATCGCAAGCCCCAAGCTGCTCCCAATCAGTTCCATATCCGGCGGGATCTTCATATCGAAGCGCGTCACCGGCGCCGGCAGCGCCCCCGGCGCGCCTGCCACGCCGAGGTGCAGCGAGATCTTCAGCGTCGTGCTGTGTCCAAGCCGGTAGGGCGAGAACGCCACCTTCAGCCTCGCCGTCTCGTTCGCCTTCGCCGCCCCGGGCGCGCCTCCGAGGGCGCCCAGCAATATCGCGACTGCGCCGAGCAAAGTCCCAATCGTTCTGAAGATACGCATGAGGGCCTATCAAAGATAGGCCCTCATGCTCCTTTTCGCGCTGTGCGAACCGTGCGGGTCGCAGGCGCTAAGGGCGATCGGCCCTAAACGTTGATGTTGCCCTGCATGTGCGTCGTCGCGTGGAAGCTCCGCCGATCCACCACGCCACTGAAGCCCAGGCCGTGGCCCGAGGCGTGCGCCCAGCGGCCACTTCCGCCGGTGATCGTCATGCTCCCGCCAAAGTACACATGTCCGCCCACCACGCGCCCCTTCGTGCTGGTGCGACCGCTCACCCAGCCGCCGCCCTTGGGGTAAGCCACGAAGGACGCTTCGCCGGAGGTGGACGTCACGGAGGTGAAGCGGATCGCGATCGTGCCCGACTGGCTTCCGCTGAAGGTCCCCTGCTCGTTGAGCACGTGCCCCGGCCTCCCCACGAGGTGCAGGTTGGAGTTCAGATTGAACGCCATCGTCCTAGCCGCCACCGCAGCGGGCTCAGCGCTGGCGCCTGAAGAGACCACGCACACGCTCGCCACCAACGCCGCCAAGCAGACCAACCACAGTCTTCCGATACCTCTTCGCAACATTACCCCTCCCCAATTAGCAAGACCCAATAAGCCCTCATCTTATCCAGCCCTCGGCTTTGGCGCGTCGGCTCCCCGCGCCTTCGCATTCGCGAGCGATCGGCGCGTGGATTCTCTCTGCCGCACCTCCCGGAGAGGCAGTTGGTGGGGAGAGCCTCGCTCCACGCTCGCGTTCCCTCAGAGAAGGGGCCGGCAGCACAGGGAACTCCCGCGCCGCGGCCCGCTCGGGTCGGCTTTGCCGGCCCGCTCCTTCTTCTTTCTCAGCTCGTCATCCCCGTGAACTGGCCGCCGGTGATGTTGAGCACCTGGCCGTGCACGTAGTTCGACCACGGCGAGCACAAAAAGAACACTCCGCCCGCAGCCTCCTCGGGGGTGCCCGGGCGACCGAGCGGGATCAGCATCGAGGCCATCTGGCGCAGCTGCTCAGGAATTCCCAGCTGCACCTTCTCGCCGCCGATCTCCATCGTGTTGTCCTCCACCTTCGCCGCCGTGAGGCGCGTCTCGATGAAGCCGAACGCCACCGCGTTGACGTTCACCTTGAACTGGCCCCACTCCTTCGCGAGCGTCTTCGTGAGACCCGTCACGCCGGCCTTCGCCGAGGAGTAGTTGGCCTGGCCCGCGTTGCCCATCGTGCCCGAGATCGAGGAGACGTTCACGACCTTGCGGAAGATCTCCTCGCCTTCCTCGCGCTCCTTCTTCGCGGGCTCGCGCAGGTGCGGCGCGGCCGCGCGGATCACCTTGAAGGGCACCACCAGGTGGATGTCCAGCATCGCCTGAAACTGCTCATCGCTCATCTTGTGGATCGGCGCATCCACCGTGTAGCCCGCGTTGTTCACGATGATGTCGATGCGCCCAAACGAATCGATCGCCTTCGCCACCAGCTGATCGGGGGCATCGCCCTTGGTGAGGTCTCCCGCGAAGACCGCCGTCTCCCCTGCGATCTCCTTCGCGGCCTGCTCAGCGACGTCGCCGTCGAGGTCGTTGATGAGCACCTGTGCGCCCTGCGAGGCCAGCAGCTCGGCGGTGGCGCGCCCGATTCCGCGCGCTGAGCCTGTGACGATGGCCGACTTTCCGTCGAGTACTCCCATAGCCCTTGTTTCTCCTTTTGGTTGTCGAGCGCGGGAGGTTATATCGAGGGGAGGGCTTGGCGTTGGCAGGCGCCCGTCGTGCGTGGTGGCGGCTGGCCGTTCCCACCACGATCACGCCGAAGTCCTGCGTGTAGATTGCCCCCGGCTGCCCATGCGCCAGCGACGCCGGCGGGTGGGGGGAGACGCCGATCGCCGTGTCTCTGAAGTGCGCATCGAGGATGTTCGCGCGGTGCTCCGACGAGGCCATCCACGCCGCCACCGTCGCCCTCGGTGTTGAGAGGCCCAGCGTCCCCCACGCGATGTTCTCGCCCACTTCGAAACCGATGCGATTGCTGTACACGTACCCGCTTGCCTTCATCCGCGCCAATGGCGTATCCCCACGCGGGCCCACGTGTTCGAAGTAATCGCCACTCGACATATCCTCTGAGTGGCCCTGCGCGGCCGTCTGCAGGCGCGCGTTGACCTGCAGCGCCGTCTCGCCATGGCGTTCGCGTTCCTCGTTCACCAGGCACACCGTCGCCGTGCGGACCTTTTCGAGGTTGCCCGCGTTGGGGGTCGCGTTGGCGCCTATGCACGGCCCGGCATCCGCTCGGGCGATCGGGCACAGACACGCGCATAGGACCGCCGCAGAGAGCAGCGTGAAGCGAAGGGACGCCACCTATGAGGCATCGGCTCATCCAGCGCAAACATGAGCCGGGAATGAGGGACTGGACGCTTCTCCGGCTACAGCGCCGGCGGGGCCTCCATCATGCGCCCGAGGATCTCGCGCATGATCTCGTCGCTGCCGCCGCCGATCGGCCCCAGGCGGGCGTCGCGCGCGGCGCGCTCCACCCAGTACTCCTTCATATACCCGGCGCCGCCGTGGATCTGCAAGCACTCATCCATCAGCTCAAAGCTCGCGCGCTGCGTCAGCAGCTTCGCCATCGTGACCTCCCTCAGGGGGTTCTCGCCATTCACGAAGCGCCGCAGCGCGTCGTAGGTCACGCAGCGGCACGTGTATACGCTCGTCGCCATATCCGCGAGCTTGTGGCGGATCGCCTGGTGTCCGCTCAGCGGCCTTCCGAACGCATGGCGCTCGCGCGCGTACTGCGCTGTACGCTCCCACGCCGCCCGCATCGCGCCCACCGCCCCGAGCGCCATCGCCAGGCGCTCCCACTGGAAGTTGGCCATGATCAGCTTGAAGCCCTCGTGCTCGGCGCCGAGCAGGTTCTCCGCCGGCACGAATACATCCTCGAAGGCGATCGTCGCCGTATCCGAGGCGGCCCAGCCCAGCTTCTTGAGCTTCGCCGAGCTCACGCCCTCCCCGCGCTCCACGATCAGAAAGGAGATTCCGTGGTGCCCGCCCTCCTCGGTTGTCTTCACAGCGGTAACCATGAAGTGCGCGCGCACGCCGTTGGTGATGTAGGTCTTCTCGCCATTCACCACCCACCCTCCCTCCACGGGAGTCGCGCGGGTGCGCAGCGCCGCCACATCGCTGCCCGCGCCGGGCTCGGTGATCGCGAGCGCGCCGATCTTCTCGCCGCGAATCGCCGGCTCCAGGTAGCGGCGCTTGTGCTCCTCGGTGCCGAACTTCCAGATCGGCGGCGTGGCGATGTTCACGTGCGCGCCGATCCCCGCCGCCGTCCCCCCGCTGCCGATCCGCGTGAGCTCCTCGATGAGCACTGCCTCGTGCAGGTAATCCCCGCCCTGCCCGCCGTGCTCCTCGGGGTACTTCAGGCCGAGGAGGCCCTGCGCCGCGAGCTTGGTGAAGACCTCGTCGGGGAACCATTCGGCTTCCTCCCACTCCATTGCATGAGGGGTCAGCTCGCGTTCGATGAAGCCGCGCACGGACGCCCGCAGCTCCTCGTGCTCCTCGGTGAAGGGTGGGTTGCTCAAAGCCCGTACGAGCGCCCGATGACCTCGAGCATGATCTCGTCGGTGCCCGCGCCGATGCGGTTCAGGCGCAGGTCGCGCCACGCGCGCTCGACACCGTACTCGCGCATGTAGCCCGCGCCGCCGTGGATCTGGATGCACTCGTCGGCGACCTCCACCGCGATGCGCGAGGCGTAGAGCTTCGCCATCGAGATCTCCCTCACCGGGTACTCGCCATTCTGGTTGCGCCACGCCGTCATGTAGACCATCTGGCGCGCCACCTCGATCTTCGTCGCCATCTCGGCGAACTTGTGGCGGATCACCTGGAAGTGGCCGATCGCCTTGCCGAAGGCTTCGCGCTCCTTGGCGTACTGCAGCGTGCGCTCGAACACCCGCTGCGCGCCCGCCACCGAGCCGGCCGCTCCGATCAGGCGCTCGCCCTGCAGCTCCCACATGATGTGGTAGAAGCCGCGGCCCTCCTGCCCGAGCATCGCCGAGGCGGGAACCCGCACATCCTGGAAGGCCAGCAGGGCGGTGTCCGAGGCGTGCATGCCCATCTTCTTGAGCTTCTGCTCGCGAATCACCCCCGGCGTGTCCATCGGCACGAGGAAGAGGGTGAAGCCGTCATAGCCGACATCCGGGTCGGTCTTGGTCACGAGCACGATCACATCCGCGCGGTGGCCGTTGGTGATGTAGGTCTTACTTCCGTTGATCACCCATTCATCGCCATCGCGCACCGCGCGCGTCTTGATTCCCGCCACATCGCTGCCCGCGTCGGGCTCGGTGATCCCCAGGCACAGGATCTTCGTGCCCGCGATCGCCGGCGCCGCCCACTGCTGCTTCTGCTCCTCCGTTCCGAACGCGAGGATCGGGGGCATCGCCATGTCGGTCTGCACCGCTACGGCCATCGCGAGGCCGCCGGAGTTGGAGTGTCCGATCTCCTCCGCGAGCACCAGTGCGCTGTAGTAGTCCCCGCCCTGGCCCCCATACTCCTCGGGCTTGTCCAGGCCGAGGAAGCCAAGCTCGCCCATGCGCCGGAGCACCGAGTCGGGGAACGTCGTCTCCTCCCACTCATCCGCATGCGGCGCCAGCTCCTTCTGCGCAAAGCTTCGAATCGACTCGCGCAGCTGTTCGTGCTCATCGCTGAACAGGAAGTGCTTGCGCTTGCTCTCATGATCGGGCTTCAACACGCTCTCTGCGGTGGCCATCGGTGGGGCTCCTTGTTCTCGTGGGGGCCTCCTCAAGCTAACGCACCCGCCCCGGAAAGTAAACAGTAGGACTTCCTACTTGCCGCGCGTAACCAGCCGCGGATGGAGGATCGGGGCGTGCCGCGCGGGGACTCCCGCAAGGTGTAGTTCGACCGTCGCGACGGGGGCAGCGTTATCTCTCGCCCTGTGGCGTGAAGACCAGCCTCACGCGCGATCGAGTGGGTGCTCGACAGTCTCACCGCGCTCCACCGCCTCAGCCGCATCGAGCAGGCGTCGCGCGTTGGCCGGTGAGCGGAACAGGTACGCCGTCTCGTGCCACGCCCCGTACTCGTCGGCTGACATGAGCTTGTCTTTGTCGAGCGGTGTAGACAAGCGCCGCCCCGCTCAGGCAGCGATCGTGCCGGCGGCGTGATGAGGCGTAGGCAGCGATCGTCCCTGTAGGCGCAGATCGTCCGTGTACGCGGCCAATGCCTCTCTGATGCGTTCCGCGGCTACGGAGCGTGTGGCGCCTAGCGCCACGACGCCGGGCAGGTCGGGCATGTAGGCGCCCCAAGCGCCATCTTCAGCCTGCTCGTAGATCACAACGTACTCGCTCATCGAAGATGCTCCAGGCCGCTTGCGCGTCTGATGCTACCGAGCGTACCGCCTGGGACGGTGTCGCCGCCCTTCCCCGCGACGACGATACGCGCCTCATGGTTGGGATGCGCCCAGATCTCGTGGGAACCGGTTTGGCGCACCACGCGCCAGCCGGCATCGATGAGCGCCTTTCTCACATCCTTGTACTTCTTTGCCATCGGCCGAGGGTAACCGTGGGCGAGGATGGAGAGGGGCGGGGAGCGAACGCCGCTCTGGTGGGATCATTAGAGTCGCGCCATGCCCTCGGGGAGCGTCCTGTATGAGGTGGCCGATGGTGTGGCCACGGTCACGCTGAATGAGCCCGATACGCGCAACGCGCTGTCGGCGGATATCCTCGGCGGCCTCACCTCATCGCTGCAGCGCGCTCGCGAGGATGAGGGGGTGCGCTGCGTGGTGCTTGCCTCCTCGCACGAGAGGGTCTTCTCCTCGGGCGCCAACCTGGGGGGCTTCGCGGGGGATGTGCCGCTCGTGCACAAGCACTTCGGCTCGGAGCTCTTCGTGGATCTCTTCAAGCTGATCGGCTCGCTCGGCAAGCCCACCATCTGCGCCGCGCGCGGGCACGTGCTCGCGGGCGCACTCGGGATCGCGCTCGCCTGCGATCTGATCGTCGCCTCCGAGGAGGCCACCTTCGGCACGCCCGAGATCAACGTGGGCGCGTTTCCCTTCATGATCATGGCGCTCATCTACCGCAACGTGCCGCGCAAGCGCGCCAACGAGATGCTCCTGCTGGGCGAGCGCCTGGATGCGCAGCAGGCGCTCGCGGCGGGCATCGTCAACCGCGTCGTCGCCGCGGATGAGTTCGATGCCTTCGTGGCCGACTGGGCCGCGAAGCTGGCGGGTAAGTCTCCGCTCGTGATGCGCCTCGGCAAGGAGGCGATGCGCCGGCAGATGGACATGCCGCTCGACGACGCGCTTGACTACCTCCGCGCACAGCTCTCGCTCACGCTCTCCACCGAGGACATCGTGGAGGGCGTCACCGCCTTCTTCGAGAAGCGCGAGCCGCAGTGGAAGGGGAGGTGAGCGCCGCGATGACCTCCATCACCCGCGCCGAGGAGGCCACGCTCGTGGCGATGCGCTGCCGCACCGCCGAGCGCTCGCGCGCGGCGACGCTCGGGGTGGAACTGCTCGCGAGCACCATCGGTCGCCAGATCGGCGCGCAGCCGCGCCTGATCGGCTCGCCCCAACCCGCCCGTCCGCAGGGCTACGAGGAGGACCTTGCGGCCTCGCGCGGCTGCCTTCTGGAGGCCGGAGGGCAGGTGGAGGACGCGCTCAACGCCGGCAAGCTGCCCGTCGTGGTGGCCGGCGATGGCGCGATCGCGCTCACCACCCTCCCCACGGTGGCGCGTATGCGCCCCGACGCGCGCGTGCTGTGGCTCGATGGCCACGCGGCCTTCCACACGCCCGACACCACCATCACCGGTTACCTCGGGGGCATGGCGCTTTCCGGCGCCTGCGGGCTGTGGGAGACGAGCTTCGAGGGCGCCGTACCCGGCGAGCGGGTGGTGCTGTGCGGAGTGCGCGACCTCGAGGAGGGCGAGCGCGAGGGGCTCAGCGGCGCACGCGTAACCGTGATCGGCTCGAGCCTCGAGACGCTCGTGTTCATGCAGAACGCGCTCGACGGCGCCCCCGTCTACCTGCACCTCGACGTAGACGTGATGGATCCCAAGACGATGCCCGTCTCCCACGCGGTAAAGGCGGCGGGCGGCTTCGACGACGGCAAGCTGCTTGACCTGCTCGAGGCCCTAGGCGAGTCCAGCGAGGTCGTCGGCATCGAGGTCACCGGCTTTGAGACCCTCGAAGAGCAGCCCGAGCAAACCACGCTCGGACGCCGAGGTGATCGCGGGCGTGCTCGATCCGCTGCTGCCTTAGAGCCCACGACAGAATGGCGTGGGCCTTTTTTAGTAGGTAAGGTAGGAAGTAGGACTTCCTACTGTCCACTTTCATGATGCCCGACACGGCAAACCCCACCTCGCTGCTGCGTCCCCTCGTGGAGGACCTGCACGCGCGCCGCGCCGCCATCAAGCTCGGCGGCGGCGAGGAGAAGATCGCGCGCCAGCACGAGCAGGGCAAGCTCACCGCGCGCGAGCGCCTCGCGCTGCTGATCGACACCGATGAGGTCACAGGCGAGAGCACCTTCGTTGAGCTCGGCATCCACGGGCGCCCGCACTTCTCCCAGCGCGCGATGGACGGCAAGGAGGCGCCCGCGGATGGCGTGATCACCGGCTACGGCAAGATCGATGGGCGCCTCACCGCGGTATGCGCCTACGACTTCACCGTGATGGCCGGCTCGATGGGGATGACCGGCGAGATCAAGGTCACGCGCCTGCGCGAGCTCGCGCTCACCAAGCGCATCCCCTTCGTGTGGCTGCTCGACTCCGCGGGCGCGCGCGTGCAGGAGGCCGCGGGCTCGCTCTTCGCCGGCTCGGGCGCGCTGTTTCGCGAGGAGGTCATCACCAGCGGCGTGATCCCGCAGGTCGCCGCTTTGATGGGACCCTGCGCTGCGGGCACCGCCTACATCCCCGGCCTCGCGGACTTCGTGCCGATGGTGAAGGGCCGCGGCTCGATGGCCCTCGCCGGACCGCACCTCGTGCGCGCGGCCGTCGGCGAGGACGTCACCCAGGAGGAACTGGGGGGCTCGCGCGTGCACTGCCGCAAATCCGGCGTCGGCGACATGGAGGTTGCTAGCGACGAGGAGTGCATCGAACGGATCAAGGAGTACCTCTCTTACATGCCCCAGAACTGCGAATCGGAGCCACCGCTGCGGCCGGTGAGCGATCCGATCGAGCGCGCCGAGGAGGACCTCCTGGATGTGCTCCCCGAATCCAATCGCAAGCCCTACGACATGTATGAGGTAATCCGCCGCATCGTCGACGACGGCGAGTACCTCGACATCAAGGGTCAGTGGGCGAAGACGATCATCACCTGCTTCGCACGCTTCGGCGGGCGCCCCGCGGGGATCCTCGCCAACCAGCCCAAGCACCTGGGGGGAATTCTCGATAACAACTCCTCCGACAAGGCCGCGCGCTTCGTGAATCTCTGCAACGCCTACTCCATCCCGCTCATCTTCCTCATGGATGTGCCCGGCTTCATGGTGGGCACGAAGGTCGAGGCCGAAGGCATCATCCGCCACGGCGCGAAGATGCTCTACGCGGTCGCCAACGCGACGGTGCCCAAGATCACGGTGATCACGCGCAAGGCCTACGGCGCGGGCTACTACGTTATGAACGGCCGCGCCTACGAACCCGACCTCATCGTCGCCTGGCCGAGCGCAGAGATCAGCGTGATGGGCGCCGAGGGCGTGGTGGAGATCGCCTTCCGCAAGCAGGTCGAGGAAGCGGAGGATCCCGCCGCCAAGAAGGCCGAGCTGATCGAGGGCTTCCGCAAGATCTTCGATGTCTACATCGCCGCGGGCAACGACCTCATCGACGACGTGATCGATCCCCGCGAGACGCGCGCCACGATCTGCCGCGGGTTGGAGATGGCGCAGGGCAAGCGCGTGCAGCGGCCGTGGAAGCGCCATGGAGTGGTGCCCGTATGAAGGCGTTTGAGATAGGGAGGAGCCGGCCTCCCCCCGCCCGGGCGCCGGCCATGAGCGAGAGCAAGGGGGGCCATTGTGAGTGTTGAGGACCCTGTAGTCATCACCTGCGCGATCTCCGGCGTGCTCGCCAATCGCGAGCAGTGCCCCGCGATCCCCTACACCCCCGCGGAGTACGCCGCGGAGGCACGGAGGATCGTGGATGAGGGGGGGACGATGATCCACATCCACGCGCGCACCCCCGAAGGTGGGCCGAGCTTCGAGGTGGAGGACTACCGCGCGATCAGCGACGCCATCCGCAACGAGGTGGGGGACGCGGCGATCGTCAACTTCTCCACCGGCGCCGTGGGTGTGAGCGTGGAGAAGCGCATTGCCTACCTGCGCGAGTGCCGCCCCGAGGTGGCCGCGCTGAACATGGGTTCGATGAACTACGCCAAGTACTCGCGCTCGCGCAAGGACTTCGTCTTCAAGATGGTCTTTGCCAACCCCTTCGAGGAGATCATCGAGCTGCTGCGCGCGATGCGCGAGCTCGGCATCAAGCCCGAGCACGAGTGCTTTGACATCGGTCACGTTGGCTCCCTGGAGCCGCTCATCGACATGGGGGTTCTGCAAACCCCCCTGCACGTGGACTGCATCATGGGCGTAACGGGCGGCATCCCCCCGAGCGCTCGCAATCTGGCGGCGATGGTGTCCAACATCCCTCGGGGCGGGCCTGGCGCATCCCAGTCTCACTGGGCGGTGATCGGCATCTCCCGCCAGCAGTGGCTGCTGGTGGCCGCCGCACTCACCCTCGGCGGCTCGGTGCGGGTGGGACTCGAGGACAATCTATATCTCCCAAACGGCGAGATGGCGCGCTCCAACGGTGAGCTCGTCGCCAAGGCAAGGCAGATGAGCGAAGACGTCGGCCGCCGGCCCGCCACCGTGCAGGAGGCCAGGGCCCTGTTGGGGGTGCCCCCCCGGTGAGCCTGCCCCTCGCGGGCATCCGCGTGCTCGACCTCTCGCGGCTTCTGCCCGGCGGCTTCTGCTCGCTGTTGCTGGCCGATTTCGGCGCGGAGGTCCTGAAGGTCGAGGACACCGGCATGGGCGACTACATCCGTTGGGCGCCCCCCTATTACGAGGGCGCCGAGGACAGCGCCAAGTCGGCCCTCTTCCTCTCGCTGAACCGCAACAAGCGCTCGATCCGCATCGACCTCAAGAGCGAGGCCGGGCGCGAGGTGCTGCTGCGCCTGGTGCGCGACTACGACGTGGTGCTCGAGTCCTTCCGCCCGGGCGTGCTCGATCGCCTCGGGGTGGGCTATGAGCGGATGCGTGAGGTCAATCCGGGGATCGTCTACTGCGCGATCTCCGGCTACGGTCAGAACGGGCCCAAGCGCGAGGCGGCGGGCCACGACATGAACTATCTCGCGCTCGTGGGCCTGTTGGGGTTGACCGGTGAGCGTGACGGGGTGGGCGGGCATCCCATCCAGGCTGCTGGTCAGATCGCCGACCTGGGCGGGGGCGCGCTGATGGCCGCTTTTGGCATCCTGGCGGCGCTGCACGAGCGCGATGGTGGATCGGACAAGCCCGGCTCCGCGGAAGGGCAGATCGTGGATGTCTCGATGGCCGACGGTGCGCTCTCGTGGCTGGCGATGGTCGCGGGGCGCCACTTCGCCGAGCGGGTCGTGCCGCACCGCGGGGATCTGGAGTTGGCGGGCTCGCTGATCTGCTACCGCCCCTACGAGTGCGCCGACGGCTGGCTCGCGCTGGGCGCGCTGGAGCCGAAATTCTGGCAGGCGTGGTGCCGCGGAGTGCAGCGAGAGGACCTGATCGAGAAGCAGTTCGAGAGGCCGGGCTCCGATGCGCACGCGCAGGTGTGCGAGGTCTTCAAGGCGCGCACGCGCGCGCAGTGGGTGCAGTTCGCCCAGCAGCACGACTGCTGCCTGGAGCCGGTGCTCGATCTGGACGAGGCGCTCGACTCCGAGCTGGTGCGTGCGCGCGAGATGGTCGTGGAGATCGAGCAGCCCGGTGTGAGCGGCGGTGTGCGCCAGCTGGGCATCCCGGTGAAGCTCACGCGCACCCCCGGCCACCACGCCCAGCGCCCGGGCCCGGGTCTCGGTGAGCACACCGTGGAGGTGCTGCGCGAAGCCGGCTGCTCGGCGGAGGAGATCGAGGAGTTGCTGCAGGCGGGCGCGGTGGCGGGTCCTGCGCAGGCGCAGGCCGGCGCGAATGCGGCGTTCCGGGCGTGAGCGGCGCAGGCGCCACGTGGGTGAATCGATCGGCATGAGCCCCACGGTACGGACAGGGGGAGAGGTTTCAGTGGGTCGCCCCTCCACCGCGCCGGACGCGGAGGGTCTGCTGAAGATGAGCGAGCTCGCGGAGCGCTCGGGCGTGAGCGCGGGCACGATCAAGCACTACCTGCGCGAGGGGCTGCTCGGCGGCGAGGAGGGGATCGTGCGCACGAGCCGCAACATGGCCTACTACCCGCCCGAGCTGGTGGAGCGCATCGCGCTGATAAAGCGCCTGCAGGAGGAGCGCTTCATGCCCCTGCGCGTGATCAAGCGCGTGCTCGAGGACGACCCCGAGCGCGTGCGCGCGCTGGTGGAGCTGGAGGACCGCATCCTCGAGCGCGCGCTCGCCAGCGCCGAGGAGCGGCGCGTCTCCGCGAAGGAGGTGCGCGAGCGCTACGGCATTCCCGACCTCGTTCTAAAGCGCCTCGCCGAGATCGGCGTGCTCGGCCCCAACAAGAGCGGCTACGCGCAGGATGATGTGAAGATCATCGAGGCCATCGCCTCCTTCCGCGCGGGCGGCTACGACGAGGCGCTTGGCTTCACCGTGTATGACACGCTGCGCTACCGCAAGGCGCTCGAGCCGCTCGTGGAGGAGGAGGTGCGGGCGCTGCTCGACCGCCTCGCCGGGGAGGTCGAGGTGGAGCGGGCGCTGCAGATGATCGCCGCGGGCTCGGAGCCGCTGCGCGAGCTGATCGGGGCGATGCACTCGAAGCTTCTGCTCGCGGAGCTGGGGCGTCAGCGGGCGCGGCGGGGGTAGGCGCCCTTTCGCACGCCGCTCGGCTGGGCGGCGCTCAGGAGTCGGGAGCGCTCATGCTCGGGGCGGCGCGTTGGGTGCCGGCGGCCCGCCACTAGCTGCCCCCGGGCCTCCCATCCCGTCGCTTGGTGGACCGTCATTTCGGCCGCGCCGAATCAGGGTGACGATCCAGATCGCGCCGCCGGCGACGGCAGCGCCGATCAGTGCCCAGGCCCACCCCGGCAGACCGCTCGATTCGGAGGATGGCTCTTTGTTTGCGGCTGCCGCGGCGCCGGCGGCCGCCGCGGCCGGAGCGTGGCTCGTCGAGCTCGTGCTCGTCACAGTCGGGGTGGTGACGGTGTGTGTCTGGACGACGGTGTTTGTCTGTGTGGGTGCGGTCACAGTCGTCGTCTTCGGGGGCGCAGTCACCGTGTTGGTCTGAGTTACGGTCTTTGTCTGGGACGGTGTTGTGCTCGTGGTGGTGGGAGTCGTTGGAGCTGCCGCGGGCGTCGCCGACTTTGTCAGTGCCGACGCGGTCGCTGTCGGATTCTGGGAAGGCTCCGTCTTGGCCTGTGTGGCGGTCTTGGCCTGTGTGGCGGTGGGTGTGCTGCCGGTCGTGCTCGCGGTCGCGGTCGTTCTCTCCGCACGGCTGGAGGCAGTCTGACTCAGGCTGCCGGCCACGCTCGCCGCTCCGCTCGAGCCACATGCAGTGAGGGCGAATAGGGAAACACCCAGCACGCCCACCCGCAAAGCCCAGCGCGCCCCTGCTGGTTCCAAAGCCGCCATTGAGACGAGAAATTTACCCCACCACAATTGGGCGTCGTCACGGAATGACCGCAGATCGGAGTGTGGTTAACGACGTAGCCGTCTGCGGCCAAGCGGTCTGCGACCCGCGTGCCGCCCGGAGCTTTGCGCTCGCCCAAATGCCCCGCTACACTCCATCGCGAGTATCCCGATGAGCCGACTGTGGTCGGCATCCCTCGGAGGACTGCAGACCAACCAGAGGAGGAGCCTTGAGCAGCGAGGAGTTGGAGCTGGGCCCCATCGACATCGTCGTGATCGGCTTCCCTCGGGATGCGCCGCGAACCGGCGAGGCGATCCCGATGTTCGTGGACCTCGTGGATCGAGGGATCATCCGGGTAATAGATGTGCTTGTAGTCCAGAAGGACGCTGAGGGCGTCGTCTCGGGCCTCGAGATCGGCGACTTCGACGGTGACGGCGCGGACGACCTGCTCGTCTTCGAAGGAGCGCGGACAGGCATGCTCGGCGACGAGGATGCAACCCTGGCGGGAGAGGTGCTCGAGCCGGGCGAGGCGGCCGTGCTGATCTGCTTCGAGAACGCCTGGGCCGGTCCCTTCGCCGCCGCGGTGCGCCGCAACGGGGGGCGGCTGCTGGACTTCCAGCGGGTCCCAACGCAGGAGATCATTGCCGCCATCCAAGCCCTCGATGCCGCCTAGGCGGCTTCCCAGACGAGAAGGAGACACCACATGCCACTACTTCGCCGTGTTGCCCGTGTAGCCGCCACCGGTGCCATCGCGGGCGGCGCCGCCGGGGCCGTTCAGCATCGCCAGCAGGGCCGCTGGGCCCGACAGGAAGAAGAGCAGCAGGCGACCCAGCAGCCGCAGCAGATGGCGGCCGCGCCGCCGCCGGGAGAGAGCTCGATCGACAAGCTCAAGGAGCTCGGTCAGCTGCACGAGTCGGGCGTCCTCACCGACGAAGAGTTCGCAACCGCCAAGGCAAAGATCCTCAACGGCTGAATCAACACAGAGCACAGGCCTCGAGCCGGGCGTTCGTGTCCTGGCAAGATGAGGCTCACCGTGCATGCGACTCCCGCGACTCCGGGAAGCGACCTGGCGGTGCGGCCGCCGTGGCGGCTCCGTGTCGCCGCGGTCCTTGCGCTCCTCGCGCCGGTCCTCATGGCTGTGGTGGCCGCAGTTGCACTGGCGGGCGATGTGCCCGTCGCCGTGCTGGCGGTGGGGCTCGTGCTGGTCTGCAGCGCGGCCATCTGGTTCGCCTTGACCCGTCGCGGCCTGCGGCGAGCGCTGAGCGCCGCGCTCGCCGCGCTCAGCGGGATCGGGCTGATCGTGGTGCTGGTGGCCAACTGGCGAGGGGTGGTGGTGCTGGTCGCGCTGCTGTTGCTTCTCGCCGTGTTCGGACTCGCCGCGCGCTACGCACTGGGGCGGACCGGGGAGACGGCGGTTGGCGGCGCGGCTGGGGCGTTCGTGCCGGTGGGCGCCGGCGGATCGGCGGTACTGATCATCAACCTGAAGTCGGGTGGGGGTAAGGCGGAGCGTTTTGATCTCGCTGCTCAGGCCCGGCGACGGGGCATTGAGCCAGTTGTTCTGCAGCCCGGCGATGACCTGCTCGAGCTCGCCGAGAGCGCCATTGCACGCGGTGCGCAGGTCATCGGGATGGCCGGCGGCGATGGCTCGCAGGCCCTCGTGGCGACGGTTGCCGCTCGGCGCGACATCGCCCACGTCTGCATTCCCGCGGGGACTCGAAACCACTTCGCCCTGGACCTCGGCCTTGACCGCGACGATGTCGTGGGTGCGCTGGACGCGTTCACGGACGGTGTCGAGCGGCGCATCGATCTCGCGCGCGTCAACGATCGCGTGTTCGTCAACAACGCCTCGCTCGGCGTCTATGCCAAGGTCGTCCAGTCCGATGCCTACCGCGATGCCAAGCTCGAGACCTGGACTGACATGCTGCCCGACCTGCTGGGCCCCGATGCAGAGCCGATCGACCTCGAGTTCACAGCTCCCAACGGGAGTCGCTGCGACGACGCGCCGCTCGTGCTCGTATCGAACAATCCGTATCGGCTGGCGAGCTTCGCCGGCGCGGGCACGCGCGAGCGGATCGACACGGGGAAGCTCGGCGTTCTGGCCGCACGGGTGCGCAGCGCTGCCGACGTGTCGAAGCTCGTCGCGCTCGAGCTGGTCGGCCAGGCTGGTCGCTTTCCGGGCCTCCTCTCGTGGTCCACTCAGGAGTTCGAGGTTCGCTCCAGGGGCCCGGTGGAGGTTGGGCTCGATGGCGAGGCGCTCGTGCTCGATCCCCCCCTGCGCTTCGCGTCGCTGCCAGGGGCGCTGCGGGTGCGGCTGCCCAGTGGAGTCGGCCTGCCACCGGCCGCCAGGGCTGCGGCGCTCACCACGGACAACCTGGGCGCGCTTCTACGGGTAGCGGCCGGCCGGTGAGCCACCCGGCCGCGCGGCTGGTACTCGGCCTGGCCGTCTTCGTGCTCTTCGGCTGGGGGGTGGGTGAGCTCTGGAGCACGGTGGTGGGGTCGGCCGAGCTGAGCGCGGTACGCGACGTGGCCGCTCAGCGCGCGGCGGCGCTCACCGAAGTGGCGCGGGTGCTCACCTGGGCGGGCAGCGCATTTCTGCTGGTGCCGCTTGCCCTGATCGCCTGCCTGGCGCTTGCCCGGGCGGGCCTGCGCCGAGAGGCGCTCGCGATCGCGCTCAGCCTCGGCGGGGCGATGCTGATCTCAGACTGGGTCAAGCTGCTTGTTTCGCGCCCGCGCCCGCCCGTGGAGCACCTGCAGGCGGTCACCGGTTCGAGCTTTCCCTCGGGCCATGCAACGCAGGCGAGCGCATTCTGGTTCTCGCTGGTGTTCGTGCTGCCGGCGGCAGGGGCATCGCCGAAGCTGACCCGCGTGGCTGGGGGCCTCGCGCTGCTGATCGTCCTTGTGGTGGCCGCGTCTCGCGTTTACTTGGGCGTCCACTATCCAAGCGACGTGATCGCCGGCCTGCTGCTCGGCAGCGGTTGGGCGGTGTACGTGTCGCGCTGCTTGCGGGAGCCCAAGGGCCCCCGACGAAATATCTGGCGGGATTGATGCGGCCGTTCCGCGGCGTCAGAGAGCCAGTCGACAGACGCTTAGACCGGATGACGATGTGGCGTCGCGTACAGCATCTTGACCGCCGGCTGATGAGACGCTCGTTCGGGGCTCGCTCACCTGCACTGGATCGCATCCTCATCGCGACCACCCGGGCGGCGAACTACTCGCGACTGTGGCTTCTCATTGCAGGGGTGCTGGCCGTGTTCGGCGGCCGGGAAGGACAGAGGGCGGCCGGGCGTGGCCTCATCGCAATCGCAATCGCGGCGGCGGTGGCAAACGGCCCGGCAAAGCTGCTCGTGCGCCGGCGGCGGCCGTTCTCGCGCTTGCGGCCCACGCTCATCCGCACGCCTCGGTCGACGTCATTCCCATCCGGCCACACCGCCGCGGCGTTCGCGTTCGCCACCGGCGCGAGCGTCGAGCTGCCGGTACTGACGCCTGTGCTCGCTCCGCTCGCGGGCGCCGTCGCCTACTCACGCGTGCATACCGGCGTTCACTATCCCAGCGACGTCGCAGCCGGCGCAGGGATCGGGATCGCCGCGGGTCTGCTGGCCACGAAGACGATGCGCGCCGCGATCACCACTTCAGCTCGATCTCGAGCTCGCGCTCGTCCGTCTCCACCTCGAGCTCGACCTTGAGCTGCAGCTGATCGGGGACGTGGACAGTGAAATGCATGCCGCCGCGATCGAACTCCAGGTCGTTGTGACGAGCGAGCATGTCGGCGAGGAGCCGCAGGCGCTCCGCGACTTCCTCCCTGCTGACGGTTTCCTTCTGCTTGATCTCAAAGATGTCCATCGGAGTCTCCCTCGTTGTTTGTGAGCTGCCACTCGAGGCCGCGTGTTGCAGCTAGCTGCCGTCCTCCGCGAGCCAGGCCTTCGCCTCCACCAGGTCGCGGACGCGAAAGCCCCGGGCCTTGCCGGGAAGCAGGAAGGAAAGAGCACGCAGCGCGGGGCGCATCCAGTCCTCGTCGCTGACCACGGCCACGCGCTCGTAGGAGGTCGCATGGCGCATACGAAAGCCCGCATCGGCGCTCATCGCGTCGCCCTCGACCTCACGAGCTCCCGCGCCGATCAGATAGAGCAGCCGCACATTGCGGCCCTCGGCTATCTCCTGACGCAGCACAGGCTCGACGGTCTCCTCCCAATCGTCGTCCTCGACCTCCCCGACCGCCTCGAAGCCGATCGTCCCACCCGGCATGTCCGTCATCCGTCGCAGCATGGACCAGTTCCTTTCTCGTGACCACCATCGCAGGGCGAGGTGAATATCGAAACATCGAAACCAGCCGGGACCATAGACCTTCGAGGTCACATACGCCAGTGACCTCGCCGGCCGAGCGCGAATGTCCAGGCCCGGGGCTCGTGCCGGCTCGGAGCCGAGCTGTCCTTGCTCGGCGAGCGCGATGCCTAGGCCGGGGCCGGTGCCGGCTCGGAGCCGGGCTGTCGCGTTGGTATTCGCCCGACGAAGAAAAGCGCGAGGGCCGCGATCAGGATCAGGACCGTGAGGCCAGCGCGGAGCCCGTCGAGGCGAGCTTGGGCGTTGGCGTCGAGCGCCGCCTGAGTCACCTCGTTGCTCGCGCCCGCTTCCTTGGCGGCGGCCTGGAGCTGCTTGTCTGACATGAATGGGATGCCGGCGGACAGCTCGGTGCTCGCCCTGTCCTTGACGCGCTGTGGGACCGCGTCGCTCATCTCGATGTGTGTCAGAAACGACGCCGTCAGCACGGCAATCAGGATCGACCCCGTGAGGGCGGTGCCCAGCGAGGCGCCGAGGTTGGTCACCGTGTTCTGCAGCCCGCCCACCTCCGAGCTCTGCTCGTCGGGCACCGCTGAGACGGTCACGGCGCCGAGCTGTGATGCGATCGCGCCAAGGCCGAGCCCGACCAGCAGCAGTGGAACGGTCACGATCTCGGCCCCTGCATCGATGTCAATCGCCGCCAGCAGGACCAGCAGCCCAAGAAGCATCAGGAGGATCCCCACGCGTACGACCAGCCGCGGCGAGACGTCCGGAAACAGCCGCGGCACTCCAAGCGCCGCCGCCAGCAGGGTCACGGACATCGGCATGATCCGCACCCCGGTGGCGATCGCCGACAGCCCCAGTGCCACGGACAGATAGAGCGGGAGCAGGAAGAAAACCCCCATCATCAGGAGGTACTGAAAGAAGAACATGGTCAGCCCGCCCCTGAGCTGCTCGTTGCGCAGCAGCGCCGGATCGACGAGCGGCTCCCGGCCGCGGGTGACCATGCGCGCCTCCCAGTGCAGAAACGACCAGACCAGCACGAGTCCCGCGACCATCAGCCATGGCACGGGTGACGTTCCAAACCATTGCGGCGCGCCCGCCTTCGGCGCCACCCAGCCCCAGGAGCCGGACTTGAGCACGCCGTAGACGAACACGCCAAGGCCCGCGGCGCACAGGACGGCGCCGATCAGGTCGATTTTCGGCTGGCGGTCGGGGGGAGCGTCCTCGGCGCGCCGCGCGAGCAGCAGGATGACCGCCACGAGCATGACCTCACCGGCGAAGACCCAGCGCCAGGACGCATAGGTCGTCGCGAGGCCGCCGATCAGCGGCCCGACGGCGATCGCGATCGCCCCGGCGGCGGCCACGAGCCCGTAGGCCGCGGGACGGCGTGCCGCCGGGAAGTTGCCGGCCACCAGCGCCACGATCGACGGCAGGATGAGCGCCGCGCCGACGCCCTCGAGGAAGGACCAGCCGAACAGCAGCACCGGCAGGCTCTGCGACAGCGCCGTGGTGAACGAGCCGCAGCCGTAGATGACGCAGCCGATCATGAACGCCCGCTTGCGACCGATTATCGCGCCCACCTTCGCCCCGGGGATCATCAGCATCGCCATCACGAGCGTGTAGGCCGTGATCGCCCCCTGGATCCCGGTGACCGTCGTGCCGACGTCTTCGGCGACCGTCGCGATCGAGACGTTCATCACCGAGCTGTCGAGCGCCATCAGGAACTGGCCGGCGGCCAGCGTCAGGAGGATCACCTGGGCGCCGGCGGCGGCTGTCTTTGTCGCGGTTGAGCTGTTCACGGCGCCCAGCTTTACAGCTATGAGGGATGTCGTGGTGTCAGGGGACGCCGGCGTCCTGCGGACGGTGCTCGCTCGGAAGTCGCTCGGAAGTCGCCCCTACCAGCGCGCGCGGTGGTGCTCGACCACGCCCAGGCCCTGCGCCAGCTCGATGCCGCCGGGCAGTGTTCCGCTGAAGGTCCCGAACGGCGCGCGGTAGTCGCTACGCACGAGCAGTAGGTTCTCGCTGCGGCTGCGCTGGGCCTCGGCGATGAAGCCGAGCTTCGAGCCGTCCGCTGCGCGGATCTCTGTCAGATCGGCGGCGAAGCTCACCGGGGGGACCTCGTACGGAACGCCATCGATCCACACGGCGCGCTCGCTGCCGGTGGGCGGGTCGTTGACTCCCTGCACGAGGTTGAACGCCAGCGCCCGTCCTGCCGTGTCCACGCCCACGCCGGCGGCCCAGTGCCATTCCGTCACGCGGGCGTGGTAGCCGGCGGTATCGTCTACCACGGCCAGTGCGTCGATCGAGCGTGGCGCTCCACCCTCCAAGGTCAGGGTGCCGCGCGCGCGGATGCCGGCCTGCTTGCGCGTCCACACATACTCGGCGCCATTGGGACAAGTCGTCTCCCACCCGGCATCTTCCTCCAGCGTCAGGTCGATACGCACGGGCCCGTCGTTTACCTGTATCCGCCCTGCGTCGAGCTCAACCGAGCCGCGGCCCCGGAGTGTGTTGGTGCGCTCTCGCAAGCGGGAGTCCGCGCGCGTGACGAGCGCCCAGAAGCTCTGCTGCGCCGGACCCACGTTGACCCTCGCGGCGCACAGCATCAGCTCCTCGCAGAACACGCCCACGTAGCGCCAGCGCTTGAGCGGGCGGGTGCCGCGGAACAGCGGCATGTGCGCCGGCGGAACCGGTCCGGCGCAGGTCGCCGCGGCTGGGCTGCCGATGCGCTCGGGCGCTATGCTTTGGGATGTTGACTGACTAGTCAATCTATTCTGCGAGAGTGGAAGCCTGCGGGAGGAATGCGCATTGAGAGCAGCGGCCGTTCAGCTCAACTCCACAGCCGACAAGGCCGCGAACATGGCTGCCGCCGATCGCCTCACGCGCGCGGCGGCGGCGGATGGGGCGACGCTCATCGTACTGCCTGAGAAGTGGACTGCGCTGGGGGGCGACGAGGATCTGCGCGCGGCGGCGGAGCCGCTCGACGGTCCGGCGGTGGAGTGGGCTCAGAAGATCGCCCGCGAGCTCCAGATCGACCTGATCGCCGGCTCGATCGTGGAGTCCTCCCCGGGTCGCGAGAAGCTGTCGAACACTTCAGTGCACGTCAATCCGCGGGGCGAGGTCGCAGCCGTCTACCGCAAGGTGCACATGTTCGACGTCGAGATCGAGGGGCGCAGCTATCGCGAGTCCGATCTGGAGGATCCCGGCGAGGAGGTCGTCCTCAGCGAGAGCGCTGACGGCGTGCCGCTGGGCATGTCGGTCTGCTACGACCTACGCTTCCCCGAGCTCTACCGCATCCTGGCGGTGCGGGGCGCGCGCGTGATGGTCGTGCCGGCGGCCTTCACACTGCCCACCACGCGCGACCATTGGGAGGTGCTCCTGCGCGCGCGGGCGATCGAGAACCAGGCATTCGTGGTGGCGGCCAACCAGATCGGCCCGCACCCCGGCGGCCACCGCTCGGGCGGGCGCTCGATGATCGTGGACCCCTGGGGAGTGGTGCTCGCGCAGGCCGAGGATCGCGAGGGCCAGATCGTGGCCGAGCTCGATCTGGAGCGCCAGCTGGAGATTCGCGCGCAACTGCCCTCGCTGGCAAATCGTCGGCCCTCGGCCTACCGCTGGACGCAGGAGTCCCCGGTATGAGCACCCCCCGCGCCAAGTCCCCCGACAAGCGTCGCCTGATCCTCGACGCAGCCGTGAAGGTGTTCGCGCGCCAGGGCTTCCACGCGTGCCGCGTCTCGGACATCGCCGACGAGGCGGGGGTGGCATATGGGCTGGTGTACCACTACTTCGCCTCCAAGGACGAGGTGCTGGATACGCTCTTCCTGGAGCGCTGGAACGTGATGCTGGAGATGATCCGCGAGGTCGACACTCACACGATCCCGGTGCGCGAGAAGCTGTGGGCGATCGCATCCTTCATCGTCGAGAGCTACCGCCACGACCCCGATTTGATGAAGGTGATCATCGTGGAGGTCACGCGCGCGGCGAACTCCTTCGGGCAGACCCACATCGGCCAGATCCGCGAGGCATACAACCTGATCGCGCAGATCGTCACGCAGGCCCAGGAGGAGGGCGCCTTCAAGGCCGACATCGACGCGGCATTCGCGGCGATGGCCTTCTACGGCGCGATCGAGCAGCTCTTGACGGGCTGGATCTTCGGCCTGTTACCAGAGAACGAGGAGTACTTCGAGCGCGCCAAGTGGCTCGTGGTGGAGACTGTATGCGGCGGTTTGGAGGCCGGCCCCGCCGGGAACGGAACGAGTACGGCGGTACACGGGGCCTCTACGACTGAGTAGGCGACCACTGCGAGGACTACACTCCCACGAATGGAGAACGACATGGTCAAGCGATTGATGTGGTCCGGCCTGCTGGCTGGCCTGGGGGCGCTGTCGAGCATTGTCGCCCAGCGCGCAGCGGCCCTGGTGTGGCGGCGCTTCTTCGATGAGGAGCCGCCGGAGTGAGCGACGGTCCGCAGGCGCAGCACAGAGAGCAGCCCCAGAACATCGCGACCGCCATCACCGAGGTCTCCGAGAAGGCAACGCTGCTGGTACGCGAGGAGATCGAGCTCGCCAAGGCCGAGGTCACAGAGAAGCTCACCAGGCTCGCGCGCGGTGCGGTGGTCGCGGTGGCGGCGGGCATCTTCCTCGTGACGGCGCTGATGTTCGTGCTGAACGGCTTTGCATGGCTGCTCTACTACGAGCTTCCGATCGGTGGCACGTTCACGTACTTCTGGGGCTTCTTCGCGATGGCGGTGATCCTTGTCGTGCTGGGGGTCCTCGCGGGCCTGCTCGCCTCGCGGCTGGTGCGCCGCAGTGCGCCGCCGGTGCCCGAAATGGCGATCGCCGAGGCGCGCAAGATCCGTGAGACGGTGAGCGCCGGCGTAGAGCACGGCGCAGAGACGAGAGGGGGAGCCGATGGCACAGCGCTCAGCAACTGAGATCCGCGACTCGATCGAGAGCAACCGCATGGAGCTGGCGGTGTCGCTCGAACACCTGCGCGGCGAGGTGACGCGGATCACCGACTGGCGCGGACAGGTCCAACGCCACCAGCGCGAGCTGATCATGGGGGCCGCCGCGGTGGGCGTCGTGATGATGCTGCGCGGGCGCCGCCGGCGCAAGCGACGCTGACCAAGACCCTGTGAGGGCGCAATGGTCGCTTGAAGCGGCGGTTGCGCGAGCCCGGAGGGCGAGCAATATCTCAAATCGCGGGGCTGGAGGCCCCGCGGGGCACTATAGGAGCGCGCGCGGAATCGCCCCCACGCCGATCAGTCCCGGGCCGGTATAGGTGCCGATCACGGGGCCGACCTCTGAGACGAAGGCGGGCTCGGAGCCATACAGCTCGCGGCCGTGCTCGATCAGGCGCTGCGCCTGGTCGGTTGCCTGGATGTGCTGAACGACCCACCCATCGGCGCCGGAGTCGTGCAGCTCGTGCATGTACTGCACCATCCGCTCGAAGGCGCGTCCGGCGGTGCGAACGCGCTCTACGGGCGTGATCTCGTAGTCGAGCGAGAGGATCGGCTTGATCTTCAAAGTCCCTCCCAGCCACGCCTGGGCCTTGCCGATGCGCCCCCCGCGGCGGAGGTACTCGAGCGTGTCGAGGCAGAACCACATGCGCAGCGCCTTGCGCGCCTCGTGCACGCGCGCCACGACGGCTGCGCGATCGGCCCCCGCGTTGGCTACGGCGGCGGCGCTCAGCAGCAAGAGGCCCAGGCCGCCGCAGGCGGTCTCGCCGTCGATCACCTCCACGCGCTCGCCCAGCCCGCGCTCGTCGAGCACCCCGCGCGCCTGGCGCGCCGCCTCGCAGGTGCCCGAGATGCCGCCCGCGAGGTGCACCGAGACGATGTCGCGCCCCTCCTCCAGCAGTGGCTCCCAGACCGCGAGGAAATCGCCGATCGAGGGCTGCGAGGTGCTGGGGGTCTCGGGGTCCTCGCGCAGGCGCTTGTAGAAGGCATCGAAGCCCGGCATCTCGAGCTCGCGCGTGGGTTCTCCCTGCCAGCCCACGTAGAGGCTCACCTGGTGAATTCCCTGCGCCTCGGCGAGCGAGCGCGGGAGGTAGTGGGTGGTATCGGAGACCACTGTGACGGGGGTCATGGCGCGCTGACCCTATAGCAACGGCGCGGGGCATGAGGGGTACGCGCCCTCCGGATATCGGGGTTCCGCCGGTGGTCCATCCAACTATCCAAACAAGCCGCCGGCCTCGCCGGGGAGTTTTCCGCATGCTCGTGGAATTGGGGTGGAGGAGGGGTTGGCATGGTTAGACTTGCCGTGATGCCCAAGACGCTCCTCACGGGTGGCGCGGGCCTCGTTGGCTCCCAGGTCGCCCGTCTGCTCGCCCAGCGTGGCGATGAGCTTCGGCTGACGGTGCGTGAGCACACCAACCTGGAGAATCTCGATTTCGCGTATGAGCCGGTGAGGTGCGACATCCTCGATCGCCGTGCGGTGCGTCGCGCGATGCGGGGGGTGGAGCGCGTGTTCCATCTCGCGGGGAGCACCTCCCTGCGGGCACCGATCGATGCGCTCTTCCAGATCAATGTGGAAGGCACGAGGATCGTGCTCGAGGAGGCGCTGCGCGCGGGCGTGGAGCGCGTCGTCTACACCTCTTCGATCGCCGCCGTGGGCCCCGCGCCGCGCGGGATGGTGGCGGATGAGACGCAGATCTTTCGCGGGGGCTACGGATTGCCCTACATGGACTCCAAGCACGAGGCCGAGGTGGAGGCGTTGCGGCTCGCCGCGCGCGGACTGCCGGTGGTGATCGTGAACCCCGCGTTCGTTTTCGGCGCCGGGGATGTGAACCGCTCCTCCACGGAGCTCGTGCGGCGCTTCCTGCGCCGCGAACTGCCCGCCTACGTCGATGGGGCGCTGAACGTGGTGGACGTGAAGGACGTGGCGCGCGGGCATCTCCTCGCCGATGAGCGCGGCGCGCTGGGGGAGCGCTACATACTGGGCAACCGCAACTTCACCTTCGAACGCCTGCTCGCCGATCTGGGGCGCATCTCGGGGGTGGAGCCGCCTGCGATCAAGCTTCCTACCCCCGTTGCCATCGCGCTCACCGAGACTTTCCAGGGATTCCCAGGGCGCCCCACGGTGACGGTGGGCGAAGTGCGCACGGTCTCCCAGTGGTGGGCCTACTCGAGCGCGAAGGCCAAACGCGAGCTGGGCTACTCGCCGGGCCACCACGAAGACACGCTCGCGCAGACCGTGCAGTGGTATCGCGACAACGAAGAGCGCCTCGCGGCGCCGGGGGCCCGCCAGGCGATCCCACTGCGGCTGCTCGGCTTCGGCTTTCGTCAGGCCGACGGGGTGCTGCGCCGGGTGGGGCTTGCTGAGAGCGACTACTGAAAGCCGGGTTCGAGGGACGAGCCCGAAGGAGTGCAGGCGGCCCGCCGGCTGACCGGCGCGCACGAGCCTTGCGAGGCCGGCCGTTGAAGCGAGAGCGACTACTGAAGCCGGTTCTCGATCTGCAGGCCCGCGGCCGGCTGGGCCGCCGCCGCGAGAGGCTGCGCCTCCTCGGCGCTGTCCTCCAGCCCGAGCGCCTGCGCAAGCTCGCCCGACTCGTACATCTCCATCACGATGTCGCACCCACCCACCAGCTCGCCGCCGGAGAACAGCTGCGGGATCGTGGGCCAGTTGGAGATCGCCGAGAGCTCCTGGCGGATGCGGGGGTCGGGGAGTATGTCCACGGCCGCGAAGGGCACGTCGAGCGACTGCAGCGCCGCGACGGTGCGCGCGGAGAACCCGCATGCGGGAGCCTCGGGTGTGCCCTTCATGAAGAGGATCGTGGGGTGCTCGGAGATCGCCTCGGAGATTGCTTCGCGGATGGGATTGGTGTGTGTCTCTGGCATGGCAGGGCTCCTGACTGCGGTGGGGGGCTAGCGGGTCACGGCTTCGGATGGCTGGGCGGTCTGGGTCTTCAGCGACAGCGCGTGGATCGCACCGCCGATCTCGCTGCCGAAGACGTCGTATACGAGGCGGTGCTGCTCGATGCGACTGCGCCCCGCAAAGGCATCCGCGATCACCGTCGCGCGGAAATGGTCGCCGCCGCCGGTGTAGTCCTCGACATCCGCTCGTGCTCCGGGGATGGCTGCTTCGATGCGCTGCTTGATGTCCTCGGCGGTCGGCATTTGCTCCTCAGCAGGTCGCTATACTTTGGAAAGCGATGATATCGATCACCGACAAGGGTGCCGAGAAGGTTCAGGAGTTCCTCTCCGGACAGGAGGGCGACGTGAGCATGGCGGGCCTACGCGTGGGCGTACGCGGCGGCGGCTGCTCGGGCTTTCAGTACCAGCTGGCCTTCGATGAGCAGCGCGATAACGATGTCGTCGTTGAGGACCACGGGCTGAAGTTGCTCGTGGACAACGCGAGCCTCGAGTTCGTGCGCGGCTCGGTGATCGACTACGAGGAGAGCCTTCAGGGCGCGGGCTTCAAGGTGAACAACCCCAACGTGGTCGCTGCCTGCGGCTGCGGCTCCTCCTTCAGGGTGGCCGAGGAAGAGCAGGTCTCGGCGGTCTGACGGCCGGGGAGCGGCGCGGGGCGCCGTTCGCGTTAGTTAGGTGGGTTCGTTGTCCAGCGAACGCCATAGATAGCGGCAGGCCAGCGTGCGAAAGGGTCGCCAGGGCTCGGCGATCCGCTCGATCTCGGGCGCTTCGGGTAGGCCATCCAGCGCGTAGGCGCGTTCGATCGCCTTGCGGATGCCCAGATCGCCCACCGGCAGCACATCGGGGCGCTGTAGGTGGAACATGAGGAACATGTGCGCCGTCCATACGCCCAGGCCCTTGACCGCGACGAGCTCGGCCGTGACTGCATCGTCGTCGAGCTCGTCCAAGCGCTCAAGCTCCAGCTCGCCTGAGAGCACGTGCTCGGCGAGCGAGCGCAGATAGCCGACCTTGGGACGCGAGAGGCCCGCGGCGAGGCGCAGCGCTTCGGGGTCGTCGTCCAGCACCTCTTCGGGGGTGGGGGTGCGCCCATCGAAGCGCTCGGTGAGGCGTCCGAAGATGCTGCGCGCCGCCTTGGTTGAGAGCTGCTGGCCGACGATTGCCCGCACGAGCGCGCCATAGTGATCCTCGGGGCGGCCCGCCCGCGCGTCGCCCAGGCCCTTGGGGCCGACCGTCTCGATCACGCCCGCCAAGATCGGGTCGGCCTCGATCAGGTGGGCGAGCTGCTTGCGCTGGGAGGTTCCCCTGCGCGCGCTGGGTTTGCCGGCAGTGTTGGACTTGCCGGCGGTGCTGGGCGAGCGGGGCGCCTTCGGTGTGGCCTTGCCCTGGGAGGACCCCCCGCGTTGCCGTGCGCTGGGCATGGCTAGGCGCTCGCCGGGAACGCCTGCAGCGTGATGGGCTCGCCGTCGAGCGCGTTCAAAGCCCGCTCGAGCGACATCGCGAGGCACGTGAAGCTCGGTGTGTCGCGCACGGTGAAGCGCGATGCCTCGGTGGTGCGAAGGCGCTGCACGAGATCGAGGAAGGTGCCCACGTCGTCGGTGTCGAAGGCCACCACGAACTCCTGGTCGTCGAGTCCGAAGGAGTAGGTGGTGTGGTTGTCCACGCCGGGGTATTCGCGGCCCACGGTGATGTGCCCCTGCATGATCCGCCAGCGCTCCTCGGCGGGGAGCGCGTACCACTCGCGCGACTTCACGAAGGGGTACACGAACACGTACTTGCCGCGAAAGCCGCGCGGGATCGTGCGCTCGTCTTCTGAGTACTCCGAGCTCTTGCGCATCCCCAGGAAGGAGTGGGGGATCTGCGCCCACTGCATGAGCCCGCTCTGCGCGAGCACGACGTGGAACTCGTGGATGCGGTCGAGGTTCTCGGCCTCGGCGATGAGCAGAAGCTCGGCGTCCCCGCGGGTGCCCACCAGCGAGAAGGCCTGCAGGAGGTGCCCATCGGCGAAGTCCTCGCAGGCGGCGGCGAACTCGCGCTTGTGCTGCGCGCGCCGCTCGTCCTCCAGGCGCCGCCAGGCGGGGTCGAGCTTCAGAAAGGTGTACTTGACGAAATGGCGTTCGCTCACGGTTTCCCGAGAGGCTACAGTTTCAGTGTGCGCGTAGCGCTTGTGTCGCCGTATTCCTGGACGTACCCTGGCGGGGTGACTCGGCACATCGAGGCGCTGGCCGCGGAGCTCGCGGTTGCCGGCCACGAGGCCCACGTACTCGCCCCCTTCGATCCGCCAGACGTGCTCTCACGCCGCCTGCACCGAGGGGCCATCCCGCAGGAGCTGCCGGCGCCGGAGAACTTCCTCGCGCTGGGGCGCACCGTGGGAGTGCCCGCCAATGGCGCCATCTCGAACCTCGCGCTCGCGCCAGCCTCGATGGCCGCGCTGCGCCGCGCGCTGCGCGAGGGCGGCTACGACGTGGCGCACATCCACGAGCCGATCGCGCCCTTCCTCGGCTGGGACATCCTCGCGCACGCGCCCGCGGGGTTGCCGCTGGTGGGCACCTTCCACGCCTACTCCACCAACCGTCTCACCAACGGCGGCGCCTGCGTGTTCGGCGCGCGAAGGCGCCTGAACCGTCTGCACGCGCGCATCGCCGTGTCCGAGGCCGCCGCATGGACGGCGAGGCGCTTCTTCGGCGGGCGCTACCGGATCGTGCCCAATGGGGTTCACGTCGCGAGCGCTGCGATCGAGCGCGGAGGGACGTTGGGCGCGTATGAGATGGGAGAGGAGCCGCGGAGCGGCTCCGCGCGGGTCGCGCTCGAGGAGTTCGCTGCCGGCGGCGCTCTCGCCCGCGGCGACGAGGCGCCCCTGCGGATCCTGTTCATCGGCCTGCCCGTTGAACGCAAGGGCCTCCCGGTGCTGCTGCGCGCCTATGAGGCGCTGCGCGAGCACATCCCCGCGACGCTCACCCTCGTGGGCCCCGCTCCCGAGGATGTGGCGCCGCTGCTGTTGGATACGCGCGGCGTGAGGGCTCTCGGCAAAGTCTGCGACGCTGAGAAGTCCGCGCTGCTCGCGGATGCGGAGGTGCTATGCGCCCCCTCGCTCCACGGCGAGAGCTTCGGGATGGTGCTCACCGAGGCCTTCGCCGCGCACACTCCGGTGGTGGCCTCGAACATCACGGGCTATCGCGATGTGGTGCGCGATGGCGTCGATGGCCTGCTCACCCCACCCGGCGACGCGCTCGCGCTCGCCGAGGCGCTGCGCCGGCTCGCGCTCGAACCCGAGCGCCGCCGCGCGATGGCCGTCGCCGCGCGCGAGCGCGCGGAGCGCTTCGCGTGGCCGCACATCGCCGCGGAGGTCGTGGACTGCTACGAGCAGGCGATCGCCGTTGGGCGCCCGCGTCCCGGCTTTCACAGCACGATGGTGCGTCACGGGCTCGCGCCGGCGGATCTCCAGCCGGCGGTTCGCGCCCAGCGTCTGCCGAGCCTCGAACCGCGCTCGCTGGGGCCACAGCGTGGCCCCCTCCTTTCTTTTCTAAGACGCGCGGGCACGGTCGGCCTTTCGTTGGCGCTGCTCGCGCTGGCGTTGCTTGCGCTGAGCCACATCGGCGTCGATCGCGTCGTCGCGAGCCTGCTCGCCTCCAGTCCCGGCCTGCTCTTGGCGGGCCTCGGGGTGATGTGCGCTTCGATGGTGGCGCGCGGCTTTGCGTGGTACGCGATCCTCTCTGCGGCCCCCACCTGGCGGCGGGTGCGCAAGCGCGACGCGATGCAGGGGACGTTCATCGGCGTGCTCATGTCCGCCACGCTCCCCGCGCGCCTGGGTGAGCCCTCGCGCGCGCTGATCGTCGCGCGGCGCATCGGACGCGCGCGCGAGACGCTTCCGATCGTGCTCGGCACGATGGTCTCGCAGACGCTCCTCAACCTCGTGGCGCTCGGCATCCTCGGCGTCGCGATGTTCTCGAAGGTAGACCTGCTCAACGGCCACCACGGCGCGCTGATCGCCACCGTGCTGGCGCCCCTCAGCGTGCTCGCAATCGTGCTGCTCGCGCCGGCGCTTGTGCCCGCGGCGGCGGTCTCGCGCTCCACGCGCCTGCAGGCGCTCATCCTCGGGCTGCGCCGTTCGCTCGTACGGGTGCGCGCCGGATTGCGCGTCTTTCGCCACCCCCGACAGGCCGCCATCGCGAGCGCCTCGCAGCTCGGGGCGTGGGGCCTTCAGTGCGTCTCCTGCTGGCTTCTGTTGATGGCGCTCGGCCTCGACAATCGTGTGGGCTTCGCGGGCGCGGCGGCGGTGCTATTCGCGGTGAACGTCACCGCGGTGGTTCCCGCCACGCCCGCCAACATCGGCATCTTCCAGGCCGCCTGCGTGGCGGTGCTCGCGGGCGCCTTCCATGTCTCCACGCCCGAAGCGCTCGCCTACGGCATCGTGCTGCAGTTCGTGGAGCTGCTCACCGCGCTCGTGATGGGTATGCCCGCGCTCGTCAATGAGGGCCTCTCCTGGAAAGACGTGCGCCTGCGCACGATGCACGCCGCGCCGGTGAAACTGCCTGCGCTCCCCGAGCGCCAGCGGGTCACCGTGCAGGGGCGCTGAGCGGCCGAAGGGCTCGCACTTCGCCTTGGTCGAGCGGGGGGGCGGGGCTATCCCGCCAGCGCCGGTTCGTCCTCGTCCTCCACCGCGCCATCGGGCGGGTCCTCGTCGACGATCTCTCCAAACAGCGAAGGGTCGCGGTAGGAGCCCTTGATGAGATCGTCGGGTGAGCCCTCCGGGAGCAGGCGCCCCTGGCGCGTGCCGAAGTAGATCGCCTGCGGGTGGTGGGCGATCAGCGCGAGCGTCGACTGCTCCGGTTCGGGCGCGTAGCCCTCGGTGATCTTCATGCCGATCTGTCCGAGGTCGAGCAGCTTCTCCACCTTGAGGTGCTCCGACTGCTCGGGCACCGCGGGGTAGCCCCAGGAGTAGCGCCGGCCCTGCGTCGCCGGAATCGAGAGCAGCTCGCGCGCCTCGTGGTGCAGCCACTCGGCGAGACCCTCCGCGGTCTGCACGCCGAGGCCGTGCACGAAGAGCTGCTCGGCGAACTCGCCCTCGGCCTCGAGTTTCGCCATCAGCTCGGTGACCTCCGAGCCCACCGTCACGGCCTGCACCGCGATCACATCGAGTTCGGCGGGGGGGGCATAGGACGGGCCATCGTTCGCTCCCGCGGTGGCTACCCCGTCATCCAGCTTCTCCCCCGGACGGAAGAAGTCGGCGAGGCAGATGCGATCGCCCTTGGGCTGGCGCGGGCACACGAAGCGTGTCAGCTCGGTGGCACGATCCTCGGGATCCAAAACGACGATGTCGTTGCCCGCCGCGTAACAGGGGAAAACGCCGAGCAGCGCGCGCGGATGCAGATAGTCCTGCTCGGCCCACATCCGCTCCAAGCGCGGTCTGAAGTTCTCATCCACGAGCTCGCGCCACGCCTCGCCCTTCACGCCCTTTCCGCCCCAGTGCAGCTTGAAGAGCACGTGCGTATCGAGGTGGCTGTACACCGCATCGAGGTCCACCGGGATCTCGCGCACGCCCCACCACGGCGGCACAGGCACGGGGACATCGGTGCGCGCGGCGCTGCGTACCGAGTCATCGGCGAAGTTGAGCTCCTCCACGGGCTCCTCACCCTTTTCGCGGAAAGCCGTCGCGCCGGTGCGCAGTTTCTCCAGGAGCGCCTCGTGGGCCTGCTCATCGATCAGCTGATCCATCACCGAGAGACCCTCGAAGGCGTCCTTGCAGTAGAAGACCCCCGGCTCATAGGGCTCGGTGGAGTCCTTTCCGCCCGGATACAGCGCGCGGAAGCTGAAGGCGCGGTTGATCGCGGCGCCGCCGATCAGCACCGGGTACTGCAGGCCCTTCGCGTGCAGCTCCTGGATGCACGCGGGCATCTGCTTGGAGGTCGACACCAGCAGCGCGCTGAGGCCGATCGCGGTTGCCTCGTGCTCCTGCGCGGCATCGACGATCGTCTGGATCGGCACCTGCTTGCCGAGGTCCACCACGGTGTAGCCGTTGTTGGTGAGGATCGTGTTCACGAGCGACTTGCCGATGTCGTGCACATCGCCGAATACCGTCGCGAGCACCACCGTGCCCTTCGTGTAGCCCTCGATCTTGTCGAGGTACTTCTCCAGCTGCGCCACCGCGCGCTTCATCACCTCCGCGGACTGCAGCACGAAGGGCAGGATCAGCTCGCCCGCGCCGAACTTGTCGCCCACCTCCTTCATCGCCGGCAGCAGCACCTCGTTGAGGGTGGGCACCGCGCCGATCTTCTCCACGGAGAGGTCAATCCACTCCTCCACGCCCTCCTTGCGGCGGCGCAGGATGTGGAAGTGCAGCGCCTCCTCGGGCTCCATCCCTTCGGTGGGGTTGGCCGTCGTCTGGGCCTCCTCCTCGCCCTTGCTCTCGAAATGCTCGATGAAGTGCTGCAGCGCGTCCTCGCTGCGGTTGAACACGAGGTCGTCGGCCAGCCCCCGCTCCTCGTCGGAGATCTCCGAATATGGGGTGATGTGGTTGGGGTTCACCATCGCCAGATCTAGGCCCGCTTGCACGCAGTGGTGCAGGAACACCGAGTTGAGCACCGCGCGCGCGCCCGGCGAGACGCCGAAGGAGACATTCGAGACGCCCAGCGAGGTCTTCACGTGGGGGATCTCCGCCTTGATCCTGCGGATCCCCTCGATCGTCTCCACCGCTGAGGGCCGCCACTCCTCATCGCCGGTGGTGAGCGTGAAGGTGAGGCAGTCAAAGATCAACAGCTCGGGGTCCAGGCCGTGCTCCTCGCAGCACAGATCGCGGATGCGCTGGGCGATCTCGACCTTTCGCTGCGCGGTCTTCGCCATTCCCACCTCGTCGATCGTGAGCGCGATCAGCGCTGAGCCGTGCGCGAGCGCGAGCGGCACCACGCGGTCGAGCTTCTCGCGGCCCGCCTCGAGGTTCACCGAGTTGACGATCGCCCTTCCGGGGATCTGTTCGAGCGCCATCTGGATCACCTCGGGCTCGGTCGAGTCGACCTGGATCGGCGCGGGCTGCGTCAGCGAGATGCGCTTCACCACCTGGCGCATCTGTTCGTCCTCGTCACTGCGCTCGGTGAGCGCCACGCAGGTGTCGAGCACGTGCGCGCCGCCCGTCACCTGGTCCTCGGCGATCTGCACGAGGCCGTCGTAGTCGTCTGCCAGCAGCAACTCCTTGGCCTTGCGCGAGCCCTGCGAGTTCACGCGCTCGCCCACCATCGTCGGGCGCGGCTCCTGCACGAGCGGGGTCGCCGCGATCATCGAAGAGAGATGGGGTGAACGCGGCGCCGGCCTCTGAGCCGGGGGGGTGGCGCCGATCGCGCTGCCAACGCCCACGCGCTCCACGATCGCCTTGATGTGCTCGGGGGTTGTGCCGCAGCACCCGCCCACCACGCCCACGCCGTAGCGCTCCACGAACTCCTTCAGCGCCTCCGCCAGCGGCTCGGGGCGCTCGGGGAAGATCGTCTCGCCATCGGGGCCCTGCAGGGGGAGCCCCGCGTTGGGGATGCACGCCACCGGCACGCTGCAAAATTCGCCGAGGAAGCGAATCGCATCGCGCATGTCCTCGGGCCCCGTGGAGCAGTTCAGGCCGATCACGTCCACCTTCAGCGCTTCCAGCGTGCACAGCACCGCGCTGATGTCGGTGCCCAGCAGCATCTTGCCGCCGTTGGGCAGCAGCGACACCGAGGTGTGGATCGGCAGCATCTTGCCGGTGCTCTTGAACGCGGCGCGCGCGCCGAACACGGCGGCCTTGACCTCGAGGATGTCCTGCGCGGTCTCGATGATGATCAGATCCGCGCCGCCGTCGATCAGCCCCGCGGCCTGCTCGGTGAACACCTCCACCAGCTCACCGAAGCGGATCTGCCCGAGCGAAGGGTCGTCGGAGGCAGGCAGGTATCCGGTGGGCCCGATCGAGCCCGCCACGAAGCGGTGCTCGCCGGCGGCTTTGCGCGCGATTTCCGCGGCCTTCGTGTTGACCTCCACGGTGTAGTCCGCGAGGCCCCACTCTTCGAGCTTCAGCCGCGAGGCCTGGAAGGTGTCGGTCTCCACCACCTCCGCGCCCGCCTCGAGCATCGAGGCGTGCACTCCCTCGATCACGTCCGGGCGGTTGAGCACGAGCGCCTCGTGGCACTTGCCCTGCAGGCCCCCATAGTCCTCCTGGGTGAGGTCGAACTGCTCGAGGGTCGCGCCCATACCGCCGTCGTAGACGACGACGCGCTGGGCCACGGCCTTGAGATAGTCGCGCATAGCCTCGAATGCTAGCGAGATCGCGCGATCGGTCCGGGCCTCGGCGCGGAGCGAGGGCTCACCTCTCGCCCTACGTAGATTCGCGTAAAGGTGAAAATCTGCGTCGTTCCCTTGGGACGACAGGCTGTCACGCTTAAAGTGACAACAATTCACACGCATTTTTTCACCCCTTCGGCAAGGGCCTTAGACGGCTGTTTGATGGTCTCTAGTTCAGTTGTCCATTAATAGTGACGCGGTCGCTCTGAACGGCAATTGTGTGCACTCGAGCGCTTCTCGGCTGTGGGGACGAGGCCGCTTTCACTTGGCGTTGACACTGCCAGGCCAGCCCGTTACGAGTCAGGAGAAAGTCACTCATGCCAACGGTACTCCCCAGCTCCACGCATTCAGACCCCGATCCGCCCGTGCTGCGCACCGTCTCCGGCTGGCCGCGGCACATCGCCCGGCGCGCCGAGCAACTGCTCATGCGTTCCGGACGCTCGCTGCGGGAAGCCAGCGTGCTCCTCGTCGGCATCTCTGCCGACGCTGACCCCGGCACCGGCGAGGAGCGCAATGCGCCCGGGGCGGAGATCATCGCGCGCCTACGCGCGGAGGAGATTCATGTCGACTACTACGACCCGCTCCTCCCCAGCCTCCGCGTGGACGGCGAGGATCTGCATAGCGTGCGCATCGAGCTGCGCGGTGAAGGCCCCAATCGCGGGCGTGGCGAGAGCGTCGACATCAAGCGCTACGACCTCGTCATCCTCGCCACGCTGCACCCAGGGCACGACTACGCGTGGGTGCAGCGCTGCCCCGCCGTGCTCGACTGCACCTACAGCACGCCCGGCGGCAGGCGGCGGTTTCTGCCGTAAATCGCCTCCCGAAGGCAGATGCCGGCGTCCGCGCTTGCCGCCAGCTTCACGCGCATTCCCCGCCCGTGTGACGGGCAGGAAGCGGCGTCACGCAGCCACGCGAAGCCCTCGCCGCCTGTCCACCTGGGCCCGCACCAGCCTTCCCGCCTGCCACATCCCCAGCGCCGCTGCGGCGCCCACCATGCCTATCGGCGGGATCGCGGCGCGCGCGTCCCACGTGTGGCCCGCCGCCGGGGTGATCAGCGCAACCCACGCCATCGCGAAGCACAGCACACCGACCTGTCGCGGCCGTCCCCTCGGCAGGAACGGTGCGAAGAACGTCGAGAGCATCAGCACGGCCATCAGCAGGCCATATACGCGCGAGTGGGTCTCGTATTCGAGCAGGAAGCTCAACAGGGAATGGTTGATCTTGTAGCCGTTCACGCCGTAGTAATCCAGCCGGGTCTGCCGCGCCACCTCCTGCTGCTGTGGTTCGAAGAGAACCTGGTGATAGAAGTTGTAATAGTCGTAGCCGATCTCGTTGTGTGAGCTGAACACGACGTTCACCGGCGTAACATACGCGAGGACACTTTCGAAGACCGTCGCGAGATATTCGAACGGCTGATGAAGGATCGCCGCTCTCGTCCAGGCGGCGATCTTGGCGTTGCTGGCCCGGCTGGCCGAGAATGGGCCTGCGCCGTTGCCAAAGGCTCTATCGGCGGGCGAGAGTTCGGGGTCGAATGTGTACTGTTCGACCGCCATCTTTCTCTGCGAAGGCGGCGTGCTCTCGCATAGTATGCGCGTGCCCGAGGGGGGAGTGAACTTGTTGCAATCCGCAAATGGCGCCACCCGCGAGTAGAGGTTCCACGCGCCTGCTGGGGTGGTGAGACCCCAGTAGCCGGTGTGTCTGTGCTGGAGCACCACATATGGAGTGAGCACGCAGGCCATGCAAGCCAAGGAGACCCCGCCGGCAAGCAGTCTGCGTCGCCATGCCCCGCCGGAGCCAAGCAGTAGCCATAGGAGCAGCACGATCATCAGCGGTAGCGCGACGACACGCACGGTGTTGGCGAGAGCCAGCGTCAGCCCCGCCAATGCCGCCCACATCGGCGTGCGGGCGCCGGCGGCGTGGGTCGCGAAGTAGAGGCCCAGCGCGAGCAGAAATATGAACAGCGACTCCGTGAGCGTCGTGTGCTCGAGGAACATCTCCGCCCCGTTGAGCGCCACCAGCGCGGCGGGCAGCAACCCCAGCCATGGGGGACCTCCCGCTCGGCGGACGGCCAGAAAGACGAGCAGGGCGCTCGCGAGCCCGAATAGATGCTGCAGTGCGATGACCCACGTCAGGTGGGTGGGGAAGACCGCATGCAGCTCGCGGAGGAAGAGCGAATACCCCACCTCGCGGGTCGGATCCACCCACAGCTTGTCCCGCGCCAAACCAACATACGTCAACGAGTCGGGGAACCCAAAGAACGACGGCCGCCAGGCAGCCAGGAACAGCAGGCGCATAACTCCGCCCGCGAGCAGAATCGCGAGCAGTCCAAAGAGAGCTACTCGTCCGCCGCGCGTGCGCGGCCACTTCGAAGCAAGCACTCTCAGCGGACGCCGGATGACGCCCGCCATCTGGGCCGTCCCCGGCTTGGTCGCTTGGTCGAATTGCACGGAGGGTTGGAGTGTCGCGCTTTGCTGTCGGATTCCACCCATCGCGATGGGACGCCGAACGCGAGCAGGCAGAATACAGGCTCCCTCCGACGGCGACAGTGCACCGGCCCCACGCGGCTCGCTCGGACTTTGTATGGGGTTTTGCTGCCCTCTGACATCGTGCTACATTGCATACATGTCTGTGAACGTCTCTGTGCGCCTGGATGACTCTCTTGCCGAGAGGCTGCGTATGCGTGCGCGGGCCGCGGGGGAGACGCTCTCCGATCGTCTTCGTCGCTACGCCGAGGAGGGGACGCGTCACGAGGAACACCCGCTCGTCACCTTCCGCGATGGACCCACCGGGCGGCGTGCGGGTCTGCTTGGGGGCCCCGACGTGTGGGAGGTTGCGATGTGGGTGGAGGATCTCGCGGCCGAGTCCGACCCGGCTGCCACGCTGGTCGAGGAGTCGAGTCTCACCCGGTCTCAGGTCGACGCCGCGCTGCGCTACCGTGCGGCCCACCCAGAGGAGATCGACGCGCATATCGAGCTGCACCGCCGCGAAACAGTGGCCGCCGAAGCGCTTTGAAGCTGCTGCTCGACGAGATGTACTCGCCCGTGCTTGCGCGGGAGCTGCGCGCGGTCGGCGTCGATGTCGACACCGTGGCCGAGCTGGGTTTGGCGGGCAGCTCAGACGCCGAGGTCTTCTCCGCGGCGCTTGCGCAAGGCCGCGTGGTGCTGACCGAGAACGTCGCCGACTTCGCTCGCATCTTCGCTGAGCACCTCGCCGCTGGGCAGCACCACCCAGGCGTTCTGATCGCGCTCTCCTCGCGCTTCTCCCGCCGCCCCGCCGGTATCGGCGCGATCGTCGCGGCTGTCCTCGCCTGCGCCGATCTCTCGCTCGAAGATCGTCTCGTGTATCTCAAGGCCGTCGGCCGGGCCGAATAGGCCGGACGGGATTTGGACGAGCCGGCCGGCCGAGCGTGGCGGTGGCGGAGGCGGTTCCGGCGCTCGCCGGATCCCGCAACCACCGGCCCCTTAGGCCCCCCTTGTGGGGGCCTCTTCAAAACTGCTACTTGATGAACAGCATCTCGCTGTACTTCGGCAGCGGCCACAGGTCGTCCGCCACGATCTTCTCCAGGCGGTCGGCCACCTCGCGTACGTCTTCCATCGCGGGGATCGTCCTGTCGCGCATGTACTTCGCCCACTTGTGTGCGTCCTCGTCGGGCTGGTTGTCCTTCAGGTTTGCGTCCTCGAGCTTCACGATCGCGTAGTGCAGCTCCTTGATCACCGGCTCGAGCTCCTCGATCAGCTCCACCATCTCCGACATGCGCAGTTCGTTGAGCTGGCGCACCGCCGCGGGGAGTATCTGCGTGCGCGCCATCGTCGCAGCCGTCTCGGCCTCGATGTTGATCGTCACCGCGTACTGCTCCGTGAACACCTCTTCGCGCGATTCGAGCTCGCGCTTGGAGAGCACCTTGTACTTTTTGAACGCCGCCACCGTCTGCTTGTCGGTGAGCCACGGCAGCGCCTCGGGTGTCGTGCGCAGGTTGTGGAGACCGCGCTTCTCAGCCTCCTTATGCCACGCCTCCGAGTAGCCATCGCCGTCGAAGACGATCTGCTTGTTCGCGCTCCAGCTCTCCTTCACCACCTTCGCCACGGCCTTCTCCAGCGTGGCGCCTGAGGTCTTCAGCGCAGTGGCGAGCTTGCCCGCGAGATCATCCACGGCCTCCGCCACGATCGTGTTGAGCACCGTGTTGGGCATCGCCGGCGAGGCGCTCGATCCAAGCGCGCGGAACTCGAACTTGTTGCCCGTGAACGCGAATGGGCTCGTGCGGTTGCGATCGCCGCCGTGCAGCGGCAGCGGCGGCAGCACCGGCGTCCCCAGTCCGAGGAACGAGCCGGGCTTCGAGGTCTGCGCCTTGCCCGCCTCGATTGCCTCGAACACCTTCTCCAGCTCCGCGCCCATGAAGATCGAGATGATCGCCGGGGGCGCCTCATTGGCGCCCAGCCGGTGGTCCTGCCCGGCGCTCGCGATCGACGCCCGCAGCAGCGCCTGGTGCTTGTTCACCGCCTGCACCACTGCCGTGCAGAAGAACAGGAACTGCAGATTCTCGTGTGGCGTATCGCCAGGATCGAGCAGGTTCAGCCCCGTGTCGGTGCCCATCGACCAGTTGTTGTGCTTGCCGCTTCCATTCACCCCCGCGAAGGGCTTCTCGTGCAGCAGGCACACGAGCCCATAGCGCCGCGCGGTGTTCTGCATGATCTGCATCGTGATCATCTGGTGGTCGGCGCCCACATTCGAGTTCTCGAAGATCGGCGCAACCTCGTACTGGTTGGGAGCCACCTCGTTGTGACGCGTCTTGATCGGCACCCCCAGCTTCGCCAGCTCGAGCTCCACCTCGAGCATGTACGCGAGGATGCGCTCGGGGATCGAGCCGAAGTAGTGATCGTCGAGCTCGTGCCCCTTCGGCGGCTGCGCCCCATACAGCGTCCTCCCCGTGGTGAGCAGATCGGGGCGTTCGAAGTAGTACTGCTCGTCGATCAGGAAGTACTCCTGCTCGCAGCCGATCGTCGTGAACACGCGCTTGGCGTCCTCCACGTCGAGCAGCTTCAGCGCTCCCATCGCAGAGGTCGACAGCGCATCCATCGAGCGCAGCAACGGGATCTTGTGGTCGAGCGCCTCGCCCGTCCAGCTCGTGAACGCCGTGGGGATGCACAGCAGCGCGCCATTGGGGTTCTCCAGGATGAATGCCGGGCTCGTGGGGTCCCACGCGGTATAGCCTCGCGCCTCGAACGTCGCGCGGATCCCGCCCGTGGGGAACGAGGAGGCATCGGGCTCGCCCTGGATCAGCTCCTTGCCGCTGAACTCCGCCAGCGCCGTCCCATCGCCCGCCGGGCCGTAGAAGGAGTCGTGCTTCTCCGCCGTCGAACCCGTGAGCGGCTGAAACCAGTGCGTGTAGTGCGTCGCCCCGCGCTCCATCGCCCAGTCCTTCATCGCCTGCGCCACCGCGTCGGCCAGCGAGGTGTCGAGCGCCTCGCCGCGCGCGAGCGTCCGCTGCAGCGCCTTGAACACGTGCTTGGGCAGCCGCTGGCGCTGCACCGCCACGCCGAACACATTCGAGGCGAACACCTGGTTGCCGGGGAGGGTCAGATCGGGGGATCCGAGCGCGCTTCCATTTGCGCTCCACTGCGCTGCGGTGACGTTGTGCTGGCGGGTCCTGGGCATGGGCGGTTTCGATTCCTCCTGAGCGTATGGATATGGGCGCGTAGGGCCGAGCCGCATCGTAGACCCAATCGGCTCGCATTGGCAGCGCTCCGCTGGCGAAATCTAGGCTTCGATCTTTCGACAGGAGGCCAAATGGCCATCCCGGTCGGAGACGCCCTAAGAGCCTGTCTCAAAACATCCGGCACGTCCGGATGCGTCCCTGTACACGGCGCTGGATCGCCACGTGACGTCTTGCACGTGCCACCAGCACGCGCTGCGACGACCCGCGACGACCAGCTTGGTCCATGAACGCCCCGGCCACACCGCCTGTTTTGAGACAGGCTCTAAGGGATGTAGGGGTAGGGCCCCGGCACGACCTTGCCCGTTTCCGGGTTCACGTGTCGCGCGGGCGGTTCTGAGGCGATGTGCACGAGGAAGCGCCCCACTGGCAGCCCCCCGCCGCTCAGTCGTGCGCGCGCCTTGCCGCCCAGGCCTGCGGAGACCACATAGCTCACGCGGTGCAGTCCTCCCTTCACGGGGGTCACGAGCCACACGAAGGTCTTCACGGCGCCCGGCGCCAGCGGTCCCAGCGCCCAGGTGTTGAGGTAGGCGGTCTGCCCGCCACCGGCGGGGTCCACCGTTTCCGTCTGCACGAGGCGCCTGGGGATCGCTCCAGGTCCTCGATCGATGATCCACACCGGGCGCTGGCGCGCGGCCAGTCCGGCAAATGTGCTCGGGAAAGAGAAGGAGTCCAGCGTCACCACCACGTTGGGCACCGTTCGCAGGCCTGGGTTGCGCACCCTGATCGCCATCCGCGCAGGCCGCGCGATCGACTGGCTCGCGGGGAAGCTCGCGTGAACGATCTGCACGGGGTAGCTCAACTTCACTTCGTGCGCATCCAGTCGTGTCCCCCCGCAGCCGCTCGCCAGCAACCCGGCGACCGCAAAGAGGGCGCCGAGCAGGACCACCGGAAAGACTGGCCTCCCCCTCACAGCGCCGGCCACGATACCAGTGACGTGGGATGGCGGCGCGAGCATGTGGATACCGGTGCGGTGGGATGGCGGCGCGAGCACACCCGGAGTATGCCGAATCGGAAGCCCAAGGTGCTAGTGTGCCAGCACATAGACTCGATGGCGGTGGCGCGACGCCAGCGCATCGCGTAGAGTTCTCCCAAGAGGGTGGCGCAGACGGCCGAAGGCCGGCAAGCTGGGCCCCTCGTTTTTCCAGTCAGGCCGGTTGCAGTTCGCGTAGTCACCCGAGGAGGGGTAGCTGAAGATGGTTCGCAGCACAGCAGAGCGGGCGTTTCTCCCTACGAGGAACGTGCTCGAGGAAGTTGGGGACATGGTGATCCTTACGGGTCGCACGATCATGTCCGCGCTGCGCCCGCCCTATCCCTACGGTGAGGAGCTCGTTTCGCAGTTCCTTTTCACACTGCGCCTCTGCTGGTTTCCGCTGATGCTCTCCACGTTCGTCTTCGGCTATGAGGCGCCCGGACTGCAGGCCGCCAACTTCCTCTCGCTGTTCGGATCGCTCGACCGCCTCGGCGGCTTCTTCGTGCTCGCCTCCGTGCGCGAAGCCGGCCCGCTGATCGACGCCGTGATCCTCGTGGGGGTCGCCGGTACCGCGATCACCGCCGATCTCGGCGCGCGCAAGATCCGCGAGGAGCTCGACGCGCTGCAGGTGCTCGGCGTGGACCCCGTCAAGAACCTCGTCGTGCCGCGCTTTCTCGCGCTGATGCTCGCCACCGGCCTGTTCGACATCTACGCGGTCCTCTTCGGCATCTTTGGTGGCGTCTTCGCGGCGATCGTCTACGGCCAGCCGCTGGGCCCCTTCTGGGCGACCTTCTTCACCAACGCCTCCACCACCGACCTGTGGGGCTCCGTGCTGAAGACCACCATCTACGGCGCGATCATCGCGATCGTCTGCTGTTACAAGGGCATGAGCGCCTCCGGCGGCGCCGAGGGCGTGGGCCGCGCGGTCAACCAGGCTGTCGTCGTGGCGCTGCTCTCGGTGAGCGCCTTCGGCTATGTCTTTGCGCAGACCCTCCTTGCCACGCATCCCCAGATCCTGATCCCGAAGTGAACCGGACGGCCGACAGCCTTCGCGTGGCGGCGTCCTCGGTCGCTCGTGTGCTGGCCGAAACGGGGATGCGAGCGAAGCGAGTGTCTCCCGGCTTCGGTACACCACGCTCGGGCGGGTGGGCCTGGATTCCTTGCCACACTCGACTCTCGGCCGTCCGGTCTGTGTGTGAGGAACCGTGAACGAACTCCTGCTGATGCCGCGCGAATGGCTCGCCGCCACTGGCGAGCTTGGCCGCTTCATCGCGCAGGTGGTGCGCGACGTGTGGGGACTGCGCGTCCTGCGCTTCTTCGGCGAGGGCCTGCGCCAGGCGGGGATCCTGATCATCGGCTCCACGCTTGTGATCTGGGGCCTCGTGTTCATCATTGGGCTCACCTGCGGCATCTCCGGCGCTTACCTCCTGAAGGGAATCGGCGCGCCCGCCTACTCCGGCGTCTTCACCGCCTGGTGCGATCTGCGCGAGCTCGTGCCGCTCGTCTTCGGCTACATGATGGCCGCCAAGGTCGGCACGGGGATCGTCGCCGAGCTCGGCGCGATGCGCATCTCCGATGAGATCGACGCGCTCGAGGTGATGGGCGTGGACTCGATGACCTTCCTCTGCGCCACGCGCCTCTTGGCGGCGTGGCTGGTGCTCCCCTTCATGTACATGGCCGCGATCGGCGCCGGCTTCCTTGCCTCCTACATCGCCGTGGTGCAGCAGGTGGGCGCCGTCTCCTCAGGGGGGTACTTCCTCATCTTCTGGCAGTTCCAGAACCCGCCGGACTTCTTATTCAGCCTCACGAAGGCGATGTTCATGGCCACCGCGATCGTGCTCGTGGGGTGCTACTACGGCTACAACGCCTCCGGGGGGCCCGTGGGGGTGGGCACCGCGACGGCCAAGTCGATGGTGCTCAACCTTGTGCTCGTGCACCTCATCGCGGCGCTCGGAACGCAGATCTTCTGGGGCGCCAATCCACGAGCCCCGATCGGGGGTTAGCGATGTCCGCTGAGGAGCCCGGGGTGCGGGAAGGGGGTTCTATGGGCGCCGCTGGATCCCAGGAGAGGGGAGGGGCGCAGGACGCCGCGGATACGGCGACGCAGCACGAGGATGGTGCGAGCCTTGCCGGTCGGGTCGAGGGCACCGTCTCTCCCGAGCAGCGCGAGGCCGAAGCCGACGAGTTTCGCTACCACACCGGCGAGGGGCGCCCCAGCGAGGAGGGCGATGCGATCGAGTTCGTTGACGTGCACAAGGCCTTCGGACGCAACCGCGTGCTGCGCGGCCTCAACATGGGTCTCCCCGAGAACCAGATCTCGATGATCATCGGCCCCTCGGGCACCGGCAAGTCGGTGTGCATCAAGCACATGGTGGGGCTGCTCTACCCCGATGAGGGCGATGTGATCGTGCACGGGCAGTCCGTCCCCAGCCTCCCCGACGAGGAGCTCTTCGAGCTGCGCAAGAAGTTCGGGGTGCTCTTCCAGGATGGCGCGCTGTTTGGCTCGATGAACCTCTACGACAACGTCGCCTTCCCGCTGCGCCACCACACCGAGAAGGGCGAGGAGGAGATCGCCGAGATCGTCAACCGCCGCCTGCGCGAGGTGGGGCTCACGAACGCCAGCGAGAAGATGCCCAATGAGCTCTCCGGGGGGATGCGCAAGCGCGCGGGTTTCGCGCGCGCGCTCGTGCTGGAGCCGCAGATCGTGCTCTTCGACGAGCCCGACTCGGGCCTCGATCCGGTGCGCACCGCGCTGCTGTGCGAGCTCATCAAGGAAGTGCACGCCGAGAACGGCGGCTGCTACGTGGTGATCACGCACGACATCATGAGCGCCCGACGCGTCGCCAACCACCTCGCGGTCCTCTGGAAGGGGCGCATCGTGCAGTCTGGGCCCGCGCAGGAGATGTTCGAGTCCGAGAACCCCTTCGTGCGGCAGTTCCTTTCCGGGGAATCGGTCGGGCCGCTCGGGATGGAGTGAGCGGCCGGCTCCTATCGGCCATGGCGGCCGGCGCGGCGCGCCGGCCGCTGCTGGTGCTCGGCATCGCGCTTGTTCTGGGGCTCGGCGGCGCGGCGCTCGCGCTGAGCCTGCGCCCGAGCGCCTCCGCGGACACCTTCGTGGGGCGCTCCTCCAGCGACTACCGCGCCACGCAGCGCTACTACGCCAACTTCGGCGAAGAGCCGGTGGACGTGGTGGTGCACGGGAATCTCCAGCAGCTCGTTTTGAGCTCCGATCTCGAGCAGCTCGCGGGCCTCGAGGGCTGTCTCGCGGGGAGGGTCCCCGCCCAGGCGCTTGCACAGGAGGGCGGCGCCGGTGGACCCTGTGGAGAGCTCGCGCGGGCGCACACCGTGAAGGTGGTGCTCGGACCGGGCACCTTCGTCAACGAGGCAGCCACGCAGATTGCCGGGCAGCTCTCGGCGCAGAGCCGCCAGGCCCAGCAGGCGGCACAGCAGGCCGAACACGTCGTGCGCGCCTCCGCGCTCGCGCACGGCCGCAGCGCAGCGGAAGCCACGCTCCTGGGCAAGCAGGCGAGCAAGATCACCCTCACGCGTTTCGCGCAGGAAGTGCTCACCCTGGGGCTCCGCTACGGGCTGCAGGCGGTGCCCTCGATCAGCGATCCCAACTTCGTCTCCACGCTCGTTTTCGACTCCACCGGCAAGACCGCCGGAACGCCCAAGCAGCGCTTCGCCTACCTCTTCCCCAGCCGCGAAACCGCCCTCATCTCGGTGCGTATGCGCCCCGGGCTGAGCGACTCCCAGCGCACCCACACGATCGCGCTGATTCGCGAAGCCGTCGCGATGCCCCAGTGGCGCCTCTCGCACGGCGAGTCCTACCTGGTCACCGGCGAGCCCGCGATCGTCGCCGACCTCACGGGCTCGATCTCGCGTACGCTGCTGTTGCTGCTCATCGCCGTTGCGCTCGTGATGGCGCTCACCCTCGGCCTCATCTTCAGTGCCCGCCCGCGCCTGTTGCCGCTTGCGCTGGCGGGGCTCGCCTGCGCATTGGCATTCGGCGGGCTTGCGCTCGCGGGCGGCTCGCTCTCGATCGCGCAGGTGGCCGTGCTGCCCGTGCTGGTGGGGTTGGCTGTGGACTACGCCATCCAGTTCCAATCGCGAGTGGGGGAGGTCCGCGAGGAACAGGAAAAGGAAAAGAGGGAGGGGGAGCGGGCCGCGCTTGGTATGCCGGGCGCCATCCGCAGGGCGGCCGAGGCTGGGGGGCCCACGATTGCGCTGGCGTGCGCGGCGAGTGCCGGGGGTGTGCTCGTGCTCGAGCTCTCGCCCGTACCAATGGTGCGTGGGTTCGGGTTGCTGCTCGTGGTGGGTCTCGGGCTGGCGTTTGGGTGTGCACTCACCGTGGGCTCGGCTGCGCTCGCGTTGTTCGCTCGTCGTGAGCCCACGCGCGCGAGTGCGGGAGGTTGGCTCACGGATGCATGGCACGGCGCACGCGAACTGCTTCTCGAGAACCCCCTCACGCGCCTCGTTGCGCACCTCGCGCTCGTCGTTGCGGTGCGTCGCCCCGGGCGCGTGCTCGCCATCGGCCTCGCGCTGGCGATCCTCGGCTGGGGCCTCGATACGCAGACGCGCGTGGAGACCGACATCACCAAGCTCGTGCCCCAGAATCTCGCCTCGCTGCGCAACCTCAACACGCTGGAGCACGCCTCGGGAGTGGGTGGCGAAATCGACATGATGGTGAGCTCGAGGGCGCTCACCAAGCCCAAGACGATCGAATGGATGAGCTCCTATGAGAGCGCCGTGCTCAAGCGCTTCGGGTACTCCTCCAGCAGCGGCTGCGGACAGGCGCAGCTGTGCCCCGCCTTCTCGCTGCCCGATCTGTTCGGGGGCGGCGCGGCCGGCGCCACCGCCAAGTCGAAGCTCTCGCAGGCCCAGGTGAACGCGCTGCTCGGTGTGATCCCGCCCTACTTCTCTCAGGAGGTGATCGCCCCCGGCAAGCAGGTTGCGACGCTCGCCTTCGGCATTCGTCTGATGGGGCTCGCACAGCAGCAGCGCGTAATCGAAGGGATGCGCGCCGCGCTGCACCCCCCCGCGGGGGTGAGCGTGCAGCTCGTGGGGCTGCCCGTGCTCGCCGCGCACGCCGACGCGCAGGTGGCCTCGGTGTGGCGGCGGATGCTCACGCTGCTCGCCGGACTCGCCGCGGTCGCGCTCGTACTGCTCGTGGGTTTCCGCGGCGATTGGCGGCGCGCGCTCGCGCCGCTGCTCCCAGTCGTGCTCGCCACCGGCTGGTCCGCGCTGGTGGTGTTCCTCTTGCGCGTGCCCCTCAACCCGATGTCGGTGACGCTCGGCGCGCTCGTGCTCGCGGTGGCCACCGAGTTCAGCGTGCTGCTCGCAGAGCGCCACCGCCAGGAGCGCATCGCGGGGCGCTCCACGATCGACGCCCTGCGCCACGCCTACCGTCGCACCGGCGCCGCGGTGGTGGCCTCAGGGGTCACTGCGATCGCCGGGTTCGGCGTGCTCGCGCTCTCGAACATCCAGATGCTGCGCGACTTCGGCATCGTCACCCTCGTCGACCTCAGCGTCGCGCTCGTGGGGGTCCTCATCGCGCTGCCCGCGGCGCTGCTCGTGATGGAGCGCGGCGCGCTCGCGAGCCTCTCCGGTGGCTGGCTCACCGCGGCGCGCGAGCGCCTATCGGGAGCCATGCGGCGCCGGCGCGGGCAGGCCCGCCATGAGCCCATCTGAGCGGCGCGGGCCTTCGAGCGCGGGCTCTGCGGCTGCGGCCGCGGAGACCAGCCGGCGCTATGGACGCTACGTCGTGACGATCGGGCTCGCGCTGGTGGCGCTGATCGTGGCCGACACGCTGCTCAAGGCCCCGCGCGGGGCCGATGGGATCGTGCCCGGCGAACGCATCCCGCCATTCGCGGTGCCACTTGTAACGGGAATGCTCGAAGGCGATGCCAACGTGGCCACCCACGCCAACGAGGGCTCTGCTGGGAGTCGGCCGGCGTGCAACGTGCGCGGGCCGCAGGTTCTGAACGTCTGCGAACTCTACGAACGCTCGCCCGTCGTTCTGGCGCTGTTCGTCGATGGGGGCTCCTGTCCGGCGGTGCTCGACGAGATGCGGGCGCTCGCGCCCGTCTTCCCCGGCGTGCGTTTCGCAGCCGTCTCCATCAAGGGCGAACGCAGCGTGCTGCGCCGACTGGTCGCCACGCACGGCCTGCGCTTCCCGGTGGGCTTCGATCGCGATGGGGTGTTGACAGTCCTCTACAAGGTGTCAAGCTGCCCGCAGGTGAACTTCGTGTACCCAGGCGGCGCCGTGCAGAGCCGCGCGATGTTGGCGACGCCCTCCCAGGCGGCGCTGCGCGCGCGCGTACAGGCGCTCGTCGCAGGCGCCCGCGCGCGCGGGTGGCGGGGCCGATGACCATCGGCTGGTGCGCCCCCGAGGTGCGCGAGGCGTTCCCCGACCTGCGCCTGGTGGTGGCCGAGACCGAGCTCGAACACGCGTGCTCGCTCACCGGCTCCTCCCCGCACGGGATCAGGGAGCGCTTGGGGACCCTCTCCGACCGCTGGTCGGGAGCCCAGGCGGTGATGGTGCGCCGCCAGGCGGTGCCCGCGGCCTATCGCGTGTTCTTTCGCCACATCGGCCTCGACCCCGACGTGCAGCGCACGCCGATGGAGCGTGCGGTGCTGGAACGGATGTTCGATGGCGGCTTTCTCTCGCGCGGGCTGCTCGAGGACGTGCTGCTGCTGGCGCTGGTGGACACCGGCGTACCGGTGTGGGCGCTCGACGCGCAGACGCTCGACGGTCCGCTCGGGGTGCGCCTCAGCCGCCGTGGCGAGCCATTGGGGCGTGCTGCGCAGGCTCCGCAGCTGCTGGACGGACAGCTGGTGCTCGCCGACGCCGCGGTGGCTCTCGGAACGCTGTTCGGGGAGCTGGCTCCCGAGCACGCCGTGCGCTCCGGCACGTGCCGCCTCGCGCTGTTCGCGCTGCAGGTGCCGGGCGTCCCCGAGCTGCACGTCGAGGAGGCGCTGTGGAGCGCGCAGAGCACCCTCGAATGGGCGGCCCGAGGAGCGGTAGAATGAGACCTTCGGGCAGCGTGGGAAGAGGTGGATCATGACCGTCGTTGAGCAGCCAAAGGTCAAGCAGCAGGAGTCGGGGCCGGCGCGCGAGCACGCAACGGATGGAGCGCAGGCCGGCGAGCGCGCCGCGAGGGAGTCGCTACGCGCGCAGGTCTCCAAGCTCGAGCGCGAGCTCGCCGGGATCGTCGCCGACGGCTTTCCCCGCATCCCCGCGGGCACCGGACCCGGGAGCGCCCGCGCGGTGGCGCACCTGCTCACGCTGGGCGAGCTCGAGCGTCTGCGCGATGGCCTCGCGCAGCGCGTGCATGAGGCTCAGCGGCTGGCTGCCGCGCGCGCCGAGCGCGAGCGCCGCGCACGCGCGCTGCTCGAGAAGATGCGCCTGGAACCGGGGCGCTACCGCTTCACGCGCCTACCGGTGGCCGATCTGGGCGAAGGCGGGTGCGGGGTGTGGGAGGTGCGCCCCCGCCTCGGCCTCATCGGGATGCTCAGCGGCTGGTGGCAGGTGAAGCTCTCCTCGGGCTGTCCCTAGGGACAGGGGTCACGCCGAAGGCGTGGCCCCGGGTGGGTGGGACTCGATCCGCATAGGGGCTACGCGATTGCGTGGTCCCGCCTCAACTGCTGCTCGCGCCGCGCCGCTGTGGGCCGGGGTGGGTGGGGGCTTAATCTTGTAAGCATCGCCGCGAGCGTGCGCCGCTGGCGGTCGGTCATCGTGCCCACCGTTTTGGCCTCCGACATCGGGATCTGCGCGAGGAACTTGCGAGAGCGGCTCTCCCCCCAGCGGCGCTGACTCGTGAGCAGGTCGGCGACCGCCATGCTTTGCGCCTCCCAGGGGCACTGCAGAACCACCTCGGCGACGCTGGTCTCGCCGGTGGCCACGCGGCGCTTGAGGTCCGCGCGGGCGAGGCGCACCTTGTTGGCGCGCTCCAGCGCGCGCATATACTGAGGCCCGCCCGCCAGGGGCCCGCCTGACTCATCCGTACGGCCGGCAGGGGCAATCGTCGCTGTCGCGTTCATGTGTGCTCACTCCCCGTCGCTCCCGAAGACTTCTTCGAGACGACATCCATGCTTGATTTTTACGAGTAGCGCCGCTGCGCGACCGTCTCAGGCCGTGCCCACCGACTGGTACTCACCGCGCCCCCGGCACCCCTTTTACCGGCGGTTTGGCGCGAACCTCGAAGCTATGTGGAGCGCCCTTGCAAGCTACGCCAGCGGGGGGTCCGCGGTCAACGTCCTGAGCACAGATCGTGCGCTAAAAGCGACCTTTTTATTTTCAAAGGCCACTTGTGGCGGAATGGACAAGTTTCAAAGTGCGCCCGGTTCGGGCAGCGGTCCGTGCTCGGCCTCGAAGTCGCGCTTCACCGTCGCGAAGACCTCCAGCGCGCGGTCGAGCACGGCATCGTCGTGCGTGGCCATCACGCTCGTGCGCAGCAGCGCCCCTCCGGGGGGACGGCGGGGTGCAGCGCGGTGTTCACGAACACGCCGCCGTCGTACAGCGCCTTCCACAGGAGGGCGGCCTTCCAGTCGTCGCCCACCAGCACCGGCACGATCGGCGTCACGATTGAGGGTGCCGCCCCAGCGAGCCTCAGGCCGGGGGTGCCGTCGACGGCGATGTCTGCGGGAAGCGCCTGCGGCGAGACGACCGCGAAGCCCAGTTCGTGCAGCCCATCGCGCAGGCGCTGCGCGTTGGCCAGCACCCGCGCCAGGAGCGGCGGCCCCTCGGGCGAGCGCACGATGCGCAGCGCCTCCAGCGCCGCGCCGAGCGCCGCGGGAACGGCGGAGGCGGTGAAGAGGAAGGCGCGCGAGTAGAGGCGCAGGTACTCGATCACCTCGTGATCGCCCGCGATGAAGCCGCCGCAGGAGGCCAGCGACTTGGAGAATGTGCCCATGCGCAGGTCCACGCGCTCCTCCACGCCCAAAAGCTCCGCGGAGCCCGCGCCGCGCGCGCCGAGTACCCCCGCGCCGTGGGCCTCGTCGACCATCAGGCGCGCGCCATAGCGCTCGCACAGGTCGCAGATCTCGCGCAGCGGGGCGATGTCGCCCTCCATCGAGAAGACCCCATCCACGACCACGAGCACGCCGCCGCCATCCTCGCCCGCGCGCTGAAGCATCTTCTCGAGCTTCTCCAGGCGGTTGTGGCGGAAGGGGCGCAGCTTCGCGCGCGAGAGGATGCAGCCGTCGAGGATCGAGGCGTGATCGCCCGAGTCGGCGATCACCGTGTCGCCCGGCCCGAGCAGCGTTCCGAGCGTGCCCACGTTGGCCTGATGGCCGGTCGTGAACACGATCGCCTCCTCGGTATTCATCCACTGCGCGATCTCCGCCTCCAGTTCCAGGTGCAGCGGGATCGTGCCGTTCAAGAGGCGCGAGCCGGTGAGGCCGGTGCCGTATCGGTGCAGGGCGTCCTGCGCGCCCTTGAGTACGCGCTCGTCGCCCGTGAGGCCGAGGTAGTTGTTCGAGCCCAGCATGATCCGCTGCGCGCCCTCCATCTCCACCACCGGCATCGCCGGCGAGGTGAGCACGTGGAAGTAGGGCAGGATGTCCGCCGCGCGCGCGGCCTCGAGCAGCTCCGAGCGCTCGTGGTGGCGAACCTTGGCGAAGACGTCTGGCGTGGTGTGCATGTAGGGTCCCGGGCAGTGGCTGTCGAGGTCAGAGAAGCATCCGGCTGGAAGGACATGCGGGAGTTCGTAAACCTCCCCTTCCGCCTGCACTCTAACCACCCGCTGTGGGTGCCCCCGTTGAAGATCGAGCGTCATATCTTCCTCAACAGGCGCATGAACGCCTTCTTCAGTCACGGCGAGGCCGCCTACTTCCTCGCGCGGCGCGACGGTCGCGTGGTAGGGCGCATCACCGCGCACATCAACACCGCCTTCAACGAGCAGCACTCCGAAAACTGCGGCTGGTTTGGTTTCATCGAGTTCGAGGAGGATCCGGAGGTGGTGCGCGCGCTGCTCGACACCGCCGCCGCCTGGTGCGCCGCGCGCGGCTGCGGGCGCCTGCTGGGACCAGCCGATCTGGCGATGAACGACGAGTGCGGCATCCTGATCGAGGGCTTCGACGTGCGCCCGATGATCCACCAGCCCTGGCACCCCCCCTACTACCAGCGCCTCCTGGAGGACGCCGGGATGACCAAGGCGATGGACCTCCTGATGTGGAACCTCGAGGTCACCGAACGCGACCGCGTGCTCCCCGTGATCTGGGAGCTCGCCGCGAAGGCGCAATCCGAGCATGGGATCCGCGTGCGCCCCATGCGCCGCCGCCAGCTGCGCAAGGACATGGACTCCTTCGCCGAGGTCTACAACAGCGCGTGGTCACAGAACTGGGACTTCATCCCCTACTCCAAGAAGGACCTCGACGCGCTTGCTCAGGAGATGCAGCTCGCCTTCGACAAGCACTGGTTCATGATCGCCGAGCGCGAAGACACCGGTGAGGTCGTCGGCATGGCGATCACGATCCCCGATCTCAACCAGGTGCTCGCGAAGATGAAGGGGCGCCTGCTCCCATTCGGCTGGTGGCACTTCCTGCGCAAGGGCTCGATCACCACCCGCGTGCGCGTCGGCTGGCTGGGCGTGAAGCCCGAGTACCAGCACACCGGCGTCGCCGCCAAGCTCTACGAGATGCACTTCGACGCCGCCGAAGCGCGCCCCCAGACCGGCGGGGAGATGGGCTGGATCCTCGAGACCAACACCGCCATGAACCGCGGCATGGAGGCGATGGGGGGCCGGGTCGTGAAGAAGTACCGCATGTATGAGTGGCTGTTGAGCGACGCGGCGCAGGCCACCGACACCGCGGTCGCCGCCGTGCCGGCGTAGCCGACAAACACCGCGCCCTAAAGACCGCTGACGCAGCTGACAGAGACGGCGACCGCGGTCGTGGCGGCGTAGCGGTCTGACGCGCTCTTTACACTGAACCCAGTGAGCGAGTCGCACGAGTCGCAGGGCGAGCCGATCGTCGAGGAAGTCGACGCGCTGCTCGTCGAATCCGAGGAGCGCATCGTCGTCGCGCCCGCCTCACAGCTCCCGGCTCCCGCGCGGGGGATGGTTCCCGCGGTGCAGGCCGCCGCCGTCGCCGCAGGCGGGTTCGTCGCCGGCGCAGCCGTCGTCGGGCTCGTCAGCCGCCGCCACAACCGCGCCGCGCTGGCCGCCGGCTCCACTCCCCGCCGTCGCCTGCTCAGGCGCTCCTCCCAAGACAGGGTCCAGGCGCTGCAGATCGTCTCCACCCGCTCGCTGCTCGTGGACATCCACCTGCTGGGCGGCGGCGAGCAGGGCTGAGGGCCTGAGCGCCGCAGTGGAGCTGCGTGAGGAGGTCCGGCCGCCCTGGCCGTTTCGCCTGCCGCTGCACGGGGGAGCTGACGGTGTGTTGCGTCACCGCAACGGGGTGCTCCATCGGCTGCTGCACTACGAGGGCCGGCCGGTTGTCGTGCGGGTGGCACAGACCTCGCCCGAGACAGTCCTCTTCGGGGCGCAGGCTGACACACGGGCAGCGGCTCGATATGGCATCGCACGCATGCGCTTCGCGCTTGGTGTAGACGACGACCTGCGCGCCTTCCACGAGCGCTTTCGCGACGACCCGCTGATCGCCCACTCTGTGCGGCGCCGTCTGCACCTGCGCATCCGCCGCCGCCCCGAGCCCTTCGAGGCGCTCGCCTGGGCGATCTGCGAGCAGCTGATCGAGTTCGAGCGCGCCGCCGAAATCGAGCGGCGCATCGTGTGGCGGATGGGGCCGCGCTTGGACAGCGACGGCGTCTCGCTGCGCGACGTGCCCAGCGCCGAGGCGATCGCCGGCCTCGCGCCCGCCTACCTCCAGTCGCTCGACCTGGGTGGGTCCCGTGCCCGCACCCTCGTGCGCGCCGCGCGCGAAGTCGCGCGCCGGCGCATCGACCTGCACGCCCCCAACCACGAGCGATCCTGGCAGCGCCTGCGCGCGATCCCCGGCATCGGCCCGTGGACCGTCGAGATGCTCGCCCTCTACGGCCAGGGGCGCCAAGACCAGATCCCAGCCGGAGACCTCGGCTACCTCAAGCTGGTCGGCCGCCACCTCTCGGGCGGCGACCCCCACGCGCGCGCCGAGGAGTCGCAGGTCAGGGAGTTCTTCGCGCCGTATGGCGAGTCGGCCGGGCTCGCCGCGCGGCACATGATGGGCGGGATCTGATCGAACCAGTTCTCACCCGCCGTCGCTCTCCGGCTCGGCAGGTGGGTCTTTGTTCTCGGGATCTTCGGATGGAGCGAGCACGGCATCGAGCCAGGTGCGGACTTGCTTGATCGTTTCACGGGCCGCGGTACGATCGAATCTTCGTCCAGAACATCGTCGTAGCGGAACTCGACCGCCCACGGCACAAGGCTCCGTGCCTCCTCGGCGGAGGCGGGTGCAGAGATCTGGCTTCCTTCAGCAGCGCGATGAGCTTGCCGAGGTCGTGGATACGGGGCGGTGGGACACCGGTACTTGCCAAAGCTGCCTTGAGCAGCTTCTCGACGGCTTGCTGAGTATGGAAGCCGAGGACATCATCGGGGACATCGTGATCGTCAAGGAGCTTTTCGAGGGCTATCTCGTCGCTGCGGGCCTTCCGTGCGAAGCGTGCGGCGAGGTCGTGGACCTCACGCTTGGGCGAGGACACGGCCTTCTGTAAGTGCCTCGTGCAGCAGGGTTCCGGGTACCTCCGCCCATTCCTCCGCATAAGAAACCGGGACGACCACAACATCTGCTGCGATGCCGAGTGGGTCCAGGGCATTCCGGAGCCGGACCATCTCCTTCGCCTTGCTCGCTACCGACGGCTCAACGACGAGGAAGTCGTAGTCGCTGTCTGCAGAGGCATCGCCGCGCACATGCGATCCGAACAGAATCACCTTCGACATCGGCGGGGCGGCCTGCGCCAGTAGACGACCGGCCTCCTCGATGGTCTCAGCTATCGTCATGCCACCGAACCTATCGCAGTTTGCGGTCGGATCTGGGGGCACCTCCCTTGTAGTTGCGTGTCGTGCAACGTGCACAGACTCGCCGCACCACGGGCCCAGCAGCTCCAACCCCAGGTCGACGCGATCGTTACGGCGAATAGCCAGCCTGAGCAGAGGACGCCTCAGCGGGTTCTGCCATTGCGTCGTGCGCTGCGTCCGGCGTTCGCGAGTTCGCTGGCTGTGCGATTCCACGAGATTGCGAGGGCCAGGCGTTCCTCCGGGGTTCGTTTCAGCGTGCTGGCCATATGTGCCGGGTCCCAATCCGTCGGCAACCGCTGCGATGAGACAATCAATTCCTCGCCCATGCAGAGCATCAGATCGCTCAGCGTCTTGACTGTGGGGGATGTCAGACCTCGCTCGATGCGGCTGATCGTGGCCGGTGTGGTGCCTGCGCGTATCGCCAGACGGCGCTGGCTGAGGCCCAGGCGCAGACGGGTCGAGCGGACGAGCTCGTGGGGAAGCATGGGTATCTGTAGGATATAAGTAAGACAGCGATCCCATCCATTCAGGACGTTTACTTTCTCCCCATGGAGCCGATTCGCACCGATTTCAAAGGCTGCGAGGGACAGTTCGTCGCGATCGACGCGCGTACCGGCGTGATCGTCCTCGCTGACAAGGATCTGCAGGTGGTTCTTGAGCAAGCGAAGGGTCGCAATCACGTGGTTGTGCATGGTCGGGTCCCGTATGCGGATGAGCCGCTTTACGTTGGCCTGGGCTGACCGGTAGGTGCCGGCTCAGATCCAGGGAACGTCGCCCGACCGCGAAGCTCCTCCATGAGGTCGGCCACCTCGTGCGCTTCTTGGACATAGCCGTGGTCTGTCATAAGGCCTATGGCTTCGGCCGCAAGTCCAGCGCGCCTGTCCCTTCGGTCGGCCGCCTCGACGCCGGTGTTCTTTGGGGTGCTCGCCATCTGTCTGCCGCTACTGACGGTTATTGGGGATCAGCGGGGCGTTGACGCGGGCTCACGGCGGCCGAGCAGGTGCGCCACGGACTCGCCGGCCGCGAGACGCTGCGCGGCTTCTCCGAGCTGCTCGGTCTCGACCTTGCCCTCGACCCAGCGGTCGAGGATTTCGATCACGGCCGCGCCCGGCTCCAAGCCCTCGGCTCGCACCGACCCGACTGCATCCACGGCTATGTGCGCCCTAGTATCGATCATGGTCCAAGGATACCGCCGGGAACGGCGCAGTCCAATCGAGCGGCGGCCTTTACAGCACCGCCCTGGCCTCACGCCGAGTGGCTGGCCGTGATCGACGCCGTGGTTCCGGATCGTCCGGCTTTCTATTCCGGATTGTCCGCCTTTTCATTCCGGATTGTCCGGCTTTCGATAGTCGACCATCGGGATGCGTCGGGCGTCGCCGACAAGCGGCGCGTAGGTGCTACCCTACATAGGGTAATGACGAAGACATCTGTGTATTTGACCCCCGAGGAGTCGCTACATTTGAAGCGTACCGCCGCGCGTACCGGCCGTTCGCAGGCGGAGCTGATCCGCGAGGGCGTACGGCTCGTTACCGCGCAGTCGCACGAGACGCCCCGCACCTTCCACAGCCTTGGCAAGGGTCGCGGAGGGGCGAGCGGGCACCGCGGGTGGGATGCGGACGAGCTCTATCGCTCCGTGACCGGGCACGCTTGACCTCTCGGTCATGGCCGGCGTTCCGCTGATCGTCGACGCGGGCGCGCTGTATGCGCAGGCTGACTCCGACGATCCGCAGCACGGTCCGGTGTCGCAGGTGCTGCAGGCCGAGCGTGGCGCGCTCGTCACCTCTCAGGTAGTGGCGGCCGAGGCCGACTACCTGATCCTTCGTCGCCTCGGGGTCGACGTCGAGCTGGCCTTCCTCGACGACCTCGCCGGCGAAACATACGTGGTGGACTCGCTCGCACGGGCCGATCTGGCCGTGGCCCGCGACCTCGCCGCGCGCTATCGCGATCTCGAGCTTGGCCTGGCGGACGCGTCGCTGGTGGTGCTCGCCGCACGCTGGGGGACCCGTCGCGTCCTCACTCTCGACGAACGTGCCTTTCGAACCGTTACGCCGCTACAAGGTGGCGCCTTCACGCTGCTGCCCGCGGATGCCTGAGCCCAAGGTGAGATGCGACGCGCCGGGTCCGTCGCCCAAGGAGGCTTGACCCTTGTGCAGACCGCGTTTACTTTGGGGCTTGACTTTTGCGTCGGGGATGGTATAGGCTTGTTCATGTCAGGCATGTGTCTGGCACGATAGGTCGGGTCAGGGTCCTTCCGCTGGTGCGGGTTCCATGGGACCGTAGGGATGTTGGAGAGGGATTTTCGATCGCTTTATGAGGGATGTATGAGATGAGTGATCTTGTTTTCACCGCGCAGGGCGCGGCCAATGGTCTAGCGGCCCCTTCAGGGGACGTAACTAGATGCTCCAGCGTCACTGAAGCATCTCTCTCTCTCTCTCTCTCTCTCTTGGCCGGGGCTTCTAGCTTCTAGGCCGTTTCGCCGCCGGTTTTTGGCGGCTCGCTCCGGCGGTAGGCGCCGGGTTGGTTTTTCTCGCGCGTTGAGCGCTTCTCGTCGTTCGGCTGCCTTGGGCTGGGTGCCTGGGGTGGTTTTGTGCTGCTCGGTTCTCCCGGGTGGTCGTGTTCTCGATTGCTGTGGGAGGGGATGTTGATGCTGCGTCGCGTCTTGGTTTTGCTTGCGGGTGTGCTGGTTTTGGGGGCGTGGGGTGCGGGATCGGCGTTTGGGGAGCTCGCCTACCCGCTCGATGGGCAGCTCTCGCCGGCGGGGGGCGCGTTTGGCGCTCTGCGCGCGAACAGCGTCGCAATTGATGATCTGAGCAGTGAGGCGTACGTCGCGGAATCGAACCCGGGGGCTGTTTATGTGTTCGATTCCTCGGGTGCGCAGTTGGCGAGTCTCGACGGTGCGTTGACGCCGGCGGGGTCGTTCGGGTCGGGGGAGACGGCGGTTACCGCCAACAATGGAACTGGGGAGGTGTATGTCCTCGACGAACAGCACAGTGTGGTGGATGTGTTCGATTCGGCGGGTGGCTATGTGTGTCAGATCACGGGAGCCACGACGCCGTCGGCGAGCGAGTGCAACGGCCCGTCGGGTAGCGCCACGCCCGCGGGTGGCCTCAGCCGGCCTGAAGGGATCGCGCTCGATCAGGCGACTGGCGAGGTGTATGTGTTGGCTCAGAGTAACGATGTCGTCGATGTCTTCAGCGCGGGTGGCGCGTATGTGAGGCAGGTGTCGCTCGCGTCGATTCCCAACGGCTACGGTCCTTACTCGCGCGGTATCGCCGTGAGCGGCTTCAACGGGCATCTGTATGTGGCGGGTTACCCGAGCACCGTGTATGAGTTCAACGGGTCGGGGGAATATGTGACGGCCTGGACGGGCGCGAACGCTCCCGGGGGCGTCTTCGGCGGTGAAGTCAGCGTCGCTGTGGATGACGCCAGCGGCGAGGTGTATATCAACGGCGACGTCTTCAGCTCATCTGGTGAATATCTCGCTCAGCTCGGTCCCGTCAGCTCGGCGCGAGGGGCAGCTGTCGATCAGGCGAGCCACAGGGTGTATGTGGCCTTTGAAAGGTCAGTTGTCAAGATCCTCGGTCCGGCTGTAGTGATACCGGACGTAACCACGGGTGCCGCCGGGGGGATCGGCCCGAACAGCGCGACGCTCAACGGGACCGTCAATCCTGAGAGCATCGAACTGAAGGATTGCCGCTTCGAATACGGCACCGACGCCTCCTACGGGCAGAGCGCGCCGTGCGTCCCTGCGGCCGGCGCGATCCCCGCGGACTCAAACGAACACGCGGTCAGCGCCGAGGTGGCGGGGTTGACCTCGGGGACGACTTATCACTTTCGGCTGGTCGCTGCCAACGGAAACGACGCGGCTGAACCGAACGTGGGGGAAGACGCGACGTTTGCCACGCCGCCGCCGCCCTCGGTCGAAGATCCAGTGGCGCTGAACCTGACGGGAGCCTCGGCGGATCTGACCGCCAGGGTCAACCCGAACGGGTACGACACGACCTACCGCTTCGAATGGGGCTTGAGCACTTCGTATGGCAACGCCGTGCCAATCCCCGATGGCGATGCCGGTGCAGGCGCGAGCGGGGTGCCTGTCACCACGCACCTGTCCGGCCTGGCGGTGGACACCACCTACCATTGGCGTCTTATCGCGCACAATGAAAACGGGACGACCACGGGTGCGGATCATACGTTCATCTACAGCCCGCCAGCTACGGGCCTGCCGGATAACCGCGCGTATGAGATGGTCACGCCGCCGCAGAAGAACGGGGCGTCGATCGGCACTGGCTTTGGCGTCATTCCTCCCGATATCGCCGAAGACGGTTCGCGGATGACCGGATCGAGTATCCAGTGCTTCGCTGGGGCGGTCGCTTGCACGGCGACGGCGGGCAGCGGGGATCCGTATCTGTTTACGCGTACCGATGGTAGTTGGGTGACGACGCCGCTGGCGCCTTTGTCGACCCGGTTCAGTAACACGAACTATCCTTGGCTGGTGAATGCTGACGCGGAGACGGCGTTGTTTACTGTCGGGACGTTGCCGGAGGGTGAGGATGACTGGTGGGGGCGGGGGCCTGGGGGGCTTGTGGATGCTGGTCCGCTCGTGCCGCCCGCCGGCGGGAGACAGCCCACGTTCGTTAGTGGGGTTCCTGTGGCGACGGCCGATCTCTCGCATGTGGTTTGGGAAACAGGACGGTCGGTTTGGCCTTTTGATCCTTCCTCCGGGAACTCGGCCTATGAGTATGTGGGTGCGGGTAATACGGCACCGGTTTTGGTGGGTGTGAGTGGCGGGTTGGGCAGCACCGACCTGATCTGCTCCAGCGGGACTCAGCTCGCTGTTAGCAGTGCACACGGTCCTGGGACTCTCTCGGCGGATGGTCGTACGGTGTTCTTCAGCACTGGGCCTTGTGGGTCTGGTTCGGGTGTGAACGCGGGTGTGCCGGTCTCCGCAAAGGAGCTTTTTGCGCGGGTGGATGAGTCGCGGACTGTTCTGGTCTCGGGCCGCTCGCCGGCTGACTGCACGGGGGTTTGCCTTGGCTCGGTTGCGCAAAACGCTGTGTTCGTGGGTGCATCTGCGGATGGGTCCAGGGTGTTCTTCACGAGCACCCAGCAGCTCACGAACGATGCGAGCGAGAGCGGGGGCGGGCTCAACTTGTATGAGTATGATTTCTCGCGGCCGGCTGGGCATAATCTGGTGGCGGTCTCTGCGGGTGATACGAGTGGTGGTGGTTCGCGGGTGCAGGGGGTGTTGGGGATCTCCTCCGATGGGTCGCACGCGTATTTCGTCGCACAGGGCGTGTTGAGCGCTGCTGCCAACAGTCAGGGCCAGACCGCGCGGGATGGTGCGTATAACCTGTATGCGTTCGAGCGCGACGCGGCGCATCCGGAAGGCCACGTTGCGTTCATCGCGATGCTCCCTACATCCGACGGTTTGCTGTGGGATTTCGCGCCGAATAGTCAGGCGAATGTGACTCCGGATGGGCGTTTCCTGGTGTTCACGAGTCACGCCGCGTTGACCGCTGATACCACGGGTGCGAGCGGCGCGACGCAGGTGTTTCGCTACGACGCGCAGACGGGGGAGTTGGTGCGTGTCTCGATCGGTGACCGGGGGTTCGACGACAACGGGAATCGACCCGGGAGGACGCTGTGCGCGGTGAGCCTCTGTTCGGAGGACGCGAGGATCGCGAAACCCGATCGCCTTGTGGCGGGTCCGGAGCGGTTGGATCCCACGATGTCGCATGATGGGTCGTTCGTGTTCTTCGAGAGCCCTGTCGCGTTGGCGCCGGGTGCGCTCGATGATGTGCGTGTCGGGACAGACGGGAGCGAAGGGGGCCTTCCGACGTATGCGCAGAACGTGTACGAGTACCACGACGGGAGGGTGTATCTCATCTCCGACGGCAGGGACACGGCGAACCAGGGCGGCGAAGAACAGGGCGAAGAATCGACCGTGAAGCTGCTTGGGAGCGACGCGACGGGCGCGAACGTGTTCTTCGCGACGGTAGACCGCCTCGTGCCGCAGGACACCGATACACAGATCGACTACTACGACGCGCGGATCTGCACCGCGGGCGACCCATGCATCGCGGCGCCATCATCACCGCAGGCTTGTCAGGGTGAAGCGTGTCACGGCTCGCCCCCCCCGACGCCCTTGACGGCGGGCGTTGGGAGTGTGACGTTCGCCGGCCCGGGAAACCTCGCCGAGCCGACGGCCGCACCGAAGAAGGCTGTTGTGAAGAAGAAGCACGTCAAGCGCAAGCCGCGTAAGCGTGCCAAGCGCAAGCGCGCGAGGGGCCGCAAGGCTACGCACGCCGGCCGCAGGAAGAGGGGGGGCCGGTCATGAACAGGCATCGGACAGGGGAGATCTCCATGCAGGCAGTGTTCGTACCGTCACGGCTCGTGAGATGCGTGGCCGGTCTCATTCTCGCGGCTGGCTGCTCGTTGCTGCTGGCCGGGTCGGTATGGGCTGCTGTGCCGGCGGCGGACTGGTCGGTTCACACCCAGGCAGTCCCAAGTGATGGGCCGTCCGCGGCGGATAACGCGAGATGTCTGGAAACGCTCAGCGTTGAACACCTGTGCGATGATTATGAAGTTACCGCGAGGGACGCGGGGGATGTCGCGATGGACGGGAGCACGGTGTCGCTCACCGACACGCTGCCGGCGGGTGTGACGGTGCAGAGGGTCAGCTTTTTCTGGTCTGGGCTCCCCGAAGAAGACGGGGGACAGTTCGCGGACATGGCAGAATTCGGGTTCTGTCCCAGCAGTTCGGGTCCGGTGGTGCGGTGTCAGCTCTCAACCGGAGAATTCGGGTTGCCGGCGGTCGCACCGGATGACACACTGCGGATTATCGTCTATGTGACGGTCGAACAGGGTGCGGGAGGGAGCCTGTCCAACAGGGTCGCGGTGTCAGGCGGTGGCGCCGCGGAAGCCGCGATAGGCCAGCAGAGCGAGGGCTCCGCAACGCCGCCACTATTCGGCGTGACGGACCTGGTGGCGGCGATCACGGGTGTCGATGGCGCACCCGACACGCAGGCCGGCGCCCACCCGTACGAGTACACCACGAGGATCGATCTGAACAGCGTCTTCAGAGGCCTGCCCGACGAAGGGACCAAGGTCGGCACAACGAGTGTGCGTGATGTCAAGGATCCCACCGTGGACCTTCCTTTGGGGTTCGTCGGTAGCGAGCTGGCGACGCCGACGTGCACGGTCTCGCAGCTAGCCTCAGGAACCGTTGGAATTGGGACGACGAAACCGTCGTGTCCCGCGGATACCCAGGTGGGGTACATCCGCACGCTGCCGAAGGGTGGAGGGACTTCGGTGGACAGTCCGCTCTATAACATTGTGCCTGAGCGTGGTGTCGCGGCGGAGTTTGGTTTCATCGACGTGTTGCATGGCGCGCACGTCCTTTACGCGAGTGTGGTGCCGACCCCGAGGGGCTATGTGCTGCGCGCTACGAGCCCTGAAATCCCGCAGGTGTCGCTCACCGCGATCGAAGTGACGCTCTACGGCGACCCGGCCGCACGCCAGAAGGAATTCGCGCGCAGGGAAGGCAAGACGATCAGCGGCAACCCGCCCGTGGCGTTCTTCACGAACCCTTCGCACTGCGGCGGGGAACCGCTCGCTACGGGTTTCCATACGGATTCGTGGCAGAACTCCGGCCGGTTCAACGCCGACGGCACACCTGATTTCACGGATCCGGCGTGGGCGTCGGCGACTTCGGAAGATCCGCCGGTGACGGGTTGCAACCTGCTGCGCTTCGAACCATCGCTGAGCGTGCAGCCGGAAACCACAACGGCAGATACCCCTACGGGCCTCGACCTGGATCTGAAGGTACCTCAGGACGAGGAGCCCGGGACGTTGGCGACACCGCCGTTGCGTAACGCGGCATTGACGTTGCCGGCGGGGCTGACGCTGAACCCCGCTGCCGCGACCGGGCTGGGGGCGTGTACTGAAGCGCAGATCGGCCTGGGTAGCGCGGCGGCGCCGTCGTGTCCGGAATCTTCGAAGATCGGGACGGTTGAAGTGAACAGCCCCGCGCTGGCGGGGACATTGGTGGGGTCGGTGTATCTCGCTACGCAGAACGAAAACCCGTTCCATACGTTGTTGGCGGGGTATATCGTGATCGACGATCCCACGACGGGTGTCGTCGTGAAGATCCCGGGGAACCTCACGCCGAATCCCGCGACGGGCCAGATCACGGGGGTGTTCGACGAAGACCCGCAGTTCCCGGTCGGTGAGCTGAAGCTGCACTTCTTCGGCGGGGCGCGGGGGGAGCTTGCGACACCCGCGGGTTGTGGGACCTATACCACCACGAGCGATCTGATGCCGTGGTCCGCACCGGATTCCGGGCCGGACGCTACTCCGTCGAGTAGTTTCCCGATCGACACGGGGTGCACGAGCGCGTTCAATCCGGGTTTTACGGCGGGGAGTGAGAATCCGCAGGCGGGTGGCTACTCGCCGTTCACGCTGTCGCTCTCCAGGAGTGATGGGGAACAGAATCTCGCGGGCCTGTCGGTGACGTTGCCGCCGGGGTTGCTGGGGAAGATCGCGGGTATCCCGCTGTGCCCCGATGCGAACGCGAACGCGGGGACGTGTCCCGAATCCTCGCTGGTGGGGAGTGTGCAGGCCGGTGCGGGTGTTGGCCCGAACCCGTTGTTCGTGGGCGGCAAGGCGTATCTGACGGGCCCGTATAACGGTGGCCCGTATGGTCTCGTTGAGGAGGTCCCGGCGGTTGCGGGCCCGTTCAATCTCGGGGTGGTTGTGGTTCGTCAGTCGCTGCGGATCGACCCGCACACCACGCAGGTCACTGCGGTATCCGATCCGCTTCCCACGATCCTGGACGGGATCCCACTGCGAGTACGCCGCGTGGATGTGACGTTGGATAGGCCCGGGTTCACGTTCAACCCGACGAGCTGCACCCCGATGGCGTTGACGGGCACGGTGAGCTCTACCCAGGGCGCGACCGCGAACGTGTCCTCGCGTTTTCAGGCGGGTGGATGCAGGGAACTGCCGTTCAAGCCGTCGTTTAAGGTCTCTACACAGGCGAAGACCTCAAAGAAGCAGGGTGCGAGCCTCGATGTGAAGGTCACATCGGGCCAGGGGCAAGCGAATCTCGCGAGGGTAGCGGTGAGTCTCCCCAAGCAGCTCCCGTCCCGACTAACGACGATCCAGCAGGCCTGCCCGCAGGCGACGTTCAACGCGAACCCTGCGTCGTGCCCCGCGGGATCGAACATCGGGATCGCAATGGCGCGTACCCCGGTCCTCGCGAATCCGGTGTCGGGCCCGGCGTATCTGGTGTCGCATGGTGGCGCGGCGTTCCCCGACCTCGTGGTGATCCTGCAGGGCGAAGGCGTCACGCTGGATCTGACGGGGAGCATCGATATCAAGCACGGTGTGACGAGCAGTACGTTCGCGTCGATCCCCGACGCCCCGATCGACACGTTTGAGCTGAAGCTGCCGGAGGGTCCGCATTCGGGTCTCACGGCGGTCCTCCCGGCGAAGGCGAGGGGGAACCTGTGCGGCACGAGCCTCGTGATGCCCACGACGCTCACCGGCCAGAACGGGGCGCAGATCAAGCAGAGCACGAAGATCGCCATCACGGGTTGTGCGAAAGCCAAGCCTAAGAAGAAGGCGGCGAAGCCCAAGCACGGTAAGAAGAAGCGGAAGTAGGCGGGTTATGGCTGTGGCCTCTCGTGAGCATAGGGTCGGCGGGGCGCGCCAGGACAAGCGTGCGCGCCCCGCTCCCGCCGTGGCCACCAACGCTGCCGTCGTTGGCGGTAAGGGTCGTGGTGGTGAGACGGCGGGTGTGGGGCGGGAGAAGGTCAGTGAGATTCAGCGTGGGCGGATGCTCACCGCGATGATGGAAGTCGCAGGGGAGCGCGGGGCAGCGAACGCGACTGTTGCGCATGTGGTTGCGCGGTCGGGGGTTTCGCGTCGCACGTTCTATGAGATGTTTCGTGATCGCGAAGACTGCCTCGCCGAAGCTTTCGAGGTCGCGGTCACACGTGCCTGTGAACGGGTCATTCCGGTGTATGAGTTGCAGCGTGGGTGGCAGGCGCAGCTGAGGGCGACTGTCGCGGCGTTGTTGTTGTTCATTGATGAGGAGCCCGATATGGGGCGGTTGTTGGTCGTCGAGGCACTCGGCGGCGGACCCCGTGTGCTCGCGCACCGTGCGGAAATCCTCGTTCGGCTCGTCCAGGCGGTCGATGAGGGGCGTCGGCTCGCGAAGACCCCGCCGCCGCCGCTCACCGCGGAGGGTGTGCTCGGGGGTGCGTTCGCGTTGATCCACACCCGCCTTCTCCAGCGTGATCCCGCGCCGCTCACGGATCTTCTCGGGCCGCTCATGGGGTTGATCGTCGGCCCCTACCTCGGGCCCGCAGCTGCGCGCAAGGAGATCGGGCGCCCCGCGCCCGAGTTCGACCACGTCGCGCGGCGGGAGCATCGCGACCCGTTGCGGGGTCTGGAGATGCGCCTCACCTACCGCACCGTCCGCGTGCTTGTCGCGATCGGTGCGCAGCCCGGGGCTTCGAACCGGCAGATCGCCGACGCCGCCGGTGTCGAGGACCAGGGGCAGATCTCCAAGCTTCTGCGGCGTCTGGAAAGCCTCGGCCTCGTCCTCAACACCGGCCAGGGGCACTCCAAGGGGGAGCCCAATCGCTGGACCCTCACCACGCGGGGGACCGAAGTCGAGCAGGCGATCAAGGCGCAAACCGACGGGTGATGCATTGCGTTGGGCGCCGCACTGGCGTTCGGCGGGTGGGTGGCTGCGCCGCGGGTGATGGGTGAGGCCCTGCGCCTCTCTGCGCGCTGTGCGGGCCGCACGCACGCTCGCGGGTCGGCTCTGCCGGCCCTCTCCCTCCTTTTTGTCGATTTGGACCTGTTGCCAGTCGTCTAATACTGCGAAAAGTTGTAGCCTTCGGCTGTCGTGGATGTCGCCTCTCCTGGCAGGGTGAGCGCAGAGCGGCCTGCCTTGCAGGTGGGCGAGCGTGCGCACGAGGTCGTCGCCGAGGTCTCGCTTGGGGCTGCTGGGCAGATCGCGCCGCTGTGCGAGAGCATGGGGCAGCGGCTGCTGCTCGACACGCCCTCCTTCGGGCAGGACGCCGAGCTCGAGGGGGAGATGCAGGCCGCGATTCGTGGCAACCTCGAGCACGTCTTCGAGCGGGTCATGCCCGGCGCCGAGGATGCGCTCGTGCCGCCGCCCGACGCGCTTCGCTTTGCCGCCTCCGTGCTGCATCGCGGGATCGATACCGGCGAGCTGATTCAGGCGTATCGGGTCGGGCAGAACATGGCCTGGTCGTGGTGGATGGTCCGCCTCGCCGACCACATCGAGGACCGCGAGCTGTTGATCGAGGCGCTCGACATCTCCGCCGTGCGCATGTTCACCTACGTCGACGCCGTCCTCGACGAACAGGGACGCCTCTGGGAGGAGGAGCGCCGGCGCTGGCTCGGCCGCGCCGTCGCGCTGCGCGCCGAGGTCGCGCGGCGCGTCCTTCGCGGGGAGCCCCTCGCGGTCGATGAGGTCGCGCACGCGCTCGACTACCGCATCGACCGTCCCCTGCTCGCCGCGATCCTCTGGGAAGAGAGCGCCGTGCTCGGCGCCGAACCCACGATGGACCGCCTCGAGGGGCTCGCCGACGCGATCGCCCTCGCCGTCGGCGCCGAGCGCGCGCTGCTCGTGCCCGCGGGGTCCGCCACGCTGTGGGCGTGGTTCGCCGGGGAGTCCCCGCTCTCGGTAGGAGCGCTTGCCGATGTCGCCTCGGAGCACCTTCGCGACGGGCAGGGCGTCGCGCTCGGCCTCCCCGGCGCCGGGCTCGAGGGCTTTCGCTCCAGCCACCGCCAGGCGCGCCGCGCGCGACGCCTCGCGGAGCTCGCGCGTACGCCTCCCGGCCTGATCCGCTTCGACGAGGTCGAGACGCTCTGCCTCATGAACGAAGACCCCGAGCTCGTCGGCGACTACGTCCGGCGCAAGCTCGGTCCGCTCGCCGCCAACGACCCCGTCACCGAACGCCTGCGCGAGACCGTCCTCGTCTGGCTCCAGGAGGGCGGCAACGCCAGGCTCGCCGCCGCCCGCCTCAACGCGCACAAGAACACCATCCACTACCGCGTCCAGCGCGCCGAGGAACTGCTCGGCCACCCGCTCTCCAAGGATCGGCTCGGGTTGGAGTTGGCGCTCACGCTCGCCGAGCGCGTGGGTTTGCGGATCCTCGAAGACTGACATCTGGGCAGCACCGATTCCGGATCGTCCGCCTTGTCATTCCGGATCGTCCGGCCCAGTCGCCGCGCCCCCGGCCATGAGGAGGCTTGACCCTTGTACAGCCGGCGTTTACTTTGGGGCTTGACTTTTGCGGCGGGGATGGTATAGGCTTGTTCATGTCAGGCATGTGTCTGGCGTGATAGGTCGGGTCAGGGTCCTCCCGCTGGTGCGGGTTCCATGGGACCGCAGGGATGTCGGAGAGGGATTTTCGATCGCTTTATGAGGGATGTATGAGATGAGTGATCTTGTTTTCACCGCGCCGGGCGCGGCCAATGGTCTTACGGCCCCTTCAGGGGACGTAACTAGATGCTTCAGCGTCTCTGAAGCATCTCTCTCTCTCTCTCTCTCTTGGCCGGGGCTTCTAGCTTCTAGGGCCTTTTTCTCGTTTGCCGCTCTGCGCCGTGTGTGCAGGGTGGTTTTGTGCTGCCCGGATTGTCTCCTGGGTGGTCGTGTTCTCGATTGCTCCGGGAGGGGATGTTGATGCGTGCTCTGCGCGGGTTGGGTGTCGTGCTTGCTGGTCTGTTGGTGTTGGGGGCGTTGGGGGCTGGGTCCGCTTTCGGGGCGTTGTCTTATCCGTTTGTTGGGCAGCTGGCGCCGGCTTCTGGCTCGTTCGCGCATGAAGCGGAAGGCATTGCGGTGGATGCGGCGAGCGGGAATACGTATGTCGCGGAAAACGTTGGTGTGGTCGATGTCTTTGATACGGCGTCGGGGACGCAGCTTGCGCCTCTGGATAGTTCGTTGACGCCGGCGCCACATACCTTCGGTGGGGGTCAGGTGGAGGTCGCCGCGAACGACGCGACTGGTGAGGTGTATGTCGTTGATTCGACGGATAACGTTGTCGATGTCTTTGATTCGCTTGGGAGCTATGTGTGTCAGATCACGGGGCGTGCGGCTCCGTCGGCGAGTGAGTGCAACGGTGTGGCGGGTAGCGATACGCCTGCGCATGGGTTTAATTCGCCGGGTGGGATCGCGGTGGATCAGGCCACGGGCCGTGTGTATGTCGTGGACGCTAACGACGGTGTCGTTGATGTGTTTAGCGCGGCTGGGGCGTATCTGCCGTCGTCTTCGCTTTCGCTCGCTTTGATCGAAGGGGGCTACTACGCGCCTCTTGTGCGTGGCATCGCGGTCGATGATGCTAATGGGCATGTGTATCTGGCGGACTCTGATGGGGATGTGGTTGATGAGTTTGGTGCTGCGGGGGAATTCCTGGCGAAGTGGCATGGTGCGAACGCTCCGGCGGGGTCGTTTGGTGGGGGTTATGTCAGTGTCGCGGCGGATGATGCGTCGGGCCGGGTGTACGTCACCGACTCAGACCATGGGGTCACTGATGTGTTCGACTCTTCGGGAAATTATTTGACGCAGTTCGGCAAGTCTTTGGAAGGTTCGAGGGTGACTGCGGTGGATCAGGCGAGCGGCAGGGTCTACGTCTCCGACAATGCTCCTGCTGTTGAGGTCTTCGGTCCGGCGGTAGTGATCCCGGATGTCACGACGGACGCGGCGTCGGGTGTCCTGCCCACGGGCGCCACGCTGAGCGGCTCAGTGAACCCGGATGGGATTCAGTTGAGCGACTGTCACTTCGAATACGGTATCGACACCTCGTATGGGCGGAGCGCTCCGTGCGTACCTGCTGCGGGCGCGATTCCCGCGGACTCAAGCGAACACGCTGTGAGCGCGACGCTGACGGGTCTGGTAGCGGGCACGACCTACCATTTCCGTCTTGCGGCTGCGAACGCGAATGGCCCTAACACGGGGGCCGATGTGACGTTCGCGACGCCGCCGCCGCCGTCGGTCGAAGGTGCGGCGGCGCTGAATGTGACGGGCAGTTCTGCGGATCTGACTGCTCGGGTCAACCCCAACGGGTACGACACCACCTACCGTTTTGAATGGGGTCTCAGCGCGGGGTATGGTCATTCTGTGCCGGTCCCCGATGGGGGTGCCGGGGCGGGCATGAGCGGCATACCTGTCACGACGCATCTGTCGGGGTTAACTGCGGATACGGGGTATCACTGGCGTGTGATTGCTCAGAGCGCGAACGGCACGACCACGACCGGTGATCACACGTTCATCTACAGCCAGTCCGGGACCGGCCTGCCCGATAACCGAGCGTATGAGATGGTGACGCCGTCGCAGAAGAACGCGGCGTTGATCGGTAATGGTGCTGCCATTATTGCGCCTGATGTTGCTGAAAGTGGTTCGCGAATGACTGGGTCGAGTATTCAGTGTTTTGGGGGTGCGGTGGGATGTAACGCTAATAGGGATATTCAGGGGGATCCGTATTTGTTTTCGCGTACGGCTGGTGGTTGGGTGACGACTCCGTTGACGCCTTCGGCGGGTGGGTTGTTCGCTGATCAGCCCTCTAATGAGCCGAAGTTGGTGAGTGCTGAAGCGGGTACGGCATTGTTTAGTATTGGGACGCTGCCGACGGGTGAGGATGATTGGTGGGCGCGGGGGTCTGATGGGTCGTTGGTGGATGTCGGTCCGGTGTCTCCACCTGCGAATGGGGCTCAGGGTGACAACGGGAGACCTGCTATAGCTACTGTCGATCTCTCGCATGTGGTGTGGATTATTTCGCGGTCGTCGTGGTCGTTTGATTCCTCCCTGGGTGAATCGGTTTATGAGTATGTGGGTGGGGGTAATTCGGCTCCTGCTTTGGTGGGTGTGAGTGGTGGGTTGGGTAGCACTGACCTGATCAGTGATTGTGGGACGTTGCTCGGCGGGGGACCGGGTGGTCTCATCGGGGCTATGTCGGCGGATGGTCGTACGGTGTTCTTCACCACGCAGGCGTGTGCGTCGGGTTCTGGTGTGAATGCTGGTGTACCGGTCCCGGTGGATGAGGTGTTTGCGCGTATCGATGAGTCGCGGACGGTACTTGTTTCGGGTCGCTCGCCGGTTGACTGCACGGGTGTGTGCCAGGGTTCAGAAGCGCGCAACGCAGAATTTGTGGGTGCCTCGGCGGACGGATCCAAGATGTTCTTCACGAGTGCTCAGCAGCTCACGAATGACGCGAGCGAGGGCGGCAGCGATGCCTATGAATGCAGTCAAGTCGCGGGTAGTGATTGTAACTTGTACCAGTATGATTTTGCGGGGTCGGGTGGGCGTAGTTTGGTTGCGGCGTCTGTGGGTGATGTGAGTGGTGGTGGTCCGCGGGTGCAGAGTGTGTTGGGGTTCTCTGCGGATGGGTCGCACGCGTATTTCGTAGCGAAGGGTGTGTTGAGTACGGCCGCCAATAGCGAAGGGCGGGTGGCAAGCGATGGTGCGGAGAACTTGTATGTGTTTGAGCGTGACTCGCGCTACCCGGCTGGGCACGTCGCGTTCATCGGAATGCTGTCCGGCCGGGATCTCGAAGTGGGCCGCGAAGTGGATGTGTCGCCTGATGGGCGGTTTTTGGTGTTCACGAGTCGCATGTTGTTGACGGCGGATGATACGAGCTTGAGTGGCGCCTCGCAGGTTTTTCGTTATGACGCGGTATCGGGGGTCCTGACGCGTATCTCGATCGGTGACCAGGGGTTCAACGACAACGGGAACCGTCCGGAGAGCACACCATGCCTTGGCGCCGTTTGTTCTGAGGATGTGAGGATCGTGGGCCCGAGAGGCGTTGGCGTCCTTGAGGCGGGTCCGGTGCGTTTGGATCCGACGATGTCGCACGATGGGTCATTTGTGTTCTTCCAGAGTCCTGTGGCGTTGACGCCGGGTGCGCTTGACGACGTCCGCGTCGGAAGCTATGGAGATATCCCGACGTATGCACAGAACGTGTACGAGTACCACGACGGTCGCGTGTATCTGATCAGTGACGGCAAGGACACAGGAAACGCGGCTGTTGAAGGAGGAGGCGAAGGATCCGATGTGAGGCTGATCGGGAGTGACGCGACGGGCGCGAATGTGTTCTTCGCGACATCCGATCGCCTCGTGCCGCAGGACACCGATACGGAGCTTGATTTCTACGACGCGCGGATCTGCACCGCGGGTGACCCCTGTATCACGGCGCCCTCGGTACCGGCTGGATGTCTGGGTGAAGGGTGCCATGGTACGCCTCCCCCCGCGCCTCAGGTGGCGGGTGTGGGGAGCATGAGCTTCGCGGGCCCCGGGAACCTGCCAGCACCACCACCAGTCGCGGCGAAGAAGCCTGTGGTGAAGAAGAAGCACGTCAAGCACAAGGCGCGTAAACGTGTCAAGCACCGGCGCGGGAAGGGTCATAAGGCCGGCCATGCCGGTCGTGGGAAGAGGGGGGGGCGGTCATGATCGGGGGTATCGGAGGGGAGAGCAAGATGCGCTGTGTGTTTGTGTCCTCGCGGCTGGCGGGGTGGCTCGCTGGTCTCTTTGCTGGGGCTTGTTTGGCGTTGTTGTTGGCGGGTCCGGTGTCGGCAGCGGTGCCGGTGGCGGCGTGGTCGCTTCACGCGCAGGCGCTACCGACCGGCGGTCCGTCCGCGGCGGATACTCCAAGGTGTTTGTTGGAAACCGTCCATATCCATAGGGATCCGCTTTGCGATGCGTATGAAGTGGTCGCGAGGGATGCGGGTAGCGTCGGGATGGGTGCAAGCACGGTGACGCTCACGGATACTCTCCCGGTGGGCGTCACGGCCCAGAAGGTGGAATTCCGGTGGTCTGCGCTCCCTGAAGAATATGGTGGGCCTAGTGTGGATCTCGCTGAATTTGGGGTCTGTCCCAGTACTACGGGGTCGGTCGTGCGGTGTCGGCTGTCCGTCGAAGAATTTGGGTTGCCGCCGGTCGCTGCGGACGATACGTTGCGGATGTTTGTTTATGTGACGGTGAACCCTGGTGTTGAAGGGGTTCTGTCGAACGGTCTGGCGGTGTCGGGTGGCGGCGCCCCGGAAGTAACGTCGACGGAGCACAGCGGGGGCTCATCGACACCGGTGTTGTTTGGTGTGACGGATCTGGTGTCCGGGATCTCGGGGGTCGACGCGGCGCCGGATACGCGGGCGGGCGGCCACCCGTATGAGTACACCACCCGTATCGATCTGAACAACGTCATTCGGCCCAGGGCGGACGTGGGGACTGGTGCGACGAGCGTGCACGATCTCAAGGATGCCGTTGTCGATCTCCCGCTGGGGTTTGTGGGTAGTGAGCTTGCGACACCGACGTGTACGTTGGCGCAGCTCTCAAGCGGAGCCGCGGGAGCCGGAACGAAGGCGGCGACATGTCCATTGGATACCCAGGTCGGGTACATCCGTACCGAGCCCGACAACGGTGAAAGCCAGGTGCTCAGCCCGCTGTATAACATTGTACCTGAGCACGGTGTTGCGGCGGAGCTTGGTTTCATCGACGGGATCCACGGCGCGCACGTCCTCTACACCAGCGTCGTCCCGACACCCAGGGGTTACGTGCTGCGAACAACGAGCCCTGACATCCCACAGGTCGCGCTCACCGGGATCGAAGTGACGCTCTACAGCAACCCTTCGGCCAAGCAGGAAGAACTCGCCCGCCGGGAAGGCAACACGATCAGCACCAACACGCCGGTCGCGTTCTTTACGAACCCTGCGCACTGCGGCGGCGAACCGTTGGTGAATGGCCTGCATATCGACTCGTGGGAGGATCCGGGCCGCTTCAACAGCGACGGTACCCCCGATCTCACTGACTCGGCGTGGGCGTCGGGCGCCTCGGAAGCTCTGGCGGTGACGGGTTGCAACCTATTGCGCTTCGAACCGTCGCTCACGGTGGCACCGGAAACCACGGGGACGGACACCCCGACGGGCCTTGAAGTCGACCTGAAGGTCCCGCAGGATGAGAACCCGGGGACACTGTCGACGCCGCCGTTGCGTAACGCGTCCGTGCAGTTGCCGGCCGGGTTGACGCTGAACCCTGCCGCCGCGACCGGACTGGGTGCGTGCAGCGAAGCACAGATCGCGCTCGCTAGCGCGGCAGCGCCCACGTGTCCGGAATCGTCGAAGATCGGGACGGTTGAAGTGAGCACCCCGGCGCTGGCGGGCATCCTCCAGGGATCGGTGTACTTGGCCACCCAGAACGAAAACCCGTTCCACACGTTGTTGGCGGGGTATATCGTGATCGACGATCCCACGACGGGTGTCGTGGTGAAGATTCCGGGGAATCTCACGCCGAATCCCGCGACGGGGCAGATCACGGGGGTGTTCGACGAAGACCCCCAGTTCCCGGTCGGTGAGCTGAAGCTGCATTTCTTCGGTGGCGCGCGGGGGGAGCTTGCGACACCTACGGGTTGTGGGACGTACACCACCACGAGCGATTTGATGCCGTGGTCGGCCCCGGATTCGGGTCCGAACGCGACACCGTCGGACAGCTTCCCGATCAGTACCGGGTGCACGAGCGGGTTCAGCCCCAGCTTCACCGCGGGGAGCGTGAACCCCCAGGCGGGTGGCTACTCGCCATTCACCCTGTCGCTTTCACGGAATGACGGGGAACAGGATCTCGCGGGGCTGTCGGTGACGTTGCCGCCGGGGTTGTTGGGGAAGATCGCGGGTATCCCGCTCTGCCCCGACGCCAACGCGAATGCCGGGACGTGTCCCGAATCCTCGCTCGTCGGGAGCGTTCAGGCTGGTGCTGGCGTTGGCCCGAACCCGTTGTTCGTGGGCGGCAAGGCGTATCTGACGGGTCCGTATAACGGTGGCCCGTATGGTCTTGTGGAGGAGGTCCCGGCGGTCGCGGGCCCGTTCAACTTGGGGATGGTCGTGGTTCGTCAGTCGTTGCGGAT
>CAVQBM010000006.1:0-6447 GCA_963710785.1 uncultured Solirubrobacterales bacterium
CGGCGGTGGTGAATGAGAGCATCGCGCCGAACGAGTAGAGGTTCCCCAGCACATTGGTGTTCCCGTACAGGATCAGCACCCCCGCGAGGCCGGAGAAGAACACGATCGTGAACCACGGCGTGCGGTAGCGCGGGTGCAGGCGCGAGAACACGCTGGGCAGCTGGCGGTGCTCGGCCAGCGACCACGACAGCCGCGAGATGCCGATCATGCCGGCGTTGGTGGCGATGAAGAGGATCGTCGCCGCCAGCAGCCCCACGTAGTAGGTGGCGAGGTGCAGCACGGTGCCGTGCAGCCCCAGCCGCGAGACGATCCCCAGCACGGGGTCGTTCTGGAAGAAGCCGCCGAGCGCAGTGGCATAGCCGGGGTGGTTGAAGCTTTCCCCCAGAGCGTGGCTGTAGCCCACCCCGTGATGGATGACGGGCAGCGCGGAGAGGGCCACCATGGAGATGCCCAGATATACCCCCAGTACAGCCAGCACCACCAGGTTGATCGCCTTGGGCACCTCGCGGCCGGGATCGCGTGCCTCCTCAGCCATGTTCGAGACTGTCTCGATGCCGGTGTAGGCCAGCATCGCCAGCGACAGCGCGAAGATGAGTTCGTGTACGGTCGGCGCTGTGCCCAGATTCACCTGATGAATCAACAATGAAGGGTTGAGTACCAGCACGGACCCCACGATCACCAGCAGCACCTGCGTGCTGAGGTCGGTGATGGCGAGGATGAAGTTGAGCTTCGCCGACTCCCCCAGCCCGCGGATGTTCAGGCCCGCCAGCACGACCACAGTGATCAGCCCGCCGATGATGTCCCCGGGGTTGTGGTTGAGCGATCCCAGCCCCGGAAAGGCGCTCAGATAGTGGGGCACGAAGAACGCCGAGATGGCGATCGTGAGGATGTAGTCGAGGCTCAATGCCCAGCCCGCGAAGAAGGAGACCACCTCGTTGAAGGCGTGGCGCGCGAACGAGGAAGAGCCGCCTGCTTCGGGGAACATCGCCGCGCCCTCCGCGTAGGTCTTGGCGATCAGCGCGAACAGCCCGCCGGCGAAGAGGAAAACGAGCGGGGTCAATCCCAGCGCATGCGCGGCCACCAGCCCGAGGGCGTAGTAGATCGAGGAGCCCACGTTGCCGTAGGCGGTGGCGAACAGCCCCGGGACCCCCACCGACCGTCGCAGCCCATGCTCTGTTAGACGCGCCATTCCGGGAGCGTACATGCAGCTCTGCCGGGTTCCGCGCGCGAGCCCGATAGGACGCGCATGGGAAGCACCCACACCGATCCACCCGCGAGCAGCTCCGTGCAAGTTCCCGTGCACCCCATCCACCAGGGCAGGAACCGGCCCTATGATTCCGACGGCCCGGGCCCCAAACGACCTCCCGGCACTGATCGTCATGGATAAGACGCGCCGCGGAAACTACGACTCGGGTGAGGACTTCGTCCTCGAATACGGTGAGCTGCGCTTCACCTTCAACGAAGGCGACTTCGCCGAGCGCTGCGAGCAGGCGGCGCTGAAGCTCGGCTTCGTGGGCGGGCGCCTTGGCGAGGACGAGCTCGAAGACCTCGTCAATCTGGCGGTCAACGGCGACATCCAGGACCCCGCCTCGGCGCTCGGCGAGCACGTCAACGAGTGCTGGGCCGAGCTGGTGGGGCCGGCCGAGCGCTCGCTCGTGCACTGGCTGCGCCGCCTCGTCTTTCGCGGCGCATGGCTCGATCAGCGTGTCAACGAGGGCGAGCTGAACGTGGCCTTCGTGCCCGAGACGTGCTCCTTCATCTACGTGCAGCCCACCGATCGAAGATCGGCCAGCAGCGGCGAGCCGATCGAGCTGGCGCCCGAGCCCTCGTGGGGCCGCGTCGCTTATAGGCGTTAGCCGGCCAGCGCCTCCGCGCGCGCCCGCACGATCGCCTGCGCCTCCTCCTCGCCTACGAGGAGCTCTGCGCGCAACGTGCCGCTGTTGACGAGGTCGAGTGCCGGCAGGCGCCCGGTGGAGGTGAGCGCGACATCGAGTGCCACCACGGTGCTCTCGCCCCCGAAGGGACGCGTCGCCGTGGCGATCACCGTGAGCGAGCCGCCCTCGGCGAGGTTGCGCGCGGCGGCCAGCGCACGGCGCGCCACGTGCGGGTGCAGCCCGTCGAGGCCATCGATCAGCACCACGGCGTCGGCGCCGCGCACGGCCACGCGCTTGGCGGTGTCGATCGCGTGCTCGACCGCTTGCCCCTGCTGATCGGGTGAGGCCGCGAAGGTGAGCGCCGCGGCGGGCGCCAGGGAGGTGGGCGGAACCTGTTCCCAGTCGGCGACCTCCTCGGGACGAACACCCGCGAGCACGAGCGTGAGCTCGAGACCCTCGCGCTGGGAGAGGGCGCCGAGGATGCGCCGCAGCGTCTCCGTCTTGCCGGCGCGCGCCGCTCCTACGATCAGCGCGCGCGAGCCCCGTCCGATCGGAGTGAGCCATTCGATCGCTTTGAGAGTCGGCTCGGAGGCGTCGAGCTCGAGACGCTCGCTGGGGTGCGCGATCGGCAGGTCCTCGTAGCGCGCGCCCTCGGATACCGTCTCGGCCGAGGTTCCGTTGATCGTGTCCACACGCGCCAGCGAGGGGTAGCGCTCGGAGCGTCGAGGCGTGCGCACGGGGCCGCTCACGCGATCGCCGGAAACGAGTTCGCAGCGGCGCACCTGTGCCGCGGAGATGTAGACATCCTCGTCGGAGGGCTCCGGCGGGGACACGCGCAGGAAGGCCGAGCCGTTGCCGAGCAGCTCAACGACTCCCTCGGCCTGGCGTTCCTCCTGCGCTCCATCCTCATCGCGGGCCTCGCGAGCACCGCGCTCGGGGCGCTTGGCGCCGCTGCGCTCGGATCGCTCGCTGCGGCTGCGCTCTGGGCGCTCGCCGCGGCCGCGAGTTCCACGCGAACCGGTGGTGGCGGGACTCGGCGACCCAGCCTCCTCCTCATTGTCGGTATCAGTGCGGCTCTCTTCGGCCGATGGCTTCGAGCGACGCGAGCGTCCGCCGCGTCGTCTGCGCGCTCCCGATGTACGCTCCTCGCCGTCCTCGCCCTCGGCACTCGGCTCGGCAGCCGAGGCGCCCTCGCCTCCGGTGCGCTCGAGGATTGCGTCGATCAGATCGGCCTTACGCAGCCGGCGGAAGCCATCGAGGCCCACCTGGTCGGCGATCGCGTGCAGGTCCGCCAGAGGGCTTGCCTCCAGCTCGGAGCGCTCCATTACAGCCATTTGCTTCTCCTTCGTGTTGGATTGGGGCGGTTGGCGTCCGGTGGCGTTGGACAGCCGCCGGCACCCGCTTGCAGAAATCAGGATATCGAGAGGGCCGGCCCTGAGGGATCACTCCTGCCGGCGCTCGTAGCGATGTTCCTCAGCGAGCGTGAGATCCCTGCGCGGAGGTTCCTCCCCGCGCAGCGCCGCACGCACGCACAAAAAGTCCGCCGCGGCCGCGATGTCGTGGAGGCGGAAGATGTGAGCGCCGGCGTCCACCCCATGCGCGAGTGCGGCAAGCGTACCTGCGAGGCGCTCTCGCGGTGAGCGAAGGGTGAGCGCGCCGATGAAGTCCTTGCGCGATATCGCCATCAGCAGCGGCAGCTCCAGCTCGTGCAGGCGCTCGGTGTGGGCGAGCAGCTCAATCGTCTGCGCGGGGGTCTTGGCGAAGTCGGGACCGGGGTCGAGCAGCAGCTGCTCGCGCGCCACCCCCTCGCGGAGCGCAAGCGCGACCCGCTCGCGCAGAAACGCAAGCACATCCTCAACGACGCCCTCCTCGCCGTAGAGCTCGGGGTCCTGTAGGCGCTGCTTGGGGGCGGCGCGTGTGTGCATCACCACGAGCGCCGCCCCCGTCTGTGCGCATACGCGAGCCAGCTCGGGGTCGCGCAGACCGCTGACATCGTTGATGATGCTCGCGCCGGCTGCGATGGCGGCGCGAGCGACTGCGGGCTTGTAGGTGTCCACCGAGACGAGCACACCGAGCTCTGAGACGATGCGCTCAATGAGGGGCGCCACGCGCTCGATCTCCTCCTCCACATCCACGGGAGGGCGTCCGGTCGAGGCCGACTCCCCTCCGACATCGAGGATCTCGGCCCCCTCGGCGGAAAGCCGGCGCGCCAGCACGAGCTGCCGCTCGGCGTCCCCGTAGCGCCCGCCGTCGCTGAAGGAGTCCGGCGAGGCGTTGACGATGCCCATCAACAGCGCTCGTGGGCCGAGCTCCAGCACGCGCTCGCCCGCGCGCAGCCGATAGCGGGGGGCGACGTGGAACGCCTGCGCTGAGCTGCCCTCGCCGACGGAGCTCATCGGCCGGTGCCGTCCGAGCGGTACAGCGACGGAGCGCTCACGCCCCCGTGAGCCCCTCCGCGCGCGCCTCCTCGGCGAAGCGCTCGATCTCCGCGCTCATCCGTGCGGGATCCCAGTGGTGCTCGCGCGCGAGCACCTCGGCGACGCGCCGCACCGGATCCCCGGAGAGTTCGCCCGCGGCGAGCAGTCCGAGGCGGGTGCGCCGCAGCAGCACGTCGCCCACCGAGCGCGCCTGCTCACTGCGCGCGGCGAGCACTGCCTCGGCGAGCAGGTCGGGCAGGCCGGGAACGACCGGCTGGGCGAGCTCTCCGCGCTCGGCGGCGAGCGCGAGCACCTGGTGGGCCGCGTAGCCGTAGCGTGCGGCTAGCGCGGCGTAGGACTCCTCGGGGACGCCCTCTACGCGCGGCAGCTCCTGCACATCGATCGACTGCCCGAGGGGGATCTCGTGCGTGTGGCAGGGCGCCTCGCGGGCTTCGCGCTCGACGAGCCGATCGACGGTCATCTTGGCCATGCGCCGCCACGTGGTGAGCTTGCCCCCGGTGATCGTGATCATCCCGCTGGAGGTCTCATACAGCTCGGCCTTGCGCGAGATGTCCACCGACTTCTTCGTCTCGCCGGTGGAGATGAGCGGCCGCACGCCCGCGTAGGCGCCGGTGAGATGCTCGGGGGTGAGGGCGGTGGCGAAGAACTCGTTGACGGCGTCCAGCAGGTACTCGACTTCCTCTCCCGCCGGAGCCACGTGCTCCAGCGAGGGGGCCTCGTAGTCGTTGTCGGTGGTCCCCACAAGTGTCCTCCCGAGCCACGGCAGCGCGAAGATCGTGCGTCCCCCACCCGCGGGCACGATCGCGCCGGCACCGAGGGGGAGATCCTCGTGGCGCAGCGTGATGTGGGTGCCGCGACTGGGGCGGATGCGCAGTTCGGCCTCCCCCTGGAGCTCCTCGGGGCGCAGCTCGTCGGCCCATACTCCGGTGGCGTTGACGACGTTGGCGGCGCGCACGTCGAACTCCGCGCCCGACTCGCCATCGCGGACGCGTACCCCCCGCGCGCGGCCCTCCTCCTCCAGCAGCGACAGCGCGCCGAGCCGGTTGGCACAGACGGCGCCGAACCGCTCGGCCTCGCCCAGCACCGTGAGCACCAGGCGGGCGTCGTCGGTCTGGCAGTCGTAGAAGAGGTAGCCGCTGGTGGGTTCGCGGGCGACCAGCGCGGGGAGCAGCTCGAGCACTTCCTCGCCGGAGATCGTGCGGTGGCGCGCGGGGCTCCAGGCTGCCTCGGCGTCGTCCTTGCGCGTGCGCAGGCGGTCGCGGGCCATCACGTCATAGAGGTTCAGCCCAACCCCCATCAACCGGTCGGGCCGGACTCCGTCGAAGGCGGGCACCACGAGCGCCAGCGGGCGTACGAGGTGGGGCGCCAGCGCGACGAGCAGCTGGCGCTCGAGCAGCGCCTCGCGCACGAGACCCAGATCGAGGTGCTGCAGGTAGCGCAGGCCGCCGTGCACCAGCTTCGAGGAGCGGCTGGAGGTCCCGGCGGCGTAGTCGTTGCGCTCCACCAGCGCCACCGAGTAGCCGCGCGTGGCGGCATCGAGCGCGACCCCGGCGCCGGTGATGCCGCCACCGACCACCACCACATCGAACTCCTCGGCAGCCAGGGCGGCGAGAGCCTGCTCGCGATCGATCACACCGCCAGTGTCTCAGAGAGCGCAGCCCGCACCACCCCAGCCGGTGTCTGGGCTGCCAAGCGCCGTATACAGAGACCTATCCGGGCGTGCTGAGTGTCTTGAGAGACCTTGGAGAGACCCTAAGCGCGCTTGTGATGGTGACGATGGTGGTGGTGGTGATGGCCCGCGGGCGCCCGGCAGGGCCGGTGGCGACGAGCGCAGGCATACGCGTAGTGCGAGCGCGCGAAGCCTTCCTGCCCCAATGGCGTCTGTGGCGGGTCAGACGTGAGGAAGGAGGCGATCTCGGGATTGGCGATCGACACATAAACACCTGGTCCTTCGGGCTGCGCGCAGCCTTCGCCGAAGCTCACAAGCCCCGCCAGCACATCCTCGGAGGGCCCTCCGGGAGCGCCACGAATCACGAGCGGCCCGCCGCTGTCTCCGAAGCAGGAGTCCTTTCCTCCTGAGGGTTCGCCCGCGCACAGCATCCGCGCAGTGATGGGCTGGGAGGAGGAGAAGGGAC
>CAVQBM010000007.1:0-907738 GCA_963710785.1 uncultured Solirubrobacterales bacterium
CAGGACCTCCACCGAGCACAGCTCGCGGAAGCGCAGCAGATCGCGGTCCTCCAGGGTGACCGTGCCGCGCAGGCGCACGCGACCGCGGTGGCTTGCGTACTCGAGCACCACGTCGTCGAGGCTTCCCTCGCTGAGTGGACGTTCGGTGCGAAACATGACCCCCACCAGCAGCGAATCCCCCTCCCGCTCGGCCACGCGCGCCTGGATGCGCTCGCCGGAAGCGCGCACGAGCGTCACCGTCGCGCCCGCTTGGGCAGCTTCAGGGCGTCCCTGTCCTCGGCGTTGCGGCGAAGCAGTCTCATCGTGGGCGGTGGCGTCGCATCTGGCGTCTCACTGACGTGTCGTGCACCTATGACCGCAACCGCTCTGCCGAGAGCAGCCGCTCAGCCAGATGTGTCGGGTCGACATGCGTCAGACCCCCGCGGACGCGACCGCGATCCAACAGATATTCGGGCGCCAGGCCGAAGGCGCAGGCCGTCTCCACGGCAACCCGAGCTGGTTGGTCTCGTCGGAGTGGGTGATCGCCACTGCGCTCGCTCGCAGGGGCGCCAGGGCGCCGAGCAGCTGCGCCGCTGCCTTCGCGCCGAGTGTGGCCGGCAGCGCAACCACCACGCGATCGGCTTCAGCTCCTCCAGCAGGCCTGCGATGCGCTCGATCGCCGGCGTTCGGCGGGGGACAGCGGGGGCATGTCCAGCAGCAGCAGACCTTCTTCGCGGGCCTGCTTCAGCGCCTGTCCGGCGTGCTGGGAGGTGATTGCCAGCGGCTCCATGATGCGCGGGCTCAGCAGCACTGCCGGCTCCTCGCGTTCGCCCAGCAGGGTGACGGTGGCGCAGCGCGCCGTGAGGATCCCTACGCGGCGGTAGGCGCCCAGCAGCATCGCGCAGCAGCTCGTCTTGCCGCTCCCACCCGGCCCCACCACGGCCACGGTCGCGCTGTGCGCCGGCAGCAGCTCCAGGCGCGGGATGGCGCCGCCAGCGCGCTCCGCACGGCCTTGGCCAGGCTTGCGTGGAATGCAAAGGGAAGCACGTGGGCGATCGCGGCGTCGATCAGCTCTGCGGCGAGGTCCTCGCTCACGCCGACGTTCAGCAGATCCTGTTCGATGCGCGCGCGTTCGCGGCCCATCGCTGTGGGCACGGCCGGCCTGGCAGGCGGGGGCGCCGCCTGCAGATCGCGCATATTGCGATCGAGTACGTCGAGCTCTTCCCCGAACGGGTCGGGCGGTGGTGGAGCGGCAGGCGTGAAGTGCGCCGTCACGGTTGCCGGAAGTGCCAGCTCGGCCTCAGCGAGGGCGCTGCCGAAGGTGTCGGGGGTCAGCTCCTGGAAGTCTCCGGGCGCTTCGGCGGCTAGGGGAGGCGGGTCTTCGACCGTGACCTCAGGCGCACCGCCGGCGGCGCTCGTGGTGAGTGTGTTCGCCATATATGCCCCAAGGGGATGGTGCATCGCCGGCGCGGGCGTCGGCGCCGGCGCGGGCTCCGGATCTTCGTCGTAGACATCGATGCCGGGGCCGCCCGGACGGGCGTCGACCTCCACGAAGGGGCGCTGGAAGAAGCCACCGATGCCTCCCTCCAGCCCGCGGCGGCGGCGCACGACGATCGCGTCGGCTCCCAGCTCGGCCTCGATCTTGGGGATCAGCTCGTCGATCGAGCGTCCGCGGTAGCGGCGCGTCTGGCCATCGCCCTCGACCTCGGGCAGGCCGAGCGCCTGTTCCTCGGTGGGCTGTGGCTTGTTCAGCAGGGCGCTCAGGGGGCTCATGCGTGGATTACTCCAATCGTCTCGACGTTTACGCCCGGCGCGATCTCGTTGTAGGAGCACACCGGGAGGTGGGGCTGGGCTTGGGCGATCAGCCTGCGCAGATGGCGGCGCACGCGCGCCGAGCAGAGGAGCACCGGACCGCGTGAGCCGACGCCCGGCGCATTCGGTGGGTGGGCTCCCAGCATCATCGCGTTGGCGTGCTCCACCTGGGCGCGCAGCGCATTGACGATCGCGTGCGCGCGCGGCGGGTCCATCGCCAGGACTCGCCATCTGTGGTCTGGGTGATCGAGGTGGCCACCTCCTGCTCGATCGCAGGATCAAGGGTGATCGCCTGCAGGCGCAGCTGCTCGTCCAGGTGGGGGGCCGTGATCGCGCGGCCCAGCGCCTGACGGGGCGTACTCCGAGAGCAGGCTCGTATCCCGCGTTATTCGCGCCTTGTCGCCGATTGCCTCCACGATCGTGCCCAGATCGCGGATCGCGATGCCTTCGGAGAGCAGCGATTGCAGCACGCGCTGGATCTCGCCGAGTGAGAGCAGCTCGGGCACGACCTCCTCCACCACCGCCGCGTTCGTCTCCTTGAGCTGCTCCAGGAGCGCCTTCACGTCCTGGCGGGTCAGCAGCTCCGCGGCGTGGCCGCGGATCGTCTCCGTGAGATGGGTCACGATCACCGACTCCGCGTCCACAACCGTGTAGCCGAGCGCCTCGGCCTCGCGCGCGCGCGGACTCGTGCACCCACGTCGCCGGCAGCCCGAAGGCGGGCTCGGTGGTGGGGATGCCCTGCAACCCTCCCCCGCGTCGCCCGGGTCCATCGCCAGCAGGTGTCCAGGCATGATGCGCCCACGCGTGACCTCCGAGCCGCGCACCTTGAGCACGTACTCATGAGACTCCATGCCCAGCTCGTCGTGGATGCGCACCGCGGGGATCACCACGCCGAGATCGCCGCGATCTGGCGGCGGATCATGCTCACGCGGCGCAACAGCGATCCGCCCGAGCTTCCATCGACCAGCGGCACGAGCCCGAAGCCGATCCCAGCTCGAGCGCATCCAGCGGCGTGCGCTCGACATCCTTCTCGCCCTCGCCTCCGGCGGGCAGACCGGGGGGCGTGGCGCCGTTAGAGCGAGCTCTGTGGAGTGCTCCTCGCCGGGCATCCCATTGCGCACGCTCCAGCCGATCGCCGCGAGGATCGCGGCGATGAACAGGAACGGCAGCTTGGGCAGCCCCGGCACCAGCCCGAACAGCCCGATCGCTGCGGCGGCCACGAGCGGCGCCTTGCGCTGGCCGAGGATCTGCCCGGCGATATCCGAGCCGAGATCGCGCTCGGAGGCCGAGCGGGTCACGATGATGCCCGTCGCCACCGAGATCAACAGCGCGGGGATCTGCGCCGCCAGCCCATCGCCCACCGTCAGCAGCGAGAACTGGTGGGTCGCTTCGCCGAAGGCGAGGTGGTGCTGGGCGACACCCACCACGATCCCGCCCACGAGGTTGATCGCAGTGATGATCACCGCCGCCATCGCATCGCCCTTCACGAACTTCGAGGCGCCGTCCATCGCCCCGTAGAAGTCTGCTTCGCGCGCGATCTCCGAGCGCCGCCTGCGCGCCTCGTCGTCGGTGATCAGGCCGGCGTTCAGATCGGCGTCGATCGCCATCTGCTTGCCGGGCATCGCATCGAGGGTGAAACGCGCGCCGACCTCCGCCACGCGCCCCGCGCCGTTGGTGACCACCACGAACTGGATCACCACGAGGATCAGGAAGATCACGAGGCCCACCACCACGTTGCCACCCACCACGAACTGCCCGAAGGACTTCACCACGCTACCCGCGTCGCCGGTGGTAAGGATCAGGCGCGTCACCGAAACGTTGATCGCCAGGCGAAACATCGTCGTGAGCAAGAGCAGCGAGGGGAAGGAGGCGAAGTCGAGCGCCTTGTTCAGGTACATCGTCGCCACCACGATCGTCAGCGCCGCAGAGATGTTCACCGTGATCAGCAGATCCAGCAACATCGAGGGCAGCGGCACCACGAGCATCGTCACCACCATCACCACCGCCACCGCCGCCAGCAGATCGGTGTGGCGCAGCATCCTGCGCGCAAAGCTCAGTACCGCTCGCCTCCTGCGCGCCGCCAGGCGACCAAGAGGGTGGCGCAGCCGGCCGCAGGCCGGCTGGCCGGGCCCCTCGACCAATCCGATCAATGTGCCGCGTCGTTCGGTCATACCGCCCGCCTCCTGCGCGCGGCCAAGCGGTACACGAACGCAAGCACCTGCGCCACCGCCGCATACAGCTCCTCGGGGATCACCTGGCCGATCTCCGTCGAGCTGTGCAGCGCGCGTGCGAGTGGCGGATCTGGAACTACCGGCACGTCGTTCTCCTGCGCCACCTTGCGGATCTGCGCGGCGATCAGATCCTTGCCCTTCGCCACCACCTCCGGTGCCGTGCGCGAGCCGTCGTAGCGCAGCGCCACCGCATAGTGGGTGGGGTTGGTCACGACCACATCGGCCTCGGGCACGGCCGCCATCATGCGCGCCCGCGCGGCCTGCATCTGGCGGCCGGCGCAGCGCCGAGCGCACCTCCGCGGAGACGCTGTACTGGCGCAGCTCGTCCTTCACCTCCTGCTTGGTCATGCGCATCTTCTGCGAGTTGCGCCGGCGCTGCCACGCGTAGTCGATCACACCAATCGCGAGGTACGCGAAGGCCGCGTGCTGGGCGACGCCCATTGCCCGCTGGCCCATCACCATGCCCAGTGCGCCCGGCGAGATGCCCACGAGCGAAACCAGCGGCCCTACCGCGGGGACCACCGCGAGCGCCGCAACCGCGACCACGGCGCCCGACCTTTGCGATCGCCTTGAGCGCCTCGAACACGAGGTTCGGGCTGAGCAGGTTGCGCATCCCCGAGATCGGGTTGATCCTGCGAAAGTCCGGCTTCAGGGCCTTGGGGGAGGGGTGAAAGCCCACCTGCGCCACGCCCGCAAGCACCCCCGTGATCATGCAGATCGCGGCGATCGGACCCACCGTGATGGCCATCGTTTCGATCATCCCGTGCATCAATTCCTGTAGTCCCGCGGCCGAGGTGGCCTGCGCGGGGTGGGCGATCTCGCCCAGGATCCTGCGGAAAGATTCGGCTCCCGCATCCACGATCCGGGGCCCCAGCAGGCTCAGGCCGAAGAGGCCCGCGATCAGCACCAGCGAGCCGCCCGCATCGGCCGAGCGCGCCACCTGTCCCTTCTCGCGCGCCTGCTCGCGGCGCTTGGGTGTGGCCTTCTCTGTGCGGTCCTCCTGAGCCATCTCTATGCCACCCGCAGCGCGCTCAGCGCATCGGCCACGCTGGTCGAGATTTCACTGGAGAGCCAGCCCGCCATGAATGGCAACGAGGCCCCCACCACCAGCAGCGCCACCGCCACCTTCGCGGGGAAGCCCACGGCGAACACGCTGATCTGGGGCACCACGCGGGAGACCACGCCGAAGGCCACATCGGTGATCAGCAGCGCGATCACCACCGGCGCGGAGATCTCCAGGGTGGCCACGAAGATCGTGGAGAAGACGTGCTCGGCGCCGCCCACCAGCGAGGAGAGCTGCGGCGCGGAGGTGAGCGGCACGAGTTCGAAGGTGCGTGCCAGCCCGCGCAGCACCCATGCGTCGCCGCCGATGATCAAAAAGATCAGCGTGCCCACCAGCGAGTAGAACTGCGAGAGCGCCCCACCGGGGTTGCCGTTCACCGGATCGATCAGCGCGCCGAAGGAAAAGCCCGCGAGCACATCCGCGAGCGACCCCGCGGACTCCACCGCGGCCATCAGCGCGGCGAGCCCGAAGGCGAAGCCGAAGCCCACGAGCAGCCCCTCGATCACGAGACCCGCGAGGCTGAGGGCGTCGCTGGGGATGTGCTGTCCGTGCAGCGCCACCGGCGCCAGCCCCATCGAGAGCGCCACCGCGACGATCCCCCGCACGCGCGCGGGGATCATCTTCGAGGAGAACAGCGGCGCGAGGAAGAACAGCGGCGTCACCCGCGCGAGCACGAGGATGAAGCCGGCCAGCTGGTTACCCGCAAGCTGTGCGAGCAGCTGGTTCACGAGCCCACCAGTGAGGGGATCGAGGTGTACAGGTTGGTGGTGTAGGACACCAGCTGTCCCAGCATCCACGGGCCGAGCACCACCACCACAACGGCGACGCCCACGATCTTCGGGATCAGCGTGAGGCTTTGCTCCTGGATCTGGGTGACCGCCTGGAAGACGCTCACGAGCAACCCAAGCACGAGCCCCACCAGCAGCAGCGGCCCCGCGACCTTCAGGGCGAGGCTCATGGCCTGTGAGGCAAGACTTACAACGGTGTCCTGATTCATCGCTAAGGGCTCCTAGTGAAAGCTCTGTACGAGCGCTTTGATGACGAGATCCCAACCATCCACCAGCACGAACAGCAGCACCTTGAAGGGCAGCGAGATGAAGGTCGGGGGCAGCATGATCATCCCCATGCTCATCAGCGTCGAGGAGACGATCAGATCGATGATCAAGAACGGCAGGAAGATCAGAAAGCCGATCTGAAAGGCGCTCTTGAGCTCGGAGACGATGAACGCCGGGATCAGTACCTCGGTGGGTACTTCCGCGCGCGTCTTGGGGGTCTTTGCGTGGGCGAGGCCGATGAACAGCGAGATGTCCTGCACGCGCGTCTGGCGGAACATGAACTCGCGCAGCGGTTCCTCCGCGCGCGCGATCGCTGTCGCGGTGCTGATGTGGTGCGCGGTGAGCGGTTCGATCGCATCGCGCTTGATCTGGCTCACCGTGGGGGCCATCACGAAGACCGTGAGGAACAGTGAGATTCCCACCAACACCTGGTTGGGGGGTGCGTTGGCAGTGCCCACCGCGGTGCGGATGAAGCCCAGCACGATCAGGATGCGGCTGAAGCCCGTCACCGTGAAAAGCAGCGCCGGCACGAGCGTCAGCCCGCCCATCAGCAGCAGGATCTGCACCGCCGTGGAGGAGCTCACGCCGTTCACCTGCGCACCGTCCATTCACGCAGGCGCTCGAGCAGGCCATTCACCTGGCCGGGCATCTGGATCGGGCCGCCGCCACGCGGCACGGGCTGCTCGTCGTCGGAGGGGGAGGACTCTCCTCGACCAGCCCCGCTTCGCGCGCCTGGTGCTCGGTGTAGCGGTGGATCGGCGCCACGCCGTGCTCGGCGCTCCCCACCAGCAGGTAGTCGTCGCCCGCGCGTACCAGGTGCAGCGAGCGGTTGGAGCCCAAAGGCAGCGTCGCGATGCTGCGCAGGCCATCGCCTGCGGAGCGCGTCTCACGGCCGGACTTCACCTGGCGCAGGATCCAGCTGAGCCCCCAGATCACGGCGATCACCACGAGCAGACCCACGATCGTGCGCACGATGCTCGGACCGCTCGAGCTCGTGTGGGCCCCCACCTGCGAGGGCGTCAGGTTCAGCGGCGCGCTTTCGCCGCCCGCCTTGTGGCCCACCGGTACGGGCGTGAACGCCCGTGCGCCGGCAGGGGTCGCCATCAGCGTGCCAAGCACGAGAATTGCGGCCCGTACGGCCGCGCGGGGAAGCAGGATCGACTTGATCATCGAGGGACGACTCCGAGGGAGAGTCGCCCGCTTTATCGACGCTCCCCAGGGCGCCTTTAGATGAGCCCGCCGGCTTGCAGCGTGGCCAACACGCGGCCTCTCGCGATCGGCCCGGCGATCCCCGCGGCGGCCGGTGCCCAGGCCGAGGCGACCGGCTCGACGGCCGGCGCCCAGGGGCTCGAGGAGGGTCGCCTCAGACCAGCGCTTGAACCTGCACGGCCCACTCGCCGCCCGCGCCCACCTGCAGGCTCCCATGCGCGAAGGGGAGGCCTCCCGCGAACAGTTCGATCGGCGCGCTTGCGCCCTGCTCGAGCTCAACCACCGCGCCCGGCGGCAGTTCGAGGGCGTGTCCCAGTGGCATGTGCGTGCGCCCCAACTCCGCCCAAACCCGCACCGGCACCCCCACCATCCGCTCGATGCCCTCCAGGCCCGCGTCGTTCTCGACTGCGCGACCCGCTAGGGCCGCCTCCGGGCGGCCCTCTCCCTGCTCCTCAGAAGGGATCGGCGTTTGCGCGCTTTCGGCGCTCCCCGCCGCGGCCGCCACAGAGGTGCGCAGGCGCCTTACGGTGCTCGGGGAGCTCGTCGAGGTCACCTTCACCGCGCGCCGTGCGCCGCTGAGGCCCGGCCGTCCGCGCCCGAGCGGCACGCCCTCCGCGAACAGCGCCACGCCGTCCTCCGCGCGGTCTTCGAGCGTGAGCAGGCCTCCGGGGGCGAGCGCGATCATCTGCTCGATCGGCATCAGCACCGAGCCCACCTCCGCGCGCAGCTGCACCTCGGCGCCCGCTAGGCCCCGCTCCATCGCCTGCTGCTCCTGCGGATCGCCCTCGCGGGAGATGTGCTCGCCACCGAGCAGCTCCGCCGCAACCGGCTCGATCGCCGACCACGGCAGCAGCAGCGACATGCTCGATGGCTGTCCATCGATGTGGCACTCGAGTATCAGCGAGAACGTTGGCTCGCCGATTGGCACGAACACCCCCGCATCGCCCTCCAGATCGACCTGCCCAAACGTCAGCTCCAGCCCACCCAGATCGCGCCACGCGAGCGCCAGCTGGCTCACGATCGCCTCCAACAGGCCACGCGTGAGGCCCCAATCGATCTCACTGAGGCGTCGCTCGCGCGGCGCCTGCGCGGCGCTGCCCCCGAGCAGGCATTCCAGCGACTGCAGCACCATCGGCAGCTCGAGCTCGAGAAGCATCTGGCGTTCGATTGGGCGCACATTCAGCGCCACCGACACCGATGGTGCCGGGACCTGCGCACGCGCAGCCGACCACGTCAGCTGGCTGGAGTCGCTCACGCGCAGCTCCACCGGCGCGCGCAGCTCCGCCGAGAGGCGATTGGAGACCGACTCGCAGAAGGGTCCCAACAGGCGCCCCACGCGCCGGCGGAAGTCCGCCGTGAACTTCGTTGGCTGGGAGAAGTCGATCGTGCGGATGCGCCGCTCGCGCCCGCGCTCATCCACGTGTGCTTCCTCGGGCTCCTCTGCGAGCGGATCGTGCTGGGGCTCCTTCAGAGCGCTCTCGCTCACCTCAGCCTCCCTGCGCCTGCTCAGCGGCCGCTGCACCATCCACGATCGCGCCGCTCAACAGCTCGCCCTCGCCCTGCGCGGATGTCGCGGCGACGGGACGCATCGCGGACTCGCCCTCCACGATCTGTGTTACGCGCAGTCCAAACTGCTCATCCACCACCACCACCTCACCGCGCGCGATGGGGGTGCCGTTCACGAGCAGATCCACGGGCTCGCCCGCGAGGCGATCGAGCGTCACCACCGAGCCCGCGCGCAGCGCGAGGGTCTCGCCAACGGTGATCTGAGTGCGTCCGATCTCCACGCTCAGCTCCATCGGCACATCCGCGAGACGGCGCAGATCCGCATCATGCCCGCTCTGCGCGCCATTGGAGCCGGCGCCGTTGCCGCCCGAGGCCCCCGCGTCCGCGGCGCTCGCCGAGCTCTGCTGCGGCTCGAACTGCTCGTCGAGGATCCCCTCCGGGGCGCCCTCGGCGAGGGGGGTGGGGTCGATGGGGTCGATGGGGTTCGCGGGGTCGCTCACTGGGTCTCCTATTGCACGGTGAGATCGGGGAACAGCACGTCCTGCACCTTCACATCGGTCTGCTTGCGGATCGCCGTGAGGATCTCGTGCTTCACCTCGTTGCGCCCACCATCGCTCGAGAGCGTCGTGCTGCTCTCATTGGTCATCAGATTCGTCACGATGTCGCGGATCACTGCTTCCTCGGGCAGAGTTCCCGCGCCGCCTTCGGTCGGCGAGGAGCCCCCGGCGGCCGACGCGCCGCTGCTCTGGCCCGGCGCGAGCACCAGGCCGAGCGTGAGCTTCGCGAAGTGGCCATCGTTGAGATTCAGCAGGAAGCTCGATGGGAGCACATAGATGGCGCCCTGGATCTTGTCCTTCACAACGACCTTCGGCTTGGTCATCGAGTAGCCCTCGAAGGCCCCCAGGAGCACCACCACCAGCACGATCAACACCTTCTTGTTCTTGAGCATCGTCCTAGGGTCCTTCCGCGCCCGTCGTGCCCGACGCGCCGGTCCCCGCGCCGCTCGTTGAGTTGCTCGCTTCGGAGACGGGCTGCGCGCTGCTCCCGTAGATGCGCTGCAGCACGATTTCCACGCGCCTGTTGCGTGCCCTGCCCTGCGGGGTCGAGTTGCTGTCGATTGGACGCAGCGCCGCGTAGCCGGAGGCGCTCAGCCGCGAGGCATACACGCCGCGGTCGATCAAAAAACGCACCACCATGCTCGCGCGCCCAGTGGAGAGCTCCCAGTTGCTTGGGAAGCTCGCGCTGTGGATCGGCACGTTGTCGGTGTTGCCTTCCACCGCGATCGGGTGCGTGTGGTCGACGTTCACAAGACCCGCGATCTCGCTCAGCAGCGGACGCGCCTGCGCGATCAGCGTGGCGCTGCCCGAGCCGAAGAGCAGGCGATCGGTGAGCACGCGGATCACGAGGCCGCGCGGCTGCACCGTCGTGTTTACATCCTGGGAGAAGCCGTGATGGGCCGCATAGGCGTCGAGCTGGTGCTTGAGGTGTTCGAAGCTGCTCTGCTCCTGTTCTGCCTTTGGCACCGACGCGCTCGCGCTCGCCGCCGCGGCGTTGCTTTCGAGGTTGCTCGCGTGGGGCGTCACCGGCACGATCGGCTGCACTTCCCTTGTGAGCACCGCGTGCTTGGCGCTCGCGGTGGATCCCTGCTTGGCGATCGCCTTCCCGCCGGGGAGGATGTTGTCGGGCGAGAAGGCCGCCCGCAGCGACTTCTGCAGCGCCTGGATCTTCGAGATGTTCACGGAGGAGATCGAGAAGAGCACCATGAAGAGCGCCATCAGCAGCGTGATCATGTCGGCGTAGGTGAGCAGCCAGCGCTCGCCATCCTCGTGTCCCTCGCCGCCGTGTGCGCCGCGACGGCCTCCTCTGCGGCTGCGTGCTCGCGAGGACATCGCCTACGCCGCCTCTGCCTGTGCGCTCATGCTGGCGCCGCCACCCGCATCCTCGTCGCTGGAGCGCTCACTGGGGGGCAGGTAGGACATCAGCTTGTCGGCCACCAGCCGCGGGTTGTCGCCCGCCTGGATCGAGAGGATGCCCTCGAGCGTCATCATCCGCAGTTCGGTCTCTTCGGCGCTGATCGCCTTCAGGCGGTTGGCGATCGGCAGGAAGATCACGTTCGCCGAGCCCACGCCCATCAGCGTCGCGAGGAAGGCCGAGGAGATCGAGGGGCCCAGCGTGGAGGGCGCGGCGAGGTTCTCGAGCACGTGCACGAGCCCCATCACGGTGCCGATGATGCCCATCGTCGGCGCGAAGCCGCCGGCCTTGTCGAAGGGCGCCGCGGCGGCGGCGTGGCGTGCGGCCATGCCATCGACCTCGGCCTCGAGGATCGCGTGCACCATCTCGGGGTCGGTGCCATCCACCACCAGCTGCAGCGCGTTGCGCGTGAACATGTCCTCCACCTCGCCGAGCTGCGCATCGAGGGCCAGGAGGCCCTCGCGGCGGGCCTGATCGGCGAGCCCCACGAGCTGATCCAGGCGCCCGCGCATATCCGGCGGTTCGCTGGAGAAGACCATTTTGTAGAGGCTTGGGATGCGCTTCATCGAGGCCATCCCCACGCTCGCGAGCGTCACCCCGCCGGTCCCGCCGACGATGATGATGAGCGCCGGGATGTTCATGAACACAGCCGGACTCGTGCCATCCATCATGGCGCTCAACATCAGGGCGCCGAAGGCGACCCCGATCCCAATGGCTGTTGCGGCTTTCATCGCCCTCGTTCATCGGCCGCGACGCGCAATCCTTCAGTGTCCCTCGCAAGCGCCGGACGCCAGATGGCTCGGGTCCGATGTTTGGACTCGAAAAGCGGCTCGAGGCGCGATAGGCCCTTAGCGCAGCGGACGCGGCTCGGAGGGCTCGCGCTCGGGGCGGCGGTTGCGCAGCGCCTCGGAGAGGACCTCCACGCGCCAGGCGCGCACCTCCGCGGCGACCTCCTCGGGGGTCTCCGCCACGACGACCTTCGCGGTGGTGGCGAGCGTAACGACGGTATCAGGCGTGGATTCGATCGTAACGATCAGATCGGGGTTCAGCTGAAAGGGCTCATCGGTGTGGCCCAGTCGGTGCAGCGTAATCATCTGAGAGCCTCCTCCTCTTAACAAAGAGCTTCAGAAATGCGATGCAGAGCGCTCGGCGAACGGCACCGAGCCGCGCAGCGTGTGGTGAGCGTAGCCGTAGGGTGGGACGACCACTCCTGGTCATCCCACCCGGGCTCCTCGGATTCGTCCCCGGAGCCTCGCGGCCCCGTGGGCGCTGCGCGTTAGCTCTGGACCATGTTCACCACCGTCTGGAGCATCTGGTCGGCCGTGGAGATCACCCGCGAGTTGGCCTGGTAGCCGCGCTCGGCGGTGATCATCGAGGTCATCTCGCCGGCGAGGTCCACGTTGGACATCTCCAGCTCGCCGCCCACGGTGGCGCCGAAGGCGCCCGTGTCGGGCGTGCCCACGATGGGGGCGCCCGAGTTGGCGCTCTGCGCCCAGAGGGAGCCACCGAGGCGTTCCAGCCCGGCCTCATTGGCGAACTGCGCGAGCGAGAGGTATCCCGCGGTGACCTGCTGCTGGTAGGTCGGCGAGGCTGGGTTCTCGTCCTGGTAGCTCACCGAGCCGTCCTGCCCGATCGCCACGTTGGTGAGCCGGGGGGAATCACGATGTAGGTGTCTTCGGCGCCCGGCGAGTAGGTGGTGCCGGCTTCGGAGACCGTCGCAACGGCGTTGCGCCCGATCAGATAGTTACCGGCCTGGGTGGTGAGGAAGCCCTTCGTGTTGGTGGTGAGGTCGCCCGCACGGGTGTACTGCATGTTCTTGGGCAATCCCGCGGTGTAGGGGGGTCCGGCGGGCGGCGTGCCGCTGCCGACGCGCAGGAATCCCGAGCCCTGGATGGCGACGTCGAGGGGGTTGTTGGTGTTCTGGAAGGACCCCTGCGACATCTCCGAGTCGGTCGAGGCGACCTGCACTCCGAGGCCCACCTGCATCGGGTTGGTGCCGCCGTTTGAGACCGTCGAGCCCGAGGCCCCGCGTACGACCTGCGTGAGCGAGTCCGCGAAGGTCACACGCGCGGACTTGTACCCCACGGTGTTGACATTGGAGAGGTTGTTGGCCGTCTCATTGAGCATCGTTTGGTTTGCATCGAGGCCGCTGATCGCGGCATACATTCCGTTCATCATGGTGCGTGCACTTCCTTTCGCGGCTTCCTCGCTGAGGTCCGGCCGTGGTTGCTTTGCGTTGGTCCCATCGCGCGGCGCCTCATGCGATGACGGCGCTGTCGATGTTGGTGAACACGTGCTCGCGCATGTGCTCGGCGCCCACCGCCGTGATGACGGTGCGGCTGGCGACGGACACCACGAAGGCGGTGCCGTCGACGAGTACGACGGAGTCGCGCGAGCCCTTGCTCGCAGCGCGTCCCACTCCGTCCTGAAGTCTGTTCACTGTTGTTGGGTTGAGCTCGATTCCGCGGCGCTGCACGCGCTCGAGTGCGTGCCGCGAGAAATGCAGCGGCTCGGGGTTGGCGGTCTTGTGCAGAACTTCCGCGAAGGACGCCCCGCCGGCGTCCACGCCGCGCGGCTTTGCCGCGGGTGCGTTCGGGCCGGCAGGCGCTGTGGCGGGCGCGCCGGGAGCGGCGGGCGAGGCGACCGGTGCGAGCAGCGCTGGGTTGAGCGCGGCGCTCACGAGATCTCCGTGATGCCCGAGGGTTCGATCCCGGTGTGGCCTTCGACGGTGAGGGTCGCGCCGGAGGAGGTGATGTCCTCGTTCTGCACCGTCCCCTGCACTGTCGCTCCGCTGGAGTCGCGGTAGGAGACAGTGTGTCCGATCAGCGCCACCGCCTGCGCGACCTGCTGGGCGGAGGCCGACTGGCTGCTGGTCTGTGCGAGATTGGTGACCTGCTCGAGCTCTGTGAATTGCGCGAGCTCGCCGATGTAGGCCGAGCCTTCGGTGGGCTGCAGCGGATCCTGGGATTGCACTGCGCGACCATCAGCTTGAGAAAGTCGTCTTTGCCGAGCGTCCCCCCCCCGGGGTTCGTGGGGACCGGTTCGCTGCCGGATGTCGTGCCGGTGGGCGTCGTGGGGGTGGGCGTCGTGGCGGCGGGGATGGCTGTGGAGGTGGGGGACACTGGCTCCTTTCAGGCGAGCACGTCGACGAGCGCGCCGCGGGGGTGCGGTGTGCTCGATGTGCGGGTGGGTTCGGGAAGGGTGGGCTCATCGCCCTGCATCTCATCGTCGTGGGCGCTCCTTCGATGGCTCGCCGCAAGCTCGGCTGTGTGCTGCGGAGCACGGCCCTCGTGGCCCTGCGCGCCCGACTGAAAAGCCCCGCTGTCGAGGTGCAGCGCGGTGAGGCCGAGCGATTGCAGCGACTCGCGTAGTTCGCTGCGTCCTTCGCCCAGCGCCTGCGCTGCCGCGGGGGTACTGGCGGTGAGGCGCGCCACGAGCCCCGAGGCACTCTGCGTGAGGTGGATGCGGATCTCGCCGAGCTCCGCGGCGCAAGCGCGATGCGCGCCGAGGAGAGTCCCTGGCGGGTGGCGAGCTCGAGGGTCGCGTGCACGGCATCGATTGTCTGCTGCAGATCCACGCCATAGCTGCTCGCGGCGGCCGACTGGGCGCCGGGCATCGCGGGGGCGGAGGCGCAAGCGGGAGGTGCGAGGGACTCCGCGGCGGAAGTCCCCCCCGCCGGGGCGGCTCCTGCGGAGGTGGATACGCCGGCGTTGGGCGTGAGGCCCAACCCCGGCGTTGCCCTCGCGAGCCGGTGTGCGTCCGTGCGGGCGGTGGTGGAGTCGACGGTGGCGGCGCTCGCTGCGAGTGTAAGCGCGGGGGTCGAAGGGCTCCCCGCGGCGGGCTTCGCGGCGGCGGGGTCGGGCTGCGTGGCATGTGCGGATGCGCCGCGCGCACTCTCGCTGGTTGAGGTTGGGAGGGGGAGGGCCGCGGGCGGCGAGGCAGCGGTGCTGTCGGCGCTCGACGCCATCGCAGCGCCATCCGCGACATGCGCGGGGGGCGCGCCCGGTGTGCCACCGGCCGGCGTCGTGGACGAGGGGAGCTGTGCGGGAGCGTTCGCGAGCTTGCCGGCATCGAGGCTCTCACCGAGGTGGGCGGCGGTGTCGATGCCGGTGCCGGAGGGCGGCGCGTTCTCTCCGGGGGCGGGCGCCGGGAGCCCGCCGTCGGGTGGCGCGGTGGCAGGCGCCGCAGCGGAGGGGTTCGTGCCTGCGGGGAGAGCAGCTGTTGGGGCGGTGGATGCTCCATCGGTCGTCGCGACGGCGAGCGCGTCGCCGGCGGGCTTGCCGCCGTCGGTGCTCGGCCTCGCGGTGAGACCAGAGAGCCGTGAGGCCACGACAGGGGTTTGGGCGGCCACGGGCGTCTGGGCCGCGGCGGCTTCAGCGCCCGCCGCTGAGTCTGCGCCAGCATTCACGACGCCGGGGCGATGCTCGAGTTTGGGGCTTTGTGGAGGGGGGCCTTCCGCAGTGGCGGTCCGGGCCGAGAGTTCATCGAGCGCGCTCTGAAAGGGCGGCCCGCCGGGTGGAGCTCCCGGTGGAGCGGCGCCCCTGTTCGGGTGCCCAGCGCCCGGCGAGGCGTGGGAGGGTGCGGTGGCGGCCGCGGCGGCGCTCATGCGATCGGCCCGCTTGTGCTCGGAGCGGAGAGGGTCTGGCGGTAGGCGTTGGCGTAGCCCATCACCTTGCTCACGTACTCCTGGGTTTCGGCGTAGGGCGGGACGCCCCCGTAGCGGCTCACCGCGCCGGGGCCCGCGTTGTAGGCGGCCAGCGCGTCTTCGGTATTGCCTCCGAAGCGGCTCAGCATTTCGCTCAGATAGCGCGCTCCGCCTTCGATCGACTGCTCCGGATCGAGCGGATTTGAGACACCCATCGAGGAGGCCGTGCCGGGCATCAGCTGCGTCAGCCCCAGCGCGCCCGAGCTCGACTGGGCGTTGGGATCGAAGCCGGACTCCTGCTGGATCAGGCCGTGCAGGAGGGCCGGGTCGATGCCGTAGCGCGAGGCGGCCTGGGCGATCTGTGCGTCGTAGGGCGAGGTGCTCGAGTTGCTGGTGGCTGGTGTCGCGGCGCCCATCGCGGGCGGGATTTCGACTGGAGCGGCAGCTGTGAGCGGAGCGGCAGATGTCCCGGGCGCGGGTGCCGTGGCGGCGTTTGGGCTCGTGGCGTTTGGGCTCGGGGTACGGCCCGCCGAGGCCGCTTCGAGCGCTTGCGCAAAGCTTGCGGTTGAGCCCGAGGCGGCTGTGGCAGCGAGCGCCTGCAGTTGCGCTACCCGCTGGCCGGCGGCTGCGGGTCCGCTTTCGGTGAGGTTCGGGATGGGTGCGATCGCAGTGCTCATGCGGCGCTCCGGCGGAAGCGGTCGAGCGCGATCTCATCGAGCGCGACGCTCTCGCGGTGCGCGAGCTCGCGGATGTGCTCGGCGCGATGGCGCTCCTTCAACCGCTCGAGCATCTCGTGATCGCGCGCGGCGAGGCCGAGATCCACGTCGCGCTCGGCGACCTCGCTGTCGTGGTGCGCGAGCTCGCGGACACCATCCAGCCGTTGCGCCTCGACGTGCTCGACGAACGCCTGTCGCGCCTGCAGCTCCGCCGCGGTGGCGCTCGCGGCGGGTCCGGTGGCGCTGCGCTGCTCTGCGCGCGTGCGCTCCAGATGCGCCTCCAGGGTGTCCAGGCGCGCCTGGCTGTCCGAGCGCTGCGTGAGTGCTTGCGCGAGCGCCTGGCGGGCGAGATCCTCCCGGCGCTCACGCAGGGCACGGACCCGCTCCAGACGGAAGCGGAACGAGGGTTCGGTCACCGCCCCGTAATCGGACGGGGCGGGGGGTTCTTTAGGGGCTGTGCCGGCGGGATGTGCTGCTTGACGGTGGGACTGGGCGGCTGGGACGGCTGAGGGGGTCGAGCGCAGAGGGACGGCCAAGGGGTCGAGCGACCGCTGTTCCTGAGAATTTTCTTAGAAACGATCCCGATGTGATCCGACTGACCCAATTATTCGCAAAGAGAATATTCGCCTCGTGTCTAGCGAATTTGCCGGGAATATCAAACTATTCTGTTAGTCGAATACGGAATGAATCGGATCTTTCCCATCAAGGCCGACCGCGCCAATCCCCGCAACCCTACGGATCACCGCTGCCTGGCACAGCGGCGCAAGGCATGGGTCGGATAATCAAAGTGCTCCCCAATCATAAGACTGCGAGACGTTATGCCCACGAAGACCACTCTCACGAAGACCACCAAGAACGCCAAGAACGACGAGGAAATCTCGATCACCCTCTCGCCCGTGCAGGTCGAGCAGGTGATGCGCCTTGCCGGACAGAGTCGCAATGGGACGGTGTCGAACCTGCTGCTGGCGGCGCTCGACAACGCCTACAAGCCGGGCAACGGCGGCAAGCGCAACAAGACGAAGTCTCTCCAAAAGGCCACGCAAGAGGCACTCGAGGATGCCCTCACCGATCCCCAGCTCTCGCAGTCCCTGCTGCGCGGCCTGGCAATCCTCTCCTCGTATGGCCCTGAGCGGCCGTGGCGCGCGATCATCGATCTGGCTCACCAGCTGGGGATGTCGCCCTCCACGACCCACCGCTACGTGAAGACGCTGCGTGCGGTGGGGCTGCTGGAGCAGAATCCAACCACGCGCGAGTACCGCCCCGTGGCGCACTGATCGAAACTTCCTGTCTCCCGGCGAGACGCGCGGCTCGTATGCCGCCGTGGGATCTATGCGATCAAACCGCATAGATGACCATTTGGCTTCGCCAGTGGGTCTTCCGAGGTCTAGACGCTGAGGTGCAGCGCCGGGATCGCCGATGGCCCCGGTTCCTCGTGGGTCGTCGAAAGCTCGGGCTCGTGCGCGCCCACCTCCTCGCCCTCGAGGACCTCGCCGTGATGTGAGCTCAGCGAGCGCAGCAGCGAGTCGGCAAGTTCGAGCAGCTGCGCGTCGGAGCTCTCGGGGTCGCTGGGTTCGGCGGTGGCTTGGCGCAGGAACGCCTCGATGCGGGGCCGGTGCGCCAGCGCGGCGTCGAGCGCCGGGTCGCTGCCTGCGCTGTAGGCGCCGATCGAGATCAGATCCGCCTTCTCGTGCAGCGCCGCGAGCGCGGAGCGCACGCACTGCCCAGCGCGCACGACCTCCTCGGAGACGATCTCACCGACCAGACGAGAGACGCTCTGCAGCACGTCGATCGCGGGATAGTGGCCGGCGTGGGCCAGCGCGCGCGTGAGCACGACGTGGCCATCGAGGATCGAGCGCACCGCATCGGCGATCGGCTCGTTCATATCGTCGCCGTCGACGAGCACCGTATAGAGGCCGGTGATCGAGCCGTGCGGGCTCGTGCCGGCGCGCTCCAGCAGGCGCGGCAGCAGCGCGAACACCGATGGGGTGTAGCCGCGCGTGGCGGGCGGCTCGCCGATTGCCAGGCCGATCTCGCGCTGGGCCATCGCAAAGCGCGTTACGGAGTCCATCATCAGCATCACATCGTGGCCCTCATCGCGGAAGTACTCGGCGATCGTGGTGGCTGTGAGGGCGGCCTTGATGCGCACGAGCGCCGGCTGGTCGGAGGTCGCCACCACCACCACCGAGCGCTCCAGCGCATCCCCGAGGTCGCGCTCGATGAACTCGCGTACCTCGCGTCCGCGCTCACCCACCAGCGCGATCACGTTCACCGAGGCGCTCGTGGAGCGCGCGATCATGCCCAGCAGGGAGGACTTACCCACGCCCGAGCCCGCGAAGATGCCCAGGCGCTGGCCGCGCCCGCAGGGGACGAGCGAGTCGAGCGCGCGCACTCCCAGGCCCACGCGCTGCTCGATGCGGGGGCGGCTCATCGCGCTCGGCGGGGAGGCGATGGTGGAGCGGGGTGCAGTGGTGCATAGCGGTGAATCCTGCTCATCCAGCGGCGCGCCCAGCCCGTCGATGACCCGTCCCAGCAGGCTCGGCCCAACGTCGATGCGAAATGGGGCTCCCGTCGCCGAGACCTTGGTGCCGGGCCCGATGCCCTGCATCTCACCGAGGGGCATCAGTAGGGTGCGCCCTTCGCGAAAGCCCACCACCTCAGCCGCCACGGGCGGCGCACCGCGGTCGGCGGCGATCAGGCAGACCTCGCCCACCTCGGCCTCCAGTCCCGTGGCCTCGACGATCAGGCCGATCAGGTTGCTCACGTAGCCATGGCGCTGGGCGAGGTCGGCGGAGTGCAGCGCCGCTGTCGCTTCCGCGAGCTGCGTCATCCCGACCGCCCGTCATCGGGCCGCTCTTTGCCCTCGCGCTGATCATCGCCCTCGCGCTGCTCCGCGGGCCTTGGCGCGAGCAGCAGTTCGCGCGCGCTCTCCAACTGGGTCTTCACCGTCGCGTCGATCTCACCCTCCGCGGTGCGCACCATCGCGCCGCCGCGACCCACGCGGCGGTCGGCCTGCACGTCGCACAGCTCGATCCCACCCGCCTGCGATTTGAGCTCGTGCACCGCGGCGCTCACGACCTCGAGGTCGGCGGGGTCGACCATCACGACGATCTGGCGCCGATCGGCGACGCGCCGCAGCGCTCCGCGCACGACATCGAGGACACGCTCCGGTTGAGCGTCGAGCGCTCCGGCGAGAATCTTCGCGGCCAGCGCGAGGGCCAGTTCGACCGCGTCGCGCTCGAGGGCCTCGGCGGTCTCGCCGCGCAGCTGCTGGAGCTCACGCAGTGCTTGCGCGAGCGCCGTCGCGGCCGCGGTGGTCTCCGCGATCCCGTCGTGATGGCCCTGTGCGCGACCTTCGGCGTGGCCCTCGGCGCGGGCCCGCTCGCGGATGTGCTCGGCCTGCGCGGTCGCCAGCGCAAGGATCCGATCGGGCGCGTCGCGTGGCAACGGGGGGGAGGGTTCGAGCTGCTCGAAGGGGAATTCCGCGAGTGCAGAGGCAGGCGCCTCTGTATGTGGCGCAGCTGCCCCGGGGGCCGCGGATAGCTCCGGCCCTCGCTCGATGGTGGTCGCCTCAGACAACCGCTTCGCTCTCCTCTTCGCCCTCGCCGGAGAGCACGATCGTGCCGGCCTCCTCCAGACGGCGCACCACGGCGACGATGCGACTCTGAGCCTCGTCGACATCGCGCTTGCGCTGGGGCTGCTGCACCTCCATCTCCTCCTGCAACATCGCGGCGCCGCGCTCTGACATGTTGGTCATCACGATCTCCTTCACGGCGTCGGGCGCGCCGCGCAGGGCGAGCACGAGGTCCTTCTGGTTGGCCTCGCGCAGCACCTGCTGGATGGCGCGCTCCTCGAGCTTGACGATGTCCTCGAAGACGAACAACATGCGTCGCACCTGCTCGGCGAGGTTCTGGTCGGTGCTCGCGAGGTGGTCGAGCACGTTGCGCTCGGTGGAGCGGTCGGCATGGTTGAGGATGTCCGCGAGCGCTTTCGTGCCGCCGGCGGAGGAGTACTCCTGCTCGACGAGTGTGGTGAGCTTCTGGCGCATGATCTCCTCCACCTGGTGGATCACCGCGGGGGAGGTCTCGCCCATGCGCGCGATCCGCAGCGCCACGTCGGGTTGCATCTCCTCGGGCACCTGCGCGAGCACCTGCGCGGCGAGCACCGTGTGCAGGTTGGCGATCACGAGCGCCATCGTCTGCGGGGACTCGGTGCGCAGGAACGCGACGATCTGCTCGGGCGGGGTGCGGCGCAGGAACTCGAAGGGCCGCATCTCGATCACCGTGGAGAGCCGTCCAATCAATTCCTCGGCGCGCTCGGCGCCAAGCGCGCGCTCGAGCACGTCGCGCGCGAAGTCGATCCCGCCGGAGACATCCGCGAGGCCGCCTTCGGAGTCGGTCACGGCGGCGAGCTCATTGAAGATCGCCTCCGCGGTCTCTTCTTCGACGGTGCGAGCTTGGCCATCTCCAGCGAGAGTCCCTCGATGTCCTCCTCGCGCATGTGCTGCATCACGCCCGCGGCGCGCTCGGAGCCGAGCGCGGCCATCAGCACCGCGGCCTTGCGCCGCCCCGGCAGCCGCACGACGCTGCGCTGGGCAGCCCCGCGAGCGCAGGGGACTCCTCGGCGGCGGGCAGCTCGATCGCCACCGATGAATCCTCCTGCATCCAGGTGCGCAGCTGCTGGGCGACACGATCGGGGTTGCTCTCGGCGAGTTGCTCCACACGCTGGCGCACCGGCGCGTCGCCGCCGGCCATCACCATAGTTGGGGGCGCCGACGCCTGAGGGGCTGCGGGGGCCGACGTTCCGCGCTCGAGCTCGGAGAGGCGCACGGGCATCTCCAGCTCGCGCAGCCATCCCGGTTCGTTGTCGATGTCCGCCTGCTCGCGCTTGCGCAGCGAGCGGGTGGTGAAGAACAGGAAGAGCAGCGACGCGAGACCGATCAGCGCATACTTGGCGTATCCGATGATGCCGCTGCGTGGGGCTCGCGCTGGGGGCGGCCGGCTTGGCGAACGCCATCTGCCCGATCGAGATCGTGTCACCGCGCTTGGGCTGCAGCCCCGCGGCGTTGGTGATCGCTTCGCGGATCGCAGGTAGGGAGGCGGCGGGGACGGACCTGTCGAGCAGCACCGAGACGTGCTGGTTTTCGATTTCCCCGGGCGCCACGGTCGAATGGGTGACTGTCTTGTCGACGCCAAGCGAGGTGTTGGTGATTTCGTGCTTGTAGTTGGACTTGCCTCCCGCGCCTGTCTGCGCGTAGGCGGGGATGTTGGCCGTGCCGGTTGCCGCTCCGCCGCCGCTGCCGTTGCCGGCGAGCGTCTCGAGGTCCTTGCTCTGCTGGAGCGGCACCCCGGCCTTGCCATAGGTGAGCGTTTCCTGGGTGGTCTTGTTGACGTTCAGCGCGGCCGCGACCTGCACCTGCGCCTTGCCGGGGCCGAGCGTCTGGGCGAGCATCGCGTTGAGGTTGGCGGCGGTGCTCGCGTCATAGCGCGCCTCGCTGGCCTGCTTGGTCGTTTCTCCCGCGCCGCCTCCTTCAGAGCCCGCGGCGGGCCACAGCAGTTGGCCGGTGCCGTCGGTGATCGTCACCTTGCTCAGCGAGAGCCCCGGCACGGCCGAGGCGACGAGCTGGGCGATGCCGCGCACCGAGCCGGGGTCGAGCGAGTTGGTGCCCGAGAGCAGCACCGATGCGGAGGCGGTGGTTTGGCTTGAGGCAAACAGCTGCGCCTGCGGTGAGGGCAGCACGAGCTGCACCTGCGCGCTGCTCACTCCCTGCACGTTGTCGATCGTTTCTTCGAGCTGTCCCTGCATCGCGCGCTGATAGTTCACCTGCTGCTGGAAGTTGCTTTCGCCGAGGTTCTGCTTTTCGAACAGGGAGAGGTTGGGGTGATTGCCGCCGAGCACCCCCGCGCTCGCGAGTGCGACGCGCGCGTGGGCGGTTTCGTTGGATTGCACCGCGAGCGCGGTGCCGTTGTTCTGCAGCTGGTAGCCGATGCCCTGCTGGTCGAGGGCGCCGGTCATCTTCGCCGTCTGCGCGGGGTTCAGTCCGCTCGCCAGCGTGGAGTAGCTGGGCTTGGAGACCATGTGCACGAACAGGTAGATGAAGAGGATCGCGCCGAGCGCCGAGGCGCCCGCGATCAGCCATCCGCGCGGTGAGAGTCTCGAGGCGAGCTGGGCGACGGGCATCGATTAGACCTGTGTCTGGAAAATGCTCTGGGCCGCTTCGGCGGCCTTGGTGCGGATCTGCGAGGCGAGCTGCATCTCCAGCTGCGCGTCCTGCACGGTCATCACGGCGCTCTCAGGGTCGCTCACGGTGCCTGTGGCGAGTGCCTGCGAGGCGTTGTCGGCGCTCTGCTGGGTCTGCTCGAGCGAGGAGATCGCTCCGGTGAGCGCGTTGTCGAAGCTGCCGCCGGGACCGGTGCCGGCGCTGGCGCCGAGGGGCGGTTCGCTCTGGCCGAGCCCTTCGGCCTGTCCCAGGCCGGCGCCCTGCGATGCGGCGCCTTGGCCGAGTCCGAGGTTGCTGGTGACGCTGCTCAGCCCGCCGAGTGGAGGAATGATCACTTCAGCAGCCCCAGCGTTGAGGTGAACATCGACTTGGCTGTTTGCATCGCCGTTACATCCGATTGATAGGAGCGCGACTCGGAGATCAGATCCGCCATTTCGGTGACGGTGTTGACGTTCGGCGTCTTCACGTACCCCTGAGCGTTGGCGTCGGGGCTGCCGGGGTCATAGATCTGCTGATCGGGTGTGCCATCGGCGACGATGCCCGTCACCTGCACACCGCCTCCAGGCTGCGCCGGCAGTGCGCGGGGGTTCATCGCGCCCGCAAGCGTGGTGCCGAAGCCGGCGCTGCCGACCTGCTGGAGCTCGACATCCTGGCGCTGGTAGGGCTGACCGCCCGCGCCGCGCGTGGTCTGCGCGTTGGCGAGATTCTCCGAGGTGACATCCATGCGCACGCGCTCGGCGGAGAGGCCGCTGCCGGCAATATCGATCGCGGGGATCAGGCCCATCAGCCGACACCCATCGCGGAGCGCAGGATGCTGTCGCGGGCGCCGAGCACCTGCGTGAGTGCCTGATAGGTCAAGCCATTCTCGGCGGCCTGCGCGGATTCCTGGTCGATGCTCACGCCGTTGCCGTCGGGTCCCGCCACGCCCGGCTGCACTTCGGGCTGAAACTGCACCTGCTGCAGCGCACCTTCGCCGCTTTCAAGCGCGCTGCGAAGCGTCGCCTGGAAGTTCACGTCCTCGCGCTGATAGCCGGGGGTATCGGCGTTGGCGATGTTGTTGGTCAGCAGCGTCTGGCGCGTCCACGCGCCTCGCATACCGGCCTCGAGTGTGAGTTGTGTGCTGTCTAGGAGGGACACCGCTGCAAAACTTTCGCTCCGCCCTCCTTGGGCCAGATCCGACTCCCCTCCTTGAGAGCCGTTCCCTGATAGCTCAGGTCCTTCCCGTCATCGGCTGGGGCCGGTGAACCTTTAGCGGCGCACCTCAAGCGTTGCGATCCAGCCGGCGCGCCATCCGGCGGTCCTGACTGGCGTACCCGTGCGCGGCGCGGCTGGCTCGGGCTGTTGCGCGGACGTCGCAGAGCATCGCCTCGCGCAGGCGCAGGAGCTCGATGTGAGTGCGCTCGTGGGCGAGCGCGGCGCGCTCCAGCAGCGGGCGGGCCGCCTCGGGGGGGCGCGCGGGGAGTTGGGCTACGAGCGCTCGCCACTCCTCGCCGAGGGCGTGCATGTCGTCGATGCGGCCCATCCCGGCGAGCTCCAGCTCGCGCTCTGAAAGCTCGAGGATCGCGGTGTAGGGGTCGAGCGTCGCGTCAACGGGGCTCATCTGGCCACCGCCTGCGGTTGGCTTGAGATGTCCGCCCACGCCTCGCGCAGCTCGCCGAGGAGGCGGCTCACCTCCTCCAGGAGGCGCGGATCCTGGTTCATCCGCGCTCGGTTGAGGTGTGCGAGGCAGAACTGGTAGATCGAGTGCAGGCGCTGGGAGATCTGCCGGCCCTGCTCGTCGTCGAGCGTCGCCTCGAGATGGCCGATGATCAGCTCGGCGCGGCGCAGCGCGTTGTGGGCGCGCTCGATTTCGCCGCCCTCCATCGCGGTGCCCGCCTGGCGCAGGAAGCGGCGCGCGCCGTCGTAGAGCATCACCACCAGCTCGCCCGGAGTCGCTGAGAGCACAGCGTTCTGCCGGTACGCCTCGGGTGATGCTGTGAGGGGCGCCATCCTGATCCTGTGATCGGCCGCGCGCGGCGGAAGTTGAGGGCGCCCGCCGGACCAGGGGGTGAGGACCGCGGGGAGGTCCCCGCGCCGGTTCAGCCGCTCGACGAGGAGGAGTTCGATGCGCTCACCGAATTGGCGAGCATCGAAGCGAGCTGACTCGTTAGCCAACTCCCCTCAGACTGGTTCTGCTGGATGACGGTTTCCATCGCAAGATATTCGGCTTGGAGCGTCTTTTGGCGCACGGCGAGCATTTCGTTCATTGTGGTTATTTGCTGGCCGAGCTCGGAGATGCGGGTGCCTTCGCCGGTGATCCTGGTGTCGAGGGTGCCGCCCGGTTCGGCGCTGACGTCGACCATCTTCTGGAAGCTCTGGCCCCAACTCTGGAGCATCTTTTCGACGCCGGAGGGGTTCGTTTGGATCGCCTTGGCGAGTTCGGCGGTGTTCACGGTGAGTTCGCCTTCGAGCGCCGACTGGGAGGGGGTGGCGCTGCCGGAGGGCGCGCCGGTGCTGATGCCGAGGTTCGCGAGGCTCGCCATTTCCGCGGGGAGGCCTTCGACGGGGGTGTAGGCGGACTGGCGCATGTTGGTTAGGAGTTCATTGATTTCGCTGTCGCCAAACAGCACGCCGGTGCCCAGTTCGGAGACCGTCGTGGGGTTCGCGAGCGGCTTCGTGGTGACCTCGTTGTGGAGCTGTCCCACGGTTGAGTTGTAGAGCTTCACGAACGATTCGACCTGAGCCGTGATCGCGCTCACGTTCAGCGCGGGAGCCCCCACGTCGACCGTTACGGGCCCGCTGGTGGTGGTGAGCGCGCCGAGGTTCAGCGTAACGCCCGCGATTGCGTTGGTGACGGTGTTAGAGCTCGAGGTTCCCGCGACGCCATCCACGGTGTATTCGGCGTCCTTGCCCTGCTTGGCGGTGCCCGCCAGTTCGGTGAGCGTACCGCCGGCGTCGCTCACCGCGATGAAGCCTTCACCGGTGTTGCCCGTGGCGCGGCTGGAGAGCACCACCTTGCCGCTTTCGAGCGCCGCCGCGTAGACGGTGGCGGTGCTGTTGGAGTTCACCGCGTTCACGAATTCCTGCGCCGTTGCACCCGCCTTCAGATTGATTTCCTGCCCGTCGATCGTGATCGTGTCGGCGCCGGCGGGGCTCGCGAAGGTGAAGGTGCGCTGCGCGGAGTTGGCCAGCTGCGTGACGTTCACCTCGTATCCGCCGACCCCTGCGCCGGTGGTGCTGAGCGCGGTGATCTGCGCGGGATTGCTGGTGCTCACCGTCTGCGAGGTTTGAAACAGTGCCGGCGAGGAGAGGTCGGCTGCGGAGAAGGCGAGCTGCTGGAGGCTGCTCTGCACCTGGCTCAGCTGCGTCTGCTCGGCCTGGAGCTTGGACTGCTGGTTGGTGAGCTGCGCCACCGGGATGCGCTGCACCGCCATCAGAGCATTGATGATTTCGCCCGTATTGAGCCCCGAGGAGAGCCCCGTGATGTTGATCGGCGCGGTCGAGGAGCTCGAGCTCACGATTGGCTGAGTGGACATTTGGTTCCCCTACTCCAGCGGCTTTCCGGCGGCCACCTGCAGCGCCTCGGAAGGCGAGAGGGTGCGCAGCACGTTTCCTTCGGCGTCGCGCACCTCGATCTCGATGCGTCCGCTCGTCCCGTCGTGAGCGAAGTGCAGTTCGCGGCCCTGTGCCGTCAGCGCGTCGTGGGCGCGTGCGGCGCCTGCCATCTGGTCGAGCACCTCCGCGGGGGGGCTCGAGGGGAAGGTCTCGAGCGTTGCCGCTGACTGCGCGGGCGCCAGCGGGAAGGAGACGCCGGTGCGCCGCGCACCATCGGCGCTCGGGGGAGGGCCCGACGCGATCCGATTGGGCGCCTGGGTGGTGGGGCCGTTGATGAAAGGTACTGGCGAGCTCATGCTGTGTTCCTCCTGAACGCATTCAAAGCGGACCCGTCCCTGGGCCGCCTCGCTCTTTGACTTGTCCATCGTGATCGGCCGACCAGTGGCAAAGCTTTAGGCGGCTTCGCGCCGCTCGACACCCTCGCCTCGCCCCGCGGAGTCCTCGGCGCGGCTGCGCACTCGCTCCAGCAGCTCGGTCGCGGGCCCGTGCGCGGGCTCGAGGCCGAGGGTTGCCTGCGCGAAGTCCACCGCCTCCGCGTACATCCCCTGGCGCTCGGCCACGCGTGCGAGCCCATACAGCGCGCGCACATCGGGCTGCTCCTGGCACACAGCCATCCACTCCTGCGCGGCCGAGGCGGGGAAGCCACGGCGCAGGTAGAGCTCGGCGAGCCCCTCGCGGCGCTCACGCGGGGAGAGGGGGGTGCGCTCCAGCAGCGCCACGGCCACCTCGAAGACCTCGAAGTCCTGCACGCGCAGGAGTGCCTCGAGGATCGTTCCCAGCATCTCCAGTACCTCGCCCGCGAGCGCGATCTCGCTGTGGCCGGTGCGGGCGAGCTCATACCAGGCCGCGAACAGGTCGATCTCCGCGCACGACATCCCCGCGCCCTGCGCGCGCGCGAGCGCGGCATCCGCGGCGCTGTGCTCGCCGCCGGCGATGCGCGCAAACAGCTCGCTGCGGCAGGCCATCACCGCGAGCGGGTCCTCGGTGTGGATCTCGCACGCCACACTCGCGGCCTCCGCATAGCGCCGCTGCGCGAGGAGCGTCTCGCCGAGCGCCACGCGCGCCCTGCTGGAGTGCGGCTGGCGCGCGAGCACGGCGCGGAACTGCTTCTCGCCGGCCTGTGTGGCGCCGCCCTCATACAGCGCGGTCCCCAACAGGAAGCGCGCCGCGGCGGGGGGATCGGGGAGGCGGCGCTCCACCTCGCGCACGACCTTCTCGGGCGCTGCGCCCTGCACGAGCAGCGCGTTGGCATAGGGGAGCACCGAGCCGATGAAGCGGGGGTGCTCGCGCACGCAGTACTCCAGCAGCGCCACCGCCTGTGCGACTTCGCCGCGCGCGAGGCGCAGCTCGCCGAGGGCGATCCGCGGCAGGTAGCTGCCGCAGCCCACCGTGGCGGTATAGCGGCGGGGGGCGTCGCCCATCGCGATGCACTGCTCATATAGCTCGATCGCGCGCTCCTCGCGGTGCAGCGAGGCGTTCGCGGAGGCCTGCTCGAGCACCAGATCGGTGAAGCCGGGGAAGCGCTCGAGCGCCACCTGCGCGCGGGCGATGGCGTCCTCGAAGCGCTCACACGCTCGCAGCGAGCGCACCAGCCGGTTGGCGAGCGCGGGCGCGAACTGCAGGGTCTCGCCATCGGGGTCGGCCTCCAAAAGCTCCCACGCGCGCTCGAGCTCCGCGAGCGCCGCCTCGGGGTGACCAGCGACGGCGTACTCCGCGCCGAGGTTGTAGTGCAGGAAGGCCGTGGGGGGACTCTCGGCCTGCTGCATACGCAGCAGCTCGATGTTGCGCCGCGACTTCTCGCGGCTGTTGCGCACAGCCCCCAGGTAGCCGTAATGCTCGATGCGCACGTTGGTGTACTCCGTGCGCTCGGGCAGATATGCAGGGAGCGTGTCGGCGATCTGCTCGTGCAAGCGCCCGCGGTAGCGGTACTGCGGACGGTTGCGAAACATGCGCAGGGTGTTGTGGGTGACCGCGCTGCCCGCATCCAGTTCGCCGGTGTAGTTGGTCTCGGCCACATAGAAAGCCTCGCGCCAGGTGCGCCCCGTGAGCGAGCGCAACAGCTCCACGTCCTCGGCAACGAGCAACTCGTCCGCGTCGAGCACGAGCGTCCAGTCTCCGGTGGCCGCCTCGAAGGCCACGTTGCGCGCCTCGCCAAAGGAGCCCGTCCACTCGCGCTCGATCACCTTCGCTCCAAACGAGCGCGCGATCTCGATCGTCGCGTCCAGTGAGCCGGTGTCGACGATCACCATCTCATCCACGGCATCGGCGACCGCAGCCAGGCAGCGCGGCAGCATCTCCTCCTCGTCGCGCACGATCATGCACAGGCTGAGGCGCATTCCCTGCGCGGGCTGTGCGCGCGGCGCGATTGCCAGCGCGCGCTCCCGCAGCGCCCCCACCGCGGGGTGCAGCGCGGCCGCACGCTCGGCGCGGCGAGCGCCGCCCACGCTGCGCTGCCGGCGTGCCAACTCGGCGAGGTTGCGCTTCACCTCGCCAAGCGCGGGATCCAGGCGCGCGGCGGCCTCGAACAGCGCCTTCGCGGCGCGGAGGCTCCACAGCTCATACAGCGCCACACCCGCGTAGTTGAGGATCTTCGGCTCGGCGGGCGCGCGCTCCAGCGCCTCGATCGCATCGGCGGCCACCGCGGCGTAGGCGTCCACCAGCCGTGCGCCGTGCGTCCGCGCCGCTTGCGCGAAGCCCTTCTCGATCCGCTCGAGGGTTGCCTGGTAGATGCGGTTGGGGTCGTCCATTGCGCCGTTGATCGGCCGCGCCGGGCGATACCTGAGCGCGGCCCCGGGGGATATCCCGTTCATCGAGCGCGCCCAATTCTCTGAAAGCGCCGATCCGGGGCTCAAGCCCGGGGGCGAAGACTCCGATGTGGACGACTGTCTCCTCCCGGAGATCTGGCTATCCCTCGAAGTCGGAGCTGAACATGCAAGCAAAGGAGCAGGGCGCTACCCGCCTCTCAGCCGCTGAGGTGCTGTCGCTGTGGCAGCGCTATCAGCGCACAAAGGACGTGAGGGTGCGCGATCGGCTGATCTTCATCTTCACGCCGATGGTCCGCTACATCGTCTACCGCAAGGTGCGCGAGGTGCCCGCGCAGTGCGATGTGGAGGACTTCCTCTCCTGTGGCCTCGAGGCCCTGATCCGCTCGATCGATCGCTATGACCCGAGCAAGGGCGCCACGCTCGAGCAGTTCGCCTGGACGCGCATCCACGGCGCGGTGCTCGATGAGCTGCGCCGCCACGACTGGGCGCCGCGCTCGCTGCGCCGCGCGGAGCGCACGATCAACGGCGCGCGCGAGGGCTTTCTCTCCGCCAACGAGCGCCACCCCACGCGCGAGGAGCTTGCGCTGGCGGCGGGCATGTCCCAAGAGGAGCTCGCGCGTCGCCAGGATGAGATCGCGCTCGCGGAGGTGGCCTCTTTGAACAAGACCGTACGCTCGGAGGACTCCACCACGATCGAGCGCATCGACACGCTCGAGTCCCCCGATGAAGACTCCGACCCCGGCCTCAGCGCCGAGCGCAGCGAGGCCAAGGAGCGCTTCCGCAAGGCCTTTGCGAAGCTCCCCGCACGCGAGCGCAAGGTGGCGGTGCTGCTCTACGTCGAGGGCCGCACGCTGCGCGAAATCGGCGCCCGCCTGGGAGTCTCGGAGAGTCGCGTCTCACAGATACACACCGAGCTGCGCGGGCGCCTGCGCGAGCAGCTCGCGGCAGACGCCTCGCTGTTCAGCGCAGTTTGACGGATCACGCGGGCGGTTTGGCAGCAGCGGCCGCCTCACACCACGCGGCCCGCTGGGCCCCCTTGCGGGGCCCCTCCGTGAAAAGGCGCTCTAAAGAAACGCGGGGCGCGGTCGAAGACCTCGATGAGATGGATCTTGGCCTTTACATCGCGGCGACGGGGATGGTCGCCGAGCAGACCCGCCAGGATCAGATCTCAAACGATCTCGCGAACGCCTCGACGCCGGGCTACAAGTCCGAGCGCACCACGCAGAGCAGCTTCGGCGAACTGCTCCTCTCCAACACCGCCACCGGCCAGCCGATCGGCGCCGTGGGCGAAGGTGTGGCGCTGGGGAAGACAGTCACCGATATGACCCCCGCGGGCATGCAGGACACCGGCCAGCCGCTCGACTTCGGGATCGTGGGTTCGGGGTTCTTCGCGGTGAAGACTCCCCAGGGCGTGCGCTACACGCGCGATGGGCAGTTCAGCGCCTCCGCCGGCGGCCAGCTCGTGAACGCCGCGGGGGATCCCGTACTCAACCAGCAGGGCCAGCCGCTTTCGGTGGGCGCCGATGGACGCGTGCCCGCTGCCTCGCTCGGCGTCTTTGAAGTGCCGGGCGCGAGCAAGCAGGGCGAAAACCTGTTCGCCGGCAATCCCTCGGGCAAGGCCTCGGGCACGGTGCGCCAGGGCGCGCTGGAGCTCTCGGGCGTGGATGCCGCGAAGGCGATGGTGGACATGATCGGCTCGATGCGCACCTTCCAATCCGGACAGCAGGCGATCCAGGCGATCGATCAGACCCTCCAGGCGGCCTCCACGCAGGTGGGCACGCTGAGCGGTAACCCCTAAAAGGAGAAAAGATGCTCGAAGGTCTATACGCAGCCGCGGCAGGCATGGAGGCCCAGCAGCAGCAGATGGACGCCGTGGGCAACGACCTCGCGAACGTCTCCACCAGCGGCTACAAGGCCGAGCGGGTGGGCTTCAGTGATCTGCTCTACAACCAGGTCAACCAGGCCGGCACCTCCACCACCACGGGCGCGGGCGCGCTCGCGCAGGTCATCGGACGCAGCTCCGCGCAGGGCGCCTTCCAGCAGACCGGCGAGCCGCTGGATCTCGCGATCCAGGGCGAAGGCTTCTTTCAGATCAAGTCCGCCGGAAAGCTCGCGCTCACGCGCGACGGCGCCCTCTCGGCCGACGGGAAGGGTCAGCTCGTGACCTCCGATGGCTCGCTGCTGGACCCGCCGATAATGCTCCCCGCGGGCGTGAGCCCCGGCGAAGTGACGATCTCCCCGGATGGCGCGGTGCGCGCGGGCACGCGCACGCTGGGCACGATCGCGCTCGTAACCGTTCCCGCGCCCGACCATCTGCTCGCGGATGGCTCGGGCGCGTTCACCCCCACGGCTGCCTCGGGCGCGCCCAAGGCGGTGAGCGGCGCCACGATCCACCAGGGCGTGCTGGAGGGTTCCAATGTGGATATGGCAAGCGAGATGACCACGATGGTCTCCACGCAGCGCAACTACCAGCTCGCCTCCACCGCGATCCAAACGCAGAACCAGATGCTCGCGATCGCCAACCAGCTGCGCTCATGACCCTCGCGCTGCCAACAACCCCCCTCGCCCCGCCTACGGGGCTGCCGATCGTCAACCAGGCGCTCGAGCCCGCCTCCGTGCGAAACGGCTCGCCCGCGGTGCAGAAGGCCTATGCGAGCGCGCTCGACTTCGAAGCGATGCTCGTGCAGCAGCTCTCCCAGGCGCTCACCCAGGGCACCGGGCTGGGCGGGGAAGAAGGCTCCGAAGAAGGCATGGGAGGAGCCTCCGAAGGAGGCTCAGAAGGGGCCTCTGGCCCCGCGGGTGGCGGTGCTGTGAACAGCCAGCTCGCCTCGCTCTTGCCCCAGGCGCTCAGTGAAGGGGTGATGCGCCAGGGGGGACTTGGGCTCGCCAAGCAGCTCGTGGGCGCGCTTGCCCCGGAAGCCGCCGCGGCGCCCGCCGCGCTCGCCCCCAGCGGTGGCGCATCCACATCGGGCATCCCCGCCGGTGTCGCCCCCGCGCCCGCGGCGTCCCCCGCCGAGGATGCGCCCAGCGCCACTCCTGCGGTTGCCCCCAGCGGAGGCGTCTCCGCGTGAGCGTGCTCGCCCCGCCCCTCGAATTGCAGGACGAGCGCGCGCTCACGCGCGAGGTGCTCGCGCACCTCGACGCGCAGATCGCCTCCGCGCAGCGCCTCCTGGAGACGGTGCTCGAACAGGGCGCCGCGATCCGCGCGCGCGACGTGCACACGGTGGTGCGCCTCGCGGGGATGCTCCACGGCGAGATGAGCCGTCGCCAGGCGATCGAGGTCGAGCGCTCGCGCCTGCTCGCGCACTGCGGCACGCGCCTTGGGATCGCCCCGGAGACGGTTACCCTCACACGCCTCGCGGCGCTGATGGATCCCGCGGGCGCCGAGCTCGCGCTCACGCGCTCGGCAGAGCTGCGCGGGCTCCTGCACGAGCTCCAGCGCGAGCACGCCTGCAACCGCGCGCTGATGCGCCTGGAACTCTCCTTCCTCGATCACCTCATGACCTCGCTCGCGCTCGATGGCGCACACGGCTATGACCCGCGGGGATCCACCGCAAACGGCCCGCGCCCGCGCGGAGCCATGCACGTCCTCGACCTGCGCGCCTAACCATGTCGATTCCCACCCTCCAAGGACTCCAAACGGCCCTCAGCGGGTTGATCGCCAACCAGGATGCGATCGATGTCACGGGGCACAACATCACCAACACCAACACCCCCGGCTACTCGCGTCAAACGGCGGTGCTGCAGACGAACACCCCGCTGCCGATCCAGGCGATGTCGGCCGTCACCGGCCACGGCGGCCAGCTCGGAACGGGCGTCAACGTGGAGACCTTCACGCGCATCCGCAACGTCTACCTCGACGCGCAGTACCGCACCCAGAGCAGCACCCTCAGCGGGGCCTCGACCGAAGCCAACGAGCTCCAGCAGGCCCAATCGGCCTTCGATGAGCCCTCCTCCTCGGGTCTCTCCAGCCAGCTCTCGGCCTTCTGGAGCGCCTGGGGCTCGCTCGCCAGCGCGCCCTCCAGCGAAGGCGCGCGCGAAGGCGTGGTGAGCGCCGGCGGCCAGCTCGCCGGCACGCTGCACCAGCTCTCCTCGCAGATCACCACGATCTCCGAACAGGCCACCCAGCAGTACGCCGCGATCACGGGGCCCACCGGCGCGGTGCAGGACACCGCCAACCAGATCGCCCAGCTCAACCACCAGATCAAGCTCTCCGAAGAGGCCGGCCAGACGCCCAACGATCTGCTCGACCGCCGCGATCAGCTGCTCGACAAGCTCTCCGAACTGGCCTCCATCACGGTCACCAAGGAACCCGACGGCACCGACACGGTCACCTTCGGCGACGCCGCGCAGCCGCTCGTGGAAGGCTCCACCGCCAACTGGCCGCAGGCGCTCACCGCCGCCGCCGGTGGGCAGCTCGGGACGCTGCTGGGGCTCTCCGGCCCGGGCGGCAAGCTCGCGGCCTACCAGACTTCGCTCAATGAAATAGCCAGCTCGCTCGCCACGAGCGTGAACGCGCTGCACACCTCCACGCCCTTCTTCAGCGGCGCCACCGCCGCCACGATCACGGTGGCGGTGGGTCCCGCGGAAGTCCAGACCTCCTCGCCCGCCGCGGCCGGCGGCAACAACATCGCTCAGGCGATCGCCGCGCTGCGCGGGGGCGCTACCGACCGCAGCTACGCGGGGCTCGTGGCGCAGGTGGGTAGCGACGTGCGCACCGCGCAGGACAGCGAAGCCACCGGCCAGGCCGTTGTGGGCGCGATCGAGAACCAGCGCCAGTCGGTCTCGGGCGTCTCGCTGGATGAGGAAATGACCAACCTGATCAGCTACCAGCGCGGCTATCAAGCTTCCGCGCGCACGATGACGATGATGGACGAAATGCTCGACACGCTCATCAACCACACCGGCCAGGCGGGGCTGTAGGGATGAGCGAGCGCGTCACCTCAGCGATGATCGCCGGCTCCACGCTCGCCGACATCAACAACTCGCTCAGCGCGATGCAACGCAGCGAGAGCGAACTGGCCTCTGGTAAGTCGATCCAGCAGCCCTCCGACAACCCCTACGGCGCGAGCCGCGCGATCGAACTGCAGAGCGCGATCGACGGGCTCTCTTCTTATGCCACGAGCGCCCAGGACGGGATCTCCTGGACGCAAACGGCATCGAGCGCGCTCTCCTCGATCAACGACATCGGCCAGCGCGTGCGCGAGCTCGTGGTGCAGGCATCCAACGGCGTCAACAACTCCGTCGACCGCGAAGCGATCGCCGAAGAGGTCGACCAGCTCACGCAGGCCGTGAAGACCGACGCCAACACGCAGTACGCCGGCCAGTACGTCTTCTCGGGCACGCTCACCGGCACTGCGCCCTATGCCGCGGGGGCCGCCGACGAATACCAGGGCAACGCCGAAGGGATCACCCGCGCGATCGCGCCGGGCACCACGCTGAAGATCAACACCAATATCTCCTCCGTCCTGGGCAGCGGGCAGGGCGCCGGCGATGGCAAGCTGCTCGAAACGCTGCGCAACATCTCCCAGAATTTGCGCGGCGGCACCCCCGCGGACATCGAAGCGCTCAGCGGCGTCGATCTGAAGAACCTCAGCGACAACCTCAACTCGCTCAACACCCTGCAGGCAAGCTCGGGTGCGGTGACCGCCCAGCTGCAGACCGCCACGAGCCGCATTCAGGATCTGCAGAACACCACCACGCAGGCGCTCTCGAACACCCAGGACGCCGACCTCGCGAAGGTCTCGATCGCGTACTCCAACGAGCAGGCCGCCTACAACGCCGCGCTGCGCGCGGGCGCCAGCATCGTCCAGACCTCCCTGCTTGAATTCCTGCACTAGCCATGACCGCCAACCAGATCGAGGATCGCGAGAACCCCGCCGTGCCGCTCACGATCGAGAGCTCCCGCTTCGGTGCCCTGCGGGTGCCCGCGGAGGACGTGATCGAGTTTCCGCTCGGGCTGATCGGGCTCGATGGCTCGCGCTATGCGCTGCTCGACCGCAACCCCGGCACGGGCTTTCTGTGGCTGCACTCGCTCGAGGACCCCTCGTTGGCGCTGCCCGTGGTGGACCCGCGACGCTTCTTCAGCGCCTTCGCGCTCTCGCTCACCGAGGAGGAGCGCGAGCGGATCGGCGTGGATCCGTCCGCCGCGCAGGTGTATGTGACGGTGCGCGCCGCCGCCGATCCAGCCGAGGTGGTCGTCAACCTGCGCGCGCCGCTGGTGGTCGCCGATGGCTGCGGGCACCAGGTGCTCAACACCGCCCCCGGCGCCGCGCTGCAGGCTCCGCTGTTCAGTACTGCATAATTCCCTTCCATGCTGATCCTCACACGGCGTCCGGGCGAGCGCGTCGTGATCGGCGAGGACATCCTCGTCACCGTGATGGAAATCTCCGGCCAGACGGTGCGCCTGGGCATCGCCGCGCCCGAGGCGCTCCCGATCTACCGCGAGGAGATCTGGCTCGCCGTCAAGGAGGAGAACCGCGCGGCCGCTGCAGCCGCGGCGGATGCGCTGCCGGCCGCTCAGCCGCCTTCGTAGCTCGCGCCTGCGCGAGTGGTGCTCCGACGGGCGGGTCCCCCGGCGGCCGACCGCTCAGCGTCCCTCGTAGCTCGCCTTCCCTGGCCCGTTCTCCAGGAACGAGCGCACCGCGCCCTTGAGGTCCTCGGTGGCGAACAGGCCGCCCGCCAGTTCGGGCACGAGCGCGTCGGCGGCGCGTGCGCCGCCGTCCTCGCGCACGGCGCGCACGATCTCCTTGGTCGCCGCGTGCGCGCGCGTGGGGCCCTCCGCCAGGCGCCGCGCGAAGGCGCGTGCGGCGTCGTCGAAGCCCTCGTCGGGGAGCACCCGGTTGACCACATTCCAGCGCTCGAGCGTCGCGGCGTCATATAGCTCGCCGGTCATCACCAGCTCGCGCGCCCGCGCCGGCCCCGCGCGCTCGGCCAGGCGCTGCGTGCCGCCCATCGCGGGCGTCAATCCCACGACGGTCTCCACCAGCCCGAAGCGCGCCGACTGCGCTGCCAGCAATAGATCGCAGCCGAGTGAGAACTCGAAGGCCGCCGTGAGGCAAAGCCCATGCGCTGCGAAGACCGTGGGCAACGGCAGCTCCTCGACACGGTGCACGAGCCCCAGCAGACGCTCCCACAGCTCCGCTCCACGCTCGCTTGTGAGGCCGTCGAACTCGTGCACGTCCACGCCGCCGCTCACCACGCGACCCTCCGCGCGTACGAGCAGGCCGCGCGGCGGGTTCGCCACGAGCGTGTCGACCGCTTCGATCAGCTCGCCGATCAGCTCCGCTTCGAAGAGGTTCAGGGGCGGGCTGTCGAGTGTGATGACGCTCAGCGGGCCCTCCTGTTCGATGCGCACCTTGCTCATGGCCCTCAGCCTACCGGGCCCGATTCCGCGGGAACATCGCGCGCTGAGTGGAGTCTCTCCTGCACAGCGCCCCAAGTCGTGCAGCAGTATGCTCGGCGCGGGTTCAAACAATGCGGCACGACACCAGCTGGAGGTTCGCAATGAAGAGGCTTGCTTTCCGTAATACACCCCTACCCACACTCCTGGCGGCAGGAGTCCTCCTCGCGGGCCTCGCCGGCTGCGGAAGCTCGAGCAGTTCCTCCACGAGCAGCACAAGCGAATCCACCAGCGCCGCGCCCGCGACGACCACCGCAGCCACGCCGGCGTCCAGCACGGCATCCACCGCGCCCGCCGGCGGCAGCGCCGCGAGTGGAGCCGCGCAGGTCGTGAAGCTCGCGGCCAACCCCGAAGGCTCGCTCAGCTACAACACCACCGCCCTCACCGCCCACCCCGGCAAGGTGACGATCGAATTCACCAACATGGCGCCCCTGCAGCACAACGTCACCGTGGCCTCCTCCGCCGGCTCCACGCTCGGCGCGACGCCCACCTTCAGCGGCGGTACCAAGTCGCTCACGCTGAACCTGAAGGCCGGCACCTACACCTTCTCGTTCGGTCCCCGGCCACCGTCAGGCGGGTATGCAGGGGACGCTCACGGTGCAGTAGCCGCGGCCTCGAAAAGAGTCCTCTAGAGTTCTAGAACTCTAGAGGACTATATGTTACGATCTCTCTCGTCGTTTGTCCTGGCCAGGAGTCCGAGGTTCAAAACGAGGAGCGGAGAATGATGTTGCCAAGAACGCGGGTCCTCATCGCAGTGCTGGGCGGCTGTGCATGCCTGGCGATCGTCGCCGTCGCATGGGCGGCGCAGACATTGACGGTGCAGACGAGGTTCATTCCGGACAAGCTGGGTGCGCCAACGACCCTCTCGGCCACCGCGAAGTTCGCCTCGAGCACAGGGGGCGTGCCGTCGCCGATTCGCGCCAACACGGCGTATGGGCCGGCCGGCTTGGAAGTCGACGTCCGTGGCATGGGCACCTGCACCGCGGCGAAGCTCGAAGCGGTCGGCCCAAGCGCATGTCCCACGGACTCGCGTATGGGCTACGGCGGTGGAGTTGGCTTATTGGAACTGGCCAAGGAAATCATCCATGAGCCGTTTACGCTCGACTTCTTCCTGGGGCCCAAGGAAAACGGGCATCTGAGCGTGCTGATCTACGTCAACGGAGACAGTCCGGTTTCGATCCAGCTCGTGCTGGTTGGCAAGGAGGTCTACGGGCCAAAGCCCTACGGCTGGGGCCTCACGATGGAAATACCGCCGATCGCCACACTTCCCGGGGCATCGTACGCCTCGGTTGAAAGCCTCCATTTCACCTTCGGCGGCTCGAATGTCGCCTACTACAAGATGGTCCACGGCAAGCGCAAGCTGGTGCCCGTAAGGGGCGTGGTGGTCCCCAAGAAGTGCTCCCCGGGAGGCTTTCCCTATGAGGTTCTGATCGCCTTTGAAGACGGCACCACCGATACGACCCGAGGCGACTTTCCATGTCCACGCAAGTAGCTTCTCCCGCCGATTGCATCCAGGTAAGAAAACTGGCTGAATCGCGCTACAATTACTTGATGAAAAAAAGCGGGGATGTGGAATCCCCGCCTGGAGAGTAGAGGCCAACGGGCGCGGCGTGAAGGTGCCGAGCTGAGGGTGCGGCCGCGGGAGCTCGCGGCGCACGGTTAGCTCGGCGAGCGCCGGGTCGGACAGTGTGAGCGGGGTATGAGCCACTCGCAGATACTGGTTGTGGACGATGATGCCGTTACCCGTGAGGTTCTGCGCGGGGTGCTCGGGCGGGCTGGACACGAGGTGCGCGAGGCCGCCGACGGACGCGCGGGGCTGCGCAATCTGTACGCCACGGCGCCCGATCTGGTGATCCTCGATGTCGAGATGCCCGAGCTCGACGGGTGGGCGACACTCGAGCGCATCCGCGATCTCACCGACGTGCCGGTGCTGATGCTGACCGCGCGCGAGACGGAGCTCGAGTGCGTTCGCGGGCTGCGCGGTGGAGCCGACGATTACGTCGTCAAGCCCTTCGGCCACCAGGAGCTCGTCGCGCGCGTGCACGCGCTGCTGCGCCGCGCGGGCCCCCGTGCGCAAGAGAAGAAAACCTACGCCGACACCCGCCTGCAGATCGACTTCGCGCAGTGCGCCGTTCGCTACGAGGAGCGCGAGGTGCAACTCACTCCGTTGGAGTACAAGCTGCTTAGGACGTTCGTGAGCAACCCCAACCGGGTACTCGGTCGCGCCGAACTGCTCGAGCTCGTATGGGGCGACGAGTTCGGGGTCTCGCCCGAGCAGGTGAAGCTGTACGTGGGGTACCTGCGCCACAAACTCGACCCCGCGGCGCCTTCTTCGACGCCGGTCGAGACGATGCGTGGCTTCGGCTACCGCTACCGACGGCCCTCGTGAGCATCGCTTTGGCGCGAGGGCGTCGCCACAACGTGCCGCCTACAGGCAGTACTTGGTGAGCCTCACTGGCACGGGGTTCGCCGGGCGCTTGCAGGATGTTGTAGGGCAGCATTTCTCGGCGCGGCGGGCTCTTCGGCCTCCGGCCGGCTGACGGCGCCCTACGCGCATGGAAGCTGGTCTGGATGTGGCCAGCCCGATGTGAGCTTTCTCATCGGGTTGTTATGGGCTCATTAGAGAATCCGCCGACACTCCTTGAGTGGCATTCGAAGGTCAGGCGAGCGAAACTCGCTCCACTGCGCTCGCGCGCCTCACGGCGGGCGGGACCGAGGGCAATGCGCGCCTAACTGCCGTCACCGGCGTTGTGCTGCTCGTGCTGCTGGCCGCGCTCGGCATCACGATCCTGCGCATCCACCCGCTGCTGGAAGAGCACATGTTTCTGGGGATGCTCCTGATCGGGCCGTTGGCGCTGAAGATGGGAAGCACCGGCTACCGCTTCGCGCGCTACTACACCCACGAGCCGCGCTACAGGCGCAAGGGTCCACCCGAGATCGCGATGCGCCTGCTCGCGCCGCTGGTCGTGCTCAGCACCGTCGTCGTGTTCGCCAGCGGGGTCGCGCTGATGCTGATCGGACCAAGCTCACGCGGCGCCCTGCTGCCGGTGCACAAGGTCAGCTTCTTCGTCTGGCTCGCCGCCGCCGCCCTGCACGTGCTCGGACACCTCGCCGACCTGCCGCACCTGCTCAAGCCCACCGACACCGGGCTCGCCGCGCTCGAGGAGCGCCGCGCCGGACGCGGCGGGCGCGTCCTGGCGCTGAGCGGGATGGTCCTCGCCGGCGTCGTGCTGGGGATCGTCTCGATCTCCCAGTTCGGCGCGTGGGTGAACGCGCCGTTTCCGCATCACTGAGGCCACGCTCACACTGGGGCTCGCGTTTATGCGAGTGTTGGGGGCGAGTCGGAGACGCTCGGCTGGTCCGCAACCCCGCGATTACGCCCGGTATCGAACGCACAGGAGAGAGCGCTTGGTGTAAACAGTTCCCATATCTAGGGTTGCCGTATGTTGTCGCGGATGGGTCTCTCGGTGGCCGACCAGCCGCCGTTTCGCGTGGGAGTGATCGTGCCATGGCGCGCTGCGGTGGCGGCCGCGTCGCCGTCGCTGCTGCTCGGGGTGGCGCTTTCATCGGGTCTGGTGGGGCAGCGGCATCCGTCGGCGAAAGTCGCGGTGCGCTCGGGCGCAGCAGCGCCGCGGATGGAGTTTTCGGGCCTGCCGTTGGCGGCACAGGGTGTGGTCTCAGAGGCGCTGGGGGCGGATGACCGGGGCGTATCGCGTGAGTGCGTCTGGAGGTGAGTTGCGGACGGCCAATCCCGCGCAGCATCTCTCGGCACGCTTCGATCGCTTGGGGGCCCACATCGGCTCCGGTGCGGCGCGGCTTGGGTTGAGGCTCGACGCGGTGGGTTATGGGTCTTCACTGGCGATCGTCGGTGGAGTCGTGCCGCGGCGGGGGGCCAATCGCGTCGTCTATGCGCGTGCGGGGGTGAGCGAGTGGTATACGAACGGGCCGCTCGGGCTGGAGCAAGGCTTCACGCTCGCGCGGGCGCCCGCCGGCCGTCCGGCTGGTCCGTTGACGTTGTCGATGGCGGTCTCTGGTGGTATGCGAGCTTCTTTGGCGGCGGGCGGGCGGAGCGTGACGTTCAGTCATGCCGGTGGGCCTTCGCTGCGCTACGGTGGCCTGAGTGCCAGCGATGCGCGGGGGCGTGTGCTGCGTAGTTGGCTTGGGGTCCGGGGTGGGCGCGTACTGTTGTATGTAGCTGCACGTGGCGCGAGCTTCCCGCTGCGAATCGACCCGTTCATTGGGCAGGTGCGTCTCTCGGGCAGCGAAGAGGGCGTCTCGGAATTTGCTTACGACGTTGCGTTGTCTGCCGATGGGAACACAGCGCTCGATTGGGGCGCCACGCGATAACAAAAACGTTGGGGCGGCGTGGGTCTTTGCGCGCTCGGGGAGCACGTGGGTCCAGCAGGGGTCGAAGATCACGGACAGCGAAGAGAAAGGCGAAGGTCGCTTCGGGCTAGATGTGTCATTGTCGGCCGAAGGCAACACTGCCGTGATCGTGGGCCCTGCAGTGTTGGTGTTTACGCGGTCTGGTTCGTCTTGGATTCAGCAGACAACGCTCAGCGCCAAAGGTGGTTTTGTGGGTGGTCCTGTGGCGTTGTCCTATGACGGGAACACGCTGTTGGCCGGCGCTTCCTCTGAAGGCATAAACGGCGCGTGGGTGTACACACGGTCGGGCACGACTTGGACCCAGGGTCCGCTGCTCGTGCCCGGCGGGGGCGGCGGGCATGGAGTCAGCAGCTTGGCGTTGTCGTCGGAAGGGAACACTGCGCTTCTCGGCAGCGCCGAAGCAAGCAGCGGTGTTGGGGCGGCATGGGTGTTCGTGAATTCGGAAGGCAAATGGACACAGCAGGGAAAAGAACTGACCGGTCGTGAAGAGACGGGGAAAGGGGCTTTTGGCGAGAGCGTGGCTTTGTCTGCCGATGGAAACACCGCGTTGGTTGGCGCGGAGCTTGACAATGAAGAGTTTGGTGCGGCGTGGGTGTATGTACGCTCAGAAGGGGAATGGTCGGCGCAGAGTCCAAAGCTCAAACCTAGCGACGCAATCGGTGAAAACTACAACTTCGGTCTCTCGGTCGCGTTGTCTGCCAGCGGTAATGCGGCTCTCATCAGTGGGTATCGTGATAATAAAGAAACAGGCGCGGTCTGGGTGTTCTCGCGTCCCGAAAACGGCATCACGTGGTCGCAGCAGGGTACCAAGATAACAACTGGCGAAGGGGGTGGCCAGGCGGAGTTTGGCAACAGTGTTGCGTTGTCGGCTGATGGCGAGACGGCGCTGATCGGTGCTTTCAGCGAAAGGTTCGAAACTGGTAAGGAAGGGGCCGCGTGGGTATTCAATTGGTTTCCTCCCGAAGAACCCGAAGAACTCTACGGTCCAGAAAACGAAGCCGAGCGCAACCTGCACCGCCCTTGCGCAGGTGGTCCGGTCAACTGTGCCACTGGCAACCAGTTCGAGACCCAGACCGACCTGGCGGTCGGCGGACGAGGCCCTGGGTTGCACCTGACGCGAACCTATAATTCACAGCTCGCGGCGAAACAGACCGAATATCAGCCATTCGGGTTCGGCTGGACAGGTCCCTACAGCGCCCATCTTTCGGTCTCCAAAGCTTGCATAGGGGCGTACTGCTATGGCACGGCAACTGTCTATCAGGACAACGGGAGCACGGTTGCTTTTCATAGCTTTGGTAATGAGCCGTGGCGCGCTGCGCGGTGGGTGCAAGCAAAATTCAACGAAGAAGACAGCACCTACGTCCTCACATTACCCGACCAAAGCACTCTCGACTTCAATGCCGCCGGCCAGCTCACGAGTGAAACCGATCGCGATGGCAACACGCTCACGATGAGCTACAACCTCGAAGAAGAAAGGGAGCTGATATCCGTCACGGACGGCGCTGGGCGCAAGCTCACCTTTGCCTACAACGAAGAAGGATTAGCGGAAAGCGCTAAAGATCCCCTGGGCGATACCGTCAAATACACTTACGAATCAGGAAGTCTTAAGAGCGTGACGGAGCCAGGCGAATCGAGTCCCCCGCTGGCAGTTCGAATATGATCCCTCACACCAGATGACCTCGGAGACTGATGGGCGCGGCCATGCCCTGGTCTCAGAATATGATGGAAGCAATCGCGTCATAGCTCAGACCGACGCTATGGAACGCAAACGTCAGTGGAAATACTCGAAATCGAAAAACAGCAGTGAAACGACTATCGTCGAACCCAACGGCTCCGCCACGGTCGAGCAGTTCAACGCCGAGCTGCTACCGACAAGCATCATGCGCGCAGCGGGAACGGGCCCAGCGGCCACAACGACCTATACATATAACGGGTCACTCGATCTGGCCACCGTCACGGATCCCGATAAACACACCACGACCTATATTTATAACGAAGCGGGTGATCGCACAAGCACCACGGACGCCAACGGGAACCAGACAAAATGGACATACAACGGTGCGCACGAGCTCGAAACCACGACCACCCCGAAAGGCGAGAAGACAACGATCAAACTGGACAGCCACGGGAATCCGTTGGCGGTCGAACGAGCCGCGCCAGGAGGCACGACACAGAAGGCGACATATAAATATGATGGGCAGGGGGATCTCACAGGCGCAACCGATCCGCTGAACCATGCGCGAACCTACGAATACGACTCGATGGGAGACCGCGAAAGCGAAGTCGACCCCGAAGGCGACAAGCGCACCTGGAAATACAACGGAGACTCCCAGGAGATCGAAACGGTCAGCCCCAGAGGCAATGTCAAAGGCGCCGAAGCCTCGAAGTACACAACCAAAATCGAACGCGACGCCCAGGGCCGCCCACTCACTGTTACCGATCCCCTCGGACATGCCACGAAGTACACCTATGACGCCAACGGCAACCTCGAAACCATAACCGACGGCAACGGACATAAGACGACATACGTCTACGACGCGGACGACGAGCTGACTAAGATCGAAGAACCCAACGGGACGGCCACCGAAGCAGGCTACGACAGCGCCGGACAGATCGTCAGCCAGACCGATGGCAATAAACACATCACGAAATATGTTCGGAACTTGCTGGAGGAGGTTACCGAAGAAATCGACCCGCTGGGCCGCACGACCGTCAAGGAATACGATCTCGCGGGAAATCTTACAAAAATGGTAGATCCGCAGAAACGCACCACAACATTTACCTACGACCCCGGCAACAGGCTTACTCAGATCAGCTATCCCGGGGATAAAACGCCCCAGGTAAAATACGAATACGACAAGGATGGCGACCGCACTGCGATGATCGATGGTACCGGGAAAACGGTCTACGCATTCGATCAGATCGATCGCCTCACGAACATGACCAACGGCCACGGCGAAAGCGTTGCCCTCCAATACGATCTCGCCAACGAGCAAACAAAACTCACCTACCCGAACAAAAGTCTCGTGACCCGAGGCTATGACCAGGCAGGACGCCTGCTGACCGTCACCGACTGGCTCGGGCACCAGACCAAACTCATCTACAACCCAGATTCCAGCGTGACCGCGACGACATTCCCGACGAGCACCACCAACCAAGACAAATACGCCTACAACGAAGCCGATCAGATCAGCGAAACGAAGATCAGCAAGGGCAGCGAAACCCTCGCCTCGCTTGCCTATGCCCGCGACAACGACGGACAGCTGAAAAAGACAACCTCCAAAGGATTACCAGGCGAAGAAGCCCTCGAATACGCCTACGACGAAAACAACCGCCTCACCAAAGGCGCCGGCACCGCCTACGAATACGACGCCGCGAACGATCCGACGAAGCTCGGCGCCAACACCTACACCTACGACGGCGCAAACGAGCTTGAAAGCGGCGGCGGTTTCAAATACGCCTACAACGAATCCGGCCAGCGCACCAAAGCCACACCCAGCGGCGCCGCGGCCACATACGGCTACAACCGGGCCGGCAATCTGACCTCCGTCGAACGCCCCGTCGAAGGCAAAATCCCCCAGATCAAAGACACATACGCCTACGACGGCAACGGCCTACGCGCCTCCCAGACCATCTCCGCCACCACGACCTTCCTGGCCTGGGACCCCGTCGAAACTGTCCCGCTGCTCCTCAGCGACGGCACCAACAGCTACATCTACGGCGCGGGAGATCTGCCCATCGAGCAGATCAACACCAGCCAAGGCAAAGTCCTCTACCTCCACCACGACCAGCAGGGCTCCACTCGCGTACTCACCGGCTCCACCGGCGCGATCGAAGGCTCAATGACCTACGACGCCTACGGCAACACCACCGCCACCAAAGGCGCCTCCACGACCCCACTCGGCTACGGCGGGCAGTACACCAGCAGGGACACCGGGCTGATCTATCTGAGGGCCCGCGTGTACGATCCACAGACGGCACAGTTCCTCAGCGTCGATCCAATTGTCAACCTGACGCAGGAACCCTACGGCTATACACACGACAGTCCTCTGAACAGGGCTGATCCGACAGGCCTCGATTCTTGCGAGTCGTTATCTGAAAAACTGGAGCGGCTTCAGCTGCTTAAGCTACTAAAGGAACAGGTGGCTAGAGAAAATGCTGAAGAACAATCGCAGGTGGTGCATGAATTATATGGAGAAATAACCGAAGCATGGCTCAAGGGAATTCTGGTCGGCGCGGGATGTTTCAAGCTCAGCCCCTTGGCGGGTGTGTGTGAAGCTCTTTTCGAGCCGGAGCCAGCTTCCTGAAACATGGCGTTGTGGGCCGATGCCTGAGTCTTTAGAATCGCTTTCGGATATATGTCCAGATAGGCTGGTCTGTGCCACCCAGCCGCAACCACGCCTTCCGCAGCACGCCTCTCAGCGCCTGGAATCCACAAACGGCGAACAACAGGACGGCAAGAACATCCCACGGCCAACCGACCGGGATGAGGAGCAGACCCAGTCCTGTTGCGAAGGCAACCGTGTCAACGCAAATTCCCACCCAGGTCAGGGGAGGTCGTCGTTCCACGAACATGCGTCGCAGTACGTCGTCACTGCTGCGTTCCTCGGGTTGTTGCACCACGCGTCCCAGTATATAGACAAAGTCAGTATTCCCCGCTGGGCGCTCTGCCGCGCGGCTTGTTCTGGTCAGCTGCGCTGTGCGCGGTAGTGCTCTTTCCAGATCAGTTTGTAGATCGGGATGCGGCGGGGGATGGTGCGGATGCCGGGGATGAAGGGGATGCATATGAAGGCGAGGCTGAGGGCGCCCATTATGAGCATGACGAGCGCGTCGGCATTTTCTGATTCCTTGAAGGGTTCGACCTGATACCAGAGCGTGTAGAGCCATAGCCAGACCTGGCCGGGATAGCTGCCGGTCTCGTTCATCATGCCCCACTGATCGCCCAGGAGGTGCTCCTTTTCCGCGCGCGAGGCGAGCACTTCGCCGTCGGCCATGAACAGCAGCGGCTTGGTGTAATCGGTCTGGTAGAACTGGTTGCTGCTCAGCAGCGCACCGTCGAGGCCGCCGCTCTGGGCGAGCGCGAGCAGGCCGTTCATCATCACCGGCACCGGGCCGTATTCGCCCGCGGGCGCCTGCACCTGACCGTTGGGTCCGATGGTTGGCCTTTTCGAGCGCCTTTTCATACGCTTCGCTCCAGCCCTTCTGCGTGGCCGCGGGAGCGGCCTTGTAGGTGGCGATTGCGGTGCGCAGTGCGGGGTTGCCCGGCACGCTGCCCAGCGGGCCGATCACGTAGTCGTTGGCGGTGTTTATCGGGTGGCTCACGCCTAGCCACTTCTGCAGTTCGACGAACGCGATGTGCTGTCCGGAGCCGTTGTGGTTGTAGGGGGGACCGTATTCGGCGGTGTCGCTCGTGCCCCCCAGCTCCTTATTCGCGGTCGTCACGAAATCGATGGGCATCTGCTGGGACCACTGCGCGACCGTCGTGGGCTTCTCATCGGGCGAGGAGAACAGCACGGTGAGCAGGACCGCGAGCAGCGCGATCACGCCGATCGCGATGACGAGCTCCTTGATTAGGTCATAGGGGCGTAGGGCCCGTCCAGGGCTGGTGTCGTCGTGCTTCATGACTTGCCGGGTGCGCCCCGTCCAGCTGCGAATGGCGGCACAACCCCGTGGCGGCGCACGAGCAGCACGTGCGCGGCGACGAGCAGCACGACGGCCGTCGGCAGGAGCAGCACGTGGTAGCTGTACATCTGCCCGAAATTGGTGACGTTGAAGAATGCGCCCACACCAACCGAGTTGAGCCCGTCCTTGGCCTGCGTGGAGATCCACTGCGCGTCGAAGTTCTGCTGGGAGACGTAGCCGGTGAGGGCGGTGGGGACGGCGACGATGAAGGTGATCGCGCCGGTGACCCACACGCGTGCACGCCCGCCGCGCCAGGCGGCCATCCAGTACTTGCCCCAGAGGTGCACGACCATCACGAAGAAGAACAGCTCCACCGCCCACAGGTGGATCGAGTTGAAGAAATGCCCCACGCCGGTGTAGTGCCACCAGGCGGGGCCCTTCAGCGCGAGGATCATGCCCGAGCCGATCGTGACGATCAGCGCGGCGATGCTCGCCACCCCGAACACGTAGATCCAGGAGGCGACGTACGTGGGCTGGCCGTCGGGCAGGAGCTTCTCGGGCGGAAGGTTCTCGACGGCGACTTCGCGCGTGCGCGCCGTCCACGAGCCCTTGGCGGGCGCGGCCCCACGGCGCACGTCCCCGGTGGGCGGGGTTCTGGAGGGCGGGGCGACGCTCACGAGCGGCTCTCCCTTCTGCGAGCGGCGCCTGGGAAGGGCAGCAGGATCGCCAGCGCGAAGACGACGAACATCAGCGCGATCACGATCAGGTTCGACACCGAGAGCTGGATGAAATGCCAGTGAACGACGTGCGCGGGGTCGTTGAGATTGAAGACCGCGCCGACAACACCTGCGCCTGGGAGGCTCACGGACCGAAGACTCACGGGGGCGGCGCTGTGGCGCATCCGCGCTTGCCCGCGAACGCGCGGCGGGAAACTACGTAAGCGGCCAGTAGTGGCCGATGCGCGAGGCCGCACGCGAGGTGAGCAGCGGCTCGGGCGCCGCGGAGTGCGCGGGCTCATCGCCGGCGAGCGCGGCGAGGGTGGCCGGCACACAGCGCGCGAGCGTGGCGGGTGCGTAGCCGCCCTCGAGTACCGCGCCGAGCGGCACATCGAGCTCCCGCGCGAGATCGCGTACGTGGCGGGCCATCTGCGCGAAGGACTCGTCCTCCAGGCGGCACCCCGCGAGGGGGTCCTCGCGGTGCGCGTCGAAGCCGGCGGAGATGAGGATCAAATCGGGCGCGAAGGTGCGCGCGGCTGCCAGCGCGATGTGCTCGAGCAGCGAGAGCCACAGCTCCTCTTCAGAGCCCGCGGGCACGGGCAGGTTGATGGTGAATCCCTCGCCCTCGCCCGAGCCGACGTCGCTCAGCTCACCGGTGCCGGGGTAGATCCCGGCCTGGTGGATGCTCGCGAACAGAACGTCGTCGCGGCGGCGGAAGGCCTCGGCGGTGCCGTTGCCGTGGTGCACGTCCCAGTCGAGCACGAACACGCGCTCGGCGCCGCCTTCGCGAATCGCCGCCTCGGCGGCGAGCGCGGTGTTGTTGAACAGGCAGAAGCCCATCGCGCGATCGGGTTCGGCGTGGTGGCCCGAGGGGCGCACGCAGCAGAATCCGAGCATTGCCTCGCGCGCCATCAGGGCGCGCGCCATCTCACACGCTCCGCCCGCGGCGTGCAGCGCGGCGCGCCAGGAGGCCTCGCCCACGAACGTATCGGGGTCGATCGCGCCGCCCCCGGCGAGCGAGAGCTCCTCGATACGCCGCACGTGAGCGGCGCTGTGGATCAGCTCCAGCTGGGCCTCGCTGGCGGGCGGGGCCGCGCGGCGCTCCCAGCCCAGCCAGTCCTCGGCGGCGAGCGCCCGCTCGATCGCGATCAGCCGCGCGGGCGTGTCGGGGTGACCGGGGACATGCGCGCTCGGGTCGTGCTCGAGACACGCCGGATGGTCGAAGAAGAGCGCCATCTACCTCGCCAGCGTACTTGACAAACGGCGCACGATTCACAAGGCTGGGCGCGGTGAGCGAGCTGGCCACGATGACCTACGCGGTGGCCGAGCGGATCGCGCGGATCACCCTCGATCGCCCCGCGCGCGGCAATGGCATCACGCCGCGCCTGGTGAGCGAGCTGGAGGCGTGCGTGGAGCGCGCGGACCTCGATCCCACCGTGCACGCGATCCTGCTCGCGGGCAACGGCAAGGGATTCTGCGGCGGCTATGACCTCGTCGAGAGCGCCGAGGGAGCGGGGCGGATGGGGGAGGGGGAGGAGGCGGCCATCCGGCCGCCCGCGCGGCGTGCGCAGTTGGATGACGATGGCGTTGTGGGGGCTGCGCCCGCCGGCTCGCCGCTCGATCCGCAGGTGATGGCCGCCAACCATGACCCCACCGGAACGTGGGATCCGATGGTTGACTACGCGATGATGAGCCGCAACGTTCGCGCGTTCATGTCGCTGTTTCACTGCTCCAAGCCCGTGGTGTGCAAGGTGCACGGCTTCTGCGTGGCGGGCGGCACCGACATGGCGCTGTGCTCGGATCTGCTCGTGATCGCCGCCGACGCGAAGATCGGCTACCCGCCGGCGCGCGTGTGGGGCTCGCCGACGACCTCGCTGTGGGCGCAGCGCCTGGGCCCCCAGCGCGCCAAGCGCCTGCTGTTCACCGGCGACTCGCTCTCGGGCGCGGAGGCGCTCGAGTGGGGCCTCGCGATCGAGGCGCCCGCGGCGGAGGAGCTCGACGAGCGCACCGAGATCCTCGTGGGAAGGATCGCGCGGATGCCTTTGAATCAGCTGCGGATGATGAAGTTGCTCGTGAACCAGGAGCAGATGGCGGGGGGCCTGCACAGCACGCAGGTGCTGGGGACGGTCTTCGATGGCATCACGCGCCACACCGCCGAGGGGTACGCCTTTCAGATGCGCGCCGCCGAGGTGGGCTTCAGGCAGGCAGTGCGCGAGCGCGACGAGCCGTTCGGGGACGCGGGCGCCTCGACTTTCAAGGGTTGAGCTATGAGCCCTTACGGCTTGCCGGGGGGGCGTGCCCACTCCGAGCCTCTTGTTGAGAGCCGGTGGGCCGCGGCGGCGCTAGTGGCCATCAGCAGCGCGGCGAGCGCGATCGGAAGCACGAGGTCGACGTTGATCACGAACAGCGCGCCGATCAGCGCGCCGGCGAACATCGCGCTCACGGAGATCAGGCGGCGCGCCGCGGGGCCTCCATCGCGCCCCGCCAGGCGCGAGTCGGCGGCGATCCCAGTCAAGGTCAGGGTGAGGACGGTGGTGGGCAGGTCGGGCACCGCGAGCCGCCGCGCGGTGGCGTTCTGGATCCCCATCGCGAGCGCGAGCGGCACGATCAGCGCATAGCGCGCCTCTTCGGACACCGGCTGGCCGAGGATCGCCGCAACGATCATCGCCAGCAGCAGCGGCACGATCGCGATCGAGCTCGCTGTACGCAGGTGCCATCCGCGGTGCCCGCCGAAGCGCACCCCGATCCGCCCGCCCACAAGCGCGCCGAGGAGGAATGCGCCAAGTGCCGTGAGCGAAGCCACCGCGGAAAGCCCCGAGGCGCCCGCCAGCGCGAACCCGAGGAACACGATGTTGCCGGTCATGTTCGCCACGAACACGTGCCCGAGCGCGATATAGCTCACCGCGTCGACCACCCCGGTAACCACGGTGAGCATCACGAGCAGCTGCGGGAGGGGTCCATTACCGCTATCGGCCCACGGCCAGCGGAGTTGCATCGGGCCATATTAGGGCCGGAGCGCTAGGTCGCGGAGGGTGTGCTCTCCGCGCGCCAACCTACTATTGGGGTATGAACGACGTTCCTGCCGACCTGCCCGGCCATGAGCTCGTGAGCGCGGGACTCGCCGACCTCTCCGCCGGTCGAGAGAGCGAGGCGTCGTTACTGGTGAGCATGGCGGCGCCGCGTCTCCGGGCGTTGGGCTATGACATCCCGTCCGGCGGCGCAGGATCGCCGGGGCATCGTCTGTATGAAGTGCTTTCGGAGAGGGACGGGGGAGCCCACAGTCGTTATAACGCGCTCGTCGCCCGCATGGTGAGCTTCGCGCGGGCGGCCGAGCATGCGTCCTCCCGTTGACGAGCAGCGCATTCGCGCGCTGGCCAGCGAGCTCGGGCGTGTTGCGCGCAGTCCTGTTCGCATTTATCTGACGGGTGGCTCCAGCGCGGTGATCGAGGGCTGGCGTGAGACAACGGTCGATGTCGATTTGCGCTTCGAGCCCGAGGCGGATGAGCTGCTGCGTGTGCTTCCCGCGCTGAAGGAGCGTCTGAGGGTCAACATCGAGTTGGCTTCACCGCCTGATTTCGTGCCTGAGGCACCCGGTTGGCGCGATCGCAGTCCGTTCCTGTTCAGGGAGGGCAGCGTCGACGTTTACAATTTCGATTTCTATTCGCAGGCGCTCGCGAAGATCGAGCGGGGTTTCGAGCAGGATCTCGCCGACGTTCAGGCGATGATCGACCGAGGCCTAGTGGAGCCCTCGCGATTGCGTGAGCTCTTTGGGGAGATCCAGCCAGAGCTTTATCGGTATCCGGCGATCGAGCCGGCCGCATTCAGGCAGACGTTGCACAAACTCCTGGGATAAACAGCTCTACCTGCGTGCTTCGCACAGCGCGACCCGTTGCCGGAGCCCGGAGGGCGGAGGCCTTCCTATCCTCTCCGCTGGGCGGGCCTTGGCCGAGCTCTCCGGTGGCGCTCGATCTCGATCGCGACCTTGTGCCTGTAGGCGCCGGCCTCGCCCATTGTGCGAAAGCTGCGGGCCTGGGCGAGGATCGCCCGGTGCTCCTCGCGGGGGGCGAGCTGCAGGTCGCGGCGCACCGCCAGTCCAAAGAAGGCGCCGGCGGTGGAGGCGATCGCCTGCGGGTTCTGCTGCTGCGCGCGCGAGCGGGTCACCGGGTCGAGGATCGTGGCGCCCGGCGGTCGCGCCGGCGCGAGGTCCAGCGCGCGGAGCTTGGCGCGCGTGTCGTCGCTGCAGTCCACTTCGGGGGCCGCGGCTTCCGGGAGGGTCATGGGCGCGTCGGTGCGGGGCGTGGGCAGCGAGAGGAGGCTCTTCAGATCGCGCGCGTGGGCGTCGCGGTCGGTCATCGCGGGCAGGCCCCACATGCGCTCCACGGTGCTCGGCACCGAGGCGTGCTCGTATTCGCGGTGGTCGATCGTGTTGCGCGGAATCCACGGCGAGCACACCACGGCCGGCACGCGCACGCCCAGCTGGGAGAAGCCGAAGTCGTGGTAGTTGTTGGCCGAGTCGCTCACCGAATCGCCCGGCGGCACCGTCGCACCCGGGGGCATGTGGTCGTAGAAGCCGCCGCCCTCGTCGTAGGTCACGATCAACATGCTTTCGCGCCACAGCCCCGAGTTGCGGATTCCCTCATAGACGCGCTTGATCAGGCGCTCGCCGTGGGTGATGTCGTCGATCGGGTGCTGGGAGTTACCGCACTTGAACGTGTTCTCGAGGACATCTTCGCCGTAGTTGGGCTCGATGAAGACGTAATTGGCCATCTTCCCGCTCGCGAGATCCCCCTCGAAATCGTCCATCTCGCGAAAGCGCGCGGCGATCGTCGTGGGATCCATTCCCGAGAGGGCCATCACCTGCGGGAGGTGATCGCCGTGGTACACCGACCATTCGATGTTCTCGGAGTCGAGCAGTTCGTAGATGCTCCCGTGCTCGAAGACGATCCCATCGACGAGCTCCTCCACGAAGGTGTCATATGGGGTTGGGCTGTCGTCGAGCCCCGCCGAGGAGGCCGCGTGCACGAACAGACGGTTCGGCCACGTCGGCCCCGGCATCGAGGAGAACCAGTGGTCGCACACCGCGAACTCGCTTGCCAGAGCGGCGAGCACGGGCACGTCGGCGCTCCCGCTCGTCTCATCCTCGCCCCTGTAGGAGAGCATGATCGTGCACGGTTTGGAGGGGTCGGTGGCGGCATAGTTCTGCGCGAAGCCGCTGTTGTCCACCGGCTGCGGATAGGGCGGGTAGTGCTGGCTGGGCCCCTCGCCGCAGAGCATCACGAGCGTGTTCACGAACTCGTGCCCCGGGTCCTTGCCCACGGTGCGCTTCTGGCCGGTGTTCACTTCGCAGTGGTTGATGATGTTCCCGTTTTCGTCGCGCACGTCGTTCGCCGCATCGTCGGGGCGGCGCGCCGTTTCGGTCTCCTCGTTGGTTTCCGCGTCGGTGCCCGTGATCGGGGTTGCGCCGAGCATGTGATCGAAGGAGCGGTTCTCCAGCATCAGCACGAAGACGTGCTTGATCGGGCCTTCGAGTTTCGGGGGGCGAAAACGGCAGGGGAAGACGATCAGCAGCAGCGTGCGCCGGATGAGCCAGAAGATGGTTCCCACCACGAGCTTGCAGATCGTCGTGTAGACGACCACGAAGGCCCGACAGAACCACTTCGAGATCCAGGCCCACGCGACGCACACGATGTGCGAGACCCACTTCCAGGCCACGCACGCCAGATGCGTCACCCAGGTAAACGCTGTGCAGATGAAACCGAACGGGCCCCAGCCGGAGCATTCCTTGTATCCCTGCTCCTCTTCGCGGGCGCACGCTTCGTAGCCCTCATCGCGTTCCTTCGCGCATTCCTCGTGGCCTTCGTCCTTCCAGTCGGCGCACTTTTCGAACAGTCCGAGGCGGCACACCTTGCTCACAACGATCTCCGTCTCGCGTTCGAACCAGGTGAGTTCGCGGATGATGGCCCCGCACAGCGACATCTGGTTTACCTCTCCCCGAGCGGATGAGCGAGAGCGGGGGCCGGCGACCGAACGCGGCGCTTTGCCAAACGACGACGCAGGCGCCGGTGGCGCCAGCGGCCGGTGAGGATTCCCGCGAGCTTGCCCGCGAACCCCGCGATGAGCACCACCACGGGGTAGGCGAGCAGCGCAAGGGCGATGCCAAGCGGCGCGTGCGGCGGGCCCGATGCCCATATCCAGACCGGCCACGCGAGGATCGCCAGCAGCGACAGGGCGGCGCCCGACTTGCACCCGCAGGGGTGCGCCGTCTCCTGCAGCTTGCGGCGCAGGTGGGCGAGCTCATCCGGCGGCGGACGATCGCGACCAACTGCCTTGAGGGCGCCGACGTTCGATGTGCCGGTGCGATGGAGACCTGAGCCCATAACGTTCACGCTCTTGATATCAGTCGCGAAAGCTTGAATCAAGCCGAGCACGAAACCGGGCAGATCCAGTTGGGCGTAGGCTGGAGCACGGATGCGAACATCTGTTCGCCCGCGTAATATAGAGGTCAGTGGGCCAGAGCAACCAGATCGTCGTAAGCGGCGCGCGCGAGCACAACCTCAAGGACATCTCCCTGAGCCTGCCGCGCGACGCGCTGGTGGTGATCACCGGCCTGTCCGGCTCGGGCAAGTCCTCGCTCGCGTTCGACACCATCTACGCGGAGGGCCAGCGTCGCTACGTGGAGTCGCTCTCGGCCTACGCGCGCCAGTTCCTTGGGCAGATGGACAAGCCCGACGTCGACTCGATCGAGGGGCTCTCGCCGGCCATCTCGATCGACCAGAAGACGACCTCGCGCAACCCCCGCTCGACGGTGGGGACGGTGACCGAGATCTACGACTACCTGCGCCTGTTGTGGTCGCGCGTGGGCAAGCCCCACTGCCCGATCTGCGGGCGGCCGATCGTGGGACAGTCCGCCGAGCAGATCATCGACCAGGTGATGGAGCTGCCCGAGGGGGCGCGCTTCATGGTGATGGCGCCGGTGGTGCGCGGGCGCAAGGGGGAGTACGGCAAGCTGCTCGACGAGCTGCGCGCCGATGGCTTCGCGCGCGTGAAGATCGACGGGCGCATTCGGATGCTCGAAGAGTCGATCGTGCTCGACAAGCGCTACAAACACGACATCGCGGTGGTGATCGACCGCCTCGCGATGCGCCACGACCTGCGCAAGCGGTTGGCCGACTCGATCGAGGCGGCTGTGGGTCTCGCCGATGGGCTCGTGGAGATCGAGATCGTCGGGCGCGCTGGGGAGAGCGGCGAGGAGGGCCATTCGAGTGGGGCGCTTGGTGTGAAGGCGCCAGCCGCACAGATCGTGCCTGGCGAGATGCCCGATCCCGGCACCGTGTACACCTTCTCGGAGAAGTTCGCCTGCCCCGAGCATGGACCGTCGTTGGTGGAGTTGGAGCCGCGCATCTTTTCCTTCAACTCCCCCCACGGGGCCTGTGAGCGGTGCACGGGGCTGGGGTCCCAGATGGAGATCGACCCCGAGATGGTGGTGCCCAACCCTGCGCTGTCGGTGGGCGAAGGCGCGATCGCGCCGTGGGCGAACAGCACATCCAATTACTACGAGCAGGTCACCGAAGCGATCGCCAAGCGCTACAAGGTCGATCTTGCGACGCCCTGGGAGGAGCTCTCCGAGGAACAGCAGGATCTGTTCCTGTATGGGACCAACGGCGAGAAGCTGCAGATCGAGTACCGCAACCGCTTCGGGCGCAGCCGCAACTACGCCACACGCTTCGAGGGCGTGGTGGCGAACCTCGAACGTCGCTACCGCGAGACGGACTCCGAGTGGACGCGCGAGCGGATCGAGGAGTACATGTCGCTGCGCGCGTGCCCGGTGTGCCACGGGGCACGCCTGCGCGCGGAGTCGCGCGCGGTGCTCGTGGCGGGCACCAGGATCGAGGACTTCTGTGCGCTCTCCGCGCGCCGCGCCCTGCAATGGTTGGAGGAGGTGGAGCTCTCAGAGACCGACCGCCACGTCGCGCGGCTGATCTTGCGCGAGATCTCCGAGCGCCTGCAGTTCCTCGAGAACGTGGGGATCGGCTACCTCTCGATGGACCGGGCGGCGGCCACGTTGAGCGGTGGCGAGGCGCAGCGCATCCGTCTGGCCACGCAGATCGGCAGCTCGCTCGTGGGGGTCCTCTACATCCTTGACGAGCCCTCGATCGGCCTTCACCAGCGCGATAACTCGAAGTTGATCGGCACGCTCGAGCGGCTGCGCGACCTGGGTAACACGGTGATCGTGGTGGAGCACGACGAGCAGACGATGCGCGCGGCCGATCACCTCGTGGACCTCGGTCCGGGCGCGGGCGAACACGGCGGGAGGATCGTCGCGCAGGGCACGGCGGCGCAGGTGCAGCGCGTGAAGGACTCGCTCACCGGCCAATACCTCGCGGGCACGCGCACGGTGGAGGTGCCCGCCAAGCGGCGTACCCCCGCCGGGTACATCGAGATCACGGGCGCGAGCCAGCACAACCTGAGGGACATCGACGTGCATGTGCCGCTCGGCACGCTCACCTGCGTCACAGGCGTATCCGGCTCGGGCAAGTCGACGCTCGTCAACGAGGTGCTCTTGAAGGCGGTGGCGGCACGTTTGCACCGTGCGCGCCAACGCCCGGGGGCGCACCGCGCGATCCATGGCCTTGAGCAGCTTGACAAGATCATCGCCGTGGACCAGTCGCCGATCGGGCGCACGCCGCGCTCGAACCCCGCCACCTACACGGGCCTCTTCGATGTGATCCGCGACCTCTTCTCAAAGACGCAGGAGGCGCGCGCGCGCGGGTACAAGCCGGGACGCTTCAGCTTCAATGTGAAGGGCGGGCGCTGTGAGGTGTGCCGCGGCGATGGGCAGATCAAGATCGAGATGCACTTCCTGCCCGACGTGTATGTGCCCTGCGAGCAGTGCCACGGCAAGCGCTACAACCGCGAGACGCTCGAGGTGCGCTTCAAGGGCAAGAGCATCGCCGACGTGCTGGAGATGCCGATCGAGGAGGCGGTGGAGTTCTTCACCCACATCCCCAAGGTGCGCCGGCGCCTGGAGACTCTGAACGCCGTGGGTCTCGGCTACGTGCGCCTCGGCCAGCCCGCCACAACGCTCTCCGGCGGGGAGGCGCAGCGCGTGAAGCTGGCGACGGAGCTCTCCAAGGTGGCGACCGGCAGGACGCTGTACATCCTCGACGAGCCCACCACGGGGCTGCACTTCGCCGACGTGCAGCGCCTCCTCGAGGTGCTGCAGCGCCTCGTGGACGCGGGCAACAGCGTGGTGGTGATCGAGCACAACCTCGACGTGATCAAGTGCGCCGATCGCCTCATCGACATGGGCCCCGAGGGTGGCGAGGAGGGCGGCATGGTGATTGCCGCGGGCACCCCCGAGGAGGTCGCGGGCGAGGCGGCATCGCACACGGGTCAGTTCCTCGCGGAGATCCTCACGCCCACCACGAAGAAGAAGCCCAAGGCTCCGACGCGCAAACGGCGTGCGAAGGTCGCGGCGTGAGCACCATCCTCGCCGCGGGCTGGTGAAATCTCGTGGGTGATCTCGCTCGTGACGCGCGCCAGTGGATGCAGAAGTGGCGCTGGTACGAGCGCAACTCGCTGCCCTGGAACCGCGCGCAGATTCACCTTTACTTCATGCGCAGCGAGGCGTTCGTGCGCTGGCCGATACACGGCAACGTGCTGGAGGCGATGCGCGAGGGCAGGTTGCTGGTCGGGGCGGGTGCCCTGCTGGAGCCGAATGTGTGGATCACCGCACCCGGCAATGCGAAGGTGAAGATCGGCAGGGGCACGTTCCTCAACATGGGCGTGATGATCGCCTCAGAGCAGCTGGTGGAGATCGGCGATCACTGCATGTTGGCGAACGGCTGCTTCGTGAGCGATTCGAGTCACCGCTACGACGATCCCGAAAAGCCCATCACCTGGCAGGGATTCACCTCAAAAGGCCCCACGCGCATAGGTGACAACTGCTGGCTCGGCGCCAACGTGGTTGTCACCAGCGGCGTTACGATCGGCGAGCGCTGCGTGATCGGCGCCAACAGCGTCGTCACACGTGACATCGAGCCATTCTCCATTGCCGCGGGCTCCCCCGCGAAGGTGCTCAGGAAGGTCGACTACGCAAGCAGCTCGTGCAGCTCCGCCAGCTCGGAGGGGTCGATCGAGTAGGTGTGCTCGGGGCCGGGGTAGCGCCGCTCGCGGACGTCCTCCGCATAGGCGGCGACACCGGCGTTCATGTCCTCCTGTATCGACGCGTAGCGCTTGACGAAGCGCGGGCCGAGCCCGTCGCGGATGCCGAGCAGGTCGTGGAACACGAGCACCTGCCCGTCGGTGGCGGGGCCGGCGCCGATGCCAATGATGGGCACCTCCATGTGTGGCATCAGCTCCTCGGTGACGGCCGCGGGGATCGCCTCGAAGACGATCGCGAAACAGCCCGCCTCCTGCAGCGCGAGCGCCTCGGCGGCGATGCGTGCGGCGGCGGAGGCAGTACGCCCCTGCGCCTTCCAGCCCCCCAGCGCCGTGGAGGACTGCGGAGTCAGCCCAACGTGGCCCATCACGGGGATGCCCGCGCCGACGATCGCGCGCGCGCGACTCACTGGAGCTGGTCCGCCGCCCTCGAGCTTCACAGCGTCCGCGCCGGCCTCCTTCACCATGCGCACCGCCGTGGTGAGCGCCTGCTCATCGGAGACCTCATAGGAGCCAAAGGGCAGATCGCCGATCATCAGCGGCGTGGTGAGCCCGCGGCGCACAGCGCGCTGGAGCACCATCATGTCCTCCAGGGCAACCGGCGTGGTCGCGGAGTAGCCGAGCACGGTCGTCGCGGCGGAGTCGCCCACGAGCACCAGATCCACGCCGGCTGACTCGGCTGCGCGTGCGGAGGGGTAGTCGTAGGCCGTGACCATCACGAGCGGCTCGCCGAGGCGCTTCTTTTCGGCGAGCAGCGGCAGCGTCATCGGCAGGCGCCCCGGGTCAGACGGGACGTTCAGCTTGGCGTGGCCGGTCGCGTGGGGGGAGCGGCCGGGGTTGGGGGAGGGGGTGGCGGGGTGGCTTGACATGGGGGAGTCCTCTCTCTGACTTGGTTGACGCCCAGGCCGCCCTTAAGCCTCTTGCGAGACCGGGGTGGACAGAAGGGTCGCCACTGCGTCGTCGACGGTGATGATGCGGTTGGTTTGCGCCTCCACGTGCACGACGCGGGGCTCGTAGTGCTCCAGCTCCTCACGGTCGTACTGGCCGTAGGAGATCACGATGATGGTGTCGCCGCGGTGCACCAGTCGCGCGGCGGCGCCGTTGATCTTCATGGCGCCCGATCCGCGCGCGCCGGCGATCGTGTAGGTCTCAAAGCGCGCGCCGTTGTCGACATCGACCACGTGTACCTGCTCGTGCTCGAGGATGTCGGCGGCCTCCAGCAGGTCGGGGTCGATCGTGATCGAGCCGACGTAGTGAAGGTCGCAGTCGGTGACCGTCGCGCGGTGGATCTTCGACTTGAGCATCACGCGCTGCATACAGGGGTCCTCTCGCTCTCGGGGTCGGGGGTTGTGCGCTCGTTGTGTGTCTCTGTGGGCTGAAGTGTGATGTTGTCGATCAGGCGCACCCCCCCAACGTGCGCGGCAACGGCCAGCAACGCCGGCTCGCGCAGCTCCGAAACCGGCTCCAGCGTCTCGGATGCGACCAGCGCGAGGTAGTCGGGGATCACATCGGACTTGGCGAGTTCGGTGTGTGCCGCGTCGAGCAGGGTCTGCACCGAGCACTCGCCGTCGCCGGCACGAACCTCGGCGGCGCGCAGTGCCCGATACAACGCTCGCGCGCGTACGCGCGAGGCTGGGTCGAGCCGCACGTTGCGGCTGGAGAGAGCAAGCCCGTCGGACTCGCGCAACGTGGGACAGACCTCGACATGCACGGGCAGATTCAGGTCGGTCACCAGGCGCTTGATGACGAGGATCTGCTGGGCATCCTTCTGGCCGAAGTAGGCCACATCGGGCTGGGTCATGCCGAACAGCTTGGTGACCACCGTGGTGACGCCGCGGAAGTGCTCGGGCCCGCGCACGGCGCCCTCGAGGCGGTCGGTGAGCCCCAGCACCTGCACCTGCGTGGCGAAGCCCTCCGGATAGACCTCCTGCACCACGGGTGCAAACCCGAGATCCGCGCCCGCCTCGGCGGCGAGCGCCGTATCGCGCGCCTCTTGGCGCGGGTAGCGCTCCAGATCGCCACGATCCTCGAACTGCGAGGGGTTCACGAACACCGACACCACCACCGTCTCGCACTCCTCGCGAGCGCGGCGGATCAGGGAGAGGTGCCCCTCGTGCAGCGCGCCCATCGTGGGCACCAATCCGATCGAATGGCCCGCCCCGCGCAAGGGCGCCAAAGCCGCTCTGAGCTCGCGGACGGTGCGTAGTGTGGGGATGTGGTTCACAGCTCTCGGTCCAGTTCCCTGGGGATACCGGCGCGACGGATGCGAAAGAAGGACTTTGAAGGTCCATCCCGAAATCTCGGTGACGGCCCACTGCAAATGATACCGCCACGCGCGACGTTACAGCTCGAGGTGCTCGGCGATGTGTGCGACTGGACACACAAGCGCTGGGCGGCTGTCTCGCAGTGCGGCGGCTGGGTAGAGCACCGGAGGTCCTCACGGATGTCTCCAGGGCTAGGATCAGGGGCGGATGTCGTCCTTGGAGAGTTCGCAACCGGAGTCGGCTGAGGATCGCCGCGAGGCACTCAAGGCAGTTCTGAGCCAGGTCAAGGGCTGCGTGCGCTGCAGCGAGCTGGCCGCCGCGCGGCGCAATGTGGTGTTCGGCGCAGGCAATGCTGACGCCGATCTGATGTTCGTGGGCGAGGCCCCCGGCGCCAGTGAGGATGAGCAGGGGCTGCCGTTCGTGGGGCAGGCGGGCAAGCTCCTGGAGAAGCTGCTCGTAGAGATTGGGATGACGCGCGCGGAGGTCTTCATCGCGAACGTGCTCAAATGCAGACCTCCCGGCAACCGCGATCCACTGCCGGTGGAGATCGAGAACTGCCACGAGTATCTGTACCGCCAGGTGGAGCTGATCCAGCCCAAGGTGATCTGCTCGCTGGGCAACTTCTCCACGAAGCTCCTGCGTGGCGATCCCACGGGGATCACGCGCTTGCACGGCCAGCCGCAGCTACTCACGCTGGGGCAGCGCACGGTACGGCTGTATCCGATCTTCCATCCGGCCGCAGCGCTCTACACGCCGCGCATGTTGGAGACCCTGCGCGAGGACTTCGCACGCCTGCCGGCGCTGCTGGCGCTGGATGCGCCCGAGCAGCCTTCGGCCCTTGAGATCCCAGAGCCCGAGCCCGAAGAGCAGACGCCCCCTGCGGAAGCCGCCGCGGAGGGCGCCGAGGTGGACCAGCTCGGGCTGTTCTAGACACTTTCCCCTGCGCTCAAGTTTGTTGGGCGGGCTGCCGATACCGAAAGCGTCTCCAACCCTCCCAGTAGTACGGCCGGTCCACTCCTCTCTCGGTGGGCCGGTCGTCTTTTCAGGTGCGCGCCTCGTGTCACTGCCTGCGGGTGCATCACGCGGGCTAAAGTAGCCCTGTGCTGGTTGTCGAGACCTCGGACCCCGCCGAGACCGAGGCGCTGGGCGCGGAGCTGGCGACGCGCCTGCGCGAGGGCGACGTGGTGCTCGTGCAGGGGGAGCTGGGGGCAGGCAAGACGACGCTTGTGCGCGGCGCGGCGCGGGCGCTGGGGGTCACCGATCCGGTGACCTCGCCGACCTTCTCGATCGGCCACCGCTATGGCGGGGATGGGGTGAGCGTCTCGCATCTGGACCTCTACCGGCTTGCCTCGCTCGACGGTGAGGATCCGGGACTGCTCGCCGACTATCTCGGCCCGGGGAGGATCGCCTTCGTGGAGTGGCCCGCCGGCGATAGCCAGGAGCTGGCGAAGCCACGGATGCGCATCACGCTCGCACACCGCGGTGGCGATAGGCGGCGGATCGAGGTGGACGAGCGGCCGTGATCGTGCTCGGCTTCGACACCGCCACACCCGCCACCGCCGTGGGACTGCGCCTCGACGATGGCACCCAGCTGCAAGCGCGCGACGATCCCAATCCAGGCGAGCGCCCAGGGCATGCTACGCGCCTGTTGCCGCTCGCCGAGGATCTGCTCGCGCAGGTGGGCCTCAGCTGGGAGCGGCTGGAGCGGATCGCTGTTGGCGTTGGCCCCGGAACGTTCACGGGCCTTCGCATCGGCGTCGCCACGGCGCGCGGGATGGCGCAGTCGCTGGGCGTGGAGCTGGTCGGCGTGAGCACCCTGCGCGCACTGGCTGAGGGCGCCTCCAGTGGCGAGCGCGAGGTGTTGTCCGTTATCGACGCCCGCCGCGGCGAGGTATTCCTCGGCGGCTATGCGTCAGGCCGCGAGCTCTTCGCCTCCCGTGCAGTGGCGCCGTCGGATCTTGCTTCGCTGCTCACGCCGGGGGGCCTGGCCGTGGGAGATGGGGCGGTTCGCTATCGCACGCACCTGGAGGATCTGGGGGTGGAGGTTCCCGAGGAGTCCTCGGAGCTTCACAGGGTGCGTGGCGCCTGTCTCTGCGAGCTTGCCCTCGAGGCGCCTACGAGGGAATATGGGAGTGTGGTACCCGACTACCTACGTCGGCCCGATGCCGAACTCGCCCTTGAGGCCGCGGCGGGGTAGCGATGGCGGCCGTTCAACGCGTCCCCGAACTCTCGCCGGTGCAGATCCGCCGTCTGGCGTACCCCGACCTGCCGCAGGTCATCGCGATCGAGCGCAGGGCATTCCCCACGCCGTGGTCGCTTGCGATGTTCGTACTCGAGCTCTCAAAGCCATCGGGTATCTGCCTGGCCGCGGCGCTCCCCGGCGATCGGGGTCTCAATTTAGTCGGATACCTGATCTGCTCGCGCTACGACACCGTGTGGCACGTGATGAATATCGCCGTCGACCCCATCCACCGCCGCGTGGGCGTGGCCAGCGCGCTGCTCGCCGACCTGTATGCGCGCGTTGACGATCGCGATGCGCGCTACACGCTCGAGGTGCGCAAGTCCAACCACCAGGCGATCCACCTCTACGAACGCGAAGGCTTCCGTGCCGCGGGCGTACGTCGCCGCTATTACCAGGACAACGGCGAGGACGCTCTGATCATGTGGCGCACCCCGGCCACCCTCGACGGCTCGCTCGCCGACGTTCCCAACCCGCCACGATGAGCGATCCCATCCTTGCAATCGAGACCAGCTGCGACGATACGTGTGCAGCGGTGATCGACAGCGGGGGCGCGGTGCGCTCGAATGCGATCTCCTCGCAGGTGCACGACCGCTTCGGCGGCGTCGTTCCCGAGGTCGCCTCGCGCCAGCATCTGGAGCTCGTCAACCTAGTGGTGGCGCGCGCGCTGAAGGATGCCGGGGTCACGCTCGATGAGGTCGGGCTGGTGGCCGCCACGCGCGGCCCGGGGCTCGTGGGGGCGCTGCTGGTGGGGCTCTCCACCGCGAAGGCCCTCGCGGGAGCGCGGCGGCTGCCGTTCGTGCCGGTGGATCATCTGCAGGGGCACGTCGCCGCCAACTTCCTGCACTTCGACGGCGGAGAGCCTTTCGAGCCGCCCTTCCTCTGCCTGATCGCCTCGGGAGGACACACGCTGCTGGCCCACGTGCGCGAGCATGACGGCTTCGAGGTCCTCGGGCGAACGCTCGACGATGCTGCCGGCGAGGCCTTCGACAAGGGCGCGCGCATGCTTGGACTGGGCTATCCCGGCGGTGCCGCACTCGAGCGCCTCGCCGCCGGGGGAGATCCGGGTGCATTCGAGTTCCCCGCGGGCGGCGCACGCCCCCGTGCGGGGATGGGCGCAGGACGGCTGCGCTTCGCGCGCTCGCTGGATTTCTCCTTCGCGGGGCTGAAGACTGCGCTGCTCTACCGCGTGCGCGAGCTCGGCGAGGCCGCGGCGCAGGCGCGTGCGGCCGATCTCGCGGCCTCCTACCAGCACGCGATCATCGACTCGCTGCTCGCCCGCGCCATGCAGGGCCTGGAAGCCACAGGGCTCGACCGGCTCGCGATCGGCGGGGGAGTGGCCGCCAATGGGGTCCTGCGTCGGCGCCTGAGCGAGCTGGGCGCCACAGTGCACCTGCCCGCGCGCGCTCTGTGCACCGACAACGCCGCGATGATCGCCTCTGCGGCGCGCTATGCGCAGCCGCTTTCCTATCCGGACTATCTGGCCCTCGATGTGTACGCCACGGGGGAATCGCGCCCCCTGGCGCCCCATGAGGTCCCGTGAGGCTCATCACCGTCTACTCCAAGCCCGACTGCCACCTCTGCCAGGACGCGATGGCGAGCCTCTACCGTCTCAGGCAAGAGCTGGGCTTCGAGCTTCAGGAGCGCGACATCCTCCAGGATGATGCGCTGCATCGCGCCTACTTCGAGCGCATCCCCGTGATCGCCCTCGATGGCGAGGAGCTGTTCGAATACTTCCTCGATGAGCAGGAGCTGCGCAGACGATTGGCGGAGCGTGCGGTGCGATAGCCAGGCAGCCGTCATGGCGGCTCGCCTCGCTAGAGTCACGGACGATGACTTTTCAGGAGCTGGCGGGGCCTCCCGCTGCCATTTCCAGCGAGGACTCCGCGGCGGTCGCCGAGCGCCTCTCCCTTGGCGTGGCCGCTCGCCTCTCGCGCTATCTGCAGGTGCTCACGCAGGCCAAGAAGATGGGCAAGGAGACGATCTCCTCGCAGGAACTATCCGACTACACCCACGTCAACTCCACCCAGATCCGTCGCGACCTCTCGGGCTTCGGCAAGTTCGGCAAGCGCGGCGTTGGCTACAACGTCGAGTCGCTCGTCTCGCAGATCCGCAAGATCCTACGCACCGCCGGACAGCACAACATCGCCCTGTTCGGCGCCGGGCACCTCGGCAAGGCGATCGCATCCTCGGACATCTTCGCCGACCACGGCTTCCGCGTGGTTGCGATTTTCGATGTCGATCCAGAGCGGGTGGGCATCACGGTGGGCAACCAGGTGGTGCGCCACGCGCGTGAGCTGCACCAGGTCGTGGAGGACGAGGACATCGTGGTGGGCGTCCTCGCCGTCCCCACGCAGGCCGCTCAGCCGCTGGCCGACGAGCTCGTGCAGGCCGGCGTGAAGATCATCTTCAACTATTCCGAGTCGCTGCTTGCAGTGCCCCCCGAGGTCACCGTGCATACCTCGAGTCCCGCTGTGGATCTGCTCTACGCGCTGTACTTCTATCTCACCTAAACCGCTCTCTCCCGTTCTTCTTCCTAAGCTGAGTCTTCATAAGCTGAGCTGGACCGGCGCTCCGATGCCCCACACCACGACCCGCCACGCCATGACCGGCGCACATCTCCAGGCTGCCAGCCTCCGATGACCGGCCTCGACCTCGATCTCGCGGCCGAGACCTTCGCGCGCGCCACAGATCTGACGGTGGGGCTGGAGGAGGAGTTCGCGATCCTCGACTCCGACTCGCTCGATCTCGTTCCGGGGTTCGAGCGCATGCGCGAGGCCGCCGCAGCCGACGATGTCCTGAGCGAGAGCGTCTGCGGGGAGCTGATCTCCTCGGAGATCGAGATCGTCTCGGGCGTGGGAGCCGACGTGCACGACGCGTTCGCCCGTCAGCGCGAGCGCCGCCGGCGGCTGTTCGCGCTCGCCCGCACCCAGGGCTTGGCGCTGGGCGCCACCGGCACCCACCCGTGGGCCGACTACCGCCGTCAGCCGATCATCGACACCGAGCACTACCGCCGCGTGGAGGAGGGGCTGCGCTATGTGGCGTGGCGCAACAACACCTTCTCGATGCACGTGCACGTGGGCGTACGCGACATCGACCGTGCGGTGCGCGTCTGCGACCGCCTGCGCCCGGTGCTGCCGCTGCTGCTCGCGATCTCCGCGAATTCCCCCTACCTCGATGGCCAGGACTCGGGTCTGCACTCCGCGCGCACCCAGTCGTTCACCAAGAGCTTCCCCCGCTGCGGCGTGCCCGACGCCTTCGGCAGCTGGGCCGCCTACCGCGAGTACATCGACTTCCTCGTGCGCACCCGCTCGATCGTCGAGTTCACGCAGGTGTGGTGGTCGGTGCGCCCGCACTTCCGCTTCGGCACCGTCGAGGTGCGCATCTGCGATGCGCAGGCCACTGCCGCGGAGTCTGAGGCGCTCGCCGCGCTGATGGTCGCCTGCGTCGCGCAGGCCGCGCGCGACGTCGACGAGGGCGTGCCCTTCGAGGACCCTACGCCGCGGCTGGTGGAGGAGAACATGTGGCGTGCGATCCGCTTCGGCCTCGACGGCCGGCTGATCGATCTGGAGCGCGGCGAGGAGTACCCCGCGCGCGAAGTGCTCGAGCGCCTGGCATCCTGGACGGTGCCGCTGCGCGGGGAGCTGGGTATCGAGCTTGCCTTTACCGAGCGCAACGGCGCCCAGCGCCAGCGCGCGCTGATCGAGGCGGGTATGCGCCGCGAGGAGGTTTTCGCCGCGTCGGTCGCCGAGACATTGCACACTTACGCACAGGAGGTTGCCGTATGAGCACTCAGGAGTCCACTGAGGAGGAGATGCGCGCCGCTTACGAGGCCGAACTCGCGCGCATCACAAGCACCGACATGATTCTCCAGACAGCCGCTTCGCTGCTGAACATCGGAGGGCTGCGCCTTGGCCTCGTCGGGGGGGCGGGGTCCTCATCGACAGTCGAGCGGGACCTCGAGCAGGTACGCGACGCGATCGACGGGGTGCGCGCGCTGCTGCCGATCCTGGAGCGCCACTCTCCGCCGCGAGCTGCGCCCGCTGCGCGACGCGCTCTCACAGTTGCAAATGGCCTATACGCGTGAGATGCAGGCCGAGAGTGCGTCCCCGACTCCCGCTGAGCAGCCCGCCCCTGTGGCGGCGGAGCAGCCTGCGGCGCCCAAGCAGCCTGAGGGCTCATCCGGTGCAGGTCCAGCCGAGTCCAGCGGCCGGCTGTGGGTGCCCGGACGCTGAAGGCCGCGAGCGGCACGTTTGTCGGCAGAGCGGCGCCGAGAGTGCCGTTCTGCCGCTCGGCACGATAGGATGCCCCCGCCTTTGGCCGGGCACCGCTCGATGCTGGGCGTGCCCGGGGAGAACAGTTCGCGCGAATCCTCGCGCGGCACACCAATCAGACCGCGGAGGATTTTCAGTTGAGTAGCTTTCTGACCGACCATGGGGTCGTCGTTGCCCTGGTGTGCGCCGCCTGTGCGGTGGCATACGGCCTCCTTACCACCCGGGCGCTGCTAGCCCTTTCGCCAGGCAACGAGAAGATGCAGAGCATCTCGCTGGCCGTCCAGCAGGGTGCGCGCGCGTACCTCAACCGCCAGTACACGACGATCGCCGTCGTTGGCGTGGTGCTGTTCGTCGCGTTGATCTTCATCCAGAACTTCGCCGTAGCCGTCGGCTTCGCGATCGGCGGGGTGCTCTCCGGCGCGGCGGGCTACATCGGCATGAACGTCTCCGTGCGCGCCAACGCGCGCGTCGCCGAGGCGGCGCGCGGCGGCGTCTCGCCGGCCCTCACCGCGGCCTTCCGCGGCGGCGCCATCACGGGAATGCTCGTCGTCGGTCTCGCGCTGCTTGGCGTCGCCGGCTACTACGGCTGCTCACAGCCGTCGTCGGCGAAAGCCAGCGCACCGCCACCGACGCCCTGATCGGGCTCGGCTTCGGCGGCTCGCTGATCTCGGTCTTCGCGCGACTGGGCGGCGGCATCTTCACCAAGGCCGCCGATGTCGGCGCCGATCTGGTGGGCAAGGTCGAGGCGGGAATCCCCGAGGACGACCCGCGCAACCCCGCCACGATCGCCGACAACGTGGGCGACAACGTGGGCGACTGCGCCGGCATGGCCGCCGACCTGTTCGAGACCTATGCGGTGACCGCCGTCGCCGTGATCCTGCTGGGCGTGCTCACCTTCCACGAGTCCACTCAGGTGGTGCTCTATCCGATGGCGCTGGGTGCCGTGGCGATCATCGCCTCGATTCTCGGCACCTTCGCGGTGCGATCGAGCACCGGCAATGTCGAGCGCGCCCTCTACCAGGGGCTGGCGGTCGCAGGCATCCTCTCCGCCGCCGCCTTCTACCCGATCACGAAGTGGCTGATGAGCAACATCAGCTTCAAGTCGGTGGGCGCTCTCGTCCAGACGCCGAGCGTCGGCGACCTCTACCTGTGCTCGGTGATCGGGATCGTCGTCACGGCGCTGCTGTTCGTGATCACCGATTACTACACCTCCACGCGCTTCTCGCCGGTGAAGAAGACCGCGAAGGCCTCGATCACCGGCCACGCCACGAACATCATCCAGGGCTTTGGCTCGGGCCTGCAGGCCACCGCGTTGCCCGCGATCGTGCTTGCGCTGGGAGTGCTCGGCTCCTGGAAGCTCGCCGGTGGCGGCGTTGAGGGGATCTACGGCATCGGCGTCGCGGCGATGGGCATGCTCTCGCTCGCGGGTCTGATCGTCGCGCTCGACGCATTTGGGCCGATCACCGACAACGCCGGCGGCATCGCCGAGATGGCGGACCTCCCTGAGGAGGTGCGCAAGGTGACAGATCGCCTCGACGCCGTGGGTAACACCACAAAGGCCGTCACCAAGGGTTACGCGATCGGCTCGGCGGTGCTTGCCGGCCTCGTGCTGTTCGCCGACTTCCAGCAGGTGCTGGGCGAAAGCAGCCACGAAGCGATCAACTTCGGCATCAACGAACCCCCCGTGTTGATCGGTCTCTTGCTGGGCGGGTTGATGGTGTGCCTGTTCGCCTCGCTCTCGATCGAAGCCGTCGGCCGCGCCGGCGGCGCCGTCGTCGAGGAGGTGCGCCGACAGTTCCGTGAGAAGCCCGGGATCATGGAGGGCACCGATCAGCCCGACTACGCGGCGTGCGTGGATATCGTCACCCGCACCGCTCAGCGCGAGATGATCCTGCCCTCACTGCTGCCAATCGTGCTGACACTCGTGATCGGCCTGATCGATCAGCAGGCGCTGGGCGGCCTGCTGATCGGCGTGATCGTTGTGGGCCTCTTCTTTGCGGTGCTGATGACCGCGGGCGGTGGTGCGTGGGACAACGCGAAGAAGCTGATCGAGGACGGAGCCTTCGGCGGCAAGGGCTCGGATGCCCATGCCGCCTCGGTGACGGGGGACACGGTGGGCGATCCCTTCAAGGACACCGCCGGGCCGGCGATCAACCCCATGATCAAGGTTGCCAACATCGTCGCCATCCTGATCATCCCGCTGATTACGTGAGCCTCTCGCTCTAACCTCACATATATGACCGGCAGAGGCGTCCATCGCTCCACGACCGTGGTGCTTTCGCTGCTGATGCTGGCGTTGGGGGTGGCGCTGATCGTGCAGGCCGTGGGTGGCCATGGCTCGGTGATCTCTGGCCGGCTGCTGCTGGGCGTGCTGTTCCTCGCGGCGGGTGGGGGACGGCTGTACCTGGAGTCCAGACGGAGTCGAGGAACGTGAGCGCTGAGGAAGCCGGTCCGGCCGGCACGACGCCGGCGACACGCAGGCGTGTGATCTTGCGTCAGAGCATCGGCTCGCCGATGCTGTTCACCGTCGTATACGCGTCGCTGGCGAGCGCGATCTACTTCTCGCTGGGGGTGGTCGCGGGGCATGCGCTCGGACTCACGCCGGTGGTGTTCCTGGTGGCGGCGCTGATCTTCGGGCTGACCGCGATGACCTACGTCGAGGGTGCCTCCTTGCATCCGGAGCGGGGGGGTGCGACGGTGTTCGCGCGCTACGCCTTCAACGAGCTCGTGAGCTTCATCGCGGGCTGGGCGATCCTCCTGGATTACATAATCCTGATCGCGGTTACGTGCTACTCGGCGACGCAGTACCTGAAGGTCTTCTGGCATCCGCTTGGCCACTACACAGAGTCGCTGCTGCTGGCGCTCGGGTTCATCGCGTTCGTGGTGCTCATCAACGTGCGCGGCTTCAGCGGGGGCCGCAGCTCGCGGGGCATCGGGATGCTCGTCGCAGGTGATCTCGCGCTACAGCTGTTGATTGTCGTGCTGGGATTGGCGCTGTTCTTCAACCCCCACACGTTGCTCGATCCGATCGACCTCGGCAACTCCCCCTCGTGGTCGGATCTGGTGTTCGCGCTGACGGTCACCACGATCGCTTTCACCAACGTCGAGTCCGCCGCGGGGCTGGCGGGCGAAGTGAGAGCCAGCCGCGGAGCCCTGCGGCGCCTGATCGCAAGCGGTGTGGGGCTGCTGCTGGTGGGGTACGTGGGGATCGGGGTGGTCGCGGTGACCGCGCTGCCGGTGCATAACGGCCACACCGCTCTCGGAAGCCGGTACCTGAACGACCCGGTGATTGGGATCGTCACGCAGGTGCACCCCCACTGGCTGGCGCAGACGCTGCGCTACATGGTGGGCGCGATGGCCACCGTGACGCTGGTGGCGGCTGCGAGCGCCGCGATGCTGGGTCTCTCGCGGTTGGCCTACTCGCTCTCCACCAACCGCCAGATCCCGAGCGGCCTCGGCCGCCTGCATCCCACCCGCGCGACCCCCTATGTGCTGATCGTCATCGCGGGTCTGCTCGCGGCGGCGCTTGTGGTGCCAGAGAACCTCGACTTCCTCACGGGCATCTACGCCTTTGGGGCGATGCTCGCCTTCACGCTCGCGCACCTCTCGGTGTGCCGCCTGCGCTACACCGAGCCCAGTCGCGATCGGCCCTACCGGATCCCGCTGTCGGTGCGCTGGCGCGGCGGCGAGCTGCCGCTGCCCGCCGCGCTGGGGGTGCTCGTCTCGGGCGCCGGGTGGGTGGCAGTAATGCTTTTGCACCAGCCCGCTCGTTATGTGGGCCTTGCGTGGATGGCCGCTGGGATGGCGCTGTACGTGGTGTACCGCCGCGCGGACGAAAGCTCGCTGCTGCGGCGCGTAACGGTCTCACCGCAGATGCTGAGCCCGGAGAAGCCCAAGCCCGGCGAGCGCGATTACGGCTCGATCCTCGTGCCATTGTTCGGGACAAAGCTCGACGACGACATCGTGCAGACGGCCGCGCTGCTCGCCTCCGGGGAACCGACAGACGACGCGGCGATCGACACGGCCACGATCGAGGCCGTATGGATCTTCGAGATGCCGATGGCGCTGCCGCTGGAGGCGCGCCTGCCCGAGGCTCAGATCAAGCACGCGCGCCAGGCACTCGCGCGGGCGAAGGCCGTGGGGGAGGAGTATGCGGGCGTGCATGTCGCGACGGCGACGATCCGCTCGCGCCGCGCGGGCTACGCGATCGTCGAGGAGGCCCGCCGGCGGGGTGTGGAAGCGATCGTGCTCGGCGCCGAGGAACCCTCGCGGATTCGCGGCGGCGCGCGCCTGGGTGGGCGTGGAGGACCGCTCGAGAACTTCGTAGGGGATGTGACGAAGTACGTAGTGAGCAAGGCCGGCTGCCGCGTGATCGTCACGGCTCCGCCGGAGCAGGACTCGGAGTCCTACGCGCATCTGCCCTCGGCCGAGGAGGTTTCGGCGGTGCGGTGAGCCGGTGATGTCAAGGCGGGTCCGAACGGGACACTTGCCGTCGCCTTCTTTCCGGAAAACCCGTGCTTACTGCGCCGCGCGATCACCTCGCGTCCCTGAGCAGATGTCAGGCGGTGGAAGAGGCTTCAGCAATCGCCACGGTCTGAACAGTCTCAAGCGCCTTTGCAAAGAACGCCAGCATCTCACCCCACGCGTCCCGTGCCGCCTCCTGCCGGTAGCTCGGGCGGGTGTCGTTGAAGAACGCATGCCCCGTATTGGGGTATATCCGCAGCTCGTGCTCCACGCCAGCCTCGCCGAGCGCCTTCTCGAACGCCGGCAGACCCGAGACGATACGCGGGTCATCCTGCCCGTAGAACCCTCGCAGTGGGCAGTGGATCGAGGCGACCTTCTCCGGCGCGGGCGAGGAGCCATAGAAGACCACCGCGGCGCCAAGCTCGGGCTCTTCGCAGGCGAGCAGCGCGGAGAGGCTTCCACCCAGACAGAAGCCAACCGAGCCCACCGCCCTTCTCGCGCACGCCGGGTGCGCTCGCAGGAAGGCAACAGCGGCGCGCAACACCTTCAGATGGCGCTCGGTATCGCCGCCCGCTCCACCGAAAAGCGCGCCGAGTGTTTCGCCCACCGCCTGCGCCTCCTCGGCGGGGAGCCTGCCGAGCGCCTCGGCGCGCTTGGTCTCATCGCTCAGCACCGCCATCCATTCCGCGAGCGGGATCGTGTTGAGGAACTCCTTGGCCGTCGCCACACGCTCGGGCAAGAGCAGAGGCGGTCGCCCTCCGCCGGCCGAATACAGATCCGGCGCCACCGCAAGATAGCCGGCGGTGGCGAAGCGCTCCACGAGATCGCAGATGTGCCGATCCACACCCCACACCTCCTGAATCACCACGACGCCCGGCACAGGGCCGCTCGCGGCGCCGGGTCGGGCGAGGTACGCGGCGACGGCGCCCGCCGGAGTGTCGTACTCCACCCACTCGCTCACAAGCTCCATCGCAACCTCCGCATCTGGCAATCCTATCCTCGAGGCGGCTCAGCGGGTGGCTCGAGCGGGAGCCAGGACCGCGCGATGGCGTCGGCGCGCATCGTCTAATCTCCGCCCCATGTTCGTCCTGATCGTGGGAGCAGGCCGCGTGGGTTCCGCGGTGGCCAAGTCGGCGCTTGCCGCCGGCCATGAGGTGTCGGTGCTCGATGAGGACCCTCTCTCGCATGAGCGCCTCGACGCCGGGCAGAGCCGCAGCTGGGAGGACGCCAACGGTCGCTTCACGGTCGGCACCGCGCTCGAGGTCGATGCGCTGATCCAGGCCGGAGTCGAGCGCGCAGACGTATTCATAGCCTCCACCGACGGCGACAACACCAACCTGATCATCGCCCAGATCGCCCAGAAGCGCTTCGGCGTGAAGAAGGTGCTTGCGCGTGTGATGGACCCTGCGCGTGCGGGCTGGTATGGCGAGCAGGGTCTACACACGATTTCCCCCACCCGCCACGCGATCGAGATGTTCGAGAGCGCGCTGGCCGTCGAGCACGCCTAGGACGGTCGGATCGGTGTACGCGATCATCGTGGGTGCTGGGAAGGTCGGACGCAACCTCTCGCGCGAGCTCATCGTCAAGGGGCACGAGGTCACGCTGATCGAGTCCTCGCGCCAGCGTTACCTCGCGATCGAGGAGGAATTCGAGCACGCGGTGCAGTACGGCGACGCCACCGAGCTATGGGTGCTCGAGCGCTCGGGCATCCAGCGCGCCGACCTCGTAATCGCGGTCACCGGCGACGACGAGGACAACATGCTCGTGTGCCAGGTCGCCAAGGAGAAGTACCTCTGCGATCGCATCATCGCGCGCGTCAACAATCCGCGCAACCTCGAGCACTTCAAGCTGCTCGGCATCCAGCCCGCCGTGTCCGCAACCGATCTGATCCTGCGCCTGATCGAGCACGAGGTGCCCCGCTACGGGCTCGTGCACCTGCTCGCGCTCGAGGAAGAGCGCCTTGAGATCATCGAGCTCGAGGTCAGCGTGGGCGCTTCCGCGGTGGGCCAAACCGTCTCGGAGATCGCGCTCCCCGAAGGCAGTCTAATCATCTCCGTGCTGCGCGGAGGTTCGGGCTTCGTTCCCAAGGCCGACACTGTCATCGAAGCCGGCGACGAGGTGCTGCTGATCCTCGACCCGGGCCTCGAGGAGACCATCACGGCCTTCTTCTCGGCCAACGGCGCGCGGGCATAGCCCAGGGGCACCTGACCGCGGCCCAAGCTATTCTTGGACATCGATCCGGGATGGTGTAATTGGCAACACGCGTGCCTCTGGAGCACGAATTTGGGGTTCGAGTCCCTGTCCCGGAGTCTCCTTGTGGGAAGCCTCCGCCCCTTCGGGGACGGTGTCCCAAGGGACGAGAAGAGGGTTTGAGCCTCTGTCCCGGAGTGGCGCTACGCCGCCTGTTCGGCCCAATCCCGATACAGCCTGTAGTAGCGCCCCTCCGCCTCGATCAGCTCCTCGTGCGAGCCCTGCTCGACGATCTGACCATGTTCGAGCACCACTATGCGCCCCGCCCGGCGGATCGTCGAGAGACGGTGGGCGATCACGATCGCCGTGCGCCCCGCCAACAGGCGGCGCAGGCCCTCCTCGATGCGCCCCTCCGTATGCAGATCCACGTTGGAGGTCGCCTCATCGAGGATCAGGATGCGCGGGTCGGCCGCCAGCGCGCGTGCGAAGGCGATCAGCTGGCGCTGGCCCGCGGAGAGCTGCGCGCCGCGCTCGCCCACCTCGGTGTCATAGCCGCGTTCGAGCTCTGAGATGAACTCGTCCGCGCCCACCGCCGCGGCTGCCTGGCGGATGTCGGCGTCCTGCGCGTCGGGGCGTCCGAAGGCGATGTTCTCGCCGATCGTGCCTGAGAACAGGAAAGCCTCCTGGGGGACGATCCCCAGCTGCGAGCGCAGCGACGCACTCGTGATCTCGCGCAGGTCGTGGCCGTCGACGAGCACGCGCCCCGCCGTGGGGTCATAGAAGCGCGCCACAAGCTTGGCCATCGTCGACTTGCCCGCGCCCGTCGCGCCCACCAGGGCGACCGTCTGGCCGGGCGGGATCTCAAGGTCGATGCCATCGAGCGCCAGCACTTCCTCCTCGACATCCGGTCCCCTCCCATTCGTGCCCGCCAAAGACCCGTTGGCCGACGCTCCGCTCACGCTCGCATCCGGAGCTGCTCCCGACGCCCCATCGCCCGCCCGGCCGTGTCGCGGCCGGTAGGCGAACGACACGCCATCAAAGCGCACCTCCCCGCGGATGCGCTCCAGCGCCACCGCATCGGGGCTGTCGATCGTGGTTGGGGCGGTGTCGAGCAGCTGGAATATCTTCTCCAGCGCCGCCATACCCGACTGGTAGGTCGTGTAGAGCTGGGAGAGCTGCTGGATCGGTTCGAAAAGATAAGAGAGTGTCGCCACGAACGCCACCACCGTGCCGGCGGTGATGTGGCCGTCGATCGCCTGGTAGCCCCCATACAGCACGATTACCGAAAGCGCCACTCCGGAGAGCATTTCCACGGCCGGAAAATACGTTGCGTTGAGGCGCACCGTGACCATGTTCGCCTCGCAGTTGTCCTCGTTCAGCGTCCCAAAGCGCGCGGTGTGGCGAGCCTCCTGGCCGAAGCTGCGTACCACGCGGATACCTGAGAGCGTCTCCTGCAGGTAAGCCGTCAGCGAGCCGATGGTCTCGCGCGTGCGCCGGAACGCGCCCGCGGATGTGAGGCGGAACCAGAGGCTCAGGCCCGCCACGATCGGCACGATGCCGAACGTCAAGAGTGCCAGCGTGGGGTCGAGATACAGCAGCACACCGATCGCGCCCACCAGCGTGAGGCCCGACTGGAAAAGTGTCACCACCGAGTCGGTTACGAGGCTTTCCAGTGCCTCCACGTCGTTGGTCATGCGCGAGATCAGCACTCCCGCCGGGCGGCTCTCATAAAAACCGATCGACTGGCGCTGTAAGTGCGTGAAGATGCGGATGCGCAGGTCCGCCAGCGCGCGCTGGCCCACCCAGCCGACGAGGTAGGTCTGGATGTAGGTCATCAGCCACACCAGCAGCGCCGCCACGAGGAACGCGACCACCACCAGCACGAGCGTATGGCTGTCGTGGTGGTCGATCCCCTGGTCGATCGCCTGCCTTGCCAGGAGCGGTGGCGCGAGTGCCGCCGCGGTGCCCAGCACGAGCGCGCTCAGCATCCCCGCTACGCGCAGGCGATACGGATGCAGCAGCTCCAGCAGGCCGCGCAAGTTGCGCCCGCGATTTTCCTTGCTCGCGCGCTCGCCCGCCCACTGTGAGCCGCCGCGACCCATCCCCGGTCCGAGCGCGCGTGCGCCGCCACCGCCCATCCTTCCGCCCCCTCCGCCATGCGCGCTCATATCCCGCTCACCTCCCGCTCGCGCGTGTCCTTCGTCAGGAACACCTGCTCCGGCAAGCCCTTTTCCACGATCTCACGGTAAAGCTCGGAGGCCTTGAGCAGCTCGTGGTGTGAGCCGTGGGCGACGATCTGGCCGTGGTCGAGCACCACGATCTCATCCGCGAGGGAGATGGTGGATAGGCGATGGGCGATCACGAAGGTCGTGCGCCCCGTCATCGCCTCGGCGAGCGCCAGCTTGATCGACTGCTCGGTCGATGCGTCCACCGAGGAGGTCGCATCGTCCAGTACCAGCACGCGCGGGTTGGCGAGCAGCGCTCGGGCAATCGCCAGGCGCTGGCGCTGGCCGCCCGAGAGCGACAGGCCGCGCTCGCCGATCTGCGTCTGGAACTGCTGAGGGAGGCGCATCACGAAGTCATAGGCCTGCGCGCGCCGGGCGGCCTCTTCGATCTCCCCCAACGAAGCGTCGGGGCGGGCGTAGGCAATATTTTCGGCCACCGACGCGCTGAACAGGAACGGGTCGTCGCTGACAACCGCAACGGCCTCCCGCAGCGCACGCAACTCCACGTCCCGCACATTGGCGCCGTCGAGCAGCACCGCCCCGGCTACCGGGTCATACAACCGTGAGATCAGCGCCACCAGCGAGGTCTTGCCCGAGCCGGTGGCGCCCACGAGTGCGACAGTGCGTCCGGCGGGCACGTCGAGGTCGATGTCGCGCAGCACCGTGCGCGCTTGGCCCGTCGCTGGGGAGGAACCGCGAGTAGCCCCGAACTCGTCGTGGGGGTCCTCGTAACGCAGCGTCACTCCGCGCAGCTCCACGTGCCCGTTGCCCGCCGGCAACGGAGGCGCCTCGGGCGGCGCCACGAGCCGCGCCTCGCGGTCGAGCAGCTGGAAGATGCGGGCTCCCGACGCCGTCGCGCGCTGGGCGAGGTTGAGTGTCACTCCAAGCGAACGCATCGGTCCGACGAGCATGTTCAGATAGAGGTAAAACGAGGTGAACTGCCCCAGTGTGAGGTGCGAGTGGATCACCGCTTCGCCCCCCACCAACAGCACCGCAGCGAGACCCAGCTGTGGGAGGAAGCCGATAATCGGGTTGTACGTGGCTTCAAGGCGCGTGGCTACCATCGCCTGGTCGAATGTGCGCCCGACGCTGCGTCGGAAGCGCTCCAGCTGGCGCGGCTCGCGCGCGAAGGACTTCACGACGCGCACACCCGAGATGTTCTCCTCGGCGTCCGCCGTCAGCTCGGCGATGCGCTGCTGCACTTCCTGGATCGCGGGCCGCGCACGGCGCCCGTAGCGGTAGGAGATGACCACCACAAACGGCACCGGCACGAGCGCCAGCAGGCCGAGACCGGGGGAGATCACGATCATCACCGCGCCCGCAAGCACGATGGTGAGAACGAACTGCAGGATGAACACGAGCCCGTAGCCGAGGAAGAAGCGCACGGCCTGCAGGTCCACCGTGGCGCGCGACATCAGCTGGCCCGTCTGCTGGTGGTCGAAGAAGCCCAGCTCCAGGCGCTGAAGCTGTCCGTAGAGGCGCTCGCGCAGGTCGTATTCGACGCCCAACGACACGCGCCCGGCAATCAGCCGCCGCCAGTAGGTGAGTCCCCAGCGCAGCAGCACCGCCGCCAGGATCACGAGCGCGATGTCGAGCAGCCGGTTGCGGTCGTGCGCGTGCTGCGCCGTTTCGTGGTGGAGGGTGTGGTGTGCGCCGGTGTTGATCGCTTCCACAGCCTTGCCGGTGAGCAGCGGCAGCAGCACGGTCATCGCCATCGCGCCCGAGGCCAGCAGCCAGGAAGCCGTCAGTCCTCGCCGATAGGGCGAGAGGAAGCCAAGCAGTCGGTAAAAAGTCCTCATAGTTGCTTAGTCAACGATTATGGCAGTTGTAGGGTGCGCGTGTGTGCTCGACCCCGATAGCCGGTCCACCCACCGGGCTTTGCGACTCCTGCCGTCACCAGCAGGTCGTGCCCAACACGCGCGGCTCGCGCTTCTCCCTGTGCACCCGCTCTCGCAGCGACCCCACCTACCCACGCTACCCGCGCTTGCCGGTGTTGAGGTGCCCCGGCTATGAGTCACGCCGGAGCGGGGAGGGCGACGTCGAGCTCGCGTAGGCGTACATGCAAGCATTCGCGTTGGCGGGGATAGCAACGTCGCCGCTGCGTAGCGAGGCTTCGCTCATGCGCGTGCTCCTGCGTGCAGCTCTCGCTCGGGACTCTCCAGGGTAGCTGTCGTCTCGGCATAGCGCGGGCGCATCAGGCACACGAGCGCGCCGACGAAGGAGGTGCCCGCAAGCACCCACAACGCGAGGTGCATGTTCGCGATGAACGGCGCGAGGCGCTGTTCGGAGAGGCCCTTCGCGAGCCCTGAGAAGACCGCGAACAGCGTCGCCTTGGGGACGGCCGAGGTGACGATCGCGAGCACGAAGGCGATCGAAAGGACGGCGCCTGTGTTCTGCAGGAGCGTGCGCGCGCCCGCTGCAATGCCGCGGCGGTTGGGGGGCACGGTGCCCATCATCGCGGCCGTATTGGGGCTGTTGAACATTCCCGAGCCGGCGCCCACGATGAACAGCCACAGCGTGCTCTGCCAGTAGGGGGAGTGGACCTGCAGCGTCGTCATCAGCGCGAGGCCCGTACCCGTCACGACCATACCCAGCGAGGCCAGCATACGCGAGCCATGATGGTCGGCGTAGATGCCCGCCAGGGGAGAGGCGATCAACATGCCAAGCGCAAGCGGGATCAGCTTGACGCCAGCCGTGATCGGGTCGTTGCCCTGCGCGCCCTGGAAGTAGAAGACGAACAGGAACATCAGCGCGAAGCGCGCCAAGCCGTTGATGAAGGCGGCAGCGCTCGCGGCGGCGAACAGGCGGTTCTTGAACAGGCGCAGGTCGAGCATCGGCGCGCGCGAGCGACTCTCGATCAACACCCACAGGGGCAGCAGCACCGTGGCGAGCGCGAGACTCACAGTCGTCACCGTGTCACTCCAACCCGAGAGCCCTCCACGTGAGACGCCGAGCACGAGCCCGGTGAGGCCCACCACGAAGGTGGCGGTGCCCAGCGCGTCGTAGCCGCGCACCGAGTCGGGCTTGGCGAGCTCGCGCAAAATCAGGCCTCCCCACAGCGCGCCCGCGAGTGCCAGTGGCACGTTGAACCAGAACACCCAATGCCAGCTGATCGCCACCAGCGCGCCGCCGAGCACCGGCCCGAGCACCAGGCCGATCGCGGCAATCATCGTGTTGGCACCCATCGCCAGCCCCAGCTGCTCCAGCGGGAACGCGTCAGTGACGAGCGCGGCGGCGTTCGCGAAGAGGAACGCCGAGCCGATCCCCTGCAGCACGCGCCAGAGGATCAGCACCGTCGCGTCGGGCGCAAAGCCCGCGCCAAGCGAGGCGAGCGCGAACACCACGAAGCCGCCCACATAGGCGCGCTTGCGCCCAAACAGATCGCTGAGGCGCCCCGCCGTGAGCACCAGCACGGTGGCGGCGATCAGGTAGGCGAGGATCACCCACACGAGCGCGAGCAGGCTCGCCTTCAGCGAGCGCTCGAGATCGGGCAGCGCGATGATCAGCGTTCCCGAGTTGGTCGCCGCGAGCAGCATGCCAAGGCTCGTGCACGACAGGGCCCACCACTTGTAGTTCTCATGGCCGGCGGCTACGCCGAAGCGGTGGGAGGAGGGCGGGCTCACGTAAGACAAGGATGACAGGAGGGCCGCGTGGTGCTAGAACAGAGGGGCAGATGAGCGAGCCCGAGGTTGCCAAGACAGAGCAGCAGTGGAAGGCCGAGCTGACCCCCGCGCAGTACGACGTGCTGCGCAAGGCCGGCACCGAGCCTCCCTTCGCGGGCGAGTACGTCTACAACAAGGACAGCGGCAGCTACCGCTGCGCCGGCTGTGGCGCCGAGCTGTTTGGCTCGGACGCCAAGTTCGAGTCGGGCACCGGCTGGCCCAGCTTCACAGAGCCCGCCCTTGCTGAGGCAGTTGAGCTGCGCCCCGACAACAGTCTCTTCATGCGCCGCACAGAGGTCGTTTGCCGCCGCTGTGGTGGACACCTTGGCCACGTCTTCGACGATGGCCCCGGCCCCGATGGACAGCGCTACTGCATCAATTCCGCCGCGCTCCAGTTCGCGCCCGAGGCCGACTCCGGCTCCTGAGGCGCCGCTCCTCGCGCCCCTAGGGTTCACGTCGGGCCCCTAAACTGCCAGCCATGATCATGATGGATCAGTCCAAGCGGCTCTCCCAGCCGCTGCGCTGGGGGCGTCGCGGGAAGGGCGCCATCGCGGCGGTCCTGGCGTGTGTGGTGCTCGCCGCGCTGGGGCTCATCGCCTACGGGCTCACCAGCGGCGCTCCCGCGCGGGCTGACTGCATCGAAGTGACCTTCGCCAGCACCCTCGGCGGAGCCAAGCTGCACGCCTGCGGTGGTCGCGCGAAGACGATCTGCTCCTCCGGCGGCTACCGGAGCATCGAAAGCTCCCTGAGTGCCTCCTGCCGGCGTGCCGGCTTCAGTACGTTCCCGCCGCACACGTTCCTAGGCGCATCAGCGCCTCCTTACCTCGCCATGCACGCTCGCAAGCGTGTTTCCGCGCTCCTAGACAGATGTCGAAAGGACCTGGCCAAGTGTTGGCCACGGTGGCCCTAGTCGCGCCTGCGCAGGCCGGGTTTCATATCCGGAGGTAATCGGCACACCCGGTTCGCACGCCGGGTCGGGTGTCGCCACATTTATAAACGGAAGGAAACGGAGGCATATGCCTGGCTCGCATATCCCACAGTTGGCTGAACGCAGGCGATAACGCGTGGCAGATGACCGCGGCGACTTTCGTTGGGCTGATGAGCCTGCCGGGCCTGGCGGTCCTTTACGGCGGGGTCATGCAGAAGCGCTGGTCGGTCAACAGCATGATGCTCACGTTCGTCGCTTTCTCGCTCGTTCTCGTTGCCTGGGGCCTGTGGGCGTTCAAGATGGGCTTCGGTAACGCCCATCGGGAAGCGGACACGGGTTCTTAGAAACGTTCTGGGGCAAACCAGGCAGCGTGCTGGGTCAGGCGGCCGAGGAGGGCCAGGCGGTGATCCCATCGATCACCACGGGCCCGGCATTCCATTTCCCGCAGTCCTCGCTCGTCTACTTCCAGTTCGTATTCGCCGCGATCACTCCGATCCTGATGCTGGGATCGGTGCTCGGGCGGATCAGCTTCAAGGCCTGGATTCCCTTCGTGCTCCTCTGGATCACGTTCGTCTACACCGTCAACGCCTTCCTCATCTGGGGCGGCGGCTACTTCGCGTTTCACGGCGCGCTGGATTACTCCGGCGGTTACGTGATCCACCTGGCAGCCGGCATCTCGGGCTTCGTCGCGGCGGCGGTGATCGGACCACGGTTGCAGCGAGATCGCGAGGTCGACGCACCGAACAACCTCCTGATGGTTGCCGCGGGCGCCGGTCTGCTGTGGCTCGGATGGAACGGCTTCAACGGTGGAGACTCCTACTACGCGGGTGCCAACGCCTCGGCGGCGGTGCTCAACACCAACCTGTGCACCGCCGTGGCGATGCTCGTTTGGATCGCGTGGGATTACATCTTCCGTGACAAGCCCTCGCTGATCGGCTCGGTCAACGGAATGATCACCGGCCTGGTGGCGATCACTCCGGCGGCGGGCTTCATCAACGGCTACGCGGCGATCATGATGGGCGTGGTGGCCTCGACGATCGTCTGGATGGCGATCCGCTTCCTCAGCCGAGCGCCGGTGTTCCGGCACGTGGATGACACGCTGGGGGTGATCTATACCCACGGGATCGCCGGACTCACCGGCGGTCTGCTGGTCGGGGTGTTAGCCGATCCGCACGTCATCGAGTACATCGGCGTGGGAGGCGCCGCCAACCTGCCCGGGCTCGCCGGAGTCGTGCACGGCAGCTGGACGCTGTTGCGCTGGCAGGTCGAGACGGCCGCTTGGGTGATCGTCTTCAGCGGTGTGGCGACGTTCATCCTGCTGAAGCTCGTCGGGATCTTCATTCCCCTGCGCCTCTCTGACGAGGAGCTCGAGATCGGCGATCACGCGATCCACGGCAACGAGGTGTACCCCTCGGATGTGCCCACACTCGGGGGACCCCACGCCCCGGCGTGGCAGCCAACCCCGGCGACGACAGCGCCGGCGGGGGGCTAGCTGTAAGCAGGGCAGGGACGCAGGCTCAAGCGTGCGCACTCCTCGGGTGCGCTCGGCCGCACGGACGGCATCGCGGCCCCGCTTCGGCGGGGTCGCGTGCCGTGCGACGAGCCGACCCGAAAGGGATCAGACGACTGCGCGGCACCCCCGCGGCCCTAGCGGAGCCGTCTCTGGTCTAGGCCCACCGGGCAGCTCACGCCGGTGCCGCCCAGGCCGCAATAGCCGCCGGGGTTCTTCGCGAGGTACTGCTGGTGGTAGGCCTCGGCGTAGTAAAACGGGTGCGCCGGCGGTCGGCGCGACCTCGGTCGTGATCTGGCCGTGGCCGCCGCGGAGAGGACCTGCTGGTAGGCGCGCGCGACTCCTCTGCCTTCGCGCTGGGCCTCCCCCTGCCAGAGGATCGCCGAGCGGTACTGGCGTGCCGACATCGTTGCCCTGGCGCATGCCCTGGGTGGGGTCGTGGCCCTCCCAGAAGAGCCTCAGCATCTCCTCGTAGCTGGTCGCGGCAGTGTCGAAGGCCACAAGCACGGCCTCGGTGTGTCCGGTGCGTCCCGAGCACACCTCCTCGTAGGTGGGGTTCGGGGTGAAGCCGCCCGCGTAGCCCACGGCCGTCGTGTAGACGCCGGGCGCCTGCCAGAAGACTCGCTCCGCGCCCCAGAAGCAGCCCATCCCGAAGACGGCCTGCTCGATACCCTCCGGGAACGGTGGCTGCAGGGGGGAGCCCAGCACCTCGTGGCGCGCCGGCACCGCCATCGGCGTCTCGCGCCCGGGCAGCGCCGTGGCGGCGTCAACCATGCTCGGCTTCAGGAAGTCCATCAACGACACAGCACCCAGGATAGGGCGTTCCGGGCCGCCGCCCGTGCCCTTCTGCGTCGGTCGGTTGTGAGATGTCTCTCATTCCTGTTTGCATCTCGATTCTTTGGGCAACATTGCTATGAGGAGCATCCCTCCCTCATCCCTCCCTGATCGGCCCGCTTCCCCCGGCGGGTCGATAACGTCAGGGTGTCTCCACCATCGCGGCTCGCGGGGTAGAATGCCGCTTGTATGCGGATGTAGCTCAGCTGGCTAGAGCGTCGCCTTGCCATGGCGAAGGTCGAGGGTTCGAATCCCTTCATCCGCTTTTCGCATCCCGCGCGATCCAGGGCGTCCGCCTGGGTGGATTTCGGGGTCTTTCAACCGCGCGGCAGGTAGCGCCCACCGTCGCCTCGCACCAGCTCCCCGACAAGCTCCAACTCGGCCAGCGCGAGGACCGTTTCCTGGGGTGGCGCTCCGGCCGCGGTGAGCTTCGCGAGCGTGTCCTGTCCGGCTCCCACGCGCTCAAGCACCGCCCGCAGCTCGGGCTCCAGCTTGCCCTCGCCACTCGGAGCCTCTGTGATGCCCACGCCGTAGAGGACATCGAGCGCGTCCTGAGGGTCTCGCACGAGTCGCGCCCCCTCTGCCAGCAGCGCGTGCGGGCCTGCGGAAACCGGCGAGCTCACACGGCCTGGAACTGCCGCCACGCTCCTGCCCAGCTTCTGCGCGATGCGCGCCGCCGCCAGCGCGCCAGGGCTCTCCTCGGCCTCCACCACGATCACCAATCTCGCCATCTGCACCAGCGTGCGCATGCGAACGATGTGCGACCACCGCTGCGCCGACGATCCGCAGGGTGCCTCCGATATCGCGCAGCCCACCTCACGCAGGCGTTCATACAGCGACCTGCGCGAGGCCGGGTAACAGATGTCGACGCCGCCCGCCATCACCGTCACCGTTGGCCCCTTCACGTCGAGAGCGCCCATGTGCGCCGCAGCGGAGATGCCCTCCGCCAGCGCGCCGAGCACCGTCACTCCGCTCGCGGCCAATCCGCGTGCCAGGCCCCTTGCCGTCTCCATACCGTAGTCCGTGGCGCGTCGAGTGCCCACGATCGCCACCCCCGGCGCGTAGAGGAGGTGCTGCAGGCGCTCCACACCGCCCGCCACGTACAACACCCGCGGGGCCCCCGGCGCATACGCCAATCCCGCCGGGAAGCGGGGATCGTCGCGACAGACCCTCTCCACGCCCGCACGGGTGCATTCAAGTGTGCCGCTCACTCCGCGTTCACCAGTGCCCACGTCGCTTTCAGATATGTCGCTCACGCCGCGCGCCCGCTTTCCAGCGCCGCCTCCGAACGCCAGCCGAGCGCCTCGGCGAGATGGCGCTTGCCGGTGCGCCTTGCCCCCTCCAAGTCCGCGAGCGTGCGCGCCACACGCAGCAGGCGGTGCTGTCCGCGCGCGCTCAGCACGCCGCGATCCTGCACCGCGTGCACCATCGCCTCGCCGCCCTCATCAAGCGCGATGTGCGCGCGCAGCATCCGCGCGTCCATCTGCGCGTTCGTGCTCACCCCCTCCTCGCTCAGGCGCGCCTCCTGGCGCTCGCGCGCGGCGAGCACCAACTCGCGGATCTCCTTCGAGCTGCGTGCGCGCTGCCCGCGCATCTCCGCTGAGCTCGGGCGCTCGAGCGCGGCCACCAGATCGATGCGATCGAGCAGCGGTCCGCTCAGCTTGCGGCGGTGGCGCGCCATATCGGCTTCGCTGCACCTGCACCGTTCGGCCTCTCCCAGATAGCCGCAGGGGCAGGGGTTGGTTGCCGCCACCAGCATCACTCGCGCCGGATACACCGCAGAGTGGCGCGCCCTCACGATCGCCACGCGCCCATCTTCCAACGGCTGGCGCAGCGACTCGAGCGTCGCGCGCGAGAACTCCGAGAGCTCATCGAGGAACAGCACGCCATTGTGCGCCAGCACCACCTCGCCCACCCAGCTTCGGCTCGCGCCTCCCACGAGGCCCGCGGTGGTGATCGAATGGTGCGGCGCGCGAAACGGACGGCGTGTGATCAGCGCTTCGCCCTCGAGCGCCCCCATGATGCTCTGGATGCGCGTCACCTCGATCGCCTCCGCGCGGCTCAGCGGCGGCATGATCGCGGGCAGCCGCTGGGCGAGCATCGTCTTGCCCGTTCCCGGGGGTCCGCACAGGAGCAGGTTGTGCGCCCCCGCGGCCGCCACCACGAGCGCGCGCACCGCCTGGCGCTGCCCGCGCACATCCTGCAGATCGGGCTCCGAGGGTTCGCGCCCGCCCGGCTCAGCCGCAGGATCTGCGAGTGGCGCGGGCAGCGGATCGCCCGCGCCACCGCCGAGTATCCGCACCGCGCTGCGCAGATTCTGAGCCACCTCCACGCGCAGGCCCTCGATCATGCATGCCTCGCGTGCGCGCTCGGGGGCCAGCACCAGTGCGCTCATGCCCCCCTCCTTCGCCGCCTGCGCAATCGCCAGCGAGCCGTTGCAAGGGCGCACCTCGCCATCGAGTGAGAGCTCGCCGAACAGCGCATAATCGGACATCTGCTTGGTGGGGATCTGTCCGCTCGCCGCGAGCACCGCGCACGCCAGTGCGAGATCGAGGCCTGGGCCCACCTTGGGCACGTCGCCGGGAGCGAGGTTCGCGGTGATGTGGCGCGCCGGGAATTCGAAGCCTGAGTTGAGGATCGCCGCACGCACCCGATCGCGCGCCTCGCGCACCGCCGCACCTGCCAGCCCCACAATCGCGAACGCCGGCAGCCCGCCACGGATGTCCACCTCCACGGCCACCGCTCGCGTATGAAGCCCTTCGATCGTGAACGTCTGCGCCCGAGCGAGCATTTCTACTCTCCTTTCGCACTCTCCTAACGAAAGAAGGGCAGGCTAGGCCCGTGTTGAGACGCAACGATTGAACGGGACGACGAGCGTGCGTCTAGAGGCCCGCAGGGTGGCGCACCACGTAACCCGCCGTCGAAGTCATCGAGTCCGACCAGCGCGTCCCATCTTCCTGCTGAGCCACCGTATCGAAGCGCCTTCCATCGATCACCATAAACGCGTGTTCGGCGTTCGCGTAGATCGTTATGTGCTGGCCCGGTCCGGCTTCGCCATAGGACTCCAGCGCGCTCGAGTCCTCGGGGGAGCTCAACAGGCCCCCTCCGTGCAGCGCATAGGAAACCGAGCCCGAGCAGTCATAGCCGCTCGACTGGAAGGAGCCGTGCCCGCCGCCATACACATACGGCCGCGTGGCGATTTCATCCGCCGCTGTAATCACGCGCGCGACGACGCCTTCGCCGCCGCTGCTGCTCGAGCTCGAACCAGCACCCGAGCCTGAGCTGGAATCCGAGCCGGCGGAGTGGGGGTGGGGTGGGTGCAGCGTGTGCTCTCCGCTCACGCCCATCGCGCTCCACGTCGCCGGACCCACCACACCGTCGACCGTCAGGCCGTGGCGCGCCTGCAGGCTGCGCACCGCCGCCTCGGTCTGCGGCCCGAATTCGCCATCCACCGGAACGTGCAGCGCGCGCTGGAGCACTTCCACCGGGCTCCCGCTCTGCTGCGCGTTTGCATCGGCTTCGGTGTGCACGGCAACGTTGACGTTGTGCCTGTGCGAGTGCGCGTGGTGTGCGGGCTGGGGGAGGGCAGAGGCCGGCGGTTCGAGCGTTTCCGTGCTCCGCACGCCCACCGCCTGCCAGGTATGCGGGCCTACAACACCATCCACCGCCAATCCCTCACGTGCCTGCAGACGGCGCACCGCGGCCTCCGTCTGGGGGCCGAATTCGCCGTCCACGTGCAGATGCAGCCTTTCCTGCAAACGCACCACCGGGTTGACTTCGGGGGCCTGTTCGGGCTGTGTGCCCTGCTGAGAGGCGAACGCCCGTGCCGGCTGGGTGCCCGCGCCGGCCGGCGCTTCGGTCTGGGCACCCGCCGCGGGTGCCTCCGTCTGGGTGCCCGCCGCTGTGGGCGCCGCCGCCCCAGACGCCGGCACTGGCACCGGCGCCGTCGCGGAGGTCGCGGGGGTTTCCACGATATTCGTGCCCGCCACCGTTTCGGCCGCGCCCGCGCCGCCCTGCGCGGAGGCACTCGCGGCGCTCGCCACGGCCTGCGCGGGGGCTTCCACCGCGCCCGCGCCGGCTCCCTGTGCAGAGGATTCAGAGGACTGCCCGCCTTCGGCCGGCGCTTGCGCGCCGCCCGCCACATCCAGCTGCGTGCGCCGCGGCGCTTCTTCTTCGGGCGCTTCACCCTGGGAGGAGGTTTCGGGCTGCGCCTGCTGGTCACTCACCAACGCGACCTCTGCGGAGGCGGCTTCGCCGCCGGAGCCTTCTCCTGCTTCTCTCGCGGAGGAGCCCGCGGCGATCTGATCGAGCACCGCCGCGCCGGAAACCACAGGCGGGGCGCCCTTGGCCAGCGCCGTGCTCGTGGCGGGACCCACCACGCTGTCAACCACCAGTCCGCGGCTTGACTGGAAGGACCGCACGGCCGCTTCGGTTTCCGGGCCATACACGCCATCCACGTGGATTCCCAGAGCGTGCTGCAGCATGCCCACCTGGCGTCCTTCGCTGCCGCTGCTCAGCGTAATGCTGTGTTCGGTCGTCGTCGGTGGGTTGGGGGTGGGGGGCAGGGGAGTGTTCGGCTGGGTTGCCCCGCCATCCTGCGCAAACGCCGCCGCGGGCCCTGCCGTGAGAGCTGCCAGTGCGCCGAGCGAAGCGCGCTTGGCGCGCGAGGTGGCGGGAACGAAGCGCAATTGCGCCGCGCGCCGGCGCGCCCGCGAGCGCCCCAGCGAAAGCTCCCAGAACTCGCCATCGGATAGATCCCTGCGCATGCGCTCGCCGCGGCGCCCCGTGAGTAGAGCGGAGAGCGACGTGGGGGAGGAGGAGTCCCTCGCAGCCTGAGCCTTTCCAGCCTGGGCCTTTCCACCCCGACCCCGCTTTCCAGCGGTGCGCTCGCGGCGTGAGCGCGAACGTTCAAGTGAAGCCTCCCACGGCTCGAGCGCAGCAAGATCTCTCGGGAATCCCGACATGCGAATAGACGTCCTTTCGTAATCGCTGGGCGCCTACGGGGTTAGCTGTCGGGCTCGCGTACGTACGCTACGCCACACCTGTGGCGATTCGCCCCCGCAGCCATTTTGGCTGCATTTGGGTCCCCCGCTCCTCTTCCCCTTGGGGAGGAGGACTCGGCACTGACACGGGGCAAAGTAGCACGTCACGTTGCAATTTGCATCACATTGGAAGGACTGCAACGTATTTTGCCGACGCCGCGATTATGTGAACCGGGCCTGTGGTGGGCACGTTGGTCTCGTTCACAGCGCCCGCACGTCCCCTACGCGGGTGCGGTGCACGCGAGCGTGCGCATCGCCGGCGGGCCCACCCGCGTGTACAGGCGCAGCATCCCTTTCGCGGTGCTAAGTTCGCCTGGCGATGGACTCTGACAGTTCCACTCCCGCGGCGCCTCCTCCGCGAAAGTTCGATCCGCGCCTGCTGCTCGCGCTTGTGGTCATCCTCGTGATCGCCGGTGGCGTGGCGCTGCTCTCCAGCGGCGGCAAGAGCTCTCAGCAGCTTCCGGGCAACGTTCAGAGTGCCACCTCCGCCAGCTTTCGTGGGTCGGTCGCGAGTCCAGCCGCCAACGCACCGCCGCTGGAATTGCACAATTATCTCGGCCAGAAGGTCAACATCGATCGGTATCGCGGAAAGGCCGTACTGGTCACCTTTCTCTACACCCACTGCCCCGATGTGTGTCCGCTGATCACCGCCAACCTCCATGTCGCACAGAGCATGATGGGACCCGCAGAGACCGCCAAGACGCAGATCCTCGCCGTCTCGGTGGACCCGCGCGGGGACACCCCCAAGGCCGTCGCCGCCTTCCTCGCGCACCACGAGATGACGGGTCGCATGCAGTACCTCATCGGCTCAGCCTCCGAACTCGCCCACGTGTGGTCGAACTGGAACGTGGGCTCCGAACAGGACGCCCAGCAGCCCCAGCTCGTCAACCACTCGGGGCTCGTTTATGGGATCAGCGCCAGCGGCAAGATCACCACGCTCTACGCCGCCAACTTCAAGCCCAGCGATATCGCCCACGACGTTCCCCTGCTGGTCTCGCGCTAGCGCCTTCAAGTTCCACTCCTCGCGCGCCGATACGAGGAGGTGTCAACACTGGAGAGCCACTCGATGAGCGACTTGCGCCCCGAGGGACTCGCCCTGTCGGTGCTGGGGACCCTCCCTCTCTCCACGCTCGTCTTCGACGGGCGTCTCCGCGTGGTGCTCGCCGCCGGCCCCGCCTTCGAGCGTGAGGGCGAGCGCGGCGCGGCGCTCGCCGGCAGACCGGCCCGCGAGGTGCTCACGAGCGAGCGCTGGGAGCAGTACGAGCCGCTCTTCCTCGCCGCGCTCGATGGGGAGACGCGCACGCTTGAGGTGTGGTCGGCTGGGGAGACCAACTGCTACGAGCTCGAGGTTCGACCGCTCTACGACGACGAGGGCGCACTCGTGGGCGGCGCCGCGGCCTTCAGCGACATCACCCCTCGCAAGCACGCCGAGGAGGCCCGCCGCCATGCCCAGGAGCGCTTCGAGCTGATCTTCGAGCACGCGCCGATCGGCATCGGGCTGCTCGCGCCCGACGGCCGCTGGGTGAGGGTCAACCGTGCGCTGCTGAAGATCACCGGCCACAGCGCCGAGGAGCTGCTCGCGAAGACCTTTCAGGAGATCACCCATCCCGACGATCTCCCGCGCGACATGGAGCACATCCAGCGCCTGCTCGTCGGTGAGATCCGCGACTACCAGATCGAAAAGCGCTTCTTTCACGCACAGGGGCATGTGATCTCAGCAGCCCTCTCCGTCTCGCTGGTGCGCGATCTGCAGGGCAAGCCGCTGCACCTGATCCTCCAGATCCAGGACATCACCGAACGCAAGCTGATGGAGGAGCGTCTGCGCCATCTCGCCGAGCACGACCCGCTCACCGGCCTCTGCAACCGCCGCCTCTTCGAGCACGAGCTCGGACAGCAGGTGCGCCGCTGCCAGCGCTACGGCGAGCAGGCCACGCTCGTGATGGTCGACCTCGACGACTTCAGGCGCGTCAACGACACCCACGGCCACAGCACCGGCGATGAGCTCCTGAAGGCGGTCGCGCGCGAGCTGAGCCTGCGCCTGCGGGGCACCGACCTGATCGCGCGCCTCGGGGCCGACGAGTTCGCGGTGCTCCTCCCCGGCACGAGCCTCGAGGCGGGCGAGCGCGTCGCCAAGGACCTCGCGCGCGTCGTCGCCGACTGTCAGATCGTCGTCGCCCAGCAGCCCGTCGCGACCACCGCCAGCGTGGGGGTCGCCGCGATCGCGCAGGGCACCTCCGGCGCCGAGGCGGTGCTGATCGCCGCCGACCGCGCAGTGGAGCTCGCCAAGGAGGTTCGGCACTCGCCCGCGGCGGACGTCGAGGTAAATCTGCGCGCGCGCTCCTGAGGCTTCGCATTGCCGGATGGCCGGAGGCGAGTCTGTGAGACGACGAAGGTGGGGTTGCGGGAGATGCCTCCGTAGCTCAGGAAGGCCTGCGCGCGCGCACCTGATACACCGCCGTCTGCCCCTCGTCGAAGCCGTGGCGCGCGGCGCGCAGGTACAACCGCCAGATGCGCGTGCGTTCCTCTCCGGCGAGCTCCCGCGCGCGCTCGAGGTGTTCGTCCAGGCGCTTGGCCCAGTGGCGCAGGGTGATCGAGTAGTCCTCTCTGAAGCCCTCCACGTGCTCGGTGTGAAAGCCGGCGCGCTCCAGCGCAAGCAGGGTGCGCGAGAGCGCCATCGTCTCCCCATCGGGGAACACGTAGCGCAGCGAGAAGATGTCATCCAGTGGGTTGTTATCGGGATCCAGCGAGGCGATCGCGTGGTTCAGCAGCAGCCCGCCCGGCGCCAGCAGCGCGTACAGCGAGCGCGCGTAGAGGTCGATGCGGTTCTCGCCCACGTGCTCGGCCATGCCGATGCTCGCGATTGCATCGAAGGAGGCGCTCGGCAGCTGGCGGTAGTCCTGCACGCGGATCTCCACCCTCTTCTCCAGTCCCGCCTCGCGCACCTTCGCGCGCGCGAGCTCGGCCTGGGAGGGGGAGAGGGTGATGCCGGTCACCTCCACGCCGTGATGGCGCGCGGCGTGGATCGCGAAGCTGCCCCACCCGCAGCCCACGTCCAGCACGCGCATCCCCGGCTTCAGTTCGAGCTTGCTCGCAACCAGCTCGAGCTTCGTGTGCTGCGCCTCCTCCAGCGTCTGCGCGCCGCGCGAGAAGACCGCGCAGCTGTAGGTCATCGACTCGTCCAGGAACAGCGCGAAGAAGTCGTTGCCAACGTCGTAGTGGTAGCGGATCGCCGCCGCATCGCGCTCGATCGTATGGCGCTCGCCGCGCAGGATCAGCTCCAGGCTCGGGCGCCGCGGCAGCCCCCCGGGTGCGGCGGCGATCGCGATTGCGAGTGCCATGCGCGCGCGTGCCAAGACGCTCAACGGGGGCGGCTTCCACTCGTCGACCACGATGAAGGCGCCGTCGAGATCATCCACGCTGAGCGATCCCTCCGCGTAGGCGCGGCCGAGGCCCAGCGAGCCCGGCGCCCCGAGGAAGTGCGAGAGCGCCGAGGGCCTCCGCACTTGGAAGGTGGGTGCGTCGGGCGCCGTCGCAGCCAGGCCGCCCCCGTCCCAGAAGCGCACATGAAAGGGTCGCTCAGGAAACAGCCTTTGCAGCTCGCGGGTGAGTGGAGCACTTACGCGCAGCAGCGCCATGCGCCTACGTTAGCCTGCTGCTACGCAGTTCTTAATGCCGCGCCTTCACTGCGACTTCCCGCTGCTACCCGCCCGCGCGCGGGCCTCGAGCCGGAGCCGATGGGGGTCTCCCCTAGACTTGGGCTCTCCTTCCACCACTCCCCCTGGATGGCCGATGCCACTCGAACACGTAGATGTGCTGATCGTAGGAGCAGGATTGTCGGGCATCGGCGCTGCGCAGCACCTTCAGCGCGAATGCCCGGGCAAGACATTCGCGATCCTCGAGGCGCGCGCGAGCATCGGCGGGACGTGGGACTTGTTTCGCTATCCGGGGATCCGCTCGGACTCGGATATGTACACGCTGGGGTACTCCTTCCGTCCCTGGGAGAGCGATAAGTCGATCGCGGAGGGCTCCTCGATCCTGCAGTACATTCGCGATACCGCGCGCGAGGGCGCGATCGAGGAGAAGATTCGCTTCCACCATCGCGTGGTGCGCGCGGAGTTCTCTACGGCGCAGGCGCGCTGGACGGTGGAGGCGCAGCGAGGCGACAGCGGCGAGACGGTGCACTTCAGCGCCGGCTTCCTTGCGATGTGCAGCGGCTACTACCGCTACGACGAGGGCTACACGCCGGAGTTCGAGGGCACCGAGCGCTTCGGAGGCACGATCGTGCACCCGCAGCAGTGGAGTGAGGAGATCGACTACGCGGACAAGCGCGTGGTGGTGATCGGCAGCGGCGCCACCGCGGTGACGCTGGTTCCGGCGATGGCCGAGAAGGCCGCGCACGTGACGATGCTGCAGCGCTCGCCCTCCTACATCGTTTCGCTGCCCGGCGAAGATCCGATCGCGCGTGTGCTGCGGCGCAGGCTGGGCTCGCGCCTGGCCTATCCACTGGTGCGCTGGAAGAACGTGCTGATGACGATGGCGAGCTTCCAGCTCTCGCGGCGCAGGCCCGCGATCGTGAAGTCGCTCGTGCGCCGCAACCTCGTGCGGATGCTGCCGGAGGGCTATGACATCGATACCCACTTCGCGCCGCGCTATGACCCGTGGGATCAGCGCCTGTGCCTCGTGCCCGATGGCGACCTCTTCGCGGCGATCGGCTCGGGAAGGGCCTCGGTGGTGACCGATCGTATCGAGACGTTCACCGAGCGGGGCCTGCGCCTGGCCTCGGGCGTGGAGCTCGAGGCGGATGTGATCGTTACCGCCACCGGACTGAACCTGCTCGCGCTGGGGGGGACGCAGCTCGTGGTGGATGATCGCGAGGTGGAGCTCCCAAAGACGATGGGCTACAAGGGAATGATGCTCAGCGGCGTGCCGAACATGACGATGATGCTGGGCTACACCAACGCCTCATGGACGCTCAAGTGCGATCTCACGTGCAAGTACATGTGCCGCCTGCTCAACCACATGGACGCGCACGGCTACCGCCAGTGCGTGCCCGAGAACAACGACCCCACGGTGCTCGAGCAGCCGTTCATCGACTTCTCCTCCAGCTACGTGCTGCGCTCGATCGATCAGTTCCCCAAGCAGGGCTCCAAGGCGCCGTGGCAGCTGCGCCAGAACTACGCGCTTGACATCCTCAGCCTCAAACGCAATCCGCTCGAGGATGGCGCGATGCGGTTTTCGCGCGCCGGCACGCCGCTGCCCGTGGCCGAGCCCGTTCCCGCCTGAAGGCCTCGGCTCCCAAGCCGGCGGTCCAGACCCATGCCCGGCGACTGAGGCTCAGCAGTCAGGGGAACCGGGCCGAAATCAGGCCGATCCCTGGCTCAGAACCCGGGATTGGTCTTCACGCGCTTGCGGTCGAGCGGGTGCAGGGAGCCCTTGGCGGCAAGCGTGTCGCACGCCTGGGCGATGTCTGCGCCGAGGCAGGTGGTGAGCGAGTGCCCAAGGGTCTCCTTCACGAGCACGCGCATGATCTTCACGTGTTCGGCGTTGGGGGGGAGGGTGTAGGCGGGGACCATCCAGCCACGCGCGGCGGCGAGCTGCGCGGCGATGTCGAACTCGTCGTAGTCGTGCTCCCCGGAAAGCTTGAAGGCGACGAGCGGGAGCTGCTCGTCGGCCTCGCCACCGATCAGCTCGAACTCCCCGATCGCAGCGATCTCCTTGGCGAGCGAGCGGGCGTTGTACTTCATCGTCTCCATCATGTAGCGGTAGCCGTCGTGGCCGAGGCGGATGAAGTTGTAGTACTGCGCGAGCACCATCGCCGAGCCGGTGGAGAAGTTCAGTGTGAAGGTGGCGTCGCGCTTGCCGAGGTAGTTCTCGTAGAAGACGAGATCCTCGGGAAGGTCCTCGCGTTCCCTGAAAACGAGCCAGCCGATGCCGGGGTAGACGAGCCCGAACTTGTGACCGGAGACGTTGATCGAGCGAACCTGCTCGAGGCGGAAGTCCCACTCGGAGTGGGGGTATAGGAAGGGCCACACAAAGCCCCCCGAGGCGGCGTCGACGTGCAGCGGGACGTCGAGACCGCGCTCCTCCTTGAGCGCCACGAGATGGTCGTTGATGCCGCGGATATCGTCGGCGTGCCCGGTGAAAGTGGTGCCGAGCACGGCGGCGACACCGATGGTGTGCTCGTCGATGTGGGGCTCCACGTCCTCGGGGCCGATGATGTACTTATCGGGCGCGAGCGGCACGATGCGCGGTTCGACATCGAAGTAGCGGCAGAACTTCTCCCACACCACGTGCACGTCGCCGCCGAAGACGAGGTTGGGGCGATCGGTTGACTCGCCCGCAGCCTCGCGGCGCTGACGCCAGCGCCACTTCAGCGAGAGGGCGCCGAGCATGATGGCCTCCGAGGAGCCCTGCGTGCGCGCGCCGGTGGTCTCCCCCGGAGCGTGGAAGAGATCGGCGAGCATCCGGATGCAGCGCTGCTCGATCTCCGCCGACTGGGGGTACTCGGCGTGGTCGATGAAGTTCACGCGCAGCGCGTTGTTGATCAGCTGATCGGCCTCGGGCTCCATCCATGTGGTCACGAACGTGGCGAGGTTGCGCGCGGGGAGCCCATCGAGGATCGTCTCCTGTTCGACCAATCCAAGCGCTTCCTCAGCGGTCATGCCGGATTTGGGGAGCTTGCCGTCGGGGGCGGGCTCGAGCAGGTAGCGGTTGCCGTAGATCGACTCCAGCCGCTCGATCTGCGTGCGCGTCAGCTCGGGCGGGGGTGCGGCGGGGTGCTCGGGACGCGGCGGATGGGGCGTCATCGCTCTACCTCCTTCGCCGCGCAGCACCCGCGGTGCGGGCCCGGCGGCTGTCGGCCGAAGTGCGCTCGGGGGCGCCGTCGAGCGAGTATAAGCCCCGCCGGGCCGGCGCTCACGCGAGGGTGGTGAGGCCGATGAGCACGTGGATGGGCAGCTCGGCGGGCGTCTCGCCGGCGCTGATGATCGTGGCGATCTGAGCGAGCGTCTCGCCGCGCTGGGGTTCGGGCAGCCCCGCCATCCAGCTCACGGAGGCGATGTAGTCGACGATCCGCTCGGGAGAGGCATCCTGTGGGGCGCTCACGCGGATCTCGCGCAGGGGGGTCCAGCTGGGGTCCTGGCGCAGGGTCTCCCGCCACGAGGGCGCGTCGAAATGGGGGTGCTCGGGGCGGAGGCTCGTCATCAGCGTGCCGACCTCGTGCGCCCACGAGGCGCCGCCCCAGTCGGGTGAGGTGGAGAGGACTGCGAGGCCCCCGCCGGGGCGCAGTACGCGGGCGATCTCGGCGAGCGCCTCGGCAGGGCGAAACCAGTGAAAGGCGTCGGCGACGGTAACCGCGGCGACAGCTTCCTCGGGCAGCGGGATCGCCTCGGCGAGACCATCGCGCACGCGCTCGGCGCCAACGCCGGTGATGAGGATCTCGCGCAGCGAGGCCTGCGGCTCGATCGCGAGTACATCCAATCCGGCGCCCAGCAGCGCGCGCGTGAGCTTTCCGGTGCCGGCGGCCAGATCGAGCACCGGAGCGTCCGGCGGGATCTGCAGCTCCGCTGCGATTGCGCCCACGACAGCGGGCGGGTACTCGGGTCGCCCGCGCTCGTATGCCTCGGCGACGGTGGGGAAGTTCGCCGCGAGCGGGTGGAGGGCCACATGGCAAGTCTATTGCCGCACCCCTCGATGGGCGAGCTTTCGCGATGGCTTCACGGTGGCTATACGCCCACACGCGATAGTGCTGAGGATGACCCCTGACACGGTAGTCCTCTCGCCTCACTTCGACGATGCGGTGCTCTCGTGCTGGCACGTGCTGGCGGGTGCGGGCGAGGTGCTGGTGGTGAATGTCTTCGCGGGGGAGCCGTGTGCGGGAACGCTCGGCTGGTGGGACAAGCTCGCGGGCGCCAGCGACTCGGCCGCAGTGGTCCGGGAGCGGATCGATGAGGACCGGCGGGCGCTCGCGCTGGCGGGCCGCGCGGCCGTCAACCTGCCGTTCTTGGACGGTCAGTACCGCCGGGATGGGGAGGCGCCTGGGGAGATCGTGCGGGCTCTGCACGGCGTGCTACCCGCAGGCGCCCGCATCTACGCTCCGGCGGGCCTGGGCGACTGTCACCCCGATCACCTGGCGGTGCGCGCGGCCGCGCTGGCGCTCCACGGGGAAGGGGCCGAGGTGAGGCTGTATGCCGACCTGCCCCATGCCACGCTCTGCGGGTGGCCGCGGTGGGTGCTCGAGGACTCGGCGTCGGCCGGGAATCGCAACGGCGAGCGCTGGGCGACCCAGCTGCGGAGCACGGGCATCGCGGGTGAGCGGATGCTGCCCGCTGTTCGCCGGCTCTCGGCCGGCGAGCACGCCGAGAAGCTCCGGGCGGTGCTCGCATATGGCAGTCAACTGGCGCCGCTGCGGGCGGCCTTGGGACTGACCCTGGAGGATCCTCAGTTGTTGGGCTTCGAGGTGGAGTGGCGCCTGCGCCACTAACTCGAGCCGGCGAGGCCGGGCTCGTCGATCTCGGCGAGCGCGGAGATGCGAAAGCGCACGGCGATCTCCTCCTCCCCGACCGAGGCCGCCATCGCCTCGATCAGCTCACGGGCATGTCGCCTGTGCTCCGCGGCCCGCTCGCCCTCTCCTCGCTCGCCCTCTCCTCGCTCGCCCTCGGCCCGCTCCGGCTGATCCGCGTCGGCCACGCGCGCAAGTCCCGCCGCGATCTGCCAGCGCTCGGCGTGCAGTCCGTCCTCGCCGGCGGCCTCGGCGCCGCGGGCCAGCAGCTGCGCCGCCGCTGTCCAGTCACCGCGGGCCTCGGCGCAGCGCGCCAGGAAGCGGGCGCTCACAGCGATCGACCTGCGCGCCCCGCTGCGCTCCCACGCCTGCAGGCGTCCCTTCATCAGCTCCTCGGCGCCGCCGACATCGCCGCTTGCGAGCCGGCTCTCGGCGATCGCGAAGTAGGCGGGCTCGCCCCAGAGATCGACACGGCCTGGGGGCGTGGTGATGCGCTCGGCGATCTGCTGCGCCCGGTCAGCTAGCTCGTTTGCGCGGGTCTCGGCGCCCTCTGCCCCATCGCGGCCGGCCTGGCGCAGGGCCAGGGAGAGCGCGCCGAGGCAGCGGAAGATCTGTCCGCGGGCACGGTTGCGCTCAGCGGCGGCGAGCCCGCGCTCCAGCACGGCAATGGCCTCCTCGTAGGCAAACAGATCCAGCAGCGGCGCCGCGAGACCGGCGCTGACCCAGCCGAGCCAGTCGGCCTGGACGGTGTCGGCGCGGGTGACGGCCTCGCGGCCAAGCGCCAGCGCTAGCGCGTAGTCGCCGCGGCAGCGGGCGATCCAGCCGGAGGTGTCGCGGAAGAGTATGGCGGTGCGGTGGTCGCCGATGCGCTCGCTGATGGCATGGGCTTCACCGGCGCGCCGCTCGGCCTCGGGCCAGTCACAGCGCTCGAGCGGCACGTGGGCGGACTCGCAGAGCGTAAACTGCAAATACCATAGATCCCCGCGTCGGCGTTGCGCGCGTTCGAGCTCGGCGCAGAGCTCAGCGAGGCGCTCGAGGTCGCCCAGCTGCAGCGCGGCGAGCTTGAGGCTGTCCAGCGCGCGGCTGACGGCGAGCTCGTCGTCGGCGCGGCGGGCGATCTGCAGCGCGCGCTCGCCGACCTCGACGGCCGCGGCGAACTCCAGCTCGTTGGTCAGCCCCAGCGAGAGGCGCTGGAGGGCATCGACCTGGCCGGCCTCGTCGCCGAGCTCCTCGGCGATCTGCAGCGCCGTTTCGTGAAAGCGCCGCGAGAGGGGCGGATCGACCACGTGCCAGTGCAGGCCCAGGGCGTTGCGCACGTGCATCTCGCAGCTGCGGTCGCCCGCCGCGCAGGCGCCCTCCAGGGTGTGTTCGAGATCGCCGAGCGCGCGCTCGGTTTCGCCGAGCAGTTCGAGCGTCCAGGCGCGGCCGCGGTAGAGGTCGCGGACGGTCTCCTCGCCGGCGGCCGTCATTCCGAGCTGCTCGCCCGCTGCGATCGCTCCGTCGAGGTTCTCCAGCGCAGTGTCCAAAGCGTGGACGCGTCCGGCCGCCACGGCGGCGCGGCGGTAGCAGTCAAACGCTCGGCGCAGCTCGCCGGCGGCGCGGTAGTGGTAGGCGAGCGTGCCGGCGAGCTCGTCGGGGCGATCGGTGGGCGTGGCCTCGATCGCGGTGGCGATGCGCCCGTGGATGGCAGCCGCCCGGGTGGAGGAGAGCTGCGCGTGGATCGTCTCGCGGAAGAGGGCGTGGGAAAAGGAGAGCCGTCCCACGGGCTGTCCGGGCTCGATCAGGATGTCGGCGTCGATGGCTTCCTCGACGAGGTCGATGAGGTGTTCGCGCGAGTGCCCGAGGACGCGCTCGAGCACGGCCAGCTCGAAGTCGCGTCCCGCGACGGCGGCCACGGATAGCGCCTGACGGCAGTCATCGCCCAGGCCGCGCAGGCGCCGTAGCAGCAGGTCCCTGATGCTCTCGGGTACGCCACCGGCGGCCACCTCCCAGTCGGAGCCGGGGGCCACGTCGTGCAGCAGCTCCTCGATGAAGAAGGGGTTGCCCTCGCTGCGCTGTGCGACGCGCGTTACGAACTCGGGTGGCGCCTGCTGCCCGGTGCGCGCGGCGATCAGCTCGGCGACCTCGACCTCACCGAGTCCCGAGAGCGGGATCTGCGTCAGCGTGCGTGAGCGGCGAAGCTCCGCGAGCGCCTGGGCAAGCGGGTGCTCCTCGCCGACCTCGCTGGGTCGGTAGGTGCCGAGCACGAGCAGCGGGGCGGCTTGCGCCGCGCGGGCGAGGTGGCGCAGCAGTAAGAGGCTCGAGGGGTCGGCCCAGTGCAGGTCGTCGAGGAACAGCACGAGCGGCCGCAGATGCGCGGCCTCGGCGAGCACCGCGCAGACGGCCTCGAACAGGTGAAAGCGCTCCTGCTCGGGCAGGCGCTCGTGCTCGGCGCCCAGGCCGATAGGCTCGCGCGGGGAGCGCCCGTCGTCGAGCTCGGGCACGATCGCGGCGAGCTGCGCGCGCCGCGGGGTGACCTGCACGGTTAGCTCGGCCGCGGGACAGCAAGCGATGTAGTGGCGTAGCGCTTCCACGAAGGGCTGGTAGGGAGCGCGGACCTCCTCATGGCAGCTACCTCCCAGCACGGTAGCGCCCTGCTCGTGGGCCGCACGGGCCAGCTCGAGTGCCAGACGGGTCTTGCCGATGCCGGGCTCGCCCGCGAGCAGCACCACGCGCAGGCCGTCCGCGCGCACGGTCGCCCACTCGGACTCCAGCGCATCTCCCGCAGCGGAGCGCCCGATGAAGGCGCCGCGGTCCTCGCCGGCGAGCGGGGCGGGCAGGGGGACGCGCACCTCGGTGGAGGGCTCCCAGATCACCTCGCAGGCGCCAATCGGCTCGGCGACCCCCTTCAGCGCCACGGCCCCGAGCGCGCGGTAGGCGAACCCGCCGCGCGTTCCGGCCAGCCCGCGCACCAGCTCGGAGGCGAGGATCTGGCCGGGCGCACCGGCGTCGCATAGCCGCTTGGCGATGACCACGGGCGTGCCGAAGTAGTCTCCCTCGTCGCGGATGGGCTCGCCGACGTTCAGCCCGATGCGCACGGCGAGTTCGAGCCCGTCGCCGGCCTGAGCGCGGTGCACGGCCTGCTGAATCGTGATCGCGCAGGCCAGCGCGTCGACGGCGCTTACGAATGCGACCATCAGCCCGTCGCCGAGGTTCTTGACCTCCTCGCCGCCGTGCAGCGCGGCGGCCTCGCGCAGCAGGCCAAAGTGCGCGCGTCGCAGCCGCTCGCCCTCCTCATCGCCCAGCCGCTGCAGCGTCTCGGTAGAGCCGACCTGGTCGGTGAAGAGCAGCGTGACCGTGCCGGCCCTGCGCTCGCTGGCGGGCGCCAAGGCGGCGGGGATGGGGGGAGGAGGGGGACGGGGAGGGGGAGGAGTGGCTCCGGCGCCGCCTCGCGCGCGCGGACCTCTTCGACGAGCTGGCGTGTGGCGGGGGAAGGCGCGATCCCCAGCTCAGCCGCGAGGCGATCGGCGAGGCGGCGGTAGATGGTGAGCGCCGACGAGCGGTCGCCGGCGAGCGCGAGGCGGCGGATGAGCTCGCGGTGAGCCTCCTCGGAGAGCGGATCGAGTACGACCTGGCGGCGTGTGAGCGCCACGGCGGCCGTGAGGTCCCCGGCGGTCTCGGCGGCGCCGGCCAGTTGCTCCAACAGAGCCACCACGTGCGCACGGTGCTGATCGCGGTACTCATGCACCCAGTCTTCATCGAGGTCCGCGAGCAGATCGCCGCGGATGAGATCGAGCGCGTCCTGCAGCTGGCCCTGCGCGAGCAGCCGCTCGAACTCGCCGATGTCAGTCCAGACGTGATCGGGGCCGGCGAGCGCGACTCCCTCGCGTGTGGCGATCAGGTAGCGATCGGCGTTGACCCCCAACGGGCGGCGCAGGGCCGAGAGCGCGCTGCGCAGACTGGTGCGGGCGCTCTCGTCGAGCACATCGGGCCAGAAGCGGGCGGCAAGCTGGCCGCGGGGGTGGGTGCGGCGCTCCAGGGCGAGGACGCCGAGCAGGGCGCGGGCGCGGCGGCTCGCGGGCAGCTCCAGACGCTCGCCATCGAGCTCGAACGCCATCTCTCCCATCAGCTTGATATTCAGCATCGGCAGAGCCTATGCGGATTCCGAGGGAATTCCTGGTCAGCTTCCATGGATTCACGCGCCATTCGCGCTGGCGCCACGGGGGACTGGGACAGTTGCTCGCGGAGGGCACAATGATCAACCTCGCAACGAGAGGCCCAGCGATGACAACGCAGACGACAACAGCCCCACCGCCGCTCGACCTGAAGGCGCTTGCCGGCGCGCCGGAGCAGACCCGCGCCCGCTACCCCGACAGCGAGGGGTTCACCGAGCGCGACGGCCAGCGCCTGTTCTATGAGCTCTACGGCGAGGGTGAGGAGACGATCTTCCTGCTGCCGACGTGGTCGCTGGTTCACTCGCGCTACTGGAAGATGCAGATCCCCTACCTTGCGCGCCACTTCCGCGTGCTGGCGATGGATGGCCTGGGCAACGGGCGCTCGGATCGCTGCCGAGACCCCCGGCGCTACGCGCCGGCCGAATTCGCCCGTGACTGTTTGGCGGTGATGGACGCGAGCGGCACGGAGCGGGCTGTGATGGCGAGCCTTTCCACGGGCGGGCAGTACCAGCTCGAGCTGGCGCGCCAGGCGCCCGCGCGGGTGCTGGGCGCGGTCTTCCTCGCCCCGACGTTCCCCTACACCCCCTCGCACATGTCGTTGCTGACGCACCCGCTGACCGCAGCCTTCTCCGAACGCTTCTCCCTGCCCACGCCGGTCTGGTGGGCGCACATGAGCGGGACGCACTGGCGCAAGGACTATGCGCGCAGCGCGGAGTGGTTCGTCTCGCGCACGCTGCCGGAGCCGCACTCTCCCAAGGCCCTCGAAGACGCGGTGGGGTGGGCGCTCGAAACCGACCCGGAGACGCTGAGCGCGAGCCTGGCGCACGGCGAGTTCCTACGCGGTCGGGCCGCATTGCGCGAGCTGGCGCAGAGCCTCGCGTGCCCGGTGCTGGTGATCTCGGGCGAGTGCGACAGGGTCACTCCGGTGCGCGACGCCCGTGCGCTTGCACGCATGAGCTCCGGGCGCCTGGAGACGGTCCCCGGCGCGGGGCACTTCCTGCACGCGCGCAAGCCCGTGGGGTTCAACCTGGAGCTGCGCGACTTCGCCGAGGAGGCCTTCGGGAGGCGGCGTACGCCGTGGGACCCCACGGTGTTCCGTCCCGACGGCCGCCCCCGCGCCCTGTTTGTCTCCTCGCCGATAGGGCTGGGTCACGCGCAGCGCGACGTGGCAATTGCGCGTGAACTGCGCCGGCTGCACCCCGATTTGCAGGTGGAGTGGCTGGCGCAGGACCCGGTGACGCGCCTCTTGGAGGCGGAGGGGGAGCGTATCCACCCCGCGAGCGCGCACCTGGCCAACGAGCCCCGGCACATCCAGTCGGAGTCCGTCGAGCATGACCTGCACGTTTTTCATGCGCTGCGGCGCGCCGATGAGATCCTCGCGGCCAACTTCATGCTCTTCCACGATGTTGTGCGCGAGGATCGCTACGACCTGTGGATCGGCGATGAGGCGTGGGAGCTCGACTACTACCTACACGAGAACCCGCGCGAGAAGCGGGCGCCGTTCGCGTGGCTCACCGACTTCGTGGGCTTCCTGCCGATGGACGAGGGGGACGCGCGCGAAAGCTTCCTCACGACGTGCCGCAACGGCCAGATGATCGACCACGTCGCCGAGCACCCCGAGGTGCGCGACGTGGCGCTGTTCGTGGGCAACCCCGAGGACATCGTGCCCCGGCGCCTGGGGCCGGAGTTGCCGATGATCCGCGAGTGGACGGAGCGAAATTTCGACTTCACGGGCTATATGACGGGCTTCACCCCAGCCGATTTGGATGAGCGCACGCGGTTGCGCACGGAACTGGGCTATGGCGATGAGGAGCAGGTCTGCATCGTGACCGTGGGCGGCTCGGGCGTCGGGGCCGATCTGCTGCGGCGGGTGATCGAGGCCTTCCCCCAGGCCCAGGAACAGGTTCCCGGCCTGCGCATGATCGTCGTCGCAGGACCTCGCATCGATCCTGACTCGCTCCCTTCCCATCCGGGCCTGGAGGTGGTCCCCTACGTGCACAACCTCTACCGTCACCTGGCCGCCTGCGACCTTGCGGTGGTGCAGGGCGGCCTGAGCACCTCGATGGAGCTGACAGCGCAGAAGCGCCCGTTCCTCTACTTCCCGCTGCGCCACCACTTCGAGCAGCGCTTCCATGTGCGCCACCGCCTGGAACGCTACGGAGCGGGCCGCCGTATGGAGTACGACGACTCCCCGCCGGAGGTGATCGCGACAGCGATCGCGCAGGAGATAGGCAGCGAGGTCGCCTACCGCGACGTGGAGGTCGATGGCGTGGCCAACGCCGCACGGCGCATCGCCGAGTTGCTCTAGACTGCGCGTCGTGCTGGCCTATGTAAAGCGTCACCACATTGGGCTCATCGCGCTGTTCGTGGCGCTCGGCGGCACCTCTTACGCAGCAACGCGGCTGCCGAGCAACAGCGTTGGGAGTGGACAGATCCGGGCCGGCGCCGTCACCGCTGCGAAGATCCGTGACGGAGCGATCAGCGCAGAAAAGCTCTCGCCGGGACTTAGGGCGCGGCTGGGGGTCACGAGGCCGAGCAGACCGACTCCTGCGCCGGGGCCGCCTCTACCGGCCACATGGAGAAATCCGGATATCTTGGCCGCAATCGGCTCTGCCGGCCAGACGATCGTTGGCCAGAAGATCGTGACGGTGAAGGTGACTGCACCCTGGATGGCGACGGGTTTGTCGATAACTGCCGGGCAGCACCTGTGGATCGATACGCGCACAGACGGCAGGTGGAGCGGCAACCCTCAGTTCTTCCCCTTCTCCGACGCGAACGGCCTCGGCCCGTCCGTCTACCAGAACTGCTGGAAGATCGATGAAAATGCTCCGGTGGAGTCGCTGATCGGTTTCATCGGCGGCTCACCGGTGAACGTCCCGGAAGGATGTCGGGGCGGGACGACCGATGCGGCATTCTTCGGGGCGGGCGACACGCTGAAGAACTACACGCCCCAGACGACAGGTCCCATCTGGCTGCGAACCAACGACAACACCAACCACATCTCCAACGTTGGTCAACAGATCGTCAAGGTCATAGTCACCGGTCCTTGACCTGGCGATGGCTCTCGCGATTGCGTGCGCTGTTATCTACCTTGGTCGTGACGGCCGTCTCTCGCCATCAGTGTCCGGCGCTCTGGCCACCGTCGATGTGCAAGATCTCGCCGGTCACGAAGGGTGCCGACTCGAGATAAAGGACTCCACCGACCACATCCTCGATCTCGCCCACCCGACCGATGGGGTGTAGCGCGCCCATCCCCGCGTACGCGCTCACATCGTGAGTCGGCGTTTTGATCACGCCCAGAGAGACGGCGTTTACCCGTAAACCACGGGAGGCATACTCAATCGCAAGAGATTTGGTGACCGCAGCCAGGCCCCCCTTGGTCAGGGCGGGCAGAGCGGCTGGTCTGCTGCTGTCAGCCTGCTCGGCGAGCGTCGTCGAAACATTGACCACGTGCCCACGGCCCTGGTCGAGCATGTGTTTGATTGTGCGCGTCGTGATGTGAAAGAAGCCCGCGAGGTTGACGGCGACCATGGCGTTGAAGTCATCGAGGGTGTAGTCCGCGAAAGGCTTGCCGATGTAGATCCCGGCGTTGTTGATCAGGGTGTCGATCCGACCGAAGCACTCGATCGCCGCGTCGACGATGCGCTGTGCGGTATCAGGGTCGGCGATGTCGCCCTCGACGGCAACGATGCCAGAGTCCTCTGACGGCCCGATCGATCGAGCAGTCACGATCACTGCATACCCGCGCTCACGGTATGCCTTCGTGAGGCCCGCGCCGATTCCCTGTGAGGCGCCGGTAATGATCGCGACCTTCCCGTTGTTGAGCTCGGGCGGAGAGTTCATTCGACTAGATAGGTCTCGTAGATCACGCCCGCGGCCTGGCGAGCACCGACGTTCGGAAGCTGACCGCTCATGGCCATGCTGCTCATATTGGCACCTGCGGGTCGGTTTCGGTTTCCGGTATCCAGCCAGGGTCGTGCTGGTGTCTGGCGACGCGGTCGCGGGTTCGCTTTTCAGCCGCCGGACTCGCCGCGCCGCGCGCCAGGGCTTGACTTCCGCTCAGATGAGAGGAAAGTACGCACGACCCGACGGGAGCGTGGAGGCGATATGAACAGTATCCAGACCGGCGAGTTCAAGCTCGAGGTCGTGGTCGTGCCGGTCTCGGATGTTGACCGTGCGAAGAAGTTCTACGCAAGCCTCGGCTGGAGGCTCGACGCGGACGTGACTGCGGATGGGGACTTGCACCTCGTCCAGTTCACGCCGCCGGGCTCCGGATGCTCCATTCAATTTGGCACGAACGTCACATCCGCCGAGCCAGGTTCGGTCGAAAGCGTCTACCTGAGCGTCTCCGATATCGAGGCGGCGCGTGAGGATCTGCTGGCACGCGGCGTGAAGGTGAGCGAGGTGTTCCACGAGCGGGCATTGGGCGCTCGGTTCCACGACCCTGGTCGTGTGCCCGGGCCGGCGCCTGACCACAGCACCTACGGCTCGTTCGCCGAGTTCACCGATCCAGACGGCAACGGCTGGCTGCTCCAGGAGATCACGGCGCGGCTGCCGGGTCGCTGAAGGGAGAGACTGATGGCCACGACATACGAGTCCGCGGAAGATCTCGCGGACGCCCTCAGGCGGGCGTCAGAGGCGCATGGCAAGCACGAGGAGCGAACGGGTCAGGCGGACGAGGACTGGCCGGACTGGTATGCGCTCTACATGGTGCGCGAGCGCGCCGGCGAGGAACCGCCGACGTGAGCAGCGAATATGACGTGATCGTGCTCGGCGGCGGCTCCCCCGGCGAGCACTGTGCGAGCGCCCTGGCGGAGGGCGGTCTGCGTGTGGCAGTCGTGGAGCGTGAGCTCGTGGGAGGGGAGTGCTCCTACTGGGCCTGCATTCCCTCGAAGACGCTGCTGCGGCCGGGCGAGGCGGTCCACGGAGCGCGCGAGGCCGCCGCGAGCGCCGAAGTCGATGTGCAGGCGGCGCTTGCCTGGCGTGACTTCATGGTCTCCGACCACTCCGACGCCGGACAGGAGCGCTTCCTTGGCGATCACGGCATCGAGTTGCTGCGCGGCAGCGGGCGGCTCGCGGGCCCCGGGGTCGTGGAGGTCGACGGTGTGCGCCACACCACGGAGCATGTAGTGCTCGCGAACGGTGCCGATCCGGTCGTGCCCCCCGTGCCTGGCTTGCGTGATCTAGATGGCGTTTGGAGCAACCGCGAGGTGACCTCCATGAAGGCCGTTCCCCGCCGTCTGCTGATCCTCGGTGGCGGCCCGGTCGGCGTGGAGATGGCCCAGGCTGTGCGTCGACTCGGCGGCGAGGTGGCCGTGATCGACATGGCCGAGCATGTGCTCGGGCGGGAGCCCGCGCCGCTCGGTGAGGCGCTCGGCGAGGTTCTGCGCAGTGAGGGCATTGAGCTCGTCCTGTCCGCGAACGCGAGCGCCGCACGACGCGAGGGCGAGGACTACGTCGTCGAGATCGACGACGGACGCGAGTTGCGCGGTGAGAAGCTGCTCGTCGCCACCGGCCGGCGTCCGCGAGTGCTCGGGCTCGGTCTGGAGACCGTCGGCGTCGAGGCTGACGCACACGGAGTCCCGGTCGACGCGCACCTGCGGGCGGCGGCGAACGTGTGGGCGATCGGCGACGTCAACGGCCAGTGGCCGCTTACCCATGTCGGTAAGTACGAGGGCGAGGTGGTCGCTGCGAACATCCTCGGTGAGCCGCGAAAGGCCAACTACGAGGCCGTTCCCCGGGTCGTCTACACCGACCCGCAAGTTGCGGCGGTGGGCGCCTCCGCCGGCCGCTTCAGCGCGATGGTCCCGCTGTCGGAGGTGGCGAAGACCGCGACCTACACCCGAGCCTACGCCGACAGCAACGGCTTCCTGACGCTGCTCAGCGACGGCGAGCGGCTGACAGGCGCCTACGCGCTCGGCCCCGAGGCGGGCGAGTGGCTGCAGCAGGCGACGCTCGCGATCCGCGCCCAGGTCCCACTCGGCGTTCTGACGGACACGATCCAGCCGTTCCCCACGTTCTCAGAGATCTACGTCGCCGCGCTGAAGACGCTCCGTGGCCAGATCGCGGCAACGTCCAAGACCATCGGCGCGGGACCACCGATGGCGAGATGACGGACTCGCTGCTGAACTTGCCATTCACTCGGGCTTCTTCGCGGCCGTACTCGAGAGCCACTGAGGCGGGGTCCAGTCGCCTTCAGGGTCCGTGGTCTGGCCCACCTCGATCAGATGACCGTCGGGATCGCGGATGTAGCAACGGATCTCGTACTGGTGCTGCTTTGGCGGCGTCAGGAATTGAGCACCACGGGCGCTCCATTCGGCATACACGGCCTCGATGTCTTTGACCCGGATATTGAGGAAGCTGCTGACCCGGTCGAGGTCGCGTGGCGTCTGCAGAGTGACCGCGGGCTTGTCGTCGGTCGGGCCTCCGCCCCGATTGATGACGATCCAGCTGTTGGCGAGCGCGACGTTGGTCGGTTCTCCGGAGCGCTCCAACGTGCCGCCGAGCACGTCGGTGTAAAAGCGCCGAGAACGCTCAACGTCATCCGAGACGATGAAGTGGGTCAGCATGATTCCATCTGTGAGCGGTCCTGCTTCAGCCATCTGCCACCTCCACTTGTCGTGACTCATACCGCCTTACGGGCGGGGTCTGCTTGCGAATGAGCTGCGTTGATTGCCCATTGGGCGGCGAAAGCCCGTTCGTATGCGGGCCGCGCTTCGCCGCGGACGACATAGGCGGCCAGTTTCGGAAACTCATCCAGGAGGCCCGAAGGTCTAAGCCTGAGCAGCACCGACACCATCATGAGGTCACCAGCGCTGAAGTCCCCATCGAGCCAGTCGGCATCGCCCAAGCGGGCAGAAAGTTGGACCAGCCGATCGCGAATGCGGTCTTTGACCAGAGGCAGGCGCTCCTCGGCCCATGGCTCCTCACCCTCCGCGAACTTGGCGGCCACGAGTTCGAGGATCGGTGGCTCCACGGTATTGAGCGCGGCGAACATCCAGGTGATTGCCCGCGCCCGCGCATTGGCATCTTCCGAGAACAGTCCCGCATGGTGCTCGGCGATGTGGAGGACGATCGCGCCTGTCTCGAACAAGACAAGATCGCCTTCCTCATAGGTCGGAATCAGGCCGAAAGGATGAAGGCGCAGATGCGCGGGCTCCTTCTTCGCGCGGAACGAGACAAGGCGAACCTCGTAGGGCAGGCCCACCTCCTCAAGCGCCCAGCGAACGCGCGTATCGCGCGCCAGGCCCTTACCGCCATCGGGCGACCGCTCAAAGGCGGTAATGACGATGGTCATCGTGAGATGCCCTTCAGGTTCGCCTCCGTGGCGTCATCCACCTCGGTCACGAGGTCGTCCGACTGCTTGGCGGCACCCGCGAGGGACAGGAACAGAGAGGCCGCAGCTTTGCGCATCGAACGATCTCCTCGTTTCGCGGTCAGGGTCATATACACAGGGACTCGGCTCACTTTGAAAACTTATCGCTCGTCGCCGACAAGTCGATGTGTTGCTCACCGGCGCGATGCCGGCGTTCGCGTCGGGCGCGGGGCGGAGAGGGGTCTTGACGAGGTCGACTATCGCCACACGGTCCGCGACTGGCTTGCCCGGCCAAAAGGTGCCGATTTGCAGAGCTTTTCCAAGGCGACGACCGGAATCGAACCGGTGTAGACGGCTTTGCAGGCCGCTGCGTAGCCACTCCGCCACGTCGCCCAGAGACCCATAGGGTATCGGGCCGCGGCGGCGCCGAGGGACCTCGGTAGGGCTGCCGGCGGAGCGTTACACGCGGCTGATCGTGCGTTGTGCCCTTGCGAGCAGTTCTCGACTGGTTATCAACTCTTTCGAAAGCACTTAGGGGCGCTTGGGGACATTGTTATCGCCTGCGCAGCAAGGGTGCGCACGATGGTTACGTCCCCAAGAGACGGAGGTGGCCATGAGGCGCCCAGTTGCACCCCTATTGCTCGCGGCGATTGCCGGAGCAGCTTTCGCGTTCGTCGCGGTACTCGCGCTGGGCGCCACCCGCAGCGTTGGTACTCGGAGCTCGACACCGGCCCCAGGAACAGCGAGCCCATCGAGCGCCGGCAACTCGGCAGCGGGCGCTCGCCGGCAGGTCTCCTCGACGACGCTCAGTGCCACACAGATCTACCGGCGCGATTCGAGCGGTGTCGTCTCGATCAAGGCGATCACCCCGGAGGGCGAGGATGAGGGCACGGGAATCGTGCTCAATGATGAAGGGCTGATCTTGACGAACGACCATGTGATCGAGGGCGCGAGGAGCCTCACCGTCGACGCCAACGGGTCCTCGAAGAAGACCGCAAGCGCAACGATCGTTGGCGAAGAAGCCAACGAGGATCTGGCGCTCATTCGTATTGATCCATCCGGTCTCGGCTTGAAGCCGCTGACGCTAGTGAGTTCGAGTTCGCTCCAGATTGGCGCTGCCGTGTATGCGATCGGTAGTCCCTATGGTCTGGAAGAGACGCTCACGAGGGGCATTGTCTCGGCGCTGGATCGCGAAATCTCCGCGCCCGACGGTGCGACGATCGCCGGTGCCATCCAGACCGATGCGGCGCTCAATCCGGGCAACTCAGGGGGGCCACTGATCGATGCTCAGGGCGATGTGATCGGCGTCAACTCGCAGATCGCAAGCGATGCGCGCCAGGCCGAAGGCTCCCAGCCAGGGAGCACCGGCGTGGGATTCGCAATCTCCTCCAACACGGTAGCTGCCGCGGTGAAGAAGATCGAGGCGGGCAACGGTGTGACCTCTGCCTCGACCGTCCAGAGCGCCGCCCAGTCCGAAGGGGGATACGGCAGTCCGCAGTCGCCGGGCCGCAGCACGCCATATGGCCCATCGAATGGCTCGGGCGAAGTCGAAACGGGCGGGGGCGGCGGTGTGGAATCCAGCGGCGGCGGCGTTGAAGGCGGCTCGGGCCAGAGCGGTGCTATTGCTCCCGGCGAAGCCTCCGCCGGTGAGGAATCGCCCGGCGCGGAAAGCGAAGGCGATGAAGTGATCATTCCTTGATTACGACCTCAGAATCGGATGCCCTGAAGCTCTGCCAGGCCTCGGGACGCCTCACCTCGATGGGCCTCGCTGCGCGAGGTCCATCACGGCAGCGTGGCAGTGTGCATTGATAGGCTTTATCTGCCCAGGGCGATTAGCTCAGCTGGGAGAGCGCCGCCTCGACAAGGCGGAGGTCACTGGTTCGAGCCCAGTATCGCCCATCGGCCTTCGGCCCTGCAAACAGCGGGGTTTTCGGCCTCTCGGAGGCCTTTGAGGTTCCAATTTGGTTCCGTTTCCTGCGCAAGCGCGTTGCGCAGGGGGCAAGTCAGGCGGCGATGCTGCGGTCCAGGACATAGACCTGGGCCTTGTCGGGTCCGAGGTCCAGCGCCGCGTAGATCACGTCGGGGTCGAGGTCAACGTCGCCCGGCCATGTGATCGTGCCTGTCTGCTCATCCACGGCGACCTGCTCGAACATGGCGGGGTCGCGCAGGGGGGAGAAGGCGGGGGTGTCCAGCAGGGGGGTGATGTCCACGTCGCGCACCTCGCCGTCGGCGAACACGATGCGGACGGTGTGCGCTCGCCGTGGGATCACGACGACCATCTCGGGGGCAATGGCAGGCTCCATCGTCTACTGATCGTAGCGCCCGACCGGGTGCAGGTTGCGCCGAGCGCGTTGCCAATCGGTCCGCAGGGCCTCGCGATGCCGCACGCACCAGTTCGTGACGATGGCCACGCTCGCTGACGGCAGGCCGCCGTCGATCAGCTCGCCGGTGTCGATCGAGAAGCGCGCCGCTTTGACTCATGGGTGTCCGATTCGCCCGGCGTATACGTGGACCTGTGGCGGCGGATGGTCGCCGAAGTAGAGCTTGACGACCACACCGCCGAAGCTGGCGATCCTCGGCACCGGCACAGCCTACGTCGTGAGTCGGCGATCCTCCGACGGAACGGCGCGCCGTACACGAAAGGCGCAGCGACCATCTGCGCGGCCTACAGGCCGACCGCGTAAGCGAGCAAGCGTGCGCGGCTCTCCCGACTTCGTAGGCTCGGGCAGACCAGATGCACGGGGTCCGAGCAGGCGCCGTTTTTCGGGCCTCTGTGAGCGTTCGTAGAGGCCCCGTTCAGGGCATCGGGCACCCGAGGTGCATCTGGTCTGTGTCCGGGTGCGGCAAGTAAGATGCCATGCCGCAAGCAAGCGATCAGAAAGCCAGATATGACTCCTGAGCACCTCTACACGTCGGTGGAAATGTACGTTAATGAGGATGAAACACAGCACGCCTTCCGTGCTCTCCTCGCGGTAGTGCGAGCGCAGGACAAAGCGATGACTGAGATGCGAGAGCAGGTTGACATCTTGCTGAGCGAGCGGGGAAGCTGAGAGCGGCCTCCAAATCGCGTTTAGCAAATGGCATCAGACCCCATGTCAGTGGTTCCATTCTGAGCGAATCTCAGAGAACTCAAGATCACCCGAGCCCAGCAATCATGCGGGACAGCACCCGGCCCGAGCCCCCCGGCCGGGTTCGAGCCCAGTATCGCCCATCCACAAAATGCCTGCAAATTTTTATACTTGCGTGGTACTTCAAATGCGCTGGGGCGCGACCATGAAGGGCGCGCCGGCGGCTTGTAGATAGCAGAAAGTGTATCCATAGGTGTACACCTCCCGCTATGATCGGGACATGAGTCCACGGGTAGATGAGGTTCTTCCCACGCGAGAAGCACGGGCAAAGCTGCCCTCTCTTCTCGCGGGCTTCCGCGCGCGCGGCGCAGACGCCGATCCGGTAGTGATCGGTGCACACCGCCGCCCCGAGGCCGTCGTGCTGTCGTACGAGCGCTATCTAGCGATGTCGAGCGGTCGCGAACGGATCAAGGCAATTCTTGCCGACCGGCGAGCGGCAGACCCCGGCATGAGCGAGGAAGAGGCCATGCGGGTAGCAGTCCAAGAACAGCACGCCTCCCGTCGCTGAGTGCCACGGATCGTCCTCGATTGCAACGTCTTCGTGTCGGCGCTGCTATCGCCGCGGGGCAGTCCAGCACAGATCCTCGATCAATGGGCTGACGGCGACTTCGATCTGGTCGTCAGCCCCCTGCTTCTGGCCGAGCTGGTGAAGGTCCTGAGCCGACCCAAGTTCCACGCCTCAATCGACACGGTCCATATCGACGCGCTTCTGGCAGGCCTGGTCGAGGATGCGGTGCTGGTCGACGACCCTTCACTGTGGCCCGGCCTGGGGGATGGGCGCACCGACACCATTTGGCTGAGGAGATCTACGTGGCGCTGACCGGTAGCGGATGTATTACGGCGGACGAGGAGCGCTTCGAGCTAGAACCCCTTGTGGCCGTCCGCGTCGCGCCAGCCTCCACCCGAGAACTCGAGGCCGGCCCAAGTGGGTTGGAGGTGGTGGGCTTCGGCTCCCACTCGTCCGGCGACGGCGAAATGGTTAGACACTCGTGACCGCAGCGGTCGAGAAACGCAAAGCTGCCGGCGATGTCATCGAGTTCGCGAGCGCGACGGCCTTCGAGGCGTGGCTCGAAGCCAACCATGATCGCAATGCGGGAATCTGGCTCAAGCTCGCGAAGAAGGGCTCAAACAAGCCATCGATGAGCTACGCCGAGGCGGTCGAGATGGCGCTCTGTTTCGGATGGATCGACGGACAGAAGGCACGCCACGACGAGGAGCACTGGCTTCAACGTTTCACACCACGCTCGAACCGAAGTCGTTGGTCGGAAATCAACCGCGACAAAGCCGAACGGCTAATCGCCGCCGGGCGGATGCGACCTGCCGGACTCGGCGAGGTCGAACGTGCCCGGGCCGACGGCCGATGGGACACCGCATACGCGGGACAGCGCAACGCCACGGTCCCTGAGGAGTTGCAACGCGAGCTCGACCGCGATCCGCAGGCGGCGGCTGCGTTCGCGGAGCTCGACGCCCACAACCGCTACGCGATCATCTGGCGCATCAACGACGCCAGACGCCCACAAACACGCGCTCGCCGCGTCGCCAAGTACCTCGACATGCTGCGCAGCGGGGAACGCCTCCATAGCTGACAACTCGTGGACATTCGCGCGCCGCGCAGGACCGCCGCGCAGGACACTAGGCGCGCTCAGTCTGGCCATCAACCATTAATGATCCTTGGGCGACACGCTCGGAGGTCGCGCAGGCGATCGAGTGCGCGGCCCACCCGAGAGGGTCTGAGTGTGGCAGGTTCATAATGGTTGGTGTGCGTGTCTTTCAGGTTTTGCTTGCGTTTAGTGGTAATGCGCCGCCGCAGCTCGCGTTGACGCGTCGGCTGGTTGAGCGTGATCACGAGGTTCGGGTGCTCGCGCATCGCGCAGCACGGGAGCGCGTCGAGGGCACTGGGGCGCAGTTTGTGGAGTTCCGGCGGGCGCTGCCCAACATGGACATGTCCCAGCGCGAAAACGACTCGATACGCGACTGGGAGGCCTACACGAGGATCGGCGCCGCACTGCGGGTCCGCGACAATCTGCTGGTCGGCCTGCTGCTCGACACCTGCCGTGAATGCGGCGAGCTGCTGGAGGGATGGCCGGCAGATGTTGTGGTGTTCGACTGGATGCTGCCGGGTGCGGCGGTGGCAGCCGAGGGTACCGGTGTGCCGGCGGTTGCGCTGGTGCATTGTCCTTTCCCGGTGCCGATCGACGGCTCGCCGCCGCTCGGGAGCGGACTGCGGCCAATGGCGGGCCGGGTTGGTGTGATGCGCGACCGGCTGCTCAACCGCGCCGCCCGCCGATTTTCGCGACCGGCCTGCCGGTGCTCAACCAGGCACGAGCAGAGCAGGGTCTAGAACCCCTGGAGGACTGGTACGCGCAGCTGCTCGGCGTCGAGGCGATCTATGTGATGACTGCGCCTGAGCTGGACTTCTCGAGCCGAGGTGCTCTTCCAGCGAATGTGAGCTATGTCGGCCCCGCGTTCGAGCCCTTTGCGGGAGAGTGGCGCTCCCCGTGGCCCGACACAAACCGCGATCCGCTCGTCCTCGTCAGCTTCAGCACGAGCTACATGGACCAGGCGAAGTCCGTGCAGCGCGTTCTCGATGCGCTCGCCCCCCTACCGGTCCGTGTGCTGCTCACGGCAGGGCCGGCGCTCGATACCGAGCTTCTGCGTATCCCCGGCAACACCCATGCCGTGGCCTTCCTGGCGCACCGCATGGTGCTCCCACACACCGCGCTCGTGATCACACACGCGGGCTGGCAGACGGTCAACGCTGCGCTCGCGGATGGTGTGCCGCTGCTGTGCATCCCTGGCGGGCGCGACCAGCCCGACAACGCTGCGCGCGTCGTCCTCGCGGGCGCAGGCGTCCGGGCTCCTAGGAACGCCTCACCACGAAAGCTACGACAGCTAACCGTGAAGGCGCTTCAGGATCCCGCGCTGAAGTACGGCGCGAGCGCGATGGCCACAGCGCTCGCCCGCCGCGACGGCGCCGTCGCAATCGCCGAGCAACTCGAGCTGCTCCCCACCTGGAGCGACAGCGCTGCTCCAGGCTCGTCGTAGACGCGATGCGTGAGCGCTCGCGAAAGCTCGGCATAACGAGTGGCGTTGCCCAGGGAGCGCATCAGGCGGCGATGCCGCGATCCGGGACGTAGACCTGAGCCTTGTCAGGTCCCTGGTCCAGCGCCGCATAGATACCGCCGTGATCGGCTCCTACCTCCTCGCCGAGCACATTCGCGTCAGACGCCCAGCCCGCCGCGGACTGACGCCGGCGTACCGCCCGAGCGTCCACCCGACACCGAATTCGCAACCTCGTAGATGCGATGGTCGGGCGAGTGCGTGGAACTACGCACGCCGCCCGACTGTGCCCTGCGCCGGTAGGCTTGCAAAAGGATGGAATGGCCTGAACAGGCGTCGGTGAGACGCATCGCGAGCGGATTCCTGCGCGTTCTAGTCCTCACGCTGGTCGCTACTACGGTAGGTCCCGCAGGAATCGCGCTCGCCAACCCGCCCACGGTGACGATCGTGAACCCATCAGGTGGGAGCTCCCTCGGAACCAGCACACCCACCTTCGCAGGCGCAACCAACGACGTCCTCGACGAAGTCACATTGACCATCTACGCCGGCAGCGCTGCAGAAGGCGTACCGGTGAAGACCTTCACTGTGCTTCCTTTGTTTGAAGAAACGTGGTCGCGCGATTTGAGCGAACCGCTCGCCGATGGGACCTATACCGTCGAGGCGACCCAGACCAATCTCCTGCTCGAAGTCGGTGCGAGCGTACCGGTAACCTTCACGCTGGACACCCTCGCGCCGTCGGTGACGCTGTCCGCGATCGCCTCGCCCACGAGCGAATCAACCCCGAGCTTTGGCGGAGAGGCCGGTGTCGCGCCCGGCGACCTCGGATTGGTGAAGCTGAAAATCTACTCTGGCTCGCTTGCCGTTGGCCCTCCTGTGCAAACGCTTGAAGTCAGTCCCAATGGCCCGGCCTGGCAGGCGAGCCCCCAGCCGTTGGCGGATGGCACCTACACCGCCCAAGCCGAACAGTCCGACGAAGCCGGCAACATCTCGGCGAGTGCGGCGCGAACATTCACGATCGACACCACGCCGCCCGACATCACCCTGACCGCTCCCATTGAGAACGGTTGGAGTGACACCCACGCTCCTGTCGTGGAGGGCGCCGCGGGCACAGCCGAAGGCGACCTGCCCACGATCACGATCAAGCTCTTCGCCGGCACCTCGAGTGGGGCACATGCCCCACTCGAGACGCTCCAGGTTCAGGCATCCGGTGGGAGCTGGTCGGCGGCCTTCGGCGGCCTGGCCGACGGTCTCTACACGGTACGTGCTGAACAGTCCGACGAAACCGGCAACACCGCCAGGAGCGAATCGGTCACGTTCACAGTGGACACGCTCGCACCTACGGTTTCCCTGACCTCTGTCCCATCGCTCACAACCGATCCAACCCCCAGCTTCAACGGAAGCGCCGGTATCGCAGCAGGGGACCTTACGTCGATCAGGCTGAGGATCTACGCCGGCGCCGGTATATCCGGCGAACTCGTGCAGACGCTCGAAGTCACGCAAGCCGAGGGCGAATGGTCGGCCGGTCCGGTGGCCTCCCTTGAAGACGGGATCTACACCGCCCAGGCCGAACAGTCCGATGAAGCAGGCAACGTGAGCAAAAGCACGGCCCGGACGTTCACCGTCAAGCAGAAGGGCCCGAAGGTGACACTGACGGCGCTTGCGCAGACCGTCGAAACTACAACGCCGAGTTTCAGCGGGAATGCCGGCGTGGCGCCGGGGGACATCCCATCGGTCGAGTTGAAGATCTACGCTGGCACGGACACATCCGCAGGCCCGATACGAACCCTCCAAGCGCAGCCAACTGGAAACGTATGGTCCATCGGCCCGGTTGTCGCGCTCGCGGAAGGCACCTACACCGCTCAGGCAGAACAGTCCGACGAAGCCGGCAACCTCCGGGTGAGCCAGGCGTCGACCTTTACGATCGCGCTGGCGCCCCCCATCACCACGACGACGACCACCACCTCAACTGCCACCTCAACTGCCACCTCGACAACGACCAGGACGACCACAACGACCACCACGAGGACCGCAACCGCAGCTCCATCCACGACGACTACGGCAGTTGGCGGAACAACCACAACTGAGGCGCCAGCGACAACGACGGACACAGCAACCACTCCCTCGGCCCCGACCACAACCGCATCGAGTACGACCACCCCCGGGACGGTGACGCGTTCACCCTTCGCGACATTGATGCAGCCGTTCCCGATCGTGCGGATCGCCGGTGCCGACACCTCCAAGGGAGCGAGGCTGAGACTGCTCACCGTGCAAGCGCCCGCACAGGCCCGGATAACGGTGTGGTGTCGCGGACGCGGCTGCCCGCACAAGCCCGAGAGCCGTATCGCCGCGGCCGGCAAGGCGGGAGTGGTGGTGATTGAGTTCAAGCAGTTCGAGCGATCTCTCTCTGCGGGAGCAGTTCTCGTGATTCGTGTTTCCGCGCAAGGTGAGATTGGCAAGTACACCCGTTTTCAGGTTCGGCGCGGCAAGCTGCCCCAACGCCTCGACACATGTCTTGACCCCGCGGGGACCAAGCCCGTAGCGTGCCCCTCATGATGCTGAGGGAAATGAGCTATCGCCTGCGCGAGAACGGCTATCGCCTACGAGAAAGCGGCTATCGCCTGCGCGAAATGCACTATCGCCGACACATGGAGGGTCGGTTGCTTGTGCTTCTGGTTTCAGGTGCGCTCGCCGTGTTCGTTGGCGCTTTCGCGCTCGCTCGCGCAACGGGCACCAACGGGGCGCCAGCAATCAGAGGAACCTCCGCTGGGCTCTCGCCTGTCCCGAGTGGCGGCGGTGTACCAGCGAGCCTGGGCGCCGTTCCTGCACTCCCGAACTTTCCGGCGCGGCCAGTCCACGCCCATCGTCATTCTCCTGTTTCTCCTGCGGCCTCCTCTGCGCCCAGTGCAGCGGTGGCGCTTGTCGCGTCACCTCCGACGCCCGCCACGAGGCATCTCGCGCCGCAAAGGCCCTCGGCGGCGCCCGTCAGGGTTGGGGGTGGGTCGGTAGGGGCAGGCGCGACTCCCCCGAGTCCGTCCAAGGCGCCTGCAAGCCGCGGCGGGAGCGGTTCGGGCGGTGGCAATGGCGGGGCCAACGGCGGCGCGGACGGTGGGAGGAACGGCGGCGGCAGCGGTCATGGCAATGGCAACGGCAACGGCGGCGGCAACGGCAACAGCAACAGCAACAGCGGGTCCTTCGACAGCTCGGGCTGATGGGGAACCACCAGCGCCGCGTGCTTCTCAACGCGATACCAATGCTCCTGACGGTCGCTCTCCTGGGATACGTTGTAGGCGCGGTGAGCGCTCCCAGCACCTCGAGCATCGGGCGGGCCCGAGTGGGCACCCAGTCGGCAAGGATGCTCGCCATATCCAGCCCAACCGTGCTCGCCTACCCCGCCGCCTCGGGATGGCAGGCGACGGCGCGAGCTCCCCAAATTCCAGGACTGTCAATCGCCCAGCCGTTGCTGTTGGCGCCAAGAGGTGTCACTGCCTCTACAGGGTTGATCGCCGGCAGGTTGACCGGGGGTGGGCCGAGTCCCCTGCCTGCGCAGTTCTTCGCCCGTATGCCGCAGGCTCCCATGGGTGAAGTGGTGGATCTCATGGATTCACAGGCCTATCGCTATCGACACGTGAGCGCTCCGGGCTTTCACCACACCCTCACGCTCTACGCGATCCCCAACTCGACAGGCACGACGCTCCTCGTTTGCTACGCACCTGCTGTGATGCGCTCAACGAGGGAAATGAGGACGTGCGAACAGATCGCGGCCCAGCTCACGCTGCAGGCCGAAGCCCAGAGCTATGAGTTGCTCACCCCCGACACCGGTTACGCTCGCCTCGTCGCCGCGGCCATCGGGCACGCAGACAACATGCGCCGAACACTGCGCCTCGCGATGCGCTCGAGCGTATCGCCTGCCAATCTCGCCGCACTCGCCACGCGGTTGGCTGCTGGGCTCGCTGGAGCGGCCGAATCGCTCTCAACGTTGCAGCCGCCTCCTGTCGCAGGCTGGGCTCACGCTGCGCTCTCGACAGCCCTGTGGCGCACGCGTGACGCGTATTCCGTCCTGGCCGCCGCGGCTCACGCCGGCATGCCGGCGCGCTACGCGGCGGCCCGTGTACTGGTGGACCATGCCGAAGCGAGCCTCGGCTCGGCGCTCGGGAGCTTCGCCCTGATCGGCTATGCCTGAGGGCCGCGATGTGGAGACCCGCGAACTGCGAGGGTTTTCAGCCCATGGCAGAATGGCCGCATGGGATCGATGAGACACGCTCGGGGGCCCCAGCAGCCCAAACCTCCAGCCTCGACACCTACGTGAGCGTCAGCGAGCGGCAGGCTCTCGCCGCGAGGATCGCCGATACGCTCGTACGCACGGGTGCCGTTGCCTTCAGGACCGCGCCCTTCTTTCGTCTCACCTCTGGCGTGGAAAGCCCCGTCTACGTCGACAATCGCCAGCTCCTCGGGCACGTGCGGGAGCGCCGTGAGGTTGTCGATGCGATGGTGGACCTCATCTCCGGAGAAGACCCTCCCGCCGCGATCGCTGGAACCGCGACCGCCGGAGTGCCCTGGGGCGCGTGGCTCTCAGATCGACTCGCGCTGCCCTTCCTCTATGTGCGCTCGCAGGCCAAGGCGTGGGGCAAGGAGCGTGCGGTTGAGGGATTTGCGCCGCAGGGTTCCCGCATGTTGGTGATCGAGGATTTGGCGTTCTCTGCCGGCAGTCTCCTGGCCGCCGCCGAGAACCTGCGCGAGGCCGGCTTCCCCGTCGAGGATGTCCTCACAATCGCCAGCTACGAGCTTCCCAGCGCGCATGAGCGGATTGAGGCTCTTGGTTTGCGCCACACCACGCTCACGACGATCGACGAGGCGCTTGCCGCGGCTGCGCGCGCCGGTTCGCTCGACGAAGCTCAAGTCTCGCTAGTGCGAGATTGGCTTGTGCAGCGGCGATCCGGCGGATAGGGCATCAGCCTTCACCTGCGGGCTCAGGTCCTCGCCTTGGCGCGTCTTTTGGGTTTGGTGCGTGCGTTCTCGGAGGGCTTCGGGCTCGTGCTTCCTTCGCCCGGGGCCAGTGCGAGGCGATACTTGCGTGTCCTCGGACTGCGCTCGAGCAGCCCAAGCTCCACCAGCGTGCTCACGTAGCGGTGTGTCGTGCTGGGGCTCATCTCCAGTTGGCTTGCCATATCGATTATGCCTCGCTCGCTGTTGTCGGCTCCGAAGCAGGTGAGGATCGAGAGGCCTCGCAGCAGCGAGCGCGAGAGCCGCGCGTCCTCGTTGACAGGCAGATACCCGCCGCCGCCGGAATGTGATGGGCCGCTGGCAACGCCATCTGCCGGCGAGCTGTCGAGTTTGAGCTTGCTCGAGATCAGAGTCGAGAAGCCGGGTGTGGTCCCTCGCGCGGCCGCCCGCACCACCTGGTCGACTTGGGCGGGGGAGAGGATGATTGAGATCGTCTCGCTGTTGTTCATATGCCAATCATGTCAGAAAGAGCAGACAATTGTCTGTGTAGACAAGTCGCTCCGCCCGCGGCGCTAGCGCAGGGTGACCCAGGGGAGCCCGCAGCCATCCGGCGCACGTGATGCCTATCGCCTGCAATGCCTGGCTCAAAACAGCAGTGGGTCGCGGGCGTTCATGGCCGCCGTGCACGGAACGCCTCCAGGCGTTGCCGGAAGTCTTGGGACAGGCGCTCGGTGTCATCCCGAGCGAGGCCTTCAGTAGGCTCCTCGACAGTCATGTCGATCGAGCTCAAACTCCCCGACGGAACGCCCTTGGAGCTTCCCGACGGTGCAACCGGCGCCGACGCGGCGGCTGCGATAGGGGCGGGCCTCGCGCGTGCGGCGCTGGCGATCGAGGTGACCCATCCCGAGGCTGGGGAGGCGCCGCAATTGCGCGATCTCGCACGCGCGCTTCCCAACGGCGTGCACATCGCGATTCTCACCGCCAAGAGCGCCGGCGAGGAGCCACTGCGCCTGATCCGCCACGACGCCGCACATGTGCTCGCCACGGCCGTGATGGAGCTCTACCCCGGTGTGAAGATCTCGATTGGGCCGGCGATCGATGGCGGCTTCTACTACGACTTCGATTTCCCCGAGGGCATCTCGATCTCCGCCGAGAACTTCCCCGCGATCGAAGAGCGTATGGGCGCCCACGTCAAAGCCGGCGAGCCCTTCCTACGCGAGGACGTGCCGGTCGCCCAGGCGCGCGAGCGCTTCGCGGCCGAGCATCAGGACTACAAGGTCGAGCTGATCGACGACCTCGTTCGCGCGGCCGAAGTCGGCGAGGGCGAGCCGCTGGAGACGGTCTCGCTGTATACGAACGGGCCCTTCACCGATCTCTGCCGCGGACCGCACGCGCCCACTACCGCCACAGTCGGCGCCTTCAAGCTGCAGTCTGTCGCTGGGGCCTACTGGCGCGGAGACTCCAAGCGCCCGATGCTCACCCGCATCTACGGCACCGCGTTTCCCACCAAGGCCCAGCTGCAGGAACATCTCGAGCTGATCGAGCGCGCCAAGGAACGCGACCACCGCAAACTCGGGCGCGAGCTCGGGCTCTTTCACTTCTCCGACATCTCGCCCGGCGCGGCATTCTGGCTACCGGCCGGCACCGGCATCTACAACTCGCTGGTTGCGCTCTCGCGGGAGATGAACGCCGCGCGTGACTACACAGAGGTCAAGACCCCACTCATCTACGACGCCGAGCTGTGGAAGATCTCCGGGCACTGGGGCAAGTACCGCGAGAACATGTTCACGGTGCAGGTCGAGGAGCGCGAGATGGGGGTGAAGCCGATGAACTGCCCCGGGCACGCACACCTCTTCAAGAGCCAGCAGCACTCCTATCGCGACCTGCCCGTGCGCTACTCAGAGCCCGGACTGCTGCACCGCAACGAGGCATCAGGCGTGCTGCACGGCCTGCTACGCGCACGCCACTTCGCGCAGGACGATGCGCACATCTTCTGCACTGAGGAGCAGGTTGGGCAGGAGGTGGGGGGATGCCTGGAGCAGGCATTCGCCAGCTACGAGCTGTTTGGCTTCGACATGCGCATCGAGCTCTCCACGCGCCCCGAGCAGCGCATCGGCAGCGATGAGCTGTGGGACCGCGCCGAGGGCAAGCTCACGAGTGTGCTGCAGGAACGGGGCCTCAGCTACGAGCTCAATGCGGGCGATGGCGCTTTCTATGGGCCGAAGATCGATATGCACATGACCGACTCCCTCGGACGCTCCTGGCAGCTGGGGACCGTGCAGCTGGACTACTCGATGCCCGAGCGCTTCGACCTCACCTACACCGGCGCCGACAACGCCGAGCACCGTCCTGTGATGATCCATCGCGCCGCCTTCGGCTCCTACGAGCGCTTCATCGGGATCATGATCGAGCACTACGGTGGCGAGCTCCCGCTGTGGCTTACGCCGGTGCAGGCGATCGTGCTGAGCGTCTCCGATCGCTTCAACGAGTACGGCGCGCAGGTGTACGAGCACCTGCGCAGCGCCGGCCTGCGCGTCGAGTTCGACGATCGCGGCGAGTCGATCGGACGCAAGATTCGCGAGGCCGAGCTGCGCAAGATCCCGAACATGCTCGTCGTCGGCGAGCGTGAGATGGGGGATGGCACCGTCTCCTTGCGCCGCCACAAGGTCGGAGACGCAGGAGCCCTGCCACTTGCCGAGCTGATCCAGCAGCTCTCCGCGGAGTGCCAGCGGCCCTAGCCTTGTCGCCTCGGCGCCGCTATACTCGCCCCCGTTGACGCCCAGTACCCATTCACAGCCGAGCGCGTAGAGCAAGCTTGACGCGTCGCCACCACAGCTAGTGCCGGTCCCTCGCAGATTCGACCGGCGCCCGCCCGAGCGGGACCTCACCAGGGTCAATGAGCGCATCCGCGTGCCCGAGGTTCGTCTCATCGACGATGAGGGCAATCAGGTCGGGGTGCTCAAGACCCCCGATGCGCTGCGCTTTGCGCAGGAGCGCGACCTCGATCTGGTGGAGGTCGCCCCCGAGGCCCGTCCGCCCGTCTGCAGGGTGCTCGACTACTCCAAGTACAAGTACGAGCAGGCCCAGAAGCTCAAGCAGGCGCGCAAGCACCAGCAGCAGATCGTGATCCGCGAGATCAAGTTTCGCCCCAAGATCGCCCAGCACGACTACGACACCAAGAAGGGCCACGTCGAACGCTTCCTGCGCCACAAGGACAAGGTCAAGATCACGATCATGTTTCGCGGGCGCGAGGTCACCCACCCCGAGCGCGGCACGATGATCCTCGATCGCCTCGCCGAGGAGCTCGCGGAGCTGAGCACCGTCGAGCAGCGCCCCACCCAGGACGGGCGCAACATGACGATGATGCTGGGACCTTCGAAGGCCGTGCTCGCGGGGCGCGCCGATGGGCACGAGGAGGAGCATGGCGAGGAGGCCACCTCGCCCGAGGGCGCCGTCTCAGCTGACTCCGCTGAGGCCGCGGAGTCAGCTGCTGAGGCTCTCTCCGCGAGCGAGCCAGCAGCGACCAGCTCGCCCGAGACAGCGGCCTCCTAGCGGGCAGCGTCCGCTCAGGGCGGGCGGTCTGCCATAATCTCGGCTCGCGATGCCCAAGATGAAAACCCATTCCGGCGCCAAGAAGCGCTTCAAGGTCACAGCAAGCGGCAAGGTGCGCGGCCGGCATCCCTTCACGAGTCACATCCTCGAGAAGAAGTCGCCCAAGCGCAAGCGCACGCTCGGCCAGGCCGCGATGATCTCCGCGGATGACACGCCACGTATCAAGCGGATGCTGGGGGTCGGCAAATGACCAGGGTCAAGCGGTCGGTCAGCGCGCGCAAGAAACGGCGCGCCACGCTGGAGCGCACGAAGGGCTTCCGCGGCGAAGCCAACTCCAACTACAAGCGCGCCAAGGAGGCCCTGCTCAAGGCCGACTCCTACGCCTACCGCGACCGGCGCAACCGCAAGCGCGACTTCCGCAGGCTGTGGATCACCCGCATCAACGCTGCCGCGCGTCAGAACGGGATGAGCTACTCGCAGTTCATGCACGGGCTCGCGCTCGCCGGCGTGGAGCTCGATCGCAAGGTGCTCGCGGACATCGCCGTACGCGACGCCGACACATTCCGACGTTTCACCGAGGTTGCCCGCGAGGCGTCGGCTGCCTGATCCTGGCCACCGACAAGCAAGCCTCCCGGGCGCCGCTCTCTTTCGAGGCCGGCGCCTTTTTTGTGCCCCAATCGTTGCGTCTCACACAGTCGCCAATATTCCGCCCCAGAACCCACACCGCTCATGACAACCATCAGCTCAGCCCACAATCCCCGTCTGAAGGAGTTGCGCCGCCTGCGCCGCCGCCGCGAGCGCGAGCGCAGCCTGCGCTTCGTGGCCGAGGGCGAGGATCTGATCGCCGCCGCGCGACACTGGGGTCGGCCGATGCTGGAGGGCTATCGCGCCGCCGGGGCCGCACTCGGGGAGGAGATCGACGCGCGTGAGTTGACCGAGCTGGATCCCAAGCTGCTCGCCGAGGTCTCCACGCTGGGGTCGGGCACACGTGCCCTCGGCGTATACGAGCAGCGCTGGAGCGAGCGCGCGGTGGGGCCGCTGTGCGTGTATCTGCACGGCCTCGCCGACCCCGGCAATGTGGGTACTGTCCTGCGCGCTGCCGCGGCGTTTGGCGCCTCCAGCGTTGCGTTGGGTCCCGGCTGCGCGGACCCCCACTCGCCCAAGGCCGTGCGGGCAAGCATGGGGGCGATCTTCGGCGTGACCCTAGCCCATGCGGACACAATCGAGGAGCTTCCTGGTGCGCGCCTGGCGCTGGTCGCTCACTCAGGGGAGCCGCTGAGCGAGGTGGACCTTCAGCCTCCGCTGACGGTGCTCATCGGGTCCGAGCGCGAGGGGCTGCCCGCCGGGGTGGTGGCTCGGTGCGAGCGTCTGGCGCGCATTCCGATCGCGACCGACTCGCTGAACGCTGCGATGGCGGCCACCATCGCGCTGTATGCAGTGAGCGATCGGGAGGGAAGGACCGTCCGTCCACCCAGGCTCGCCGGCCTACAGCCGGATGCCCCACCTCAGATCGAAAAAAGAGGGGCCCGGCCAGCCGGCCTCCGGCCGGCTGCGCCACCCTCTAGGGTCCCCCCGGTATGAGCGAACGAGTCGAAGAGCTGCGCGCACTCGCCGAGCGGGAGATCGCGTCCGCCTCCACGAGCGAGATGCTGGAGGAGCTGCGCGTGCGCCACCTTGGACGCAAGGCCGAGCTGCCGCAATTGCTGCGCGGCGTGGCCCAGCTGCCGCCTGAGGAACGCGGCGCCGTGGGACGCGCGGCCAATCAGGCGCGCCAGGCGCTCGAGCAGCTGCTAGCGGCCCGCTCGGGCGAGCTCGGGGCGGCGGAGCTGGAGACAAAATTGCACGAGGACACCGTGGATGTGACGCTGCCCGGCAGCCCGCCTCAGCCGGTGGGTCGCCTGCACGTGCTGAGCGCCACGCAGCGGCTGCTCGAGGACATCTTCCTCGGGCTCGGCTTCACGGTGCTGGAGGGTCCGGAGATTGAGAGCGTGCACTACAACTTCGACGCGCTCAACCACTCGCCCACGCACCCCGCGCGAGCGCGCACGGACACCTTCTATGTGGGCACCGACGCGGTTCTGCGCACGCACACCTCGCCGATGCAGGTGCGCGCGATGGAAGCGCATCCTCCGCCGCTGTACGTGGTGATCCCCGGTCGTGTGTACCGGCCTGACAGTGACGCCACCCACACGCCGCAGTTTCACCAGGTGGAGGGGCTGGCGGTCGATGAGGACATCACGCTCGCCGACCTCAAGGGCACCCTGCTTGCCTTCGCGCGCGCGGTGTTCGGCGATACGCGCGAGGTGCGCCTGCGGCCCCACTTCTTCCCCTTCACCGAGCCGAGTGTCGAGGTTGATGTCTCCTGCTTCCACTGCGAGGGCAAGGGCTTTCTGGCGGATGGATCGCGCTGCTACCTATGCAAGGGCGAGGGCTGGCTCGAGGTGCTCGGCGCCGGCGAGGTCGACCCCAACGTGTACTCCTACGTTCCCACCAGCGAGCGCAACGCGCCCGGCTACGACCCCGAGAAGGTGCAGGGCTTCGCATGGGGGCTGGGGGTGGAGCGGGTCGCGATGCTCCTCCACGGCATTCCCGACCTGCGTCTCTACTACGAGAATGATCTGCGCTTCCTGGAGCAGTTCGGCTGATGCGCGTTCCACTCACATGGCTGCGCGAGTACTGCGATCCATCGCTTGACGTGCATGGCATCGAGGAGCGCCTCACGATGACCGGCACAAAGGTCGAGGCGATCCACCACCACGGCGTGCGCGCCCTGGAGAACTTCGTTATCGGCCGGGTGCTCCAGTCAGAGCGCCACCCCGACGCCGACCGCCTCAGCGTATGCGAGGTCGATCTCGGTGAGGCTCGGCCCGAGGGCCCCGCGACGATCGTCTGTGGTGCTGCCAACGTCGCGGCGGGGCAGAGCGTGGCGGTGGCGCGGCCCGGAGCGGTGATGCCCGATGGCAGCAAGCTGAAGAAGGCCAAGCTGCGCGGCGTGCCCTCAGAGGGAATGATCCTCGCCGAGGACGAGCTCGCGATCGGCGCAGATCACGAAGGGATCATGGTGCTGGGAGACCTTCTGCCCGGCGTGGAGCTCACGCCAGGCACGCCGCTCGAAGGCGTGCTGCCGCTTGCCACCGAGGTGCTCGAGCTCGAGGTGACGCCCAACCGGCCCGACTGCCTCGGCGTGTACGGGGTGGCGCGCGAGCTGCATGCCGCCACAGGCGCGCCCCTCGCGCCTGCGCCTTGGGAGCAGGACCTCGGCTCCGGCGGGGCGCTCGATGGCGCGCATGTAGCAGTCGAATGTCCCGATCTCTGCCCCCGCTTCACCGCGCGCGTATTCCACGGGGTAACCGTCGCGCCCTCGCCGCCCTGGCTGAAGGCACGGCTGATGGCTGCGGGGCAGCGTCCCATCAACAACGTGGTTGACATAACCAACTACGCGATGCTGCTCAGCGGGCAGCCGCTGCACGCCTTCGACCTCGACCGCGTCGCCGGTGCCAGTCTCACCGTGCGCCGCGCGCGCGAAGGCGAGCAGGTGCACACGCTCGACGGCCAGACACGCACCCTCGAAGCCGAGACGGTCGTGATCGACGACGCCGACGGTCCCACTTCGATCGCGGGACTGATGGGCGGCGCGCGCTCGGAGGTCGCGCCCGAGACCACGAGCGTGCTGCTGGAGGTGGCCACCTGGAACGGCCCCGCCATCCACCGTGCCTCCTGGGCACTGGGGCTGCGCAGCGAGGCCTCCTCGCGTTTTGAGAAGGGGCTCCAGCCCGAGCAGTGCATGCACGCCCAGGCGATCGCCACGCAGCTGCTGATCGAGCTGTGCGGCGCCACCGTCGCACCGGGCACGATCGACATCGGCGGGGATGGTCCGCCTCCGCGAAGGATCCGGCTGCGCTCCGCGCGCGTGGAGGCGATCCTCGGGGTCTCAATCACACGGGAGCGTCAGGCGGAGATCCTCGGGGCGCTCGACTTTCAGGTGACGGAGGCCGAAAACGCCCAGGCCGAGGGCGGTCCGGGCGAGCAGACGCCAGCGCTGAGCGAGCAGAGCTCCGAGGACGGGCTCGATGTAAGCGTGCCGGCGCTGCGCCGCGACGATGTCACGCGGGAGGCCGACCTGATCGAGGAGGTCGCTCGCATCGACGGCCTGGAGAAGCTGCCCGCCACGCTGCCCAAGCGGCGCGGTGCATACGGGCTGCTCTCACCTCCGCAGCGGCTGCGCCGCCGCGCGATCGACACGCTCGTCGGGCGCGGGCTGTATGAGGTCGTTGGCTGGACATTCACCGCACCGGACCTCGCCGACCGCCTGTGCCTGCCCGTCGATGACTCTCGTCGCCGGGCAGTGGCGATCGAGAATCCGCTCTCCGAGGAGCACTCCCAGCTGCGCACCACCCTGCTCGGGTCGCTGCTGGATGTCGCGCAGCATAACCTTGCGCATGGCGCGGGGGACCTGCGTCTGTTCGAGCACGGCACCATCTTTCAGATGGGCAACACCGTCGCCGAGCATCGGTCCCTGGCCGTGCTGCTCACCGGACATCTGAGCCCCAACGACTGGCGCGCTCCCGATCCGCCCCCGACCGATCTGTTCGCCGCCAAGGCCTTGCTCGAAGCGCTCGCCGCCGCGCTGCGCGTAGACGACCTCTCGTTCGCGCCCGGACCCCAGCCCTTCCTCCACCCTGGACGCAGCGCCGCGGTGCTGCTCGGCGAGCGGCCGGTCGGGTGGCTGGGCGAGCTGCACCCGCTTGTCGCCGAAACGTGGGAGCTGCCCGGCGCGGCCTGTCTGGAGGTCGACTTCGACCTGCTCATCGCCCATTCTTCGCGCCCGGGCTATGTCGATCTGATCGGCTACCCGCCCTTGCGTCAGGACCTCGCCGTGGTGCTTCCCGTCGAGGTTTCGGCTGCCACCGCTCTCGCGGCGGTCGCGCATGCCGGAGGCAAGCTGCTCGCCGACACGCGCGTGTTCGACGTCTACAGTGGCCCGCAGGTGGGGGAGGGTCGGCGCTCGCTGGCCCTCGCGCTGGCGTTCCGCGCGAGCGACCGCACGCTCTCCGACGAGGAGGTCGCACCAGTGCGCGAGCGGATCGTCGCTGCACTTGCAGAGCTGGGAGGCGAGCTGCGTGGCTGAGCAGCGCTCTCGCGCGAACGCCCCGCGCGTCCTCGTCGCGGGCGCCACCGGCTTTGCCGGCGCGCTCGCTGCTCACCTGCTGTGGCGCCATCCGGGCCTTGAGCTCGTCGGGCTCAGCGGGCGCTCGGAGACGGGACGGCGCCTCGACGATCTCTACCCGCGCTACCGCGTGCCGCTCGAGATCGAGCCGCTGAACCTCGACGCCTTGGGCCAAATCGACGCCGCGATCGTCGCCTACCCGCACGCCGCGGCCGCGCCCACCGTCGGCGCGCTGCTGGAGAAGGGCGCGCGCGTGGTCGACCTTAGCGCCGACTTCCGTCTCGCCGACCTCGCGACCTACGAGCAGTGGTACGGGCCACATCCACGTCCGGATCTGCTTCCGCAGGCCGCCTATGGCCTTACCGAGCTTCACCGCGAGCGGATCGCGACCGCAGCGATCGTCGCCAACCCGGGTTGCTACCCCACGGCCGCCGTGCTCGGTCTGGCGCCGCTCGCACGCGCCGGCCTGATTGCTGATCTCGTGATCGACGCCAAGCAGGGGCTCTCCGGTGCGGGGCGAACCTTCGATGACAGCACCCACCTGTCGATGGCCGGCGAGAACATCACTCCCTACAACGTCGCCCGCCATCGCCACACGCCCGAGATCGAGGAGCAGCTGCGGGTGCTGAATCCGGCGCACAGCGAGCTGGCGGTGCAGTTTCAGGCGCATCTCGTCCCACTCGACCAGGGCGAGCTAGCCAGCTGCTACGTCACGCCCACGCGCACGGTGGACGAGAACGAGCTGCGCGAGCTCTACCGTGCGGCCTACGCCGAGGAGCCCTTCGTCGAGGTCGTCCATGGACCGCCTGGCGTGCGCGATGTACGCGAGACCAATTTCTGTCGCCTGTTCGTAGCAAGCGACACCCACACCGGCAAGGTGCTCGTGTTCTCAGCGATCGACAATCTCTGGAAGGGCACCTCCTCGCAGGCGGTGCAGAACCTCAATCTGATGTTTGGCCTCCCCGAGACCGAGGGTCTGCTGTGAGCGCCGGCAAGGATGTCCACGGCGACAGGACCGCCGCGGGCCCCCCACAACCCTTCTTTCACTCGCGCTGGTCGCCCCGGCCCGAGCACGTGCGTGACCTCGGGCCAGCCGCGGGATTGCCCCTGGGTTTTCGCGCCGCCGGGGTGGCCTGCGGGATCAAGCCCTCGGGCAACCCCGACCTCGGCCTGCTGGTGTGCGACGCAGAGCACCCCGTGAGCGCGGCACGCTTCACCGCCTCTGGAACCGCCGCTGCGCCCGTGCTGCTCACCCGCGAGCGCTGCCGCCTGAGTGCGCTGCGGGCGGTGCTCGCCAACTCAGGTTGCGCCAACGCTGCCACCGGGCGTCAGGGGCTTGACGACGCCGCCAAGACACAGGGGGCCGCAGCGCTCGCGGTCGGTGTCAGCGAGGAGGAGGTCGCGCTCGGCTCGACCGGAGGCATCAGTCACCTGCTGCCCGTGGATCTCGTGTTGCGCGGAATCCTCGACGCCTCCTCGCACCTGCGCCGCGAGGGCGATGCGGACTTCCAGCAGGCCATCCAGACCACCGACGCCTTCGAGAAGCGCGCCTGCCTGGAGGTGGCGCTGCCCTCCGGCAACGTGCGCCTCAACGCGCAGTGCAAGGGCGCCGGAATGATCTCCCCGCGCTTCGCCACGATGCTCTGCTTCATCCAGACCGACGCCGCGCTCGCCCCCGAGACGGCTGAGCTGCTCCTCGGGGTTTGCGTGCAGCGCTCCTTCGACCGCTGCACCGTCGATGGTCAGCTCTCCACCAATGACACTGCGATTCTGCAGTGCTCAGGCGCGAGCGGCGTGCAGATCGCGCCCGAAAGCGAGGACGAGCTGCGCTTCGGCGAGGCGCTCGACGCGCTGCTGCGCCAGCTGGCGATTCTGATGGTCGCCGACGGTGAGGGCGCTGCGCGCATCGCGCGCGTCGTGGTGCGCGGAGGCCATCAGGAGGGCGCCGAGGCCGCGGCGCGCGCGGTTGCCAATTCGCCTCTCGTGAAGGCGGCGCTGCACAGCGCCGACCCCAACTGGGGGCGCATCGTGCAGTCGGTCGGCGCTGCTCTTCCAGGGACTGCCCCCCTGGCAGTGGATCTGACACTGGAGGGCCTGCGGGTCTGCTCGGCTGGTGTCGCTCTGCCCTACGACGAGCACGCGCTCGCGGAGTCGCTGAAGGCGAAGGAAGTGGAATACGAGATCGACCTGCCGGGTGAGGGCGCCGAGACCGAGGTGTTCTTCTCCGATCTCTCGCACGAGTACGTCACGATCAACGCCGATTACACCACGTGATGTTCCCTGTCGAGTCTTATGCGTCCGATCCCCACGCTGCCCACCACTTGATGTCCATGTCGAGTCTCATGCGTCCGATCCCAGGCGCCGAGGACACCATCTGATGTCCAGCCAACCCGACAACCACTCCAACCCACCCGTCAAACCAAACAAGGAGCGCCGAAAGATGCGCGACGTCGGCACGCTGCTCGAGGCTCTTCCCTACATCCGCGAGTTCCACCACAAGACCGTCGTCATCAAGTACGGCGGCGCCGCGATGGAGGACCCCGAGCTGCGCGAGGAGTTCGCGCGCGATGTCGTGCTGCTCAAGTACGTCGGTCTCTCACCGATCGTCATCCACGGCGGCGGCCCCGACATCACCGCCTACATGGAACGGCTTGGCCTGCCAGTCGAGTTCATCGGCGGCCTGCGCGTCTCCAATGCCGAGACCGTCGAGGTCGCCAAGATGGTGCTCGTCGGCAAGGTGAACAAGGAGATAGTGATGCGCATCAACCGCCACGGTCAGCCCGCCGTGGGGCTCTGCGGGGACGATGGCTCGCTCTTTCGCGTCTCGCGCCGCACCGCGCCCGGGGGGGAGGACATCGGCTTCGTGGGGCGCATCGAGCGCGTCAACGTCGACGTGCTCAACCACGTCTCCTCCGACTACATCCCCGTGATCGCCTCCGTCGGCGCCGACCGCGAGGGGCACTCCTACAACATCAACGCCGATGAGGTCGCCGGGGCCGTCGCGCGCGCGCTCGGGGCCTACAAGATGATCTTCCTCACCGATGTCCCCGGCTGGCTCGCCGACCCCGAGGACCCCGCCAGCCTGATCGGCCAGGCCACCGCCGAGCGGGTGCAGGAAGCGCTGCCCAGCCTTCAGGGGGGGATGCGCCCCAAGCTGCAAGCCTGCCTCGAGGCAATCCAGGGGGGCGTCAACTCCGCGCACATCATCGACGGACGCTTGCCCCATTCATTGCTGCTGGAGCTGTTCACCGATGCAGGCATCGGCACCAAGGTAGGAGCAGCTCCGTGAGGACATCCACAGCAATTGCTCGCACTCGCGATGTGTGTCGCGCTACGCAACCCCGCTGGCGGAGCGGAGCGGAGCCCTTCCCAAAAATAAGGCCCCACGTATGTCGCTGAGCGAACTGCAACAGATCGAGAGTGAATGTGTGATTCCCTCCTACGCGCGCTTTCCCGTGGAGTTCGTGCGCGGTGAGGGGGCCTACCTGTGGGACGAGGAGGGTCGCGAGTACCTCGACTTTCTCTGCGGCATTTCGGTGACGAATGTCGGTCACTGCCATCCGCGGGTGCTCGCGGCCGTGCGCGAGCAGGCAGGGCGCCTGATGCACGTCTCCAATCTCTTCTACAACGAGCCCGCCATGCGCCTTGCGCAGCGCCTCTCGCGCGGCTCGCTCGGCGGCAAGGTCTATTTCTGCAACTCCGGCGCCGAAGCCAACGAGGCGGCCATCAAGCTCGCGCGCAAGGCCCGCCCGGGCGGGGACATCCTCTCCGTTCACAATGCCTTTCACGGGCGCACCTACGGCGCGCTCTCGGCCACACCCCAGGAGTCAAAGCAGGCGCCCTTCGCGCCGCTCGTACCCGGCTTTCGCGCCGTCGCGCCCCAGCCGGATGCGCTGCGCGCGGCGATCGACGACTCCACGGCTGCCGTCTTCTTGGAGCCGATCCAGGGCGAGACCGGCGTCAACGTCCTCAGCGAAGAGCTGCTGCGTACCGCGCGCGAGGTCTGCAACGAGCACGGCGCCGCGCTCATCTTCGATGAGATCCAGTGCGGCATGGGCCGCACTGGGACCCTCTGGGCCTACGAGCAGGTTGGCGTCGTGCCCGACGCGCTCACCACTGCAAAGGCGCTCGGCGGGGGACTGCCGATCGGCGCGCTCATCACCGGTGCTCGCCTCGCCGATATCTTCGCTCCCGGCGACCACGGCTCCACCTTCGCCGGCGGTCCCACCATCGCCGCCGCGGCCCTCGCCTCCCTCGAGGTGATCGAGGATCCGCTCCTGCTAGCGGGTGTACGCGAGCACGGAGCGGGTCTCGCTGCGGGTTTGCAAGAGCTGCCGCACGTGCTCAGCGTGCGCGGGCGCGGCCTCATGCTCGCCTGCGAGCTCGACGTGCCGGCGCCCGCGGTCGTGCGCCGCGCCCTTCTCGAGCAACGTCTCATCCTCAACGCCACCGGGCCCACCACCGTGCGTCTCTTGCCGCCGCTCATCATCGGCGGGACAGAGGTCGACGAGGCGATCGCACGCCTGCGCGCAGTGCTTGACAGCGCCCAGTAGCCTTCGCGCCCGTGACCCCTCCCGAGCACGTCTTCCCCCCGCGCACCGCCTCCTACGAGGCCGACCCCGCAGAGGTTCGTCGCGTCCTGCTGCTCTACTCGGGCGGCCTCGACACCAGCGTGATGCTCAAGTGGATCCAGGACGAGTACCAGGCCGAGGTCGTCTGTCTCACCGTCAACCTCGGCCAGCCCGGCGAGGACTACGGCGTCATCGAAGGCAAGGCCCTTCGCCTGGGGGCGCTCGCCTGTCACGTGGTGGACGCGCGCGAGGAGTTCGTCCGCGAGTACGTGCTCCCCGCGATCAAGGCCAACGCGCTCTACGGCGGCGGCTACCCGCTGTTCACCGCGCTCGGCCGCCCGCTCATCGCCAAGCTCGCCGTCGACTACGCGCGTAGCTGTGGCTGCGACACGATCGCCCACGGCTGCACCGGCAAGGGCAACGACCAGGTGCGCATCGAGGCCACCGTCGCGACGCTCGCCCCCGAGCTGAGGACGATCGCCCCCGTGCGCTCCTGGCAGATGGGCCGTGAGGAGGAGATCGCCTATGCGCGCGAGCACGGCATTCCCGTCAAAGGCGGAACTGAGAGTGCTCCGTACTCAATCGACGACAACCTCTGGGGGCGCTCCTCGGAGGGACGCTGGATCGAGGACCTCGCCCACGCGCCCGAGGACGACGTCTTCCAGCTCGTCACCCGCCCCGAGCTCGCACCCGATGAGCCCGAGACGGTGACCGTCGAGTTCGAGCACGGCGTTCCCGTCGCGCTGAACGGCGAGCGTCTGGAGCCCGTCGCCCTGCTTGAAGCTGCCGCAGCCATCGGCGCGCGCCACGGCGTAGGCATCGTCGACCACATCGAGGATCGCATCGTCGGTCTGAAGGTGCGCGACATCTACGAGGCTCCCGCCGCCGCGCTCTTGCTGCCCGCGCACCAGGAGCTCGAGAAGCTCGTCTGCACGATCCACCAGAACCAGTTCAAGGGACAGCTCGAGCGCCAGTGGGCCTATCTCGTCTACGCCGGGCTCTGGTGGGAGCCGCTGCGCGGAGACCTCGACGCCTACATGAACTCCGTCAACGCGCAGGTCACCGGCACGATCGGTCTGAAGCTCTACAAGGGCTCCGTGCGCGTCATCACCCGCGAGTCCCCCAACGCCGTCTACGATGCCGCGCTCGCCTCCTTCGCCGAGTCCGGCGGTCTCTTCTCCCAGACGGCATCCCCCGGCTTCATCGAGCTGTGGTCGTTGCAGTCGCGCATGGCCTGGCGCCTGCGCAATTCCTAGCTCCCCGTCCGGTCCCACCCATACCCTGGCCTGCACGTGATGGCAGAGGAAGATACGACCCCCGGAGGGGACCCCGGCGGCGGGGAGCGCGACATCCTGGCCGAACGCCGCGCCCGTCGCGAGCAGGGCGAGGGCGCCCTCGCGCGACGCGCACAGGAGGCCGAGGCGCAGGCGCGCACGCTCGAGGCTCATCTCTCCGACCTGCGCGGACGCCTGCGCGAGCTCGAAGAGGAGCAGCGGCGCACGGCCGAGCAGCTGGCCGAACGCGAACACGAGATCCGCCGCGTCAAGCAGCGCGAGTACGCCGAGCAGCAGCTGCGTGTTGAGGCCGAGGAACAGCGCGAGCGCCTCGAGCGCGAGCAGCGCGCCGAGGTTGACCGCCTGCAGCGACGCCTCACGGCCGGCGAGCGTCACGCGCGCGAGCTCACCGACCGCCTGGAGAGCCTCCGCCGTGAGCTCGCCGAGGCCGAGCAGGCCGCCGGCGCCGAGCTGGCCGGCGTGCGCCGGACCGAGCGCGAGCTCTCAGAACGTGAGATCGACGTTCAGGAGCGCGAGCTCGCGCTCGAGCGCACGCGAGCGGAGATCGAACAGCGCCTCGGCGAAGCGCGCGCCGCCGAGCGACAGGCGCGCGAGGCCCAGCAGCGCGACGAGCAGCAGTTGCACGCGCTCACCGCGAGGCTTGCCACGTTGGAGGCACACGCGGCCGAGCTCCAGCGCGAGATGGACATCCAGCGCGACGCGCGCGAGCAGTCCGAGCGCGAGCTGCAGAACATGCGCGAGGGTCACACGAGGATGGAGAAGATCGTGCGCGAGCTGCAGGGCATCGCGCTGCAGCTGCGGGGCACCCTCAACCCGACCCTCGCCCCCGCCGGGACGCCCACGGGTTCAGGGAGGACGCCCAGCGAGGAGGAGGATCACCGCCTGGAAATGGCCAGAGCACTCGCCGCGGCCGTCGAGCGGCTGCGCGCGCGCGTGAGTGCTGTCGACGAGCTGGAGGACATCTCGATGGGTGCGCACTCGTCCGAGTCCGAGTCCGGCGTCGCCACCACCACCACTGCAGCGGATGCGCCGCCTGCGACCTCTGCGCCGCCCGCGATCTCCTCCCAGCCGGCGTCGCCTGCGGCGCCCCCCGAGGCGTTACCGCCAGCCGAGCCAGCCGAGCCCCCCCCGCCCGCCGAGCCTGAGCGCAGGCCCACGCTGTTCACTCCGCGTGTGCTGGCCCTCCCGGCCGAGCGCCAACTGTGGCTCGCACCGGCCATCCGGCGCGTCGCCGAGCGTCACGACACCAAGCTGGCGGCGGAGCTCATCTGCGAATTGCTTGCAGCGCAGGGATCGCTTCTCAAGCGAGCGCTCACTTACACCCTCCGAATCGAGGGAGTCGAGGACGTGCAGGTGCACATCGACGGTGGACGAGCCATCGTGCGGCGGCTCTCTGCGGGGGCGAGCGTTGGCGGCGCGGATCGCGGAGCCTTTCTTTTGGAGGGCGCCGCGGCAGACTTCGCCGAGTTTGCCGCCGGCGGCGCTGGAAGGCGGCTGGCGGGTGTGCGCGTGCGGGGGAGCAGGCGTCGCGCGCGGCGGCTGATAGCTGCTCGCCGCCTGCCGCTGGAGCTCTCGGATCTCGCCGAAGCGGATATTCGCGTGTGGCCGGGGCTGCTGCTGCTCGTGCTCTCCGAGGCGATCCCCGCTGAGTGGACGGTGGGACACAACTTCGTATTGGCATTCGTAATAGAGAGCCCGCCCGCCTCACCCAGCGCGACGATGTACGTGCAGGTGCGCGATGGCGCCTCGATCGCGGTCACGCGCGTGCGCGCCGAGCCGCCTCAGTGCACGGCAACGTTGAGCGAGCGAGCGTTCCTGTGCATGCTCGCCGGCGCACCGCTTCCACCCGCCGAGCAGGTGCTCGTCGACGGTCCCGAGGGCCCCCTGCGGCTCCTGCTCGGCTGGTCGGATCGCATTCAGGGCCTCGCCCGCTAGTCCGCCGTCGCACAGCCTAAGATCCCCTTTGGTGAGCAAGCCGACCTGCGCCCATCTGCACGTTCACTCCGAGTACTCCTTGCTCGATGGAGCCTGCAAGATCGATGCCCTCGCAGCGCGCGCCGCGCAGTTCGATCAGCCCGCCCTGGGCCTCACCGATCACGGCGTGATGAACGGCGCGGTGGAGCTCTACAAGGCATGTGCCAAGCACGACGTGAAACCGGTGATGGGTTGTGAGATCTATCTCGTCGAGGATCACGCCGCGAGAGGCCCCGGCCGCGTGGAGCGCAACCACCTGACGCTCCTTGCCTCCAGCGACGCCGGCTATCGCAACCTCGTCAAGCTCTCCTCGGCGGGCTTCCTGGAGGGCCTGCACCGCGGCAAGCCGACTGTGGATCTCGCCCAGGTAGCTCAGCACTGCGAGGGTGTGATCGCGCTCACCGGATGCCTCGCCTCGCGCTTCTGTCAGCGCCTCCTGGAAGATCGCGGCGATGACGCCCGCGCGCACGCCGATGAGCTGCTGTCGATCTTTGGCTCCGAGAATGTCTACTTCGAGCTGCAGAAGAATGGCCTCGAGCCCCAGGAGAAGTGCAACGTAGGGATCGAGCGCATCGCGCGCGAGGTGGGGGGCAGCCTGGTGGGCACCGGCGACGTGCACTACCTGCGCCGCGAGGACTACGACCACCACACGGCGCTGTTGTGCGTGCAGACCAAGAGCACGCTCGCCGCTCCCAAGCTCACCTTCGACACCAACGAGTTCTACCTGCGCGACTCCCAGGAGATGGCCGATGCGTTCGCGCAGTGGCCCGAGGCGATCGCCAGCACCGTGGAGATCGCCGAGCGCTGCTCGGTGGAGATCGAGCTCGGCAAGCAGCTTATCCCGAGCTTCCCCACGCCCGATGGCGCGCCCGAGCGCGAGTACCTGCGCGAACGCGTGCAGGAGGGGCTGCGCCTGCGCTACGGCGACCCGCCGCCTGCCCATGCGATCGAGCGCATGGAGATGGAGCTCGGCGTGATCGATCGCATGGGCTTCAACGCCTACTTCCTGATCGTCTGGGACTTCGTCAAGTTTGCCAAGGAGAACGGCGTTGCGGTGGGTCCCGGCCGTGGCTCGGCAGCGGGCTCGCTCGTGTCCTACTGCCTATCCATCACCGATGTGGATCCGCTGCGCTATGACCTTCTGTTCGAGCGCTTCCTCAACCCCGAGCGCGTGTCGATGCCCGATATCGATATCGATTTCTCCGTGCGCGGGCGCGAGCGGGTGATGCGCTACGTCACCGAGAAGTACGGGCGCGAGTCTGTAGCCCAGATCGTGACCTTCGGCAAGATGTTCCCGCGCGCCGCCACGCGCGACGCCGCGCGCGTGCTGGGCCTCGACTACGGCACGGGCGATCGCCTCGCGAAACTGATCCCCGACCCGATCATGGGCCGCGCGCCGTCCTTCGAGGACTGCCTGAAGCCGGGCGAACCGCTGCGCAAGGCCTACGACGAGGAGCCCGATGCGCGGCGCATCGTCGATGTCGCCAAGGGCCTCGAGGGAATCGTGCGCAATTCCTCGATCCATGCCGCGGCCGTTGTGATCGCCGACCGCCCGCTCACCGACATCGTGCCCCTGCAGCTCGCCGACGCCGGTACCGGCCAGGGGGGAGAGCGGGTATTTCGCACCGTCACCCAGTTCTCGATGAAGCCGATCGAGGAGATCGGGCTGCTGAAGATGGATTTCCTCGGGCTGCGCAACCTCGATGTGATCGAGGACGCGCTCGACATCATCGAGAGGTCTAATGGGACCCACCCGCCCAACCCCCATCCACCCCATTCGATAGGGGCCCACCCATCTCCCGGGGTGCGCCCCGACATGACGACGCTACCGCTCGACGACGCCAAGACGTATGAGATGCTCGCCCGCGGGGACTCCATCGGGGTATTCCAGTTCGAGTCCGAGGGTATGCGCGAGGCGCTCAAGAGGGTGCGCCCCGACGAGTTCAACGACCTCGTTGCGCTCAACGCGCTGTATCGGCCGGGGGCGATGGACCAGATACCCGTGTACGCCAAGGGCAAGCGCAATCCCGACGCGATCACCTACCCCGATGAGCGCCTGCGCCCGATCCTCGAGTCCTCCAAGGGCGTGATCCTCTACCAGGAGCAGGCGATGCAGATCGCCAAGGAGATCGCGGGCTTCTCCGGCGCCAAGGCCGACGATCTGCGCAAGGCGATCGGTAAGAAGAACCGGCAGGCGATGGCCGCGCTTAAGGGCGAGTTCGTGGAGGGCTGCCGCGCCTCGGGCACGCGCTCCGAGGTGATCGAGTTCCTATGGAACACCAACGAGAAGTCTGCCGATTACTCCTTCAACAAGTCCCACGCCGCCTGCTACGGGCTGATTGCCTACCGCACCGCGTGGCTGCGTGCCAACTACCCCGCCGAGTACATGGCGGCGCTGATCTCCTCGGTGATGTCCACCAAGGACAAGGTGCCCTTCTTCGTGGCGCGCTGCGAGGAGATGGGCATCGAGATCCTTCCCCCCGATGTCAATCTCTCAGACCACGAGTTCACGGTGGTGGAGGGCAACATCCGTTTCGGCCTGGACGCCGTGAAGGGCGTCGGCTACCAGGCAGTGGAGGCGATCAAGAACGCCCGCGAAGGATCGGACGAAGGATCAAGTCCCGCCCACCCGGGCGGGGACGGGGTTCCGTTCGCCTCGCTGTGGGATTTCTGCGAGCGCGTCGATGGTCGCGCGGTGAACAAGAAGGCGATCGAGGCGCTCATCAAGTGCGGCGCCTTCGGCTCCACGGGCGCCACGCGCAAGGGGATGCTCGCGGTGATGGAGCAGGCGCAGGGCGCGGGTCAGAAGGCCCAGCAGGATGCGCTGATCGGACAGGGTTCGATCTTCGATCTCGACCCCGCGCCCGCCACCGCCAACGGCGCGGGCGCCGGCCAGGCCGGCGCGCCGCTCCCTGGCGCGAGCCTGATGGCGCCCAGTTATCCCCCGATCCCTCCCGATGAGTTCGATCAGGCCGAGCTGCTCGCCGTGGAGAAGGAGGCGATCGGCCTGTTCATCTCCGCGCACCCCCTCAAGCCCCTGCGCGAGGCGATGCGCTCGCGCGTGGACTGCCCTTTGGCGGCGCTCGCCGAGCGCCGCGACAAGGACTGGGTGACCGTCGGCGGGATTATCACCGAGGCCAAGCGCATCCGCACGCGCAATGGCGATCACATGATGTTCGCCACGCTCGATGACCTCGACGGGACCGTGGAGATCCTCGTGTTCGGCAAGGCGTTGGCCGAGCACGAGAGCGCTCTCGCGGTCGATCAGGTCGTGCTCGTGCGCGGCCGCGTCGACCACAAGGAGGCCGGCAAGACCTGCGTGGTCGTGCAGTCGGTCGATGCCTTCGCGCCCAGCGAGGAGGAGATCGAGAGGGCCAACGCAGGCGCTCGAGCGCAGGCGGCAAGTGAGAGCGGGGGGCCGCGACCGGTGCACCTGCGCGTCGATCTCGCGGACCTCGCGGAGGGGGCGATCGAGGACTTCAAGCACGCGGCCGAGAGCTTCCCCGGCAGCGTGGAGGTGGTGCTCGAGCTGATCGGCGACGCCGGGCGCCGCTGGCGGCTGAAGCTGGGGGAGGCCTATCGGGTCGCTCCGGGGCCCGCGCTACATGCAGAGCTAGCGCAGATCTTCCCCTCGGCCGAGGCGATCGAGTCGCCCGCTCCGGCGGCGGCGCTCGCGGCTGCCTGACGCCAGGCTCCTCGGACCTACCGGCGGGGCGGCGCTCGCCGCGGCCTAATTCCTAGATAGACCCTTTTCGCGCAGCTTCACGAGCAGGGCGACTTCGGCTTGCGTGGGCCCCGAACGTTCCGTTCCTGGCGTCTCCAGCACGCACGCAAGATCCTCGAAGGCGGGGGTTGAGAGGAAGACGATGGCGCCCTCTTCACCCAACTCGCCCTCGCAGGCGTTGGCGTGGCGGTCGCGGTTTGCTCCAAGGGGCGTCTGCGAATCGTTGAAGTGCAGCGAGCCAAGTCGCTCGAGGCCGACTTTCTCCTCGATCTCAGCCACCAGCTCGTCCATCCCGGGGCGGGTGCGGATGTCATAGCCCGAGGCAAACAGATGGCAGGAATCAAGGCACAGTCCTAGCCGCGCGCCGCCGCCGGCCGCCTCGATGAGCGCGGCGAGCTCCTCCACTGAGCGCCCCAGCGTGCCGCCGGTACCGGCGGTGTTCTCGAGGTGCAGCGGGCACCCTTCGCTCTCCTTCAAAGCCTCGGCGATCGTGGCGCCCGCGCGCGCCACAGCCGCCTTGACATCCCCCGTTTTGGCCGAGCCGGGGTGCAGCACGACGCCGGCCGCGCCGATCTGATGCCCCACGCGCAGCGAATGGGTGAGCGAGGTGAGCGACTTGGCGCGGATGTCGGGGTCCTCGGAGGCGCAGTTGAGCAGGTAGACGGCATGGATCAGCACAGCGTCGATCTGACTCGCGGCCATCGCCTCTCCGAAGGCGGCGATGCTCTCCTCGCTATGGCTCGTGGGCCGCCACTGACGCGGGGATTGGTTGAAGATCTGGATCGCGCGCGCACCGAGCGCCTCGCCCCGCTCGATCGCCTTGGGTAGGCCGCCCGCCGGTGAGACATGGGCTCCGATCAGCATGCCGGCACCAGATCCCGGAGGCGGGGGCGCAAAAGCTGAAGAGCCGCGGCGAATGCCATGATGGGCGAACCCTATGCGTTTGCGTTTCGCTCCATCGCCGACGGGCGCCCTGCACATTGGCGGGGCGCGCACGGCCCTGTTCAACTGGCTGCTCGCGCGCGGCGCAGCTGCAAGGGGGGAAGGCGAGGGCTCGCTGGTGCTGCGCATCGAGGACACCGATCGCGAGCGCTCGACGCCCGAGAACGTGGAGCAGATCCTCGATGCGCTGCGCTGGCTGGAGCTCGACTGGGACGAGGGGCCGATCTTGCAGAGCGCCCGCGCAGAGCGCCACCAGGAGGCGCTGGAGGGCCTGTTGAGCTCGGGGCACGCCTACCGCTCGAACGCGACCGCGGAGGACGTGAAGGCGTACAAACAGCGCCACGGCGTCGAGCGCGGCTTCCGCGGCGAGGCAGAGGCGCAGGGCGCGGTGCGTCTGCGCGTCCCCGAGGAGGGCGCCACCGTGGTGCACGATGCGATCCGCGGGGAGACCCGTTTCGAGCACGTGCACCTCGACGATCCGGTGATCGCGCGCTCGGATGGCTCGGTGCTCTACAACTTCGCCGTCGCGATCGACGATCTCGATGCGGGCATCACCCACGTGGTGCGGGGTGAGGATCACCTCTCGAACACCCCCAAGCAGCTGCTTGTGCTGGAGGCGCTCGGGGCACCCCAGCCGGTGTATGCGCACCTGCCGCTGCTGCACGGCCCAGATGGGCGCAAGCTCTCAAAGCGCCACGGCGCGGCCTCGGTGCAGGAGCTGCGCGAGGCGGGTTACCTGCCCGAGGCGGTGCGCAACTACCTCGCGCTGCTGGGCTGGGGCGCAGATGGAGGGGAGGCCACCGTGATGTCCACCGAGGAGCTGATCGAGAAGTTCGCGCTCGATCGGGTGAGCCGCAACCCGGCGCAGTTCGACGAGGTAAAGCTGCGCTGGCTCAACGGCGTGTATATCCGTGCGCTGCCCCCCGTGGAGCTCGCGCGGCGCCTGGAGGGGTTCACCGGCCGCGAGGGGCTTGGGGAGGCAGCGCGGATCAGTCAGGAGAAGATTCAGACGCTCGCCGACTTCTGGCCGCTGGCGGGATTTCTCTTCGATGGGGTGAGCGAGGATCCCAAGGCGCGCGAAAAATGGCTCGATGAGCGCGGCAGGGAGACGCTCGCACAGGCACGCGCGGCCCTCGCGCAGGCGCAGAGCTTCGACGAGCAGGGGGTGCAGCGTGCGCTGGAGGGCCTCCAGGAGCGCCTGGGGTGCAAGCCGCGCGATATCTATCAGCCGCTGCGGGTGGCGATCGCCGGCACCGCCATCTCGCCGGGGATCTTCGAGAGCGTCGCGCTGTTGGGGCGCGAGGAGACGCTGCGGCGGATCGACGGTGCGCTCGCGTTCGCGCCGCCCGCGAGCGCGCCGGCGGCCAGCTGAGCGGCGCGCGGCTCAACCATCTGTCTAGGGCTGCCGATAGAGGATGCGATACGCGCCCAATGGAATGGGCGGTGGCGATACCAAGGTAGGTAAGCGAGCACATGCAGGCAACAGCTTCAAAGCCGCAGAGGCAGGCACAGGCGAAGGCCCCCGCGGCGCCGGCGCGCGGGTCCAAGGCGGCCCCCGCGGCTTCACCGGGGGGTACGCGCCACCAGAACGAGGGTCACGGCCGGCGCCTCACGCAGGCCTTCGAGGCACTCGAGGCGTTCCCCGCGCTGGCCGAGTCGCGCAAGCGGCTGCTCGCTGTGACCTCCAAGGACCACGTTGTCACCGCCGATGTGGTGGCCGCGGTGGAGTCCGACGTAGCGTTGATCATCACGGTGCTGCGGATGGCCAACCAGGCTCAGGGTACCCGTGGGCGCATCGACACCGCGGTGGCTGCGGTGGAGCTGCTCTCCCCGCAGGTGGTGCAGGCGCTTGGGAGCCGGCTTCGCACCTTCGATTTCTTTGAGCGCGCGAGCCTGTGGGACGCGGCGCCCGAGCGCTTTCGCCTGCACGCGCTCGCCACCCAGCACGCCGCCGATCGCCTCGCGGGCGAGGTGGGCTATGAGCATCGCGATCGCCTTACGGTGACGAGCCTGTTGCATGACATTGGCAAGCTGGTGCTGTTGCACGCCTACCCCGGCTACCCCGCGCAGGTGCACCAGGGAGCGCAGACCCCCGAGGAGCGCATCCACCAGGAGCGACGCGAGCTGGGTGTCGATCATGCGCTCGTGGGCGGCGTACTCGCGCGCCGCTGGGGAATGCCGGTGGGGGTGGCGACGGTGATCGAACGCCACCACAGCCCCGAGGCTGTGGGCGAGGCTGCCTTCGTGCGCCTCGCGGACATGCTTGCCCACTACGAGCAGGGCGCGCCGGTGTCTCCTGCGGAGATGCTCCAGAGCGCGCGCATGATCGGGCTCGGCCCGGCGGAGTTGCGGAGGGTGATGTATGAGCTGCCCAACCCCATCAACCAGCGCCAGCGCCACGTCGATCCCTGCCCTCTCTCCGCGCGTGAGCTGAGCGTGCTGCAGCGTCTCGCCGAGGGCAAGGTGTACAAGCAGATCGCCCACGAGCTCACCCTCTCCACGAGCACGGTGCGCACCCACCTGCACAACATCTACGGCAAGCTCGGGGCTGTCGACCGCGCGCAGGCAGTGTTGATCGCGACCGAGCGCGGCTGGCTGTAGTTCCGTAGCATCGTTATAGAGGCCCACCCACGTGGCGCAGTCGGCCGTAGGCCGACAAGCCGTGCCCCTCTATTTAGTCAAGCGATGATCTCGATTACTAGCAAGTCTCCGTATGCAGTCCTGGCGCTCGCGGAGCTGGGGCGCAGCGCCGGCTCGGGGCCGGTACCGATCGGCGAGCTGGCGCGGAGGCGCGAGGTGCCGGTGCAGTTCCTCGAGCAGCTCTTTGCGGTGCTCCGCCGCGCGGGGGTGCTGAGCTCCCAGCGCGGGGTGAAGGGTGGCTACACGTTCGCCCGCGAGCCCTCCACGGTGACGGTGCTGGAGGTGGTGGAGCTGCTGGACGGACCGCTGGGGCGCGACTCCCAGGGTGTGTTCGCCGACGCGGCGCAGGCGGCGCGCAAGGTGCTCGAAGGGACCACGATCGCCGATGTCATCGAGCGTGAGACGCGCGAGGCTGGCTCGAGCATGTACTACATCTGAGGCCCCCCAAACCCTGAGGCTCAGCGCAAGATGCCCATGCGCAGGGCGGCGCGTTCGCGCTTGACGGCGTACATCGCGCGGTCTGCCTCAACGAGGACCTCGGTGTCGGTGACGGTGGTGCGGTCGATCAGCGCGAAGCCGACGGAGCCTCGGAGGTGCACGAGGGTCTCGCCGGCGTCCACGCCGCAGGCTTCGATCACGCGCATGAGGTCCTCGGCGACGATCTCGGCGCCCTCGCGATCCATGTGGGGCAGCAGCACCGCGAACTCGTCGCCGCCGAGGCGTGCGACGAGGTCGGTGGCGCGCAGGCGGCGCGTGAGCGTGCGGGCGATGGCCTTGAGCGCGTCGTCGCCCACCTGGTGGCCGTGGTGGTCGTTGACCTGCTTGAAGCCGTCGAGGTCGATCGCCAGCAGCGCGGCCTGCTCGGAGTAGCGCTGGCAGCGGCCGAGCTGGAGCTTGAGGTCGTGCTCGAAGAGGCGCCGGTTGCGAAGCCCGGTAAGGGGGTCGTGGTCGGCGAGGTGGCGGAGGTGCTCTTCGAGGTGCTTGCGCTCGGAGATGTCCTGCATCTGCACGATGAAGTGGAGCGGCACATCGTGGCTGTCGCGCACTAGCGAGATGGAGAGCAGCGCGGACATCGTCTCCCCGGCGGCGTTGAAATAGCGCTTCTCGGTTTGGAAGGTGGCGATCTCGCCGTCGAGCAGCTGCTGGCGGCGGGCGGTGTCGTTGGTGGCGTCTTCGGGGTGGGTGATGTCGGCGAAGCGCTTGCCGATGAGCTCACTGGAGGTGTAGCCGGTTATGTCGCAGAGGGCCTGGTTGACAAGCACCCAGCGACCCTCCTGGTCGATCAGGCCGGTGCCGATGGGCGCGCGTTCGAAGACCAGCTCGAAGCGCTCGGAGGGCGGCTCGGGGTCGGGCAGCGAGGCGTCGAGCACGACCGCCACGCCGCCGGCGATCACGGCGGCCTCCGGGGGGTGATGCACCGACAGGGGCCCCACGTCGATCGTGAGGTGGTGGGCGCCGTCGGCGGTGCGGATTTTGCGCGAGCGCGTCTCGCCCTGCAGCGCGGAGCGGCAGAGTGGCTCGATCTCCTGCCATAGCTCGACTGGGAAGGATGCTGCGACGGGGCGGCCTTCGTTGTATACCGAAGGATCCTGGCCGGGAGCCAATGTGTGGCCCGCCGCGAGCGTGAAGCGCAGGTCGGAGTCGAAGACCATGATCGAGGCGTCCATGTAGCCCTATTCGGTATTTGCCGACTCTTCCAACGATGCTGGGCGTGCTCTTGCGCCAATGTTGGAGGGGCAGTTGGAGGCCTACCGAGGCACCGCGCCCACTATTGTCGTGGTATGGCCCAAATCCCGATCAACATTGCGGCACTTGTGGGTGAGACGCCGATGGTGGAGCTGACGCGCACGCTCGCGGAGCCGGCGCGCGAGAACGGCGTGCGGCTGTTCGCGAAGCTCGAGTACCTCAATCCGGGCGGCAGCGTGAAGGATCGCATCGGCGTGGCGATGATCGAGGCGGCCGAGAAGGCGGGGGAGATCGAGCCGGGACGCACGCGCATCGTGGAGGCGACGAGCGGCAATACGGGGATCGCGCTCGCACTGGTGTGTGCGGCGAAGGGCTACGAGCTGGTGCTGACGCTGCCCCAGGGCATGAGCCGCGAGCGCGAGAGCCTCTTGAAGCTCTACGGCGCGCAGGTGCGGATCACCGAGTCGCTGGGCGGGATGCACGAGGCGGTGGCGGCGGCGCGCGCGCTGGCGGGCGAACCGGATACGTGGCTGCCCGATCAGTTTTCGAACCCCGCCAACCCGGAGGTGCACAGGCGCACGACTGGCCCCGAGATCGAGCGCGCGCTTGAGGGCGCGCCCGATGTGCTCGTGGCGGGAGTGGGCACGGGTGGGACGATCACGGGCGCGGGGGAGTACCTGCGCGAGCGCAACCCCAAGCTGCGCGTGGTGGCGGTGGAGCCAAAGAGCTCCGCGGTGCTGTGCGGCGCGCAGCCGGGACCCCACCGCATCCAGGGCATCGGCGCGGGCTTCTTGCCGCCTGTGCTCAACCGCGAGTTGCTCGACGAGGTGGTGGGCGTGAGCGACGAGGACGCGATCCACACCGCGTGGCGCTGTTCGCGGCGCGAGGGTGTGCTGGCGGGCATCTCGTGCGGCGCGGCGCTGTGGGCCGCGCTGCAGGTCGCCGCGCGCCCGGAGAGCGCGGGCCGGCGGATCGTCGTGGTGATGCCCGACTCCGGCGAGCGCTACGTGTCACAGGCGTTCTTCGCTCCCTGAGCAGGTTTTTTGGGGAGGGGACCCAGAGGGTCCCAGCGGGTCGCGTAGCGCGGGCCGAACGCGGGCGGCGAGACAGGGCCACCCGCCCAAACACCGCGCCGGAGGTGGGGAGTGGGGTCGCTACGCTGTGGCCATGCTCGGAGTGGGCACCTTCGCGCGCCTCGCGAGAGAGCTGCGCTGTGACGTGAAGGCCGCGCGTGAGCGCGATCCGGCCGCGCGCGGGGTGGCGCCGGTGGAGATCGTGGCAACCTGGCCGGGGATCCACGCGCTGCTCTCCCACCGCGTGGCGCACGCGCTGTATGAGTCGGGAGTGCCGCTGCTGCCCCGCTCGCTTGCGATGGTGACGCGCGCGCTCACGGGGATCGAGATCCACCCCGCGGCGAAGATCGGGCGGGGGCTGTTCATCGATCACGGCTCGGGCGTGGTGATCGGCGAGACGGCGACGATCGGCGAGGATGTGACGCTCTACCAGGGGGTGACGCTGGGGGGCACGGGTTTTGCCACGGGCAAACGCCACCCCACGGTGCAGGACAACGTGACGATCGGCTCGGGCGCGAAGCTGCTGGGGCCGATCACGATCGGCCACGGCGCGAAGGTGGGCGCCAACAGCGTGGTGATCACCGATGTGCCGCCGAACACCACGGTGGTGGGCAATCCTGGGCACCCGGTGCGCGTGGATGGGCGCCGCCCGGAGGGCCCCGACGCCGACTGGATCCACCTGCCCGATCCGATCGCCGAGGCGCTCGAAGGGATGGCGAGCCGCGTGGGCGCGCTGGAGCGCGCGGTGAGCGAGCTCTCGGGCGAGAAATCCGAGGATCCGCCGGCGACGGTCACGCGGCTGCGACCGGTGCGAGGGCAGAACCCCGCCGGGGGCTGAGTCTGAGCACTGGTCGCGGCGGCGGCCGGCGGTTGATTGCGTACCACGCGGGAGGTTGGAGATAGGCCCTGCGGCCGACCCCGCATCTATGCTGGAGGGGATGGCGCACAACCCCCACGCCGAGCACCTGCAGGAGCTGCTGGAGGGGCTCAACGAGCCTCAGCGCGAGGCGGTGACGCACGGCGAGGGACCGCTCCTGATCCTCGCGGGGGCCGGCAGCGGTAAGACGCGCGTGCTGACCCACAGGATCGCCTTCCTCGTGTTCACCGATCAGGCGCAGGCGAGCGAGATTCTCGCGATCACCTTCACCAACAAGGCCGCGCAGGAGATGCGCGGGCGCGTGGAGCGGATGCTCGGCCACGGCACGCGCGGGATGTGGCTGATGACTTTCCACGCGGCTTGCGCGCGGATGCTGCGCAGTGAGGCCGAGCGCCTCGGATACACGCGCCAGTTCACGATCTACGATCAGGCCGATGCGCGGAGGCTCGTGAAGCGCAGCATCGAGGGCCTCGGGATCGACCCCAAGCGCTACACCCCCGTGGCGATCCACTCGCAGATCTCGGGCGCCAAGAACCGCCTGCGCGACGCGAAGGAGTATGGGCGGATGGTGGGCTCCTACTTCGAGCAGACCGTGGCGGAGGTGTATGGCGTGTATGAGCGCGAGCTGCACCGCATGAACGCGATGGACTTCGACGATCTGCTGTTTCGCACGGTGAATCTGCTGGAGCTCTTCGAGGAGGTGCGCGAGCGCTATGCGCAGGCATTTAGGCACGTGCTCGTGGACGAGTATCAGGACACCAACTACGCGCAGTACCGTTTCCTGCAGCTTTTGGTGGGCGGTGGGCGTGAGGAGCCCACCCACGGCCGACGCGTGAGTCTGGAGGGCCACCGCAATCTCGCGGTGGTGGGCGACGATTCGCAGTCGATCTATGGCTTCCGCGGCGCCGATGTGCGCAACATCCTCGACTTCCAGGATGATTTCCCCGACTCGCGGGTGGTGAAGCTCGAGCAGAACTACCGCTCCACGCAGACGATCCTCTCCGCGGCCAACGCGGTGATCGCGAACAACCGCGGCGGCATCGCCAAGCGCCTGTGGAGCGCGCTGGGGGATGGGGAGCCGATCGCAGTGCGCGAGCTCGAAGACGAGTACGCCGAGGCGCGCTATGTGGTGGGCGAGCTGGATCGCCTCGTGGATGAGGGCGCGAGCCGCTCGGAGGTCGCGATCTTCTACCGCACGAACGCGATGAGCCGGGTGCTGGAGGACACGCTGGTGCGGCGCGAGATCGCCTACCAGGTGATCGGCGGGACGAAGTTTTACGAGCGCGCGGAGATCAAGGATGCGGTGGCCTACCTGTCGCTGCTCGCGAACCCGCAGGATGTGGTGAGCTTCACGCGCGTGGTGAACTCCCCCCGGCGGGGGATCGGGCAGACCTCGGTGGGGCGTGTGCTGGCGCACGCCGATGCGCTCGGCATTCCGGTGTGGGAGGCGGCCGCGAACCCCGCGCAGGTCCCCGGACTGGGGGCGGCGGCGCAGAAGGCGCTCGCGCGCTTCATGGGCACGATGGCGGAGCTGCGGCGGATGACCGGGCGCCCGCCGGAGGGCGAGCTGTCCCCGGCCTACGAGGATGAGGATGGGGAGGCGGCGCCCGTGGGCGAGCTGCTGGAGGCGGTGCTCTCGCAGACGGGGTATGTGGAGGCGCTGGAGGCCGAGCGCACGATCGAGGCGCAGGGGCGCATCGAGAACCTCGAGCAGCTCGTGCAGGTGGGCCGCGAGTGGGACGCCGGCGCGGAGCCTTCGCGCGAATCGCTGGACTCCTTCCTGCAGCAGATCGCACTGATGGCCGACGCCGATTCCCGTCGCGACGGGGAGAGCCTCGTGACGTTGATGACTTTGCACAACGCCAAGGGCCTGGAGTACCCGATCGTGTTCGTGGTGGGCTGCGAGGAGGGGATCTTCCCCCATTCGCGCGCGCTCGACGAGGGCGACGTGGAGGAGGAGCGGCGCCTCTTCTACGTGGGCGTTACGCGCGCGATGCGCTCGCTGTATTTGACCTACGCGCGGCGGCGCTCTGTATTCGGAGCGCCCACCGCGGGACTATCGAGTCGCTTTCTCGACGAGATCCCCTCCGAGTTGACCGACTTCGAGGAGCAACCCGTGCGCGGCTGGGGCGGATCTGGCAGGTCTTCATCGCCCCCTGCGGCGCCCCGCGCGTTCGGCGGCCTGGGAGGCTCGTCCAACGGCGGCCCCCGCCGTCGCCGGCGCGAGAGCGAGGACACCGATATCGATATCGACATCGACGACGGCGCGGGCCACAACGATGCGTGGGATGGCGTGGATGTGCCGGCGACTCCGATCCGCGCGTTCCGCCTCGGCCAGGACGTTACGCATCCGGCCTTCGGCGAGGGTGTCGTCACGGGTGTGGAGCCAGGCGGGGTGATCGTGGTGCGCTTCACCGACGATGGCTCGGAGCGCAAGCTGATGGCCGAGTACGCGCAGGTGAGTTGACGCTCAACGCCGGCGCGGTGTCGCGAGCTCGCTGCGCAGCGCTCCGCCCGAGCAAGCCATACGATCCCAGCGATGTCCGCCACGATCATCGATGGCAAGTCGATCGCCGCGCGCGTGCGCGCCGAGGTTGTGCGGGAAGTGCGGTCTTTCAGCGAGCGCACGGGCCGCGCGCCGGGCCTGGCGACGGTGCTGGTGGGCGCCGATCCGGGGTCGGCCGTGTATGTGGGCGGCAAGCAGCGCGCCTGCGCTGAGGTGGGGATGGTCGCGTTCGATCACCGCCTCGCGGCCGACGCGACGTTCGTGCAGGTGGCGGAGCTGATCGAGCAGCTCAACCGGGATGCGGCGGTGAGCGGAGTGCTGCTGCAGCTACCGGTGCCTGCGCACCTCGACGGCGCGACGCTCACAGGAATGATCGATGCCGTCAAGGACGTGGATGGGCTGACGCCCCTCAACGCGGGATTGCTCGCGCTGGGGCGCCCCGGCCTGCGCCCGTGCACCCCCTCGGGGGTGATGGAGCTGCTCGCGAGCGTGCAGGCGCCGCTCGAGGGAGCGGAGGCGGTGGTGGTGGGGCGCTCGAATCTGTTCGGCAAGCCGATGACGCAGCTCTTACTGGAGGCGAACGCAACGGTGACCGTGTGTCACTCGCGCACGCGAGATCTCGCGGATGTGTGCGCGCGTGCGGATGTGCTGATCGCCGCCGTGGGGAGCCCGCGGCTGGTGAAGGGCGAGTTCGTCAAGCAGGGGGCGATCGTGATCGACGTCGGAGTCAACCGCCTGACCCCGGAGGAGGCGCAGAACAAGAGCGGATTGGTGGGCGATGTCGATTTCGCCGCGGCGGTGCAGCGCGCTAGCGCGATCACCCCCGTGCCGGGCGGGGTGGGGCCGATGACGATCGCGATGCTGCTGCGCAACACGCTGATCGCGGCGCGCCGTCAGGCGGGGATCGAGGAGGAGCGATGAGTCTGCGGCGGCTGCGCTCGGGAGAGCTGCTCGCGTTTGCGGGCGCTGTGGGCGTGATCGTGGCGCTCACGCTCCCGTGGTATGAGGCGGCGGGGCGCAACCTCGACGCGTGGGCGACGTTCGGGCCCGCCGTCGCGCTGCTGATGCTCAGCGCCGTGGGTGCGCTGGCGCTGGTGCTCGCGACGGTCACCGAGCGCTCGACGGCGCTGCCGGTGGCGGCCGCGGTGTGGGGCACGACGCTTGGGATCGTGGGGCTGATCGCCGCCGTTGTACGTGTCTTGGAGCGGCCGGATGGCGCCACGAGCCTGTGCGCCGGGGCATGGCTGGCGCTCGCGGGGGCGATTGCGATCCTGGCGGGCTGCTGGCAGTCGATGCGCGACGAACGCACCGAGTGCTACCCGCCCTCGGATGCCGAGGCGCGCCCGCCGCCGTGAGCTGGGCGCGATCTTGCCAACTGGACCCGAGCTGGAGCCGAGCAGGATCGCGCAGGGACGAGGCGAAATACCCACCTCATGAACTTCAGTGTTATCCGCCTCGGCCGTGGCGAGAGGATTGTCGCGGCCGCCGCGCTCGCGCTGTTCGTGGTGCTGTTCTTCTTTGAGTGGTTCAGCATCTCAGTGCCGAAGCTGTTCAGCGCGTTCGTCTTGAACGCCGGCTACAGCACGAGCTTCACCGGTTGGCACATCCTCACGAGCACCCGTTGGGTGCTGGTGCTCGCGATCCTCGCGGCGCTCGCGCTGATCTTCGTCGTGGGGAGCGACCTGCAGGTCACCTCGCTTTCCAGAAGCCGCCTGGGCGCGCTCGTGAGTGCCCTCGGCGGGCTCGCCACGCTGCTCGTCTTCCGCCGAACGATCGTCGATCACCCTGGGGGAAATGGCGTGCACGTGAAATTGGGCGCCTACCTCGGACTGCTCGCCTGTGCGCTGCTCGCCTTCGGCGGCTACGTGGTGATGAGCGAAGGGGATGCAGTGAGAGAAGAGGACGCCGCGCTCGCACCCTAGAATGCCTCGCCGTGATCGATCGCGAGGAAGTTCTGTACGTGGCGCGCCTCGCGCGCCTGCACCTCGGCGAGGAGGAGCTCGAGGCGATGGCCGGCGAGCTGTCGGCCGTGCTCGGGCACATCGCGAAGATCGGCGAGCTCGACCTGGAGGACGTGGCACCGACCGCGCACGTGGTTGAGGTCACCGGTGCGTTGCGTCCCGACGAGCCGCGCCCCTCGCTGCCGCGCGAGGTCGCACTCGCGCAGGCACCCGCTGTAAGCAACGATGGTTTTCTGGTCCCCTCACCGCAGGCATGACCGGCGCAGAAATCATTTCCCTCACCGCAGCGCAGGCGGCGGCGGCGATCGGCGCCGGGGAGCTGTCCGCGGGCGAGCTGTTTGATGTCTACCGAGCCCGCGCGGCGGCTGACGAGCTCAACTGTTTCACATGGGTGGCCGAGGATGGCAGCGACGCGACCCTTTCGGCGATAGAAGATTTGGTCCCGCCAGGCCCGGGACCCAGCCGCGGAGCCGCTCCTCCCCTCAATGGAGTTCCGCTCGCCGTAAAGGACCTCTTCTGCACGGAGGGTGTGCCCAGCCAGTCGGGCTCGCGCATCCTGGAGGGCTACCTGCCCCCCTACACCGCCACTGCCGTGGAGCGACTCGCGCGCGCGGGTGCGCCGCTGCTCGCCAAGACAAACCAGGATGAGTTCGCGATGGGCTCCTCCACGGAGAACTCCGCCTTCGGGCCGGTGCGCAACCCGTGGGACCGCGAGCGCGTGCCGGGCGGCTCCTCGGGTGGGAGCGCCGCGGCGGTCGCGGCGGGCCTCGCGCCGTGGGCGCTGGGAACCGACACCGGGGGCTCGATCCGCCAGCCCGCCGCGCTGTGCGGGATCGTGGGACTGAAGCCGACCTACGGGGCCGTCTCGCGCTACGGGATGATCGCCTTTGCCTCCTCGCTGGACCAGGCCGGGCCGCTGACACGCGACGTGACCGACGCTGCGCTGATGCTGCGCCACATGGTCGGCCAGGACCCCTGCGATGCCACCTCGCTCGCGTTCCCGGGGGAGATCGCGTTGCCGAGCGCCGAGCGCCTGGATGGTGTGCGACTGGGGGTGCCCCTGGAGCTGACCGGCGAGGGCATCGAAGCGGGTGTGCTCGCGTCCTTCCAGGCCGCGCTCGCGCGCGCACAGGAACTCGGCGCCGAAGTGTGCGAAGTGGCGCTGCCGCACGCGCCGCACGCGCTGTCCGCCTACTACGTGCTCGCGCCCGCCGAGGCTTCCTCGAATCTGGCGCGCTTTGACGGCGTGCGCTACGGCGCTCGCGCCGCCGGCGCGAGCGACCTCACTGACATGTACACGCGCACGCGCCACGACGGCTTCGGCGCCGAGGTCAAGCGGCGGATCATGCTCGGCACCTACGCGCTCTCCTCGGGCTACTACGACGCCTACTACGGGCGCGCCCAGCGGGTGCGCACGAAGATCGCCGAGGACTTCCGCGAGGCCTTCGGTGAGGTCGATTTCATCCTCACGCCCACCGCGCCCACGGTTGCGTTCGGGCTCGGCGAGAAGACGCAGGACCCCTGGTCGATGTATCTCAACGACTACTGCACCGTGCCGATGTCGCTCGCGGGCATCCCCGCGATCTCGATCCCCTGCGGGCTGAGCGAGGGGCTGCCCGTGGGCCTGCAGATCGCCGGGCCCGTGTTCAGCGAGAACAAGCTGCTCGACGCCGCCTTCGCGCTCGAGCAAGCGCTCGGTTTCGACGGCTCACCCGCCCGCGTGAATGGAGCGGGCTCGTGAGCGCCGTCGAGTACGAGCCCGTCATCGGCCTGGAGATCCACGTGCAGCTCGCCACCGCCACGAAGATGTTCTGCGGCTGCGAGCTGTCCTTCGGCGAGCCACCCAACACGCGCACCTGCCCCGTCTGCCTGGGACTGCCGGGCAGTCTGCCTGTCGCCAACGCGCAGGCCGTGCACTTCGGGCTGATGATCGGCCTCGCGCTCGGCTGCGAGCTCGCGCCGCGCTCGATCTTTCACCGCAAGAACTACTTCTATCCCGACCTGCCCAAGGGGTATCAGATCTCCCAGTACGACGAGCCGCTGTGCGGCGGCGGGCGGCTGGGGGAGGTGCGCATCCACCGCGTGCACCTGGAGGAGGACGCCGCGAAGCTCGTGCACGTGGGCGCGAGCGGGCGCATCCACGGCTCCGACGCCTCGATCGTCGACTTCAACCGCGGCGGCACGCCGCTCGCCGAGATCGTCACCGAGCCCGATCTGCGCTCCGGCGAGCAGGCACGGGAGTGGTTGCAGCTCTTGCGCACAACTCTGCGCCAGCTGGGGGTGAGCGACGTGAACATGGAGGAGGGCTCGCTGCGCTGCGACGCCAACATCTCGCTGCGCCCCGCAGGCTCCATGGAGCTGGGTACAAAGACGGAGCTCAAGAACATGAACTCCTTTCGCTTCATCGAGCGGGGCATCCGCGCGGAGCTCGCGCGCCAGGAGAAGCTCCTGCGCGCCGGCGGGAAGGTGGTGCAGGAGACGCTGCACTTCGATCCCGCCTCCGAGCGCATCACCTCGCTACGCAGCAAGGAGGAGGCGCACGACTACCGCTACTTCCCCGAGCCCGACCTGCTGCCCGTCGCGATCGAGGAGGCGATGCTGGAGCGGGCGCGCGCGGCGATGCCCGAGCTGCCGGCCGAGCGGGCGCTGCGCCTGGAGCGGGAGCTGGGCCTGAGCGAGGACTCCGCGCGCCAGTTGGCCTTCCGCGCGGAGCTGGGTGACTATTTCGAGGCCGCCCTCGCCGTCAGCGGGGATTCCGCGCCGCCCGCGCAGGCGCTCGCCAACTGGGTGCTCGGCGACCTCGTCGCACGCCTGGGCGATGGTGGCGCGAGCGGGGCAGTGGATGGCGATCCTTCGACATCGCGTGTGCAGCCGGGTGCATTGGCTGCGCTCGTGGGGCTGGTGGCGTCCAAGCGCATCAGCGTCGGCGCAGGCCGACAGGTGCTCGATCGGCTCGTGGCCGACGGCGGTGACCCGCTCGCGATCGTCCAGGCTGAGGGTCTCGAGGCGATGGACGATGGCGAGGACCTCGCGGCGATCGTCGCGGCTGCGCTGGCCGCCAACGCCGATGCGGCCGAGCGGGTCAGGGGCGGCAACGCCAAGGCGATCGGCCCGATCGTGGGTCACGTGATGCGCGAGACCAAGGGGCGCGCCGATGGCGGCGAGGTCACGCGGCTGGTTCATGAGCAGCTCGGAGTAGACTGAGTTCCATGAACGACGTGCCGCAGTCCTCCACTGGCTCAATGGGCCGCAAGATCGTGGCGGGGCTGATCCTGATCGTGGCCGTTTGGCTGCTGCTGGGGTTCGTGATCCACATCGTTGGGTTCCTCTTCAGCTCCCTCGTGCTCGTGCTGCTCGTCGTCGCCGTGATCTGGGCGCTGCGCGTGCTCCTGTAGGAGTTCGCGGGTGCCCTACGTGATCATCGCCATCTGCTTCGGATTGGCCGGAGGGATCGTCGGCAAGATCAAGGGCTCTTCGTTCGCACTGTGGTTTTTGATCTCGGGCCTCGTCCCGATCATGGGCCTGCTCGCCGCGATCGCCTATCGCTCCGAGCGCGACGAGCCGCGCCGGCAGTGCCCCCGCTGTGGGCGCGTTACAAAGGTTTACGATGCCATCTGCACGCGCTGTGGCACCGAGCTGGAGTATCCCGACGTGGTGCTGGCGCCCGAATCGCAGGGACTGCTTCGCTGATTTCCCGCTTGATCCATCGCTGGGGTTTCGAGGACGAGCGCGACTTCGTGCTGCGCGTCGTGCAGCCCGGCCTCGTGGGGCTGATCGACGGCACGGTCTCCTCGATCGCGCCGATTTTCGCGGCGGCGGTGTCCTCGAACTCGCACACGGCGTTCGTGGTGGGAATCGCGGTGGCGCTCGGTGCGGGGATCAGCATGGGTGTCTCGGAGGCGCTCTCGGATACCGGAGAGGTGACCGGCCGCGGCACGCCGCTCGTGCGCGGCACGATCACCGGTGGGATGACGGCGCTCGGGAGCATCTTCCACACCCTTCCCTTCCTGATCTCCGACACCCACGAAGCGCTGATCGTGGCCGGCATCGTCGTGGCGATCGAGCTGTTCGTGATCGCGTGGGTGCGCCAGCGCTTCCTCGAAGTCTCGCTGCGCTCCTCGCTGATCGCGGTGACTCTGGCCGGCCTGATCGTGTTGGCGATCGGTATTGCAGTGGGCGCATCCTAAGAGCTCTGTCTCGGCCGATACACTCAGTTGCCCTAGATTTGTAAGAGAGGGATCGGCTCGGCGCCACCCTCTAGTCCTCGTCGGTGAAAGGAGGTCGGTGCTATGCGCGCGGTTGATGCCCTGATGGAATGTCTCAAGGCGGAGGGTGTGGATGTCGTTTTCGGCTTGCCTGGCGGCGCCAACCTCCCTACCTACGACGCTTTCGTGGATGGCGGGATACGCCACATCCTCGTGCGCCACGAGGCGGGCGGTGGACACGCGGCGGAGGGCTACGCCAAGGCCACCGGGAAGGTCGGCGTGGCGTTTGCCACCTCTGGCCCCGGGGCCACCAACCTGATTACTCCGATCTGCGACGCGATGATGGACTCGGTGCCGGTCGTGTTCATCACCGGCCAGGTGCGCACCGAGCTGCTCGGCACCGACGGCTTTCAGGAGGCCGACACGATCGGGATCACGATGCCTATCGTCAAGCACTCCTTCATGATCCAGGACCCCCTGGAGATCCCGCGCGCGATCCACGAGGCATTCCACATCGCGCGCTCGGGGCGCCCGGGGCCGGTGCTGGTGGACATCCCCCAGGACCTGTCCCGTGCGGAGATCCCGTACGAGCCGGTGGCCGACGTGCGCCTGCCCGGCTATCAGCCGACGCTCGAGGGTAACCAGAAGCAGATCCGCCAGGCCGCCAAGGCGCTCGCGGCCGCGCAGCGCCCGGTGATCTACGCGGGCGGAGGTGTGGTCAACGCCAATGCCTCCGAGGAGCTGGTGGAGTTCGCGCGCAGCGACCGTTTCCCGATCACGTGCACCCTGATGGGGCTGGGTGCCTTTCCTGCGCCGGATCCTCAGTGGCTTGGCATGCTCGGCATGCACGGCACGCGCGCCGCCAACTACGCGATGGATGAGGCCGACCTGATCTGCGCTGTGGGCGCGCGTTTCGACGATCGCATCACCGGCAAGCTCTCGGAGTTCGCGCCGCGCGCGAAGTTCATCCATATCGATGTCGATCCGGCGGAGATCTCCAAGAACGTCCCCGCGCACATTCCGATCGTGGGCGACGCCAAACACGTGCTGGCGAAGCTCGTGGTCGAGTACCGCGCGCTCGGCGCCGACCCCAAGCGCCTGGAGCAGTGGTGGGAGCGGATCGAGGGCTGGCGCGATAAGTATCCGCTCGGCTACGAGGACAGCGCCGACACGGAGATCAAGCCGCAGTACATGATCCAGGCGCTGCATGAGGCCACGGGCGGGGAGGCGATCATCTCCAGCGATGTCGGCCAGCATCAGATGTGGGCGGCGCAGTACTACGACTTTCCCGCGCCGCGGCGCTGGATCAACTCCGGGGGTCTGGGCACGATGGGCTTCGGGTTGCCCGCCGCGATGGGCGCGGCCGTGGGCTGTCCCGATCGGCTCGTGTGCTGCATCGCCGGCGACGGCTCGGTGCAGATGAACGCCCAGGAGCTCGCCACCTGCGCGCAGGACGGCATCCCGATCAAGGTGTTCATCATGAACAACGGCTACCTCGGGATGGTGCGCCAGTGGCAGGAGCTCTTCTGGGACGGCCGCTACAGCCAGGTGGACACGGGCTCCTACCCCGATTGGGTGAAGCTCGCCGAGGCCTATGGCGCCACGGGCATGCGTTTCGAGAACAAGACGACGCTCGTGGAGGACATGAAGCGGGCCATCGCCACGGAGGGGCCCGTGGTCGTGGACGTGAGGGTCACGCGCGAGGAGAACACCTACCCGATGATCCCCGCCGGGCAGGCCGCACGCGAGATGGTGGGCTGAGCTATGGGTGAACCGGCAACCAAGGAGCCACTGAGCCTCGAGGAGCTGCAAGCGGCGGGGAGCCTGCGTACGGGGCGCAAACACGTCCTCTCGATCCTCGTGGAAAACAAGTCCGGCGTGCTCACGCGCATCGCCGGCCTGTTCGCGAGGCGCGGCTTCAACATCGACACGCTCACCGTCGGCCCAACCGACGATGAGCGCGTTTCCGCGTGACGCTCACCGTCGACGGCGCGCTGCACCCGATCGATCAGGTCACAAAGCAGCTGCACAAGCTCATCAACGTCTTGAAGATCCGCGACCTGGAGCCCGGCGACACGGTCTCGCGCGAGCTGGCCCTGTTCAAGGTCTCCGCGGATGGCCCTCAGCGCGGCGAGCTGATGCAGATCACGGAGATCTTCCGCGGCAAGGTCGTGGACGTGACCAAGCGTTCGATCATCGTCGAGATCACCGGAACCACAGAGAAGATCGAGGCATTCGAGAGCATGGTGCGTCCGTTCGGGCTGATCGAGATGATGCGCACCGGGGAGATTGCCATCTCCAGGGGCAGGGGTGAGACTTAGTCCAGGTGGACTTCGCGCGGACCCCCAGTCGCCGTTCGCTCTCGGCGACGCAGACCGCGACCGGTTGTTCGCGCGCCTTGACCTCGCCGTTCAGCGTGCAAGGCGCAGTGGGCACTCGACGCTGGCGACGTTGACGCTGGCGCTCGACCCGCAGGTCGACCCGAGCGCTGTGGTGTGCGCGTCGCGGCGGCGGGGCGAGCCGTGGTTCGTGTTCGAGCAGCCTGAGCGCAAACAGGTCGCCCTTGCGGCGCTGGGGGAGGTCACGAGCCTCTCGGCGCACGGCCCCGAGCGCTTCGCGACCGTCGCCGACCGCTGGCGCGCGCTCGCGGCAGCCGCGGTGAGCGACCCGCCGGGCGACCCCACGCGCGGTGTGGCGGGGGGGCCCGGTGGGGCGGGTGGGGGTCCAATCGCCGTCGGCGGCTTCTCCTTCGCCCAGGATGGCGGTTCCTCCCCTCCATGGGCGGGCTTCGAGCCCGCCTCGCTGGTCGTGCCGGAGGTTGCGCTCGCGCGCGACGAGCACCAGGGGGAGCGCCGTGTGCGCCTCACGCTCTCCGCGCTCGCGGCGCCCGACGACACGCCCGAGGATCTGCTCGCCCGTCTGCAGCGGCGGCTGGGGGAGCTGCGCTCGCGTCCGCTGGCGCTGCTCGACCCTGCGCCCGCCGGGCGCTGCAAGGTGGCGAGCACGATGGCGCCCGAGCACTACGAGGCTGCGGTCGGGCGCGCGGTGGAGCTGATCCGCAGGGGAGAGCTGCAGAAGATCGTGCTCGCCCGCGAGGTGCAGGTGCACGCGCCCGTCCCATACGACCCCGCGGCGGTGTTCGGGGTGCTGCGGGCCGAGTTTCCCTCCTGCTTCGTCTTCTGCGTGGGGCGGGGGGAGAGCACGCTGATCGCCGCCTCACCGGAGCTGCTCGTGCGCCGCGAGGGCCATCGCGTGAGCACGCTCGCGCTGGCGGGGTCCACCAGGCGCAGCGCCGATCCCGCCGTCGACGATCACCTCGGCGAGCAGCTGCTGCGCTCGGAGAAGGACCGCGAAGAGCAGGCGATCGTGATCCGCCGCATCGAGCGCACGCTGAATCGCCACGCGCTGTGGGTGACCGCCACGCCCGAGCCGGTGCTTGTCCGCGTGGCGAACATCCAGCACTTGGCGACGCCGATCCGCGCGCAGCTCGCGCGTCCGCTCGATGCGATCGAGCTGCTCGAGCTGATGCATCCCACACCGGCCGTGGGCGGCGAGCCGCTGAAACGCGCCCGCCCGCTGATCCCCGCCCTGGAGGGCATCGACCGCGGCTGGTACGCCGGCCCCGTCGGCTGGACAGACGCCACGGGCGACGGCGAGTTCTGCGTCGCGCTGCGCTGCGCGCTGTTGCGCGGCGACGTAGCCCGCTGCTACGCCGGGGTCGGCGTGGTGCGGGACTCCGACCCGGCCGCCGAGCTCGCGGAGACCGAGATGAAGTTGGCCGCGCTCCTGCCGTTGCTCTCCAACTGAGCGCGGCCTACGTGCCGATCGCGTCCGCGACAGACTGCCACGCGCGGGCGTGCAGTTCGACGTTGGCCGCGCGCTCGCTCTGCACCTCGACAATGGTCGCCCGGCGCCCCTCGCCGTCCGCGAGCGCGCGCTCCAGTGCGGCGCGGAAGGCAAACAGGTCGCTCACCCGCTCGTGCGCCAGCCCGTAAAGCGCGGCGGCCTGGGCGAAGTCGAGGCCGGTGGGTGTCGCGATGTGCTCGGCGTAGATGTCCTTCGCGGTCTGTGAACGGCCGACGGGCAGAAAGTCGAAGATGCCCCCGCCCCCGTTGTTGACGAGCACAATCGTCAGATCCAGATCCAGCCGCCGGTGGGCGAGCAGGCCGCCGATGTCGTAAGCCAGCGCCACGTCGCCGATCAGCAGCACAACCGGCCCCTGTTTGCCCGCGGCCGCGCCGAAGGCGCTGGAGACCGTTCCGTCGATGCCGTTGGCGCCGCGGTTGCACAGCACGCGCGGGGGGTCCGCACGGGCCGGCCAGAAGCTCTCGATGTCGCGTACCGGCATCGAGGAGGCGACAAACAAAGTGGCCTCGGCCGGCAGCAGGACCCCCAGCTCGGCGGCCACGGCAGGCTCTGAGAGCTCGCCTCCGAGCACACCCAGGATCGCCTCGGCGGCGAGCTCGTCCGCGCTGCGCCAGCGCGCGAGCCAATCCGGGTCGCTCTGCGGCGGAGCGTCGAGCAGCTGCCACAGCGCCGCCGCCGGCTCCAGCGCGAATACGCGGCAGAGCGCGCTGTCGGGGTCCTGCCAGCAGCCCTCGGGGTCGAGGGCCGCCTGCGGCACGTTCGGCAAAAGGCCCGTGAGCCATGTGCGTAGCGGCTTGGAGGTGGGCAGGTCGCCGACGCGCAGCACAAGATCAGGCGTCATCCTGGCCGCGAACGAACCGTCTCGCAGCAGTGCGTCGTAGTGCGCCACCGCCGCGTCCCCCCGCCGAGCGCCCGACAGCGGGTCGGCCAGCAGCGGCCAGCCGGCCGCCGCACAGAATGCGGCCGCCGCCTCGCCGAGCGCCGTGTCGCGCTCGTGGCGCCCCGCGATCAGTACCCCGCGGCGGCTGGCAGCGACGGGCATCTGCAGCGACTCCATGTCCTCGGAAACCAATGCGCGCGCCGGGGAGCGGGTCAACAGCGGCCGGCCATCGGGGCGTGGAAGATCCAGGGTGTGGGCCGGCAGCGGATCGTCGTAGACGAGCGGCTCGCGCAGCGCGAAGTTCAGGTGCACCACGCCGGGCGCCGTGTCGAGCGCGCGCCAGTAAGCGCGACAGGCGAGCGTGCGCATCCAGCGCAGCCGCTCGGCGCTCGCCTCGTGGATGCCCACCTCGAAGAACCATTTCGCGGCGCCGCCGAACAGCTTCAGCTGGTCGATCGTCTGCCCGGCGCCGCTCTCGCGCAGCTCCGGCGGACGGTCCGCGGTGAGCACCAGCAGCGGCACACGCGCCTCGTGCGCCTCGATCACGGCGGGCAGCAGCTCGGCGGCCGCGGTGCCCGAGGTGCACGTCACCGCCACCGGCAGCCCAGTCGCCTTGGCGAGGCCCAACGCGAAGAAGCCCGAGCAGCGCTCATCGATGTGCGAATAGCAGCGCAGGCGCTCCTCGTGGGCTAGCGCCAACACGAGCGGCGTCGAGCGCGAGCCCGGCGAGGTGCACGCCGCGCGCATTCCGCAGCGCACGAGCTCGTCCACGAAGGCTCTCAGCAGCAGATGGGTGTCTGTCGGTTGACTCACATGAATACGATGCCGCTGTGCCGGAAGATCTCGTCCTGTTGCACGGATTCGCCGGCACCCGCCGCACCTGGGACGAGGTGAGCGAGCGGCTCTCGCGTGAACGCTACACGCCGCTGGCACTCGACCTTCCCGGCCACGGCAGCGCAACCGGCGCTCCGCGGCCGATCACCTTCGCGGGCTGTGTGGAGCACGTGCTCGCCGCGAGCCCCCCGAGTTCGTGCTGTGCGGCTACTCGCTTGGCGGACGCGTCGCCCTGCACCTCGCCCTCGCGGCCCCGCGGCGGGTGCGAAGGCTGGTGCTCGTATCGAGCACCGCCGGGCTCACCGACGACGCCGCTCGCGGCGCCCGCCGCGCAGCCGACCGCGCGCTTGCCGACTCGTTGGTGCAGGAGCCCTTCGCGCGGTTCATGGATCGCTGGGCGGCGCAGCCGGTGTTCGCCGAGGACCCGCCGGAGGTTCACGAGCGGATGCGCGCCGAACAGCTGCGCAATGACCCCCTTGCGCTTGCGGCTGTGCTGCGTGGGATCGGCACCGGGGAGATGGAGCCGCTGTGGGATCGTCTGAGCGAGCTCGTGCTGCCCGTGACTGTGCTCGTGGGCGAGCGCGATGAGAAGTTCCACACGCCAGGGCGGCTGCTTGCCGAGCTGCTGCCCAACTGCAGACTGCAAATCGTGCGCGGCGGCCACCGCCTGCCCGTGGAGGCTCCGGGGGAGGTGGTGGAGGCATTGGAACGCGGTGCTTGAGGTTCCGCCGCGGCCTGCCTTTGCCCTGCTCGATGTCCCGTCGCGGCCGCCGTTGCGCCGCCTGAGGCTTCGTCGCGGCGCGGCCGCCGTCGCGCTGTTCGCTCAATCCGGGGTTATCCCCAGCCCCGCGCCTGTGGGCACCGCGATTCGCCCCTCGCGCACGGGCAGCTGGTCCTCCACGTCCTCGAACAGACTGAGCGTCGCCAGGCCGCAAGGCGCCACCGGCCCGCGCGAGGCGAGCGCCGCGGCCGCATGAACCGCCGCCGCCACCCCGAGCGGTCCGTCGAGCGTGGAGGCGAGGTAGACCTCCGCGCCGGAGGTGCGCACGAGCGTCGCCGCGGCGAGCAGCCCGCCGATGCCGCCACAGCGGGAGATCTTCAGGCAGACCGCGTCGGCGACCCCCGCGCCGAGCGCTCCGGGCTCGGCCGCGGTCTCATCGATCGCCACGCGCGCTGCGACCTGCTCGCGACCGCCCGCACGCCGTCGAGGCCGTGGGTGGGCTCCTCGACCAGCTCCAGTCCCACGGGCGCGAGCGCGTCGATCGCGCGCACCGCCTCGCCGACGCTCCAGGCGCCGTTGGCGTCCACGCGCAGCGCCGTCTCGGGTCCTGCCGCGGCGCGCACCGCAGCGAGCCGGCCCGCGTCGTCACCTACCCCGACCTTCACCTTCAAGCAGCCGAAGCCCAGTTGCACGGCCTCCGCGGCCTCCTCCGCGGCGCGTGTGCGATCGGTTGAGATGAGCGTCGCGTTGCACTCGATCGCCGCCACGGGCGTGTCGGTGAGGAGCGCAGCCACGGGCCGGCCCGCGCGTTTGCCGGCGCGATCCCACAACGCGAGGTCGATCGCGGCGAGAGCCGCCGGGAGATCCTCCACCCGCCGGCAGGCTTCAATCAGCTGCGCGCCGTTCGCCGTGGCCGAGTTGGCAAGCACCGGCCGGTATTCCTCGAGCGTTCGCCACACGTGCTCGGCGCTCACCCCATCGTAGGCCTCCAGCGGGGCGGCCTCGCCGTAGCCGCTCACGCCGTCCTCGTCGGTCAGCGCAACGGTCAGCAGCTCACGCTCGCGCAGGCTGCCAAAGGAGGTCCGCAGAGGCCTCTTCAGGTGCAGCGTCCGGCGAGTGAGGGTCAATCTCACGGGCCCTCACCGCGCACCGCGGCGCCTCTCATGAGCTGCCTTTGCGATTGGCGCTGCTCACGAACCGATCCCACCGCTTGCGAGGATCCCGGCGGAGAGAAGCAGGCAGAACACGAGCTGCAGCGCGCCGGTCTTCGCCAGCGCTCCATTCAGCGATGGCCCGTCCACGCGCGTGCGCACGATTCTCGCCACCGACACCGCCAATGGCACGGCCCCCCAACAGAGCAAGAGCCATGCGCTCATCGAGCCCAGCACCCACGGCAGCGGGCCGCAGAGGAATGCCACCGCGAGCATCGCCACATAGAGGTTGCGTGTGCGCTCGCGCCCCAGGCGCACGGCGAGCGTGCGCTTACCCGCACGGCGGTCGGTATCGAGGTCGCGCACGTTGTTCACCACGAGGATCGCGCTCGCCAGCAGGCCGACGGGGACAGCGCATACGAAGGGCTCCCACGGCAGTTCCTGCACCTGCACGTAGTAGGAGCCCACTACCGCGACGACGCCGAAGAAAAGAAATACGAACACCTCGCCGAGCCCTTCGTAGCCATAGGGTCGCGGGCCGCCGGTGTAGAGCACGCCGGCGAGGATCGAGGCTGCGCCCACGGCGATCAGCACCCAGCCGGCTACATACACGAGGTAGACCCCGCACAGAACCGCCAGCCCGAAGGTCACATACGTCGCCAGCAACACCTGGCTGGGCGGCACGAGCCCGCCCGCGGTCACGCGCACCGGCCCAAGGCGATCCTCGGTGTCTGCGCCCCTGCGTGCGTCGGAATAGTCGTTGGACAGATTGGTGCCGACCTGGATGAAGATCGCGCCGAGCAGCGCCGCCAGGAACGCCAGCGCGCGGAAGTGGCCGGCGCCGAGCGCCAGCGAGGTGCCCACGAGGACCGGCGCGATCGCCGCGGGCAGCGTGCGTACACGCGCCGCCATGATCCAGATGCGCACCGCGCTCGGGGCGCCGTGGCTGGCGGAGGCGGGTCTGTCGCTCGTGGCGGCCATCACGGACTGAAAGATAGAGGGGCCCGGCCCGCCTTCGGCGGGCCACCCTCTAGGCCCGTCTTGGGAAGCGGGAGAAGTCGGGCGTGCGCTTCTGCTTGTAGGCGTCGCGGCCCTCCTGGGCCTCCTCGCTCATGTAGAAGAGCAGGTTGGCGTCGTGCGCGAGTTGCTGTATGCCGGAGAGCCCGTCCTCGGCAGCGTTGAAGCTGGCCTTCAGCAGGCGCAGCGAGAAGGGAGAGAGGGCGAGCATCTCCCGGCACCACTGCACCGTCTCCTCCTCCAGGCGCTCCAGCGGCACAACGGTGTTGACGAGCCCCATCGCGAGCGCCTCCTGCGCGGAGTACTGCCGGCACAGGAACCAGATCTCCTTCGCCTTCTTGGGTCCCACCATGTTCGCCAAGAGGCCCGCGCCGAAGCCGCCATCGAAGGAGCCCACCTTCGGCCCGGTCTGCCCGAAGCGCGCGTTGTCCGCAGCGATCGTCAGGTCGCACACCAGATGCAGCACGTGACCGCCGCCGATCGCGTACCCGGCGACCATCGCCACCACCGGCTTGGGCAGGCGACGAATCTGAATGTGCAGATCGGTCACGTGGAAACGGCCCACGGCCTTAGCGCCGGCTGCTGCGCTCGTCCCCTCGGTAGGGGGCTCGGACATGTAGCCCGAGTCCCCGCGCACGCGCTGGTCCCCGCCCGAGCAGAACGCCAGTGGACCCTCGCCCGTGAGCACGATCGCCCCGACCTCGGGGTCCTCGCGTGCGTCCTCGAGCGCCTGGCCGATCTCGACGATCGTCAGCGGCCGGAACGCATTGCGCACCTCCGGGCGGTCGATCGTGATCTTCGCGATGCACGGCGCGGACTCGCTTGCCTCCTCGGACTTCTCATAGCGAATATCGGTGTACTGGCCGGCGGAGATCCAGGTGGTGGACAAGGCGTATCTGCTTCCTTTCGGGTGAGGGTCGTGCGAAGGCTAGCTAGAGGGTGACGCAGCCGGCCGCAGGTCGGCTGGCCGAAACGAGGATGCGCGCCGCAGGCGCGTGTCTCCCAGCTTCGGCGGGCCCTCTTTTTCTGTCAGCCTGTGGGCAATGGTGGTCGAGGGATGGCTGGAGCGCGCCGCCGCGAGCGCGCCGGAGCTTGCCGCGGTGGAGACTCCGCAGGGCAGTCTCTCCTATGCCCAGCTGCTCGCGGCCGCCCGTGCCGGCGCCAGGGAGCTGGGACAGCGTGGCGTGGCATCTGGCGCGCGTGTGGCCATCGCGCTGCCCCCGGGGCCGGCCTTCGCGCAGGCGCTCCACGCGTGTCTGCTGCTGGGCGCCGTGGCTGTGCCCGTCGATCTGCGCCTCAGCGCCTCCGAACGTGAGCATGTGACGGCCGGCGCCTCCCTGATCGTTGACGAGCCGCTGGGGACACGCTCGTCATCGGGTGTGGGTCCTGAGAGTGGGCACGATCTTGCAAGCGTCGCGGTGGTGATCCACACCTCCGGCACCACCTCCGCGCCGCGCCCTGTGGAGCTGACCTACGGCAACTTCCTGTGGAGCGCCATGGGCTCGGCCGTGGCGCTTGGCCTGGACCCGCGCGAGCGCTGGCTGTGTGCGCTGCCGCTCTCGCACGTGGGGGGTCTGTCGATCCTGATGCGCAGCGCCATCTATGGGACCACCGCTGTGGTGCATGAACGCTTTGAGACCGAGCGCGTGCTGCAGGCGCTGCGCGGGCAGGACATCACGCTTGTGAGCCTCGTCGCGACCACGCTGGCACGCCTGCTTGACGCAGGCTTGGAACGTCCGGCGGCGCTGCGCTGTGCACTGACCGGTGGTGGTCCCGTGGCCCCGGCATTACTCGACCGTGCGCGCGCCGCCGGCGTGCCGGTGAGCCAGACCTACGGCCTCACAGAGGCCTGCTCGCAGGTGACGACGACTCCGCTCGCCGCGATCGACGACGGGGCAGATGGCTGGGCGGGCACACCATTGTTTTGTACGCGCCTGTCGATCGCCGAAGATGGAGAGATTGCGGTCGTCGGACCCACCGTCGCGCCCGGCGGTTTGGGCGAGGATGGCCGGCTGCACACGGGCGACCTCGGCGCGCTGGACGAGAGCGGGCGCCTGCGTGTCACCGGCCGCGCGTCGGAGACGATCGTCAGCGGCGGGGAGAACATCGCGCCCACCGAGATCGAGGCTGTGCTCGAATCCCACCCCGACGTGCTCGAGGCGGCGGCGATCGGACGCCCCGATCCCCAGTGGGGGGAGGCCGTCACGGCGATCGTCGTGGCTCGTTCCGGTGCCGAGCTGGCGGGGGAGCAGTTGCGCGCGCACTGCGCGGCGCATCTCGCCCCCTACAAGATCCCCAAGCAGATCGTGCTCACCGGCAGCCGGCTGCCACGCACGCGTTCGGGCAAGCTCCTGCGACGGGAGCTGGCGTGAGTGCCGGTAGGCACGGTTACGGGTGCCGGAGGGCGACCGTCCCAATCAGGAGGGCCGGCTGGACGCCGGCCCGAGCAACTCCACCGAGCAGTGGGAAGAGGCCGCTCCGGGCTGGGTGCGCCGCCAGGCACAGATCCGCGCCTTCGGGGAGCCCGTGGCGCACTGGATGGTGCAGGCGATCGGACCCCAGCCCGGGCAGCGCGTACTGGAGCTGGCGGCCGGCCTGGGAGAGCCGGGGATGCTCGCCGCCGAGCTTGTGGCTCCGGTGGGTGGGGTGATCGTCTCCGACCAGGCCGAGGGGATGCTCGAGGGCGCCCGCGCGCGTGCGCTGGAGCTGGGTCTCACCAACATCGAGTTTCAGGTGTTCGGCGCCGAATGGATCGATCTGCCGGTGGCGAGCGTCGACGCCGTGCTCTGCCGCTGGGGCTACATGCTGATGAACGACCCGCTCGCCGCCCTGCGCGAGACACGCCGTGTGCTGCGCCCCGGTGGACATGTGGCGCTGGCGGTGTGGGACGCGCTCGCGAACAACCCATGGGCGCAGCTCCCGGGGCTCGAGTTGCGCGAGCACGGCCTGGAGGTCGCGAGCGCGCCCGCCGAGGCGCCGAGCGGCCACGAGCCGGGGCCCTTCGCGTTGGGCGACGGCGACCGCGTGCGGGAGCTGCTGGAGGACGCCGGCTTCACCGAGATCGAACTCGATGCGATTGCCGTCGCGCGTCGTTCGCCGAGCTTCGAGGACTTCTGGGAGGAGACGCTCGATATCTCACGCAATTTCCACGACACGGTGCTCGGCTGCCCCGAGGCGCAGATCGCGGAAATCCGGACCGGGCTCGCGCGACGCCTGGAGACATATATGGCTGAGGACGGCTCGCTGGCAATCCCGGGCGTGTCGCTCGTCGCTCTCGCGAGCGCATGAGATAGCCTGCGCGCAATGATCTACGACGACGACGCAGACCTCAAACTCCTTGGCGACAAGACCGTCGCCATCATCGGCTATGGCTCACAGGGCCATGCCCACGCACTGAACCTGAAGGACTCCGGCGTGAGCGTCGTGGTTGGCCTGCGCGAGGACTCCTCCTCGGTGGCCAAGGCACGCGAGCAGGGTCTGGAGGTGCTCTCGATCGTCGAGGCCGCGAGCCGCGGCGATCTGGTGATGATTCTCGCGCCCGACGAGCTGCACCGCGAAGTGTGGGAGAACGATGTGCGCGACGGGATCGCCGAGGGCAACATGCTGCTGTTCGGCCATGGCTTCTCGGTGCACTACAACGAGGTGGAGCCGCCCCCGGGTGTCGATGTCGCGCTCGTCGCGCCCAAGGGGCCGGGGCACCTCGTGCGCCGCCAGTTCACCGAGGGCTCGGGCGTGCCCGGCTTGATCGCGGTCGAGCAGGACGCGACCGGCAATGCGCGCGCGCTGGCGCTGGCCTACGCCAAGGGCATCGGCTGCACGCGCGGCGGGGTGATCGAGACGACCTTCAAGGATGAGACCGAGACCGACCTGTTCGGCGAGCAGGCGGTGCTGTGCGGCGGCGCCTCCGAGCTGGTGCAGGCCGGCTTTCAGACGCTCGTCGAGGCTGGATATGACCCCGAGATGGCCTACTTCGAGTGCCTGCACGAGCTGAAGCTGATCGCCGATCTGATGTACGAGAAGGGTCTTGCCGGGATGCGTTATTCGATCTCCAACACGGCAGAGTACGGCGACTACACGCGTGGCAAGCGCGTGATCACCGACGAGACACGCGCGGCGATGCGCCAGATCCTCAAGGAGATCCAGTCGGGCGACTTCGCGCGCGAGTGGATCGCTGAGAACCGCGCCGGCCAGGAGAACTTCAAGCGTATGCGCGCCGAGCAGGCCGCCAGCCAGGTCGAGGACGTGGGGCGCGAGCTGCGCTCCCACATGGACTGGATCAAGCCCTCCTTTTAGGGCGCGCCGGCCTTGCTTGCATACCTCCTCTGGCATCGTCCCGCCGACGGCATCGAGCAGGGGCCCTACGAGCTCGCAGCCGAGGGCTTTCACCGCTCATTGCACCACGCGCCACCGGCCGGTTTTCGTGGTTCGGCCATCTTCAGGGTGCAGGAGCTCGGCTGGCTGCAGGGTGGCGCCGGCTATGAAGACTGGTACCTGATGGAGGACTTCGCCGCGCTCGGTGTGCTCAACGAGGTCGCCGTGGCGCACCGCCACCGCACCGCTCACGACGAGGTCGCACGCCGCTTCGGCACGGGCGCCGGCGGGCTCTACGGGCTCTTGGAGGGGCGGCCCGATCTCACCTCGACGCCGCTTGGGATATGGATATCCCGCCCGCCCGGAGCCGCCAAGCCGGCGCTCGCTGAGATGCTCGGCGACGGCATCGACCCCGAGCGCTCGAGCCTCTGGCGGCGCTCGCTCGTGTTTGGCCCGGCGCCCGAGTACTGTCTGCTCGCTCACGAGCCTCCAGCCGGCATATCCCCGAGCCGTCTGCCGTTGGGCTGGCGTGCAACGATCACCACGAGAGAAGAGATCTGGAATGGCTGACACAACCGAGACCACACCACTCATCATCCCCTCCGAGCTGATCCCCGCCGACGGGCGCTTCGGCTGTGGACCCTCCAAGGTGCGCCCCGAGGCGCTGGCGCGCCTGGCGCGCGAAGGCGGCGCGCTGCTGGGTACCTCTCACCGCCAGGCGCCGGTGAAGGGGCTCGTGCAGGAAATCCGCACAGGACTGTGTGAACTGTTCGCCGCCCCCGAGGGCTATGAGGTGGCGCTCGGCAATGGCGGCGCCACGGCCTTCTGGGACGCCGCGGCGTTCGGGCTGGTCGACCACCGCGCGCTGCACCTCACCTACGGCGAGTTCTCCGCGAAGTTCGCGCAGGTGACGGGCGAGGCGCCGTTCCTCGACGACTCCGTGCGGATCGCCGCGAATCCCGGCGAGGCCCCCGACCCGGTGATGGCGGGCGCGGTTGCCAGCCAGGCCGCGGTGGACACGATGGCGTGGGCGCACAACGAGACCTCGACCGGCGTGATGGTGCAGGTCAAGCGACCCGCGGAGGTGCCCGACGCGCTGGTGTTGATCGACGCGACCTCTGGCGCCGGCGGGCTGCCCGTGGAGATCGCGCAGGCCGACGCCTACTACTTTGCGCCGCAGAAGAGCTTCGCCGCCGACGGCGGTCTGTGGGTGGCGCTGCTGAGCCCGGCGGCGCAGGAGCGGATTGAGCGGATCGCCGCCTCCGATCGCTGGGTTCCAGCGTTCCTTTCGCTGGCGACGGCGCTCGATAACTCATTGAAGAACCAGACCTACAACACGCCCGCCGTGGCGACGCTGTTCCTGCTCGCCGACCAGATCCGCTGGATGCTGGGCAAGGGCGGGCTGGAGTGGTGCGTAGCGCGCACGAGCGAGTCATCGGGTCACCTCTACGAGTGGGCCGAGCGCACCCCCTACACGACGCCCTTTGTGAGCGACCCCGCCAAGCGCTCGCTGGTCGTCGGCACGATCGACTTCTCAGACGACGTCGACGCGGCGGCGGTGGCCAAGACGCTGCGCTACAACGGCATCCTCGACACCGAGCCATATCGCAAGCTGGGGCGCAACCAGCTGCGCATCGGCATGTTCCCGGCCGTGGAGCCGGCCGACGTGCAGGCTTTGACGGCGTGTATCGATTGGGTCGTGGAGAGGCTGGCGTCGTGACGGAGCGGCTGAAGGTGCTGGTGAAGGAGAAGATCGGCGACTCCGGCGTGGAGCTCCTGCGCGAGCACTTCGACGTCGATCTCGGCGTGGACTGGAGCGAGGAGGAGTTCGCGCAGCGCATCGGCGCCTACCACGGCATCCTGATCCGCTCGGCTACGAAGCTCACGGCGGAGTGGATCGAGCGGGCTACGAAGCTGCGCGCGATCGGGCGCGCGGGCGTGGGCGTGGACAACGTCGACGTGCCCGCCGCCACCAAGCGCGGGATCATCGTCGCCAACGCGCCGCAGTCGAACGTGGTGACGGCCGCCGAGCACACGATGGCGCTGCTCTTGGCGCTCGCGCGCAACATTCCCCAGGCGTACGCCTCGCTTACGAGCGGCAAGTGGGAGCGCTCGAAATTCTCCGGCGTGGAGCTCTACGGCAAGACGCTGGGGATCGTCGGCTTCGGGCGCATCGGCCAGCTGGTGGCGGCGCGCGCGCGGGGCTTTGAGATGCGCGTGATCGCCTTCGATCCGTTCGTCAGCGCCGAGCGCTACCGCGAGCTGGGGGTGGAGAAGGCAGAGAACAGCGAGGAGGTCTATGCGCAGGCCGACTTCATCACGATCCACCTGCCCAAGACGCCGGAGACGCAGAACTGGCTCGACGCGCAGGCGTTCGCGGCGATGCGCAAGGGCGTGCGCATCCTCAACGTCGCGCGCGGTGGGCTGATCGACGAAGTGGCGCTGAAGGATGCGCTCGACAGCGGCCAGGTGGGCGGCGCGGCGCTCGATGTGTTCCCCTCCGAGCCAATGACCGAGCATCCGCTGTTCGGCTACCCGAGCGTGATCGTCACCCCGCACCTGGGGGCCTCCACGGCGGAGGCGACCGACCGCGCTGGCTATCAGTCCGCCGAGCAGGTGGTGGCGGCGCTCACCGGCGGCGTGGTCTCCACGGCGGTGAACATCCCCGCGATCGGCGCCGAGGACATGGAGGTGCTGGGACCGTTCCTGCCGCTCGCGACGCGTCTGGGGCGCCTGGCGATGGAGATCGCCGAGGGCAGCTCGGTGGAGCGCATCGAGGCGGCCTTCATGGGGCGCATCGCGGAGTTCGACACGCGCCTGTTGACGCTCGCGGTGATCGTGGGCGCGCTGCAGGGGCGCACCGAGCAGCAGGTGAACCTCGTCAATGCGCCCTCGATGGCCGAGGAGCGCGGGATCGTGGTCGAGGAGAAGTCGGTCACCGAGGCGCAGGACTTCAACGAGCTGATCCGCGTGACCGTCGTCGCCGGCGGCGAGAAGGTCGCGGTCGCGGGTACCGGCATCGGCCCCAACCGCGTGCCGCACCTGGTGGAGGTGCAGGGCCGAAGGCTGACAATCGAGCTGGCGCCGTTCGTAACGGTCTTCCGCTACGCGGACCTGCCAGGCATGATCGGCCGCGTGGGCACGATCTTCGGTCGGCATGGCATCAATATTTCCTCGGCTGCCGTAGGACATACGCCCGATGCTGATCGGATGCCCACCCACCCCGAGGAGCAGCGCCTCGCGGCGATGGTCGTCACGACCGACGCGCCCGTCGCCGCGGAGGTCGTCGAGGAGATCGTCGCCTCGGAGGGCTTCGTCAACGGTTGGGCTGTGGTGCTCCAGTAACCCATTTGGCCATGCGGCCAGGAAATCGGATAGGGTATCGCCGATGAGAGTTGTCGTCATCACCAAGCACGGAGGACCGGATGTCCTGAAGGTCGAGGAGCGCGCCGACCCGACCCTCGGGCCGGGGGAGGTGCGTATCGATGTGGCGGCGTGCGGCATCAACTTCGCCGACACGATGGCGCGCATCGGGATTTACCCCGACGCGCCCAAGCCGCCATGCGTGGTGGGGTACGAGGTGGCCGGCACGATTCTCGAGTTGGGGGAGGGGGCATCGGAGCCCACCCACCCCCTGAGCCCCGGCCAGCGCGTGCTCGCGAGCACCCAGTTCGGCGGCTACGCCTCGCAGGTGGTGGTCCCCGCTGTCAATGTCGTGCCGCTGCCGGAGGATATGAGCTTCGAGCAGGGCGCGGCGATTCCCGTCAACTACGGCACCGCGTGGGCGGGGTTGATCGGTTACGGAAACCTGCAGCCGGGCGAGCGAGTCCTGATAAACGCCGCGGCGGGAGGCGTGGGGATCGCCGCTACACAGATCGCCAAGCGCTTCGGGGCGGAGGTGTACGGGACTGCCTCACCTTCCAAGCACGCGCGCATCAAGGAGCTTGGTGTGGATCACGCGCTCGACTACACCAAGGCGGGGTGGGACACAGGATTGCCTGCATTCGACGTGATCCTCGACGCGATCGGCGGCAAGAGCTTCCGCCGCTCCTACGGGCAGTCTGCGCGCGGGCGGGCGGATGGTGGCGTTCGGCGCCTCGGCGGCCGTCTCGGGCGAGAAGCGCAACCTCGTCGCCGGGCTGGGAACGCTGGCGCGGATGCCGCGCTTCAACATGGTCAAGCAGATGTCCGAATCGAAGACGGTGATCGGGCTGAACATGCTCTCGCTGTGGAAGGACCGCGGCACGCTGCGGCCCTGGATCGAACCGTTGCAGGCGCTGATGGCCGACGGGACCGTCCAGCCGGTCGTCGGCGGAAGCTTCAGTTTCGAGCAGGCGGGCGAGGCGCAGAACATGCTCACCGAGCGCAAGAACGTGGGCAAGGTCGTCCTAACCCCCTGATCGGGTCGTGGTTCGCGCCTGCTCGGGCGCTCAAAGACCGCCTATGAAGTCGGAAACATGACGCTCCGCACAGGGCGCCTCGGACGTTGAGGAGCGCGGCATCGCAGGACGCGATGTTTGGTCGGCGGTGCGCAGTCATAGGACAATCGTGGCGAGGAATCCCAAATGCCGGTCTCATCGGGCAGGCGGCGCGCGCACGGCTCTGCTCCGCCGGCACGTCGTCCGGTTTGCTGGGGCCGGAGCCAATGCGCAGCGAAAGGAGCTTCAAATGAACCGGGCCAAGATGGTCATCGCATTCGCGGTCGCGATAGGCGCGCTGTGGGGCGCCGCCGTACCCGCCTCTGCCAACTTTCACGCTAAATCGTATCCCGCTCAAATAAAAGGGGAAAAAATAAAAGATCCGCAGCTTGTCGATGGCGAAGATGCAACCGCATGTCAGCTGGGCAAATACGAAGGCATCCTGCTGGCGGACTCTGAACAATTGAAATTGGCGGCCAAATATGGAGAATGCAGCGCCACTGTCAAGGGCGAAGAACAGAAAGCGGCGAAAATCGTATTTGAAATGAATGGCTGCACCTACAACTATCATCAAAAACTGGGCAAACTGAATGGTTCGGTGACGATCGAATGTCCAGCGGGGAATACGATCAAAGTCAAACAGGAAATCGGCTTTGTCGTATGTGAACAGAAAATCGGCCCTCAGGGTCCACTTGGAGGCGTGACCTACGCGAACGTGGGCTCCACACCAAAAACCTTCTCCTATAGTGGAACGCTCGTCGGTCTGGTGATCAAAAACAGCGCTGAATGCAAAACGGAGGGCGCTGAAGCGGAAGTCAAAGGCGAGCTCGACGAAAAAAACAGCTTCCGCGCATTTAAAACCACATCCCCATTCGAACAGGTAGATCTGGAACTCCTATAGCTCCAGCGGCCATCTGACCGCCGTCCGGGGGGGCCTCTGAGCGAGGGCGCCCCCGGATGGTTGGTCGGCCAGAGTCGACGACGTTCGCGGCGTGCCACGCCGGATCTATGCGGGGCACGGCGCCGCATCTGTGGTAGCATTTCCCCGCACATGTCGTTCTCGCCGTCTCTTGCACTCCTTCTCCTCCTCCCCCCTCGGGGGGAATAGCGCGTGGCGGCCGCGTAGCCGCATACCCACCTGGAGGAAGTGCAATCGAGACCTAGAAGGAGCAATACGACATGAGTTCTGAGCGGACAAGCACAGGCGAGCGTCCGGCCGCGTCGGCCCGAGGGGGCGTCGACGGCGAGGGGCGCGCGGAGGCAAGGCGCGTACGAGTTTTCGACACCACCCTGCGCGACGGCGAGCAGTCGCCGGGCATCTCGCTGAACAAGCAGGAGAAGCTGGAGATCGCCCACCAGCTGGCGCGGTTGGGCGTGGACATCATCGAGGCCGGCTTCCCGATCACCTCGCCGGGCGACTTCGAGTCGGTACAGGCGATCGCGAGGGAGGTCCACGGCCCCGTCATCTGCGGGTTGGCGAGGACGAGCAAGCAGGACATCGACGCGGCGTGGGAGGCGGTTAGGGACTCCGAGCGACCGCGCATCCACACGTTCATCTCGACATCGGACATTCATATCGTCCACCAGCTGCAGACGACGCGCGAGGACGTCAAGGGCCAGGCGCGCGCGGCGGTGGCGCACGCCAGGGAATACCTGGACGACGTGGAGTTCTCCCCGATGGATGCCACCCGCGCCGACGTGCAGTTCACCGCCGAGGTGGTGCAGATCGCGATCGAGGAGGGCGCCACCACGATCAACATCCCCGACACCGTCGGGTACGTGATGCCGCATGAGTTTCAGGCGTATCTGGCGCGGTTGTACGAGATGGTGCCCCGCCTGCACGATGTGGTCCTATCTGTGCACTGCCACGATGACCTGGGGCTGGCGGTCGCCAACTCCTTCGCGGGAGTGCTGGCGGGCGCCCGGCAGGTGGAGTGCGCGATCAATGGCATCGGCGAGCGCGCCGGCAACGCCTCGCTGGAGGAGATCGTGATGCTGCTGCGCACGCGGCGCGCGGATGTGGGGGGGCTGGATACGCGCCTGAACACGCGCGAGCTGGCGCGCGCGAGCCGTCTGGTATCGCGCCTGACGGGCTATCCGGTGCAGCCCAACAAGGCGATCGTGGGCCGCAACGCGTTTGCCCACGAGTCGGGCATCCACCAGGATGGCGTGCTGAAGGAGCGCACCACCTACGAGATCATGGACGCCACCACGGTGGGCCTGGAGAGCAACGCGATCGTGCTGGGCAAGCACTCGGGGCGCCATGCGCTGCACGAGGCGTTGGAGGAGATGGGCTTCCGCATCGACGGCGCCGCGCTGAACGCTGCGTTCAAGCGCTTCAAGGAGCTGGCGGACCGCAAGAAGCAGATCACCGCGATGGATCTGGAGGCGCTGGTGACCGACGAGCTGCGCGAGGAGATCGCGGGCTACACGCTGGAGTGGTTCGACGTGGAGGCCTCCTCGCGGCGCCCCCCGCACGCGAAGGTCAGCGTGTGCCCGCCCGACGGCCCTGCCAAACAGGGCTCCTTCACCGGAGATGGCCCGATCGACGCGGTATTCCACGCGATCGATGCCGCCACCGGCGTGGAGACAAAGCTGCGCGACTTCCAGATCGGCGCCGTCACCGAGGGTCAGGACGCGCTGGGGGAGGTCTCGGTAGTCGTCGAGGCCCACGGCCAGTCGGGCTCGGGGCAGGCGGTCTCCACCGACATCATCGAGGCGGCGGCCCGCGCGTACGTGCGCGCGCTGTCGGTTGCGGTGGCGCGTTCGCAGACGGCGGACGGGGTGGTCGGGCTGCCGGAGAAGGCTTAGAGGCCCCATAAAGGGGCCTAGCGGGTCGCGCCGCGAGAGTTACGGGTTGCTGCCGCTCGCCGGATCGGCGGCACGCGATTGCATCACGCAACAAGCGTCTGTGATAACGTACGCTCGTATGATGACTGTCAAGGAGCAGGTCACACCAAATGGAGCGTCGACCCCAGACCCTCTGGACCCGATCGTCCTGGGGGCGAGAGTCAAGGCGCTGCGCGAGGCGTCCTCGCTGTCCCTGCGCGATCTGGCCGCGCGTAGCGGGGTGAGCGCGCCGATGCTCTCCCAGGTCGAGCGGGGCGACACCTCTCCAACGCTGACGGTCGCCGCGCGTATAGCCGCCGGCCTGGAGCTGCGGCTCTCACAGTTGCTGCGCCTGGATGAGGACGGTGCTGTGACGATCGTGCACGCCAACCAGCGCCAGCGCGGCGGCAACGCGCGGCGGGGGCACCGCTTCGAGGTGCTTACCTCCGGGCAGCCAGGGCAGCGGGCAGACCTTTCGCGGCATACGCTGGCCCCTGGTGGTGCGACGGGTGCGCCCGACGATCCGCCGATGCACGAGCCGGGCAGCCGCGAGACGGCGCTCGTCGAGCAGGGTGGCGTCGTGCTCGTATGCGATGGGCAGCGCTATGAGCTGCAGACGGGTGACTGTGTCACTTTCGACGCGGATCTGCCCCACCATTTCGAGAACCCCTGCACAGAGGATGCGAGCCTGCTCGCGGTCGTCTCTGCCGGGCTGAGACGGAGTTGAGATGGAGTTGTTGCGTAACAGCGCGGCCCTCGTAGGGCCCCTTGTGGGCCCTCTAAAATAAAAGGGAATAACGATGCCTAAGACACTGTTCGAGAAGATCTGGGAGTCCCACGAGGTCGCGCCTGGACTGCTCTATATCGATTTGCACCTGGTGCACGAGGTGACCTCGCCGCAGGCCTTCGATGGGCTGCGCCTGGCCGAACGCAAGGTGCGTCGCCCCGACCGCACGCTCGCAACCGCCGATCACAACACGCCCACCGACGGCACGCCTGTGGCCGCGCGCATCAAGGACGAGCTCTCGCGCGTACAGGTCGAAACCCTGGAGCGCAACTGTGAGGAGTTCGGCGTGCCCGTGTATTCGCTGGGCTCCGATCGCCAGGGAATCGTGCACGTGATCGGGCCCGAGTTGGGGGTCACACAGCCGGGCATGACAATCGTGTGCGGCGACTCGCACACCGCCACGCACGGCGCGTTCGGTGCACTCGCTTTTGGTATCGGCACGAGTGAGGTCGAGCACGTGCTCGCCACCCAGTGCATGGTTCAGCACCGCCCGCGCTCGATGCGCATTCACTACAGCGGCGCGCTGGGATTTGGGGTGACAGCGAAGGACCTGATCCTCGGCACGATCGGGCAGATCGGCGTTGGCGGGGCCACCGGGCACGTGGTCGAGTTCGCCGGTCCCGCCATCCAGGCGCTCTCGATGGAGGGGCGCATGACCATCTGCAACATGACCATCGAGGCCGGCGGGCGCGCGGGGATGATCGCGCCCGACGACACCACCTTCGCGTGGTTTGAGGAACGCGAGCGGCCCGGCTTCCCGCGGGGGGCTGCACTGGAGGCCGCGATCGAGGGTTGGCGAGGGCTGCCGTCCGACGAAGGCTCAGCCTACGACCGGGAGGTCGAGGTCGACGCCTCCGCGATCACCCCGCAGGTGACATGGGGCACGACGCCCGACATGGTCCTCTCGGTCACCGACAGCGTGCCCTCGCCCGAGGATTTCGAGTCGCCCGCGGACCGCGAGGCGGCCGAGCGCGCTTTGGCATATATGGCGCTCGAGCCTGGCACGCCGATCTCCGAGATCGCGATCGACCGCGTGTTCATCGGCTCGTGCACCAACTCGCGCATCGGCGACCTGCGCGCCGCCGCCGAGGTCGTTGCCGGGCGCAAGGTCGCGCTGAGCGTCAACGCGATGGTGGTACCCGGCTCCCAGCAGGTGAAGGCACAGGCCGAGGCCGAGGGCCTGGATCGCGTGTTTCGCGAGGCCGGCTTCGACTGGCGCGTGGCCGGCTGCTCGATGTGCCTGGGCATGAACCCCGACATCCTCGCGCCCGGCGAGCGCTGCGCCTCGACCTCGAACCGCAACTTCGAGGGTCGCCAGGGGCGGGGTGGGCGCACGCATCTGGTTTCACCGCAGATGGCCGCCGCCGCGGCGATCGAGGGCCATTTCACCGACATTCGAGACTGGAGCTGACATGGAGGCCATTCACACAATCGCCGGAGCCGTCACCCATCTCGACCGCTCGAACGTCGACACCGACCAGATCATGCCCAAGCAGTTTTTGAAGCGGGTGGAGCGCACCGGGTTCGGCGAGTTCCTCTTCTACGACTGGGCCAAGGAGTCCGGCTGGGACCTCCCTGCCAACCCGATCCTCGTCGCGGGTGAGAACTTCGGCTGCGGCTCGTCTCGCGAGCACGCGCCCTGGGGCTTGCAGGACTACGGCTTCCAGGCGATCGTCGCGCCGAGCTTCGCGGACATCTTCTACTCCAACTGCACCAAGATCGGCCTCCTGCCGGTCGTGCTGAGTGAGGAGGACTGCCACGCGCTCGCGGGTGTGGGGGAGGGGGAAGTCGACCTCGAGGCGCAGGAGGTGCGGATTGGGTTCCCGCCCACCCGCGAAGTCCCGTTCGAGATCGACCACGAGATCCGCCGACGTCTACTCGCGGGGCTCGACGACATCGGCGTCACGCTGGGCGAGGAGTCGATGATCGTTGCCTACGAGGGCAAGCGCGAGCGCACCGGACCGGTGACGACCGCTTTGTGAGAATCTGCTCGGCCCGTGGCCCCGCGCGTCGGTTAGGCGCGCGGGTCCAGTCTCGTCCACCCACCGGAGGCACGCCGTGAGCACCCACAACATAGTCACCCTCCCTGGAGACGGGATCGGCCCGGAGATCATGGCGCCCGCGCTTGAGCTGCTGCGCGCGGTGGGCTCGTTCGAGTTCGAGGAGCACGCCTTCGGCGGCGCCGCGATTGATGCCCACGGCACGGCGCTCACCGACGAGACGCTCGCGGCCTGCCACAAGGCAGACGCCGTGCTCCTGGCTGCGGTGGGGGGCCCGAATGGGACACCACCGATCCGCACGCTCCGCGCCCCGAGCAGGGCCTGTTGGGGCTGCGCAAGGGGCTTGGGCTGTACGCGAACCTGCGCCCCGTGCGGCCCCTCCCGTCGCTCTATGAAGCCTCGCCCCTGCGGCGCGAGCGCATCGAGGGGACCGACCTGCTCGTCGTGCGCGAGCTCACGGGCGGCATCTACTTCGGCGAGAAGGTGCGCACCGAGACGATGGCCTCCGACCTCTGCGCATACACCGTCGAGGAGATCGAGCGCATCGCGCGCACGGCGTTCGCCGCGGCGCGCACAAAGGTCTCGAGCGTGGACAAGGCCAACGTGCTGGAGACATCGCGCCTCTGGCGAGCGGTTGTCATCGACGTGCATTCGCGCGAGTTTCCCCACATCGAGCTGGAGCACGTGCTCGTGGACAACGCCGCGATGCAGCTCGTCTCGGCGCCGCGCTCCTTCGACACGATCCTCACCGAGAACATGTTCGGAGACATCCTCTCCGACGAGGCCGCAATGATCACCGGCTCGATCGGCATGTTGCCCTCGGCCTCGCTTGGAGACGGCTCCGGCCCTGGTCTATTCGAGCCCGTGCACGGCTCCGCTCCGGACATCGCCGGGCAGGGTATCGCCAACCCTCTGGCGATGTTCCTCTCCGCCGCGCTGCTCCTGCGCCACGGGCTGGGCTTGGCAAGCGAGGCCGCGGCGGTAGAATCCGCGGTTGACCGCGCGCTCGAGGAGGGCCTGCGCACTCCCGACCTGGGAGGCGCCGCCGGCACCGAGGCAGCGACGCGGGCTGTTCTCGCAAATCTCTGAAGGAGTCAATGAAATGGACCCCACCGACCTCATCTGGATGAACGGCAGTTTCGTCGCCTGGGAGGACGCCAAGGTCCACGTCCTCACGCACGGCCTGCACTACGGCACGGGCGTGTTCGATTCGATGCGCTGCTACGACACCGAGCTCGGGCCGGCGGTGTTCCGCAACACCGAGCACCTGGAGCGCCTGCATCGCTCCGCCGACCTCTACTACATGCCCGTGCCCTATTCGGTGGAGGAGCTGCGCGCGGCCACTCTGGAGCTCGTGGCGCGCAACGGGCTGCGCTCCTGCTACATCCGCCCCATTGTCAACCGCGGGTACGGCCAGATGGGTCTCAACCCACTCGACGCGCCCGTGGACGTGACGATTGCCTGCTGGGAGTGGGGCTCCTACCTCGGCGAGGAGGGCGTGCGCAACGGTGTGCGCGCGAAGGTCTCCTCGTGGCGGCGCATCTCGCCCGACTCCTTGATCCCCCACGCGAAGGCATCGGGGCAGTACCTCAACAGCGTGCTTGCCAAGGTCGAGTCGCTGAAGGCCGGCTATCAGGAGGCGATCCTGCTCGACGACCACGGCCACGTGTGCGAGGGCACCGGCGAGAACATCTATGTGGTGCGCGACGGCGAGATCGCTACCCCCGGCCAGCACAACTCGATCCTCGACGGCATCACGCGCCGCTCGGTGATTCAGCTCGCCGCAGACCTCGGCTACACCGTGGTTGAGCGCAACGTGGCGCGCGCGGAGATGTACCTCGCCGACGAGGTGTTCCTGTCCGGCACCGCCGCCGAGCTCGTGCCGGTGCGCGAGATCGACGACCACACGATCGGCACCGGCCGGCCCGGCGAGATCACGCGCGTGCTGCAGGCCGCCTTCGACGACGCTGTGCACGGACGCAGCGAGCGCTACCGCGAGTGGCTCGACGTGGTGGGCGGGGCGGCGCTGGAGACACCCACCGGCGAAGCCTCGGGCACGTCGAATGGCTCCGCTCAGGCGCAGGCCGTCGCTCCGGCCTCACCGCCGGGGGCGCCCACCCCCGCGGGCTGATGGCGACCGTCGAGCTCTACGACGCCACCCTGCGCGACGGCATGGGCGGCGGCGGCATGTCGCTCACCGCGGAGGAGAAGCTGCGCGTGGTGCACGCGCTCGATGCCCTGGGCATCCACATGATCGAGGCCGGCTTCCCCTCCTCGAACCCCAAGGAGCGCGAGCTGTTCGAGCTGCTCGCCGAGGAGCAGCTCGACACCGCCGAGGTCGTCGCCTTCGGCATGACCCGCCGCCGCGAGGGCCTGGCCGAGCAGGATGAGGGACTGCGCGTGCTCGCCGACTGCTTCGCGCCCATCTGCACCCTGGTTGGCAAGTCGTCGCTGCTGCACGTGGAGAAGGTCGTGCGTACCTCACCGCAGGAGAACCTCGCGATGATCGGCGACTCGATCGCCTTCCTCGCAGCGCAGGGAAAGCGCGTGCTGTTCGACGCAGAGCACTTCTTCGACGGCTTCGCGCTCGACCGCGCCTATGCCCTGGAGACGGTGCGCGCCGCCGCCGCCGCGGGGGCCGAGCGCGTGGTGCTGTGCGACACCAACGGCGGCTCCCTCCCAACGCGCCTGCGCGAGGTAGTGGTCGACGTCCGCGCCACCCTCCCCGACGTGGCGCTCGGCATCCACGTGCACGACGACTCCGGCTGCGCCGTCGCCAACACTCTGGTGGCCGTCGAGGCCGGAGCCACGCAGGTGCAGGCCACCGTGAACGGCATCGGCGAGCGCACCGGCAACGCCAACCTGATCACGATCGTCGCCGATCTGCAGTTGAAGATGGGCATCGAGGTGCTCCCGCCCGAGGGCCTTCAGCGCCTCACCGAGACCGCCCACTTCGTCGATGAGCTGCTCAACCGCGCGCCCAATCCGGCGCAGCCCTACGTGGGCAAGCACGCCTTCGCGCACAAGGCGGGCTTGCACGCCGCCGGCGTGCAAGCCGACCCCGACGCCTTCGAGCACACCGACCCCGAGCGGGTGGGCAACCAACGCGACATCCTCATCTCCGAGCTCGCCGGTCGCGCCACTGTCCTGGAGAAGGCGCGCGAGGCGGGCATCGAGCTCGACGAGGCCGCCGCGGCGCGCACGGTCGAGCGCGTCAAGGCGCTCGAGCACGAGGGCTTTCAGTTCGAGGCCGCCGACGGCTCCTTCGAGCTCTTGATGCTGCGCGAGTCCGGCGCGTATGAGCCGCTGTTTCGCCTGGAGTCCTGGCGCGTGCTCGTGGAGAAGCGCGCCGATGGCCAGGTGGAGACCGAGGCCACGATCAAGATCTGGCTTCCCAGCGAGGTGGGGAGTGAGGAGGAGCAGTACATTCGCACCGCGATGGGCAACGGCCCCGTCAACGCGCTCGACAAGGCGCTGCGCGAGGCGATCGGCGAGATTCACCCACACCTGCGCGACATCGACCTCGTCAACTTCAAGGTGCGCATCCTCGACGAGACGAAGGGCACCGGCGCGGTGACGCGGGTCTTGATCGACGCCTCCGACGGGCAGCGCGTGTGGGGGACGATCGGCGTCTCCGAGAACGTGATCGCGGCCTCCTGGGACGCGCTCGTGGACTCGCTGGCTTACGGTATGCACATGGCAGCGGGCGCCGCTGGAGCACGGCGGGCGTGAGCGGTACCTCAGCCGGTACGCCAGCCGAGGCAGTCCCAGCCGGTATTCGCGTGGGTCGCGCCTCCACAGGCATCGCCACGATCCCGCTAGCCCGCCCCGTCCTGGGGGAGGCCGAGGAGCGGGCCGTCGTGGAGGTGCTGCGCTCCGGCCACCTCTCGCTCGGCCCGCGCGTGGGGGAGTTCGAGCGGGCGTTCGCCGCGCGCTTGGGCGCGCCGCTGGCGTGCGCCGTCTCCAGTGGCACGGCGGGCCTGCACCTCGCGCTGCGCGCCGTGGGGGTGCAGCGCGGCGAGGAGGTGATCACGAGCCCATTCTCGTTCGTGGCCTCCGCCAACGTTGCGCTGTACGAGGGGGCGCGGCCGGTGTTCGCGGACATCGATCCGGTGACGCTCAACCTCGACCCGCAGGCGGCCGCCGCCGCGATCACCGAGCGCACACGCGCCCTCTTGCCGGTGCACATCTTCGGCTACCCCGCCGCGATGCCCGCCTTCGAGGCGCTTGCAGAGCGTCACGATTTAGGGCTCGTCGAGGACGCCTGCGAGGCATTGGGCGCGGTCCACGCCGATGGGAAGCCCGTCGGTGGGCGCGGGCACCCGGCGGTGTTCGGCTTCTATGCCAACAAGCAGCTCACCACCGGCGAGGGCGGGATGGTGACGTTGGCTGACGCGGTGCTGAAGGAGCGGATCGACGCCGAGCGCAACCAGGGCCGCGCGCCGGATATGGGCTGGCTCGATCACGACCGCCTCGGGTTCAACTACCGCCTCTCGGATCTCGCCTGCGCAATCGGCTCAGTGCAGCTCGAGCGTCTGGGGGAGATGCTCGCCGCGCGGGCGCTCGCCGCGGAGCGCTATCGCGAAGCGCTCGCCGGTATCGAGAACCTCGAGCTGCCCTGTGCAGATCGCGGGGGAGACGTGCGGGGCTGGTTCGTGTTCGTCGTGCAGCTTCCCCGGGGGTGCGATCGCGACGGGGTCGTACGCGCGCTGGCGGCGCAGGGCATCCAGAGCAAGCCCTACCTTCCGGCGATCCATCTGATGAGCTTCTATCGCGAGCGCTTCGGACACCGCGAGGGCGAGTTCCCCGTGTGCGAGGACATCGCGGCCCGCTCGCTGGCGCTGCCTTTCTTCCCCGGGATCGAGGAGGGGCAGGTGGCGCGGGTGGCGCAAGCGCTCGATGAGCTGCTGAAGCCTCGCTGATATCTCAGTCGTGCGCGGGCGCGCAGGCCACGCGCGCGGCCTCCTCGGAACCGATAAACGGCGCCAGTGCTATGTACGTCACATGAGGTGCGAGTTCGGGCAGCTCCTGGAGGCGCCCGTGCACGGCGTGATGAAGGAAGATCTCCTGCAGACCGCCCGCGATCGCATCGAGCGCGATGACGGGTGGACGCTTGCTCTTGGGCACCTCTTCCAGGCCGGGTGCGAGCAGCTGAGCGTAGGCGCTCACCCCTCGATCTGAGAGCTTGATCGCGCGCGGGGTCGCCACAGCGGTGCCCAGCAGGGCCAGTCGCGCGAATGAGGGCTCGGAGGCGAGATACTCGGTCAGATCGTAGAGGCCGTTGCGCACACCGGTGCGCCAATCGGGCGCGCTTGCGAAGGCCCGTTCGACGATGTCAAGGCCCTTGGAGTGACCCAGCTCATAGGCCACCAGGAAGGCATCCTCCTTGCTCTCGAAGTGCTCGTAGAAGGCCTGCAAAGAGATCGCGGCCTCGCTGGCGATGTCTTCAACGGTGAGCGCCCCATACCCGTTGGCCGCCGTGAGGTTCGTGACGGCGTCGAGGATCCGCTCGCGCTGGTTGTGCACGACAAAGCTGCGCGAGGCGCCGTGGGGCGAGCGCCGCCGGTCGCTTGGAAACCGCGGCGAGAGGGTTCCGGGTGCGCGCCCTCCGATCGCCCGGCTCCTCGGCGAGGCGGCCTGCATGCGCGCCCGCTTGGGTCGGCTCCTGGCGACGCTCGCCTGCAGCGACTTCGGCACAGGGTGGTAAGCGACCGCCCAGCGCGCCAGATCGGGAACCAGCTCGAGCGGCTTGACCCCCCGCCCGCCGTGCGAGCAGACGACAAGCACGCGGTTGAGTCCTCCCACGACGGCCCTGAGCGTGATGTCCTGCACGCCCCCAGCCTGCATGCGCACATCCGCCCCGACCTCAGAACGTAGGCTCTCGCCGATGAGTTCCGCGTAACCGCTGATCGCGCGCTCGCGTCGTTCGGTGCCGGCGGGGCCCACCGCGGTTATCTCAGTTACCGCCATGCGCAGCGCGTCGGGGTTCTCCAGCGAAGCGACGAACAGCGCGCGGATGGCAGTTTCGATGCGGTCCGAGCCACCGCGCGCTTCGGTGAAAGTGTGCATCACGCGACGCCGGCCTTCCTCCACGATCGCATCGTAGGTGGCCAGGAAACACTCTTCCTTGTTTGAAAAGTGCTGGTAAAACGCCTTGCGGGAAACCCCCGCACGCGTCACCACCTCTGAGACGGTGGTCGCCACATAGCCCTTTTCGCCAACGGACTCGAGCATCGCCATGCCGATGCGGGTGCGCTGGTTGGAGGCGACCTGCTCACGTGAGAGCGAGTGTGGTCCACGCGGCAACCGGGAGGTCATGAGGGGGAACGGATTGGGGCCCTCCAGATGGCGCCGGGGCGCCTGCGGGGGGCGCCGAACGGTCTGGGACATCTCGTAACTCCTAGTCTAAGTCAAATGGATGGAAAGCGGAATCGCACCCTACCAGCAGAAACAGTGCTGTACCAGGGAGTGTGCTACCGCCTTCGATCGAGTCCATTTCTCCGATGCGCGGCGCGTGCGAGGCGGCGGCCCACGGGAGGTGCGCGGGCAGGTCGGAGGCAGTGGCTTGCCCGCAACCCCTAGACTCACGCCGTCGTGTCCCGCTTCAACGAGCCCCAACACCCCGACTTCAGGCGCCTGAACACCTCGATCGGCGTCGATAGGCGTCTGTGGCCGCAGGATCTCGCCGGCTCGCGCGCCCACGCAAGAATGCTTGCCGCGCGTGGAATTCTCACGCCAGAGGAGCGCGATGAGCTGCTCGACGGCCTCGATCGGGTGGAGCGGGAGCTCCAAGACGATTGTTTCCGACTAATTGAAGGAGATGAAGATATCCACATGGCGGTCGAGCGGCGCCTGACCGAGCTCGTGGGCGCGGTCGGCGGCAAGCTGCATACCGCGCGCTCGCGCAACGACCAGGTGGTGACCGACCTCGCGCTGTACACGCGCGAGCGCGCGGGCGTGGCGCAGGCTGCGATCGGTGAGCTGATGGCGAGCCTGCTGCGCCGCGCCGAGGAGCACCTCGACTGGCCGATGCCCGGCTACACGCACCTGCAGCGTGCGCAGCCGGTGTACCTCAGCCATCACCTGCTCGCCTACTTCTGGATGCTCGCACGCGACCGCTCGCGCTTTGCCTTCGCCGAGCGTGAGTCCTCGCGTATGCCGCTCGGAGCGGGGGCGCTGGCGGGTGTGAACTTCGACACCGACCGTCGCGCCGTTGCGCAGGAGCTTGGCTTCGCAGAGGTGATTCCCAACTCGATCGACGCCGTCTCGGGCCGGGATTTCGTGCTCGACTACATCGGCGCCGCAGCGACGTGTGCCACCCATCTCTCGCGCCTGGGGGCCGAGCTGGTGCTGTGGTCAAGCGAGGAGTTCGGCTTCTGCGAGCTGCCCGACGCCTGGAGCTCGGGCTCCTCGATCATGCCTCAGAAGAAGAACCCCGATGCCGCCGAGCTGCTGCGCGCAAAGGCCCCGCGCATCGTCGGTCACCTCGCGGCGCTGCACGGAGTGCTGCACGCTCTGCCGCTCACTTACAACAAGGATCTACAGGAGGACAAGGAGCATCTGTTCGACTGCTGCGACACGATCGAGCTGGAGCTCGCCGCGGCACGGGGCATGATCGAGGGTGTGAGCTTCCGGCGCGAGCGTCTCGCGACGGCCGCCTCGGATGAGATGCTCGCGGCGACCGACATCGCCGATTTGCTTGTATCGCACTGTGGCGTTCCCTTCCGCGAGGCACACGGCATCGTCGCGGGGCTCGTGCGCAGTGCGCTCGACAGTGGCCGCGCCCTCTCGGAGCTCACCGTCGAGGAGCTCGCCGAGCACAGCGAGGCGCTGGCGGGCGCGAGCGAGCAGTACTACCAGGCGCTGGCGCAATCGTCGTGGCTGGAGTCGAAGGTGTCCGAGGGCGGTACCGCGCTCGCGCGCGTGCGCGAGCAGATCGAGGCCGCGCGGGGTGTGCTCGAGGGCGGCGCCTCCCACTGACCCACCAGTCCGCTCGCACTGCATGAGAGCGCTTCCGTTTTGGCTCCTGTTTGTTTTCTTCGCGACTGTCGGCCTACGATGAGGGCGCTTCCAACCGACTTCTACGACCGCCCCGTGCTGGAGGTTGCACGCGAGCTGATCGGCTGCACAGTGGAGTACCGCGGCGTGGCCGGGGTGATCGTCGAGACGGAGGCCTACCACGAGAGCGAGCCCGCGTGCCACGCCTTCGTGGGACTCACACCTCGTACCCGCACCCTCTTCGGGGCGCCCGGCACTGCCTACGTGTATCGCTCCTACGGCATCCACGCGCTGCTCAACGCCGTCTGCGAGCCGCGGGGCGTGGCTGCGGCGGTGCTGATCCGGGCGCTGGAGCCGCTGCGCGGGATCGAGCAGATGCGTGCTCGCCGCGGCGTCAAACGCGAGCAGGATCTCTGCTCGGGGCCCGGCAAGCTCACCCAGGCGCTCGGCATTGGGCTCTCCGAGAACGACACCAACCTATCCGCCGGTCCGATCGTGATCGGACCGCCGACGGACTCATGGCGCTCGCCCCGGGTGCTCGCGGGCGAGCGCGTCGGGATCACCAAGGCCGTGGATCTGCGCTGGCGCTTCGGTGCCGCCGGGAATCTCCACGTTTCGCGCCCGCGGCTGCGCTAGTGGGCCACGCCTCGGCGTGGCAAGGCTAAGAGTCGTATGCGGGTGCTGTTATCCCCCGGGCGCAGCTGTTCCACCACTGGCAGGGGGCGTGCCACCTGCCGAGGGCGCTGGCGTGGCGGGCGTGGGGGCTGGAACTGGTGCGGAGGGCGCGGAGGGCGCAGCCGGGGCGGCCGGTTGGGGACTGGCCGACTGTGGTGCGGCGCTCTGCGGTGCGGAGGTCTGCGGTGCGGAGGGCTTAGTGGATGGAGTGCCGGTGCCCGTTGCGTGGCCGGGCGCCGCCGCAGAGGAGGCGGCTTCCTGGGTTGGGCCGGATACGCCGGTTCCCTTCGCTTCGGCGGAGCCCGCGCGCTTGGTGCTCGCCGTCTGCGAGGCGCGTTCCTTTTCGACCGCCATCGCAGCGAGCATGAAGTCGTGCCAGATCAACGCCGGGTAAGTGCCCCCGAATACCGGCTTGCCGCCGAAGTCGGTGGTCATCGGCACGAGCTTGTCGGGGTAGCCCACCCACACGGCCACCGTGTACTTCTTGTTCCAGCCCACGAACCACGCGTCGCCGAAGTTGGAGGTCGTACCCGTCTTGCCCGCCGCGAACTGGCCGATCGCGGCGGCGCGGGCGGTGCCGTACTGCAGCACGGTCTCCAGCATCGAGGTCTCAGTTTCCGACACTTCATTCGGGAGCACCCGCGTGAGCCTCGTTTGCTCGATGTCGCGATGGTGCCCATCGGGGAGCGTGCGGCTACCCGCGTTGACTTCCTGGATGCCAACCGGCGCCGAGTCGGCTATGAGCGAGCCGCTCACGCGCGAGCCTCCGTGGGCGATGGTCTCATAGGCGTGCGCCATATCCAGCGGCGTTACGCCCACCTTCAGCCCGCCGATCGTCATCGCCGGGTTGGTGGAGATCGGCGTGGTGATGCCCATGCGGTGCGCCAGCTTGGCGATGCGGCGGGTGGTCACCTTCAGGCCGACTTCGGCGTAGATCGAGTTGTCCGAGTAGGCCGTGGCGCCGGTGAGGGTATCCGAGCCGGTGTATGAGCCTTCGTCGTTGTGGACTTCAAACTTTTCTGTTCCGTGTGGACCTGGCACGTAGAAGGTCTTCTGCTTGGAACTCCATACCGAGCCGGGAGAGATGCCGTCCTGCAGCGCGGCGGCGAGGTCGAACGCCTTGAACGAGGATCCCGGCTGGCGCTCGCCCTGGGTGGCGAGATTGAAGGGGGTTTCGTTGTAGTTGCGACCACCTACCATCGCGCGCACCTCTCCCGTCGAGTTTTCGATCGCAACGAGCGCCGCGGTCGGGCCTTCGGGGCCGGGCAGATAGCTGTCGACCGCCCGTTCGGCGGCGCGCTGCATATCGAGATCGAGCGTCGTGCGGACCTGTAGGCCACCGTCGAAGGTGCGCGTGGCGCCATAGCGTTCGATCACCTGCTGGGTCACCCAACTGGCGAAATAGCCCACGTCGATCCCTTCCACGAAGGTCTGGTGGGGGGGTTGGATGTCCTTGGGGGCGGGGAGCGACTGGGCGACGCTTTCTTCGTACTCCTCCCTGGTGAGGTAGCCCTGCTCGAGCATCTGCTGGAGCACCACATCGCGCCGCGCGCGGGCGGCCGCCGGCTCGGTCACCGGGTTGTAGTAGGCGGGCGACTGAATGATGCCTGCCAGCAATGCCGCTTCGGCGGGCTCCAATCCGGTGATGCAGAGGGGGTGCTTGAGCGTGCCGCAGCCAAGGTGGTTGACATCCTTGCCGAAGTAGGTGCGAGCAGCCGCCTCGATCCCGTAGGCCCCGTTGCCGAAGTAGATCGTATTGAGGTACTCGGTGAGGATCTTTTCCTTCGACCACTTGTGGGCCAACTGGTAGGCCAGCGCCGCCTCGCGCAGCTTCTCGAAGACCGTGCGATGCGACTGCGCCTGCAGCGCGTTCTTGACGAACTGCTGCTCGATCGTGGAAGCGCCCTGGACCGTTCCCTGGTGCAGGATGTCCTGAACGAAGGCGCGCGCGATGCCCCGGATGTCGATGCCGCTGTTGCTGCGAAAGCGCTTGTCCTCGATCGAGATCACCGCGTCCTTGACGATCTGCGGGATCTGGTTGGGGGTCAAAAGGATCTGGTTCTGGCGGCTCAGCACCCCCAGGGGGCGACCGATGTCGTCGAGCAGCACCGAGTTGCGCGCGTTGTTGTACTCCGCGCGGTTGTCCAACGAGGGCAGGCCGGAAGTGACGGCCATGAACATGCCGAAGACGAACGAGACCAGGCCGAGCAGCATGACCGCCAGGAAGATCAGGAGAAAGCGAAGCTTCTTCAGGCGCGGCCGGCCGCCGGTGGGCGATGCGGCTAGCTCCACGGGCACAGGTTCGAGAGCTTAGTTGATCGCCCCGGCGGCGTCGCTGGTTGAGGGGGGCGCGCTTGGGTGTGTAGCCGGGTTCTCGCTGAGGCCGGCTGGACCGGGTTGGGGACTACCATTCGCGCCCATGTCCAACTCCACCGACGCCGCCGACGAGGCTGCGCGCGAGGCCGAGCGTCTGGCGCGCAACGCGGTCGACTGCCTACCCGCCGGCCAGTTGGCCGAGAAGCTGGAGCGCGCTGGAGCGGAGGGGCGGCCACTGCGCGTGAAGCTGGGGATCGATCCCACCGCGCCCGACATCCACCTCGGTCACGCAGTCGTGCTGGGCAAGCTGCGTGAGCTTCAGGACGCCGGCCACCGCGTGGTGCTGATCGTTGGCGACTACACCGCCCGAGTGGGCGACCCCTCGGGGCGCTCCACACTGCGCCCGATGCTCTCGCAGGACGAAATCGAGGCCAACGCGGCGACCTTCGAGGAGCAGGCTCTGCGGATCCTCGAGCCCGAGCGGCTGGAGGTGCGCCGCAACAGCGAGTGGCTTGCGGAGATCGATCTGCTCGCGCTGATGCGTACAACCACAGTTGCTCAGCTGCTCGAGCGCGAGGACTTCGCCAAGCGCTGGTCTGCGCAGCAGCCGATTTCGATGCTCGAGTTGATGTATCCGCTGCTGCAGGGCTATGACTCGGTGGCGATCGACGCCGACGTGGAGCTGGGGGGCACCGATCAGAAGTTCAATCTGCTGTTGGGACGCGACATCCAGCGTGCCTATGGCCGGCCGGGGCAGGCGATCCTCACGATGCCGATCCTCGTGGGCGTCGACGGACACCAGAAGATGTCCAAGTCGCTCGGCAACCACATCGGCATCACCGATCCCCCGGGGGAGATCTACGGCAAGACGCTCAGCATCCCCGATGAGGCGATGGGCGACTACTACAGGCTGCTGCTGCACCGGGAGCCCCCCGTGATGCAGGAGATGTCGGCGCGCGATGCCAAGCGCCTGCTTGCGCGGGAGCTGGTTGCTTGGCTGTACTCGGCGGGCGAGGCGAAACGGGCCGAGGCGGACTTCGACAGGGTCTTCCTCGAGCACGAAACACCCGAGGATGTCGAGGAGTTGTCCTTCCGGGGGGACGGGAATGGCAAGGTCCACCTGCCTGAGGTGATGGCCACTGCGTTCGGCGTCTCCCGTTCGGAGGCGCGCCGCCTGATCGAGCAGGGCGGGGTGTCCCTCGGCGGAGAGGCTCTCGGGCGCGAGGAGTACGATGTCGATGCTCAGCGGGCCGAGGGGCAGGTGCTGAAGGTCGGCAAGCGCCGCTTCCGGCGTCTGCGCCAGGCTGGGTAGATCGGGCCAGGGCGACTCACAGGGCGTCGGTTTGACGCGGACGGTCCCGGAGCGCTATACTTCTTCGTCGGCCCGCAGGCGCCCAAGGGCGTGGGGTCGGATCGGTCTCCTCCAAAGAGAATCCCTCCAGAGAGGCATCGACGGTCTTTGAAAACTCAACAGCATGCGCATCTACGATCGATTTCGATCGTGGTGTGCGTCCAGGTTCGACCCGTCGTCGGGCCGTACGTTTACTCGTACGCGTCTAACGACGGACAAAGAGTCAAGTAGGAGAAGTACCCCGTTATGGTTCGGGGCTCACGGTGTATGGAGCCTCGACCGTCCGGTGGCCGTTGGTCGTTTTGCGATTGGCGGTGACCGGCAACTCCATGACAGCTTTTCGTGAAGTTCTTCACGGAGAGTTTGATCCTGGCTCAGGACGAACGCTGGCGGCGTGCTTAACACATGCAAGTGGAGCGACGAACCAGGGCTTGCCCTGGGGCAGAGCCGCGAACGGGTGAGTAACACGTGGGTTATCTGCCTCGATGACCGGGACAACCCGAGGAAACTCGGGCTAATACCGGATGTGCCCGCAAGGGGAAAGGAAGCTTCGGCCTCCGCATCGAGATGAGCCCGCGGCCCATTAGCTTGTTGGTGAGGTAACGGCTCACCAAGGCTTCGATGGGTAGCTGGTCTGAGAGGACGATCAGCCACACTGGGACTGAGACACGGCCCAGACTCCTACGGGAGGCAGCAGTGGGGAATCTTGCGCAATGCGCGAAAGCGTGACGCAGCAACGCCGCGTGGGGGAAGAAGGCTTTCGGGTTGTAAACCCCTTTCAGTTGGGACGAAGCTTCGTCGGTGAATAGCCGGCCGGAGTGACGGTACCTTCACAAGAAGCACCGGCTAACTACGTGCCAGCAGCCGCGGTAATACGTAGGGTGCAAGCGTTGTCCGGAATTATTGGGCGTAAAGAGCGTGTAGGCGGCCCGACAAGTCCGCTGTGAAAGTCCAGGGCTCAACCCTGGAATGCCGGTGGATACTGTCGGGCTAGAGTCCGGAAGGGGCGAGTGGAATTCCTGGTGTAGCGGTGAAATGCGCAGATATCAGGAGGAACACCAATGGCGAAGGCAGCTCGCTGGGACGTGACTGACGCTGAGACGCGAAAGCGTGGGGAGCAAACAGGATTAGATACCCTGGTAGTCCACGCTGTAAACGATGGCAACTAGATGTGGGGGGTGTCGACTCCCCCCGTGTCGAAGCTAACGCATTAAGTTGCCCGCCTGGGGAGTACGGCCGCAAGGCTAAAACTCAAAGGAATTGACGGGGGCCCGCACAAGCAGCGGAGCATGTGGTTTAATTCGACGCGACGCGAAGAACCTTACCTGGGCTTGACATGTGAGTGACCGGCGTGGAAACACGTCTTCTCTTCGGAGCACTTTCACAGGTGGTGCATGGCTGTCGTCAGCTCGTGTCGTGAGATGTTGGGTTAAGTCCCGCAACGAGCGCAACCCCCGTCGCATGTTGCCAGCATTTAGTTGGGGACTCATGCGAGACTGCCGGTGACAAACCGGAGGAAGGTGGGGATGACGTCAAGTCATCATGCCCCTTATGTCCAGGGCTACACACGTGCTACATTGGCGCATACAGAGGGCTGCGATACCGCGAGGTGGAGCGAATCCCTTAAAGTGCGTCTCGGTTCGGATTGCAGGCTGAAACTCGCCTGCATGAAGGCGGAGTTGCTAGTAATCGCGGATCAGCATTGCCGCGGTGAATACGTTCCCGGGCCTTGTACACACCGCCCGTCACACCACGGGAGTGAGCAACACCCGAAGCCGGTGGCCTAACCCGCAAGGGAGGGAGCCGTCGAAGGTGGGGCTCGTGACTGGGGTGAAGTCGTAACAAGGTAGCCGTAGCGGAAGCTGCGGCTGGATCACCTCCTTTCTAGGGAGCACATACTGTGCCCCGGTCCACGCGGCCGTTCGATCGAAGCGACCTTCGGGTTGCGGGAGTTGGACGGTGACAAAGCAGGCCGGGCCTAGCATGTCGACCGAACCTGGCTGGCCAGTGCCCTGTATGGGCACGCGCCGTCTCAACCGTCCAGCCCCGCCCTACTCGGCGGCTGGTGGGAAGGGCGGCGATCAACAACCGCCAGCATGCTGTTGAGTTTTGAGAGACCGGCGTCCGCCTGTGGACGGCGCAGTCGCGCTGATAAGAGCGCTTCCGCACATGCCCGACGCAGGCCGGCGTTATCGCCTCTCCACGGTCCTTGAAAACTGCACAGAAGCCACAATCAGCCGCCATCGATAAGCGGCGGCTGAAAAACGGGTATCACCGGGTCCTCTGTGATCGACCCGCACTCCGTCAGGAGCGTGGGAACGTCACTTGGGACCAGATCACCGTCAAGATAGTAAGGGCACATGGTGGATGCCTTGGCACTAAGAGTCGAAGAAGGGCGTGAACGGCTGCGATAAGCCACGGTTAGGCGCTGAATAGCCTTTGACCCGTGGATTCCCGAATGGGGAAACCCAGCGCTGGTAATGCGGCGTTATCCCCGGCTGAATACATAGGCCGGCGGAGGACAAGCGGGGGAAGTGAAACATCTCAGTACCCCGAGGAAAGTAAATCAACCGAGACTCCCTGAGTAGTGGCGAGCGAAAAGGGATCAGCCCAAACTTGCTGCGTGTAAGCGGCCACGCGTTGCGTAGCAGGGGTTGTAGGGCGTTTGTTCCGAGCTGTGGCCAGCTCGGCGGAAGTTACAAAGTCATGTGGTAGTCGAAGCGTGTGGAACCACGCACCATAGAGGGCAACCGTCCCGTAGACGAAACTGCATGGCCTTCCGTCAGACGTTCCTGAGTAAGTCCGCGCCCGTGAAACGCGGACTGAACCTGGGGGGACCACCCTCCAAGGCTAAGTACTCCTTAGTGACCGATAGCGGACAAGTACCGTGAGGGAAAGGTGAAAAGTACCCCGGAAGGGGAGTGAAATAGTACCTGAAACCGCGTGCCTACAAGCGGTGGGAGCAGACTTGTTCTGTGACCGCGTGCTTTTTGCATAACGAGCCGGCGAGTTACTCGTCTGCGGCAAGGTTAAGCGATGAGCGGAGCCGTAGCGAAAGCGAGTCCTAATAGGGCGACATAGTCGTAGGCGGTATACCCGAAACTGAGCGAGCTACCCATGGGCAGGCTGAAGCGGGGGTAAGACCTCGTGGAGGGCCGAACCGACCTAGGTTGAAAACTGGGCGGATGACCTGTGGGTCGGAGTGAAAGGCTAATCAAGCTCAGTGATATCTGGTTCTCTCCGAAATATATTTAGGTATAGCCTCGGATAAATTGCGTTTTGGCCGTAGAGCACTGTTTGGACTAGGGGCCCTACCAGGTTACCGACTTCAGGCAAACTCCGAAGACCATTACGTTTACTCCGGGAGTCAGTCGCTGGGGGATAAGCTTCAGCGTCGAAAGGGAAACAACCCAGACCGCCAGCTAAGGTCCCAAAGTACTAGCTAAGTGGGAAACGATGTTCGAGTGCATAGACAACCAGGAGGTTGGCTTAGAGGCAGCCACCCTTGAAAGAGTGCGTAACAGCTCACTGGTCAAGTGTTCGAGCGCGGACAATGTAACGGGGCTCAAGCTAGTCACCGAAGCTGCGGGTGCGTGAGGTCTTCGGACCGATCGCGCGGTAGGAGAGCGTTCCCATGCCAGTAAAGCGGCGGCGTAAGCCAGCCGTGGAGGCGTGGGAAGTGAGAATGCCGGCATTAGTAACGAAAGAAAGGTGAGAATCCTTTCCACCGATTGCCCAAGGATTCCTGAGTAAAGTTCGTCTGCTCAGGGTTAGTCGGGACCTAAGGCGAGGCCGAAAGGCGTAGTCGATGGCCAACAGGTTGATATTCCTGTACCACGTCGCTTCCGTTTGACCGATGGGGGGACGAGGAAGGCTAAGGGACCCCAGGCGATGGTTGCCCTGGGACAAGCATGTAGGGGCGGCCCCTGTTAAATGCGGGGCTGCATTCAACCCGAGGTGCGATGTGAGCTGGCTCTGAGCCGGCGACTCCCCGACGCCATGCCTCCAAGAAAATCCTCTAGGGAGGAAGCGCGTGCCCGTACCAAAACCGACACAGGTGGGCAAGTAGAGAATACTAAGGTGATCGAGATAACCCTCGTTAAGGAACTCGGCAAAATAGCCCCGTAACTTCGGGATAAGGGGCGCCCCAGTAGGGTGAAGCTCTTCGCGAGTGGAGCCCGAGGGGGCCGCAGTGAATAGGCTGAAGCGACTGTTTACCAAAAACACAGGTCTCTGCTAAGTCGAAAGACGACGTATAGGGGCTGACGCCTGCCCGGTGCCGGAAGGTTACGTGGAGTTGTTAGGGCTTGTCCCGAAGCAGCGAAGCTAAGCCCCGGTAAACGGCGGCCGTAACTATCAGTTGACCGAGGTAGTTGTAAAACTTGGCTATATGCTGGAACATCCGAGTATCCCGCACTACTCGTACCGATCATTCCGTCCGGAGTGACCGGTACAGTGAAAATGTGTCGGGTGCGGACAATCAGCAGGAAAGGCCATTCATCGAGGCCATACCGGTCTCGCTCGGTAGCTTCTTGTCTGGGTTCGCGCTGGGAGAGGGAAGCTTCATGATCGTCTGTCGCAGACGCGGCGACTATCGACGAAGCTTCAAGCTCTCAGCTGCCTTCAATGTCTCGCAGCACGACCGCGAGCCTCTGGATCTCTTCAAGGAGACCCTTGGGTGCGGGACGCTGCGCAAGGCGGGTAACGGCGGTTGGTATTGGGAGGTCAACAGGCTTCCTGATCTTGCCAACCGCATCACGCCGTTCTTCGATCGGTTTCCGATCGTTGGGCAGAAGGCAGAGGACTACCAGCTGTGGAGAAGCGCAGTAATGCTTCTTTCAGCGGGCGGTCTGAGCGACCAGGACTACCATCAGGTTCTTGCTCTCCGGGAACGGATGAACCGCGGTGGGAAGAGACGCTATCGGATGGATGGAATCCTCAGAGACTATACGCCAAGCCCATCGACCTAGAGCGGTCGTGGGATGAGATAGTCCGCTCTCGTGGGCGACCATGAGAGCCCGTCAGAAATGAGCGGGCCGCTCAAGCAGAGTGCTTGAGTAGTAACAGTCAGGAACGGTCCTAAGGTAGCGAAATTCCTTGTCGGGTAAGTTCCGACCTGCACGAATGGCGTAACGACTTCAGCACTGTCTCAACGAGGGGCTCGGTGAAATTGCAGTCTCGGTGAAGATGCCGAGTACCCGCGGCTAGACGGAAAGACCCCGTGAACCTTTACTACAACCTGGTATTGGAATTCGGTGCATCTCGCTCAGGATAGGTGGGAGGCTTTGAAGCGCTGGTTGCGGCCGGCGTGGAGCCAACCTTTAGATACCACCCTTGGTGTATTGGGTTTCTAACAGCATTCCTTGAATCAGGGTGCTGGACAGTTCCAGGCGGGTAGTTTGACTGGGGCGGTCGCCTCCTAAAATGTAACGGAGGCGCACAAAGGTTCCCTCAGCACGGTTGGAAATCGTGCGTAGAGCGTAAAGGTAGTAAGGGAGCTTGACTGCGAGACTGACAAGTCGAGCAGGTGCGAAAGCAGGTCTTAGTGATCCGGCGGTAGCAAGTGGAAGTGCCGTCGCTCAACGGATAAAAGGTACTCCGGGGATAACAGGCTTATCGGGCCCAAGAGTCCACATCGACGGCCCGGTTTGGCACCTCGATGTCGGCTCGTCGCATCCTGGGGGTGGAGTCGCTCCCAAGGGTTGGGCTGTTCGCCCATTAAAGCGGTACGCGAGCTGGGTTCAGAACGTCGTGAGACAGTTCGGTCCCTATCTGCCGTGGGCGTTGGAGAGTTGAGAGGATTTGTCCCTAGTACGAGAGGACCGGGATGAACGCACCTCTGGTGTATCTGTTGTCCTGCCAAGGGCATAGCAGACTAGCTACGTGTGGATCGGATAACCGCTGAAAGCATCTAAGCGGGAAGCCGGCCTCGAGATGAACTCTCCCATCCCCTAGAGGGAGTAAGACCCCTGGTAGACCACCAGGTTGATAGGCCAGATCTGGAAGGACGGTAACGTCTGTAGGAGACTGGTACTAATGGTTCGAGGGCTTGACGGATTTACTTTTTGCCTCGTAAGGGGCAAGATTGTAGGTGGTACCCGGTGTGGCGTACCCCGTTTGTCCCGTCTGGGACAAAGGGGCATCTCTGTGCAGTTTTGAAGGGCCTGGGAGGCGAGGTCTCTCGACCTTTTCCGGTGGCTTTAGCGAGGGGGAAACACCTCTTCCCATTCCGAACAGAGCAGTTAAGCCCCTCAGCGCCGATGGTACTTGGCTCGCAAGGGCCTGGGAGAGTAGGACGCCGCCGGTTTTTTCAGTACACGGGCCGCCCTCGGGCGGCCCGTTGTCGTGCCAGTGGGCGACGTACTCGAGCCCTCGCGCCGGAGTCCTCGATCCAAGTGGGCGATGTGTCAGAGCCCTCGAGCCAAGTGGTCGACGTGCCGGAGTCCTCGCGCGGAGTCTCGCGCCGGGACAGGGTCGTCGTCTGCGGGCGATCTCGCGCGGTAGCATCTCCCCGATGCCCACCGTCGCCGATGTCTACGCCAAGGTCAGTCCCTACTTCGCCGGGAAGCCAGGCGCGGGCGCGGCAACACGCCTTCATGCCCGCATCCTGCGCGCCAGCCGCGGCAAGCTCGCGGGGCGCATCCTCGGCGTGCAGAGCGACATTCTCGTGCTACGCACCACTGGACGCCGCAGCGGTCAGCCGCGCGACGCGCCCATGTTCTGCCTCGAGTACAACCGCGGCTACGCCGTCGTGGCCTCCAACGGCGCCGCCAAGCACACGCCCGCGTGGTGGCACAACCTGCAGGACCACCCCGATGCGCAGGCGCTTGTGCGCGGACAGGAGCACCCCGTGCGCGCTCGCGCCGCGAGCGAGCAGGAGATCAGCGAGCTATGGCCGCGCTTCGTGCAGCTCTACAGCGGCTACGAGCACTACAAGTCGATCGCGACGCGCGAGTTGCCTGTTGTGATCCTCGAGCCTCGCTGAGTCCTGCACCGGAGGCCACCGGGGCCGAAAGGCGTCTGCTCCACTGTGGGCAGCGCCCCTCCCATTCGGCTTCCCGGTGGGCCTCCTCGCCGTCCTCGAGCGTGAGTAAAGCGACAGTGGTCTCGAGGGCGTCGCGCAGAAGATGGGGGACAGAAGAGAACATATGTTCGTAGAGTAGGGAGGGGTTCGGACGGAAGCGGCCCGAACATACGTACGCGTTGCGTGGCTGCTTCCAAAATGGCTTCGGCAAGCCAAAAATACGCCTCCGGTTTGCAATGGGAGTTGCAAGATGAGTCTACTTCCGGCGAGACATCGGCGGATCTCACGCGGGCGCCGGGGCTTCGCGCGCGATTTTCAAGCAGGTCTCGGCGCTCCGCGCGCGAACTCCTCCCCAGATGGCTGTTACGCTTGCCAGGCGCTCTGCCAACGCTCCCCTCTGGGGCCGGCGACGGCGCATTCAGCCTATGGAGAAGTTCGTCATCGAAGGCGGCGTTCCGCTGTCGGGGACCCTGGTCCCGGCGGGTAACAAGAACGGCGCGCTGCCGATCCTCGCCTCCGCCCTCCTCACCGAGGATGAGGTGGTTGTGCGCAATGTGCCACGCATCCGCGATGTCGAGGCGCTGCTCACGATCCTTGTGGCGATCGGTGTGCGCGTGGCCTGGCGCGGGCCCAACGAGCTCGCGCTGTGCGCGGCGGATGTGCACGACGTGGAGATCGCCCCCGAGCTCGCCGAGCAGATCCGCGCGTCCTTCCTGCTCGCCGGCCCGCTGCTGGCGCGCTTCGGGCGCGCCGTGATGCCCCCGCCGGGCGGCGATGTGATCGGCCGCCGGCGCCTCGATCCACACCTCGACGCCTTCCGCGCGATGGGCGCCACCACCGTGTGCGGACGCGACATCGTGCTGAGCGCGCCCCGCGGGCTGCGCCCCACCGACGTGTTCATGGACGAGCCCTCTGTGATGGCCACCGAGAACGCCCTCATGGCCGCCGCGCTCACACCTGGCGCGACGGTGATCGGCAACGCAGCGTGCGAGCCCCACGTGCAGGACCTCGCGCGGATGCTTGTGAAGATGGGCGCCGACATCCAGGGCATCGGCTCGAATCTGCTCACCGTCAACGGCGCCGAGCGCCTGCACGGCTGCGAGCACGAGGTCTCGCCCGACCACATCGAGATCGGCAGCTTCATGGCGCTTGCCGGCGTAACCGGAGGAGAACTGCGGATCAAAGACACCGTGCCCAACGACCTGCGCATCATCCGCCTCGTGTTCGAGCGCCTCGGGCTGCGCTCCGAGCTCGAGGGCAACGACGTGGTGGTGCCCGGCGGACAGCGCCTCGTGGTGCAGTCCGACGTGGGCGACTACAAGGGCAAGATCCAGGATGGTCCCTGGCCGGCCTTCCCCGCCGATCTCACCTCGATCGCGGTCGCGCTCGCGACCCAGGCAGAGGGCTCGATCCTGGTGCACGAGTGGATGTTCGAGAACCGCCTCATCTTCACCGACAAGCTGATCCTGATGGGGGCCGACATCGTGATGTGCGACCCGCACCGCGCGATCGTCACCGGTCACCGCCGCCTGCGCGGCGAGCGCGTGGAGTCGCCCGACATCCGCGCCGGCATGGCGATGCTGCTCGCCGCCCTCTGCGCGGAGGGACGCTCGGAAATCGGCAACATCCGCCAGATCGACCGCGGGTATGAGCGCATCGACGAGCGCCTGCGCGAGCTGGGGGCGAACATCGAGCGCGTCGCCACCGAACCGGCGCTGCACGCCTAGCTCTCGCCCGCGACGCCCCTCCACGCCGTGCTGCGCGACAGATCCGTGCACCCGACGTGGGCTCCGGACGCGAAGGCACGGGTGGATAGGCTCCACTGGCTCAGCCCCAACCCACTACAACCTCTCCTGCAACTGCCACAGTTCCAGCCATGATCCACCGCATCCCCAGCGGCACCCGCGATGTGCTCCCCGATGAGACGCGCGAGGTGCACGTCATCACCGAGGCCCTTCGCGGCGTCTTCGAGCGTCACGGCTACGGAGAGGTCTCCACACCCGCGCTCGAGTACGAGGAGGTGCTCGCGCGCGCCGACATGGCCGAGGCGCGGCCCGCGTATCGCGTGTTCGACGAGTCTGGGGCCGTGCTCGTGCTGCGCTCGGACATGACGGTGCCGATCGCAAGGGTCGTCGCCACGCGCTACCCCACCGTGGAGCCGCCCATCCGCTTCTGTTACGTGGCGCACTGCTATCGCGGCGTGCGCCCCCAGCGCGGGCAGCCGCGCGAGCTGTTGCAGGCGGGAATCGAGCTGATCGGCGCGCCCGCGCCGCAGGGCACCGCCGAAGCGCTCACCGTCCTCTGCGACGCGCTCGATGCCGTTGGACTCAAGGGCTACCGCGTGGGCCTCGGCGACGCCTCGCTGTTTCCCGCGCTGATGGCCAGCCTGAGGGTGCCCGAGAAGGATCGCGCGGAGCTGCTGCACACGCTCGCGCGGCGCGACTTCGTGGAGCTCGAGAGCCGCCTCGCCGGCGCCGGCCTCGCCGCCGATGCGGCGGAGCTGCTGCTGAGCCTGCCCCAGCGCCGCGGCGGACCCGAGGTGCTCGCCGACGCGCCCCAGGCGGCCGCGCAGGCGGTGAGCGGGATGCGTCAGGTGCACGAGCTGCTCGCGCCCGCGGTCGCCGAGCGCGTGATCTTCGACTTTGGGCTGCTGCGCAGCATTGGCTACTACACGGGCGCCGTCTTCGAGGTGTACGACCCCGCGCTCGGCGCGCCCCTCGGCGGGGGTGGGCGCTACGACGAGTTGCTCGGCCGCTACGGTCGCTCGCTGCCCGCGGTGGGCTTCGCGCTGGGGATCGACCGCCTGCACATCGCCCTCGCCGGCGAGGAGCGCGGAACGGGGGCGCTCGCGCGATGACCGCCACCAACGGCCTCACCATCGCGGTGCCCCGCGGCGCGCTGTTCGACCCCACCGTGGAGCTGCTCGCGGGCCTCGGCATGGATACGGGGGAGCTTGCGAGCAACGACCGCAAGCTGCTCTTCGAGGACATCGGCGTGATCACGATGCGCCCCTCCGACGTGCCCACCTACGTGGAGGCGGGCGCCGCGGACCTCGGCGTGACCGGCAAGGACGTGCTCTCCGAGCAGGCGCTCGGCCAGGGCGCCAAGGGGGACCCGCAGGGGGGAGGGCGCGAGGTGTACGAGCTGCTCGACCTCGGCTATGGGCGCTGCACGATGGTGCTCGCAACCACCGCCGGCGAGGACCCCGCCGCGCAAGCGCTGCGCCGCCTGGGGGTGATGCGGGTGGCCACCAAGTACCCCAACATCGCCGCGCGCCACCTCGAGGAGACCGGCCGTCAGGGCGAGATCGTGGAGGTGAAGGGCAGTGTCGAGCTCGCTCCGCTCACGGGTCTCGTGGAGGCGATCGTGGACCTCACCGCCACGGGTACCACGCTGCGCGAAAACAACCTCGTGATCCGCGAGGAGATCATGGAGTGCACCGCGCGCCTCATCGCGAACCCCGTCGCGCACAAGCTCAAGGCCTCCGCGATCGACGCGCTGCTGGAGCGGTTGCGTGCAGGTTAGGCGGTTTGGCTTGGACGACGTGCAGGGTGCGGGCGGGCCGGAGGGGATCGTCGGCCAGCTGAGGCAGATCGTCCCGACTCCCGACGCCCTCGTGGCCCATGTGCGCGAGATCGTGCACCAGGTGATGACGCATGGCGATGAGGCTGTGCTCAGGTACACGCGCATGTACGACACCGACGGAGCCGAGCCGCGGGCGCTCGCGGTGTCACCACAGGAGCTCGACGTGGCTATCCAGCAGCTCCCGCTCGATGTCGTCGCGGGATTGCAGATCGCGATCGCCAACGTCGCCCAGGTCGCCCAGGCGGGGGTCGGCAAGGATGCAGCGGTGAGGTTGCCCCAGGGGCAGCGGGTGACTCTGCGCGAAGTTCCGGTTGGATCGGCCGCCGTGTACGTTCCGGGGGGGCGCGCTCCCTACCCGAGTACTGCCGTCATGGGTGTCGTGACTGCCCGCGCCGCAGGTGTCGTCGACGTCGTCGTGTGTTCGCCACCAGGACGCGATGGGCAGATCGATCCGGTCATCCTTGGCACGTGCCGCCTGCTGGGGGTAGAGCGGGTCTACCGCATGGGCGGAGCACAGGCGATCGCAGCCCTGACTTTCGGTACGGCGACGGTCGCTCGCGTGGACGTGATCGTGGGGCCGGGCAACGTGTATGTGCAGGAAGCCAAGCGCGAGGTCGCCGACGTGGTGGGGATCGACGGGTTCGCCGGTCCGAGCGATCTGATGGTGGTGGTCGACGAGGACACCGACCTCGATGTCGTGGCCTGGATCTGCTGGCTCAGGCCGAGCATGGGAGCGGCAGTCTGGTGGTAGCGGTCTCTCCCTCGCCGGGTGCATTGGGTTCCCTTGCCGAGCGGCTCGCGAGCCTTGCGGGCGAAAAGCCGGAGGAGGATCTCGCGCCGTGTGTCTTGATCGAGGCGCCCGACATCCGCTGGGCTATCGAGCTGGCCAATGCCTTCGCGCCTGAGCACCTGCAGTTGGTGGGCCGGGAGCCCGAGGCCCTCGCACCGCAGGTGCGCAGCGCTGGCTGCCTGCTCGTGGGCGCCGCCTCGGCGACGGCCTTCGGCGACTACGTGGCGGGCTCAAACCACATCCTCCCCACGGGCGGCGCCGCGCGCTTCGCCTCGGGCCTCTCCGCGAGTCACTTCCGCCGGCGCATGTCCGAAGTGCGGATCGACCCCGAGGGCGCCGCCAAGCTTGCAAAGGGCGGGGGCACCGATCGCCCGCGCGGAGGGCTTCGAGTGGCACGCAAGGTCGATGGAGGCGCGAGTGCGCGAGAATCCAGGGTCATGAGTTCAGCCTCCGGCACAGCAACCGGCCGCACGGCCACAATCGAGCGCAAGACCGGCGAGACCGACGTGCGCCTGCAGCTCACCCTCGACGGCAGCGGCGCGGGCACGCGCGCCACAGGGGTGGGCTTCCTCGATCACATGCTCGACCTGCTCGCGCGCCACGGCAAGCTCGATCTCGACGTCACCGTCACCGGCGATCTGCAAACCGGCGCGCACCACACCGCCGAGGACACCGCGATCGTGCTCGGCCAGGCGCTCGACAAGGCCCTCGGCGATCGAGCCGGCATCACCCGCTACGGCGCCACCACGGTGCCGATGGACGAGGCCCGCGCAAGCTGCGCGCTCGATATCTCCGGGCGGCCCTTCACGCTGTTCGTCGCCGATCTTCCGCCGGGCTCCACGGGCGGCTTCGAGCACGAGCTCACCGAGGAGTTCTTCCGCGCGCTCGCCAACGCCGCCAAGCTCACGCTGCACCTCGAAGTGCAGGCGGGCACCAACGCCCACCACATGATCGAGGCCGCCTTCAAGGCATTCGCACGGGCGCTGCGCCAGGCCGTGGCGATCGACCCCAACGAGCAGGGTGTGCCGAGCACGAAGGGGACGCTCACCGCATGAGCCCGTGCATCGCATGAGCCCGCGCATTGCGATTGTCGATTACGGCATGGGCAACCGCCGCTCGGTGGAAAAGGCCCTCCAGAAGGTCGGCGCGCAGGCCTTCGTCACGGGCGATCACGCCGAGCTGCGCGCCGCCGATGGGCTTTTGCTGCCCGGCGTGGGCGCCTTTCCCGCCGCGATGAGGGTGATCGCCGAGCTGGGCCTCGACGAGCTGCTGCGCGAGTGCGCCGCCAAAGGAATGCCGCTCTTCGGCTCATGCATGGGCATGCAGCTGCTCTTCGAGCGCTCCGAGGAGCACGGCGGCGCGGCGGGCCTCGGGCTCCTCGCAGGCGAGGTACGGCGCCTGAAGGCCCCCGGCATGAAGCTCCCGCACATCGGCTGGAGCGAGGTCTCCTGGCAGGGGGTCACCCCGCTGCGTGAGGGCTTGGGGGAGCCCGAGCCCACGTTCCTCTACCACGTGCATTCCTTCGTGGCGCACCCGCGCGACCCCGAGGTCGTATTGGCAACGGCCGAGTATGGCGAGCGCTTCCCGGCGGTTGTGGGCCAGGGAAACATCTACGGCGCGCAGTCGCACCCCGAGAAGTCCTCCACGCACGGCCTGAGGCTGCTCGCGAACTTCGCGGCGATCTGCGCAGAGCGCACCGCCCACCGCGCCGCCGCATGATCCTCTACCCCGCGATCGACATCATGGAAGGCTGCGCCGTGCGCCTCACGAAGGGCGACTTCGCGGCGAAGAAGGTCTACGACGAGGACCCCTCTCCGCGGCAAGGGGCTGGGTGGAAGAGGGTGCCGCGCACCTGCATGTGGTGGACCTCGACGGCGCCCGCGCCGGGTGCCCCGTGAACCTGCAGCACCTCGCGCGGATCGCGAGCGAGCTGGGCGTGCCGGTGCAGCTCGGCGGCGGCCTGCGCACGCTCCAGGCGATCGAGGACGCCCTCCAGGCGGGCGCGCAGCGGGCGATCCTCGGCACCGCGGCGCTCACCGATCCCGAGCTCCTCGACGCCGCGCTCGCGCGCTGGCCGGAGCGGATGCGTCGTCTCCGTCGACACGCGCGGTGGGCGCGTGAGTACCGCCGGCTGGACGCAGACGAGCGGAGCACCGCGCACGAGCTGATCGATGCGCCTTCACGCGCGCGGCGTGCAGCGACATTGTGTACACCAACGTCGACCGCGATGGGATGCTCGAAGGCCCCGACCTCGCCGAAGTGGCGGAGCATCGCGAGGGCCACCCGCGGGCGCCTCACCTACTCCGGGGGTATCGGCTCGCTCGCCGACCTCGAGGGCCTGAAGGCTCTCGCCGAGCCGAGCCTCACCGGCGTGATCGTGGGCAAGGCCCTCTACGAGGGGCGCTTCACGGTCGCCGCCGCGCGCACGGCTCTCGGCGAAAAAGACGTTAAGAGGCCGGGTGGGTGGGGACCCAATCTGTTGGGCCTAGCGGGTCGCGCGGTGGGCATCCCACGCGCACCCTCGCTACGGTGGGTGATGTGCACCTCAAGCGCGTCATCCCCTGCCTCGATGTCAACGACGGCCGCGTCGTGAAGGGCGTCGAATTCGTCGACATCCGCGACGCCGGCGACCCCGTGGAGCTGGCCGCGCACTACGACCGCGAGGGCGCCGACGAGCTCGTGTTCCTCGACATCACCGCCACCCACGAGAAGCGCGACACGATCGTCAAGCTCGCGCGGCGCACCGCGGACGAGGTCTTCGTGCCGTTCACGATCGGCGGCGGCATCCGCTCGGTGGAGGATGCTCAGGCGGTGCTCGACGCGGGCGCCGACAAGGTCTCGATCAACTCCGCCGCGCTGGAACGCCCACAGCTGATCGACGAGCTCGCGCGCGTCTTCGGCACGCAGTGCGTGGTATTGGCTGTCGACGCCAAGGCGCGCCCGGCTCTGGTCGATGCCAATGCCACCCTGCCTTCGGTCGATGCCGGAACGCCTCAGTCCGCGGCCGAGGCCGCGGCCACCGCGAGCACATCCGCGCACGACGCGACCCGCTCGGCCCCCCCTGTGGGGGCCGCTCCTTCCCTCTCCTGGGAGGCATACGTCGCGGGGGGTCGCACGGCCACCGGGCGCGATGTCGTGGCGTGGGTGCGCGAGGCCGTCGAGCGCGGCGCCGGGGAGATCCTCCTCACGAGCATGGATCGCGATGGCACGAGCGATGGCTACGACCTCGCGCTCACGCGCGCCGTGGGGAAGACCGTCGCGGTGCCCGTGATCGCCTCAGGCGGCGCGGGCGAGCTCGAGCACCTCGCGCAGGCTCTCCACGCGGGCGCCGACGCCGCGCTGTGCGCCTCGATCTTTCACTACGGGCAGCACACCGTCGGCGAGGCCAAGGCATACCTCAACAGGGCCGGCATCCCCGTGCGCACGGGCTGAGGGGCGCATGAGCGACGCGGAGGTCGACCCCGTGGCCCAGGGAGCCAGTGTGCTGGAGCGGTTGGTCGAGCAGCCCGGGGGGCCGGAGTTGCTGGAAGCTGGCCGCAGCGCGCGGGGACATCGAGCTCGTCGGTGGCGCCGTGCGCGATCTGCTGCTCGGGCGCGTCCCCCGCGAGCTCGACGTGGTCGTCGCCGAAGATGCCCCCGGCCTGGCGCAGGCGCTGGCCGAGCGCTTTGAGGGCTCTATCGAGGTGCAACTGCACGAGCGCTTCGGCACCGCGCTCGTGCTCGGCGATCTGGTGCGCATCGACGTGGCCACGCGCCGCGCCGAGTCCTACCCCGCGCCGGGCGCCCTTCCGGAGGTGCGCGCGGGCACTCCCGAGGAGGATCTCCTGCGCCGGGATTTCACCATCAACGCGATTGCCCTCGCGCTCGGCGGCGCCGGCAGTGGCGAGTCGGGCGCCGCGCGGCACGAGCCGTCGGATCTGCGCGAGGAAGGGGGAGGCCTGCGTGGCGCGCCCCATGCGCTGGAGGATCTTCGCGAGGGTCGCCTGCGCGTGCTCCACGAGCGGTCCTTTCTGGATGACCCCACGCGCCTTCTGCGCCTGGTGCGCTACCGCGTGCGGCTGGGCTTCGCCGTGGAGCCCGCTACGGCGACGCTGGCGCGTGAGGCCGTATCCGTGGGTGCGCTTGCCACGCTTTCGGGCGCGCGCGTGGGCGCCGAGCTGCGCCTGGCGCTCTCAGAACCCCAGGCTGCCGCGGTGCTGGAGGCGATGGGGGAGTTGGGGCTGCTCACGGCCATCCATCCGCGCATGCGCTTCGAGCCGGTGCTCGCCCAGCGGGCGCTTGCGCTGCTCCCACACGACGCCGACAGGGGGGCGCTGCTGCTCGCCGTGCTGCTGCTCGCGCTTGTGGTGCGCGCCGACGAGGACCCGCGGGCGCAGGCGCGGGCGCTGCTCGATCGGCTCGAGTTCCCGCAGGCAGAGCGCGATCTGGCGCTCGCCACCGCCGACGCCGCACCGCGCCTGATGGACGAGATTCCCATTCGTGCTCGTCCCTCGGAGCTGTATGCGCTTGCGTCGAGCGTGCCGTTGGAGGCGGTTGCGCTGGCGGGCGCGCTTCACGGGAACGCGACGCCCCTCGCACAGCGCTGGCTGGCAGAGACCCGCCATGTGCAGTTGAGCATCACAGGTGCCGATCTGCTCGCCGCGGGCGTCCCCGAGGGACCCGAGATCGGCCGTCGCCTGAGCGAGACCCTCGCGCTGCGCCTCAACGGCGAGCTGCCCAACGGGCGCGAGGCGGAGCTTTCGGCGGCCCTGGCGCTCCCGGTCCCTCCACATGGCTGAGCTGATCGCCGATCTGCGCGCCGAGACGATCGCCGCAAACCTCGCGCAGGTGCGTGAGGAGATCGCCGCCGCTGCCGTGCGCGCGGGACGCGACCCCGCCGCGGTGCAGGTGCTCGCGGCGACCAAGTACGTCGCGCTCGAGCACATGCCGCTGCTCGCTCAGGCGGGCATCGAGCTCGTGGGGGAGAACCGTGCGCAGGATCTCCTCGCGAAGGTTGCCGCCCACGGCGAGCTGTTCACTTGGGACTTCATCGGGCGACTGCAGAGCCGCAAGGTGCGCCAGATCGTGCCCCACGTGCGCCTCATCCACTCGCTCGCCAGCGAGTCCTCGCTGCGCGAGCTCGAGCGCCATCGCGAGCTCGCGCGCCCAGGCCTCGCGGTGCTGATCGAGGTCAACATCGCGCGCGAAGACCGCAAGGAGGGTTTGGCGCCGGAGGAGCTCGGGGGCTTCATCGAGCGCTGCCCCGTGCCCGTCGCGGGGCTCATGACGATGCCCCCGCCCGCCGAGCGGCCCGAGGACAGCCGCCGCTGGTTCGCCGCGCTGCGCGAGCTCGCCTACGCGAACGGGCTGGGCGAGCTTTCGATGGGCACCACCCAGGACTACCTCGTCGCCATCGAAGAGGGCGCCACTATCGTGCGCATCGGCACTAGGCTGTATACATAATGCATGATGCGGGAATCGCGCTCGTGAGCAGGGAAAACCTTCAGTCCAGCGAAAAGCGCTAACCAATGGCGTTTCGCGACTCATGGCACCGCGCGCTCGTGTACTTCGGCCTCGCCGAGGAATACCACGAGGGCTACGAGGACGAGGAGCCCCCCGAGGCCGAGCTCGAGGACCACTATCGCCAGCGGCCCAACGTGCGGCGCCTCTCGCCGCGCCGCCAGCGCGACGACTACGACGACATCTACGCCGACGAGGAACCGCGCAACCGGCCCACCTCCGTGCTGCGCGCCGTCGGCGGGCGCAGCGGCAACGGCGAGGTGCGCGTGCACCTCGTGGTGCCCAAGTCCTTCAACGACGCCCAGCAGGTCGCCGACCGCTTCAAGGACTCCATCCCCGTGATCCTCAACCTGCAGGGCACCGAGATCGATCTCTCAAAGCGCCTCATCGACTTCGCCAGCGGCCTCACCTACGCGCTCGACGGCGGGATGCAGCGGATCGCCGACAAGGTCTTCATGCTCACCCCGCGCAACGTCGAGATAAGCGCCGAGGAGAAGGCCAGACTGATCGAGAAGGGCTTCTTCAACCAATCTTGACGCGCGATAGCCTGCGTCCTTCATGAATATCGGTCTGATCGGTTGCGGCAACATGGCTCGCGCCCTGGCGCGCGGATGGGGGCGTCCGGTGCGATGCGCCGATCCAGTGTCCGAGCGCGCTCAGCAGCTGGCCGCGGAGACCGGCGGGGAGGCTCTGGCAAACAATGCCGACGTGGCCCGTAAGTCCTACGTCGTAGTGCTGTGCCACAAGCCGGCCCAGCTCAAGGAAGTGGCGCGGGAAGTCGCGCCGCACAACAAGACCGTTGTGTCGATCCTGGCTGCGACTCCTCTAGCTGACCTCAGGGCGGCTTACCCCAACAGCAACGTCTACCGCTTCATGCCCTCGTTGCCCGTCGAAGTACGCCAGGGCGCGGTGGTGCAGGCCGCCGACGAGCCACAGGACTCGCAGATGGACGCACAGGTCAGCGAGCTCTTCGCCGAGCTGGGCACCCTCGTAACGTTGCCTGAGGCGCAGATAGACGTGGCCACTGGCCTCATGTCCTGCGGACCCGCCTACGTCGCGCTTGTCGCCGAGGCGCAGGTCGACGCCGGCGTGCGCCACGGCATCCCCGCCGCGCAGGGAGCGGCGCTGGTGGTGCAGACGCTCGCCGGCACCGCCGAGCTCTTGCGCCGCCGCGACTACGACACGCAGGCGGTGCGCCGCGAGGTCTCCTCGCCGGGAGGGCTCACCGCGCGGGGAGTCGACGCGCTCGAGCGCGGCGGGCTGCGCGCTGCCTTCAGCGATGCGATGGACGCCGTGTTGAGGAACTCGCCCTCGTGACCCTCACGCTCGCCACCGCCCGCACCGAGATCGCGGGCTTCCTCTCAACGCTGATCTACGTCTACACGCTGCTGATCATCTGCTACATCGTCGTGAACCTCCTGCTCGCCGTGGGTCTGCGTCCGCCCTACTCGCGCGCGAGCGACGCCGTGCTGAGCTTCCTGCGCGAGGTCTGCGAGCCGTTTCTGCGCATCTTCCGGCGCGTGATCCCGATGATGGGAGGCTGGGACTTCAGCCCGATCCTCGCGATCATCACGCTCTCGATCCTCAACAGCCTCGTGGTCCAGGGCGCGATCCACGGCTGATGGCACCCGCCGCGGCACGCCCCGCGCGGCCTCTGCTGGCGTGGGCCCGCACCGGAGCGGTCGTGGCGGTGGTGCTGGTCCTCGACCAGCTCTCCAAGCACCTCGTGCGCAGCTCGATCCTCTCCGGCGAAGAACGGCGGTTCCTGCCGGGGGTGCAGCTCGTCAATACACGCAACCACGGCGTGGCCTTCGGCTTCCTCCCCGGCCACCAGATCCTCGTCACGATCGCGATCGGGATAGCGGTGCTCGCGCTGCTCGTCTACTTTGCGCGCAACGCCGAGAAGCCCCTCATCTGGCTGCCCACCGGGATGCTGATCGGGGGAGCGATTGGAAACATCGTGGACCGTCTGCGCGCGGGATCGGTGACCGATTTCGTGAAGCTCCCCCTCGGCTGGCCGCCCTTCAACCTCGCCGACGCCTCGATCGTCGTGGGGGTGCTGCTGCTGGTATTCCTCGCCGAGAGCTCCGGTCCCAAGGCGCAGGGGGAGCGCCGCGCCGACGCCGACACCGAGCCCGAGATCGAGGCCGGGTCCCCATCCGCGCCGACGCGCCCGTGAGCAATTTCCGCATCGCCTACGAGGACGACGATCTGCTCGTGGTCGACAAGCCCGCCGGCCTCGTGGTGCACCCTGCGCGCGGGCACCGCGAGGGCACGCTCGCGCAACTGCTCGCGGGAAAGGTCGCCGGGGGAGAGGATCCAGAGCGCGCCGGGATCGTGCATCGCCTCGACCGCGATACCTCGGGACTGCTTGTGGTGGCGCGCTCGGACGAGGTCCACCGTAGGCTGCAGGCGCTAATCCAGTCGCGCCGGCTGGAGCGCGAGTACCTCGCGCTGGTGCAGGGACGCCCGCCCGCTCGCACGGGCACGATCGAGGCGCCGATCGGACGCGATCCGCGGGTGCGCACGCGGATGGCGGTGGGCGGCAATTTCCCCCGCGACGCGCGCACCCGCTTCACGCTCGAGCAGACATTCGCGGGCTTCTCGCTGCTGCGCCTGCGCCTTGACACCGGGCGCACCCACCAGATCCGCGTGCACCTGCAGTCGATCGGCCATCCCGTGGCGGGCGACCCCGAGTACGGAACCGCCGGGCTGCTCGGTCTGGAGCGCCAGTTCCTGCACGCCACGCGCCTTGCCTTCCCGCATCCGCACACGGGGAAGCCGATCGAGGTGCACTCGCCGCTGCCCAACGATCTCCGGGAGGCGCTGGAACGGCTATCCTCCCCAGCTCATCCACCCAACCCGTGACGGATACGGATTGCGGCCCTGCCCGAAGCCGACTCGTATGAGCTCGCCTTCGGGTCCGCCATCTCCGGACGGGCGCAGATCTACATAAAGGGAGCAAACTGTGGCTCAGGTAGGAATCGCGGAGCTGCTGGAAGCCGGCGTTCACTTCGGCCACCAGACGCGACGCTGGAACCCCAAGATGCGCCGCTTCATCCACGGCGAGCGCAACGGCATCTACATCATCGACCTGCTGAAGACCTCGGCGCTGCTCGAGCAGTCCCAGCGCTTCGTCGATCAGCTTGCGCGCCGTGGCGGAACGGTGCTGTTCGTCGGCACCAAGAAGCAGGCCCGCGACGCTGTGCGCGACATCGCCACCGAGGCTGGCATGCCCTACGTCAACAACCGCTGGCTGGGCGGCCTGCTCACGAACTTCCAGACCATCAGCCTGCGCATCCGGCGCCTGCACGACCTCGAACGCTACGAGGCCGAGGGCCAGCTGGCGCTGCTGCCCACCCGCGAGCGCATGGCCGCGCAGGCCGACCTCGCGAAGCTGCGCCTGAATCTGGGCGGTGTGAAGAACATGCAGCGAGTACCCGATGCGATGTTCGTGATCGACCTCAACACCGAGGCCATCGCCGTGCGCGAGGCCCAGCGCCTGCGCATACCGATCCTCGGGCTGGTGGACACCAATTGCGACCCCGACGGCATCGACTACGTGATCCCCGGCAACGACGACGCGATCCGCTCGTGCACGTTGATCGCGAAAGCGATCGGCGATGTCGTATCCCAGGGCCACGCGATCTTCCGCGCCGAGGAGCAGCGCGCGCGCGAAGAGGCCGAAGAGCGCGCCCGCGTCGAGGCCGAGGCACGCGCCAAGCGCGAGGCCGAGGCGCAGGCCAAGCGCGAAGCCGAGGAAGAGCAGGCGCGCAAGGAAGCCGAGGAGCAGGCTGCCGCGCAGGCCGCTGCGACGGCTGCGGAGGCGGCTGCCCAGGCCGCGGCGGAGGCGAAGGCCGCCGCCGAAGCTCGCGCACCGACACCCGAGGCGCCGCCGGCGCCCGCGGTCGAGGCTCCATCGGCGCCGGAGCCCGTCGTGGAGGCTGCGCCGCCGGCCGCGGCGGCTGCGCCTGTCGCTGAGAGCGCTCCTCCCGCGCCTGAGTCCGCGCCGACACCGGAGGCTGTCGCCGAGCCGGCTGCGGCCGAGACGGCGCCCACTCCCACTCCGGCGCCTGTCGCAGAGGCCGAGCCTGCACCGGAGCCCACCCAGGAGGTGACCCCGTGAGTGCCGTCGACATTTCAGCCAAGGACGTGAAGGCCCTGCGCGAGCGCACCGGCGCGGGGATGATGGACTGCAAGAAGGCCCTCACGGAGGCCGAGGGCGAGATGGAGAAGGCGATCGAGATCCTGCGCGTGAAGCAGGGCAAGAAGATCCAGGATCTCGGCGAGCGCACCGCCACCGAGGGGACCGTGCAGGCCTACGTGCACGCCGGCGCCAAGGTGGGCGTGCTGATCGAGGTCGACTGCAACACCGATTTCGTCGCCACCAACGAGGACTTCGTGGGCTTCGCGCGCGATGTGGCGATGCAGATCGCCGCCTCGCCCACCGTAGCCTATGTGAGCCGCGAGGACGTGCCCGCCGATGCCCGCGAGGCCGAGGCGCGCGTGTACGAGCAGGAGGCCGCCGAGAAGCCCGAGAACGTGCGTGGGCGCATCGTCGAGGGTAAGCTCGACGCCTGGCTGAAGACGATCGTGCTGCTCGAGCAGGAGATGCACAACCCCAAGTTCGAGGGCAAGACCGTGCAGCAGTTGCGCGACGAGCTCACCGCCAAGACCGGCGAGAACGTCGTGATACGCCGCTTTACGCGCTTTGCTGTAGGTCAGTAGTCTGCGGCCGGATGGCCGACGACCCAGCGTTCAGACGCATCCTGCTGAAGCTCTCCGGCGAGGCCCTGATGGGCGAGCTGGAGTACGGCACCGACCCCGCGCGCGTGGAGGCCGTTGCGCGCCAGGTGGCCTCGGTGCGCGACCGCGGCGTGCAGGTGGCGATCGTCGTGGGCGCGGGCAACATCTACCGCGGCATGAAAGGGGCCGCCGCGGGGATGGACCGCGCTACCGCCGACTACATGGGGATGCTCGCGACGGTGCTCAACGCGCTGCCACTGCAGGACGCGCTGGAGAAAACGGATGCCCCCACACGCGTGCAGTCCGCGCTGGGGGTCTCCGAGGTCGCCGAGCCCTACATCCGCCGCCGCGCGATGCGCCACCTCGAGAAGGGCCGCGTGGTGATCTTCGCGGCGGGCACCGGCAACCCGTTCTTCACCACCGATACAGCCGCTGCGCTGCGGGCCGCGGAGATTCACGCGGAGATCATCCTAATGGCCAAGAACGGTGTGGAAGGGGTCTACACCGCCGACCCGGCGCTCGACCCCAAAGCGACCTTCCTACCCGAGATCACCCACATGGAGGCGATCGAGCGCCGCCTGAAGGTGATGGACTCCACCGCGCTCGCGCTGTGCATGGACAACGGGATGCCGCTGAACGTCTTCAACATGGACGACGAGACGAACATCTCGCGGATAATCTCAGGTGAACGCGTGGGCACGCTGGTCTGCACATCGATAGGAGAGGGCGAGCACGAACATGGAGACTGAGATGATCGACGCGCTGCTGGAGGACGCCGGCGAGCGCATGAAGAAGGCTGTGGAGTCAAGCCAGCACGAATTCGCCACCGTCCGCACCGGACGCGCCAGCACTGCGCTCCTGGAGCGCATCGTGGTGGACTACTACGGCGCGCTGACACCGCTCAATCAGCTCGCCACGCTGTCCGCGCCCGAAGCGCGACTGATCACCGTGCAGCCCTACGACAAGTCCTCGATCAAGTTCATCGAGAAGGCCATCAACGAGTCCGATGTTGGGCTCACACCCTCCAACGACGGCAACATCGTGCGCCTCGTGGTGCCCGAGCTCACCGAGGAGCGCCGCAAGGATCTCGTGAAAGTCGTGCGCCACCTCGCCGAGGAGGGGCGCATCAGGATCCGCAACGTGCGCCGCGACATCATGCACGAGCTGCGCGAGCTCAAGGACGCCGGCGAGGCGGGATCCGACGACGAGCACCGCGCCGAGGTCGAGCTGCAGAAGCTCACCGATGCGAATGTGGGGACGTTGGAGGGCGTATTGAAGGCCAAGGAAGCGGAGATCCTCGAGGTCTGATGGCGGGCGGGGAATGAGGCCCCACCCATCCGCTCGCTACGTCGCGATCATCACGGACGGCAACGGCCGCTGGGCGCGCGCGCGGGGACTGACGATCAACGAGGGTCACGAGGCCGGCGCCGACACCGTCAAGGCGCGCCTGCGCGACGCCGCCGAGCTGGGTATCCAGGAGCTCACGGTGTACTCCTTCTCGACCGAGAACTGGTCTCGCTCGCCCGAGGAGGTCGAAGGGCTGATGGCGATGTTCTCGCGGCGCATCGCCACCGAAACGCCCGAGCTGCACGAGGAAGGCGTACGTATGCGCTTCATCGGGCGCCGCGAGGGACTCTCCGCGGATCTGCGGGAGCAGATGCTCTGGGCGCAGAACATGACAGAGCACAATGAGCGGATCACGCTCTTCGTGGCCTTCAACTACGGTGGGCGCGCGGAGATCCTCGACGCCGCCGCGCGCCTCGCCGCCACGCGCTCGCTGCCCGCGGTGCGATCGGCCGCGAGTGGCGAAGCCGAAGCCGAAGCCGAGCCACTCTCCCCTGGCCTGAGCGAGGAGGAATTCCGCGCGTGCCTCTATGCCCCCGAGATGCACGACCCCGACATCATCATCCGCACCAGCGGCGAGCGGCGCCTCTCCAACTATCTGCTGTGGCAGTCCGCCTACTCCGAGCTGATCTTCCGTGAGGAGCTGTGGCCCGACTTCACGCGCTCGGCACTCGAGGAGTCGCTGGCCGAGTTCGCCGAGCGCCGACGACGCTTCGGGGGACGATGAGCTCCACCCGCTCGGATCTCAGCGCGCGCATCCTCGCCGCGCTGCCCGCCATCGCCTTCGCGCTGTTCATCGTGATCGAGGGAGGCCCCATCTTCGCGGTCGGCCTGCTGGCGCTTGGCGTGCTGTGCATGCACGAGCTGTATGGCATGTTCGACCGTGCCCACCCCGTTCGCCTGGCTGGATACCTGACGCTCGCCGGATTGCTGGCGGCGGCTGAGTACGGCGGCCAGTACCAGATCCTGCTCGTAACCGTGGCCGCGCTGCCGCTGCTGTTCGCGTTGACGCTCATTCAACGCAGCCCAAGCGTGGGGGGGATGGCGCTGACGCTCCTGGGCATCTACTGGATCGGCTTCGCGCTCGCGCACGCCGTGCTGCTGCGCAACCTGCCACATGGAGAGGGGATCGTGATCGATGTGCTCGTGGGCACCTTCCTGGGCGACACCGGCGCATATCTCGGCGGGCGCCTGTTCGGGCGCCGCCCGCTCGCGCCTTCGATCTCGCCGAACAAGACGGTCGAGGGACTCCTGGCGGGCATGTTCGTCGCGGTGCTCGCCGTGTGGTTCGCCGGGCGCTATCAGGACTGGCTTCCCGGCACGCACGCACTCGTACTGGGCCTCGGCGTGGCGCTCGTCGGACCCGTCGGCGATCTGTTCGAGTCGTTCGTCAAGCGCCAAGCCCGCGTGAAGGACTCGGGCGGGGTCTTCGGCGCCCACGGCGGCGCGCTCGACCGTCTCGACGCGGTGCTGTTCACCGCGGTTGTGGGGTACTACATCTGGTCGGCATATTCCGGCGGGTAGCATCCGTGCGATGCCCAAGCGTCTTCTGATCCTCGGCTCCACCGGCTCGATCGGCGTGCAGGCGCTCGACATCGTCGCGCGCTCGCCCGAGCTCGAGCTGATCGGGCTCTCCGCGGAGCGCTCCTGGGAGGCGCTAGTGGAGCAGGCGCGCGCCCACGGCGTTGCGCGGATCGCGCTCGCCGACATCGATGCCGCAGCACGCGCGGGGGAGGCTTGGACCGATGGCGAGGTGCTCGGCGGAGCGGAGGGGCTCGTCCGCCTTGTCGTCGAATCCGGCGCTGAGCTCGTGCTCAACGCGCTCGTGGGCTCGGCCGGCCTTGGACCCACCGTGGCGACGCTCGGCGAGGGCATCGATCTGGCTTTGGCCAACAAGGAGTCGCTGGTGGTGGGGGGCGAGCTGGTCACCGCCCTGGCCGAAGCCACCGGCGCGCAGATCGTGCCGGTGGACTCCGAGCACACCGCCCTGCACCAGCTGCTCGCCGGCCAGCCGCCCGGCGCCGTGGACGCGATCACGATCACCGCCAGCGGCGGTCCCTTCCGCGGCCGCGCACGCGCGCAGCTGGAGGGGGTGAGCGTCGCCGATGCGCTCGCACACCCCACGTGGGCGATGGGTGGCAAGATCACGATCGACTCCGCCACCCTTATGAACAAGGGGCTGGAGGTGATCGAGGCCCATCACCTGTTCGGTACGCCCTACGAGCACATCGACGTCGTCGTGCACCCGCAGTCGGTGGTGCACGGTCTCGTGCAGCTTGCCGACGGCGCGATGCTCGCGCACCTCGGGCCGCCCGATATGCGCGTGGCGATCTCCTACGCGCTGCACAACGCCGCCAGCGTCGATCTGCTCGCCGGTCCCCGGCCGGTGGCGCCGCTCGATCTCGTGGCGCTCGCCCAGCTGACCTTCGAGGCGGTCGATCTCGACGCCTTCCCCTGCCTGGGGCTCGCCCGCGCGGCAGCCCGCGCGGGTGGTACGGCGCCGTGTGTTCTGAACGCCGCCAACGAGGTCGCCGTGCACGCCTTTCTGAGCGAGCGCCTCCCCTTCACCGGCATCCCCGCGGTGATCGAGCAGACGCTCGAACGTCTTCCCGCCGCGCCCGTGCGCGCCTTCGAGTCGCTGTATGAGGCCGATCGCGAAGCCCGTGCCGTCGCGGGCGAGGCGATCACGGCGCTACGCTGAGCCGATGAGTTGGGTCCTCACCTTCCTGGGCTTCATCGCCCTGGTCGTGCTGCACGAGTTCGGGCACTTCGCCGCCGCCAAGGCCGTGGGGATGCGCGTGGAGCGCTTCTCGCTGTTCTTCCCGCCCAAGCTCGTCGGTATCACCAGGGGGGAGACCGAGTACGCGATCGGCGCGCTCCCGCTCGGCGGCTATGTGCGCATCACCGGGATGAACCCCAGCGAGGAGATCCCCGAGGAGGTTCGTCACCGCGCCTACTACCGCCAGCCCGTGTGGAAGCGCCTCGTGGTGATCGGCGCCGGACCGGCGATGAACGTGCTCGTGGCTTTCCTTCTGCTGTGGGGGGTGTATGCGCTGAGCGCCCAGCACCCCCGCACCGACCGCGCGCGGATCGCGAGCGTGCAGTCCGGCCACCCCGCCAGCGGCGTGCTGCGCCCGGGCGACGTGCTGCTGGCCGTCGATGGGCTCCCGGTGCGGCTGAACAGCAACACCGGCGCGGGCAACTTCATCGCCGAGATCTCCTCCCACCACTGCGCCGGGCGCCCCGTGCAGGGCTGTGCCGCGAGCACGCCCGCGCGTCTCACGGTGCTGCGCGGCGCGCAGATGCTGAACGTCGAGGTGACCCCCCGCTACAACGCGCAGGCCGGACGCACGATGGTCGGCATCGAGTCTCAGCCCGTCCTCTACGGGGAATCGGCCGGCCACGCGGTGGGCTCCAGCGTCAATGAGATGTGGTACGTCACGAGCAACACCGTCTCGCGCATCTCGCAGATCTTCGTCAACGAAAAGGCGCGCAAGGAAGTCCACTCGATCGTGGGTGTCTCCTCGGTAGCCAGCGAAGCGTTCAGCTACAGCGTCCCCGCCGCGCTCTATCTGCTGGCGATCGTCTCGCTGTCGCTGGCGATCGTCAACCTCTTTCCATTTCTGCCGCTCGATGGCGGGCACATCTTCTGGGCGCTCGCGGAGAAGGTGCGCGGGCGCGCGATACCCTTCGCCGTGATGGAGCGCGCCAGCGTGGTGGGCTTCGCGCTCGTGATCGTGCTGTTCATGATCGGCTTCACCAACGACATCCACACCTTCTCCAACGGTGGCTTCCACGTCCGCTGAGAACAACGCCGAAGGGTCTCCGGCCGCCGGTGGTGCAACGGGCACCGTCGACACGGCCCGCACCGCTGCCGGCGCCGCCACGATGGTCGAGGCGTTCGATCTCACCGTCGCCGCGTTGAACGACCGCGTCGCGATCCGCACCAAGGGCGACGAGGTGACGCTCACCTGGGCGCAGTGGCGCGAGCGCGCGCGTGACCTCGCCGGCGGGCTGCACCTGCTCGGTCTGCGGCGCCCGCAGACGCTTGCGATCCTGCTCTCCAACCGTCCCGAGTTCCACGTCGTGGATATGGCCGCCGTGACGCTCGGCGCGACCCCCTTCTCGATCTACCAGACCTATGCGCCCAACCAGATCGAGTTCGTCGTCGGCGACGCGACCTCGCGCATCGCGGTGGTGGAGAGCCAGTACCTCGATCGTCTCCTGGAGGCGCGTCGCAACCTGCCCAACCTCGAGCATGTGATCCTCGTGGACCCGCCCGCCGAGGGCGGGTTGCCGGAGGGGGTGCTGAGTCTCGCCGAGGTCGAAGCCTCCGGGCGCAGCGAGAAACTGCGGGAGCTCGTCGCGCAGGCAGCCGCGGAGGTGAGTGGCGAGGATGTGCTCACGCTGATCTACACCTCCGGCACAACCGGGCCGCCCAAGGGTGTGCAGCTGTGCCATCGCAACCTGATGTCCGCCGTGAGCGGCATCGAGCGGATGGTCGATTTCCCCGAAGGCTCGCGGGTGATCTCCTGGCTACCGGCTGCCCATATCGCCGAGCGCGGCGCCCACCACTACCTGCCGATCGTCTACGGCCTGCAGATAACCTCCTGCCCGGACCCGCGCCAGGTGATGTCCTATCTGCCGGAGGTACGCCCCCAGTGGTTCTTCGCGGTGCCGCGCATCTGGGAGAAGCTCAAGGCGGGCCTGGAGACGATGACCGCTGGGATGCCCAACGAGCAGCGCGAGCGCACCGAGCGCGCGCTGGAGAGGGCCGTGGAGAAGGTGCGCCTGGAGCAGCGCGAAGAGCCCGTCCCCGCCGAGTTGGCAGCGGAGGTGGCCACCGCCGACGCGGAGATCTTCGCCGGCCTGCGCCAGATGCTCGGCTTCGACGAGGTGAAGGCGGTCAACGTCGGCGCCGCCCCCACCCCGGTGGAGGTGCTGGAGTTCTTCCACGCGATCGGCATCCCCCTCTCAGAGCTGTGGGGCATGTCCGAGACGTGCGGCGCCGGCGCGGTGAACCCGCCCGAGCGGATCAAGATCGGCACCGTCGGTCCACCCGCGCCCGGCGTGGAGCTGAAGCTCGCCCCCGACGGCGAGGTGCTCGTGCGCGGCGAGGTCGTGATGCTCGGCTACCGCAACGCCCCGGAGAAGACCGCCGAGGCGATCGATGCCGAGGGCTGGATGCACACCGGCGACATCGGCCAGCTCGACGCCGACGGCTATCTGAAGATCGTCGACCGCAAGAAGGAGCTGCTGATCAACGCCGCCGGCAAGAACATGTCGCCCGCCAACATCGAGGCCGCGATCAAGACCGCCTCTCCCCTGATTGGTCAGGCCTGCGCGATCGGCGACGGACGTCCCTACAACACCGCGCTGATCGTGCTCGACGCGGACTTCGCGCCAATGTGGGCCGCGCAGAACGAACTCGAGGGCGTGGGACTCGAGGATCTCGCTTCAGAGCCCGCGCTGCTGGAGGCGGTGCAGAGGGCGGTCGACTCCGCCAACGACAAGCTCGCGCGCGTGGAACAGATAAAGCGCTTCACCGTCCTGCGCGGCGACTGGCTCCCCGGCGGGGAGGAGCTCACGCCCACGATGAAGCTCAAGCGCAAGCCGATCTCAGCCCGTTATGCGGCGGAGATCGAGGCTATGTACGCCTGAGATCTGGCCGCCCGACGCACACCCAACTCTTCACTAAGCGGCCCATCCTCTCCTCCAAAACGGGAGTCCCGAACAGCTCCGCCATCTCGGCCCTGCGCAGCAGCGAGATGTCCTCCCACTCTTTCGCCGCGCCGAGTCTCCAGTAGCGCCTGCGTAGAGAAACTGGCAGCCAGTGCGCGGCCGGCAACAGTGCGTGCGGCTCGATCGGGAAGCTCCACGCGGGGGTCTGCACGTACCAGGCACGCCCCACGCGGCGGACCTCCGCGGCGAACGCACGGCGTCGCGATGGGGGCACGTGCTCGATCACGCTGTTGCAGTACACGAGGTCGAACTCGCCGTCGGCGAACGGCAGTCCCTCGCCGGCGTCGGCGCACACGAATGGTCCGGGGTAGTCGGGGCGCTCGCTCATGTCCACGCCGGTGATGTCGAGGTTGGGCTCCAGCGCCCGCAGCCCGAGGCTTCCGCAGCCCACGTCGAGCACCCGCGCGCGCGGCTGCAGGCCGGTCAGGGCGAAGAAGCGCTCGTGCCTACGCGCCCGTGCACGTGCGGCGATGGGGGAGGCCAGGCGCGCGAGCGGACCGCGCGCGGTCCCGTAGACGTTGGGTGTCGGCTGGCTCATCGTAGACTTACCGTATGGCCTCAGAGCGACAGATAGCGGTGGGCTCCGTTCTCGTCGGCGGCGGCGCGCCCGTCGCCGTGCAGACGATGACGAAGACGGAGACCGCCAACCTCGCGGCCACGATGGATCAGATCCGCACCGTCGCCGAGGCCGGGGCTGACATCGTGCGCGTTGCGGTCCCGCGCGAGCAGGACGCCGAGGCGCTGAAAACGATCGTCGCCCAGTCGCCGATCCCGGTGATCGCCGACATCCACTTCAACCACACGCTCGCCCTGAAGGCGATCGAGGCCGGTGCGCACTGCGTGCGTTTGAACCCCGGCAACATCGGCGGCCCCGAGAAGGTGGCCGAGGTGATCGCGCTGGCCAAGCAGCGCGGCACGCCGCTGCGTGTGGGCGTCAACTCGGGCTCGCTGCCCAAGCACCTGCGCCAGCTCGAGTACGACAACCCGGTCGAGGCGCTCGTCACCGCGGCGCTGGAGACGGTGCGCCTGATGGAGAGCCTGCACTTCGAGAACTTCAAGGTCTCGATGAAGTCGACCTCCGTGCCGAACACGATCGCCTCCAACCGCCTGCTGGCTGAGCGCATCCCCTATCCGCTGCACCTGGGGGTCACCGAGGCCGGCACGAAGTGGTCGGGCTCGCTGAAGTCCGCCGTCGGCCTCGGCACGCTGCTCGCCGATGGCATCGGCGACACGATCCGCATCTCGCTCTCCACCTTCCACGCCGAGGAGGAGGTGAAGGTCGCCTGGGAGATCCTCAAGGCGCTCAAGCTGCGCCAGCGCGGGCCGGACCTGATCGCCTGCCCCACCTGCGGGCGGCTGCAGTTCGACATGGACACCGTCGTCGCGGAGGTCGAGCGGCGCCTGGAAGCCTACGAGGACCCGATCGAGGTCTCCGTGTTGGGCTGTGCGGTGAACGGCATCGGCGAGGCGCGCCACGCCGACTTCGGCATCACCGGCGCCAAGGACATGGGCATGATCTACTCCAAAGGCGAGCCGCTGAAGAAGGTCCCCACCGAGCAGCTCGTGGACGAGCTCTTCAAGGAGATCGACCGCTTCTACGCAGCGGGCAAGACGGTCGTGCGCGACGAGGCCAAGGCCGCCGAGGCGCGCGCCTGGCTCGCCGCCAACGAGGACGCCACGCAGATGACGCCCGAGCGCCTCGCCGCGCTCGAGGCCGCAGCCGCCGAGAATGACGACGAGGCCGACGCGGTGCTCGAGTCGATGCTCACGCCTGCCGTGACTGCCCCGGTCGCGCTGGACGAGGCTGTCTCGCCCGTAGCGGGCCGGCGCTTCAGCCGCAGCTGAGCACCGGCCCCCTCTCCGGGACGGCTGACGTCGGCTACCCGCTCAGCCGGCCGCCGCGAAGCGCTCTGCGACCTTGCCCCAGTCGACGGTGTTCCACCACGCGTCGAGGTAGTCGGGGCGGCGGTTCTGGTACTTCAGGTAGTAGGCGTGCTCCCACACATCCACACCCAAGAGCGGCGTCTTACCGTCGGAGATCGGGTTGTCCTGGTTGGCCGAGCCCACCACAGCGAGACCCGAGCCGTCATGCACGAGCCACGACCAGCCCGAGCCGAACTGGTTGACGCCCGTTTCCTTCAGCTTTGCCTGGAAATCCGCGAAGGAGCCGAAGGTGGATGCGATCGCGTCCGCCAGCGCGCCCTCGGGCTCGCCGCCGCCGTCTGAGCTCATGCTCTCCCAGAAGAGTGTGTGGTTGTAGTGGCCGCCCCCGTTGTTGCGCACCGCCTTGCGCTTGTCCTCGGGCACGGCGCCAAGATCCTTCAGCACGTCCTCGATCGCCGCGCTCTCTAGCGAGGTGCCCGCGAGCGCCGCATTGACCTTGTCCACATATGCCTGGTGGTGCTTGTCGTGATGGATTTCCATCGTCTGCTTGTCGATGTGCGGCTCCAGCGCGTCGTACGCGTAGGGCAGCGGCGGAACGGAGTAGGCCATGGGGGCTCCTTGTCGGCTTTCGGATTTCTTGGGTCGGGAGGCTGTTCTATCAGAGGTGGGGCTACCCATTTTGGCGCGGCTCACCCAATCTTTGCCGCGAGATGGGGCGCGGGCACATCCCCCAGCGCCGGCCCGTAGCATGTGGCGCGCGCAATGCCCCGTCTCTCCCAATACCTGCTGCCGACCGAGAAGCAGGCCCCCGCCGACGCCGAGGCGATCTCGCACAAGCTGATGGTGCGCGCCGGTCTGATCCGCCAGATGGGCACCGGCATGTGGACGTGGCTGCCGGCCGGCTGGCGCGTGCACCAGCGTGTCGTGGCGATCATCCGTGAGGAACTCGATGGGATCGGCGCGCAGGAGATGCTGATGCCGGTGCTCCAGCCCGCCGATCTGTGGCGCAAGACGGGACGCCTGGAGATCGACGAGCTGTTCAAGCTCGCAGACCGCAAGGGCTCGGAGATGGTGCTGGCGATGACCCACGAGGAGGCCGTCACCTTCCACGCAGCCCAGACGGTGCGCTCCTACCGCCAGCTGCCGCTGATCCTCTACCACTTCCAGGTCAAGGAGCGCGACGAGCCGCGCCCGCGCGCCGGCGTCTTGCGCACGCGCGAGTTCGTGATGAAGGATTCCTACTCCTTCGACCGCGATCGGGCGGGATTGGAAAAAAGTTATGCGCTGCATGTGGAGGCCTATGACCGCATCATGGAGCGCACCGGCCTGCGCTGGTATCGCGTGGAGTCCGACGTGGGCATGATGGGCGGGCTCGGCGCGCACGAGTACATGGCGCCGTGCGCCGCGGGAGAGGACGAGATCGTGTTGACGGATTCGGGCTACGCCGCGAACGTCGAGGTCGCAGCCGCACAGCTCGGGAAAGAGAAGCTGCTCAGCAGCGACACCATCGATGGCGAGCAGATCAGCCTCCTCACGGCGATCGAGATCGGCAACATCTTCAAGCTCGGCACGCGCTACTCCGAGCCGCTGGGCGCCACCTACCTCGACGAGCAGGGCTCCGAGCAGCCGATCTGGATGGGCTCCTACGGGATCGGCCCCGCGCGTATCGTCGCTGCCGCGGTTGAGCAGTTCGCCGACGAGCACGGCATCTCCTGGCCACGGGCGCTCGCGCCCTTCGCGGTGCACCTCGTGGCGCTCGGCAAACCCGGCACGCCTGAGCGCGAGGCGGCCGATGGCGTGTACGACGCGCTGTGCGCGGGCGGCGTCGAGGTGCTCTACGACGATCGCGATGCGGGCCCCGGTGAGAAGTTCGCCGACGCCGAGCTGCTCGGCTGCCCGCTGCGGCTCACTGTGGGACGCAAGTCCCTGGAGTCTGGTGAGATCGAGGTGCAGCTGCGCCGTGGGCGCCAGGCCGCGCCCGGACTGCCTCTCAGCGCGGAGGGCGCCGCGCTCGTGCGGGCGGTGGACGAGCTGTGTCAGAGCCTCCCCTGAACCGCCACGCCGCCCCGTCCGCCGGCGAGGGGGCCGGGCACCGGATGGGGAGGACACCATCCTCGCCGCTCACCGCCCGCCGCCTGCTCGGACTGGATCGCTCGGGCCCGCCACCGCCGCAGGTCGCGCCCGGTCAGCCGCTGCGCCCCTGGACGCTGCCCAACGCAATCGGCTTCGTGCGCCTGGCGTTGATCCCCGTGTTTCTCGTGGTGGCGCTCTCCAGCAGCGATGGCGTCGGTGCGGCGCCGGCCGCGCTGTTCGCGGTGATCGGCTGGGGCGACTACGCGGATGGCATCGCCGCGCGCGTCACGCGCCAGTACAGCCGCCTGGGGGCGTTGATGGACCCCATCACCGACCGCCTGCTCGTGATCTCCGGAGTGGTGGTGTGCTGGAATTTCGATCTGCTCCCGCGCTGGGCGCTCGCGGTGCTCGTGGCGCGCGAGCTGGCGATGCTTGCGCTCGGCCGCTACGGGCAGACGCACGGCATGGAGCTGCGCATCAACTGGCCCGGACGCCTGGGAGTGGCGCCGACGATGGGCGCCTTTTTCTTTGCCTTGGCCGGACTCCCTGTGCTTGCGGAAGTGCTGCTGTACATCGGTCTCGCACTCGCGCTGCTGGCCACCGCGCTGTATGTGCGTACGGGACTTGCCGAACAGCGCGCGCGGCGCGAGGACTCCTAATTGTGAGCGAGCTCACGCGTCGTCAGCTGTTCGCGCGCGGCGCAGGTGTTGCTTCGGGGGCGGTGCTGGCCGGCGCAGTCGACCTCGTACCTGAGGCCGCGCGTGCCGAGCGTGGCGCCCCCGCACGCAGTGGTGCGCCGGCTGGAGAGGCGACGACGGCGGGCGATCGCGCCACCGTGCAGTCCTATCTCGCCTTCATGGATGCCGTGGTGGCTCGCATTCATCCGCAGTGGTCTGAATGGCGTGGCGCCTACCGGGCGCCGGGGGGCACGTTCGCGACGGTCATCAACGCGCGGATGCTGCAGGTGCACGCGGGCGCCGCCGCCGCGGGCCACAATGGCGCCAGCCGCGACGACGAACGCGCGCGGCGGCTCGTCGCAACGCTGCTGAGCTCCCCCGCGCCGTGGCGCACCTCGGGCGTGGGTGTCACTCACGAAAAGATGTTCCACCTGCCCGGCTGGACCACGAGCCTCACCGATCCCGATGCGGTGATGGACAAAGCCGTCGACCCGCAGGTCGCGCAGGCGCTGGTGGCGGCGCGGCGTGCGGGCGCGACCCTCGGTCTTCCCGAAGCGACCCTCCAGCAGATTCAGCAGGCGGTCTCCGCGGTGGCGCGCTGCTCCTTCTTTCGCTACCCCGGCATTCGCCTCAACCAGCTCAACTGGAACTGCGCGCTGTATGCGCTCGACGCGGAGCTCACCGGCGCCACTGATCTGCTGCGTGAGGACTATCGCGAGCAGATGCTGCGCTTCGCGAAGTTCGCCACACGGCCCGAGCACCCCGATGGCAGCCCCAACCTGGGGCCGGGCTGGCACTTCGACTACCTGCCCAACTACGACTCCTCGAGCATGGCCAACCTCGATGCGCCCGAATACGCGAGCGAGACGCTGGACTGTGTACGCCACTACACAGTCGCGCTTGCGGCCGGCATGACGCCGCTTCCGCGCTGGGCGCTCGATGTGTTCCATGCCTACGCGCGACGCACTCTCTACGGCGATTGGACGCACGCGGGCTATCTCAACTGGGACACGGGCCTCGGCTCCCAGCGGCGCGATATCGGCAAGGTGATGGCATTCGCCCAACAGGGCCTCATGGCTCTTGCGATCTCGCCGATGGTGCACTCGCTCCCCGGAATGGGGGCGCACGCGCGGTGGCTGTTCGATCGCGGCCTGGACCTCTACGGGCGCTGGCTCTCCGAAGCACCGCCGGGGGGACTGCCGCCGCCCGTGCAGTTCGGCAACGAAGAACACTCCGAGGGGCCCGATGATCGCCTGCTGTTCGCCGCCCGCATCGCCAGCAACGCCGCGCAGGCGATCGCGCTCGACCTCACCGCGGTGGAGGGTGCTCAGCCGCCGTCGATGTACTCCTTCGACCCCGATTCACAGCGCCTCGCCGTCTCCACGCCGAGCTACTCCACGGCGATCGTCGTGCACAACCGCGGGGCGGTTCCCTACGGAGGCCTCGATCTTTGCCGGCTGTTCGACGGGCGTCAGCTGCCGGTGGGCTCCACCGGGGGCAGGGGACTCGCGAACTTCGTGGCGCGCATCCGCAATCGCGGGGGCGAGACGCTGCTCGACACCCAGATGGGCGAGGCGGCGAGCATGAGCATTGGCGCGATGGCGCGCGATGGCAGCGTGGTGCGCGCGGGACCGCGCTCGGCGCCTTATCCGCACGACGCCTACGCCGGGCCGATGCGCCAGGTGACCGCAACCGGGGCAGTCGCGCACGGGGCCGCTGCGATCGCCACGATCCACCGCTTCACCTCCGAGACAATCGTGCTCGAATGGGAGCTGACGCTCCCCGCGCACGCGCTTTGGGAGATCGCCCTGCCCGCCTATGGTCCAAGCGCGGGCTTCCTGCTCGAGCGGGCCGGCACGTCAAGCGAACTGAGGCTGGGCGCTCCTGCCGTGGCGCTCCCGAGAGCGAGCCGGATTCTGGCAAAGGCCGAGGAAGGCGCCTATGCCATCGCGCCCCTGCGGGTGCCCGCGGGCGTCCGCTTGAGCCTCGTGCGCGCGCCCTCCGGCGTGGGCGCTGCGCGCCCCGGGCCGACGCTGTTGATCGCGGGAGGGCGCGGGTCTGCGCGCGCAAGCACCGTCAGGCTGGCGCTGGAGCTGCGCGTGAGCTGAGGCGCTTCCAGGCTGGACGGGCTCTGAGCACGAGCAGCCACAGGCCTGCCGATCCGTAGGCGAGCAGCAGCGGCATCAGGCCGACGTTGTAGCGAGGCTGGTCGTTGAACAGCGTCGCCAGCGCGGCGATCGCCAGCATCGTCGCGGCGGCCGTGATCAACTCCCAGCGGCGCGTGAGAAGCGCACCGCCGAGAAGGCCCACCAGCGCGAGCAGCAGATACAGCGTGTGTTGAAGCTGGCTGGTGGAGGGGTGGTAGGTGCCGTTGCCTCCGCTCCACACGGTGCGCCACATCTTCGAGAACTTTTCCAGCAGCATCCCGGTGAAGGCGAAAGGCTGTCCCAGCGCGTACTTGCGCACGTTTTCCCAATCGGCCTGCGTGACGGCGGCGTTCGGGGAGGAGCCGGGGTGCTGGGCGCGAACGAGCTTGAACAGCGGCGCGGAGCTCTTCTGCCAGTAGAGCCCGCAGTCTTCGGGGAAGTGGCGGCACACTTCGGGTGCGAGCTTCTCCTCCGTGGGCACGAGCTCACCGCGGCCGGGAAGGTATGAGCCGATGAAGAAGGCGTCGGGACCTGCGGTGGTGATCGGCACGAAGCGTCGTTCCTGTTCGGATGCGTACGCGAGCCACGGCAGCAGCGTGAGCAGGATCGCGCCAAGATAGACCCCGGCGCGCAGCGCGCCCACGCGCCAGCCGGGACGTCCGCTGAGCGCCAGCGCAAGGGCGATCACGACCATCCCCACCACGATGTCACCGCGGGTGAGGCACGCCAGACCGCCCACGAAGCCCGCGCCCAGCAGTGCCAGCCACCAACGTTGGGAGGAGAGACGGTCGCGCGCAAGCACGGCGGCCGCGATGCTCGCCAGCAGCGCGAGGCCGCCCAGCGGCTCGGAGAGAAAGGTGCGCGTAGCGTCCACCAGCGGCCAGTAGGAGGCGCCGAGCGCTGTCGCCAGCACGGCTGCCCACGGTCCCGCGGCCCACCACGCGACGGCGGCCATCAACAGCAGCGTGAGGACCCCCGCGAGCAGCTGCACGTACTGCGCCGGTCCCTTCGCATGCGTGCTCAGGCGCAGCGAGCGGTGGCCCGAGAGCCGCGTGGCCAGCGCGAACGCGAGCGAGGTCCCCGGCGGCCACTTGAAGGTCGCGTAGCGTTCGTGGGCGAGGATGCGGTTGGTGTTGGCGACATAGCCGTTCTCATCCGCCGAGGTGTGCGTGTTGCTGCCGATCGTCTCAGCGCGCAGCACCGCGCCCACGAGCACCAGCACGAGGATCAGGGCCGCGGCGATCCTGCGCACCGCAGTGGGGCTCGGTGTCGGCATCCGCGGAGCATTATCGCGAGTGCCCCGCCGGACGCGTTCGGTTGGGACCCTGCGGTGCCTGGAGTCGAATCGGGGGCGCAGGCTCCAGCAGGGTGCGGCGGGGCCAGACAAGCCCTAAACCTCAGCTTCACGTTTTGGGCCGAGTGGGTCTATACTGGTCGCGTCCTGCAAGTGCAAGAGGGTGGCGCAGGTGGCCGAAGGCCATCCGAGCCGGGCCCCTCGCTATCCCCAGTCATAGGAGAAGCCCGCGATGGAGACGTTCCCCGACCTTGGCTCGCTGAGCGACGCCGAGCTGAAGGACCTGATCAAGGAGCTGACCGAGGAGGAGATCGAGATCTCTTACAGCCGGCGAATCCTGCACGGCAAGATCGACATCCTGCGCGCGGAGCTCGTGAACCGTCTGCGCAAGCGCCACGATGGCGGCGAGGCGATCATCACCGGCGACGACGTGCAGCAGCTCACCGACATCCTCGCGCGCCGGCAGGTCGGCGAGCCGACCGACGTCTCCTAGGAGGTTGGCCCAGCGTGGCCCTGCACTGCACGGAGTGCGGCTTCGTCAATGACGAGGGCGCCAACTACTGCCAGCGCTGCGGCGCGCTCTTGACGCGCCCTGAAGCCGGTGGCGGTGAGGGGGACAGCGATCCTGTCACCGCGACCTATCGCATCGACGAGACCGGCGAGCTCGTGCCGGTGGAGATCGGCGAGGTCACCGCGCACGGTCCGGCGCTCGTGATCCGCGCGGGCGGCGGGCGCGTGGGCGAGAGCTTTGCGGTTCGGGGCGAGCGCATGAGCATCGGCCGCCGCCCGGACGCCGACGTGTTCCTCGATGACATCACCGTCTCGCGCGATCACGCGCTGCTGATCGCCCGCAACGACCAGTGGCACCTCGACGACTGCGGCTCGTTGAACGGGACGTACGTGAACCGTCGCAGGATCGACTCCCAGCGCCTGGAGGAGGGCGATGAGGTGCAGATCGGCAAGTACAAGCTCACCTTCCACGCACGCTGATGTCGACCCAGGCGCCACCCGAGCAGGAACCGCTCGGCTCCTTGCAGGAGCCCGATGGGCAGGAGTTGGCGCCCGCGGGCGCACAGCGGTTGAAGGCGCTCACGATCGGGGCTGTGTGCAAGGCCCTCGCGCAGGAGTTCCCGGACATCTCGATCTCCAAGATTCGCTACCTGGAGAACCAGAAGCTGCTGACGCCGCGACGCACCCCGGGCGGCTACCGCCTCTACACCCAGGGAGACGTGGCCCGCCTGCGCACGATCCTGCGTATGCAGCGCGACGAGTTCCTGCCGCTGAGGGTGATCCGTCAGGAGCTCGCGGCGGGACGCGCCGGCGGCGGGGATGGGCTGCCGACACCCACCCAGGGGGCCCGCGAGGGAATGCGGATCTGGCGCGGAGGTGCGAGCGTGCGCGAATCCAGCGGGGCGTTGTATTCGCTCGAGGAAGTGCTCGAGGAGACGAAGGCCGATGCGAAGCTCGTGCGCGAGCTCGAGGAGTACGGCGTGGTGAAGGGCGAAACGCGTGGGGGAGTGCGCTACTTCGATGAGACCGAACGCGAGATCGTGGGCGCTGTGGCCGAGCTCGCGCGCTATGGGGTGGGGGGCCGCAACCTGCGCGTCTTTCGCTCCTCGGCCGATCGCGAGGCGACGCTGCTGCAGCAGATCCTGGCTCCAGCGCTGCGCTCGCGCAACCCGCAGCGGCGCAACGAGGCGCTGGAGGCGCTCGAGAACCTCGCGGCGGTCACCACGCACCTGCGCCACCTGCTGCTGGTACGCGACCTGCGCAAGATCCTGCGCTGATCGACTCCCCTTTGCGGCCGGGGCACGTCGGCCGCCAGGGCGAGGGCGCTCGGGCCATCAGCGGCGCGCGGGGTAGGCTCCATGTGTGAACACGACGCGCTGCACTCGCACGATCGGGGCACCTGTGGCGGATCTGTGGTCGGTGGTCAGCGATCCTCACCATCTGCCTCGCTGGTGGCCGCGAGTGGAGCGCGTGGAGAGCGTCGAGGGGGATGCCTTCACCGAGGTGCTCAAGACGGCCAAGGGCAAACTCGTGCGGGCCGATTTCAGCGTCGTCGAGCTCGATGAGATTTCGCGACGGCTGAGGTGGTGCCAGCAGATCGAGGACAGCCCGTTCGCACGCCTGTTGGAGAGCGCGGAGACAGAGGTGCAGCTCGAGTCCGACGGATCCGGTACCGAGGTGACGATCGAGCTGCGCCAGGAGCTCGCTCGCGGTCGGGTGGGCAGCTGGTTTCATCCGCGGTTGGGCAGTCACATGGTTCAGCGAGCCGCGACGTCCACGCTGGAAGAGGCGCTCGATGGGCTCCAGCGGATCGGCGCGGGCGCTCCGGCAGCGGGCTCGATCGGGTCGCCGGGGAACGAGCAGGATCCGAGTCATGAAACAGGATCCGAGTCATGACTGATTCGCCAACGATGCGCTGGTGGGGGTGGGGCGACCCAGCGCGGCCACCGGCGCTCGGCGAGCACGCGCTGGCGTTCCTGCGCGAACACGTCGGCGTCCGCGAACACCCCCGTCCACCGGTAGCTTTGGGGCGGGTGCGACTCGACCCCCCGGCGCTGCCGGTGCGTGCCGAGTCGGCGTTGCGCGAGCTGCTCGGGGAGACAGGGGTGCGCTCAGATCACGGCGATCGCGTACTGCACGCCGCCGGCAAGGGCTATCCGGATCTGGTGTCGCTGCGCGCCGGCAAACCGGAAGGGGCTCCCGACGCGGTCCTCTACCCCCGCGAGCCCGAGCAGCTGCGTACCGTGCTCGAGCAGTGCGTGCGCCATTCAGTGGCGGTAGTGCCCTTCGGCGGGGGAACGAGCGTGGTTGGCGGGGTGGCGCCGCTGCGCGGTGCGCACGCAGCGGTGGTAGCGCTCGATATGCGCGGTTTGGCCGCGCTGCGAGGGTTGGATCGCGAGTCGCTCACCGTGAGGGTGCAGGCGGGGATGCGCGCAGCAGAGCTCGAGCGCGAGCTCGCGCGGCGGGATCTCACGCTCGGCCATTTCCCCCAGTCATTCGAGTACGTGTCGCTTGGGGGGTGCGCGGCGACGCGCTCCGCCGGTCAGGCCTCGAGCGGATACGGACGCTTCGAGGAGATGGTGCTCGGGCTCTCGCTGGTTGCGCCCGCCGGCGAGGTGGATCTGGCGGCTGTGCCGGCGAGTGCGGCCGGCCCGGAGCTGCGGCGGGTGCTCGTTGGTTCGGAGGGCGCCCTCGGGGTCATCTCCGAACTTGCGCTGCGCGTGCGCAAGGCGCCCGCGGTGCGGCTCTACGAGGGAGTCTTCTTTGAGTCCTTCGCCGCGGGAGCGCAGGCGCTGCGAGCCCTCGCCCAGGAGCACGCCGGCGCGGACATCGCACGCCTCTCCGACGAGCGCGAGACGCGCATGTCGCTGGCGCTGGCGGGCAGCGGTGGGGTGAAGGGACGCCTCGGGCGCGCCTACCTCGGCCTGCGGGGCATGGGCGGGGGCTGCCTCGCGATCCTCGGCTTCGAGGGCGACGCCGAGAGCGTCGAGCGGCGGCGGGGACTCGCACTGCGGGCGGTGCGCCACCACGGCGGCCTGCCGGTGGGAGCCTCGCCCGGAAGGGCGTGGGTGGAGGGGCGCTTCGCGGCGCCCTATCTGCGCGATGAGCTGCTCACGCACGGCGTGATGGTGGAGACCTTGGAGACGGCGACGGTGTGGTCGAACCTCGAGCGGCTGCATCGTACGGTGGGCGACGCGATCACGGGTGCCCTGGAGGCGGAGGGTACGCCGGGACTTGTGATGTGCCACGTCTCGCACCTCTATGAGACGGGCGCCTCGCTGTACTTCACCCTTCTCGCGGCGCAGCGCGAGGGCCAGGAGATCGAGCAGTGGCGCGCGGTCAAGCGGGCCGCGAGCGACGCGATCGTTGCGGGTGGGGGCACGATCACCCACCACCACGCTGTGGGGCGCGATCACGCCGAGTGGCTCGCGCGCGAGGTGGGGCCCGAGGGCGTCGCGATGCTGCGGGCGCTGAAGAACGAGCTCGATCCGGCGGGGATCATGAACCCGGGAAAGCTGATCTGACTGGGCAACGAGGGCCTAGCGCCGAGGGGCCCAGCCTGCCGACCTTTGGCCGGCAGGCCACCCTCTCAGTGCAAGCTGAACGGCCCGCTGAGCACGATCGGGCCGGGTGTGGTGGGTTTCGTGGCGGTCTCCCTGGTGATGAGCAGCTGGTGGTAGTGCGAAGCGTTGGAGGGCAGCGCTCCGACGGCCTGCAGGCGGCCATTTGAGGTCACCGATGGCGCCCGCCCGAGCACACGAGCGTCGTTTGCGGAGTTGTAGAGCCACGCGGCATAGAAGAAGCCCGATGTCGGCGGGAGGTGTTCGGCGGCCACGAAGAAGGCGTACTGGCTGCCCTGCGAGAGCACCTCGGCGATGCCGATTGCATTGCTGCCGGGCACCGGCGAAGTGAGCTTGAGCTGTTTGTCGACGTGCGCCTGGGCGGTGGAGGTCCCCGACGTGCCTGTGGAGGCGTTCTTGGTGGAGCCGCCTCCGCTGGTGAGGAGGATCACCACGACAACGATCACGATCACGAGCGCAAGCAGGAGCAGCGCGCCGGCTCTCCTCGATGAGCCGGCGCGGGAGGCGGGCGTTCGCGGGTCGCGCGAGGCACGCGCGCCGGCTGAATCTGATTCCGGCCGTGAGCGCAACTCCCGCGGCGGCGATTGCGATGGCGGATCTTGCAAGGGGGGAGCGGGGCGTCCACCCGCGGCGGGGGTCTCACCGGCGCCGCCCGCAAGCGCTTCGAGGCCCGCGTGGGCACGATCGCGAACCGCGCGCTCGGGAATTCCGAGCAGTTCGGCGATTTCGGCGTGGCTCTTGCCCTGCTGCACGAGCAGCAGCAGCACGGCACGCTGATCAGGGGGGAGGTCGTCGAGTCTGGTCATGTTTTTTTAAGTCCCACCCGCCCCCACCCACCCTCACCCGGCCCACCGGTCCCGGCGGAGCGGCGGGGCTCGCGCGGAGCGAGCGCGGGGACACGCGCGTAGGCTATCGTGGCGGCCCGATGGCGATCCCCGAGGCGGAGCAGATCAATGGCGTGCTGGGTGGATTCGACCGCCTCTACGGCCTCGAGCTGCTGGAGACCTCGCCGGAGAGGGTGCGGGCGCGCGTGACTGTGCGCGAGGAGCTCATGCAGCCGGCGGGCTTGGTGCACGGCGGCGTGTATGCGTCGCTGGGGGAGGCGATCACCTCGCTGATGACGGGCATGAGCGTGCTCGATCAGGGCGAAGTGGCGATGGGGCAGGCGAACGCGACGAGCTTTCTGCGGCCGATCACCGAAGGGCATGTGAACGCGGAGGCGACGGTGCAGCACCGGGGGCGCACGACGTGGGTGTGGGATGTGCGCTTCAGCGACGACGCGGGACGCCTGTGCGCGTTGACGCGGATGACTATCGCCGTGCGCCCGCTGCCGCGCGATTGAGCTGCGAAGCATCCTGCGGTTCCAGCGGTGGACGACCGGGGAGGCGCACCGCGAGCGGTTTCTGTCCGGCGAGCGGCTCCTGCGCGAAGCCCGTGTTGGAGAGGCGAGCGGGAAGCGGAGCGCCGGGTATACCGACTTCGTTGATCGGAACCATCGTCTGCGCGGCGGCACGCGCCAAGCCGGCAGTCTTGGCGTCGATGCTTACGACGATGCCGTCGGTGGGAACCTCGATCGTGGCGCCCTGCAGGGCGGAGAGTGCACGCACGCCCCGCACCGACAGCGCCAGATGAGGCGCGAGGCCGCCCGGCACGAAGCTGTTGTCGGGCGAGGTGGCGATCGTGAGGGGCGAGACGCAGGTGTACTGACCGCCCTCGGTGCAGTCGCCGTAGTGAATCGTGTAGGCGCCGCCGGGGTCGTGTGTGGCTTCGGTGATGGCGAGGCGGTGGAAGACTTCGCCGACCCAGTACACGGGGTAGCGGCTGTTGAGAACCATCGGCTCGAGTGCCGTGCGCGGCGTCGGCTGGTCCTGCAGCGTGTTCGCGCAGGCGCCGAGGCCGGTGGCACAGAGCGCGAGGAGCGCGGCGAGGAGTGGGCGACGGAGAGGCACGCGCGTAGGGTAATGGGATTGAGTGCCAGCCCGCCCTACCCGCGATAGCGGTTGGTGATGGGCATCCTGCGGTCGCGACCGAACGCTCGTGTGGTGACCTTGATGCCGGGGGGCGCCTGGCGGCGCTTGTACTCGGCGAGATCTACGAGACGGATCGTGCGATCGACCTCAGTGGCGGGGAGACCTTGAGCGATCAGCTGCTCGCGGCCGAGGTCGAGCTCGATGTAGCCGCGCAGGATGCGGTCGAGCAGCTCATAGGACGGCAGGGAGTCCTCATCGCGCTGATCGGGACGCAGCTCGGCGGACGGTGCGCGCTCGATGATCGAGGCGGGGATGGGGCTCTCGCTGAGAGCTCCGTTGGCGCGTGCGAGCGCATCGCGGGCGCCGGCGGGGGAGTTGCGCCAGGCACAGAGGCGATATACGAGCGTCTTGGGCACGTCCTTGATGACGGCGAAGCCGCCGGCGAGGTCCCCGTAGAGGGTGGTGTAGCCAACTGACATCTCGGACTTGTTGCCTGTCGTGAGCACAAGCCAGCCGAACTTGTTGGAGAGCGCCATCAGGAGGTTGCCGCGGATGCGCGCCTGCAGGTTCTCCTCGGTGAGGTCGTGCTCGTGCGCTGCGAACTCCTCGTGCAGGGCCTGCGTGTAGGCGTCCATCACCGGCGCGATCGCGAACTCGTGCAGGCGCAGTGCGAGGTGGGCGCCAAGCGCGCGCGCGTCTTTCTGGGTCTCCGGCGAGGAGTAGGGGGAGGGCATCACAACCGCGCTCACCCGCTCGTTGCCCAGCGCGTCGGCGGCGAGGCAGGCAACGAGCGCGGAGTCGATCCCACCGGATAGTCCAAGGACGACGTGGCGGAAGCCGTTCTTCTCCACGTAGTCGTGTAGGCCGAGGCACAGCGCGGCGTAGACCTCGGCCTCCACGGGGGCGAGAGGGGGATGCAGCGAGGGGCCAGGCGCGCCGGCGGTGGAGGTCTCCAGGTCCACCTCACACAGCAGCAGCTCCTCCTCGAACTGCATAGCTCTCGCGATCGGCGTCCCCGAGGGGTCGAGCACGAAGGAATGCCCATCGAAGAGGAGCTCGTCCTGCCCTCCCACGATGCCGCAGAAGGCGATATGCACCCCATGCTCGCGCGCGCGCTCAGCGAACAGCAGCTCGCGCTCGGCGCCCTTCCCCGCGTGGTAGGGGGAGGCGGAGATATTGACGATCAGCTGCGCCCCCGCGGCGGCCTCCTCGGAGGCGGGCGCACCGGGCAGCCAGAGGTCCTCGCAAACAGTCACGCCGACGCGACGGCCGCCAACGTCGATTGTCGTGCCCGTGTGGCCGGCGGTGAAATAGCGCTGCTCGTCGAAGACGCCGTAGTTGGGCAGGTGCACCTTGCGGTAGACGCTCTGCACGACACCCTCGGCGAGCACGGCGGCGGCGTTGTAAACGGCGCCGCTGGAAGCCCGCTCGGGGAAGCCAACGATGGCCGTCAAGCCGTGCGCCTCGCCAGCCAGCTCCTCCAGCGCCGCGGTGGCGTCCTGCAGAAAATGCTCGCGCAGCAGCAGATCCTCTGGCGGGTAGCCGGTGATCGCGAGCTCCCCGAACAGGACAAGCTCGGCGCCCGCCGCGCGTGCGGCACGCATACCCTCGGCGATGCGCCCGGCGTTGCCGGCGATATCGCCGACGGTGGCGTTCATCTGGCAGAGGGCGAGGCGCACTGTCAACGGGCCGCCGAGAGCGACCGTTACGCCGCGAACCGCTGTGCGCTGCGTTCCTTGCGCTTCATCGCTTCCACCTCGCGGTCCTTCGGCGGCGCGGAGGTGACGAGCTGGTCGAGGAGTCTCGCCGATATCTCGGCGACCTCGTCGACGGCGCGCTCGAAGGCCTCGGCGTTCGCCTGGGAGGGCTTGGTGAAGCCGCTGATCTTGCGCACGTACTGCACGGCCGCGCTGCGCACCTCATCCTCAGTCGCGGGCGGCTCGAAGTTGTAGAGCGTTCTGATGTTTCTGCACATAACCGCAAGGTTAGCGAGGGGCGGCGCACTGTTCCCCCCGCCGGCTTCTCAGCGGTTGGCGGCGGTCTCCGCGGCGGCGTTGCCCGCCGGGGCACGCTTCTTCGCCGTGGCAGATACGCCCCGCGCCGGGATGGGCTTCTTCGCCTTCCCTCGCGCGGCGCTCCCGGCGGCGCGCGCACGTTCGGGGCGCAGGCCGGCAGCGCGTGAGAGAGAGTCGATCGCGTTCTCGAGCTCGCGCGCGATCTGCTCCAGCTCGGGGATCGCGTCGTAGTCGGCGAGCAGCCCGAAGCCGAGGTTGCCGTCGTAGCTCATCACGGCGATCCCCAGCGCCTGCTTGCGCGCGAGTGGTACCACCGGGTAGAGCGACTGCAGCCGGTGCCCGAGCAGGTAGAGCGGGAACTGCGGGCCCGGAACGTTCGTGATCACAAGGTTGAAGAAGCGCTGGCGGGCCTGCAGGCGCGCGGCCTGGCTGAGGATCGTGGGCGGTGCGAAGCCGGCGAGGTTGGTGATCATCTGCGCGCCCACCGCCTGCCCGGAGCGCTTGAGGTCCTCCATCGCCAGACGAATCTCCTGTAAGCACGCAGCCGGATCTTCGACGCCCACAGGCAGCGGCGCCCAGATCGCCGCCACGCGATTGCCCAGCGCCCCCCGCTCGGCGTCCGCGCGCACCGACACCGGCACCATCGCGCGCATTATGAGGCCCTCGGTGTCGTGTCCCTGCGCGCGCAGGTGGCTGCCCAGCGCGAGGCTCACCGAGGCGAGCACCACGTCGTTGAGGGTCCCGCCGAGCGTGTCCTTGATCGCCTTGAAGCGAGGCAGCTCGGCATCGACCCACGTGTAGCGCCGGTGTGGCCCGATGTCCACGTTGAGCGGCGTGTGCGGCGCGGGGCGCCCGAGCCCCGGCAGCGCTGTGGCGCCGATGCTCGCCAGTCCCTCGCGCACGCGGCGCACCGCGCGGCGCGGGTGACGCGTGAGCGCGCGTGCTCCGCGCGTCATCTCGCCGGGCACCGTGGTGCGCTCGAGCAGCGCCTCGCCGAGCAGCTTCGCTTGACCCGGCAGAGGCCTCGCGGTCCACGGCTCGGCCGGACGCGCGGGCGGCACCGGCTCGGGCTGCGTGTCGAACAGAACCGTCGTGATGTCCACCCCGGAGATCCCATCCACAAGCGCGTGGTGGGTCTTGGCGATCAGCGCGAAGCGATTGCCCGCCATCCGGTCCACGAGCCAGATCTCCCACAGCGGCTTGGAACGATCCAGGCGCTGGGAGAACAGTCTTCCCGCGAGGCGTTTGAGCGCCGCCTCGTCTTCGGGCTGGGGCAGCGCCGTGTGGCGGATGTGGTAGCGCAGGTTGAAGTGCGGGTCATCCGCCCACACCGGCCGACCCTGGCCGAAGGGCACGTACACAAGTCGCTGGCGGTAGCGCGGCACCAGGTGCAGGCGGCCGAGCACGTGATCCACGAGCTCCTTCGGCGTCGGCGCCTTCCCCTCGAACACCATCACCGAGGCGACGTGCATGTGTGCGGTCGAGTCGTCCTCCAGGTGCAGGAAGGCTGTGTCGAGAGCCGTCAGGCGATCGGGGTTGGCCATCGCTCGATTCTCGCAGGTCATCCTTCACTTGGGAGGGATTGGCATCACCCAGCTCACCGGGCCGTGGCCCAATCGGAAGGAGAAGGGTCCGGCTGGCTGCTCGAACGGTGCGCCTCGCGACCCGCTGGCGGAGCCCCCCCTGGGGGCGTAGCCCTTCTTAATCGTCACGATGTGTTCCCGGGGGCCGTCGGGTCGGAAACACCGCCATTCGGCCCAACCGCGGAAAACACGCCGTTTTCGGCTTGTGTGACGCCCAACACACTGAAACCACCGCGAGACCCCCTAGCGTGTAGACGATTGTTCGACCTGCCGAGTCGTCTCCGTTGATGGAGGCGAGCGGGGACCCACTGCCGGACCTGCTCTTTGAGCGGACCGGATGGGGCGAATCGGCCGCTGCTGTGGCCGTAACGCCCGACTGGCGCGCGGCTGTTCGCGTGCTCGTCGGCCGTGAGCCCGACAGCTAACCCCGTAGGCGGATACACAGGAGGTCTCACCGCGAATGTACGTCCCCGCGCCCCCGGCGCCGCCTGCCACGCCCCTGACTCCGATCGGGATCGTGACCGGCAACCCGCCGCTCGTGGCGCCCAAGCACACCAAGCTCAAAGTCAAACGCATGGCCCTCGACGTGCTCGGCGGTCAGCGCGCGAGTATCGCCGGCGCACTCATACCGGCGCTGAGCGGAAGGACGGTCGCCCTGCAGGAGCTCACCCGTCGGGGCTGGCGCACGCTCACCCGTACGCATACCGGCGCGCAGGGCCGCTACCGCCTGCACTACGCCCCCGCGCGCGGCGTCGGCCAGCTGGTGCGCGTGTATTTCCCGGGCGACGCCCTCGACACCGCCGCGCACCGCCGTGTCGGGCATCTGCGGGTGTACCGCCTCGCCGAGGCATCCTGGTACGGAGGCGGCGGCAGCCTCGCCTGCGGCGGTCAGCTCACGAGCTCCACGCTGGGCGTCGCCAACAAGACGCTCCCCTGTGGCACGCTCGTCAACCTGCGCTACAACGGGCGCAGCGTCTGCGTGCCCGTGATCGATCGCGGGCCCTTCGTCGCCGGTCGCGAATTCGACCTCACCGAAGCGACCAAGGCCGCCCTGGGGTTCGGCGACACCGGCGAGGTGTGGGTCTCCTAGCCTCGCACCCCAGATGTGTTGAAAATAGCGGGCATGCCCCGCTCCGCCACTGCCCGGCTGTTCCTCGCCATCGACCCGCCCGCGCATGTGCGCGAAGCGCTCGTCGCGTGGGCGCGTGGAGCGCTCGGGGCGGGGCGGGGGAGACGCTCGGGTGCGGCGCGGCCGCTGCGACTGCTCGAAGCCGAGCTGCTGCATCTCACGCTGTGCTTCCTCGGCGAGCGCCCGCTGGCGGAGGTCGAGCAGATCGCGGCCTTGCTGGGCGACTCTGCCCGGGAGGTGGGGGAGCTCTCGATCGGCGCGCCCCTATGGCTGCCCCCGCGCCGCCCGCGCGTGCTTGCCGTCGAGGTGCACGACCCCCACGAGGATCTCACGCTGCTGCACCGGTCGCTCAGCGCCGCGCTCGCCCAGGGCATTGGCTGGGAGCCCGCGGGACGCCATCCCCAGCGCTTTCGTCCCCACATCACGCTCGCGCGTATGCGCGAGGATGCCGCGCCGCGCGAGCGTCTGCTGCCGCCCACGCCGGCGCTTGCCTTCCTGCCGCAGGAGGTCACCCTCTACCGCTCGTGGCTTGCTCCCGAAGGGGCCTCCTACGAGGCGCTGGCGAGCGCCACTCTGGTTCCTCTCTGACTCCGCCGGGCGGCCTGGAACACTCACATTACGGTCTCCTCGATACGAACATATGTTCCGTCCGGAGCTCCGGCTACCTTGGGCTGCCCCAATTCGACTGCAGAGGAGCTACACGATGCCTGTGAACGATCAAGAGAAGGCCGCAAAGGCACGCGACGCCGCCCTGCAGGGGGCGCTCGGACAGATCGAGCGCGAGTTCGGCAAGGGCACCGTGATGCGCATGGGCGACGAGGGCGCGCAGGTGCGCGTCGACGCGATCTCCACCGGCGCGATCACGCTCGACGTGGCGCTGGGCATCGGCGGGGTTCCCAAGGGACGCATCGTGGAGGTCTTCGGTCCGGAGTCCTCGGGTAAGACAACGCTGATCTACCACGTGCTCGCCGAAGCCCAGAAGATGGGGGGCGTGTGCGCGTTCATCGACGCCGAGCACGCGATGGACCCGCTGTATGCGAAGGAGATCGGCGTGGACATCGACGAGCTGCTCGTCTCCCAGCCCGATTACGGCGAGCAGGCGCTGGAGATCGCCGACATGCTCGTGCGCTCCGGCGCGGTGGATGTCGTGGCGATCGACTCGGTCGCCGCGCTCACGCCGCGCGTGGAGCTCGAGGGGCAGATGGGCGATCAGACAGTCGGTGCGCAGGCGCGCATGATGTCCCAGGCGATGCGCAAGCTCGCGGGCAACCTCAACCGCACGCAGACGCTCTGCATCCTCACCAACCAGATCCGCGAAAAGGTGGGCGTGATGTTCGGCTCGCCCGAGACCCAGCCGGGCGGGCGGGCGCTGAAGTTCTACGCCTCCCAGCGCCTTGACATCCGGCGCATCGAGACGCTCAAGGACGGCACCGAGGCCGTGGGCAACCGCGTGCGCGTGAAAGTCGTCAAGAACAAGGTCGCCGCGCCCTTCCGCCAGGCCGAGTTCGACATCGAGTTCGGCAAGGGCATCTCCACCTCGGGCTGCCTTATCGACCTGGGCCTCGAGCACAGCATCGTGACCAAGTCGGGCTCCTTCTTCTCCTACGGCGAGCAGCGCCTCGGGCAGGGTCGCGGCAACGCCAAGACCTACCTCGAGGAGAACCCCGCGATGGCGAAGGAGATCGAGCAGAAGATCTACGCGATCCTCAAGATCGGGCCTGCCGCCGTCACGCCGATCGTGGGCGATCTCGCGGCCGGCGCTCCTGCCGCTGCGAGCGCGACGGCAGCCGCGGCGCCTCCTGCGAAGGAGCCGGCAAAGGTGGAGGTGAGGCGTTGAAGGTGCCCCAGGCCGCTTGAGAACGCGCCGCGCGCGCTGACGTACGTCCCAGGGCCATATTTTGACGATCCTGGATCGTCCCAAAATAGCGAATTGTAATAAAATTTCGCATCGGCGTTACTCGCTCTTGTGAGTGGGTAAGACGGGGACGTGGACCCCTGGTCAGGGAAGATGTCCCCCAGCGACGCGGGAGCAGTCACCGGCGCAACGTCTCGCACCGGGAGCGAAGCTGCTGAGCGGAGAACCGACGGCGTGCTGCTGACCGGCGCAACCGGATTCGTTGGGATGGAGCTGCTGGTGCGCTACCTGGAGCGCACCGACCGCTGCGTGTATGCGCTCGTGCGTGGCTCTGACCAGCGTGCGGCAGCGGCACGCGTCGAGCGCACGCTGCTGTCGCTGTTTGGCGCCGGCCACCCCTACAGCGGGCGCGTGGTTGCGGTTCGCGGCGACCTCACATGTTCTGACATCGGCCTCGGGCGCAGGCGCGACGCGCTGGCTGAGCGGGTGAGCGAGATCGTGCACGGGGCGGCGTCGGTGTCGTTTGGGGAGAGCCTGGAGACGATGCGGGCGATCAACGTGGCGGGCACTCGGCGGATGCTTCGGTTCGCCGAGCGCTGCCACGCGCACGGCGGTCTGCGGCGCTTCTCATACATCTCGACGGCATACGTCGCCGGCGAGCACGCGGGGCTCTTCAGCGAGGACGACCTCGACGTGGGCCAGCGCTTTCGAAACGCCTACGAGCAGTCGAAATTCGAGGCGGAGAGCCTCGTGGCCGGCTCGCGCGCGTCCCTGCCCGTCACCGTGCTGCGCCCGAGCATCGTCGTCGGCGAGCGCGGCAGCGGCTGGACTGCGTCGTTCAACGTGCTCTACTGGCCGCTGCGTGCATTCGCTCGCGGCTCATATGTGGCGTTGCCCGCACGCGGCGGCGCCCCGGTCGACGTGGTGCCAGTCGACTACGTGGCCGATGCGACCTTCGCGCTCAGCCAGGCCCCGGAGGCCGAAGGAGGCACCTTTCACCTCACCGCCGGAGCGCACGCGAGCACCGTGGAGGAGCTCGTCGAGCTCGCGACAGCGCGTTTCGAGCGCCCGGCGCCGCGCCTGATCGCGCCGGTGCTCTACCACCGCGCGGTGCACCCGCTGCTCGTTCGCACGTGCGGCGAGGAGCGCCGCCGCCGGGCGCTGGCGCGCAGCAAGGTCTTCTTCCCGTACTTCGCGATGGCGGTGCGCTACGACGATCGCCGCTCCCGCGTGGCGCTCCGTGCGGCCGGCATCGGGGCGACGCCGTTGCGGGGCTACTTCGATCGGCTGGTCGACTTCGCGCTCGCCGCCGACTGGGGGCGGCGGCCAATAACGCGCGCCGGCGCCGCCGAGCGCGCGCCACGGCCCTCCAACATGCATCCTCTGCCGATCCGCCGCGCGCCGCCGCCGCGGTTGCACCGGCGCGCGCCGCCGCGCGCGGCGATCCCCACGGCGCCAGCTCGACTGGAGGTGATGCGCTGAGCATCTCTCGCCTGTCGGGGCTCGACGCGTCGTTCCTCGCGGTGGAGACGCCCACCGCGCACATGCACGTGGGCTGGACCGCGGTGTTTTCGGCGCCGGCCGTGGGCCCGCTGCCGCACTTCGCACAGCTGCGCGATCACATCGGGCGACGCATGACGCGCGCGCCGCGCTATCGCCAAAAGCTCGCTCCGGTCCCACTCGGTCTGCACACCCCGGAGTGGATCGATGATCCGGCATTCTCCATCGATCGCCATGTTTACCGGGCGCCGGCTCCGCTTGGGGGGCTCGTCGACGAGGTGATGTCGACGCCGTTGCGTCGCGACCGTCCGCTGTGGGAGATGTGGATCTGCGAGCTCCCGGAGGATCGGCAGTTCGCGATCGTGGGCAAGACACACCACTGCATGGTCGACGGGATCGCAGCATTCGAGCTCGCGTCGCTGCTGCTCGACCCCACCCCGGAGCCCGTCGCCTGCGAGCCCGAGGACTGGTGCGCGGCGCCGGAGCCCGACGCCGAGCTGCTGCTGGCGCGGGGCCTGCGCGACCTCCTGGGCGAGCAGCTCGACGTCCTGAGCTGGCCGCTGCACGCAGTGGCCTCGCCGGTGTGCGCGGCGCGGGAGGCCGCCGGGAATGCCCTGCGCGTCACGAGGGCTCTGAGCCATTCACTGCACGGGGCGCCCGCCAGCGTGCTCAACGAGCGGCTCTCGCCGCTGCGTCGTCTGGCCTGGACACAGCGTCCCCTCGCCGACCTGCGGAGCGTCAAGCGTGCCTACGGCACGACGGTCAACGACGTGGTGCTGGCCGCGGTAGCCGGGGGCATACGCTCCTACCTCGTGCGCCGCGGCGAGGAGCCTGTGGCGCTCAGGGCGATGGTCCCGGTGAACGTGCGCAGCCCCGGCGAGGTGCTCGGCAACCGCATCTCGTTCGTGCTCGCGGACCTGCCCTGCGACGAGCCCCACCCGCTTGGTCGCCTCTACAAGGTGCACGCCACGATGAGCAAGCGCAAGCACGACGGGGAGCCCGAGGGAGCCGACCTGGCGCTGAAGGCCGCCGAGCACACCCCCGGCGTCGTCCAGCACGCCATCTCGCGGCTGATCGCCAGCCCGCGCACATTCAACCTCGTGGTGTCCAATATTCCGGGCCCCGCGGAGCCCATGTACATGCTGGGCTGTCCGCTGGAGGCCATCTATCCGGTCGTCCCACTGGCCGACCGCCACGCGCTCTCCATCGGCATGACCACAGTCAGTGACCGCGCCTGCTTCGGCGTCTGCTCCGACCGCGAGACGCTCCCGGACGCGAACATGCTCGCCGGCGACATCGATGAGGCGATCGCGGAGCTGCTGGCCGGCGTGCGTTGAGCCGGGGCGGTTATCTTGAAGGGGTGAAGCGCTACCACCTCACCACCTTTGGCTGCCAGATGAACGAGCACGACTCCGAGCGGATGAAGGGGATGCTCGAGTCGCTCGGCTACGCGGAGGCCCCCGAGCGCGCGCAGGCCGATGTGATCCTCTTCAACACCTGCTCGATCCGCGAGACCGCCGACAGCCGCTTCCTCGCGCATCTGGGTGAGGCCAAGCGCCTGAAGCGCGAAGAGCCCGCGCGCGTGGTGGGGGTGGGGGGCTGCTGGGCGCAGTCGGTGAAGGAGGAGGTGTTCGTGCGCTTTCCCTTCGTGGACGTGGCCTTTGGTCCCGGCCAGGTGCACAAGCTGGCGGAGTTCCTCACGAGCGATTCGCTCACCGCGCAGGGGTACTTCGAGTTCGAGGGCTTCACCGGGCACCTCCCGGCGCGTCGCGCACGCGCCTTTCAGGGTTGGCTGCAGATCAGCGTTGGCTGCAACTGCGCGTGCTCCTACTGCATCGTGCCCTCCACACGCGGGCGCGAGGTGAGCCGCCCGCCCGACGAGCTCGTGGAGGAGGTGCGCGCGATGGCCGCCGACGGCGTGCGCGAGGTGACGCTGCTCGGGCAGAACGTCAACTCCTACGGGCGGGACCTGCGGCTCCCGCGGACACCGGCCACGGCAAGCCCGGTGGTGGGTCTATCTCATGGCGTGGCGCCAGGTGTCACCTCAGGTACGGCGCGCCGGGCACAGCAGACGCCCTTCTCCGATCTGCTGCGCGCGATCGACGCGATCGAGGGGATCGAGCGCATCCGCTACACGAGCCCCCACCCCAAGGACATGCGCGAGGACGTGATCCGCGCGCACGCGGAGCTGCCGGCCCTCTGCGAGCACATCCACCTGCCGCTGCAGTCGGGCTCGAGCGCGATCCTCAAGGCGATGCGCCGCACCTACGACCGCCGTCGCTACCTCGATCGGGTGGCGCTGATCCGCGAGCACGTGCCCGATGTCTCGCTTACCACCGACATCATCGTGGGTTTCCCCGGCGAGAGCGAGCAGGATTTCGCAGAAACGCTCGAAGTGGTCGAGGAGGTGCGCTACGACAGCGCCTTCACCTTCGTCTTCTCCCCCCGGCGGGGAACCGCGGCAGCTGAGCTTACCGACGGCCTCGTGCCCCACGAGCTGAAGGTGGAGCGCATGGAGCGTCTCCTAGAGGCCGTCCAGCGCCACGCGCGCGAGCGCGCCCAGCGCTTCGTGGGGCGCACCATGGAGGTGCTCGTAGAAGGCCCCTCGCGCACCGACCCCGACAGACTGCGCGGGCGCACCCGCCACAACAAGGCCGTCAACTTCAGTGGCCTCGCATCGCCCGGCGAGCTCACGCAGGTCCGCATCGAAACAGCATCCAGCCAGACACTCTCGGGGGAGGAGAGTCTTTTGGCGCGAGTTGGGGGCTGAGGGGGCAGGCTACGGAACCTGGATACGCCGCCGATCATGCTCGTAGCATGCTTATATCGACTGATCACATGCTAGGATCGGGATTATGAGCGCTATTCAGGTTAAGAATGTGCCAAACGATCTGCACGAGCGGCTGCGTGAGCGGGCTCACAAGCAGGGCCAGAGCTTGAGCGATTACGTGAGGAGGCTCATCGAGCTCGATCTGGCGCTGCCCACAACCGAAGAGTGGCTGGAGCGTGTCAGGGGACGCGAACCTGTCACCGGAGTCGGCCCTGGCGAGGTCGCGGACCTCATAGCAGAGGGGCGGCGAGAACGCGATGAGCAGATCCGAAACGCCATCACGCGTCATTGACGCCTCGGCGGTGGTCGAGTTGCTCATGGCGAGCGAGCTGGCCAAAGTTGTGGAACAGGCGATCAGGGGCGTCCGACTCATCGCCCCGGACTCCATCAATCCCGAGGTCCTGCAATCGATCCGCGGGATCGAGCGCTCCGGTGAGATCGACCGCACACGGGGCGGCGAGATGGTCGACGACTTCCTCGATATGACTCTCGCGAGGATGCCGACCGTCGGCTTGCTCGAAGACGCCTGGAGCCTGCGCGCGAACGTCAGCGCCTACGACGCCTGCTACGTGGCACTGGCTCGCGAGCTGAAGGCCGAGCTGATCACGGCCGACCGGCGGCTGGCCAACGCTCCGGGTCTCGGCGTTCCATTGATCGTTGTCTGATGCCCGCACAGTATGCGAACATATGTTCGTGCGCTGGAGCAACCTGACGCTGTCAGAGGAGGAGCAGCGACGCCTGCCGGGCTATCGCGAGGAGGCGGTGGTGCGGCGCTTCGACGTGCCGGAGGCGCTCGATATGCGTTTCTACGAGGTACGGGCCAAGTCGGTGCTCAACCGCGTGCCGGGCAAGTCGCGGATGCCGTTCAGCTGGACGATCAACCCGTATAGGGGCTGTAGTCACGCGTGTGTCTACTGCTTCGCGCGCCCCACACACAGATACCTCGACTTCGACGCGGGAAGGGACTTCGAGCGCGAGATCGTCGTGAAGGTCAACGCGCCCGAGGTGCTGCGGGTGGAGCTGGCCAAGCCGTCCTGGGCGCATGAGCATGTGGCGCTGGGGACGAACACCGACCCCTACCAGTGGGTGGAGGGGCGCTACAGGTTGATGCGCGGGATCTGGGAGGCGCTGCGCGATGCCGCGAACCCCTGCTCGGTGCTCACGAAGTCGCCGCTGCTGCTGCGGGACTTGGATCTGATGCTCGAGATCGCGCAGCGCAGCGAGTTCAGCGCGATGCTGTCGATCCCCACGCTCGATGAGAAGGCGTGGCGGGCGACCGAGCCCCACACCCCCAATCCGCGGGCGCGCCTCGAGGCGGTAGCGGAGCTCAACCGCGCGGGCATCCGTACGGGCGTGCTGATCGCGCCGTTGATGCCGGGGATCAACGACGCGCCCGAGCAGATCGAGCCGCTGCTGGCGGGAGCGATCGAGGCGGGAGCGAAGAGCATCGGCGGCGCCACGCTGCACCTGCGCGGGGAGGTACGCGATGTGTTCATGCAGTGGATGCGATCCGAGCGCCCCGAGCTCGTGGAGCGCTACGAGGAGCTCTATCGCCGTGGCGCCTACGCGCCGGCCGAGGAACGCCAACGCCTATCGGGGCTCGTGCGAAGCGGCTCCAGAGGTCGCGCACGGGCCTTCCGCGGAAATCGGGGCGAGCGAGCGCCTCGGCCAGCGGTGCAGCCGTTGAGCGAAAGCCCTCGCGAGCTCAGGCTGGGCGAGCAGCTTCCCTTCACGCAGGAGAGCCTCTTCTGAGAAGCTCCCTCAGCGCTTGTCGACCTGGGCGGCGGCGAATTCGCCGGCGAGCTTCTCTCCACCCATCCTGCGGGTGACGGCGGCGGCTGCCTCCGGTGCGAGGCCGCCGAAGACCGCGCCGAGGCGCATCGGGAGCGGCGCCACGTCGACCTCGCCGCGATTGCGCTCGATCGCACTGATCACAGCCTTGGCGACGTCCTCGGGGGAGCGGGTGCCGACACCTGGGGGGAGCTCCACGCCGGCGTCGGCGAACAGGCCCGCGTCGCGGATGAAGCCGGGGAAGACGGTGGAGACGCCGACGCCCCGATCGCGCAGATCCGCACGCAGCGCGGCGGCAAAGCCGCGCAGGCCGTACTTGGTGGCGCTGTAGAGCGAGGCTCCGGCGGTGGCGGTCTTGCCCGAGAGGGAGGAGACGAAGAGCAAATGTCCGCTGCCTCGAGTGACCATCGTCGGCGCGAGCGCGTGGGCCAGTGCGATCGGAGCGCGCAGGTTGACGTCCAGTGCGCGGTCGATCTCCTCGATACTGAAGCTGTCCAGCTGTCCCGAGGCGGGCAGCGCGGCGTTGGCCACGAGGATGTCCACCTGTCCCGCCTCGGAGATGAGGCGATTAACCTCCGCGGGGATGCTGAGGTCGACGGCGAGCCTGCGTGCGTTCAGCTCGGCGGCAAGGGGCTCCAGAACGTCGATGCGCCGGCCGGTGAGGATCAGCTGGGCGCCGCGCCCTCGCAGCGCACGCGCCGTCGCCCGGCCGATGCCACCGGTTGCCCCGGTGAGGAGGACTGTGGCACCGGAGATCTGCATCGGTCTGCAAGCCTACGCCGATGCAAATGATCGCGCTGTTCGGCCCGACGGGCGTGGGCAAGACCGCCGTGGCAGTCGCGCTGGCAGCGCGACTGCGCGCTCACGGAGAGCGTCCCGTGGCTGTTTCTGCCGACGCGCTGCAGGTCTACGCGGGACTGGAGACACTCACCGGCGTCGCCTCGCCGGCGGAGCGTGCCATCCTGGAGCACCGCCTTGTTTCCTTCCTGCCGGTGGATGCAAGCTTCAGCGCGGGGCAGTACGCCGAGCTGGCGCACGCCGAGATCGACGGGCTGCTTGCCGAGGGCCGCCGCCCGATCGTGGTTGGCGGGACGGGGCTGTATCTGCGCGCGGCGCTCACCGAGCTGGATCTGCGCCCGCCGCCGCCCGAAGGCGTGCGCGAGCGCTGGATCGCCGAACTGGAACGCCACGGCGCGCCCGCATTGCACGCCCGCCTGGCGCAGAGCGCGCCGTGGGCGGCAGAGGAGATCGACCCCAATGACCGCCAGCGGGTGGTGCGGGCGCTTGAGCTGCTCGACCTCGGCGAGCTCGAGCCGCCGGAGGGTCCATCGCAGCTGTGGACGGCGCAGACGCGCAGGCCGACGCTGCTGGTGGGCCTGGTGATGGAGCGCGAGGCGCTGTATGCACGCATCGACGCGCGCGTGGAGGCGATGCTGGCGGCGGGGGTGCGCGAGGAGGCCCAGCGCGCCCACGCGGCCGGCGCGTCGGGTACCGCGCGCAAGGCGCTTGGCTTCGAGGAGCTGCTGAGCGGCGACGTGGAGGGCATGAAGCGGCGCACGCGCAACTACGCGCGGCGCCAGCTCACGTGGATGCGCAAGCTCGGCGGGGTGCAGCTGATCGACGTGACGGAGTGCGCGCCGGAGGATGTGGCGCAGGAAATCGTGGCGATGACCGCCTAGACTGCGGCGCCGCATGAGAAGACGCGGAGATACACGCAGATGAGGTTCGAGAAGTGGCAGGCGCTCGGCAACGACTATTTGATCGTCGAGCGGGAGGCGCTGCCGTTCGAGCTGACACCGACGCGCATTCGCCGTCTGTGCGAGGGGCACTTCGGTGTGTTCGCCGATGGGGTGCTGCTGCTTGCTCGCAGTGAGGACCCGCATTTCGTGGCGGACCTGCGGATCTTCAACCCCGATGGCTCGGAGGCGGAGCTGTCGGGCAACGGCGCGCGCGAGGCGATTCTCTACTTGCGCCGCAATGGTTGGACCGAGGAGGATGAGTTCTCGATCAATACCGCGGCGGGGAAGATCCGCCCGACTGTCACCGGCCCGGAGACGTGCCGGGTGGATATGGGCCGCGCGAGCCTTACCTCCAAGGACTTCCCCGGTGGGTCACTGGATGGAACCGGCGAGCTGAGTGCGGGCGGTCGCACGTGGCACTTTCAGCACGTCTCGATCGGCAATCCGCAGTGCGCAATCCACATGGCCGATCTCGCGGAACTGGAGTCGCTCGACCTGCCGGCGCTTGGCCCGGAGATCGAAGCACACGAGCGCTTCCCGAATCGCACCAATGTCTCCTGGTACACCGAGCTGAACCCCCCAGAGGCGATCGGAAGCGCAAGCGGCCGAATCAGGGCACGCATCTTCGAGCGCGGGGTGGGGGAGACACTGTCCTCGGGCACGGGGGCCAGCGGCGCGGCGATCGCCAATCACCTGCGACTCGGCGCTAGAGAGTCGTCCATCGCTGTGACGCTCGACGGCGGCGAGTTGGAGGTCGAGGTGGGGGAGGATCTGCAGATAAATCTAACCGGCTGGGCTAAGCCCGTATTCTCGGGCACGCTCAGCGATGACTTCCTAAAGGAGTTGCATGAGACCGAGTGAGCGCCTGAGTCGCATCCCGCCGTATCTGTTCGCCGAATTGGAGCGCAAGATCGCCGCGAAGCAGGCGGAGGGGGTGGATGTGATCAGCCTCGGTATCGGTGACCCCGATCGCCCGACGCCGGCGCTGATCGTGGAGGCGATGCAGGAGGCGGTGAGCGAGGCTGAGACCCACCGCTATCCCTCAAACCGCGGACGCCACGACTTCAGGGTCGCGTTGAGCGACTTCTACGAGCGGCGCTTTGATGTGGATGTGGACCCCGAGGTGGAGATCATTCCGGCGATTGGCGCGAAGGAGGCGATCTTCAACCTCAACCTGGCGTTCCTCGATCCGGGCGATGTGGCGCTGGCGAGCGACCCTGGCTATCCGGTGTATACGGGAGGGCCGCTGCTGGTGGGCGCCGAGGCGGTGGTGATGCCCTTGGAGCCGGAGCTGGGATTCGTCCCCGATCTGCACGCGATCGACGATGCGACGGCGCGGCGCGCGAAGCTGATGTACCTCAACTACCCCAACAACCCGACGGGCGCGGTGGCGCCGGAGGGGTTCTTCGAGCGCGTGGTGGGCTTCGCGAAGGCGAATGACATCCTGGTGGTGCACGACAACGCCTACTCGGAGACGACCTACGATGGCTATCGCGCGCCCTCGTTCCTGGCGACGCCGGGGGCGAAGGATGTGGGGATCGAGGTGTTCTCGCTCTCCAAGGGCTACAACATGACCGGCTGGCGCTGCGCGGCGGTGATCGGAAACAGCGAGGCGATCGAGAATTACTGGCGGTTGAAGACGAACATCGACAGCGGCCTGTTCGAGGCGGTGCAGCTGGCGGGCGTCGCGGCGCTCTCGCCCGACGGCGACGCCGAGGTGGCCTCGATGAACGAGCTGTATCGCAGGCGGCGCAACCTCGTGTGTGAGGCGCTGGAGAAGATCGGCGTGCACATCTCCCCGCCGAAGGGCACGATCTACGTGTGGGCGCCGATCCCGGAGGGTTTCGCGAGCTCGGTGGCCTACTGCGAGCATGTGCTCGAGCGCGCGGCCGTGGTGATCTCGCCCGGCAGCGCCTATGGCCCCAGCGGCGAGGGGTGGTTTCGTATCTCGCTGACGACGCCGGATGAGAGGCTGGCCGAGGCGGTGGAGAGGTTGGGCGCGCTCGCCGAGTGATCCGAAGCAAACCGATCGTTCCGTCCCGGGTGGGGGTCTAGACTGGGGTGCGAATGGATCCACGCCACAACGGCCATGGAGCCGTAGCCTCCGAGCCCCAGCGCGCCCGCCAGCGCGCGCTCTGCATCGCGGCGCTCAGCGAGGGCGAGGATCTCAGCGAGTTGGAGGAGCTGCTGCGCACCGCGGGCGTGGCGGTGGTGGGGGAGTTGGTGCAGCACCGGGAGCGGCCGCACCCCAACACGTATCTGGGACCGGGGAAGGTGGAGGAGGCGAAGGCGCTCGCGAAGGAGTGCGATGCCAATGTGGTGGCGTGCGACGATGAGCTGACGCCGCGCCAGGAGCGCAACCTGGAGGAGGCGCTCGCTCTGCCGGTGGTGGATCGCACGGCGGTGATCCTCGACATCTTCGCCGCGCACGCCTCCAGCGGCGAGGGGAAGCTGCAGGTGGAGCTGGCACAGCTGGAGTACAACCTCGCGCGGATGCGCGGTCTGTGGAGCCACCTGGAGCGCCTCGGCGGCGGGATCGGCACGAGGGGGCCGGGGGAGACGCAGATCGAGACCGACCGCCGCCTCGCGCGCGATCGCATCGCGGCGCTGCGAAGGCGCCTGAAGCACGTGCGCGGCACGCGCGCGGTGATGCGCGCCGAGCGCGAGCGCGCGGCGCTGCCGAGCGTCGCGCTGGCGGGTTACACGAACGCGGGCAAGTCGACGTTGCTCAACGCACTCACGGGCTCGGAGGTGGGGGTGCGCGATCGGCTGTTTCACACACTCGACCCGAGCACGCGCACGTGGCAGCTGTCGGGGCGCCAGTATTTGCTGACGGACACGGTGGGTTTCATCCGCAAGCTCCCCCACCAGCTGGTGGACGCTTTTGGTGCGACGCTGGAGGAGACGCTGCGCGCGGACCTCCTGTTGCACGTCCTCGACGCCTCCGCGCCGCAGGAGCAGGCGCAGGAGATGCGCCGCTCGGTGGAGGCGGTGCTGCGAGAGATTGGCGCAGAGGAGACACCGCAGCTGCTGGTGCTCAACAAGGTGGATCTTCTCGAGGATGAGGCACGCCAAGAGCTGCGCCTGCACCACCCCGGCGCGGTGCTGGTGAGCGGCGTTACAGGCGAGGGCCTGCAGGAGTTGGGGGAGCGCGTGGAGGGGGAATTTCGCCGCACGCTCTGCCCGGTAGACCTGCTCGTGCCCTACGCGCAGGGCGGCAGCCTGGCCGAGCTGCACGAGGTGGCCGGCGAGGTGAGCCGCCAGGATACGCCCGAGGGCGTGCGTGTGCGCGCGCTGGTGCCAGAGCGCCTCGCGGCGCGCTTCGCACGCTTCGCGGTGGCCTCTTAGAAAGGAAAGGCTACGCCCCCGGAGGGGGCTCCGCTAAGGGTCGCGTGGTGTGAAACCGGGGTAGTTGCCGTTCCCGATGGCAAGCCGAGCTTGGTCGGCCGGCTAAGAAGGGTCTTATGCGCCGGCGACGCGCAGCGCCGCCGAATGCGCCGCTTGCTCCAGCGCATCGTCGAGCGGATCGAGTGCGTTGACGTCGACGCCGAGGGCGGTGGCGATCAGCCAGTCCGCGAGCCAGATGTTCTTGGGCAGCAGTGGGCCGTGCAGGTAGGTGCCGATCGCGTTGGCGCGCCTGACTCCCTCGAGGCCGCTGCGCCCGTCGTTGCCGTGGCCCTGTATGACACGCCCCAAGGCGTGCTCGCCGGCGCCCAGGTGGGTGCGCCCGCCGTGGTTCTCGAAGCCGGCGATCGTCTGTGCGGGGCGCCCCGGGTCGAGCTCGACGGAGATCGCGACGTTGCCGATCAGCCGCGGCCCGGGCTCGCGCACGGTGCGCACGTCGAAAAGGCCCACGCCGGGGATCTCGCGCTCGTCGATCGCGTAGGAGCTCCCGAGCAACTGGTAGCCGCCGCACACCCCGAGGACCACTGCGCCGCGCTCGGTCGCGGCGTGTAGCCCTGTGCGCTTGTGCACGAGGAGGTCCTCGGCGCAGAGGAGCTGGTCGCGGTCCTGGCCGCCGCCGAGGTAGAAGAGGTCATGTGCGCTGCCGTCGAGCGGCTCGCCGAGGCCGCTGGCGGTGAGCTGAAAGCCGATGCCGCGCCATGCGCAGCGGCGCTCGAGCACGAGCAGGTTGCCGCGGTCGGCGTAGATGTTCATGAGGTCCGGGTACAGCGCGCATACGCGCAGGATGGGGGCGTCGCGATCAGGCACGCAGCATCACCACCGAGCTGCCGGAGTGCTCGGCGGTGGGGGGGATGTGGCGGGCTCGCTCGGGGCGCATTCCGAGTGCGAGGCCCTCGCGCTCGAGCTCGGCGATGGTGATGCGGTCGAGCTCGATGAGGTCGCGTTCGACGATCCGCGAGGCGCTCGTGCTGCGCTCGCGCTCGATTTCGATCGTGGTGGAGCTCAGGTGCACGCGGGTGGCCTGGCTGGTATAGCGAACCCCGCCCACCATCGTGCTCTCCGCCGTGGGCCCCGGGCCACCGTCGGCGCAGTCGAAGGGCTCGAGCTCGGTGACGATCGCGCAGGCGAGCAGTCCCCCGGGTAGCAGGTGCGCGCGGGCGCTGCGCAGGAAAGCGAGGCGCCCGTCGGTTCCGCCCAAGAGCTGCACGGTCTGCATCGGGGCGAGGCACAGCGCCACCTGCCGCGGGCCCTGGTGCGCCGTCTGCGCGGCGGTGCTTGGCGGTGGCGGGGGGAGGGCGAAGGAGCGCGCGTCGGCGCAGACGGTGTGGATGTCGAGATCGCCGGCGCGCTCGCGCAGCGCGCCGAGCAGCTCGGCGTCGTGGTCGAGGGCGACCACGCGATGGCCTGCATCGGCGAGCTCCAGGGCGACGCGCCCTGTGCCGGCGCCCACGTCGAGAATGGCGCCGCCAGGCGCGCCTTGGGCCAGCTCTGCCCAGAGGGGCAGGTCGGCACGGTAGGAGCCGCACTCGAGGTCGTGCCAGATGACGTTGGGCCTCACGCCGTTCACGACCATGCGCTGGGGGCCTCTCCGCGCGCCACGAGAAGCTCGCGCAGCGAGAGCATGGCTGTGTAGGTGGGCAGTGCGTAGAGAGGTCGATCGCCCTCGGCGGCTGGCGGACGGCTGGCGACGGCCTCGTCGAGCGCGGTGGCGAGATCCTCGCGCACGTGGATGCGAGCGGGGTCGACGCCGGCGTACTTCAGGCGCACCGCGAGCTCGGCGGCGCGTGTGCCGGCGCAGGTGGCGCGGCGCACGCGGCCCGCGAGCAGCTCGAAGTCGGCGTCCCAGACCCAGGAGACGTCGCGCCCGTCGGCGATGTTGTCGTTGAGCACACCAAGCACGTCGTGGAGCCCGGGCTCGAGCGCGAGCGTGCGCAGCACCTCGTTGGCGCCGGCGGGGTTCTTGACGAGCAGGATGCGCAGCTCGCGGGGGTGCGCGGGCGCTCCGACGACGATGCTCTCCGCGCGTCCGAAGGCAGCCTGCGTGTCTTGCAGACCGGCGACGATCGCGGCGGGCGGCAGCTCGAGCGCAAATGCGAGCGCGGCTGCGGCGAGCGCGTTGTAGACGTTGTAGAGACCCGGCAGCGCCAGCTGCACCGGCCATTCGCCCTGCGGTGTGCAGAGCGTGAAGCTCGCGGTGCGCACCCCGTTGAGGACGATCTCCTTGGCGATCACGGTGGGCGCGGGCCGCTGCTGGCCGCAGGCCGTGCAGTGGTAGTGCCCGAGATGGCCGAGGTAGATCGCGTCGAATACGTAGGGCGCGCCGCAGCGGCGGCAGTGCTTGGCATCGGCGGCGTGCGCCATCCCGGCGAGGGCGAGCGAGTCGTCCTGCACGCCGAAGTACACCGTGCCCTCACGTTCGCGGCCGAGGTCGGCGACCACCGGATCGTCGGCGTTGAGTACGAGTCGCGCCGCGGCGCCCGCACTCCCGCCGAGCGCCGCGGCCCAGCGCTCGGCGATGTGCTCGAGCTCGCCGTAGCGGTCGAGCTGATCGCGAAAGAGGTTGCCGAGAAGGATCGCGCGCGGGTGGATCTGCGCGGCGATGTCTCCCATCCACAGCTCGTCGACCTCGAACAGCCCCTGCTCGCCGGCTATTTCTCCACGGGGGCGTGCGGCGGCGAGCAGGGTCGAGGCGATGCCGCCGGCCATGTTCGCACCGGCGGCGTTGTGCACTAGGGAGATCTGCTCGCGGGCGAGAATTGCGGCTGTGAAGGCGGCTGTGGTGGTCTTGCCGTTGGTCGCCGAGATGAGCACGCTGCCTCTGGTTAGGCGTGCGGCGAGCGTGGCGATGGCATCGCGGTCGAGCCGCATGAGCACCTTGCCGGGCGCGCTCGTGGCGCCGCCGCCGCGCACGCGCGAGAGCGAGCCGACGGCCCGCGCGAGGGCGAGCTTGGGGGCCAGCGGACCGGTCATCAGGCGCCCTCTGGGAGGGGCGCCGCGGCAGGCGCGAGCACGCGGATGGCGCCCGGCAGCGCGCGTACGCGCGCGGGGAGATCCGCGATGGGGTCGCCGTCGGCATACAGCGCGAAGGGCCGATCGGCGGAGATGCGCACTTCCTTGGCACGCAGGACGCGTATCGAGGGGAGCTCGACGTGGGTGCCCTTGAACACCTTGGGGAGGTTGGCGAGGAAACGCAGCTTGGAGACCTGCTCGATCGCGACGATGTCGAGCAGGCCGTCGTCCATGCGCGCGTGGGGGGCGAGGCGCATCCCGCCGCCGTAGACGCCGGAGTTGGCGGCGGCGATGGTGTAGCCGCTGAAGCGGTGGGTGACCCCCGAGTCGAGCTCGACCTCGAAGCTCGCGGCCTGCCAGCCCGCGAGCACACGCAGCGCGCTGTAGGCGTATACGAGGTTGCCGAGCCAGGAGGGGGATTCGTTGGCGATGCGGTTGCAGTCGCTGTCGAAGCCGGCGCTGGCGATGCCAAGAAACGCACGCCCTTCGACCTCGCCTAGATCCACGAGGCGGGTGGCGCCGTGCGCGATCGTGGCGCACGCGGCGACGGGGTCGGAGGGGACGCCGAGCACCCGCGCGAAGTCGTTGCCGCGACCGCCGGGAAGGACACCGAGAACGGCGTTGGGGATGGCACGAAGGACGTCCACCACGGCGCCCACCATGCCGTCGCCGCTGAGCGCCGCGACGGTCTCGCCGCGCGCGGCGGCTTCGCGCGCGAGTGCGCGAGAGTGCTCGAGATCGCGGGTATCCGTGCGGGTCACCTCGAGGCCGTGGCCGGCGAGCGCCTGCTGTACGGCGGGAGCAACCCGGCCGGCGCGACCGCCGCCGGCGACGGGGTTGACGATCAGGCGGATGGGGGATTGGAGGGGCACGGACGGAGCTAGCGTAGTGCCGGCCGGCCGGGACAGGCCCCTAGCCCGCGCGGGCCGCGGCCGCGCGGTCGCGGCGACGGCGACCGATCAGAGCAGCGACGGCGAGCGCGGCGATGACGAGGAACAACCCAAGCAGCAGGGCCGGAGCGACGCCCAGCCCGCCGAAGGGCAGTGAGATCAGCTCGACGACGCCCAACCCGAGCGCCAGCAGCACGACGATGAGGAGGATGATCAGCGCCACGCCGCGGATACGCGCGAGGATCCCGGCGCTGGCGGGGGGGATCAGGAGACCCATAGCGCGCAGCGCGAACATCTGCCGGCCCGAGGGGGGCGCCTGCCCGAGGCGCTGCACGGCATCCTTGAGGGCGTCGGGTCGACGCTCGGCGAGCGCGAGGGAGGCATCGGCCATGCGCCTGATCTGCATCCGTTCCTGCGGGCGGGCGGCGGCTATCGAGCGCTGGAAGTAGGCACGCGCTTTCTCGGCGTCGAAGCGCTCGGCGGCGCGCGAGCCGAGGATGGCCATCGCGGCGGACTTGTACTTGACCTCGCCCTCGAGCTCCTCATCCGAGCGCTGCTCGAGCGCCTGGATGTCCGCCATCGCGCCGCGCTGCTCGATCCGGATCTGTCGCTGCTTGGGTGCCATCGCGGAGCATTCTATGGCCTGCGCAGATGCGTGCCCGTACGCCTCGAAGGCCTCCACGATGTGCGTGATCGCACAGGCTCGAAGGCGCTTGGCGCAAGAGGACGCAAGCGGTATCCTCGCTGGCGCTACCCGAGCCGATGCGCCCACCTTCGATCACCCATCTCACCGCCACTGCGATCACAGCGCTGGCGCTTGCTGTGCCGGGCGTGGCCGACGCGGCGGTCTTCGCGCCGCCGCCGGGCGTGACGAGCGCAACGGCGCCGACGACGACGCCCGCTCCAGGCGCGAGCCCGACGAGTACCGCTCCCGGCGCGAGCTCGACGCCGGCGACGAGCACTCCGGCGCCGAGCGCCACGCCAAAGGTTTCGACGGGACAGGCGAAGGGCGCCGCGCCGGGCGCGGCGAAGCCGACGACATCTGTTCCGGTGCGCACAGTCACATCTCCCGCGACATCCTCCACATCCTCGGAATCCTCATCCAACAGCGACACCCTCCTGATCCTCACGCTGGCGGCGGCGGTCGCATTGCTCGTGGGGATCGCGTTCATGATTCTGCGCGATGCGCACAGTGTCGCGCCGGTCACCGACGGTCCCGAAGGAGGCGCAGCCACGCGTAACCCGGCGGGAAAGCTGCGTAAGCGCAGAGCGAAAGCCAAGGCCGCGCGCCGCCAGCGCCGACGCAACCGCTGAGCGTTCCCGATCTAGGTTTACATAAGATAGATTATCGGGCGTGCCGATGCTCACTTCATGTACCGCTCGATCGCTGACCGGTCAGCGGTGTGCGTGCTGGGCGCCGACCCGGTGTTGCTCGCGCATCCGCTGAGCGCGACTGCGCACAACAAAGAACCAGCGGCCAGCGCTCGCCCTCCTATCCAGTCCGGAGCGCTCAGTAGCCGCCGTAGCCGCCGCTCGAGGATTCTTCTGAGGAGCCGCCCGAGCCCTGCGCCGGCGTGCTGCTTGTGCTCGTCGCGGGGGTGCTGGTGCTGGTTGTGACGACGCTCCAGATGCCGACGTCTTTGATCCCCTGACCCTTGGTTTCACCAGACTGTTGGTCCCCTGTGAACGTGTAGAGCGGCTCGCCCTTGTAGGTGACCTGTACCGTCCCATCGGGACGCTTCACGGTCCCGAGCGCCCCGGCTTCGCCGCTGGGAGTGCCGCTGGATGGCGCGATCAATGGGTGCCACACACCGACGCAGGCCGTGCTGGTGCAGATGAACTTTCCGTTCTGCTCGCCACTGAGGTGATACAGCGTCATTCCCTGACTGTCGACGAGGATCGTGCCGAGCGCGCTCGAGGCGCTCTTGACGAGCAAGGCATTTGATGAGCCACTGCTTGTCTGTCCGGCCGGCTGTGTGCTGGCGGCCGAACTGGTCGTGTTGCCGGACGAGCTGCTGCCGCAAGCGGCGATCAACAGAGACGCCGCGATTGTTGGAAAGGACAGCTTGAGTAGATTGCGCATGTGTTCACTCCTGGGCAGTCGGGCAGGGTGCCGGCGTATCGTGGTGGTCGTGCTGTACCGATAAAGACTCCGGGCAGCTGACGTTCCTTCCGGTCCAGCGCAACAGACACCCTCCCCCACGCTTGGCGGCACGAGCTATTTAGAGCAATAGCAGCGGCCGCCGGTGCGCCTGATGGACACCCCGGACACTTAGGCTCTGCTAGTGGTGCAGCTCGATAGCGCTCATCGAGGGGAAGGTGTCGCGTCCCCAGCGTCCACACCATGTTCAGCCAGTACCCGAAACAGCGGGTGGTGGCTTCCGTCTGGCGCCGGATTGCATGGCGACCGATTAGTCTCGCGCCTGAGTTCGGTCTGAATCGACATGGAAACCAAAAACCTCGACATATACGGCTCCGCACCAATCCCGTGGGCCCGCGCGCGCGATGCGTTGGCGGCGAGCCAAGGCCCCGGATTCACGTTCTTCCTTGGCACCGTGCGTTCCGACGGGACCCCCCATGCCGCCGGGCTCGGCGCCGTTTGGGAGCAGGACACACTGTGGTTCGTGACCGGCCCAGGAACCCGCAAGGCGCGCAACCTGGCCGCCAACCCGGCGTGCACGATCTCGTGCCGGCTGCCGGGCATCGACGTGGTGCTCGAAGGTCGCGCCGAGCGCGTCACCGACGCCGATACGCTCGAGCGACTCGCCGCCGTATACCGCGAGACCGGCTGGCCGGCGGAGGTCGACGGCGACGCGTTCACGGCGCCCTACAGTGCGCCGAGCGCCGGACCGCCGCCGTGGCACCTGTACCGCTTCACGTTCCATACCGCGTTCGGGGTCGCTGGCGCCGAGCCGTATGGGGCTTCGCGCTGGCGATTCGACGTCTAGGGTAGGCCGCCGGTAGGGTGCTTGGCAGTGTCGGTCGCGTGTGACGCGCTAGGTCTTAGCGGTTTCGATGGTTAGCATGACGTCTCCCTTTCGTTCAATTGGAGGTTGAGATGGCGAGTACTGGCGGCGCAGGCACAGGAGATGCGGGCGAGCCTGATCCAAGGGCAAGGCTCATGCAGGAAGTGGCGAGCGAGATGGACGCCATCGAAGCGGACTTCGGCGACGAATACCGGATCGGCCGTGTGATCACGGTCGTCGAGGTGATCAGGCCCAACGACGAGGTCAATTTGCGCGTGAGAGCCGGGCAGCTTCCCTGGGTCACGCTGGGGATGCTCCGGTTTGCTCAGAAGGTCCTGGAGAATCAGATACAGGGTTCTCAGTAGTCCCCCAATCGACCCCCTCCCAGCCACAGCAATGTCTCACGTTCATCCGCGCGCGCTGGATGAGACGTCGCCGGATGCGGTAGCGCTAGGGCAGGTGGCGCACGAAATCGGCAACGGGTGCCCGCTCGGGCACATGCTGAGCTTGGCGTGGTCGGCCGAGGTGTAGTAGCCCGATCGGCGTCTCGAGGGCGTCGAGTTCGAGCACCTCCCGGCCCGCAGGCGAGTCGAGGAGCGGCAGGGTTCGCCAGTAGCCGGCGAGTCCTGCTCCATGGGCCGCGAGCAACACCAGGTAGGCGGCCACCGCGCTCGCGAGCAGATCCTCCGTCTGCTGGGTGCTGTCGCCCTGCGTGTAGACCGATGCCACGACAAGCGTGGGCGCCCGATCCAGTTTGGCTGCCGAGCCGGGGACTGCGTCCTCGGCGATCTCCTTGAGCCGCGCAATCGTGCTGTGGCCTAGGACCCGAAATCGCCAGGGGTTGGTTAGGTGATGGTTTGGAGCCCAGCGGGCCAGCTCGAACAGCTGCTGCAGCTGCTCCGGCGCCACCGGCTCTGGGGCAAACACCTTGTGGGTGCGCCTGGTTTGGATTGCCTGCTCGAGCTCCATGCCTTGAGCGAACGTACCCGATCTTCTCGGCTCACCCCTGAAGGGCGAAAAGCGGCCAGCGCCCGGGTGCGCCCTTGAGCTCGTGAAAGCCGCGTTCCTCGAAGGTGAGAGGGCCGCCGACGACCGTTCCGAACACCGTCCCCGAGACGAGCACCTCGCCCGCGTTGGCGAGAGCACTGACGCGTGAGGCGATGTGAACGGCCATGCCGCCGACATCCGCGCCTATCAGCTCACACTCTCCCGTGTGGATGCCAACGCGGATCTCGATCCCGAGCTCGCGGGCCGCGCGAACGATCGCCAGGGCGCAACGCAAGGCGCGCGAAGGCGGCACCTCGAAAGTCGCCAGAAAGCCGTCGCCCACCGTCTTTACCTCACGTCCGCCGAAGCGTGTGAGCTGCTCGCGCACCTGCACGTCGTGTTCGCTGAGCAAATCGCGCCAGCGACTGTCTCCCAGGTCGGCTGCACGCTGGGTCGCATTCACGATGTCGGTGAACATCACCGTGAGCAGTGCTCGGGTCAGCTCGCCTCCGCTGCGAGCTCCCGTCAGGAACTCCTCGATCTCCTCGACGATCGTGTCGCTGTCACCAATGAACGGAAGCGAGTCGGCGCCCTCCAACTCGACGTGACGAGCGCCGGATATGTGCTCGGCCAGGTAGCGTGAGTGGCGCGGGTCCCAGGCTTCGTCACGGGATCGATGCATCACGAGCGTCGGGACTCGAATGCGGGGAAGCATCTCGCGCACATCGAGGTGGGCCGTGGCGTGTAAGAGGACGCGCGCGGCGCTCGGGCTGGCCGCGAGACGCTGCAGGCGCGCGAACCATGTCGCGAGCGCGGGATCCTCGGCCATCGAAGGGGCGAGCACGGGAAGCCCTGGGCCGCCGACCTCTCCCCAGGAGGCGATGGTGTGCTCCGTCCACTGAGCGCGATCCTCGACGGTCATCGCCCACTCATAGTCCGCAGCCCAGGTGGTGCGCGCGACGGACGCGTACATGATCAGCGCACCGACGCGATCGGGCCGCTCGGCAGCCAGCAGGGCGCCCACCGGGCCGCCCAGGCCATATGTCAGCAGCGCTGCGCGCTCGCTGCCGGCGGCATCGAGCACCGCGAGCGCATCACGTGCCTCCTGCTCGAGCGTGTAGGGCTCCCCCGCGCTATCCGACAGTCCGCTGCCGCGCCGATCAAACAGGATCAGACGGCTGAACACAGCCAGGCGCTCCAGAAAGCGACGCAGAGCGGAGGTCTCCCACAGCTGCTCGATCTGGGAAATCCAACCAGGCAGGAACAGCAGATCGAGCGCCCCCTCACCAGCGATCTGATAGGCGATTGTTGCCTCGCCGCTTCGCGCATAGCGTGTCGTGGGCGCCATCGAGCTAAATAAACTTACTCGCCAGGGCCACGCGCCCGCGAGTGCAGATCCCGCGCGAGCGTCCCGAAGAGTTCGCTGAAGGTTGGAAACTGGATGATGCTGTCGGCGAGCACGCTGAGCGGTATCCGAGCCTTCACCGCCAGCGCCGCCTGGTGGATCCACTCGCCGGCGAGCGGACCGATCGCCCATGCACCGAGCAGGATCTGACGGTCGGGGTCGGCGGCAAGCCCGAGATGGCCGCGCAGGCCGCGACCGTAGGTCTCGGTGCGATCGCTTTCACTCAGGTCGGACTGGGCAATGAGAAGGTCACTCTCGGCCTCCGCGGGAACGACGCCAACACAGGCGATCTCGGGGTCGCCGAAGACGACTCGGGGGATCGCGCTGTAGTCGGCCACGGCGGGCTCGCCGAGGATCGATGCCGCGGCGATTCTCGCCTGGTAGGCGGCGACGTGCGTGAAGGGTGCGACTCCGGTGATGTCGCCAACCGCCCAGATTCCCTCCGCGGCGCGGCAGCTTGCATCGATCTCGACTCCGCGCTCGCCGATGCGCACGCCGGCCTCCTTGAGACCCAGACCCTCCACCCGCGGCTTGCGACCGGTTGCGATCACCAGCCGCTCGGCGGCGATCTGCGCACCGCCGAGCAGGGTCATCGAGACCCCGTCCGCGCTTCCCTGGAGCGGCGCAACTGAATCGGCGTCTGCGCCGGTGCGGACCGAGATCCCCTCGTCGCGCAGCAGTTCGCCGAGCAGCTCGCCGATGCTGTGGTGCTCTCGCTCCAGTAGGCGCGCGCCGGGATGGACGAGGGTCACCTCGGAGCCGAAGCGGTGGAGCATCTGGGCCAGCTCGATGCCCACGGGCCCTCCGCCCAGCACGATCGCCGAGGGGGGCACCTCGTGCAGCGTGGTGGCCTCGCGGCTGGTCCAGTACTCGACCTGCTCGAGCCCCGCAATGTCGGGAAGGCTCGGAGTGGTGCCCGTTGCGAGGACGACATTCGGGGTGGCGAGGTTGCGCTCCCCCATCGACACCCCTCCGGCGCCAATCCGTCCCCGTCCGCGCAGCACCTCGACGCCCGCCTTCTCCAGTGAAGCAGCCTTGTCCGAATCGTCCAAGCCGGAGTTCATGTAGTCGCGGTAGGCGGCAACCGCCGGCCAATCGATCCTCCCCCTCCCCACCCCGTCGATCCGTTTGTCGGCCGCCAGCGCCTCGCCCGGGCGCAGGAGTGTCTTGCTCGGGATGCACGCCCAGAACGGGCACTCTCCTCCCACGAGCTCGGACTCGACGATCGCCACCCGCTGCCCCGCCTTCGCGAGGACACGAGCCGCGCCGCGCCCACCGGGCCCCGCGCCGATCACGATCGTGTCGTAGCGGGCGCTCACCCGGCGCTGAGGCGGAAGCTCACCTCATCCACGTAGCACCAGCTCCAGTCCTCGCCCGGCTCGGCTGAGCGCACGATCGGGTGTCCCGTGGCATGGTGGTGCGCGCTCGCATGGCGGTTGGGCGAGCTGTCGCAGCAGCCGATGCGGCCGCAGGTCTGACACATCCGCAGGTGCACCCAGCGTCCGCCGATAGCCAGACAATCCTCGCAACCGGCGATCGGCTCGGGGAGCTCGAGCACCTGCACTTCGTCGATGTGGCTGCACGTGGGCATGGCTTCCTTTCGTTCTGGGCCCTGTGCTGGATGGTATCGCCGCGATGAGGCATCTCCAGTCATGTATCGCCCGTCATGCCGCTCTTGCCTGCCACGACCCGCTGGCGCGTTAGTCGCGCCGGCGGGTTCTGCCAGAATGGGTGCGGTGATCCGCCAGATGGCCGCCGGCCTTGCGCTGTTCCTGGCAGGCTGGTCTCTCTCAGGCTGTGGTGGCAGCGGGCACTCCTCCCCCAGCTCCTCGACGCACGCATCGGCGTCTGGCGTTGGCGCACCCGCGAAGCCCATTACCAAGCTCCACGCGGCAGCCATTGCTCATGCGGTGAATCTGCGGCCCGCCGATGTGCCTGGCTTCACGGTGTCCGATAAGGAAACGCATGAACACGAAACGGCCGCTGAAAAGCGACTCGAACACGAAATGCTCCGTTGTGTAGGTGTGCTCGGCACCGGCAAGGCTCTCGCCGAAGTGAGCTCCAAGAACTTCAAGCTCGAACGCGGCATCGTGATGTTCAGCGTGCACTCAGAAGTGAGCGTCGCGTCTACTCCGGCGCTAGCCGCCAAGAGTCTTTCAGCGCTGCGCGGGAAACGCATCCGGACCTGCCTCTCGCATTACCTCACGCGTTTCTTCAGAGACAGCGCACCCGCAGGGTTAACCGTCAGCCCCGTCTCGATCGCCTCGGGGACCCCACCCGCGCCGGGTGCCGCGGGCAGCTTTGGATGGCGTATCTCGGCCACGTTCACCGTGCACCGCATACCGATTCCCTTCTACTTCGACATCCTCAGCTTCGTCTACGGTCACGCCGAGGTCAGCCTCTTCAGCTCCGGCCTGCCGGAGCCGTTTCCGGCCAAGGCGCAGGAGAAGCTCTTCTCAGTGCTGGTGGCGCGAGCGAGCGAACACAGCACGTAGGCGCAGGATCACTGCTTGCAAGCCGGGTGCCGAGCCCGTCTCACAGGCCCGTGCCGATCGCGCGCCCGAGCGCGGCCGCACCGACCCCGACCGCCAGGCTGAGCAGAATGTTGGCGATCGCGAGGGGCATCTCGCCGTCCACGGCCAGGCGGCGCGTCTGCAGCATCCACGTAGAGAAAGTCGTATAGGAGCCGAGCGTCGCGCCGCCAAGGAGCACGAGGGCATTGCCGCGCACCGCCAGCCCGTAGAGCAGGCCCAGCAGCAGCGCTCCGCTTGTGTTGACCGCGAAGATGCCATATGGGAATTGGCCGGCAATGCGCGAGCTGATCCACCGGTCGAGCACAGACCGTCCAATTGCGGCGCTTCCGCCCACCAGCGCCACGCCTGCCCAGACCAAGGCGCTCACACACGCACCGTCATCCGCGCACCGCTGGCTCGCGCAAGGGCCACGCCCGCCCAGATCGCCAGACACCCCGCGGCGACGCTCACGAATGCGTACCCAGCCGCGAGTCCCCAGCGACCATGGGCGAGCATCAAGAGGATCTCGACCTGCATCGTGGAGAACGTCGTGTATGTGCCACAGAACCCAGGTCCCAGCAGCGCAAGGGAGCGGCGCGACCCGGACGCCCGCTCCAGCAGGCGCGTCGCAAGGTAGGCGAGGGCGAACGAGCCGCTGATGTTGATCGCGAACGTCACCCACGGCCACCTCCCGGCGCTCGTCGCAAATGCCTCCCCCAGCCCAACCCGCAGCAGGGCGCCAGCCGCTCCGCCAAGGAAGATGGCGCTCAGCTCACCCGCTTTCAGCAGCTGGCGCCGTGAATTCGGGATTACCTTCTTAGACACGGTCCTAGAGGCTCCCTTCGCGTGGAGTACAGGTCTTTCGCGAAAGGAGCCATCAGCCCTCTACAAAGCGGCGGTTCGGAAGGCGCACCTCCCGCCAGGGCTCCATCTGGCAGCTCAGAAGATACCGCAGGACCAGCCCCGGCCACTTTGCCTTCGGCGCACGACGGAGGGCTTCAGTCTGCGTATGCCTGTCGAATAGCCTCCACCTCGGGCAGCGCGAGGAGGAACGCATCGAGCAGCTCCGGGTCGAAATGCCGGCTGCGCTCCTCGCGCATCATTCCGATTGCGGACTTGACGGGGAACGCAGGGCGGTACACGCGATCGCTCGTGAGAGCGTCGAATACGTCCGCGACTGCTGCGATGCGCCCCTCCTGCGGGATGCCGTGGCCGGCAAGCCCGCGAGGATAGCCGCTCCCATCCCAGCGCTCGTGGTGTGTGCGGGCGATCAGCGCGCCAAGTTGCACGACCTCGGAGGCCCCGCCGGAGAGCATCTGAAACCCAGTCTCGGCATGGCCCTTGATGACCTCGAACTCCTCGATCGTCAGTTTGCCGCGCTTGAGCAGGATGCTGTCGGGAACCGCGACCTTGCCGACGTCGTGCAGCTGGCTCGCAAGGCGCACGAGCTGACAGCGCTCCTCGGAGAGCCCCGTCTGGCGAGCGAGGATCTCGCAGTAGGAGCTCATGCGGTCCAGGTGGTGCCCTGTCTCCTCGTCGCGGAACTCAACCAGGCGCGCCAGCCGGAAAATCGTTTCGGCTTGGGAGGCCAGCACCTTGGTCTCTGAAAGCGCGAGATCCTGCAAGGTCTCCTCGAGCTCGTGGCTGCGCTCGTCCACCGTGGCTCGCAGGCGCTGGACGAGGCGGCTGTTCTCGAGCTCCAGGCGCCTGCGATGGAGAGCGTTGGCGACGTTGATGAGCAGCTCTCCGGATCCCACCGGTTTGACGAGGTAGCCGTATGCGCCGAGCTCGATCGCTGAGATCGCCAGCTTTGTGCTGTCCTGGCCGGTGACCATCAGGACCGCCGTTTCGGGGTAGTCGCAGCGGATGTGGGAGAGCAGTTCCATCCCAGACTCCCCCGGCATGTTGACGTCGAGCAGAACAAGCTGGTAGAAGCTCTGCTGCAGCTGCTCACGCACGACATTCGCGTCGCAGGCGCTGTCGCAGGAGTAGCCCTGATCGCGCACGACCCGCTCCTCCCAGCGCCGCAGCGCCTCATCGTCATCGACGATCAGCAGCTCAGGCACGTCATCACGCCTTACGCTCCAGGGTCTGGGCGACCTTCGCAAGCAGTCCGGGCCCGGAGAAGGGCTTCTCGATGAGTGCCATGCCGGCTTTCAGGTGCCCTCCGGAGTCGAGGATCGGCTGGGCGAAGCCCGACATCAACAGCACTCGCACCGCGGGCCGCTCCGCCAGCAGTCGCTCAGCAAGCTGTGGACCTGGCATCTGCGGCATGATCACGTCGCTGAGCAGCAGGTCGATCGCGCCGACGTGCCCGTCTGCCGCTCGGAGCGCGTCCGGGCCGTTGGCGGCGGCGATCACCTGATAACCGGATGCGGCCAGAATTCGACGGGTGACCTCGCGCAGTGCCTGCTCGTCCTCGACGAGCAGGATCGTCTCTTCGCCTCGTGGTGGCGGGGAGTCAGCATGCCGCACGGCGGGTGAGCTCGACCGGTCGGTTGCCGGCAGCTGTGCCGTGAAGGTGGTGCCGATGTCGGGCTCGGAGTAGATTTCCGAGCGTCCGCCCGCCTGCTGCACGATCCCGTAGACGGTGGCCAGCCCCAAGCCGGTTCCCTGCCCGGGGGGTTTGGTGGTGAAGAACGGGTCGAACGCGCGCTGGGCTATTTCGGGTGGCATACCCACGCCGGTGTCGCTGATGCGCAGGCGAATGTGGGGGCCTCGTGAGAGCTCGGGTCGCGCCGCAGCGTAGTCCCCGTCTACGTCTATGTTGGCGGTGTCGATCTTCAGAATGCCGCCCTCGGGCATCGCGTCGCGTGCGTTCACTGCGAGATTGACCAGAATCTGCTCCAGCTGTCCGGGGTCGATGAGCACGGGGCGCAGGTCGGGGGCAAGCGAGCTCTGCAGCTCGACGTGCTCCCCGAGCGTGCGCCGCAGGAGCTGCTCGATGTCACTGACGACATCGTTGACGTCGACGACCTCGGGCTGGACGACCTCGCGGCGGGCGAATGAGAGCAGCTGGTGGGTCAGATGGGAGGCGCGCTCGCTCGCGAGGCGGATCTGCTCGATGTCTCCGCGCGTGCTCTGCCAGCGTTCGTCGCCGTCGACTGCAGACGCAGCATCGAGATCGTTGGCGATGAACGCCGCATAGTTGATGATCACGGCGAGCAGGTTGTTGAAATCGTGTGCGATGCCGCCCGCAAGCTGTCCGAGGCTCTCCAGGCGCTGAGCCTGGTGCAGCTGGTTCTGAAGCCGCTCCTTTTCCGCATCCGTCTTCAGCCGCTCGCGCTCACGAGCCGCTGCCGCGTACTCACTCTCAAGACTAGGATTCCCCATACCGGACTTTCTACTGACCAGAGTAGCACCAATATGGGCACTATGTACATCGATCCCAGCTATCGTCAGACCGCTCGTTCGCGAGCGTGAGCGGGTGAACGCTCATGCCTTGGGCTCCTCCGCCTCGGCCTCGCGCCCGTTCTCGCCCTCGGCGAGAATCCGGTAGAGCGCTTTGCGCGTATCCGCGAGCACTCTCTTGGCCTCCGTGATCTGCTGCGCACCGCCGACGCGCATCACCTGCGCGGAGGCGAGGGCCACCTCCTTCATCAGCTCGCCGAGATCTACCATCTCGCTGCTCATGCCATGGCTCATCTGATCCCACGGCGCGGTGGCGTCCGCGGCGCGCTCGTCGACCACCTTCTGGCCGGCTTCGGTGAGGTGGAAGAGCTTGCGCCCCTCGGTCTCCTGCGAGCGCACCAGGCCCTCGTCTTCGAGCTGCGCCAAGGCCGGGTACACGGAGCCGGGGCTTGGGCGCCACAGCCCGTCGCTGCGCTCCTCGAGCTCCTGCATGATCTGGTAGCCGTTGCGCGGCTCCTCGGCGAGCAGCATCAACGCCGCCATGCGCACGTCGCCGCGGCGTGCTTTGCGCCCACGCCCGCGTCCCCGGCCGAACGGTCCGCCCGGGCCACCTCCGAACGGCCCTCCCGCGAAGGGGAATCCGCCGAAGGGGCCCTCGGCTCCGCGGTGGTGTCCGGGACCGTGGTGTCCACGCCCCGCGCTCATGAGTCTGACCAGGCCAACGAAATCGGGTATCCCGCGCGATTCGCGCGAGCAGTGGCTGGGTCTTGCATATGCTTCCACGACTTACTCCTTTAGTAGCTCTCGATAGTCTAACGATATATCGTTATATTCAATATATCAAGTAGGATCGGTCCGCGAGGCGGCTAGCATGGTCCCCCGGCGCAGTGGTCGATCCCCCCAGGCTTATCGCGATCGGCTCGGCGATGAGTTTCGCGCCGGCCCGCCGTCTTAGGAACAGCTCTTGCATCTCCAGGCGCCCTCGACCGGCGTGGAAAGGAACAAAAATGGCATCGCTCACACGCTGGGTCCTCGCCCACAAGCGGATCGTCGTCGGCTTCTGGATCGTCCTCACCCTGATCGGCATGGCCTCGGCCTCCTCGGCGACCAAATCGCTGAAGCAGAAGTTCTCGGTCCCCGGCAAGGAGGGCTGGATCGCCAACCAGCGGATTGCCAGCGACTTCCACGGAACGGGCGGCAACACCGTCCCGATGCTGCCTGTGGTGACGCTTCCGGCGGGCCATTCGGTGAACTCGAGCGCGGTGCGCGCTGAACTGCACAGCCTCGAAACGCGCCTAACAGCGGCTCTGCCGAGGATGCGTGTGGCGGGCTATGCGAGCACCGGCAACTCCGCCTTCCTTTCCAAGGACGGGCGCACGACCTTCATCGTCGCCTCCGCGCCGCCCGACCCAAACCAGGGGTTCGGCAACAACCCCGAAGCTGCCAAGAAGGCCGTCGCGACGCTCGCCGGAGCCACGGTCGCGGGGGCGCCGGTGCACCTCACGGGCTTTGAAGTGCTAGCCGTGCAGAGCGGCGGGGGCAACGGGCCGGGTGTGCTCGTTGAGGCCCTCCTGGGTGGCCTGGGCGCGCTGCTGGTGCTGGCGTTCGTGTTCGGCTCGTTCCTCGCGCTCGTGCCGATCATGATGGCTGTCGTCTCGATCCTCACCACCTTCCTGGTGGTGTGGGGGCTGACGAGCGTCACCGAAGTCTCGCCGATCGTGCAGTTCCTGGTCGCGCTGATCGGCCTGGGTGTCTCGATCGACTACGCGCTGCTGATCGTGGTGCGCTGGCGCGAGGAGCGCGCGCATGGCCTCGAGGGCGATGCGGCAGTGCAGCGCGCGATGGAAACGGCTGGTCGCGCCGTGGTCTTCAGCGGCACGACAGTGGCGATCGGCCTGTTGGCGCTCGTCGCACTGCCGCTTCCGTTCCTGCGCTCGGTGGGCTATGGCGGCATGCTGATCCCGCTGATCAGCGTGATCGTCGCGATGACGCTGCTGCCGATCGTGCTCAGCAAGTTCGGGGCGCGCCTGGACTGGCCGCACGTGCGCGACGACGACAAGGCCAGCCGTGCCTGGACGCGCTGGGCCGAGACGGTGGTGCGGCGCCGCTGGCCAGCCGCGCTCCTCGCCTGCCTCGTGCTCGCGGCGCTCGTGGTCGCGGCCTCGGGTCTGCAGCTGGGAGTCTCCAACGCCAATACCGTCGCCAAGCAGGGCGATGCCAAGCAGGGCCTACTCGAGCTCGAGTCCTCGGGCATCGGCGCGGGCGCGCTGCTCCCCAGCGAAGCGCTGGTCGAAGGGTCGACGTCGCCCGAAGCGGTTGCGCGCGCGCTCGCCGCGGTTGCCGGTGTGCACGGCGCGGTGGCGCCCGACTCGCCCCAGTGGCGGACGAATGGCGCGGCGGTCGTCGATGCCTTCCCCACACCCGACGGCTCCTCTGCGAGCGGTCGCGAAACGCTCGACCGAGTGCGCACCGCCGCGCACGCTGCCGGTCCGGAAGTGCGCCTCGGCGGACTTCCGGCGCAGAACGAGAACTTCATCGAAGCGGTGTATGGCAACTTCCCGCTGATGATTGCCCTGATCGCGCTGATCACCTTCGTGCTGCTCGCGCGCGCTTTCCGCTCACTGCTGCTGCCGCTGAAGGCGGTGGTGCTGAACATCATCAGCGTCGCCGCCGCCTGGGGCGTGCTCGCGCTCGTGTGGCAGCACGGCTACGGCTCCAACGCGATCTGGGGCATTCCGGCCACCGGCTCGATCACAGCGTGGATCCCGCTGATGGTGTTCGCGTTCCTGTTTGGGCTCTCGATGGACTACGAGGTGTTCATCCTCGCGCGGATGCGCGAGGAGTACGACGCGACCGGCTCCACCGACACCGCAGTGGTGCGCGGCATCGGGCGCACAGGGCGCCTCGTGACGAGCGCCGCGCTGATCCTGTTCCTCGCCTTCGTCTCGCTCGCCTCCGGGCCGGAGACCGAAATCAAGGTGCTCGCCACCGGGTTGGCAGCCGGCATCCTGCTGGACGCCACGATCATCCGCGCGCTGCTCGTGCCGGCAGTCATTTCGTTGTTCGGGCGCTGGAACTGGTGGCTTCCGCAGCTGCCCGCACGGATCCTGCGCGTGGAGCCCTCGCTGCCACCGCGGGCGCTATCCGGCGAGAACCCCGGGTAGTGGCCTTGATGCGGAGAGACCATTGGCCACGCCGGGCAGGAGCGTGAACATGAGCGCGAATCGAGCGGGAGTACGAATATGAGCAGGAACACGAACATCGACCACCACGGCGACGGCATCGAAGTCGAAGGCATGATCCGTGACTTCAAGGGCGGCGTGCGCGCGGTCGACGGGATCGACCTGCGCGTCGCCCCTGGGGAGATCTACGGCTTTCTCGGCCCCAACGGCGCGGGCAAGTCGACCACCGTGCTCGTGCTCACGACGCTGCTGCCGCCCACCGCGGGTAGCGCGCGCGTCGCCGGCCTGGACGTGGTGCACCAGGGCCCGGAGGTGCGCAGGGCGATCGGCGCTTCGCTGCAGGAGTCCGCGCTCGATCCCTTCCTCACCGGCAGCGAGCACATGCGCCTGCAGAGCTCTCTGCACGGCATCGGCAAGGCCGAGCGCGAGGCGCGTGGAGCGGAGCTGCTCGCGCGCGTGGGCCTCACCGACGCGGCCGAGCGCAAGGTCGGCGGCTACTCGGGCGGCATGAAGCGCCGCCTGGATCTCGCGCTGGCGCTCGTGCACCGCCCGCGGCTGCTGTTCCTCGACGAGCCCACCACGGGCCTCGATCCGCAGAGTCGCGCCGCTCTGTGGGACGAGGTGCGCCGGCTTGCGGGCGATGGCGTGACGGTGTTCCTCACGACCCAGTATCTGGAGGAGGCCGACGTGCTCGCCAACCGCGTGGGCATCATCGATCGCGGCAAGATCGTCGCCGAGGGCACGCCGAGCGAGCTGAAGGCCGAGATCGGGCGCCCGAGCGTGGAGGCGATTCCCGAGGATCCCGGCGAGCGCGAGCGTCTGGCCGCGGCGCTGCACCGCTTCGGCGAGGAGGCCGCCGCCTCCAGCAACGGCGTGGCTGTGAGGCTGCCCGAGGGCGCGGGCGACCTCGCAGAGATCGTGCGCGTGCTCGACGCCGAGGGGCTGCGCGTAGCCGATCTGCGCCTGCACTCCCCCACCCTCGACGATGTCTTCCTGGCCAAGACGGGGCGCTCGCTGGAGGGCGCGGCCGATGGCGCAGTGCAGAGCCCCGAGGAGGCCCCGACCAAGGCCCCGACCGAGGCAATATCGGCGTGAGAATGAGCCCGGTGCTGTTCACCCAGGTGGGCGTGCTGGCGCGCCGTTCGCTGCTCAAGACGCTGCGCCAGCCCTTCCAGCTGTTCCCGATCGTGTTCTTCCCCGCGATCCTGCTCGCGGTGAACTCGAGCGGCCTCCATGCAGCCACGCTGCTGCCGGGTTTTCCCACGCACTCCTACGTCTCCTTCGCGATCGCGGTGGCGTTCGTGCAGGGGGGCATGTTCTCGCTCATCAATACCGGCACGAACCTCGCCGAAGACATCGAGAGCGGCTTCTTCAGCCGCCTCTCGCTCACCCCCCTACGGCGGGTGTCGCTGCTCGCGGGGCTGCTCGTCGGCGTCGGCGCGCTGGGCGCGCTGCAGTCGGTGGTCTACATCCTGATCGGCCTGATCGCGGGCGCACACATCGCGGCAGGCTTCGCGGGCGCGCTCGTGGTGATCGCGCTCGGCTCGCTGGTTGCGCTGGGTTTCGGCGCGCTGGGCTGCGCGGTCGCGCTGCGCACCGGCTCGGGCGAGGTCGTGCAGGGGCTGTTTCCGCTCTTCTTCGTGTTCATCTTCCTCTCCTCGAGCAACCTCCCTCGTCAACTGCTGAAGACGGGCTGGTTTCACACGGTCGCGACATGGAACCCGATCTCCTATCTGATCGAGGCGTTTCGCAGCCTGTTCATCTTCGGCTGGGACGGGACCGCGCTGGCGCGCGGCTTCGCCGTGGCGCTCGCGCTGATGCTCATCGGTCTGCTCGCGGCGACGGCCGCCCTGCGCACGAGGCTGCAGCGCACATGAGCGGTGGCGTCTGGAGCACGGCACGAGCGATCGCGTGGCGCGGGCTGCACACCTACATCCGCCGTCCCGACCTGATCTTTCCTTCGCTGATCTTCCCGCTCGTCTTCTTGGCGGCGTTCGCCGGTGGCCTCTCAGCCCTCGGTACGGTCCCAGGGTTCACATTTCCCGCCGGCTACACGGCGTTCCAGTTCGTGTTCGTGCTGCTGCAGTCGGCGATGTTCGGAGGCCTGTTCACCGGCTTCTCGCTCGCGATCGACTTCGAAAGCGGGTTCGCTCGACGCCTGATGCTCGCCGCCGGCGATCGGCGCGGGATCGTCCTCGGCTATGCGCTGGTGGGGCTCTCGCGCGGCGTGCTCACCCTCGCGGTGGTCACCGTCGTGGCGCTGCTCGGCGGGATGCAGATCACCGGCAGCGGTGTGGATGTCTTCGGCCTCTATGCGCTCGCGCTGATGCTGGTGATCGTCGGCTACGGATGGGCTGCCGGTGTGGCCTTCCGCTTCCGCACGATCCAGGCGGGGCCGCTGATGCAGACGCCGATCTTCCTGATCCTGTTCCTCTCGCCGGTTTACGTTCCTCTCGGGCTGCTCAAGGGCTGGATCCACGCGGTCGCGAGCGTCAACCCCGCAACTGCGTTCCTCGGCGCCGGGCGCGGGCTGATCTCCGGCGTGCACAGCCACACGGCGCTCGCCTTCGGATGCGCGCTGGCGCTGATCGCGCTGCTCGGAATATGGGCCTTCAGCGGGCTGCGGGCCGCCGAACGCGCAGGATAGATAAGCACCAGCGCCGTGCACAGGCATCGGGCGTGCCGAATGCCTCAAGAGGCCCTCAGGGCTCGGTGTGCAGAACCACGTCGGCGATATCGGGCAGCCGCTGACGCAACTCCTCCTCCAGCTCGCCCGCCAAGCGATGAGCCTCGGAGAGCGTGCGATCGGCGCCCACTCCGAGGGTGAGCAGCACAACCCTCCCGGCCTGCGTTGGCAGCAGGCGCACCGAACGCGGCGGCGCCCCAACGCGTTCGCGCACCAGCCGCTCGATCTCACGCCGGGCCTGCCGTTCCTCCTCGCCGCCGGCGCTCCGCGCGGACACGGGCTGCTCGAGGGGCTCGAGGTGCGTCTGCACCTCCACCACGCCCGGCCGCGCGCCGATCGTTCGCTCGATGCGCTCTGATATCTCATGCGCGGTGCGCAAATCGAGGTCGGCGGGGAACTTGAGGTGCAGTGCGACGCTGAGCGCCCCTTCGCGATCGTAGATCGCGATGTCGTGCGCTTCGCGCACAAGCGGCTCGGCGAGGGCGATTGCGAGCACGCGCTCGCGCAACTCCAAGCCGCGCCGGCGCGGCTCGACGTGCACGACGACATCGCTTCCGGGCAGCGCATCGTGGAGCGCCTCCTCGATCAGGTCGGCCGTCTGATGGCTCTCGATCACGGCTTGGCCCGGCGGGACGGTGACGACGACATCGGCGAAGTAGCGTCCGCCGGACTCGCGCAGGCGCAGCCTGCCGAGCTCGATGTCCGCCCCAAGATCGGCGATCGCGCGCTCGGCGGCCTCCTGCGCCTCGGTGGGTGTGCGATCCATCAACACGTTGGCGTTCTCAACGATCAGCCGCGTGGCGGCTGTCAGGATGATCGCCGCCACCAGCAGCGCGGCTAGCGCATCGGCCTGCGTGACGCCGGCGCGTACGAGGGCGAGGCCGATCAGCACCGCCACCGAGGCCACCATGTCGCCCGCGAAATGGAATGCGTTGGCGTGCAGTGCCGCGCTCTCAAAGCGCCGCGCCGTGCGCAGCGAGACGACGGTGCGGGTGAGATCGACGACGAGCGCGACGGCGATCGTGGCGAACACATACCAGGGGGTGTCCGGCGCTTCGCCGCCGGCAACGAGATGCGCAACCGCCTCGCCCCCTACGATCAGTCCTCCCGCGAGCAGGATCGCCGCCTCGCCGAGCGCCCCCAGATTCTCCGCACGCCTGTGCCCATAGGGGTGCTCGGGATCGGCCGGGCGTCCTCCCAGGCGCACTGCGAAGAACGTCAACACCGCCGCGACGACATCGCCGCTGGACTCGATTCCCGCAGAGATCAACCCGAGGCTGCCCGTGATGAGGCCGACGCCGAGCTTGAGCGCCACCAGCACGCTCGCCGCGAGGATCGAGACGAGCGTGGTGCGGCGCTGCACGTGCGCGTGGTCGGGTCCGGCGTGGGATGCCATAGCGGGAGACCGATCCTCCTGGGGGGCGGGCGCCATCGGGAGAGACTATTGGCCGCCGGGGGCGTCTCCGCCGCCGCCTGCGCCATGCTGTCCGCGGTGTCAGCCACCACGCCGCGCATATCGGCACAGCACCGCTATGGCCTCGTGCTGGCGCTCACGGTCGTCGCCGTCCTCGACGTGATCGTCTCGCCCGACACGCCCGTCAGTCGCGGCATCGCGCTGCTGGTGCAGGGCGCGACGCTGCTCGCGGTGATCGCCACCACGCGCGAGCGGCGCCTCGTGCAGGGCGTAAAGGGGGCCGTCGCGGCGCTGGCGATCTTCGCGCTCTCGCTGGCGGTCGCGCTCTCGATCGCTCCGCGCTGGGTTGCCTCGGCCACGGCGGTGCTCGTGGTGGGGATCGTGCTCGTGGTGCTCGTGCGCGGCGTCGTGCGGCTGATACGCGGCCGGGGCGTGACTCTGCAGGCAGTCGCCGGGGCGCTCTCGATCTACCTGCTCCTTGGCCTCGCCTTTGGGCTCGCGATCAGCCTGATCGCGCGCTTTGGCCCCACGTACTTCGTACAGGGTAAGCACGAAGCGCTGAGCGAACAGGTCTACTTCAGCTTCACGACGATGACCACCACCGGCTACGGCGATCTGACCCCGGCCACAAACGTCGGCCATGCGCTCGCGGTGCTGGAGATGCTGCTTGGGCAGATCTACCTCGTGACCGTGATCGGCCTGCTGGTGGGCAACCTCACGCGCCGTCCGCGCGCGGGCGATGCCGCCGCGACAGAAGGCGGCGGCCCGGCGGCCTGAAATCGGCACACCGGCGGCGCGGCCTGCCGTGGACCTGCCGCATCCGCTTCAGCGCTCCAGAAAGCAGCGCGAGCTGCCGACTAGGGGGCTATGCGTCGGCATTTGCCACGACTCAGTCTGACCCAAAAAGTCGCGCTGTTGAGCCTCGTCCCGATCGTGGCGCTGGGCTTCGTCCTGGCGCGCGTGCTGCAGGCGCAGATCGTCACGCGCGCGGTGCAGGACGCGAGCCAGTCCGCGCAGATGCTCGCGCGCCTTGGAATCCAGCCGCGGCTCTCCCCCGCCGACCTGCGCGACGGGCTCAGCGCGGCGGAGCTGCAGGCCATGAACAGGCAGCTCAGCGCCCGCTCGCCCGCGCAGAACCTCGCGCGCATCAAGATCTGGAACACCAGCTTCAGGGTCGTCTACTCCGACGATCGCCGGCTGGTGGGGCGCAGCTTCGCGCCCTCCGATGATCTTCGCGGCGCGCTGGCGGGGAGGCCCAACAACGCCGAGGTCATCACCCCCAGCCCGCACGGTGAGACCGCGAGCGAGGTGGGGCTGGGACAGCTCGTGGAGGTGTATGTGCCGCTGCGCTTCACTCCCGGAGCGCCGCCGGCGGGCGCCTTTGAGATCTATCTCAGCTACAGCCCGATCGCCAGTGCGATCGCGCACGACAAGCGCACGATCGCACTGGTGGTGTTCTGCGGTCTGGCGGTGCTGTGGGCGATCCTGTTTCGCATCGTCGCGGGCGCTTCGCGCACGCTGCGCCGCCAGGCGCGCGAGAACGATCGACTCGCCCGCTACGACGGCCTCACAGGGCTGCCCAACCGCACCCTGTTCCTGGAGGGGCTCGCCGCGGCGCTCGCCCGCGAGCACGCGCGAGGACAGGCGGTGGCGGTGCTGCTGCTCGACCTCGATGGCTTCAAGGAGATCAACGACACGCTCGGCCACGCCACCGGAGATGCGGTGTTGTGCGAGATCGGCGCCCGTCTACGCGCGTTGGTCGATCTTCGCGCGGCGGGCGAACAGGCACTGCTGGCGCGCCTGGCGGGCGATGAGTTCGCTCTCATGGCGCCCTTTCCCACGGGCGCGCACGGCGTCTCCGAGGCGCTTGTGCTTGCCGACGCGGTGCAGGCCGCGCTCGAGCGGCCCGTGGAGCTCGAGGGGGTGGCGCTCAACATCGAGGCCTCGATCGGGCTGGCGCTGGCCCCGCAGCACGCGGGCGCCCTCGACGCGCTCTTGCAGCGCGCGGATGTAGCGCTCGATCGCGCCAAGGCGCACCGCAGCCGTGTGGAGGTGTACTCCGCGGAGTACGACCACTTCGACGCCGCGCGCCTCACGCTGCTTGGCCAGGTTCGCCCCGCGCTCGAGCGCGGCGAGTTCATCCTCCACTACCAACCACAGGCCGATCTGCGCAGCGGCAAGGTCACCGGCGTGGAGGCGCTGCTGCGCTGGGCGCACCCCGAGCGGGGCCTCGTGCCGCCGCTGCAGTTCATCCCGCTGATCGAGCAGACGGCGCTCGTGGGGCCGATCGCGATGCACGTGATCGACAGTGCCCTGGAGCAACTCGCGCGCTGGCGCGATCACGGCGTGCACCTCACGATGTCTGTGAACCTCTCCGCGCGCAACCTGCTCGACCCCGAACTGCCGCGGCGCATCGGCACGCTGCTCGGCCGCCACGCCGTGCCCGCGCACCGCCTCACGGTTGAGGTCACCGAGGGCGCAACGATGTCCGATCCCGAGCGGGCGGCGACCGTACTGAGGGAGCTACGCGCGCTTGGGGTCGGGGTCTCGATCGACGACTTCGGTTCCGGCAACGCCTCGATCGCCTACCTCACGCAGTTGCCGGTGAGTGAGCTGAAGATCGACCGCTCGTTTATCACCGGCATGTGCGAGAGCGCGCGCGAGGATGCGATCGTGCGTTCCACGATCGACCTCGCGCGCCATCTCAATCTGCACGTCGTCGCCGAGGGCATCGAGACCCCCGAGGTGTGGGGGCGCCTGGCCGAACTGGGCTGCGACACCGCGCAGGGCTACCTGCTCTCCCGACCCCTCCCCCGCGAGGAGTTCACGAGCTGGCTGCGCGCGCGGCGCGAGAGCCAGCTCGCCCCCACAGCGGCCGTTCTATAGGGCTCCTCAGGAGTTGTCGACCTTCGCGCCGCTGGGCTTCAGCACATACCAGGAGGCGCCGAATCCCACCACGCCCTCACCGTATGCATCGCCGGAGTCGCCATCGCGGGCGAAGAAGTAGAGCGGGTGGCCCTTGTAGGTGACCTGCTTGGTGCCATCGGCGCGCGTGATCGTGCCGAGGTCGCCGCTCACCGCCGCGCCGCTCGCCGTGGCCGATGCGCTCGTCGTGACGGGAGGCCACACGTGTGCGCAGGCGCCCGTGCAGCTCGAGGCGGTGCCCTTATCGCCTTCGAACATGTACACCGTGAGGTGCTTGCCACCGGCCGAAAGGATCGTTCCGAGCTTGCCGTGCTTGGTGCCAACCACCACCGCGGTGGCGCTCGGAGCGGCGGCGCTCGTGGTCGCGGAGGAAGCCGTGCTTGTGGCGGTGGAGGCGGCGCTCGTGGAGCTCGGCACACCGTAGGGTCCGTTCTGGGCCGCCGTGCTGGCGGTCGCCGAGTTGGCGGCGCTGGTGGTGCTCGTACTGCTACTGCTGCCGCAGCCGGCGAGCACGGACGTGAGGAGCGTGAGCGCCGCTGCCGCGAGGAGAGATGCACGAGCAGCACTGGAACGAGAAGCGGGATGGGGAACGCGAGCGGAAGGGTGTCTCACCGGACCTCCTGGGGTCGAGTTATGGGACTGTTCAAATGCGAGGACGCCCCAACACCGCAAACCTTCCGGGCGCTACAGTCGTGCGATATGTCACGCATCCACGCACGCTCCGTGCGGGAGTGAGAAATGCCCCGCCTGGATCCCCAGTCGCTGCCCCAGCATGTGGACCGTCTCTACCGGGCGGCGTGGGGCCTATGCGGATCTCCCCAGGACGCTGAGGATCTCGTGCAGGAGACCTTCGCGCGGGTGCTCGCCCGCCCGCGTGTGCTGCGCGGTCAGGACGAGCTTGCGTATCTGATGCGGGTGCTGCGCAACACCTTCCTCACTCAGCGCCGCGATGCGGGGCGCCGGCCGCGCGCCTCGGGCGCCGCGCTCGAGGATCTCGACCCCGCCGATCCGCGGCCCCGCGATCGCCCCGAGGATGTGCTCGAGGCGCGCGAGGTCCTCGCGACGATCTCCCGCCTGCCCGAGAACTATCGGCTGGCGCTGGTGGCGGTGGACGTGCTCGGCCTCTCCTACCGCGAGGCCGGCGATGCGCTGAAGACGCGCGAGGCGACGATCGCCACGCGCGTATTTCGCGCCCGCGAGCGGGTCTCGCGCGAGCTGGGGAGCACCACGGCGCAGGAGACGGCGCCCAACAAGGACGCTCCAGTCTCCACCGGGGAAGCTCCGGCCCCCAAGGGAGTCCTCATGGATGAGGAGCGAGCGATATGAGCGACATGCCAACCCCCACAGACACCGATAAGGAGACACAGCGCGTCACCGCGGCGCTGATCGGCGGCCTGGATGTGCGGGCGCCCGCCTCGCTTCACCATGCGATCCGCGAGCTCACGGATGGGGCGCCGCGCCTGCAGCGCAGCTGGTCGGGGCGCCCGCTCCTGGCCGGCGCCGTGGCAAGCCTCGCGGCGATGATTCTCGCGCTGGTGCTGCTTCTGAACAGCGGCGGGAGTGGTGCGCCGAGCGTGCAGCAGGCCTCGGCGCTCGCGCTGGGAACCTCCACGCAGAGTGCTCCCCGGGAGTCCGCGAGCGCGCCGGGGCGCCTCACGATCTCCGCCGATGGCATCGCCTACCCCTATTGGGGCAAGCGTTTTGGCTGGCACGCCGCGGGCGCCCGCACCGACACCGTTGGCGGGCGCACGGTGACGACCGTCTTCTACTCCTCCACCAGCTCGGGCGCCACGCGGCGGATCGGGTATGCGATCGTCGGGGGAGCGCCGCTCGCGATCCCCACCACGGGCCACGCAACAAGCTGGCATGGGGTGCGCTTTCAGGTGCTCCGCTCCGGCGCTGCGACGGTGCTGACGTGGCGTCGCGCCGGGCACACGTGCATACTTGCCGGCTCGGGGGTGAGCTCGCGAACGCTGCTCACCCTCGCCAACTGGCAAGCCGCCTGAGCCATTTTCCGCCGAGCCGACCCGAGCTACTCTCCAACGAGTCCACCTGAGCCCACGCGCATGAAAGCAATCCAGATCGTCGAGCTCTCGGGCCCCGAGAGCGCCCTGCGCCTGCAGGAGGTGCCCGAGCCCGACTCCGTGCACCCGCTCACGCCGGGCGAGGGAGTGGAGATCGAGGTGCACGCCGCGGGGGTCTCCTTCCCGGAGCTGCTGCAGACGCGCGGTCTCTACCAGCTCAAGCCGCCCCTCCCCTTCGTGCCGGGAAGCGAGGTTGGCGGCATCGTGCGCAGCGCCCCCGCCGGCGCCGCGGTGAAGGAGGGCGACCGCGTGGCGGCCTTCTGCGGGCTGGGCGCCTTCGCGGAGAGAGTTGTGGCGCCTGAGTTCTTCACCTTCCCCCTCCCTCCCGCGCTCGACTTCGCACAGGGTGCGGCGCTGATCCTCAACTACCACACGGCCTACTTCTCGCTGGCGATGCGCGGGCGCTTGCAGGAGGGCGAGACGGTGCTCGTGCACGGCGCCGCGGGGGGCGTGGGCACCGCCTCGCTGCAGGTAGCGAGGGGCCTCGGCGCACGCACGATCGCGGTCGTCTCGAGCGATGAGAAGCAGCGCGTAGCCGAGCAGGCCGGCGCCAACCATGTGGTGCGCTCGGATGGTCCCTGGAAGGACGAAGCCAAGTCGATCTCCGAAGGGGGCGTCGATGTGGTGCTCGACCCGGTGGGCGGCGATCGCTTCACCGACAGCCTGCGCTCGCTGCGCGCGAACGGACGCGTCGTCGTAGTGGGCTTCACCGGCGGTTCGATTCCCGAGGTGAAGGTCAACCGCCTGCTGCTCAACAACACCGAGGTGGTGGGCGCCGGCTGGGGCCACTGGGCGACGAGCCACGCGAAGGAGACGCGCGAGATCGGCGCGGCACTGCACGCGATGATCGAGCGTGGAGTCGTGGCGCCGATCGTGGGCGTGCGCTTTCCCTTCGAGCAGGCCGCACAGGCGCTGCTGGCGCTCGAACGCCGCACGGCCACCGGCAAGGTGGTCCTCGATCTGGATGCGGGCTGATGCACGGGCGTGTGGCGCCTGAGCGTGCGCCATCGCGCGAGCGCCGTCTGCCGTTGGTGCCCATCGTGGGAATGGCTGTGCGCTGATGGACTTCGCCCCCTCCCCCCGCACGCGTGAGCTGCTGGAGAGGGTGGATGCGTTCATCGCCACCCGTATAAGCCCCCGCGAGGAGGCCCACCACCGCGAGCAGCTCGCCCTAAGGGACCCCTGGGTGGTGGCGCCGCTGGTGGAGGAGCTCAAGGCGCAGGCCAAGGCGCAGGGGTTGTGGAATCTCTTCCTGCCCCGACCCCACGCACGGCGCGGGCCTTGCGAACGTCGAGTACGCACCGCTCGCCGAGCGCATGGGGCGCTCGCTGATCGCGAGCGAGGTCTTCAACTGCAACGCCCCCGATACGGGCAACATGGAGGTGCTCCTGCACTTCGGCTCGCCCGAGCAGCGCGAGCGCTGGCTGACGCCGCTGCTCGCGGGGGAGATCCGCTCGGCCTTCTGCATGACCGAGCCCGATGTGGCCTCCTCGGATGCCACCAACATGCAGGCCACCGCAATGCTGGAGGGCGAGGAGGTGGTGCTCAACGGACGCAAGTGGTGGAGCACAGGCGTGGGGCACCCCAACTGCAGGGTGGCGATCTTCATGGGTCTCACAGACCCGAGCGCCGATCGCTACCACCAGCACTCGATGGTGCTCGTGCCGATGGACTCCCCGGGCGTGAAGGTGGAGCGAATGCTCACCACAATGGGCTTCCTCGACGCGCCCGGCGGCCACGGCGAGGTGAGCTTCACCGATGTGCGCCTGCCGGCTAGCGCGATCATCGGCGGGCCCGGCGAGGCTTTCACGATCGCGCAGGCGCGCCTGGGGCCTGGACGCATCCACCACTGCATGCGCCTCATCGGCCTCGCCGAGCTCGCACTGGAATTGGCCTGCCGGCGCGCCGGCGAGCGCAACGCCTTCGGCAAGCCGCTCGCCAACCTGGGGGGGAATCGCGAAAGGATCGCCGATGCGCGCATCGCGATCGACCAGGCGCGCCTGCATGTGCTGCACGCCGCGTGGCTCGTGGATCAGAAGTCCCCGCAGGCGCTCGGCGCGGTGTCGCAGATCAAGGTCGCCGTCCCCAACATGGCGCAGGGCGTTGTGGACATGGCGATGCAGCTGCACGGCGGCGCGGGACTCAGCGACGACTTCCCCTTGGGCGCCGCGTGGATCGTGGCGCGCGCGCTGCGCCTCGCCGATGGGCCCGACGAGGTGCACCGCGGTGTGGTGGCGCGCTTGGAGCTGGCGCGCTATGGGCAGGGGAAATGGTCCCCCACCCGCCCTGCCCCCACCCCCACCGCGTCCTGACGCGCGGCCACTGAAGCGCGAGCCGCTGCGCTGTGCCGGCCGCGCGGCCGGCGATTCTCGCGAGAGCAGACGCTCCGGCTGCGCGACCCGCTGCGTAGCCCGGAGGGCGGAGCCTTCCTATTCCTTCTCCGGAGGCTCCTCCGCGTCCTTCTCGCTCCCGCGCAGCCAGCCGGCTAACTCCTGGCCCACCGAGTTGATCGACTCGCCCGCGTCGCGAAAGGCCTCGCGGAAGCGCTCGGCGTAGTGGGAGACGGCCTCGCTGCTCTCCGCGCGCGGATCGAGGGGTTCGTCGCGCGTGGGGTACTCGCCGCTCACGATGCGATCGAACTCGCCCGAGCGCACCCACTCCATCAGCTCGCGCGTGCGCTTCACGGGCATCGGGTGGCTCACCCCCATGTCGATGAGCAGCGTGTGAGGCGCTCGAGGCCGCCGCCCTGCTCGGTGTAGTCGAGGCCCTGGCGCATGAAGGCGTCGAGGTCGAGCTCATCCACCATCGCACCGCCCGCGAGGCACATCAGCGTGCGGCACACCGTGAGTGGATCGCGCGTAACGAGCGCCGCGGCGCGATCGGCGGAGAGCTCCGTGGCGCGCTCCCACTCCAAGAGCGCCGTGCGCACCGGCGCGAGCGGGAGCAACAGGCGCGAGGAGCGCGTGAGCAGCAGGAGGATGTAGAGCGCCGTGCGGTAGAGCTGGTGATCGGCGAGGATGTGCGCGGCCTCGTGCGCGAACACCGCGCGGCGCTGCCCAGCATCGAGGAGCCCCACGAGCTCGGACTGCACCACCACGATCGGGCGCCTCGAGCCGATCGCGAGCGCGTTGGGCGAGGGGTACTGGGTGAGATACAGATCGGGCACCTCACTCATGTCGAGCGTGGTGTAGGCGATCGCGTGCTCGCGCCACACATCCCCCAACTGCTCCTCGGAGAGCCGCACCGAAGAGCCCAGATAGCTCTGGCGCAGCGCGCGCTCGTAGCCCAGCTCCACGAGCTTTCGCACCACCGTATCCAGGTACGGAATCGAGCCCAGCGCAGCCGTCGCGGCGCGATCGGCAGGGTGCTGGAAGGCGCGCGGCGAGATCCCCTTCAGCTGGTAGCCCTCCGCGGGAAGCTGTGAGGAGGTCGGCTCCATCGGTCGAGACTACCGCCTCGCGCATGCCTTGCGAAAAGGACAGGAAGGAGGCGGCCATCCGGCCGCCTTGGCGGGTCGCGTGGTGGGAGTGGTCGCTGGGTCGCCAGTTGCGGTTGGCGCATGCCCTGTGATGTGCCGTTTTGCATTGCTGTGCCTTCGGCTGGTTCCGCGCAGCATGAACCTATGGGCAGCCCTATCTGTGTCCTGTGCCGTCTTGTGCAAAAGCTACACTCCACCTATGACACGCGAAGACATAGAGCGTCAACCACAAGCTGATAACGGCGAGGTCGTGCGGCAGCGTCTGGTGCCGGCGGCCGTGGCCCTTGCTGCGTTTATGGACGCCGGCCCGATTGATCCGATCCGCTTCCGAACCGACCTCGACCAGGCGCTGACTCAAAACGCCACGCCCCGTATCTGACTCTTGCCTCGCGCCGCTCGCGGATGTGCCGACGTTGTGGCCGTGGTCCCACGTTTGCGATAGTCTTCCCCAGATGAATCGCTCGAACATCATCAACGCCCTCGCCGGCCTGCGGATCGCCGTCGGTGCCGCCTCGTGGCTGACGCCGCGCCCCGCGGGCAAGCTGTTCGGGCTGGACTCCAAGGCCAACCCGCAGGCGCCCTATCTGGCGCGGCTGTTTGGCGCGCGCGACATCGCTTTGGCCTACGGCGCGATGAGCAGTGAGGGCGAGACCCAGCGCCAGTGGCTCACCGCGGGTCTTGCCTGCGACGTGGCCGATGCCGTGGCCGGTATCGCGGGTGGGCGTCGTGGATATCTGCCCAAGTTCGCCAGCGTGATGGTCACGGGCACCGCCCTCGCCGCCGCCGCGCTGGGCGCGAGCGCGCTGCGCGAGCAGTAGCCGCCAGCCATCGAGACCACGCGGGCCGAGCGCCGTGCTTCGTCGATCTTCTTCGAGCCCCAATGCTCCGATAACGACGCCCTCGCGGCCGCTCATCGCGCTCGTCACAGGCGCCTCCAGCGGCATCGGCGAGGCGACGGCCCGCCGGCTCGCACGCGAGCCGGGCGCGCAGCTGATCCTCGTCGCGCGGCGAGAGGGGCGTCTGGCGCGCCTGGCGAGCGAACTTCCGGCACCCACCACCTATCTGGCCGCAGACCTCACCGCCGAGGACGCCCCCACACGGATGCTCAAGCACGTTCAAGCTCACCACGAGCGCCTCACGCTGCTCGTGAACAACGCCGGAGCGTCATGGCGCTCCACCTTCGCTGACGGCGGCTATGCCAACGTGAAGCGCACGATGGAGCTCAACTTCGACGCCGTCGTGCGCCTCACCGAGGCACTGCTGCCGTTGCTGCGCGCGAGCGCCCCAGTGGCGATAGTCAACGTCGCCTCAACCGCCTCCCGCGTGGCGCGACCTGGAGCCGGCGCCTACTCGGCCGCAAAGTTCGCCCTCGCAGGCTGGAGCGATGCCCTATACGCCGAGGAGCGCCCCCACGGCGTGCACGTGGGCGTGGTGTTCCCGGGTTTCATCGCCACCGAGGGCTTCCCCGCGCGCGAGCTGCTCGCGAACCGCAGCACCCGCCGCATCGTCTCCACCCCCGACCACGCCGCCGAGGCGATCCTCGATGCCGGACTGCGCGGGCGGGCGGAGCGCTACGTGCCCCGCCCCTACTACCTCGCTGCCTGCGCCCGCCTGCTGCTCCCGGGGCTCACGCGCCGGGTCCTCGGCGACGGGGGATCTTCCGTCTTCACCACCCAGACCGGTGCGGACGCTGCAGATAAGCGCCGGTAAGGCCAAGTTGCAGCCTCCTAAAGCTGGCAAGTAAGAGACAACCGTTGTCGTAGACGCCGCTACCTGTTCAGATCTATGGTGTTTGAACAACTTTGCGCTAGTTCGCTTGGTTGACCTATTCAGAACAGCTAAGTTGGGGGGGCGGCGTGAGGTCTTATATGCGGTTCGCAGGTCTGTTTACATCGCTGTGCTTGACCTTCGTTCTGGGGTCCTCTGCGTTGGCACTCGCCGCAGCTCCGACGATCACCGGCATCTCCCCGAACAACGGGACCGAAGCGGGTGGCACCGCCGTCACCATTACAGGAACCGGCTTCATCGCTGGCTCGACGGTCAAGTTTGGCAGCAACTCGGCTACGGGGGTAACTGTGGAATCATCGACAGTCATGAAGGGGACGAGTCCAGCAGGCACCGGTCTTCTGGGTATATCAGTCACGAATACCAATGGAACATCGTCCGCTACGGCCTTCGACCAGTTTGGCTATGACCCGATGCCCAGCCCTTTGTGGCTTGGCCTAAACGGAAATAGCGGCGGCCGTTGGCTTGGGTCAACTGGAGATTTCACCGCGCATAATATAGCATACGATCGTGGCGGAGGTCCCCACGGAGCGAGCGGAGAAGAAAAAGAAACTGGTATCGACTGGGAAGCTGGCGAACTCCCCAAGTCTGGGGATCCTCTCGAAATATCGATCAACGCAGGCATGATTCCTGTGATAACCATTGAGTACAAAGGATATGACCGTGCGGGCTACCAGTCGAAGTCCGATCCCGAATTTCCACAGACCCGAAGCAAGAAGGAAGAAGAAGAAGGCAAGAATACCATCAAGGGATATGCAGAAGGGTTTGCAAAGTCAGCATCGGCGATCCTGAAATTCGTCAACGAAAAGACCCCAGGTCGAGCAGTTCTTTTCGAACCGATGAACGAGCCTTGGAACTTCACGACCCCACAGTACAACGGTAAGGAGTATGCCAATGTAGTAGTCGAAGTGCTGCACGAAGCTGCGACGATCGGCATTCCCCCGAGTGATATCTATATCGGCGCCATTGGATATGACTGCACGGCCACCGAATGTGGGCAATACTGCACAGAAGAACCCCCAAAGCCGCTTTGTATCAGCGACGATTGGGTTCCAGCGATGTATGCAGCTCAGCCAAAATTAGAGACCGAAATCAAGGGTTGGTATTTCCATCCATATGGCCCTCCTGCGGGCGCGGAAGCAGGAGATAGTCGTGGCATCGAATCCGTTCCCGCCGTGCAGGCTAAGATGACCTCAGGACAGAATAACATCGTCGTTTCCGAGGTCGGATACTGCGATAAAGAAGCGCACGGGGGCGAAGAATGCGGCAGTGGTGGTATCACCAATGCTGAAGCGGAAAAAGACATGACCGAAATGCTTACCCATGCCAAGCCTTACCACGAAGCGGGATGGCTGAAGGCACTGATTATCTACTCACGTAACGCTAATGGCTGGGAGATGGAGCTGGAACACAGCGTTCTTACGAAAGAGGGCGAAGCGTTTGCTGCATTCGGGGACAGGTATGGACTTGGATGGTCGAGTCAGTCTCCGCCTAGTCCGAGTGGAGGAAAGAAGAGCTACCTAGAGGGAGTATCGTGTACATCGTCGACTGCTTGTATTGCGGTCGGAAATTACGAAAACAGCTCCGGCGCGACGGTCACTTTGGCGGAGCAGTGGAGCGGGACAGAATGGAAAATACAGACCACGCCTAATCCGTCAGGCGCAAAGGCGAGCCGCCTGAGTGGGATATCATGTACGTCATCAACTGCCTGCATCGCAGTGGGAAACTATGAAAGCAGTTCCGGTGCTATCATAATTTTGGCTGAGCAGTGGAATGGGACGGAATGGAAAATACAATCCATTCCAAGCCCAACAGAAGGTACCACCAGTGTTCTGGACGGCGTTTCTTGTACGTCAACTACTAACTGCGTTGCTGTCGGCTGGTATCTACCTTCCAGATTCTCCGAGTACACACTAGCCGAGAATTGGAACGGCACAGAATGGAAAATTCAGGCGACATCTCACTCCGGCTTCACTCCCAGGCTCTTCAGAAGCGTTTCATGCACTTCGGTCACCGGATGCACAGCCGCCGGGGAAGTCCCGCTTAACGGAAGCAAGACACTCGGTGAGCGATGGGGCGGCTCCGAATGGGCCATCCAAGAAACTCGCAATGTTGCTGCCGGGGAAGAAGCAGTCAATCTATTTACCAGCGTGTCTTGCGTATCCTCTATGCATTGCGTAGCTGTCGGGGATGACGGGACACGGACAGCAAGCGTGACATTGGCGGAGCAATGGAACGGAACAGAATGGACAACTCAGTCAACTCCAAACCCTCTAGGCGCCGCATCGACTACTCTCGGGGGAATATCTTGCGTGTCGACTACAGCATGTGTTGCAGTAGGGAGTTCCACGAATGGGATCGGCACAAAGATAGGTATTGCCACGCAGTGGAACGGCACGGAATGGCTTTTGCAACCTATCGCGATACCCATAGGGGCGAAGCTAAGCAAGCTAGCGGGCGTTTCCTGCGCATCGCCAACAATGTGCGTTGCAGTTGGAGATTATGAAAACAGTTCTGGCGCAACTGTACCTCTGGCCTCAATCTATTGAGAAGGCAATGTACGGATTAGTCAACGCGGAAGGCGCGTAAGCAGGTGAATGCGCCGGAGCACCTGCTCGAGGGTGGCGTCACGCACCTGCCCGCGCCGCTCGGCGAGGCGCCCGCGTGAGATCGAGCGGATGTTTTCGGGTAGGGCATAGCTGACGGCCGTCAGGCCCCCCTCGGGGGGCCCAATGCGAACGTGCAGCGGTGAATCTCGGTCGGTCCGTGTGAGTGGGACAGCGATACACATCTCGCCCCGCCCCGATGAGAACTGGTCGACGCTGACGATCATCACCGGTCGGGTTCCACCCTGCTCGTGGCCCAAAACGGGCTCCAGACGAGCATTCCAGACATCGCCCTGCCTCGCGGTCGGGACCCCCGTCACCCGAGATCTTTCAGTCCGTCCAGCAGGGTGCCGTCCCATACGTCGACCTCCGCGCGGTAGGCCGCTGCCTGCTGGGAATCGGCCATCACGCGCTCCATCGCCGCCTCGTGTCCAGCCAATATCTGCTCGTCCTCGGCACTCGCGACAAGTGCCTCCAGAAGATCGGGAGTGCTGAGCCCTCGCTCTCGACCCAGCCGCTTGAGTCGATCGCGGGTTTTGGTCCGAATGCGGACGGTCGCGGTCGCCGTTGAAGTCATGTCTGCACTCCTTTTTGTGCCCGAGTACGTATACGCTGCGTCATACGATATCGCATACGCGCGGAGTAGCTCAATGAGGAATCGGCGCGCCAGCGAGCGCGAGCCCCACACCGGCAAGGCCGGCGAGGAGAATCGTAATGGGCACCGAGCGGCGCAGTCCGAGCAGCGCAACCGCCGCGGCGCCCAGCACGGCCACCTGCCATCCCTCGGTGATAGTGAGCGCGAGCGGTACAGCCGAGCCGACGATCGCGCCGATCGCGGCCGGTCCGGCGCCATCGAGGAAGGCGCTCGCGCGAGGGTCGCGGCGCAGCCCCTCGAAGTGGCGAGCGCCAATCAGGATGAACACGAACGAGGGCGTGAAGGCGATCAGCGCGGCCAGCAGGCCGCCGCCGAGGCCATGCGCCGCATAGCCCACGACCGCAACCGTATGTGTCACTGGACCAGGGGTCACCTGGCCGAGCGCCACTGCGTCGAGAAACTGGGAGCCACTCATCCAGTGGTAGACATGCACGGCGTCGGCGCGCATCAGCGGCACGATCACGAACCCGCCGCCGTAGGACAGCGCCCCAACCTTCAGCGAGGTCCACGCGAGCGCGCCCAGGCCGCCGGTGCCCGCAGCGCCCGCCAGAGCTAGAGGCAGCCGCGGCATTTGCGCCAGCGTCAGTCGCAGACGCTGCGCGGGGTGTATCGCCAGCGCTACGGCGAAACCCCGCGCGAACCCGCCGCGCAGGGTCAACTCCAGCACGCCGCATCCGAGCAGCACCAGCACCACCCCCGCGCCGAGCACGGCGCCCGCGAGCGCTCCCAGCGTTGCGTAGAGCACCCAGCGCGTACGGCGTCCCTGCGGGCTGTGTGTCCGCCGTGCAGGCGGTTCTCCCTCTGACGCCGGCGAGTTCCAAGCGCCACCGATGCCTGCGCCCACGTCGATACTCGCGCGGGCAAAGCTCGAAGGAGCAAGGCTGAAACCTGCGCGGAGGGCCACCGCGGCCACCGTGGCGCCCGCGCCGGCACCCGCGCCGAGCACCCAGGTGGGAGGGTGGGGCGCCAGAAACACTCCCGCCAGGGCAAGCACCGCGATCAGACCCGGTGCGATGAACGCCATTCCGCCCACCAGCGCGCCCGCGGGTCCCGCGACGCGCCACGCGCAGAAGATCGCCAGCTGCGTGGAGGCGGGCCCAGGGAGCAGGTTGCAGGCGGCCACCGCGTGCTCGAACTCCTCCTCGCTGAGCCACTCTCGATCCAGACACAAACGCCGCAGCATCGCGATGTGTGCGGGCGGGCCGCCGAACCCCAGGCAGCCGATGCGTCCCCACTCTCGCGCAATCACCCGCAGGATGGCCGCAAGATACAGCAACTTCTGGGCCATTCGTGGGCTTTGGGAAGGAGAAAGCGGGTACACGCAAAAAGCACCCGATTAAGCACCACGGGGCGTTTTCGCGCGTATACGTTCTGGAAGGTCGGCTCGGCAACGCTGCTCCAGCAGGAATGATTGACAACGCAACTAATATGGTTTAGAATCCCGACTCCAAGCATCGGATTAGAGAGTTTCCGCAGGCCGGCTCGCCGCTCCCCGATAGCCGGGGCGCTGATAGGCCGGCAGGCAATGCCCCACCTCCCAGACGTTTCCAAGTCAGAAAGACCCCTCATGGCAGACAACATCACCCATCTCCCCCCACTCGACCCCGTGGATGCCACCGAGAACGCGACGGCGGATTCGCCCGTGCTCGTCGCCGAGCCCGCCGCTGAGGCCTCCGAGACTCGAGTGGAGCAGCCCAGTGCCGCCGCATTGGCCGCCGCGGCCGCCGAAAGCTTCATCCCGGAGTCCGTCGACCAGCTGCTCGCGCACTCGCGGCGCTACCCCCTGCTCACGCCCGCGCAGGAGCTCGAACTCGCCCAGCGCATCGAGCGCGGCGATCTGCACGCCAAGGAACTGATGATCAACTCCAACCTGCGCCTCGTCGCCTCCAACGCCCGGCGCTACCAGAACCAGGGGCTGCCCCTGGCCGACCTCGTGCAGGAGGGCATGCTCGGCCTGATCCGCGCCAGCGAGAAGTTCGATTGGCGCAAGGGCTTTCGCTTCTCCACCTACGCAACCCTGTGGATCCGCCAGGCGATCCAGCGCGGCCTGGAGAACTCCGGGCGCACGATCCGCCTGCCCGTGCACGTCGCGCAGCGCTCGCGCAAGGTCGGTCGTGTCGAGCGCGAGCTCTCGGTGCGCCTCGGCCGCGAGCCCACCGACGAGGAGCTCGCCAAGGAGACCGGCCTCGAGCTCGAGCAGGTCGAAGAAGTGCGACACCAGCGCAACGCGCTCGTCAGCCTCGACCAGCAGGTCGGCGAAGACGGCGACACCGCGCTGGGCGACCTTCTGCCCGCCGAGCAGGAGGCCCCTGAGGAAATCGCCTACGAGAACGAGCGCGAGCGCATCGTGCACCGCGCGATCGCCTCGCTGCCCGACACCGAGCGGACCGTGTTGACGCTGCGCTTCGGCACCGGCCGCGAGGAGCCCCAGACGCTCACCGCGATCGGCAAGCGCCTCGGTTTCTCCGCGGAGCGGGCCTCACAACTGGAGCAGCGCGCGCTGAAGAAGCTCGCGGAGTCGCCCGAGCTGGCGGCCCTTCGCGAGGCTGCGTAAGCGAGGCTCGGTAGACGTGTGACTTGCGCCGACGGCGAATCGAGTCGTCCGCGCAAGTCGTAAGCTTGGATCTTCACTGCGTCAAACTGACCGCGTCAAACCGGGAGGCAGAGGCCATGTCGAAGTCGTTGTGGGAGCGCGTCGTTGAGTGGACTATCGCCGTCGGCGAACGCATCCTCGTCCCGATCGAGCGCTTCATCGGCCAGCGCTCGCTGGTTGGCGACGAGACTTTCTTTCCGCTGGCGCGCTTCCCGTGGGTGGCGCACGTGGAGCAGAACTGGGAGACGATCCGCGAGGAGCTGCTCGGCGTGCTGGAGGACCGCGAGGCGCTGCCCAACTTCCAGGACATCTCCAAGGACCAGATCGAGATCACCGACGACGACCGCTGGAAGACCTTCTTCATCTACGGCTATGGCTTCCAGGCCGACCTCGGTGTGGAGATGTGTCCGCGCACCGCGGCCCTGATGCGCGAAATCCCCGGAATGACCACGGCGATGCTCTCGATCCTCTCCCCCCACAAGCACATCCTCGACCACCGCGGGCCATACAAAGGCGTGCTGCGCTACCACCTCGGCCTGATCGTGCCCCGCAAAGCCGAGCAGTGCCGCATCCGTGTGGGCGATGAGATCCGCCATTGGGAGGAGGGCCAGAGCATGATCTTCGACGACACCTTCAACCACGAGGTCTGGAACGACACCGATGAGACGCGCGTCGTGCTCTTCGTGGACGTGCTGCGCCCGCTCCCCTTCCCCGACTCATTGATCAACAGGGCGATCCTCAAGGCGATCGCCTTCTCGCCGTTCGTGCTGGACGCCAAACGCAACCAGCGCAGCTGGGAACAGCGCTACAGAGCCCGCAAAGCTCAGACGCTCGAGACGTCGAGCCCGGTGCCCTGAAGCAGCAGATTTGCCTTGGCGTTGAGCACTGTGAACTCCCCCGTGAGGATCAGCAGCCCCAGCGCGATCATCACCACGCCTCCTGTTGCGATGATCGCGGGGAAGTGACGCTTGACGACCGTCAGCGCATTGGTCATGCGTTCAAATGCCAGCGCGATCAACAGGAACGGGATCGCCAAGCCAATCGAGTAGAACGCCAGCAGCAGCGCGCCGTGCGCGGCCGAGCTGGAGATCGCCGCCTGCGTGAGGATCGCCCCCAGCGTGATGCTCGTACAGGGCGTCCAGGCGATCGCGAACGCCGCGCCCGCCACCAGCGGGCCGCCGCGGCCGGCCATGCGCATGAGCGACTCCGAGTGCCACTGGAAGTTCAGCCGGTCCACGAAGGGTGTCGCGAGGAAGACCATGCCCATCAGCACGATCAACACGCCCCCAACCTTTTCGAGCGTCGTCTTGTGAGTATTCAATGTGGAGCCGAGCGCTGTGGCCGAGAGTCCGAGCAGGATGAAGATCAGCGAGAAGGATGCGATGAACAAGAGGCTCGGCACGAGAACCCGCCGCGTGCTCGTGTCCTTGATGTCCGCGGGCGCCACGCCGATCACCGTCGAGAGGTAGCCCGGCACCAGCGGCAGCACGCAGGGTGAGAGAAACGAGACGAGCCCAGCGACGATCGCCACCGGGATTCCTACACCGGTTGCGGTGTCCGAGACGGAGGCAAGCAGGTGCGTCACGACGCGCTCACCATCGCTCGCAGCTCGGCGACCTCGCGCTCGAGGCGTGCGACTCGCTCCTCGAGGCCGGCCGCGCTGGGAGTCGCCACCGCGGGCACACCGACCGGTGCGGCGCCCACGGAGCGGCTCAGGGGGACAGGCTCCGACGCATCTTCCGCCCCCTCCCCCAGTAGCTGCCTATAGCGCTCCTCCTTCTGGCCGGGGCGGCGCTCGAGAACCTGCACGAGCCCGCGCTCGATCAGGCGCGCGAGGCCCTGGTGCACCTCATCCAAGCCACCGAAGGGATGCAGCCGGTCGGCGCGCTGCTTGAGCTCGCCGGGAGTCTGCGCGCCGCGCAGCATCAGCACGCAGAGGAGCGCCTGCTCGTCGTCGGGCAGCGGCAGCGCGTCGGCGAGCAGGTGGCGGTACTTGGGCGCGCGCGAGCCCGCGCCCGAGGCCAGGCGCGTGTAGCCGCGCCGTTCCAGGCGGTGCAGCGCGTCGCGCAGCGCCCCGTCGTCGTAATCCACCACCGGATCGCGGCTCGTGGACTGGTTGCACGCCAGGCGCAGCGAGTTCAGCGACAGCGGGTAGGCGTCGGGCGTGGTGCGCTGCTTTTCCAGCAGGCACCCCAGCACGCGGATCTCACTCGGGAGCAGGTTCACGTCATAAGCGTAGTGACGCTGGGTACTCCGAGGCGAGCCGGAGCTATCCGCAAGAGGCCGATACAGTCGTCTTGATGATCGCCCGCCTCGCGACCGACGACCTGGGAGATGGTCGACCATGAGCCACCACGGCGGAACGCGGAGGCGGCTTTGGCGATGGGCGCCGCGCGATGCGCACTGGCCCACAGACGCAAGACCTGCCCGCAGCGCCGGCATCGCTGAGACGGATCGCCGCGCTGTTCAGGCCCTACCGTGTGCGCCTCGGCGGGGTTGTTGACGCTGATCTTCCTTGCCGCGGGGCTCGGCGTGATCAGCCCCTTCCTGCTGCGGCGCATCCTCGACAGCGCGCTGCCCAACAAGGACACGCACGAACTGACGCTGCTCGTCGCCGGCATGATCGCGCTGTCGATCATGACCGGTGCACTCGGGGTCGCGCAGACGTGGATCTCCAACCTCGTGGGCCAGCAGGTGATGCACGACCTGCGCGCCGCTGTCTACGCCCATCTGCAGCGGATGTCGCTTGCCTTCTTCACGCGCACGCGCACGGGCGAGGTCCAGTCGCGGATCGCCAACGACATCGGCGGGATCGACAACGTCGTCACCTCCACCGCCACCTCGATCGTGCAGAACGTCACCACGGTGGTGGCGGTGGTTGTCGCGATGGTGCTGCTCGACTGGCAGCTCGCGGCGTTCTCGCTGGCGCTCCTGCCCTTCTTCGTGTGGCTGACGCGTCGCGTGGGCGAGGAGCGCAGGCGCATCACCGCCGTGCGCCAGGGCCGCCTCGCCGACATCTCCACGCTGGTGGAGGAGTCGCTGTCGGTGTCGGGCATCTTGCTCGGCAAGACGATGGGCCGCTCCCCGAGCTGGTGGAGCGCTTCGGCGGCGAGTCGCGCAGCTTGCCGACCTGGAGGTACGCGCGCGGATGGCCGGCCGCTGGCGGATGGCCTCGGTGCAGATCAGCTTCGCGGTGATGCCCGCGCTCGTCTACTGGTTCGCCGGCTGGAGCCTCGCGCACGGCTCGAACGCGATCTCGATCGGCACGGTGGTTGCGTTCACGACGCTGCAGACGCGCGTGCTGTTCCCGATCCAGTCGCTGCTCTCGGTGGGCGTGGAAGTGCAGACCTCGCTCGCGCTGTTCGGGCGCATCTTCGAGTATCTCGACCTGCCCGTGGACATCGTCGAGGCGCCCGATGCACGCGTGCTGGAGGGGGTGCGCGGCGATGTGAGGTTTGCGCGACGTGTGGTTTGCCTACGAAGAGGGCGCTCCTTGGACACTGCGCGAAATCGAGGCTGAGATCCCGGCCGGCACGCGCACGGCGATCGTCGGAGAGACGGGCTCGGGCAAGACCACGATGGCCTACCTCGTCGCCCGCCTTTACGAGCCCCAGCAGGGGGCGTCGAGATCGACGGCGTGGACATCCGCAACGTGACGCTCGGCTCGCTCGCCGCGACGGTGGGGCTGGTCTCCCAGGAGACCTACCTGTTCCACGCCTCGATTCGCGAGAACCTGCGCTTCGCGTGCGCCACGGCGAGCGACGAGGAGATCGAAGAGGCCGCCCGCGCCGCGCAGATCCACGAGTTGATCGCCTCGCTGCCCGAGGGCTACGACACGATGGTCGGCGAGCGCGGCTACCGCTTCTCCGGCGGGGAGAAGCAGCGCATCGCGATCGCGCGCACCGTGCTGCGCAACCCACCGGTGCTGATCCTCGATGAGGCGACGAGCGCCCTGGACACCGAGACCGAGCGCGCCGTGCAGAGCGCCCTGGACGAGCTGGCGCGTGGGCGCACGACGATCGCGATCGCCCATCGCCTCTCCACGATCCGCGAGGCCGATCAGATCCTCGTGCTCGACGGCGGGCGCCTGGTCGAACGCGGCACCCACGAGGATCTGGTGGAGCGCGGTGGGCGCTACGCCGCGCTCTTGCGCGGCGCGGTTGTGGACGAGCCTGCTGCGAACGGCGCTCAGGCCGTGGCGTCGATGTTGAGCCGCACGTAGTCCACCACCACGGGCTCCCCCAGCGCGTCCAGTACGTCGTCCATGAAGGGGTCGCGCAGGCGCTCGGGCAGCTGCTGCACGTGCGGGCCAAGCACGATCGTCGCGAGGAACTCCCGCGGGTGCTCGGGCTTCTGGGGCGCGGGCGTCAGCCAGCACTCCGCGCTCGTGAACCCCGCCGCCAGCAGGCGCTCGCGCGTGCGCGCGGGCGCGGCGTAGTGCCACGGAGGGCTCCAGTCACGGAAGTGCTCTGCGTAGGGCGCGCGCGCGAGGATCTCGTTTGCCACGCCGCGCAGCGTGTCGATGTTGCCCTCCCCCCCACACTGCGCCACCAGCTGTCCACCCGGCCGCAGCGCGGCGCGCAGGCGCGCGAACAGCCGGTCGTGGTCGGCGATCCAGTGGAACGTTGCGGTGGAGAGCACCGCGTCGACCGGCTGCTCCAGCTCGAACTCCAGCAAGTCGCCCACGCGCACGTCGATATCGGGACCAAGGCGCTCCCTGGCCGCCGCGATCATCGAAGAGGAAGCATCCAGTCCGATCACCCTCCCCCACGGCAAGCGTTCGATCAAGACCTCGGTGACGCGACCGGAGCCGCAGCCCGCATCGAGCACTGTCTCATCGCCATTGAGGCTCAGCCGCGAGAGGACCTTCAGGCCGAGGCCCGCCATCACGCCGGAGATGCGGTCGTAGCTTGCTCCGTCCCACTCACGTACTGACATACGAGCGTACGTTATCACGTACCGTGACTATGTGGGGTAGGCACGTACCGCGCAGGCCGCTTCGGCTGCTCGGTGGCGCTCGACATCGCCACCTTCAGCAATCAGCCGCGCTCAAAGTCTGCCCGGCCGGCGAGCTCGAGCAGAATCTTCGACAGCTGACCACCCTGCCATGCCAGCGGAGAACGCACGGGCGGTCCCCCCTCCTCCACTCGCAGCTCCGCATCCGGAATGCGCCGCGCGTACTCCTCCGCGAGTGCCAGCGGGTGACCGGGATCGACCTCATCGCGGCTGGCCACCACCACCGCCGGTACTGCGATGCGCGCGAGCTCGTCCATGCTCTGGAAAGGCCTCGAACGGGGCACGGCTTCCATCGCATCCGCGACGGCCTCCGGGTGCTCGTGCAGCGATAGACGCTGGCGCACCACCTTCTCGACCGTCGCGCGCCACTCGGCCGGCACGCGCGAGAAATCGTATGCCAGCACGAAGCCCTCCACGCCGTCGGCGCGCAGGCCCGCGGCTAGCGCGTCATAGGAGTCCGAATCGTCGGCGCATGGGTCGAATGCCGGTGTCACGAGCCCGATTCCCGCTACCCGCTCGGGGCGCAGCAGCGCAAAGGCAAGCGCCGTATGCGCCCCCATCGAGGCACCCGCCAGCAGCGCACGTTCGATTCCAAGCTCATCCAGCACAGCCTCGAGATCGTCGGCCAGCAACGGATAGGTGTATGCCGCGGGGTCCTGTGCGGGGCTCGAGCGACCGTGCCCACGCGCGTCGTAGGCGATTGTGCGCAACCCCGAGCGCTCGAGTGTGCGAGAGCCCATCACCACATAGCGGTGGGTCGCCGTGAGCCCGTGCAGCAACACAACCGCAGGGCCCTCGCCGGCCTCCTCGCCAGCGAGCTTTACCCCGCGAGCCGCAATCTCGAAGGGGCGAGGCGCGCTCACCAGCTAGACCTTCTCAGGCGTGAACAAGCGCGTGCTCGCGCACGAGCTCGGCCGAGCGCTCAGGCAGCTCCCAGAAGAAGAGATGGCCGATTTCCGGCAGGATCTCCAGGCGCGCGTCGGGGATCAGGCCGGCGACCATGCGCCCGTTCTCGACGGGGATGATCCCGTCCTCGGTGCCATGCACCACCAGCGTGGGCATCTCCAGGGCCCCCAAACGGGTGCTCGTGTCGTGGCGGGTGATGGCAGAGAGCTGCTCCATCGTCACGGCCACCGCCACCGCACGCTCCAGCCCGATCGCCTGAAAGCGCGCATACCCAGCATCGTCCTGGGCGAAGCCTTTGGAGACGTTGGCCTCCCACATCGCCCTCACCGCGCGCTCGCGATCCCCGGACATGATCGCGGCACCCAGCTCCGGCTGCGGGGGCAGCGAGCTGCCCGGGCCGCCGCAGTAGGTGCATCCCAGCGTGAGTGTTCTGAGCAGCTCGGGGCGCGCCAGCGCCAGCTCCTGGGCGATCATCCCGCCCATCGAAATGCCCATCACGTGCGCTGACTCCAGCTCCAGAGCATCGAGCAGGCCTGCTGCATCCCGCGCCAGATCGGCGATCGAGAAGGGCGCCTCCACACGAGTGCTCGCGCCCACCCCGCGGTGGTCGTAGACGATCGTCTCGAAGTCTGCACGCAGCCTTTCCATCAACGGCTCGCCCCAATGCAGCAGCGTGCCCGAGAGACCCATGATCAACAGCAGCGGCGGACCGGAGCCGCTGCGCTCGTAGCTCAACTGCACGTTGCCAGCGTCGATGAGGGGCATAACGGAACCCTACACCTCTCCCTTCGCTCGGCCCGGGGCCCCGTCCGCCGCCCCTGTCCTGCGGGCTCACACGGGAAGCTCCAGCTGGCCTTTGTCGTCGGTCGCCGACCCGCCTCCCGGCTGGGAGATGCCGCCGCGCGCATCGGCCAGGCCTGCCACCCGGACTCCAAGCAGCCTCACGGGCCGCGAGGGGGCATAGTCCTCGAGCAGCCTCAGCGCGACCCCGCTCACCAGCGCGGTGTCACACGTGGGCTCGGGCAGCGTGTGCGCGCGCGTCACCGTGGAGAAGTCATCCAAGCGCACCTTGATCCCGATCGTGCGCCCCCGGCGCTCGTTCGCGGCGAGACTCGCGCACAGCTCTCCCGCCATCCGCTGGAGCGCCTCGCGCAGCAGCGCCGGGTCGTGGATGTCGTGGTCGAAGGTTCGCTCGCGCGACTCAGAGACGACCTTGCGCGCAGCACCCACCTCGCCGTCGTGTTCAAAGCGCCCACGTCGCCCCAACTCCCGCCCTAGGTTGGGCCCGAAGCGCTCGGTGAGCAGCGCCTCCGGCGCTGCTCCCACGGCCTGCAGCGTCTCGAGCCCAAGCTCGGCAAGCCGCGCGGCGGTCTTCGGCCCGATGCCGGGCACGATCCCTGGTGGCGCCTGCGCAAAGCGCGCGCACGCCTGCTCGCGCGTGAGCACCACGAATCCAGCCGGCTTCTCCGCGTCGGAGGCAACCTTGGCGACGAGCTTGTTCGGCCCGATCCCCACCGAGCACGCGAGCCCGAGCGTCTTCTGGATCTCCGCCACCAGGCGGCGCATCGCCGCGCGCGGGCTGAACAGTCCCTCGAGACCCAGATAGGCCTCATCGAGACCCACCACCTCCACGCGCTCCACATGCGAGCGCACGATGTCCATCATGCGCTGTGACGTAGTGCGATAGGTGGCGAAATCCGGCGCCAGCACCACCGCCTCCGGGCACAGCCTCCGCGCCCGTGCGGCGGGCATCGCCGAGCCCACCCCATAGCGCCGAGCCTCATAGCTCGCCGTCGTCACCACCGCCCGCGGCCCGCTTCCCGCGACCACCACCGGCCTGCCCCGCAGCTCAGGGTGGCGCAGCAGCTCGATCGAGACATAGAAGGCGTCTGCGTCGAGGTGCGCTACATCTAGCTGGGAGGACTCGTCTGGCAACCTTCAGCGAATCTAGCGAGGATCGTCGCGGCGTCTTGCAGGCGGTCCTCTCCCCAGAAGAGCTCGTCGTCGATGGCGATCGTGGGCACACCGAATACTCCGAGCTCGTGGGCTGCGTCGGTGGCTGTTCGCAGCGCGAGCTTGATCTCAGGATCGCGGGTCGCTTCGTCTCCTGCACGCGGATCGAGGCCGGCCTGCTCAGCGGCTTGCTGGACATGCTCAGGGAGGGCGAGGTCGTGCCCGTGAGCGAACGCGTGACGGAACGCCGCCATCGTGAACGGCCGCCCCCGGCCAGTCCGAAAAGCGTACATCGCTACTCGCATCGCGTACAAATAGTTCGTCGGCCACGGGTCCGGCCAACGCATGGGCGGAAGGTCGTAGGACAGAGCGCGGCGCTCGACCTCGGCCATCCCAACCTGGCGACTGCCCGGATCGCCAAGCGCCCAGGACGATCGTCCGGTGAACTTGAATAGGGCCCCCAGCGACACCGGCTGCCAGGTGACAGGCTCCGGCAGGATCTCATCCAGGCGCTCGGCCGCCAGGTAGGCGAAAGGCGAGCCGAGGTCGAAGTAGAAGGTTGTGTGTGGCATTGCGGTTGTCCTGATACTCCAGATGTATACGACGTTGGACGAACATATCCAAAGTCGACTGCCATAGAACCGATGAGTTTGACTGTGATCCGCCGTCTCAGCTTTGAAACCACCCAAGGAAAAAGGAGGACGGAAATGACCGACACCGCGACAAGCACTCGCATCACGCAGGTTTCCACCGTGATGGTGCCCGTGAACGATCAGGACGAGGCGTTGGAGTTCTACGTCGGCAAGCTCGGATTCGAGAAGCGCAGCGACACGCCCTTCGGCAACGGCGATCGGTGGGTGGAAGTGGCCCCGCCCGGCGCGGCGAGCACACTTGCGCTGGTCACGCCGCGTGCGGGCGAATCGGCGGGGATCGCCACTCGGGTGGCATTCGCGAGCGAGGACATCGACGCCGACTATGCGACCCTGAAGGCGCGCGGGGTCGATGTCGATGCGGAGGTCATGCGCATGGGCGACCCCGTGCCGCCGATGTTCTTCTTCCGCGACCAGGACGCGAACAACCTTCTGATCGTCGGGTAGCTCGGAAATATCGACTGCCCCGGAGGCGTTCATCGAGCATGGAAAACGTGCTCGCGCGGCTGCCCCACCGCGGCGTCATCGCACGCCGCACGATTGCCGCACAGCGCGCCGCTCGCTGGCTGCGCCCGGCGGCGCGCTTCCTCGCGCTGGAGGCGCGTCCCGGCGCGCTGGGCCGCTACGAGGTCAGGGGTACCGGCAGGGCAGTGCACCTGCGCCATGGCAGCCGCGACGTGGAGATTTTCAACGAGATCTTCAGGCCCGGGCGCCAGTCGTATGAGCCACCGCCGGAAGTCGCCGCGACGCTCGCCTCCCTCGGGCCGCTGCGGGTTGGCGATCTCGGCGCAAACATAGGCCTGTTCGGGGTCTTCGCCCTTGGGCGCTGGCCGGTGTCCGCGATGCGCTCATACGAGCCCGACCCCGCCAATGCGGCGCTGCTGGGTGCGACGATCGCCGCCAATGGCCTCGCAGCACGCTGGGAGCTTGTGCCCGTGGCAGTGTCCAATGCCGAGACAACGGCGAGGTTTGAAACCGGCCTACTCTCAGAGAGCCGGCTGGCCGGTGACGGAGACAGGGCCGCCGACACGATCGAGGTGCCGGCCGTGGATCTTTTCAAACAGCCCCCCACCGACCTGCTCAAGATCGACATCGAGGGAGCGGAGTGGGCGATCCTCGGCGATGCCCGCCTCGCCTCCCATCCTGCCCGCGCGATCGTCCTCGAGTGGCACAGCCGCATGTGTCCGGCGCTTCACCCACGGCACGCCGCGCGCGAGCTGCTCGAAGCGGCCGGCTACGCGGCGATCGAGGCCGACGGCGAGGAGACACCCGGCGATGCGACCAGGGTGAACGGCGTCATGTGGGGACTGCGGCGCTGAACTCGCCCAGCATCCCCGCCAGGCGCGCGCGCTGCTCCTTGGCGCCACCCAGCAATGCGGCATCGAGCTGCGCGCGCTTGTAGAGCCAGTGCACGTCCGCCTCCCATGTGAAGCCGATGCCGCCGTGCGCCTGGATCGCGCTCGCCGTCACCTCCCGGCCCGCATCGCTCGCGGCGGCCTTCGCCATTGCAGCGGCCTCCGCGAGCCGCAAAGGGTCGGCATCGGCGGTCCACGCCGCGTAGACGCTCAGCGAACGCGCCTGCTCTGTTTCCAGAAGCATCTGCGCGCAGCGGTGGGACACCGCCTGGTAGGCGCCTACCGGGACGCCGAACTGGCGGCGCTCTTTCACGTAGGCCACCGTCATCTCCAGCGCGCGCTCGCTCACGCCCACGAGCTCCGAGGCCACGGCCACGAGCGCCCGATCGAGACCGGCGGACAACTCGCCGACCAGCGGCTCGCCAGCTCCGGGCGATGCGCTCACCCGCGCCGCCGCCCGCGTCGGGTCGATCGCGGGAACCTCCTCCACCTCAACACCGGCCGCGTCAAGGACGGTCGCGACATCGCCCTCCAGCAGCACCAGCACATCTGCACCGGGCGCTCCCAGCATCAGCTCGCACACGCCATCGCGCGCGACCCCCACCGCGCCGAGGGTCCCACCGCCGGCGAGCCCCGGCAGCCAGCGCGCGCGCTGCTCCTCGCCTCCCGCGTGCTCGATCAGCGTCGCCGCCAGCACCGTCGGCAGGAACGGCACAGGCGCCACAGTGCGCCCCAGCTCCTCGCAGAGGATCGACAGCTCCACGCGCCCCAAACCCTGTCCCCCGTACTCCTCGGCGATCGCGATCCCCGGCCAGCCCAGCCCGCAAAGCTCCTGCCAAAGCGTCTCGTCACTGCGCCCAGCTTCGGCGTGCTCGCGCACGCGCTCGGGCCGTGCGCGCTCCGCGAGCAGCTCGCGCGCGGTGCGCTGGATCTGACGCTGATCCTCGCTCAGCCCGAAGTCCACTCAGGCCACCTTCATCCGCGGCAGGCCCAGCACACGCTCGGCGACGATGTTCTTGAGCACCTCCGTCGTGCCCCCCTCGATCGTGTTGCCCCGCGCGCGCAGCAGCTCGTAGCTCCAGCTCGTGCCCGCCGTGAGCGCCTGCGGGCCCACGACATCCGCCGCCAGCTGGGTGAGGCGCTGGTTGGTGTCCGACCACAGCCACTTCACGAGCGAGCCCTCCGGGCCTGGCTGACCGTAGCGTTCCACGTCGGTGAGGCCCTTCCACGCGAGCAGGCGGATCGACTCGCAGCGCACGTGCAGCTCCGCGAGCGCATCCGCATAGAGCGGATTCTCCAGCAGCCCCCGCTCGGCCGCCGCGGCGATCAGGTCGTCGAGCAGCTGGCGCAGGCGCACCTGCAGCGCGAAGCCCAACCCCGCGCGCTCGTTCATCAGCGTCGTCAACGCGACCTTCCAGCCGTTACCCTCGCCGCCCACCACGTTCTCCTGCGGGATGCGCGCCTCCTCGATGAAGAGCTCGTTGAACTCCGCCTCGCCGGTGATCTGGCGCAGCGGGCGCACCTGCACACCCTCCTGCTCCATGTCCATCAGGAAGTACGTCAGACCCTTGTGCTTGGGCGCCTCCTGGTCGGTGCGCGCAACGAGCATGCACCACTTCGAGTACTGCGCGCCGCTCGTCCACACCTTCTGTCCCGTCACGAGCCACTCCTCGGGGTGGGCGGGATCCCTCACCGCGCGCGTCTTCAGCGCGGCTAGATCAGAGCCCGCGTCGGGCTCTGAGAAGCCCTGGCACCAGATCTCCTCGGCGGAGAGGATCGGCGCGAGGTAGCGCTCCTTCTGCTCATCGGTCCCCCACACCATCAGCGTTGGCCCGCCCAGCAGCAGCCCCAGCACGTTCGCCGCCATCGGCACGCGCGCGCGGCCGATCTCCTCGAAGTAGATCGCCGATTCGGTTAGGCTCGCCCCGCGCCCGCCGTACTCCGCGGGCCAGCTCGGCGCCGCCCAGCCCGCGTCATACAGCCGCCGCTGCCAGTCGCGCCGCCATGCGTAGTGCGCGTCTTCGCCGCCCCCCTCCGGTTCGGGGGCGGGCGGGTTGGCCGCCAGCCAGCCGCGCAGCTCCTCGCGAAAGGCGCGCTCGCGCTCGTTGAAGGTGAGATCCATCTACTTCCCCCTGGCTAGGAGCGCGTCGGCGTCCACCTCGTCGATGTTCGCATATCCGCTCAGCGCCATCGCCAAATCCAGGTCGGCGAGGAACGAGCGCAGCACGTCCACGACGCCCTGCTCGCCGCCGAGCGCGAGCCCCCAGATGTAGGGGCGGCCCAGCAGCACCGCGCGCGCACCCAGCGCGAGCGCCTTGAGCGCGTCGGCGCCCGAGCGGATGCCGCTGTCGAAGAGCACCTCACAGCGGCCCTCCACGGCCGCCACGACATCGGGCAGCGCGTCGAGCGCGCCCACCGCGCCGTCCACCTGGCGGCCGCCGTGGTTGGAGACGAGGACGCCCTCCACCCCGTGCTCCACCGCGATGCGCGCATCATCGGGGTGCAGGATCCCCTTCAGCACGATCGGCAGCTCGGTGCACTCGCGCAGGAACGCGAGGTCCTCCCAGGTGACCGAGGGGTTGGCGAACTGCCAGGCCCACTGTCCGATCGCGGCCTGCATATCCTGCTCGGGCGGCACCTCCAAGAGACCCCGGAAGACCGGGTCGGCGAGGTAGTTGCGGTTGCCCTCCCCCCACAAGAACGGCAGGAACCCCTCGCTGAGATCCGCGGGACGCCAACCGAGCAGCCATGTGTCGAGCGTCACCACGATCGCGCCATAGCCCGCCTGCTCGGCGCGCGCCACGAACGAGCGCGCGAGCTCGCGATCCTTGGGCCAGTAGAGCTGATACCAGCGCGCCAGATCCCCGCACGCCGCGGCGATCTCCTCGACCGTGTGCGACGCCGCGGAGGACGCCACCAGCGGCACTCCCGCCGCGGCGGCGGCGCGCGCGACCGCCAGCTCCCCCTCGGGATGCGCGAGCGTCTGCACGCCGATCGGCGCCAGCAGCACCGGCGCGGGCAGCTCGGTTCCCAGAACGGTGCGCGCGAGCGAGCGCTCGGAAACGTCGCGTAGCATCCGCGGCAGGATGCGCCACGAGTCGAATGCCTCACGGTTGGCGCGCATCGTCTCCCCCAGCCCCGCGCCGCCCTTGATGTAGCCGGCCGGACCGCGCGCGAGCAGCGCATACGCGTCGGCCTCGAGCTTGCGCCAATCCAGGGTGCGCGCGGGCCGCTGTCCCGCCATGCCGCGCAGGTAGATCTCGTACTGGTAGTTGGCGTAGGGGACAGCGTCGCTCATGGTCGCCGCGATGTGCGGCTGCGCAACTCTAACGCCCCCTGCGGAGATATTGCCAACGGCCGTGTCCCGCTCGCGTGGCGGTGTCGTAATAGGAGATATGGGCACTACAATCGCAACCATGACGACCAAGGAGCAGCTACACCGGCTGATCGATGACCTTTCCGATGGCGAGGCCGATATGGCGCTGCGCACGCTCGGGGAACAGCACGAGGATCCCCTGCTGCGTGCGATCGCCAATGCACCGGAGGACGACGAGCCGCTAACGGTCGAGGACGAGCAGGCGATTGAGCGCTCACGCGCGGACTACCGCGCGGGCGGTGCAATCCCTCTCGATCAGTTCCTCGACAGTCTTGACTGAGGCAGACCCTTGGCAACTCGTCATTACGGGTCCGGCCCGGCGAGAGATGCGCAAGCTCGATCCTCCCGTGCGCAAACGCGTCGCCGATGCCCTGCACGTACTCACGATGGATCCGGACAATGCCCCTAATGTCCGCAGCCTCAAAGGACGCAGAGATGCGCGCCTGCGCGTGGGCGATTGGCGAGTCATCTTCGAGGCTGACCGCGAGGCTCACAAGATCGTGATCCATCGTGTCCTGCCCCGCGGGCGGGTGTACGACCGCTGAAGCCCTACGCCTCCGTGTGCATCGAGCGATCGACCTCTTTTCCCCCGGTGAAGTGCTCAGGCGGTTTGTGCGCTCAGCAGCGCGCGGCGGATCAGGTGCAGCGCCACCGTCGTCGAGCGGTCGCGGATGTCCGCGCGGCCACCTGGCAGCGTTACCGAACGGGTCAGGTGGGTGTCGCCTGGGCCGGCGACGCTGAAGCAGACGAGGCCCACGGGCTTGTCCTCGGTGCCGCCGTCCGGGCCGGCGATCCCGGTGATGCCAACTCCGATGTCCGCGTTGAGGTTCGTGCGTGCTCCGTCGGCCAGCGCCTCAGCAACCTCCGTCGAGACGGCACCAAGGCGCTCTATAAGCGCCGGATCCACGCCCGCCTGGGCGGCCTTGACCTCGTTGGAGTAGGCCACGATCCCGCCGCGCATGTAAACCGAGGCGCCCGGAGGGTCCGTCAGGCGCGCCGCAAGCAGGCCGCCGGTGCACGACTCGGCGACGGCGATCGTGTGCTTCTCGCGCAGCAGATCTGCCACCTGCTGGTCGATCGTGCTGCCGTCATCGGAGAAGAGGGTGTCGCTGTGCCGGCGCCGCACTACGGCCTCGAACGCCTCGTAAACGTCGTCGGCGGCCGGCTCGTAGCGCGTCACGACCTCGATCTCTCCCCGCCGCAGGCACGTGGTGATCTCCAGGCGATCCAGCTCGATGTCCTCGCGTTCGGCGATGCGCAGCGTCTCGGCGATCTCCGACTCGGGGATGCCGAACATGCGCAGGGTGCGCACGCGGTACTCGCCCGCACCCTCGAGAGCGAGGCACATAGCCTCGGTCTGCAGCGCTGCCTCCCACATCGGCTGCAGCTCGCGCGGAGGGCCCGGGAGCACGAGCACCGTGGGTCCTTCGCGGTCCTTGGGCGAGGGCACGATCAGGCCGGGGGCCGTGCCCACCGGCTCGAGGATCGTGGCGCCCAGCGGGATCACCGCCTGCTTGCGGTTGCCCGCACGGATCGCCTCCATGTCGAGGTGCGGGAAGCGCGCCGCGAGCGGGCGCAGGATCTCCGCGATGCGCTCCTCCAGCGGCTCATCCAGCACCATCGCGCGGTCCTGGAACTCGCCCACCACCTCGGCCGTGAGGTCGTCCGCGGTGGGTCCGAGGCCGCCGCTGGTCACGATCAGGCCGAGGCCCTCGCGCGCCATGAAGTCGAGCGCCGCGCGCATGTCCTCGCGGCGGTCGCCCACGATCAGGATGTGCGCGAGGTCGACACCGTTGTCGCGCAGGCGGTCGGAAAGCCATGGGCCGTTGCGATCTGAGATGACCCCTGTGAGCACCTCGGTGCCGGTGACGACGATGCCCGCGCGGAGGGTCACTGCGCCACCGGGCCGGCTTTCGGCTCGTTCGCGCGCGCCCGTCCGCCTGTGCCTGTCGGCAGCGCGCTCACTTGCAGGTGGGCTGCTGGGTCGCCGGCAGAGTATGGCGTCCGCCCGCCCGTGTGATCGAGTAGCCGATCGACTGGCTCGACGCGGGAATCGGGCGCACGCTGCCGTCGATCGTGAGCTTCACCGCGTTGTTGCCGAGCGTGAGCAGGAAGTGCTTTGCGTGGTAGGTCGGCTGGGTGGAGTTCGGACTGAGTATCAGGCCCGGGATCAGTTTTTTTCCTCCTTCGCCAATCAGGCACACATACACCGGCCCCGTCGGCTGCACCGAGAGCGCGACCACATCAGAGGTGGCCCCGGGCGTTGCGCCCGTGGAGGTATGGCGGGTCACGCGGTGGACATGGTGGTGCGTTGGCGTCGTCACGCGCGCGGTGGTCGTGGGGCTGTTCTTCGAGGACCCCCCGCCGCTCAGCAGCGCGACGATCAACACGACGATCAACAGGCTCACCACCGCGATGGCGATCGTGTAGCCCCGCGAGGGCGCGGAGACGCCACGCCCTCCCCCACGCTGGCCGGATGGCCGGCGCGCGGTGGAGACGATCGGCTGCAACTCCGCCTCGTTGGGGCGCTCGTAGCTCTGGCGGTACTCTTCGACGATCGCCTTGTCGTCGAGGTCGAGCGCCTGCGCGTAGGTGCGCAGGAAGCTCTTCACAAACGTGGGCCCAGGCAGCAGGTCCCACTCTTCGTTCTCCAGCGCGCGCAGATACTTCGCCCGGATCTTCGTCTGGGCCTCGATCTCCGATATGTCTATGCGGGCGCGCATCCGCGCCTCGCGCAGCGCCGCTCCGATCTCTGGCATTGGCTGGGAAGGCTATCGGGCGCGGCGTTTCTTCCGATCCTTGCAACGCACCCTGCTCGACGCCGGGTCGCGCGAGAGCCCTTACGCTCAGGCGTCGTTGGTACTCGGCAGGGCGATCTGCTCGGGTACGGGCTCCGCGGCCGAGCCGCCGCGTTCGCTCAGCGCCGCCAAAACGCGCGGCAGGTCGGCCTCGGTGACGAGCACCTGGCGAGGCTTGGATCCCTCGTAGCCGGAGATGACGCCGCGCCGCTCGAGCATGTCGATCAGACGCCCCGCGCGGGTATATCCGAGGCGCAAACGGCGCTGGAGCATCGAGGTGGATGCCGTCTGCATCTCCGCGACAAGACGGATCGCGTCGCTCAGCAGCGGATCCTCGTCGGGGTCGAACTCGTCGGGCTCGCCGCCCTCGCCCTCGGCGGGCTCGACCTCCTCCAAGAGCTCCTCGCGCAGTTCGGGCTCGCCCTGCTTGCGCCACAAATCGGTGAGCTTCGCGATCTGCGCCTCGTCGATGTAGGCGCCCTGGATGCGCTGCAGGCGCGAGGTGCCCACGGGAGAGAAGAGCATGTCGCCCTGCCCGAGCAGCGACTCCGCGCCGTTCTGATCGAGAATCACGCGCGAGTCCGTCTGTGAGGAGACCGCAAAGGCGATCCGGCTGGGCACGTTGGCCTTGATCATGCCCGTGATCACATCCACGCGCGGGCTCTGCGTGGCGAGCACCAGGTGGATGCCCACCGCACGTGCCTTCTGCGCGAGGCGGATGATCGAATCCTCCACGTCGGCTGGGGCGACCATCATCAGGTCCGCGAGCTCGTCGATCACGCAGAGGATGTAGGGCAGCGGCGCTTCCTGGCGCGCCGCGCGTGCGCGGTTGAGCTCGATCAGCGAGCGCGTGCGCGCCATCGACATGATCCCGTAGCGCTGCTCCATCTCGCGCACGAGGTTCTGCAATGCATTCGCCGCCATCTTCGGGCTCGTGATCACCGGGGTGAGCAGGTGCGGGATCGACTCGTAGTGGTTGAGCTCCACCTGCTTGGGATCCACCAGCACGAGACGCACCTCGTGCGGCGTCGCACGCAAGAGCACGCTGCAGAGCATCGCGTTGATCGCGCCCGACTTGCCCGCGCCGGTGGTGCCCGCTACGAGCAGGTGGGGCATCTTCGCGAGGTCCGCGCCGATCGCCTTGCCCGCGACATCCTTGCCGAGCCACACCGTAAGCGGACTCCAGTCCGCGGGCGGGGCCTGGAAGACGTCGCCGAGGCGAACGATCCTTCGCTTGGCATTGGGGACCTCCACGCCCACTGCCTGCTTACCTGGAATGGGCGCGAGGATGCGGATATCCGTCGCGGCCAGCGCGTAGGCGAGATCGTCTTTCAGCTGCGCGACCTTCGCGACCTTCGTACCCGGCGCGAGGCGCAGCTCATAGCGCGTGATGTGCGGGCCCGCGACGGTGCCGATCACCTTCGCCTGCACGCCGAAATGGCCGAGGGCCTCCACGAGGCTAGTCGCAGTGCGCGCCTGCCCAGCGGTGTCGGGGCGCGTCTGCTCGGCGCTGGAGCGTGTGAGCAGACGACCGGCCTCCGGTAGATGCCACTCGAAGTGGGGATCGTCGGTTACCGCGTCGCGCAGACGCCCCTGCGGGGTGAGCTGCTCGGGCTCGGCCGAGGCTACGCCGGGCACCGGCTCCTCGGGCTCGACCTCTTCTTCGACCTCCTCCACAACCTCATCCGCCACGGGGTCTGGCTCCACTGTTTCTACAACAGGGTTCGTCTCGGCCCCCCAGGGATCGATCGGCTCCAGCAACTCCTCCTGGATCGGCTCACCAACTGGCGTCGCCCGCACGATCAGCTCGTCGTGCAGCGGTTCGGGCGGCTGGATCGGCTCCTTCCGCGGCTTCGCCTCAGTCGTCGCAAGCGTGCGCAGCATCCGCGTGGTGTCCATCACGCCGCCGCCCGTCGCGCGGATCGCGCTCGCGAGCGAGGCGCCCGTCAACAACACGATGCCCACGATCAGGAGGAACACCACGAGGATGTCCACGCCGACCTGCTGCACGAGGCGGTGCGCGACCACGTACTCGACCTGGCCGACCGCGCCGCCGCGGGCGCTCAAAAAGGCCGTATTCCACTGCGCGCCGTCGGGTGTCCCTGCACTGACCCCAAGCGTGCCGGCGGCGAGGGCCAGCGTCACCGCGGCGAACACGCACGCGCCGCCCGTGCGCAGCGGACGCAGCGCCGGAAGGACCGGCGCCATCAGCATCGCCGCGCCGCCCACGATCAGGGCGATCGGCGCGAGGCCGCGCGCGCGGCCGACGCCCCAGCCGAGGGCGACCGCGAGGCCGTGGCCCGCTCGTCCACCATCCCATCCGCCGTACAAAACGAAACCCATGAAGACGCCAAGGGCAACCAACCCAAGCCCGAGCACATCGCGCTGGCGCTCATCGAGCGTGGGTAGACGCAGCGCGAACCATCGCGGACCAAATGACCGGGAACCGCCAGACCCGGCCCAGCCGCCGGTCCTCTTCCCTCCCCTCCCGCGCGTACTGCGCGCACGGGCGGGGGCCTGCGGGTCGTGCGCGGGCGGGTGGGGCGCTTTTTCGTGGCGGGCATCCACCCGCAACTTCGACGCGCGCGCTTAGGAACCTCCCCGTAAACCCTTACCATCTGTTTACTCGCCCCAGCGAACATAAAGATCATGAACGACTTCTCCAGAGCCCCACGCGTGCTTGTAGTCGAGGACGACGAGGACATCGCCCAGGCGCTCCTTCGCTCGCTGCGGATGGAGGGCTATGAGGTGCGCGCCTCCTCCGATGGGCAGCAGGCGATCGAAGATGGGCACCACTTCGCGCCCGATCTCGTGATCCTCGATCTGGGGCTGCCGCGCGTGGATGGCCTCGACGTGGCGCGCAGCCTGCGCGAGAACGACGATGTGCCGATCCTGATCCTCACCGCGCGCGACGCGCTCGAGTCGCGCGTGGAGGGGCTCGATGCGGGCGCCGACGATTACCTCGTGAAGCCCTTCGAGCGCCAGGAGCTGCTCGCGCGGATGCGCGCGCTGCTGCGCCGGCGTCCCCGCGCGGTTCGGCGCCGCTGCGTGTGGGCGATCTGTCTTTGAACGCCGATACGCACGAGGTCACGCGCGAGCAGCGCACCATCGACCTCACCCAGCGCGAGTTTGAACTCCTCGAATACCTCATGCGAAATGAGCGGATCGTGATCTCCCGCCAGCGCCTCCTCGACGAGGTGTGGGGCTATGACCCCTTCTCCACCACCAACACGATCGAGGTGTTCGTCTCGAACCTGCGCCGCAAGCTCGAGGCCGAGGGCGAGCCAGACTCCTGCACACGATCCGCGGAGCCGGTTACGTCCTTCGTGCGTAGCATCGAGGACGCGGTGCGGCGCGCCATCGAGCGCATCTCGGGCGCCTTCGACGGGCTGCCCATCCGCGTGCGCCTCGCGGGTGTCTCGGCGCTCCTGACCTTCGTGATCCTGTGCGCCTTCGCGCTCGCGGTGGGCGGGCTCACGGTGCGGCGCATCCGCTCGGACTTCAACCGCCAGGTGGCGCAGACCGCGCAGCAGCTCTCCACGCAGCTGAACGTGTACATCAACCCGATCACGCACAACATCGTTGGCATCCAGCCCGCGCTCGACGACCTCCCGGGGGTACCGCAGCACTCGGTGATCAAGCTCTACACGATCGGCGGCACGGCGCCCTTTGCGCAGACGCCCGTTACGCACGCCCCCACGCTGCCCGCGCCGCCCCAGGTGGGTTCGCAGACAGGCGAAACCAACGGCTACCGCTTCGTGAGCGAGCCCGCGGTGGTGCGCGTGCTCGGCAGCGGGCGCCCGCTGGGGCAGGTGATCGTGCAGTACGGAAGGCGCGTCTCGGACGTGGACGCGACGATCGCGCGCGTGGAGCTGCTCCTGCTGCTGGGCACCTTCGCGGGCTCCGCATTCGCGCTGCTCGCGGGCATCATGATCGCGCGCCGCGCGATGGCGCCGATCGCTGAGCTCACGAGCGCGGCGGAGCAGATCGCGCGCACGCGCGACTCCAGCCGCAAAATCCCCCAGCCCAAGGCCGAAGACGAGGTCGCCGAGCTCTCGCGCACCCTGGAGGGAATGTTGCGCGAGCTCGACTCCGCGCACACCGAAACCGAGGCGATGCTCGCGCGCCAGCGACGCTTCGTGGCGGACGCCTCGCACGAGCTGCGCACACCGCTCACGAGCGTGCTCGCGAACCTCGAGCTGCTCGCCGACTCGCTGCACGGAGAAGAGGGCGACGCCGCGCGCAGCGCCCTGCGCTCCTCCCAGCGCATGCGCCGGCTCGTGGCCGACCTGCTGCTGCTCGCGCGCACCGACGTGGGCCGCGTGGTCGCGCACGAGCCCTGCGACCTCGCGCAGATCGTCGTCGAGGCCGCCGCCGAGCTGGGGCCCGTCGAGCGCCGAGCACGACATCACCCTCGACGTTCACGCTGCGCAGGTGCAGGCCGCACGCGATGAGCTGCACCGCGTGACGATCAATCTGCTTGAGAACGCGCTGCGGCACACTCCCCCGGGCACCGAGACGGGTGCGCACTGATACGGAAGGAGAGGCCGGCCAAGCCGGCCTAGGGGTCGCGCAGGGCGTGGCCGTGCTCGTGGTGGAGGACGACGGTCCCGGCGTTCCGCCGGAGCTGAGTGGATCGCTGTTCGAGCGCTTCGTGCGCGGGGCCGGCGATCGCGGCGGATCCTTCGGCTTGGGCCTTGCGATCGTACGCGCGGTGGCGGAGTCTCACGGGGGAAGCGTCACGCTCGAGTACACGCACCCGGGCAAGGAGCCCTACGGCGCGCGGTTCACCGTGCGTCTGCCGCTGGCCGCCGAGGGCGCCCTCCCCCCGGAGCCGGTCGCACAGCCCACCGCCGCACGCGCAGCGACAACTTCGGCTCGCTAGACCTCTACGACCACGGGCAGGACCATCGGCCGCCGCCGCAGGCGGTTGTAAACCAGCTCGGCTAGATCGTCGTGCAGGGCCTCCTGGAGCATGTCCACCTCGTGGATCTGCTCCTTCGCGGCGCGCTTGAGCGTGGAGGCGACGGTGGTGCGGATCTCCTCCACCAGCTCGCCGGCCTCGTCGAGGAAGGGCACGCCGCGGAAGATCACCTCGGGGTCGGCCACCGAGGAGCCGTCTGACTCGGCGATCGTGACGACGACGATGAAGATGCCATCGGCGGAGAGCATCCGCCGGTCGCGCAGCGCGACGTCGGCCATGTCGCCGATCTCCACGCCGTCCACGAACACCATGCCCGCCTGCTCGCGCTCGCCGAAGCCCGCGCGGTGGCCGTCGATGTCGAGCGGCAGGCCGTTGTCGCCCTGGAAGATGTCCTCCGGCGGAATCCCCACGGCCTCGGCCAGCTGGGCGTGCAGGCGCAGGCGCTTGAAATCGCCGTGGAAGGGCATCACGTAGCGCGGCTTGACGAGGTTGAGCATCAGCTTGACCTCCTCCGCGTAGCCGTGCCCGGAGGCGTGCACGGGCGCGTCGCGCGGGGTCACCACCTCGCAGCCGATGTGGTAGAGGCGGTCGATCGTCTCGTTCACCGCGCGCTCGTTGCCGGGGATCGGCGTGGCGGAGAAGATCACCGTGTCGCCGTCGCGTAGCTGCACCTGGCGGTGGTCGCGGTAGGCCATCCGCCGCAGCGCGCTGAGCGGCTCGCCCTGGGAGCCCGTGGAGATGATCACCACGCGCTCGTCGGGAAAGTCGTCGAGCTCGCGCGGGCCCACCATCAACCCATCGGGCACCTCGATGTGCCCGAGCGTGCGTCCGATCGCGACGTTCTTGCGCATCGAGCGCCCCACCAGCGAGACCTTGCGGTCGAGCGCGTGCGCGGCATCCATCACCTGCTGCACGCGGTGGATGTTCGAGGCGAAGCTCGTCACCACGATGCGCCCCTCACAGCGCGCGAAGGCCTCCTCCAGATGCGGGCCCACGACCGACTCCGAGGGCGAGAAGCCGGGGCGGTCGACGTTGGTGGAGTCTCCGCACAGCAGCAACACCCCCTCGCGGCCAAGCTCGGCCAGGCGCGAGACGTCCGCGGGTGGCCCATCGACGGGAGTCTGGTCGAACTTGTAGTCGCCGGTGATCAGCACCGTCCCCAGCTCCGTCCCGAGGGCCACCGCGGAGGAGTCGGGGATCGAGTGGGTCATGTGCACGAGCTCCGTGGAGAACGGCCCCAGCTCGACCGTCTCATCCGCGGCGAGCTCGATCAAATCGACATCCTTGAGGCGGTGCTCCTCGAGCTTTGACTTGGCCATCGCCACCGTCAGCGCCCCGCCATACACCGGCGGGGTGTCTCCGCGCTCGGCGCCCAGCTCGCGCAGCACCCACGGCAGCGCGCCCAGGTGATCCTCGTGGCCGTGGGTGATCACGATCGCCTCGATGTCCTTCGCGCGCTCGCGCAGGTAGGTGAAGTCGGGCAGCACCAGATCGATCCCCACCATCTCCGGCGTGGGGAAGCGCAGCCCCACGTCCACCACGACGATCCGACCGTCGTACTCCACGACGGTCATGTTCTTGCCTATCTCTCCGAGCCCTCCGAGGGGCAGGACTCGCAGCTTGCTCACGCTTGGGGCACCTGGATCGACGGCGCGTCAACGCCCAATAGTCCGTGGCGCTCGAGCACGCCACGCACCTCCGCAAGCTCCTGCGCGGTGGCCTCGACGATCGGCAGCCGCACTCCCCCCGCGCGGTGGCCAAGCAGGTTCAGCGCGGCCTTCGTGCACGTGGGTGAGGCGGTCATGAACAGTGTCTTATACACGTCGCGCAGGCTCGCATCGATCTCATGCCGTCGCTCGGGCTCGTCCACCATCCGCCGCATCTCGTCTCCAACCACATGGCTTGCCACGAGAATGCCGCCCGTACCACCCATATCGAGCGTGCGCGCGAACGTCCCATCGTCCCCCGCAAACAGCTCGAGTCCGTCGATCGTCTGCAGCTCATCCGCATTGGCCTGCTTGACCCCCTCGATGTGCTCGATCTGCCCAAGCTCCGCCAGCAGCGCCGGGGGATGTTCGTGCCCGTGCGGTGCGGGATGTTGTAGAGGAGCACCGGGCGGTCCGTAGCCTTCGCCACTTCTTCGTAGTGGCGCTTGAGGCCGAGCGGGCTGGGGCGGTTGTAGTAGGGCGTCACGCTCAGCGTCGCATCCACGCCCATTTCGGTCGCCCGCTCGGTCAGATGCGCCGCGTGCAGCGTGTTGTTCGAGCCCGTCCCCCCCACGATGCTCTTCCCGGCGGGCTTCTCCTTGACCGCGAGCTCGATCAGCCCCAGGTGCTCCTCGTCGGTGAGCGTCGAGGCCTCCCCGGTCGTCCCGCACACCACAAACCCATCCGAGCCATGCTCGCCGAGGTGGTGCATCAGCGCCACGAACGCCTCCTCGTCGACGCGCAAATCGGCGTCGAAGGGGGTCACGATCGCGGTGAGGATGGTCCCGAGTTCAAGCATCGGAGGGCATTATCCCACGTGGGTGCTCATGAGAAGAGGAGGTTCTCCAACCCGACGACAGGCGAGGACTCCAGCTCCCCCACACGCCTGACCGCAAGCAGCACTCCGGGCATGAACGAAGCGCGGTCGATCGAGTCGTGGCGGATCGTGAGCGTCTCTCCGAGGTCTCCGAGGATCACCTCCTGGTGGGCGACGAGGCCCGGCAGGCGCACGGAGTGGATTGGTGGCTCGGCGCTGCCCGAGGCCTCGGCCATCAACCGGGCGGTGCGCGCGGCTGTGCCGGAGGGGGCGTCGATCTTGCGGTCGTGGTGAAGCTCGATTATCTCGGCCTTTTCCATGTGGCGGGCGGCCTCGGCGGCGAAGCGCATCATCAGGACGGCGCCGATTGCGAAGTTGGGGGCGATCAGGATCTTCGCCTGTGGCAATCCCTCGGGGGTGCGGGCGGCGCGCAGCGGCTCGATGTCGAAGCCTGTGGTGCCGATCACGACGTGCACGCCTGCCTGGATGCACGCCAGCGCGTTCTCCAAAGCCGTGTCGGGGCGGGTGAAGTCGACCACGACATCCGCGTCTTTGAGCACCTCGGCGAGGCTAACGCCAAGCACCGGGTCGGCGCGGCCGCTGAGCTCCATGTCCGCGGCGTCCTCGACGGCGGCGCACACGGTCTGCCCCATACGTCCTGCTGCGCCGGCCACGGCAACCTTGATCTTCTTCTCCTCGATGTCGGGCATCCGCGACCTACTGTACGGCTCCGCCGAGGGCCGTCTCGGCGACGGCGACCGGCAGCGCGCTCAGCGTCGGCAGCGGCTCGAGCGCCGCGCCGAAGGCCTCCTCGGTGGGACCGATCGCTGCGGCGGAGAGGCGATCGGGCGCGAACAACTCGCCCGCGAGCGCGCGCAGCTCATCCTGGCCGACGGCGTCGATCTTCTGCATGACCTGCTCGACGGTGAGGATCGGCAGCCCGTGCAGGATGGAGGCGCCGAGGCGGTTCATGCGCGCGCCGGTGGACTCGAGCGAGAGGGCGATGCGGCCCTTGGTGTTCTCGCGTGAGCGCTGCAGCTCGGACTCATCCGCGGGCTCCTCCGCAAAGCGGGTGAGCTCGCGTGCGAGCACCGAAAGCGCCTCACTGAGGTTCTCCGGGCGCGTGCCCACATAGAGGCCCACATCGCCGGTGTGGGCGTGGAGGTTGGCGAAGGAGAAGACCGCATAGGCAAGACCGCGGCGCTCGCGCACCTCCTGGAAGAGACGCGAGGAGGAGGAGCCGCCGAGCACGTTGTCGAGCACGCGCAGCGCATAGCGGCGCTCGTCGTCGCGCGCGAGCCCAGGCGCTCCGAGGCAGACGTGGTACTGCTCGGTGTCCTTGCGCAGGAACTGCACGCGCGGCTCGAAGGTGGGGCGCGCGAGCGGCGGCGCGGACTCGCTCGCGGCGGTGGCGGTACCGGGCTTTGGTCCGCCGGCAAGCGCCAGCTCGACCAGCGCGTCGTGGTCGCATGAGCCGGCGGCGGCGATCACGATGCTGTGCGGGTCATAGCGCCGCGCGTGGAAGGCGCGCAGCTGCTCTCGGTGACGGCACCGACGATCTCGGCGCGCCCGATCACCGGTCGCCCGAGCGGATGGTTCCCGTAGACGGCCTCGCCGAGCACGTCGAAGACCTTGTCCTGCGGATCGTCTTCGTACATCGCGATCTCTTCGAGCACCACCTCGCGCTCGGTCTCGAGCTCCTCGAAACGGGGGCGCCAGATCATGTCGGCGATCACATCGAATGCCTTCTCCAGATGCTGGTCGAGGATGCGCGTGTAGACGGAGGTGTTCTCCTTGTCGGTCCCCGCGTTCAGCTCGGCGCCCATCGCGTCGAAGATCTGGTCGATCTCCTGCGAGCCATAGCGCTCGGTGCCGCGAAAGAGCATGTGCTCCAGCAGGTGGGAGATGCCCGCCTCCTCGTGGGTCTCCCCCACCGAGCCCGCGTCGATCAAGAAGCCGAGCGCCACCGAGCGCACGGAAGGCATGCGCTCGGTGACCACGCGCACCCCGGAGGGGAGCGTGGTGATGCGGTGCTCGGAGGTGCTCAGATCGTGCAACGGTCAGACCGTCTGCCGCGGGACGGCGCGATCAGTAACGATCGCGCCCGCCGCGGGGGCGTCCGCCGCGCGAGCCGCCACGCTCGCGCTCGGGGCGATCGCTGCCGTTGCGCGAAGGCCGTCCGCCGCCTCCGCCGGAGCCGACGCCGGCCAGTTCCTCGACGCTCTTGCCGGCGATCTCCGGGTCCTCGGACAGACGCAGGCCGATGCGACCGCGCTCGCGGTCGACCTCGACGACGCGCACGTTGATCTCATCGCCCTTGTTGAGCACGTCCTCGACGGTGTCCACGCGCTGCCCGGGCGAGACGTTGGAGATGTGCAGCAGTCCGTCGGTGCCCTTCGCCAGCTCCACGAAAGCGCCGAAGGTGGTCGTCTTGACGACCTTGCCGAGGTACTCGTCGCCGACCTCGACCTCCTTCATCATCATCCGCACACGCTCCAGCAGCGCGTCGCCGAGCTCGCCGTTGGCGGAGTAGATCAGCACCTGGCCGTCGTCGTTGACGTCGATCTGGGACTCGAACTCCTCGGAGAGCCCGCGGATCGTTTCGCCGCCCTTGCCGATCAAGAGGCCGATCTGCGAGGGGTCGATCTGGATCGTCTGGATGCGCGGGGCGAACTGGCTGAGCGACTCGCGCGGCCCCTCGATCACGTCGGCCATCTTGCCGAGGATGAACGTGCGTGCCGCGTGAGCCTGCGTGAGCGCGTCACGCAGGATCTCGAACGTGACGCCACTGATCTTGATGTCCATCTGCAGGGCGGTGATGCCCTGATCGGTGCCGGCCACCTTGAAGTCCATGTCTCCCAGGTGGTCCTCCACACCGGCGATGTCGGTGAGCACGGTGTAGTCCTCGCCCTCCTTGATGAGGCCCATCGCGATGCCCGCCACCGGGCGCTTGATCGGCACGCCCGCGTCCATCAGCGACAGCGAGGAGCCGCACACTGAGGCCATCGAGGAGGATCCGTTTGACTCGAAGATGTCCGAGACGACACGGATCGTGTAGGGGAAGTCCTCGATCGAGGGCACCACCGGCACGAGCGCCCGCTCGGCCAGCGCGCCGTGACCGATGTCGCGGCGCTTGGGGCCGATACGGCCGGCCTCGCCCACCGAGAAGGGCGGGAAGTTGTAGTGGTGGAAGTAGTACTTCTTGCTCTGCAGCCCCAGCGTGTCGAGGCGCATCTCCTCCTTGAGCGTCCCCAGCGCGGCGACGCTGAGCGCCTGCGTCTGCCCGCGCGTGAACAGCGCGGAGCCGTGCGTGCGCGGCGTGACGCCCGCTTCGATCGTGATCTCGCGGATCTCGTTCTCGGCGCGACCGTCGGGACGCTTCTTGTGCACGGCGATGCGCTCGCGGATGATCGACTTCTCGAGCTTGTCGAAGGCCATCTGGGCCGCGGCGCGGCGCGCCTTGGCCTCGGACAGCTGCTCCTCGGAGGCACCCTCGGGCGCCGGGGGCGTAGCGCGCGAGGAGTCGCCCTCGACGGCCTTGCGGCGTCCTGGCGCTCGAGCTTGTCCTCCACCTGCGTGGCCGCGTCGAGCGCGGAGCCGTGCGAGGAGCGGATCTCGCCGAACAGCCCCTGATCCAGCCCGGGGGTCTCGACGACCGTCTTCTCCTTGCCGACCTTCGCGGCGAGGTCGCGCTGCAGCTGACATAGCTTCTTGATCTCCGAGTGCGCGATGTCCAGGGCATCGAGGATCTCCGCCTCGGAGATCTCGTTCGCGCCCGCCTCGACCATCAGGATCGCGTCCTCGGAGCCCGCCACGACGAGGTCGAGGTCGCGAGCTGCTCCAGCAGATCCTCCTCGTTGGGGTTCACGACGAAGTTGCCGTCGATCTTGCCGATCCGCACCGCGCCAACGGGGCCGGCGAACGGGACGTTGGAGATCATCAGCGCCGCGGAGGCGCCGTTCATCGCGAGGATGTCATACGGGTTGACGTGATCCACCGAGATGGGGATCGCCACCAGCTGCGTCTCAAAGCGCCAGCCCTTGGGGAACAGCGGGCGCAGCGGACGGTCGATCATGCGCGCCGTCAGCGTGCCCTTCTCACCCGAGCGCCCCTCGCGCTTGAAGAACGAGCCGGGGATCTTGCCCGCGGCATACATGCGCTCCTCGACGTCAACCGTCAGAGGAAGAAAGTCCGACATCCCTCAGACCGCCGGCGGTGGCGGTGGGAGAGGACCATCGTGTCGCCCTGGCGGACGACCACTGCGCCGGAGGCCTGCTTGGCCATCCTGCCGGTCTCAAACGAGATCTCACTACCAGCGATCTCCACGGAGACCCGCGTCACGGCGTTGCTGCTCATATTTCCTGCCCTTCTCGGCGCTCGCCCTTCGGTCGGCGGGCGCGATCTTTATTTCTCTGTATCCGAACAGAGGAGCTTAGCGGAGAGGGCCCGGCGACAGAGCCGGCGGAAGGAAGGCCCGGCGGGGCCTTCCGGTTACGGGAGCCCGGAGGGCGCGTCATATGAAGGGGCCGGCTGGATGCCGGCCCGAGCTATGCATTTTTCAAGCCGCCGAGGATCATGTGCGCGCCGGGTAGGTCAGCGGGCGATGGAGCCTGATAGCTCCAGCGCACAACCCCGTCGGGACCAGTGATGACCAAGGCGCGCTGGGGAAAGCCGCCCTCGTGAAGCACACCAAAGGCCGCACAGGCTGCGCCCTTGGGCTCGAAGTCAGACAACTGCGGGATGCTCACACCGAGCTTTTCGCGAAACGCCTTCTGCGCCCAGCTGGAGTCGCACGAGACCCCATAGATCTCAACGCCCTGGGCACGTGGCTCTGCAAGCTCCTTCTCATACACCTGCAGCTGGTCGGTGCAAACGGGGCTGAAGGCGAACGGGTAGAACACGAGCACGGTCGTCTTGCCCTGCAGGTCCTCCTGTGTGAAGCGCTCGCCGTTTTCGGTCCCCAGGCTGAAGCTGGGCGCGCGAGTACCGGGATCCAGAACGCTCACGACTGCTTACTTACGCAGGCCGAGCTCTTTGATGAGTGCTCTGTAGCCCTCGAGGTCATTGCGCCGCAGATAGTCCAGAAAGCGCCGGCGCTGACCGACGAGCATCAACAGGCCGCGGCGCGAGTGGTGATCGCGCTTCTGCTCGCGCAGGTGCTCGGTGAGGTGGTTGATGCGCTCGGTGAGCAGTGCAACCTGCACCTTGGTGCTGCCCGTGTCGCGCTCGTTGGCGCCGAACTTGGCGGCGATCTCGCGCTTGCGCTCAGTTGTGAGGGTCATCGGCGGGACAGGCTAGCAAACTAACCCACTACCCCGGACGGCGTGCCAATTCTGTCGAACTGGATCGATCGGGCTAGCGACCGTGTGGGCGCCCACCACCTCGCGCGTCTCCTCGACATCGCGGTGCATTTGCTCGACGAGCGCCTCGGCGCTGTCGAAGCGCCGTTCCCCGCGCAGGCGGGCGAGGAAGTCCAACCGCAGGGTATGTCCGTAGAGGTCGCCTTCGAAGTCGAGCAGGTATGCCTCGATCAGCTCGATGCGGCCGGTCTTGAAGGTGGGGCGCACGCCGATGCTGACCGCGGCCGGCCGTCCGTCGGCGAGACAGGCATAGATGCCGTGGCCGGGGCACACGAGTGCGTCGTCGGGGATCAGGTTGGCCGTCGGGAACCCCAGTTCGCGCCCGCGCTTGTCGCCGTGCGTGACCTCGCCGCGCAACTGGAAGGGGCTGCCGAGCAGCCGTGCGCCCTCCTCGACCTCGCCGGCCGCGATCAGACCGCGGACGTGGCTGGAGGAGACGATCTCCCCGTCGACCTCCAGCAGCGGATGCACGACGGTCTCAAAACGCGTGTCGGCGGCCAACAGATGCGTGTCGCCGCGGGCCTTGTGGCCAAAGCGGAAGTTCTCGCCGACCGACACGTGGGTCGCGCCGAGCGCGTCGACCAGCACCCCGTCGATGAACTCGCCGGCAGTGCGTTGGGCGAAGCTGCTGTCGAAGGGGATCACGATCAGCTCCCGCACTCCCAGTGCAGCGATCAGCTCGGCCTTCGTCTCGAGCGGGGTGAGCAGCTTGGGCGCGTGCTGGGGCGCCACCACAGACACGGGGTGTGGCTCGAAGGTCAGCACGCTGTCGGCGCCCCGGATCACCTCCTGGTGGCCGAGGTGCACGCCGTCGAAGGTGCCGACGGCGACCTTGCGCTCGCTGCGCTCCACGTCCGGTAGGCGGGTGATCTGCATCGCAGCGGAAGCCTACGGCGCGAGCGCGGTCATCGCATCCTGCGCGGAGATGAGATGCTTTTCGGCGACTGCCTGCCACTGCTCGCCGCGCTGAGGCGGTGCGATGGCGTCCTGTACCTCGAACGGTCCGATCGCGGTGCGCCGCAGCTCTTCGCAGTAGGCGTCGCCGAGATCCGCGATCAGCGAGCGCACGTATGTGCCCGATGAGCACTCGATCAGGAAACTCGCGCGCGCCGGCTCGCGCCACAGCTGCTCGAAGCGGTGGATCGTGACGATCCGCTCGGGCATCTCGAACTGCTCGCCGCGCCGCGCGCGGCGGTAGGCGCGCTCGCCGCCGATCTTCACGGCCGAATAGATCGGCGGACGCTGGCGGATCTCGCCGGTGGGCAGCACCGGAGGGTCGGGCGGGATGCGCCCCGGTCTGCGTGATCTCTCCCTCGGGGTCGCCTGTGCTCGAGACCGCGCCCAGGCGTGCAACCGTGACATAGCGCTTGGGCAGCTCCATCAGATGACGCTGAATGCGTGTGGCTCTGCCCACGAGCACAAGCAGCAACCCGGTAGCGAACGGATCGAGCGTGCCGGCGTGCCCAGTCTTCACGCCTCCCAGTGACCGGCGCACAGCCGCGACCACGTCGTGCGATGTCATGCCGGTGGGCTTGTCGATCAGCAGAACCCCGTCCACGCCGGGACTCAGGCGTGAGCCGGCGCAGGGTGCAGCTGTGCGGCGATCTCGCGTCGCAGGAAGGCGATCAGCTCCTCGAGCTCGAGCGTCGTGGAGAAGCCGGCGGCGCGACGGTGTCCACCACCGCCCTGGGCGCGCGCGATCAGCGAGACGTCGACGTCGTCGTCGGTGGCGCGCAGCGAGACCTTGTACTGCCCGCGGCGATCGGCGTCGAGCAGCTCGCGCACGAGACCCGCCACCTTGGTGCCCTGCACGGCGCGCAGGATGTCGACGATCCCCTCGGAGTAGCTCGCCTCCGCGCACGCCTCGTTGAAATCCTCGGCGCTCAGCCACGCGAGCGTCAGCTCGCCGTCGTCGTGGCGGCAGACCTGGGAGAGCGCCCGCGCGAACAGGGTGAGCTTCGCGAAGGGCATCTCCTCGAACAGGCGGCGATAGACCCCCTGCACATCGACGCCCGCGGCGATCAGCGCCGCGGCCATCTGGTGCGCGCTGGGACCCGTGTTCTCGTACATGAAGCGCCCGGTGTCGGTGATCAGGCCCACGTACAGCGCCTCGGCCACCTCCGGTGTCGGCGCGACCCCCAGCTCGCCCATCAGGTCCCACACGATCTCCGCGGTGCACGAGGCGGAGGGCACGACGTGGTCGATCGTCCCGAAGCGGGTGTTGTCGTGGTGGTGGTCGATGTTCAGCAGGTGCGCACCGGCGCGCAGCACCTCGGCGGAGTTGCGGTCGATGTTGCCGCAGTCCAAGAACACGACGGTGCGTTCCGCGATGTCCGGCGGTGCCACCTGGATCATGTGCTCCAGCTGGAAGAAGCGATACTCGTGGGGCAGCGGCAGCTCGCTCGGCGCGATGAACATCGGCGCGTCCTTGCCCAGCGCCGTGAGCAGCCCCTGCATCGCCACGAGCGAGCCGAGCGCGTCGCCGTCCATGTTCTCGTGCGTGGCGAGCACGAAGCGGGAGTCGGTGCGGATGCGCTCCAGCACGCGCGCGCGGCTGTCGGTGATGGCCCCGCTGCCATTGTGCAGGGTGCCGTTGGTCGCGCTCATAGGAGTGCGTTCCTCACGGCTGCTCGATCTCCTCCAGCAACGCGTCTACCCGCAGCGCCCGGTCGAGTGTGTCGTCATAGGCGAAGTCAAGCGTCGGCGTGCGCTTGAGGTGCAGCTGGGAGGCGACGCGGCTCTGCAGATAGCCGTGTGCGCTGTTCAGGCCGTCCATGCTCGCCTCACGCTGCTCGGCGTCTCCCAGCACGCTCACGTACACGCGAGCGTGGCTGAGGTCGGCGCTTGTCCTGACGTCGGTCACGGTTATGAATCCCACCCTCGGGTCCTTCAGCTCTCCTGCTACTGCCTCGCCGATCACCTGACGGATCGCCTCGTCGACGCGGCGCATACGTTCTGAACTCATCCCTGCCTACTCATCCTACCCCTCGGGTGCCACCGAGGGGTTGGGTGCTCTCGGTATTTGACGGAGGATCCGGCCTGCGCACGGGCACGACGGCGTTCGGGTGCCCTGTCGCTGACCCTGCCGCCGCACGGGCTCAGGCGAGCTGGCGCTCCACCTGGCGCGTCTCGTAGGTCTCCAGGATGTCGCCCTCGCGCAGATCCTGGAAGTTGGCGAGCACGATGCCGCACTCGAAGCCCGTGGCGACCTCGCGCACGTCGTCGTTGACGCGCCGCAGCGAGCCGATCGTGGTGTCGTAGATGACGGTGCCCTCACGCACGACGCGTACGTGCGAGCCGCGCGTGACCTTGCCCTCGGTGACGTAGGAGCCGGCGATGACACCGATGCGCGAGGCACGGAACAGCTGGCGGACCTCGGCCTGGCCGAGCGTGGACTCGACCTGCTCGGGCTCAAGCATGCCCTGCATCGCGGCGCGCAGCTCCTCGATCGCGCGGTAGATCACCGAGTAGGAGCGAATCTCGACGCCTTCGCGCTCGGCGAGCTGGCGCGCATCCTGCACGGGGCGCACGTTGAAGGCCATGATCACCCCGTCTGAGGCGGCGGCGAGCATCACATCGGACTCGTTGATGCCGCCCACGCCGCGGTGGATGATGTTGACGGTGACCTCGTCCTGAGGAAGCTTGGCGATCTCGTCCTCGATCGCCTCCAGCGAGCCGGCGACATCGGCCTTGACGACCAGCCCGAGCTCCTTGATGGCGCCCTCCTGGGCGAGCTTGAAGACATCCTCGAGCGACATCTTGCGACCCGAGCGCCGGGCGAGCGCCTCGGTCTTCAGGCGGTTGGCGCGTTCGCCCGCGAGCTGGCGCGCGCGGCGCTCGTTCTCGACGACCCGCACGAGCTCCCCGGCCTCGGGGACGCCGTCGAAGCCGAGCACCTCCACGGGCTCGCCGGGCCGTGCGGCCTTCACGCGCGTACCGACGAAGTTGTGCATCGCGCGCACCCGCCCGAAGTGCGCTCCGGCGACGAGCGCGTCGCCGACGCGCAGCGTGCCGCGCTGGATCAGGACGCTCACGACCGGGCCGCGGCCGGGGTCGAGCTTGGACTCGATTACCGTGCCGGATGCCTCGACATCGCGGTTGGCCTTCAGCTCCTCGAGATCGGTGACGACCTGGATCGTCTCGAGCAGGTTGTCGAGTCCCTCGCGCGTCTTGGCGGAGACATCGACGAACTCGGTCTCCCCACCCCACTCCGCGGGCTGCAGGCCACGCTGGGTCATCTCAGTGCGCACGCGCTCGGGGTTGGCGCCCTCCTTGTCGATCTTGTTGACCGCGACGATGATCGGCACCTCGGCGGCCTTGGCGTGGTCGATCGCCTCCTCGGTCTGGGGCTTCACGCCGTCGTCGGCGGCGACGACGATCACGGCGAGGTCTGTCACGCGTGCGCCGCGGGCGCGCATCGCGGTGAAGGCCTCGTGGCCGGGGGTATCCAGGAAAGTGATCTGCTTGCCGGCGTGGTGCACCTGATAGGCGCCGATGTGCTGGGTGATGCCGCCGGCCTCCCCCGCGGCCACCTCTGTCTCGCGAATCGCGTCCAGCAGCGAGGTCTTGCCGTGGTCGACGTGCCCCATGATCGTCACTACCGGGGGGCGGTCGACCATGTCGGCCTCGTCGTCTTCGAAGACCGGCTCGACTTCAACGTCGTCAGCGGCGTGCAGGATCTCGACCTCCTTGCCGAACTCCTCCGCGAGCACCTGGATCGCCTCATCGGAGAGGGTCTGCGTGAGCGTCGCCATCTCCCCGAGCGACATCAGCTTCTTGATGATTTCGGGCACCGGCACGCCCATGTACTCGGCGGCGTCCTTGACGGTGGCGCCCGAGTTGATGCGGATCGTGTCGGTGGCCTCCATCGCGGCGGTGTCGATCGGGGCGATCGTCTCGTCATAGGTGCCGCGCCGGCGGCGCCCACGCCGCGGACGGCGCTGGGGCTGGTTCGCGGGGCCGCCCTGCTGGCGACGCGAGGCCTGGGAGTCGATCACCACACGGCGGCGCCCGCCCGGTCCTGCGGCGGCGGCCGGAGCGCGCTCGCCGGTGCGCGAATCGCGCGTCGGGCGCACCCGCTCGGCCTCGGCTTTGGCGGCGTCGGTCGGAGTCTCCGGTGCGCTCGCTGGGGTCGGGGCCTCCGAAGCGCCAGCTACAGGTGCAGGCGAAGGCGGCGGCGATGTCACAGGCGGTGCGGGCGCCGATGCACCGTTTGAGCCAAGGACCTTCAGCGCAGCGGACTCATCGATTGACGAAGCAGCCGCCTTGGCATCGACGCCGGCAGCATGCAGCTTCTCAAGCAGCTCCTTGCTCGTCATGCCCTGCTCTTTTGCGATCTCGTGCACACGCTTCTTCATGGGTTAACCAATTCTACGAGTTCAGGGCCCGATCTCACCTTGCAGCGCAACGCCCGTGCAACACCTCCGCGTCGCTCGGCCAGCTTTAGGCACTCGGAGTCGAGCCCGTTCGCACTGCGACACAGGTAGGCCCCACGCCCGGGCAGCACGCCCTTGCGGTCGAGGACGGCGACGCGGCGACGCCCCTCACCGCTTGCGGCGAGGCGCACCAGCTCGGGCTTCGGCGCGACGCGCCCGCAACCGACGCACCGGCGCCGGGGCACATGGCCGGTTATGGCGCGGTCTCCGGGGCGAGGTCGGCGATGTTGTCCGAGGCGATTCCCGCGAGAGCTTGATGGCTCTCCAGCCCGCAATAGCGCGAGCCCGGGAGCGAGGCGTTGGGGCAGCGGCGGCCGTTTGAGAGGATCGCCGCGCAGCGGCCCTGGACCTCCTCCTCCTCGTAGCCGTGCTCGGCCTCCTCGGCGGCGAATTCTGTCTCCGAGCGGATGTCTACGCGCCAGCCGGTGAGCCGCGCGGCCAGACGCGCGTTCTGGCCCTCGCGTCCGATCGCCAGCGAGAGCTGATCGTCGGGCACGATCACGGTGGCCTGCTTGGCCTCGTCGTCGACAAGCACCTCGCGTACGCGTGCGGGCGAGAGCGCCTTGGCGACGAAGCGGGCGGGCTCCTCGTTGAAGGGGATGATGTCGATCTTCTCGCCGCGCAGCTCGGAGACGACCATGCGTACGCGCGAGCCACGCGGGCCGACGCAGGCTCCACGGGGTCCACGCCGTCGGTGTGGGAGATCACCGCGATCTTCGAGCGGTAGCCGGGCTCGCGCGCGACGTTGGCGATCTCCACGAGACCGTCGGCGATCTCGGGCACCTCGAGCTCGAAGAGCTTCTTGATCAGCTCGGGGTCGCGGCGAGAGACGATGATGGAGGGACCTTTGGTGGAGGGCGAGACCTCCTTGATGACCGCCTTGATGCGCTGCGAGTGGTCGTAGCGCTCGCCCTCGACCTGCTCGGACTTGGGCAGCAGCGCCTCGACGCGCTCGCGCAGCTGCACGAGCGTGTAGCGCGAGTCGGACTGTTGCACGATGCCGGTGATCAGCTCGCCCACGCGGTCGCGATATTCCTCGAACATCATGTCGCGCTCGGCCTCGCGGATGCGCTGCAGGATCACCTGCTTGGCGGTCTGCGCGGCGATCCGCCCGAAATCGTCGGGGGTGACATCGCGTTCGCCGATTTGGTCGCGGTACTCGGCGAACTTGGCGGGATCGATTTCGGGTTCCTCGGGCTCGCGCAGCTCGCCGGTCTCGGGGTCCACGACGGTGCCCTCGTCGATCGTCTCGACGATCAGGTGCGCCTCCAGACGCTCGGGGATGATCAGTTCGATCACACGAAAGTCGGCGGTCTCGCGGTCCATCTCCACGCGCGCGTACTTGGCCGAGCCGGGCTGCTTCTTGTAGGCGGAGAGCAGCGCGTCCTCGAGCGCGATCATCAGCTTCTCGGGCTCGATGCCCTTCTCGCGCGCCAGCGCATGCATGGCTTCCAGGATTTCGCGTGACATGGGCTACTCCTCAACCAGGGTCGAACGACGGATCTCCGCGTAGGGGATCGCGATCACGCCCCCGTCGGCGGCCAGGGTGACCTCGCTGTCGGTGGCCCCAACGAGCTCCCCGGTAAAGCTACGCCGCCCTGGCGAGGACGGCCTTGGCTCACGCGTGCGCACCCGCGCGCGGCGCCCCACGAAGCGGCGGAAGTGGTCGGGTTTGGTGAGCGGGCGCTCGGCGCCGGGAGAGGAGACCTCCAGGGCGTAGCGCTCGCGCAGCGGCGCCAGCGCGAGCGTGACGCGCTCGCACAGCGCGAGCGTGACGCCGTCGGGGTGGTCGATGAACACGCGCAGGGTGCTGCCGCCAACGATCTCGGCCAGCAGCACCTCGACCTGGGGCTCGCCCCCGGCCAGCAGCTGCTCGATCTCTGTCTGCAATGCGTTCATGGACTCCTCCTGACATTAAAAAGAGCGGGCTCACCGCCCACTCCCGGTACGACTGCCGGCGTCTGCACGCGGGCACGAAAGCTGTGGATCGAGAATAGCATCGGCGCCGTCAGGCGCTTGCACGCAGCGCTGCGACCGCATCGAGGATCGACTCGGCGACGCTCTCCTTCCCCGCGCGCGGAACGTGCCGATCGCCGCCCGCGGTAACGATCGTGACCTCGTTCTCGAGCGCTTGAAAGCCGATGTCCGAGCGGGAGATGTCGTTGACGACGACGGCATCGAGGCACTTCTGCTCGAGCTTGCCGCGGCCATACTCCAGGGCGCCCGCGCCGTGCTCGGCGGCGAATCCGACGAGCGTCTGTCCCTCGCGCCGATGGGCCGCCAGGCCACACAGCACGTCAGGCGTGGCTTCGAGCTCAAGGCGCAGATGCTCCTGGCCGGCCTTTTTGATCTTGCCGTTGCTCGGCGCCGCGGGCCGGAAGTCGGCGACGGCAGCCGCCATCAGCAGGACATCGCACGCGGGGAACTCCTCTTCGCAGGCCGCCTGCAGCTCGGCGGCCGTGGGCGCATCGCGCCAGGCCACCCCCTGCGGGCGGGGCAGCGCAATGTTGGCTGCGACCACCGTCACATGCGCGCCGCGGGCATGGGCCGCCTGCGCGAGGGCAAGTCCCATGCGCCCGGAGGAGCAGTTGCCCACATAGCGAACGCTGTCGATCGGCTCGCGTGTGCCCCCGGCGGTGACGAGCACGTTCAGGCCCCGCCAGGCGCCCGCAGCCGCCCCGTCGCCGGACGCGCCGATGTGAGACGACCCGCCGTCTGTGGTGCGGACCAGCATGGCCTCACACTCCTCGAGCAGCCGAGCTGGCTCGGCGAGGCGCCCCAGTCCCGCCTCGCCCTTGGATGCAAGACGACCCACCGTGGGCTCGATCACGTGCACGCCGCGCTCACGCAGAACCTGCAGGTTGGCCTGAGTGGCCGGGTGCTCATACATCGCGTTGTTCATCGCGGGCGCGACGACCAGCGGGCAGGTGGCCGCGAGCGCCGAGGTGCTGAGCAGGTTGTCGGCGAGGCCGTGCGCGAGCTTGGCCAACGTGTTGGCCGACGCGGGCGCGATCAGGTAGAGGTCAGCGTTGGCGACCAGCTCCAGATGGCTCAGCGGCTCATGCGCGGGCGGCGTCTGTCCGGGAAACGCACCGCGCATCGGATCGCGCTCGAACTCATCGCTGAGCACCGGCGCACCCGTCAACGCCACAAAGGAAGCCTCACCGACGAAGCGCAGCGAGGTGGGCGTCTGCACCACCCGCACCGCGTGCCCCGCCGCTGTCGCCAGGCGCACGAACTCGAGCGCCTTGTAGGCGGCGATACCACCGCTGACGCCGAGCAGAATCCGGGGCATGAGGCCCTATCGACCCTAGCGGTAGTGGTACTTGATCTTCCCTGCAGCTACCTCCTCGAGGGCGATCGTGAGGTAGTTCTTGGAGACCGTTTCGATCATCGGCGGGGGGAACTCGTCGAAGGTGCCCTCACCGAGGTTGTGGTAGTAGCTGTTGATCTGCCGCGCGCGCTTGGCGGCGACCAGCACGCTGGCGTAGTTGGAGTCGACGTTATCGAGCAGACGATCGATGCGGGGTGAGATCACTGGGTCGGCCTTTCGTGGTTGAGCTTCAAGTGTAGTGCGCGCAGAGCCCTCAGCCGATCTCCCCGGCGACGATGCCGGTCAGCTCCTGCAGCGCGTCCTCGAGGTTGTCATTGACCACCACGTGGCCGAACTCGGGCTGGGCGGCCAGCTCGGCCTCGGCGACGCGCAGGCGGCGCTCGACCTCCTCACGGTCGTCTGTGCCGCGCTTCTCCAGGCGGTGACGCAGATCCTCGAGCGATGGCGGCGCGATGAAAACCTGCACTGCTTCGGGCAGCGCGGCGCGCACCTGACGCGCGCCCTGCACCTCGATCTCGAGCACGACGGGCACTCCGGCGCGAACACGTCGTTCAAGCTCCGAGCGCAACGTGCCATAGCTGCGACCCGCGTAGTCGGCGTGCTCGACGAAGTCGCCTGCCGCGACACGCCGATCGAACTCCTCGCGTGTGAGGAAGTGGTAATCCACGCCATCCTCCTCTTCGGAGCGCGGGGCTCTCGTGGTGGCGGACACGGACAGCTCGAGCGCCTCAAGGCGCTCCATCAGCCCACGGATCAACGTCCCCTTGCCGACCCCGGAGGGGCCGGTGATCACAAACACGCGCGCTGTCACGTCGGGCACCCTAGTGCGGGGATCGGGGGAACGAACGACGGGATCGGAGGAGCCGAGCGAGCCGGCCACTAGCGTCGAAGCAGGGACACGAGCTCTGAACGCTGGCGCTCGGAGAGCCCGCCGATCGTCTTGCTCGGCGAGATGCGGCAGTGGGCGAGGATCTTGTTGACCTTGACGCGTCCGTATTTGGGGACGGCGAGCATCATGTCGCAGACCTTGGCGGTCTCGATGTACTCGGGGGGCTTGAGCAGGAGGGTGTGGATCGAGAGCCGCCCGGAGCGCAGATCGCGTTTGAGCTGGGCGCGCTTGGTGCGGATGAGGTTGGCTCGCGCGAGGGCGTCCATCCTCTGATTGAGGGAGCGCTCGGGGGCAGCCGCATGAGGGGGGGACGTCGTGCCCGTCGCCATCGCCATGGGCGGCGAGTCTACACACCCGCGCGCCGCGAGCAAAGGAAAGTCCCGAATTGATGTGAACCTCAAGTTGAGGTACAGCAATGTAGAGGGTGGTGGACGGTGGGAACGCGTGTTTGCAGGGGTTTTCAGCTAAAGGCGGGCGAGGTCGCAGGCGATGCGTGTGCCCACCCAAGGATCGCGAAAGCTCTCGGTCCCCACGGCGATGAGAGTCGCGCCGATGTCCAACAGTTCGCGTGCGTGGCGAGCGCTCTGCACCCCACCCATGCCCACCACTGGGATCTTCACTCGCGCCGCGACGGCGCAGACCTGAGCGAGCGCGACAGGACGAATTGCCGGGCCGGAGAGCCCTCCGGTGGTGCCACCCAGCCAGGGGTTTGGCCCACGCCGGACCGGCGTGAGCGCCATGGCGCGCAGGGTGTTGATCAGCGACACCGCGTTGGCGCCACCGGCCTCGGCGGCCCGAGCGCATGCCGCGACATCGGCGGTGTTCGGGGTTAGCTTGACAATCAGCGGCTTTGAGAGGCAGGGACGCACCTCGGCCACGACGGCCTGGAGCTGCTCAGGGTCGGCGCCGATGTCGAGACCGGTCTTGACGTTCGGACAGGACACATTGAGCTCCACGGCGGCGATCTCCGCACGCTCCTCGCAGGCGCCCAGGAGCGTGGCGATCTCTGCGGCGGTGGAGCCCATCACATTGGTGATGAGGGGAGCATGGACCTTCGCGAGCAGCTCGCTCAGCATGGGCAGGTCTTCGGTCAGATAGCCATCGAGGCCCTTGTTGGGGAGACCGATCGAGTTGACCACCCCCGCTGGAGCCTCCCACAGCCGCGGCGGTGGGTTGCCGTGGCGGGGCTCCAGCGTGATCGTCTTGGAGACGAACGCCGCGAAGGGGAACTCGCCGAGCAGCGACTCGCCGAAGGCGGCGTGGGCGGCGAGCAAGTCGAAGGTGCCCGAGGCGTTGATCACCGGGTGCACCAACTCCAGCCCACAGAAGTTGACGCTCACACCGAGGCTCCGGCGTGCGCGTCAACATGTTCAAGGCGCGCGGCGTTGAACACCGGGCCCTCGACGCACACACGCGCGTAGCCACCGCCGCGAATGGGCACGACACAGCCGAAGCAGGCGCCGAAGCCGCACGCCATGCCGGACTCGAGCGCGAGCTGGGCGGAGATGTCGCGATCGGCGCAGAGGGCGCGGGTGGCCTCGAGCATCGGCGCCGGCCCACACGCGTAGACGGTGGCGTTCGCGTCGCGGTCGAGCTCGGCGGCGAGCAGGTCGGTGACGAGGCCGTGGTATCCCACGGAGCCATCGTCGGTGGCCACCAGGGCGCTGTGCAGCAGCGCGGCGCCCTTGGCACGCGCGCCGTCGCGAAACCCGAGTAGCGCGGTCGCGGCGTTGCCGAGCGCGTCCTGCAGGATGGCAAGCGGCGCGATGCCCACGCCGCCGCCGAGCAGGATCGCGCGGCGGCCGTCGGCTGGCGCCGTGAACCCGACACCCAGCGGAGCGAGCGCCCACAGCCCGTCCCCCGCTCGCAGTTCACAGAGGCGGTGGGTGCCGGGACCGACATCCTCCAGCAGATAGTGCGCCTCTCCCCCGGCCCACCGTGCGATGGAGAACGCGCGCGGCAGGAATGGCCGCTCGTCTTCCCCGGCCCCCCATGCTTCCGCGGCGGCGAGCATCGCGAACTGCCCCGGCAGCGGAGAGGGGCCGTCGTCAGCCACCCGCAGCACGCGGTAGGCGCCAAGCTCGTCCATGCCGGTGACGGTGAGCAGCCGCCGGCCGAAGGGGGCGCTCGGGCTACTCACGCCACCCGCGCGGCGCTGGAATCGGCGCCCGTACGCCCGCCGTGGAGCTCCTGCAGACACAGCACCGGCGGCTCGCCTCCCTGGCGTGCGCGCGCGATGGCGCGCGCGGCGGAGACCCCCGCGGAGAGCGTCGTGAGGCAGGGCACCCCACGCGCGACGGCGGCGCGGCGGATCTCCCAGCCGTCGGTGCGCGCGCCCGAGCCGGTGGGGGTGTTGACGACGAGGTCGACATCGCCGCGCTCGATCCAGTCGACCACGTGCGGGGAGCCCTCGCCGATTTTGTTGAGTCGCTCGACGGGGACGCCCATGCGCGCGATCGCCTCGGCGGTGCCGCGCGTGGCCACGATGCGAAAGCCCGAGTCGTGCAGGATCTGCGCGATCGCGAAGGCGCCCGCCTTGTCGGAGTCGGTGACGGTGATGAAGGCGGTGCCCTGCAGCGGCAGCGGCACGCCGGCTGCCGCCTGGGCCTTGGCGAAGGCGGTGGGGAAGTCGCGCGCGATGCCCATCACCTCGCCGGTGGAGCGCATCTCGGGGCCGAGCACGGCGTCGGCGCCGTCGAAGCGATCGAAGGGCAGCACGGCCTCCTTGACGGAGACGTGATCGCCGAAGCCGAGCCCTTCGCGCTCGCGCGGGAGGCCCAGCGCGGCGAGCGGCTCGCCGAGCATGATGCGACAGGCGAGCTTCGCCAGCGGCAGCCCGACGGCCTTCGAGACAAACGGCACCGTCCTCGAAGCGCGCGGGTTGGCCTCGATCACGTAGAGGCGCTCGCCGTGCACCGCGAACTGCGCGTTGAGCAACCCAACGACCCCGACCTCCAGTGCGATCGCCCGCGTGGCGGCGCGAATCTGATCGAGCATCTCTCCGCCAAGCGAATGCGGCGGCAGCACACAGGCGGAGTCGCCGGAGTGCACCCCGGCCTCCTCGACGTGCTGCATGATGCCGCCGATCCAAACGTCGCTCCCGTCACAGAGCGCGTCGACGTCGACCTCGATCGCATTCTCGAGGAAGCGGTCGAGAAAGACCTCAGGAGCGCCCGGAGAATCAACGGCCATATCGATGCCCTTATGTTCGAGGTAGTACTGGAGGCCCTCGCGCGAGTAGACGATCTCCATCGCCCGCCCGCCCAGCACGTAGGAGGGGCGCACAAGCAACGGGTAGCCGACCTCCTCGCCGCACTCGAGCGCCTCGGCGACGGAGCAGGCGGTGGCGTAGGGCGGCGCCTGCAGGCCGATGCGGTGCAGCAGCGCGCCGAAGCGCCCGCGGTCCTCGGCGAGATCGATCGCATCGACGCTCGTGCCGAGCAGAGGGACGCCGGCGGCCTGCAGGCCCGCGGCAAGCTTGAGAGGGGTCTGCCCGCCGAACTGGACGATCACCCCCTCTGGCCGCTCGACCTCGATCACCCCGAGGACGTCCTCGAGCGTGAGCGGCTCGAAGTAGAGGCGATCGGAGGTGTCGTAGTCGGTGGAGACGGTCTCGGGGTTGCAGTTGATCATCACCGCGTCGCGCCCGGATTCGCGGACGGTCATGGCGGCGTGCACGCAGCAGTAGTCGAACTCGATGCCCTGGCCGATGCGGTTGGGGCCGGCGCCGAGGATCACCACCGAGGGGCGCTCTCCCCGGCGGACCTCGTGCGCCTCGCGCCGCTCCCAGGCGGAGTAGTAGTAGGGGGTGCGCGCGGGGAACTCGGCGGCGCAGGTGTCGACGGACTTGAAGGAGCGCTCGCCCTGGAAGGGGGCCTCGGGGTCCAGCGCAAGGGCGCGCAGCTCGTGCAAGAACCAGGGGTCGATGCGGGTGCGCTCGTGGATCGGCTCCACCTCCGTGCCTCGGCGGAAGAGCTCGAGGATCGCCTCGTAGCGATCGGCGGTGGGCTCGCCTAGGCCCTCGAGCAGCTCCTCGTCGGAGGCCCCCGCCAAGCGAGGCGCGTCGTCGAGCTCGCGCGAGCGCAGCGCCTTGGCGAATGCCTGGGAGAAGGTGCGCCCGATCGCCATGACCTCCCCCACGGACTTCATGTGCGTGGAGAGCACGGGGTTGGCGCCGGGGAACTTCTCGAAGGCGAAGCGCGGCCACTTCACGACCACGTAGTCGAGCGTTGGCTCGAAAGAGGCGGGGGTAACGCCGGTGATGTCGTTGTCGATCTCCTCCAGGCGGTAGCCCACCGCGAGGCGCGCGGCGATCTTGGCGATCGGGAAGCCGGTCGCCTTGGAGGCGAGCGCGGAGGAGCGCGAGACGCGCGGGTTCATCTCGATCACGAGGATCTCCTCGGTGGTGGGATTCACCGCGAACTGCACGTTCGAACCTCCTGTCTCCACGCCCACGGCGCGGATGACCGCGATCGCCTGGTCGCGCAGCTGCTGATAGAGGGAGTCGGTGAGCGTCTGCTGCGGGGCGACCGTTACGGAGTCCCCGGTGTGCACGCCCATCGGGTCGATGTTCTCGATCGAGCAGACGATCACGACGTTGTCGGCGGCGTCGCGCATCACCTCCAGCTCGAACTCCCCCCAGCCGAGCACGGACTGGTCGAGCAGGATCTGGCCGATCGGCGAGGCTTCCAGGCCGGAGGCGACGATCGCGCGGAAGGACTCGGGCGTGCGCGCGATCCCTCCGCCGCGTCCGCCGAGCGTGAAGGCGGGGCGCACGATGCACGGCAGACCGAGCTCGGGCAGCGCGTCGAGCGCCTCCTGCACGCTCGTGGCGATCGCGCTTGCCGGCATCTTCAGCCCGGCTGTCGCCATCGCCTCGCCGAACAGGCGACGGTCCTCCGCGCAGGAGATCGCGTCGTAGTTCGCGCCGATCAGCTCCACGCCGAAGCGCTGCAGGGTGCCGTCGTCGTGCAGCGCCTTTGCCAAATTCAGCGCGGTCTGGCCGCCGAGGGTTGGCAACAGCGCGTCAGGGCGCTCGCGCTCGATGACCTGCGCGACGGGGCCAGGCAGCAGCGGCTCGACGTAGGTGGCGTCGGCGAACTCTGGGTCGGTCATGATCGTGGCGGGGTTGGAGTTGACGAGCACGACCTCATAGCCCTCCTCGCGCAGGACCTTGCAGGCCTGCACGCCGCTGTAGTCGAACTCCGCCGCCTGGCCGATGACTATCGGACCGGAGCCGAGGATCAGGATCTTGTGGATGTCACTGCGCCTGGGCATGTCAGGTTTCCATCCACGCGGGGCCTGGGCCGGCGCCCCGACATTGAAGTGCCCCGCCGGGCTTCCAGCCCGTCGATTTGACGAGGACGAGCGACTTCCGGTCGCTCGTAACCGGGCCGGCTTTGCCGGCCCTCCAAACAATCCTCTTGTCTATGGAGGCGCTCATCGAGTCGTCTCCGCTATTCGCTCCAAAAAGCGGTCGAACAGGTAGAGGCTGTCGTGCGGGCCGGGCCCGGCCTCGGGGTGGTACTGGACCGTGCCGCCGGGCACGTCGAGCAGCTCGAGGCCCTCGACGGTGCGGTCGTAGAGGTTGACGTGCGATAGCTGGGCGGCGCCGAAGTCGGTCTCCCAGCGCACGGGCTCATCGGCGTCGATCGTGCGCGCGCCGCCGGGTCCGACGACGGCGAAGCCGTGGTTCTGGGAGGTGATCTCGATGCGCCCGGTCTGGAGGTCCTTCACCGGGTGGTTGGCGCCGCGGTGGCCGAATGGCAACTTGAAGGTGTCGAGGCCGATCGCGCGGCAGAGCAGCTGGTGGCCCAGGCAGATGCCCCACACCGGGCGCTTGCCCACGAGCTGACGCACGGTGTCCACCACGTAGTCGAGCGCAGCGGGGTCGCCGGGACCGTTGGAGAGGAAGATCGCGTCCGCGTCGCTGTCGAGCAGCTCCTGCGCTCCGGTCGTGCAGGGGTAGAGGCTCACGCGCGCGCCACGCGCGACGAGGTTGCGCACGATCGAGCCCTTGATGCCGGTGTCGAGCACCGCGATGCGCGGCCCCGGCCCGTCGCCGTGGTGGGTCACTTCGCGCGGGGTCACCACGGCGGCCAGATCCTGGCCGTCCATCGGCGGCTCGGCCTCGATCATCGCCTGCGCCTCGGCCTGCGGAAGATCCGCTGGGAAGATCCCGCCGCGCATCGCGCCCGCCTCGCGGATGTGGCGCACGAGCTCGCGCGTATCCACGCCCGTGATGCCCGGCACGCCGCAGTCCTCCAGCCAATCCAGCCACCCGCGCTCGGCCTCGGGGGCATCTTCGCGATTGGTTGCGGCGCGCATGATCGCCGCGCGCGCCCACGGACGCTCTGACTCCATCGCGCGCGCGCTGGCGCCGTAGTTGCCGATGTGCGGGTAGGTGAAGGTGATCAGCTGCCCCGCGAAGGAGGGGTCGGACATCGACTCCTGGTAGCCGCTCATGCCGGTGGTGAACACAACCTCCCCCACCGCATGGCCGTGCGCGGCGCAGGCCTCGCCGTCGAAGCGCGTGCCGTCTGCGAGCAGCACGTATGCCGTGGGGGTCTTCATTTGATCAGCGCCTGCACGGCCTTGAACTCCGGTGTCCCCGCGCGTTCCAGCAGCTCGAAGAGAGCGGACTCGACCGTGGTGACGACCGCGCCCGCGCGCTCCAGGCGCTCGAGGCCGCGCTCGTAGTCGAGCTGGTGGCGCGAACCCACAGCGTCGGCGGGCACGTGCACCTCCATTCCCTGCGCCATCAGATCGTGGACGGTCTGTGAGACGCACACGTGCGTCTCGATCCCGCAAACGAGGATCTGATCGCGATCTTCGACGTCGAAGCCCTCGGCGCGCGTGGCGCTGAAGGCCGTCTTCTCGAGCACGGGCTCGTCGGTGAGCCCCACCTCGGGCGCGGTGTGCCCGAGCCCCTTCGGGTACTGCTCGCTCACCACGGTGGGCAGGTCGAGGATGCGCGCGGCGGCCACGAGCTTCGCGCACGCCGCTGCGACCGGGGCAAACGATGCGTAGCCGCGGAAGGCCTCCTGCACGTCCACCACTACAAGCATCGTTTGGGGGCGGAAGAGCAGGCCCATCAGGCGGCCACCACCGAAAACGCCCGCTCCCTGTATGCCACGGCGCCGGCCGCGACCGTCAGCAGCACCCGCCCACACAGGCGCCGTCCGGCAAAGCAGCAGTTCTCCGAGCGGCTCTCCCAGCCGTGCTCTCCGGGCGTCCACTCCGCGTCGAGGTCGATCAATGTGAGGTTGGCCGGCTCGCCGATGGCGATGCGCGGCACAGGCAGCTCATACAGCGAAGCGCCCGCCGTCATGCGCTCCACGAGCAGCTCCAGCGTGAGCACACCAGGAAGCACCAGCTCTGTGTAGAGCGCCGCGAAAGCCGTCTCCAGGCCCGTGGTGCCCATCGGCGCCTGCTCGAAGGGCACCTCCTTCTCATCGCGCGCGTGCGGCGCGTGGTCGGTCGCGACGCAGTCGATGACTCCCGTGCGCAGCCCCTCCACGAGCGCGGCGCGGTCCTCCGCGGTGGCCAGCGGCGGGTTCATCTTCATGCGCGTGTCGAGCGTGCGCACGTCCTCTTCAGTGAGCAGCAGGTGGTGCGGGGTGACCTCGGCGCTCACGCCGAACCCGCGCGCCTTGGCGGCGGCGACGGCCTCAACCGAGTCCACGCAGCTGAGGTGCTGGAAGTGCACCCTCCCCTGCTCGTAACCCGCGAGCGTCGCGTCGCGGGCGACCATCGTGGACTCGCTCACGCTGGGGATCCCCGCGATGCCGAGCGCGGCGCTCACCGGACCCTCATGCATCGCGCCGCCGTGGGAGAGCGAGGGGTCCTCCTCGTGCAGTGCTAGCACGCCCCCGCAGAGGCGCTGGTAGCGCAGCGCTTTGCGAAGCATCCCCGCATCCACCACGGGGCGCCCGTCATCGGTGAAGCCGAGCGCGCCCTGCTCGCGCAGCTCGGCCATCTCGCTCAGTTCCTTGCCATCCAGTCCGCGGGTGATCGCGGGGAGGAACCCCACCGGCACGCGCGCCTCGCGCGCGGCGGCGTCGCGCAGTGAGCGAAGCAGCGGCGCCGAGTCGATCACGGGGTCTGTGTTGGGCATCGCGATCACCGCGCCGAACCCGCCGGCGGCGGCCGCGCGGGTGCCGGTCTCGAGGTCCTCCTTGTGCTCCTGTCCGGGAGTGCGCAGGTGCACGTGCGGGTCGACGAAGGCCGGCAGCAGACGCCTGCCGCGGCCGTCGATCGCCTCCTCGCCCTCGCCGCGGGCGAGCGAGCCGGGCGGCGCGAGCTCGGCCACCTCACCGTCGCGCAGGCGCAGGTCGTGGCGCGCGTCGATGCCCGTGCGCGGGTCGAGCACGTGCACCTCGCTGAGCAGCAGATCGGCCGCGACGTGCGGTCCGTGGACGAGCGGCGAGGCGGCCATCACGCGAGCTGGGGCTCGGGGGCGGGCGTGGGCACGGGACTCCCGGCGAGCAGCTCATAGAGCACCGCCATACGCACGACGACCCCGGCTTCGACCTGGGCGGTGATGACCGCTTGCGGGGAGTCGACGACCTCACCGGAGAGCTCCACGCCACGGTTGACCGGGCCGGGGTGCATCAGCACCTGGCGCGGGGAGAGGCGCCGTCCGTTGATCTGGTACCAGGCGACGTACTCGCGCAGCGAGGGCACCCACGCCTCGGTCATCCGTTCTCTTTGCATCCGCAACGCATACACCACGTCCGCCGAGGAGAGCTCGCGCAGCGTAAAGCGCACCTCGCACCCGAGCGCCTCGATCCCGCGCGGGATCAGCGTGGGCGGGCCGGCCACCGTGACCTTCGCGCCCATCTTCTGAAAGGCGAGGATGTTCGAGCGCGCCACGCGCGAGTGCGCCACGTCGCCCACGATCCAGATCGACGCGCCGTCGAGCGCCCCCAGGCGGCGGCGTAGCGTGTAGACGTCGAGCAGCGCCTGCGTGGGGTGCTCGTGCTTGCCGTCCCCCGCGTTGACGATCGCCGCCGAGCACCAGCGCGAGACGAGCTCCGCCGAGCCCGCCCACGGCGTGCGGATCACGATCGCATCGGGCTTGTGCGCGCTGAGGGTGAGCACGGTGTCCTTCAGCGACTCCCCCTTCTCGACGCTCGAGCCCGAGGCGGCGAAGTTCACCACATCCGCGGAGAGGCGCTTGGCGGCAAGCTCGAAGGAGGAGCGTGTGCGCGTGGAGGCCTCATAGAACAGATTCAGCACCATCCGCCCGCGCAGCGCCGGCACCTTCTTGATCTCACGGTCTGAGACCTCCGCGAAACGTTCGGCCTGATCGACGATCCGCTCGATAGCGGCGCGGTCGAGGTCCTCGATCGAGAGGAGATGGTTCATGGCGCCACCTTCACGGCAGCAACCGCGATCGCCACCTCGTCCATATCGTCGAGCTCACGCACGCGCACGTTGACGTGCTCCTCGCGCGAGGTGGGGAGGTTCTTGCCCACGTAGTCCGGGCGGATCGGCAGCTCGCGATGGCCACGGTCGGCGAGCACCGCCAGCTGCACGCGTGCGGGGCGCCCGTAGTCGAAGAGCGCCTCGATCGCCGCGCGCACCGTGCGTCCTGTGAAGAGCACGTCGTCAACGACCACGACCGTGCGACCGGTGACATCGAAGTCGATGTGCGAGGCGTGCACCACAGGCGCCTCGGGGCGACTGGCGACATCGTCGCGATAGAAGCCGATGTCGAGGTCCCCCAACGGGATCTCCGTGTTCAGCATCTCCGCCAAGAGTTCCTGCAGCCGTCGCGCGAGGAAGGCGCCACGACGGTGAATGCCGACGAGCGCGAGGTTCTCGGCCTGCGGGTTACGCTCGGCGATCTCATGCGCGATGCGCACGAGCGCCCGCCGCACGTCGTCCTCGTTGAGGACGATTTTCTCTGTCGTCACCGTCTTTTTCCTTCCTGGCCTCGCCGGACCGGGTTAAAGGAGCACTTGGTGGAGTGAATGTATCAGCGTGGGGCGACGGCCTCCAGGACGGCGACGCCGTATCAAGGCGATGCGATTGGCTCCACGTCTGTTGGCACGGGCTCCGACTCCGCTGCTGCCGCAGTGGACTCCGTTTCCACGTTCCCCGAGGTTGGGGTCTGTGGCCCGCCGTCCCGCTCGCGCACCCGCTCTGACCAGCGCACAAGCTGCGCGGGCCCCCGCTCGGGGAATGGCACCTCGATCGTGTCGAAGTCGCGCGGCACCTCGCTTGCGGCGAACACAGCGCGCGCCTCGCGCTTGCAGTCGGCCGCGGAGTGGCGCGTGGAGAGATGCACGAGCGCGAGTAGCCTCACCTCGGATTCGCGCGCAAGCTCGGCGGCCTGGCGGGCGGTGCTGTGTCCGGTCTCGCGCGCACGCGCTATGTCCTCCTCGGTGAACGTCGCCTCGTGCACCAGCACATCGGCCTCATGCGCGGCGATCGCAAGCGCCTCACACGGCGCGGTATCACCCGAGATCACGAGCTTGCGCCCCTCGCGCGTGGGGCCCATCACCTGCTCGGGCGCCACGCCGTTGACAGTCTCCCCGCGCTGCAGGCGCCCGAAATCCGGTCCGGGGGTCACGCCCAAGCGCTCGGCGAGCGCTGGGTCGAGGTGTCCAGGCCGGGAGTCCTCGACCAGCACATATCCAAAGGCCGTGCCGCGGTGATGGCGCACAGGCACGGCGGCCACCCTGTATCCGTCGTACTCCACCGCCTCGGCGGGCGCAAGCTCGATCACGCTCAGCTCATACGGAAGGCGCCCATAGATGAAGCGCGCATCGTCCATCAGGCGCATCAACCCTGGCGGCCCATAGATCGTCAACGGCTGATCGCGTTCGCGCAGCCCAAAGGACTTCAGCATCCCCGGCAGCCCCAGCCAGTGATCGGCATGGAAGTGCGTCAGAAAGACGCAATCCAGATCGGCCAGCCCAACAGAGCGCACCAGCTGGCGCTGCGTCCCCTCGCCACAGTCGAACAGCAGACGCTCGGCGCCGCGGCGCACCAGGATCGCGGGCAGTCCGCGGCGCGGGCCGGGCACGGAGCCGCCGGTGCCGGCGAAGAAGACAGATAGGTCCATGGGGCAACGGTAGCGGTGGAACGGCTCTCGTCGTGGGCAGGCACGGCGTCCCCCCATCGCAGGAGTCGCGACCAGCCTGCGATATCCACGCGCTTCTTGGTCGGCACTAGCCGCTGGTTGCTAGCGCTAAGCTCAATGACCGAAGGCGCCGTTTCATGGTGCCCTCTGCGCCCGTAGCTCAGTGGATAGAGCGCTCGCCTCCGGAGCGAGAGGTCGCGCGTTCGAATCGCGCCGGGCGCGCCTGATCCCGTCCTGGGAGGATTGCCTGCCGTGTCCCTCCCCTCCGACCCGCTCGCCGCGCTCCGTCAGGCCCGCCGCGACCCCAACCTCGTCCTGATCGAGGGCTTTCACGCACTGAAGCACGCGGTGCGCTTCGGCGCTGAGATCCTCCGCGCCGCAATCACCGACCCCGAGGAGGTTCGCAAGCTGGCCGAGACCCTCGCGCCCGACATTCTCGAGCGTCTCCCCGCGGACACCCCCGTGGTGTCGCCTCAGCGGATGCGCGCCGCCGGCCTGAAGGATCCCATCACCGGGGTTCTCGCCGTGGCCCTCCGGCCGATCGTCGATGTGCGCGCGGCGCTCGCCGATCCCCTTCCCGCACCGGTGGTCCTGCTCGAGCGCCCGCGCGGCCTGGGCAACATCGGCTGGTGTGTGCGCACCGCCGCCGCCGCAGACATCACCGGGCTCCTCACCACGGGCATCCACGACCCCTGGAGCCCCACGGCGGTGCGCATCGGCGTCGGGCTCCAGTTCGCAGTCCCCGTTGCACGTATCGCCGACACCGCAGGCGGTGGAGTCGCACAAGAGCTGCTCAACAGCGACCGTCCGCTGATCGCCGTCGATACCCGCGGTGAGACGGTGCATCCGCGCGAGTTGCCCCCGCGCGCCATCCTCGCCTTCGGAACCGAGCGCCATGGACTCTCCGAGGAGCTGCTCGCCAGCGCGCAGGCGAGCGTCAGTCTGCCGATGCGCCCTGGCGTTTCGAGCCTCAACCTCGCCACCTCGGTGGCCGCCCTGCTCTATGCCTGGCGGCTGACGGGCGGCGATGGCGGACGCTGATTACGCGAGATCCGCCGAGAACTCCACCAGCCCCAGCCACCGACGGCGGCGACGGGCACCACGTAGAGCATCGATGTGTACCAGTGCGTCAGACAAGCCAGCACGCCGCATAAGCTACCACGTCCGCCTGTCCCATTTGGATGCTGCCGGCATCACGCGGCCGTCCTGCGACGCGACGCCGCAAGCGCCGCGACCCCCGCGATCGGACCGAGCGCGCCGAGACTCAGCGCAAATTCGACGCGCGTGCGCTCACCAAGCTTCCTTGGTCGGCGCTTGCGGTCGCTTCTGCGATGTCTTGCGCCGACGCCTGCGCACAAACAGCACGAACGCCAGCGCCGCAAGCACGATCGCGATCAGCGCTACGATCGCCGCCACAGGGGTCTTCGTGCCTTCCTCGGGCACCCAGAACAGCTGGCCGTTGACGGCCACCGCCTCGCTGCCAACCTGGATCGGCACCCGCCAGTCGAAGATCTTCGTGCGCCTGCTCCTGTCCTTCACCTGTGGGGGCGGCACGGGCGACATCCAGTGGATGCGGTGATCGTGCCATTCGAGCTGGCCCGTGCGGTCCACCACACTCCAGCGCGGCGTCGCGTGCGCATTGGCGGAGGCCGGCACCGTCACCTGTGCATAGAAGCTCTGGTTCAGGTAGTACGCGGGCGAGGCGGTGTTGACTTCAACGGCGCCGTTCGCCTGCACGCGGGCATAGGGTTCGCCTTCGTACCCATACACCGTCACCGTCCTGCCCGTGTGATTGCGCAACACCAGCCGATCGGCGAACTCGAGCACTTCGAGGCTCAAACCGGGCACAGCCGGCGCCACGCCGGTGATGTTCGAGCGATAGTTGAAGCTGCTCCCCTGATCGGCGATCGGGTTGCCGCTCTCCTGGGTGGATGCCGGCTGGGTCGCGCTCCTGGCGTCGGTCACGAGCGCCGGCGTCAGGAAGGCGCCCGCAAGCAGGATGAGAAGGCGGAGGCGAAGTGAGCGCATCTCCGGCAACGATATTGAGGACAGGCTCCTGTCGAACCCACTCACCGAGCGCCCTGCGCCTCAGGTGCCCACCGACGACAGCAGCCACAGTCCGAAGCTCGTGAAGGCAACCATCACGGCAAGCATCCAGTACTGGCTGCGTACCGCCTCCACGGGGTCCTCGTAGAGCACGAGCGCACGATCGTGCGCGAGCGCCAGCCCTCCCACGTGGCCCGCCACGAGCGCTGCGACCTGCACGTACCAGATGGCCGCGTAGGAGATCACGCTGTAGTCGATCTGCGCGCCGCTCGTGCCAAAAATGTTCGAGCCGTTGGCGAGCGGATCTGAGATCAGAAAGCCGAGCGCCTGGCCCTGCCAAAGCAAGAGCGAGAAGTAGTGGGCGAGCACGTACGCGAAGGCGATCGGCACCAGCGTGTGGACGAATGCGCGCGTGAGCGTATCGCTGTCATAGCGGTCACCCACACTGCGTACACCGAGGATGCCCAGCCGGTAGACGCCCGCGATCAGGAGGATCGACAGCACCAGCCCCAGCGAGTAGGCGAGCTCCTGAGCGGGGACCAAATGCAATCCGAGATCGGCGAACCACCCCTCCAAGGTCGGCTCGTTGTTGCGCCAGATGCCGCCATTGCTGAAGCCGTCGAAGGTGGTCGTGCCAATCATCGCGCAGATCAGCGCGACCGTGCCGCGACGGACCGGAAGGTCGGGGAGCCCGCTGAGTGGGCGGCGTGCGCAGAGGAACCCCTGCTCGTCGCGCACGAGCGCCGAGAGCCGAGCGAAGAGGCCGAAATACACCCCGAAGGCATCACCCTGCTCGCTCCAGTCCTCCGCCCCGAACATGATGATCCCGGCGAGCATCGCAATGAAATAGGCGAGCGACAGGGCGGCGAGGACCGAGGGCATATCGCGATTGACATACACCAGCTCGAGCCAGGCGAAGCCGACGAGCCCGGCCACCGCGGGCCACATCCCCAGCCACCGCGGGTAGCGCAGCGGCGGCTGCGCCAGCGCTCGCGGCGCGATTCGCCTGCCGGCCCACCACAGCAGTCGTCCGCATGCGCGCCACGGGTTGAGCGCTCGAAAGACATCACCCAAGAGCACGCTGGCGATCGGCACACCCACCCAGAAGATCACGTAGATGAAGGTCACCGAGAAGTTGAACGGTCCTACCTGTGCCCCGGCGAAGCCGCTGTAGAGCACGAGCGCGAATACCCCCACGCCAAATATGCCCGCCGGCCACTGCAGTGCCTGTGGCAGCGCGAACAGCCGGCGGCGGTGTTGCTCCTGCAGCTGAGGGCTCCTCCACAGCGTGGAGAGCGCCACGAAGGACACCACGAGCACGATCGCCGCGGCCCAGCTGAACAGCCACACGGGGATCGGCAGGTTGGCCTTGCCGACGATGCCGTGTGCGGCCGCCTCGGCTGGGTACAGCAGCGCCGCAATGACCAGGCCGCCCACGAGCAGCAGCGGCGAGCGACGCGGGACTCTCATGCTCGCGGCAGTCTACGCTGCAAGCAGGTGACCCATATCCCCTTCCCATCTCTGATGGCGCCCCCGCTCGCAGCGGCAATTGGCCTGGAGGACGCGCTCCAGCTAGGCCCGCTGCTGATCGTGGGCGTGCTCTACGCACGTCGTGTGCGCACGCTCGCCCTCCAGAACCACCCGGTGCCCGGCTGGCGCCAGGCGTGCTTCTACGCCGGTTTCGTGACGATCGGGGCAGCGCTCACCTCGCTCGGAGGCGACAGCCAGGAACTGCTCTCGGCGCACATGGTGGAGCACCTGCTGCTCGGCGACATCGCGGCGCTGTTGATCGTGCTCGGTCTCACGGGGCCGCTGATCGCGCCGATCCTGCGGATCGGCTTCTTCGACCGTCTGCGCGTGCTCGCGCATCCGCTCATCGCCTTTCCGCTGTGGGCTGTGGACCTGTATGTGTGGCACCTGCCGGTGCTCTATCAGGCTGCGCTGCGCCACCCCGGAGTGCACGCGCTGCAGCACGCGATGTTCCTCGGGCTGGGAATCAACATGTGGATGTGCCTGTTCGGGCCGCTGCCGATGCCTTCCTGGTTTGGCAACCTCGCCAAGCTCATCTACATCGTCGCCGTGCGCCTCACCGGCACGGTGCTCGGCAACATCTTTCTATGGTCGGGGAGCGCCTTCTACCCCTTCTACACCCGTGGGGACGCGATCTGGCACATCTCCCCGATCGCCGACCAGAACCTCGCGGGGGCGATCATGATGGTCGAGGAGAGCATCCTCACGCTGGGCCTGCTCTGCTGGCTGTTCCTGCGCGCAGCGCGCGAAGGAGAGGAACGCCAGGAGCTGCTCGACTTCGCCTCGGCCCGCGGCCTGGAGCTGACCGATACGCGCGCCACGCGCGCGGTCGCCGCCGGTCGCGGCGCAGAATTACGTCGGCGCCTGGAAGGACGCTCAGCCGCCGGCTACGGCAGGCAGGATGGTGACTTCGGCGCCATCGGCGACGGGGGTCTGCAGACCATCGAGGAAGCGGATGTCCTCGCCGCTGACGTACACGTTGACGAAGCGCCTTAGCGACCCATCGTCGTCGGAGATGCGCTCGCGCAGCTCGCCGAAGCGCTCATAGAGCCCGTTGAGCACCTCCTGCACGGTGGCGCCGTCGAGCTGCGTCTCGCTGGTGCCCTCCGCGGCGGCGCGCAGCTGCGTGGGAATCTTCACCGTCACGGCCATCAGAACGACGCTCCCACGGCAGACGACGTGCGCGAACCGGCGAACTCGGCCTCGGTTCCCTCGGGAACGCCCGCCTCGAAGGAGGCGATGGTGGGGTCGATCTCGTAGCTCTCGAACGTGCCCCGCACCGCATCGAGTGTCTTCAGTCCCTCGCCGGTGATCACGAGCACGACGCGCTCCTCGGGGTCGATGTCCCCGCGCGCGGCGAGCTTGGCGAGCACCGCCGTCGTGACCCCGCCGGCGGTCTCCGTGAAGATGCCGGTTGTCTGGGCGAGCAGCGCGATGCCGGCGCGGATCTCATCGTCGCTGACGCTGTCCACGCCACCGCCCGTGCGGCGTGCGAGGTCGAGCGCGTAGGGACCATCCGCGGGGTTGCCGATCGCAAGCGACTTGGCGATCGTGTGCGGCTTGACCGGCCGGCACACGTCGTGGCCGTCGGCGAACGCGGAGGCGACCGGGGAGCAGCCCTCGGCCTGCGCGCCGTTCATGCGCGGGAGCGGGCGGGCGGGATTCCCTAAAAGACCGAGCTCGCGCCACTCGGAGAAGCCCTTGCCGACCTTCGTGAACAGCGAGCCGGAGGCGATCGGCACGACGCAGCGGTCGGGCAGCTCGAATCCCAGCTGCTCGGCGATCTCGAACGCCAGGGTCTTCGACCCCTCGGCATAGTAGGGACGCAGGTTGATGTTCACGAATGCCCACTCGCGCTCGGCCGACAGCTCGGTGCAGAGGCGGTTGACATCGTCGTAGTTGCCCTTCACAGCCACCAGCTTCGTGCCATAGACGCCGGTGGCAAGCACCTTCTGCTCCTCGAGATCCGAGGGGATGAACACGTAGGAGTCGAGTCCCAGCGCCGCGCCATGGGCGGCCACGGAGTTCGCGAGGTTGCCCGTGGAGGCGCACGCGATCGTCTCGTAGCCGAGCTCGCGGGCGCGCGCCGCGGCGACCGACACCACGCGGTCCTTGAAGGAGTGGGTGGGGTTGGCGGCGTCGTTCTTCACCCACACCTCCTTGAGCCCCAGCCGCTGGGCGAGGCGGTCGGCGCGGATCAGCGGCGTGCACCCCGCGGGCAGTCCCGCACGGGAGGTCAGACGGCCGGAGGGCGCCGGCGGTCCGTCGAGGACCGGCAGGAAGTCGGCGTAGCGCCAGATGTTCTGGGGGCCGGCCTGGATGCGCCGGCGCAGCTCATCGACGCCGTTGCCGCCGGGGCGGGTGGAGTCGCGCTCGCCGCCGGAGAGCAGCCTGCTGTGGTCATAGACGACCTCCAGCGGGCCAAAGCAGCGCTCGCATACGTAGAGCGCCTCCAGCGGATACTCGGTTGCACACTCTCGGCACTTCAGATTCGTGACAGCCATTGGGGCCTCCTATGTCGTCTTCGCCATTTACCGCGTGTGGCGAAGAACACGAAGCCCGCCACACATCTGACTGGAATTGGCACCTTCCCGCGTGCGGCGCGGTGGTTGCCGGGGCTTCGTAGGGCCAGTCCCTCCACCCCTCTGGATGTGCACTGCTGTTTGCTGGCAAGCACTATATCGGATGCGCGGCGGAAAATCTCAAGACTTCGAGATCGGCCGGTAACGCGCTTGCAGGCACGGTGTACGCCCTGCATGGGCATCCTCTCATCCCGAGACCCCTCCGCGCCCTCAACGGCGATGGGCGCCTCCGACCTCGAGGCGGCCACGGCCGCAGGCGAGTTCGAGCCGGCCGCGGCGGCGACCAAGCGGCGGATGCTGATTGTCGTCAACCCCTACGCCACCACGGTCTCAGACCGTCTGCGCCACCTCATTCTGCACGCCCTGGAGGCCCGCTATGAGGTCGACGCGGTCGATACAGAGGCGCCCGGGCACGCCACCGAGCTGTGCCGCGAGGCCGCGCACGAGGGCTACGACGTGGTGGTGGCCTTCGGCGGCGATGGCACCGTCAACGAGGCTGCCAACGGATTGATAGGTCAATCCGCCAACCCCTCCCCCACCCCGCTGTGCTGCCTGCCGGGCGGCTCGACGAATGTGTACGTGAGAATGCTCGGGATCCCCAACGACCCGATCGACGCCACCGAGCACATCCTCGCGATGGCCGACCGGTGGCGTCCCCGCCAGGTCGATGTGGGCGTCGTCAACGGCCGCTGCTTCGCGTTCTCATCGGGCGTCGGACTCGATGCGAGCGTGGTGGCGCGCGTGGACTCAAACCCGCGACTGAAGGCCCGCTTCGGGCCGTATTTCTTCACGTGGGCCGCCGTGAACACCTTCACGCGGCGCTACCTGCTGCGCCCACCACGCCTCGTCGCACACGTCGCAGGCGAGCAGGTCGAGGGCGTCACCGCGATCGTTCAGAACGGCTCGCCCTTCACCTACTTCCTCAGCCGTCCGATCGAGATCGCCCAGGAGGCGACGCTCGACTCGGGAACCATCTCAGCCTGTGTCCTGCACCGCGCGCGCCCGATCGACATGCCGTTCATCGCCTGGCGTGCGTTCTCGCGGCGCGCGCAGCTGGCTCGCCACCGCCACATCGCCCCCTTCTCAGGGCTCGCCGAGCTGAGCATCGAGTCCGCCGACGGCAAGCCACTGCCGCTACAGGTCGACGGCGACTATCTGGGAGAGGTCGCCCGCGCGGAGTACTCCATCCGCCCGCTGGCGCTTAGCGTCATCTCTTAGCCGGCGCCCGGGGTCACCCGGTAGGCGTCGAACACCGACTCGGTGTTGCGCAGCCTATTGATGGCTCCCTTCAGCGAGTGCGTATCGGCTACCTCCACCACGAAACGGTTCTTCACCATCGGTGGATTTGACAGACAACGCGCTTCCATGATGTTCGCGCCGGACTCGCTGAACACGCGCGAGAGGTCCTCGAGCAGGCGATGGCGATCCCAGGCGTCGACCTGGATCTCCACGATGAAGGCGGTCGTCTGCTCGCCCTCCCAGTAGACGTCGGTGAAGCGCTCGGGGTTCTTGCGCAACAGCTGGGAGTTGGGGCAGTCCTGGCGGTGGATCGTGATCCCGCGACCGAGGGAGATGTAGCCGAGGATCGGATCCCCGGGCACCGGGCGGCAGCACTTGGCGAGGCGCAGCATCACGTCGTCGACGCCCTCCACGCGGATGCCGTACTGCGCGGAGGAGCTCGTGGGCCGCCGCCGCGGGCGCCCCACCTTGAGCAGATCGGCGGCCGCGGTGGCCTCGCTGTCGGCCGCCTCGCCCTGCTTGAGGCGCTGCATGACCTTGTTGACCACGACTTTTGGCGAGACCTTCGCGGCGCCGAGGGCGATGTAAAAGTCATCGGCCTTGCGGTAGCCCATTTCGCGGATCACGTCCGCGAGCAGCGCCGAGCCGGTGATCTTCTGGGCGGGCAGACCCTGCTTCTTGAGGTTCTCCGTGGAGCACCTCGCGACCGGTGTGCTCGGTGTCCTGGCGCGACTCCGCCTTGAACCACGCCTTGATCTTGTTGCGTGCGCGCGTGGTCTTGACCATCGCCAGCCAGTCGCGCGAGGGGCCGCGCTCGCGCTTGGCGGTGAGGATCTCCACGATGTCGCCGCTGCGCAGCTCGTAGTGCAGCGGCACGATCTTTCCGTTCACGCGCGCGCCCACACAGCGGTGACCGATTTCGGTGTGCACCTCATAGGCGAAGTCGAGCGGCGTGGCGCCGGCCGCCAGCGACTTGACCTCGCCCTTGGGCGTGAATACGTAGACCTCGTCCTCGAAGAGATCGATCTTGAGGCTCTCCATGAACTCGTGCGGGTCGGAGAGCTCCTTCTGCCAATCCATCATCGAGCCGAGCCACTTGGTGAGGTGCGTCGCATCCCGGCGGACTCCCCGGCCGGACGGGGTCCTTGGCGTGGCCGGGGCTGCGCGACTTGTACATCCAGTGCGCGGCAACCCCGAACTCCGCCATCTGGTGCATCTCATGCGTGCGGATCTGGATCTCCAGCGGACGCCCTCGGGCCCGATGATCGTGGTGTGCAGCGACTGGTACATGTTCGAACTTGGGCATCGCGATGAAATCCTTGAAGCGTCCCGGCAGGGGCTTCCACAGCGAGTGGATCACGCCGATCGCGCCGTAGCAGTCCTTCACCGAGTCGACGATCACGCGCATCGCGGTGAGGTCGTAGATCTCGTTGAACTCGCGGCCCTTCTCGGTCATCTTCGAGTAGATCGAGTAGAAATGCTTGGCGCGCCCCGCGATCTGCGCATCGATGCCGAGCTTGCCGAGCTCGGAAGAGGATAGTCGCCGGCCTCTAAGACGTAGCGCTCGCGATCGTCGCGCTGCTGAGAGACGAGCCCCTTGATCTCCTGGTACTTGCGAGGGTGAAGCGTCGCGAACGCGAGATCCTCGAGCTCGCACTTGAGCGCGTGGATACCCAGGCGGTGGGCGATCGGCGCGTAGATCTCGAGCGTCTCCCTGGCCTTGTCGACCTGCTTCTGCTTGGGCAGCGCCTCGATTGTGCGCATGTTGTGCAGGCGGTCGGCGAGCTTGATCAGGATGACCCGCACGTCGGTGGCCATCGCGACCATCATCTTGCGGTAGTTCTCCGCCTGCGCCTCGTCGCGCGACTGGAAGACGATCCCGGTGAGCTTGGTCACGCCGTCGACGATCGCGGCGATTTCCTCGCCGAAGCGCTCGCGCACCTCCACGATCGACGCAGAGGTGTCCTCGACGGTGTCGTGCAGCAGCGCCGCGCACAGCGTCTCTGTGTCAAGACGCATGCCCGCGCAGATGCGCGCCACACCAACGGGGTGCACGATGAAATCCTCGCCCGAGCGCCTGCGCTGGGCGGCGTGGTGCTCGCAGGCGAATACGAACGCGTCTTCCACTCGCGCCCGATCGATCTCCACGGCCGAGTCGGCGGCGTGCTCGGAGACGATCGCAAACAGGTCCGCCAGCAGGCGGCGCTCGAAGTCGTTGAGCTCGGCGCGACTCGCCGGAGCGCTCACGGAAAGCTCGCCAACTCCAGCTGTTGGTGGGCCTGTTGGGGCACTCGGTCGATTCTGGGGAGTGGCCATTCCTTAAGAGTAGGGGACGCGCCCGCGTCCTCCTGCGAAGATGTGACCTCCTGCCGGCAGGGTTGGACGTGGCGCAGCACCAAACGGGGCTCTGAGACCCCCTTCCATTCGTTGACCTCGAGCGAGAAGGTGGCGTCGGCCGGCGTGTCCTCGGCCACCGGCAGGCGCCCGCCGTTGCCGAAGGCAACCGCGCCGGCGCGCGCACCGCCGGCCTGCACGGTGAAGCGCAGGTGCTTGCCTTCGCCCATCGGACGGCGGTCGCTGAGCATGGCCTCGCGCACGAGCAGTGAGACGCTTGGGTTGGCGCGGCCAAACGGCGCGAGCTGCTGGAGCTCTTCGGCGAGCGCCATCCCCAACTCGCTGCCATCGAGCACCGCGTCCACGCGCTCGGAGCGCAGAGGAGACTCCTCGCCACGCACCGCGCGGGTGTGTGCGAGGAATGCCTCTCGAAAGCCATCGATGCGCGCGCTCTCGATCTCCAGGCCCGCCGCCGCGCGGTGGCCACCGTGGCGGCGCAAGTGCTCGGCAGAGGCCTGCAGGCCGGCAAGCAAGTCGAATCCCTCCACGCTGCGACCCGAGCCCCTGCCGGAGTCGCCCTCGAGCGCGATCATCACCACCGGACGGTTGTGCAGCTCGGTGAGGCGAGAGGCGACGATCCCGATCACACCCGCGTGCCAGCCCTCGCCCGCAAGCACATAGGCGGGGCTCTCGCCCAGCGCCGCGACCTGCGCCTGGGCCTCGAAGAGGATGCGCGTCTCGGTATGCCGGCGCTCCTGGTTTGCGCGATCTAGCTCCTGCGCGATCTGGCTTGCGCGGAGCGAGTCCTCGGTGAGCAGCAGCTCGAGACCGGCGTCAGCTCGATACATGCGCCCCGCGGCGTTCAGGCGCGGAGCCAACGCGAAGCCCACCGCGCGCTCGCCCACCTTGCTGGGGTCGACTCGCGCTACCGCCATCAATGCCCGCAGTCCGGGTTTGCTCGTGGCGCCCAATGCGCGCAGACCGCGACGCACGAGTGTGCGGTTCTCGCCGGTGAGCGCCACCACGTCGGCGATCGTCGCAAGCGCAACGAGATCGAGATCGTCCTCCACGCGGTAGCGCCCGCGCTCGATGCCCCCGGCCTCTGCCGCCTCCCATAGCCCCTGCGCGAGCTTGTGGGCGACAGCCGTGGCACACAGATCGGTGCAGGGATAGCCGCACACCGTGGGGTGCACGATCGGCGCATCCGGCAGCCGCCCGTCGCTGCGGGGGGCGTGGTGATCTGTGACGACCACCTCCATGCCGAGAGCGCGTGCCGCGGCGACCTCCTCGACGGCGGTGATCGCGCAGTCAGCCGTGACCAGCAGGCGCGTACCGCGCGCGGCCAGCCGCTCGACCGTCTTCGGGTTGAGCCCGTACCCGTCGGTGGCGCGATCGGGCAGATACCAATCGACATCGGCTCCCAGCGCGCGCAGGACGCGCACGAGAATCGCCGTGGAGCAGACCCCGTCGACATCGTAATCGCCGTGGATGGTGATCCGCTCGCCTGAGCGCACATGCGCGAGGATCGATTCGATCGCCCCCCCGATCCCGGCAAAGGCGCTCGGCGGATGCTCCTCGGAGGCCGCGAGGAAGGCCCGCGCGTCCGCGGGTGCGCCAAGGCCTCGGCGCACGAGCACCTGTGCCATCGCGCCACTCACGCCGAGCTCGCGCTCCAGGCGCTGGACATCCTGTGCAACGCAGGCAACGATCTGAAACTCTCGGATTTCCCCCATTGCCCGCCACACTACGGGCCGGGGTAGACGGAACGCTCGGGGCCTCAGGCGTCCAGCGCTGCGGGTCCCGCCTTGGCGCTTTCGCGCCGGGCGCCCTCGAAATACACCAGGGCGATGCCGATCAGCGCTCCGGGGACCGCGTAGAGCACGACCGCGATATCGGTCTGCTTTTCGCCGGGAAAGCCGAATCCCGAGCTCTTGACGCTGTAGATCAGCGTCGCCACGATCACGGCGCCCAGCAGCGATCCCACGAATGCGCCCACGATGCCGCCCCAGAAGCGATCGGGCAGGAAAATCGTGTAGTGCCAGATCGCAAGGCCCATCATCACCCAAGCTAGTAGGCCCATTACCTTGCTCTCCCGTGTCGGCGATTACGCGGCTTGCGCTGCTTGCGCGAGCTCGAAGTGCCATCGCCGGCGCCGTTGCCGCGGCGCTGGGAGGGCATCACGACATCCTCGGGCGTGAGGTCGGCGGCGGGATCGACGTCGGGCTGGGCGTTCACGCCCTCGATGTCGAGGTCGGCGACGAGCTCCTGGAACTCGTCCTTGGAGATCTGCTCGCCCGGCGTCTCGGGCGTGAGCAGCGAGCTCTCGGGCCGTGTGCGGCGCGCGTGTCCACGCCCCCCGCGCCCGCCGGCCTTGCCGCCGGGGAGCGCCTCTTCGGCCTCCGCTTCGGCGCGCAGCTCTCCCATTTCGGTGGCGTAGGCGGGCACGTATCCGAGGTCGCGCGCGATGCGGATGCGGCGGTTGCGGTAGACGCTCTCGCGCTCCTTCCAGTGTGTGAGCACCGGGGAGGCGATGAAGATCGAGGAGTACGCGCCCGAGGCGACCCCCACGAGCAGCGCGAAGGCGAAGTCCTTGAGCGTTTCCCCGCCGAACAGCAGCAGCGCGAGCACCGGCAGCAGCGTGCAGAAGGAGGTGGCCAGCGAACGCGTGAGCACCTCGGACATGGAGCGGTTGACGATCTGCGAGAAGGCCGCGCGCGGCATCCGCGGAACGTTCTCGCGCACACGATCGAACACGATGATCGTGTCATATAGGGAGTAGCCCAAAATCGTGAGCAGGGCGGCGACCGTGGCGGTCGTTACCTGCCTTCCGGTGAGCGAGTAGACACCCGCGGTGATCAACAGGTCGTGCATCAATGCGATCAGCACCGGCACGGCGTACTTCCACTCGAAGCGCAGGGCGATGTAGACAGAGATCACCAGCAGCGAGGCGATGATCGCGATGATCGCGCTCTTGGCGACGGTCTTGCCGAACGTCGGCCCGATCGAGGTGTCCGAGGTGTTGCGTAGGCCATAGGCCGCCCTCAACGCCGCCTCGGCCTTGATCACCTCGCTCTGCTTGAGGTTCTTGGTGGAGATCTGAAAGCCGTTTGCGCCGATTGCCTTGTTGTTGAGCTTCTGTACCTCGACATCGCCGAAGCCTGCGGCGCTCAGCGTCGAGCGAATCTGGTTCTCGTTCACGGACTTCACGAACGCCGTCTGGATGCGCGTGCCCGACTTGAAGTCGATGCCGAGGTTCAGCCCCCTGCCGCCGATCGCCAGCGCACCGATCAGGAGGATCGTGCCCGAGAGCGAGAAGAACCACTTCGAGGCGCCCATGAAGTCATACGTCCACCCTTTCCCGCGCCGGGAGGCGCCGAGCATCGATGGGTGGGAGACCGCGCGCGAGCGGCTCATCGTGCCGAGCGCGGCCTGCGTGGCGAGCACCGCAGTGAATAGCGTCAGCAGCGTGCCGATGCCCAGCGTGAAGGCGAATCCCTTGACCTCCGAGGTGGAGAGCGCAAACAGGATGAAGGCCGTCATGAACGTCACCACATTGGCGTCCACGATCGCGGCGAACCCGCGCCGGTAACCCGTGGCGATGCCGGAGATGATCGAGCGCCCGCCGCGGATCTCCTCCTTGACGCGCTCGAAGATCACGATGTTGGCGTCCGCGGCGATGCCAATCGTGAGGATCAGGCCGGCGATGCCCGGCAAGGTGAGCGTGATCGGGATCAGCTTGATCAGCGCGAAGTAGTAGAGGCTGTAGATCAACAGGCCGGCGACCGCGATCGCACCGAGCACGCGGTAGAAGATCAGCAGGAACATGCACACCACCGCGAAGCCGATCAGGCCCGCGAGGAGACCCTGTTCGAGCGCCTGCTTGCCGAGCGTCGCAGAGACCTGCGACTGGGAGATCAGTTCCAGCTTGATCGGCAGCGCGCCGGACTGGAGCTCGTCGGCGAGGTTCTGGGCGGAAGTGATCGTGAAGCCGCCGGTGATCTCCGAGCCACTGTTGGGGTCGATGCCGTCGGGGTACTGGCTGTAGTCGATCGAGGGGGCGGTGATGATCTGGTTGTCGAGCACCACCGCGAAGTGCTGCAGCGTCTTGCCGGCACCGGGCAGGGCTGCGTTCTGCCCGCGCTGGGCGATTTCCCTGGTGACCTTCTGGAAGACCCCCTTGCCGTGCGAGGTGAAGTTGAAGGTGACGTCGGGCGCGCCCGTTCCCCCGGCGCCGCTTTCGAAGCTCTGGGCGGGATTCTTGATGTCTTCGCCCCTCAGCACGGGGTTATCGTTGAGCACGTACCAGCTTTCCGGCGAGGCTTTGGTGACCTTGCCGGAGGTGTTTTCTTCGGGGTGTGCCTCGGCAATCACGGTGCCCGGGTTCACGCGCACTGTCTTCGTCTTCGCGCCCGGCGGCGGTTTGTAGCCGTCGGCGTAGAGGTTTTCCACGGTGTCCTCGGGGCCGCGGAGTACCTTGTGGTTCTTGGTGTCCAGCAGGTACCACTGGCCGTAGATGCAGTTGTGGATCTGCTGGGGCGTGCAGCCTGGCGCGAGGGTGGTATCTGAGGCGCGCAGGATCGCGGGACGCTTGGCGGCGCGCAGGACCGCTTCGTACTCGGGCAGGCCGGCGGTGGCGACCCCGGCGTTGGTGCCACCGGTGACCGTCGGTTCGTTGGGCCCCGCGGGCTTGCCGTTGGGCCCGATCACGTTGGGCTCCCAGTCGTAGAAGAACAGCTGCGCGGTCTTGCCCACCTGTTCCTGAGCACGCGCGGCGTTGCTCACGTCCGGAAGTGCCACGTCGATCTGGTTTTCCCCGGTGCGCTGGATTTCCGGCTCCGCCACACCGAGCTGGTTGACGCGCTTTTCCATGATCGCGATCGCACGATCGAGCGATTCGGCGGTGACCTTGGACTGGGCCGTGGCCTTGCCCAGGTAGGTGAGCTCGACACCGCCCTTGAGGTCGAGGCCGAGACGGGTTTTCTTGGGCTTGACGGCCCCCGGCAAACCGACGATCACGAGCAGCGAGGCGATCGCGAGCCCGAGAACGACAATCAGCACGAAGGTGTTGCGACGACGATCGGTCATGCGTACATCAGACTACTTGTCCGGGGTAAGCACAAGCAAAAGACCGCCGTCCTCGTCATAGGCCGGGAACATGTCGGCCTTGGCGCTGGCCACGACATCGCGATCACCGCTGACACGTACGGGCTTGCCCAGCGCGCGCACCCCCCACTCCAGCACGGTCGCGACGGGCTGCTCGTCGTCGGCGAAGCTGAGACCGAGCGCCTGCTCCACGCGCTGGCCGATCACCGCTTCCTCCTCGAGGCCGGTGAAGGCGAAGGAGTTCTTCCCGCAGCCGATCACGCGCCCCTCGTGGTCACACACGAAGAAGGCCGCATCGGGCGCTGGGTAGTAGTCGTCGAGCAGCTCGAAGAGGAAGGCGAAGCCGCACTTCGCGCAGCCCTTCGGTTGGCGCGTGAAGCCGATGTTGCGATCGAGCTCGCTGGTGCGGTGACCGCAGTTGGGGCAGATGAAGGGGTGCGCCATGAGCCCACAGATTAGTGGGAGCGAGGGTATGGGGCCGAAGGATGCCTCGCACCCCGAGTAGAGGAGTGCCGCAAACGGGTTAGGCCCTAGAAAAGAGCCGGGTCTTCGGCCTGTTCGGCGAGGGACTGGGGCGCCGGCAAGTCCAGATGGGCGAAGGCCGCGGGCGTAGCCATGCGCCCGCGCGGGGTGCGCTTTAGGAGCCCCTCGCGCAGCAGATGGGGCTCGTAGACATCCTCGAGCGTGTCCTGCTCCTCCCCCACGACGACCGCCAGCGTAGAGAGCCCCACGGGGCCGCCGGCGAACTTGACGCACACGGCACGTAGGATCTCGCGGTCGAGGCGATCGAGGCCGCGCTCGTCGACCTCCAACAGCTCCAGCGCCGCGCGCGCGGTCTCGGCGCTGAGGACCCCGCCCATGCGCACCTCGGCGTAGTCGCGCACGCGCTTGAGCAGCCGGTTGGCCACGCGCGGCGTCCCCCGCGAGCGCGCGGCGATCGCAGCCGCCCCACCGCTCTCCAGGGGGATCTCGAGGATGCCGGCAGAACGCGAGACGATCGCTGCGAGGTCCCCTACGGAGTAGGTCTCCAGGCGCGCCTGGATGCCGAAACGGTCGCGCAGAGGCGTGGTGAGAAGGCCGGTGCGCGTGGTGGCGCCCACGAGCGTGAAGGGGGGCAACTCGAGTGTCACCACGCGCGCGCCGGCACCCTGTCCGACGGTGATCGGCAGGCGCCGATCCTCCATCGCCGGATAGAAGGTCTCCTCCAGCGTGCGCGGCAGGCGATGGATCTCATCGACGAAGAAAACACTGCGCGGCTCCAGGGCGGTGAGAAAGGCCGCAATGTCTCCCTTTCGCTCCAAAGCGGGGCCGGCGGTCTGCACGAAGGGCACATCGAGCTCGCTTGCGACGATCTGCGCGAGCGAGGTCTTGCCCAGTCCGGGAGGGCCCGCGAGAAGCAGGTGATCGAGCGCATCCCCGCGCGCGGCGGCGGCCTCGATCGCAACCGCGAGCTGCTCGCGCAGCCCATCCTGGCCGACGAAGTCGGTGAGTCGGCGAGGTCGCAGCGAGCGGTCGAGCTCATCCTCCTCGCTCTCGTCCTCGATCGCGTAGGGGGTTTGGATGCGGCTCATCGCCTCTCCCCGCAGCCGCCGACACATCGAACCTCAACGTGATGCGAGCTGGTCGCACGGTAAGCGCTCACGCGCTTCATCGCCCGCCGCTCCGCGCCCCGCGCAGTGCCGCCGCGAGCAGCTCCTCGGCGCTCTCGCCCTCGGCCTCGCGCAGCAGCTCCTCCGCCTCGCCCGGGGCGTAGCCCAGCTCCAACAGCCCCTCGCGCGCCAGGCCCCGGTGTCCGCTGCCCCTGCGCGCCACGATCCCACCGGGGCCGCTCGCGATCGGGGAGTCCGCGATTGAGACCTTCTCGCGCAGCTCCACGATGATGCGCTCCGCCGTGCGCTTGCCGATCCCGGGCACCGCCTGAAAGCGCGCGGCGTCGCCCGCGGCGATCGCTCCGAGCAGCTCGCGCGGAGGGCCGCCGGAGAGCACCGCGAGGGCGACCTTCGGCCCAACCGACTGCACGGAGAGCAGCATCAGAAACAGGTCGCGCTCGGGCTCGGAGTGAAAGCCATACAGCGAGAGCGCGTCGTCGCGCACGATCAGATGTGTGTGCAGCGTCGTCTCGCCGCCCACCGCGGGGACGTGGTGGAGGGTCTCCAAGGAGACGGCCACGCGGTGGCCGACGCCGCTGCAGACGATCACGACGTGGTCGGAGCGGCGCACCGCCACCTCCCCGCGCAGCAGCGCGATCACGCGAGCGCCTCCGCGAGTGCGCTGGCCATGGGCGCGCAGTTGGCGTGGCACAGCGCCACCGCGAGCGCATCGGCCGCGTGGTCGGGCGTGGGCAGCTCGGGCAGATCCAGGAGCGCCTGCACCATGCGCGCCACCTGGTCCTTCTGCGCACGCCCGTGTCCGCAGACCGAGGACTTGACCTTCTGCGGGGTGTAGCTCGTGCAGGGCAGCCCGTGGCGCCCGGCGGCGAGCATCACCGCGCCGCGCGCATGGCCCACGGCGAAGGCGGTGCGCACGTTCTGCCCGAAGTAGAGCTCCTCGAGGGCGACGGCGTCGGGGGAGTGCTCCTCCAGCAGACGATCCACGCCCGCGTAGACATCCACCAGGCGCCGCTCGATCGGAATGCCGGCACGCGTCTCGATGACGCCGCCGTCGAGGGCAGCCATGCGCCCGCGGCGGCGCGTGATGACGCCGTAGCCGGTGGAGGCAAGGCCGGGGTCGATGCCGAGGACGATCATGAGGAGGGATTCTGCGCATCCCACCGGACGCCTGCCCCCAAGAGGGTGGCGCCAGTCGGCCGTAGGCCGACCAGCCGGGCCCCTCTGTTCATCAGAACAGGTGTTCGTCAGCTCAGGAGGACACCGCCGTGGGCAGACCCCACGGAGGCGCGCCGGTGGCCCAGAGGTCGTTGAGGGCGATGGCGTCCTTATAGGTGTCCATGCACTCCCAGAAGCCCTCGTGCCGGTAAGCGTGCAGCTGGCCATCTTCTGCGAGGCGCTCCAGCGGGCTGCGCTCCAGCACGGCATCCAGCTTCATGTAGTCGAGCGCGGAGGCCTCCATGCAGAAGAACCCCCCGTTGATCCAGTGATCGGAGCGCGGTTTCTCGCGAAAGCCCAGCACTCGACCGTTCTCGCGGTCGAGCTCGGTGACCCCGAATTGCAGCTCGGGGCGCACGACCGTCATCGTCGCCAGAGCGGAGTGGGCGTCATGGAAGGCAAGCAGCGCCTCCAGATTGATATCGGCGAGGCCGTCGGCGTAGGTGAGGCAGAACCGCTCGCCGCGGAGATGCGGGCCGAGGAGGTGAACGCGCCCGCCCGTTGGGGTGTCGAGTCCGGTGTCGATGCAGCGCACCTCCACCCCCGGAGGCCAATCGCACGAGGCGGCAAAGCGCTCGATCAGATCCCCTCTATAGCCGGTTGCCAGAAGGAAGCGCTCGAAGCCCTGCGCCGCGTAGAGCTGGATCACGTGCCAGAGGATCGGCAGGCCGCCGATCTCGACGAGCGGCTTGGGAAGCTCCCGTGTGTGCTCCTGCAGGCGCGTGCCACGGCCCCCGCAGAGAATCGCAACCGGCGTTCAACCAGCAACGCGCTCGAGCATCTCGGCGGGGATGTCGTAGTTGGCGTAGACGGCGCCGACGTCGTCGTTGTCTTCGAGCGCGTCGATGAGGCGCATGAGCTTGCCCACCTGGCCTTCGTGCTGGATCTCTACTAGCGAGGAGGGGCGATAGATGAGCTCGGCGCTCTCGAGATCCACGCCGGCCCCCTCCAGTGCGCCGCGCACGGCGGCAAACTCGGCGAGCGGAGTGATGACCTCGAAGACACCGTCCTCGCCGGAGATATCCTCGGCGCCGGCCTCGATCGCGGCCATGAGGTCGTCCTCGGAGTAGCGCGAGGAGTCCACGAGCAGGACGCCCTTCTTGTCGAAGAGATAGCCCACCGAGCCGGGCTCCCCGAGCGAGCCACCGAACTTCGTGAAGAGGTGTTTGACATCGGCGCCGGTGCGGTTGCGGTTGTCGGTGACGGTCTCGACCATCAAAGCGACGCCGGCGGGACCGTAGCCTTCATAGACGATCGACTCGAGCGACTCGGCATCCGAGCCGGCGCCGGTGCCCTTGGCGATGGCGCGTTCGATGTTGTCCTTGGGCATCGAGGCGGCCTTGGCCTTCGCGACGGCGTTCTCGAGCGAGGCGTTCGTATCGGGGTCCCCCCCACCGTCGCGCGCGGCGACGGTGATCGCGCGCGCGAGCTTGGTGAAGGCAGCGCCGCGACGCGAGTCGACGATCGCCTTCTTGTGCTTGATGGAAGCCCACTTGGAGTGACCGGACATGCTCTAAAGATAGTGTTTCGAGGCCCTTGAGTAGGGAGAGGCTCCGCTCCGCTACGCCTAGCGGGCCGCGTTGTGCGGAGCTATCTGGACTGCCGCACCCATGGGGAACACATAGGATGAGAGCCCATGAAAGGAACCCTGGACCCCGAGATATTCAAGGCATATGACGTGCGTGGGCTCTACGGCGAGCAGATCGACGGCGATGTCGCCGAGGCCGTGGGTCGCGCGTTCGTGCGGGTGTTGGGTCAGCTAGCGGGCAAACCCGTGAGCGAGCTGAAGGTTGGTCTGGGAAGGGACATGCGCCTCAGCGCGCCCGAGCTCGCAGCGCGCTACCGCACGGGCATGACCACCGAGGGTGCGCACGTGCTGGATGCAGGGATGGTGGGCAGCGAGATGCTCTACTACCTCGTCGGCTCGAGGGGGCTCGATGGGGGGTTGATGTGCACGGCCTCGCACAACCCCAAGGCCTACACCGGCGCGAAGCTGGTGCGCGAGGGGGCGATCGCGCTAAGCGGCGATGCGGGTATCCAGGACGTGCGGCGCACGATCGAGGCGGGCCTCGGCGACGCCCCCCAGACGCCGGGCACGGTTGAGGATGTCGATGTCTACGCGGAGTTCCAGGAGGCGGCGCTGAAGTTCATCGACCCCGCGGCGGTGAAGCCGCTGAAGGTCGTGGTGGATGGCGGCAACGGCATGGCCGGACCGGTGGTGGGGCCGCTGCTCGAGCGCCTGGGCCTGGAGCGGATCGAGATGTACTGGACACCCGATGGGGAGTTCCCCGATCACGAGCCCAACCCGCTGCTGCCGGAGAACCGCGAGGCGATCATCGCGAAGGTGCGCGAGAGCGGCGCGGACCTCGGGATCGCGTGGGATGGCGACGCCGATCGCTGCTTCTTCATCGACGATACGGGGGAGTTCGTAGATGGCGACTTCCTCACGGCGCTCCTCGCGGAGTCGTTGCTGGAAAAGCGGGTGGGTGGGGATCCCAAACAAGCGATCCTCTACGACGTGCGAGCATCGTGGGCGGTCCCGGATACGGTGAAGCGCGCGGGCGGCACGCCCTATGTGAACCGCGTAGGGCATGCGTTCTTCAAGACGCGCATGCACAAGGAGGGCTCGCTGTTCGGCGGCGAGGTCTCCGGGCACTATTACTTCCGTGACTTCTACTGCGCGGACTCGGGCACGATCCCGGCGCTGTTGATGCTGGAGCTGCTCTCGCGAAAGGGCAAGAAGCTCTCGGAGCTGCTGAGGCCCTACCACGAGAAGTACTTCATCTCGGGCGAGGTCAACTCCGAGGTCGCCGACCCAAAGGCGAAGATGAAGGAGATCGAAGAGCGCTACTCAGACGCTCGCCAGGAGCATCTCGATGGGATCTCGGTGGACTACGAGCGCTGGCACTTCAATGTACGCCCCTCCAACACCGAGCCTCTGCTGCGCTTGTGCTTGGAGTCGCTGGAGAGCCCCGAGGACATGGAGCGCCGCCGCGACGAGGTGCTCGCGTTGATCCGCTCCTCCGCGACGAGCGGGTCGTCCGCGACAGCCGGGTCGTGAGCCCGTTCTCGCCCACCGAGGGAGAACGCCAAGCCGATCGTACCGCGCTCGCGCGTGCGGCCGCCGAGGGGGTGCACCGCCTGGCGATCCCCACTCCCTTTCAGGTGGGGCGCGTGAACGCATACCTGATCGAGGACGAGCCGCTCACGCTGATCGATTCGGGTCCCAACTCGGCGAAGGCGCTGGACGAGCTCGAACAGGCGCTCGCGGCGCTGGGCCACACGATCGAGGACATCGAGCTGCTGGTGATCACCCACCAGCACATCGATCACTTCGGCCTAGCCTCGATCCTCGCGCGGCGCTCCGGCGCGGAGGTCGCGGCGCTCGCCGGCCTCGATGCATATCTGGGCAACTTCCGCGAGGAAACCGAACTCGACGATGTGTTCGCGGAGCGCACGATGCTGCGCCACGGCATCCCCGCCGAAGTAGTGGGCGCCCTGCGCGCTGTCTCGGCAAGCTTTCGCGCGTGGGGCTCCACGGTGGAGGTGACGCGCACACTCGCCGACGGTGAGGAGCTGAAGCTGGCGAACCGCACGCTGCGCGTGCTGCACCGTCCCGGCCACAGCCCCTCGGACACCCTCTTCTGGGACGAGCGGCGCTCGCAGCTGTTCGTGGCCGATCACCTGCTCAAGCACATCTCCTCCAACCCTCTGCTCGCGCGCCCGCTGGGCGCCGCGAAGGACTTCAGAGGCCCGCGCCCGCAGGCGCTCGTAAGGTACCTCGCCTCGCTCGAGGCCACGCGCACGATGGATGTCGAGGTTGTGCTCCCCGGACACGGCCCGCCAATCGCAGACCATGCGGCGCTGATCGAGCTGCGCCAGCGCATGCACGAGCGCCGCGCGAAGCGCATCCACGGCCTGATCGCCAAACAGCCCCGCTCCGCGCACGACCTCGCAAGCGAGATGTGGGGCGACATCGCGGTGACCCAGGCATACCTCACGCTCTCCGAGGTCCTCGGCCACACCGACATGCTCATCAACGCCGGGATCGTCGAAGAGATCGAGGAGGATGGCGTGGTGCGCTTCGCGGCGGTGTGATGCCTCTGCGCTCCGCACCACCCGTGGTGTCACCGGTGGTGCAGCTCAGGCGGCTGCAACCTCGACCTGAGGTGGAGGGAGCATTCGCAGCAGCTCGGCCGGCAGTCGACTGCTTGCCTGCCAGAACTCCAGCCCCACGACCTCGCCCGTCCTCGGATCGATTTCCCGCAGTCCCGAATCGGACTCCTCGCCCACGGCCGTGCTCGGGTCGTAGCCCTCGAAGCGAACCCAGGCAATGTCCGCCTCGGCATCGTAGTGGCCTTCGATTCGCATGAGCATAGGCTAGCGCCGCCAGACCGTCACGACCCGTGCGGTCAATGCGTCTTCGCCATCTGGGTACTCGTAGATGACCACTGCGCTAGCCCCGAACACCTTCCATCCTGCCCTACCGCCGTTGCGCCGGCGTTCGCTATGTGCTTGAAGCACGACATCCTCGATGTCGCTACGAGCAAACCCCATCTGCCGCGCCTTGTCGAGCGCGTGGAAGGTCCAGCTCACGAAGATCGGACCGGTGGACACGGCGCGGCAGACTATCCGCGCCTCCAGTTGTTTCAGCCGACCGCGTTTGACAACGCGTGGGGCGAGTGCGGCAGCGCCCGGTGCGCCCGTGCAGGTAGCGCGGGGTGTGGCGAACAACGCGGCAAATGATTTAGCCCCCGCCCGCCTCGGCCCTGCCGGCCCCTTAAGAATTCTTTGCACCGAGAACCCATCCGACCGACGGCATCTTCGCTCCTGCCCTAGGAAAAAACAAGGAAGTACAGTAGAGTCCTTGATATGTTGGACAGGGTGTAGGAGGGAGTGGTCTAGCTGATGCATATGGATGGGCAGGCCACGCAGGCCAATCCGCATCTGAACGTGTTCGAGCCCTACCGGGAACTCGCGAGCCATCACGAGGATCAGCTCACGCGTGCCGCGATGATCGTTTTGCGGATGGTGCCGCTTGCGCGCGAGACACTCCTGGCGGCCATCGGCGAGGGCTCGCAGAGCGGCCTCCCGGAGTGCTCGCTGGATATGCAGGCCACGCATGTGGTTGACCCCGAGGCGCCGCCCGGCGAGGAGGCGCCCGCGCGGGGCGGCTCGTTAGCGTCTTTCTCACACCCGACATCGAGCCCTTCGCGCTCGCCGAGGAGGTCTCCGAGACCGACCGCGGGCAGCGCTTCGATGGGGTGCTGCGCTTCGATCCTGACCTCGTGGTGGTCGTCGAGAGCAAGGTCTGCCAGCGCTGGGCGCGCCGCGATGGGCACCGCGCGGCCGAGCTCAACCTGCAGGGCGTGCGCTTTGCCGAGCAGCGCACCTGCCTTCTGCCGTGGCACGATCTGCTGGAGTCCTGGATGCGGCTGATCGAGCTCGACGTGCTCTCCACGGCCGAGCGCGCGCTCGTGCAGGACATGCTCGACTACGCCCACCGCGACTTCGCGCACCTGCTCCCCTTCGGCAGCCTGCGGCGCGCGGGCTCCGATCCCACGCGCCGCCTGCGGCGGCTGCGCTCGCTGCTGGCGCAGGCCACGGGCGTGCCCGTCGAGCGGGGTTCGCTCGTGCACGTGCGCCTCGATACCGCGCTGGGCGTCGTCTCCTTCCAGCGCGTGGCGCTCGATCTAGTCGCCGACCAGCTCGTGCTGCACGTGTGGCCCGGCGAACTCAAGCACCAGGCCGAGCAGCTCTACGCCGCCGAGCACGCGCTCGCGCTGAGCGCACTCGCCGGACCAGGGCAGCCATGGAGCGTGGAGCCCCAGCCGCTCTTGGGCTATCGCAACGCTCCCGTGCGCTCGCGGGTCTACCTCACGTGCACGCTCTCGGCCGCCACCTACGCGCAGCGCTGGCAGGGCGAAGACTGGGAGCGCGTGGGCGCCCACCACCGCAACCACATCCTCGATGACCTCTGGCCGTGGCTCCTCGCGCGCGGCTACGCATCCCCCAGCGACCTCGAGGGGGTGAGCGGCTTCGTCGATTCGCTTGGCCGGCGCTTCGCGCACCTGCGCCCGGGGATGCACGTCAAGCGCCTCTGGTCGCTCGAGCATGCCGAGGAGTTGGATGACGCCGGTCTGCTCGCCAGGGAGGTGCGCGAGGCGATCGCCGAGGTGCTGCGCCGGCTGGAGGAGCCGCCTTTGCCGCCCACCGACGGAGGACTGCCCGGGGAGGCTCCGCCGACCGCGGCAGGCGAGCCTCGCCCCAACTGGAGTCAGGCCGCTCGCGCCCCGGTTGGCGCCGGTGAGGGATGAGCCACTTCCATCTATGAGGGGATCGCGCCCCCGCGCCTGCCCCTCACAGCCGCCAGGAACAGCTCGTGCACGCGATCGTCACCGGTGAGCTCGCTGTGGAATGCAACCACCAGCCGGTCGCCTTCGCGGGCCGCCACCGGGTGCCCCTCTATTTCCGCCAGCACCTCCACCGCGGGACCGTGCTCGGCAATCCAGGGCGCGCGGATGAAGACCCCACGCACGGGACCCCCCTCCAGGCCGGCGACATCGAGGTCGGCCTCGAAGGAGCGTGTCTGGCGCCCGAAGGCATTGCGCTCGGCGCGCAAGTCCATCAATCCGAGGTGCTCGCGATCGAGCATTATCAGCCCCGCGCAGGAGCCGAAAATGGGTGTGCCGGCGTCGGCAAGCTCGCGCAGCGGCTGCGCAAGGCCCTCGCGCTCGATGCCGAGCGTCATGGTGGTGGACTCACCGCCCGGCACCACGAGCCCCTCCAGTCCGTCGAGGTCGGCGGGAACGCGCACCTCGCGCACGTGCGCTCCCAGGCGTCGCAGCACCTTGGCATGCGCCTCGAAGTCGCCCTGCAGCGCGAGCACGCCGATCAGCGGGGCCTGCGCCATGCCCGCCGGAACGCCTACCAACCGCGGTGGGCCAGCAGCTGCTCGTGCTCGAGCTTCGAGGACTCGAGACTCACCATCGCGGTGCCCAGCCCGCGCGAGGCCTGCGCGATGCGCTCGGGATCCTGCCAGTGCGTGGTGGCCTCCACGATCGCCCGCGCCCGCGTGGGCGGGTCCTCGGACTTGAAGATGCCCGAGCCCACGAACACCCCTTCTGCGCCCAGCGACATCATCAGGGCGGCGTCGGCAGGCGTGGCGATGCCGCCCGCGCAGAACAGCACCACGGGCAGCTTGCCCGCGGCGGCCACGCCGCGAACTAGATCGAGCGGCGCGCCGTGCTCCTTGGCGGCGGTTGCGAGCTCCGCCTCGTCGAGGCTCCCCAGACGGCGGATTGCACCTGTCACAGAACGCATGTGGCGTACCGCCTCCACGATGTCCCCCGTGCCCGCCTCGCCCTTGGAGCGGATCATCGCGGCGCCCTCGCCGATCCGGCGAAGGGCCTCGCCGAGGTTGGTGGCGCCGCACACGAAGGGCACCTTGAAGGGCCACTTGTCGATGTGGTTACTCTCATCCGCGGGCGTGAGCACCTCGGACTCATCCACGTAGTCCACATCGAGTGCCTGCAGAACCTGCGCCTCGACGTAGTGCCCGATGCGCGCCTTGGCCATCACCGGGATGCTCACGGCCTCCTGGATACCGACGATCATCTCGGGGTCGCTCATCCGCGCGACGCCGCCATCGCGGCGGATGTCGGCGGGCACGCGCTCGAGGGCCATCACCGCGGCGGCGCCGGCGTCCTCGGCGACCTTGGCCTGCTCGGGGGTGACGACGTCCATGATGACGCCGCCCTTGAGCATCTCCGCCAGGCCGCTCTTCACCCTGAATGTCGCCTCGTCGCGCATGAGGTGCAGTCTATCTTTTCGAGAAAGGAAGGCCGCATGCGGCCTTCCTCCGGACCCTACATGTAGGGTCCGGCCACCAGGCACATGTGCCTGGTGGAACAGCATCTTCTACCAAGCCATCGGCATCACCAGCTGGCGCTGAATCACATCACCTCATCAGCTCTTCTAAGAGCATGTGGGGCCGGCCCAATCGCGCATGCGGCCGAGCGCTACTTCAAGCGGAAAGCGCGAATACGGTCGTCGTACTGCGCCGTATCCCGCGCGTACACCCCATACGCCAACGCCTGTATGAGGCTCAAGAGCGCCGTGTGCGAGCGCACGTAGGCGGGGCTATTCGACGAGTAGTAAAGCTTCAGCTGCGCCAGCTTCGCCACCTCCGAGAGGGTCGCGTCGGTGATCGCCGCGGTGCGCGCCTTGCGGTGGCGCGCGAGCTTCATCGCCCTCACCACGAGCGGATGCGGACGCCCGGCGGAGAGGCCGATCACGAGCGTCGCTTCGTCGATCCGCCCGAGCCGGCTGAGCGCCTCCTGGGAGGGGCTCGCTACGACATCCACGCGCAGGTCGAGCAGCATCAGCAGGTGGCGCAGGTAGGAGGCGAAGAAGGCCATCTGATCGCTCCCCGCCACGAGCACCTTCTCGGAGGTGGCGATCGCTTCCACCAGCGCATCAACGGTACTGCGGGAGACCTTCCGCGCGGTCTCCTCCACATTCAGATGATCGGCGGCGAGCGCCGTCTCGAACTCGTTCTGATCGAGCGAGAACAGCGGTGCGGAGCCATTGCTCGAAGGGACACCCGCGGCCCCGCTGCGACTCGGCGGCCCGGTGATCGCGCGGGTGTGCACGCGCCGGTACTCCTCGCGCGCCGCCGCCTGCAGCTCGGGGAAGCCCTCGAAGCCAAGCGCCTGGGAGAAGCGCACAACCGTTGAACTCGAGGTGTTCGCGCGGCGTGCAAGCTCCTCGGCGGTCTGGAAGGCCGCCTCATCGAGGTGATCGACGATGTACTGCGCCACGTCCTTCTGCGAGCGCGAGCACTCATCGAAGCGGGCCTGGATGTAGTTGGAGAGGCTTTGGTGCTCGGAGGCCTGTCCGCTTCCAAGGGGGGAGCCGTGCACCGGCGGGGGGGCTGTGGGAGTCGCAAGACGCTTCATCGCGGGCTTTGTTCGACGCTTGCGTCTCGGACTCCTCCCCCGAATGATCCACTTACGCGCAGATCTCGCAGATAGACCGATGAGAATTGCGATCGTCGGCGCCGGGATCTCTGGCCTCGTGGCGGCCCATCTGCTCCATCCCGAGCACGAGATCACGGTGTACGAGGCGGCCTCCTACGCGGGCGGGCATTCGCACACCGTGCGCGTGGACACGCCCCTGGAGACCCATCACGTGGACACCGGCTTCATCGCGATGAACGACCGCAACTACCCCTCCTTCACTCGCCTCCTCGAGAAGCTTGGAGTCGCGCGCCAGCCCACCCACATGAGCTTCTCGGTGAGCGGCGTCGAGGAGGACTTCGAGTACTCCGGCACCCCCCGCGGGCTCCTCTGCCAGCCGCGCAACCTGCTGCGGCCGTGGTATCTACGCATGCTCTCCGAGCTTCCCCGCTTCAACCGCGAGCTGCGAAATGTCCTGCACGGCCCGCACGAGGACGGCGAATCGCTGCACGATTTCCTCGAACGCCACCGCTTTTCACCGGCCTTCGTAGAGCGCCTGATCGTTCCCCAGGTCTCCGCGGTGTGGTCGAGCGACCCCCGCCGGCTGCACGCCTTCCCGGTGCGTTTCCTCGCGGAGTTCTTCGCCAACCACGGGATGCTCGGCTTTCGCGATCGCCCCCGCTGGAGCACCGTGAGCGGCGGCTCGGCCAGTTACGTGGAGGCGCTCACGCGTCCCTTCCAAGCACGCATCCAGCTGGGCTGTCGCGTGCATCGCATCCTGCGCACCCCCGACCACGTCGAGCTGACCGTCTGCGGGCGCGATGGCGGGCGCCGCGACGGCGTGGGTGAGGATCGCGCCGGCTATGCAAACGGGGAGCGGGTCATCGAGCGCTTCGACCAGGTCGTGCTGGCCGTCCATTCAGATCAGGCCCTCGCGCTGCTGAGCGACCCCTCCGGCCTCGAGCGCAAGATCCTCGGCGCGATCCCCTACCAGGCCAACGAGGCGGTGCTTCACACAGACGCCACCCTGCTCCCACGCCGGCGCAGCGCCCGCGCGGCGTGGAACTTCCATCTGCTGCGACACCCCAAGCCGCTCACCACGGTCACCTATTACATGAACCATCTCCAGCGCCTTCGCGCAGAGCGCGACTTCTGCGTCACCCTCAACCGCACCGAGGCAATCGACCCGCAGAAGGTGCTGCGCAGGCTCTCCTACGCCCACCCCATCTACACGCCCGAGGGGGTGGCCGCGCAGGGCTGGCACGGCGCGATCTCATCGCTTCGGCGGCGTACCCACTACTGCGGCGCCTACTGGGGCTGGGGCTTCCACGAGGACGGCGTGCGCTCCGCGCTGCGTGCCTGCGCACCATTTGGGGTAGGGCTCTGAGCATGGCCACGGCCCACCGCGAGCCTCACCGGCAGACGGCCCACTGCGAGGCTCCAGACACGAGCCGCCGCCAGGAGCTTGCCGTGAGCACCCGCCGGCGATCCTGTCTATACGAGGGCAGTGTGCGCCATCGCCGCCGCGGCCCGGTGCCGAGCGAGTTCCGCCACCGCCTCTTCATGGCCTACCTGGACCTCGACGAGCTGCCGGCGCTGTTCGACGGGAGCCTCACCTGGTCGGCTCGCCGCCCCGCGCCAGCATGGTTTCGTCGTGCCGACTACCTGGGCGATCCACAAGTACCGCTGAATGAGGCGGTATTGGACCTCGTCGCGGTACGCACGGGCGCGCGACCGGAAGGTCCGGTGCGGGTGCTCACGCACCTGCGCTACCTCGGCCACTGCTTCAATCCCGTCAGCTTCTACTACTGCTTCGACGCGTCGGGCGAGCAGGTGCAGGCTGTCGTGGCTGAGGTCACCAACACCCCATGGGGCGAGCGCCACGCCTACGTGATGGCCGTCGCCACGTCTTCCGATCGAGGGGCCGCAAGGGTCATGCGCGAGCACTTGCCCAAGCAGCTCCACGTCTCGCCGCTGATGGCGATGGACCTCAGCTACGACTGGCGCCTCACCGTCCCCGCCGAGCAGCTGCTCGTGCACATCGAGGCCCACGCGAGCGCAGGTGAGAGCGTGTTCGACGCCACCCTGTCGCTGGAGCGCCGGGAGATCGACGTCGTGGCGCTGCGCCGGGCACTGCTGCGCCATCCGCTGATGACCGTGCGCGTGCAGGCGAGCATCTACGTCCACGCCCTGCGCCTGAGGCTGCGTGGAGCAAAGTGGTTCACACATCCCGACAGGACGGCTGGGGTGCCATGAAGCCTCCGGCACTTCACACAACTCACCAACAGCGCCGGTTCTATGTGAAGTGGATCGATGCCCTGGCGCGCAAGCTCGTGCTCGGAGTCCTGGCCCATGTGCGCCACGCGGAGCTCACGATCGTCGAGGGCGATGATCGACTGCGGCTGGGCACGCCCGACCACCGGCGCCCGCTGCGAGCCGTGCTGCACGTTCACTCCCCCCGCTTCTACCGCTCGCTGCTGCGGGGCAGCGTGGGACTCTGCGAGTCCTACATGGACGGCCTCTGGGACTGCGAAGATCTCGTGGCGCTCACGAGGATCGCAGCACTCAATGTGCGCCCGCTCGACGATGCGCGGCGGGTGCTCGCTCCGGTGCTGATCCCCACCCAGCGCTGGCTTCGCTGGCTGGCGCGCAACACCCCTCGGCGCTCGCGCCGGCAGATTGCCGCCCACTACGACCTCGGAAACGAGCTCTTCGCACTGTTCCTGGATCCCACGATGATGTATTCCTGCGCGATCTTCGACTCGCCGGAGGCGAGCCTCGAAGAGGCGTCACTATGCAAGCTGGAGCGGGTCTGCATGAAGCTCGACCTGCAGCCCGAGGACCACGTGCTGGAGATCGGCACCGGCTGGGGCGGTTTTGCGGTTTACGCGGCCGAGCGGTACGGCTGCCGCGTAACCACAACCACCATCTCCCGCGAGCAGCACGCCTATACCTCGGCGCGAGTGCACGTGGCGGGCCTGGAGGATCGCGTCACGGTGCTGCTGGCCGACTACCGCGACCGCTCGCAGCTCGACCTGCACGGCCCCTACGACAAGCTCGTGTCGATCGAGATGGTCGAGGCCGTTGGCTGGCAGTTGCTCGGGACCTTCCTCGCGCGCTGCTCGGAGCTGCTGGCGCACAACGGTGCGATGCTGCTGCAGGCGATCGTGATCGACGACCGCGCCTTCCACGTCGAGAAGGCATCGAAGAGCTTCATCAACACCTACATCTTCCCGGGCGGCTGCCTGCCTTCGCTGGAGGCAATCGCCCGCTCACTGGCGCGCGACACCGACCTGCGCCAGGTGGCGCTGGAGGACATCACTCCTCACTATGCGCAGACGCTCTCGTGCTGGCGCGAGCGCTTCCTCGACGCATCTGCGCGTCTTGCCGAACTCGGCTACGACGAGCGTTTCCGCCGCCTCTGGGAGCTGTACCTCTGCTATTGCGAGGGTGGCTTTCGCGAGCGGCGCATTCAGGATGTGCAGCTGCTGCTCGCCAAGCCCGGCTATCGCTCCGAGCCGCCTCTCGTGCAGGCCTTCCCCGCAGGCGAGGCGCCCTCCGCCAAGCCCCGCTACCGCTCCGAGCCGCTGCCCGCGGAGACTTTGTTGAGCCTATCGGCCAGCTCCACGAAGTAATCGAGCGCGCGCGGGTTGGCGAGCGAGTCGATGCTCGCCGCCTGCTCGGGCGCAGCGCCCATCAGGATGCGCTTCACCGGGACCTCCAGCACCTTCCCTGAAAGGGTGCGCGGCACGTCCTCGATCTCCAGGATCTCGTTTGGCACGTGACGCGGCGAGCAGTCCTCGCGGATCCGCCGGGCGATCCGCTTCTTGAGCTCATCATCGAGCACCGCTCCCTCGCGCAGCACCACGAACAGCACCATCCACAGCTCCAGCTGCTCGTGCGGGAGGTCCACCACGAGCGCATCCACGACCTCCTCCACGGCCCCCGCCGCGCGGTAGATCTCGCTCGTGCCCATGCGCACACCCTGGCGGTTGATCGTCGCATCCGAGCGGCCGTAGATCACCGCGCCACCGCGGGGCGTGATGCGGATCCAATCGCCGTGGCGCCAGATCCCCGGGTACATCGAGAAATAGCTTTCGCGATAGCGCTCGCCGACCCCCACCCCGCGGGGGCGTCTTCGATCGTCGCGTCCTCCATCATCGCGTCCTCCTTCATCATCCCCCCAGAAAAACAACGGCATCGAGGGCAGCGGCTCGGTCAGCACCAGCTCCCCCACCTCGCCCACGAGGCTGCGACCCTGCTCGTCCCATGCCTCAACCGCGCAGCCGAGCGCGCGGCACTGCAGCTCGCCCATATAGACGGGCAGCAGCGGGCAGCCGCCGACGAAGGCTGTGCACACATCGGTGCCACCGCTCGTGGAGAACAGCCACACGTCGGGCTTCACCTGCTCATACACCCAGCGAAAACCCTCCTGGGGAAGCGGCGAGCCGGTCGAGCCGATGCTGCGCAACCTGCTCAGATCGTGTTCGCTGCCAGGCCTGAGGCCCGCTTTTTCGCAGCTCGTGAGAAAGCTCGCGCTCGTACCCAGACACGTCATCCCCGTACGCTCGGCAAGCTCCCACAGCACCCCCAAATCGGGGTGGCCGGGGCTGCCGTCATAGAGCACGATCGCCGCCTCGGTGAACATGCAGCCGATCAGGAAGTTCCACATCATCCAGCCCGTCGTGCTGAACCAGAACATGCGATCCCCACGGCGCAGATCCAGATGCAGATGACTCTTCTTGAGCTGCTCCAGCAGGATCCCCCCGTGGCCGTGCACAATCGCCTTGGGCAAACCCGTGGTGCCCGAGGAATACAGCACCCATAGAGGGTGTTCAAAGGGAACCTGCTCGAAGGCCAGCTCGACCCCCGCGCCACGTTCTCGCAGCTGGCCCCAGGTGAGGCCGCCGGGCCATGTGCGAGGGGTCTCGGAGATATCCCCATCCAGGTATGGCAACAGCACGGCGTGCTCCACGGTGGGCAGCTCCGCGAGGATGCCACTCAGCACCTCGGTGCGATCGAAGTCCTTACCCCCATGGCGGTAGCCATCGACCGCCAGCAGCACCTTCGGCTCGATCTGCGCGAAGCGATCGATCACGCTGCGCGCGCCGAACTCGGGTGCGGCGCTCGACCACACCGCGCCGATACTCGCCGTCGCGAGGAACGCCACGAGCGTCTCGGGAATGTTGGGCATATAAGCCACCACGCGATCCCCGCGTTCAACGCCCAGCGCGCGCAGGCCACCGGCGACATCCGCCACCTGCTCGCTCAACTCGCCCCACGTCAACTCGGCGAGCGGACGCAGCTCGGAGGCGTGGAGCACCGCCACCTCGTCGGGGCGGCGATCGCGCAGCAGCATGTTCTCGGCGTAGTTGAGCTCCGCGCCCGCAAACCAGCGCGTGCCGGGCATCGTGCGGGAGTCGAGCACCCGCTCATAGCCGCGTGAGGAGCGCACCCCGCAGAACGTCCAGATGTCCTCCCAGAAGTCCTCGAGCTCATCCAGCGACCAGCGCCGCAGCCCCTCGTAGTCGGCGAAGCGCCGGCCGTGGCGCTCGCCGGCCCAGCGCATGAAGCGGGTCATGGCAGCGCCCTCGATCTCCTCCGAAGATGGCTCCCATAAGAGGTCCTGCTCGCCTGCTCTGGACAACGTGCCTCCTCGATAAGCGGCCCCCCACAGTGGCCATCCATGCCCAAAAGGATCCCTACAGTAAATGCAGGATAAAAGATTCATAGCACTTCGTTCAGCTATCGCGAAAGCGCCCGCAATGCGCACTCACCGCCCAGCGTTGCGCGGCTATCCTCTCCGCTCGTGGGCGTCTCCGTGCTGCGCGACGAGTTCCCGGTCTTCAAAGAGACGGCGTATCTCAACGCCGGCACCGACGGGCCACTCTCGCTCGCCGCCGTGGACGCCGCCGCGGCCGAGCTGCGGCGCGAGGCCGAGGTGGGACGCGCTCAGAGTCACTTCGAGCGGCGCGGCGAGCTGAGCGACAGGCTGCGCCGCAGCTACGCCTCGATCGTGGGCGCCGCCGCCGAGGACATCGCGCTCACAACGTGCACGAGCGAGGGCATCTCGCACGTAATCTCGGGTCTGCCATTGCGCCGTGGAGATGAGATTCTCACGAGCGACGAGGAGCACCCCGGGCTGCTGGGGGCGCTCGCAGCCGCAAAGGAGCTGCAGGGCGTGTCGATTCGCATGGTCGCCTTCGCCGATTTGGCCGACGCCGTGGGCCCGCACACGAGACTGGTGGCCTGCTCACACGTGGGCTGGATGAGCGGCAGCGTCGCACCCGCGGCGCTCGCCGAGGTCGAGGTGCCCGTGCTGCTCGACGGCGCACAGGGCGTTGGCGCGATCCCCGTCGATCTGGGCGCACTCGGCTGCGACGCCTATGCGGGCGCCGGGCAGAAGTGGCTGTGTGGGCCCGACGGCATGGGCCTGCTCCACACGACGCCCGAACTGCGCGAACAGCTCGGGGTGAGCCGCCGCGGCTACGGCAGCCTCGCCGACCCGGGCGCCGGTCTGCAGGCACAGCTGCATGGGGACGCCCGCCGCTTCGATTCCTTCGCGCTGAGCGCCGAGACGCTGGCGTGCGCGCTCGCGGGCGTCGAGGTGCTCGCCGCCGCGCAGGTACCCGAGGGCGTCGGATGGCCCGCACTGCACCTGCGCTCGCGGTCGCTTGCGGCGCAGCTCGCCGGGCGTCTACGCGAGCACGGGCGCGAGGTGGCGGCGCGCGGTGAAACCACGCTGGTGTCATTCCTCAGCCCGGACCCGCTCGCCGAGCGCGCGCGGATGCACGACCGGGGGATCGTCCTGCGCGACATCCCCGGACGCCCCTGGCTGCGGGCCTCGGTGGGCGCGTGGAACGACGAGGAAGACATCGAGCGCCTCCTCGACGCCCTTCTATGAGCACCCTCGCGCCCCATGCCGCCGCCGGCGAGGGGCCGCGGAGCCCCCATACCGAGGGGGACGCGAACCCAGCGAGGCGACGCGCCGCCGCAGCGCTCGCGCCGCGCCTGGGCCTCGCGGCGGTGCTGGCGCTCTCCGCGGTGCTCAACACCCACCGTCTGGCCCAGAACGGCTACGCCAATGTCTACTACTCGGCCGGCGTGAAGTCGATGCTGGGCTCCTTGCACGACTTCCTCTTTGTCTCCTTCGATCCGGGGGGCCTGATGAGCATCGACAAGCCCCCTCTGGGACTGTGGGTGCAGGTCGCGAGCGCCAAGCTGTTTGGGTTCTCTGCGCTCAGCCTGCTGCTGCCCGAGGCGATCGCGGGCGTGCTCGGCGTGGCAGCTCTCTACTGGGCGATGACGCGCACGTTCGGCGCCCGCGCTGCACTGGCGAGCGCGCTGGCGCTGGCGGTCTTTCCCTCCTTCGTGGCGGTCTCGCGCGATAACAACCTCGACGCGGTTCTGATCCTGCTGATGGTCCTCGCCTGCGGCGCGGCGCTGCGCGCGGTGGAGGGTGGACGCTGGCGCGCGCTGCTCGCCTGCGCAGTGCTGGTGGGGCTGGCATTCAACACCAAGACGCTCGCCGCGTACCTGATCGTGCCGGGAATCGCGCTGGCCTACGCGCTGTGCGCACCGGGCTCGCCGCGTCACCGCGCTCTGCAACTGCTCGCAGCCGGCACCCTCGCGGCCGCGGTGTCATTCGCTTGGATCGCCTTCGTCGAACTCACCCCCGCCACGCAGCGACCCTACGTAGGAGGCTCGCTGAACAACACCGAGCTTGGCCTGACCTTCGGGTACAACGGCCTCGGGCGCGTCGGGGGCGAGGCTGGAGGGCCGGGGGAGGTTCCGGCGGTTCCCCTGCGTCCGCTCGCGCCAGGGCACGTCGCGGCACATCGAACACACCGGCGTTCCGCCACGGTCCCGGTGGCAACGTACCCGCTCCACCGGCCCCCGCCTGCTCCATCGCTGTATCTGCCCGACGGGCGCCTGCGCCACCCGGTGGCCTTCGGAGGAGCCACCGGACCGCTGCGCCTGTTCGATGAGAACCTCGGCGATCAGGGCGGCTGGATGCTGCCGTTCGCCCTGCTCGGGCTCGTGGCCATCGCGCTCACTCTGATTCCTGGGCGTAGGTCCGCGCGGGAGGGATCCGCAATCCCGGGAGCACCCGAGTTGGGCAGGCGCGATCCGCGGTTGGCGGGGCTGCTCGTGCTCGGAGGCTGGTTCCTGCTCGAGGCCGCTGTGCTGAGCCTCTCCAGGGGGATCGTGCACCCCTACTACATCTCGGCGCTGGGGCCCGGAACCGCGGCGATGATCGGCGCGGGCGCCTTCGCGTTCGTGGATCTCTCGCGTCGCCGAGCGCAAGGCGCGGCGTTCGCCTCCCCGCTGCTCGTGCTGCTCGCGGTGGGCATCACGGTGGTGGCGCAGGTGACCCTTCTCAACCGCGTCCACTACCTGCACTGGTTCCTCCCGGCGCTCGTCCTCGGCGCTGTGGTGGGGGTTGCGGGCTTCGCCGTGCTGCAGGCACTGCACCGTCATGTCGCACCCGCGATGGCGCTGATGCTTGGCGTTTTGCTGTTCGCGCCGGGGGCCTACGCGACGACAACCTGGGAAGCTCCCGTCGAGGGCACCTTCCCGGCGGCCGGCCCACGGCAGAACGCGGGCTACGGCGGGCTGGACGTGATCGCCCCCACCGTGCGCCTGGATCGCTCGCTGATGGCCTACCTCGCCTCCCACGGCGCCACGCGGCGCTGGACGGTGCTCACGGAGGCCTCCGATACCGCCGCGCCGCTGATCCTTCTCGGTAGCCACGCGGGCGCGCTGGGGGGCTACAGCGCCGATGACCCCACGATGAACGGCGCGGGGCTCGCACGCCTCGTCGCGGGCGGGCAGGCCCGCTATGTGGTGCTCGGCGGCGCGTACTCCACCCGCGGCGGCAATCGCGCAATCAACGCGGTTCCACGCGCCTGCCGGCAGGTGCCCGGAGAGGAGTGGGGTCAGACCGCCTTCACCCCCTACAGCCTCGTACTGTTCGATTGCGCCGGGCGCGAGCGCCAGCTGGCCGGCGCCTGACTGAGATCTGACTGGCCGGCGTCTGACTGAGACCTGACTGGCCGCGCCTGACCCAGAGCCCTTGACTGAAATACCTCAGGTGAGCCCAAATGCGCTCCTGCTTTGAGACAGGCTCTCAAGCCACCACGCGCAGGCTGCACCCGAAGGCGCGCGCGAACAGGGGGCTCTCGCGGCCCGCCGCCCAGCGCGGCACCGCCGCTTCGCCGTCGGCGAGGAGGCGCAGCTGCACCTCGCCGAGAGCCCCCCTGCCATTCCCAGCGCCAGGATCTTCCGAGGAGCGAGGGATCAGCGTGAGACGCGTCTCACGCACGAGCTGATCGCGCGAGCGCTCGAGATCCTCGGCGAGGCGCAAGAGCACCGCACAGCGATCCAGCATCGCGACCTCCTGCTCGCCGAATAGCGGCGCGAGCGGACCCGGCTCGGGCATCCCCTTGCGGTGGTAGCGCGCGGCCTGCGCGATGATCGCCACCTCCAGAGGCGAGAAACCGGGCAGGCCGCCGTTGAGGATCAGATAGCGCGAGTGCTTGTGGTGGTCGTCGTAGTCCACCGACATTCCGATGTCGTGCAGCTCACATGCCGCCCACAGCAGCTCGCGCTCGTGCGGATCGCCCGCGTGCAGACCCAGCCGCGCGAGCTGGTCGAACATGCCTAGCGCCAGCGCCGCGACGTGCCGCGTGTGGGCGATGTTCACGTGGTAGCGAGCGGCCAGGTTCATCACGCTCGCGCGCCTGACATCCTCGAACAGCGGAGGGTTGCGATCGGCAAGATGCCGCTCGAAGAAGACCCCCTCGCGCAGGCCCGCCTCGGTGCTCTCCAACTCCTGGAAACCACCCGTCCGCAGCACCTCCTGCACGACGACCGCTCCAGCCAGGATGAGGTCGGCGCGCGCCGGCTTGATGCCCGGCACGCGGCTGCGCTGCGCGGCGGGGAGCTCCGCCAGGCGCTCCACCAGCCGCTCGAGCCCCTCTTCGGAGATCTTCACGCCCTGCACGCCATTGGAGGGCATACCCGCCGCGCGCTGCGCCGCGGCGGCGAGGTTGCGGACGGTGCCACCAATCCCCACCAGGCGCCTGCCTGCGGCGGGGAGCCATGCCGCGCGCTCCAACTCCTGCGCCACGTGCGCGCGCAGGGCGTCAATGTGCTTCTGCTTGGGTGGCTCGGCGCCCGGCAGAAAACGCTCGGTCATCCGCACGGCGCCCACGCGCCAGGAATCAGACTCGAGCACCCCGCGCTCGCAAACACGCACCAGCTGCAGCGAACCTCCGCCGAGATCGAGTATGCAGCCCTCGCTCAGCGTGGTGGAGTTGATCGCCGCGAGGTAGCCATAGTGGGCCTCTTCGGCGCCGCTGAGCACGCGAATCGGCAGCCCGCTGCGCGCGCGCGCCAGCGCGAGGAAGTCCTCGGCGTTCTCGGCATCGCGGATCGCACTGGTCGCCACCGCATCGACCACTTCAGAACCCAGGCCGCTGGCCTTGCAGAAGTGCGCGAACACGTCGAGCGTCGCCAGCGCGCGCTCGATCGGTTCCTCGCCGAGGCGACCGGTAGCCGCCATGCCCTCGCCGATGCGCACCGGCTCGTAGATCTCGTCGGTGCGCCGCCACCAGCCGCGGGTGGCCGTGAAGACAACGAGCCGAAACGAGTTCGAGCCCAGGTCGATGACCGCCAGGCGTTCGCTTGATCCCATCTACGGAGCGTATTTCCCGCGGCGGAGGACTCCTGCGCAGGCCACGCGGCAGGCCTTTGTCGTAGCCCCATCGACTGCCGCGCAGCCGTCGTGTGCAGAATGACCACCTACTCGAACTCCACCGATGACTTGCAGCGCCGTGTCATCGGAATTCATGGTATGTTCAGGATCTTGCGGTGCGGGCCGGAAACGCCCTCCTCGCACCCGCCGACCGCGTCCGTCAGCAGCCGCAACCCAGGATGGAGGTATTGGGGATGAAGTCAAGACGTTCGCGTGCGCTGCATGGACGAGCCGCGGGGACATTCTTGGCTGGAGCGCTCGCAGGCCTCCTCTTGCAGGCGTGCGGCCAGGGCGACTCTACGCAGAGCGCATCGAGGGTCGATCCGAACGCCACGAGCGCATCTGCTGGAGCACCCGTCCACGGCGGCACGCTGAGGATTGCGCGTTCATACGATCCGCAGAGCCTCAATCCACTCACGTGCGCGTGCGACAACGGCTCCCTGCAGGTGATGGTCGAGATCTTCGACACGCTCGTGAGCTACGCCACCCCGGACGCGAGCGCTCCGCCGGTGCCCGATCTGGCCAGCAGCTGGAGCGTGAGCCGCGATGGCAAGACCTACACCTTCCACCTGCGCGCGGCCACCTTCTCCAATGGCGAACCCGTCACCGCCGAGGATGTCGGCTACAGCCTCACGCGCGCCAGCAGCCCGGCCTCGGCCTACGGCGGTCTGTACCCGATCTCGCGCATCGAAACGCCGGATGCCGACACCGTTGTGCTGCGACTGAAGACGCCGGCTCCGGGCCTCATCTACGCGCTGGGCTTCCCCGCCGCCTCGATCGTCCCCGAGGCCGTCGTAAAGCGCGAGGGGATGCGGCCTTCAGCCAGCATCCGGTGGGCTCGGGTCCTTTCGTCCTATCGCGGTGGCTGCACGGTCAGGAGCTCGATCTCGCGCCCAACACCCACTACTGGCAGCCAGGGCTCCCCTATCTGGGCGCCGTGCGAATGCTCTACATCCCCAATGACAACACCCGCATCCTCAACATCCGCACGGGTTCGGTTGATATCGCCGATGAGATTCCCTTCTCCCAGGTGAAGAACCTGGAAGCCGATGGCATCAGAGTGCTCGTTCAGCCCTCCTCCGCGATCGACACCGTGATCCTCAACAACTCGCTCGCTCCGCTGGGCAACCTCGCGGTCCGACAGGCCCTCGCCTACGCCACGCCCACGCAGGCAATCGCCAAGACGGCGTTCGCGGGACTGGCTCCCGTGATGAACACGGTGATGCCCAAGCTGAAGTACTGGAACGCGGCGGTGAAAGCCTACCCCTACGACCTCGCGCGTGCCAAGCAGCTGCTCGCCGGCTCGCCCTTCCCGCACGGATTCGATCTCACGCTGAGCATCGTGGGATCGGACACTCCATCCCAGCAGACCGCTCAGATCCTCCAGGCGAGCTGGGCTCAGATCGGCGTGAGGGTGAAGATCCAGGAGTACGACTACGGCACGATCCAGAGTCGCTGGGCGGCGGGGCAGTATCAGAGCACGCTACTGATCCCCGACGCCGACACAAGCGATCTGCCGGTGGACGACGAGTACGCGCACGGCTTGTTCGATAACTACGCGGCGGACAGAAACCTTTACTCCTATTACCAGAACCCCGTCGCGCAGAGGCTGGCCGTCGCAGGCCTCACCGCGAACAACGAAAGCGCGCGCCGAGCGGCGTTCGAAAAACTCCAGGAAGTCACGATGGCCGCGGCCCCTTCGATCCCGCTCGTGTGGGCACCCTTCCGCGCCGCGGTGGCAAGCAACGTGCATGGATTCGGCTACGTGCTCGTGGGCTGGTATCCGCTCCAGCGGGTCTGGCTGAGCCACTGAGGGGATGTGAGGTGAGATCGGCATGAAGATCCTCGAGCAGGCCGGCGCGATAGAGCACACGAGGAGAGCGGCGTGAGAGGGTTCATGCTCAGGCGGGCTCTCGATGCGATCCCGGTGCTGGTGGGGATCACGCTCTTCTCATTTGCGTTGATCCACCTCGCCCCAGGCGATCCCGTGCTGATTCTGCTGCAGGGCCACGCCACGCCGGCGAACGTGTCCGCTCTCAGGCATCAGCTGGGGCTGGACCGTTCGCTGCCCGCGCAGTACTGGCAGTTCCTGCGCGAAGCAGCGAGGTTCTCGTTCGGCGAGTCCTTCGAGTATCGAAGCTCCGTCGGCGCGATCGTGGCGCCGAGGATTGGGGTGAGCGCGATGCTCGTCTTCTACTCCCTGCTCCTATCGATCCTCATCGCTCTGCCGCTTGCCTACGTCGGGGCGCTCCGGCGCGGGCGCCCAGAGGATCACGTCATTCGCCTCGGCGCGACGATCGCCCTGGCGATGCCGACCTTCTGGGTGGGGCTGGTCCTCACGCTCCTGCTGAGCCTTGAGCTGGGCTGGCTGCCGCCCTCGGGGTATGGCACGACGCTCCCCCAACACCTGCGTAGCCTCACGCTGCCTGCGGTCACGCTGGCCGTATCGCTCTCGCCGCTCTTGATCCGCGTACTGCGTTCGAGCCTGATCGACACGCTGGGCGCCGAATATGTGCAGGCCGGCAGAGCACGCGGCCTGAGCGAGATCAGGGTGCTGGGCAAGCACGTGCTGCGTAACTCGCTGACCTCCACGATCACGCTGCTCAGCATGCTCGTCGCCATCCTGCTGAGCGGATCGGTGGTGGTCGAAAATGTGTTCGCGATCCCCGGTCTGGGCTCGCTCCTGGTGAGCTCGGTGAGCGCCCGCGACTTCCCGGTCATCCAGGCGCTCACGCTTCTCTTTGGCGTGGCGGTCGTCCTTGTGGGCCTCCTCGCCGATCTCGCCTACGCTGCGCTCGATCCGCGCGTGCGACTGTGAGCTCCGTCGGCTCCCCCTTCGAGGCAGGACGCACCGGCTCCCACTACGAGGCGGGACATGCCGGCGCCCCCTCCGGGGCGAATCGCGAGAGTCTCGCCAGGCCGCGGTTGCGGTGGCTGCGGCGAGGGTCGCGCGGCACGCGAGGCGCCGGCGCCGCAGGACTCGTGCTTATCGGGGCGGTCATGCTGGCAAGCGCCATCGGGCACTTTGTACTGCCCTCGCCGCGGGCGCTCGATCTGGAGGCGGCACTCCAGGCCCCCTCACCACAGCATCTCTTCGGCACCGACGATCTCGGTCGCGACGTGTTGAGCCGTACGCTGGCGGCAACCTGGCTCGACCTGGGCGTCGCTTTCCTAGCCACCTACACGGGCCTGCTCATCGGTGTACTGCTGGGTACAGCAGCGGGGTTCCTGGGGGGCTGGCCCGAGCGGCTGGTGATGCGTCTCACCGATCTCGTGATCGCCTTTCCCTTCATCGTGCTCGTGATCGCGATCGTCGCGGTAATCGGCCCGGGCATCGAGGGCGTCACGATCGGCCTGATCGCCGCCGGCTGGGCCTTCTATGCACGCTTCTCTCGCGCAGAGATGCTGAGCCTGCGCGAGCGCGAGTTCATCCAAGCGGCCCAGACGTTGGGGTTCTCCCGTCGACGGGTGCTCCTGCGCCACGCCCTGCCAAACATCCTCAGACCGAGTCTCACCTACTCGGCATCGGACATGGTGCTCAACATCCTCTTCATCGCCTCGCTCTCCTACCTTGGGCTGGGTGTGCAGCCGCCCACGCCGGAGTGGGGAGCGATTATCTCCGGTGGTCAGCAGTATCTGCTGAGCGCCTGGTGGATATCGACATTGCCGGGCGCGACGGTGGTGGTCGTGGGCATAGGGCTGATCCTGATCGGCGATGGCCTCGCTGACCGCTTCCGTGTGCGCCGGGGGTTCTTGCGGTGAGCGCGTTGCTGTCGGTGCGGAGCCTGAGCGTCTCCTACCCCACCTCCCGGCAGAGGGTGACGGCTGTCGAGCGCGTGTCTTTCGAGGTCCACCGCGGCGAGACCCTGGGGATCGTGGGCGAGTCGGGCTGCGGCAAGAGCACGCTGCTGAAGGCGCTCCTGGGATTGATCTCCCCGCCGGGAAGGGTCGAGGGTGGCGAAGCCCGTTGGAGGGGACGAGAGGATCTGCTGGGCATGTCCCGCTCCGCGCTGCGCGCGGTGCGCGGTGGAGAGATCGCGATGGTCTTCCAGGATCCACTGGAGAGCCTCGACCCGCTGTTCTCGATCGGGGATCAGCTGCGAGAGGTCCTGCGCCTGCGCGCAGGGTTCTCCAGAGCGCAAGCACGGCGCGAGGCGGTGCGCCTGCTCGAGCGCGTTCACATACCCGCTGCCGCGCGAGCGCTCGGCGTATATCCACATCAGCTCAGCGGCGGTATGCGCCAGCGCGTGACGATCGCGCTCGCGATCGCCCGCGCACCAGCGCTGCTGCTGGCCGACGAGCCCACCACCGCGCTCGATGTCACGATTCAGGATCAGATCCTGAGCCTGCTGGCCGAGCTGCAGGAGGAGCTCGGGATGGCGATCGTGCTCGTCTCGCACGACCTCGATGTGATCGCGCAGCACTCAGACCGGGTGCTCGTGATGCGCGCCGGTCGGGTGCTCGAGGAGGGGATGACGGGCCACGTGCTGGACAGCCCAACCGATCCTCACACCGCAGCCACCATGGCTCGCCTTCCACGGATGTCCGCTCATGTCAACTGAGACCGAGCCACTGAGGCAGAGACACGAGCCGCCATTGCGGGAACGCAAACCACCGTCCTGGGAGAGCCACGAGCCGCTGCTGCAGGTGCAGACGCTCTCCAAGGGCTTTCACGCCAAGGCCCGGGGGACCCGCGCGCCGGACCCCCGCGCTGCCCACAGGGTGATCGCTTTGGATGGCGTGTCGTTGGAGCTGCGCGAAGGGCAGGCTCTCGGCCTCGTTGGCGAGTCCGGCAGCGGCAAGAGCACGCTCGCGAAGTGCATCGTGAGGCTCCTCGATCCCGACGGTGGCCGGATCCTGTATCGAGGCGCTGACGTGGGCGCCGCGCGCGGCGCGCAGCTGATGGCGCTGCGCCGCGCTGTGCAGCTGATCTACCAGAGCCCCCACGCCTCGTTGAACCCGCTCATGGACGTGGGTCCGGCGATTGCCGAACCGGCCTGGGTGCACGGCCTGATCGAGCGCCGACGGCGGGATGCCTTCGCGCGGGAGATGCTGGAGCTGGTGGGCCTCTCGCCACAGTGTGCAACCCGACGGCCGCAGGAGCTCTCGGGCGGACAGCGGCAGCGCGTGGCGATCGCGCGAGCGATGGCGGTGGCGCCCGCAGCGCTGATCGCCGACGAGGCGATCAGCTCGCTCGATGTCTCCGCGCAGGCGCAGATTCTCGAGCTGCTCGCCGCTCTGCGCGAGGAGCGCGGTGTGGGGATCCTGTTGATCTCCCACCAGCTCCCCGTGATCGCCCGGATCGCCGACACGGTGGCGGTCATGTATCTCGGACGGATCGTCGAGCTGGGCCCCGCGACGCGCGTGTTCTCACACCCGGGACATCCCTACACGAGAGCCCTGCTCGCGGCGCAGCCCGGCGCGCATCGCCGTGGACAGCGCAAGGTCCCCGCGCTGCACGGGGAAATCCCCTCCGCGTTGTCCACGGCGATCCCCTCGGGCTGCCGCTTCAGGAGCAGGTGTCCGCGCGCGGAGGCGATCTGTGCGGCAATCGACCCCCCGCGGGTCTCGCTCGGCGGCGAACACGGCGCCTGGTGTCACTTTGCCGCGTGAGGATGACTGAGCGCCTACAGGGCAAGGTCGCGCTGATCACGGGCGCCGCTCGGGGGATCGGGCGCGCCTGCGCGATCCGCTTTGCCGAAGAGGGCGCGGATGTGGCGCTGGTGGACGTTGCGCGGGATATCGAGACGGTGCCCTATGTCGGCGCGGACGAGCGCCAGTTGCACGCCACTGCCTCCGAGGTGCGTGCGCTGGGACGCAAGGCGCTCCCCTTCGTGGGCGATGTTCGCGACGGGGGGCAGATGGCCGATGCGGTCGCGGGCGCCCTTGCGCAGTGGGGAAGAATCGACATCCTCGTTGCCGCGGCGGGCCTCGAGTCCTGCGGGGCCGTGTGGGAGTTGAGCCGCGCGGAGTGGGACACCGTCGTGGATGTGAATCTCACGGGCGTGTGGCAGACCACCAAGGCCGTGATCCCCCACATGCTCTCGCGTTCTACAGGCTCGCTGATAATCATCGGCTCGGAGAACAGCCACCGGCCCACGGCCGGCTATGGCCACTACGCGGCGGCCAAGCACGGCGTGTTGGGCCTCACGCGTGCGCTGGCGCTGGAACTGGGACCGAGTGCGATCCGGGTGAACATGGTGGCGCCTACGGCAACCGCCACCAAGCTCCTGCTCTCACAGCTGCACCGTTTCTCAGGGCGCGAGGACGGCACCCGCGAGGAGGCGCTGCAGAGGCTTAGCGACGCCCACGCGATTCCCATCGCGATGGTGGAGGCGCTCGATGTCGCCAATGCGGCGCTGTTCCTCGCCTCCGAGGAGGCGCGCTACATCACGGGCATCTCGCTGCCCGTCGACCTCGGCGCACTGCTCAAGTGAGGAAGCCCCGCTCGGGGTCGGCCAACTCGCCAACGCCGAAGTCGCACCACACCGTGGTGCACTCGTGATCGGAGAGAAAGCGCACCACGAATGGCCGTAACCGGCCCCGCTCGTCGTGCTCCTCGGGGTCGGTGAGATACATCATCGTGTCGCCCGCATAGGCCACGTACTCGCGGCCCTCATGTTCGACGTGCAACTCGCCGCTGGCGATCACCTTCATCTCCGAGACCCCCGCGGCAGCGAAGTCATAGTCGAGCGCCACCCCCGTCTTCTTGCTATGCCACAGGCTGAGCCCAAACAGCGACCCGCTGCAGGGCAGGATCGCCGAGGGCGCGTCGTAGCCTGGAGTGGCACCCTTCTGGTGCCATGGCGTCGCACCCACATCCGCGAACCTGGCGGGGCGCTCGTCGGAGATATCCGGCCTCGTGCTATCGCCCACGACGAGGAACTTCTCTGGATGCTCGGGCTTTGAGCGGATCAGTAGGAGACGGTGCACCAACGTATCCTACATGCGCGAATGCGTTCACGAAGGCGTAAAGCTCGGCCGGGTCTCAGGGACCATGTTCGTTTGAGCTAGGAGCGCAATTCCCATATGGCGCCAAACCCCGCTGTGGTAGCGTCGCTCCCATGGCACGGGCAACCGTCGGAGAGGCAGCCGCGAACCCCCTGTCGGGGTTCGTCTTGCAGAACCAGGACGAGGCGGAGGTGCGACTCGATGGGCTGTGGCGCGACCGTGCCGCGGCGGTCGTCTTTCTGAGGCATTACCTGTGCGTGCAGTGCCGTGTTGGTGTCATGGAACTCGAACGCGACCGCGACCTGCTTCCGAGCGACCCCAACGTTTGGCTGATCGGCATGGGCACCGCGGCGCAGGCGCAGGCATTCAAGCAGCAGACCGGCGTGCGCTTTCCGGTGCTGCTGTCCGCGGATCTGGGCGCCTACGAGGCGATGAACCTGCCGCGCGGCTCGTTGCGGCAGATCTTTGGGATCGCGGCGCAGCGGATGGCACGGCGCCGCGCGAAGGGCGTTGGCCTCGACCGTGAAGCCGAGGGCGGCAACCGCCCCAAGACCCGGCCCGAACAGGACTGGCACCAGCTCGGTGGCGCGTTCGTGTTCGCCCGCGGAGGCCGGCTCGTGTGGAGCCATCGTTCCCGGCACGCCGGCGACAGTCCCGACCACCGCGCGCTCGGCCAGGCGCTGCGCGATGCCGAGGGCCATGGCGAGGCCTGAGCGGTGAGCTCGCCGGGTCATCATGCCGTGACCCAACCCTCATACGTGCTGCGCAAGAATGGGCCCGGCAGGACTCGAACCTGCGACCTAGCGATTATGAGTCGCCAGCTCTAACCAGCTGAGCTACGGGCCCGCAACGCACGTCGACGCGCGGTGCGCCAGACGCTACCAGCGATCCGCAGAAATTCGATTCCGCCGCGTCTCGACGCACGCGAGGACGCGGTCTGGTCGCGCGAATGATTTGATTGTGGCGTCCACGACCGGAGGGAAGACATGGCACAGCGCACAGCGATCGTCACGGGAGCATCGAGCGGCATCGGACTGGCGATCGCCAGGGTCCTCTGCGAGGAGGGGTATGCGGTGACGATGGCCGCTCGACGACCCGAGAAGCTGGAGGGCGCCGTCGCGGGGCTCGCGGATGAGGGCTTCGACGTGCACGGCGTGGCGGCGAACGTCGCCGAGGAGACTGAGATCCAGAAGGTCGTGGCCGACCACCGCGGGCGCCACGAGCGCCTCGACGTGCTCGTCAACAACGCGGGCGTTGGCATCGGAGCCTCGCTGGCGGACATTCAGACCAAGCGCCTGGATATGCAGCTCGACATCAACCTCCGCTCGATCGTCCTGTTCTACCGCGAATGTCTCCCCCTGCTGCAGGTTGCCGGCGCGGAGCACGCCAATGCGCTCGTCGTCAACACCTCTTCGATCTCCGGCAAGCGCGCGGAGGCTTGGCTGTCGGTCTATTCCGCCTCCAAGCACGGCGTGGTGGGCTGGACGGAAGCCATGAACAAGGAGCTCGGCCCGCAGGGGATCAAGTCCACCGCGCTGTGCCCCGCCTTCGTGGACACCCCGATGACCGACTTCGTCAAGGAGCAGGTCCAAGCCCGAGGAGATGATCCGCCCCGAGGACATCGCCGAGGCGGTGCGCTTCATGCTCCGCGTCTCACCCGCATGCGTGGTGCCCGAGATGATGTTCGTGCGCCCTGGCGACTCGCTGTAGGAGCCCCGTTGCTCTCACCCCGCCGGAGGATTCGATCTCAACGATCTCCCGCGGTGGCGCCCACGGTTACCGCGCACTGGACCCGCGGCTCTGAGCGCAAGCCAAGGCCTATGACGCGAGCGTGACCACGCGCTCGCGTCGACGCCCCCAACGCGGAAGCCGCAGCCTGCGTGCGAAGATCTCCCCCTCTCGGGTCCGCTTCGCGGACGGGCGCGTGGCGTGCGCTCAGCGCACGGTGCTCGGAGATCGCGCCCGCCAGATCGACCCTGGTCTCGCCCGCGAGGCTTGCCTGCAGCTGGCCAAGAAGGATGCTCCGCTCACGCACAGTGGCGCCGCGCGCGCGGCGCCCGGCACGTGTGAAGCGATCCCACGAGCGGGCGAAGGCCAGCAGGTTGGTGCGCCCGCCGCGGCGGTGGGCGGCGAGCATTGGACACACTCCACCCTCGCCGTCCACGTACGCGCCCACGATGATCCGCCGCTCGCTCACGACGCCCTGGAGCATCGCTTCGCGCGTTGACCGGCAGGCAGTCGATCGCCAGACGAAGATCCTCGACGGCCCGGGCGTTGCTATGGCGACGCGTTGGCATAGGCTGTGTTCCGTCGGCGGCCCTCATGGCCACCGAGCGGGCGCATCCAGCGTAGGGCATGGAGTCGCGCTCGACAATGCATTCCCTTCCGTTGAAAGGATCCTTGCGATGAAGCTTGGCGTCGCACATCGGCTACTGGGGCCTGGGCCTCAGCTCGCAGGACCAGCTCAGCATCGTCCAGGAGGCCGAGCGGCTCGGCTACGACTCGGTGTGGACAGCCGAGGCCTACGGCTCAGACGCGGCCACGATGCTCGGCTGGCTCGCCGGGCAGACTAGCCGCATCCGACTGGGCTTCGGGCATCTTGCAGATGCCGGGCCGCTCGCCCGCGATGACCGCGATGACTGCCGCCACGATCGATCAGCTTTCCGGCGGGCGCATGATCCTCGGCATCGGCTCCTCGGGCCCACAGGTCGCCGAGGGCTGGCACGGCCAGCGCTTCGCCCACCAGCTGCAGCGCACGCGCGAGTACATAGCGGTGGTGCGTATGGCGCTCGCGCGCGAGCGCGTGGAGTTCGACGGCGAGACCTCGAACTGCCCCTCCCGGACGGGGCCGGCACGCGCGCTGAAGCTCACGATCGCCCCCGTGCAGGAGCATATCCCCATCTACCTCGCGGCGATCGGCCCGCAGAACACCGCGCTGGCCGGGGAGATCGCCGACGGCTGGATCCCGACCTTGCTCTCGCCCGAGCACCTCGCCGAGCTGCCGCACCGTCCTCGCGAAGGGCGCGCACGCTCGGGACGCTCGCTGGACGGGCTTCGAGATCGCGCCGCACGGTTAACGTCTTCGTCACCGAGGACCTGGAGGCGCACGCAACGCGATGCGACCCCTCATCGCGCTCTACGTGGGCGGGATGGGCTCGCGCAAGCAGAACTTCTACAACACGCTCGTGCAGCGCTACGGCTTCGAGGCGGAGGCGAAGACGGTCCAGGACCTCTACCTGGAGGGCAAGCGCGAGGAGGCGATGGCGGCGGTTCCGGAGGCGCTGATCGACATGGTCTCGCTGTGCGGCCCGCCGGACGCGGTGCGCGAGCGACTCGCGGCGTACGCGATGCCGGGGTCGGCACGCTGTGGGTCACACCGGTGGCGTTGACGCCGGGGACGCCGCGCCCAGCTGCGGCAGGTCGCCGAGCTGGCGCCGTGACGGCCCCGCCGGCCTCGCCGCGCGCGCGATGGCGCATCAGTGAAGCGAACGCACGTGACGACGGTGCGCGCCGCGCCGCAGCGCATCCTGCTGGGCGCGTTCGGCGACCCCGGCCACGCCTTCCCGATGATCGCCCTGGGACGCGCACTCGCGGCACGCGGGCCACGACGTCACGCTGCAGACGTGGGCGCGGTGGCGCGCACATGTGCAGGCAGAGGGCATGACCTTCGCGGCGGCGCCCGAGTACACCGTTTTCCCTCCGGGCCCGAGCCGCTCGGACTTCTACGAGGCGGTGTGCGCGCGACCAGCGACACCCTGCCACTCGTGCGCGACGCTGCGCGCCGCACGCGCGTGGTGGCGGACATCCTCACGCTCGCGCCGGCGCTGGCTGCGCGAGCTGGAGGGGTGCCCGACGCGACCCTCATCCCCCACTATTCCCCCCACACCGAGCGGCTCCCCTTATTCGATCGGCGCGCGCCTGCCCCGGACAGCGCTGGGGCGGGCTTTGTGGCGTCGTGCTGCGACCCCCGCATGGAGCAGGGCCTGGAGCTGGGCCGCGTGGAGCTGAACGCGACCCGCGACGCAGCTCGGGTTGCCGGCGCTCCCCCACGTCCACGGGGGACGAGTCGCCAGCTCGCGCTGGTGGCGAGCTTCCCGCAGCTGGAGTAGCCGCGGACGTGGCCGCCGCACACGTCCATGTCGATCGGGCCGCTCATGTGGGAGCCGCCGCGCCGCGGATGTCCGCTGCCGCCGGGCGACGGGCCGCTGCGTGCTCGTGGCGCCCTCGACCTCCCAGGATCCAACCACGGCTGTTGGGAGCGGCGGTGCAGGGGCTCGCCGACGCTCCCGTGCGCGTCCTCGTGACCTGGAACAGCCGCGCGCTGCCCTCCACGCCTGCCCTCCCCGCCAATTCGAGGCCGTTGACTGGCTTCGCTACGCGCGCACGATGCCCGCACTGCGACGTGGTGGTCTGCCACGCCGGCCACGGCACCCTGGCGCGGGCGCTCGCCAGCGGCTGCGCCGTCGTCGCGTGCCCCGCGGGGGGAGACATGAACGAGAATGCAGTGCGTCTTGCGTGGGCGGGCGTGGGAGTGCGGCTGCCGGCGGACGCTAGATCTCGCCGGCGCCCTGCTGCGGCTCGCGCCGTCGAGGAGGCACTCGCGCAAGCGCGAGATCCGCTCGCGCGCACGGGAGCTGGTCGGCCTGGGCGTCCACGGACGATCCGTCCCGCCGTGGCCGCGCGTCTCGGTCGAGGCTCTGGGGGTGGGACTCGAACCCACAACCCTTCGGTTAACAGCCGAATGCTCTGCCAATTGAGCTACCCCAGATCGCGCGGGGCGCCGGAGCGCATCTACGAGCATGATGGGCATCTGATGCCTCCCGTCTGCGTCGGGCGCTCGCTCGTACGCGCCATCGAACTCGCGCTCGCATCTGTCCCCTGCGATGCGCCAGATCACTGACATCCCCGGCGCCCCTGCCGCACGCGCGGCCTGGATCGTGCGGTCGATGCGGGCGAACTCGAGCTGCAGGCGCTCGACCTCGAGCGTCGCGGGCTGGGCCGTCTCGCGCCGGCCTCGCATCGAGAGCTCGGTGAGCACCCCGCGAGCGTCCGGGCCTCCCTTCATCGGACGGCGCGGCTGTCCATCGCGTAGATGCGCGGCGGCGCGCGCGCAAGAGCGCGCTGGTGAAGTGACTCTCCAGGTCGAGCTCGCCGAGCGCTCGCGCGCCGTCCTCGGGCAGCGCCAGGCACAGCACGAGGAAGGTGCGCTCGGTCTGCTCGCGGCGGTCCAGCGGGCGCCGCTGCGGGCCGTGCGGGCAGCCGGCGTCCTGGTGGCGGCGCGCGGAGCCTGCCGGACGCCGCCGAGCAGCCCTTCGGTGACGCCCTCGGGCAATCCGAGCCGGCCGGAGACGACCCGCATCAGCTCCTCGCGCATGCGCCGGGCGGCAGCGTGGCGAACACGGGCCGCAGCTGCTCGAGCATGCGATCGCGACCCTCCGGGTTGGAGCCGTCGCCGGCGTCGAGCACCCGCTCCACGCGAAAGCGCACGAACGGCACCGACGCGGCGACCGCGTCGTGCACGGCTCGCGCCGCCCTCGCGCGCGACGAGGTCGGCGGGGTCGCGCCCGCGGGGAGCTCGACGACGCGCAACTCGAGGCTTGCGTCTGGCGGCACATCGCGACGCGCGCAGCATCGCCTCCTGCCCAGCGCAGTCGGCATCAAGGCGAGCAGCACGGTGGAGGCCATCCGCGCGAGCTCCCCGACCTGCTCGTCGGTAAGCGCCGTGCCCATCAGCCCCACCGCATTGCGCATCCCAGCCTGGTGCAGCGGCGATCACATCGGTGTAGCCCTCGCATAGCACGATCCCCGCCCGCACGCGTGGCGTGGGAACGTGCGAGGTCGGCGCCATAAAGGTGCAGGCCCTTGTGGTAGAGGTCGTTGTCGGAAGTGTTCAGGTACTTCGGGCGCTTTGGGCTCCGCGGATTCCTCCCCCAGCGCGCGCGCACCGAAGCCCAGCACCCTGCCGCGGATGTCGGCCAGCGGGAACATGATGCGCCCGCGGAAGCGGTCATACATGCGCCCATCCTGCTTGCGAGCGCTGCGCGAGCCCCGTCGCGTAGAGCTCTGCTCGGAGAATCCCGCGCGGCGCGAGGCCATGAGCACCCGATCCCAGGCGCTGGGGGAGTAGCCGACGCGAAAGGCGCGCAGCGTCTCCTGGGTGAGACCCCGTCCCAGCAGATACTCCCGCGCGCGATGTGCCTCGGCGGCCTCCCACAGCGGCGCTCGTAGTAGGCAGCCGTGCGCCCCAGCAGCTCCAGCAGCCGTTCGCGCCTGCGCCTGCGCTCGGCTTCGCGCGGATCCTCGGCCTCGCGCTGCAGCTCGATCCCACAGCGATCGGCGAGCAGCTCGAGCGCGGCCTTGAAATCGACGCCCTCGGTCTCCTGCACGAATGTGAACACGTCCCCCTTGGCCTGGCAGCCAAAGCAGTAGTAGACCTTCTGCACCGGGTCGATCCCAAACGAGGGAGTGCGCTCGTCGTGAAACGGGCACAGCCCCTCATAGCTGCTGGGCCCTGCACGACGCAGCTCCGTGCGGGCGGAGACCAGCTCCACGAAGTCGATCGATTCGCGCACCTGTTCGCGGGACTCCTGTGTGTAGAGGGCCATCCAAGCCCAACGCTAGCGGGCGAACGCGCGCGGCACTTGAAGCTCGGTGTAGGCGCGGATGCAGTAGCGGTCGGTCATGCCCGCGAGGTAGTCGGTGACACCGCGCGCGAGCTGCTCCTCATCGGGCGCCACGGGTCCAGCTATAGAGGCCAGGACCCCCGCGGGCAGCGTCTCAGGATGCTCGACGTAGTGCTCGAAGAGCCTGCGCACCACTCCGGCGATGCGCTCGTGCTCGGCGCGCACCGCGGGGCCCAGGTAGACGTGCTCGAACATGAACTCCCGCAGCTCGCCCATCGCCGCGCCCGCGCGCTCACCCTGCACGATGTCCCCGGCGCGCTCGGAGTGCTCGACCATGTCGTGCACGAGCGTGTCGATGCGCCGCGAGCCGGTATCCCCGAGGACCGCGATCGGCCCGTGTGGCAGGTCCTGCTCGCGCAGCACCCCCGCGCGCAGGGCGTCGTCGATGTCGTGGTTGATGTAGGCCACGCGATCCATCACGCGCACGATCCGCCCCTCGAGCGTTTGTGGCTCCGGCGCGCGGCTGGAGTGACGCGCGATCCCTTCACGAACCTGCTCGGTGAGGTTCAGGCCGATCCCTCCGCGCTCCAGATGCTCCACCACCCGCAGCGAGTGCTCGTAGTGGCGAAAGCCCGTGCCGAAACGCTCGCGCAGACAGATGTCGAGCACCTCCTCGCCGATGTGCCCAAATGGGGGATGCCCGAGGTCATGGCCCAGCCCGATCGCCTCGGTGAGGTCCTCGTTGAGTCCCAGCGCCCGCGCCACGGTGCGCGAGATCTGTGTCACCTCCAGCGTGTGCGTGAGGCGCGTGCGGTAGTGATCGCCCTCGGGCGCCACAAACACCTGGGTCTTGTGGGTCAGGCGCCGAAACGCCTTGCAGTGCACGATCCGATCGCGATCGCGCTGAAAGGGGGTGCGCAGCTCGCAATCGGCCTCTTCTCGCACGCGCTGCGCGGGATAGGAGCGTGCGGCCAGCGGCGAGAGCATGCTCTCCTCCAGCGCGCGCCGCCGCTCAGCGAAGGTGCCTCTCAACTCTCCCGATGCCAGTCCTTGCGCCCAGTCAACCTATGCGCCCAGTGGCTCCACTTGTTGATCGCCGCCGGGTCCTCGTCATACACCGGCGCGCCACCGCCTGGCTGGGGCAGGATCGCGGCGGCGGCGGAACCGATCTTCAGGTCGACACCGTGCTCGTGCAGGGACTGAACGTCTTCCGCCGCCACGAAGTGCTTGGAGTGGCCGGGCCCTGTAAAGACGATCCCGTGGAAGATGTCCTTCTCGGGTGCTGCCACCACGTGATGGACGGTACCCACCTGTGTGCCGTCGGACGCCAGCACCGGCACTCCCTTGTCGAGCACCCGGTAGGCGATTGGCAAACCCTCATCCACGATGCTCACGATACAGGCATCAGGCGCAGGTGCGCATGGTGCTCGAGCGTCTCTGAAATCGCCCGCTCGACCTGCCCCAGCGCCGCCTCAGGAGCGCCGGGAGCCTCGTCCAGGGGGCTCCCGAGCGCCTGTGTCATGAAGCCGTATGCCTGCTCGTTCAACAGAAACGATGCCGCCTCGCAGGCCTCGCACACCACCCCACCGGCCGCGCCGGAGAAGCCAACCAGGTGCTCGCGCTCGCCGCAGCCGGCGCACGCGCCAAGCTGGGGCGCGAGACCCGCTGCGACCAGCAGCTTCAGGCGAAACGCCAGCGAGCCCGCGCGTGTGGCGCTCGTGGGCTCGCGATCGAGCAGCGAAAGCTTGCGACACAGCAGGTTGAACACCCCAGGATGGGGCTCAGCGGTCTCAAACAGGCGGCCCACCGCATCGCAGGCGCGCGCCGCGGCATCGAGCGCGGCGGCGTCCCCCCGCAAGCGCGCGTGGCCATCGACTGTCTGGGCCCCCGTCACCGTCAGCAGCTCACCGCGTCCCTCGTGCAGCTCCAGATGCAGGCGAAAGAACGGCTCCAGACGTCCTCCGAAGCGACTGCGCGCCCGCCGCACTCCCTTGGCGATCGCGCTCACCCTTCCGCGATGTGGCGTGTACACGTGCAGGATCCGATCGGCCTCCCCGTAGCGCATCGAACGCAGCACCACCGCCTCGGTCTTGACCGGTCCCGCCATTGCAACCGAGTTTACGGGCCTACAGCCTCCTATCCTGAAAGCGCCGCGTATCTGGATGGGCCAACCCGGCGACGGAGCCGCTCCGCGCACTGTCTCCTAGACCGATAGGTTGGCTGACGCCGACATGTTGGAGCGTGCCGGCGTCAGCCTGCGGGGCGATCGGTGGGGATGGATGCCCAGCAGACAAGAGTCTACCCTCCTAAACCATCTGGTCTTTGCCATCTGGACTTTGCCATATGCGGTAGGGGATGTTTATGAAGATGCCCCCTTCCGAATCCGCTGACCAGTCGCTCGCGTACACAATTCGCCGTCTGCGAGAAGAGCGCGGGTTCACTCAGGAAGACATTGCCTACGCCGCAAAGCTCACATCCGGCACCTACGGACACATCGAGCGCGGAAAGACCAACCCGACCTGGACCACCATCAAGAAGATCGCCCGTGCGCTTGACATCTCGCTCGTCGAGCTCGCCGCTGCCACCGAAGCAGACAGGCGCTATACTTTGTGAAGTAATGAGTGAGATAGTCGTTTATACGGCAGATCCCTGCTCTTTCTGCGCCCGCGTGAAGGGCCTGCTGAAGTCGCACGGACTGGGGTTCAGGGAGGTCAATCTCACCAAGGATCCCGCGGGACGAGCCGAGCTTGCGCGGCGCACGGGGATGATGAGCTTCCCGCAGGTGCTCGTCGACGGAGAGCTTCTCGGTGGCTTCGCCGAGACCGTGACGGCGGCCGAGAGCGGACGCCTGGACGAACTTTCAGCTGCGTAACGCGTCGAGTCTCACTGCCCTCCTGCGAAGGGCGCGCGGGCGCGGTTGACAGCGCTCGCAGACGTAGGTGCCGCGACCTGCCACCACCATCTTCACAATCGTCATGCCGCAGCTCGGACATGGCTCTCCCGCTCGGCGATGCACGAGGAATTGATCCTGGAAAGAGCCGCGCACACCATCGACATGACGGAAATCGTCGATTGTGGCGCCGCGCGCGTCGATGCCCGCCTGGAGTGCGTCGATCATCGCCCCGTGCAGACGCACGCGCTGCGCGGCAGACAAACGCCCAGCCGGGCGCAGCGGATGGATACCCGCTCTGTGCAGGGCCTCGTCGGCGTAGATGTTGCCCACCCCGGCGATCCTGCGCTGATCGAGCAACAGCGCCTTGATCGGCGCCGTACGCCCCCTCATGACTGAGTGGAGGTGGTTGACGGTGAAGCGCTCATCCAGCGGCTCGAGCCCCAAACGCAGCGCAAAGAACTCCTCGAGCGCCTCTGCACCGAGCAGCAACTCGCCCGTGCCAAAGCGTCGCGGATCCACGATCACGAGCCGGCGCTTGGGGCGCAACTGCATGCGAACCCGCACGTGCGCGGGTTCGGGCTTGGGCTCGCAGAGCACCGCGCCGGTCATCCGCAGGTGCTGCACCAAGTACACGTCCCCCTGCAGACTCCACACGAGGTACTTGCCGCGGCGCCCCAGCCTCTGGATGCGTCGTCCCACCAGCGCGTCCGTCAGCTCCTCGGGCGCCAGGGGTCGCGACCAGCGCGGGTCGAGAATCTCCATTGCGTGCAGCACGCGTCCCTCCACGAGCGGAGCAAGCTGTCGTCTGATCGTCTCCACCTCGGGCAGCTCGGGCATCGCTGCGCCCAGCCTAGCCGGCCGGGGCGGGGGCAGGGATCTCAGCGCGAGGCGCGCGGGTGTGCGCTGAAGTACGCGTCCTTCAGTCGCTCGGCGGAGAGGTGGGTGTAGACCTGGGTGGTGGCCAGATCGGCGTGTCCGAGCATCTCCTGCAGCGAGCGCAAATCACAGCCTCCCGCGAGCAGATGCGTGGCGAATGTGTGGCGGAGCGTGTGGGGGCTCATCTTTTCCTTCAGCCCTGCGCGCTGCGCGTGACCCTGGATGATCTTGTACAAACCCTGGCGCGTGAGCCCAGCGCCCCGGGAGTTGACGAAAAGGTGCGTGCCGACCTCCAAGCGGCCTCCCCTCCCACTCACGAGCCTTGGCCGCCCGCGCAGGCTGTATGTCTGCAGAGCTGCGACGGCCTGGCGCCCGATTGGCACGATTCGCTCCTTGGAGCCCTTGCCGCGTGCACACAGCAGCCCCTCCTCCAGATCCACATCGGCAAGCAGCAAACCCACGACCTCCGAAGCGCGCAGACCGCACGCGTACATCACCTCCAGCAGAGCACGGTCGCGCAGCGCCCGAGGCTCGGTGCCCGCCGGCTCGCCCAGCAGCTTCACGACCTCCTCGCGCGAGAGCACCAGCGGCAGCCGCCGCGTCTTGGGAGGTCCGCGCAGCTCCGCGGTGGGATCGTGCTCGATCAATCCCTCCCTGCGCAGATGGCGGTAGAAGGAGCGCAGGCACGCAGCCTTGCGCTGCAGCGTTGCCGGCGCTACAGCGGGACGAGCCTCGCTTCCTTCGGCGAGCTCGGCTAGAAACGCCGCTAGATCACCATGCCCAGCCTCGAGTGCGTCGAGATGGTGGCGGTGCAGGAACTCCCCGAACTGGAGCAGATCCGAGCGATATGCCTCGAGGGTATTGCGCGAGAGACCGCGCTCGAGCTCGAGGTAGGCAAGAAAGTCGAGCGTCAGGCTCTCGATGTCAAGCCTTGCCCCAACGGTCGGGAGGGCGAGGGGCGCGGGAGGGGCGTGAGTGCTCACTTACTCCACCTTCGCCTCGCCTCCCCCGCCTCCTTGACCGTGCAAGGCGACGTTCAGCTCAACGTCCGCTCCTGCAAGGCATTCGTGCCTGACGGAGGTGATCCCACGAGGGTTGCCAACTGCTGCCCTGCCACGCACCGCTGTGGTGCCATCACCACGCGGCCTCCTTGCACGCCATCCCCGCTAGGCAGCCTCCTCCGTACGCGAGTCCCTGCGGTCCCCACATGTCAGCAGATCGGCCAGCGCCGTTCCACCCGCGAGAGCGGCACCGAAAAACAGGGGATCTTCGAGCAGGCCCCGGCCCATCGTCTGCGCGGACAGCTCGCTGCAAGCGAATGCCGGCAGGTCCACCGCGGCGTGGCGCCAGTCGTGACGCGCGATCCGCGCGGGCCGATCGACGTTGAGTTCCAGCTGCTGTCGGCTCGCCGCAGAAACCCCAAACACGGACCCCAAACCGGCGCGCAGATCTGCCCCCACCGGCGAGCGCATCCCCGCGGGCAGTGCCACCGTGACCGGCTCGAGCAGCAGGTCCAGCACCGTGAGGGTGTGGTGGGAGATCCCGCGGTGGCGCGCGCGCGGATCCCCCGAGGACATCCGTGCCACCAGCAGGGTAGGCGCGCCCAACGCCAGGGCGGCATGTGCGGAGTCAAGTGCCGCCATCCCCCCATGCCCCAAGGGAGACCGCGAGCCAACGATCCCAGGGCCCGGGCCGCACAGCGCCGCGTCCCAACCCAACGTGCGCAGCCCATGGTGCACCGCACCGGGGACGGTCACCGCCTCGCCCTCCCCGCCGAAGGCCGCGCCCGCGGTGAGATGGCCCGCGAGCAATCCCCGCCGACGCAGATCGCTCACGATCCGCGAGTGTCCACCCCGGGAGGGCACCCCCGCCGCTCTGCACGTATCCGAGCCTCCTCCGGGGGCGGCCTGTGCGAAGGCCCACGCGACGGGAGCCAGTGGCCGTGCAACGCAAGCACGCCCACCGGGCGCTCCAGTGGCAGATCCACACGCTCGTCCTCCACCGGCAGCACCGCGTGCTGGAGGCTCGTGTAGTTGAGCTTCATCACGTTCGCCCCAACGACGCCCTCCCCACCAGACCGCGGGTGAGGTTGACGTGAACGATGTCAAATCCCCCCGAGCCAAGCCCGAGGTCGCGCGCCTGCACGTTGACCACCACCTCATCGCCCGCCTCGGCGGTGCCCACCAGGCGTACGTCGGCGATTGCCTCGCGCGTCCCCTCCGGCTTTGGCCCCCGAGACGTCGAGCAGCACGATCTCGAGCTCCTGCTCGGGACCGTCAACCGGATCGGCATTCACGACAGTTGCGCGGCGCAGCTTCAACATCGGCGCGGGAAGCTATCGCCTAGAGCCATCGGATTGAGCCGCCACCGCGTCGGGGAGCGCCAGCGCGACTTCGAGCATGCCCTCGAGCGCGGCCACGCTCACCCGCTCGCCGGGCTCGTGGGGGCGCTCGGTGCCGTTGGCGAGGTTCACTACCTCAAGGCCCTTCGCGATCAGCGCGTTGGCGTCGGACGCGCCCCCGCTTTCGATCCTCTGGGCGCATAGCCGCAGCCGCGCAGCGCGCGCTCGGCGGCGAGCACCGCGGGAGCGTTCGCTGGGGTTCGGTAGGCGGAGAAGCTGCGCTGCACACTCACATCGACATCGCAATCGCAGTCGGGCAGATTCGCCGCCTCGTGTACGCAGTCGACGATTTCCGCCACCACCGCCTCCGCGGCCTCCTCACGTCAGGCTGCGCACCTCCGCGCTGAGTGTGCAGCGCTCGGGCACCACGTTGATCGCGCTGCCCCCGCGGATCGTGCCCACGTTGGCCGTGGTCTGGCCGTCCAGGCGCCCAGGGCATCGCCGCGACCGCGCGAGCGGCCGCGAGGATCGCGCTGCTGCCCGTCCTCCGGATGGATGCCCGCGTGCCGCGCGGCCACGGAAGGCGGGTTCCAGGCAAAGTGACACGGCGAGGCGACATCGATCTCGCCGATCGGCGAGGCATGGTCGAAGACGTATCCGAAGTCGCTGCGCAGCCAGCCCCGCTCCAGTGCGCGCGCTCCCGCGAGGGAGCGCTCCTCACAGACGGTGAACAGCAGCTCGATGTCCGACCGGCGCGCCCTCCGCGAGCACGCGGCGCGCGAGCGCGAGCATCACGGCCACAGCGGCCTTGTTGTCCGCGCCGAGGATGCTCTCGTTGGCGTTCTCCCAGCCGCCATCCACCAGCACGGGCTCCACGGCGCCCGCAGGGCACAGTGTCCAGGTGCGCGCACAGCAGGAGGCAAGCCGCGGCGAAACTCCGCTCTGGCGGGGATGCGCGCCAGCAGATTGCCGCAGTCGGAGCCGGCCTCGGCCCCAGCATCGTCCTCGTGCACGTCGAGTCCCAGCGCGCGCAACTCGGCCTTCGACACGCTCGGCGCACGCGCGCTCGCTCCCCGACGGGCTTTCGATGCGGCACGAGCTCCTCGAACAGTTCGCTGAGCCGGCGCCGCTCGAGGCGCTGGCCGTGGCTGGCCGCAGCGGCCGTCGTGGGCACTCTGGCGCAACATCGCCATCACGCGGCGTCGCTCGACGCGCCGCGCCGCGCCCAGCGCGCCGCCGACGAAGCCGCGGAACAGCGGCGCGGGGCGCTCGGGGCGAGACTTGAACTCGGGGTGGAACTGGGAGGCGACGAAGAATGGGTGGTCGTCGAGCTCGACGACCTCCACGAGGCGCTCGTCGGGGGAGTGCCGGAGATGCGCAGGCCCGGCGCTCTCGCAGGCGCTTGCGCAGCAGGTTGTTGACCTCATAGCGGTGGCGGTGGCGCTCGTAGATGACCGCCTCGCCGTAGATTTCCCGTGCGCGCGTGCCGGCGTGCAGCTTGATCGGATCGGCGCCGAGGCGCATCGTGCCGCCGAGGTCGGCGACCTCCTTCTGCTCGGGCAGCAGGTCGATCACCGGATAGGGCGTCTCGAGGTCGAACTCGGTCGAGTTGGCGCCCTCCATGCCCGCGACGTGCCGCGCGAACTCCGCGACCGCGATCTGCATCCCGAGGCAGATGCCCAGGTACGGAATGCGCTGCTCGCGTGCGATCCGCGCGGCGACGATCTTGCCCTCGATCCCGCGCCCGCCGAATCCCCGGGGATGAGGATGCCGTCGGCGCCGTGCAGCAGCTCGCGCGCTCGTGCGCCCGTCTGCCGGTCCTCCGCGCTCGGCGCCGCTCCTCCAGGCTTTCGGAGTCGACCCAGTCGATCTGCACCCGCGCGTCCTTCAGCGCGGCTGCGTGGCGCAGCGCCTCGGAGACCGACAGGTAGGCGTCCTCCAGCTCCACGTACTTGCCCACGAGGGCGATCCGCACCGTTCGTTTGGCGTGCTCGGCGCGCTCGATCGGCTCCTGCCAGCTCGACAGGTCGGGCGCCCGCCTCCATGCCGAAGTGGTCGAGGATGAAGTCGTCGACGCCCTGGTCGCGAAAGACGAGCGGCACCTTGTAGATGTTGTCGACGTCGCAGGCCGAGACGATGCCTCCGACGGCAGGCTCGCGAACAGCGCGATCTTCTTGCGTATCTCCTCCGAGAGCGAGCCCTCTGAGCGGCACATCAGCATGTCCGGGGCGATGCCGATGCGGCGCAGCTCGTTGACGGAATGCTGCGTGGGCTTGGTCTTCAGCTCGCCCGCGTGGCCGATGTAGGGGACCAGCGTCAGGTGGATGAACATGCAGCGCCGCCGCCCCACGTCGACGGGGAACTGGCGGATCGCCTCCAGGAACGGCAGCGACTCGATGTCGCCGACGGTGCCGCCGATCTCGGTGATCACGAAGTCCACGTCGGTGGACTGCGCGATCAGCGCGATCCGCTGCTTGATCTCGTCGGTGATGTGCGGCACGACCTGACGGTCCGCCCAGGTAGTCGCCGCGGCGCTCGCGGCGGATGACCGTGTTGTAGATCGCCACCGGCCGTCACGTTGGAGGCGCGGCTGGTGTTGGCGTCGGTGAAACGCTCGTAGTGGCCGAGGTCGAGGTCGGTCTCCGCGCCGTCCTCGGTCACGAACACCTCGCCGTGCTGGTAGGGCGACATCGTGCCCGGGTCGACGTTGATGTAGGGGTCGAACTTCTGCAGCCCGACACGTCAGCCCGCGCGCGACGAGCAGGCGTCCGATCGACGCAGCCGCGATCCCCTTGCCAAGCGAGGAGACAACGCCGCCGGTGATGAAGATGAACCGGGTCTTGGGGTTGGTCTCGATGTGGCGCTCGGGCGAGTGCTGGATCATGAGGGCCTGCCCAGGGAGTCTAGCCAGCGCACCCCCGGAGTCTTTTCCACAAGCGCGAGATCGAGCGAAACTCCCCATATACCGTGATAGAGCGAGCAGCGCGAGCGCGATCGAGGCCCGTGCCGGAAGTGTGAGCACCAGCCACAGCCCGGCGAGGCCGCCGAGAGGTTCGCGCCGGTGTCGCCGAGCATCGCCCGCTCGCGTACGTCATACACGCCCGCGACGAGCGCGGGGCCGGCGAACAGGCCGAGCGCCCAAAGCGCCCAGCAGTCCCGCGCCGGCGTGAGGCCCGCGCCGAGCAGCACGAACGCCTTGATCGCGCGTCCCGGGCGCAGATCGAGGAGGTTGAAGAGGTTCGTCGCCAGCACAAGCACTGCGCTCGCCAGCAGCCACATCCCGGTGGAGCGCTCCGCGAAGTTCATCACCAGCAGCGCGAGCCCGAGCGAGCCGGCCGCCTTCAGCGCTCCTGTGGAGAGCTCGCCGCGGCGCACCGCACGCGCATGTCCACGCCAGCCGCGAGGGGCGCGCTCTCGCCGCGCGCCTCCGTAAGCGTCGTCGATCAGACCCAGGCAGGCCACACCCAGCACATAGATCGAAATCGGAAGCAGCTGGGATCGATCACATCCGTGCTCGCGAGTCGTTCGATCAGCGACCAGCGGGATCAGCGTAAGCAGCGCGGCGGAGACGACAAGCACACCGAACGGGAACGGAAGCGCTCGACCACGGTAGTTGACCCGCGTGTGTCCCCTCTCTCAGCTCGCGCAACACGATCGGCGCCATCAGCACGGCGATCGCAGCGGCAATCAGGAGAGGCAGCGTGTGCACTGAGCGAACCTAGCTGCGCGGGCGGACGCGGCCTCACGGCAGCGAGGTGCTGCCGCCCACGCGCGGCAGGAGCCCCGATTCGGCGGTCGACTTTTCCCCGTAGGCGCCGTGGAGCACCCGACAGCGTGAACGCCAGCGCGACACGTCCCGCGAGCAGGTCGAGGTCGTCGACGCTGGAGATGTCGCGGCTCTTGTACCAGGTGATCTGCGAGGGATTGGTGGAGCTCAGCTCCACCCCCACCGTGGGCACCCCCGCCGAGGTCGCGCCCTTCGATCAGCGCGACCTCGAATTCGCCGGTCACCTTGGCCTCTTCGGGTGTCATGCCTTCGGGCTCGCTGCGCACCACCACGAGCCCATCGAGCCCTTCGAGCTGCCCGTCGAAGGAGCTCAGGAGCTTGCCCTGCACGAGCGCGAGGAGCTTGTGATCGCTGCCCACCAGCTGCCTTGCGATCCTCACGCCGAAGTGGCGCACGAGACCCGGCTGCGTGGCGAGCGCGGCGTAGTTGGTACCGCTTGCCTCGTGTGCCAAACCGCCCAGATCGAGCGGCTCGTGCACCGCGGCCACCGTCACGAGGTTGCCCCCCGCCTGGGTTACCGCGTCGCGCACCAGGCCGTCGATCTGATCGGATGAGCCGCCCAGGAACACAAGGCCGATGCGCCGCCCGTTGAGCAGGCCGTGCACAGCGATCTCGGAGAGGTCGTTTCCCACGGCTTCCACGCCGGAGAGCTGGGCGCGCAGCTGCGCGGCCTGCCGGTTGGCGCCGTTGACTTCGGAGCTGAGATCGCGCACGACGCCGTTCTTCGCCGAGGAGACCAGATTGGAGTCGCCGATCGCGACCCCGATCAGCACTCCCACCGCGAGCGCCAGCAGGACGGCCGCGAGGGAAAGCGCGTGGTAGCGGTAGTCGAACATCGTATTGCGGAGTCTCGAGCCGACGAGCAGCTGCAATTTCAGCCACACCAGATCGACGACATCGCGTAGTGCCGGTGTCAACGCGACGACCGCGATCATCGCAACAAGCCCCGCGAGGAGCACCACCAACAAAGGCGTGAGGCCCGGCTGGGGGCGATACAGGCGACTCACGCCTTTCGCGTCGACGAGGATCTCGCCGATGCGAAGGCGCGTGAGGAAGGTCGAGGACATGCCCCTGCGGTTGCGATCGAGGAACTCCACGAGGTTGAACTGCGAGCCCACCGAGACAATCAGGCGCGCCCCCTTCTCGGCGGCGATCAGCATCGCCACGTCCTGACTGGTGCCCGGCGCGGGCACGAGCTTGAAGGGAAGGCTTAGATCTTCCAGGCGATGGCGCCCCGGTGCGCGCCCGTCGGGATAGGAGTGCACCACGAGCTCCCCCGCCGCCACGGTGGCGAGCAGCGTGGGCTCGCTCGCGGAGTCCATGTCGCCGACGATCATGTCGGGCGTGAGACCCGCCTCCAGCAGCGCGTCGGCGCCGCCGTCGACGGCCACGAGCGCGGGGCGAACGTCGCGGATGAAGGGTCGCAGCGCGCGCAGATCCTGCTGGTGGTCGACTCCGCGCACCACTACCAGCGCGGGGCGATCGCGAAAGTCGGTGGCAAAGCGGGGCATCTCGATCTTCCCCGCGAGCAGTTCGCGCTCCTCGCGCATGTGCTCGATTGTGTTGTGGGCGAAGCGCTCGAGCGCCTCGCCGATCTCACGCCGCCGCTCCTCGGTCTCGGCGCGCACGGTGGCGATGTCGAGCACTCGCCGCGCGCCAGGACCTTCCCCGTGTGAGCACCTCGCCCGTGCCGTCGGCCTCCGCGAGCACGCTCACGCCATCGCCCTCGAGAGCGCGGCGAAGAGCGCGTCGTCGGGCAGATCGACGAGCAGCACGCCCGCCTCCACGAGCAGCTGCGGCCCCAGGTTGGGATAGGAGCCGCTGGTGGAGGCCTTGCAGTTGAGCACCGCCGCGGCGCCCGCCGCGATGAGCTCCTCCGCGGAGACGCGATCGATATCCAGATGGTCGATCACCGCGACCTCGCCTGCAAGAAGATGCTTGACCATCACCTTCGTCTTGCGCCCCAGGCGCACCGATCCGCTCACCGTGCGCGACTCCGATGCTGCAATTGCAAGCACATTCGGCGACTGCTGGGTGGTGGCCATTACAGCGAGGGTACCGCCAGCGCGGGCAAACGCACCTCGGCCGGCACCTGCAAACGCATTCCGGCGGGGCCGCCGGAGGCTCGGAGATCGGCCTCTCCGGGGCCCTCTCAGGCGGCCTTCCTCAGCTCCCGCGCGTGCTTGCGCGCCGCGGTGTCGTTCTCGGCGGCGCCCAGCATCCGCACGAGCTCGGCGACGGTTTGACGCTCGCCGAGCTGCACCACGGAGGCGCGCGTGGGATCGGCCGCGGTGTCCTTCACAACCGAGAAGTGCCTCTGCGCGAGCGAGGCGATCTGGGGCAGGTGGGTGATGCAGATCACCTGACGCGTCTGCGCGAGGGCACGCAGGCGCTCGCCGACGGCGCGCGCGGTGTGCCCGCCGATGCCCGCGTCGACCTCGTCGAACACGAGCGCTGCGTGGGAGCCGGCGTTGGCGAGGCTCATCAACGCGAGCATCACACGCGAGAGCTCCCCGCCGGAGGCGATCTCGCGCAGCGGACCGGCGGCGACACCGGGGTTGGGGGCGATCAGGAACTCCACCGCGTCGGCGCCGCGGGCCTCTCGCACAAGGAGATATCTCGATCGTGAAGCTCGCCTCGGCCATCGCGAGGGCGGCGAGCTGCTCGGTGACGGCCCTGGTGAGGCGGGGCGCCGCCGCGCGGCGCGCGCTGCGGAGCGCCTGCACGTGCTCCTGCAGCACCTCGTTGGCGTGACGCAGACGCTCGCTGCTGCGCGCGATGGCCACCTCGGCGCCAGCCAGTTCATCGCGCCGTGCACGGGCCTCTGCGGCGTGTTGCAGGACGGCCGTGATGCCCTCCCCGTGCTTGCGCTGCAGGCGCTCGAGCAGCTGCAGGCGCTCTTCGATCTGCTCCAGCGAGCCATCCTCCTCCTCCAGCGATTGGCCGTAGTCGCGCAGCGCCCCCGCGAGGTCTCCCGCTTCGATTGCCAGCGCGCGTGCGCGCTCGGCGAGCGTGTCGAGCTGGGCGTCGACGCCGGTCACGCCATCCAGACGCACGGAGACCTCGGAGAGCAGTGCCAGCGCGCCGCTGCTTCTCCGGACTCCGGACTCAGAGCCTCGGCGCCCTGGCCGGCGGCCATGCGCAGCGCATCGAGGCGGCGCAGGCGCTCGCGCGCGGCGAATAGGCGCGCGTCCTCCCCCACCTCGGGCGCGGCGGAGTCGATCTCGGCGAGCTCGTGTTCGAGCAGCTCGAGCTCGCGCTCGCGCGCACCGGCAAGCTCTTGCAGGCCCTCGAGCTCCTGCTCGGCGAGGCGCACCTGGTGGTGAGCCACAGCGCACTCGCGCAGGCGCTCGGCCTGTGCGGGACCGCAGAAATCGTCGAGGATCTGTAGCTGCGCGGTCGCGAGGGTGAGCTTGCGGTGCTCGTGCTGGCCGTAGAAGGCCACCAAGCGCTGGCCCAGTGCGCGCAGGTCGCCCACGGCGGCGGTGCGACCGTTGAGGTAGGCGCGCGTACGCCCGTCGACCCCCACGCGCCGCGCGAGCACCACCTCCTCGGCGTCAGCAGCAAGCAGCTCGCCGCGCTCGCACTCGAGCTCGGCGGGCAGCGCGAAGACGCCCTCGACGTAGGCCTCGGAGGCGCCGGGCCGCACGATCCCTCCACGGGGGCGCCCCCCGAGCAGCAGATCGAGTGCGTGTGCGAGCACCGTCTTGCCGGCGCCCGTCTCCCGGTGAGCACATTCAGACCGGGGGCGAGCGCGAGCTGCGCGCGCTCGATCAGAAGCAGGTTCTCCACTGAAAGGTCCTTCAACACACGTGCAGGTGTATCAGCGAGTGGCGACGGATCGCTCGGCGCGCCCTTCGAGCGGGGCCGAACAATGCAGGCGCACCCGATACGCTGTGTGTCGGCGTGAGGATCAACCGCGCCCCACCTCCAATGTCCAAAGGCACGGCTGCCAGCGACAACCAGCACCTTGACCGCCCCCTTCGCGGCGTGGGCGAGTGCCTGGGCACGGACGCGCTCACCGATCGCGTGGATGAGGAGATCGCGCGCGCCGAGCGCCACCGGATCCCACTCAGCTGCCTCCTGGTGGGGCTCGAGGATCTGCGCGCGATCGAGCGCGCCTATGGACGCGAGCTGTGCGAGCAGGCCCTCGCCTATGTGGGTCTCGCGCTGCGCCGCGAGTTTCGCCGCTTCGACCGTGTGGGACGCCCCAGCGAGCACGAGTTCGCGGTGGTGCTGCCCGGCGCAGATGGCGCCCGCGGCGAGCTGGTCGCGAGACGCACGATCGCGCGCCTGCGCGCGATCAAGATCGAGGCGCGCGGCGAGCGCATGGCGCTGCGCGTGGCGGTGGGCATCGCCACGTGGCGCGAGGGCCTCACCGCCGCGCAGCTGCTGGGCGCCGCGCGCGCCGTGGCCAGTCACGAGGCCAACGTGAACATGCCACTGCCGAGCAGTCCACTAGGTTACGAGGATGCTCTCGGGCTCTGAGTTGTGGCTGCTGCGCCTGATGGCCGATCGCGGCTTAGCGCTGCTCGATGCGGGAAGTCTGCTGATGGTGATCGAGGAGCGCGGCGAGCTGCGCGTGGCCGCCGCCAGCGGCCAGGGCTCCCCGCGCGTGCGCATCCTGCCGGTGGAGGGCAGCGCGCTCGGCGTGCTGTACCGCTCGGGGCAGTCGCTCGCGCTCGATCGTCCCCGTGGGCCCGAAGCGAACTGGCTGCACGAGCTCGGCTTCGAAGCGCGCAGCGTGCTCGTGGAGCCGTTGAAGATGGAGGGCCAGGGCGGGGGCCTCGTGATCGCGCTGCGCGAAGAGGGCAGCTTCCGCGAGCCCGACCGCCGCGCGCTGAACGCCTTCGCACTCAGCGTCACCCAGCGCCTGGCCGCCGAGCGCTCGGTGGAGATCGAACGGCTGCGCTATGGCATGGAGGCGCGCGAGCGCGAGCGCACGCGCTGGGCACGGGAGATCCACGATGAGACCGTGCAGGGCCTCGGCGCGCTGCGTCTGAAGCTCGCCAACGCGCGCGACCTGCACGAATCCCAGGCCCTGCAGGAGGCTGTGGGCGATGTGCTGGATGGCCTGGGCATCGAGATCGAAGGACTGCGCCACCTGATCACCGAGCTGCGCCCCGCGGCGCTCGACGACCTCGGCCTCAAGCCCGCGCTGGAGGCGCTCGCGCGCCGCGCACAGGCGATCGACGGTTTGGATGTGCACGTCGAGATCGACCTCGATCTCGGACCAGATGAACGCCTCGACGCCGAGCTCGAGAGCACGGTGTATCGCGTGGTGCAGGAGGCGCTCACGAATGTCTCACGCCACGCGCAGGCCACACAGGCGCTGATCGCCATCTCCAGCCGCGAGGGCGCGATCCGCGTAGCGGTCACCGACGACGGCAAGGGGCTCCCCGCGGGCGGTGTCCCCGCGGGCCCGCGCGGCGATGGCCTGCAGGGCGGCTTTGGCCTCTCCGGGATGCGCGAGCGCGCGGAGCTCGTGGGAGCCGAGCTCGAGATCATGCCCGCGCCGGGGCAGGGCACAACTGTGCGCCTCACGGTGCCACTGGCGGGACGCCCGCGCGGTGACGCGCCCGTGGGGGCGCCCTCAGCTAATCCATCAGCCCTAGGCGGCGCACATATGCGGTGATCTCCGCGCGCGAGGAGAACCCGAGCTTCTCGATCGCCCGCGCGCGGTAGGTCTTGACGGTGCGCTCGGCGACGTGCAGCTGCTCGGCGATCTGGGGGTTGGTGTGGCCGAGGGCGATGAGGCGGATCACCTCGCGCTCGCGCTCGCTCAGCGCGACACCGCCCGCGTCGGGGCCATCGCCGGTGGCCATCGCGGCTCCGAGGCGCGGGTGGAGGTAGTTGCCGCCGGCCACCGCGAGGCGAAAGGCCTGGAGCAGCTCGGAGGGCTCGGCCTCTTTGAGGACATAGCTGCGCGCGCCCGCGCGCAGGGCTTGGCGGGCGTACTCGGGATCCTCGCGCATCGTGAGGATCGCCACCGCGAGCGTGGGGTGCGCAACGAAGCAGGAGGGCAGCGCGGCGAGGCTCGAGCCGCCGGGCATCGTGAGGTCGAGCGTGAGCAGGTCGGGTTTGTGGGCGCGCACTTCGCGGATCGTCGAGGGCACGTCGGCGGCCTCGGCGACGACGCGGAACTCCTCGGCTTGGCGCTCGAGAACGGTGCGAATGCCGTCGCGCACGACCGCGTGGTCGTCGGCGATGATCGTCTCGATCGGCCGATCGACCCCCGGGGTGCCCTCTCTGGCGCCATCCTGCATCGGCACACCGTAGCGCCCTCGCCGGACACCGCCCAGCGGCGCAATCCCGCTCTCTGAAGCGCCAAAGCACAGCTCCAGCCCGGCTCAAAGCGTCTCAGAGGGGTGGCTGAGGACCGAAAGGGACTACACCGATCGGCACCTTTGGGACGACACGATCTGCACCCCTTGTACGACAGACAAACGGCCCTCGAGGGCTCACCATTGTCGTATCGAGATGGCCGCCAAGACGAGAGGTGGGGAATGCATACACACCACAACCGCACACACCACAACCGAGGAGCGCCGCGATGATCGCATTGAGCATCGGACTTGCGTGGATGGGGCTGGCGACAGTCGCCTTCTTGGCGCTGTCAGCAAGCACCCTGGCGCGTACGCGCCAGGAACTGGAGAGCAAGCCACGGATCGCGGGGGAGCCAGAGAGCTTGCGCTACTGGCTCCCGGCCGCGCCAGTCGTTAGCGTGACGGCGTGCCGTCACTACCAAAATCCGCGCGGCAACGCCGGATCCTCCTCGCGTACACCGTCAACGAGCTGGGGACCTGGTTTGGCTATGTAGCGCTGGCGGTCGCCGTATACGACCACACCCACAGCGCGATCGCCGTTGCGGGGTTGTTCATCGCGGGGCGCCTCTTCCCCGCTCTTTTGACGCCGGCGCTGGTGGCGCGCGTGGAGTCCTCGAAGGGACGCGGGGGCCTCAGCCGGCTGTATGCGATCGAGGTGCTCACCTCGGTGCTGCTGGCATTGCAACTGCCACACCTGATGTTGCCGGCGGTGCTCCTGCTGGTGGCGATCGACGGCACGGCGGCGCTGGCGGCGAACGCGCTGCTGCGCGCGGCGGTGGCGCACATCGCCGCGGAAGAGAATCCCGAGGAGGTGGAGGTGGCGCAGCGCAAGGCCAACGCCGCGCTCAACGTGGCCTTCACGGGCGCGGTGACGCTCGGACCGGCGCTTGCGGGGGTGTTCGTGGCGGCGGCGGGCGGTCAGGCGGCGCTGTACCTCGATGCGGCGACGTTTGCGATCTGCGCGGTGCTGCTGATCGACGTGCGTCCATATATCGAGGAGACGGCGGCCACGGTGCGCGAGCGGCTGAAGGCCGCATGGGAGTACCTGCACGAGGTGCCCCAACTGCGCTCGCTGCTGCTGCTGGAGGCAGTGGCGGTGGTGTTCTTCGCCTCGGCGGAGCCGATCGAGATCATCTACGCCAAGCAGACCTTGAACGCGGGCAATGGCGGCTTCGGGCTGCTGCTGGCGACGTGGGGCGTGGGGATGGTGATCGGCAGCGTGTTCTTCGCGCGCGCGGTACGCAAGCCGCTAGGCCCGATGCTCGTGGGTGGGACGCTGATCGTTGGCCTCTCCTACATCGGCCTCGCGGTCGCGCCAACCCTCGCGATTGCATGTGCGGCTTGCGTGGTGGGCGGCGCGGGCAACAGCGTGCAGTGGCCGGCGCTGATCAGCGCTGTGCAGAAGCTGACGCCGAGCGCACTGCAGGGTCGCCTGATGGGAGCGGTGGAATCGATCGGCGGGCTGTGCCCCGCGATCGGCTTCTCCCTCGGTGGCGCGGTGACCGCTTTGAGTTCGCCGCGGGTGGCGCTGCTACTGGCGGGACTGGTGGCGACGGGCCTCACGGGGCTATTCCTGCGCGTGACGGTCAACGGGCTTCAGCTCCCCGAAACTGATGGTGCGCAGGCGGGCGATGGGAGTGGCACGCCACTCGCCGGCGCGGAAGCAACGCCGCAGGCGGGCCGTGCAGAGGCACCCCGGAGGACCGTGGGAGCCGGTGCGCTGGAGAGCCTCGCGGAGCTCAATCCCGAGCACCTACCCAATCCGCGTGTGGGAGTCGCGGAACGCGGCCCTTAAGGACGACGCCGGATACGCCGTTAAAGGACGACAGGGCGATCTGCATGTCTCATACCAAGATTCAGCGCTTCTACGCGGCCTTCGACTTCCTGCTCCTGGGCGGGTCGATCGCAGCCGCGGTGCTGCTCTCACACGCTGAAGATTGGCAGCCGATCCAGCTGTTCGTGCTGCTGCTGGCGCTGAGCGCGTTCGCCGATCGGTTGACGTTCACGGTGCGTAACCAGGATCTCTCGGCGGCGTTCATCGCGCTGGTGCTGGCGATGACGCTGCTGGGGCCGCTGCCGGCGGTGGTGATTGGGATGGCGATGGTGGTGCCAGATACGATCATCCGCAAGGTGCCCGCGGCGAGCTGGCGCACGAACCTCTCGACGTACGCGGTGTTCCTCGTCTCGGGCGCCCTGCTGACGAGGCTGGTGGTGGGAGATGTGCACGCCTCCTCCGAGCTCTCAACGATCCGTGGCGTGAGCTTCGCGCTGCTGGTATTCGGGGTGTACATCGCCACGAATCTGATCAACTTCGCGCTGATCGCGCTGCACAGAAAGGTGCTGAGCGGGCGCGGGGTGATCGATCAGGTGCGTTACCTGTTCATGCCGATCCTCCCCGGGCAGGTCGCTGCGGCGGCACTGGCGGCGCTTTTGGCGGTGGCGTACACGAACCTCGGCTACCCCGCGCTGCTGGGGTTGGTACTGGCGATTTTGATCTTCCAGTACCTACTGCGGGCGCTGGTGCGCTCGGAGGATCGCGCCGAACAGCTGGAGGCGCGCTCGATGCGCTTGGCGTCGCTGCAACTGGGGGTGCTCGTGACACTCGTTGAGACGCTCGCGCTGCGCGATCGTATGACGGCGCGCCACGCGGCCGCCGTCGCCAGCTATGCCCGCGCACTGTCGCGCGAGGCGGGCTGCAGCGAGGCGGACCAGGATGTGGCGCACACGGCGGGGCTCCTGCACGACATCGGCAAGTTCGCGCTGCCCGATCGGATCCTCAACGCGGAGATCCTCAGCGACGAGGATTGGGCGGTGATCCGCCGCCATCCCCAGGAGGGCGCCACGCTGGTGGGGCGCCTGGATGGGTATGGGCCGGTGGCCGATGCGATCCTCTACCACCACGAGAGCGTCGACGGCGGGGGCTACCCGGCGGGGCTGATCGCCGATGAGATCCCGCTGCTTTCGCGCATCCTTGCGATCTGCAGTGCCTATGACACGATGACCGCGCGCGACAGCTACCGCTCGCCGATGACCCCCCAGGACGCGATGAGCGAGCTGCGGCGGATGGCGGGACGCCAGTTCGATAGCGAGTTGGTGGACAAGTTCATCGCGATGCTCGAGCGGGATGGCTCGAAGATCTTCGAGCGCGGCGATGAGATCGACTTCGAGGCCGAGCTCTCCTTCGAGCGCCGCGCACGCGCGATCGCCCAGCCTGCGGGGTAGGAAAGACTTTTAAGGGGCCGGCAGGAGCCGACCCGCGAGGGTCGCGTGGGTGCGGGGTCGGCTCTGCGCCGTGGGGCGCCTCGGCGCCCCACCCGATGTATGCGGTGCGCGATCGGCTCGGGCGCGTCGCGCTTTCTGAGAGACGGCCCATCCTCGGCCCTTAACGGCCGGAGGCGCCGCCAACCGAGCGCACGACGCCCCAAGCCCTCCCTAAAATCTGCGATCAAACAGCAGCTTGAGTCAGCTGCATCCTCTCCTTCAACTGGCGACTAAAGCTTCCAGGGCATTGCTGCTCCTTCGCTCCGGGGTCCAGGAGACCCGATTGGCGGAGGGGTTGCCGGTCCAATCCGATAACCGCCACCTTTGAGTAGGTTTGCGAAGGATACTAGCGGGATGCAACGAATAATGTAGCTTCGGGGAGGGTTTTGCACGACGAATTGCAGAACGTCGTTCGTCCCTGCGGACCTCCCGCTGCTCGCGAGCGTCCCAACCATGTGGTTTCAAGCCGTCTTTGAGGACGCTGATCAGGGGTTTTCACGCCCTCGTGAGCGGGGAGCGGCCAGCAAACGTCCATAAACCTGCGCGGCGCTCAACTTCTCCGTTCAGACGGCCGAAGAGATGGACAAGAGCCCACAACCACTACCGAGTAGAGAGCGAACGATGCCCCTCACACCCACCCTCGCCCCCCACGACCGCCAGCTCGTCTTCACGAGCTCCCAGGCCGCACGCTATCTGGGCGTTTCGCTGGCCACGATCCGCCGCTGGGCCGATGCGGGGCACCTCAGCTGCTACCGCACCCCCGGCGATCAGCGGCGCTTCTCACGCGATCAGCTCGACGACTTCATCGCCTCGCTGGAGCGCTCCGGCCACGGAAGCTCGCGCGCGGCCTGAGCAACCCCGAGGGGCGCCTCGCCGGATGCCGTCCACGGTGGGGTTCTCCGGTGGCATCGCGCCCCTTCGGTGCTCGCTGCTCAGCGCGCAAGGCGGCCGAACTTCTCGCGCAGGCGCCTATAGAACGAGGAGCCCGGCAGCTGCGCGATCGTGCCCACATCGTCTTCGAAGCGCGCCTGGATTGCTCCATCCGCGGGAATCTCCCACAGCGGGCGCCCATCCACCGAGACATCGAGCGCCTCGCGCGAGCGGTTGTGGATCTCGAGCCTTCCGCTCGGCGCCACCACGAGCGTGCGCGCGGTGAGCGAGTGGGGAGCGATGAAGGACACCACGAATCCCTCAACCCCCCACGCCATCACGGGCCCTCCGTTGGCGAGGTTGTAGCCGGTGGAGCCCGCGGGGGTGGCCACCACGAGCCCATCGCAGCGCACGCTCCCCACGTCCTCCCCATCGAGCGTGAGCGCGAGCTCCGCCACGCGCTCGCCCGCCTTGCGGTGGATCGCGACATCGTTGATCGCGCGCGCCTGGCCTGAAGACGCGCCCCCACCCCCGCTCACGACGATCGCGGGGAGCCGCAGCAGCTCGAAGTCGCCGCTCAGCGCGCGTGCGATCCCACTCTCCAGTTCCTCGGGCTCGATCGTCGCGAGGAAGCCGATCTCGCCGTAGTTCACCGCGAACACCGGCACCCCCGTGCCCGCATAGCAGCGCAGCGCGCGCAGGATCGTGCCATCGCCGCCGAGCACCACACACAGCTCGATGTCGCTCGTCGAGCTCCGCATCCACCTCCACGCCGGGCGCCGCCGTGAGGCCGTGCTTGCGCGTCTCTTCTGCGTCGAAGCGCAGCGTCACGCCGGCCCGCACGGCCCCTTCGATGAGGCGCTCTAGCGCCGGCTCGGTGTCGCCGACCCGGTGGTGGGTGAGCACCGCCATGCGCCTCATCCCCGCTTCGCCCCCTCGGGCGGCGCCGTCGCTCACGGCTCCACCTCGGCTGCCATCGCCTCGATCTCCCCATCGCCGCCCGCGGCGCCGGTACGCGTTTTCTCGGCGAGCCAAACGAAGCTCTCGCGGTTGCCCTTCGGTCCGGGGAGCCCCGAGGAGCAGAAGCCGAGAACGGCAGCCCCCAGCTCGCTCGCCGCACTGCCCACCGCCGCGAGCGCCGCGCGACGCTCTTGGGGGTCGCGCACAACGCCCCCTCTGCCCACCCGCTCGCGTCCCACCTCGAACTGGGGCTTCACGAGCGCGAGCACGTCGTAGCGTTCCGCCATGCACCCCAGCACCGCCGGGAGGACCTTCGCGAGCGAGATGAACGACACATCCACCACCGCCAGCTCGGGCACATAGGGAAGTATCGCCGGAGCGAGGGTGCGCGCGTTGGTGCGCTCCAGCACCCTCACCCGCTCATCGCAGCGCAAACCGTAGTCGAGCTCGCCGTAGGCGACATCCACGGCGATCACCTCGGGCACGCCATGCTGGAGCAGGCAGTCCGTGAAGCCTCCTGTGGAGGCCCCAACGTCCAGCGCGCGTCTTCCAGTGACCTGCACGTCGAAGCCCTTCAACGCGTTGGCCAGCTTGATCCCTCCGCGCGAGACGTAGCGGGCCTGCTCGCGCACATCCACAATCGCGTCGGCCTCCACCATTTCCCCCGGCTTGGCGGCGCGCCGACGGCCGGGTCCCACGCAAACCTCGCCCGCCATCACCGACGCCGCGGCGCGGCTGCGCGAAGGGAACAGGCCGCGCTCGGCCAGGAGGGTGTCTAGGCGCTGCTTGGTTGCCACGCCTCGAAAGGTATCCGCATGTGCCGTCGCACCACGCGCCCCCGCAAAACACGGCGAGCAGCCGGGGTCTACTTCCTGGCCTTCTCGCTTTCGCGACCCGTGCCGCTCCTGAGGGCCGATCCCGGAATGGCCGCACGTCTGGATGCGGCCGATGGCCTTTCGCGAGGCTTTGTCCTCGGGCTCGACTTGACACCACCAAGCCTTCGCCCTTGCGTCCGCGCCTCGCTCGACCCTCGACCACCCCAGCCGCACACCCCTTCCGGGATCGGCCCTTACCGCCAGGCTGGCCATGCGTGTCGAATGGTGCCAGATCCTCAAGGCTGTGAGACCCGAACATGCGTGCCCCCCGAACATGTGTGCGCAAGATCACACACAAGGGCTTCGCATACGGGCAATATGGTGATCGACCCGAAGTACAGCAGCATCCCTCCTCCCCGAAACGGCCCGCTTCCCTCGCGGGCCGTTTCATTTAACGGCCCCCGTGCCGGATACGCGCAGCCGGTAGGGCAGCGCGCCATCTCCTCGCCGCGCGACCCCGCTGGGACCCCTCCGGGGTCCCCTCCCCTCTTCTCTACGCCTCGACCGCCGCCGAGCGTCGATCGAGGATCGCCGCCTGCACCCGCTCGGCGATGCGCTCTGGGGTGAAGCCCACCTCCTCGTGCAGCAGCGCGGGCGCGCCGTGCGTCACATAGCGATCGGGCAAGCCCACGCGGAGAATGCGCGGTGTCATGCCCGCCTCGTTGAGCGTCTCCCACACCGCGGAACCGAAGCCCCCCGCGAGCACACCCTCCTCGACGGTTACCAGCAGATCGTGCTCCGCCGCCAACTGCGCCATCAGGCCCGCGTCGATCGGCTTCGCGAAGCGCGCATCGGCCACCGTCGCCTGGATCTCGTGCTCGGCCAGCAGCTCAGCCGCCGCCAGCGCCTTGCCCACGCCACTGCCGTAGCCGATCAGCGCCACGCGCGCGCCAGGGGTCGCGGCCGCGGGTGGGTGGGGACCAGCAATCAAAATCTCGCCCGTTCCGATCTTCAGCGCCTTCGGCTCGCTCGGCAGCGCCACGCCCTCGCCCGCCCCGCGCGGGTAGCGCAGCGCGATTGGGCCGTCATCGTAGACGAGCGCCGTGTGCAGCATGTGCACCAGCATCGCCTCATCGCGTGGCGCCATCAGCACGATGTTCGGCAGGCAGCGCAGGTAGGCGATATCGAAGGCCCCGTGGTGCGTCGGGCCATCGTCGCCCACGAGCCCCGCGCGATCCATCGCGAACACCACATTCAAACGCTGCAGGCACACGTCGTGAACGATCTGATCGTAGGCCCTCTGCAGGAACGTCGAGTAGATCGCCGCCACCGGCTTGCAGCCCTCCAGCGCCAGCCCCGCCGCGAACAGGATCGCCTGCTGCTCAGCGATGCCCACATCGAAGTAGCGCTCCGGGAGCGCCTTCTGGAGGATGTTCAGCCCCGTGCCACTGTTCATCGCCGCCGTGATCCCCACAACGCGCGGATCGCGCTCGCATTCGCGCACCAGCGCCTCGCCAAACACCGTTGTGTACTGCGCCCCGCCCGCCCGTGCGGGCTTCACGATCTGCGTGCTCCGCGGGGCCAACGCGGGCGGCGCCGAGGGAACGGAGGCGGGGGTTGGCTGAGTGGGGACGCCATTCAAAATCGAGTTGGGCTTCGCCGCGTGCCACTTCTCCATGCCCTCCAGCCCGCCCTCCTCCGCGGGTGCGAAGCCCTTGCCCTTCACCGTCGCTATGTGCACCACCACCGGGCGTTCCGCCGCCAGCGCCTCACGCAGCGCCTCGCGCAGGGCGCGCGTGTCGTGGCCATCCACCACGCCCATATAGGCCCAATCGAGCTCCTCCCACCACAACCCCGGGGCCCAGAACGCCTTGATCGACTCCTTCAGCTGTGGTCCCAGGCGCTCGAACGCCGAGCCGATGCCCCCCGGCAGGCGCATCAAGCCGCCCTCCACGCCCTCGCGCGCGTGCCACAGCTTCGGGTTCAGGCGCACGCGGTTGAAGTAGCGCGAGAGCGCCCCCACGTTCGGTGCGATCGACATGCCATTGTCGTTGAGCACCACCACCAGCGGTGTCCCCAACCCTCCCGCCTGGCCGATCGCCTCGAAGGCCACCCCGCCGGTCATCGCGCCATCGCCGATCACCGCCACCACCTTGCCGTCGGCGGCGCCGATCTGGAGCATCCCCTCCTTGATCCCCACCGCATAGCCAATCGATGTCGAGGCGTGCCCCGCGCCCATCACATCGTGCGGGGACTCCTCGCGCGAGCAGAACGGCGCCAGCCCGCCGTATTTGCGGATCGTGTGCAGCTCCGCGCGGCGCCCCGTGAGGACCTTGTGCGGGTAGGCCTGATGGCCCACATCCCAGAGGATCTTGTCGCGCGGGGATTCGAGCACCGAGTGCAGCGCCACCGCCAGCTCGCACGTGCCCAGATTGGCGCCGAAATGCCCGCCGATCTCACCAACGGTGTCGATGATGTGCTCGCGCACCTCCTGCGCGAGGCGCTGCAGCTCCTCCTCGGAGAGCTCTTTGAGATCCTCGGGGCCATCGATCTTGGGGAGAATCGCCTCGCTCACGCGCCGCCTTCCCACTGTGAGCGCTGGGTGGCGAGCCATTCTCCGGGAAGGGGGCCAGGGCGCTGGGTGGCGAGCCGTTCTCCAGCAAGGGGGCCAGGGCGACTGTTTGTGTTGGTCTCGCTCATGAGGTGCGTGTGTAGATGAAGTCGGTCACCTGCTCGAGCTCCTCGCTCGCGCCGGGCTCGGTGGCGCCCTGCGCGGCGGCCTGCGCCAGCGCCTCGCGCGCCGTGCGGTGGGACTCCGCGGCCAGGACCTTCGCCTGTTCGATTCCAAACTCGCTCACGTAGGTTCGCTTGCCGTGACGCTCATCGCTTCCCCGCGGCTTTCCGAGCGCCTGGTCGGTGCCCGTCACATCGAGGATGTCATCCACGATCTGGAACAGCACGCCCAGCTCGGCCGCGAAGCGGCGCATGCAGATTGTCGCAGGTCCATCCACGCCACCCAGGATCAGTACGCAAAGGATCGATGCCCCGATCAGACGTCCCGTCTTCAGCTCATGCAGGCGTCGCAGCCCCGCGGGGCCGCTGGGGGCGCGGCCGCGCACGTCCACGTACTGGCCCCCCACCATGCCATTCACCCCCGTCGCGGCCGCCAGCTCCGCGGCCGCCGCGAGCACCCGTGCGGGCGGTCCGCCGCTCCGGCTCAGCAGCTGGTGAAACGCCTCCGCGTAGAGACCATCGCCCGCGAGGATCGCAACGTCCTCGCCGAAGGCCACATGGCAGGTGGGACGCCCGCGCCGCAGCGCATCGTCGTCCATCGCCGGCAGATCGTCATGGATCAGCGAGTAGGTGTGGATCAGCTCGAGCGCCCCCGCCAGCGGCAGCACCTCGCTGTGCTCGAGTCCCACAGCGCGCGCGGTCGCGAGCGCGAGCACCGGACGGATGCGCTTGCCGCCCGCGAGCAGCGAGTAGCGCATCGCCTCCTCCAGTCCCCCCGTGAGCGCCTCATCGGAGAAGCGCATCGCCTGCAGGTGCGCCTCCACCTCCACGCGCAGATGCTCCGGGTAGGGAACGGCACCCAGCTGGAGGACTCCATCGTCTGCCCGTGGTGGCGCCGCAGGCGGGTGGGGCGAGGAGGGCAGGTGGGGGCTCACTACAAGAGCGAATCCTGCCCCGGCGCGGGCGCGTGAAGCTCGCTGTGCGCGCGGCGCTCGAGCTCGCTGCTCGCCTGCGTCGCCAACGCCGCGCAATCCTCCACCAGCGTCGCCGCCGCATCGGAGGAGAGCTCGCCCGAGCGCAGCTGCTCGGCCGCGCGCTCCAGGCGGCCGATCAGGTCATCCAGCGGATCCAAGGGGGCGTGGGCGTTCATGAGACCGAGGTATTCTCGCGCACCTCGCGCAACACTGCTCCCAGGACGCCATTCACGAACCCGGGCGCCTCGCTGCCGCAGAACACCTTCGCGCTCTCCACCGCCTCCTCGATCGCCCCCTCCGGCGGGATCTGCGTCTCGCCCGGAACGGCGTCGGGGTGCAATATCTCGATCAAAGCCACGCGCATGATCGAGCGCTCCAGCGGCTGCAGGCGCCCCACCGACCACCCGTGCGCGTGGCGATCGATCACCTCATCGAGCTCCTCCGCGCGATCCGCCGCGGCGTGCGCGAGCGCACGTGCGAACAGCGACGCCTCCGCCCCCAGCATCTGCCCCAGCGACTGCCCCGTGAGGTCATGCTGGTAGAGGGCGAACACCGCCATCCTTCGCTGCTCTGAGCGGCGCATCTTCTCAGGCGCGCGACATGTAGTCGCCCGAGCGGGTATCCACGCGGATGCGCTGCCCCACCTCGATGAACAGCGGCACCTGGATCGAGGCGCCCGTCTCGAGCGTCGCCGGCTTGGTCCCCCCGCCCGAGGCCGTATCGCCGCGCAAACCCGGCTCGGTCTCGGTGATCTCCAGATCCACCGCCGGCGGCAACTGCACATCCGAGGGCGCGCCATCGATGAACAGCACATCCACCTCGCTCGAGGGCTTGGTGAAGCGCAGCGCCTGTGCCACCGTGCCCTCGGGCACCGCGATCTGCTCGAAGGACTCGCTATCCATGAAGTGCGCCTCGCTGCCATCGCTGTAGAGGAACTGCATCCGCCGCGCCTCGGTGTGCACCGGGCGAAACTTCTCCCCCGCGCGAAACGTGCGATCGATCGCCGCCCCATCGGAGACGCGGCGCAGCTTCGTGCGCACGAACGCCCCGCCCTTGCCGGGCTTCACATGCTGAAACTCGAGGATCTTGAAAACCGTCCCATCGATCTCGATGTGGCTGCCGTTGCGGAACTGGTTGGTGCTGATCATGTGATGGCAGCGTAGCGGGCGCAGCTTCGCCGTGAGCATCCCGGCCTTGGGCCGGCCAACCGCCCGGAACCTCGGCCCCTCTCAAGCAAGGCGAGCGCCCGGTCGATGCATGACCATGCGACCCTGGATGCGCGAGAACGCTCTCTGCGCGTCCCTGGGAGTCCTCGCGAGCGCCACGATGGCGTGGCTTGGGCTCTACGGATTCGCCTGGAACGACTACGAAGTCGAGGCGCGGCCCTCCTTCGAGGCGCTCGTGCACGGTCATCTGCTGGCGTTCCTGCGCGACGCCCCGGTGTATGGCGGCTCGCTGGTGGAGCGCGCGCCGTTTGCGCTGCTGGCAAGCCTGTGGGGCGGCGGGGAACTCGCGGTCTACCGGCTCGTCGCGCTGCCCTGCCTGCTCGCCGCCCTCGCACTCGCGGTGTGGCTGGTGGCCGAGATGCGCACGCAGCGCCGCTCGCGGTTGGCGCGCGCGATTGCGCTGGGGGTGTGCGTGGCCAACCCGCTCACGCTGCGCGCGCTCGAACTCGGCCACCCCGAGGATCTGCTCGGTGGGGTGCTGTGCGTGGCGGCGGTGCTGCTTGCGCTGCATGAGCGTCCGCTGTGGGCCGGCCTCGTGCTCGGCGCCGCGATCGCGAACAAGGAGTGGGCGCTGTTGGCGGTGGGACCCGTTCTGCTCGCGCTCCCCGCGCGCCGCGCGCTGTGCCTCGCCGCGGCCGGCACGCTCACGGCCGCGGTGCTTGCCCCGCTCGCGCTGGTTGGCTCGGGCGCGTTCCTCGCCTCCGCGCGCGGCACCGCGGCGCCCACCAGCGAAATCTTCCAGCCATGGCAGGTGTGGTGGTTTCTCGGCCACCACGGCCCCTCGGTGCACGGCCTGTTCGGCGCTCTGAAGCCTGGCTTTCGCACCGCGCCGGGGTGGGTGGGGCGCGTGAGCCACCCTCTGATCGTCGCGCTCGCGCTGCCGCTCTCGGGGCTCTTCTGGTGGCTCCGGCGCCACGAGGACATCGCCTTGGAGCCCAGCGGCCCACACAGCCGCGAGCCCGGCAGCGTGCACAACCGCGAGCGCATGGGCTTGCTCGCCGGCGAGACCCACCGGGTCACGCACCGCACCATCGACGCACTCGGACTGCTGGCCCTGCTGTTCCTCTTGCGCTGCGTGCTCGACACCTGGGATACCAGCTACTACATGCTCCCCTGCGTGCTCGCGCTGCTCGCGTGGGAGGGCATCGGAGCGCCCATGCCCGCGACTCCCCGCAACCGTCGCCTGCCGCTGCTCGCGGCTTCGTGCACCGCGCTTTCGTGGTTGAGCTTTCAGTGGCTCCCCATGCACGCCGGAGCGGATATCCAGTCGGCCCTCTTCCTCGCCTGGACGCTCCCGCTCGCCGCCGCTCTCGGAGTGCGGCTGTATGCGCCGCAAAGCGCCGAGTCCCTGCTCGAGCGCGCCGGGCGAGCTTTTGGGCGCCGCGGCGCGGGTGGCGAGACACCTGCCGCCGCCGAGGGTCCCCTCAGGAGACCTCGGTCAGCTCCTTGGGCAGCCCGCTGAGCGCCTCGCCCCCATCCTCGCCCACCAGCACGAGATCCTCGATGCGCACGCCGAAGCGCCCCGGCAGATAGACCCCGGGCTCGATCGTCACGACGTTGCCCGCGCGCAGCGCCTGCTCGCCCGCGGTGCGCGAGAGACGGGGCGCCTCATGGACCTCCATCCCCACGCCGTGCCCCACGCCGTGGCCGAAGTGCTCACCGTGGCCGGCCTGCTCGATGATCGCGCGCGCCACACCATCGATCTCGCGGCCACTGGGACCCACCCTGATCGCGGCCTGCGCCGCTTGCTGGGCGCTGCGCACCAGCTCGTAGACCTCCCGCTGCGCCGCGGAGATCGATCCGGTGGCGTAGGTGCGGGTGCAGTCCGAGCAGTAACCCTCGAGCTCTGCTCCCCAGTCGATCGTCAAGAGCGTGTCGGGGGGGATCGCCTCGGCGCGCGGCTCGGCGTGAGGCAGCGCGGAGTGCGCGCCCGCAGCGACGATCGAGGGGAAACTCGGCGCCTGCGCCCCCCGGCGGCGCATCGCGGTCTCCAGCGCGAGGGCAACCTCGCGCTCGGTGCGGCCCACCACACCTTCCCGCAGCACCTCCGTGAGCGCCTCGTCGGCGAGCTGCGCGGCTGCGCGGATGCGGGCCACCTCGCCTGAGTCCTTCACCTCGCGCAGCGCCCCCACGAGACCCGTCGCACCCACCAGCTCCCAACCCTCGGGGAGCACCTCGCGCAGGCGCCGGTGCTGTTTGACGGTGGTGGCCGCCTCGTCGAACCCCAGTCGCCCAAGGGCGCCCGCGCGGGGCTCCAGCCCGCTCACCGCCGCCTCCAGCAGCTCGATCGAGACGACCTCGCGCACGAACGCCTCTGGCACCTGCTCATCCGCCTGGGTGGCGTAGCGGAAGTCGGTGAAGAACTGCGGCGCGAGGCCATGCTCGGCGGGTACGAGCACGAGCCCGTTCGTGCCGGTGAAGCCGCTGAGATAGCGCACATCCACGGCGCCCCCCACGAGCAGGAAGTCCAGCCCGTGCTCGGCCAGCCCCGCGGCCAGGCGCTCCGCACGCGTCCGCTCGACGCTCATGAGAGCTCCTCGCGCAGACGCTCCAGCGCAATTCGATAGCCCTCGGGCCCGCGCCCGGCGATGCTCGCGATGCACAGCTCCTCGACCGTCGAATGCGCACGCCAGGACTCGCGTGCCTTGACATTCGAGAGGTGCACCTCCACCGCTGGCAGCGCCGCGATCTCCAGCGCATCGCGGATCGCCCACGAGTAGTGCGTCCAGGCGCCCGGGTTCAGGATCAGGCCGTCGTAGTGCTCGCGCGCGCCGTGCAGTCGCTCCACGTACTCAGCCTCGGCGTTGGTCTGCATGAAGCTCGCCTCCATCCCCAGCGCCGAGGCCCACTCGGAGATCTGCTGCTCGAGCTCGAGCAGCGTGAGCGTGCCGTACTGCGCGGGGTCGCGGCTGCCGAGCATGTTCAGGTTCACGCCGTGCAGCACCTCGATGCGAGGGATTCCCGCCATCTAGTCCGACTCCGCTGCGCCTGCCATCACGCCTCCTCCAAAGCGTCCGCCATCACACCAACTCTCTCACGGCGCCGCGCAGCGCGTCGTGACCCACGTAACAGCCGATACGCACCTTGCCGGGCGCGTCCATGAGCACGAACGGCACCGACGAATCCGTGCCGAGGCGCTTCTTATCGCGGGCGGTCAGCTCCACCACACGCTCCGGGTCGGCGCCCTCCAGGCGCACGGGCAACTGGTGCGCGAGGAGCAGCTCGCGCACCTGCGCGCGCAGGGCCTCCCGTTCGGAGAGGCGCAGCGCCGCGAGCAGCCCCAGACCGACGGCCTCCCCATGGCGGTAGCGCGCGTAGCCGGTGGCGGTCTCGATCGCGTGACCCACGGTGTGTCCGAGGTTGAGCTTCTGTCGCTCGCCGGAGTCGCGCTCATCGGCCGCGACCACCGCGAGCTTCGTGCGCGCACAGGCGAGGATCGTGCGCGCGTCCACCGGCTCATCCGCCGCGACGCGCTCCCACAGCTCACCGCCGGCGATCAGAGCTGTCTTCAGCACCTCCACCCAGCCGGCGTCGAGCTCCGCCTTGGGGAGCGTCTTCAGCACGTCGGGGTCGACGATCACCCCCGCCGGCTGGTGGTAGGCGCCTACGTAGTTCTTTGCCTGCGGCAGATCCACCCCCGTCTTGCCTCCATAGGCCGAATCGACCTGCGCCACAAGCGTCGTAGGGACCTGCACGATCGGGACGCCGCGCTGGTAGGTCGCGGCGCAGAATCCCGCCAGATCCCCCACCACGCCACCGCCGAGCGCCACCACGTGGTCGGCGCGGGTCATGCCGCCATCCACGAGCGCCTGCCACACGCGCTCTGCGGTTGCCAGCGTCTTGTGCTGCTCGCCCGGAGGGAGCGCGATCGCCTCGCCGTGCACCGCCCCCGGCGGCGGAGCGTGCAGCGCGGTAACCGTCTCGTCGCTAACGCAGAACGCACGCGAGCGCGCGCGATCAAGCGGCCATAAGGCATCCGACCACCCTCTCTGCGCGAGCAGGCCCGCGCCCACGAATACCGGATACTCGCCCGATGCGGCGCCCGCCCACAGCAGGGTGGCGTCGGCGAGCCCCTCATACAGCGCACGGCGCTCCTCAAAGAGCGCAAGGAAGCTCTCGCGATTGCGCGCGAGGGGGCGGGCCGAGCCGCCCGCACGCTCCCAGGCCATCCGCGGATCGACATCCACCAGCACCGTGAGATGAGCTTTCAGCGCCTCGCGCACGCGCGCGGAGAGCACGCTGCCGCCGCCGAGCGCGATCACCGCCCCCGAGCCATCCGCCTCCTCTTCGGCGAGCAGCGCGCACACCAGCTGCTCCTCCTTCGCGCGAAAGGCCTCCTCGCCGTGCAGCTCGAACTCCTCTGCGATCGAGTGGCCCATGTCCTCCTCCAGCAGCGCGTCGCTGTCGAGCGCCCGTCCTCCCCGCGCCGCGGCGAGCGCCTTTGCCGCTCGCGACTTGCCCGAGCCCATGAAGCCGATGAAGACGAGCGCCCGATCGAGGGGATCCTCTAGCGCCGCCACCCAATCCGCTCCTCGTAGGCGCGAAGAGCCTCCCGTACATCGTCGATGTGATCGCCGCCGAACTTGGCGCGGTAGGCGTCGGCGAGCACGAAGGCGACCATCGCCTCGCCGACGACCCCGGCGGCGGGGACGGTGCAGGAGTCGGTGCGCTCGCGCAGCGCCTCCGCGGGCTCGCGCGTGGCGATGTCCACCGAGCGCAGCGGCTTGGTGAGCGTCGGCAGCGGCTTCATCGCGCCGCGCACGATCAGCGGCTGTCCGTTGGTCATTCCTCCCTCGAGGCCCCCCGCGCGGTTGGTCTCGCGGTAGTAGCCGCGCTCGGGGGAGTGGAAGATCTCGTCGTGCGCCTCCGAGCCCGGCACGCCGGCAACGGTGAAGGCATCGCCGATCGAGACGCCCTTGAGCGCCTGGATCGAGAGGATCGCCCCCGCGAGACGCCCATCCAGGCGCTCTTCCCAGGAGACATGCGAGCCGAGGCCGGGCGTGAGCCCGAAGGCCTGCACCTCGAAGACCCCCCCGAGCGACTCGTTCGCCTTGCGCAGGCGGTTGATCTCCGCGACCATCGCGCGGCTTGCCTCGGGGTCCAGGCAGCGCACCGGCGAGGCGTCCACCGCGGCGAAGTCCTCCACCGCGAGCTCAACATCCGCGGCGGGCGCGGGTGCGTGCACGGAGGCGATCTGCACAACATGCGAGCGCACCTGAACTCCCAGTGCAGCGAGAAACGCCTTCGCGAGCGCCCCCCCTGCCACGCGCGCGGCAGTCTCGCGCGCGGAGGCGCGCTCGAGGATGTTGCGTATGTCGCTCTGGCGGTACTTCCACGCGCCCACGAGGTCTGCGTGGCCCGGCCGGGGAAGATGCACCTCGGGGACCTCCTGCGCGACCGGCCAGGGGTTCATGCGCTCCTCCCAGTTGGCGTAGTCGCGGTTGGCCACGCGCAGCGCGATCGGCCCGCCGAGCGTCTGCCCATGGCGCACCCCGCCGGTGACCTCCGCGGCGTCGCGCTCGATCTTCATCCGCCCCCCGCGCCCGTGCCCGAGCTGACGGCGCGCCATATCGGCGTCGATGTCCTCAGCGCGCAGCTCCAAGCCGGCCGGGAGGCCCTCAACGATGCAGGTGAGCCCGGGGCCGTGCGACTCCCCGGCGGTGATAAGCCGCAAAGACATGTGCGTCTAATCTATTTGCTGCGCGCGCCGTCCGGGCTGTGGTGGCCTGACCCTTGGTGATGCTCACCACCTGCAGCTGGAAGGTGACCGTCTGGCCGGTGTCGCCGACGTAGCTCAATTCCTCGGTTTGACCAACGGGCAGGTCGATCGATTCGCACTGCGAGGGGCTGGGCAGGCACGACGCCGGACCCTTCAAGATCGGGGGCACCAGCAGCTTGAAGATCGCGCCCTTGCCGCTCGGCCCGACGGCCGTGAGGACCAGCAGCGCGTGCTGCTTGGAGGGCAGCGCCGTCGGGTGGATCAGGTCGGTGTAGGGGGCCAGCTGCGGATTCTGCCCCGGCGGCGGAGCCAGGCCGAACAGGAGTGCCACGTGGTAAATGGTCTGCTGCTTGGGCTTTACGGGAGTCGGGGAAGGAGTGGGCGAGGTGCCGGTCGATGGCGTGCCGCCACCGCTGCCGGACCCCGTTGAGCCACCGGAGGAGGGCGCGGGAGTCGTTGCGGTGGAGGAGCTCGTGGGCGAGGTTGGCGCGACGGTCGTCTTGGTCTTCGGCGAGGGCAGCGGGACGAAGGGGTCGCGCGTGGGTCCGCCACGCTGCAGATGCGCGCCGCTGGTGGTCTCGGAGACCGCCACGTTGGGGTTCACGGGTGCGGGTGTGGCGACCGTCTTCGGGGCGGGCGGCAGCGCGGGAGCCACGGCGACCGTGGTGGAGGAGCTCGAGGCGCCACCAGCGAGCACCGCGTAGGCGACGCCGCCGAGCAGCGCCACGCCGGCGAGCGCCACGAACGGCAGCAGGCGCCGGCCGAGCAGGTCCTTCTTGAGCGACTTGAGTATGTCGAGCACGTTGTTCACGGGGTCACCTTCACGACGGCCGCGGGTGCGGTGGAGGGGCTGGAGGCGCTCGGGCCGGAGACGGCCTGCGTGGGCGCACCCGCAGGTCCGGCGGGAGTCGCGCCGCCGGTGAGGCCCTGTCCGGCGGGCAGCACATACGCGGTGGCGGTGATCGTGCCCTTCAGCTTGGCCTTTTCGGCCTGCTTGGCGACGGCGCTCGTGGAGGCGCTCGCGTTCTTTGAGTTCTTCAATTCTTCAGCGCCCGTGCTCGGGAGTTCGAGGTTGGCGCCCTGAATCGTGAGCAGGCGCCCGCTCACGTGCACGGTGCCCGAGGCGGTCTGCACGGTGAAGCCCTGAACCTGGTTGAGCAGGTGGTAGAGGTCCACGAAGGTGCCTTCGAAGATGAATGTGAAGGGCATCTGCGTGAAGCCCGTGGAGGCAGCAGCGGTGGCAGCACCGGCAGTTGACGCGGCAGCTGCAGGTGCGCTCGAGGAGCTGGCGCCCGCGGAGGTGGAGGTGATCGAGTTGAATTCGACATCCTTGCCGTTGGAGGCTTGATCGAGCTCATACACGAGCGAGGGCACCTGCTCGTCGGCCGGCACGGCCTGACCAAGGCGCACGATCGACGCGTAGGCGGTCGAGTACTGCGCCTCATCGCTCTGCGCTTCGGCGAGCTGACCCTGCGCGGTGGCGAGCTGAGACTTCGCGCCGCTCACCTGCGACTGGAGCTGGGCGGCCTTGTCGCGCTCGGGGGAGACCACGAGCAGCCACCCTGCCGCGAGCAGGCCGAGCGCCACGAGTCCCATCAGCACGAGACGATCGCGCGTGGTCATCATGCGCCCCCGCTCGTTGTCGATGGGGCCGGGGTGGCGGCCGGCGTCGAGCCGGTGGCTGGTGTCGTCGTCGCGGCTGCGGTGGACGCGGCAGGCGTCGCCGAGGCGCCCGAGGGGGCGGGCAGCGGCGCGAAGCTGACCTGCATCGCGAACGCGGGGTCCTTCCCGGGACATCCCCCGCTCGCGCCCGTACCGCCGCTGCTCGACTTGGTGGAGCTCTGCAGCGTGACGGCGCTCACGCCGTCGATCAGACGCAGACGCTGGAGGGTCTCGGCGACCTCCGACTGTGTGGTCGCGCAGCCGGCGAGCGAGAACACCGGAACTGCCCCGGGCGGCGTCGCCGAGCTGACGCTTCCCGCAGCGGGGGGCGTGCTCGAGGATGAGGAGGAGCTGCCGGTGGCCGAGCCGATCGTGCCGTGCAGGGAGTTGAGCGCGGCGTCCTTGGGGAGCACACGGCCGATCTCGTGGATCGCGTGCGCCCAATCGAAGCGGGTGCCCACGAGCTGGGAGACCGCCTGCAGGCGTGTTTGGTAGGTCGCCTTGAAGCTCACATACGGCGCCAGCTCGCTGGCGCGCGCCTGCGTGGCCTGCGCCTGTGCGGTGACGCTCGCCACTTCGCTCGTGCGGGTGGAGACCTGATGGCGCCCAACGCCGTAGAGCAGCGCGAGCACGGCCAGCCCGGCGAGCAGGCCGACGACGATGAAGGCGCCGCCATCGGACTCGCCCGTGACGCTCCCGCCGCCCCCGCGCTGGTCGGAGGGGATCAGGTTTACAGCCTTCACGAGTGCACCTCCTCCGCGGCCAATCCGGTGGCGATCGTGAGGTGGTCGGCAGAGAGGCCGCCGAGCGCGCCCTGGTCGGCGAGCTGCACGCTCTGGCGGCGCACGGCGAGGCCGAGGTCGGCCTCGAGCATGTCGGCGAAGCCGGGGATCTGCAGCGCGGGTCCGCTGAGGACCACGCTGCTCACATCGCCGCCTCCATCCTGAGAGCGGTGGAAGTCAAGCGAGTTGCGCACGTCGCCCACGATCTCGCGGATGCCGTTCTCGAGGATCGCGCGCACGTCCTCATCGGGGACGCCGGCGACAACGGAGTCCGAGCGGTTCAGGTCACTGTCGCTGCCACCGTCCTCATGGCTCTCGGCCCCGGGCTTCGCGGCGGGCGCGGCGGCGTCCTCGTCAGAGGCGGGGCTGGCGGAATGCGGGTCCTGGGCCAGCGCCCACGTCTCCACCACTTCGGGCTCGGGCGGTGCGCCAAAGCCCTCGTGGAAGTCCACGAGCGGCTCATCGTCCTCGCCGTCGTGCTCCTCGGCGTCGGTTGCGATCGGGTCCTGCTCGACCACGAGCGACTCGGGCTCCGGCTCGGGTACGGGTACCACGACAGGCTCGGCGGGACGTAGATCGAGTGCGGCGATCAGCTCGCGTGCCTGCACGAGGGGGATGCCGCGGCGCTCGGCCACTTCGGAGGCCATCGCCTCCAGGCCGCCGCCCACGACGCGGGTGAAGCGGCACACGAGCCCCTCGGCGATGGCCATGTTCGTGAGGCCGCCCACGTTCAGGTAGAGCACGCGCCCCTGAGCCTCCGCGCCGCTGCGATACAGCGAGCGGATCAGCGCGAACGCCGAGAGATCGACGCCTTCGGGGCGAAGTCCCGCGTCGCGCACCGCGGCGAGCAGCTTTTCCACCATGTCGCGCTGGGCGGCGACGACGATCACGCGCTGGCGCAGTCCATTGGGCGTATCCACCTCGCCGAGCGACTGGAAGTCGAGCACCGCGTTGGAGAGCGGCATCGGGATCTGATCCTCCGCCTGGAAGCGCACCGCGGCGGCCAGCTCCTTGCGGTCGGTGACGGGCGGCAGCTCGAGCACGCGCAGAACGGTGCGCTGGTTGGCCACGCCGATGCGCACGCGCTTACCCAGGCGCTCATCGCGGAAGACCTCGCGCAACGTCTCGGAGAGCAGGCCCTCGTCGAGCACCTCACCTTCACGGATCGTGTCTGCCGCGAGCGGCGCGCCCGCGGCGTGGCGCAGCACGATCGAGCCGTTCACGTGCGCCTGCACGGCGGCCACATAGCCGGGCTGGATGTCCAGGCCGACGAGATCCGCCCCGCCACGGCTGCGGCGAAGACTCACGTTGAGGTTTGGTTTCGGGATTCTGGGCATCTTGGGAGGCAGGTTCCGCGCCCTGCGGGACACGCTCCGGTCATCGGCCTTTCCCCGGATTCCCTGAAGGGGCAATTTGATCGCTGGCCATTCGTCCACACCGAGGTGGGTGTGCAAGGAATCGTGCTAAGCGAGACGACCGCTGAGATCATCCGCGCTGCCGGTTCGCTCCCAAGCCGACTCGCCGCGACTGGCGCGCTCAGCCGTGCCGGTGAACATGCCTGCCAGCAGCAGCGCGCAGATCGGCAACATCACCGCCAGGTAGAGCAGGAAGGCGACGGTCGCCGGGGCTTCTTCGAGGCGCCTGAAGTCCAGCGCGAGCAGGATCGCTGCGGTGAGCGATATTGCGATTGACCCGCGGGCGCGCACCTCCCAAGCGGCGAGCGCGACCACGAACGGCAGCAGGTAGTAGTCGTGGGGCGAGGGCTCGAGCAGGCACCGCAGCGCGAAGCCGAACGCGAGCAGCGCGAGGCAGCGCTCGACGCCGACGGGCGTACTGGTGCGGCGGGCTCGGATTGCGAGTGCAGCGGCGGTTGCGAGCGCGAGTGCGACGGCGAGCTGCCGCGCGTGGGCGGCGAGGATCGCCGGCGGCAGTGGGTAGAGGCCCACGGTGTGGGCCAGCGGCCACCACAGGTCCTGCGGGTGGGCGACGATCGAGGTCTCCGCGCCGTGGACGGAGAGCAGCAGCCGTGCCGGCGCGACCAGTCCTGCGCTGAGGAGCCACACGCCCACAATGGCCCCCGAAGGCAGGAGTATGCGCCTCCACTGTTCGGGCGCACACAGCAGCACGGGGCCGATCGCGAGGACCCCCCACGGCTTGTTGATCACCGCCGCCCCGAGCAGGGTTCCGGCGAGCAGCGGGCGATCGGCACCCGCCACCAGAACCGCGGTGACGGCGAGGGCGACCCCGAGCGGCTCCTCGGGATGGCCGTAGAACACGACCTCCAGCAACGCCGATATGCACGCGTAGAGCACGATCACGCCCACGCATGTGGCCAGCGGAGTCCCGCAACGGTGCATGTCTCGGGCGAGCCACACTCCCAGAGCGCCGAGCGCAAGCAGACACGCCAGCGCCCCGAACCTGAAGATCGTCAGCTGGTCGCCCTCCAGGATCTTCCCCACCCCCGCAAACGGCGCCCGCAGCAGCACAGAGCCTCCCGCGCCATTCGTTGGCAGATTCGCGAAGAAGGCGCCGATACGCCCAGCCAGGAGCGCGTTCATCGAGGGGGCGTAGTCCTTCCAATAATCACCCCCCACCACGGCGTGCCTGCCATCGGCAGACCAGGCACTCAACAGGGAGACCGCCGCAACAACCAGCGCCAGCGCCGGAAGCAGACGCTGAAAGGAATCATGCCGCGCCGTCGGCTGCAGAGCGCGCGCCGAATGGCGATCCTGGACGGCCACGTTCGACATATCGGCTGGGCGATGGCCCTGCTCAAACTCCGGAAGGCACGGCCCGAGTCGGTCCGACTAATGCAAGAAGGTGCTCGTGTACCAATCGACGATCGGCTGACCCGCAAGCACCGCGACGAAACCCCCCAACGCGAGGAATGGGCCAAAGGGCACCGCGGTCTTGCGTCCCGCCTTCTGACCTTTGCGCGCGACGATCACCGCGCCCACCGTGACGCCTGAGATCAGCGCGATCAGGATCGCGGGGGCCACGGCCACGCCGAGGAACAGCCCCATCATCGCCGCCAGCTTCACATCGCCCATACCCATCCCGCCGGGATACGCCAGCGCCGCCAGCAGGAAGAACCCACCGGCCGCCGCGCCCGCGATCAGCCGCCCCGGCTCGCCCGAGGGATCGAGCGCGGTGCCCAGCACCAGCGCCAACACGGCCCCGGTCGCGGTCAGCTTGTTGGGGATGATGCGGTATTCGAGGTCGATCGCCGCAGCCGGCACCAGCAGCAGCACCAGCGTGATCGAAAGCGCGATCCCCGCCGCCGTGTCATGCGTCAGCACCGCCCCAATGCAAAGCAGCGCCGCCCCCGCCTCAATCAGCGGATAGCGCGGCGATATCCGCGCCTTGCAACTGCGACAGCGCCCACGCAGCAACAGCCACGACAGGATCGGAACGTTGTCATACGGCCTAACGGGGGTGTTGCACGACGGGCAGTGCGACGCCGGAGCAATCAACGACTCCCGGCGCGGCAGGCGATACGCAACGACATTCAAGAACGACCCAACAATTGCGCCCAGCACGCCTGCGAAGGTTGCCTCCATGGAAGTCCGATCGGCAGACCAGGGCTCGGAGTTGAGCCGCGCTACCAGGTGTTGCCGGCGAGGCAGCCGCCGCGGTTGGTCCCGCTGGGAGGCGTGCAGGTGCGCTTGATTGCCCCGGATTCTTCGCGTTCGATCGTAAAGGTGGCGCCCGACTTGGAGGTCGAGGTGACCTTGTAGCCCTTGCCGGAGCTCTTTTCTTCGGCCGCTGTCAACGAGGCCTGCGAGGTGTCATTGAGAGTGGATTCAAGACTCTTCAGCGTCGCAAGCGTGACCGTCGCATAGCTGCCGTTGTTGTCGGTCGCTACCGTCTCTGCCGCCGTCTCCGCGCTGCGTACCTGCACCTTGGCGGACGCGTCACTCCCCTTGCTCTTCTGGTTCAGGAACGCCGGAATGGCGATTGCGGCCAGAATACCGATGATCAGGATCACAACCAGAAGCTCGATAAGCGTGAAACCACCCTCATCCTTCGAGCGCTGGCGCAGTCGATACAGCATTTCGAGCCTTCCTCTCTTAGAGCAATTGTGAAGCGCGATGTATTCCTCGGCAAATCGATGACCAGACTTAACCGTGCATCGACCTATGCGGACAGGCTGGGCCACGCAGGAGAGGCGACCCGAAGGCCGCCTCTCTACATACAGTTCATCAGCTTGAGCTACAACCCAAGCACTGCACTACTACCAGGTGCCGTTGGGGCAGCCGCCCTTGTTGGTTCCAGGCGCAGTACATGTCCGTTCGATTTCTCCGTTGGACTTACGCTTGATGGTGAACGTGTCGCTTGTCGCCTTCGCGGTTGAAGTAACCGAGTATTCGTTCGCCCCTACCGTACCAACGGTCAGCGTTGCGCTGTTGGTTTCGTTGAGCGTGGCCTCGATGGCCCTCAGCTTGACGACTTCCATGCCGGTGTATTCGCCGTTGTTGTCGGTCGAGTACGTCTCAGCAGCCGTCTCTGCAGTACGCGCCTGAGTCTTGGCGGCCGCGTCGTTGGCCTTACTCTTCTGGTTCAAGAACGCCGGGATGGCGATCGCGGCCAGAATACCGATGATCAGGATCACAACCAGAAGCTCGATGAGCGTGAAGCCACCCTCATCCTTCGAGCGCTGGCGCAGTCGATACAGCATGTCGATCCTCCTAGGATCCGTTTACAGGGCGCCAGCCCCTTGGTTCCACCGCCTCTGTTGGCGATGCGTCCCTCTCGCGAGAGCCGCCGGCTTTGCTAATACACCCGTCAAGGGCGTTGCCTTGGGACCTCGGCGCTGGCTATTGTCAGCCGGGGAATCGACTGATCGGGTTCGCCGCTCAAGCCCTGCAAGCGCGGTTGGACGCATGGCCCGGCCACGTCACGCGCCTTGGACCGATGTTGGATGGCCCGCTGTCCACCGCCATATGCGGTGCAGAGCAGGGACGCTCTCATCGCGCAAGACGTGCCAAGAAACGTGCTAATCGGTCGATAATCGTGCTAATCGGCCCTCTTTTTAGCACGTTTATGCCATGATTAGCACGTTGTTTAGCTTCATTGACATCGACAGGGCCTTCGCCGGCCAGCCGCGCCGACTCGGCGCCGTCCTCGCCCGGATCGACACGGGCAGGGGTCGTGAGCGGCTGTTCGCAGACCAACTGCCGGAGCTGCTGGGGCAGCTCTCCGAGCACGCGCGCGTCGCCTCGATCACCGCGTCGAACGCGATCGAGGGGGTCGTGCTGGACAGTGAGCGGGCGGAGCGCATAGCCGAGGGCGCCCGGCGCTTTCGCAATCGCAACGAGCGGGAGTTCGCGGGCTACCGCGACGCGGTCGATGAGCTCGTACGCCTGGACACCTACGAGCCGCTCACGATCCCCTTCGTCCTGCACCTGCACCGTCTGATCTTCAGTCATTCCGACGGTCACGGCGGACATCTCAAGACCGACCAGAATCTGATCGTCTCCTACGAGAGCGGGCGACGCGTGACGATCTTCACGCCGCCCCCACCCGAGCGCGCGGAGTTCCTGCTCGGCGAGATGCTCGCCCGCTACGAGGACGCCAAGCACGAGGGGAACACGCATCCCCTCGTCCTAATCGGCGCAATGGTCCTCGACCTGCTTGCGATCCATCCCGTCGCCGACGGCAACGGCCGCCTCGCGCGACTGCTCACGACGCACGAGCTGCTCGCTCAGGGTTACGGCGTCGCACGCTACGTCAGCATCGAGCAGCGGATCTACGACTCCAAGGAGGACTATTACGCGAGCCTGTATGAGTCCCAGCGCGGCTGGCACGACGGCGAGCACACGATCTGGCCGTGGACTGCCTACCTTGCGGACACGCTCGCCGGCGCATACGACGACTTCGAGCTGCGCATGGCAACAGCGGGCGGCAGTGGCGGGGATGGTGTCACCAAGCAGGGCCGCGTCCGCGAGTACGTCCTGCGCCAAGCCCACGCGGAGTTCCGGCGGCGCGACATCGAACGCGCGCTGCCGGGCATCAGCCCTGGGACGATCCGGCTCGTGCTCAACGAGCTACGCGACGAGCGGCGGATCAAGCCAACCGGCTCCGGCGCAGGCGCGCGCTGGGTTCGGCTCTGACAGACGTCTTCTGCCCCCAAGGCCGAGGCGCTAGCGATGTTTCCGATTATTTGGTTCTTTCGGGCGCCGGCTGATACGGTCGCTGGCGCCGGTCATCGATAGTGCCGGCCGCCCGCCGGCCGGCTTCCGCCCGATCTTGAGGAGGCCTCATGCTGCGTCTATCTTGGCTCGTCGGAGTCGTCCGCTCGAAAGTCGGGTGCGGGAGGGCCGTGCAAGCACAAAGGCTCGGCTGGGTGCTCACGATGCTCCTCCTAGGGGCCCTCACTCTGCCCGCCGGAGCAGCGGCTGCCACGTGCACAGATACCTGGACTGGGCCGGAAGAAGGGCGCTGGGAAACCGCCGAAAACTGGTCGCTCGGGACCGTACCGACTTCAACCGAAGTCGCCTGCATCGGTCCGAAAACAACGGTCACGATCATCGTGCCGGTCGCGGTGGGAGTGCTGCAGGACGAAGGGGCTCTGACCCTCAGCGGCACTCTGGAAGTGACCAATTCGCTTGAAGCGTCGAGCGTCAAGACAATGTCGCTCACGGGAGGATTGAAGGGCGCAGGGACCGTCGACATCTCCAGCTCGCTGACCAGCGGGAACTCGGCTATGTATGGACCGGGCGTGACCGTCATCCAGCCTGGCGCGACCGCCACGATTGGCACAAGCGGATTCTTCATCGAACTTTCTGGCCGAAAGCTTGTGAATGAAGGGGCGATGACACTTGTCGGTGGGTCGATTATCGAGTCTGAAAGCGCAGAACTCCTCAACTCAGGAACCCTCACTATCAACGCGGAAATTGAAGCAGGAATCGAGGGAGGAAGCGGAGCCGGAAAAGTCGTCAACACTGGCACGCTGACCAAGACGAAAGGCACAGGCCCAACGATATTGGGCGTCACGGTGGAAAACCTGGGGACCATCGACGCGACAACCGGGAGCTTTCAGCTCAGGGGATATGCGATCTGGAAGACCGCAAGCACGCTCGAAGGCTCGATCGAAATACTAGGGGGAGGCGAAGGGGAAGGCGTTTCAGCCCAGAACGCTACTGTGAAGTTAGAATTCGGTACGCTCGCCATAAATGGCAGTACACATTCTAAGTTTGGTGGCCTGATTCTTGTAGGAGGAACCTTTACAGGCACCGGCACCGTCGAAATATCAAGTTCGCTCATCACAGAATTTGCAACACTCCATGGTACTGGCTCTCTCATCATTCTTCATGGCGCGACGGCTACGCTCGGGCCCAACGAAATAGCGGGAGGACTAAATGTCGCCGAACGGACTATCATCAATTTCGGCGTGATGACTCTTGAGCACGGTCTGATCGATCTAGAAGGCGCACAGATCATTAATTTCAACACATTCAAAGCCGACTCTGAACCGGCGCCCGCCGGCAGCATCGAGGTTACTTCCGGTAAAAGCTATTTCCAAAATTACGGACTACTTGAGAAGACCGTCGGAAGTGGCAAAACAAAAGTAGACCCTTTTGTCGAAAGTCTCGGCGCTATCGTTGTATACACGGGAAAGATTGAATTCAGCAACGCAGTGAGAGAGCTGACCCCGGCCCAGTTCGCCGCAAGAAGCCCCTCCGCCCCCCACCAGCCTCGCTCCAACTGCGGAGACCCCATAAACTGCGCGATCGGAAACTTCTACCAGACGCAGGCCGACCTATCGGTGGGTGGTAGGGGCGTGGGCCTTAATCTGACCCGCACATATAACTCTCAGGGCGCAGTCGAAGGCACGACCGGGATCTTCGGACACGGCTGGAGCAGCTCGTTCACCGACCACGTTGTGGCAGAAAAAGAAGCGGTAACCGTGTATCACGACAACGGGAGCGCTGTCCCCTTCTCCCAAAACAAAGGCGGGGAATTCATTGGTCCGAACTGGACGCAGGACAAACTGACTGGCAGCTCGACCGTGGGGTACTCGCTGATCCTGGCGAATCAGATCAAATATGAGTTCGAAGGGAGCACGGGCAGGCTCCAGATCGTGACAGATCGCAATGGCAACGAAACGAAACTCGGATACAACAAAGCGGGGCAGCTCGAAGCGATCACCGACCCCGCGGGGCGCAAGATCACTCTAGCCTACAACGGCGAAGGGCTAGTGGAAAGCGCGAAAGACCCGCTCGGACATACCGTCAAATACACCTATGAAGGAGGCGCTCTGGCAAGCGTGACGCTACCCGGCGAATCCAAAGCCCGCTGGAAATACCACTACGACGAAGCCCACCAGATGACCTCGATGACCGACGGGCGGGGTGGGGAAACTACTAACGAATACAACGGCGGTCATCAGGTCATTTCTCAGACCGATCCGGCAGGCCGCAAACTAAAATTCGAATACGAAGGCTTTGAGACCACGATCACCAACAACAGCACGGGCAGCGTGACGGCCGAGTGGTTCAACAGCAACGATGAGCCGACATCGATCACGCGCGGATTCGGCACGAAAAGCGCCAGCACCGAAACGCTGTCCTACGACCTCTCAGGAAACCTTACGAGCAAGACCGACGGCAACGAACACACGACCAACTGGACGTACGATGGCGAAGGCAATATGACCAGCGAAATAAATCCAGACAAAGACCAAACGAAATGGACGTACAACGGGACGCACGACGTGCTCACAGCGACCAACCCCAACGGCGAGACAACCACGATCGTGCGCGACAGCCGTGGCAACGCCGAAACCGTCTCTAGGCCCGCTCCGGGCAAAACGACACAGACGACCACCTACCACTACAACACCAACGGCCAGCTCACAAGCACGATCGACCCGCTCAAAAACACCCAGAGCTATGAATACGATGCCGCTGGGAACCGCACGAGCGAAGCCGATCCTGAAGGGGACAAGCGCACGTTCGCCTACAACGAAGACTCGCAGATGAAATCGATGGTCAGCCCCAACGGCAACGTGAAAGGAGCGGAAGCCGCTCAGTACACGACGAAAATCGAACGTGATTCTCAGGGCAGACCGACGACTGTGACCGATCCTCTTGGGCACACGACCAAACACGCCTACGACGCCAACGGGAACCTCGAAACCCTGACTGACGCCAACGGAAACGCCACAACGTACGTCTACAACGGCGACAATCAGATCACGGCCGTCAAATCGCCGAATGGGAACACCGCCGAAACCGAATACGACGGGGCCGGGCGTGTGGTTGGGGAGATCGATGGGAACAAACACACAACGACCTATGTGCGCAACGTGCTTGGAGAGGTCATCGAAGTCAAAGACCCTCTGGGGCGAGTGAAGACGATGGAATACGACGCAGCGGGAAATCTGATCGGCGTTCTCGACGCGGCCAAACGTAAAACCACGTACAGCTACGATCCTGCCAACCGCCTGCTCGAAATAGGCTACTCCGACGGAGAAACGCCGACCGTCAAATATGAATATGACGCTGACGGCAACCGCACGAAGATGATCGACGGCACCGGCACGACGACGTACGTGTACGACGTTCTCGACAGGCTCGTGAGCAGCACCGACGGCCACGGCGAAGGCGTTGCCTATGAATATGACTTGGCCGGGAATCAAACGAAACTCACATATCCAAGCGGCAACCTCCTGACACGCGCCTACGACAACGCCGGGCGTCTGCAGAGCGTGACTGACTGGCTGAAAAACACCACCACGTTTGCCTACAACGCGAACTCGGATCTGATCACCACGACCCTTCCGAAAGCGACAGGCGTACAAGACAAAACGTTCTACAATCAGACTGATCAGGTGATGAAAATTACGATGGTCAACGGCACGAAAGCCTTTGCGTCGCTTGCGTACATCCGCGACAACGACGGACAGGTCAAAACGACGATCACGACCGGCCTGCCCGGAACGGAAAAAACGAGCTACGGCTATGACACCAAGAACCGCCTGACGAGCGCCGGGGCAAGTACCTACGAATACGATGCGGGCGACAATCCGACCAAGCTGGGCTCCAACAACAGTGTTTACGATGCCGCAAACCAGCTCAAAACGAGCGCGAGCACGATCTATGGCTACGACCAGCTCGGCGAGCGCACGAGCGCTACCACCAAAGCCGGCCTTACAACGACATACGGTTACGACCAGGCCGGCAATCTAAACCAAGTCAAACAGAACAAACTGACCGGCGTCAACGTCCTATATACCTATGACGGCAACGGCATACGTGCTGCCCAAACCAAAGGCAAAGGGACCACCAACCTGACGTGGGACGTGCGCGCAGGTCTGCCGCTGCTTCTCTCAGACGAACAGAACAGCTACGTTTACGGACCCGACGGAGTCCCGATCGAGCAGGTCTCCAGCAAAGGCACAGTCCTCTACCTGCATCAGGACCAGCAGGACTCCACGCGAGCGCTGACGGGCAGTAACGGCGCCACCGAAGCGACGATGACCTACGACGCCTACGGCAACCTCACGGGCAGCACGGGAACAGCCTCCACCCCACTCGGCTACGACGGCCAGTACACGAACACCGACACCGGGCTCATCTACATGCGACTGCGTACATACGACCCCGCAACCGCGCAGTTCATGAGCGTGGACCCGATCGCATCCATCACCCGGGCACGCTACGCCTACGCATACGATAACCCTCTGTATTACGCCGACCCTACGGGCCTGGGATTCTTTTCGGATGTCGCCACCTATGCCGGTGCAGCTGCACTGATCCCCGGTGTCGACGCCGTCGCCGGTCCAGTCGCGCTCATCAGCGGCGGAATCGCCGTCGCGCAGGATGCGACAGAAGGCGAATATGGGAATGCGGCGGCAGACGCCAGCGGCGTCGTCCTCGGCCTGAGCGGTGTGCTGGAGAAGGAGGTTGCTGCCGAAGCGACAGACGATGTCGCCCGGCAGCTGTTCGACTCTTCCGAGAGTGGTCAGGGCCCCATCCTGCTGAAACTCGAACTTGTCGGCGACATCAATAAAACGCGACAGCGCGAACTCGAACTCGCGAGCCTTTGGCCAGGCCTCATTCCGCCGGAAGACCCTGGAGCACTCGCGCCGATTCTGAAGTATCTGGAATTGATCTGCTGAGCGCGGTGGGAAGAATGTTGGCCCCGGCTGCAGTCTGATGCTCGGGAAGAACCATCCACAACCACGTGCCGGTCGGTCTCAACCGTAGCCACGAACCCAGTCGTCGCGGTCTGGGTAGGAGAGGTCGGGCATCGAGCCGAAGGTCTCGTCGAGAACGCGCCACCTTTCGGTCGGCTCGATGCTCGTCGCCTGGCCGACATGGATGGCCAGGTACTCGCTCAATGCAGCGCTAACCACCGCAGCGACCGTGCGCCCGTCACGCGCTCGCAGTTCCTCTATGCGATGGTATTGCTCGTCGGTAAGCTGGATCTGTATGCCAGTGGAGGGCATAGACGAACCTCGCGCTCTTCCTACGCCGCCTCGTCCGCAGCAGCCGCCGCGCCCGCCTCGGCACCCTCGCCGCTCGACCAGTGCGACTGCGCGTCGACTTCCGGCTTGCGGGTGCCGTCGCCTTCACACCAGGGGCAGGTGATCTTGGAGGCGGTGCCGCCGAGGTTGGAGATGACCTTGCCGGTGCCACGGCAGGGCATACACTCCAGCGGTCCGTGGGATGCCTCCGCCTCGCCGCCCTCGTCTTGATCGTCGCTTGCCATGAGGCGAGACTAGCGCTCCCGGCATGAGCGTGACGGCGCCGCTGGATCCGGGCGGCACCACGCCGCGACACCGGAGGGCCTTCCGGTGGGAGTGGGCGGCGCTCGCTGCGATCGTGCTCGGCGCCGGCGCGCTGCGCATGATCGGGCTCGGCAAGGTGGCCGTGGACCCCTTCTATGACGCCGCCGTGCGCAGCATGGCGATGTCGTGGCATAACTTCTTCTTCGGTGCCTTCGAGCCCGGCGGGAGCGTCTCGATCGACAAGCCCCCGGTGGACCTGTGGCTGCAGGTGGCAAGCGTGAAGCTGCTCGGCTTCAACTCCACCTCGCTGAAGCTGCCCCAAGCGCTCGCGGGAACCGCCGCGGTGGGGCTGCTCTATGTGCCCATCCGACGCGTCTTCGGCATCGCCGCGGGCCTGGGGGCGGCGCTTGCGCTCGCGGTGATGCCGATCGAGGTGATAACCGCGCGCAGCGACACGATGGATGCGGTGATGATGCTGCTGCTCGTGCTCGCACTGCTGTGCATCGTGCGCGCATGTGAAGAGGAAAGCACCGCCTGGCTGCTCGCCGCGGCGGTCGCGCTGGGCGTCGCGTTCGAGGTAAAGCTGCTGGAGTCGATCGTGGCGCTGCCGGGCCTGGGGCTGATCGCGCTGCTGGGGTTCCGCCGCAGGGCCGGCGCGGAGCGACCGGAACGCAGCGCGGCTGAGAGCCCCGAGTCAAGAGACCCCGACAGGCGACGCCCAGCCCCCGGTGTCTGGCGCACGCGGGTGCTGCCGCTGGCGGCCGCAACGGCGGTGTTCGTGCTCGTGGCGCTCTCGTGGCTCGGTGCGACGCTGCTGTTCCCCGCACACGAGCGCCCCTACGCGATCGGCTCCACCAACGGCAGCTCGTGGAACGCCGCGTTCGTGTTCAACGGGCTGGATCGCATCGAGGGCAAGGCGATCGAAGGTGGGTCCGGGTTCGGCGCCCCCCGGCGCCACGCCGCGCAGGCGACGCTCGGCGAGCGCGAACGGGTCTCGATCCCCGAACCCTCCCCCACGCGCCTGCTGGAGCGGATCGGTCCGCTCTCGGGCGACCGGCTGGGGATCGAGGCGCTGATCGCCCTGCTGCTCGGGGTGCCCGCAGTACTGCTGAGCCTGCGCTGGGTGGGTTCCCCACGGGCCGCGGCACTGCGGCGCGCGGTGGGACTGGGGCTCGTGCTGTGGCTGGCGATAGGGCTCGGGCTGTTCAGCGAGATGACGCGGCTGCACCCCCGCTACGTGGAGGGCTTCACACCCGCGGTGGCCGCGCTCGTGGGCATCGGGGTGGCGTGGGCGACGCAGCCGCGAGGGCGCACCCGGCTGCTGTTCCTTGCGGTGGCGCTCGCTGCGCTGCTGGGGTATTCGGCGCATCTGCTGTATGGGTTGCCTGCGATCTGGTGGCTGGTCGCGGCGTGCGCCGTGGGCGCGATCGCAGCGGCGTGGTTCGACCGGGTCGATACGGGGGTTCTCGCGATCGCGCTCGCACTCGTCGCGGTGCTGGCGATCCCCACCCAAGCGAGCATCCGCGCAGTGAGGCTGGGCGTCTCCGACGCCGGCGCGGTGGGCTCGCTGCCGAGCGGGGAACTGCGGCTGCTGAGCGCCTATCTGCGCGCTCACCAGGGCGGCGCGCGCTATGAGGCGGCGGTCGACTCCGCGACGAAGGTCGGCGCGCTGATCGTGCGCGATGGGCGCCCCGTGGTTGTGCTCACCACCTACGAAGCGCGCCCGCTCACAACCATCCCCGAGCTGCAGCGACTGATCGCGCGCGGAGAAGTGCGCTACGCGCTGCTCACGGGCCTCTGCGGGGCGTATACCGCGCGCACGAACGCCGCCTGCTCCCCCGCCGTGGTGTGGGTACGCACGCACGCCAGGGATGTCTCGCGCAAGGCGGGGCTCACGCACGACCAGGTGCTATGGCTGCTGCCCGGAGCGAAACCCTGAGCGCCCTGCGCTCGGGCCCACGCGGGGGCCCGAGCACGACAGCGGCCCTGAGCGATAGCGTGAGCGCCGTGAGCGCGAGCGTGAATGTGGGGGCCACGGCCCTGCCCGAGCTAGCCGCGCAGGCGCGCGCGGCGGGACGCCTCGCGCTCGATACGGAGTTTATGGGCGAGGGGCGCTACCGCACGCTGCTGTGCCTCGTGCAGCTCGCCGTGCCGGCGGTGGAGCAATCCGGATCCTCGGGCGGGGACCGGGTCGAGAGCCGCATCGAGCTGATCGACCCGCTCGATGAGAGCATCGATGGCTCCCCGCTCGCGGAGGTGCTCGCGGACCCCACCATCGAGGTCGTTGTGCACGCCGGGCGCCAGGACATCGCGCTCCTACGCAGGCGCTTCGAGACCGAGGTGGAGAACGTGTTCGACACGCAGGTCGCGGCGGGCTTTGCGGGGATGCCCGCGCAGTCCTCCTACGATTCGCTGCTCACTCGTCTGCTCGACGTGCGCCTCGCCAAGAGCGCGAGCTTCACGCGCTGGGACGCGCGACCGCTCTCCGCCGAGCAGCTCGCCTACGCGCGCGAGGACGTGGTGCACCTGGTCGAGCTCGCCGACGCGCTGCAGGCGCGCCTGCGCGAGCTGGGGCGCTTGGAGTGGGCGCGCCAGGAGTGCGGGCCGCTGCAGCGCTCCAGCGACGAGCGCGACCTCGATGTGATCTTCGCGCGGCTCCCGCGCGTGCGCAACCTCAACGTCGCCTCCCAAGCGGTGGCACGCGAGCTCGTGGCCTGGCGCGAGCAGACCGCGGCCGCGCAGAATCGCACCGTGCAAAGCGTGCTCCCCGACGCGGTGCTCGTGGAGATCGCAAAGCGCCGTCCATCCACCACCAAGCAGCTGCACGACATCCGCGGCGCGGGGCAGAGCGGCGTGCGCAGGCGCTCCGAGGAGATCCTCGCGGCAGTGGAGCGCGCGCGCGAGCGCCCCCACGAGCCACTCGAGGATGGCACCCGCGCGCGTCCCCCCGACTCCGCCGACGCCCCCATCGTGGCGCTCGCCGAAGCGCTCGTGCGCGCCCGCACGCAAGAGGCCGACCTCGCCTACGAGCTGGTGGCCGCGCGCGCGGACCTCCAGGCGATCGTCACCGCCTGGCGCAGCGGCGGCGAGGCCGACGTGCGCACGCTGCGCGGCTGGCGGCGCGAGCTCGTTGGGGGCGAGCTGCTGGAGCTGCTCGGTGGCGCAGTGTCGCTGTCGGTGGCCGACGGGCACCTGCGCATCGCCTGAATCTGCCGCAACGCGACCCCGCGGGTCGGCTTTGCCGGCCCTCTCCTCCTCCTACGCGAGGGAACTACTGAATGTGGTTGTAGACGGTGAACAGCGGCATGTACATCGAAACCACGATGAAGCCGACGATGCCGCCGATGAGGATGATCATGATCGGCTCGAGGATCGATGTGAGGGCCTTCACCGAGGCATCCACGCGGTCCTCGTAGAAGTCGGCGATCTTGTCGAGCATCGCGTCGAGCGCGCCCGTCTCCTCGCCCACGCCCACCATGTGCGTCACCATCATCGGGAAGATCGGCTCGTTCGCGAGCGGCGCCGCGATCGTGCCCCCGCGCGTGACCGAATCCACGACGCTTGCCATCGCGTCCTCGATCGCGACGTTGCCTCCCGTCTGGCCCACGATGTCGAGCGCCAGCAGCAGCGGCACGCCCGCGGAGGTGAGCGAGGCGAGCGTGCGCGACCAGCGCGCGATCGCCACCTCCTGCACGATCGCGCCGATCTCATCGGCACGTGCAACCGGAAGCGGTCCCACTGCGGGCGCCCCCACGTGGAGGCCTTCCACTTGATGAAGGCCACCGCGAACAGCGCCGCGCCGCCGAAGATCGCCCACCAGTAGCCCGTGACAGCATGGGACATCGTCACCGAGACCTTCGTGATCGCGGGCAGTTCGCCGCCGAACTGCTTGAAGACACCCTCGAAGACGGGCACGAGGAAGGCGACGAGCGCCATCATGATGCCCACCGCGAAGACCACCACCATGATCGGGTAGATCATCGCCGAGCGGATCTGGCGGCGCAGCGAGGCGTCCTTCTCGAGCTGATCGGCGACGCGCAGAAGCGAGTCTCGAGCACACCGCCGGCCTCTCCCGCGCGCGCCATCGCGACGAACAGCGGGTTGAAGACCTTGGGGTGGCGCGCCATCGAGTCGCTCAGCGAGAGCCCCGCCTCGACATCCTTGCGCACCGCGATCAGCGTTTCCTTGAGGAACTTGCTCTCGGTCTGTTCCTCGAGCACGTACAGCGCGCGGAGGATGCTCATGCCCGAGGAGATCATCGTGGCGAGCTGGCGCGAGAAGACCGCGAGGTCCTGCGCCTTCACGCGCTGCATGAAGCTCAGCTGGATCTCGCGCGAGGCGTGCTTGTCGGCGATCTCCAGCACGATCATGCCGCGCGCCTTCAGCTGCTCGGAGACGGCCTGCTTGGAGTCCGCTTCGACTTCGCCGCGCGCCTTCACGCCGGCTACGTCCATCGCCTTGAAGACGTATGTACTCATGCTACCCGCCTGCGCCCGCGGCCCTAGGCCGCCAGCGAGCCTGCCCCCAGCAGGCGCCTGAGCTCCTCCGGGGTGGAGGAACGCGCTTCGGCCATCTTCTGGGTGACCTTGTTGTGGCGCACGAGCAGCGCCAGCGAGGCGTCCATCGTCTGCATGCCCTGCGCGGAGCCCGTCTGCAACACCGAGTAGATCTGGTGGGTCTTGCCCTCGCGGATGAGGTTGCGCACCGCGGGGGTGGGCACGAGCACCTCGCACGCCACCTCGCGCCCAGAGCCGTCGGCGGAGGGAAGCAGCTGCTGGGTCATGATGCCCTGAAGGGCCACCGAGAGCTGTACCCGCACCTGGCCCTGCTGGTGGGCGGGGAACACGTCGATCACGCGATCGATCGTCTGCGCGCAGTCCTGGGTGTGAAGCGTGGCGAACACCAGGTGCCCGGTCTCCGCCGCGGTGAGGGCGGTTGAGATCGTGTCGAGGTCGCGCATCTCCCCCACGAGGATCACATCGGGGTCCTGGCGCAGGGCGGCCTTCAGCGCGTCACCGAAGGACTGCGCGTCGGAGCCCAGCTCGCGCTGGTTTACGAGGCACTTCTTGTGCCCGTGCAAAAACTCGATCGGATCCTCGATCGTCATGATGTGCTCCTCGCGCGTGGCGTTGATCTCGTCGATCATCGCCGCCAGCGAGGTGCTCTTGCCCGAGCCGGTGGGGCCGGTGACGAGCACGAAGCCGCGCGGGCGGCGCGTGAAGTCGTGCACCGCGGGGGGCAGTCCGAGATTGTCGATCGAGGTCAAATCGACGGGGATCAGGCGGAAGGCCGCGCCGATCGCACCGCGCTGGTAGTAGGCGTTCACACGAAAGCGCGCATGGCCGGGCACCGAGTAGGCGAAGTCGAGCTGCCAATCGGTCTCCAAGCGCTGGCGCTGGTCGCCGGTGAGGATCGAGTAGACGATCTCGCGCGTGGCGTTGCCCGAGAGCACGGGGTACTCCTCGAGCGCCGTGAGGCGCCCGCGCACCCGGATCGTGGGGTGCGCCCCCGCGCTGAGGTGCAGGTCGGAGGCTCGCCTTGAGACGACCTCCATGAGGAGCTCTGCGAAATCGATGTCCACGACCGCCGCATCGTCGGACCGGGCCACGGCCGCGCGCACGGCGGGCGGTAGTGGACGAATATTTTAGAAGGAGCGGCCAGTTGCGCGACGAGTGTTAGCTCCCAGTGCCAGCGAACCATCGCGGGCGCCAGCCGCGGGCCAGAACCCCACCCCGCTCAGTTGGAGCCGATGACCCGTGCGATCTCCGCCATCGAGGTGCGGCCCTGGCGGACCTTGTCGAGGCCGTCATCGCGCAGCCGCCGCATCCCCTGCTTCACCGCCACCTCGCGCAGGTCGTCCGCCGAGCGCCGTTCCAGCGCGAGCGAGCGGACCTCGGAGGTGATCGTCATCACCTCGTAGATGCCCCCCCGCCCGCGGTAGCCCGAGCCGCCGCAGCGCCGGCAGCCCACGGGCTCGTAGGCCTCGAGGTCCACGAGCGCCTTGTAGCCGTTCTCGCGCAGCACATCCGCACTGATGATCGTGCGACGCTTGCAGTTGGAGCACAACATGCGCACGAGGCGCTGCGCGAGCACGCAGTCGATCGCGGAGGCCACGAGGAACGGCTCGATGCCCATCTCCACCAGGCGCGTGATGGCAGAGGGGGCATCGTTGGTGTGCAGCGTCGAGAGCACCAGGTGGCCCGTGAGGGCGGACTCCACCGCGATCTGCGCGGTCTCGCGGTCGCGGATCTCCCCCACCATGATCACGTCGGGGTCCGCGCGCACCATCGCGCGCAGGCCGGTGGCGAAGGTGAGGCCGGCCTTCGGGGAGACCTGCACCTGCGTGATGCCCTCGACCTGGTACTCCACCGGGTCCTCCACGGTGATGATGTTCTTCTCCGGCGTGTTGAGCGCGAGCAGCGCGGCGTAGAGGGTCGTGGACTTCCCCGAGCCCGTGGGCCCTGTGACGAGCACCGCGCCGTGCGCCTGCGCGAAGGCGCGCTCGAAGCGCTCGCGCTCGGAGTCGGCCATGCCGAGCTTCTCGAGCTTCATCACCACCGAGTCCTTGTCGAGGATGCGCATCACGATCGACTCGCCGTGCACGCTCGGCAGCGTCACCACGCGCAGATCGACGTGGCGGCTGTCCACGGTGAGCCCCACGCGCCCATCCTGGGGGATGCGCTTCTCGGAGATGTCCAGTTCGGCCATGATCTTCACGCGCGAGACCACGCCCGCGGCCATCCGCCGTGGGACGGTGGTGATGTCCTGCAGCACGCCATCCACGCGGAAGCGCACGCGCACCTCCTTGCCGTCGGGCGCGAGGTGGATATCGGAGGCGTGCAACTCCACCGCCTGCGCCACGATCTGGTTGACGAGCTTGATGACCGGCGCGTCATCCGCGGTCTCGCGCAGATCGACGACTTCGGCGCTCGCCTCTTCGGCTTCGGCCTCGCGCGCGGCCTCGGTGCCCGAGACGACGTCCTCGAGGCGATCCAGGCGCGAGATCAGGCTTTCGATGTCCTCGGGCGCCGCGACCCCGACGCGCACCTCGTAGCCGGTCATGATCGCGATGTCGTCGACCGCAAGCACGTTGGAGGGATCGGTCATCGCCACGAGCAGCGTGCGCTTGTCGATGAACGCCACCGGCACCGCCTGGTAGCGCTTGGCGGCGGTGGTGGTGACGAGGTTCGCGGCGCCCATATCCACCGAGAAGACGACAGGTCGAGGTGGTCGAGGCCATAGCGCTCGGCCAGCGCGCGCGCGAGGCCGTCGGTGGTGAGCGCGCCGTCGGCCACCAGCACCCGCTCGGGCGTGGTGCCGGTGGAGCGCGAGGACTCGATCGCTTCCTCCACGCGCGCACGCGGCGCGAGGCCCATATCGACGATCACATCGGTGAGAAAGCGCGAGGAGGAGCCGCGGCGCGAGGGCTTGGTGAGACCCGTGCGCCCCGCCTCCTCGGCTTCGCCTTCCCCTCCGGCGGAGTGCTGTTGAGGCGACTCGGGCGCCTGCGGCTCGCGCGCGACCGCGGCTCGACGGCGGGAGCTCGGGCGGCGCGAGGTCGACGACCGGCTCACTCACGGCAGGCGCGAGGCCGACGACCTGATTCGCCTCGGGGGGGGCCACACCCACGACCGAGTCCGCCCCAGCCGAGGCGGACTCCTCCATTCCGAAGATCGCGTGCAGATCGGGGCTCTGCTCGCTCATGGTCCCGGTCCTGACGCGTCGCTCCTCGCGCCAACTCTCGACCGAAATTCCGCGCTGCGATTCGTGTGCGCGCCGCTGTGCGGGCGCCAGACGCCCGGCGCCCCAGATCCCGCTAGCCGTCCCCCCCAGGCGAGCCGCCCGGCGCATGACGTCCAGCGGTGCCTCCCTGCCGGTCCACAACTCGAAGCTGAGCGCGCCCTGGGCGACGAGGATCTCGAGCCCGTCGAGCGTGCGACTGCCCCCGGCCTGAGCGGCGGCGAGCAGTGGTGTGGGGGTGTCTCGGTAGACGAGGTCGACAACATAGGAGTACTCACCGACCTGATCGTGCAGAAGACCCAGTTCTTGCAAGGGCTCTGTCGTTTCTTTAGCCGACCGTTGTAGGCCCACCGAAGTGCAGTTCACAAGCACATCGGCTCCGCTGGGGCGGGTAACGGCGCGCACTTGGAACTCGTCGGCCAAGCTGATGCGCGAGCTGCCGTGCGGTTCCAGATCGAAACCTCAGCGCCGGCCTCGCGCAGCGCCCACACAACCGCGCGGGCGCTGCCCCCGGCGCCGAGCACGAGCGCACTCAGCCCTCCCATGGAGAGGTCCATCGCGGCAATCAGCCCCGGCGCGTCGGTGTTCTCGGCGGCGATCGTTCCACCGGGCGCGAATGTGAGCGTGTTGGCCGCGCCGATCGCCCGCGCCCGCGGCGTGGCTTCGCCGGCCAGCGCCAGCGCCGCCTGCTTGTGCGGGATCGTGACGTTGGCGCCCACGAAGCCCGCGCCGCCCAGCGCGCGGGTCGTCTCCTCGAACAGCTCGGGGGCGACGGGCAGCCGCTGATAGCGCCAGCCCTCCATTCCCAGAGCCGCAAGGGCGGCGTTGTGCATCGCGGGCGAGCGGCTGTGCGCCACCGGCCAGCCGAGCACCCCCAGTCGGGGCATCACTTCTCACTTTGCTGGCAGGTGGCGGACCCGCCCGTGGTTCTTGGCCACCGCTTCGCGGTAGGCCGCGGCGTTCTGTTCGAATTCGGCGAAGGTTTTCGAGAAGACGTGCTCGCCGCAGCCATCGGCGGCAGCGACGTAGTAGAGGTACGCCACGTGCGCGGGGTGCGCCGCCGCGTGGATCGAAGCGAGCCCGGGGTTGCCGATCGGCGTCGGCGGCAGGCCCGTGTGCAGGCGCGTGTTGTAGGGAGAGTTGGTGCGCAGCTGCGCTTCGGTGAGCGGCTTTGAGAAATCGTCTGAGCGCGTAGCGGATACTCGCGTCGATACCCAGCGGCATGTGCAGGTGCAGGCGGTTATAGATCACCGCCGCGATCAATGGGCGGTCGCGTTGCACCTCGGCCTCGCGCTCGATCAGCGAGGCCACCGTGAGCAGTTCGTAGGGCGTAACGCCAAGCGCGTGCGCGCGACGGATCTCGACAGCGCCGAAGTTTTCGCGGAAGCCAACAGCTGCTCTTCCACCAGATGCTTGACGGCGCGCCCGCTGTAGAGGTCGTAGGTGGCCGGAAACAGGAAGCCCTCAAGCGTTGGCGTTCGCGTGCGGCGCGCCGTAGCGCGAGGGGTGCAGCAGCGGCGAGCGGATCGACGCGGCGAGGTAGTTGCCCTTCAGGCCGTCGCCCTTCGCGAGCGCCGCGATCTGTGCGCGCGTGTAACCCTCGGGGATCGTCACCTTCACCACCCGCGGCGCCACGGCCGCGGCTTGGCGGGGGAGCGCCCTGCGATTGCGCGAGCGCCCAGCACCGCCGCCACGACCGCCGCGAGGGCCAGCAGCGCGCCGAGGCGGATCGCCCAGCGCCGCTGCCAGCGATGCGAGGACGCGCGCCGCTCGCGCAGGCGGTTCACGCGTTTGTTCATGCGCGAGTTGCGTCGCGCGGGCAGCGGCGCGGGGGAGTCTTCACCGCCGATGGCAACGGCAGCTCCTCGGAGGCGAGCTCGCACCGGCGGCTCATCGACCGGCGTCTGCGGCGGTCAGGACCTCCTCGAGAGCGCGCGATCGGGCTGAGGGCTCCTCGGGAGCGCGTGCTCGACCGTCGGCTGCGCCTCCTCGCCGGCCTGCGCGAGCGGGGCAATGCCCTCGACGGGCAGAGGGTCCGCGAACGTCAGGGGCTCCTCGAGAGGCAGAGGCTCCTCGACGGGCGCTGGTTCCTCGATCGGCTGGAGTGGCCGCGTCCGGAGGCTCCGCGCCGCGACGCGCGTTCGCGCTCTTCGCGGTCGCGCTCGCGCTCCTCCGCGGTGCGTTCGCCGCCGGACTGTGATCGGTTGCCTTTGAACACGGGCTCAAGACTAGCCGGAGGAGGCCTGACGCGAGCGCTCCCGGTGCCACGCCGCCAGCCAGCTCTCCAGCAGGTGCGCGGCGGCGCGCGAGTCCTCGTCCGCGTCGCGCCCTCCATCGCGCTGGGCCATGCGCGTGGTGAAGCGCTCGTCGTGCATCTCCACCGGCACTCCCGCTCCCCCGCCGGCGCATGCGCCAGCGCCTGCGCGAACTCGCGCGTCTCGCGCGTCTGCGTCGTGTCCTCGCCGCGCAAGCGACAGCGGCAGGCCCACCACGACCCGCTCGACCTCGCGCTCGCGCACGAGCTGCCTCATCGCCGCCATACCGCGCCGGGTGAGCGGCCGCGGCACGTCTGCAGCGGCGTGACGATCGTGCCGGTCGGGTCGCTGAGCGCGCGCCGCAGCGGGCGCTGCCGTAGTCGAGCGCGAGCACGCGCATCAGCGCATCCGCATCATCCGCCGCGAGGCGCGCAGCCGCGATCGCCGTCGCGCGCGCAGCGGCGAGCGCCTCCGTCCAGCTTCTCCGGGTGGCGTCCGCCGGCCTGCGCCACGGTGTCGCGCCCGCCGCCGCCACCGCCGACGACCGTCGGCCGCGGCCTTCGACCACCGCACCCGCCTTCACGCCCCGCTCGACCAGCGCCGGGCGCGACGCTCGCCACGAGATGCACGCGGCCGTCGACCGCGCGTGCCAAGCACAATCGCCGCCTCGGCGAGCCCGCCCTTGCACCCGATCGAGCGAGTCCAGCAGCGCCTTCGCGTCGGGGACCTCGACCGCCGCGGCGAGCACGCGGCGCGCCGGCGACGCTCCGCGACGCGCCCGACCAGCGCATCGAGATCGATCCGGCGCCGGCGCCGCACCTCCGCCGCCGGCTCCGGCGCTCTTCAGCGCCTTCTCCAGCTCGCTTGCGCTCGAGCTCGCGCTCGCGCACCGCCTCCGGGCGCCTGCTCGGGCGAGTGCGCAGCGTCGGCGCGATCTCGCTGCAGCCAGCGGTCGTGCTCGCGCAGCAGCTCCACCGCCGCGGGCCCCGTGAGCGCCTCGATGCGCCGCACGTTCGCCGCGCTGGAGGTCTCGCAGAGGATGCGGAAGGGGCCGATCTCGGCAGTGCGAGCGCACGTGCGTGCCGCCGCACAGCTCGCGCGAGTACTCGCCCTCGCCGACCTGCACCATGCGCACGACCTCGCCGTACTTCTCGCCGAACAGCGCCATCGCGCCGAGCCGCTCTGGCCTCCTCCAGCGTCGTGGTGATCGGGCGCACCGGGTCGTTGCGCGCGATCCACGCGTTCACCTGGTCCTCGACGTCGCGCAGCTCTGCCGCGGTGAGCGCCTGGCCGTGGCTGAAGTCGAAGCGCAGCTTGTCCGGCCCCACGTAGGAGCCCGCCTGGCGCACGTGCCCGCCCAGGCGCTCGCGCAGCGCCGCGTGCAGCAGGTGCGTGGCGGTGTGGTTGCGCTCGGTCGCGTGCCGCGCGAGCGTGGTCCACGCGCGCGAGCACGCGCTCGTCCGGCTGCAGCTCGCCGCGCTCGAGCACCACCGCGAGCGCCTGGTCGTCGCCGAGGCGGAGGACGTCCTCAACACGCGCGCGGCAGTCGCCGTCGCTCGCATTCGATCGTGCCCGTGTCCGCGACCTGGCCGCCGCCGGCCGGCATAGAACGGCGAGTCGGCGAGCTTGAGTATCGATGGCCGCCGCCCGGCGCCTCAGCGGCGCCCGGCGAGCCGTTGTGCGGCTCGGCGCCGTCATCGCCGGCCTCGAGGCTGCGAGCACCCCGACGGTGGTGCGCTGCTCGTCGGGCTCATAGCCGGTGAACTGCGTGCTGAAACCGGTCTGCTCGGCGAGCTCGCGCGCGCGCTCCGCGGGCCTCGTCGTACTGATCCGCGGCCACCCCCGAGCTGCGGCCGCGGCTGCGTGCGCGCTGGCCTTCCATCAGACGCTCGAAGCCCTCCTCGTCGACGCTGAGCCCCTCCTCGGCGAGCCAGCTCGCGTGGTCAGCTCGAAGGGGAAGCCGAAGGTGTCGTGCAGCTGAAAGGCGTCCTCGCGCGGCGATGCCCTCCGCTCCCCTCTGCCGCGCCGACGCGATCAGCTCGTCGAGCAGCTTGGTGCCCTGCGCGAGGGTGCGCCCGAAGCCCTCCTCCTCCGCGGCGAGCCACTTCGTCGATCGACTCGCGCTGCTCGCCAGCTCGGGGTACGCGCCGCCCATCATCTCGCGTGACGCGCTCGCGCGTAGCGCGTGAGGAAGCCGGGCGCCATCTCCAGCGCGCGCCCCTGCTGGATCGCGCGGCGCATCACCCGCCGCAGCACGTAGCCGCGGTCCTCGTTGGAGGGCACCACGCCGTCGGCGACCAGGAACGTCATCGCGCGCGCGTGGTCGGCGAGGATGCGCAGCGCGCGGTCGGTGCCGGGCTCCTCGCCGTAGCGCGCTGCCCGGAGAGCTCCTCGCCCAGCTCGATCAGCGGCTGGAAGTGGTCGGTTTCGAACACCGAGTCCTTGCCCTGGAGGATCGCCGCCATGCGGTTGAGGCCGAGGCCCGTGTCGATGTTGTGCGCGGGCAGCTCGTCAGCGTCGACGCTCCGTTCGCGCCGACGGACTGGTCGTACTGCATGAACACGAGGTTCCAGTACTCCAGGAAGCGCTCGTTCTCGCCGCCCGGCAGGTCGTCGGCCGCTGCCGAACCGAGCCCCCGATCGAGGTAGAGCTCAGAGCACGGCCCGCACGGCCCCGTGGGGCCCGCCTGCCAGAAGTTCTCCGAGCGCGGGCAGCGCACGATCCGCTCGCGCGGCACCCCCACCGCCTCCCAGCAGCCGATCGCCTCCTCGTCGGGCCCGAGCCCGAGCGCCTCGTCGCCCTCGAACACCGTCACCCAGATATCCTCGCGGTCGAAGCCGAACACCTCCAGCGACAGCTCCCACGCGAACGCGATCGCCTCCTGCTTGAAGTAGTCGCCGATCGAGAAGTTCCCGAGCATCTCGAAGAAGGTGAGGTGCCGCGTCGGTGTTGCCGACGTTGCCGATATCGACCGTGCGAAAGCACTTCTGGCAGCTCGTGAGGCGCGGCGCCGGCGGCGCCTCCTGGCCGAGGAAATACGGCTTCAGCGGGTGCATCCCCGCGACCGTCAGCAGCGCGGAGGGATCGTGCGCGGAGGGCACCAGCGAGGCCGAGGGGATGCGCCTGTGGCCGCGCTCCTCGAAGAAGCTCAGATACGCTCGCGGATCTCATCGGTGCCGATTCTCGCCATGGTCGGCACCGAGGGTAGCGAGCGGGGGCCAATGCCGTCCGGCCGCCGCATTGCAGAGGCTCATGTAACTGAGCGTTCTCCGGCCGTAGAAGGTGGGAGACATGCCGCGTCGGCGTCTGTACACGCTGCCTCGTTCACGGCGAGCTGCCTCTGCGCGCGTGCGCCTGGCTGCCGCGCCGCGTTCGCGCACGCCACGCCTGGCTGCCCGCGGAGCCCATTCAACTCCGCCAAAACGACGACCATCGGGGTCGCACCGACGGTCACGATGGGACCGAGCGGCGACATCGCCGCTGTTCGGGCGCTGAAAGGCGTCGTCCACGCCGACGTACGCCAGGCGGGATCGTTGTCCTCTACCGAGGAAGATTTCGAAGTCCACCCACAGCGCATCCGCACCGAGCTCTCGCGCATCGACGCCTCCGGCAAGGGGCCCTCGGCCCCGAAACGACGCTCAGCGCCGGCGGGGAGAAGGATCGACTTCCTCCTTCCGACGGCGCCTCGGCCGGCGATGGACAGCGCGGGCGACGCCGTTGTCGGCTGGGAACATTTCGCCGAACACGATCCTCGCGCGCATCTACGACGCCACCGGCCCCGTTCTGAAGATCGAAGGCCCCGCGAGCGCGGCGGCGGGACAGCCGGTCACGTTCACGCTAACCGCGAGCGACCTCTTCACCGGCGTGGGCTTTCCCACCTGGTCCTTCGGCGACGGCGCCGGATCTGCGGTGAGCGCCCCTTCGCATACATATTCAAGCCCTGGCACCTACAACGTCTTCGCCACCGCGGCCGACCAGGCTGGGCAACTCAACGACGGTGGTTACGCGGCGATCGTGCCGTAGCCGACGATCGACTCGCCCGCGAACAGACACGCCATCTGGCCCGGCGCGGTGCGCTCGATCGCCTCCTCGAGCTCCACCTCGATCTGGCGTGCAGGCCCGGCTCGGCCGTATGCGCCACGCGGCAGGGCACGCGCCGCCCGCGCGAGCGCACCTTCACGTGGTCCACGAGGGCGCCGCCGCGGCGCAGCGTCACCTCGCGCACCGCCACAGTGCGCGTGAGCAGCGCCTCGCGCGAGCCGACCGTAACGGTGTTCGCGACGGCGTCGGTCGCGAGCACGTACAGCGGCTCGCCGCCCCCCGATCCCGAGCCCGTGGCGCTGACCGATCGTGATGAGCGATGCCGCCGGTGAGCTCCCAGCTCGCGGCCCGCGAGATCGACGATCCGCCCTGGCTTTGCGCGCAGCTCGCCGTGGCGCTCCAAAAAGCGCGGCAGGCGCGTGCCCGCGAGAAAGCACAGATCCTGGGAGTCGGGCTTGCGCGCCACCGCGAGTCCCTCGCGCTCGGCCACCTCGCGCACCTCGCGCTTGTGCATCTCCCCGAGCGGAAAGCGCAACCGCGCGAGCGACTCGGCGAGAGCCCGGAGAGCACATAGCTCTGATCCTTCACCGGATCGCACCGCGCATCCGCGAGCAGGATCGCCCTTCCACGCGCGCGTAGTGGCCCGTCACGAGCGTTGGCTGCCCAGCCTTCGCCCAGCTCGAGCATCGCCTCCAGACGCACATCTCCGTTGCAGCGCACGCAGGGGTTCGGCGTCTCTCCCGCGGCGTGTCCCGCGAGCCAGTGCTCCACCACGCCCGCGCGGAACTCCTCGCGCAGGTCGATCGAGAAATGGGGCGTCCCCATTCGGTGTGCAGCCTCGCGCGCGCCGCGCACCGCCTGCGCCGAGCAGCAGCTGCGATCGCCGTCGTTCTCAGGATCCGACCACAGCTCGAGCGTCACGCCCACCACCTCGCGGCCCGCGCGCGCGGTGAGCAGCGCCGCCACCGCACTGTCCACGCCGCCGCTCATCGCCACCACCGTGCGCTGCGCCACGGGGGCCAGCTGCGCCTGCGCGCGCGCGGCGCCACCGAGCGCGCGGTGCAGCGCGTCGGCCGCCAGCTCCGCCGCATGGCGCTTGGCCGCGCTCAGCCCCCCAAGCTCGTCTGCGATCTCATCGGCGCCCACCCGGGCGGCATCCAGGAGAGGCGTTCCACGAACGAGCGCCACAGTCGCGCTGCCCGCGGCGATCGCCGCACCGCAGCCGTGCGCATCGAAGCCGGCGTCCACCACCGTGCCAGTGGGATCGGAGGGATCGATCTGAAGCGACACCCGCACCAGATCCCCGCACGCGGCCCCACCCGCAGCGCCAGTGAACGCCCGCGCGGGCATGTGCCCGCGTCCGGTCGGTGCTTCGAGATGGTGAGTCAGTGCCTCAACGGACATGCTCCGTTGAGTTTAGGCCGCGTTACTTTGCGTGCTTGGTTTCGAGGATGCCCTGCTGTATCGCGTACTGATCCATCAGGCCCGTCATGGTCACCGCGAGGCCCTTCTTATCGATCAGCAGCAGCGTGGGCGTCTGGAAGATCTGCACGCCGCGCGTCACCGAGCCGTACTGCCCCACCTGCGCGGGGAGGGCCACGTGCAGCGCCACCTTCTTGTTCATCCGCGCCGCCACGGCCTTGGCTTCCTTGCGCACCGACACATCGTCGCTGGACTTGGGATTCCAGAACAGCAGCAGCACCGTCTGCCCGTGCGCGAGCTCCTTCTGCAGGATCGCCGCCTGGGCGTTGGAGACCGTCGTGGCGTTCGGGTGCGCCGGCTTGCCCACAGTAGTGTGCACCGTCGTCGTGTAAGTCTTTGCGTGCCCGCGATGAACGGTGGTCTTGGAGTGGCTCACCGTCACCGACGCGCCGCCCGCCTGCGCGGGCTGCGTGGAGGCGCTCGCGGCGGGTGCTCCACCCGCGCTGGAAGCTTGTTCTGACTTGTTCTGCAGCTGCTTTGCGTTCTGTTCGGAGGTCGCCACCGCGCCGTGCGCCCTGTCGATCGCGCGCGTCAGCCCTTCCACGCCCGGAGCCGAGCCGTGGTAGACGGGCGTGCTCGAGCCCGGCGCGCCGGAGCTGGAGCTGGAGTTCGGGGAAGCGGCCGAGGACGCCGCGGGGCTCGCAGAGGAACTGCCTGGGCCCGAGCCGGGTCGGTGCAGCGCGATGAACCACACGCCCACGAACAGCACAAGTGCTGCCAGGGCAATCTGAAAGGGGCGTGACACCTGAGCCATCGCTCCTGCATTCGGCATTTCGCGCGACTAAGTTGAGCCCTGCAGCGACCCTTGGACCTTGAGAACCCGATTCAGTGCCCGGCCACCTCGCCCATCTCGTCCGCCAGCAGCGCCGCGAGCGCCCTCTCACTTGCGAGCCCGCGCTCGGTGCCGCCCTGCATGTCCTTGAGCACTATGTGAGCGCCATCCACGATCGCCACGTAGCGCGCGCCGAGCCTGTTGGCCTGCCCCAGCTGTCCCTTCAGCGATCTGCCTGCCATCTCCATCTGCGCTGTCAAACCTGCCTTGCGGACTTCGCCCAGGAGCCTGAACGCAGCCCTCCGGTTCTCGGCGCGCGGCCCGCTCGGCCCCCCCTGTGGGGGCCTATTAGGATCGACCACCGCCACATACAGGTCCAGCCTTGGGGCCGCCGGCAGGGGCGCGTTGCCCGCCAAGAGGATCCGCTCGATCCCCGCCGCCCAGCCCATACCGGGGGTCGGGGGACCGCCGAGCTGGGATACCAGGCCGTCGTAGCGACCGCCGCCGCCCACGCCGCTCTGGGCGCCGAGCTCCTCGGATGTGAACTCGAAGACCGTGCGCGTGTAGTAATCCAAGCCGCGCACCAGCGTCGAGTCGACCTCGTAGCCCACCCCCGCCTCATCCAGCAGCGCGCGCACCTCCGCGAAGTGCGCCGCATCCTCCTCGCTCAGGTGCTCCAGCAGGCGCGGCGCGCTCTGCATCACCCTCCGCGTGCCCTCGTGATCGGAGTCGAATGCGCGCAGCGGGTTCAGCTCGATCCGCCCCTTCACCTCCTCGGAGAGCTCGGACTCGTGGCTGTGCAGGTGGGCCTGCAGGCGCTCGCGGTGCGCCGCGCGGCTCTCGCTGCTGCCCAGGCTCGACAGCCGCAGACGTGCTTTTACCCCCATCTCTTCGAGGAGCCTCCCCAGCAGCACGATCGACTCGGCGTCCACCGCCGGATCCTCGCTGCCCAGCGCCTCCGCGCCCACCTGCCAGAACTGGCGGTAGCGCCCCGCCTGCGCGCGCTCGTAGCGGAAAAAGCTCGACGCGTACCACAGCTTCACCGGCTGGGGGCGCTTGTGCATCCCGTGCTCCACATACGCCCTGCACACCGGCGCGGTGCCCTCCGGGCGCAGCGTCAGCGAGCGCCCACCGCCATCGGTGAGCGTGTACATCTCCTTCTGCACGATGTCCGTCGATCCCCCCACGCCGCGCGCGAACAGCTCCGTCGCCTCCAGCGTGGGCGTCTCGATCCGCTCGTAGCCCGCCCCCTCGAGGATCGCCGCCGCGCGTGCCTGCAGCGCCTCGCGCGCGATCGCCTGCTCGCCGAGTACGTCGTAGGTGCCCTTGGGAGCCTGCAGCTTGGGAGCGCTCACCGTCCGCTCTGAGGGAGAGGTGCCTGCGCGGCCTGCGGCTCGTTGGCGGACCCCGTCTGGTTGGCGGTGGGCGATGGCGCGGGAACGCGCAGCTCGCTGAGGAACGGGTTCGTGCTCAGCTCGCGCCCCAGCGTCGTCACGCCCATGTGCCCCGGATACACAACCGTCTGCGAGGGGTAGCGCCTGATCAGCTCGCCAATCGAGCGCTCCAGCGTATTCCAGTCCCCGCCCGGCAGATCCACACGGCCCACCGAGCCCTGGAAGAGCACATCGCCCGAGAGCAGCAACGGTGCCTCGGCGCCATCGCCTGAGTCCCCCGCGAGCGCATAGGTCACGTGGCCAGGGCTGTGGCCCGGCGTGGAGATCACCTCGAACTCCATCCCCGCCACCTTCACCCGCTCGCCGCCCTTCACCGTGTGCTCGGGCTCGTAGTTCTCAAACGGCCCAAAGCCCGCCGGCACCCAGCGCATGATGTCGGTGAGCAGCGGGCGCTCGAACTCCGGACACCACACCGGCGCTCCGCTCGCCTTCGCCACCGGCGCCACCGCGCCGATGTGATCGAAGTGGCAGTGCGTGATCAGGATCCCCTCGATCTGCACCCCCAGCTCCTTCGCCGCCGCCAGCAGCCGCTCGGGCTCCTCGCCGGGGTCCACCATCACCGCGCTCGTGCTCGTGCTGCTCGCACGCACGATGTAAGCGTTCTCCTGCACCGGACCCACAGTGAACATGCGCACGTCGGGGGCCATCTACCCACTCGCCTTCGCGCTGCTTGCCTTGTTGCGCTGGCGCCTCTTATAGAGCCACATATCGCTGTAGTAGCTCACCGGCACATACAGCAACAGCACCACCGGGAACAGCGCGATCACCTGCGAGGACTTGAACCCCAGCAGCAAACTCACCAGCAGCATCAGCACCGCCGCGGCCATTGCGCGGTAGAACGCCCCGCTCCAGGAGGGCTCCTTGTCCAGGCGATTCCCCTTCGCCGCCTTCGTGCGTGCCTTCTCACGGCCCTCGGGGCTCTTCTCCGCCGCCGTCGGCTTGCGTCCTGTGCGCCCGCGCGCCTCCACCACTCCAGCGGCGTTGCCGCGGTGCTTGGTCTGGCGTTTGCGCTTGGTCTGAGCCATCGACCTCTAGCCTAATGCGTTCTCGATCACCTGGCGCTTGGGATCGAAGCCGTGGGCATCGGTATCTCGGCCGGGAATCCCCTCAGGGCGGCGCGCGGCGCCAGTCCCACGATCTCCGCCACCGCTACCTGTGCGTGGCGCTGGATCGCCTCCACGACGGTGCGGAGGGGGAGCTCCAGCGGCCGCTCCACATTCATCGACACCTGCGCCACTGGCCCGTCGGACGCGCGCGTGAGCGTCACCGCTATCGCCCTTACCCCGGGCAAGCCCTCGGCACCGCCCTCGCGGATCAGGCTCGCGATCTGGCGCGCCTCCTCGATCCTCGCAGGCACCGCGAGCTCCACGTTGAACGCCACCAACGGCTCGCGTGCCGCGACGAGCGTCGCCCCCGCCGTTGGATGCAGCGCCGGCGGGCCGAAGTCAGGGCGCTGCATCCCTGTGCGCATCCGCTCCGCCAACCCCGCGCGGCCCCCCTTTCCGCAACTCCGCGCGCGTACGACCGCCGCCCAGCTCGCCGTACAGGAACACCGGCACCTCCAGCTCCGCCCCGATCCGATCTGCCACCACAAGCGCCTCCGCGCACGCCGCGCCGCGCGCGTTCGTATCGAGGTACACGATCGGCGCCACATCCAGCGCGCCCACATGGGGGTGCTGACCGCGCGACACCTCGATCGTGCCCGTACCGTGGAGTTGGTGGTGTGCGCGATCCGCGTCCGCGTCCTCCACCTCGTCGAGATCGATCGAGCGCACCGCTTCTGCCGCCCCTCCTACCACCGCCTGCGCGAGGCTTGCCGGGGCGCCCAGCAGGGTGAGCACCGCGCGGTGGTGATCCACATCGGCGTGCCTATCCAGCAGACGCGCGTGGCCTTCATCGGTGAAGGCCCGCTCGATCGCCTCCAGCCTCGCGCGGTCCCGGCCCTCGGAGACGTTGGGAACCGCGAGGAGCAGAGGGGGCGCCTTGGGCATCGGACTCAAAGGCTAAACTGCGCGCTCCCGCCGGAGTAGCTCAGCTGGTTAGAGCAGCGGAATCATAATCCGCGTGTCGGGGGTTCGAGTCCCTCCTCCGGCACTGCCGCAAAGCCTTTTCCCAAGCCATTTTAGACTATCAGGGGTCCAAACTGGGGTTCTTAATTTCCCCACTGATTTCCCAGGGGCGCCGCGGGGGCGCGGAGCGATGCTCGAGTCCCGCCCAGCATTCCAAGGCGCAGCCATTGGACGCATCGACCTGCGCGGGATGCGTCAGGGTTGGGCCGCGAAGGCACGCTTGATCCACACCCGGTACGCGTCGTAGAAAGCCGGGAAATTGCCAGTCACGATGAGGGCGGACTCGTGCACCTGCTCGGCCGTGGCCGTCGCGTATTCGTGGACGAGCATGCGCCGCAGTTCGCGTAGTTCCGACCCGTACGCCATACGAAAAGCATCCAGCTCGAAGTCGTCGCCGAACTCCGCCATCGCGGTGCGCAGCGCGAGCAGATGGCGGCGCACATCGCTCACCCGATCTCGGATCTTGGCCTTCAACGCCCGCGCACGCTGAGGGTTATTCGCCTCGAGCGGAGCAGGGACCGGATCGGCTGTCGTCATGCGGCGTGATGGTCGAGGTCGGGCTCGTCAATCGTGGCAGGTGAGGATCGTTCGGCACTACGGGCAAGACGCCGCCATCTCGGAGCAGCCTCTCCCAAGCCGGCCCAAAGATCAGCTCGATCGACCAGCACACGCCCGTGATCGATGACGTCGACCATGAGCACAGGCGAGGTCTGCGCCTCGGAGAGCCGCACAAGCTGCATCTCGCGACCGACACGCCGGGAAAGCCGATCTGCCAGCTCAGCCAGCCGACCTACGCCTGGATCGTGCAACACGACCAGAACATCGACGTCAGAACGGTCATGATCGCTCCCAGTGGCTATCGAGCCAAACAACACCGCAAGCCTGACATTGGGCTCCGTGCGCAGCGCTGCGCGCAGCGCCCGCAACAACTCCCAATGGCCACGCAGGTATGCCTCCTCCCGAAACGTAATCCGAAAGCGACGCGGGCTGACGCGCTCTCCATGCACCAGACCCTCGGACGCGGCCCGACGTAGCGTCCGCTCGGGAATCGAAAGTTCGGACGCAGCCCGCCTCAGAGACTCCATGGCACAATCAATAGTAGCGCTGTATGGCCGATAATTCAAGCTCGTATGGCCGTTAAATTGCAGCCGTATGGCCGATATTGGCGCTCGCCGCACGAATCATTTGTCAGGGCTTCGATGGCTGGGTCGACGCAGCCGACCCAGTAGGTATAGGCGAGCACACTCAGGCCACGCTGGGTATGCGCCCCGTCAATGCCCGCTCGCCAATGCTCGACCAGCTGGCTATGAGATCACCAACGCGCTGACCAAGAAAGCAGCTGCCGGGAACCTCACGGACGACGAGACGCAAGAAGCATGGGATGTCGTCGAAGAGCTGCCCATCGTCTACCACGCGCTGCGTGACGGGCCAGGCGTGGTGCAGGTCGCCACGCCGCCGACTACGCGTGTTGGGTAGTCGGAGCGGTGTGTGGTTCTTACGTTCGGGGCAAGCCCAAGAATTCGGGGAGCTTGTCCAGCGATCGGATGATCTCGGCGCCGGCGCTACGAAGCGCACGCTCATCGCTGTCGGCCGCGTAACCGATCGCTCGCATCCCGGCGGCAACGGCAGCCGTGACTCCTGACGGGGTGTCCTCGATGACCGTGCAGGCCGACGGCTGAACGCCCATCGTCGCGGCAGCGTGCCGAAAGAGTGCGGGGTCGGGCTTGGGGCAGGGAACGTCGTGAGCTGAGAAAAGTGCGCCGGGCGGGAATAGCTCTCGAAGGCCGGTCAGCCCGAGCGTTAGTCGTGTCTTTGCCAACGCGCCTTGCGAAGCGACGCAAACCCTTAATCCGGCGGCCTTGACCCGCTGTACTGCCTCAGCGGCGCCTGGCACTGCTTTGAGCGAGCGGTGGAACTCCTTGGCGCGCTCATGCTCATATTCGGCGAGCCATTCAGGCGGCAACGGCCGGCTTAGCTTCGCCTCGGCTCGACCGCGGATGTCTGTGAGCAGGAGCCCTTGGTAGGCGCGGCGGGCCTCGTGAAGTGTCGTTGGCAAGCCCTCGCGCGAGAGCATCCGGGCGAGCACTTCGTTGGAGATCACCTCGGAGTCAACGAGTACGCCGTCGCAGTCGAAGATCACAAGCTCGTGCATGGGCGGCCGGGCACTCTACAGCCCGCCCTGGCTGCAAACGCCTCGCACGCGCCCGCGTATGCTGCGGCCGAACGTGTCCGGTGCGACGGTAAGAGATGCGAGCGAGGACGACGCGCCGGCGTGCGCGGTGATCTACGCGCCGTATGTGCGCGAGACGGCCGTCAGCTTCGAGGGCGAGCCGCCGACGCCCGCGCAGATGGCCGAGCGCATAGCGGTGGCGATGAGCAAGCACGCGTGGGTCGTACGCGAAGATGAGGATCGCATCGTTGGCTACGCGTACGGCGGGCCGCACCAGGAGCGAGCGGCCTATCGTTTCTCGTGCGAGGTCAGCGTCTACGTGGAGCAGGGCCGGCAACGCACCGGCTCGGGTCGCGCGCTGTACGAGGCGCTGTTGGAGCGGCTCGCGGCGCGCGGCTACCGGATGGCTGTCGCGGGCATGACGCTGCCGAACGAGGCGAGCGCGGGCCTGCACCGAGCGATGGGCTTCGAGCCGGTCGGCGTCTACCGGCGGATCGGCTGGAAGTTCGGCGCATGGCACGACGTCGCGTGGATGCAGCGGACGCTCGGCGTCGAGCACGACCCTCCCCCCGAGCTGAGTGCAAACCGTTAACCATCTGCTCTTGTAGCGACCCCTCGAACCCTTGGCGGTTCTCGCGTGGGACGACGAGGCGGGTAGATGGGCGTGGAGCGGATCGTCGCTAGAGCGTGCGCTCGTAGACGCGGTATCGGCGCTTGATCTCGCCGCCCATGCCTTCCATCGCGCGGTTCATCGGCGTGTTGGTCTCCAGTATCCAGCCCATCTCGCCGCCCCTCTGCGGGGTGCGCTCGGCGGCGTCGAAGTGCATTTGGTAGAAGCGGGCGGCGACGCCGGTGTGCTGGTAGGCGGGCTTGACGCCGAGTGCGAACACGCGCACCGCGTCGATGCTCTTCTTCGCGCGCAGCGCGGTGAGCCAACCGAAGGGCAGTAGCCGTCCGTTGAGCTTCCCCAGAACCTGATTGAAGTCCGGGAGTGTCAGTGCGGCACCGACGACCTCGCCGGTGTCCTTGTGTTCGGCGACCATCGCCCAGTTCTCATCGAGCACGGGTTTGAGGTCTTTGGCGTAGTGGCGGACCTCCTCCTCGGTGAGTGGCACGAAGCCCCAGTTGCGCTCCCACGAAGCGTTGTAGACTTCAAGAAAGCGCGTGACCTCCCGCTGTAGGTCGCGCTTTCGGAACTGGCGGCACACGATCCCGTGCTCGGACTCAAGGCGGTCAGCGGCCTGCCAGATCGCCGGGTTGACGCGCTCGCGGCCGGTGACGTGCAGGCTCCACATATAGAGGTCCATCGCCTTCTCCATGCCGGCGTCCTGCTCCAATAGGCGCTGGTAGTAGGGGTGGTGCCAGGGACAGAGGATGATCGGCCTGTGCTCGTAGCCGGCGATGAGCACGCCGATCTCGTCGTTGGTCGTGAAGTCCATCGGGCCGACCATCCTGTCCCGGCCGCGCTCGCGCAGCCAGCCCGCCGCTGCATCCAGCAGCGCTCGCGCCGCCTCGGGATCGTCCTCGCACTCAAACCACCCGAACAGGCCCCACTCGTTGCCCTGAAACTCGTTGAAGTTTTGATCGACGTGTGCACTGACGCGCCCCACCAACTGCCGGTCACGATAGGCGAGGAAATACTGCGCCTGCGCGTGCTTGAAAAACGGGTTCTTGTCCTGATCCAAGCGCTTCTTCACGTCCATCAAGAGCGGCGCGACCCACTTGGGCTCATTGCGATAAATCCGCCACGGAAGCATGATGAACGTGCGCAGTCGCGCCGGGTTGCAACAGGTCTTATTTCAACAGCCATCCTGGGTCGCCGTGTTTCAGCTCTGCCAGAAGCTCAAGGGTCTCGCGCAGCAGGTGCGGATCTGACTCGAATAGGTACTTGTCGCGAAGTATTCCTCGCTCACCGCGCCTGAGCGCAGCCGAAACTCGCCCGTGAGACAGCGCACTCGTTACCTGGCCCAGCATGTGATGGTCTCTCGTCGCTGCCGCTCGCGTGTGGTGCGGGGATGGAATATCAGGCTAGCGGACCCGGCCGCGGAGAAGCGGGCGCTTGAGGAACGGTATTGCGACCCGGAGATCCGCGAGCCGTTCATCGCGGCGCTCTCGTCAGCGCGACGCGACTAGATGCGCCCATGCTCGATGACTGGCTCGCTGAGCAGCCTCGGCGGTAGGGCTCCGGGCGGTCCCCTTGTTCATTGCTCCGCCGTCTTTACGATTGTGCAGACGTAGTACAGACCTAGAAGGAAGCGCTCAGTTGCTACCTGACCATAGATAGCGAGATCGTCCCACGGGCGCGAGTAGGGGTCGCCTGGCGCGAGCTTTTCGAGAAAGCGGGCAATGACACCGAGCGCGCGGCGGTGCCTGGGGTCGGTTAGTCCCATGTCCATCACGACGAGCCGGGCGGCTGGACGCAGCAGCTTCCAGGCCCTTGCCAGCGCAGGACCGGGTTCGGGTATGACCGAGTAGCTGAGGCTGAAAAGCACAGCGTCAACGTCGCCATCGAGTTGCAATTGGGAGGCGTCCTGGCGGAGCAGCTGAACATTTGACCAGCCGTGGCGCTCGGAGAGCTTGCGCGCCTCGGCCAGCATCCCCTCGGAGGCATCGACAGCGATGACCGTGCCATTCGGGCCAACCGCGTCGACCAAGTAGGGCAGGTTGCGCCCGGTGCCGGCTCCGATCTCAAGAACGGCGTCGCCGGCTTTCAGGTTGAGTGCTGCGACCGCCTTGCGTCGGGCAGGCGGGAAGATCAGGTAAAGCGGCTCCAAGGTGCTGTAGAGTCGGGCAACCCGGTCATAGCCCTTGACGATCTCTCCAAGAGGCCGGCGGTTGGGATACTCCCCAACGACAGGCCGTGACTGCTTCCCGTCGATGCGTCCCACCACGACCGGCGTGCCGTGCTGTGGGACGAGCGTGATCCCGCGCACGACAACAGGTTCGGGATCGGGCCGTGTCGGTTGGAGATCGACGCTTGAGACGACGGTGCGGATTACCTCAGCCATCTCGGCCTGGGCGAGCGACGCGCCGATGCAGCGACGGATGCCGCCACCAAAGGGAAGCCAAGCGTAGGACTCCGCCTCGCCGTCAATGAACCGCTCTGGACGGAACTCGTGGGGCTGCGGGTAGAGATCCTCGCGCAGATGAACGACAGCAATCGCCGGGTAGACACGGATACCGGCTGGGAGGTCCCATCCCCCGATCGTGCGGGGCTTGGTAAGCGTGCGGGCGTTGGCGTCGATCACCGGCCGCAGCCGTAGCGTCTCTGTCACAACGGCGTCGAGGTAGGTGTCGTCGCCGGCGGTCAGTTCTTCTCGCAAGCGGTGAAGCACGCGGGGATTGCGCAGCAAAAGGTCGAAGGCGAAAGCGAGTCCGGTAGCGGTCGTCTCGTGACCGGCGAGCAGCATCGTCATCAGCTCGTCACGAAGCTCGACATCGGTCATCGGCTGGTCGTCCTCATCGCGGGCGCGCAGCAGCAACGAGAGAACATCGGTGCGGTCCTCGAGGTCCGGCGCGGAACGGCGGACGGCGATCTCCTCGTAGATCAGCGCGTCCGCTGCCTGCAAGCGTCGTTGAAACTGGCCCCACGGGCTATAGCGACCGAGATCGCGGCGCAGCATGTCGGGCAGAAAGAGAACGGCCTGCATATCGAGCACGGAGACGAGAGTGCTACGCAGCCGCTTGATGCGGTCTGTGTCAGTTACTCCGAAGACGGCACGGACGATCACCTCGAAGGTGAGTACCCGCATCCGCTCGCGCATGACAAAACGCTCGCCCTCTCTCCATCTGCCGATGTCGGCTTGAGCGACATCGCGGATGATTGTGCGGAAGTTCTGGATGGCCGATCCTCCAAACGGCGGTAGCAATAGCTTTCGCTGGCGCAGGTGCTCCCGTCCGTCCAGGGTCAGGACTGAGCGGTCGCCGAGCACCGCCGAGAGGGGGGCGTTCGCCTCGCCGGCGTGAAGATCGGATTGCTCGCCAGTCAGCATCTCGCGGATCGCGCTCGGATCGGAGACGTAGACGCCTACGCCAAAGACGAGGAGTGGGACGGTGAAAACGTCTCCGTAGCGCTCACGCCAACCGAGCAACGACTGCAACGGTCGTTGGATAAGACGGGCGGTGTTGACGAATGCTGGGGCGCTAGGACCCGGCGGCAGCGGCCCGTAGGCATGTCGACTCATAGCCCGAGCATACACGACGAGAATGTAGTAGAGTCCCGCTCATGGCAGGAAGGCCGAGCAATGCAAGCCGAGGGTTTGCTCCCCTTGAGTCCGAGGTAATGGATGCGATCTGGGAGGCGAGTCGGCCTGTGTCGGTTCGTGAGATCGTGGATGCGCTCAACGAGCGGCGGCCTGAGCCTTTGGCCTATACGACCGTAATGACGGTGATGAACCGGCTCGCCGCGAAGAACGTCCTGACGCGCCAGGGTGAGCGACGCAGCTACGTGTATGAGGCGACGGCCCCGGACGCCGCCGGGATCGCGGTACGCGACGTGATCCGTACCTATGGCGACGCGGCGGTCGCTCATTTCGTAGACGAGGCGCGCGCCGATCCTGGTGCTCTGCGCCGCCTGCGTCGTCTCCTTGAGGAGGACGCATGAGGCTCGACAGCGCCAACCGCAGTTTCCTTGCCCTCATGTCCCTCGCGCTGCTGCTGGGTATGTATGTGCTCTGTGGCGCCGTGGGGAGCGTGCTCGTCCCGTTGGTCCTGGCGCGGATTTCTCACGAGGGGATTGCTGGGCTCTTGGACAGCGGCGGCTCGTTGCTGCCTGTTCTCCTTTTCATTGCCCTGGTAGCGGCTGGTCTAGCGTTCGGAGCCCGGTCGGTTGCCCGTCAGATCGTCGCCTCTCGACGACTTGCCCGCCGCGTTCGTGGGCTGGCGCTTGAGCTGCCCGACGAGCTGGTGCTTACGGCATCAGCGGTTGGGTTGGGCGGGCGCGTGGTTCTTCTTGATGCGCCCGAGCGGTTCTCCTTCGCTTACGGCGTCCTGACTCCCCGTGTCGCGGTCAGCCGCGGGCTCCTTGAGGGCGTCTCCGATGATGAGCTGCGGGCGGTTCTTGAGCACGAGCGCTACCACGTATGCAACCTCGACCCGTTGAAGATCGTATTAGTGCAGGCGCTCTCGGCCGCGTTCTTCTTCTTGCCCGCACTGGATTCTCTACGCGCCCGTTATCTCGCGGGTCGGGAGCTTGCCGCCGACCGACGAGCGGTAAGAGCGTGTGGGCGCCGACCCCTCGTCGGCGCCCTACTGAAGGTCGTCCGTGGCCCCGACTGGAGCGAGCTGGAGGGGGTCGCGGCGATCGGAGGCCCCGAACTGTTGGACGTTCGCGTCGCGCAACTGGAGACCGGCATTCAGCCAAAGCTCACCACGCTCAGCATCACCCGTGCCACGGTCTCGCTCGTCGGCACGGGACTGTTCGCTGCCATGTTCGTCGCAGCCGTGTTCAGCTTCGGCGGCCCTGCCGCTTTGTATCGGGCTACGGGCACGGGACTTACGACTGCCGATCTATTGAGCGGTGTGAGCTGCTCCGCCCCTTTCGCTGGTGCTGGGCTGGTGGCGTACTGGCTCGTCGCGCGACGTGCGAGCCGACCACTGACAGCGAGCCCTGCCTCCCGCTAAACCACATCAAAGATTCGCTAGCCCAAGCGCTGCGACCGGCCGCGTAGACACAGCCTGGCCGCGCCGCTCGGCAGATTTGGATGCCTTCTACCGCCGGTCGTCGACAAGCCGGTGCAAAACGATCGCCGCAGTGTCATCCGCATGCGCTTTGCCCTGAAACGCGTCGAGCGCGCGTGTCATCTGCGCGATCGTCTTGGCGCCCGGCGCCGGGCCGAGGCCCGCGAGCGTGTCGTGCAGCCGGCGAAAGCCAAAGCGCTCTCCCCCGGCCTCGCGCGCGTCGGTGAAGCCGTCGGTGTAGGCCACCAGCGTCTCACCTTCCCCGAGACGCAGTGAGGAGTCCCGCCAGCGGATATCGGGGAACGCTCCCAGCAGCACGCCGGGTTCGCCCACCTCGCGTACTCCCCCCGCGGTGAGGTGGAGGGGCAGCGGATGGCCACCCACCGCGAGCGTGATCTCCCCTTGAGCCAACCGCAGGCACATCGCGGTGCACACCGAGAGCATGGGGCGCTTGCGGAGCGTCTCGTTGACAAACGCCAGCAGCTCCGCGGGACTCGAGCGGAACTCCGAGGCCGTGCGCACGGTGTGGCGGACCAATGCCGTCAGCGCCGCAGCCTCGATCCCCTTCCCGGTGACGTCCCCGATCAGCACGAACCAGCTGTCCGCGACGGGCCACACGTCGTAGAAGTCACCGCCCACGAGACTCGTCTCGCGGGCTGGAATGTAGACGCTCGCGAGATCGTATCCAGGCACCTGCGGCAGCTCCTCCGGGAGCAGGCTCTGCTGCAGCGTGCGCGCGATCGAGGAGCGCTCGCTGTAGAGCCTCGAGTTCTCGATCGCCACCGCCGCCCGCGCAGCCGTCTGCTCGGCGAGTTCCACATCGAAGCGGTCGAGCGTGCGCGCCGACTCGGCGCTCACGAGCGTCATCGCGCCCAGCGTGCGTTCACCGAGGCGCATCGGAACGATCAGCACCGAGCGAAACTGCATCGCGCGCAGCAGCTCGAGATGGCGCTCGTCGACCGCTGACTGCAAGAGCATCTCATCGGATACCTCGGGAAACAGCAGCGCCTCGCCGGTGCGCAGCACGCGGCCGATGCCGTGCTCGGGGTCGGGTCGATCCGGCGTGTAGCCACGCAACTCTTCCGCGAGGCTGAGCCGGTCGGGGTCGACGTGCGCGACGGCAACGGTCTTGCGGTCGCCGTGCTCATCCACGAGGTCCACCGCGCACCAATCGGCGACATCGGGGACCGCGAGCTCGGCCACGTTGCGAAGGGTCTGCTCGTAGTCCAAGGAAGACGCCAGCACGGCGCTTGCCTGTGCAAGGAACACGCTTCGCAGCTCGGCGCGCTTGCGCTCGGTCACCTCCTCGATGATCGTGATCGTCGCTTCGACCTCGCCGTGCTCGTCGAGCAGCGGCGCGGCCTTCAACAGATTCCAGCGCTGCTGGTGTGTCTCGCGATTCAGCGTGCGAATCAGCAGCGGCTCGGCGGGCTCTCCGCGCAGGATCCGCACCGAGGGGATGTCCTCCATCGCGATCTCGCGACCATCCTCTCCCCACACGAGGTAGTCCTTCATGATCTCCGCGGGCGGCGTCTTGCGCAGCTGCTCCCAGGACTCGAAACCAAGATGGGAGATCGCCGCCCGATTCGCGAACAGGAAACGATGCTCCCGGTCGCGAATCGTCACCGCGTCGCTGAGCGATCCCACCACGGCCTCGAAACGCCGCTCGCTGCCCCGCAGCGTCTGGCGCAGTTCCTCCAGAAGCCGCTCGTGCTCATGTTCGCGACCTGGCGCCAGCTCGGTGGGATTCGAGACCATCGAGCCATTATCTCAGCCACCGCCACGGGCGAGCCGGGCGCGCGGCGCGCCCGGCTCGGGTAAGGCTCGACTGCCGCTCAGCGACCGGCGTGGTGCTTGCGGCGCTGGGTCATCTGAATCGAGAGTCCGGCTCCTACCAGGAGCACTCCGAGGCCTACGATCCAACGCAGGTCAAGGCCCGTGAAGGGCAGCGTGGTTGCATGCGAGGTGGTTGTCGTCGTGGGGCTCGTAGGCGTTGTGGAAGTCGGCGTCGTGTTCGCGGGCGCAGTTGTCGACTTTGGCGTGGAGGTTTCCTTCGAGGGTCCGGTGCCGCTCGCCGGCTTGGGGGGCGTCTGGTAGTAGCCAGAGGTGCCGGTGGTCGTGGTCGCCGCGAGCGCCGGTGCGGCTGGAAGCGCAAGCGCGAGCACGATGGGCAGCGCGAGAAGGGTGCGAGACATCCGAGTCATAGACACCTACCTTTTCTGGTGGTCAAGTTTGTCCGGCCCCAAAAAAGGGGCCCGTTTTCAAGTCATTGTGGGCAGCGGAGGGAGTGTATCTCCTAGTGATTGTCCCTCATCTGGCGTTTTCCTGCCGTCCGGCCGCGGTCAGCGTCTCATACGGCGACGCGCCCCTCCAGGGAGTCCTCCCGCAGCTGCTTGCGCAGAACCTTCTTGTCGAACTTGCCTACGCTCGTCTTGGGGACCTCGTCGATGAAGGCGAACTCGTCGGGAAGCCACCACTTGGCCACACGTCCACGCAGGTGCTCCACGAGGTCCTGCGCCTGGAGCGTTGCGCCCTCGCGCAAGACCACACAGCACAGCGGACGCTCCGCCCAGCGCTCGTCGGGCTTGGCGATCACGGCCGCCTCGATCACGTCGGGGTGAGCCATTACCTCATTCTCGAGCTCCACCGAGGAGATCCACTCGCCGCCAGACTTGATCACGTCCTTCGAGCGGTCGGTGATCTGCATGAAGCCTTCGCCATCGACTGCCGCGATGTCGCCTGTGCGCAACCAGCCCTCCTCGAAGCGATCGTCTCCAGAGGAATCGTTGAAATAGCGCGAGGCGATCCATGGCCCGCGTACCTGCACCTCGCCGGTGGAGCGGCCGTCCCAGGGCACCTCATCGCCGCTGTCGCCCTCCAGGCGCAGCTCGACCCATGGCAGCGGGCGACCCTGCTTGGCGCGCGCCTCCCAGTAGGCATCGTCGTGGCCGTTACCTTCATCCGGGCGCGAGTAGGTCGCGACGGGGCTCGTCTCGGTCATCCCCCATGCCTGGAAGATGCGCACGTCGTGGCGCTCCTGGAAGTCCTTCATCAGCTGGCGGGGCACCGCGGAGCCTCCGCAGGCAGCGTTCTTCAATGAAGAGAGGTCCACTTCGTGCTCGTCGGCGTAGCGCAGCAGGTCGGAGAAGATCGTCGGCACGCAGCCCATCACCGTGGGGCGCTCGGCCTCGATCAGGCGCGCCAACGGCTCGGCCTGCAGGAAACGATCGGGCATGATCAGATCGGTGCCCGAGAGGGTGGCGCCGTGCGGGATGCCCCAGGCATTGGCGTGGAACATCGGCACCACGACAAGCGCGCGATCGCGGCGGGAGAGGCCGAGCGCGTCTGTCATCAGCGAAGCGGTGGAATGCAGGCAGATCGAGCGGTGCGAGTAGAGCACACCCTTGGGGTTGCCGGTGGTGCCGCTCGTGTAACAGAGCGCCGCCGCCTGACGCTCATCCACCGCCGGGTAGTCGAAACCTCCCGAACCGGCCTCAGCGAGTAGCTCCTCATAGCGCAGCGCGCCGGGGAGCGATCCGCTGTCGCCCTCACCCATCACCACGTAGTTGCGTACGCTGGGCAGCTGCGGCGCGAGCTCCTCCAGCAGCGGCACGAGCGAGTCGTCTACGAAGATCACGCCGTCCTCGGCGTGATTGACGATGTAGAGGAGCTGCTCGCTGAATAGGCGCACGTTGAGCGTATGCAGCACAGCGCCCACGCAGGGGATCGCCATGTAGAGCTCCAGGTGACGCTGGTTATTCCATGCGAATGTACCCAGGCGGTCCCCGGGCTCCACCCCAAGGCGCTGAAGGACGCGCGCGAGGCGGTCCACACGCTCGGCGACCTCGCCGAAGCCGGCCCGCACCGTGCTGCCATCGGGCGTGAGCGTCACTACCTCGGCGTCTGGGTGAACGGTGCGCATCCGCCGCAGCGGATGGTGGAGCGTGAGCGGGAAGTCATCCTGCATGAGACCCTCGAGCATCAAATCCTCCCACCCTCTCCCATCGCTATTGAACGCGCTGAGAACCCAGTCTATTGCGAGCGGCCGTAGAGCAGATCGAGCATTCGCTCCACTTCCGAGCCCAGGCGCTCGGGGAGCTCGTCCATCGCAAACCACTGCGCCTGCGCGATCTCCACCGGGTCCGGGCGTACACCCGGCTCGGAGAGCTCGGCGTGCAGGCAGGTGAGGTGCACAGGCATGTGTTCCAAGCGCAGATCGATCGTCACGAGCTCGCGCCATTCCTGCTCGCCGAGACCGAGCTCCTCGCCCATCTCGCGCGTGGCGGTGAGCGCCGCGGGCTCGCCGCGATGCGCGCCGCCGCCCGGCAGTTGCCAGAGCGCGCGGGGGCCGTAGGTGTGGCGCACGAGCAGCACCTCGTCCCCGTGGGTGAGCAGGCACTTCACGCCGCGACCCCTGCCGGGGAGCACGATCGCGCGCAGCTGAGCCACGCGGAAGGCGACGCGGTAGAGCAGGCGCAGTACCGCCACGCGCGGGCCGTGTGGCATCGCGCGGACCTTCCTTAGGCCCGCTGGTGGGCCGGGGAGCCCGCAAGCTGGCGATAGATCGCACGCGTGCGCTCGGCGACATCACTCCAATCGAAGCTCAGCACGTGCTCGGAGGCCTCCGCCACGAGGCGGTCGCGCAGCTCGTCGTCCACGAGCAAGCGTTCGATCATGACGCCCAGATGCTCGGCGTCGCCGCCGTTGAAGCGCAGGCCCACACGCTCACCCGAGGGCACGACCTCGCGCAGGCCGCCGGTGTCGGCGACGATGCAGGGGCAGCCGGAGGCCATCGCCTCGAGCGCCACCAGCCCGAAGGGCTCGTAGATCGAGGGGACCACGCAGAGATCCGCGATGCGGTAGAGCGAGTGCAGCGCATCGTCGCCGATCCAGCCGAGGAAAACGCCCTGGTCGGTGAGACCAAGGCGCTCGGCTTGCGCTTTGAGTTCGGCCTCGTGAGTGCCAGATCCAGCGACGAGGAAACGCACGCCGCCGACACGCTCGATCACACCCGGAAGCGCGTCCAGCGCGAGCTGGAAGCCCTTCTCGTAGACAAGACGCCCAACGAGCAGCACCAGACGCTCCTCGGGGGCGGCGAACTCGCGCCGCAGCGCCTCCAGGTCGCCCACCGGGCGCAAATCGCGCGGGTCGATCCCATTGGGGATCACGGTGATGCGGTCCTCCTCGATGTCGAAGATGTCCGCAACGTGCCCGCGCATGTAGTGCGAGCAGGTGATCACCGAGTCCGCGCGCTGCGCCATCCAGCGCTCCACCGCATGGATATGCGACTGCGGTGGCTTGTCCACCCAGCCCTGGTGGCGCCCGTGCTCGGTGGCGTGGATGGTCGTTACATAAGGAACACCGAGGCGATCGGCAAGCGCGGAGCACGCGTTGACGACCAGCCAATCGTGGCCGTGAACGAGGTCGTAGCAGTGCTCCTCGGCGAGCGCGCTGCCGGCCACGAGCATGTCCTCGTTCATGCGCTCCACCCACGCCACGAAGCGGTCGAGGTCGCGCGGCCAGCCTGGCTCGCGCACGCGGTGGACGGTGACGCCGCCACGCTCCTCCACCTCCACCCTGCCGTCACCGACGGCGCCGTTGCTTTCGCCGGCGCCGCCCTCGCCGGCGCCCGTGGCGCCGCGCGTGAGGACATCGACCGCGATGCCCTGGCGCACGAGCTCCTCGGAGAGCTTTCGCACATGTCGTGCGAGGCCTCCCTCAATCACAGGTGGGTACTCCCAGGAGAGGATCAGCACGCGCTTCATCAGCAGCACCCTACCTCTCTGAAGTGCTGAGAGCCCGCGAGCGAACGGTGAACGGCGGCCCGCGCCCTCCTAGGAGCGCTCACGCCTCGTGGGACTGGGGTTCGGGGCGGGTGTTGAAGCCAATGCGCCACTCTTCGTGCGCTTCGCCGTCGATCTCCATGCGAAATTCGAAGCGGCCGGAGGGGGGAAGCTGCAGCTGCACGACGTTCACACCGATGCACACGTTGATCGGCGTGCCGCGCTTGGAGCCCGGCGGCGCGGCGACCGGCAGCGTGGCCTCGAATCCGAACGGTGCGGAGACGCCGTCGCCCTGCGGAAGCTCGACCGGCGCGCCATCGCCGTCGATCAAATCGAGCTTCACGGTGTGCTCCTCCCCCACGGCCTCCCATGGGAACTCGATCACCACTCCGATCCCGAACGTCGAGGGGTCCGGGCCGGTCCAGCGCCAGCCGCCGCCCAGCAGGTTCAGCTTGCCCTCCGCGGCCTGCACGTGATCGGCCAGCAGCATCGTGGCCCTCATCGTTCGGATCAAGCGTGCTCTCCTTTCGCGCCCAGCTCAGGGCCGGTTCACCGGCTCACGCGCGGCCTCCGGGTTTACGCGCCCATTCTAGGCCGCGCGTTTGGGGCGCTGTCCCGGCAGTTTGTTTGCGGAGCCCGATTGGGATGGAGAGAGGCCGCACTGGCGCCGGCGGGCGGGCGGTTCGTCTCCGACTCGTGGCGGCGCACGATCTGCGCCTTGGAGGCATTTACGTCTCAGCGCGCTCTCTCAGCCGCGCACGCTTTCGTACTCATCCAGCGCGGACTTTCGCGCATACCCGAGCTGACTCCCCCAGCCGCCCACCAGTGGATCCAGACCCAACCCCGTGCCAGCTCCGATCAGGCCCGGTGCGGGGGATCCCAGGCTGCGCTTCCACCATTCGTCATCGAAGAAGAGGGAGGCAATCTCGTGGTGACGGGCCTCGTGGACGAACAGCGCTCCACCGTCGACCAACACCGGCCAGATCGCCTGCACGCAGGTTTCGAGGGACGAGCGCAGATCCACATCGACGAAGGCCGTGACGCACGGTGCAGCAAGATCCCCGAGCGTGTCCTCGAACCAGCCCTTGTGAAAGCGGCAGACACCCAGATCGCCGCAACGGGCCACGTTCTCGCGCACCTCCTCCAGCGAGCCGGCATACATCCCGCGCTCGTAGGAGTGCCTCTCGTGTTCGTGGTGCAGGACGTTCTCACCGCCACCGGCGGGCGGCGCGGGGAGACCCTCGAAAGAGTCGAACACGTGCAGCTCTCGTTCCACGAGCGCCGCGGCGAGTGAGAGATTGACTGTGCTGCCGCCCTTGTAACAGCCGCATTCGATGACGCAGCCATCGGTACGCGCCGGCACTCCGATGATGTGCGCGGCAATCGCCAGGTGCTCCCCAAAGGTCGAAGCCGTCTGCACCCTGCCGCAGTTGCGCATGAAGCGGAGCACGAGCGACACGAGGGCCCTGTTCGACAGCGGCCGGTCGCGACCGGCGTTGCTGCGCCTGAGCATCTCCACGAGCAGCGGCAGGTTCGAGTACGTGAGCGCCCGCCGATAGATCTCGGCCAGTGGTGGATTGGGGCTCATGTATATCGATAACGGAACGGCGCGCCTCCCGTTTGTGCACAGGAAAGCGAATCGTCCGTTACTGGTTCAGAGTCCTCGAGCCCGTGAACCGCGATGGTTCAACCAATCGGGGCGATTGGTGGTGTTTGGCTCTGCGGCTCGCGATTCGTGGAGCCGTGTGCGGTTTCGTGGGCGGCCTGGACGCTATGGGCCACGTCGGCTCCGCGTCTGAGGCGATGCGATCTTGCCGCCTTCGTCCGCACGCGCTCCTAGCCTTGGCACATCGCCGAGCGCCACGTCATCGCTGAGATTCGCAACCCCGAGGGCCATCTTGTTCAGATGGACGACGTAGCGTGGAATCATGTGCTTGACCAGCATGTCGAGATGAGCGAGTACCTTGCAGAGACGATGGCCGCGATAAAAGCACCGGATCACCGCGAACCAGACCCCCGAGCGGGACGCGAGCGCTTCTTCCGCAAGGGAGGCCCAGAGCGCTGGATTCGGGTCGTAACCGAGTTCAGCGGCAACGCGGATCGCGTCGTGACGGCGTTCCCGCAGTCCGACGATCCCCAACAGGGAGGCTGGCAACGATGACCGTCCACGTCGGGCCATACGAGTTCGATCACGTCTCCTACGACAACGACGGCGACGTGCTCTACCTGCGCCGAGGCGAGCGTCAGAAGGCAGCGGAGACATTCGGCACCCCCGAGGGCCACGCCGTGCGGTTGGACGAGAAGCGAGAGGTCATCGGCATCACGATCGTCAACGCGAAGTGGTTGGTCGAGCGTGACGGCAAGATCACCGTCACCGTGCCCAGCCTGATCGAGACGAACGCAGACGAGCTCGCAGCGGCTCTCGCCGCCGCCTGAACTGACCCCCTGCGGCTCGCACTCCAACAGCAAACAATCGGGGCGATTGGTGGTGTTTGGCTCTGCGGCTGGCGATCGCGGGGTCGTATGCTGTTCGCGCCTATGCAGCACGGCCTTCGCCGGGAAGGAGGCTGGTCGGCCGCAACAATCCCGGTTTGCATGCCGATGATGTCGCCCCGGAGCTTCACCGCCTTAGGCTGCGCGCTGCTAAGCACGCGAACAATACCGCCATCGTGGTAGTCAAGAAAATCGAATGTCGCCTTAGTCTGCGCCAACTGCCCGAGGTTGATCGTCTCGCCTACGACGACCGACGCCACCCGTCGACTGCTCGAACTAAGCGATATGTCGAGTATTTCTCCAGGCGCGTCTGTCTCTGCTTCAAGGACCAACGGGCTTGCCGGCGCGATGTCGTCTTTGCGGATCGGCTCACGGCCAAAGTTTGCAAAGCGGACAAACGTCAAGTACGCCGCGTCAAAAGTCTGGGCATCCTGCCCCGGCCTCTCGAGTTGAATCGAAACCTTATAGCCCTCGTCGTTGCGAAAAGCGGTCGCGAGCGGCACGGTGACGTGTCGTATACAAGCCGTCTTACGCGACGGTTGCGGCGTTGATCGTAGATAGCGTATATGCCGAGTACGGCGGTACCGACCAGGCCAAGAACCGTGAGCGCAAGCATGATGCGACTCTCCTGCCAATCCCGACATGCAGGACGGACAATCCGGAGCGGGTCGCAGTTCCCTGACTCCAACAACCTACAATCGGGGCGCCCAGATTCGAACTGGGGACCTCACCGACCCAAACGGTGCGCGCTACCAGGCTGCGCCACGCCCCGTGCGTGGAACGTCACAGTCTACTGCCATTCTCTGCGCAGACATACCATCCAGGCCTCGAGGCGTGCGCGAAGTCGCGTTTCGCAGACGCGCACCGTGAGGACACCGTGGCGCGAACGCCAATAACGACCCGCAAGCTGCCCGCTGTTCGACTTGCGCAGCCGCCGAATGGCGCCGGGATCGACATAGACGATCTCACCCCAGAACCTGCAGAGCTCGTCGAGGTCTTGATCGGCGTGGTACTGGATGGCGAAGGCCACCGGCCTATCGGTCAGCCGACGGATCCATCGGACTGCGATCTTCATGACCGCCGGGTCCGAATTGCATAGCGAGACCGTGTTCCGGTTGCGCTTATATCCCTCCGCGAGATAAAGGCACACGAAGTCCCGAAAAGTCGGGTCGCTCGCAAGCGCCTCGAACTCCCGCAGTCCCTCCCGATACGCCTCCTCCCGCAGCAGCCGATACTTGCGCTGCATCGCCTTGGTTCCCTTACGGCGCGCAGACTCCGGCCACTTGCCGCGGGAATCCGAACTCGGAATGGGCAGATCGCGTACCCAGTAGTAGATCGTGCTCCGCGAGAGCGCCATCCGCTCGGCCAGTTCGTCGATGGTCAACTGCCGCTCGACTCTCATCGCACGAGTCTTCTCGCGTATGTAGGAAGCGTGAGCCATGGCGAACATATGTTCGCATCGCGTGCGGATGGGCCGGATCAGGATCGCCACACCGCCCGCCCCACCCACTGCTAGCCTCCGCCGCGCCATGGCTGACGTTCAACCCCTGCGCGCACTCCACTATGACCTCGCCCAGGTGGGGGCCCTCGCGGATGTGGTGGCGCCACCCTACGACGTGATCGATGCGGCGCAGCGCGAGGAGCTCCTCGCGCGCTCCCCCTACAACGTCGCGACGGTGGACCTCCCGCAGGCCGAACCGGGTGGCGGCGATCCCTACGTCTCGGCGGGCGATCGCTTCGAGAGCTGGCAGCTGCAGGGCGCGGTGGTGCGCGATGAGGAGCCGGCGATCTGGGCGCATACGCAGCAGTACACGGGGCCCGACGGCGTGAGTGAGACACGCCGCGGCTTCTTCTGCCGCGTGCGGATCGAGGAATATGGGCCGGGCGGGGTGCGCCCGCACGAGCGTACGCACCCGGGGCCCAAGGAGGACCGTCTGCGCCTCACGCGGGCGACGCGCGCGAACATGTCGCCGATCTTCTCGCTCTACTCCGACCCCGCCAACGCCGCTTGGGAGGTGCTGCGCCCCGCCACCGAAGAGGCGCCGTGGGGCGAGGCGCAGGACGCCGAGGGGACGGTGCACCGCATCTGGCGCGTAACGAACGCGCAGGCGATCGCCGCGGTGCAGGGCGCCACGCGGGGCAAGGAGCTTTTGATCGCCGATGGGCACCACCGCTATGAGACCGCGCGCGCCTACGCGCAGGAGCTGGACGGCGAGGGCGAGCATCAGTACGTGCTGATGTGCCTCGTGGCGCTCGAGGACCCCGGGCTCACCGTGTTTCCCACGCACCGCCTCGTAACGGGACTGGATGAGACGCGCCTGCAGGCGCTCGATGAGGCGCTGCGCCGCGACTTCGAGACAAGCGAGGTGCAGCCGCAGGAGATCGCACCGCCGCCCGGCACGGGACCGCTGCAGCTGGGATACATCGACGCGCGCACCAAGCGTCCGCAGCGCCTCACGCTGAAGGATCAGGCGATCGCCGACGCGGCGCTGGAGGGGCACTCCGAGGCCTATCGCCACCTCGATACGGGGATCCTGGAGACACTGCTGCTGAAGGGGGCGCTCGGCTTGAGCGACGAGGACATCTCCCATCTGCACGACTTCCGCTACGCCCGCACCGCCGAGGAGGCCCGTGCGCTGGTGCAGTCGGGCGAGTACGACGTGGCATTCCTGATGCGCCCCACGCCCGTGGCGCAGGTGCAAGCGGTGGCCGAGGCCGGCGAGAACATGCCGCCGAAGTCGACCTTCTTCTTCCCAAAGCTGCTCACGGGCCTGCTGTTCAACCCCCTCTCGTGATGCCGCTGCCGGAGTACCATGTAGATGGGGAGGTTCAGAGGAGGCTATGACAATGGAGGGGCTGATCAGGATGAAAGCCACTGCGAGACGCAGCGACAGCACGTTCAAGCACACCGTCCAGGTGCGCGATCACCAGGTGCTCGTGGACGAGCCACTGGAGTCAGGGGGAGATGACACCGGTCCGGACCCGCAGGAGCTGCTCGCGGCGAGCCTTGCGTCGTGTACGGCGATCACGATGGAGATGTATGCAGCGCGCAAGGGCTGGGACATCGGGCACGTGGAGGTGGAGGTGCAGTACAGCCCCGCCGAGCGCGGCTGCCCGACGCGCTTTGATCTGGTGCTGCGGCTGCCCGACGAGCTGCCGCCCGAGCAGGTGGAGCGCCTGCAGGTAATCGCCGCGAAGTGCCCCGTACACCGGGCACTGGACGGCGAGGTGATGTTCCACGAGCGCGTGGAACACGTACATCTTGCGTCCGAGCTGGGGCGCTGAGCGACATCGCGGATCCAGGCGTTGCGGGGATGATCCCCGCGGCGGTGCTGGTGCCGCTCTTCCTCGCCGGAGACGCGGAGCCCCACGCGGTGTTCACGAAGCGGGGCACCGGCCTGCGCAGGCACGCGGGCGAGATCAGCTTTCCCGGCGGCCGGCGCGACCCCGAGGACGTCGACCTCAGCGATACCGCGCTGCGCGAGGCCGAGGAGGAGATCGGGCTGCCCCGTACCGATGTGCGGCTGCTGGGGACGCTCGAGCCGACGCCCACGTTCGTGACCAACTACATGATCCACCCCTTCGTCGGGCTGGTGCCGCAGGGACGCGTGTGGGAGATCTCACCGCGCGAGGTCGACGCGGTGCTGGAGCTGCCGCTGCAAGCCCTGCGGGAGAGCAGGACGCGCACGCGCCTTCAGCGACGCGGCGTGGAGTTCGAGACCGACGCCTACATCCTCGACGGACACCTCATCTGGGGCGCGACGGCGCGCATCCTCGAGCTGCTGCTGGAGCGTCTGACCGCCCTCGACGGGCGGCTCTCGTTGGTCTAGGCCTTGACCGGTTCCGGCACGATTCGGATGTAGGGGCGGGGCTCCTCCCATCCGTCTGGATAGATCTCTCTGGCCTGGTCGTTGGAGACCGAGCCCGCGATGATCACCTTTTCGCCCCGCCTCCAGTTGACCGGCGTGGCGACCTTGTGCCTGGCGGTGAGCTGAAGCGAGTCGATCACACGCAGCACCTCGTCGAAGTTGCGCCCAGTCGTCATCGGGTACACAAGGATCAGCTTGACCCGCTTGTCCGGTCCGATCACAAACACGTTGCGAACCGTCTGGTTGTCGGCCGGCGTGCGCCCCAGCGGATCGCCGGAGGTGCTCGCGGGCAGCATCCCGTAGAGCTTCGACACATTGAAGTCGCTGTCGCTGATGATCGGATAGTTGGGCGCCGTGCCCTGGGTCTCCTCGATGTCCTTGGCCCACTCGCCGTGCTTGTCGAGCGGATCGACCGAGAGACCGATGATCTTCACGCCCCGAGCGTCGAACTCGGGCTTGGCCTTCGCCATGTACCCCAGCTCGGTCGTGCACACTGGCGTGAAGTCCTTTGGGTGCGAGAACAGCACCGCCCAGGAGTCGCCGATCCAGTCGTGAAAGCTGATCCGACCCTCGGTGGTGTCGGCCTCGAAGTCGGGAGCCACGTCGCCCAGCTGCAGAGTCATCGGTGAAACCGCCTCCTCGTAAATCTCGATCAGCTTTTATGGAAATTCCTGAATCCAGCATAGCGCACCGAAAGGCGGGCCCGAGCTGACACCGCCGGGGCTGACGCCGAGCGTTACAGGTACGCGGAGAGTGCAGCGCGAGCCGCCCGCAGCCATGCGTCTCGCTTGCGAGGGTCGGCGGTGAGGGCAACAGCACTGATGGCGTTGCGGGACGCGACCTCCTCCACCAGTTGCGCACCCTCAGAGGACTCCTCAGGCGCCTCGTAGACGAAGCCCCGCAGTGTCGAGTCCACGGCCGAACCCAGGAAGGCGGGCAGGCGCGAGGCGTGGAGTTCCTGCAACTCCTGCGGCGGACCCGTGGCGTCGGCGAGCAGCCAGCACGCCACGGTGACGCCCGCCAGCGCCCCGCGCAATGTGCCGAGGCGGTTGGGGTCGCCGATGAAGCACTCCGCCTCCACGGCCTCGATCTCCCCGCAGCGAGCCTCCGAGCGGGTGACGATGCGCGCGGCGTGGCCCTCAGCGATCACCTCGACGGCGAGTTGCCTGCCCCGGCAACCACCGCCGAGGATCAAAATGCGAGCCACGGCCAGATGCTATGTCAAGTTAAGTTCGAGCGCCGCTGGAGAGGTATGGGTAGCGACGCTCGAATGCAACAAGAGAAACACAGATGAACAAGTTTGTCAAGGGACAAGTGGAAACGTCCCAGGACCTCGCCGAAGATCGCTGAGGGCGAGGCTGGGCGAGGCGGAGCGAGAGCCTCGAATACGATGCGGGCGGAATGATGGCCGCCGAGCACCCAACCCCCACCCCCGAGGGCGATGTCGTGACGATGGACAAGATCGTGGCGCTGTGCAAGCGCCGCGGCTTCATCTTCCCCTCCTCGGAGATCTATGGGGGGGTGGGCTCGACATACGACTTCGGCCATTACGGCGTGCTGCTGAAGGGCAACGTGAAGGGCGAGTGGTGGCGCGCGATGCTGGCCGAGCGCGATGACGTCGTGGCGCTCGATTCGGCGATCTTGCAGCACCCACGCGTGTGGGAGGCCTCGGGACACCTCGCCGGCTTCAGCGACCCGCTGGTGGACTGCCGCACGTGCGGACAGCGCTTCCGCGCCGACCATCTCGCCGATCTGCCGTGCGGGCGCAAGCCCTCCAAGCACCCGGGCGAGACGGCGGAGTGCGACCTGACCGAGGCGCGCGACTTCAACCTGATGTTCGAGACGACGGTGGGCCCTGTGAAGGAGTCGGGCGCAGTGGCCTATCTGCGCCCCGAGACAGCGCAGGGGATCTTCGTGAACTTCAAGAACGTGCTGCAGTTCTCGCGCAAGAAGCCCCCCTTTGGGATCGCGCAGGTGGGCAAGAGCTTTCGCAACGAGATCACGCCCGGCAACTTCATCTTCCGCACGCGCGAGTTCGAGCAGATGGAGATGGAGTTCTTCGTACCCCCCGCGGAGGCGCAGAGGTGGTTCGAGCATTGGCTCGCAGAGCGCGAGCGCTGGTACACGGAGCTGGGCATCCGCCCCGACCATCTGCGTTTGCGCGCGCACGCGCAGGATGAGCTCTCGCATTACTCCTCGCAGACGAGCGACGTGGAGTACCTCTTCCCCATCGGCTGGTCGGAGCTGGAGGGAATCGCCAACCGCGGCGACTTCGACCTGACTCAGCACGCGGAGTTCTCGGGCGAGAAGCTCGAGTACTTCGATCAGGCAAGCGGCGAGCGCTATGTGCCCCACGTGATCGAGCCGGCCGCAGGCGCGGATCGGGCGACGCTGGCGTTCCTCGTGGATGCCTACGACGAGGAGGAGGTGGCCGGGGAGACGCGTACCGTGCTGCGCCTGCACCCGCGCTTGGCGCCCGTGAAGGCGGCGGTGCTGCCGCTGTTGAAGAAGGAAGGCCAGCCCGAGCTGGCGCATGAGGTTCACCGCGCGCTGCGTGGGCGCCCCGGAGTGGGGATGGTGGAGTACGACGAGGGCGGCTCGATCGGCAAGCGCTACCGCCGCCAGGACGAGATCGGAACGCCCTTCTGTTTGACGATCGACCACCAGAGCGTGGAGGACCGCACGGTGACGCTGCGCGATCGCGACTCGCTCGCGCAGGAGCGGGTGGCGATCGAGGTATTGGCGGAGAACATCGAGCGGCGCCTGAGCGCGCCGTGGAAGACGCCCAAGCTTCAATAAAGGAGAGACATGGACTTCGATTTGACCGATGAGCAGCGCCTGATAAAGGACACGGCGCGCGAGTTCACCGACAAGGAGATCGTGCAGCAGGCGCGCGAAAACGCGCGCAACCACCACTTCGACCTCGAGCTGGTGAAGAAGATCGCCGATCAGGGCTACCTGGGCGCGATCGTGCCGCGCGAGTACGGCGGCGCGGGCCTCGGGTACCTGGATTACGGGCTCGTGGTGGAGGAGATCGGCCGCGGCTGCAGCTCGGTGCGTACCGTGATCTCCGTGCAGACCTCACTCGTGTGCAGCGCGATCCTCAAGTGGGGAACGGAGGAGCAGAAGCAGCACTACCTCCCGAAGCTGTGCAGCGGCGAGTGGCTGGGATGCTTCGGCCTCACAGAGCCGGATACGGGCAGCGACGCAGCGAACCAGCGCACGCGCGCGACGAAGACCGACGACGGCTGGAGGATCAACGGCGCGAAGATGTGGATCTCGATGGGCAACTACGCGAAGGTGGCAATGATCTTCGCGCAGACCGACCCCGAGAAGGGCCATCGCGGGCTCGCGTGCTTCCTCGTGGACACCGACCAGCCGGGCTACCAGGCGAGCACGATCGAGCACAAGATGGGTCTGCACGCCAGTGACACCGCGGCGATCTCCCTCGAAGACGTGCATGTGGGCCCCGAGGACATCCTCGGCGAGGTGGGCGATGGCTTCAAGGTGGCGATGAGCGCCCTCGACAGCGGCCGCTTCTCGGTGGCGGCGGGCTGCGTGGGCATCTGCCAGGGCTGCGTGGAGGAGTCGGTGAACTACGCGAAGGAGCGCGAGCAGTTCGGCCGCCCGATCGCGAGCTTCCAGCTGGTGCAGGCGATGATCGCGGACATGGTGCTGAAGACCGACGCCTCGCGCATGTTGGTGTGGCGCGCGGGCTTCCTCAAGGACAAGGGGCGCCCCAACACGCTGGAGACCTCGGTCGCGAAGCTGCACGCAACGGAGGCGGCGGTGGAGTGCGCGAACACCGCGATCCAGGTGCACGGCGGCGCGGGCTACGTGGACGACCACCCGGTGGAGCGCTACTTCCGCGATGTGCGCGTGACGACGCTCTATGAGGGCACCTCGCAGATCCAGAAGCTCATAATCGGGCGCGCGATGACGGGGATCAACGCCCTGGTGCCGTCCTGACGCGCGTTTATTGGGAGAGGGCCGGCAGAGCCGACCCGCTAGGGTCGCGCACGCGGTGCGAGGGGTCTGCGTGGGCGCCTCGGCGCCCAGCCGCCTGCCGCTTGCAGGTAGTCTGCCGCTCGGCATGAGCTCGCAGGCGGCGCAGACGATCGGTGTGCTCGGCGCCGGGACGATGGGCTCCGGGATCGCCCAGCTGGCGGCCAAGACGGGGGCGCGAACGTTGCTGCACGACCCGATCCCCGAGGCGCTGGAGCGCGGCGCCAAGCGCGCCGTTGAGGGACTGCAGAAGGAAGCCGCGAAGGGCAGGCTGAGCGACGCGGACGCACAGGCCGCGGCAGAGAGACTGGAGGCCGTCGAGAGCATCGATGCGTTCGCATCCTGCGATCTCGTGATCGAGGCGGCGCCCGAGCGTCTGGAGCTCAAGAACGAGCTGTACGCGCGCCTCTGCGAGGTGGTGAGCGAGCAGTGCGTGCTGGCGACGAACACCTCCTCGCTGCCGGTGACGGCGGTGGCCGCCGCGGCGAGCCACCCCGAGCGGGTGGTGGGGATGCACTTCTTCAACCCCGCCCCGGTGATGCGCTTGGTGGAGGTGATCGCGGGGATGCGCTCGGACGAGCGTGCGCTGGCAGTGGCCACCGCGACGGGCGAGGCGATGGGCAAGACGGTGATCCGCGCCAGCGACGGGCCGGGGTTCCTCGTGAACCGCTGCAACCGACCGTTCGGGCTGGAGGCGCTGCGGATGCTGCAGGAGCGCATCGCGGACGTGCCCACGATCGATCGCATCGTGCGCATGGAGGGGGGCTTTCGCATGGGACCCTTCGAGCTGAGCGATCTCGTGGGCGTGGATACGGGCTTCGACGTCTCCAAGAGCTTCTACGAGCTGGGCTTCGGCGAGCCGCGCTGGCGCCCCTCGCCGATCCAGGCGCGGATGGTGGCGGCGGGACTGCACGGGCGCAAGAGCGGGCGCGGCTACTACGAGTATGGGGCCCACCCACCCGACTCCCACCGCCCCGAGGACCCCGAGCCGCCAGAGGCGCAAGCGCCCGGTGCCGGGGAGGGGCTGGTGGTGATCTGCGGCGAGGGCGTGCTCGCGAGCGAGCTGCGCGGCGCGGCGCGGATCGCAGGGTATGAGGTGAGGGGCCCGAGCGACGCGCAGCGCGAGCTGCCCGCCCTGATCGTGGAGTGCGGAATCGAAGAGGACGACTCGCCGCGCGGCGCTCCACGCCTCGTGCTGTGCGAATGCGGCTCGCTGGCGGCGCTCGATCCGGGAGGCCCCGCGGTGGGCTTCCACGTGCTGCCACCCTTCGCGCAGACGGGGCTCGTGGAGCTGACGCGCAGCGAGAGCACCTCGCCCGTCGCGGCGGCGCGCGCGGAGCGCTTCTTCGCGGCGCTCGGCAAGCACACCGCGTGGGTGGGCGACGCGCCGGGGCTCGTGCTGGGGAGGATCGTCTGCCAGGTGATCAACGAGTCGGCCTTCGCACTGGGCGAAGGCGTGGGCAGCGCCAAGGACATCGACACGGGGATGACACTCGGCATGAACCACCCCCGCGGACCGCTCTCGTGGGCCGATCAGATCGGTCTCGATCACGTGCTGAACGTGCTGGAGGCGCTGTGCGAGGAGTACCGCGAGGAGCGCTACCGCCCCGCACCGGCGCTGCGCCGGCTGGTGCTGGCTGAGCGCCTCGGGCGCGATGTGGGCGCGGGGTTCTTCGAGTACGAGGACTGAATCGCGCCCCGTTTCGCGCAGAGCGCCTCACGTTCCGCCGCGCAGCGGCGTTTTACATCTGTGAGCGCCCCCCTCCCCCCGTTCCAGCGCTTCCTCGACGCCCATCGTGACGAGGTGTGGCGCTTCCTGGTGGCCTCCGTGGGGCCCACCGATGCCGATGACTGTTTCCAGGAGACGTTCATCTCCGCGCTCGACGCCTATCCACGCCTGCGCGCGGACTCCAACCTGCGGGCGTGGGTGCTCACGATCGCCCACCGCAAGGCCCTGGATGTGCACCGCAGGGGCGCCCGCCACGCGCTGCCGGTGGCGGAGGTCGCGGAGGTGGCCGACAACTCCAGCAACTCTTCGCAGCCGCGCGACGATGGACTGTGGAACGCCGTGCACGAGCTGCCCCCGCGCCAGCGCTCGGCGGTGCTGCTGCGCTACGTGGGAGATCTCCCCCACCGCGACATCGCCAAAGCGATCGGCTGCTCGGAGGACGCCGCCAGGCGCTCGCTGCACGAGGGCCTCACGAAGCTGAGAGAGGTCGTGATCGCATGAGAGACATCGAGAAGATGCTGCGCCACGGTGCCCTGTCCACACCAATCCACGAAGAGGAGGCTCAGGCCATGCAGGCAGCCAAGGCGTTCAACGCACGCGTTACGAGGGAGGGCCTCGCGGACATCGGCTACGGCACCGTGGACTCGCCCTGGGGCACGCTCACAGCCGCCGCCACTGAGGAGGGGCTCGTGCGCCTGGCGTTCCCCGAGGAGCCCCTCGACGAAGTGCTCGACCGTCTCGCCGCCAAGCTCTCCCCCCGCATTATCGAGGAGCCGAGCCGCTTCGAGGACGTGCGCCGCGAGCTGGACGAGTACTTCAATGGCAGGCGCCGCGACTTCGAGGTGCCGCTCGACCGCGTGCTGATGAGCGCGTTCGCCAAACGCGTGCTCGCGGCCACGAGCGCGATTCCCTACGGCAGCGTGAGCACCTACACCGAGATGGCGACAGCGGCGGGCAGTCCCCGCGGCTCGCGTGCGGCGGGCAACGCACTGGGCTCGAACCCGATCCCCGTGATCGTGCCCTGCCACAGGGTGCTGCGCACCGGCGGCAACCTCGGCGGCTACGGCGGCGGCTTGGACAGAAAGCGTTGGCTGCTGGAGCTGGAGGGAGCGCTCACGCCTCAGCTGTAGCCTGCGCCGGCGCCCACTGCGCCTCCGCCAGGTCGCCCTCGGGCATCCCCTCAGGCGTGGGCACCTCGGGCGTGTCACGCAGGTACCACTCGGCGTCCAGTGCCGCCTGGCAGCCGGAGCCCGCTGCGGTGATCGCCTGGCGGTAGGTGTGATCCACGAGGTCCCCCGCCGCGAACACACCGGGGCGGGTGGTGCGCGTGGAGCGACCCTCCACCTTCACATAGCCATCCTCATCAAGGTCGATCTGGCCGGCGACGAGGGCAGACTGCGGCTCATGGCCGATCGCGATGAAGGCACCGCTCACCGGAATGTCGCGCTGCTCGCCGGTCTCGGTGTTCACGAGCGCCGCGTGGCCGAGCACGCCGCTCTCGCCGGGCTCGAAGCTGCTCACTGTGTAGGGGGTGAGGAACTCGATGTTCCCCTGCGCCCGCGCTCGCTCGAGCATGATCTTCGAGGCGCGGAATTCAGCGCGGCGGTGCACCACGGTGACCTTCTTGGCGAACTTCGAGAGGAAGATCGCCTCCTCCATCGCGGAGTCCCCGCCGCCCACGATCACCGTCTGCGCGTCGCGGAAGAAGGCCGCGTCGCAGGTGGCGCAGTAGCTCACCCCGCGCCCCCCCAGTTCGTCCTCGCCGGGGACGCACAGCTTCTTGTGCTCGGCGCCCATCGCGAGCACCACGGTGCGCGCGCGGTGCTCGGTATCGCCAACCCACACGCGGTGGATACCTCCGGGCTCGGATGCCAGCTCCACGCGATCCACCTGTTCGGTGACTAGCCGCGAGCCGAAGCGCTCGGCCTGATCGCGCAGCTTCTGCATCATCTCCGGACCCATGATCCCCTCGGGGAAGCCGGGGTAGTTCTCGACGTCGGTGGTCTGCTGCAACAGCCCGCCCCATGCCCAGCCCTCGATCACGAGCGGCTTGAGGTTGGCGCGCGAGGTGTACAGCGCCGCGGTGTAGCCAGCGGGGCCGCTGCCTATGACGATCGTGTTCTCGACGTCGTTTGCCATCTCGTTCTCCAGTGGTGTCGCTTTACTTTGTAAAGTATAGGCCCTCCGGCAAGTTCTGTAAACGGTCGGCGGCCGGGCGGCCGCTAGATCGGACCGGAGGCGTCTAAACGTGCAGCGGCCCCGCCTCGATCGATGTCTCGCGTGGGGGCGCGGAGCGCCCGTTTGGCTCTTCGCGCCAGCGCGCCACCGTGCGGCGCAGCTGAAAATAGGCCACGATGCCGGGGATCGTGGGCAGCCAGAAGGAGATGCCGCGGTAGGCGAGCACCGCCAGCACCGCGAGGTGAAATTCCACGCCAAAGGCCACCAGCGCGCCGATCATGCCGCCCTCCACGCCGCCGATCCCGCCGGGCACCGGCAGCAGGTTGCCGAGCATCCCCACGAAATACGCCATCCAGATCACCGTGAAGGGCGGCGCCTGCCCGAAGGCGTGAAAGCACGCCCACAGCACGCAGATTTCAAATCCCCACCACGCGGGCGCCCCTAGCAGACGGGGGTCGCGCGTGCGCACCAGCGCGATCGCCGTGCGCACCCCGCTGGCCGCCAGCGCCGGCGCCGTGGCCAGCCGCGCCGTCCAGTGTGCGAGGCGGCCCGAGCCTTCCGCCCAGCGCCCCAGCCTGCGCTCGATGTCCTGCGGCAGCAGCGCCACCGCGCCGCCCACAGCCAGCAGCAGCGCACCCACGATCGCGGGGACGATCGTGATCGCAAACGACCCCCCTCCGGGAAACAGGCCCGTCCCCAGGCCCACGCCGGCAAGCACCAGCGAAACGGCGTAGATCACATACAGCAGCACGAGGAAGGCCACCATCCGGCACGCCACCAACCGCGCCTCCATGCCCGAACGCCGCAGCGCCCACGCCGTCAGCGCCACCCCCCCGGCCCCCGCGGTGGCGAACAGCCGCGTGGCCACTACCCCGGTCATCGTGATCAGATAGCTCTCGCGCCAGCCGATCCGGCTGCGCTCGCCTTGACGTACGAATACCGCTTGGAAGAGCACCACATACGCCGCGAAGGACAGCGCCTCGAGGATCACCCCCGCGGCGATCCACCAGCGCTCGGCGCCCTCGATGCCGTGAACGGTGTTGCCGACGCTCGAGATCTTCGGCAACACGAAGTAGAAGAAGCCGATCGCCGAGAGCACGAACAGCGCGCCAGAGATCACGCGTCTGCGCGTGAGCTGAACGCCGGGCATCTCCTCTTCGTGGCGAACGCCGGGCATCTCCTCCTCGTGGCGAACGCCGGGCATCTCCTCCTCGTGGCGAACGCCGGGCATCTCCTCCTCGTTGCCGGCAGAGTGCATCAAATCCTCACTTCGCGACCCTCGCGGGCCGACCGAAGCCGGGAGACACGCGCCTTCGGCGCGAATCCCCGTTTCGGCCAGCCGGTCCTTCTCCTCCATTCAAACCACCTGCCGCCCACCGTGCGCGGCAGCCTCCAGCGCGGCCAGCCCGCGTCTCACCCCGACGAGCGCCGGTCGCGCGCGCGGGCCCCAGCGGCGCACCGCCCCCGTCAGCGCGGCGCCCGCCAGCAGATCGATCACATAGTGCTCGCCGAGGTACACCAGCGCGAAGCCCAGCGTCGAGGCGTATGCCCAGCCGAGCGCGCCCGCCAGCGGCCCGCCCTCGGCGAGCAGGGACGCGGCCATCACGGACGTAGCGAAGTGCAATGAGGGCATTGCGGCCAATGGGTTGCCTCCAAGAACACTGTAGAGCGGCCCCCAGCCGTCCCTCCAGAAGAACTCCCCGTACTCCACCATCAGGCGCCGCACCGAGGGATGGTGGGCCACGTCGCGGCCCGCCACCGACGCCGCATACCAGGGCGGCGCGGTGGGCAGCACCCAGTAGATCATCGCGCCGATATCGAACACCGCGTAGGTCATCACCGCCGCGCGCGGGAAGCTCCCCGGCCGGCGCACCAGGATGTAGGCGAGCGTGCCGTGGGGCACCATGAACCACACCCAGTGCGTCCACACCAGCGCCTTGTCCATCCCGCGCCACTCCACCCCCTCGCTTCCCACGCGCGCGAGGCGGCGTTGCAGGCGCACCGTCGGCAGCTCACCGAGCCCCACCACACGATCGATGTCGATCGGATAGTCGATGCGCACGCGCCGCGCCTGCCTCTGCGCGTCGTCGTTGGGGGTCTTGTAGGCCGCCACGTAGGCCCACATTTGCAGGCAGCAAACAGCCACATCGCGCCCCCGCGAGCGGCGCAGCGCGACCGAGAGACCCACGGGCGCCGCAAACGCCACCGTCTGCATCAGCAAAGGCGGCGCCTTCACGCGCCTGCGCACCAGAGGAGCCGCGACGCCCGCAGCCACCACCGCCCAGGCCGTTGCTCGAATGGCCCTCGCGCCGCGCACCGAGGCGAGTATATGTGCGCTCTCAGGCGACTCTCACGCCGGCGGCCTCCACCAGCGCACCCACGACCGTGCTCGCCGGGTCGGCCTCCGGATGCCACTGCACGCCCAGCACCCACGCTGGGTCCGCCAACTCGATCGCCTCGGGCAGCTCGTCGACGGTGGACCAGCCGGTCACCTTCAGCCCTTCCCCCACGCGATTCACGCCCTGGTGGTGGTGGGACTTGGTGGCGTGCTCGGTCTCCCCCGCCGCGCGCGCCGCCAGCGAACCCTCCAGCAGGCGCACGTCGTGGTCGGCGTTGTCGAAGGTCCCCGGCTCGCGGCAGTGCTCGTGGTGGCCCATCAGCTCCGGCAGGTGCTGGGAGAGCGTGCCCCCGAAGGCCACATTGATCAGCTGCATCCCCCGGCAGATCCCCAGCACCGGCAGCTCGCGCGCGATCGCCTCGCGCACGAGCGCGATTTCGAAGGCGTCGCGCTCAGGCATCGACTCCTGCGTCTCGGCGTGGCGCTTCGCGCCGTAGCTCGGCGGGTCGATGTCCGCGCCGCCCGCCAGCATAAGCCCGTCGATCAGATCGAGGGCTTCGCCCGGGTCCTCAGTCAAATACGCATCCGGTGGCAGCATCAGCGCCATCCCGCCCGCGCGCTGCACCGCCTCGATATAGCTCTGGGGCAGCAGCGCGGCCTGCTGGTCCCACACGCTCCACTGGGCGCGCTCGAGCGCCGTGCAGATGCCGATCTTTGGCCTGGGCATCCACACACCATAGGATCTGCTGTCCCGCGATGGGTAGATCGCGGGAGAAATCGGCACCCGCGCGCAAGGAGACCACCAGCATGAGCCTCACCACCACCACCCTCGAGACTGTCAACGTCTCCGTCTCCGACGGTGTTGCCACGATCGAGCTCAACCGCCCGCAGGCCCTCAACGCCTGGAACCACCAGTTCGGGGCGGACCTGCTCGCAGCCATGCGGGCCGTCGCCTCCGATGAGGCGACGCGCGCGATCGTGATCACGGGCGCGGGCCGCGCCTTCTCCTCGGGCGCCGACCTCAAGGACGTGAGCGGCGGACGGCTCACGCCCAGCGGACGGCCCGACGTGCAGAGCACGCTCGAGGAGATCTACCACCCCATCATGCACGCCATCCGCGAGGTGCCCAAGCCCGTGATCGCCGCCGTCAATGGGCCCGCCGTGGGCATCGGCTGCTCGCTGGCGCTGTGCTGCGATTTGATCCTCGCCGCGCAGAGCGCGTACTTCCTGCTGGCGTTCGTGAACATCGGCCTCGTGCCCGATGGCGGCTCCTCGCTGTTCGTGCCCACGCGCGTGGGTATGGCGCGTGCCACCGAGATGGCGATGCTCGGCGAGCGCATCGGCGCCGAGCAGGCGCTCGCCTGGGGGCTCGTCAACCGCGTCGTGCCCGACGAGCGCCTGCGCGAGGAGACCTCCGCTCTCGCGACGCGCCTGGCCACGGGGCCCACGCGCTCCTACGCCGGCACCAAGCAGCTCGTCAACAGCTGGCTCTACCAGCGCATGGAGGAGCAGCTCGAGCTGGAGGCCAAGCTGCAGGGCGAGATGGCCGAGAGCGATGACTTCATGGAGGGCGCGATGTCCTTCCTGCAGAAGCGCCCACCCCGCTTCGTGGGCCGTTGAGGCGCCCTCCGGCCCCCGTTGAAGCGCGTTCCGCCCCAGCCTGAATAGAATCTCGCGCGCCTTGGCCTTCCTCGTCTCTCATCTGGCGTTCTTCACGCCCCAATCCGGCAGCGGCTCGCCCAACGCCGAGCAGATCAACAGCCTCTACAAGATCACCCTGTACTTCGCGCTCGCGATCTTCGTGATCGTGGAGGGCGCGCTCGGCTACACGCTGTGGCGCTTTCGCGCGCGCAAGAACGCCGTGGCCGCCCAGATCCGCGGCAACACGCGCCTGGAGATCGGCTGGACGGTCGCCGCCGCGGTGATCCTCGTGATCCTCGCGGCATTCACCTTCGCCAAGCTCTCCTCGATCCAGGACCCCCCCAACTCCGGCCCCGAAGGCGCCCAGCTGGTGGGCGGCAACGGCAGGCTCTACGCGAGCGCCGACCGCCGCCTGCCGCCCAACGGCAAGTCGCTGAACATCAACGTGATCGGACGCCAGTACCTCTGGCAGTTCGTCTACCCCGGCGCCAACGAAACCGACGGCCTTGGCGCGCCCTACTCCTACGAGGAACTCGTAGTGCCCACCGAAACGACCGTCACGCTCGATGTCGTCTCCGCCGACGTGGTGCACTCGTGGTGGATTCCCGCGCTCGGCGGCAAGGTGCAGGCGGTGCCCGGCTACCACTCCTATACGTGGTTCAAGATCCCCCACCCGGGGGTCTGGCGCGGCCAGTGCGCAAACCTCTGCGGGCGCGGCCACGCGCGTATGATCGCCACCGTCAAGGCCGTGCCGCCCGCGCAGTTCGACGCGTGGCTGGCCTACCAGAAGAAGCTGATCGCCGAAGCCAACGCGCTCGCCCAGGTGGCGCGCGCGAAGCTCGGCAAGCAGGTCGGCGCCGGACAGGTCGAGAACCCCTAACCCAACCGATATGGCCACCTACACAGCCCCCATCCCCCAGATCACCACCCACAGCGCCGCGCACGAGGCGCGCGGCTGGACGAGCTGGTTCACCACCACCGATCACAAGCGCATCGGGATCATGTACATGGTCACGACCTTCATCTTCTTCCTCTTGGGAGGCGTGGAGGCGCTGATGATGCGCCTGCAGCTTGGGGCCCCCAACAACACGCTCGTCAGTCCGCAGATCTACAACCAGCTGTTCACGATGCACGGCACCACGATGGTGTTCCTGTTCATCGTGCCGATGATGGCGGGCCTCGCCAACTACTTCGTGCCGCTGATGATCGGCGCGCGCGACATGGCCTTCCCGCGCCTGAACGCGATGTCCTACTGGCTGCTTTTGGCCGGCGGCATCGTCTTCTACGCCTCGATCTTCTGGAATCCGCCGGAAGCGGGCTGGACGAGCTACGTGCCGCTCTCGAACTCCTTCTTCTCCCCCGGCGGCGGGCAGGACGCGTGGATCTACTTGATCCATTTGACTGGGCTCTCCTCGATCATCGGCGCGATCAACCTCTACGCGACGATCGTCAACATGCGCGCTCCCGGCATGAGCTGGGGGCGGCTGCCACTGTTCGTGTGGGCGATCCTCACCTATGCGGTGCTGCTGATCGTGGCGCTGCCGGTGATCGCCGCCGCGGTGACGATGCTGCTCACCGATCGCCACTTCGGAACCCACTTCTTCGACCCTGCGAACGGGGGCTCGGCGCTGCTCTGGCAGCACCTCTTCTGGTTCTTTGGGCACCCCGAGGTCTACATCATGGTGCTGCCGGGCTTCGGCGTCGTATCGGAGATCCTGCCCGTGTTCGCGCGCAAGCCGATCTTCGGCTACAAGGCGATCGCGGCCTCCACCGTGGCGATCGCCTTTCTCGGCTTCCTCACGTGGGCGCACCACATGTTCGCCACGCCGATTCCCGAGGCGATCCTGGTCTTCGTGATGCTCAGCTCGTTCCTGATCGCGATCCCCACAGGGGTGAAGATCTTCAACTGGATCGCCACGCTGTGGCGCGGCACGATCGAGTTCAAGACCCCTCTGCTGTTCTGCGCGGGCTTCATCGCGCTGTTCATCATCGGCGGCATCTCCGGCGTCTTCCTCGCGATCTTCCCCGTCGACTGGCAGCTCAACGAATCGTATTTCGTGGTCGCGCACATCCACTTCGTGCTGATGGGCGGCGCGGTGTTCACGATCTTCGCCGCGATCTACTACTGGTTCCCCAAGATCACCGGAAGGATGCTCAGCGAGGGCCTCGGCAAGATCTCCTTCTGGCTGATGTTCGTGGGCTTCCTCGTGACCTTCCTCATCCAGCACGTGATGGGCCTCGACGGGATGCCCCGGCGCGTGTACGAGTACGACAACGTGGGCAACCTCGGGCTCTACAACGCGATCTCCACCGTCGGCTCCTTCATCCTCGCCGCGGGCGTGCTCTTCACCGTGATCAACGTCGCGCGCAGCGTCAAAGTGGGCGTCGTCGCGGGACCGGACCCGTGGAAGGGCAACACGCTGGAGTGGTTCACCGCCTCCCCCCCGCCGCCCAACAACTTCGATACGGTCCCGCGCGTGCGCTCGGTGGAACCGATGAAGGACATCCGCCGCGAGGTCGAGCGCCGCACGCTCGCCGCGAGCGGCGAGGCGAGCGCCGGCGGGGCGACAGTACCGGCCGGCGCCACACAAGTTGGGGTGTAGGGTGTCGCCGTGGCTCTCGACGCGCCCCTGATGGACACGCAGACCGGCACCGCCGGAGGACCTGTTGTCTCCGCGCAGACCGGCGCCGGCGCAGTCGCGATGCCGGCCGTCGCGGCACGCCCACTCTCGCCCGCGCGGCAGCTGATCTCAGACTACGTCGAGCTGACCAAGCCCAAGGTGCAGTCGCTGCTGCTGCTCACCACGATCACCACGATGTATGTCGCCGGTGACCCTTCGCCGCTGCTGGTGGCGGTCACCTGTCTCGGGGGCTATCTCTCCGCGGGCGGCGCGGGCGCCGTGAACCACTGGTTCGACCGCGACATCGACGCGCGCATGGCGCGCACCGCTACGCGCCCAATCCCCTCCGGGAGGGTCTCTCCGCGCGCCGCGTTGACGTTCGGCTGCGTGCTCGCGGCGCTCTCCTTGCTGGAGCTCTCAGTTGCGGTGAACCCCCTCGCCGCGGGGCTCTCCTTCGCGGGGTTCCTCGGCTACGTGTTCGTGTACACCTTTTGGCTCAAGCGCCGCACGCCGCAGAACATCGTGATCGGCGGCGCAGCCGGGGCGATCCCACCCTTGGTGGGCTGGGCGGCCGTAAGAGGCTCCGTGGGGGGTCTTGCGGTGATTCTGTTCTTCATCGTGTTCTTCTGGACGCCGCCCCACTTCTGGGCGCTCTCGCTGCTGATGAAGGAGGAGTACGCGAAGGTCGGCGTGCCGATGCTCCCGGTGGTGCGCGGCGAGGCCGAGACGCGGCGGCAAATCCTGCTCTACACGGTCTTGCTGTATGCGGTCACACAGCTGCCCTTCTGCGCCGGCGGGCTTGGGGGGATCTACCTCGCCTCATCGCTTCTGCTGGGGGTTGGGTTCGTCGCCGGGGCCGTGCGTTTGTACCGGCGCGCGGATCGGCGCAGCGCGCTTCAGCTGTACCTGTTCTCCCTCGCCTACCTCGCGCTCTTGTTCTGCAGCATGGTCATCGACGTTCACCTATAGACTTCACGCTCCAATGATGACCCGCCGGCTCGCACGCAAGAACATCCGCACGGGAATGATCGTGGGGGGGCTTTGCATGTTCATCTTCGGCATCACCTTCGTGGTGGCCGCGATCTACGTCTCGTGATCGGATGAGCCCGCTCGATCCACAGGTTCCGCCCACCGGTGAGGAGATCCATCTCCCTGGGCCGAGCATTCTGCCGCTGCTGACGACGGTGGGTGTGACGCTGGCGGTTGTGGGCATCACGATCAGCCTGGTCTTCGTGATCGCCGGGTCGCTGCTGACGCTGGTTTGCCTCTGGCGCTGGATCGCGGACACGCGCCACGAAGTGGACGAGCTGCCGCCCGGCTGAGCTGACCGGCCGCAGCAGGGACGTTCAGGCCGCGCTGGCCGGCACTGGGCAGATCGCCCCATCTTCGGTCCAACACCGTACGACGTCTCTCACCGACAAGATTCCTACGGTCTCGCCGCCCTCAACCACGATCAAGTGACGGAAGCTCCCGCGCACCATCGCGGAGGCGGCCTCCTCGAGCGACCACTCCGGTGAGGCGAACACGACATCTGTGGTGAGGTGATCGGCCACCAGCTCGGTGTCGGGATTCTGACCGGCTCCGACCGAGAGCAGGATGTCGCGCTCGGTGAGGATTCCCGGCCCGGCGCCATCGGGGTCGTTGACAACCGCGGCGCCCACCTTGCGCTCGGACATCAGGGTCGCCGCCGCCCGCAGCGTATGGCCCGGGCCGACGGAGAGGACGGTGGGGCTCATTCCCTCATGCACCTGCATACGCGGCTCCTTTCCTTGCAACGATTGTCTCAATGTAGTCCTATGCGAGGCGCGCGTCAAGAGGTCCCCTCCAAGCATTAGGATCACGCCTCCCGATGGTCCGCCTCGCCCCAGAGATACCCCGCGTGCTGCGCCAGGCAACCTCCGCATATGTCTAGGCGCTCGCTCATCGGCACCGCGATTGCGGCCCTGATCGCGATCGGGATCGGCATCTGGCTGAGCTACGTGATCCATTGGTTCCCGGTGCAGGCCTCCACGCAGGCCAAGGAAACGGACAAGCTCTACCACGTGCTGGTGATCGCCTCGATCCCGATCTTCGTGCTGGTGGTGACGGTGATCCTGTACTGCGTGTGGAAGTTCCGTATGAAGCCCGGCGAGGACCTCAAGGATGGGCCTCCGATCCACGGCAATACGCGCCTGGAGGTCCTATGGACAGCAATCCCTGCGGTGATCCTGATGGGCCTTGTCTCCTACTCCTTCGTGGTACTGCACAACAACGAAAAGAAGCCCGGCGGGCCGGAAATCGAAGTCAACGTCACCGGCCAGCAGTTCGCCTGGAGCTACGAATACCCATCCTCGGTCACCGGCGGGGCGCCGCTGCGCTCCGACCAGCTCTACGTGCCCGAGAACGAGTCCGTGTACTTCAACATTCGCAGCGTCGACGTGATCCACGCCTTCTGGGTTCCCGCCTTCCGCGAGCAGATCGACGCCGTGCCCGGCATCACCACGCACTGGCGGGCGACCCCTGACAGATTGGGTAGCTACCCGGTGATCTGCAACCTGCTCTGCGGCGTGGGCCACTCGCTGATGCGCTCCACGGTCCATGTCGTGCGGCCCGCGGCCTTCCAGACGTGGCTGAAGAGCCAGTCGAGCACGGCGGCTCCAGTAAAGTGAGCGGCCGATGATCGCCAAGTTCCGCGCACCGGGGTTCTATCGCGGCGGCCTGGGCTTCCTGCTCGGGATCGCCTTCTCCGTCGCCGTCACGTGGCTCGTGCGGATGAGCACCGGCCACACCACCTTCCCGCACTACCTCAAGGGCGAAGCGATCCTCACGGTCTCGCTGCTCGCGGCGCCGCTGTTCTTCCTCGTGGGCTTGGGGGGCTTCGACTACTGGCTCTACTGGGCCGCCGGGCGTCCGACTCGCCCCGAGGATCACTCCGGCCACGGCGCCACCAAGTGGCAGGACTACTTCCGCATCAACACCGATCACAAGGTGATCGGCATCCAGTACACGGTCACCTCTTTCTTCTTCCTGCTCGTGGGAGGACTCCTGGCGATGCTGATGCGCGCCGAGCTCGCGCAGCCGGGGGCACAGTTCGTCGACGCGAACACCTACAACGGGCTCTTCTCGGTGCACGCCTCGCTGCTGATCTTCCTGTTCATCATCCCCGTCTTCGCGGGCCTTGCGAACTTCGTGCTGCCGCTGATGATCGGTGCGCCCGATATGGCGTTCCCACGCCTGAACGCGCTCTCCTATTGGCTGCTTCCGATCGCGGGGCTGATGATGCTCTCCAGCTTCCTGGCGCCCGGCGGAGCGTTCGCCGACGGCTGGACCGCCTACACGCCGCTGTCGGTCGACGCGCCAATCGGCCAGGACTTCTTCACGATCGGCGTGCAGTTCGCAGGCGCCTCCTCGATCATGACCGCGCTCAACTTCCTCGTGACGATCATCACGATGCGCGCACCGGGGATGAGCTTCTTCCGGATGCCGCTGCTCGTGTGGGCCAACTTCGCGACCTCGCTGCTGGTCGTGATCGCGACGCCCTTCGTGGCGGCCTCGCAGTTCTTCATCCTGCTCGACCGCTCGCTGGGCTTCAACTTCTTCGAGGCGGGCAAGGGCGGTGACGTGCTGATGTACCAGCACGTCTTCTGGTTCTACTCGCACCCGGCGGTCTACATCATGATGTTGCCCGGCTTCGGGATCGTCAGCGAGGTGATCGCCGTGAAGTCGCGCAAGCCGATCTTCGGCTACCGCATGATGGCCTTCTCGCTGCTGGCGATCGTGATGCTGGGCTTCACAGTGTGGGCCCACCACATGTTCACCTCCGGGATGGCGGCCTGGATCCGCATCCCGATGGCGATCACGACGGCGATCATCGCGATCCCCACGGGCATCAAGATCTTCTCCTGGCTGGCGACGCTGTGGCGCGGGGTGCTGCACCTCGATACGCCGATGCTGTTCGCGCTCGGCTTCCTCACCACCTTCACCGCGGGTGGCATCAGCGGCGTGATGCTGGCGATGGTGCCCTTCGACATCCACGTGAGCGCCACCTACTTCATTGTCGCCCACATTCACTACGTGCTGTTTGGGGGCTCGCTGATGACGATCTTCGCGGGCGTGTACTACTGGTTCCCGAAGATGACCGGGCGCATGTACGACGAGCGCCTGGGCAAGTGGCACTTCTGGAGCACCTTCATCTTCTTCAATTTGACATTCGCCCCGATGCACGTGCTCGGGCTGGAGGGCATGCCTCGCCGCGTGGCGACCTACGCGGCCAAGTACGCCACGCTCAACCTGCTGATCTCGCTGGCCTCCTTCGCGCTCGGCCTGAGCACGCTGATCTTCATCTACAACATGATCACCAGCTGGCGCGGCGGCCCGCGCGCGAGCGCCAACCCGTGGCGGGCGATGACGCTCGAGTGGCAGGTCTCCTCACCGCCCCCGATCTTCAACTTCGACCGCGTGCCCACGGTCGTCGGCGGCCCCTACGAGTACGGGGTGCCGGGCGCGGTGCACGGGATGTTCGCGCCCGCGCCTGTCCCGGCCACGGTGGGCGCCGGAGCAGGCCGGAGCCATCTCGGGCGGTGGCGGGGGCGGTAGTGGCAGCCTCGGTGGCGGCGCAAACCCGTTCGGCGACGTGAGGAGGGCGGGGCGCGATGAAGGAGATATTGGTGCTGGCCAATCGCACGCTCGGCGGCGCGAAGCTGTATGAGCGCGTGCGCGAGCTGGCGGCCGAAGGCGATGTGCACTTCCGCCTGGTGGTGCCCCAGAGCAAGCCCACCGCGGGCCTCGTGATCTACGACGAGGCCGTGCGCGAATCCGCTCAGGTGCGCGTCGATCTGGCGATGTCGCTGCTCGCCAGCGAGGGCATCCAGGCGAAGCGGCGAGCTCGGCGACCCCGACCCCTTCTCGGCGACGATGGACGCGATCGCGGAGCATCGGCCCGATGAGATCATCCTCTCCACACATCCGGCCTCACACTCGGGCTGGCTGCGGCGCGATTTGATCGAACGCATCCACAACGCCTCGGGGCTGCCGGTGGAGCACATCGTGACCGACCTCGAGCACGAGGGCCTGCCGTTCGCGGTGACGCTCGTGGTCGCCAACAAGACCTCCAGCGGCGGGGAGCTTCTGGAGCACCTGCGCGCGAAAGCCGCCGGTGAGGATCGCCACCTGTTCATAGCCGTGGTGCCCCAGCAGGACGGCCGCGGCACCGCCCCCCGCGAGGCGCGCATCCGCCTGGCGGCGATGCTCGATCGGATGCACGAGGCGGGTCTCCTGAGCGCGGGCATGATCGGAGACCCCGACCCCTACACCGCCGTGATGAACGCACTGGAGCTGTTCAGAGTCGACGACGTGGTGATCTCCACGCTCCCCGGCGAGCGCTCCGGCTGGCTGCGCACGCAGCTGGTCGAGCGCGTGCGCGGCGCCACCTCGGCGAAGGTGGAGCACATCGAAGTCGACATCAACGCCCCGACCGCCGCGGCGGCGGCGAGCTGAGGTTCGCGATGGAGGCGGCAAGCATCACACACGCGGGAGCCGGCGCCCACGGCGGCGCCGAGGTCCACGATCATCACGGCCCGCCACCGGCCAACCGCAGCTCGCGCGTGGAGCCCCAGCTGCTGGGGATGCTGCTTTTCATCATCTCCGAGGTGATGGTCTTCGGGGCCTTCTTCACCGCGTACTTCTTCATCCGCGTAGCCCAGGGCGACCCGTGGCCGGCGACGGGCACGGATTTGCCGGTGGCGGTGGCGGGCTTCAACACCGCGATCCTCGTGTCCTCCTCCTTCACCCTGCACTGGGCGGAGGCGGCGCTGAAGAAGGGCAACCGCTTTGGGTTCAAGGCGGGCATGGTGATGACGTTCCTGCTCGGCTGCACCTTCCTCTTCATCCAGATCAACGAGTACGCCAACATCGGCTTCGCCCCCCAGGACACCGCCCAGGCGACGATCTTCTACGGCCTCACCGGCCTGCACGGCGCGCACGTGACGATCGGCCTGATCCTGCTGCTGATCGTGTGCATCCGCGCCTTCCGCGGGCACTACTCGCCCGAGGAGCACCGCGGGGTCGAAGTGCCCGGGATCTACTGGCACTTCGTCGACATCATGTGGATCGTCGTGTATCTGACGGTCTACGTGATCTGAGTCCGGCGGGCCCATACAGATGTTGAACCCGCTGCGCTCCGAGGGCGAGGCCTTCCGCCTGCTGCTCTACGTGATCGCGGTGTTCCTGGCGATCGTCGTCGTGATCGTGCTGCTGCGCGCCCTTACTTGACGGTCAGCGTGCCTTCCATACCAGCCTGGCGGTGGCCGGGCACCTGGCAGAAGAAGGTGTAGGTGCCGGGCTTCAGGGTGACGGTGACCGAGGTGGTGCCCTTGGCGATGAACTTGGTGGCGCCGAGAATCGGGCCGCTGGCGCCCGTGCCGGACTGGATCGCAAGGTTGTGCGAGACGCCCGACATGTTCGGCATTTCAACCGTCACGGAGCCGGCGGTGGCGGTGGCCTTGTTGGAGACGTAGGCGAGCTGGCCGGTGGGCGAGGCGGCGATCTGCAGCTTGCCATTCTGCTCGACCGCGGGCTTGCCTGAGCCGGCGGGGGCTACGGCGGCGGCGAGCAGGCCCTTGTCCTGTCCGGGGTTGGCGGCGGCCTGTGCGACGTAGGCGGAGATGTCTTCGAGCGTGGCGCCGCTGGCGAGGCCCTTGGGCATCACCCCGCGCGTGTTGGGATAGAGGACCTGGCCGTGCACGACGCTCTCGATCGTGCTGCGCTTGAGGCCTTCGGCGATGCTCGCGCTGAAGGCGTCGTCGAGGTTGGGGCCCACGATGCCCTTCGTGTTGGCGCGCGCGAGCGTGTGGCAGGAGCCGCACTTGGCGACGAACTGCTGCTTGCCCACAATCAGGTTGGGGTTGGCCTCGCGCTTGACCGAGCACCCCGCGCAGAGGAGAGCAAGGCTGCCGGTTGCGACGAGTACGCCGGCTGGCCGCAATGGGGATGCGCGCCGAAGGCGCGCGTCCCCCGGCTTCGGTCGGGCCCCTCTGAGTTTCGATCCACGCATCGGCGCGGGAACTCTATCCGAACGGGTCACGGTACCGCGAGGTCGTGCAGCTCCCCGCCGGCGGCGAGGATCACACCCCGCGCAACCCCCTCCCACGACCAGTGCTCGCGCACGGCGGCGACGAGCCCCGAGCGCGTCTGGGAGCGCAGTTCGAGGTCGGTTCCAAGCCAGCCGACGAGGCAGGCTGCGAGCGTCGCAACCGCTCCGTCGTCGACGGCAAATGAGAGCCACTGCGCCGCCTCGGGGGGCACGTGGCGAGCGAGCGTGTCGCTGACCTCGGCGAGACCCGAGTGGGCGGCGCTCACCGGGAACGCCCCGCAGGCTGCCCCCTCCGCCGCGACCATGCCGAAGGCCTCGGGAAAGATGCTGGGCACCACGATCGCCTCGCAGGCGGGCAGCAGCTCGGCGAGCTCCTCGTGGTCGAGGCGGCCCGTGAAGATGACCTGCTCACCCAGCGGGAGAGCGGTCTCCTCCAGGCGCTCGCGTTCGGGACCGAAGCCGACGATGAGGAGCTTCGCGCGGGGCTCCTGCTCCAGCACGAGCGGCCACGCGCCGAGCAGCAGATCGACGCCCTTGTTGGCGATCAGCTTGCCGACGAATACCACCAGCCGATCGCGCTCCGGATGGACGTGCTCCAACGCCATCGCCGCGGCGCCCTCATCGCGAGCGAAGGCGCTCGCCGTGTCATCGCCGGGCGCAGAGGGAGCGTGGGCGCGCAGCCGCTCCACGAGCGCGTGCACCCCCGCGGCGGCCTCCGGCCCATTGCGGGGCCGAAAGTGCTCCACATCCACTCCGGGAGGGCCCAGGCGCGTGCGCGCTTGCACGGAGGGGTCCTCCAGCGCCTCCCACAGGCTCAGAGCGGTGTGACGGGAGCCGACGAGGATCGCACTGGCCCCCGCGATCCCCTCGCGCGCCGGGGGAAGGAAGCGCTCGGGGTGCTCCTTGACGGTGTACTCGAGCGCGCTGCCGTGCACTTTCACGGCGTAGGGCACGGCCCCGGCGAGAGCGCGCGCGAGGATCACGGGCCCCATCACGAGATGATTGGCGAGCGCCACCTGTGGCCGCACCCTCTCGGCGACCTCGCGCACAGCCGCGACGTTGGCCTCGATGTAGCGCTGCACCTGCTCTTCGGAGCACTCCGCGAAGGTGCGCGCCTGGATGCCCTCGTAGCGATCCAGCACATACACAGGCAGCAGCCCGTCGATGTCCGGCCGATAGACGGTGCAGCGCGCCAGAGCGCCGTCCGACGGCTCGCGATCCGCTGAGGACTCGCGCAGAGAGCGCACGCGCAGGGCGCCGCCGTCCCAGTCCCCCACGGCATCCACGTAAGGCTGGCGCTCGGGGTGGCGGTCCTGGCAGAAGAGGTGCACCTCGTGTCCGAGCGCGAGCAGCGCGGCCGCGAGCCGCGAGTTGTAGACGTTCGAGCCGGTGCCGTCGAGGAGGTAGCCGTGGAAGATGAGGATGCGCACCACAACAGCCTACGCGGGCTCGCGGAGGCTGACTTTCCCACCCGCCCCGCGCAGCTGCGGGTCCCTCGGGGAGAGGCCCTTACGCCCGAGCGCTTCGCTAGAGTCCTGCCGGTGAACAATGGCCAGCGCTATCGCCTGCGCAACCCTGCGAGCGGGCGCGAGATCGTGCTCGCGGCTGAGCCCGGTGAGATCTATGTCGATCGCGACTCGGGAGCGCCGATGGAGGTAGTGGGCAAGCTGCTGCCGCTCGCCCCCTCGGCTTCGAGGCTGCCTTGGGCGGTGGAGAACCTGCGCTTCTGCCCGTGGTGCGATCAGCTCGCGCAGAAGGATCTCAACGACTGCCCCACGTGCGGCAGACGCATGGGGCCGCTGTGAACAGAGTGCCTCGCGCCTCTCGCGCGGCAGCGGGCGCGACCGCGGTTGCCCTCTGCGCACTGACGCTCAGCGCCTGTGGCGGTGGTTCGAGCGCCGCCGATGCTCAGCCCAAGAGCACGCCGCAAATCATTCCCCCCACTGACACCTCCGTGGAAAACGAAGCCAAAGCATCGTCGGTTTCCACGACCTCCACGAAGACCTCCTCCAGCAGCACGGGCAGCGGAGCCACCGAATCCAGCGAATCCAACGGCGCTTCTGAAGAATCCGGCGGCAGCGGCGCAAGCGAAGCCACAGGCGGTACGGGGGCCAGCGGTTCGGGGGGCAGCTCCTCAGGCGGCGGCGGAACTTCCTCCGGTGGAGGTTCCACAGGCGGGGGCTCTGGATCCTCGGGCGGTTCCGGCGGCGGCTCGGGTGCAACGAGCAGCCCCACCGGAGGCGCCGGCGCGCCTTCGGGCTGAGCGGTCCTAGGCGCCGCGGCCATGGCCCGCCAGCTCCGCTGGGCCTTCCTCCACTCCGAGGATCGGGCTTCGGATCAGCTCAGGGCGTCGAGATCAGCGTCGCGCTGTAGGTGAGACGCGCGGTGCGATACAGGCAGTAGTACTGCACAGATGAGCCGATGCTGGTCTGCGTGGTCTGCGCGCTGGTGCTGGTGCACTGGCTCTTGGGTCGGCTCGCGCGCCAGGAGGTGGTGTTGGGGAAGTTGAGCGCCAGCGCGGGAGCCCAGGAGGGGACGGTGAGCGCGACGATGTCGCCCTTCTTCACGGGAATCGTGGTGGCGAGCGGGAACTGCGCAGTCTTGCCGAAGTACGGTTCGAGCTTCACCAGCGGGCTCTGCGCAATCAGCTTGTAGGTGAGATGGGGGTTGCGCACGGCGCGAAGCACGGCGATCCCCGCGCTGGCTTCCCCGCCCTCGTTGGCGTTGAAGAACTTGATCTGTGTGGCGGTGGGCTTGCCAAGCGTGATCGTCCACGCCACGATCGAGCCTTCGCGGGGCGCGGCGACGGGGTTGCGCGCTTCGCCCACCTTCACCTGGAAGCCGGTGGTGCGGCTCACAGCGAGGCAGGGACTGCCGGGACAGCTCGGTGGGACGGGAGGCGTCGCGGGCGTGGTCGCTGGGAGCACGCCGACTTCCGCGAGTGTCGCGAGCGATCCCGTGGGGAGCGCCAGGGCAAGGGCAAGGGTGAGGGTGAGGCCCACGACCAGGGCGAGAGCTGCGCGTTGACGTTGAGGTCTCATATGGGCAATGAACACGGGGAAGGGAGCCAGGTAGCGGTCAGACGTGCAACTGGTTCGACATCGTCTGCTCGATTCCCCCTTTTCGCGCGCGCCATCTCGCAAGGCAGGCGCAGGCGATCGGCTGAGCCGAGCTTCGGCGGGCGTGCTATTTCGAGCTGAGCTGCGCCCCGGCGGCCGCGATCCGCGCGGGATCGCCGGGTGCGGGGGTCCAGGGCAGGCGCAGCGGATCGTCGGCGTAGCGCGGGATCACATGCACGTGAAAATGAAAGACCGTCTGCCAGGCGACCGAGCCGCACGAGTTGATCGCGTTGATCCCCTCGGCGCCGAGCTGCTCGCTCATACGCTGCGCGAGTCGCTGCACGGACACTGCCACTGCCTGCAGATCCTCAGGGTCGATGCTAAGGAGATCGCGGGAATGCGCGCGTGGGATCACGAGCGCATGACCATCGGTAGCGGGGTTGATGTCCATGAAGGCCACCGTGCGCTCGTCTTCGTCGACGATCGTCGCGGGCAGATCGCCGGCGAGGATCTTGCAGAAGATGCAATCGGGGTGGCTGCTCACGGGCGCATCCTAGCCTCCAGGCGAGCTCTCGCGAAATCGAGTGCCTGGGAGCGCGTTTGCAGATTGTCGGCGTACTGCGCACGCGAGAGATCCTCCAGGAGCTCCCCTACGCGCGGGCCGAGCGGGATCTCGAGTTCGCGGGCGAGCTCATCGCCGCGCCACAGTGCGCGCGGCGCCCCTCCCTGCGCTCGCCAGCGCAGCGCGTCGGCGAGCATCGTCTGCGCGAGGCGCATGTGTGCGTCGATCGCCTCCTGCGCGCGATCTCCGCGCGTGGCGAGGCGATCGGCGACAGAGAGCAGCGTTACGTCGACCTCCACGGGCTCGCAGGCGCGCATGTAGGCGAAGACGGTCTCGCGCGCGAGGGGCTGGGGATCGTGGACGAGGAACCCGAGGCGCAGATGGCTGCGCACGAGCGCGGCGACGTGCCCCTGCAGGCGCTCGCTCGCGCGCAGCCTGCTCAGCACCGCGCGCGCCAGATCGGCTCCCAGGGCGTCGTGACCCATGAAGGTCACCCGCCCGTCCTCGCGCACCGCGCGCGTGGCGGGCTTGGCGGCGTCGTGCAGGAGCGCCCCCCAACGCAGCGCCGACCCGCGTGAGAGTCCGTCGGCGAGGGGCTCGTCCAGCAGTGCGCGGATGTCCCCTTCGAAGTCGGGGCCCAGCAGCCCCCCGGGTCGCTCTGCAGGGCGATGACCCGGTCGAGCGCCTCGAGCGTGTGGTCGTGGACATCGCGGTGGTGAAAGCGACTCTGCTCCACCCCGCGCAGGGCTTCCAGCTCGGGGAGCACCACAGCGGTGGCGGCCACCTCGCTCATCAATCCCAGTCCGCGGAGGGCCGCCTCGGCGTCGAGGATCCGGCGCAGCTCCAGGAAGACACGCTCCGCGGAAACGGCCTGCAGTCCGCGCGCGGCCGCGCGTGCAGACTGCAGCGTCTGCGGGTCGGGCTCGAGACTGCGCTCGACGGCGATGCGCACGAGGCGCAGCACGCGCAGGGGATCCGCGACGAAGGCCTGCGTCGCGACCTGGCGCAGGCGTCGCGAGGCAAGGTCGCCGAGCCCTCCCAGGGGGTCGATCGGCGCTCCTCCCTGCAGCGGCTCGGCGATCGCGTTGACGGTGAAATCCCGCAACGCGAGATCCTCCTCGAGCGAGTCGCCGCGTAGACCCTCGATGTCGATCTGCCAGGAGCCATCGCGAGCGACCACGCGCCATGCGCCGAACTCCTCTGAGAGCGCGAAGCAGGCCGCGGGCGCGCAGGCACGAGCGAGGATCCGTGCGGTGTCGGCGGCATCGCCATCGATCACGAGGTCGAGGTCCGCGGTGGGATGGCCCAGCAGGCGATCGCGCATCGCCCCTCCAACCAGCCATGCGGTGCGACCGGCGAGCGCGCTGCGCGCGGCCTGCAGCGTGTCGTCCATCTCAACGCTCACCGTCGCGGTGATACCAGCGCTCCACGCGGCTGGTGAGCCCGCAGGTGATCTCGTAGTTGATCGTGTCGAGTCGCGCCGCGACATCCTCGGCGGTGATCCGCTCGGAGCCCTGCTCGCCGATCAGCACTGCGCTCTCGCGCAACAGGCGCCCAGCGCTGGGATCGGCGCCGAGGTCGACGACGATGCTGTCCATGCTCACCCTCCCCACCAGCGGGTGTCGGCGGCCGTCGATGAGGACCTCGCCGTTGTTGGAGAGCCCCCGACGCCAGCCATCGCCGTAGCCGGTTGGCAGCACCGCGAGCTGCGTATCGCTGCGGGCGATGAAGTGCCGTCCATAGCCCGCACTCTCCCCCACCTCGCAGCGCTTGACCTCGGCGACGTAGGTGCTCAGCTCCATCGCGGGCTCCAGCCGGCGGGCGAAGGGATCCTCGCCGAAGGGATCCATGCCGTATATCGCGATCCCGCAGCGCACCATGTCGAAGTGCGCGCGGGGGTGGCGCAGCGTTGCGGCGCTGTTGGCGGCGTGCAGGAGGACCTCCGGGTGGGCCTGTTTGATGGGACGTGCCCAGCGCTCGAAGCGCTCGAGCTGCACATCGAAGAAATCGTTGCCCAGCTCATCGGCGGTGGCGAAGTGGGTCATCAGGCCCACGAGATCGATGTTTGGAGACGCGAGCGCCGCGGCGGCCACGCGCGATGCCTCCTCGGGCTCGCGCGTGCCGAAGCGGACCATGCCGCTGTCGAGCTTTATGTGTATGCGCGCGCGGGTGCCGATCTCTGCGGCGGCGAGGCTCCTCGATCCAGCTCGACGAGCTCCTCGCGCCGATCGCCGACTGCGACGCCCAGGACAACGCCTCGGTCAGAGGGACCCATCACGAGCAGGTGACTCGTATACCTCGTCGCTGAGCTCGCGCGCCTCGTCGAGGCTGGCTACGGCCAGGCAGGTGGCGCCGGCGGCAAGCGCGGCACGCGCGCAGCGCACGACCCCATGCCCGTAGCCATCGGCCTTCACCACGGCGCACAGCCCAGCCTTGCCTTGCAGCTCGCCGAGCAGGCGCCGGCAGTTGCGTTCGATCGCAGCGAGGTTCACGAACGCCTGGTCAGAAATGCCCTCCACCGCCCTCGTGCCTGATCGGCCCTCCATCGCTCCCGCACCGGATCGGCCCTCCACGGCCCTCTCGCGCGGGAGCGCCGCCCTCAGCTCTGACGCCGGCGGGAGCGCCGCGATCACATCGGAGGCGATCACGCCCTCGGCGCAACCCTGCCGCGCGGGCGGCGAGGCGTCCGGCCTCGGCGTGCAGCCAGACCCCGGCGCAGGCCGCCGGGAACGCGCCGAGGCCCTGTGCCAGCAGCGCGGCGATGACACCGGTGAGCACGTCCCCGGTGCCCGCGGTGGCCAGCGCGGGCTGGCGCCGGGGCTGATGGCAACCGTCCCATCGGGATCGGCGATCAGCGTGTCGTCGCCCTTGAGCACGACCACCGCGCCGAGCCTGCTCGCCGGCGCCGCGGACGTCGCGAGGCGGTCTTGTGCGACCTCCTCGCCGTCGCACTCGCAGCAGCCGTGCGAGCTCCCCCGCGTGTGGTGTGAGCACCGTTGGAGCGTCTCTCGCGGCCAGCTCGCGCAGGCGGCCCGCGTGGGCGTTGAGGCCGTCGGCGTCGAGCACCATCGCAACTGGGGCGGCGCCCGAGAGCTCGCGGGCGAAGGCGAGCGCGCCCTCGGTCGCGTCCAAGGCCGGGCCCGAGCGCGAGCGCTCCCCTCGTTCGAGCGCGCGAGCACCTCGCTCGACGCCCCGCACGGTGAGCGCGCCGTCCTCGTGGGGAAGCGCGCGCGTCATCACCTCGAGCATCCCCGCCGCAAGCAAGGGCTGCATGGAGGACGGCAGGCAGGCGGTCACATAGCCCGGCGCCCGCGCGCGGCGCTGCGAGCGCGGCCATGCGGGGCGCGCCGGTGAGCTCGCGCGAGCCGCCGGCGACGACCACGTGACCGCTGGAGAACTTCGTGGAGGTGGCGCCGCGGCGGGGCAGCGCGCGCACGATGGTGCCCTGCAACAGCCCCACCGCCGGCTGCCCCGGCGCGCCGCGGGGGATTCCAATGTCGATCGTGCGGATGTCCCCTGCGTGGGCCTTTCCCGGGTGGATCCAGAGGCCGGGCTTGGCCGCGTGGAAGGTGACGGTTGCGGTTGCCGCACGACGGCCCCGGAGATGGACGCCCGTGGAAGAGTCCACGCCGCTCGGAACATCGACGCTCACAATCGGCGCGCGCGCGCGCCCGATCGCCTCGATCGCGCCCGCGAGGATTCCACGCGGCGCGCCCTCGAAGCCGGTGCCGAGCAGGCGTCGACGATCGCCACGACTCCCTCGAGGCGCCTCGCGAGCGGCTCAGCGCCCGCGGTGAGCTCAGCGCCGCCTCTCCCCCCTCGCCGATTCGCCACCGCCGGCCTCCTCCAGCTGAAGCGGCCGCTCACCGGGGAGACGCGCGAGGTTTGCTGCCGCGTCGCCGGAGAACTCCTCGGGGGGCGCCGTGCAGAGCACTGTGACCGAGCGCCCCGCCTCGCGCAGCAGGCGCGCCACCACGAGACCGTCGCCGCCGTTGTTGCCCTTGCCGCACACGACCGCCACTGGCCCGTCGGGAGCGAGCTCCTCGACCGCCCGATATACACCGGCGCCGGCGCGCTCCATCAGCTCCAGCGAAGGCACACCCTGCTCGTCGATCGCCCAGCGGTCGATCGATCGCATCTGCTCGGCGTCGAGGAGCGGGAGCAGCCAATCTGGCGGGGTCATCTCCGCGATGCTAGAGGCAGGCGGTGCTCCTCGCCTACTCCACCGTGACGGTCTTGGCGAGATTACGCGGCTGATCCACGTTGAGCCCGCGGCGACGGGCGATCTCATAGGCGAGCAGCTGCAGGGGGATCACGGCAAGGATCGGCTGCAGCATCCAGTCGATCGCGGGCACGGCGAGGGCGGCGTTGGAGTGTTTGGTGACCTCCTCGTTGCCGGCGGTGGTGATGGCGATCACGTGGGCGCCGCGCGCGCGGACCTCCTGCATGTTGGAGACGAGCTTCTCCAGAACGGGCGAGTCGGTGGCGACGCAGATCACCGGGGTGGAGTCGTCGAGCAGCGCGATCGGCCCGTGCTTCATCTCCCCGGCGGCGTAGGCGTCGGTGGCGATATAGGAGATCTCCTTGAGCTTCAGCGCGCCCTCGAGCGCGACGGGGAGGCCGACGTGGCGGCCGATGTAGAGGAAGAACTCCTTGTCGAGCTCGGTGTCGGCGATGCGGCCGATCTGCTCGCCCAGCTCGCTTGAGCCGGTGATCTCGCTGATGCAGTGCGGCAGGCGCTTGACCTCTGCCGACCAGCTCGGCGATGCGCTCGGGCGGGAGCGTGCCGCGCAGCTCGGCGAGGCGCAGGCCAAGGAGGTAGATGACGGCGACCTGGCAGACGAATGTCTTGGTGGCGGCCACGCCGATCTCGAGGCCCGCGCGGGTGAAGAGCACGCCGTCGGCGTCCCGCGTGGCCTGCGATCCCATCACATTGGTGATCGGCGAGCACCGTGGCGCCGCGCTCACGCGCGAGGCGCATCGCGGCGAGCGTGTCGGCTGTCTCCCCTGACTGCGATATGCCGATCACGAGATCGCCCGGGCCGACGACGGGGTTGCGGTAGCGGTACTCGGAGGCAACGTCCATTTCGACCGGGATGCGCGCCCACTCCTCGATCGCGTAGCGACCAATCAGGCCGGCGTGGTAGGAGGTTCCACAGGCGACGACGACGATCCGCTTGACGCCCGCGAGCAGCGCCTCGTCGAGGGCGCCCTCCTCATCGAGGTCCACCCCATCCCCGCGGGCTGTGCGGTCGGCGATCGCCTCGGCGACGACATCGGCCTGCTCGTGGATCTCCTTGAGCATGAAGCTCTCATAGCCACCCTTCTCGGCGGTCTCCTCATCCCAGTCGACCGCCACGGGCGCGCGCTGCACCTCGCCGCCATCGGCCGTCTCGATGCGCACCCCAGAGGGTGCGAGGATGACGATCTCGCCGTTCTCGATGTACTGCACGGTGCGGGTCTCAGCCAGGAAGGCGGAGACGGCGGAGGCGACAAACTGCTCGCCCTCGCCGCGGCCGATCACGAGCGGGCACTCCTTGCGGGCGCCGACGAGCGTTTCGGGCTCATCGAGGCTCATCGCCACGAACGCGTAGTGGCCCTCGAGCTCAGCGTAGGCGGCGCGCACGGCGGCGGCGAGGTCGCCGTCGTGGTGGTGGGCGATGAGGTGCGCGATCGTCTCGGCGTCGGTTTCGGAGGTGAAGCTGCAGCCTTCGCCCACGAGGCGCTCCTTGAGCGCCATGTAGTTCTCGACGATGCCGTTGACGACGACATGCACGCGATCGCCGCTGTCGTAGTGCGGGTGGGCGTTCTCCTCGCTCACCCGCCCGTGCGTGGCCCAGCGGGTGTGGCCGATGCCGGTGGTGGCGGGGCGCACAGCGAGCGCGACGGCGCCGGCGGGCGGCTGGTGGGGCTGGGCATCGAGCTTGGCCTGCAGCGCATCGAGGTTGCCGACGGCGCGTATGGCCTCGATGCGCTCCTCCGCGAGCACGGAGATACCGGCGCTGTCATAGCCCCGGTACTCGAGCTTGCGCAGGCCGGCGAGCAGAACCTCAGTAACTGGCCGCCCATCCGCCCGCGCGCCGACGTAGCCAACAATGCCGCACACCTCCTCGAAGATACCAGCGGAGTGAGTCAGGCCAGCTCGCGCTCGACGAGCGCGGCGAGGCGGGTACACACCGCGTTGGCCTCTTCGTGCGTGGGCGCCTCGACCATCACGCGGATGAGCGGCTCGGTGCCGCTGGGGCGCACCAGCACGCGACCTCGTCCGGCCAGCTCTCGATCGGCGTCAGCGACGGCCGCTTTGATGTCCTCGGCGTGCTCGTAGGCGCCGCGGTCTCTCACGCGGATGCCGAGGAGGCGCTGGGGGAGTTTCGCCATCGCATCGCGTTCGGCGAGGGTGTGTCCGCCGAGCGCCTCGAGCACGAGCAGCGCACTGGCGATGCCGTCGCCTGAGCGATTGAAGCCCATCTCGATGATGTGGCCGGACTGCTCGCCGCCGAGCACCCAGCCGCGCTCGCGCAGCTCCTGCAGGACGTAGCGATCTCCGACGCTGGTGCTCACGACGTTGATCCCGGCGTTGGCCATGGCGGTGTGGAAGCCGTAGTTGGTCATCACCGTCACCGCGACGCCCGCGCCGGGGAGGCGGCCGCTGCGATGCAGGTGCAATGCGGCGAGCGCCATCAGCTCGTCGCCGTCGACGATCTGGCCCTCCCCATCCACGGCGAGCACGCGGTCGCCGTCGCCGTCGAAGGCGAAGCCGATCGCATGGCCGCCGGTACGAGCCCGCTCGGCGAGCTGCTCGATGTGGGTGGAACCACAGCCAGCGTTGATGTTGCGCCCATTGGGAGCGTCGGCGATCACGCTCACAGTGGCGCCGAGGCGCCTGAAGATCTCGGGCGCCACGCGATGGGTGGCGCCGTTGGCGCAGTCGAGCAGCACGTCGACGCCGCTGAGGTCGAGGTCCTGAAAGCGCAAGTGCAGCTCACGCAGGTAGTCCTCGCCGATGCCATGCAGATCGCGCACGTGACCGAAGGCGGCATCGAGACCCTGCGCGGTGTCCGCTCGCTCCAACTCGGCTTCGATCGCCTCCTCCGCTGCGTCGTTCAGCTTGAAGCCGTCGGCCGCGAAGAACTTGATGCCGTTGTCGTGAAAGGGGTTGTGTGAGGCCGAGAGCACCACCGCGAGGTCGAAGCCATAGCGGGCGATGAGCAGCGGCGCGGCGGGGGTGGGCAGCACCCCCCCGAGCAGGGCATCTCCCCCGGCGGCGCCAACGCCGGCAGCGATCGCGGCCTGGAGCATCTCGCCGGACTCGCGCGTATCGCGAATGATGAGCACCTGGGGGCGCTCGGCGCCGGTTTGGTGGGTGGCGGCGCGTCCGAGCGCGAGTGCGAGCTCGGCGCTGATGAACTCGCCCGCGACGCCGCGGACGCCGTCGGTCCCAAAGAGACGCCCAGCCATGAGTCTCTCCCGCTAGCGCTTGGAGAACTGCGGACGCTTACGCGCCTTCTTCAGGCCGGCCTTCTTGCGCTCCTTGGCGCGCGAGTCGCGCGTGAGGAAGCCGCGGCGCTTGAGCTCGCCACGAAGGTTGGGGTCGGCCTCCAGCAGCGCGCGCGAGACGCCGTGGCGCAGAGCGCCCGCCTGGGCGGAGATGCCGCCGCCGTGCAGGAGCGCGACGACATCCATGCGGTCCTGATAGCCGACGGTCTCCAGCGGCTGGCGGATGTTGCGCTGAAGGGTGTCGCGCGTGAAGTGCTGCTCCAGCGAGCGGCCGTTGACCAGATAGGTTCCGGTGCCGGGCCGCAGCGTGACGCGTGCGATGGCGGTCTTGCGCTTGCCCGTCGCTCGATAGCGCGCGCCGGCAGCGAGATCGATGGCGGCGGTGGAGATCGGCTCGGCGAGCTTCTCCTCCTCGCCCTCGGATGCCTCGCTCTGGGGCTCCTCCTCCTCGAGCGCGTAGGGGTCGGCGGGCTCGGTGCGACCGAGCGGGTCGGCTCCTTCGGGAACGATGTCCACCTCGAGATGCGCGCCGGGAACAGCGGGCTTCACGCGGGGCGCGGGCTCCTCTTCGTCCTCGTCCTCCTCGGCGTTCTCCTCCTCGCTGAGTGCCGCGGCCCCGGCGGGCTCATTGGCCTCGGCGGACGTAGCGGACTCGGACTCAGTGGGGGAACCAGCCGCGGCAGGCGCCTGTGCCTCCTCGAATGCCTCCAGGGCTGCATCCTCGGCCACCCCTGCGATCTCGGTGGCCTCCTCGGTGGGCACGGCGGGCCCGCCGAAAGTGGGGGGCAGCTCGGCCGGCTCGGGAGTCGATCCGGCAGCGGCGGCCTCCTCGAAGGCCTCCAGCGGCGCGTCCTCGACGGAGCCCGCGATCTCGGCGGCCTCCTCGCTCGGAACCGCGGTTGGCTCCTCGGGCGCGTCGGGGGTGGGCTCGTCGGCCATCACGCCTCAACCTCCATCGGCACGGGCTTCTGCGCAACGTGGGGGTGCTCGGGGCCGGCGTAGATCTTGAGCTTGGTGATCTGTTTGCGCGCGAGGCGGTTGCGCGGCATCATGCCTTTGACGGCCAGGCGGATGATCTCCTCGGGGCGGCGGGCCTGCATCTCCTCGAAGGTGCGCGAGCGCAGACCGCCTGGGTAGCCGGAGTGGCGATAGTAGCGCTTGTCGGCACGCTTGTTGCCGGTGACGGCGACCTTCTCGGCGTTGACGACCACGACGAAGTCGCCGGTGTCGATGTGGGGGGTGTACTCGGGCTTGCGCTTGCCGCGCAGCGCATCGGCGATCTGCGTGGCCATACGGCCAAGGGTCTTGCCGTTGGCGTCGATGACGAGCCAGTTGCGCTCGCGGTCTGTGGGCTTGGCGACGTAGGTCTTCATGGCGTGAAAAAGGCCACGCGAACAAAGCGCGCGGCGCGGAGAGGCATCATAGCGCTTTGCAACGCAACGCTACCGCCACCGAGCCTGCGGAATTACTCCCACTCGATCGTTCCAGGCGGCTTTGACGTGATGTCAAGGACCACCCGGTTGACCTCGCGCAGCTCGTTGATCATGCGCGAGGCGATCGTCTCCAGCAGGTCGTATGGGAGCCTCGCCCAGTCGGCGGTCATCGCGTCATCGCTGGTGACCGCGCGGATGACCACGACGTAGCCGTAGGTGCGCTCGTCTCCCTGTACGCCCACGGTGCGCACGTCGGGGAGCACGCAGAAGGACTGCCATAGCTCGCGGTAGAGCCCTGCCTTGCGGATCTCCTCCTGGAGGATGTGATCGGCCTCGCGCAGCACATCCAGGCGCTCCTTGGTGGCTTCGCCACCCACAACGCGGATCGCGAGGCCCGGACCGGGGAAGGGCTGGCGCCAGACAAGCCGTTCGGGAAGGCCCAACTCGGCGCCCACCGCGCGCACCTCGTCCTTGAAGAGTGCCCTCAGCGGCTCCACGAGCTCGAACTCCAGATCATCGGGCAGGCCGCCGACGTTGTGATGGGACTTGATCGTGGCCGCGCCCGTGCCGCCACCGGACTCGATCACGTCGGAGTAGAGGGTGCCTTGCACCAGAAAGCGCACGCCTTCGCCGTGGGTGGCGTCGAGGCGGGCGGCCTCCTCCTCGAAGACGCGGATGAACTCGGCACCGATCGCCTTGCGCTTGGCCTCCGGCTCGGTCACTCCGCGCAGGCGCTCGAGGAAGCGCTGCTCGGCGTCGACGGCCACGAGCGGCACCTTGAAGGTGTCGCGGAAGGCGCTCACCACCTGCTCGCCCTCGTCCTTGCGCATCAGCCCGTGATCCACGAACACGCACGTGAGCTGGTCGCCCACCGCGCGATGTACGAGCAGCGCCGCAACCGAGGAGTCCACGCCGCCGGAGAGCCCGCAGATGACCCTGCCGGTGCCCACCTGCGCGCGGATGCGCGCGATCTGCTCCTCGGCGATCGAGGCCGCCGACCAGGTGGGCTCGCAGCCGCAGATCTCGGTGAGAAAGCGCGTGAGGATCTCCTGCCCGTAGGGCGTGTGCACAACCTCGGGGTGAAACTGGATCCCGTAGATGGCGCGCTGCACGTCCTCCACCGCCGCCACAGGCGAAACTGAGGAGGAGGCCAGCGCCGTGAAGCCGGGCGGGGGCTCGAAGACGGTGTCGCGGTGGGACATCCAGCAGGTCTGCTCGCGCGGCATTCCCTTCAGCAGCACACCCGGCTCGGAGATGGAGAGGTCGGAGCGACCGAACTCTCCCACCTCGGCCTGCTCCACACGCCCGCCCAGCTCATGGACGAGCAGCTGCATGCCGTAGCAGATGCCCAGCACGGGGACGCCGAGCTCCAACAGGCCGCGCTCCAGACGTCGGCGCGCCCGGCTCATAGACGGAGGCGGGACCGCCCGAGAGGATGACGCCGCGCGGTTTGCGCTTTGCCACCTCCTCCAAACCTACGTGGTGGGGAAGCAGCTCGGAGAACACCCCACAATCGCGTACGCGGCGCGCAATCAGCTGGGAATACTGGCCACCGTAGTCGAGGACGAGGATCTCTTCGGTTGCAGCAGGTTTGAGGTGCGACTGCGTGGCCGTCGGACTGGGAACCGTGACGGCCGCGTCACTCATTGACCAGGGCTGCCGAGGCGGCCTTCCCGTTGGAGCCCATCCCCACGGCCTGATCGCGCTGCAGCTGCTTGCCCTCGGTCTGCAGGCTCGGCGCGATCACGACCTCGGCCCGGTTGAACTCGGCGAGGTCCTTGTGGCCGCAGGTCGCCATCGAGGTGCGCAGCCCGCCGAAGAGGTTGAAGGTACCGTCGTTCTCGCGCGCGGGACCCACGAGGATCTCCTCGAGCAGCCATTCTGCGTGGTCGCCACGCGCGCGCCGCGTGGGAGTGTGGGATGGAAGGTGGCCATGCCCCAGTGGTACCCCCGACCGGGAGCCTCATGGGCGCGCGCCAGCGGCGAGCCGATCATCACCGCGTCGGCGCCGAGGGCGATCGCCTTGGAGACGTCTCCCCCGTTGCGCATCCCGCCGTCGGCGATCACCTGGCAGTACTCCCCGGTCTCGAGCATGTGCGTGGAGCGGGCGTGCGCCACATCGGCGATTGCGGTGGCCTGGGGCACACCGATGCCGAGCACGCCGCGGGTGGTGCAGGCGGCGCCTGGTCCCACCCCGACGAGCACGCCGGCCGCGCCGGTGCGCATCAGGTGCAATCCCGTGTGGTAGGAGGCGCAGCCGCCAACCACCACCGGGACCTCCAGCGAGGGGATGAACTCCTTCAGGTTCAGCGGCTCGGAGACGGTCGAGACATGTTCGCCGGAAACCACCGTGCCCTGGATCACGAGCACGTCGAGGCCGGCCTCGAGCGCCAGCTCGTAGTGGTCGCGCACGCGCTGGGGAGTCAGAGACGCCGCGACGACGACCTTGTGCTCCTTGATCTCGCGGATGCGCTGGGCGATCAGCTCGGGCTGCACGGGCGCGCGGTAGATGTCCTGCATCTCGCGCGTGGCGGCATCCTTGGGCAGCGCGGCGATCCGCTTCAGCTGCTCCTCGGCGTCCTCGTAGCGCGTGAAGATACCCTCGAGGTTGAGCACCGCAAGGCCACCGAGGCGCCCAACGAGGCCAGCGGTGGTGGGCGAGACGACACCGTCCATCGCCGAGGCCAGCATCGGCAGCTCGAACTGGTAGGGCCCTAGCTTCCAGGAGATATCGATGTCGTCGGGGTCGCGCGTGCGCCGCGAGGGCACGATCGCGATGTCATCGAAGCCGTATGCTCGGCGGCCGGTCTTGCCGCGTCCGATTTCCACGTCCATGGGAGCATCATGACAGCCGCGGGGGACGAGCACGGCGCTGAGGCGCGAGGGCTCAAAGGGCCTTATGTCACCCACGCGCGCGGACCTCGGCGCAGGCGCGGGAGCCGAGCCAATCGTTGCGTCCGGGGGCCTTGGATATGCTCGATTGCAATGAGCCCCGATGCCATCCCCAGCTATGAGCCAAGCGCGATCGAGGCGCGCCGCCAGCAGGCGTGGCGCGGGCGCGCTGCATTTCGCACGCCATCTATTGACGAGGACCCGGCCGGCGGCGGCGAGTACATCAAGCCCTCCGCGCCCTTCACCTCTGGAAACATCCACATCGGACACGTGCGCAGCTACGCGATCGGGGATGCCTACGCGCGCTTCCAGCGTGGACGCGGGGAGAAGGTGCTGTTCGCCTTCGGCTTCGACGCCTTCGGCCTGCCCGCCGAGCTCGGCGCGATCGCCGGCGGGGAGTCGCCGAGCGAGTGGGTAGAGCGCTGCGCCACCCACATGACCGGCCAGCTGGAGCGGCTGGGGTTCAGCTTCGACTGGGAGCGTACCTTCATGAGCTCGGACCCGATCATGTATCGCTGGTCGCAGTGGCTCTTCCTCACCCTGCTCGAGCACGGACTGATCTACCACGGAATCGGCACCGTCGACTGGTGTGACACCTGCCAGACCACCCTCGCCACGATCCAGGTCGAGGATGGGACCTGCTGGCGCTGCCACAACCCCGTACGGCTGATCCAGCGCCCAGAGTGGTTCCTGCGCGTGAGCGCCTACGTGCAGGAGAACGACCGGCGGCTATCCGAGCTGCGCAACTGGGACGACACCTCGCTGGCAAGCCAGCGCTTCGTTTTGGGACGCGTGGATGGAGTCGAGCTCGAGCTCGCCGCCGGGGATGGCAGCGAGCTGACCGTCTTCACGCCCCATGCCGACGCCGTGGAGCAGGCGCGGTTCGTGCTGATCTCGCCAAAACACCCCGCCATCGAGGAGTGGGCCGCGGCCGCCGAGATACAGGAGCAGCTCGAGGAGCTGCGCTCGGGAGGCGGCGAGCGCAGCGCGCGCGACGCCGAGGTGGCACCGCTTGTGGATACGGGGAGGACGCTGAGGGCCCCGGGCGGCGGAGAGCCGCTGCCGCTACTCGTCTCGCCCGTGGTGGATGGACGCTTCGGGGCCACCGCTGTGCTGGGAATTCCCGCGCGGGATCGCACCGACGCCGTAATCGCACAGCGCCTCGCCGGCACGCCAACCGACCCGCTGGGGTCGGCTATGCCGGCCCCCTCCCCTTCCCCATCGCCGCCATCGCCAGCGACGCGTCCGGCCGTGCGCTATCGCGCCGGCGACTTCACGATCTCGCGCCAGCGCTCGTGGGGTACGCCGATCCCGATCGTCTACTGCGAGGCCTGCGGCGCAGTGCCGGTGCCTCCGGAGCAGCTGCCGGTGGAGCTGCCGCTCGATCTGAAGCCCACCGGCGCAGGCAATCCGCTGGCCGAAAGGGAGGATTTCGTCAACGCAACCTGTCCCGCCTGCGGCGGTGCGGGACGGCGCGAGACCGACACGCTGGATTGCCACTTCGACGCGCTATGGCTGTGGGTTCCCGCATGCGTGCCGCCCAGCGAGCGCGAGCGCCCACTGGAGGAGATCCTGGCGCTGCCCGACCTGCGCTACTGGCTGCCCTCCGAGCGCCTCGTCGCCGGCACCGACAGCGGCAACTTCGTCTTCGATCAGCGCGTGGTGAGCAAGGCGCTGCGCGACATCGGCCCGCTGAACTTCCTCGTCGACGGCGAGCCCTTCGCGGGGTGTCTGTTCCACGAGATGGTGATCCGCGAAGGACGCAAGATGAGCAAGCACCTCGGCAACGTCGTCGACCCCGACGAGCTGCTGCAGCGCTTCGGGGCGGACACGCTGCGCCTGGCGGTGCTCTATGCCGCGCGCCCACAGAAGTCGCTCAACTGGGACGACAGCACGGTGCAGCACTGCCACCGCTTCCTGCACGGGCTGTGGCAGTTCGCACAGGCACAGTTCGCCGCCGAGCACGAGCCACTCGACGCCGCGACGGCCTACCGCACGGAGTTTCTGCGCGCGCGCCTCGAGAAATGGTGCGCGACGGCGATCGAGAAGATCACACAGGACATGGCTGACCTGGAGATGCACAAGGCGGTCCGCAACACGATGCGCCTCTTCGACCGCCTCAAGGACTACGAGGCGCGCGTGCGCGAGCGCACCGGCGGCCCGCTCGGGCGGGAGAACCACGAGGCGCTGGTGCGTGCGCTGGGGCTGTTGGCGCAGATGCTCACGCCGTTTGCGCCGCACACCGGCGAGGAGCTGTGGCTCGCCTCGGGGCATGGCGAGGAGGGCGTGGACGTACCGTGGCCGCAGGCGAGCGCGGACATGCCACGTGGAGGGGCCGATGGAAGGGCGCGGGAGGACACGGGAGCGGTTATAGAAACAGTCACAAGTGCGCCGAGCGCGCAGATCTAAGGTCTGTCGCACGATGCAAACCCCCCACCCCAGCCATTACGCCTACGCCGCCAACCTCGCCGAGCAAGCTGCGATCATGTGGGATAGGGCAACACGATGAGCACGCCACCCCTCCCCACCGACGGCGCTCCACGCACGCGCTCATGCGTCACCGGACTGGTGTGCCGGAGTTGCGGGGACCGCTTCCCCATCACGCACACCGAGGCCTTTTGCCCGCAGTGCGGCAAGTGCTACGACGTCGACTACGACTACGCGCGCGCACGGGACGCCTTGAAGGACTTCAAGGCAGATGGGACGCGTCCTTTGAATATCTGGCGCCTGGAGGAGCTGCTGCCGATCCTCGATCGGAGCGCCGAGGCGCGGGTGGGACAGTTCGCGGGGTTCACGCCCCTGATCCGCGCCGACCAGCTCGGCGCGAAGCTCGGCCTGCGCAAGCTCTACATCAAGGACGATTCGACCTCTCGCCCCAGCCTCTCCTATAAGGATCGCGTCGTCTCGATGGCGGTGGCGCGACTCCTGGAGCTTGGCAAGAAGGAGATCGGCTGCGTCTCCACTGGCAACGTCGGCACCGCGGTGGCCTCGCTCGCCGCCAAGGCGGGCGTTACGGCCTATGTCTTCTACCCCAACCGCCTCGAGGCCACCAAGGCTCGTGCGTGCCGGGCGCTCGGAGCGAAGGTGTGCCAGGTGGAGGGCAACTACGACGAAGCCAACCGCCAGTGCCGCGCGGTTGCCGCGATGAGCGGGCTGGAGTTCGCGAACATCACGCTGCGCCCCTTCTACGCGGAGGGCGCCAAGACCGTGGCCTATGAGATCGTCGAGCAGCTCGGCTGGCAGGCGCCTCAGCACATCGTCACGGCGGCCGCAGGCGGAACGCTCTCATCGCGCATCCACAAGGGTCTGCAGGAGCTGCAGACCGTGGGGCTCGCGCAGACGGACGCAACGAAGCTGCACATCGCCCAGCCGCAGGGCTGCGCGCCGATCGCCGAGGCGATCCTCGAGCACGACTCCAAAATCCACCCCTGCAAGCCCACGACGATGGCTCACTCGCTGGCAATCGGAGCACCCGGCGACGGAGGGCTCGTGATCGACGCGGTCGCCACCCGCCACGGCTCCGCGGGCGCCGTGAGCGACGAGCAGATCTTCGCGGGGATCGACCTCTTGGCGGAAACCGAGGGCATCCTCACCGAGCCCGCCGGGGGCACCACAATCGCGGTGCTCAAGCAGCTCGCGATCACCGGTGTGCTCGACCCCGACGAGACGGTGGTGGCGATGATCACTGGCAATGGCCTCAAGACGCTCGATGAGCACCCCGAAAAGAAATGGCCCTCGATGGTGGAGTGCGAGGCCGACGTGATGCTTGGCGTGCTCGAAGAGTTCCAGCACGAGCTGGTCAAGGCGTAGAGCCCGCGAATCCCCAGCGTAGGGACTCCCAGCCAGAGACAGCTCCTCGACGGGTCCTCTGCCAGGACCGTCTGAGTCCCTTGGAAAGTATTGGTATATCTCCGGCATCGGCACCAGTAATGGCGTCTGGATGCGGCGCAGGAGCCCCAAGTCAGAAACAGGCCTTCTACGGGTCCTCTGCGGAGCCGCCTGGATCGTCGCCCAGTTGGTGCATATAGATTGAATCGATAGAGCCTTATGTTTTTCCCTTGACACGTAGTCACGGCCGGAGGACGATCGGGAGAGCTGCTCGTGGAGGGCTTGCTCCGGCAGTTCACCCGACGGGAGCATGGCGGGTGCAGGTTGCCTTGCCATCCCCGCCGACCATTCGACGACTACACAAGGAGATGACAGATGTCATCCAAGCTGAAAACCCCGTTCTTCCTGCTGGCCCTCGTGGCGCTGCTTGCAGGCGTGGCGATCGCGGCCACCTCGGCATCGGCCGAAGAAAAAATCGAAGCGCCCTATTGGAAGATCCAAGGCAAACGCCTCGAAGCCGAACACACCAAGAAAGCCGCCTTCGGAATCGGCCCCGAAGAAACGATCATAAAGAGCCTCATCAAAGAAGTTCCTGTGGAAATCCGCTGCAAAGGACTGACCTCCAAAGAAGGGACGCTGATTGGCTCCAACCCCGGAAGCGACCTCACCCTCACAGCCACGATACTGCTCAAAGGGTGTACTTTTTGGGTGCTCGGCACGCAGGAACTTGGCTGTGAAGTGCCCAACATCGAAACGCCCAAACTCGCCGTGAAAGGCTGGTATGAAGGAACAAAAACCCTTCATGGCACCAAACTGGTGCTTCTCTTCGAAGAACAGCTCATAGCCACAATCGTGATCAAAGCCCTCAAAACCTGCGCCGACGCCGGCACGTACAAACTGGAAGGCAGCTTTGCGGCCAACTTCGAACCGCAGGACACGCAAGTCACAACAGCCAAAGTCAAAATACCCTCCACACCCATCAAATCTGTGTGGCAAGCGCAAGGTACGGGAGAAGAAAGGTTCCCCAAAATGACCCTCTCCGGCCAACCCGCAACCGGACAGGGGACAATACTGCTGGGACTGGAATCGGGCGAAGAATTCGGAGGGTTCAGCGTATAGCGAGCGTGCAGTCGCCAGCGAAACAGCAGGCATCAATAGGAGAATAGGAGAGCCCCGCTTTCGCGGGGCTCTCCCTTAGCAGGCCGGTAAGCCGGATCCTGTCATGAGCAGCCATCCATCTGAGCGGCCTACCTGGACCTTGGCGGGCAGCCTGCAAACGGTCCTGTTTGGCCTTGCATCGGGTGGGGTTTGCCCAGCCGCCGCGTCACCGCGACGCTGGTGCGCTCTTACCGCACCATTTCACCCTTACCACGGCCGTTCACGTGGGACGGCCGGAGGCGGTTTGTTTCTGTGGCACTTTCCCGCGGGTTTCCCCGGGTCGATTCCTCGACCACCCTGCCCTTCGATGTCCGGACTTTCCTCGAAGGCCCTATGACCTCCGCGGCTGCTTAGCCTGCTCCCAGACGGTAGCGCGCAGAGGCGCGCTTGTGAAGGGACGGCGCGCCGGGGGCCCCCGGCGCAGTCCGTCGCCCTGAGGCCCTTCGCGCGCCTGGTGGGGCAGCACGGCCCACGCTCGTACCCACCCCCGTGCGGCACACGCCCCACCTGTGCTCACATGCTCCGCAGCAGCCCCACCACGCGACCGAGCACCTTAACCTCCTTGCTGCGGATCGGCTCCATCGTCTCGTTCTCGGGCTGCAGACGAATGTGGTCGGCCTCGCGGAAGAAGCGCTTCACGGTGGCCTCCTCGCCCAGGAGCGCCACCACGATCTCGCCATCGCGGGCGGTGTCCTGCGGAGAGACCACCACCAGATCGTCTTCAAGGATGCCCACGTTCTTCATCGAGTCTCCACGGATGCGCAGCAGGTACTCGCCCTTCGCGCCGCCCGCCACATCGGGAACGGCCACGAACTCCTCGACGTTCTCTTCAGCGAGCACCGGCTGACCCGCCGCAACCGAGCCCACCAGGGGCAGGCCCTCGGGCCGCACGATGGATCGCACGCTGTCCACCGCGCTCTCCATCGCACGATCGAGCAGCTCGATCGCGCGCGGCTTGGAGGGGTCCCGCCGCAGCAGCCCAATCTTCTCGAGGTTGGCCAGGTGAGCATGCACCGTAGAAGAGGACGCCAATCCAACGGCCTTGCCGATGTCGCGCACGGTCGGCGGGTAGCCGTACTTGGCGGAGTATTTGCGGATGAAGTCGAAGATCTCCTGCTGCCGCTTGGTTAGATCCATTTCCAGTGAGCTCCCAGTTCGGGTGGATGAGGTCGGGCAACGAACATGTGTTCGTACACTAGCGCCCCCTCTGGACGAATGCAAGCTCGATGGCGGCGGTAACCTCGTGTGCCCACGGCCGTCCGAGGGGTCTGGCGCCGGCGTCTCGGATGGGCGCGGGCTATACTCGGCGCCTCTCTGCGCCCGTGGCGGAATTGGTAGACGCGCAAGGTTGAGGGCCTTGTCCTGTGTAAGCGGGGTGGTGGTTCGAGTCCACTCGGGCGCATAGAAATACCTGCAAATCAACAAGTTTTTATAACTTTGTGATTCGTTTGTGATCACGTACTGACAAATCTCTGACAAATCCGAACATTTCCCGACCAACGCGGTCGGGTTTTCTTAGCCCTCCGAGTGCTTAGCTCGCCCGATCGGCCCGGGCCGACATGCCCGGCGGTTGTCAGACGGGAACCTGGCCCGTCGAGCCTCTTCAACGGTCGGCAGATGTGTGTTACACCCGCTATCGCGGTACGGTTGCGGCGCATGCTCGGGCGTCTGCCCGTAGTTGGCTGAAGAGTTGGGTTTCACGGTGCGCGGTCTGGTCGTCGAGCAGCAACCGCTCGTCGGGTTGAAGCTGGGTGAGGAAGGCGAAGCGTTCGCGCACGGCGCCGCAGATGGCTTGCCGATCGGTGGTGAGCCCGCGCGGCACGAGTTGCTGGATGTCCTCCCAGCGAAAGCTGACGGGCTGGATGCGCGCGAGGAAGGACTCGGGGTCGAACCGAGGGTGGCGGCGGCGATCGGTCCATGCCTTCAGGACGACGAGGCGTCGTACGAGCTCGGCATCGAAAGGCCTCTGGGTCCACAGGTAGAGGTCGTAGACGTCCTTGGCTGACCCGCCGAGGCGACGGTTGCAGGCAATAAGCTTCTCGCCGATCATCTCGTAGGGATCAAGGCCGAACAGGTGTGGGACACCGCACTCGACGCGGGCAAAGTAGCCCTGTGGCACGAGCGTGAGGGCGCGCGGCTCGAGCACAGGCTCGAGTCGGTAGGAGATCTGCAGCTCGAAGGCACCAGTGGCGTCCTGGTGCTCGTAGTTGACCGTCCCTGAGAAGTTCCCATCGTCCGAGTAGCGAAAGCTCGGCACCGAGAAGTGGATCCCGTGGTAGGGGCCGCGCGCAGCGAAGGCCGCCTCGATCTCGGCCTCGAAACCATTGTGGTGGGTGGCATCGAGGTCGATGTCCTGGGAGAAGCGGCCGGTCGAGCCGAACACGCACTTGCGTAGCGCCGTGCCGCCCTTGAACAACAGAGCGCCTGGCTGCTTGCCGCCGGGTGGCGGTCCGATCAAGCCGTGGGCGTTGAGCAATGCAAGGACATAGTGCAAGACGATCTCCTGGTCGGCGACGGCAACGTCGATGTGCTGCCCGACCGCGTACTGGCGCACGAGTGCCGGGGCCAGCATCAGCGAGCGATCTCCTCGCGCAGCGTCTCGACGCCGACGTTGTCGACCACCGCCCATTGGGCCAGACGCCGGCCGCGGGCGCCGTACAGCCGCCGTTCGCCGAGGTACAGATACGAAGTGCCCGCGCATGCGGCCGCCGCCGTTGCGAGCGGCGTCGGAATCTCGACGCCGAGCAAGTCGAGAGTCGTGGCCAGGCGGCGAAGCGCGGCCCCTCCGCCGGGACGCTCGCGGGCGAGCTCGATGACGCGAGCCCAGTCTGCGGTATCGACTGCACGGCTTGCGATGCGCGCGAGCCCGAGCACACCGCCGACATGGTGCGGCAGTGCCGCGCCGTCGAGCAGGACGCGCTCGGGGCCGGCGAGCCTGATCGCCACCCCATGGCACTGCACATCATCGACTCCGTCATCTGAGAACGCCCGCAGTGTGATCAACGCAATCGGCACCTCACGCCAGGCCTTCGGCGCCCTGGCGCCGACCGGGACGGCAACCTGGACGGCCCCAGGACGGTCGGGGGTGAGGCCGTGCTCATAGGCTGCCGACTTGAAAGCGACGTAGTACGGCTGTCGCCAGGTGCTGAGTGCCGCCCACGGATTCGGCGGCGCAAAACCGCCGGTCGCGGCCAGAACAGTCTCATAGCGCCCCTGCGCGGTTCGGCGCAGCCATCCCTTGCGCTCCAGACGACTGAGCGCATCGCGGATGGATGCCGGCGTCCAGGCAAAGACCTCGGAGACGTCCTGCACCGAGACGGTGGCACGCCGCTCAGCCTCGAACCATGCCACCACGGCTCCCTCCCGCTCGCCCAGCGTCCTCGATGAATACGGTGAGTCAGTCACGTGCTCATGTATAGACGAAAACGGCCTCTCAGCCAACTAGCGTCTCTACATGAGCACGAGGTTGTGTCGCTCGTCACGCGATCGGCCCCTCTGCCCGGCTGATCCCATCCTCCCGCGTCACCTTGATATGCAGGTCGCAGTACTCATAGATGTCGTCGGTGTGCGAGATAACGAAAATCTGCTGGAACTCGCTGCGGGCGAGCTCTGCGAGCTGGCCGATCAGTAGCCGGCGACGCTCGTAATCCTGACTACCAAAGACCTCGTCAAGGATCACGAATCGCGTCTCGACGCCGCGTTGATGAGCGAGCGTTCGCGAGAGCGCGAGACGCAGGCAGAGTGATGCGAGGTCCTGCTCGCCGCCAGAGAAGCGCCTAAGCGGGTGGAGCTGACCGGCATCAGCGATCTGGAGGAGGTAGGCCTCCGTCAGGCGGATGATTGGATAGGTGCCGCCGGTCACCTGCTTGAGCAAATTCGAGGCATCTTGTTCGAGCATTGGCCGCGCTTGGCGTGAGTGGTGCTCACGGTAGTCGGACAGCGCCGTCGCGACAGCTGCGCGAAGTTCGAGCTCCCGTCGCTCACTGTCGACGCGCTTGACTAGCTTCTGCCCGTCGGCGAGTCGAGCGCGAGCGGCGGCGACCGACTGGGACTCCAGCAAGATCTTCTGTTTGGCAGCGTCCAGCTCGCTGCGGGACTGCTTGAGCTCCTCGGTCAGTCGGTCGCGGTCGGTGACCGACTGCTCGTGTGCGCCTTCTCCGACCTCGACCTCGGACACCAGGGCGCGCAGCTGCTGCACCTTTGTGTCGAGCCCGTCCACCAGTGGTCGCTGCGTCTCGACGCGACCTGCGAAGAGCTGGAGTGAGTCGACGTTCTCACGAAGAACAGCGCAGCGGTGAACTGCCTCCTGCGTACGCTTGAGGTTGGACTGGAGCTCCGCGTGAGCCGCTGGGTCGTAGCCGTTACCAGCGCTCTGTCGCAGCTGCTCGGCGTACGTGGCGACGTGATCCGCTGCACGCGTCTTGCGCTCATGAGCGTCAGCACGTCGGACTGCGATCCCGGCGGCATGCGCCGCCGCCGTCTTGAGGTCCGGGATGGTCGCCGCGAGCTGCTGATAGCCGGTATCAAGTTGGTACTCGGCAGTTGCCGCTTTGCGCGCCGTCCCGGTAGCGGTCGTGACCGCGTCGAGTAGCGCCTCGATATCCCCGGTCTCCCCAAGTGTGTGGCGCTGAGCGCGAAGCTGCGCGCCGCGTTCCGCGGCTTTCTTGTCGCGCTTGTCGTCCGCGTCCAGGTCTTTGATCGCGCTTGAAAGCGCCGCTAGCCGCGCTCGGTGGCCATCGATCTTTTGCTCGTAGTCGGCGACGAGGTCGCCGAGCGTGCCCACAAGTGGCTGGTGACATGTGGGGCACTCCGCGGTGTTTGTGTCACCGGCGCCCAGAAGCGCGTCACGGTGCTTGGTGTCGTGGGCAAGCTGTGCCTCGGCTTCGGCCTTCTGACCGCGCAGCTCTTGCCGGCGCTCACGCGTCGTCACTATGCGGGCCTCTGAGTCGGAGAGCGTCAGTAGCTCGGTATCGATGTCGGCCGCAGACTTCGCCCGCTGGTGGGCGTCGGTTGCTCGGCGCAGTTGTTCCTCAGCTTGCTGCCGTATGGCAGAAGCTGCACGCAGCTTCTCCCCTAGATCGTTGAGCTGTTGCTGGGTCGTTGCGAGCTTCGCCGCTGGGTCTTCGCCATCTATGATCTCGCCGAGGTCGTTCAGTGCGTCGGTCGCTTTGGCGAGTTCTTCCAGCGCGCGGCGCTCTTGCACGCGCAGTGCCTCGATCTGTTCGTGGTTGCGCTTGCGCAGCTCCATCTCGCGCTCGCGAGCGGTCAACTCATCCGTGTGAGCGACGACAGGTTCGAGCTGAGCAAGCTCGGTGCTTGCGGTGTGCGCTGCCTCCAATCGCTGACGGAGCCCGTCGAGGATCGTTTGCTCGCGAGCAAGCTCGCCCGCTGCCTTCTCGGCAGCTATACGACGCTTGCTGTGCTCGGTGATCTGCGCGGTCAGCAAGTCGATACGGTTTGTCGCATCGTTGAGCTGTGTCTCCTGGCGGGTGACCTCGGCTTCGAGCCGACCAATTGCAGGTGCTGACTCTTGGGCTTCACGCTCGCACCGTTCGACTTCAGCGCGGAGCTCATCGATGTCGGGCGCCTCATTGCGCAAGGCGCCGACGAGCGCATTCTGTTCTCGTGCGTCGTGGGCCGCGATGTCGGCTGCCCTGCGCAGATGCTCGATGCCTAGCAGTCGCTCCAGCTGGTCGCGTCGCTCGCTCAGGCTCTTCGACGAAGAGAGTGCCTGCACCTCCTTCTGGCGGGCGTAGAAGGTCCCGGAAAACATGTCTTGGGTCAGCCCTAGTTGCACAGCCACCTCGTTTGAAGTATCGGTGAGACCTCGCGCTATCTCCTGACCGGTCGCGACGTCGGTGAGCCACGCGTCCTTTCCGTCAACGCGCTCCACCCGGAGCGTGCGCCCGGTGACCTCGAACTCCAGCTCGACACGGCATTCTCCGCTGTCGGCGCCTTGGCGCAGGACGCGCTGAGCTCCTGGGCCGCGCTTGCCCCCGAACAGCGCCCACTCGACAGCTCCGAAGATTGAACTCTTGCCCGCCCCGTTCGGTCCCGTGATCGAGAAGAGGCCCGACGCGTTCAGGTCCAAGTCGAACTCGGCAAAAGAGCGGAAGTTCGTGCCCTTGAGGTGATGGAGCTTCACGCGCCGATCTCCTCGGCGGCCCGCGTCACGCAGGCTTCCGCGCGGCCGATGAACTCTGCTGCCTCGACGCCTCGCGGCACGCGGTGAGAGAGGAAGTCACGCAGATCTTGTGGTGCCGATGGGCTGGCTCCCGCTGACGCAGCGTCTAGAAACGTGGGGTCGAGCTCAAGGTGGAGGCAATCTCTGAATGCGGTGCTGACCTGACGAAGGTCGATCCCCCCATAGGCTTCCACCATCACCGAGCGGACTGGCAGCTTGACGATCGCGCCAGAGAGATCGCTGCGCTGCGCGGCAGCCACGATCGCCTCCGTGAGACTCTCGGTCTGCGACGCGTCGACGGCCGGCAGGCAGATGTGCCTACGACAGGCAACGGGGTGCTTCGTCATGAAGCTGTCGTCGAGCGGGTCCACTGCCAGGTCGATCTCAACGATGCACTTGCGGGCGTCGTCGGCCCAGGTGAGCTGCTCTAGCGAGCCGGCGTAGGCCGCGTTCTGACGCACCCGATCGAACTTGTGTAGGTGCCCAAGGGCGATGTAGTTGAAGTCGGCAACGGCTTCTAGCGTCTCGCCCGAGAGCTCGACCGACCCAGCCTCAGAAGATCCGACGTGTCCAAGTCCGTCCAGGCCGACATGCGCCGCGAGGACGTTGAAGCGACTACTCTCAACCGGCTTGGCTTCCGTAATCCATTTGCTCGTCTGATCGCGGTCGTTGCAGTGTGGGATCGCGGTGACCGCCAACTCGCCGATCTCGACAACCTGCGGCTCGCGGTGCACAGCGCACACACCCCCGAAGCGCTCCAAGAGCGCAAACACGTGATCGGCAGCGGCTACACGCGGCGTCGAGTGATTGCCTGAAATGATGACGAGCTGGATGCCGGCATCCCGGATGCGGGCGATCTGATCGAGCCCAACGCCAAGCGCCGCGGCTGACGGATGGTAACCGTCGAAGAGGTCGCCAGCGTGGATGACAGCGGCGGGCCGCAGTTCCAGGATTTTGTCCACCGCAGCGGCGAAGGTGTCATAGACATCCTGCTCGCGAACGTTGCGGCCGCGCTCGTTCGTGTAGTGCAACTGGCGGACGCCGAGGTGGGTATCGGAGAGGTGGACGATTTTCATGCCATGTACTTCGGGAGCAGTCCGAGGAGCCGCAGACGCAGCCGAATCGCCGGGACCGACACGTCGAAGCGTTCGGCGAGCGCAGGCAGGTTGAAGCCAGAAGCCCGCGCGTTCTCGGTTACGAGCAGTTCTGGCATCAGCAGCTCGCGGGCGAAGGCATCCGCCTCACGCTCACGCTGATGCAAGTCGGGAGCCTTGGGACCATCTCCGTTGTTTGGAAGTTCGACGATGTCCTGTGGGCGGTCAGCAAAGACACCGTCCGACCCCACTACGTGCATGCGGAAGTGGCCGATCTCGTGCGCGACCGTGAACCGCTTTCGGCGAGGACTGCGGCGAGCCTCCGCGCGGTCAACCCAGATGATCATGTCCTGATGGTCGAGCATTCCGGATAGGTGCCCTTGATCGGCTGGCGCGTTTGGGAGTGTGCGGATGTCGTCGTGTTCATCGATATAGAGACCTAGGAGTGATCTTGCAATGCGTTCCACGGGTATGGGCGGCACGTCTGAGGCGTCGTAGCTCTCCTCGAACTCGCGGAGCAGAGCTTGAGCCGATGTAACCGGATCAGGCGTCGGGGCCTCCATGAAAGAGGCGTTCAACGCGTTCAACCTCGGGGTCGGGCAACAGCTCGGGGGCGCGCTCCGGTTGGCCCGACGAGGTAGCGCCGCCACTGCTGCGTCCCATGGCCGGAGCGGCGCTAAGCCGAGGCGCCATACCAGTCGGCTGTGCCCCCGCGAGGAGGTCCCGAACGTCGATCTCGAAGATCCGGGCTAGCGACTCGAGCAGGCGCGATGCGAGCTTCGGGCCGAGCAGCTTGCCGGTTTCCAGCCGATGGTAGTTGCGCTCCAGTGCCTTGCGTCCGGCGGCGCCGGTGATCTCGAAGTCAACGGCGAGTTGCTCAATGATCTCATCGGGTTCGATGCTGCGCGCGTTGCGCATCGTTTTGAGAGCCTTGGGCAGCATCCCGGAGTATCCGGAGGTACCGAGAACCTCGTCGATGACGGTCACGGCGCGTGCGTAGGCCTTACTCTCCTCGGCGCTCGGGGTCGGAGCAGGACCCCGAGCGACAAGCACATCGGCGAGCATGCGGGCGAGCTCATCGTGCTCGTGGCGAGGGACGAAGCGAAGATAGGTCTCGATAGGCCGAGCGGCGCCGGCCTGCATATCACCAACGGCCTGCCAGAAAGCCCGGTCGAACGCCTCGTTGCCGGCTTTCATGAGCTGCTCCAGTCGTTGGGATGGATGCGACCGCGCTCGAGTGCGTCCCCGAGTTCGTCAGCGAGACGCAGATCGGGGCGGCGCGAAGCCAGTCGCGGCGGCGGCGCCGGCTGCGGCTCCTGCGCGTCGACACAGGCCGTGGCGACCTCGGCGGCAATGGCGATGACCGCTGGCTGCCGGTCGGGACGCTTCAGGCGCAGCAGCATTCGCACCGAGGCGTCGTCGATCGCCTTGTGGATTTGGGTAGCCGTGAGGCCGCGATCACTGCCGCGCTTGCGACATACGCGCTCGATGACCGGGACGGCACGCAAGACCAGCACGCGGATCACAAGCTCCAAGCGCTCGTCGCCGTGGGCGATCATGCCAGCGCGGACGACCTCTAGCTGGGCCTCATCTAGGTGCCGGAAGACGTGCTCGTCGTTGGTGTCGAAGCGTGTCATCTTGATTAAGCCGTGCTCTCGTGGCGACTTCTTACGTCGTCGAGCTGTGGGCTCTGCCGGAGCCTATTCAGCAACCGGTGCATCGCCGTGTCCACGGCGCCGCGCGACATACCATGCCTGGCGGCAATCTGCGTGGGGGTCATGTCGAGGAAGATCCGCTCAATCACCAGCTCACGATCGCGTTCTGATAGACCGTCTAGATACGGGCCGAAGGCTTGGGCCTGATCAGTGACGGAGATGACCGCCTCGTCAGTGGCGGGGACAATTACCTCGCCGTCGGTGTCAACGTCGTCGACAATCTTGCTTGGGTCCAATGGGAAGGCCTCCTCGCTGACGCTGGCACGCCAGTAGTCGAGAATCGCCCACTCGAGATTCTTGGCAGCCACCATGTGGAACGGTGACTCGAAGTCCAGCGTCTTGTTGAGCGCCTTCACAAGGCGACTCATGAGCTCTTGAGCGATCTCGTCAGCGTCGACGCTGCGATTGGGTACACCGTTGATCTTCGCGTAAGCGATGGAGTGTCCCCATTGTGCGTATGGCGCTAGAAGGCCAGCCAGCGCATCCCGTTCGCCGGTCACGTTGCCAGTGTTGCGCGCCTCGCGTAGCGCCTGGAGGTTAGTTTCGTCGCGTGCCGCATCTGGGGAGGAGGTGTCGGTCAAGATTGCCCTTCGCTTGCGCGGTGTCTGCTGAAAACTCTCGATAGAAGGCCGCGAGTGCGTCCGTCCTTCTTACAGCCCGGATCGGACTCCTTGGACTGGCGCGGCCCAGACCGCGGGCGACAGGCAGCTCGACCGTCGCCCGCGTGACTGGCTGGACCGGACGCCGCCTAGCGCTTCCCGCGGCGAGGCGCGCGCTGCGAGAGGGCGGAGCCCGCGACGCGCTTGGCCGGCTTGGAGTAGTTGCCGCGCATCACCTTCGAGGCGGTTCGCGCGACGCGCGCCGATGTCTTTCGAGAGCGAGCCATGGGGTTGGAACTCCTTTCGTCGGCCGAACCGGGTGTCGGCCTTCCCCTTCTAAGCCGGAGATCGCACCGAGGATCTCACGACGCGATCCTCGGGTACGCGAAGATCGCCGAGGCAACCAGGCTGTCCGTGACAAATCTTTGACAAATGTCAGTTCGTCCGATGCGTCCGATGTGTCCGCAAACCCGGACAGGATGGACGATCTGGACCCGGGCGGACGCATATGACAGGGCTGGACAAGGTTGAGGGCCTTGTGGACTGTATGGTCCGTGGTGGTTCGAGTCCACTCGGGCGCATTGAGAAAGCCTTGTATTGCGGGGCTTTTTCTTTGTCTTGAGCCGGGCCTGACGGATTCCGTCCGTGTGCACAGTTTTCTCACGTGAGAACTATGCACCGTCCTGTGCACACCTTGAGGGGCACACGATGAGCGTGCAGGCAAATCGCGGGCGCTGGGTCGTGCGCTGGCGCGACGGCCCCGGCCGCCAGCGCGGGCGGCGCTTTGAGAGCGAGGCTGCGGCGCGCGCGTTCGACGCCGGACTGCACGAGGTCGCGCCCCGTGAGCGCCGAGCCGATGGCGCGCAGCGGGCGGGCGGCGTCTACCCCTACCCCACCAAGCGCGGCACGCACTGGTACTTCAAGGTCCCTGACAGCAGCGGCAGGCAGACGACCAGACGCGGCTTCACGAGCGAGAAGGCCGCGCACGACGCCAAGCGGCGACTTGTCGAGCAGGTGGAGCGCGGCGAGGTGCGCCACACGCGCGAGTCCTTCAACGAGCACTGGCAGCGCTGGCTCGCGCGGCGCAAGCCCTACCTGGAGCCGGGCACCTGGCGTGCTTATGAGATCGACGGGCGCAAGCGGCTGTTGCCGGCCTTCGAGTCGATCCCGCTGAGGCGCCTGGAGGTCGAGCAGGTGCGCGCCTGGATGGAAGAGCAGGCCGAGGCCATAGACGCCAGCGAGATCGCGCCCAAGACCGTCAACAACAGCCTGGGCACTCTGGTCGTGTGCCCGAACGCCGCCGCTGAGGACGGCCTGCTCGCGGCCAACCCCGCGCTGCGCGTGCCGCGACTGCCTCCAGCCCATATCGAGCGCGACTACCTGCGCCTGCACGAGATCTCGCTCTATCTGGACTCCTGCTCGCCCCTCCACCGCCCGGTGGCCGAGCTGCTGATCGGCAGCGGCCTGCGCATATCCGAGGCGCTCGCGCTGCGCGTGGGCGACCTGGAACTCGAGGACAGCGGCGGCGCGATCGTCGTCTACCGCTCGCGCAAGCGTGGCGAGACGGTCGGATCTACCAAGTCCGACCGCTTCCGCTCGGTCGAGATCGGCCCAAGCCTCTCGCGCGCGCTCCGCGACCACCTGGCCCGCCGCGCCGAGATGGCTTCTGAGGACCAGGGCCGCGCTCATTTGTTCGCGATGCCCGTGCGGGCGCGCAAGCGCGAGCAGGGACGCTGGGAGGGTGGTGGGGCGGGCGAGGCGCCTTCCTGCCGAGTCGAGATTGGACTGGGAGCATCTTCGACTCAGTTGAGCGGTCGCGCAACGTCATCATGCACAGTGGCAGCCTCGGTCCGCGTGACATCGAGCGCGTGGGCATCCATATCCGCGATTGGATCATCCAGGTCGGTGCATAAGCTTACGCCTGCTGAAGACGATTTAGCACGGCGGGGCGAGCGATACTCGCTAGGCGCGGCTGTCCCGAAGTCATGAGCTTGAAGGCTCGGGTTGTCTGCTCAGGCCACTGCCGCGAACTCGCGCTCGACCTCGCCATCCACGGTGCGCTGGAAGCAGACAAGCAACTCCTCGTCCAACACCGCGGCGATCCGCTGGAGCGTCGGCAGCTGCGGGATGTGCGTCCCTTTCTCCAGCCGCGACACAGCGCTGTGAGACGTGCCCGCGGCTTTGGCGACCTCCTCCTGGGTCAGCCCGAGCTCGAAGCGCCGCTCCCGCAGATGCGCAGCGATTGGGCTGATCTCCCGAAGAGCGCGGATGCGCGCGTACTCGGCGCGAGCGTCGCGGTATGCCTCGCTGCGATCCGCGCGACTGGCCGCCGCCTCTACAGTGGACCGACCTACAGGGCTTCGAGCGGTGCTCGCCATAGACGCAGCTTATCACGCATGATAAATCGCGTCAGGACCGCGACTTCGGTGGAGCATCACGGCCAGCCGCACGTGGAGGACGGCGAGGCGCCGCGTTCATGCGAACCTCAAAGTCAGCCATCCGCCTCTTGGCCTTCCCCTGGTCGCTGGCAGACACGGCGCCCGTGTTCTTCTGGAAGGCGTGGAGCAGGACCATCAGGTTGCCGGAGCGCTGGTAGAGCAGCCGATATCGCGTCCTGGCGAACCGGACCCGCAGCTCTCGTAGCTCACCGTCGATCTGCGAGGTGATCGGAAACTCCGGCGGCGGCGCGACAGGATTCCTTCCGTTCAGATGTTCCTCGATGGCATCATCGATCTTCGCCGCCGCGAGCGGCTGCGTCTTCAGCAGCTCTTCCAGGAAGGCATCGACTGGTTCCCTTCCCTTCGCGTCACGGTAGAAGACTGTCTGCGTCCGGCCACGCCGCTGCGCGGCGCTGGTAGCTGGCTCCGTATCGGTCGAACGCTTCCGAGGAGGCATGGGCCGGAAGGCTAGAAGCCGCCCCGGCGCACCCGCCCGTCCCTACGTCAACTCCTAAGAACACTCTGAGAACATTCACCCTCCAGACCCGTCCAACGCGTCCTGCAACTCCTCCGCAAAATAGACGATCTGGACTCCCCCGGACCCATCAACACCCCCCGGATCCGGTTGAGGGCCTTGTGGACTGTATGGTCCGTGGTGGTTCGAGTCCACTCGGGCGCATTGAGAAGCCCTGTATTGCGGGGTCTGTTAGGTGGCGGGGCAGGGAGAAGCCGTCCCGGCACACTCGGCCCTCCCCATAGCTATCGTCCATCAGCGCTTCTTGTTGTCGACCGCCCGTTGCAGCTGCGCCTTGTTCATGCTGGAACGGCCTTCGACACCGAGGCTGCGGGCCTCCTGATAAAGCTGTTCGCGGGTGCGTCCGCGTGGCCCTGGTTTACCCGAGCGAAGACCACCGCGCCGCCCGGAGGAGATATCACGAGTGGATGTGCGGGAGCTGGTTTTCGACTCCCCGCCGCGGGCGCGCTCCTTGTTGACCGTGCGCGCCGCGATCTCCTCCGCGCGCCGGATCGATGCGCCTTGTTCGCGCTCGCTTTCCTTGATGTGCTCATATTGGCGCTCGCGCTTGCTTCCCTTTTTTACTCCGCGGGGCGGCATCTCGAATACCTCCTGTGAGCTTTTCTTTCGTGCTCCTACCCAATGTTCCCGCTCTCAAACCCGCGCGAACCGAAACAGAAAGCAGGCAGGACGCGCGCATACGTCGTAGCGAATGCGGATACCGTAAGCGGGGTATGCAGGACGCGCAGAGCGCAACGGGAGAAACTCGTCGCGAGACACAGCTCGAGCGCCTCGATCGCAACCTGGAGGAGCTCACCGGGGAGCTGCGCGTCATCGTCACCGGCGTGCAGGTCCTGTTCGCGTTCCTTCTAATCGTGCCGTTCAACGCCGGGTTCGTTCATGTGGGGGACTTCGAGCAGACCGTCTATTTCATCACCCTGATCCTCGCCGCCCTAGCGTGCGTGTGCACGATCGCCCCCTCCGCGCAGCACCGTTTCCTGTTTCGCCACGACGACAAGCAGCATCTTGTTTTCCTCTCGAATCGTGTCGTAATCGCCGGCTTGGTCTTCCTGGCGTTGGCGATGTGTGGCTGTCTGCTGCTCGTGACAACCAAGCTGTTCGGGCTCACAGCGGGCATACTGACGGCGACCCTCGGGGCGCTCCCGTTCGCACTCCTGTGGTTCGCGCTCCCACTTGGCAGGCTGAGGCGGCTGAATCATCAGCAGCGCTCGGAGTCTGATTGAGCCGGTCGCTCCGATGCCAGGTGCTACAAGAGGAAGCCGATGAGGCGGATCGCGTACACGCTTGGCATTTTGCTGTGCGCCGTGTCGATTGCCACCACGGCAGCCACGATAGGCACCCCGATAAGAGCCGCCGCCGAGGGCAACCGCGAACACCCCCCACTGCTGGCCGCCACAGGCGTCGGCGCGCCGGCCGGCCAATCCCCACTCCCGGTGACCATCGCAATTGACCGGCTCGATCCGGGTCGGCCGGTGCCGGCGCGGTTCCTGGGCCTCTCCTTCGAGGCGGCGGCGCTCGGCCAACTCGCGCAGTACGCGTAGTCGCGGCAACCTCGTGGGCTGCTGCGCTCGCTCGGACCGGGGATGCTGCGCTTCGGCGGGATCACCGCCGATGAGAACGTTGGCTGGACCGATGCCTCCACGCCACGGCCGGCGTGGGCCTCGAGCGCGATCGGGCCCGACGCAGCTGCGCGCGCTCGGCGTGCTCGCCCGCCGCAGCGGCTGGCAGGTGATGCTCACGGTCGGGACTGGCGCACTACGAACCGACGGCCGCGGCGCGTGAGGTCGCGGCGGCACACAAGCGCGCTCGGGCCGTATCTCGCCGCGGTCGAGATCGGCAACGAGCCCAACGCCTACGGCAGCCACGGTTTTCGGGAGCTTCCCTGGATCGCCCAGGGCTATGAGGAAGAGGTGAGCAGCTATCGCGAAGCGATCGAAGCGCTCACCCCGGGGGTGCCCATCGCCGGTCCCGATGTGTCGGGCTCGGGCGCGTTTGCAGAATGGGGCGAAGAGGAGGCGCTCGCGCAGACGCCCGCGCTGCTGACCGGACACCACTATCCGCTCGGATGCGCGCAAACGCCCGCGCCCTCAATCGAAACGCTGCTGAGCGCGGCGACCCGCGGACGCGAGGCGCACTCGCTCGGCGACCTACATGTCGGTGGCCAAGCGCGTACGGCATCCCGCTGCGTATCGACGAGACCAACTCGGTTTCCTGCGGCGGAGTGGCGGGCATCAGCAACACGTTCGCCTCGGCGCTGTGGGCGACCGGTTACATCACTCAGGCGATGGCGGCCGGAGCGGCGGGCATCAACCTGCAGGGCAACCCAGCGAACTGCAGCGGCTACACGCCCCTCTGCGCACCCGATCCGACGGCACTCGCGAACGGGAGGCTGCGCGCCCAGCCGGAGTGGTATGCGCTCCTGCTGACAAGTCGCTCATCGGCAGCCGCCCGCTGCCCACGACGATCGCCCCAAGCGCACTCGCCCCGGACCTCGTGGCTGCGTCGTTCTCGGCGCCCAACCACTCGCTGAAGGTGGTGCTCGCGGACGACGACCGCAGGGAGCGAGCCCGCTTGCGCTGCGGCTGAACGTGGGCCGCGGGATGGGCACGGCAAGCATCCAGCGACTCACCGCCGCCTCGCAGAGCGCAACCGAGCGGAGTGCTGCTCGCCGGCCGCGCGGTGGCCGGGAATGGCTCATGGCAAGCTCCTGCGACTAACGAGAGCCTCGCGACGCACGCGGGGTTGCTGGCGCTCGAGCTCGCGCCCGGGAGCGCCGAGCTGGTCACAGTGAACCGACGCTAGCCGCATCTCGCCTGCTCCGGATGCCGTGGGAACGGTGTGCAAAAATGCATAGCGAGAGCGGTAATGAACGAGGAAGGCACGACGAGCACACTGTCCGCATCCGCCGGGGCGAGCGTTCCGGTGGGCTCAGGTGCGGAACACGCCGACATCGCCCCACAGAGCTCCAAGGAGAAGACGGTTGGGCGTCTCTTCGACGCGTTCAACCGCCGCCAGATCCTCGACGCGCTGGCATTGCTGCATCCGGAGGTCGTCTTCCAGCCGATGACCGCAGAGGTGACGCAGGCGGGCGAGCCCTACTGCGGTCACGAGGGCATCCGCCGTTACGCCGCGGATGTGGAGGCGCAGTGGGATGAGCTGATCCTCCATCCCACCCAGATACGCGCCGCCGGGCAGGCGGTGGTGGCACTGGGCATGGTCAGCGGAAGCGGTCGTATGGGAGCCTTCGAGGACGCGCCCACCACGTGGGTCTTCAAGTTCAAAGACGACCTTGTGATTCACGTGCAGATCTTCTCCGAAGCCCGCAACGTGTTCGAGGCGCTCGGCGGCGAGAGCACGTAGGGTTCCGGCTCTCCGCCGGCTTCTCCGGAACGGCGGTCCGTGCGGCCTGGTTTGGCAGCGGGAGAGTCGCAGGTGTGGTATTTCAAGCAGGCATGTTGCCGACCGACGAAACCCTGCTCGACAATCCGGCGTATGTGTCGCTGTGCGGCGCGCATGCGCGGCTCGCGCAGACGCAGGGACGCGCACGGCGATATCCGGCCGATGTGGCGCCATTTCTCGCTCTACCTTCGCCGCCCTCGGCACAGGATTGGCTGGACGCCGCGGCGCTCGTGGCACCGGGAACATACGTGGCCGGGCGGTACGGCGCCGCTGAGCTGCCAGATGGCTGGCGCGCGGTGCAGGCGTTCGATCTGGTGCAGATGATCGAGGAGCGGGTTAGGGGTGTCGATTGCGCAGAGGCGATCCCGCTCGGCGCCGCCGATGTCACTGAGATGCTCGAGCTCGTCGCCAAGACCGAGCCGGGGCCATTTCTGAGGAGGACTATCGAGCTTGGTGATTACCTGGGTATCCGGCGCGACGGGGAACTCATCGCGATGGCCGGCGAGCGGTTTCGCCCGGATGGGTGGACCGAGATCAGCGCGGTCTGCACCGATCCCGACCACCGCGGCCAGGGGCTCGCCTCGCAGCTGATGGGCGCGTTGATCGCCGGCATCCAGCGGCGCTCAGAACGCGTATTCCTGCACGTCTTGAGCACAAACATCGGGGCGATCCGCCTCTACGAGGCGCTTGGCTTTCGCGTGCGGCAGACCGCAACGCTCACTGTCGTGACACGCGAGCCAGTCAAGTCGGATGTGGTGGCATGACGCACTGGCACATCGACATCCGGCAGCGAGCCATGAAGCGGCAAGCCGTTTCTCTCAAGGAAGAGACCTGTGAGAAAGAGAGCAGCGCGCTTGTTGCCATCTGGCAGCGGATGGTTGCGTGATAAGCGAGCCACCAAAATCGCAGCTTTCTCAAGAATCGTCGGGTAGACCTCCACGTCGCCAAAGCCGGCGCGTGGCGCGGCGAGCGCTGACTCGGCGAGATCGACATTTGGGAGACGAGCAATCTGCTCGGGGGTGGTGCCGAGGATTTCAGCCGCGACATCGCAGAAGTCGCCGAACTCCGGGTAGTTGACCGCCACGGTCTACTTGCCCAGGCGGCGCAGCGTCTCGCGGTGTTCCTCGGCAAACCGGCGGCGCTGCTCGGCGCGCTCGCGGTCTGTGCCTGGGAGCCCGCGTGCGAGATCCTGCCGCTTTGCCGGTGGCGGGCTCGCCTTCGGCACGGTCGGAGTCTTGGGTCTCGCTGCGCTCATGCTCGCATTGTAGCCCTGGCAGGAGTCGACCGCTCCTTCTATACAGGCCGCCCTCTCGGGGACAGCATCAGCGGTTACATGGAGTGACCGGGGAGTGACCGGCGTGCACGATGCGGAGCGGAGCCCCGCGTATCCATGCGGATCCTGCGACCTACCTCCGCACCCCCGGATTCGGGGCAGAGGAGCGGAAAAGCGCGTCGTTACTGGGCTTCCGCAGTGCGCCTGGGGGGAATCGAACCCCCGACCTGCGGTTTGAAAGACCGCTGCTCTTTGGCACCCCGTAGGTTGCCGTTGACCACTGAGCTACAGGCGCGTGGCGAGACAGCGGCATTCTAGTTGGTCGCGCCCCGTCCGGCTAGCGGTGTGTTCCCGCGCACTCAGCCCTCGATCGCCGCGTAGACCTCGTCGAGCAGCTTGGCGCGGTCGGCGAGCTCGAAGTTCTCGGCGAGGTAGCGGTCGGCCTGCTCGCGTGGCTCGCCGTTGAGGGCCATATTGAGGGCAATCAGGCGGGCGCCATCGAGGTTGTCGTCGTAGGCGGGGCGCTCGGTGGTTGGCGCGGGAGCGCTGGGAGCCGTGGGAGCGCGCGCGATCTCCGAGCGCTCGGCGCCGTTCGTCGCAAACTCGGCGCCCGTCTGCGCCGAAGTACCCTCTGGAAGGGGCGCCTCGGTGTCCACCGGCCAATGTTCCTCCGTTGCGGAGTCCACGGCGAGCGTCTCATCTGTGGGGGGAGCTGCGAGCGATCCGCCGGCACTCGCGTACGCGTCTGCCGCCTCCTCCACACCCAGGCCCGTACCGAGGGCGGCGCCGGCGGCGGCGTCGTAGAGCTCGCCGATGTTCGACTCCACCGACCCGAGGTCCGCCGTGATGCGACTTGCGCCGGCGCGCAGCGATTGAACGAGCGAGGAGACCTCGCCATCCATCGACTCCACGCGCTCGCGGAGGGTGGTGGTGGCGGCGGAAACGGCCTGCACGTGCCCTTGGGCCCGCGCGATGGCCTCCGAGCGGGTGCGCTCGGCGTCCTGAGCGGCCTCCTCGCGCGCGCGGAGGGCCTGCGCTGTGGCCTGTTGCTCGATGTCGGCGGCAGTGGCCTCGGCGGCCTCGAGGATCGACTGCACCTGCGTGCCGGCGGCCGCGCCGAGCGTCTCGCCGCCGCCGCTGTTCTGTTGCGAGCGCTTGAGTGCTTCGATCTGCCCCGCGAGGGCGCGCAGGTGAGCGTCCACGGCGGCGGGGTCATACCCGCGCCGGGAGATCGGAAAGTCGCGCCGTTCGACGCTCTGACGGTCGAGCTCCACTGAGGGCGAAGCGTAGCGGACGGCCAGGCCGGCTTCGCCGCCAGGCGGAGGCCGTTACTGGGCCAGCTCCTCCACCGGCTCGCCGCTCGCGGCGGGGGCATCCCCCGTGCGGTCCTCACGGGGGGCTTCCTCGGCGTGTTGGCCTAAACGGGGATGCTCGCCGAAGGCGAGTGTCTCCCGGCTTCGGCGCGCAGGTCGCGGCGCAGCTCGCGGATCTCGTCGCGGAGTTGCGCGGCGTACTCGAAGCGGAGATCCTCGGCGGCGGCGAGCATCTCCTCCTCGAGCTCCACGATCATGCGCTCGAGCTCATGGCGCGGGACCTCCTCGCTGCGCGCGCCGGCCCCGGCGCCACCGCGTGTGCGGCGGCGCTTGCGCGGAACCTTGGAGTCGGCTTGGAGGAACTCGGCGATGTCGGATACCCCCTTGACGATGCTCGCGGCGGTGATGCCGTGCTCGGTGTTGTAGGCGAGCTGGATGGCGCGGCGGCGATCGGTCTCCGAGAGCGCGGCGCGCATCGCCTTGGTTTCCTTGTCGGCGTACATGAGAACGGTGCCCTTGATGTTGCGCGCGGCGCGCCCGATGGTCTGGATGAGGGAGGTCTCGCCGCGCAGGAAGCCCTCCTTGTCGGCGTCGAGGATCGCCACGAGCGAGACCTCGGGAAGATCGAGACCCTCGCGGAGGAGATTTACACCCACGAGCACGTCGTACTCGCCGAGGCGGAGGTCGCGGATGATCTGGATGCGCTCGAGGGTGTCGATCTCGGAGTGCAGATAGCGCACCTTGAAGCCCATCTCGAGGAGGTACTGGGAGAGATCCTCGGACATCTTCTTGGTGAGCGTCGTTACGAGCACGCGCTCCTCGGAAGAGACGCGCGTGCGGATCTCGTTCATGAGATCGTCGATCTGGTTGCGCGTGGCGCGGACGTGCACCAGAGGATCGACAATGCCGGTGGGCCGCACGATCTGCTCGACGACGCGCCCGGAGCGGGTGCGCTCGTACTCGCCGGGGGTGGCGCTCACGAAGAGCAGCTGAGGAGTGATGGAGAGGAACTCTTCAAAGGTCTGCGGGCGGTTGTCGAGCGCGGAGGGAAGCCTGAAGCCGTAGTCGACGAGGGTGTTCTTGCGCGAGCGGTCACCCTCGAACATGCCGCCGATCTGGGGGACGGTCTGGTGGGACTCGTCGATGAAGCAGACGAAGTCTTTGGGGAAGTAGTCGATGAGACAGTAGGGGCGCTCGCCGGGTGAGCGACCATCGAGGATGCGCGAGTAGTTCTCGATGCCCGAGCAGAAGCCCATCTCGCGGAGCATCTCCATGTCGTACTGGGTGCGCTGGCGCAGGCGATGGGACTCCAGAGGCTTGCCATCGGCCTCCAGCTGCGCGCAGCGAGCCTCGAGTTCAGCGCCGATCGCGGCGACGCCGTCCTCGATGGTGCCCTCCTTGACGTTGTAGTGCGTGGCGGGCCAGATGGCGACGTGCTCGAGGTCGTCCTCGATGAGCTCGCCGGTGAGCGGGTCGAACTGCGCGAGGCGCTCGACCTCGTCGCCAAACAAAGACGCCCGATAAGCGGTCTCGGCGTAGGCGGGGAAGATCTCGAGCGTCTCCCCGCGCACGCGAAAGGTACCGCGCGAGAGGACGGTGTCGTTGCGCGTGTACTGGATCGAGACCAGCTTGCGCAAGAGGCGGTCGCGATCGATGAGCTCGCCGCGGCGGAGGATCTGCATGTTCATCTCATACACCTCGGGCGAGCCGAGGCCGTAGATGCAGGAGACGGAGGCGACGACGATCACGTCGCGCCGCGCGAAGACGGCGGCGGTGGCGGCGTGGCGGAGCCGGTCGACCTCCTGGTTGATCGCGGAGTCCTTCTCGATGTAGAGGTCGCGCGAGGGCACGTAGGCCTCGGGCTGGTAGTAGTCGTAGTAGGAGACGAAGTACTCGACGGCGTTGTCGGGGAAGAAGGTGCGGAACTCGTTGCAGAGCTGCGCGGCGAGGGTCTTGTTGTGGGCGATCACGAGCGTGGGGCGCTGCACGGCCTCGATGACGCCGGCCATCGTCATCGTCTTGCCGGTGCCGGTGGCGCCGAGGAGCGTCTGAAAGCGCTCCCCCGCGAGCACGCCCTCGGCAATCGAGGCGATCGCCTTTGGCTGGTCGGCGGCGGGCGAGAAGTCGGAGTCGAGACGGAAATCGGGCATCGGCGAGAGCATCTACGGTAGCGAGCGCGCGCGCCCAGCTGCCGTTGAAGGGGAGAGGGCCGGCAGAGCCGACCCGCGAGGGTCGGTTGGTGGCGTACTAACGGAGACGCCGCACACACCTGTCAATCCAATCGAGCTCATCTGAGCGAAGTGCAGTGCGAACGGCCCTGCCGCCCCGCGGCTCAGCTCAACCCGAGCTGGTGGGGATAGGTGGAGCGGTACTCGCGCTGGGCTTCGAGCACTCTCTGCACGTAGGCCTGCGTCTCGGGGAAGGGGATCTCGCCGACCGTGAGCGAGCCTCCCGCGTGCGCGATCCAGCGATCGACGTTCGCGAGGCCGGCGTTGTAGGCGGCGATCGCGGGGAGCTCTTCCCCGCGGTAGTGATGGAGGAGGTAGCGAAGGTAGTAGCTGCCATAAGCAACGTTGATCGAGGGCGTGGCGAGGTCGCCGGTGGTGAAGCGGCTGCCGCCGGAGAGGTGTGCGATGTAGAGGGCCGTTTCGGGGAGAATCTGCATCAGCCCGAGGGCCCCCGCGGAGGAGGTGCGCGGTTCGAACTTGCTCTCGGCGTAGATCACCGCCGCGACGAGCGCGGGGTCGAGACCCTTCGCCGCCGCCTGGGTGCGGATCACGTCGGCGTCGCGTAGCGGCAGCTGCGGCCCGAAGGCGTCGTGCTGGAGCTGGCTCATGAGCGCCCCCACGATGAGGACGATGAGCGTGATCGCCAGCAGAGTTCCCAGCGCTCGACGGCGCTCGCGTGCTCGCATCCCCTCAGCTTGTCAAGGATGCCCGACGCGATGGCGCAGCTGCCATCTGGAGCCGAGCGGCAGAGCCGAGGGTCACCGTCGCACGAGATCGAGGACACCGGCGAGCTCGCGCTCGAGATCCTCCACGGTGCCGTTGTTGTGGATGGCGAAGGTCGCCAGGTGCGCCTTCTCCTCCTGGGGCAGCTGGCGCATGTGGCGCTCCTGCGCGAGTGCGTGTCCGCGTCCCTCGGCCCGTTCCTTGCGCAGGGTCTCATCGGCGACGATCGCCACGGTGGCATCGAAGGCGGGTGCCATGCCGGCCTCAAACAGCAGCGGCACCTCCACGACAGCCGCCGGAGGGGAAGGCTGGTGCGAGCGCGCATCCTGCACCCACTCGGCGATGCGCTGTCCGACGAGCGGCCAGAGGATGCCCTCGAGCCACTTGCGCTCGCCCTCCCCAGCGAAGGCGCGGGCGGCGATGGCCTCGCGATCGACTACTCCTGCGGGCGCGACGCTCTCACCCCAGCGCCCGACGACGGCGGCGCGCACGGGCTCGCTCGCGTAGAGCTCATGTACGACGGCATCTGTGGAGAGCACAGCCGCGCCCATCCGCTCCAGCGCTGAGAGGGCGGTGGACTTGCCGGCGCCCATTCCCCCTGTGAGCCCGATGAGGGGCACGGGCTCAACAACTCCCACGGAGGATCTTCTGGACTCAGTCGTGTGAGGGCTCGGCAGCGGGCTGCAGCTGGGGATCGAGTCCGTTGGCCTCCGGCGCGGAGTCCTGGCCCTCGCCGGCCGCAGGCTCTGCGACGGGCTCCTCGGTGGTTGTGGCCTGCGGGACAGAACTCTCGCCGGCATCGTCGGCCTTGGACTCCTCGACCGGCGCCTGCGACTCAACCGAAGCGGCAGGCGCCTCGTCGAGAACCGCAGCCGCAGGCTCAACCGGCGCAGCGGGCGCCGCGGCGATAGAAGGCGTTTCGGGCGCCTCCACCGCAGCGTCCTGCGCGGTCTCAGCCACGTCGGCTTCGGGCGTCGCAGCCGACGCCTCGGGCGTCGCGACTGCGGGCTCGCTCTCCGGCGTCGCAACGACAGACGCCCCAGGAGCTGGCGCCTCCCCCTCGGCCGCCGGCTCGGCGGCGGGGGCGCTCGGCGCCTCGACGCCGGCGCGGGGGAGCGGCAGGATCTGATCCTCGACGCGCTTCGCCGACAGCGAGAGGCGACGGCGCTCGGAGTCGATCTCGAGGATCTTCACGCGGATCTCATCGCCCGGGTGCACCACCTCGCGCGGGCTTTCCACGTGGTGGGCGGCGAGCTCGGAGATATGCACGAGCCCCTCGACCCCATCGAGGATCTCGACGAAGGCGCCGAAGGTGACCACCTTGGTGACCTTGCCCTCGAGCTCGTCGTTGATGTTGTAGGTGTCCATGATCCGCTGCCAGGGGTCTTCCTGGGTCTGCTTGAGACCGAGCGAGATGCGCTGACGGTCGCGGTCGATGTCGAGCACCTTCACCTGCACGGTGTCGCCGATGTTGAGAATCTCCGAGGGGTGGTTGACGTGCGACCAGGAGAGCTCGCTTATGTGGATCAGGCCATCGATGCCATCGAGGTCCACGAAGGCGCCGAAGTCGACGATGTTGGAGATCTGGCCCTCCACCACGAGCCCCGGCTGGAGGCGGTCGAGGATCTGCTGGCGCACCTCCTTGCGCTCCTCCTCGAGCACTGCGCGGCGCGAGAGCACGACGTTGTTGCGCGAGCGGTTGAGCTCGATCACCTTCGTCTCGATCTTCGTGCCCATGTACTCGTCGAGGTTGGGCACGCGGCGGATGTCCACGAGCGAGGCGGGCAGGAAGCCGCGCACGCCGAGGTCGATGATGAGGCCGCCCTTGACGACCTCGATGACGGTGCCCTCGACGGCTTCGCCAGACTCGGCGGATGCCTCGATGCGCCGCCAGGCCTTCTCGAAGCGGGCGCGCTTCTTGGACATGATCAGGCGGCCGTCCTGGTCCTCCTTGGTGAGCACCAGCGCGTCGACCTCCTCGCCGAGCGTCACCTCATCGTGCGGATCGACCGACTTGCGGATCGAAAGCTCGGTGGCGGGGATGACGCCCTCGGACTTGTAGCCGATGTCGACGAGCACCTCATCCTTGTCGATGCGCACGACGTGGCCCGTCACGACCTCGCCCTCCTCGAAGGGGCGCATCGTGGCGTCGTAGTTGGGGATCACCTGCCCATCCACTTCCAGCAGGAGTCCGCCCGACCCCTCGACCACGTGGGCCTGGGCTCGAGCTGTCGGATCATCGATCAGTGCTTGCACCGCTCGAAGCCTAGCGCAGGCTCGATGGCGCCGCTCGTATCATTCCCCCATGCCTGTGAGAGCGACCAAGCGCGGCGCCGAGCGCACCCCCCTGAGCCGCGACTGCGACGTGCTGATCTGCGGAGCTTCCTTCGCGGGTCTCGCGGTGGCGCGCGAGCTCGCGGGATCGGGCGCGCGGGTGCTGATGATCGACCGCTACGAGATCGGCGAGCGCCAGACATCGGCCTGCGCGGCCCCCACACTGTGGCTGCAGGCGCTCGATCTGCAGGACTCGTTGCGCCAGACTTTCGGCGAGCTTGTGGTGCACACGCCTTGGCGCACCGCACGTTGGAGCTTGCCGTGGACGTTTTCGACTTTCGACTACCGCGAGCTCTGTGCGCTGCTCTTCGCGCAGGCCCACCACACGCAACCCTTCCCCTCCTCCCTTTCCCCCTCCGGCTCGCCTTCTGAGGTCGAGTTCGAGACCGCCGCGGTAATCGGACGGGACGGCCATGTGGTGCGTACCGACCGCGGCGATCTGCGCGCACCGCTGATCGTCGATGCACTCGGCTGGCGGAGGGTGCTCTCGCGTGGACCGGCGATCCAGCCTCCCAACGCGCGCCTCTCGCGCGGGCTGGAGGTGCATCCCGCGGGGCGGGGCGATGAGCTCGAGCTGTGGATCGACGCGCGCTGCGTGCGCGCGGGCTACGGCTGGAGCTTTCCCGCGCACGATGAGGTGCGCGTGGGTGTGGGCTCCTTCTGGCCGAGCCACCACGTGAAGGAGCCGACTGTGCGTCTCGCCGCCGAGCTCGGATTGCCGCCTGAGGGCTACCAGGGCAACTGGATCCCCCACGAGCTGCGCTCGGCGGTAGAGGATGAGGTGTTCTTCGTGGGGGACTCCGCGGGGCACTGCCTGCCGCTCACCGCGGAGGGCATCCGCACGGCGCTCTACTTCGGGCTCGCCTGCGGGCGCGAGCTGCGCGGCGTGCTCGAAGGGCGCTCCACGCGCGCGCAGGCCCTTCAGCGCTACGGCGCGTTCTCGGATGCGCACGAGCGCAAGTTCCGCTGGCTCTTGCGGGTGCAGCGCGCGGTGGGGCAGCTCACGCCGACGCGCGCGCCTACCGTGCTGGCACGCGCGCTGGAGAGCAGGCGCTTCGCGGCGTGGTCCTTCGATCACTACCTGAACATCGCGCCGCCCTCGTTTGTGGGGAGCGCACGCCTTGCGGGTGCGGTAAAGGCGCCCGTCGTCGCGACGGCCTGAGCCGCCTCGCCATCCAAGCGGACGGTTGTGGGCCGCTTAGAGCCTCTAGGCGACCTCGCGCAGCCGCGGGCGCTCGCCGTGCACGGCTCCGATCGCCTCCAGCGCGAGCCTGCCGGCCTCTAAGGCGCTCGCCCAGGAGACCTCGCAGAGCAGCCCTGGCGCGGCGACCATGTCGCCTGCAAGGAACACCCCATCGCCGCGATCCACGGCGGGACGATCGCGCCAGCTCGTTCCGGGCATGTCGAGCGCACCACTGCGCGCGTCCATCACCTGCCGGCGGCGCCAGGTCTCGCGCTCGCGCCACTGCGGCAGCGAGGCGTCGAGGAACTGCTCCAGGCGCGCCGCCGCGGCGTCCACGCTCTCGGCGGGACGGATCGGCATCTGTGCCTGCACGAGCTCCTCGCCCTTGGGCGCGAGCGTGGAGTCGGCAGCGCTGAAGCGCTCGATCCAGCCGGCCTCGTCCATGTCCGAGACGACGAAGGGATCGCCGCGGCGGTGGCGCAGGCCGAGATCGAGGCACACGGTGCGTCCGCTTGGCCAGTGCAGGGAATCCTCACCGAGCAGCTCACGCGCGACCTCGAGCTCGGTGGCGAGGATCGCGGGCGAGGAGGGCACCTCGCCGACGGCATGGCCCGTTTCGATGTTTACGCCCAGATCGCGCGCGCGGGCCTCGAGCCTGTCCACGAGCGCGTTCCAGCCGCCCACGAAGTAGCGCGCCGGGGGCGGTGGGCTGAGGAAGATCCTCACTGTGTGCCTCCACACGAACGCGGCCGAGAGCTCGCCGGGGTCGTGGTGGAAGGTGTACACACCGGCGGCCGCCGAGAGCATCGCGGCGGTGCGCTCGTCGGTGTGACTCGCGGCCCAGGTGCGGAAGTCCACGTCGATCGGGGCCTCGCGTCCGCGTAGGCGCAAGACTGTGGGGAGCGCACTCAACGGCGGGGTGCGCCGCAGCTTGCCCTGCCAGCGAAACCGCACCGGTGCCAGTGGCACGCCCCTGAAGGCCGGCAGGAGATCGCGCTCGGCGAGCCAGCGCCAGAAGGGGCCGTCCTTGTAGAAGGCGTGCGGACCGATGTTCGTCTTGTAGGGGCCCTCGCTGCTGCGCGCACGTCCACCCAGTGCGCCGCTGCGCTCCAGCAGCGTGACCGGCGCGCCGCCCTCGGCGCAGGCGATCGCGGCGGTGAGCCCCGCCAGCCCTCCGCCCACGATGGTGATCTGCGAGCCGGTGTTTGCGTTGGACTTGCTCATGGCGTCCTCCTGGGGTTGCTTTCGATTGCCGCTCTCGATCGCCGCCTTCGATGCCCTCGAGGTTGCTGCCTCGGTGGTGGGTCTGGCGGGGCGCACTTGCAAAGGGTTGTTGTCGATCTCCACCCTACGCCCCCACTGGCTCGGTATACAGTTCCAGTAATGACGCATTCGATAGGGCCAGTTGTGGGGCCGGAGCTGCTGATCGAGCTCGATCGCTCGAGCGAGCTGCCCCTACACGAGCAGCTGGAGCGCTCGCTGCGCGAGAACATCCGCCGCGGACGCCTCCCCGCGGGCGCTCGGCTGCTCTCAACGCGCGCGCTCGCGGGCGAGCTGGGGGTCTCGCGCGGCGTGGTAACCGAGGCATATGGGCAGCTCGCCGCCGAGGGCTACCTGGAGAGCCGCCAGGGGGCCGCCGTGCGCGTCGCGCGCGCGGTACGCGCCCCTGTTCCGCGTGAAGCGGCGCGCTCGCTGCTGCCCTCGTTCCCATACCACTTCCACCCAGGGCTTCCCGATCTGGCGGGCTTTCCGCGCGAGGCGTGGCTGCGCTCGCTGCGCGCCGCGCTGCGCGAGTCGCCGCTTGGAGCGGTTGGCTACGGCGATCCGCGCGGCGTGCCCGCGCTGCGCGAAGCACTCGCGGGCTATCTCGGTCGCGTGCGCGGCACCGTGGCCGATCCCGAGAACATGCTGATCTGCACGGGCTTCATGCAGGGCTTCTCGATGCTCTGCCGCTGGCTGCACGCGCAGGGCTTGGAGAGCATCGCCGTGGAGGACCCCGGCTGGCATGTGCACCGGCTGATCGCCGAGGAGGCGGGGCTGCGAACGATCCCGGTTGCCTGCGACGCGCATGGCTTGCGGGTGCAGGCGCTCGCCGCCACGAACGCCCACGCGGTGCTCGTGACCCCCGCGCACCAGTTCCCCACGGGCAGCGTGCTCAGCCGCGAGCGGCGCGCGGCGCTGATCGAATGGGCCGAGGAGGGCGAGCGACTGATCGTCGAGGACGACTATGACTCCGAGTTTCGCTACGACCGCGTGGCGGTGGGCGCGCTGCAGGGGCTTGCGCCCGAGCGCGTCCTTTACATCGGCTCGGCCTCCAAGCGGCTGGCGCCGGGGATGCGTTTGGGCTGGATGCTGCTTCCCTCGTGGCTCGCCTGGCAGCTGATCACAGCGAAGGCGATCGAGGATGGCGGCTCGGAGGTGATCGGTCAGCTCGCGCTCTGCGATTTCATCGCGCGCGGCGAGCTCGATCGCCACGTGCGACGCATGCGTCTGCGCTACTCCCAGCGCCGCGAGTCCCTGCTCCAGGCGCTCGCGCAGTGGCTTCCCGAGGGGGTCCTGAGCGGCGACGCGGCGGGGCTGTTCGAGCTCGTGGAGCTGCCCGCGAGCGTCGATGAGGTCGCGCTGCTGACGGTGGCGGGCGAACGCGGAGTTGGGATGGAGGGACTCGCGTTGCACCGCTTCGCCCACGGCGGACCTCCGGGTGTGCTGCTGGGTTATGGGAACCTCGCCGAGCCTGCGATCGAGCAGGGTGTGCGCCTGATCGCGCAGGCGCTCGCCGCGCTGGGATAGCTCGCGCGGCCGCGAATAGCCTCGCTGGAGCCCCCCGTCGCCGGGGGCGCCCCCGCACCCGGATGGCGTTCGTTCTCAGAGCATCCCACTGGCCTGCGGGCGCGCCCAGCGAATGGCCCTTTACCGCCCACAGGTCAACCCATATCGTTCCACCCGATGGCAGCCGGCACCGGAAAGCTCTCTGACGCCACGCCGTTGCCCCGTTCGGCCCCCTCCGTCCTGACGGTGGGATTGGGCGCATTCGCCGTGTATCACCTCGCGCTGGCGCTCTTCATGGCGATCGCTCCCCACGCCTTTTATGTGAACGTGGGCCCGTTTGGGGTGGCCAACAGCCACTACGTGCGCGATGTCGCCACCTACAACGCCGCCCTCGGCTTCGCCTTCGCAATGGCGGTGCGCCGGCCCTCCTGGCGCGTGCCGGTGCTGGCGCTGACGACGGTGCAGTTCGCGCTGCATAGCGTGAACCACCTGGTTGATATCGGCAAGGCGCACCCCGCATGGAACGGCTACTTCGACTTCTTCTCGCTGGCCGCCCTCACGGTGCTGCTGGCGTGGCTGTGGCGAGTGGCCGTGCTGGAGAGCCGCGCATGAGGGTCTTCGTCGCAGGCGCCACGGGCGTGCTCGGCAGGAGCACCGTGCCGATGCTCGTGGCGGCGGGCCACGAGGTCACCGGCATGACGCGCTCTCCGGAGAAGGTCTCCTCGCTACAGGCCGCGGGCGCGGAGCCGGTGGTGTGTGACGCGCTCGACGCCCAGGCGCTGAAGGCAGCCGTGATGGGGGCGCGCCCCGAGGCAATCGTCCATCTACTCACGGCACTGCCGGCGCGCATCGACCCGCGGAAGGTCAAGCGGGACTTCGCCGTGAACGATCAGCTGCGTAGCCGCGGTACGCGCGACCTCGTGGCCGCCGCGCAGGAGGCCGGCGTGAAGCGGATCGTCGCGGAGAGCATCTCCTTCGCCTACCTCCCCGGTCCGCCTGGCACACTCCATACGGAGACCGAAGTGCTCCATCTCGACGGGCCCAAGTCCTTCCGGCGCACCGCGGGAGCGCTGCACGCGCTGGAGTGCGCAGTGCGCGGCGTGCAGGGCACCGTGCTGCGCTTCGGCTACCTCTATGGTCCCGGCACCTCGATCGCGCGCGCGGGCACGGTGGCGGAGGATCTGCGCCGCCGGCGGATGCCGATCGTGGGGCATGGCGAGGGCGTGTGGTCCTTCGTGCAGATCGACGACGCCGCGCGCGCGATCCTTGCGGCGCTGGCACAGCAGGATGGGAAGGCGCACATCTACAACGTCGTGGACGACGACCCCGCGCCTGTGCGCGAATGGCTGCCGGCGCTCGCAACGGCGGTGGGAGCGCCGCGCCCTTTGCGCGTGCCCACCCCGATCGCGCGGATGGTCGGGGGAGCCTCGGAGTGCTGTTCATGGTGAAGGCACAGGGCGCCTCCAACGCGAACGTCAAGCAGGATTTGGGCTGGAAGCCGCAGATCGCGAGCTGGCGCGAGGGTTTTCGCAGCGCGCTCGGCTGAGCTATTTCCGCACCACGAGCGCGACGCCCACGACCAGCAGCAGCAGCCCGAGCAAGCGCCCTGCGCCGATCGACTGGCGCGGGATGCCGAGCAGACCGAAGCGGTCGATCACGATCGACATCGCCAGCTGACCGCCGATCACCGCCGCCGTCAGACCACTGGCCCCGAGCGTTCGCACCGTGAGGATCGCAACCGTCACGTAGGCCGCGCCGAAAAGCCCGCCCACGAGCGCCCACCAGGGCGTGTTGCCGACGTTGCGGATGCTGGAGATGCCGTTCTTGGAGAGGCTCGTGATGAGCACCAGCGCGAGCGTGCCCACGACGAACGAGATCAGCGCTGCCGGCAGACTCTCCCCCAGCGAGCGCGCGAGGCGCGAGTTGACCGGGGCCTGCATCCCCACCAGGCACCCGGCGCCGGCCGCCAGCAGAATCGCCAATCCGCGGCTCACAGCGCGGCGCCTCCCGCCGCGCTGGCTCTCGAAGACCTCAGCGCCTGCTCGATGGAGGTCACCTCGATCGGCCCCGGCGGGCTCACTTGGCCTCCAGCCAGTTGGCGCCCACGCCCACATCGACCGCGAGCGGCGGATCGTACTCCCACACCCCCACCATCTCGCGCTCGATCAGCTCGCGTGCGACGGGCACCTCCTCAGGCGGCCCCTCGAACAGCAGCTCGTCGTGGATCGTGAGGATCTGGCGCGTGGCCAGGCCGGCGACCTGCAGCGAATGGTGGCAGCGCACCATCGCGAGTTTGATCACATCGGCGGCGGTGCCCTGGATGACCGTGTTGACAGCAAGACGCTCGCCGAGCGTGCGCACCTGATAGTTGCGGGCGCGCAGCTCGGGGATCTGCCTGCGCCGGCCCCACAGAGTCTTCACGTGGCCCTCCTCCTTGGCCTGCTCGATCGTGTCGAGCATGAACTGCGCCACGCGCGGGAAGCGCGCGAGATAGGCGTCGATGAACTCCTTCGCCTCCTCGCGCGAGATGTTCAAACGATCGGCGAGCCCGAAGTCCGAGAGCCCATAGACGATGCCGTAGTTGATCATCTTCGACTTCGAGCGCATGCCCGGGTCGATCTGCTCGGGCGCTACTGCGAAGACCTGCGCGGCGGTTGCCGTGTGCACGTCCTCGCCGTTGCGGAAGATCTCCTTGAGCACGGGCTCCTCGGCGGCATGCGCAAGTACGCGCAGCTCGATCTGGGAGTAGTCCACGGAGATCAGCAGGTTGCCCTCCTCCGCCTCGAAACAGCCGCGGATCTCGCGCCCAAGGGAGGTGCGGATGGGCACGTTCTGCATGTTGGGGTTGGTGCTCGACAGGCGGCCCGTCTGCGCCACCGTTTGCAGGAAGGTGGTGTGGATGCGCGAGCGCTCATCCACCTCCTGGGGGAGCACATCGAGGTAGGTCTTGATCAGTGTCGAGAGCTCGCGCCAGCGCTCGATTCGCGGCACGATGATGTGCTCCTCGCGGATCGCCTGCAGCACGCGCGCATCGGTGGAATAGCCCGTCTTGCCGCGGCGCTTACGCGAGAGACCGAGCTTCTCGAAGAGGATCTCCCCCACCTGCGCAGGCGAGGCGATCAGGAACTCCGTCCCGGCGAGCGCGAAGATTTCCTGTTCGAGCTCGAGGATCTCCTCGCGCACGCGCTCCGCCACCTCCTGCAGGCGGGGGACGTTGAGGCGAACCCCCGAGACCTCCATGTCGCGCAGCACCTCCACGAGCGGCAGCTCGATGTCGCGCATCACGCCCTCCAGCTCGCGCTCGACGATCTGCTCGCGCTGCCACTCAGCAAGCGCGCCGACGAGCAGCGCCTGCGCCGCCACGGGGTCCTCGAGGTCGCTGGAGAGCCCACGCTCTTCGCAGAGCTCCGCGAAGGGATAGCCGCGGCGCGCGGGCTCGAGCAGATAGGCGCCGAGCAGGGTGTCGTGCGCGAGACCCTGCGGCACCGTCTGAAGGGCCTTCGCGTCGTGGGCCACCACTGGCCGCTCGCCGCAAGCCTGCACAACCTCCTCCGGGCTCGCACAGTCGCCGGTGAGGATCTTGCCATCACACGCCACCGCGAACCGCCACGATGGACCATCGGCGAACAGGGCTCCCTCGGGCACCTCGGTCGGCACAACCGCCAAATACAACTCCTGGTCCGGCAGCTTGGCGATATCCGCTGGCCGGCCGTGGCGCACCGTCGCCGTCAGCTTCACTTCCGCCGCGGGCGCAGGCGCGGCCAGCTCGGGGTCGCCGAGCGCCTCCTCCAGCCGGCGCAGCGGATCGCGCAGCTCGTACTCGCGGAACACCTCGCGCACGCGCGAGCGGTCGGGCTCGCGCGCCGCCTCGGCCGTCGGATCGAAATCGATCTCGACATCGCGCTGCACGGTGGCAAGCTGCATCGACACACGCGCATCCTCGGCGTGGTCAAGCAGATTCTGCTTGCGCTTGGCGCCGCCGATCTCGCGCACGTGCCCGAGCACGCCCTCCAGCGACCCGAAGCGCTGGATCAGGTCGCTCGCGGTCTTGTCGCCGATGCCGGGTACACCGGGGATATTGTCGGAGGTGTCGCCCTTGAGCCCATAGAAGTCGGGGATCAGCTCGGGCGCGATGCCATAGCGGTCGATCACCGCCTGACGGTCGTAGATCTTCGTGTCGGTGATGCCACGCGAGGTCGCCATCACCTTCACGAGCCCCTCAGGGTCGATCAGCTGAAAGACATCGCGATCGCCGGTCACGATCATCACGGGCACGCTGGCAGCGCGGGCCCTCTCGGCGAGCGTGGCGATCACATCGTCGGCCTCGTAGCCCTCGACCTTGATGTTGCGGTAGCCGAAGGACTCCACCAGCGGTTCCATCGCGGGCCACTGCTGTTTGAGCAGATCCGGGCGCGAGCGGCGCTGAGCCTTGTACTCGGAGAAGAGCTCCGTACGCCCCGAAGTGCCCGCGTCCCAGGCCACCACGGTCGGACACACTCCGTACTCGGTGACGATCTTCACCAGCATCGATGCGAAGCCGAAGATCGCGTTCGTGGGCACGCCCGTGGAGGTCGCGATCGACTCCGGCAGTGCGTAGAAGGCGCGGTAGACCAGGCTTGGACCGTCGATCAGGAAGAGCCGCCGCTCGCCCGTGCTCCCGTTCTTCACCGCGCTCATCGCCGAGCACTTTAGGGCAGGCGGCTGGCGAGCCGCGAGCAATAACATGGCAGCTCAACCGAACTTAGGAGCCAATCGCCCGTGAGCATCACCCCCAGCGCGCAGTACCGCCTGACGATTCGCGTCAAACTCGACGACAGCCAGGGCTTGGTAGGGCAGGTCACCACCGCGATCGGCGAGGCCGGTGGGATGGTGGCGGCGGTCGATCTGGTGGAGTCCGATGGACAGCGAAGCGTGCGCGACATCGTCGTGGATGCCGCCAACCGCGAACATTGGGGGCGCATCCTCGGAGCGATCGAGGCGCTTGCGGGAGTGGAGGTGATCGACACCACCGATCGCACCTTCATGCTGCATGTGGGGGGCAAGATCGAACAGCACAACAAGCACCCTCTGAAGACGCGCGACGATCTTTCGATGGCCTACACCCCCGGCGTCGCGCGCGTGTGCATCGCGATCCGCGACGACCCCGACAAGGCATTCCAGTACACGATCAAGCGCAACACCGTCGCGGTGATCTCCGACGGCACCGCGGTGCTCGGGCTGGGCGACATCGGCCCCGCGGCGGCGATGCCGGTGATGGAGGGCAAGTGCTGCCTCTTCAAGGAGTTCGCGGGCGTCGACGCGTTCCCGATCTGCCTGGACACCAAGGACCCCGATGAGATCGTGCGCACGGTGTCGCTGATGGCTCCGGGGCTCGGGGGCGTCAACCTCGAGGACATCAGCGCCCCGCGCTGCTTTGAGATCGAGGATCGCCTCAAACGCGAGCTCGACATTCCGGTGTTCCACGATGACCAGCACGGCACCGCGGTGGTGGTGATGGCGGCGCTGTTCAACGCCGTGAAGCTCACCGAGCGGCGCATGGAGGATCTGCAGGTGCTCGTGATCGGACTGGGCGCCGCGGGCGTGGCCGTCACCAAGATCCTGCTCGCCGCGGGTGTGCGCCACATCATCGGTGCGGACTCTCGCGGGGCGCTCCACGTCGAGCGCTCGGACTACCTCGACGGCTCGATGAACCCCGTGAAGCGGTGGTTCGCGGAGGTCACCAACCCCGAATGTCGCGACGGCAAGCCGGCCGACGTGATCGACGGCGCCGACCTGCTGATCGGACTCTCCGGCGCGAAGGCGCTCCCCGCGGAGGCGCTTGCGCGGATGAATCGTGACGCGATGGTGTTCGCGATGGCAAACCCCAACCCCGAGGTGAACCCCGAGGAAGCGGGTCCCTACGTGCGCATCATGGCGACGGGCCGCTCGGACTACCCCAACCAGATCAACAACGTGCTGTGCTTCCCCGGCATCTTCCGCGGCGCGCTCGACGTGCGCGCCCCCAGCATCACCGAGGAGATGAAGATGGCCGCGGCGCAGGCGATCGCCGACATCGTTCCTGAGGAGGAGCTGCGCGAGGACTACATCATCCCTTCGGTCTTCAACCGCGAAGTGGCGCCCGCGGTGGCCGCCGCGGTGGCCGATCAGGCACGCACGAGCGGCACCGCGCTGGCGGGCCACGAGGTGGGCTTCGCCCAGGGCGAGTGGGCACAGGTGTCAAGCTGAGAGCGTGTTTGGAAACGATCGCCGCGGCCCCCACCGCCTATTCAAAACACGTTCTGAGAGAGTGATGATGCCGTGCGGGTGACCGCAACAGGAGCCACAGGGCTGATCGGCGCCGCGCTCGTGCGCGAGCTGCGCTCCAGCGGCGCTGAGGTGACGGTCCTCTCACGCGAGCCCGCTCGAGCGCGCGAGCGGCTCGGGGTGGAGGCCGTGGGCTGGAGCTCGATGGATGAACCTGCACCGCTCGAGGCGCTCGCCGGCCGCGACGCCGTGGTGCACCTCGCGGGAGAGAACATCGCGCAGCGCTGGACCCCTTCGGCCAAGCAGACGATCCGCGAGAGCCGCGTACGCGGCACCCGCAACCTCGTCGAGGGTCTGCGCGCGTGCAGCCCCACGGGCGAAGGCTCACCGCAGGATGCGCGTCCCCGCATCCTGATCGGGGCCTCCGCGATCGGCTACTACGGTGCACACGGCGAGGAGCCCCTCGATGAGGAGGCCCCGGCAGGCGGAGGCTTCCTCGCACAGGTGTGCGCGGAATGGGAGGGCGAGGCGCGTGCCGCCTCCGAGCTGGGAGTGCGTGTCGTGGGAGTGCGGACCGGTGTCGTGCTCTACCGCGAGGGCGGCGCACTTGCCAAGATGCTCCCCCCCTTCCGCCTGGGCGTCGGCGGGCCGGTGGCGGGCGGGCGCCAGTACATCTCCTGGATCCACCGCGAGGACCTCGTTGGCATCGTACTCGCCGCGCTGCGCGACGACAGCTGGTCGGGGCCCGTGAACGCCACCGCGCCCGAGCCGGTCACCAACGCGGAGTTCTCCCATGCCCTCGGCCGCGTCCTGCACCGGCCCTCGCTGCTGCCGGTGCCCGCCGTGGCGCTGCGCCTCCTCTACGGCGAGATGGCGGAGATCGTCACGACAGGCGCCCGCGTGCTGCCCGCAAAGCCGCTGATGCTCGGCTACAGCTTCCGCCACCCCGAGGTGCAGGAGGCGCTGCGCTCAGCTCTGGGGTGAGAACGCCCTATAGAAGGTCAGCTTTCCGTTCACGATCCGTTCCACGCCATAGCGCGAGAGCGTGGTGTCGCCGCTGGGCTGGATCGAGTAGCGCCCCAGGACCGAGTCGCGATCGTGCGTCTGAAAGAACGCCTTGATCACCGCGGGGCGCTGGTTGCCCTGCGCGCCCGCCTTGCGGATCGCGGCGAGCACGACGCTCATCGCCTCATACCCATACAGCGCATCGGGCGTGGGGGCTTCGTGGAAGTGCCGACGGTAGTCCTCGAATACGCGCTGTGCCGAGGCGGGATACATGCTCGCGGGCAGCAGCGGAGTGCTCAGATACGTGTTCTGCGCGGCTGCACCGATTTCCTGCGCGAACGTGGCGTTGACCATGCTGCTGGGTCCCAGCAGATAGAGATGCGGGTCGGCGGCGTGCAGTTCGCGCCACAGCGCCACCACAGCCGCGGAGGTACCCCCGCTGAAGAACACCGCCTGGGCCCCGCTCTGCGCCACCTTGCGGACCACGCCTGCAAATTCGCTGCCGCCCGCGGTGTCCACCCCTTCGTTGCCTGCCACCTCGATGCCGGCCTTTTCAGCGTCCCCCGCCACGATCTGGGCAAGCGGCACCTGAAAGGGATCTTCGTCGTTGAGCACATACACGCGCTTCACCTTCAGCGCTCCCATCAACTGCACCTGCGCCCCCGCCTGCACCGGATCGGCCGCCATCAGCCGTCCGAAGCTGCGCTTGCCGGTGGGGTAGAAGCGCTCGGGCTCATACTGGCCGGCATCCAGCGAGGAGGTAAGTCCCACGTACGGACTCGCGGGGCTCACCTGCAGGATCCCCGCAGCGGTCACCAGCGGCAGCGAGATCGCGCTCGCCGGCGAGTTGTAGTCGCCGAGATAGGCGATCGCGCTGTTGTCCTGCGCAGCGGTCTTCGCATCGGCGGCCGTCACGCCAGGGTCCCACTGACCGGTCTTGGGGTTGGCGTCGTCCATCGAGTAGTAGCTCACCTTGAACTGCCCCACGTGCCCGCCCGCCTCCGCGAGAGCCAGCTTCTCGCCGTTGACGATCTGCGTCGAGATGGCCCCCGAGGGACCCTGGAGGGGGAGGCTCGAGTAGACCGTCAGCAGGTTGCCGAGGTTTCCCAGCGCACCGGATACGCCAACGCCGCCACAACCCGAGGCTACCGCGGCGAGCGCCGCCAGAGCGGCAAGGCACAACGGCCGCGCCAGATGCCGGTTGCGGCCCGCGCGCACCGGCCGGCTAGGTGCGACGGCCGGGGAGGTAGCCGGAGACGATCTTCAGGCAAGCACCAACAAGGATGATGGCGGCGGCGAGCATGAACGCATCGAAGCCCTTCGCGCCCAGCGCCCACAGCACGATCCACACGAGTAGGCCGCCCGTTACGGTGAGAATCAGTCCCATTGAGCGGCCATCCTACAGGGCAAGGCCCCCGGCAAGCTCCGCCACCAGCGCGCCCACCGCGGCTGCGGGATCCTCGGATTCGCCCGCCGCGCGCACGAGCCGGGTGCCCACGATCACCCCATCGGCGCCCGCCTCGGCGGCCTCCCTCGCCTGTGCGGGCGTGGAGATCCCGAAGCCCAGTGCCACCGGCACGCGCGTGGCGGCCTTCGCGCCCGCGACGACCTGCGCGAAGCGCTCGGAGAGCGCCGCGCGCTCGCCCGTGATGCCCACCACCGAAACCGTGTAGAGAAAGCCGCGCGCCCGCGCGCCAATCTGCGCGAGGCGCTCGGGTGGTGTCGTCGGTGCGACGAGCGGCACCAGCGCCACGCCCTGACGCTCGCACGCCGCGCGCGCCTCATCGGCCCCCACCGGCTGGATGCGGCTTGAATCCTCCCCACCCCCGCCCTTGCCCGCGGCTACGGGTGCGCTACCAATCGCCTGGCTGTGCCCTTCGTCATCTTCGAAGGGCAGATCGGGCACGATCAGGCCGCTCGCACCGGTCTGCGCGAGGCGCTCCACGAACGCCTCCACGCCCGGTGCCATCACCATGTTGGCGTAGCACATCAGCACCACCGGCACGCTCGGAGCGAGTGCTCGCGCCAGCTCGAGAACGCCCCCCAAGTTCGCGCCCGCGGTCAGCGCGCGGGTGCCCGCCGCGTGGATCACCGGGCCATCGGCGAGCGGATCGGAGTAAGGCACCCCCAGCTCGATGATGTCCGCGCCGCCCTGCACGCAGGCTTCGCCGATGCGCAGCGACTGCTCGAGCGTGGGATAGCCGCCCATCATGTAGGGCATCAAGGCGGCGCGCTTGCCATGCTCGGCGAACGCCTCGGCGATGCGCTCGGCGCCGTTCATCGCCCAACGCCGGTCATGTAAGGGTTCACGACAAAATAGATGGTGGGTTGAGGTGGTCGGGCCGTGGATGGCAGACGTCGCACGCGAGCGCAGACGTGCTGGTAGCACGTCGAGCATCGCGGGTGGCGTCTGACGCCGCGGAACGGCCGCATCGATCCCGCCAGATATTTTGTCGGGGGCCCTCAAGCGCCAGCACCTCAGCGAGATCCTTGTCTCCACGACCCGAGAGGCAGATGAGGTCGAGCTCGCCATCCTCCTGCGTGAGCGTCCATGCCAGCGCGTGGGCGGTCTCGAGCGCGGGGATGATTCCCTCCAGGCGCGTCACCTCGCGGAAGGCCGCGAGCGCCTGCACGTCGGTCACCGCCACGTAGCGCGCGCGGCCGCAGTCGCGCAGGAAGGCGTGCTGGGGACCCGCGCCGGGGTAGTCGAGACCAGCGGAAACTGAGTGCGCCTCGAGGATCTGCCCCTCCTCGTCCTGCATGATCGCCGACAGGGACCCATGCAGTACCCCCGCACGCCCAGCCACCGTCAGCGGCGCGCCATGGCGAGCCGTCTCGATGCCCTCGCCACCGGCCTCCACCCCGATGAGCTCCACCCGCGGGTCGTCGATGAACGCGGTGAAGGCGCCGATCGCGTTTGAGCCGCCGCCCACGCAGGCGATCACCCGCGCGGGCAGACGCCCCTCGCGCTCGAGTATCTGCGCGCGCGCCTCATCGCCGATCACCCGCTGCAGATCGCGCACCAGCGCAGGGTAGGGAGCGGGGCCCACGGCGGAGCCGATCACGTAGTGGGTGCTCTGCACATTGGTCACCCAATCGCGAATCGCCGCCGAGGTGGCCTCCTTGAGGGTGCGTGCACCCGCGTCCACGGGCTGCACTGTGGCGCCCAGCAGTTCCATGCGCTGCACGTTGGGCCGCTGGCGGCGAGTGTCCTCGACGCCCATGTAGACGGTGCACTGCAGATCCAGCAGCGCGCACACCGTCGCCGTCGCGACGCCGTGCTGGCCGGCGCCGGTCTCGGCGATGATGCGGTGCTTGCCCATACGGCGCGCCAGCAGCGCCTGACCGAGCGCATTGTTGAGCTTGTGCGAACCGGTGTGGTTGAGATCCTCGCGCTTGAGATACACCGCACGGCCCACGCGCTCGGAGAGACGGCGCGCGCGATACAGCGGCGTGGGGCGCCCACCGTAATCGCGCAGCAGCCCATCGAGCTCGGCGCGGTAGCCGGGATCTTCGCGCGCCTGCAGCCAGGCCCGCTCCAGCTCCGCCAGGGCGGGCATCAGCGTCTCGGGGACATACTGGCCGCCATAGCGACCGAAGCGGTGCTCGATCGTGCTCACGCGGGCGAGACTACCGGGAGCGACTGTGCCTGCACGAAGAAGTTCTTCAGCTTCTCGGGGTCCTTGCGTCCCGGCGCCAGCTCGGTACCGCTGGCGGTGTCCACCGCGAAGGGGCGCACCGTCGCGATCGCCTCGGCGACATTCTCCGAGTCCAGACCGCCGCTGAGAATCAGCGGCACCCTGGAGTGTCGCTGCGCAACCAGACCCCACTCGAATGTCTTGCCCGTGCCGCCACGCATCGTGGGAGCGTACGCGTCGAGCAGGTGATAGTCGGTGTGGAAGCGCTCCACATCCCTGATGTCCCACTCGCCGGCCACCTGCACTGCCTTTATGACCTTCGCACCTGTGCGCCGGCCCGCCTCCTCACAGAAAGCGGGTCCCTCGTCGCCGTGCAGCTGGATCATGTTCAAGCCAAGCTCTTCGCTGGTCCGCTCGACCTCCTCCAGCGTCGCGTTGACGAACACGCCGCACAGCTCGACGCGACGGCGCAACGTCGCTGCGATGCGCTGCGCCTCCTCGATCGAACAGCGTCGGGGGCTGGGCTCGTAGAAGACCATCCCGATTGCCCATGCCCCCAGCTCGACGGCCAGCTCGGCGTCCTCGAGGCGTGTGATGCCGCAGATCTTCACGTTGGGAACCATCGGACCCTCACGTTAGAGGCTCGCGGCCGCTGGGCGCTCCCAGCCGTTCAGAGGCTCCCGGCCGCTCAGCGGCTATTCGGGCGTGCTCGGATTGGGCACCGAGCTGGGGCGCGTGCCGAGCGTGACCTTGACGGTCTTGTCTTCGTAGGTGCCGTTGCCCTTCGCGCGCTTCAGTTCGATCGAGACGGTATCGCCGGGCTTCTTCGCCGAGATTTCCGTGCCGAGGGCTTCGGAGCTCGTCACCGGCTTCCCGTCGACACCCACGATGATGTCGCCGCCCACCGCGACCTGACCGCCCGCGACCTGGCCGCTGAGGCTGCCCCCGCGGATGCCCGCCTTGGCGGCTGGGGTGCCGGGCTGAACGCTCTGCACGAGCGCGCCGCTCTTCACCGGCAGGTTCAGCGCGGATAGGGAATCGTCGACCGTGAGGGACGTGAGACCGAGATAGGCGCCGCGCACCGTGCCGCCCTTTTCGAGCTGCGGAAGCTCCGTTTTGGCGGTGTTGATCGGGACGGCGAAGCCGATGCCCACGCTGCCGCCACCGCTGCCGCCGGTCTCGATCTGGGAGTTGATGCCGATCACCTGGCCGAGGGAGTTGAGCAGCGGACCGCCGGAGTTGCCAGGGTTGATCGGCGCGTCGGTCTGCAAGACGTTTGAAATCGTGAAGCCGTTGGGCGCGGTGATGTGGCGCTGCAGCGCGGAGATCACACCGGTGGTGAGCGTGCGATCCTCGCCGAAGGGATTGCCGATCGCGAGCGCCGGATCGCCGACCTGCACCTTGCTGGAGTCGCCGAGCGTGAGCGGGTGCAGCGTGAGGCCCGTCGGTTGGGATGCGCAGCACCGCGAGGTCGTTGGATGGATCCTTGCCCACCACCTGCGCGTTGACGGTCTTGCCTTCTTCGAAGCTCACCGTGGACCTTCACGGCGTTCTCCACCACGTGCCAGTTGGTGAGGATTGTCCCGTCCTGACCGATCACGATGCCCGAGCCGGTAGCGGTGCCCTGCTGCTGCTGGGATTCGCTGCCGCCGCCGAAAAGCCCGAAGGGCGATTCGGTCTGCTCTGACGATCGTGGAGGTCACGAGCACCACCCCGGGCGCGTCGCGCACGTAGATGTCGTGTGGCGTGAGCGCCTTGCTTTCCGCCGAGGCGTTCGAGGGGGCCAGCGGCGTCGCCGCGGCCTGCACCGTCGTCACCGACTTGGGGAGGAGCCCAGGCCACCGGGCGATCGCGATCACGATGGCTACGAGCGCCCCGCCGATCAGGGCCGAGACGAAGGGGATCAAGGACATGCGCTTCATGTGAGAGAGGATGATCGACCGCTATGAAGGCGATCTAAAGGGTGTCATCGGAGTGGCTAAAAGGTTCCGTGGCGGGTCGCTAAACGGGTTTCGGGGGCCGGTCGCTAAAACAGCTCGGGTCGTTCCCCGGGGGTCGATTCCGGAGCGCCGGGGGCCGACTCCGGAGCGCTAAACCTACACAGCTTGCGCAGCGCCTGCTCTGGATCGGGGGCGCGCATCGCGACTCCCCCACCAGCACCCCCTGCACACCCTCCTCGCGCAGGTCGCGCGAGCTGCTCGGCGGTGGGAGATCCCCGACTCCGAGACGACCACCGTGCCCGCCGGAATATCCGCAAGCAGCCGCGAGGGTGCGCTGCACGTCAACGCTGAAGTCGCGCAGATCGCGATTGTTGATGCCGATCAGGTCCGCCTGTGACGGCAAGCGCCGCTTCGAGCTCCGTGGGAGTCGTGCACCTCCACCAGCACGTCCAGCCCCAGCGCGCGAGCGCCTCGTACAGAGACCGGACAGCCGCGGCGCCGGGAGCGCGGCGACGATGAGCAGCACCGCGTCGGCGCCAGCTGCGCGCGCCTCGTGCACCTGGTAGGGGTGAACGATGAAGTCCTTGCGCAGCACCGGCAGCGTGCTCGCCTCGCGCGCCGTGCGCAGATCCTCGAGCGAGCCTCCGAAGTGGGGACCATCGGTGAGGATCGACAGCGCAGAGGCGCCACCGCGCTCGTAGGCCATGACCATCTCGCGCACATCGGGGTTTTCGCGCAGCGGGCCCGCCGACGGCGAGCGGCGCTTGAACTCGGCGATCACCGCGATGCCGGGCGCCGCAGCGCCGGCGAAGGCAAGCCACGAGGGAGTAGAGAGGAGTTGTCCTCGCGCGTCAGCTCCTCCGCGTGGCAACTTTTGCATGCGCTGTTCGACATCGCTGCGCGTCCTGGCAAGGATTTCATCCAAGATAGTGCTCACGCTCATCGTGGCCTCCGCCGGAGCATGTCTCCGACTCGCCGCCACGTACCCCTCCAGCGCGCGTGCCGCCGCCCCCTCGGCGAGGGCCGTACGCGCGGCCTCGACGCCCTCGCCGATCGAGTCGGCTCCTGCGCCCACATACACGGCGGCGCCCGCGTTGATGAGCGCAAGCTCGGCGCGCGGCCCGACCTCGCCCGCGAGGATCGCGCGCGTGACCACAGCGTTCTGTTCGGGTGTGCCGCCGTCGTAGTCGCGCGGAGCCAGCTCGATCCCCACGTCGGCGGGGACAAGCGTGAAACGGCGCAGCTCGCCATCGATCACCTCGATGACGGTAGTTGCGGCGGAGGTGGAGATCTCATCGAGACCGTCCTCGCTGCTGACCACGAGCGCGTGCTCCACCCCCAGCAGCGCGAGCGCCCCGGCGACGGTCTCCTGGAAGGCCGGATCGGACACGCCGATCAGCTGGCGCGTGGCGCCCGCGGGGTTGGTGGGGCCGAGCAGGTTGAAGACCGTGCGCACCGCCAGCTCGCGCCGCACGGGCACCACGAAGCGCGTGGCGGCGTGATGGGCGGGAGCGAACATGAACCCGAACCCCGCCTCTTCGATGCACGCGGCGACGCCCGCCGGATCGAGGTCGATGCGCGCCCCCAGCGCCTCCAGGAGATCGGCCGAGCCCGAGGAGGAGGTCGCCGAGCGGTTGCCGTGCTTGGCGACCGCACAGCCCGCGCCCGCCGCGATCAGGGCAGCCGTGGTGGAGACGTTGAAGTGCGCCGCCCCCCGCCGGTGCCGGAGGTGTCGAGCAGATCGGGGCGCTCGGTGGGCACGGCCGCCGCGAGGGCGCGCATCGTGCGCGCCAGCCCCGCGAGCTCGTCGACGGTCTCGCCCTTGGTGCGCAGCGCGATCAGGAAGCCCGCGATCTGCGTCTCGGAGACCTCGCCGCCCATGATCTCAGCGAGCACCTCCGCGGCCTCGTCGACGCTCAGGTCCCGCCGGGCGGCGAGCGCATCGATCGCGCGGGTCAGGACTTCGTTGGGCATCGGATTCTTTCAGTGGCGGCGATGGACGCTGGGTTTGGCGATCGGCGTCGGTGGGGGGCGTCGGCAGACATCAGGCTGTGCGAATGATGATGCTTCGCAAGGATCGGCTCAGGCGAGGAAGTTCGCGAGCAGCGCCTTGCCCTCGTTGGTGAGCACGGACTCGGGGTGAAACTGCACGCCCTCCGCGGGCAGCTCGCGGTGGCGCAGCCCCATCAGCAGGCCATCGCCATGCGCGGATGCCTCCAAGCACGCCGGCAGCTCGCGGTCTACCACCAGCGAGTGATAGCGCCCCACCGTGAGCGGCGAGGAGAGTCCCTCGAAGATCGTGCGCCCATCGTGCTCGATCGTGGTGGCCTTGCCGTGCACCGGCGGATGCAGCGTCACGCGCCCGCCGAACGCCTGCGCCATCGCCTGATGGCCGAGGCACACGCCGAGTGTGGGCACACCCGCTTCGGGCATCCGCCGCACCACCTCCAGCGAGATGCCGGCCTCGTTGGGCGTGCAGGGACCGGGCGAGACCACGCAGCGCTCGTACCCGCCGGCCACGAGCTCATCGACGGTGGCGCGATCGTTGCGCACCGTCTCCACCTCCGCCCCCAGCTCCCCGAGATACTGCACGAGGTTGTAGGTGAAGGAGTCGTAGTTGTCGACAACCAGTATGCGCACAGCCCTCACCCCCAATCCTCCTGCGCGCAGGCCAGCTCGATCGCGCGCATCGCCGCGGTGGACTTGGCCACCGACTCCTCATACTCGTAGGCGGGCTTGGCGTCGGCCACGGTGCCCCCACCGGCCTGCACATGCGCGACACCATCTTTGATGACAACGGTGCGGATGTGGATCGCGGTGTCGAGGTCGCCGCTGTAGGAGAGGTAACCGATCGCGCCTCCATATCCGCCGCGCTTGATGGGCTCGAGCTCGTCGATGATCTGCATCGCGCGCACCTTCGGCGCCCCCGAGAGGGTCCCCGCGGGGAGCACCGAGCGCAGCGCGTCCATCGCTCCAACCCCCTCGCGCAGGGTGCCGGAGACGGAGGAGACTATGTGCATCACGTGGCTGTAGGACTCGATCTCCATCAGCTCATCCACCGTCACCGAGCCGTACTCGCAGACGCGCCCGAGGTCGTTGCGCCCGAGGTCCACGAGCATCACGTGCTCGGCGCGCTCCTTCTCGTCGGCCAGCAGCTCGCCGGCGATGCGGCGGTCCTCCTCGGGGGTGGCGCCGCGCGGGCGCGTGCCCGCGATCGGGCGCGTCGATACGTGACGGCCGGCGACCGTAAGCAGCGGCTCAGGCGAGGCGCCCGCCACCTGGAAGTCGCCGAAGTCCAGGAAGTACATGTAGGGGGAGGGGTTCACCGCGCGCAGCCCCCTGTAGATCGAGAAGGCCTCTACCGGCACCGGCGCCGACCAGCGCTGCGAGGGAACGACCTGGAAGGCATCGCCCGCGTAGATGTACTCCACGATGCGAGCCACCATCGCTTCGAAATCCCCGCGCGGCATGTTGGAGTGAAACTGTGGCGGCTCCCTCGTTGCCGCTCCGTCGGGAGCGCTCGGCACAGGTCCGGCGAGGCGCGCCTTGACCTCCGCGATGCTTCGCGCCGCGGCGGCATGGGCGCGTCCGGGGTCGGGGTCGGCCTCGAGATCGGCGTTGGCGACAATCGTAACGGTGTGCTTGAGGTGGTCGAAGACCACCAGCACGTCGGAGAGCATCAGCGCCATGTCGGGCAGTCCCAGCGGATCGGGGTTGGGCTCCCCCAGAGGCTCCACGGTGCGCACCAGGTCGTAGCCGAAGAAGCCCACGGCACCGCCGAGGAAGGGGATTGCGGCGGCCGGGCCCGTGAGAGGCGCTTGGCGAAAACGGCCCACCTGCGCGGCCGCCAACTCATAAGGATCCCCCCCGTCACCCAGCGACCAGCGCAGCACCGAGCGGGGCTGGAAGCCGATGAAGGAGAAACGGCCCATGCGCTGGCCCTGCTCGGCTGACTCCAGCAGGAAGCAGGGCTCGCCGGGCGCCAGCTCGCGCAGCTTCAGAAAAGCCGACACAGGCGTCTCGCAGTCGGCGATGAAGCTGTGGCTCATAGGGATCAGGTTGCAGTCGCCGCCATCGGCCAGCGCAAGGGCCTGCTCGAGGCTGGGCTCGATCGACAGACCGGCCTCGGCGGCGGAGCGCTCAGAGGATCCCGCCTCGCCCACGGGGCTAGCGGCGACGGTCATCGAGCACTCGCTCAGCGTCGACCAGCGTGCGCCCGCGGCTGTGAAGCAGCACGAGCAGGTGGTAGAGCACGTCGGCTGCCTCTTCGTCCACGCGCGCATCGGACTCCTCGCGCGCGGCGCGCGCGACCTCCTCGGCCTCCTCCATCACCTTCGCGCCGATCAGCGGCGGGTCCTCGAGCAGGGTCACCGTGTAGGAGCCCGCGGGGCGCTCCACGGCGCGCCGGCGCAGGGTGCGCTGCAGCGACGGCAGCACCTCGTGCGGGGCGAGCGGCGCGAGCTGCCCGCTGTGAAAGCACGTGCGCTCACCCGTGTGGCACGCGGGGCCGGCGGGGACCACGAGCGCGAGCACGGTATCTCCGTCGCAATCCACACGCAGCGCCTTCACGGCCTGTGTGTTTCCGGAGGTCGCGCCCTTGTGCCACAGCTCCCCGCGCGAGCGGCTCCATAGGTGCAGCTCCCCCGTGGCGCGCGTGCGCGCCAGCGCCTCGGCGTTCATGTAGGCCATCATCAGCACCTCGCCCGTGTCCCAGTTCTGCACTACACAGGGCACGAGGCCGCGCTCGTCGTAGGCGAGCGGCACGTCGAACCCCTCACTGACAGATGTGCTCATTCGGGCAATTGTAGGTGCATCGCTGGGTCCGATCCTCGCCGCCGGCCGAGCCGCGCGCACAGGTGCTCTGCCGATCGCGAGTTCGCGGAGCGCCACTTGCTCACCCGAAGCATCCACCACGCAAACGTCATGCTGTCGGCATGACATCGCTGCTCGATCGCAGACTGATCGTCGTCACCGGCAAGGGGGGCGTCGGCAAGTCCACCATATCCGGCGCGCTTGGCCTGCTCGCGGTGGGTCAGGGAAGGCGCGTGATCGTGGTGGAGGTTGGCGAGCGTCAGCAGTTGCCCGCGATGCTCGGATACGAGTCTCCGGCCGACTCGGGGAGTGAGGTGGAGCTCGATGAAGGTCTCTGGAGTCTCTCGATCGATCCCGATCGCGTGCTCGCCGGCTGGCTGCGCGCGCTGGGGGGCCGCGTCTCGGCGCGCGTGCTGATGTCGAGCTCGACCTTCCAGTACTTCGTCGCCGCGGCACCGGGTGCGAGGGAGATCTTGAGCATGGTGAAGGTCTACGAACTCACCGAGGAGCGAGACGAGGGTCGCCGGGGAGGACGCGCGGGGGGACGCCCCGGCCCCGACCTTGTGATCCTCGACGCACCGGCCACGGGCCATGCACTGGCGATGCTGCGATCTCCCCAGACGTTTGCGGCGCTCGCGCGCATGGGGCCGATCGCCAGCCAGTCGCGCCACGTCGGCGAGCTGCTCGGCGACCCTGCGCGTACGGGGTACGTGGCTGTTGCGCACGGCACCGAGATGGCAGTCTCCGAGACGCTCCAGCTGCGCGAGCGTCTGCACGAGCAGCTGGACCAGGAGCTCGATGCGATCGTTGTCAACGCGACACTCCCCCGGCGCTTCGACGAGCAGGAGCGAGTGCGCATCGCCGGCCTCGACAACGGTCATCCGGCCGTGCGCTCGGCGGTGCTCGCGGCTCACGCGGTTCATGAACGCGCGCGGGTTCAGCACAACCAGATCGCGCGTTTACGCCGACGCGGTCTGCGCGTGTTGGGCATACCCTTCATGTTTCAGGCCGAACTCGACCGCCAGGCGATGGAGCGGATCGCCGCGCGCTTGGGGCGTGGGCTCTGAGGGCCTACCCCTCGGACCTCACGAGCTCGCTGACGCGCTCCAGCGCGGACCCTCAGCGGACCGTCGCCCTGGGCGACCGGGGCCGTGGCGCTACCCCTCGGACCTCACGAGCTCACCGACGCGCTCCGCCGAGGCCTCCACAAGTGGCCCAATGGCGCTCACCAGCTGCCTGCGCGAGACGGCCTCGCTCGGCGCCGCCACCGCGACCGCCGCCAGGGCGAGCCCCTGTTCGTTGAGCACCGGCGCCGCGATCGAGCGCAGGCCGGGCGCCTGCTCCTCGTCGCTCACCGCGATGCCGGCCTGGCGTACACGCTCGAGCTCGAGCCGCAGCTTCTTCTTGCTCGTGATCGCCTTCGGACCCTGCGCCGAGAGGGTCAATTCGCCGATCGTCTCCTCCTGCCGACGCGCGGGCAGATATGCGAGCAGAACCTTGCCCATCGCGGTGCAGTGGAGCGGCTGACGCGCCGCAAGCCCCAGGTCGAGGTCGGCACCGTGCTGACCCCGGCGCCATCCCCGTAGATGCTCGATGTATCTGATCTGTCCACCATCGAGGATCGCCATCGAGACGGTGTGTCCGGTCTGCCCTCGCAGCCCTCGCAATGAATCGCGCGCGAGACGGCGCAAGATCATCGAGTCGAGCAGAGCCAACCCGAGATCTGAGACGCGCGGCGCCAGGCGGTACTGGCGCGCGTGATCCTGCTCCAGATAGCCCAACGCCACCAGCGTCGCTGCATAGCGATGCGTGGTGGAGCGAGTCATGTTCAGTCGATCCGCGAGCGCCGCGATGCCCATCTGCGGACGCTCTGCGCTGAAGCAGTCGAGAATCGCCAGTCCCGCTACCAGCGAGGAGGAGAACCTTGCCGCCTCGCCCAGCTCGAGCGTTGCGCGCGAGGCCGGCGTGGCATGATTGGAGCCCGATGATTTGTGCGACTGCTTGGCGTCGGCCATAGCCGTTTGATTACAGGACTGTGCCTTGTTTGGCAAGCCAGGCCAAAACGTCGATCGCGTTGCGCCGGGGGATCGGGATCGGATAGAAGACCCTGTCGATCACACCTTCGTGAGCGATGAAGGTGAGGCGCGAAAACACCCTCTCGCCGTCTGCGGCGAGCACCGTGGGCAAGTCGATCGCCTCCGCCAGCTCCAGCGCACAGTCGCTCAACAGTGGGAAGGCGAGGCGCTCGCGACGAGCAAAACGCCGCTGTGCATGGGGTTCAGCGCCGCTGATGCCCACCACTCCAAACCGGCGCGCTGCAAAGCGCGGCACGTGCTCGCGGAAGACTCGGCTCTGCACCGTGCACCCGCTGGCGAGCAGCCCATCGGGATCCTCCGGCACCTCGTGCAGAGTTTCTGTCCCCGGGTGCACATACACCACCACTGGCTCGGTGGTGAGCATCGCCAAGTCCAGCTCGCCTCCCGTCGTGGAGGGCAAGCGCAGCGAGGGCAGCGGCTGCCCGAGCAGAGAATGTACGAGCTCTCCGTCGCTGAGCGCCCACGTGGCCTCTTCCTCCAGCGCTCGCGCCCGCGTCAGCATCGGTCACCTCGTACGCCGACTCGATCATCGCTTCCATCGGCGCCCGCCGTGCTGGCGCAAACCGGAGAATGCGCGGCGCGCGCGTATCGCTTGCGAAGGTGCCCACGGCCACCTGCTTCGGTCGGATATAGGCATACTGCGCGGGCCGGGCGCAAGCGCCCGGCCCGCTGTGGAGCGCCTCGAAGCAGCGAGACACCGGGCTTGCCATCCCTGGCGGAGCCGCTTGCACGGTGCTCCTCTCCCCCGCGCCTGGAAGTCGAAACCCGACTGGTGTGTTTGTCCCGCATTGCCTTACGCTCCATAATGGCCAAAGGCCCGGTCGTCCTCAATACACAGGTGAAAAATTTGTTTGGGCCGTCGTCGGCCGGATATTCAAAGGCTCCGGCCGACCTCAGAACCTTGAATCGATCCCCCTGAGCAGCGCTCAAACACCCTTCCAGGCAAGCGCCCAGTCGCCTCCTGGGCAGCATCCTCAAGCCGACTGCTGACCATAGGCGATGCGCCATAGCCGCAGCACGGGCACCAACAGGCGGGCGAGCGGGCCGCCCGCGTTGACGAGGCTGGCGGCGGCCGCGCGCATCTGGGGCGTGCGCGTGGAGTCTTTGGAGAGGTACATAGCCATCATGCAGGCGAGGATCACAGCGTGGCGATGACCATCGCGCAGACCTCGCGCCCCGTGCTTGGACCGTATGAGGAACTCACGCAAGCGCTGCACTGCAAGCTCCTGGTTGGGATAGTGCGAAATGTAGCTGTGGGCTCCTCCGGCAAGGTCTTCATGCAAATCGCCGAGGCTGTCGAGCATCGTGCCCGATAGGGAGATCCATCGATAGGAGGAGCAGACCTCCAGACCGTCGCACCGCGTCACCCCCGGCTGGGAGGAGAGCGCCAACAACGCGTGCACGCCCAGCCAAGCGCTGGCGGCGCCCGTGACCTCGAACCAGCTCAGTGTGCGCTCGTCCGGGTACTCACTCTCCGCCCATTGCCGGAGCGCCGCGTCGCGCCGTTCGGGGTCGGACTCGTGGTTGAGACTCTGAACCTGCGCGAGCTTCGCAACCCGGATCGCGAGTGGACAAAGCCGGCCAAATGACGGCAGCGACGCAGCGCTCTCGCGGCAGGTCTCCACAAGGCCGCGCAGATAGCCGTTGTCGTCCAGGTGCGAACCGTAGTAGTCGCGGACAGGCCGATCGCGCTCGAGCGAATCGACCATCGCAAAGTGCAGTCGACGACCGCAAAGGACATCCGCCAGCGACCCACGCTCGTCGACCTCGTCGAGGAAGTCGGCCATGAACTCATAGGCAACCAGCAGGTGCAACAGCAGAGGGTTGCGCGATCCAGCGAGGATCGAGAACAGCGCCGACCCGTCGCTGTTGACTCGCTTACCGGCGAGCGCGCTGAGGGCCTCCTCACGAAGGGCCTCGTCGGGGATTGTGAGCACTCGCGCACGCCAGCAATCGGTCTCCCTGGCCACAAACGGCAACGCCCACGTAAGCTCGTGCACAATCGCTGCACAGAGCGCCCAAAATTGCCCGAGCAAGAGGGTTCCGGACTCGTATATCCGTCGAGCCCACGCATCGTATATGTGTCCAGAACGTAAGATGATTCTGGACGCTAGTGAGTCGATCGGTCGATTCCAATCGGTGCAGCCGAACAGTCCTTGCTATTTTCGAGCGAGCGATATGCCTCCCGATAATCAGTCCTGGAGGCTGAGCGCGGGACGCACCCGCACGGCCAAATAGCCAGGAAGCGCGATGATCACGACAGCAACCGCGGTCACCAGCACGAGACTGGCGAGCGCCACAAAGATGCCGACGGAGAAGACCACCGGAAAGCCCGTAACTCTCGCGAGTGCGTGGCTGAGCAGGAGCTGTCCGTAGATCCCAAACACGCCACCGATCGAGCAGCCGGCAGCCAACAGGACCGCGCTCTCGCACACCAGTCCTCGCCATAGCACGCCCCTGCCGAACCCGTCGACCTTCATATCCGCAAGCCTCGTGCGACGCTGCCATATCATCGCGCCCATCGCCGCACTCATCGCCAGAACAGCTGCGATGAGCACCATCGTTCTGATCTCGGTCAGCCGCGACAGCGACTGGTTCGTCGTCGCGTAGTGACGCTGCTCGCGCTGGTGAGATGTTTCGACCGCCAACCCCGAATGAGACCCGAGCGCACGTTCGACCTCGCTGCGAGCCTTCGCGGGCGAGACTCCGGGGCCAAGGGTGATCTGGTAAGCGCTCGGATCCTGGCTGTCCCAGGCACGCGCGTAGTCTTCGGCGTTGAGCATCACGGCCCCCGGAGGCCAGCCGAGATTCGTGCTCAGGCCGGCGAGGCGAAAGGTCGTGGGATGCGGCGAAGGCAGGGTGAAGGACTGCCCGATCCGCAGATGATATTCCTGGGCAATCCCCTGTGAGAGAATCGCCCACCCGGTGCCGCGAAAACGTGTCGTCGCCGGGATCAGCCCACCGCTAAGCAGCTGGCTTGAAGGAATTGGCCGCAGAGCTGCGCGCGGCGGCGCCAGCACCCAGACGCGCCGTTCGCCATAGTCGAGGAAGCTGCCTCGATACAAACGCACCGTGCGGACGCCTGGCAGTCGCCTGAGCGCCCCAGAGCTGAGATCCTTGAAGGGAACGGTCGCGAACGTGTTGGAGGTGCCCGAAGGCGAGACCCAAACTTCTCCAAGCGAGTCGATATCGCGCACCGACGCGTCGAGTCCTCCCTGCAGATTGCCGCGCGCCCCCTCGATCGCAACGCTCCCGAACACCGCGATCGCACCGGTTGCCGCGATCGCGAGCGCGCGCGGCCGATTGACCTGCGAGCGCAGCTCGATGACCGCCAGATAGGGAGCCACTCCCTTGACGTTTCGCTGCGCACGATCGAACAGCGTCACGAAGCCCCCGACAAGCGCCGGAAGGAACAGCAGCAGCGAGAAGACCAGGCTCACGATTCCGACGATCGCGGCCTGCGGCACCGCGAACAGAATCACGGTTGTGAGGGCAAGGCAGGTCCATGCCGCGACGACCCTCGCGCGTGCCTGCCTGTTCCTCAGCAGCCGGGGAAGCGTGGCCAGCGACAGGTGCGAGAAGACATCGGCGCGCAGCGGCGCCAACACGCCGAAGCACGCCGCCAACATCCCTCCGCCAACTGCGATCGCGACACATCTCCACGTGACGATCCGCTGCGACCCGATGGGAAAAGCGTAGGAGAGGTAGCTCGGGTTGGTGCTGAAGACAGCAAGCGAGAGCACATCTCCAGCCAGCAGTCCCACGAGCGAGGCGACGGTGCCGAGGATGAGCGCATCCAGCAGCAGCACCTCGAGGATCGCCCTGCGCGGATAGCCATCCATGCGCAGGTCTTCGACCAGCCGTCGCCGCTGGGGGATCGTGAGCAGGATCGCGTTGAAGGCAAACAGGAAGCCCACCAACGCGCTGATCGCGGCAAACAGGAGCGCTGACTGATTGGCCGGGCGGGCGGCCAGGGCGAACAGCGTCGCATCGAAGTCGGCGGGCTCGACGTTGAGACGGTTCGCAGCCAGATGGACCAGCCCTTCGTGCACCTCGCGATCGTGTCCAGGTCTGGACTGCACGAAGATGCTCGTCACATGTCCGGGCATGTCCGCGAGTCGCTGCGCATAGGCGAGTGGCGCAATCGCCACGGGGCTGCTGATGAGCCGGCCGATATCGCTCGAGAGCAACTCCGCTCCCAGGAAGCCGTTGACCTTGCGAGCACCAATCTGCAGCCTGACCGGCTGCAGCGACAACAACCCGAGTGACTGAGCGATGGGAGCCGGCAGCGCAAACGCCTGTGAGCGAATGAGCTGCGCAGCGGTGAAACGCCGCAACAATGGGCCGCCGAGGTGTGCGAAGCGGGGGTCGGTGCCGATCAGATCCACCGCCCGCTGACCCTTGGCGCCGATCACATTCGCATGCACATCGAGCACAGGCTCCGCCGCGCGCACCCCCGGCAGGCTCTGGACCTCTCCCAGCATCCTCTGATCGAACCCCTCCGGACCGCGCGCGGTGAGCTGGTAGCGCATGTTGCCAACGATCCCCTCGGTCATCTGTCTCACCGAACCGTTGAGGCTGGTGCTCGCGACCTGCGAGGCGAACAGCAACGCGACGCCAATCGCGATTCCGAGGATCGCGAACAGCTCCTGCACCAACCTCGTACGCAGCCGGACGCGGTAGAGCAGAAAGGCGCTCGAAAGCCTCATCGTCCCGAGCCTCAGCTTGTCCGCTCAGCCGACATCGGCGGAAGCGAGCAACGGATCGGGCTCGTAATCCACGAGCTTCCCGTCGCGCAGCATGTGCACGCGATCGGCGTAAGCCGCGGCCTGGGAGTCGTGGGTGACGAGCACCACCGCGAGCTTGCGCTCGCGACATATGCCCGCCAGCAGATCGAGCACCTCCCGCCCACGACGACTGTCGAGGCTTCCGGTGGGCTCGTCGGCAAGCACGAGCTTCGGCTCGGTTGAGAGCGCCCGCGCGATCATCACACGCTGGCGCTCGCCCATTGACAGCTGCTCAGGACGATGGTGGAGGCGCTGTTCGAGCCCCAGCCGGTCCATCAGCGGTTCGAGGCGAGTGCGCGCCGCACGCGCTCGCACGCCCATCCCCAGCAACTTAAGTGCCGCGTTGTCGATCGCGCTGACCCCAGGGATCAGATTGAGGGTCTGGCGTACGAATCCCATTTCGCTCAGTCGGTACCTTGCCGCCTCTGGCTCGGATAGAGCGGAGATCTCGCGTCCATCCAGTTTCAGCGAGCCGCTGTCGGGGTGCAGCAGCGCTGCCATCAGCATCAGGAGCGTCGTCTTTCCCGAACCGCTTGGTCCATACAGCGCGATCAATTCGCCCTGCTTCACCGATAGGGACACGCCGTCGACTGCGCGTACGGGCTCGGCCTCGCCGATCCGGTAGTGCTTTACGACCTCGCCCAGCTCGAGCACCGTCAAACCAGCCTATGCCGACTGCCCGCGGCCGCGCAGGCGGATCACCTTGCCCTCTTCCTCCTCGGGCGGCGGCGATTCAGAATCGTCGGGGGGCGGCGTCGAAAGGCGACCGCCGCTCAGCGAGGCGATGTGATGTGCGCGCATCACACCCGGCATATCGGGAACGGTCATCAACACAGCGATGCCTTCCTCGTCGGCGAGCGAGCGCAGCAGCTCGCTCACATGCTCGCGCTCGAGCACATCCAGGTTGGCGGTTGGATCGTCCACGAGCAACAGCTTCGGCGCACGCACGATCCCGTGGGCGATCGCGACCAGCGAGCGCTCTCCATCGGAGAGGCTGTCCCAGCGCTGACCGGCACACTCGGACATTCCCACGCGCTCCAGCGCCTCAGCCGCCAGCGCATAGGCGCGGCGCCGGCCGCGCTCGGCGAGCCTCGGCAGCGCCACGTAGTCGACGATTCGCAGATCGCTCTTTGGCCCCGCGCGCCTCACCCAGCCGATCTTCTCCAGCATCAGACGCGTGTGTTCGGACTCCCGCAGCGTCGCCAGATCGACGCCCTCGAAGCGCACCACGCCCTGGTCGGGCTGCTCCAGGCGGGCCGCGATCTTCAGCAGCGTCGTCTTGCCGACCCCGCGCTTGCCCCACACCGCGATCAACTGGCCGCCCTTGATCTCCAGCGATACGTCCTTGAGCACCCGCAGCCGGTGCTGTCCCCGCAGATAGCTCTTGCCTACCGCCTCCAGCGAGAGCAGCGGCGGCATCTCAGGCAACCCGGCGCCGCCGGCTCGCGTCCTTGGATCCGGAAAGTGGGGGGCCCGACCCCCTGGACTGGGAAAACGAGGGGCCCGGCTCGCCGGCCTGACGGCCGGCTGCGCCACCCCTGGACTGGGAAAACGAGGGGCCCGGCTCGCCGGCCTGACGGCCGGCTGCGCCACCCTCGTAGGCGGCGCCCATGTGCTCGAGCGAATCTCGCACCCCCTGCAGCCAGCTCAGGCGGGCCTCCCAGAATGCCAGCTCGGCATCCCTCACCAGCACCAGCACCATGCCTCCCCAGCGGGAAGGGTCGGGGGCATGGAGCTTTTCGAAGGAGCGCTTGAGCTCCTGCACGCGCGCCAAGCACACGATCTCCTGGCCGTACACGAGCTCGATCATGCGCGGCAGATTGTGCGGCTGGCAGAGCGCGATCTTCATGTGCAGCTCATCGCGCAGCGGGGGCGCCGAGGAGGAGGCGAATAACCACTGCTCGAAGTGACGCACGCCCTCCTCGGTGGCCTCGTAGCCACCATCGGAGTCGTCGCTGCGCACGAACCCCTCGCGCTCCAGGCGGTTGAGCGCCGAGTAGACGTTGGAGTCCACGAACTCCGCCGAAGACAAACGCTGACGCAGTTTGGCCGTCAGCCGGTGGGGCGGGCTGGGCTCCTCGATGACGAGTCCCAGTACAGCGATCTTCGCTGACATCCTGCGAGCACTCCCTTGCAGACTCTTGTTACCAGGTCTCAGGAAGGTACACCATCCACCGCGCCGTTGCAATTCAGGCCGAACCGTTCAAATAATTTGATATCTGAAACGGTGGGATGGATCCGGAGGTCAAGCCTACCGCGCGCGCCCAAAGATTTCCAGTCTCCCTGGCGGGCGGCGCTAGCTGCTAGCCGATGCCCAGGCGATCGAGCAGGGCCTCGTCCGCGCGCCACTCGCGCCGCACGCGCACCGCGAGATCGAGATGCACCTTGCAGCCCAGCTCGCGCTGGCACTCGCGCCGTGCGGCGATTCCGATGGCCTTGATCATGCGACCGTGCGCGCCGATCAGGATTCCCTTCTGAGAGTCGCTCTCCACCCAGATCAGCGCCCTGAGACGCACCAGATCCGGGCGGGTGTGCTCGATCTCCTCGAGCACCACCTCCACGGCATGGGGCAGCTCCTGGAAGGTGCGTCTGATCACTGCCTCGCGGATCAGCTCCGCCAGCAGGAGCTCCTGCGGCTGGTCTGAGTGCTCATCCGCACCGAACATGAAGGGGCCCTCGGGCATCTGTGCCGCTAGGTGCTCCACGAGCTCCTGCACCCCCTCCCCCGTGCGCGCCGAGACAGCGAACACATGCTCGCCCGCCGGCAGCTCAGCGGCCCCGGTGAGCACCTGCAGCGTCTGCGCGCGGCTGAGGCGGTCCACCTTGTTCACCGCCACCGTCACAGGCCTGCCGGCCTCCGCGAGCGTCTGGGCGATGTAGCGGTCGCCCGGTCCCACTCCCTGCTGGCCGTTGAGAATCAGAAGCGCCGCATCGCAGCCCTCGAGCTCCTGCGTAACACGCCTCGCCATGCGCGCCGTGAGTGCATCGCGCGGGCGCTGCACGCCGGGCAGGTCCACGAGCACGAGCTGGTGCTCGCCACTCGTGTGCACCCCGCGGATCGCGCGCCGTGTGGTCTGGGGGCGGTCGGAAACGATCGCCACTTTGTTTCCCACTACCGCGTTGATGAGCGTCGACTTGCCCACATTGGGGCGCCCCGCGAGCGCCACGAACCCGCTGCGCGTCATTCTCCGCGGCCCTTCGAAGGCGCCTGGGGAAAGGAGCGCTGCTCCAGCGGAGTCTCCACGTTTCCCGATCCCGGCGCGTCGTACTCGCGATCCCAGCGCAGGATCTCGGCCTGCAGAGCCAGCATCTCGCCGTCGTCGCTCTCGTGGTCCATCCCCACCAGGTGCAAAACGCCGTGCACGATTGCCTCACACAGGTCGGAGGTGTGCGCGGGGCAGATCACCACGTCGCCGAGCTCGCGCGGCACGCCGCCGTGCGAGCCGGAGCCCTCGCCCAGCGGCGCTGCCCCATCGATTGGGAACGACAGCACGTCGGTCGGTTCGTCCTTGCCACGGTATTCGGCGTTCAGCTGCGCGATCCGCTGCGCATCGACGTACTCGATCGCCACATGCCCCTCCTGCGCGCCCGCCGCTGCCGCCGCCACCGTGCACAGGCGCTGCACCTGCGCGATGGAGGGAGCATCGGTGTTCGACCGCCCGCCAATCACCTCCACCTCGACGCGGGCCACTACGCGACCCGCTGGGACCCCTTGGGGTCCCCTCCCAAAAATCCCGCGCTCGTCATCGCCAGGCCGCTGCGTGAGCCTACGCGCGTCTGCGCTCAGCCGAGTGGAGCTCCGGCGCGTCGCGTTGGGCGTGCTCGTCGTAGGCCTCCACGATGCGCTGCACGAGCTTGTGGCGCACCACATCCTCGCCCCCGAAGCGCACGAACTCGATCCCCTCGATCGACTCCAGCACCTCCCCCACGACCACGAGTCCCGAGCGCTGCTCGCGGGGCAGGTCCACCTGTGTCACGTCACCCGTGACGACCATTTTCGAGCCGAAGCCCAGACGCGTGAGGAACATCTTCATCTGCTCGGGCGTCGTGTTCTGTGCCTCGTCGAGGATCACGAAGCTGTCATTGAGCGTGCGCCCGCGCATGAACGCCAGCGGCGCGATCTCGATCACACCGCGCTCCAAGTACTGGCTCACCTTCTCGGGGTCGAGCATGTCGTGCAGCGCATCGAACAGCGGACGCAGGTAGGGGTCCACCTTGGCCATCAGATCGCCCGGCAGGAATCCGAGGCGCTCGCCCGCCTCCACGGCGGGGCGCGTGAGGATGATGCGGTTCACCTCGTTGCGGCTCAGCGCCGCCGCCGCCATCGCCACCGCGAGGAACGTCTTGCCGGTGCCGGCCGGCCCCACGCCGAAGGTGACTGTGGCTTTGCGGATGCAATCCACGTAGCGCTTCTGATTCACAGTCTTCGGCGCCACCCTCAGGCTGCGGTGGCGCCAGACGACATCCTCCAGCACCTTCGCCGGACTTTCGTGCGCATCAAGCGCTCCCGTCACCGCGCCGATCGTGCCCGGTCCGATCTCGTGCCCCCGCTCGATCAGATCGCTCACCTCGCGCACCACGCGCTCGCCCGCGCGCGTCTCGCTCTCCGGGCCATCCAGCGTGAGCAGGTTGCCGCGCAGATAGACATTGCAGTTCAGGTGCCCCTCCAACGCGCGCAGCACCGCATCCTGCGTGCCCGCCAGCTCGGCCGCGACATCGCCCGGCAGCTCGATCTGGGTCCTCATGCGGGCCTTGTCATCCCTGGAGCCCCGCCGATCCGTCGTGCGCCGTCGCGCGTCCTTCAGCCATTCAGCGCCGCCTTGACCATTCCCGACACACGCTTGCCATCGGCGCGCCCATCCACCGCGGCCATCGCGGCCTTCATCGCCCCACCCATGTCTCTCACCGACGTTGCCCCGCTCTCGCGCACGGCCTGCTCGACGATCGCTTCGAGCTCTGGCTCGGAGAGCTCCGCGGGAAGGTAGCCGGTGATCAGCTGCGCCTCCTTCTCCTCGCCATCCGCCAAGTCGCTGCGACCCGCCTCGCGGTAGGCGCTCGCGGCCTCTACGCGGCGCTTGCGCTCGCGGCGCAGCACCGCCAGCTCGTCGCTCCCATCTTCCTTCGCCGCCTTCTGCAGCTCCGATAGCACCAGGCGCAGGGCGCCCACCCGCTCCTTGTCTCCAGCGCGCATCGCATCCTTCACGTCCGCGCTCACCTGATCGACTATCGCCATCTCAGGACTCAGGATACGCCGACTTGGCGGCGTCGCTGTGTTCAAGGGGTGTCCGGCTCCCCAACCGCCCCGGGTCCGAGGCATCGCGGCCGAAGACCAGCGCGACGTTCCAATCCACCAGGAGACGCAACTTGCGCCCGAGGCCGGGCATCAGCAGCAGGTGATAGGTGCGCGCGATGAACCACGCCGGCAGCCCTCGCCAGCGGACTCCCGCAGTGATCGCCACGGCCTGGTTGTGCCCGAGCTCCGCCACCACCCCCAGGGTGCGCCAGCGGAAGGGGCGTTCGCGGCCGTTGCCGAGGCTCGCCGCCACGTTGCGCGCCACGCGCCTTCCCTGGCGCAGCGCGTGCTGAGCCGTCGGCGGGCACGGCCGCCCGCGGTGCGCCGGATCGGGCACCGCGGCGCAGTCGCCGATCGCCCACACCTCCCCGTGGCGGCCCTCCACACGCATCCGCGAGTCCGCCTCGATGCGCCCGCCGTTGGTGAGCGGCAGCCCGAGCGCGGCAACCGCAGGCGCCGGCTTGACTCCTGCCGTCCACACCACCGTGCGCGCGGGGATGCACTGCCCGTCGGAGAGCTTCGCGTGGCGATCGGTGAGGCTGCGAAGGGTGGTCTCGGCGTAAACCTCGATCCCGCGTCCCTCCAGCTCGCGCTTCGCGAAGCGCGAGAGCCCGCGCGGGACCTCCCCCATGATCCGCTTCTGCGCCTCCACCAGCACCCAGCGCATGCCCTGCGTGCTGCAGCGGGGATAGAGGTCGATCACGCGCGAGGCAAAGTCCTGCAGCTCAGCGAGCCCCTCCACACCTGCGTAGCCCGCGCCCACAAACACAAATCCGAGATACTCGGCGCGCTCCGCGGGGTCCTCGAGGGACTCTGCGATATCGAAGCAGCTCAGCACCTGGTTGCGCAGAGCTGTCGCATCGGTGAGCGACTTCAGCCCAATCGCATACTCGGCGAGACCCGGGATGGGAAGCGTGCGCGAAACCGAGCCCAGCGCCACCACGAGGCGGTCGTAGTCGAGCGTCACCGCCTCGCCGTCGATCCTGCACGCCGTGAGCGTTCGCTCCTGCGGGTCGGCGCCGGTGACGCGCCCGATCAGAAGGTCCGTGTGCTTGAGCTGCGAGCGCAGCGGCACGATCACGTGGCGCGGGTCGAGCGTCGCCCCCGCCGCCCCAGGCAACAGCGGCGTGTAGAGCATGAAGTTGGCGTCGTTCACGAGCGTCACCCGCGCGCTGTGCGCGGGCAGCGCGCGCTCCAGCGCACGCGCGGCGTAGAACCCCCCGAAGCCACCTCCGGCTATCACCACGTGCCAGGACACTCTCCCGAGGCTAGAGCCCCGAGACGGAAGAGACCAATGTCACAAGCGTGTTACAAGCCCCTCGATGCTCCGGCCTGTCGCCGTGCGAAGAGTGGCCGACCGCTCGATGGACGCACGATCCGTACATCCTGCGTGGACCCGAACGACCTAATAAGGTGCCCGCTGTGAGCGCCTCCCTCTACGCCAACGCACTTGCCCCGTTCCAGGCGGAAACCGAGCGCCTGCGTCCGCCCGATGCCGAAGTCTTCGACTGCCATACCCACCTCGGCCTGGACGAGGACGGCCGCTCGCTCTCACTGCCGGGGTTGTTGGAGATGCTCGACCAGGCGGGTGCACGACGCGCGTGCACGTTCCCGCTGCACGACCCCGAGCGCCGTCCCGGTTATCGGGTGCCCAACGATCGGGTACTCCAGTGGGCCAGCGAAAGCGAGGGGCGCCTGTTGCCCTTCTGCCGCCTGGACCCCTCCGAAGATCCCATCGTCGAGGGTGAACGCTGCCTCGCCGCGGGTGCGCGCGGGATCAAGCTGCACCCGCGCGCACAGGCCTTCTCCTTCGATGGCCCCGAGATGGATGGCATCTTCACTTTGGCCGGCGAAGCGGATGTGCCGATCCTGATCCATGCTGGGCGCGGAATGCCCCCTGTCGCCGATGGCCTTGCGAACGTCGCGCTGCGCCATCCCGAGGTCGTTTTGATCCTCGCGCATGGCGCGATCTGCGATCAGGGCATCCTCACCTCTCGCCTCGCGGAGCATCCGGGCGTGCTGTACGACATCTCGTGCTTCTTCACGCTCGATGTGATCGAGCTGTTCGCGCGCGTGCCCGCCGAGCGGATCGTATTCGCCACCGACCCGCCCTACGGGCGCACGGCGACGGGGCTGCACATGGCGCTGCGGGTCGCGCGCTACGTCGGTCTCGATGACGCCGCCACGCGCGGGCTCTTGGGCGGGACGGTCGCCGGACTGTTCGACGGACAGGGGCTTCCAGCCGTGACGCCCCCCCGCCAGGGCCCCACGATCACGCTCCAGGGGCGCCTCGCGCGCGTCTACGGCTACGGCAGCCTCGCGGGCCCCGCGCTGTTCGCGGGCGTCCCCGAGCAGGCCGCCGCGATGATCGACATGGCGGCCGCTGCGTGCCGCGACCCGGAGCCGGGTGCAGTCGGCGAGGCGCTGGAGGTCATCGGCGCAGCGCTCACCGCCGCGCGCGCGCTGATCGAAATCGAGGGCGGCGCGCCCCCCGCGATCGACCTCCTGTTTCGTTCGATGTCGGTCGCCGCGACCGAGCTCTCAGGGCCGGCCTGAGCGTCCGGCGTCCGCCTCAGTCGGACGAGAGCCATACGGCGGCCCACTCGCCGCCGTGGCGCCGCTCGCGCTCTGTGAGGCCAAGGCTTGCACGGAAGGCCGCAACAACCTCGTCTGCCTCCTCGCGCAGCAGCCCGCTGGCGATCAGGTGCTCGGGTGTGTGCTCCAGCGATCCTGCAAGATCGAGGAGGAGCGGCCGCACGAGATTGGCCAATATGACTGCGGGCCGGCCGCCGTCTGCAGGCAGCGGCTCGCGACGCAAGTCGAAGCGGCGCACCTCGATGTCCACACCGACGCCGTTGATGGCGGCGTTCTCAGCTGCCGCCTGCACACTCTCGGCCTCATGGTCAAGACCCAGAACAGGCGCATACCCCAGGCGAGCCGCAGCGATCGCAAGCACGCCCGACCCGCAGCCCACGTCCACAACAGCGCCCCGGCTAGCCTCGTGTGAGGCAAGCTCCAGCAGCAGCTCGAGGCACATCCGCGTCGTGTGATGCGCGCCTGTGCCGAACGCCTGGCCTGGATCGATCACGATCTCCTCGGTGCCCGGCAAATCGGCAGACGCCTCCCATGGAGGGCGCACACGCAGAGCGGGCACGGCAACCGACCCGGATGACGGCACACTCGCGGGCGCGTCGATCACGATCGGCCGGTGAAAGCTCTTCCAGCGCTCGCCCCAATCGTCGGGCAGCTCGCTGGTGGTGACCTCAACGAGCGTGCCTCCCACCGCGGCGTGCAGATCCGGCAGCTCGGGCAGCTCCCCCGGTGCACCGTAGACGGCGTACTCGACCCACTCCCCCATCTCAATCTCCTCGACCCCCGCAGGAGCCAGCTCCAGCAGCTCGGCCAGCACGAGCTCGGCGTCCTCCCGGCGGACGCGCAGCGCGAGGCGGATCACGCGGCGCGGTCTCTGAGCGCCCGGCGACCGCGCCTATGAAAGACGCGGGCCTCGCCCCTCGGCCCCCTCACGCGGCGCGACTGTGAAGGGCGCGGCGGAGCTTGGCGAACATCGATTCCTCCGAGCGCAGGTTCTCCTCGGTGAGCGTTTCGTTGAAGCGCACGAGCAGCTCACGCTGCTCGGAGGAGAGGCGGCGCGGGATGACGACGTTGACGACGACGCGCAAATCCCCATGCCGCCCCCGGCGCAAAGCGGGCATACCCTGGCCGCGCAAAACGATCACCTCGCCAGCCTGCGTGCCGGCGGGGATCTCGAGCGGCGTCGGCTCGCCGAGTGTGGGGACATCAAGCGTCGCGCCGAGCGCGGCCAGCGGCGCGGGCACGTCGAGCAGCGTGATCAGGTCGTCGCCCTCGCGCACGAAGCGCTCGTCGGCGGCGACGCGCACGAGCACATAAAGATCTCCCGCGGGAGCGGGTGGGTGGGGACCCAATCCTCCGGCGTGGCCCTTGCCGGTGAGGCGGATGCGCTGACCGTCGGAGATGCCAATGGGGATGTCGACATCGAGCGTGCGCGTGGTGGCAACACGCCCGCGCCCACGGCACACGCCGCAGGGCTTCTTCGGCACGCGCCCGTCGCCGTGGCATGTGTCGCAGACGACGTTGCGCATCATCTGGCCGAAGGGCGTGCGGGTGACGGCCTGCAGCTGCCCGGCTCCGCCGCAGCGCTGGCAAGTCTCGATCGGGGTGCCGGGCTCGGCGCCGTTGCCATGGCAGTGCTCGCAGCGCTCGATCGCCTCGAAGGAGACCTCGACCTTCGCACCCTCCGCGGCCTGCAGGAGATCGATCTGCACTGCCACCGCGACATCCTCGCCGGCTGCTGGGCCGGCGCGCCCGCCGCCCCCGAAGGGGGAGTTGCCGCCGAAGAATGCGTCGAACAGATCCCCGATCGAGCCGAAGGCGTCGAAGTTGGGGGCATAGCCGCCCGAGCGAAGGCCCTCGTGGCCGTAGCGATCGTACGTGGCGCGTCGCTCGGGGTCGGAGATGATCTCGTAGGCCTCCGCGGCCTCCTTGAACTTCTCCTCGGCCTGCGGATCGTGCGCGTTGACATCGGGGTGCAGCTCGCGCGCCTGCTGACGGAAGGCCTTCTTGATCTGCTGCTCGGTGGCGTCGCGCTCGACGCCGAGCACCTCGTAGGGGTCGCGTGGCATCGCGGTGAGGATGTCAGTTCTCGGCGTAGGCGTCTTCGACGAAGCGGGAGAGCTCGTGGGCGGCCTCGCGCACGGTGGGGATCGCCTGCGCGTAGTCCATACGCACGGGGCCGATCACGGAGACGGTGCCGAGCTTGCGCTGCGCGACCCCGTAGCCGGCGGCGACGAGCGCGAGCGAGCGCATCGCCGGGATCGGGTTCTCGTGTCCGATGCGCACGTAAACGCCCGGCTTCGACAGCGCGGCGCGCAGCACGTCGAGCAGCGCGACGCGGCGCTCGAGGAGGTCCATCAGCTCGTTGATCTCGAGCGGGTCACGGGGGCGTTCCTCGGAGAAGAGCCGCGCGGTGCCCTCCACGTAGAGGGTGTCCTCGGCCTCGGAGCCCAGCGCGGCGATCGCGGGGGCGAGGCGGTCGAGGAACGCGCGCTCGGTCGCAGGCAGCGTGGGATCCGAGAGGCGCTGGTGCAACATGCGAGCCCCCAGATGAAGGCCCACGAGGCGCTCGTTGAGGTACTCCCCGGCCCACGCAAGGAGGCCCGGGTCGGCGGCGCCCTCGAGCGTGGCGAGCACCTTGGAGACGCCGCCGGTGGAGGTGATGATCACGGCCATCACGACGCGCGGCTGCAGCGCGAGAACCTCGACGTGCCGGATGGTGGCCGTTGAGGGCGAGGGCGCGGAGACGACGGCGAGTAGGTTCGTGACATGCGAGAGAGTCTCGGTGGTGACGCGCATCGCCTCCTCAACCTCGCGCTGGGTGACTGATAGCTCAAGGCGCGGCGCCGGCTCAAGTCCCTGGCCGGTGTAGAGCATGCGATCGACCATATGGCGGTGGCCGGCATCTGTGGGCACGCGCCCGGCGGAGGTATGCGGATGCGCGAGCAGCCCCAGCTCCTCCAGCTGCGCCAACTCATTGCGTACGGTGGAGGCGCCGCAGTCGAGCTCGGGGTCGGCGGCGATCGCTTTGGAGGGCACGGGCTCGCCCGTGCGCAGATAGCCGTCGATCACCTTGCAGAGAATGCGCTCCTGGCGGGCGGTCAACATGGCTTGATTGTAGGCCCCGAGCTGGCGGCGTCCCGGCTCAGCTAGACCGTGAGGAGGGCCTCGGCGTTGCGAATGATCTGCTTGCCGTCCTGCTCGGCGACGGTATCGACCGTGGCCAGGCCGTCTGAGACCTCGCGCACGGTGCCGGTGACGATGACCTCCTGCTCGGGGACGCCCATGCCGCGGAACTGCACCGAGAGGCGCTTGAGGTGCTCGGGCCCCCCGGCTGCCTCGGTCTGCGCGCGGGCAACCTGCGCCATCGACCAGAGTCCGTGCAGGATGCGCCCCGGAAGGCCCACGGCGCGCGCGAACTCCTCGTCGATGTGGATCGGATTGAAGTCGCCCGAGGCGCCGGCGTAGCGAGCGGTGAGGTACTTGTCGGGCGTTACGCGCACCTCTGGGATGGAGGCGCCTGCTGATAGGTCGGACATGCTCAGACTCCTCGCACGATGTTGGTCCACGTGCCGCGCACGACCTGCTCGCCGCGCTGGTTGGTGGAGATGGACTCGAAAACGTAGTAGCCGCGCCCGTCCTTTTCGGAGATGTCCTTGACAGACGCGGTGGTGGTGATCTCATCGCCCGCGACAACGAGCGGACCCCACTCGAACTCCTGCCCTCCGTGCACCATCATCGCGAAGTTGAGCTCGATCTCGGGATCGAAGATCGGCGGGCCGACGGAGGGCGCGGAGTAGACGACGGCGAACATCGGCGGCGCCACGACGTCGGCGTGGCCGGCCGCGCGAGCCGCCTCCACGTCGAGATGGATGGGGTTCGTCTCGCCCACGGCGCGGGCGTACTCCTTGATCTTCTCGCGGCCCACCGCGTAGAGCGTGGGCTCGTAGGTCTTACCGATCGCCTGCGTGTTCACTGGCACCGAGTTTGGGCTCCTTTTGCGCGCGGGGGTTGCGGCGGAGCAGTCTACCTTGGCCGTGCGGCAAGGAGCCGAGAGGCCGCTTAAACACAAAAAGAGCCCCTGGATCGCGCCGCGTGCGCGCGACCCAGAGGCCCCATGGAGAGCTCAGAAGACGAGGTCCCCCTCGGCGCCAACGCCGGCGCCGACGAGCTCACGCTCCTCGACGACGGCCGAGCCGAGCTCTCCCTCTCCATCGAGCTGACGCTCGCGCTGGGAGGAGCCGGGCGAGTCGAGAAACTCGACGGAGTCGGCGACGATGGCGATCGCCTGTCGCTTGTTCTGCTCGGAGGTCTCCCACTCGCGCCACTCCAGACGCCCGTCGATGGCCACGCGTGAGCCCTTGCTGAGATAGCGCGCAACGTTCTCGCCCTGCCCGCCGAAGACGGAGACATCGAAGAAGTTGGGGCGCTCCTGGTAGGACTCGCCGTCCCTGCGAAGGCCGTTGCAGGCGACGCGGAGGCCGCAGACGCTGTTGCCGGAGGCGAGGGCACGCAGCTCGGGGTCGCGGGTGAGTCGGCCGATGAGGATGACGCGGTTGGTGTTTGAACTCCGGCAGCTCCCTCACCCGCGCGCCGACGCGAGCGCGATAGGCGTAGCCCTCCTCTCCCACCGAGAGCAGGCGCGCGGCGTCCCACAGTGTTCCCCTACGGTCATAGGCGAGTACCGCGATGATCGCGTTCCGTAGGTAGCGATCGGACGATGCACGAATATCCGAATCGGTGAAGAGGTGTTTCAGCGCACCCACCACGTAGTCCGCGATCGTGTCCGCCGGCGCCTGCACCGCGAGGGGATTGAATCCACATGTGGGATGGGCCATGTCGAGCAGGGTGCAGGTGCGCTCGGGCGCCACCAGGCTCACCGCCGCCTCCGCGGCGTCGCCCTTGGGATCGAGCACAATCACCGCGCAATTCTCGCGGCGCAGATCCTCGGCGATGGTCGCAACGAGGTAGCTGGTCTTGCCCTGCTCAACCGTTCCTGGCACGGCGGTGTTCTGACGGCGCATCTGCGGATGCAGCGTCACTGGCCCGAGCGCGTCCACGAGCGTCCCCGAGCCGGCTGGAGCACGTAGGACTTCTGGGGACGCGGGGGCAAGCGCGATGGGCGTACGCGCAAAGGGCACCGTGAGATATCCCACCGAGGGCAAGTGCCACAGCGCCGCGAGCTCGGTGGAGGCCCACACGCCCTTGTGCCATGAGGGCCATGGGTTGCCCTCGCCACGGCGTACCCTCCTGCGGTAAAGGCCGAGCACCCCGTGGCGCAGCGCCGTGCCTCTTTCCACGAGATGGTTCTCGGCCCCGGCGGCACGCAGCTCGGAGGCGATTCGCTCACAGGTCTCTCGTGCACCGGCGACGATGCGCACCTCGGTGAAGAACAGGGGCCGGTGCTGCAGATCGAGCCCTCCGCGCAGCTCTCCATCGTCGAGGAGCGAGCGATCCCTCACCACCCGCTCTCCCGCGCGACGCTCGCGTGCGAGTCGGGCCTCGTGGCGCTTGTAGAGACGCCTGGCGTGCTGCTCGAAGCTCGCGGGGGTGGGCGTGAGCGCGATCTGCACGAAGGCGGAGCCTCCCGCCGCTGAGATGGCGTTCAGCAGGCGGTTCATCGCCGGCTCACGCTCGTGCTCGAAATGGTCGGCGATCTTCACCCGCTTGATGAACTCGGCGTGCTTCTTCAGGCGCACCACCGCCGGCGGATCCCCCACCTCGGTCGTCGATGGGCTCAGGCGGGTGTTTGGGTAGGCGCTGCGCAGCGCTGCCTGCACCATCTCCTGGAGCTCGACGGGACACGCAACCTCGAGCCACACCCGAGACGCCATCGGGGCATGACGCTCGGGCTCACGCACGATCGGCGCGGAGATGGCGCCCTCGTCTCGGGCTGGAGACGGCACGCCACCCTCGCCTCGGGCTGGAGCCGGCACGCCGCACTCCCCTCGAACAGATGCATGCACCTCCAGCGCCAGCGAAGGCTGGCCGAAAAACAGCCGCCGCCACCAGCGGCGCAAGAGGCGCTTGTGTAGTGACTCGTACATTCCCACGATGGCCTCCGCACTGGCGCGGTCGGTGCGATAGGGCTCGACTCGCAGACGCACGTAGACCCTCCCACGGCGGGCATGCCAGCGTGCCGCTCCAACGAGGCCGATGGCGCCCACAACCGCGGCCAGCACCATTGCGATCGTCGGTACGAGCGCGCTCAGCCAGGAGAACAGATGCGGATCAGCCGGCAATCCGCGAACGTGGAAGGGCGGATTTGGCCTGCCTTGGCGAAGAACCCGCCCGAGGCCGCCTCCGAGCAGCCACGCCCCCGCACCGATTGCGCCAGCGGTGGCCAGCACCCCGAGCAGCCGCCACAGAAGAGAGCGAACGAACACCTTCTCTTTCCTCCGACGGCATGCGCCGTTCGGGACAACTCCGGTTGAGCCTCGACCACTCCAGCCCCGACCGGCATTTGGAAGGCTCTTTTCAGCTCAGGACCCAATGCGGGCTGCGAGGATCGCGATGTCGTCTCGCAGCCTCACCGCTCCGCGGGAGACCGCGAGGTCTTCCAGGCGCTTTACCAGTACACGCGGAGGACAGCCCGCCTGGTCGGCAAGGTGCCAGCACAGGTCATCCGGGGTGAGCCCGCGCCCGGGAGCACCCGCATCGGTGAGCCCATCGGTGTAGAGGATCAGCGTCTCTCCCACACTCAACCGCACCTCGCTCTCCTGAAGCTCCAGATCCGCAAGCACTCCCAGCAGCGGACCTCGGACTTCCGGGCAACGGGCCTTGCCTCCCTCCTCGAGCAGCACCGGCGCTGGATGTCCCGCGCTCGCAAGCACTGCCCGCGGTGGATCGTGTGAGAGATCCAAGCGCGCGAGGATTGCCGTGGCGAAGCGCCCCGACAGGTCGTGGCTGAGCATCACGTCGTTCACCGTCCTGAGCACCGCGGCTGGGCTGGACTGCTGGATCGCGAGTGCGCGGATGCTGTGCCTCACCACGGCCGTCACCGCCGCCGCCTCGGTGCCCTTGCCACAGACGTCGCCCACCGCAAGCCAGCACCCGGAGGGCGCCTGGAAGACGTCATAGAAGTCTCCGCCCGCCTCGCTGCCCTGGCCGACAGGACGGTACACCGACGCCAGCTGCAAACCCGCCACTTCGGGAAGCGCGTCGGGCAGCAGACTCTGCTGCAGGGTCTGCGCGATGCGCGCACGCTCGGCGTAGAGGTTTGCGTTGTCGAGCGCCATCGCCGCGCGGGCAGCCAGATCCTGCATCAAGGAGAGGCGCTCGGCATCGGGACCGCCATCGGAGGTGGTGCTCAGAAAGGACAGCGCGCCCAGCAGCCGCCCCCGTGCAGCGAGCCTGATGACCACAGCCGAGCGGTAGCCGGCTCTCTCGATGAGGCGCCTGTATTCCGGGCTCTGCGCGACTCGCTCGAGCGCCTCACTGGTGCTGCGATCGTGCACCACCACCGGCTCGCGCGAGCGCAGCGCACGCGCCACGGGATGATCGCCGCTGGGAAACAGCGGCTCCCGGGCACGCAGCTCCTCCAGGCGTCGCGCCAACCGCTCATCCGCGGCCGCCGCCACCGAATCGCCCAGCAGCCCATCCGCGCGGATGAGATCGACCACGCACAGCTCCGCCAGTTGCGGGATCGCCATCCGGGCGATCGTGCGCATCGTCTGCTGAGGGTCGAGCGAGGTGTCGAAGGCCGCACCGGCAGCCGCCAACAGGTCCTTGCCCTCGGTGACTTTGCGCTGCTCGGTGGCATCGCGCACGAAGCCTGCAAACAGCATCGGCTCCTGGGATACGCGGGTGACTGTGAGCTCAACCGGGAACTCGCTCCCATCCGAGCGCATTCCGGTGAACTCAAACCGCCGGCCTAGGATCGAGGCCGACTCGCCCTCACCTAGCCGGCGCACAGCCTGACGGTGGCGCTCGCGCAGCATGGGGGGCACCACCAGCTCGGCGACTTCCCGTCCGAGCATCTTCTTCCGTGGATAGCCGAAGGTGCGCTCCGCGGCGGAGTTGAGCTCCACCACGGTGCCCTGAGCATCGATCACGATCACGCAATCGGGAGCGGATTCGAGGACGGCCGCGAGCAGAGAATCGCGGACCCGTCGTAGATCGCCGCCAACCGGGGTATCGCGCTGCTGCGTTCGCTGCTCTGTCCTCGCGAGCATCGGCCCTACTGACGGTAGAGCAATCGAGGACCTATGCCGGGATCACGTGCGCAACCAAACGCCGAGGACTGGCGCGGCGATCCACCGCAAGCTGCCGTTGACGGCTCATCTGTCGGCGCTGCGCAGCAGGACGAGGGACGAGAATGTGCTCAAGCACACCTCATCGCGGACGCGTCGCACGCTCAACCTGCCCGCCCCGCTCCGTGAGGCGCCACGCGTTGGAGGCCCCTCTGAGCTGACCTCCACCCGAGTTCTCGATCAGCTGCAGACGTTCGAGACGAGCCAGGAGCTTTGAGATCTGCCCCTGGTCGGCGATGCCGGAACCCTCGGCGACCTCGCGGTTGCTCGCGCCAGGCTGCTCGCCGATGACCGAGAGGACCCGCACGGTGCGGTAGGTAAGCCGCATATCGAGACCCTCGAGCGGATCCTTGCGTAGAAGCTGTGAGCCCCGCCCGACCTTGGGAAGTTTCGGTGCAGGTTTGGTGAGTTCGTTACTCGCCACCCGCGCGCCCAGATAGGGAAGCACGATCATGCTCATCAGTGGGCCGACCAGATCGGTGAGCGGCCGCTTGCCTCCTGCAAGCAGGCGGGTGTGCAAGACGGCAAACACCGCTCCCACCACGCCTTCGGCGGTGATTTCCGCGGGCTCGCGCGAACCGCGCGCGCGCTTGTTGGATGACGCTGCCCGAGTGGAGCGCCCGCCCTCGGTGCGTCCGCGGTCCACCACCTCCTTGAGCTGCCCGAGCACTTCGGCGCGGCGATCGAGGACCCGCGGGCCCGCTCCGAGCGCCTCGACGATGCAGAGCCTCGCAAGGCCTGGCTCGGCGTTGAGGAACGCGAGTAGCGCCACGAGCCCTGCACGCATCCCCTCGCGCCAAGAGGACTCCCCCTCGTAGGCTTCTGTTGCAATCGCCTGCATGCGCGCAACTGCTTCGTTAAAGGCAGCCAGGAAGCAGTCCTCGCGGTCGAGGAACACGTCATAGAAGGTCTTGCGCGAAACCTTTGCGCGACCGATGACCTGCGCGACCGTGAGCCGGGCATAGCCGACCTGCTCGACGGCTTCCACCGTCGCAGCCAGCATCCGGCTGCGCTGTATCTCCGTGACTTGTCCTCGCGGCAGCCCACTGGGGCCCGGCCGCAACTGAGGAGCGTTCGATCGCGCCCTACCCCTGGAAACCTTGGAAGCCTTGGAAGCCATGTATCTCCGCCTACCGATCCTGTTCACAGTCGAATGCAGGGGCCACCAGACCCCCTGGAAATGCTCGCGCCGGGGACCCGTCGCCCGAGGCGTGGCGACGCGATCCATACGGACACAGCCAGAAGAGGGTTACGGGTTGACGGCAGAAAGTCGAGCCTCGTCTCCTACTTACCGCGTTGCGCTCCCGAGGATGGTCGATCCACCTGGCGATATGCGCGCAAGTACGCGGCCTCCAACACCACCGAGCCAGCACATGTTTTTCACCCGACTATTACACGTTTTTCACCTTTTCGCAGGTGCAGAGCCGAGGACGTGCAGCGACACGCGAAGCGCAGCAGCCCCGTTGGCAAATCATCGAAATTTCTGCTGACCATGACCAGCGTTGCTGATCCAAGCGTAGGTAGAGATGACGCCTTCATCTCGGCGGCGCGAACCCCCCGGCGGGCATCTACGCGAGTGAGCGCCCTCAAGGAGCGACGCCGACGCTCTCTCACCCGCGATACCCTTGATGAGCATGCTCAGACGCTCCGCGATCCTTGCCGCACTGCTACTTGCGCTGGCGCCCACCAGCGCATTTGCCACATCCCTCGATGCGGCCTCCACTCATGCGTACATAACGGCGAACTACGCATTTGCTCGCGCATCTGAGGCTCGAGCGAAGGCCGCGCAGAGCGACACCGTACGTCTGACTCGCAGGTTCGGCCGGGAGTGCCCGAAGGTAGGCTTGGGCGCTCCGCAGAATGAAGAAGCCCAGAAGCTCAGCTATGAGGTTGCGGGTGCGATCTGGTCGGTCACCTACGGGGCCGACGCGGGGCCGATCGCCACCTTCATCCACGCGATAAGGCCACTTAGATGGAGCAACCCAACACTCACGCGAGCAGCACGTGGCTATGCGATGAGTCTTCACGAGCTGGCGTCTCTGCCGCTACCCGATCTCTGCGGCGATGTGCGCACATGGAGCGCGAGTGGCTTTCGCGCCATTCCCCCCGCGACAGCCCGCTTCGATCTCCATGTCGAATCGATCGAAGGGCATTCCATCGCGCCACGCCTGCTCGCTCGCTACGAGCAGCCCACGGATCGAAGCATCCTCGCGCGCACAACACACCTGGAAACCAAGCTCGAACACATCGAAACGGTGACCGGGTTCGATGATTGGGATTCGCTGCTCGAAACACTCGGGCTCAATCAGTAGCTCGCTCGACACCGATACCCCGCGCCGCGCCTGAGCCTCCGCGGAATCGCCCACCCCAACGAGCTGCAAGATTTGATTCAGCCGATCGGCATCATCTGAGCACCAGCAATAGACTCCGGGGAGGGCGTCAAACGGTGTCCTTTACGGAAGGGGAGCAAATGCGAGGAGTTGGTAGTGCATTGTTCGTGGGCATCCTGCTGATGGTTGCGGGAGTCCTCAACATCGTCTATGGCATCGCTGCCGTGGGCGATGCGCATTTCTATGTCAACGACACGCAGTTCGTTTTCTCTAGCCTGCACACGTGGGGTTGGATCACCATCATCCTGGGGATCATCCAGCTGAGTGCAGCCTTCTCGTTGTTCGGCGGTGGAGCCTATGGCCGTGTGGTTGGGCTCGTGGCGGCCACGCTGGGGGCCATCGGCGCGCTGCTCGATGTCGGCGGAGCGCACCCGTGGTGGTCACTCGGGATCTTCGCCATCTGTCTCGTCTGCATCCACGGTCTCGCAGTTCTGGGCGAGCCCAAAGAGGCCTGAGCCGAGTCGCGGGGGTTGGGTGCAGTCGCCTGACCCCCGCGAGGCATCAACCTCCTGCCCCCGCCGCACAAGCTGCAGGGCACTGCGTCGGCTGAGGTGATAGTCACCTGAATATGGAGGCCAGCGCAGACGCAGCAACATATGGCGGGCGGACGGCCTGGAGCCGGAACCTGGCGACGCCGGTTCGAGACTTCCTGAGCACTGAGACGGGCGGCGCAAGCGTGCTCCTGGGAGGAATGATCGCGGCGCTGGTGTGGGCGAACTCGCCCTGGTCGCACTCCTACGAATCGCTGTGGAGCACGAAGCTCGCGATCAGCGTCGGGGGTAGCGGGATCTCGATGGATCTGCGTCATTGGATCAACGAGGGGCTGATGACCTTCTTCTTTCTCGTAGTGGGCCTGGAGGCCAAGCGCGAGCTGGATGTGGGCGAGCTGCGCGAGCGTCGCCGCCTGACGATTCCGGTGATCGCGGCGCTCGGCGGGATGGCGCTTCCGGTGGCGATCTACCTTTCGTTCAATGCCAATGGAGCGGGGGCGCACGGCTGGGGCGCGGCCATGTCCACCGATACGGCCTTCGCACTTGGCGCCCTCGCGCTCCTCACACCGCGGGCTGCGACCCGTCTGCGTGTCTTCCTGCTGACGCTTGCAGTGGTCGACGATCTCGCGGCGCTGCTGGTGATCGCGACGGCCTACACAGTCCATGTCTCGCTGCTTGCGCTGGCGGTGGCGTTTGCGCTGTTCGGGGTGCTGCTGCTGCTTCGATACGCACCGGAGTGGCGCCGCACGGTGTCGATTGCTGTTGCGGGCGCCCTCTGGGTTGCGATGTTCGAGTCGGGGGTGGATCCCGTGATCTCGGGGCTCGCGGTAGGGCTCGCCACCAGCGCCTATCCGCCCTCGCGCGACGATCTGGAGCGTGCGACGGTCCTCGCGCGCTCCTTTCGCGAGCAGCCCACTCCCGAGCTGGCTCGCTCAGCTCAGCAGGGGGTCATGTCGGCGATCTCACCCAACGAGCGTCTTCAGTACAGCCTCCACCCGTGGACGAGCTACGTCGTGGTGCCGCTGTTTGCGCTCGCCAACGCCGGTGTCCACCTGACATCGCAGCTGATCGAAGACGCACTCACATCCCCGATTGCCGTGGGCATTCTCGCCGGCTATTTGCTGGGAAAGCCCCTCGGGATCGCCAGCGGCTCCTGGCTGGCATCGCGACCCACGTTGCGTGGACCACGCTCCCTGCTGAGTCGCCCCTTGATTGCCGCCGGCGGCGCTTTTGCGGGAGTGGGGTTCACGGTTTCCCTTCTGATCGCCAGCCTGGCCTTCAGCGGCGAGCGACTCGAGGAGGCCAAGCTGGGCGCGCTCGCCTCGGTAGTGCTGGCTCCGCTCGTCGGCTGGGGGGTCATTCGCATCGTGAGGAGGCTGCCGGCGAGCGTCCGAGCACGGCAGATCGCAGGGACGGCTGAGGACATCCTCGACCTCTCTGAGGAGGTGAATCCCGAGCGTGACCACATCCGCGGTCCCGTCGACGCGCTCGTTACGCTGGTGGAGTACGGAGACTTCGAGTGTCCCTACTGCGGGAAGGCCGAGGAAGCCATTCGCGAACTGCTTGCCTCCTTCGGCGATGAGGTCCGCTACGTATGGCGCCACCTTCCGCTGAACGATGTCCATCCCAACGCGCAGGTCGCCGCAGAGGCGTCAGAGGCCGCAGCAGCGCAGGGACGGTTTTGGGAGATGCACGACATCCTGCTCGAACACCAGGGAGAGCTGAATGCCACCCATTTGCGCACCTACTCCGAGAAACTCGGCCTAGACGCGGAGACCGTCCTCGAGCAGCTCGCGCCACCGCGAGTATGCATCGCGTATCAGCGAGGACGTCACCAGCGCGGATGAAAGCGGCGTTTCGGGGACCCCCACCTTCTTCGTCAATGGGCGCCGCCACTACGGCGCATATGACATCGCCACGCTCGCGGATACTGTTCGAGCGGTGCGCGGACGCGCGAGCCTGCTCAGCTGATAGAGCCCCAGATAGGTCCCTGATTGGTAGAGGTCTGGATGTTCTCGATTGGCTGTCGGCAAGCCGACCTCCCCGTATGCTGCTGAGCGTGTCCCCTGCCCCCTCCCCGCAGACGAAGGTCCGTCGTAAGCCTGCACGCGCGAGGTACGACCGCGAGGCGATCGATGCGATCCTCGACGAGGCGATGGTGGCGCATCTCGGCTTCGCCCACGATGGCCAGCCCTACGCTATCCCTACACTGCATGCGCGCGTCGGCGGGGAGGTCTACTTCCACGGCTCAGCCGCCAGCCGGACGATCCGGGCGCTCGGTGCAGGCACACCCATGTGTCTGACGGTGACATTGCTCGACGGACTCGTGCTCGCGCGTTCGGCCGTTCATCACTCGGTGAACTATCGCTCGGTGGTGGTGCTCGGCAGCGCCCGCCCCGTTGAGGAGATCTCCGAGCGCATGGCGGCACTGGAGGCTTTCACAGAGCGCATCGTTCCCGGACGCTGGTCTGAGGTTCGTCCGCCGACGATCAAGGAGCTGAAGGCCATCCACGTGCTCGCCCTCCCGCTCGATGAGGCCTCGGCCAAGGTCCGCACAGGGCCACCAGTCGACGATGAGGAGGATTATGAACTTCCTGTGTGGGCGGGCGTGATCCCTCTACGCACACAGGCCGATCCCCCCCTGCCCGACTCGCGCCTGGCCGGCGAGGTGGCGCCCTCCAGAGCAGTGCGCGAATGGACTCCACAGCGCAGGCTCCGCAGCCCGCTCTGACTCGGGCTACTCGAAGAGGGATAGACGAGACCGGCGCCGGGGCGGTCAGACTGAGCACACCCGACACCGGCCTCCAGTGTGCCAGGGCGGCTCCTGTGGGGATGAGCCCGGCGCGCGGCCAAGCGTATAGGTTCGATTGAACCAGTGCGCTGCGCCCTGGACTAGCGCACTGGTTCCAGGCATGTTTGGCTCGTGCCAACTTCCGACCCACCGGACCCTGCTCTTGCGGTAGCGATCCGTCGTCTGCGAGAAGCGCGTGGCGAGACACAGGAGGCGGTCATCCACCGCTCCGGTCTGAGCGTCACGGCCTATGTGCGAGCTGAGCGCGGAGTGAGCAACCCAGCCTGGACCACGGTGAGGAAGATCGCCGCAGCGCTCAATGTGACTACCGCGGAGCTGGCGCAGGCGGCCGACGACGCGCGTATCAGTACCGAGGGTGAGCACAGCCGGGCACAGTGAGCTCGGAGTCGACGACTCGAAGCTCGGCCGGCTCGGGGTACAGCGCGCTCAACTCAACGTCGCTACCAGTGGCGAACTTCACGTGTCGACCGCGCAGAGGCATGGATCTGGCGCGCTCCTTCGCCAAAATACGCAGAGTCCAACAGCGTCGGCCAGACGCGATACCGCCAACGGGATTCGAACCCGTGTTACCGCCGTGAGAGGGCGGCGTCCTAGTCCCCTAGACGATGGCGGCCTGGTGCTTGAACGACGCCATCGAGGCTATCAAAGGCCCGTGATCGCCCGGCTGCTCATACGGACCCTCGCGAAGGGCTCCGGGTGCGATATCTTCGCTTCTCCCTCACGCGGATGTGGCGGAATTGGTAGACGCGCACGGTTCAGGTCCGTGTCTGGGTGACCAGGTGGAGGTTCGAGTCCTCTCATCCGCATCGGCCCGTCCCTGCCTGTTTGCCGATCGGCGCCTCAGCGTGTATTCGGCGGCGCCGGAACGCCGAGCTGCCGACAAACAGCTCGGGTCAGGCCGGGCCCGATCTCCTTGTGTCGCGGTAGCGCTGAGACCTCGCCAGTCGGCCCGCGCCACTTGGCGTGCTTGGAACCACCAACCTCATGGCAGCCATGCTCACGTAGATGACGTTCCAGATCGCGACGCTTCACGCCGCCGCAACGAACCGCAGATGCTCGAGATCCCCGCCAGAGCGTCGCCCGGAGAGCTCGTCATCCGACGTGAGCACCGTCTGTAGCGCATCGAGCGCATTCTCCCGCGCCTCCGCCCGCGTGCGGCCCTGACTGAGGGCTCCTGGAACCTCCAGCACACGCGCGACAATCCAGCCACCCTCGTCGGGCTCGTCGAAGGCGATGGTGAAGTCGATCGATGACGCCACCACACGAGAGTAGCGTCCCGAACCACCGCCTGGGCATTGATCACTCCGTGATCGCCAAGAGCAATGTCAGGAGGCGCCTGGGTACCCTCCATCCCATGCCCCAGACACCGACAGAGAGCGCTCAGATGACACTCCGCCCTCTCACCGCGGAGGATGAGTCCGAGCTGTTGCGTATCCACCGCACGCCGGAGGTGGCGCGCTGGTGGGGTCCCCCTTACAAGGGCTTCCCCTGGACCGACGAGCCCGAGGCCACGCGCATGACGATCGAGATCGACGGCGCAGTAGCGGGGCTGATCCAGTACAGCGAGGAGCACGAGCCTCGCTATCGCCATGCCATGATCGACCTCTTCCTCGATCCGGCGCTGCACGGCCGCGGCTGGGGAACCGAGGCGGTGCGGCGCCTCGTGCGCCACCTCATCAAGGAGCACGGCCACCATCGCGTCACGATCGATCCCTCGGTGGAGAACACCGCGGCGATCCGCGCATATGAGAAGGCCGGCTTTCGGACTGTGGGTGTGATGCGCCGCTACGAGCGCGACCCACAGAGCGGTCGCTGGCGCGATGGACTGTTGATGGATCTGCTCTCTGAGGAGCTCTGAGTCGACGCTAGGCTCAAAAGGGTGCCCACTCCTCATCGCCGGAGCACCCCGACGGTCCTGTTTGCGACTCTGGTTCTTCTCGGCATACCGCTCCCCGCCGGCGCAGGGGCTTTTGGGTCCTCCGCGATGCCTCTGCTTCCGGGCCACGCTGCGCCCGCGAGACCGATACCTCCAGGCCACCCCAGCGCACGCGCTGCGACAGTGGCTTCCCCCACCCACCCCACGTCCCCTTTCGCCCATCCGGCAGCGACCTCCTCCGCCTCATATCTACAGCTCGCCGAAACTGGCGTCGTGCGCGCCGAGCGGCGCTGGCACGATCGACGCCTTGGTTGGTATGACGAACGCCTCAACGACTACGCGCGCTATCCCCTTGCGACGAGCTGGGGGGCGGTGCCGCTGTTCGAAGCGCTCAACGCGATCGCCATCGCGGCTCCATCCTCCAAGCATCGCGCCGCCGCGAGCGCCTTCGCCGATGGAGCTGAGCGCTACTACGACCGCGGGCTGCGCCCCACACCGGGGTACAAGACCGATGCCGCACCCTCGAGCTGTTCGCATGGCTCTCAGCGGCCTGAGAGGCGGGGTCGCTAGGAGGTGGCGGTGAAGAACTGGAGCAGCAGCTGGTTGACCCGCTCGGGGGCATCGTGCTGAACCCAATGAGTGGCCTCGGGGATGCGCTCCATGCGCACGTTGGGTACCCACTGCGCCGAGGGCTCTGCGAGCTCCGCACCGAGATGGCGATCGCGCTCGCCCCAGATCACGAGCGTGGGCGCATCGATCCTGCGCAAGCCCGCCAGCGTGGCCTTCGGCGAGCGACGGAGGGCAGCGCGGTAGTAGTTGATCATTCCCGTCAGCGCCCCTGGTCGCGACCATGCCTCGACGTAGCGTTCGAGATCCGTGTCGCTGAACGCCTCGCGCGAGTCCGCTCGTAGCGAGCGCTTGGCGAAGGAGAAATCGTCGCGTTCGATCAGCTTCTCGGGCAGCCCGGGGATCTGGAAGAAGAACATGTACCAGCTCTTGCGGAGCTGGCGGAAGGTGCGAAAGCCCTTGAGCATCTGCTCGGTGTGGGGGACGTTGAGGATCGCCAGCTTCTCCACCACCTCCGGGTGGCGCATCGCAACGGTGTAGGCCACGGCTGCACCCCAGTCGTGTCCAACCACATAAGCCCGCTCGACGCCGAAGTGGCGGATCAAGCCGGCGATGTCGCGCGCTAGGTGTTCGGCGTCGTAGGCGCGCCATCCCAACGGCTTGTCCGAGAGGTTGTAGCCGCGCATATCGGGCGCCACCACGTGATAACCGGCCGCGGCGAGCACCGGAATCTGGTGTCGCCAGGCGTACCAGAACTCCGGGAAGCCATGCAGCAGCACCACCAGCGGTCCCTCGCCGGCCTCCACGTAGTGCAGGCGAATGCCGGCCCCCACCTGCGCCTCGCCGTGCGTGAGGGGCATCTCGCCGGAGATAGAGATCTCAGAGCTCTCGCCGCCGATCACGCCAGTCTGCTCCGATGAGCTTCCCTCGCTGACCATCGATCCATCCTAGAGGTTTCCATCGCAGAGTTCTCGCCAAATTCTCCCGTCCGGAGCAGGTGAGACCGTTTGATCGGTCATGCCCGCGACACCCCGCTCCCTCATATGAGCATCTTGCTCCTGGCGATCGGCCTGCTCCTCGGAGCCCTCTGCGCGATGCTGCTCGTGCGCCCCAACCGCGAGCGCCAGCGCGATGAACTGAAGTCGATCTCTCTGGACGTCTTGCGCCAGACCGGCGACTCGCTTGCCCAGCGGCTTGCCGATCAGCGCCGCGCAGAGGAGGAGCGAGCCGCGGGTGAGATGGCCCGTCGCGATGAGCGAGTCGCAACCGAAATGGCCCGCCAGGAGGAGCGAGCCGCTGGCGAGATGGCGCGGCGCGCCGAGGAGATCAAGGGCGTGATGGGTCCGGTGCAGGAGAAGCTCGGCCGGATGGAGAGCGAGATCGGCCGCCTGGAGCGCGAGCGTAAGGAGGCCCAGGGCCAGCTCTCGGAGATGATCCGCCAGCTGCACGAAGGCGTGGGCGGTCTGCGCCAGGAGACCGGCAACCTCGTCTCGGCGCTCAAGCGTCCCTCGACGCGCGGCTCGTGGGGGAGATCCAGCTGCGCAACGTGATCGAGATGGCGGGCATGGTGGATCGCTGCGACTTCGTCGAGCAGAGCACGATCCATACCGACGATGGGCGTCTGCGACCCGATGTACTCGTGCGTCTGCCGGGGGGCAAGGTCGTGGTGGTGGACTCCAAGGTGCCCCTCGACGCCTACCTCGCCCACCTGGAGGCCACCGATGAGCCCGAGCGCGAGCTGCATATCGCACGGCACGCAAGACAGACGCGCGAGCACATCACGAAGCTCGCATCCAAGGGCTATCAAAACCAGTTCGATACGACGCCCGAGCTGGTGGTGATGTTCGTACCCTCGGATGGCATCTATCAGGCCGCCCTCGCCGAGGACCCCTCGCTGATCGAATATGGAATCCAGCAGCAGGTGCTGATGGCCACCCCGACATCGCTGATTGGGCTGCTGCGCGCAATCCACTACGGCTGGCGTCAGGAGCTGATCGCGCAGTCCGCGCGCGAGATCGCCGAGTCCGCACGCGAGCTGCACCGCCGTTTGGGCCGCTTCGCCGAGCCGCTCGCCAAAGTCGGTCGGCAGCTGGACTCGGCGGTGGGCGCCTACAACCAGGCGGTGGGCTCCTTCGACACGCGCGTGGTGCCCCAACTGCGCCGCATTGAGGAGGCCGGCGCGGCCTCCGAGCGAGAGATCTCCTCCCCGCCCGCGATCGAGACAGCTGTGCGGCCGCTCACGGCCCAGCTGGAGGTCGAGCCTCAGATGGAGGGCGAGGTGTCGATCAGCAGGGCAGCTGAGCGCAATGGGCACACGGTGCCCGCGCTCACTCGGCGCGCCGCGCCATGAATCGGCGCCGGCGGTAGACGCGCGAGCCGCTCGACGTCGCGGGAGTCACATCGCGGCCCCTGCGCCACGCTCCAAGAATGAGGGTCGCAAGCGCCACCGGCACGGTGGCGGGAAGCTCGGAGACCGCAAAGAACAAAAGGTCGAAGCCCAGCGCGAGTCCACACACGAGCACAGCGCCAAGCAGCTGGCGCGAGCGATCTCCTCCGGACGCCAAGAGCCCCCCGAGGAGCCCGGCTACGAACAGGTCGCCATAGCCCATCACCGCCGAGCCGAAGGTCTCCGACTGCAATCTGGGCAGCCCCGCGGCGGGGTGCACCGCGTTGAGCACGTCGTTGGGCTGCTGCAGGAGTTCGGAGACCACCAGGGCGCTGTCGGCAATGGCCATCAGCACGATTCCCGCCGCCAGCCACCGCGCGGGCGTGACGGCGGCAAGCAGCACCCCGAGGGTCGCGCAGCTCAAGGCCGAAAGCGCCACCGCGGCCGCCTCTCCAGCGAGCCCTCCGCGATCGACCCAGGCGAGCGCGAACAAGGGCGCCGCCAGCGATGCAGCCAGTGCGCGACGGCCGCGCGGGGGCCTGTGGGAGGTGCCGTTTGGCGTGCAATGACCCGAGGAGTCGATCCCCGCGGAGGGCTCACCTCGAGGGCGGGGCTCCCACATCGCCCACCCAAGCGCGAGCGCAGCCAGGATGGGGACCGCCACGAGCGCCAGGTATGTGAGTGTCTCGGCGCTTGGGTGCTCGGCTTGGCGGGCGATGAGCACGAAAGCCAGCACCGAGACCGGTGGGATCGCCGCCCACAGCGGACTGCGCAGCCGCTCGAGCGCAGCCACGGCGCCCTGCGATGGGATGGCAATCGTTGCCCCCTGAACGAGTGAGAGCACGGCAATCGAGAGCCAGAACGGGAGCATGGGGATTGAAAATAGCCGCCCTTGCAGCTCATCTTCGCGCCAAAGGCGCTTTGAGCAACCGCGGGTTGCGATAGAAGACAGGGATGACCCCAGTCTCGACGGGCGAGCGCATGGCCACCGGCAAGGGAGACTCGCGCAGGCGCCTCTACCAGCTGGGGGCCATCGTGGTGAGCGTGCTCGCCGTGGGCGCAGTGAGCATTGCGGTGCTCACCAGCGGCAGCACCTCCCAGCTGGCCCCCGGCAAGCCGGTGCCGGGGGCCACCCAGAGTGTGGCTTTGTTCAAGGGAATCCCCCAGCATGGGATGGCCCTTGGCAACCCGCGGGCGCCGGTGACGCTGGTGGAGTTCGGCGACCTGCAGTGCCCCGTGTGCGCGGCGTACGCCGAAGATGCGCTGCCCACGATCGTGACCCGCTACGTACGCACGGGGCAGGTGCGGCTAGTGTTCCGCAACTTGGACTCGATCGGCTCCGATTCGGTGCGCGCAGCACGGATGGCAGGGGCCCTGGGCGAGCAGAACCATCTGTGGGAATTCATTGATCTGATGTATAAGAACCAGGGGGCCGAGAACACCTCGTATGTCACCGACCGCTATCTGGAGGCCCTCGCCACGGCGATTCCAGGTGTGGATGTGGGCCGCGCGCTACGCGAACGAAACTCCCCGGCGGTGCGGGCTCAGCTTCGGCAGGCAGGTGAGCTCGCACGGCAGCTGCACCTGCAGAGCACGCCCTCGCTGGTGCTCTCCGATGGGGCCCAACCCGAGAAGGTGCTGCCCTCGAATGACCTATCCAGCGCATCCCTCGCAGAACCCATCGAGCAGGCGCTCGCCGATGCACGGGGGATCGGTCGATGAGCGATTGGGGCTGGGAGGACTCTCCCCCATCCAAGCCTCCCCCCACAGCAGCGCAGCCACGTCCCGGGCCGCCCTCGACCCCCCTCGCAAACACTGCCGCGAACCTCCCCGGGCCCGAGCGATTTCGCCGCCGCCGTGCCGGCGCGCTCGTGGCGGTGCTGGCGGTGCTTGTGCTCGCGATCGCCGCCCTTGGCTCGGGCGGGTCGGGAAACAAGGCCAAGCCCACGACACATCCCGCTCGCAGCGCACCCCCCCGGCTGACCCCCGAGCAGACGCACGCGCTGATCCACGATGAGGAGGAAGAGGCGATCGACTCGGTGCTTGCCTACACGCCGGCGGTGGTGCAGGGAGGGAGCAAGGGCAATGAGGTGGCGCTCACCTTCGACGACGGACCTGGGCCCTACACGCAGAAGCTTGTGAGCACGCTTGACGCGCTGCACGTGCAGGCCACCTTTTTCGCGATCGGCCTGGAGGAGCGCTACTTCTCAGAAGGCACCCTGCAGGAGCTGCGCTCGGGCGATGTGGTGGGCGACCACACCGAGACGCACCCGATGATGGCGAGTCTCTCCGCGCACGATCAACGCGAACAGCTGCAGGAACAGATCTACCGCATCCAGCTGCTCGGTGGCCCGACACCGCGGCTGTTTCGCCCGCCCTATGGCTCCTTCGACGCCACCACGTTTCGCGAGCTCAAGCACCTGCATCTGTTGATGATCCTGTGGAGCACCGACACCGGCGACTATGCGCGCCCGGGAACGCAGACGATCGTGCAGCGGGCGCTCGCGGGAGCGCATCCGGGCGCGATCATCCTGATGCACGACGCAGGCGGCAACCGCGAAGAGACGATCGCGGCGCTGCCGGCGATCGTGCGTGGCCTGCATGCCCTGGGGTTGCGCCCGGTGACTGTGCCACGGCTGCTGCTCGACGACCCGCCGCCTCGCGGGCAGCCGATCCCCACCAATCTCAGCGGCGGCTAGGCTCTCTTTGAAAGCCCATCCCCGAGGCGGCCCGCGCTCATCGGAGTGGGCCTCTGGGCCAACGCAAGCCTGCCTCTCAACGGCCGGGGGGAGTCCTATCGGGATGGCGCCCAGAGGCAACGCCGTAGGATGTCCTGCGTGAAGGCTCCGACCGCACAGGCGCCTCCGATCTTGCACCTCTCCTCGGTGGTGGGGAGTGCGCTGCGCGACAGCGATGGCGAGCGGCTGGGGAAGGTGGAGGATGTGATCGTGCGCCTCGGGGGCGTGGGCTATCCACCGATTACGGGGTTTCTGGTGTCGGTGGCGGGACGTACCTCCTATCTGGGCATCGACCGCGTCTCGGATATCGGTACGCGAGGGGTGGTGCTGCGCAAGGCCAAGCTGGATTTGCGCCACTTCGAGCGACGCAGCGAGGAGGTGTTGCTCAAGCGCGACGTGCTCGATCGCCAGCTGATCAACCTCGATGGCGCGCGGCTGGTGCGCGCGAACGAGATCGAGCTGGCGCTGCTGGCGGGCGCATGGCGCGTGGTGGGGGTAGATACGGGACCCCGCGGGGGCTTCCGGCGCCTGCTGCCGCGCCCACTGGGGGAACGCATCGCGACGGGCGACTTCCTCGATTGGGCGAGCGTGGAGCCGTTCGTGGGGCACGTGCCGACGTTGCGCCTGCGGATTCCCCACCCCAAGCTCGCGAAGCTTCACCCAGCCCAGATCGCCGACCTCGTGGAGGCCGCTTCACGCAGGGAGGGCGAGGAGATCATCCAGGCCGTGGGCGAAGACGATCGCGAGCTCGAGGCGGATGTCTTCGAGGAGCTCGACGATCACCATCAGCGTGAGTTCCTGGAGGATCGCTCCGACGAGCAGGTGGCGGAGATCCTCTCGCGAATGGCCCCCGACGACGCGGTGGACATGGTGGCTGAGCTCGATGAGGAGCGCCGCGAGGCGGTGCTCGCGATGCTCCCTGTGAGCCAGCGGGTGAAGGTACGGGTCCTATTGGGGTATGACCCCGCGGAGGCCGGTGGGCTGATGAGCCCGGAGTTCATCTCGGTGCGGCGCACCACCACTACAGAGGATGCGCTCGATGCGGTGCGCCGCAGCACGATCGGCCCGGAGGTGCTCACGGCGGTGTTCGTGAGCTCGCCTGAGGGTCAGCTGGAGGGCAGCGTGCCGATCGCGGCGCTGCTGCGCGCCGAGCCGCAGACGAAGGTGAGCGCGCTTGTGAAGCACGAGCTTCCGAGCCTGCGCCCAGATGCGCCCTTTGAGGAGGTGGCGAGGCTGATGGCCGACTACAACCTCACGTGCGCGCCTGTGGTGGACGAGCGTGAGCAGATGGTGGGGGTGGTGACGGTGGACGATGTGCTGGAGGCGATGCTCCCGCGCGGCTGGCGCCGGCGCTTTGGATTGCTCGGCGAGGATTGATAGGGCCAGTCGCGAGGAGCCCTCGATACACAACCGGACGGGCCGATGCACGAAACCTACCTGCGGAGCCTGCCTGCACGGCCACCGAGGTGCCTCGCGCCGCGCCCGACCCATACACTGCCCCGCGTGAGCCCCTCAGGTCAGTTCGATGGCGGTCCGAGTACCGTCAGTCATGCGTCGTATCCGCTCGGCCACGCGTGGCCGAGCGCGTCTGCCTGCGCGACTCAGCCCGGCTAGGCTCCGCCTGTTCGCCTTCCTGGGCCTGCTCGGGCCGGGGTTGATCGCCGCCAACGCGGGCAACGACGCGGGCGGTATCGCGACGTACTCCTCGGTGGGCGCGAAGTACGGCTATGGGCTCTTGTGGGTGATGGTGCCGATCACCATCTCGCTCGTGATCGTGCAGAAGCTCGCGGCGCGCATGGGAGTGGTGACGGGAAAGGGCCTCGCGGAGCTGGTGCGCGAGGAGTATGGCATCCGCTGGTCGGTGCTCGCGACCACGGCAGTGCTGATCGCCAACATGGGCATCTGCATCTCCGATTTCGTGGGGATCGGCGCGGCGCTCGGCCTCGCGGGCCTGCCGGTGCAGTTGACCGTGCCGGTGGCGGCGTTGGGGATCTGGCTGATAATCGTGCGCGGCTCCTACCGCTCGGCGGAGCGGGTTTTCATCTGGCTTACGATTCCCTTCTTCGCCTACCCGATCGCGGCGATCCTGGCGCACCCCGATTGGGGTGAAGTGGGCAGGGCGGTGGTGTCGCCGCACATCCAAACCAACACCGCCTACCTGCTGCTGTTCGTGGCGACGGCGGGCACGACGATCACCCCCTATATGCAGATCTACCTGCAGTCCGCGGTGGTGGAGCGGGGGGTGCGCGAGGAGGACCTCGCGCACGAGGAACGCGAGGCGGTTTCGGGCGCGATCTTCGCCGATGTGATCGCTTCCTTCATCATCATCGCTACGGGCGCCACGCTGTTCGTGCACGGCGTCCACAACATCGGCTCGGCCACGGAGGCCGCGCGCGCGCTTACGCCGTTCGCGGGAAGCTACGCCGAGGCGCTGTTCGGCATCGGCCTCTTGGGGGCGAGTTTGCTGGCGGCAGCAATCCTCCCAATCGCGACTTCCTACGTGGTTTCCGAGTCCCTTGGCTATGAAAAGGGCGTGGGCCGCAGACGCGAGGAGGCACCGGTGTTCATGGGGGTGATCACCGCGATGATCGCAATCGCGGCGATCGTCGCGATGACACCGGGGGTGCCGGTGATCGATCTGCTCGTGGGGGTGCAGGTGGTGAATGGAGTGCTGTTGCCGATCAACCTGTTCTTCATCTGGCGCCTCTCGCGCTCGCGGAGGGTGATGGGCGAGCGCCGCAGCGGAAGGTTCCTCGATGGAGCCGCGGCGGTGACAGTGGTGCTCACCTCAACGCTCTCGCTGATCCTCGTGGTGGTTACGCTCGCTGGCCTTTAGGGACTCGCAGGCTTTATCCCCGCTTACACCGTCTTTATCGCCCCTTACGGGGAGGCCGGTATATCCCAGATGCAAATGAACGAGCGTGCGGGAGCTCCCTGGCTCCTCTACATATTGGGAGCCCTATGCGTGGGCGCCGCGGCCACGGCGTTCCTGGTTGTGGGCCCCCCCGCGCAGTCCGCAACCCAGAGTCGCGTTGTGAGGGTTGCTCGCGGCGTAGTGCAGTCGACGGTGAGCGCAAGCGGCAACCTCGTGGCGGGGAGCCAGACCGATGTGAACTTTAGGGTGGGGGGAGAACTGGCGGAGGTGTATGTGCACACCGGAGAGCATGTTCTGGAGGGGAGGCTGCTGGCGGAACTAAATCCTCGCGCGGCGCAGAGCGCCCTGGCGGTGGCCGAGGACAACCTGCGCGCCGCCGAGGATCGCCTCGAAGCGGCGCAGAGCAGCTCTGGGTCGGGCAGTGAATCCACGGGGTCGACGGGTGAACCGAGCGCCGCACCCGCCAAGGCGAGCCCGAAGGAATCCAGCGGCTCGGGTTCGGGCGGTGAAGCGGGCACCCCCACCAAGGCGAGCCCGAAGGGCGCCTCCACCGACGCCTCCACCGACACCGCAACCGGCACCGCCACAGCCCCCCAGACCCAGTCGCCCGCGGCGAGCGCCGCCAACGTGGCCTCCGATGAGGCGGCGGTGGAAAGCTCGAAGGCGAGCGTGGTGAGCGCCGAAGAGGCGCTCGCGCAGACGCGCTTGTATGCACCCGCAGATGGCACGGTGGCCTCGATCGCGGAGGAAGTGCCCGGCGCGAGCGTCTCGGCGGGGTCGAGCTCGAGCGGCTCCAGCGGTGCATCGGCCTCCTCCTCGGCGGGGGGCGCCGGAGGATCTACCGGCAGCGCCGCCGGCAGCAGTGGCAGTGGCATAGGAGGCAGTGGCTCGGGATCAGGGAGCTCCGCGGGCGCAAGCTCGGGCTCCGGCGCGGGAGGCTCCTCCTCCGGAGCGTTCATCGAGCTCGTGGATACCCACGATATGCAGGTGATGGTGCCGCTGAGCGAGTCCGATGTCACCAAGGTGAAGAAGGGGCAGGCGGCGACGATTACGGTGAACGCGCTGCCCAGCAGCAAGCTCGCCGCGCGCGTGACATCGGTGGCGCTGCTGTCCACCACGAGCAGCGGGGTCGTGAGCTACGACGTAACCCTCGATCTCGACCAGGATGAGAGCAACCTGCGCCCCGGGATGACAGCCTCGGCGCAGATCGTCGTGGCGCAGGCCGAAAACGCCGTGAATGTCACCAGCTCGGCGCTCTCCGGGCGCGGCGGAACACAGACGGTGACGGTGATCCGCAACGGAAAGAGCGTACGCCAGTCGGTTACGACCGGCCTCGTGGGTGACTCCACCACGCAGATCCTGAGCGGGCTGAGCCCGGGCGAGGAAGTCTCCGTTCCGATCCTCAGCGGCCTCTCGCTGGGCGGCGCGACGAGCGGGGGCCTCGGGCGAGCTGGGGGTCTCGGTGGAGGCGGGGGCCTCGGCGGGGGCGCGGGCGTGCGGCTCTTTGGAGGAGGAGGGGCCGGCGGAGCCGGCCCAGGCGGGGTCGGTGGATGAGCAGCCCACGGCGCACTGTGATCGACGTGCAGGCAGTCACCAAGCTCTTCCAGCTGGGTGACGTTCGCGTGCGGGCGCTGCGCGGCGTGACGCTGCGCATAGAGCGGGGGGATTTCGTGGCGATCATGGGCTCCTCGGGGAGCGGCAAGAGCACCCTGATGAACATTCTGGGCTGCCTCGATGTGCCGAGCGGGGGCTCCTACCTGCTGGATGGCGTGAACGTGAGGGAGTTCGCCGAGGATGAGCTCGCGGACGTGCGCAACAGTAAGATTGGGTTCGTCTTTCAGAGTTTCAACCTCGTACCGCGCACGCGTGCGCTCACCAATGTGGAACTGCCGCTCGCCTATGCGGGGGTGGGGCGTTCCGAGCGCCGCGCTCGTGCGGTGCGAGCGCTGGAGTCGATGGGGATGGGTCACCGTCTGGAGCACCTTCCCTCCGAGCTCTCCGGTGGACAGCAGCAGCGCGTGGCGGTGGCGCGCGCGATTGTCACCAACCCCTCGCTGATCCTCGCCGATGAGCCCACTGGCAACCTCGACTCGCGCTCCAGCGAGGATGTGCTGCGCATCTTCGCGCGCCTGAACCGCGAGGGACGCACGGTGGTGCTGATCACGCACGAGCCCGATGTGGCCGCGCAGGCGAAGCGCATCGTGAGACTGCGCGATGGGAGGATCGTGGAGGACCGTCGCACACGCGATGCGCGCGAACCGCCACCGCAGCTGCAGGCTCAGAAGTCGGCGCACGGCGAATACGCCACACACCCATGATCAGCCGGGGGGAGACATCCAGAATGGCGCCGCAGATCCAGAAGTCGGCGCATGGCGAATACGCCACACGCCCATGATCGGACGCGAGACACTGAGGATCGCGCTGGATGGCCTGCTGGCCAACCGCCTGCGCTCCTCGCTCACGATCCTCGGGCTGGCGATCGGGGTGGCCTCGGTGATCGTGCTGATCGCGGTGGGCAATGGCTCCTCGCAGACTGTGCAGAGACGCATCGAGAGTCTCGGCACCAACGTACTGCTTGTGACCCGCGGCTTTCAGCGCGGTGGCGCGCGCGCCACCACCGCCACCGCACCGTTGACCGAAAAGGCCGCGCAGGCGCTTCAGAACCCGGATAACGCACCCGACGTGCAGAGCGTCTCCCCCGTCGTGAATGCCGCCAGTGCAACGATGGTTTTCAACGGCACCAGCTACTCTCCCTCGACGTTCGTGGGCACCACACCGAGCTACCTCACCGCTCACACCTACCAGCTCGCCGAGGGCAGCTCATTCACCCCCAAGGACATCTCCGAACACCGCGCCGTGGTGGTGATCGGACCGACGGTTGCCGAAAACCTGTTCGCGGGTGTCAACCCGGTGGGCGAGTCGATCCAGATCAACGGGGCGAGCTTCCAGGTGATCGGCGTCACCCGATCCAAGGGCGCTAGTGGGGCGCTCAATCAGGACGACATCGCGATGGCTCCGATCAGCACCGTGCAGGATCAGCTCACCGGCTATGGGCCGCTCAGCTCGATTACGGTGCAGGCAAAGTCACAGGGTCAGCTGAACGCCGCCGAAGCCGAGGTGAGCTCGATCCTCGAGGGTCAGCTCGGCACGAGCGCGGCCAACCCCGGCTTCAACGTGATCAATCAGGGGTCGATCCTCGAAGCCTCGAGCTCCACGAGCTCGGTCTTCACCACCCTGCTCGGTGAGGTGGCGGCCATCTCGCTACTCGTGGGAGGCATCGGCGTGATGAACATAATGCTCGTGAGCGTCACCGAGCGCACGCGCGAGATCGGCATCCGCAAGGCCGTGGGCGCGCGCCACAGCGATATCCTCGGCCAGTTCCTCACCGAGGCAGTGATGGTGTCGATCCTCGGTGGTGCGATCGGCGTGCTGGTGGGCGTCGTGGGGAGCCAGTTCGAAATAGCGGGGGTGCAGCCGGTGATCGCCGGCTACTCGATCTTCCTCGCCTTCGGCGCGGCGGTGCTGACGGGGCTTTTCTTCGGCACCTATCCAGCCTCCCGCGCAGCCGGGCTGAGGCCGATCGAGGCGCTGCGTTATGAGTGAAGAGCCAGATCCCAGCGAGGAGAATGCGATGAGCACCACAGAAGAGACCCCCGCCCGCACCAAGCCCGCGGAGCTCAAACCCGGAAAGGAAGAAAAGGAGCAGTTCGAGCCCACCGCGGCCGAGGAGCTCGAGCCTGTCGAGCTCCTCGAGGAGGACGAGGAGGAGAGGTCCGACGTTTGGGATGAGGAGCCTCTGCGGCGGCGTCCGCGCCGGCGCCTGCTCACTCCGCTGACGGCCCTCCTATTCGCGCTGCTTTTGGGCGCGGGAGGTTTCATCGCGGGGGTGCTCGTGGAGAAGGGGGAAGTCCCCACCGCCGGGGCCGCGGTTGGCGGTAGTGGACGACTTGCCTCACAGCTGAGAGGCGGCGCGGGGGGTGCTCTTGCAGAACGAGGCGGTGCGGGGGGCCCCTTTGCGGGACGCTCGGGCGCCGTGGGTCAGGTCGCGAACATCTCGGGCTCGAATCTGTATGTCACCGAACTGCAGGGAAATACCATAAAGGTCGCAACCGCCGCGGCGCAGATCACCAAGCAGGTGAGCACTTCGGTCAAAGACATTCACCCCGGAGACACTGTGATCGTGCAGGGCACCCACGCCTCCGACGGCTCGATCCAGGCGAGCACAGTGCAGGACAGCGGCAGCTCCGGCGCCTTCGGCGGCAGTTCGCGTAGCAGCAGCGGCAGCAGCGGAGGTGGCGAACAGGCTCTATTTGGCAAGTAACGACCCACCGACCCTCGCTCGCTATTACCGAATCCATCTCTATCCAAAGGAACATCATGTCTTTCATACTCAGCCACCCTCGCAAGCCGCTCCTCGCGGGAGCGTTGTCGATGGCGCTCGCCTGCTTCGGTCTCGCGGCATGTGGCTCCTCGGGCAGCAGCTCCACGACTTCGACCACCAACGCCGCCAATACCTCCTCCTCCTCCACCACCACCACCGCTGCCAATACCTCCTCCACCAACACCTCCTCCACCACCACCTCCTCGACATCCACGGGGTCCACTTCCACGAGCCCCGCCCCCGGGGGAGGACCGGGGGGGAGATTTGCTGCGCTGCGCACCTGTTTGCAGCAAAACGGCGTCACCCTCCCCCAGCGCCCTGCGGGCCAGCCGCGCACGCCCGGCGCGGGAGGCGGATTCCTGGGCGGCGGCGCCGGAGCGCGTCTACCGAAGGGAGTCACACGCGCGCAGCTGCAGGCGGCGTTGAAGAAGTGCGGCGCGGCACGCCCCTTCGGTCAGCCGGGAGGGCGCGCGCGCTTTGACAACCCCACCTTCCACGCGGCGCTCACGGCCTTCGCTGCATGCATGCGCCAGAACGGGATCGCACTGCCCACGCCCAATACCTCGGGAACTGGTCCCGTTTTTCAGACGAAGGGCATCGACACCGCAAGCGCCCAGTTCAAGGCGGCTAGAACCAAGTGCCAGAGCAAGTTGAGCGGCGCCTTCGCGCGCCCCGGCGCCGCGAGGCCGCAGAACTAGAGCCGGTTCGTTTTGGGCGGGCCCGGCGAGCGCTCGGGTCCGCCTATTCTTCGACGCCGCTGCCTTCAGAGGAGCTGCTCGGAGAGGGCAGCGCGCGCGAGCCGAGATCGCGGTTGGTGGGAGCCGCCTGCGGATCGCGAATCGCCGCCGAGCTGGGCTTCGCCGAGACCGTTGGCTGCTGCAGTGTGCCGATGCGTGCAATCAGCCGATTCCACTGCGAAGCGCTCAGTTCGGGGGCAACGGCCAGCGGCGAGGGCGCGGGCTGACCCGCCTTCCCGGCCGAGTGAGCCGCGGTGGCGGCAGTCGCGGGCATCGCGCCGCCCACCGGACGGAAACCAACATGGATGTGGTTCCAGTGGTCGGGCAATGCGAGCGTGTTGGAGGCTTCGGGGTACTTCATCAGGCTGATGATCTGGTGGGGCACGAAACGCCCCTGCAGCGTGAGCAGCGCGCGGATCGTGACATCGGTGATCGAGCCAGGACCCTGGTGTCCGGCGATCGGGATGCCGTTGATCGCCGCTATGTCCACCGCATCGCCGAAGTAGTGCTCGGAGACGTTCCCCGAGGTCGTGAACTCGCCGTGGCCGCAGCGCAGCGCGCTCACGGTGGGGCGCAGGCCGCTGCGCGAGAGAAACTCGAGCGTCGCGAGCACCCTTCCATCGATCGCGCCCGAGGCGATGTCCTGACGACCGCACGCGTAGATTTCGATGCCGGGGTCGGAGAGCACCGTGCGCTCCAGTTCGCTCTGGCTCATCAGGAACACCTGCGCCGCCGTGGCGCCCAGCAGGTCGAGGGCGCCCTTGGCCCCCTTGGGGTGTAGCGCCACATCGAGCTGGCGCCAGTTCTGGAGGATCGGCCCGGCGTCGATCGTCGCGGTGTCCCCCGCCGGACGGATGGCAAAGCGCAGGCGCGCGCTGCGCGCGGCTGCGCCCACAGCGAGCGTTCCAAGGGCGCGTGAGCCGAGCGGCACATTCAGATTCGCTGCGCCCTGAGGCGGGGCGGCGCTCTGCACCGGAGCCTTCCCCGGGACGCCCTTAAGATGACCCAGCACGGTGCCCTGCGAGACGATCGATCCAAGCCGCAGAGGCAGCCAGCGCCCACCGTGCCCATCGCTCTGGCCGTTGCGTGCCGCGGCGCGCACCGCCGCCACACGCGCCACCGGGTTGCTCGGATGCGCATAGAGCCGCACGCGTCCCATGCCCGCGGGAACCACCCCGGCTCCGGAGAGGGACTGTTCTTCGGCTTCCTCTGCCGCGTGTCCCCCGGAGGCCTTCACGTGCAATGTAAGCGGATGACTGCCCGCGCTCGCGGGGAGCGTGGGCTTGGGATCGTGCGCACCGGCGACTTTGGCTGTCTTCGCGGCGCTCCTCTTACCTCCCGCGGCGACTGCCGCCGCAGGGAGCCTGGGGTTGGCGGGAGTGGCGAGCACGTGGTAGCGGGGCGCGATGGAGCCCAATCCGGCGTAGGTGAAGACATCGCCGTAGATGTCCCGCAGCGCGAGATAGTTGCCCAGCTTGTGCGAGCGCCCCAGCTTTACGATGCGCCCATCCTCGGCCGCCGTAACCGCCTCTTCGGGGGCGCCGAGCAGGTCGATGAAGCGCAGGTCTTCCGCCTTCTTGCCCCTCCCCGCGCGGGCCGCTGCTGCTGAGCCCACTGCGGCGCTGGCGGCGCTCGGCGAGGTGTTCAAGCCCGAGGCCGCCGCGGCTGGGGCGGGAGCGTCGCTCGCGCCGGGGATCGTCGTCGCGGCGCCCGAAGGCTGCGCACCCGCGGTGCTCCCCGCCTGAGCACCCATCCGCGGGGCTCCTGGGGCGGCTTCGCCTGAGCCGGTGGCAGGCGCGCCTTCCACGGCCACCGCACCCGCGGTCGCGTTCGATGGTGAGAGCGCCAGCGCCGAGGTGTTCGGGTCCGCCGCGATGCGCGCGCCCGCCACCGGCAGACGACCCTCGGTGAGACCGGTGAGCGTGGCGATCACCGACTGCGGATATGAGGCGATCAGCTTGGCTCGCAGGAGCACCGATTCGACGTATGCGTCGGAATGGTTGTAGGCAAGGATGGCGGTGTGCAGGTTGCTCGAAGCGCCGGCCGCATGCAGGTAGCGAGCGGCGGCGAAGATCGCATCCACCGGGTTGTATGGGTCCGCGTAGCCGGCCCCCAGCGCGTCCACCCCATACTGCAGCCACGTCTCGGGCATGAACTGCATCCAGCCCACCGCGCCGGCGCTCGATACCGAGACATTCGTGCCGTAGTCGGTCTCGACCTCGTTGATCGCCGCTAGCACCTGCCACGGCACGCCGTATTGGATCCCCGCGGCCTGATAGATCGGCAGCAGGAAGAGCGGTACTCGGTAGAATTCGAGGGCCTGCGCGGAGACGGCGGACTGGCCGAGCACCGAGGCCAGCGTTCCCGCCTGAGCAGCCACCACCTGCGGCGCAGGGGCGACGTTGTTGGGAGTTCCGGGAGGAACCGTCGCCGGCGAGTGGGCGCCCTTGGATTCCGCGCCACCGGGGCTCTTGGCTGAGGCGTCTTCCTTGCCGGTCTTCGAGCCGCGGCGCTTGGGCGGGGGAAGCTGCTTTCGCTGGACCACAACAGTCGGTGCGCTCGAGCCGCTGGGCGCGTTGGGAACGCTCGGAGCCGCGGCGGGGCTTGGCGCCGGTGCAGCCGCCGGCGCAGCGGGCGATTCCGGGGCCGGGGTCGGCGCCGGGGAGGTGCTCGAGGTGCTTGGCGGGGCGGTCGTCGTAGCGGTGGTGGTGCTCGTCGTTTCGCTCGTCGTCCCCTGTTCGGGCGCGCTGGGCGCGGGGGTGCTCGCCGAGGTGGAGGTCACGGTGTCTTCGGCCGGCCCTCCACCGCCGCTCGCAGCCGCGGCGTCGGCGCTTGGAAGCACGCCCACCACGGGCCCACCGAGACCCGCGGCGGTGAGCCCGCCGCCGGCAAGCACCGACAGCATCGCGCGCCGCATCCAGCGGCGTGGACTATTCATCGGCGGCCTCTCCAGGCCGTGCTCGTCGTGGCTTTCCATGATCGTGGTCGTACCGAAGGCGTGCGCACCTGATCGTGGTGAGCCAGCCCCCCTTCCCCTGTCATATCGGCAGCCATGCAAGAATCGCTAAAGGGTTTGTAATTCCAGCGTAAACGGGTCCCTTGAAAGGGCGCACACAAGCCCCCGCCGTGGCCAGAGAAGATGGACTTTAGACACCTCTGAGGCGGAATTCGCCGGTTGATGGCCTCAGCGGACCCGCGCACGATCCATTGCAGGTCAGGCGGATACGGCCAGCGCGGGCGTGAGCTCATCGGGGCGCCGCGCCGCCGCAGAGCTCCGGCGCCGAACCACAACCCGCCCCCCGTGCTCGGGGTTGAGCGTGATCGAGCGCCGCACCACGCGCTCGGAGCGCGGCTCGGCGGGCGCCAGCTGCACATCGCTGAGCACCGTCTGCAGCACGCGCTTCATCTCCAGCTGCGCGAAGCTCGCGCCCAGGCAGCGGCGCACACCGCCGCCGAAGGGAATCCATGTGTAGGTGCCCGCGGGGCGCTCCAGGAAACGCTCGGGCCTGAAGGCGCGCGGGTTGGGGTAGATATCCTCGCGGCGGTGCATCAGGTAGATGCACGGCGCCACCGCCACGCCGGCGGGAACGAGGTGACCGCCGAACTCCATCGGCTCGGCCAGCTTGCGCACCACCGCGGGCAGCACGGGGCGCAGGCGGAGGGTCTCCTTGACGACTGCATCGAGATACTCCTCGCCCTCCCCCGCCTGGATCTCAGCGCGCAGGCGCGCGAGCTTCTCGGGGTGGCGCAGCAGGCGCTCGAGCGCCCACGAGAGCGATGTCGCGGTCGTCTCGTGCCCCGCCACGAGCAGCGTCATCAGCTCATCGCGCAGTTCCCGATCGTCCATCGCCGAGCCGTCCTCGTAGGTGGCCTGCACGAGCATCGAGAGGATGTCCTCGCGCTCGGCCAGATCGGGCTCCGAGCGCCGCCGGCGGATCTCTTCGAGCACCACCTCGTCGACCGGGTCCATCGCCGCGCGAAAGCGGCGGTTGCGTTCGATCCGCGCGGGGCCGAGGAGCGCTAGGGCGGCCAGACGGCGAGGGTTGGTGACCCAGTCGATCATGCCGCGCAGCACCCCGCGCATACGCTCCAAACGCTGGGCCTCGGCGATCCCGAAGACCGCGCGCACGATCACCTCGAGCGTGATCTCCTGCATACGGGGCAGCAGCGCAAAGGGCTCTCCGATCGGCCAGCGGACGATGTTCTCGCGCGCGAGGTCCACCATCAGCTGGTCATAGCGCGCCATCCGCTCGCCATGGAAGGGCGGCAGCATCAGCTTGCGGTGAGCCATGTGGGTGGGCTCATCCAGGAGCAGCACCGAGCGCGGTCCCACCACGGGCTTGAGCACCGCGTTGGCTTCGCCGGCGCGCAGCACCGAAGGGTCGCCGGTGAACACACGCTTGATGTCCTCTGGGTCGCACAGGAATACCCACGTGTTCTCATTGCGGATGCGTAGCGTGAAGACATCTCCGTAGCGCTCGCGGCAGCGCTCCATGAACGGCAGCGGGCGGGCGCCCCAGCCGAGCGTCTGCAGCGAGGTGGGCATGCGGGGGCCCGGCGGCAGCTTGGGATGGACGGCGATACTCATCTGAGAAGCAAAGAGTAGCCGATGCACCAGATTTTGGCCAGACAGCCAGGATCGGGGCGCCGCTCCGTTTCATCCCCCCGCGGGTTATGTGGTTTGCCACAAGATCGGCTAAGCAGATACAGTCCCGGTAGAGAGTTGTCCGAGGAAAGGGATCGAGGGTCATGTTCAGGTTGAGGGTTTTCACAGCAGTACTCGTCGCTGCATCTTTGGGGGGCGTCGCATCGGCGCATGCGGCACAGACGATTTCGAATTTCCACGTCGCCTTCACCCCCAACAAGCTGGGATCCCCCACGAACGCCTCCGGTGGGGCTTCCTTCGCATCCACCATTCCGGGCGAAATACCGCAGCCGATCACCGGCTTCACCGTGAAGGGTCCGGCTGGACTTGGAATCGACACCACCGGCACCAAGACGTGCAACGCCAAGGCCCTCGAAAACACGGGCCCACCCGCGTGCCCCAAGGAGTCGAAGGCCGGCTTCGGCGGCGGCATGGGTGCGCTGAAGCTGGGCACGCAGGTCATCGAAGAGCCCTTCACGCTCGATTTCTTCCTCGGCAGCAACAGGCCCGGGCACATCGTGATTCTGCTCTACGTAGAAGCCGTATCGCCCGTTTCGATCCAGCTCGTGTTCTCTGCGAACGTGGTCAACGAGCCCAAGCCCTACGGTCTGGGCTTCCATTTCAACATCCCCCTGATTCCCACGCTTCCGGGCGCCTCCGATGCCACGGTGCTAAACGCTCATGTGACGATCGGAGCCTCCAACGCCGCGTACTTCGAGAAGGTCCACGGCAAGCGCAAGCTCGTGCACATCAAGGGCCTCATCGTCCCCAAGACGTGCCCGCGCGGAGGCTTCCCATTCCAGACGGAAGTGAGCTTCCAGGATGGCACCACCAATGAAGTCAAGGCCACGGTTCCCTGCCCGCCCAAGAAGAAGAAGTAGCGACAGGATGACCAGGACACGCGCGCTGCGCGCCGCGCTGACCCTCAGCGCGGCGCTCCTCGCGGGCGCCCCCGCGGGTGCGTCTGCGATTGCACCGCCGGGGCAGCCCGAAGGGACCACGAGCGCCATCGCCCCCTCGTTCTCCCCCAATCGGCTGGGCGCCCCCGCGGCTCTCACGCTGAAGATCGACTACACGGGCGCGCCGCACAGGGTGCCCGCGCCAGTGACCCGCACGCTCGTGCACTTGCCCGCGGGGCTCATCTTCAATCTGAGCGGCGTGGAAACGTGCCCGCGTGCGCAGGCGCTCCACGCACACTGTCCCGCCTCCTCACGGGTGGGAGTTGGCAGCACGGTCGCAATCGCGCATCTCGGCTCGCAGACGCTCACCGAGAACGCCACCGTAACCGCCTATCGCGGCGCCAACCAGGGCGGGCGCCCAACAATGCTGATCTCCAGCCAGGGCCTCACCCCGCTGATCGAGCGTGTGGTGATCACAGGCGTGCTGCAGCGCGACCGCCCGCCCTACGGCTTTGAGCTCGCGATGTCGATCCCCCCTATCCCTACGCTTCCCACCGAACCCAATGCGTCGATCTTTCACTTCACGCTCACGATCGGCGGAGCGCATAGCCCGCGCGTATTGCTGCGCCTGCCTCACAGCTGCCCCTCCGGCGGGTTCCCATTCGGCGCGGACTTCACCTTCGCCGACGGCTCCACCGGTTCAACTACCACGACCGCCGGCTGCCCCTAGTACCGCCCCTGCGCTCTTCAGCCCGCTGCACCCCCGCGCCCACACTCGCTAATCTTGCACCATGGAAGCGATCCTCTCGATCCTGCAGGTGATCATCGCCGTCGTTCTGATCTTCCTCGTGCTGATGCACTCGGGCAAGGACGCCGGGCTCTCGGGCGCCTTCGGCGTGGGCAGCGGCACAGGTCCGCTGGGGGGTGGATCGCTGGTGGAGCGCAACCTCAACCGCTGGACCGTCGTGTTCGCGATCCTCTTCGTCGGAAACACGATCCTGCTGCTCAAGCGGCCCTGGGTGTAGCACCTACCGACCCTCGCGGACCCCGGAAGGGGTCCTCTTAAAATCGATTTGCCCCGGCGAGCTCTGACTCCTCGGCGTCCGCCGGTATCTCCTCCAACCCCTCGAGCTCCTCCAGACGATCGAGGATCTCCAGGGCATCCGTGCGCAGCGTGAGATCGCTCGCGCGATAGTCCTCCTCGGAGAGCTTTCCGGTCGCGTAGTCGAGCTCCAGATCGCGGATCTCACGGTACTTGGCCTCGCGCGCGGCCTCCAGCTCGGAGCCCAGGCGCGTGCGCGAGCGCACGCTCGCGTCCCCGCGGCGTCCAATGAGCCCCGCGGGCCACAGCGCGAGCAGACCGCCGGCGAAGACGATCGCGCCGCCGATCCAGATCCACATCACCAGCGGGGAGACGATGAAATGAAAGGCCGCCGGAGGGGGCGCCTGCAGGTAGGCACGTGCGAGCACCGCAATCGCGATCACACCCTCATCGGGACGCACCAGTGGGATCGTGCGGTTGCCGATATTCACGATCCGCTGCAGCGCCGCCGTGTCGATGTTGGGCGCCACCGCCGTCCACACATCGCGCGTGAAGCCCGCATCCATCGCTATGTGGCTCACCGCGGTGCCCCCGATGAAGTGCCCCACCGAGCCCTGTGTGGGGTCGCCCGAGTCATAGAAGCCCTCGCTCGGATTCAGCCACGCCACGTGGCGGGCGCCCTTGGAGACATCGAGCAGCGCCCCCACGCTCAACGTGGCGCCCGTGTGCGCCGGGTCATAGCGGGGTGTCACCGACGCCGTGGGGCGCACATAGCGGATCGTGTAGGCGCCCACCCGCGTGGAGTGCCCAGGAGAGAGAGACAGCTCGGAGGCGTGCTGGAAGGAGGAGGATGCCGCGACCCCCACGAACAGCACCGCCATCCCCAGGTGCACTATGTAGCCGCCATAGCGGCGGCGGTTGCGCCGCACGAGCCCCACCGCCGCGAGCGGCAGGGGCGCGCCCGAGGAGGCGCGTCGCGCGCGCGTCCCCCGCCACAGCTCCTGACCCAGAGAGCCCACCACGAAAGCCGCGCAGCAGAACATCGCGAGCGCCAGCGGCTTTCGTGTAACGCCTGCGGCGATCAGCACTCCCAGCGCCAGCGCACCCACCGCGAGCGGGATCACGAAGTTGCGCCGCGCGTTGGCGAGCGTCGCGCGCCGCCACGCGATCACCGGGCCGATGCCCGAGAGCAGCACCAGCACCAGCGCGAGGGGCACCGTATAACGATCGAACCACGGCGGCCCCACCGAGGCAGCGGTGCCCGTGAGCGCTTCGGAAATCAGCGGGAAGTAGGTGCCCCAGAAGATCACGAAGCACAGCCCCACGAGCACCACATTGTTCGCGAGGAACACCGACTCGCGCGAGAGCAGCGAATCGAGGCGGTGCTCAGAGCGCAGAATCGCCCGCCGCGAGACCACCAGATAGATCGAGCCCGCGATCAATACCCCAATCAGCACCAGGAAGGGCACCCCCAGCGTCGCCCCGCCGAAGGCGTGGATCGAGTTGAGCACGCCCAACGCACCAGGAAGGTGCCCATGATTGCGAGCGTCCCCGTAGCGAGCACCAGCGAGACGTTCCACACCTTCAGCATCCCCCGCTTCTCCTGGATCATCAGCGAATGCAGGAAGGCGGTCGCTGTGAGCCACGGCATCAGCGAGGCGTTCTCCACGGCATCCCACCCCCAGTAGCCCCCCCAACCGAGCTCCGCGTAGGACCAGCGCGCGCCCAGCAGGATCCCCGTGCCCAACAGCAGCCACGCCGCGAGCGCGAAGCGCCGCGTGGAGCGCAGCCAATCGGCGTCCACGCGGCGCGCGAGCAGCGCGCCGATGCCGAAGGCAAAGGGGATCGTGCACAGCGTGTACCCCGAGTAGAGCATCGGCGGGTGGATCATCATCGTGGGGTGGCGCAGCAGTGGATCGAGGCCCACCCCATCGGCGGGCGCCGGCGAGGTCGTGGCGAAGGGGTTCGCGTAGAACACCATCAGCGACACGAAGAAGCCGCCAAAGCCCAGCAGCACTGCCGTCGCATAGGCGGCCACCTCGCGCAGGCGGTTGCGCGTGAGGAACAGCGCCAGCGAGGACCACAGCGAGAGCAGCCACGCCCACAACAGCAGCGAGCCTTCCTGCGAGGACCACACAGCCGCGGCCTTGTAGAAGGTGGGCGTTGAGAACGAAGAGGTATCCGCGACGGTGTTGAACGCGAAGTCATCGCGCAGAAACGCCACCTCCAGCACCGCGAAGGCGACCGTGAGCACACCCGCGAACAGGTACACCGAGCGACGGCCATAGCGCATCCACTGCGGCTGCGCCGTACGCGCGCCATAGATGCACGCGCAGATGCCAAACACGCACACCGCGAGCGCGAGCGGCAGGCAGGCGCGTCCCAAACCGGCCATCAGCAAAGCCCTCAGTAGCTCTGGTTCTCGCTGGAAGGGGCCACCTTGTACTTGGAGGGGCACTTGGTGATCAGCGAATCGCGCTGGCCTATCCACCCCTGCCCCTCGCGCTGCACGGTCACGATCACCTCGCGACCTTCGCGGAAGGGATCGGGCACCGAGCCGGTGTACGCGACGGGTACCGAGGCGCCCCCCACGCGATCCTCCACGCTGAAGTCCAGTGTGGAGCCGTCTGTGGCGCACGGAGTGCGCCACAACCATGCCCGTCAGCTGATAGCTCTGGCCCGCGCGCGCCTCGCGCAATAGCTGGCTCGGGCTGAGCGCCGGCGAGGCCGCGCTGAAGGAGGTGTAGATCAGCGCGCTTGCCAGCACCACCGCGGCGCTGAGGGCCACCACGAGCCGCACCGTTCGCTTACGAGCGGGGTTCACGCACCAAGTATCTCAAACGCACGTCGAGGGAAACGCCGGTGAGCGGCGAAACCTTGGCTGGTTGGCCGAGTTAAGAAGAACGAGGGCCGCGTAATGAGATCCACACTCCACCTTCCAAACACACTTCGCCGCACGAGCCGCACGCACCGAGCCACGCGATCCGCGGCGCCCGCTCCGCCCAAGCCCCGTGCCGCTGAGCCCGAGCATCACACCGACTCGATCGAGCCCAACGCAGCCTCCCTCCAGCCCCACGCAAACTTGCCCCAGCCCGATCTGGACGCGTGCAAGGTGCGCGAAGCGGGCGGCCCGCTCGATATGGCCGCCTACGTGTGCCTCTGCGGCTTCGCCTTCGCCGCCGCGGTCTCCACCTCGGTGCAGTGCCCGCACTGCGGTGCCCCGCAGGCCTGGTAGATCAGAAGATCTGTCCATCGAGGAAGCCCGCTACGAGAACGAGCCATCCGCCGATCTCCGCGAGTATCAGGGTGACCATGTAGGCCTTGGTTCCGGGGACGGCGTCGCGAAACTGATTGTCTGTGTCTTCCCGCCAGCCGTGGAAGGTGTAGGTGGCGACGGACGCGAAGAAGTAAAACGCCATCGCGCCGGCGGCCAGCAGGTTCACGAGCCCACTGAAGCCACTCAACTCCACGAACGTAGCGATCAGCAGCAGCGCGAAGCTGTAGAGCAGTGCCGTGCGGTGGGCGATATCCACGTATACGTGTGCGGTGTGATCCTCGGAACTCGCGATCCGGCTGTACTTCCACACCCCGAGCAGCAGCGCCCCGAGAAACATCATCGCGTCCGCCACGAGCACCGCCTTCGTGTCGGCGCTTATTCCTCCATCCATCCTCACTGGCCACCACTTTCTATAATCGATCTACAGAACTATAATGAGATTATACTAATGCCAGAGGATTACAAATGACCTCCACCGAGCCGGCCTCCGACACAGCGGAAGAGCGCGCGGGCAGCTCCCGCTCCGAGCGCCGCAAGGCGCGCACTGCGACCGCGATCAGGGACGCCGCCGAGCGCCTTTTCATCGGCCGCGGCTACTCGGTGACGACGATGGAGGATCTCGCTGAGGAGGCTGACGTGGCGGTCGGCTCGATCTACGCGCACTTTGCTGGCAAGGAGGGCCTCTACGGCGCCCTGATCGAGCGCGCGCTGGAGCTCGACAAGCAATACTGCGACGAGGGCTTCAACGCAGGCGAGCTGCCCGCTGAACGACTGTTCGGCCTAGCCGAGGGCTACCTGCGCTTCGCACGCGAGCATCCCGGCTACTTCCAGCTGTTTCGCTTCCCGCCACCGGACCGCCCCGCCGCCGAGCTCACACCGACGGCGAGCGCCAGGGTGGCCCAGCGCATCGAGGATGAGACCCAGCGCATGACCCGCGAGATCCAGAGCATGATCGACGAAGGCATCGCCCGACCAGTGGACGCCGAGAGCACTGCGAGGTTCCTCTGGGCGGCGTGGGAGGGCGTCATCGCCAGCCACCTCGGGCCGAGCAGCATGGGCCTCACCGACGTGCAGTTCGAGGCCGTGCTCAACAGAGCGCGCGAAGGCTTCGCGCTCAGCCTTCTCGCCACGTCGATCCCAGCCCAGGAGCCATGATCCGGATTGCCGCGGGCGGCGACTACGGCCGTCCGCGGCAATCCGGTGGAGCTGCGAATCGAGAGCTGATCCTACGAGCTACTTGATGTGCATCCCCGAGATCGCGCGCGAGATCACGAGCTGCTGAATCTCGGCAGTACCCTCGAAGATGTCGTAGATCTTCGCGTCGCGGTGCCAGCGCTCGACGGGGAACTCGCGCGTGTAGCCGTTGCCGCCGAGGATCTGAATCGCTCGCTCAGTGACCCACACGGCGACCTCGCCGGCCTTCCACTTGCTCATCGAGCCCTCGGCGTTCTCGAAGGGAACCTGGTTGCGGCCCATCCACGAGGCGCGCCACACGAGTAGGCGCGAGGCATCGATCTCGAGCTTCATCCGCGCGAGCGTGAAGGCGATGGCCTGGTTCTCGATGATCTTCTTGCCGAACTGCTCGCGCTCCTTGGCGTACTCCAGGGAGTACTCGTAGGCAGCGCGGGCGATGCCCAGCGCCTGCGCGCCCACCACGGGGCGCGATGCCTCGAAGGTGGCCATCGAGGCGTTGGACTTGTTGCGCTTGCCCTCGCGTGCGCGGGCGAGGCGCTCGTCGAGCTTCTCCTTGCCCCCCAACACGTAGCCCGCGGGGACGCGGCAGTCATCGAGGTAGACATCGGCTGTATGCGAGGCGCGCAGACCGTGCTTGGAGACCTTCGCGCCCTGCGAGATGCCCTTGGCCTCACTCATCGGCACCACGAAGGCCGCGTGGCCGCGCGAGCCCAGCTCGCGATCGACCGAGGCGATGATCACGTGCACGTCGGAGATGCCGCCGTTGGTGGCCCAGGCCTTCTGGCCGTTGAGTACCCACTCGTTCGTGGCCTCATCGAACTTGGCGTTCGTGCGGATCGCCGAGACATCGGAGCCGGCGTTGGGCTCGGAGGAGCAGAAGGCGGCGACCTTGACATCATCGGGGGTGCCAAAGCAGCGCGGAATCCATTCGCCGATCTGCTCGCCGCTGCCCTGGCCGAAGATGGCCGCAACGGCGAGTGAGGTGCCCATGATCGCCATCGCGATGCCCGCATCGCCCCAGAAGAGCTCCTCGTTGACCATCGGCAGGGTGATGCCCGTGGGATCGGCGAAGAACTGCGCGAGCCCTTCGAAGCCGTAGAGACCGATCTTGGCGGCCTCCTGGATGACGGGCCACGGCGTGGACTCCTTCTCGTCCCACTCGTGCGCCACCGGGCGCATCACGTCGGCGGCAAAACCGTGCACCCACTCGCGGATGTCCTTCTGATCCTGCGAGAGGGCCATTGAGAAGGCGGTGTCCTTGTTGGCGGCGCCGGCGATCGCCTCGACGGCGGCCTCGGCGGCCTCTGTGGTGACCTCGGTGGTGGACATCGGGGCGGGGGCTCCTTGCTTTCAGATGTGCTGGGACGGTGAACGGCTGGGAGGGGGAACGGCGGACTGAGGTTGGACTGTTTGGAGGAAGCTTGAATTGAGGTTAGACGGCCCGTACTGCAGAGATGTGCCATTCGTGGAATACCGAGCGGCATAGGCGCAGGGGCCTGGGGAGCGTCTGCGCGACTTCCACGAGTCTAGCCCAAATGTAAACGACTGTCAAATGCAAGATTGAACATCGTTTACAAGAGGTCTATAGTGGCCGGCGATGGCATCCGCCGACGCACGCGCCCGCCCACCATTAGCCTCCCGCCGCGCCGCCATCCGCCGCGAGCGCGAGCGCGAAATCCTCGCCGCCACGCGGCTGCTGTTCGACGAACGCGGGATGCAGGACGCGCCGATCGAGGACATCGCACGCGCGGTGGGCATCAACAAGGCGCTGATCTACCGCTGCTTCTCCTCCAAGGAGGAGCTGTTCGTACTCACGCTCACCAGCTACCTGCGCGACCTGGCAGAGCGGCTGGACGGCGTGCCTCCGGAGCTCGATCCCGCGGAGATGCTGGAGGAGGGGTGGCGTCGCTACACCGGCTTCTGCCTCGAGCACCCCGCGTTCCTGGACTGCGCGCTGTCGCTGATGCGCGGGCCGGCCGAGGAGCTGCAGGAGACCGTCTCCGACGGTGTCTGGATCCGCCTGGCCCAGGGCATGGCCGGATGCCTTGGGCGTCTCTCCTACATCCTCCGCCAGGGCGCCGAACAGGGCGTGTTCACGGTGGAGGATCCCGACTTCACCGCCAACTACCTCTACACGCAGACGCTGGGCGCGATGCACCTCGCACGCGCCCGCACCGGCGTCCGCGCCGGCCCCGGCGGCGTGCCCGAGCCGTTCGCGATCGAGCCTCACCAGGTGCAAGAGGCGTGCATTGCCGACGTGCTCGCCTCGGTGGGCGCCGAGCGCCCAAGCGACGTGCTGCAGGCCTGAGCGGACTTCCCGCACAATTAGGCTAATCCCGACTCGCTTTATGCTAATTTGCTGGCGGCAATCCTCATGTCAGCTATGCAGAAAGTGACCATGCCCAAGCGCTCAATCGCACTCGTCCTCGCCGCAGGCCTCGCCCTGCCGGCGCTTTTCGGCCTCACCGCTTGTGGAAGCTCCGGATCCAGCAAGCACCTCACCCTCGTCGCCTACTCGACGCCTCAGGGGGCCTATGAAAAGCTGATCCCCGCCTTCAAGGCGACCTCCGAAGGCAGCGGAGTGAGCTTCAGCGAATCCTATGGCCCCTCCGGCGAACAGAGCCGCGCGGTGGCCAACGGGCTTCATGCCGACGTGGTCAACTTCTCGCTGGAACCGGATGTCGAACGCCTTGTCAAGGCCGGGCTGGTGTCCTCCAGCTGGAACCAGAACGCCACACACGGCTTCGTGACCCAGTCGGTGGCGGTGATCATCGTGCGCAAGGGCAACCCCAAGCACATCACCAACTGGTCTGATCTCACCAAGCCGGCGTGCAGGTGCTGACGCCGAACCCATTCACCTCGGGCAGCGCGCGCTGGAACATCATGGCCGCCTATGGGGCGCAGCTGAAGGAAGGCAAGACCCCCGCGCAGGCGCAGGCATACCTGGGCGAACTCTTCCACCACGTTGTCAGCCAGGACAGCTCTGCGCGCAACGCGCTGCAGACGTTCCTCGCGGGCGCGGCGACGCTTTGATCGACTACGAGAACGAGGCGATTTCCGACGAAAAGAAGGGCGCGGCGATCGAATACGTGATCCCCCCTGCGACGATCCTGATCCAGAACCCGATTGCCGTGCTGAGCAAGGGCAACACGAGCGAGGCTCAGAAGTTCGTCAACTACCTCCTCTCCCCCGCCGGCCAGACGATCTGGGTATCCAAGGGCTATCGCCCGGTGATCCCGGGGGTGCCTGGGGCCGAAAAGTTCCCCACCCCCACGCACCTCTTCACGATCGACACACTTGGCGGCTGGAAGGCCGTGACAAGCAGTTCTTCGAACCGGAAACGGGCATCGTCACCAAGATCGAGCAGTCGCTGGGGTCTCCACTGCCAAGTAGCGACTCCACCTTGGCGCTCGAGCGCCACAGCGACCACCGGCGGGGACCCTCTCTCCGTCTCCGCCGGCGGCTCTCCCCTCCCCTGGGTGCGGACCTTGGGGCTCGTTCGGCGACGGCGCTCGGGCTGGGACTGATGGGCATCTACCTCTCGGTGCTCGTGCTGCTTCCCCATCGCCGCGCTGCTCGCGCAGGCCGTCCACGGCGGCGCGGGGGCGTTCTGGCGCGAGGTGTCGAGCCCCGAGGCGGTGGCCGCGATCAAGCTGTCGCTTGGGGCCTCAACGGTCGTGGTGCTGATCAACGCCGTTTTCGGCACGCTGATCGCGTGGGTGATGGTGCGCGACGAGTTCCCCGGCAAGCGCATCGTGAACGCGACGATCGACCTGCCCTTCGCGCTGCCCACAGTGGTCGCGGGGGTGGTGCTGCTGGCTCTCTACGGCAAGGGTGGTCCTGCGGGCGTAGATGTCACCTTTACGCGCACCGCGGTGGTGCTGGCGCTGCTGTTCGTGACGCTCCCCTTCGTGACGCGCTCGGTGCAGCCGGTGCTGCTCGAGCTCGATGGCTCGATGGAGGAGGCCGCCGCCTCGCTGGGCGCGGGACGGCTGACGGTGTTCCGGCGCATCGTGCTCCCCGCGCTCGCTCCCGCAATCGTCTCAGGTGTCGCGCTCAGCTTCGCGCGGGCGGTGGGCGAGTTCGGCTCGATCGTGCTCATCTCGGGCAACCTGCCCTTCAAAACCGAGGTGGGCTCGGTGTATATCTTCAATCAGGTCGAGAACGACAACCTCCCGGGCGCGGCGGCGGTGTCGGTGGTGCTGCTCGTGGCTGCGCTGCTCGTGCTCGCGGCGCTCACCGCGTTCTCACGACGGAGGTCGCGGCATGTCGGCTAACGCCCGCAGGCTGAGCCTTCGCACCGTTGCCCTCGGCTATCTGGCGCTGCTGCTGGGGGCACCGGTGGCGATGATCTTCTACCGCACCTTCGAACATGGCCTCGCTGCGGTGTGGAGCGCATTGAGCACCCCCAACGCCCTGCACGCCCTGTGGCTGTCGATCAAGATCGTGGCGATCGTCGTGCCGCTCAACACCGCCTTTGGGATCGCGATCGCGATCCTGCTCGAGCGCCATCGCTTCCGCGGGAAGGCGCTCCTGAGCCTCGTGATCGACCTGCCCTTCGCGATCTCCCCCGTGGTGGTGGGGCTGTCGCTCGTGCTCGTCTACGGGCAGGTGGGTTGGTTTGGCAACTGGCTCGCCGAACAGGGCATCCAGGTGATCTTCTCGGTGCCGGGAATGGTGCTCGCGAGCGCGTTCGTCTCGCTGCCCTTCGTCGCACGCGAGACGATCCCGGTGCTGCGCGAGGTGGGCACCGACGCCGAGCAGGCCGCGGCGACGCTCGGCGCGAGCTCGTGGCAGACCTTCTGGCGCATCACACTGCCCGCGATCCGCTGGGGCGTTGTATACGGGGTCGTGCTCACCACCGCGCGTGTGCTGGGTGAGTTTGGCGCCGTCAGCATTGTCTCCGGACGCCTGGAGGGAGCCACGCAGACCTTGCCGCTGTACGTGCAGGATCGCTTCGAGAACTTCGACACCACCGGCGCGTATACCGCCTCGGTCGAGCTTGCGTTGCTGGCGCTGGCTACGTTGGTGGCGATGAACCTGCTCACGCGCCGCACGCGCTCAAGAGGCCAGGCAAAGCCTGGCCGGTCACGGGCGGCTGGAAGCCGCCCGTCCACATCAAAACGCGGGGCTGGAAGCCCCGCGGAGCTGACCTCCTGATCCGATGGCAATCGAGGCCACCCATGTCACCAAGCATTTCGGCGAGTTCCTCGCGCTCGACGATGTGAACGTGCGCGTCGACGACGGCGCACTCACGGCCCTACTAGGCCCCAGCGGCAGCGGCAAGTCGACGCTGCTGCGGATCATCGCGGGCCTCGAGACCCCCGATGCCGGCAGCGTGCGAATCGGCGAGGAGGAGGTCACTGCAACTCCCGCGCGCAGTCGCGGGGTGGGTTTCGTCTTCCAGCACTATGCGCCCTTCAAGCACATGACCGTGCACGACAACGTCGCGTTCGGACTCACCGTGCGAAAGCGCCCCAAGGACGAGGTGCGCGCGCGCGTGGAGGAACTACTCGCGCTCGTGCGCCTGGAGGGGCTGGCACAGCGCTACCCCTCCCAGCTCTCGGGTGGTCAGCAGCAGCGCATGGCGCTCGCGCGGGCGCTCGCGCCGGAGCCGAAGGTGCTGCTGCTGGACGAGCCCTTCGGCGCGCTCGATGCGCAGGTGCGCGGCGAGCTGCGCGAGTGGCTGCGGCGCCTGCACGAGGAGATTCATGTGACCACGATCTTCGTCACCCACGATCAGGAGGAGGCGATGGAAGTGGCGGAGCAGATCGTGGTGATGAACGCCGGGCGCATCGAACAGGCCGGCGCCCCGCGGGAGCTGTATGAGAGCCCGCGCAACGAGTTCGTGATGTCCTTCGTGGGTCCCGTCAACCGCCTGGGCGACTCGTTCGTGCGCCCCCACGACATCCAGATACTTCCGCATCCGGATGAGACCACCACAGAGGCATTGATCCGCCGCGTGGTGCACCTCGGCTTCGAGGTGCGCGTCGAGCTGACCCTCCACGATGGGCGCGATATCTGGGCGCAGGTAACGCGCGAGAATGCCCAGGAGCTCGAGCTCGAGGAGGGCCAGATCCTCGCGGTGAGGCTGCCAAGCCCACGGGTTTTCGCGGCCTGATCAGTCAGCCACGCGGCGCGTCTGCCACGCGTCCTCTTCGCGCGTCAAGGCGATGACATCCTTGGGCAGCTTGCCCGCGGCCACGTCGGCGACGGTGACGCGCTCGAGCACCTTGCGCAGGTTCGCGCGCAGCGCGATCCACACCTGCTGCAGCGACTCGGCGGAGCCGCCGTACTCGATCTCCTCGGGGCGCTGGCCGCGCACGCCCACGAGCGGACCCTCGACCGCCCTGATGACCTGCGCGAGTGTGACCTCGGCGGGAGGCCGAGCGAGCCAGTAGCCGCCCTCGGGGCCGCGCTGGCTGCGCACGATCCCCGCGCTGCGCAGCTGCGTGAGGATGTTCTCCAGAAACGAGAGGGGGATGCTCTGGGCACGAGCCACCTCATCGACCTTGCGGGGCGCATCCTGGCTTCCCGCCGCGAGCTCGATGGTGGCGCGTACGGCATAGTCGGCCTTGGCTGTAACGCGCACGCCAGTGATTCTCCCGTAAAACGCCGCGGAGGGGCTACGTGCCCGCGGGGAGATCCTCGATGGAGAGCGCAAATGCAGCGCTGAAGCGCTCCCCCGGCGCCAGCACGCGCAGCCCGCGGCCGCTGCGCAACGCGTTGGCAGGGGCGGTCATCGGCTCGAAGCAGATGAACTGCGCGCCCGCGGGCGAGTAGATCTGAGCGCAGGGGTAGCCGCGCAGGAGCTCGAGCGAGATCCTGCGTCCCCCGGCGGTGGCCACGAAACCGGCCGGCTCGGCGACCGCCTCGAATCCGTCGTCGAACTCGCTTTCGCCGAGCATGAAGCGCCGGGCCGCGACGGTCTCTCCGCCAGCCACGGGGATCTGCAGAGAGTCGAGCTCCAGACCTCGCATCGCTGGAATCTCGATCTGCCACTCCTCACGCGGGGCGCCCGGCAGCGAGATGTAGGGATGAAAGCCGAAGGCGACCGGGACCGCATCGGCGCCGCAGGCATCGACTGTCAGCTCGATCTCCAGGCGGCCGGCGGCGAGCCGCACGTGGTAGGCGAGATCGTGGCGAAACGGGAACACCTCGAAGAGCTCCGGGGTGGCATCGCTCCAGCTCAACCGCGCGGTGAGCGACTGGCCGGTCCCGGCGCGGGCGCCCTCGGCCTTTGCGGCGACAGCGCCCTCGTTGTTAGCAGCGCCAGCGCCCTCGACGTTCTGACCGGACCCACCCTCGAGCTTCCAAGCTAGCTTGCCGCCGATCACACCGTGGATCGGGAGGCCATTGCCATCCAGTGCAACGCGAAGCGGATCGCGTGGAATTGCCACCGTTCGCCCGGCGACGGTGTAGTCGAACCCCGCGAGCCTGTTGGCCCAGGGGTAGAGCAGCGGGATACCCATCGTCTTGCCGCGCTCGGCATAGGCATCGACGCCCGTCTTCTGCGCAAGCAGCTCTTCGCCGCGGTGGCGCAGCGAGCAGCCGAGCATGTTTGCGCCGAGGACGAATGTGGCCTCGAGCGACCCCTCATCGTCATGCAAGCGCACGGCCGAGAGATGCACGGCCCAGAGACTACTGGCCATACTGAGCACGTGAATCTGTGGATGCCGCGGCGAGCCGGCCACGAGGCCGTGGGAGAGCTACCCGAGGAGGTGGCGCTCAACGTGATCCCGCTCGAGGGCGAGCTGCCCCGGGAGCTGCTCGAGGCCGAGTTCCTCGTCCCGCTCTCGGGCGATGCGCGCCTGCGCGAGGCGCTGCCGCGGATGGCGCAGTTGCGCGTAATCCAGACGCTCTCGGCGGGGATCGACTGGCTGCCTCCGATCCCAGCGGGCGTGAAGCTGTGTGATGCGAGCGGAACCCGCGATATCGCGGTTGCGGAATGGGCGATGACGGCGATTCTCGCATCGCTCAAGGACTTCGTGGAGCTGCATGACAGCCAGCGCGAGGGCCGCTGGGAGTGGCGCCAGACGAGCGAGCTTGCCGGCGCCACGGTGATGATCCTCGGCTATGGCTCGATCGGCAGGGCCTTGGAGAGGCGCCTTGCGCCGTTCGAGGTGGAGCTGATTCGTGTTGCAAGGAGCGCCCGCGAGGGTGTGCGCAGCGCAGATGAGCTGCACACACTGCTACCCAGAGCCGATGTGGTGGTAGTGCTGCTGCCGCTCACGCACGAGACCACCGGGCTGCTCGATGCCAAGATGCTCGCGGCGCTGCGCCCAGGCGCGCTGCTCGTCAACGCCGCGCGCGGGTCGATCCTCGACACTGCGGCGCTACTCAAGGCCCTGCAAGCTGGGCGCCTGCGCGCGGCGCTCGATGTGACCGACCCCGAGCCGCTGCCCGAGGGCGATCCACTGTGGAGGGCACCCGGCGTGCTGATTACGCCTCACCTCGCGGGCGACACGCTCGCCGCAGATCGGCGCGCGTTTGCCCTTGTGGGTGAACAGGTGCGCCGCTATGTGTGCGGAGAGCCACTCGTCAACCTCGTGAGGGGTGACTACTGAGACGGACCGGAGACCTCGCTACCCGAGAGCTCTCGACATGTCAGCTGCCGCTCATAGGGCCCGCGGCCGGTGAGACACTCGGCGCCGCAGCGGGCGGCTAGCGCGAGCGCATCGGCCACACCGAGGCCCACACCCAGACCGTAGGTGAGCCCGGCCGCGAAGGAGTCTCCGCAGCCATAGGAGTCCACCGCGGCGCCAGGCAATGGAGCCGCACTCCATGTGCCTTCCATGCCGCCCCGCTCTCTGTATCTGCCTCCCCGAGCGCCATCGGTGAAAACGACCAGCTTGGCCTCATCGCAGGAGCGAGCGGCCTCGTGTCGCTCGATCGCGTCCTCCTCGCTCAACACGAGAGCATCCAATGGGACTCCATAACCGAGCGCATGGACAGCCCGTGGGCTCGCCACGAGGACGCGCGCGGCCCGCGCGGCGCGCAGCGCCCCCAAATCACCGGCTGTGAAGTACACGGCATCCATCTCCGCGAGCTCATGCCACGGGATCTCCCGATCGGCGCCCTCGGGCTCCAGGCGCTCCCCGAAGGTGGTGATCGTGCGCTCGCCCGCTTCATCCACCAGTGTCACGGCGCTGCGAGTGCGAGTGGGAGCGGCGCGCCGCCCCACCTGGACAGCGACGCCCAACTCGCCCAAGCGCGCCACCGAGCGGGAGCCCAAGTCGTCCTCGCCCAAAGCCGTCACGAGCACCGCCCTATCCGCCAGGCGTGCCAGTTGCACCGCCGCGACAGCCCCACCACCGGCGGGCTCCTCGAAGGGCTCGCGCGCGTGGACTACCTCGCCTGCACTCGGCACGTGCGCGACCCGCGCGAACTTCACCCACTCGACGTGGCCCACCACGGCGAGCTTGGGCCGGCCCACGGACATCAGGGTGAGCGACGGGACTCGAACCCGCGACCGCTGGGACCACAACCCAGAGCTCTACCAACTGAGCTACGCCCACCAGGCGAGCACCGAGTTTAGCGGCGGTCAAAAGCGACCGGCAGCCTCCTCAGGCTCGGCGTATCGTGATGGCGCTCGTGGAAGGAGGGCCGCGCCAGCTCTCGATGGCGCGCAGCGCCCCCTGAGCCTCTCCCCCATCCAGTTCGCGCGCCTGACTCTCGTCCTCGGCCTGCAGGTTGAGGATCACCAGGCGCGAGCGCAGCAGAGATGAGACGGCGCGCTCAGCCAGCACCAGCGCCTCGCCGGCGGTGCGCTCGGGATGGCGTGCGGCGGCGAGCTCCCAAGCGCGATGAAGCGGCGCCCGTTCGGAGCCGAGCGCGCCCAGCAGTTCCAGTCCGAGTGAGTCGGCGAGAAGATTTGTCTCAGGGGGCTGCCCGGCAGGTTCCACGGAGCCGCTTCCCGCATGATCTGTCTGCCTGGGAGCGGGCCCGTCGCCGCCGGACGAGCTTCGATCCTCGCCGCCCAGCCGCTCCTGAGCCGCGCTCAGAAGAAGCTCGGTCACGTCGCGTCCCTGACGCTGAGCGGTGCGCCAGCCGCGGCCCATCGAGAGCTCCTCGACGGGTATGTGTGGGCCTTCGATCACCGTGAGCTTCGCCTGGTTGGGGTTCCACTTGCGGTCTCCGATGTCGATCCACTTCTCACGCGCCCAGGGCTCCACGATGGCTGTGTTGACCTGCTGCGCGTTGAGGTTGAAGTGGGCGGTGTTGTGCGGAAACTGCCGCAGCTCGATGTGGTAGGCCTGTGGCGAGACGGCGGTCTCGCGAGGGTCCCCTGAGGTGGCGCTCATGGCAGCCGCCGGTACTCGCAGAAGCTCTGCGCGGGCAGTCGAGCTTGGAGCTCTGTGGAGCGCTCGCCAGCGGCCATCGCGCGAGCTTGCCATATTGCAGGGGTGAGCGACACCCCGATCCCCCATCTCAGCGGGTACCGCGATGCCCGCGTTTGACGTTGCACCCGCCCAGCTGCCCCTCTCGGGCGGGAGCGAGGGCGCGAGCGTCGTGCTGCACCCGCTCCTGTGCGCCGAGATGAGCGGACCGATCGGCTGGTTCGAGCGCGTCGAGGGACCCACCGCCGCGCTGAAGGCGCTCGGCATCGGAGTGCCGGCGAAGCAGAACGTGAGGATTCCGATCGTGGCGTTCCTCGTGGAGCACCCATCCGCGGGGCCGATTCTGATCGATGCGGGCTTTCACAGCGCCATCGCCGCCGGCCCCAAGCAGCAACGCAACCGCAACCTCGGCCTGGTTGGCCGCGTGATGGGCAGGAGCATCGAGATGGAGCCCGCGCAGACCATCGCATCACAGTTGAAAACACGCGGGATCGAGGCCGGGGATCTGCGTTTGATCGTGATGACTCACCTGCACTTCGATCACGCGAGCGGACTGCCCGAGTTTCCCGGCGCTACGGTGCTGGTGGCCGAGCCGGAGTGGCGTGCGGCGCGGCGCCGCGGGTCGCAGCTGGGCGGCTACAGCGAGGCTCAGCTCGATCCCCGCCAGAGCTACAGAACGGTGGACTTCAACGCCCTCGGAGCCTCCCCGCGGAGCTCCTTCGCCCAGACGCTCGACCTGTTCGGCGATGGATCAATCGTTCTGACTTTCACGCCGGGGCACAGCAAGGGGCACATGTCGCTGATCCTGCGTCTGAGCTCACACGAGGCATTGATCGCGGGCGACGCCATCTACACGATGGCGACCCTCAGAGGGGACGCGCGACCGTGGCTCATGGACGACTCTCGCGCATTCGAGCGCAGCCTCGCTGAACTCAAGAACTACGATCGAGCGAACCCCGACGCAGTGATCGTCCCCGGGCACGACATGGATCACTGGCGGCAGTTGGAGACGCGCTACGCCTGACGCTCCGCACGCAGCGGACAGTGACGAACCAGGGGAGCAGAGCAGCCCAACCCGACGATGCCCCCGGCAGGATTCGAACCTGCGACCCTCGGATTAGAAGTCCGACGCTCTATCCAGCTGAGCTACGGGGGCGAGCACCGCCCGCATAGTGTGGCCATGATTGCCGTCGTTCGCGACGCGCCTTAGACAATCTTGAAGCGAAAGCTGTAAAAGTAACTTTATGAGTTCGACCCCAGGCACCGATCCAGACCTGACGCGCAAGGAGCGTCGCGAGCAGGCGCGCGCGGAGCGAAAGGCGATGGAGGAGGCCCACGAGGTGCAGGCGCGCCGTCGGCGGCTGCTGCAGCTGGGCGGCGTGGTTGGAGCCGTTGTTGTGGTGATCGTCGTGATCCTGCTCGCGAGCGGTGGCGGCGGGAGCAAGAAGGCCGTGGTGCCCACGGGCACCCAGGCAAACAAGGAAGCGGCGGCGGTGACGGCGCTGATCCATGGCATACCTCAGTCGGGCAACACGCTGGGCAACCCCAATGCGCCGGTGACGCTGCAGTACTTCGGCGATCTGGAGTGCCCGATCTGCAAGGACTTCACGCTCGGGGCACTCCCCGCGGTAATCAAGAAGTATGTTCGCACGGGGAAGCTGAAGATCGAATACCACTCACTCGAGACGGCCACTCGCGAACCGGAAACGTTCCGCACCCAGCAGCTCGCGGCGCTGGCGGCGGGGAAGCAGAACAAGGCTTGGAACTACCTTGAGCTCTTCTACCACGAGCAGGGCCAGGAGGACAGCGGCTACGTGACCGAAAGCTACCTGCAGAACCTCGCTCAGCAGGTGCCTGGCCTGAACCTCGCCAACTGGAGCGCCGCGCGCACCGATCCGAAGCTCGCCGAACAGGTCACGGCCGATGCCCAGGCAGCGAGCCTCGCGGGCTTCAACGGGACCCCCTCCTTCCTGATCGGCAAGACCGGGGGAACGCTGGGCAAGCTCGAAAACCCCCCACTCACCGAACCGGCTGGGTTCGAAGCGGCGATCAACAAGCTGCTCGCCGCCTGAGGGGAGCCTCGATGAGCGATCGGACGGTGCGCATCACGATGATCGTCATCGCGACGCTGGGGCTGGGTGTGGCGAGCTACCTGACGTACACCCACTACACCAACACGGTGGTGCTGTGTTCGCTGAGCCATGGCTGCGAGACGGTGCAGCACTCGGTGTATGCGGATCTCGCGGGGATTCCGGTGGCGCTGATCGGTTTGATTGGCTACATCCTGATCCTCGGATCGCTGCTGGCTCCGTCAAGTGAAACGACGCGGCTGATCACGATGACGCTAACGGTGGTTGGCTTTGGCTTCTCCGCTTACCTCACCTACCGCGAGATCTTCTCGATCGAAGCCATCTGCCAGTGGTGCGTGAGCAGCGCCATCTTCATGACCCTGCTCGTGTGCCTCGCGGTTTGGCGTTTCCTGCGAGGTGAGGCTCCCCCGTCGGTAGCCTCCGGTGGTGTGAGCGCCGAATCCAACCCAGCTGCACCCCTTGGCACAACCGGCCTCTAGGAGACGCTCCCGTGTCCCGCGTGTCCCCCGGGATACCAGGAGCCGATGAGCGGCGTTACGCGCGACACGATCGAGGCGCGTAAGCGCGCCGCCGCGCTCGCGGCGGCGGATCTGGTGGATGAGGGCGAACGCGTGGGTCTCGGGACGGGGTCGACGGTTGCCTATCTGCTCACGGTGCTCGCCGCTAGGGATCTACGAGGGCTGCGCTGCGTCGCGACCTCCCCATGGACGGAGAGCGCCGCGCGCGCGCTGGGGCTGCGGGTGGAGAGCTTGGATGAGGTGGGCGAGCTCGATATCGCGATCGACGGCGCGGACCAAGTCGACCCGCGGGGGTGGCTTGTGAAGGGCGGAGGGGCCGCCCATACGCGCGAGAAGATCGTGGCGGCGGCCGCACGCCGCTTCGTGGTGATTGTCTCCTCGGAGAAGCTGGTGGACGCGGTGGATGCGCCGGTGCCGCTCGAGATCCTCCGCTTCGGCGCCTCCGCGACGCTGCGCGCGGTGGCGCCGGCGCGCTTGCGCGAGGTACCGCCGAGCCCCGATGGAAACCTGATCGCCGACTATCTCGGCTCGGTGGCGGACCCCGAGGCCCTTTCGCAACGCCTGGCGGGCACTGCGGGGGTGATCGAGCATGGCCTGTTCGCACCCGAGCTCGTGAGCGATATCGTCATCGCCGGCGACGGGGGCGTGGAGCACCGAAGGCTCTAGACGACCTTCTGGAGGGCCTGGGCGCCCTCGAGCGGGCGCAGCTCCTCGGTGTAGTCCACTTGATGGCGCTGCAGCACGCCGTCCTCGCCGACAACGTAGGCGCCCATGCGCAAAAGGGGCGGCGAGTAGGCGTGAAGCGTCACCGCGGGGTCGCTCCCGGCATGACGCACGCGGTGGATATCGGCGGGGGTGAAGTGGAAGCTCTCCCCTGCCGCGAACACGCGATTGCGCGGCGGACCGTCGAGTCGCAGACGCTCCTCGCGTACGCGACCGCCGACAACCGCGACGGCTCCGATGGAGGCATCGTGGTCGTGGAAGCCGGTGTCGTGGTCGTCCATCCAGCAGATCAGCCACGCGGTGAGGTGGGGATCGTTGAGCAGCTCCACGTAGACGCGCCGATCGCTGTCGTGCTCGACCAGATCGATCCATCCCTCGGGGTGTGCGGCGAGCGCTTCGACGAACGCCTGCAGCTCGTCTGCGCTGAGGTCGCGTTCGCGGGGCCGCGCGATGTCTGAGAAGCGCGAGCTCACCGACCTGCCACCTGCGCGAGAGGGGAGTGCGAGAGCGCGCGGGCTGCGCTGTGGGCGAAGAGATCCCAGTTGAGCTCGCGCGGGATTACCCACTGATGGGGATCTACGACGGGCCTATCCGAGCCGTAGAGGAGCTGTTGAGGGCCGACGAGGTCCTGCATCCAGGCCACAGCGCGGGGACCATAGGAGGAGGTGTCGTAGAAGGTGAGCGGATCGGGCTCGCCGAGGGGAGGACCGCCGCGCGAGGATAGACGCTCCGCGTGAAGGGGCGCGAGCCCTGCGAGCATCGAGAAGACCACTCGTAGCTCTGGGTATGAGCGCCGCCCGGCGTTCAGGAAGGAGAGCCAGGCGGCCTGCATTTCAGCGGTGTAGCGGGTGAGGGCGGGCCACCAGAGCGGATCGCTGAGCGAGACCTCACCGGCGCAGCGCGGAGCGCCGGGGCCGGGATGCACGAGCAGCGGCGCCCCGCTGTCCTGCAGTCGGGCGAGGAGCGGGCCGATCCGCCTCCAGCCGCCACCTCCCGCAAGGAGGCCCGCGGGCAGCGCGAGACCGACGCAGCCACGCGCGAGGAGGTCGTCCACGTCGTCCTCGATGAGGCCCTCGAGCGCGATCGCGCCCCATACGCCGAAGGGCTCGCCGAGCGCGAGTGCCCCCTCGTGGTAGGCGTCGATCAGGCTGAGTGCCTCGCGGCGAGGCAGCGCTTCGATGCCCAGGGGGCTCGAGGGGCACACGAGCGCCCGCTCGAGCCCATCGAGCTCCACGAGGGCGGCGCGGCGAGCGAAGGATTCTGCCTCGAGATCGATCACGTAGGGGTGCTCGCCGGCTAGGAATAGGACCGTGAGACCCTGTTCTTCGCGCACGAAGGGGAACTCCTCGCGCCGGGTGAGCGCCTCCAGGAGGGGCTCGCTCCAGATGTGCTGATGGATGTCGATTCTCATCTGAAGGTGATCGGACACCGGACGTAAACTCCTTATTGTTGATCGTCTTTGTGCAGAATAGCAGCTGTGCGGTTCCTTTGTGGCACCTTTGCGGCGCCTCATCGAGCCACTGATCGAGGCCATCCTTGAATCGAGGGGCTGTCCCTCTAAATCGAGACCATCCCCAGCGCGTCGAGGTGAAGCGCACAGCGCGAGGCCCATACGAGCTCGCCCGAAAGATGCACCACCCCCTCCTGGCGGAGGCGCTCGAGGGCGTCGCTGAGAGAGAGCGGCTCGATATCGTAGATCTCGCGCTCGAGCTCGGCGCGAGACCAGCGCTCATCGTGATCGTCTCTGAGAACCTGAAGGACGATCGCCCGCTCGGCTATCTCGTCGCTTTCGAGGCCGAAGCCATTACGCTCATCTGGCATGGGAAGAACCGCCCTTTCCGTGCAAGGCCCCGGCGCGGCACCACCCGCGTCGGGGCCGTCAATTACAAAAAAGCCAATCCACCTGACCACACCCTCCGGACGGATCCACCCCAAAAGAGCGGATTCAAGCCCCCTCGCAGGCAAAGCTGTCGCGAAAACGGTCTTCTCCACCCCCGAGGACCCTCCCCCGCACGCGCACGGCCACCTCGCAAATGCCGAGCGGCGCCCGGGAGCTGGAGCTAGTCGCCGTCGAGTTGCGTGCGAAAGGACTCGGAAGGATGCACGGTGGCGCCGACGGCGTGCACGCGGTCGCTGAGCCAGTGATCGGAGGTCACAACGCGGATCGTTGCCGGCTCGGGGTCGGCGCGCAGGAGGCGCACGATCTCATCGTCGGCGGAGTCGCGGCGCGGCCGGGGGGCGTGCGCGACGACGATCACGGTGGAGGAGATCGGGGGGCGCGGAGGCTGCTCGAAGACGACCGTGACGTCTTCGCCGGTGGCGGCAGCCCAGCGCTCGAGCAGGCCGACGAGGCGGATCATCGCCGCATGGCGATCCTCCCACCATCCGTCGGGGCGCGTTCCGATGACGTTCATCCCGTCGACTAGCCAGCGCACGAGCACCAGGGTACGTGTTCGGCGAGTTCGAAGGAGTCAATAGCGGGCCTTTCAGCTTGACCTGCGAACCTGTCATGCCGGCCGCGACAGCGCCCACGACAAGATCGGCAGCCCGTCTCACGCCGGCCCGCGGGAAGCCTAGAGATTCACCATATACATACCAGTCGTCCGGTATGTACACTTTTGGGATGCCTTCTCCGAATAAGACTGCGCAACCTCCCCGCCGCACCCAGGCCGAGCGTCGCGCGGCTACCCGAACTGCGCTGCTCGAGGCCTCGATTAGGTGCCTTGTGGATGAGGGGTATGCGAACACGACCACGCGTCGGGTCGCCGAGCGGGCGGGCGTGAGTCCGGGTGCGCTGCACCATCATTTCGCCAACAAGGCCGAGCTCCTCGGCGAGGCGGTGCGCCATCTGCTGGCGCAGATCGTTCAGGAGACGCTTGCTCAGGGACCGCCGGATGCTCCCTCGCCCGAGGAGCGCATGGAAGTGCTTCTGGATCGGATTTGGGCGCTGCGCAGAGGGTCGCTGTTTCAGGCGCAGGCAGAGCTGCTGTTCGCGGCTCGAACCGATCCGGCACTACGCGCGACGCTCGCGGATACGCAGCACGAATTGCTCGGCTTCAACGCCGTGGCGGCGGCCACCCTCTTTCCCGGGGTGAGAGACCAGAGCGGCTTCATGAAGGTGGTCGACACGGCACAGGCGGCGATACGCGGCCTCGCACTCATCGCGACCCTCGATGAGGACGAGGCAGAGCGCGCGTGGCTCGGTGTGCGCGCTCACATCGTCCAGCTCAGCGCCCAGTTCATAAACGCCGACGGGAGCTCACCATGACACCGCCGGTTCCCGCCGCACGAGGACAGACGGCACAGAGCCACCCCTCGAACGGCGATGAGGGCCGGCTCGCGCCCGCGAGCTTCCTTGGCCTGCGGCGGACCCTGATCTTGATCGCCACGACGCTCCTCGCGATCAACTTCTGGACAGGCGCTCCGCTCGCCGCGCTGTGGGTGGGCTCGCGAGTCGTGGGGCAGCGCGCGCTCAGCATGGCGGCGGTGTTCGTCGTCGTCGCGACCCTCGCAGTGCTCCTCGGCGCTATGGCGTTCGCCCTCACATGGCTCAGCGCCCGCTACGACGAGCTGATCGGCCGGCCCACCGGCGAACGCAGAACGCTGCCGTGGCTACGCAGTATGCGAGCCGAAGAGTCCGCCCTGATCCGCAAGAAGCGCGGCACCACCGCCCTGGAGGCGATCGTGGTAGCCAACACCGTCACCGCGGTCCTCGCGCTCGAGATCTGGTTCTTCTTCTTCGCGGGAAACCCGCTGCCGGGCTGAGTCCGGCCGAGATCAGCCATGGCTCCGGTTGGTGCGCTCAAGCGGCGCGGCCGGGATCTCGCAGCCGGTCGGTGGGAGCCTTTCTGCGGGGGAAACGACGATGTGTACGTCCCAGGTCGTTGGCGATCCGCGAAAGCGGGGGACCGAGGAATCGAACCTCGAGCAAGGGTTTTGGAGACCCCCATGTTACCGTTACACCAGTCCCCCGGGGCCTTGGATTGTATGGGTTCTGGGTCCTCGTTCCGCTCGTCGTGAGCTGAGCGCTGGGGCAGCGCGCCGAGCGACGGTCCGCGTGGCCCACGAGCCGGCTGTGCCGTCGTGCGCCCTCTCGCCGCCTCTCCGATCGCGGGCCGGCCTCTGATCTTCCTCGCCCATACGCCTGAGGGGCGTCCAGGGCGCTAAAGCAGCGCTCCTGCGTTGCCGAAGCCCATCGGGATGACGAGCGTCTGGCACTTGTGATGATCCGTACATTCCTTGGCAGGCTCAAGCGCACACCGCCGGGCTCACGGTCGATGGGCCCGTTCCCGGCGGGGACCTCTTCGAGGGGTGCCCGAGCCTTCGCGCGGCAGGCGCGGGGGGCGTTCTCGCCCCCGCCAGGAAGCGTGACCCTGCCTGCGACGGATGCGCAGGCAGGGTTCGCGCTCATGGAGGTCCTCTTCAGCGCGGTGATCCTCGCGTTGATCGTCACCGCGACGTTCACCGGTTTCGATGTCGCCAACAGGGCCAGCGCGTCCGAGCGGGCTCGCGCTCAGGCCGACGTCGTGGCGCAGCAGGACGAGGACCGGCTGCGCAGCTTCCAGATCAACCAGCTCTCCAGCCTCAATGCAACACGCACGGTGACCTACAACGGCACCACCTACACGGTCGTCTCAAAGGGCGAATTCATCGCCGACGCCTCGGGCTCTTCGAGCTGCAGCACCGTCGCCGAAGAAGCCAGCTACGTGCGCACGACCTCGACGGTGACCTGGGCCGCGCTGGGCACCCGGCCCCCCGTGGTGGAGACGGGCCTGATCACGCCGCCCGCCGGCGGCGCGCTGCTCGTGCAGGTCACGAACGCGAGGGGTGTTCCCGTGTCCGGCGTGACGATCGTCGCAACCGGCCCGAACTCGGCGAACGCTGTAACAGGCCCGAAGGGATGCGTGATCTTCGCCGCTCTCGCGGAAGGCACCTACACCGTGACGGCCCACGAGGCGGGCTACATCGACAAGACCGGCGCAGAAACGCCCGAACTCACGACGACGGTCGTGCCGGGCACGACCGACAAGAAGGCCTTCGAAATCGATCGACCCGGGGCCCTTGCCGTGAGCTTCGAACCGTCGGTCGGAGGAGAAGCGAAGGGCGACTCGTTCGTTGCCCAAAACCCGCTGATGCCGACGCCTTCGTTCAAGACCTTCGGCACGCTCGGCACATACGAAACGACCGTCACCTCACCCCTGAAGCTGTTCCCGTTTGGCGAACCGGCCAGCCCCGAACATCCGGCGAGCGGCCAGTACGGAGTATACGCGGGCACCTGCGAAGCTGACAGCCCCGAAAAGAACGGAGCCGGCCCTCCATTGGGCGTCAACGTGCTCCCCGGCGAAACAGTTGCCGTCAAGGTGCCGCTGCCAGCGGTGAATCTGCAGGTGTTCAGTGGAACGACTTCAGCCACCGCAGCAGTAACCGAATTCTCCGGCACCTTCAAGGACGAAGGCACCGGATGTGAAGGCAAGCTGCACCCCTTCTCCGTGAGCGGCGCCGTGACCGGGGAACTACACAGGGCATGCCGTTCGGCAAGTTCACGCTCTGCGTAGTCTCGACCAAGAAGGTCGGCAGTCCGCTCGAATACAGGAAGCTGAAGAGCACTGCGGTCGAAAACAAGAGCGCAGCCGGCACCTCCACCTACTCGATCTACCTCGGCTCTGGGGAACATCGAACATCCCCCAACGAACCCTATACCTGCCCATGACTCCTCCTCCGCGTCCATTCTCCGACGGCGAGCGGGGCTTCACGCTCGTGGAGATGCTCGTGACATTGGTCACGGGAATAGTCGTCGTGCTCGCGACGCTCTCGGTCCTCGACATCTCCGTGAGTCAGTCTTCGCGCATCGCCGAACGCGTCGACGCCGACCAGCAGGCACGCCTGGCGATGGAAAAGGTCATGTTGGAGCTGCATTCCAGCTGCACCGCTTATGAAGCCACGCCTATCGGGGAAAAGAGCACTGCGGAAAAGCTCGAAGTCGTCAGCCAGCCCAGCTCCAAGGCGTATCTGACGAGGGTGACCAAGCACGTGATCACTTACAACGAAGCGACACATACACTTACCGATGCGAGCTTCAACAGCACCAACACCCTCGAACAGCTCAATACACCTTGGAAGTTCTCGGAAGTCGCCTCCAGCACACAGACGCTGCTGACCGGCGTTTACAAGTCTGTCATAAAAGAAGGCGAAGTAGTAAAGGAAATTGTGCCCATATTCCGGTACTACAAGTACGTCGGCGGCGGACTTTCGGGCACCCCTATGGCAGCCTCGCCGCTCGGCAAGGAAAACGCCGAAAACACCTCTGAGGTGACAGTCAGCTTCACCACCGCCCCGACCTCCGGTCGCATCAGCGGCGATCGCACCGTCGACCTCAGCAACTCCGCCGTGCTGCGCTATGACCCCGCATCCGCCACAGGAGCCAACGAACCATGCGCATGAGACCCAATATGAGACCAACCTGGAGACGCAACGCGGCAAAGACCGCTCGCGGCGAGGGCGGCTTCACGATGATCGTGACGCTGGTAGTGCTGGTCACCACCGGACTTCTCATGGCTGCGGCCTTCGCGGCGGCCAACGGCGATATCCACCTCACGCAGACCGACAACAACGCGAAGAAGGCCTACTATGCCGCGCAGGCAGGGATCAGCCAGTACGTCTACCACCTCAACCAGGACATCAACTACTGGACCTACTGCACCGGCGGCTCGGCTGCCTCCAACCATGCACTCAACCAGGCCGGGTCGACCGTCAATAGGGTCCCCGTGCAGGGCGCAAGCGAAGAGGAATACGCGATCGAACTGCTCCCCGCGAGTACCAACAAAGAAGCCGAACCGAAGTGCAACTCCGCAAGTCCGGTGTCGAGCATGGTCGAGGCCGGCAGCAACTTCGGCGGCACCTTCCGCATCGAGTCCACCGGCTTCTCAGGCAACCAGAAGCGCTCGATCGTCGCCACCTTCGGGCACAAGGGCTTCCTCGAATTCATCTACTACACCAAGTACGAGACCCTCGACCCGGTCACCTACTCGCCGCCGCGGCCGCAGTGCGAAGCGCCGTATGGAACGAGGCCGGCGCCACCCACCTGCGAACAGATCGACTTCATCGGCACCGACCACATCAACGGCCCGTTCCACACACAGGACAACGCCGCGATCTGCAACGAACCCACCTTCGGCCGCAAGTCGTCGGACAGCATCGAATTCCTGCACGGCTGGCGCTCGGCGGGCTGCTCCGGAACGAACAAACCCAAGTTCCTGGGCACGGATGTGACGACCAACCTCAAGAGCATCGAACCTCCCCCCAGTGACGCCACGCTGAAGACGGTGGTCGAATCTGCTTACCGATACTCCGGAAAGACGGTGCTCGTACTGGGGGGCACCACGATGAAGGTAACCCACTACAAAGAAGAACCAACCGGAAGCGAACACATCGTCACGACTACTGAACTCAATGTTCCCTATCCGGCCAACGGACTGATCTACGATTCCAGCAGCGGCAGTTGCCCTACCTACGATCCTCGTAATCCCAATTATACAAAGGATGTAAATTGCGGCAATATTTATGTGGAAGGTAACAACACCGGCCAGCTCACGATCGCCGCAGAAAACGACGTCATAATCGATGGCAACCTAACTACCCCCGTCAACAGCGAAAAGATCCCCACGACCAACGCCGTGCTTGGCCTGATAGCCAATAACTTCGTGCGCGTCTACCACCCCGAAACGAGCCCAGAAGTCTGCTCGACGGCGCTCAACGAACTCACAATCTACGCGGCGATCCTAGCCGTAAACCACTCCTTCATCGTGGACAACTTCGATTGCAAGCCCGCGCTGAAGGAACTGTTTGTCTACGGCGCCATCGCCCAGATCTTCCGCGGCACCGTCGGCACGCACAACGGTGCGGAACTCGCGAGCGGATACTCGAAGAACTACAACTACGACGACCGCCTCACTACCGAGTCCCCGCCCTACTTCCTGAGCCCGATCGCAGCCGCCTGGATCATCAAGCGCGAGACAGCAGCGGAATAGCACTCTTACATAGCTGGGGAGGCGTCCGGCAGACAACTGTCTGCGTAAAGTTGTAGATTCGGCACATGCCCCAGGCATCGCAGCCGCGCGAACACGCGCTGCCCAGCGCACCTCCACCCCACCCCGACCTGCTGGCGGCGGTGGTTCTTCACGCGCTGCTGAGCGCCCACCCCGGCACCCTCACCCTCACCAAGACGGCGGTTGCGGTCAAGCGCGACCCCGCCTCTCAGATCGACCGCGCCGCGATCGAGGCGGCCCTGCGGGGGCTTATCGCCGACGGCCTCGCCCACCGCTGCGCGGGACGCTACGGCGTGACGCGCGCTGCGCTGCGGGCTGACGCCCTCCGCTTTTAGGCGGGTCCGGTTCGCCCTTCACTCCTCCCAGCAGCAGCGCCGGGGGCAGCTCCATCGCGCGGGCGAGCTTGAGGAGGGTTCGCAGGTTGGGGTCGCGCCGGCCGTGCTCGAAGACGCTTATCGCGGCGCGATCCACGTTGGCCTTCAGCGCGAGCGCTTCCTGGGAGAGGCCCGCGCGTTCGCGTCCCCAGCGCAGGTTCACGCCGAAGCGGGTCGCGGGTCTCGCCTCGGTGCCGGGCTCGTGGCGCGGGCCCCGCAGCCTGGAGCCCTCATCGCCGCCCACGCCCTTCAGCAGCACCGCCGGCGCCACTCCCACGGCGTAGGCCACGCGCACCACCGTCGGCAGGTCCGGCGAGCGCTCCGCGCGCTCGAGGAAGCTGATCGCCGCGCGGTCGATCCCCAGCGCGTCCTGCGCGAGATGCGCGCGCCCGCGCGCCGCGCGTATGTTCTCTCCGAACCGCATCAGCTGTTCGTCTATGTCTCGATCCCCCGTGCTCCGCATTCGCGCGGCGAATCCTTCAGGGCGGGGGCGAAAGCGACAACTGCTCAAACGCAAGACACCCAAGGAGCGCATCGGACATTCGGATTCCGATTGTCGCTCGACCCCCAACGCGAGAGCCTCGGCCGTAGAGAGAGCTGAGAGTGCGGCGGGTGGGAGTCGAACCCACACGCCCTTGCGGACAAGGCCTTTTGAGGGCCCCGCGTCTACCATTCCGCCACCGCCGCACGCGCTCGGATCAATATAGGCCCATCCTAAGAGCGATGTGCGACCGCCCGGCGTTCGGCAAACGCCGGGAGCCGCCCGGCCTCAGGCAGGATGCGGCGCGGGACCGCCGTACCCCATCTCCTCGGCGCCCCCCCGCTGCTCGACCTCCACGTTCCAGCCCTGCTGGAGGCCGCGCATCGCGAACGCTACCAGCAGGATCTGCAGAGGAACCAGCAGCAGCGTCAGCAACCCCAGCAGCCCCGCGCTGATCGCGGGCTGGATGAAGCCGGTGCTGTTGCGGTTGAACCACGCGGGCGCCCCCGTCAGCGCGAAGATGATCAGCAGCACCGCCAGCGCCGATGCGACCGGCAGCACCCCTCGGTTCCAGCGCCCCGCGAAGAACGCCAGCAGCAGATACACGACCGCGAAGAAGATCTGGATCCCAATCGCGGATGTCGCCAGGACTTCCCCACCACCGATCGTGATCACGAGGATCAGCGCCGTGCTCACGAGCAGCAGCAGGATCACCGTCGCCCGCGTGCTCTGCACGATCGCCTTTTCGCGATTGGGGTGCGTGACCGTCACGCCCGCGGCGGGCTCCTGAGCGGATCTGCTGGACATTGCTCCAGTGACCATACAATCTCAGGCGGCTCCTGTGTGCGAACGTGCGCCCAGCGGCCCCACGCAAGCGGGCGTGGTGGAATTGGTAGACACGCCAGCCTTAGGAGCTGGTGGGCGCAAGCCCTTGGGGGTTCGAGTCCCTTCGCCCGCATTTTGGGGGGCCGTTTGTCCTTACGTCGGAACCCGCGGCCAACACGGCTTCGGCCAGACAATGGGCTCCGCCGCCAGCTCCGCGGCGACACAACTGAGCGAGGCTTAGCCGGCAAGCGCTGGTGCCAGGTCTGCCGCTGGCCCGCGGCTGGGGATTGCCAACCTGAGCTCACCCGACTTATGGTCGCTCGCGATCGGCTCTCGTTATAGGCCGTCACGTTGCTAGGCTCGCGGCTGAGCAGGGGAAGTCCCCGGACGACCGCACTCCAGCTAAACCGGCTGGCGCGGTCGCCCGAGGGTTCGGCGAGACGGTCGTTAGTCCGAGACCCTATGAATGACCGCCTTCCAGCTAGACGGGCTGGCGCTGATCACGGGCGAGTCTTGGCGAGGCCGCCCCATGTCTCAAGGTAGGCCTAAGACAATGGGAGCACAAGAGTGTTTCTCATCGGCCTATATTTCTCATTGATTTCAATAGACACTAAATTCTTTCAGCATCATGTCTCCTGTGAGAGATGATTGATGATGCTCTTGGGCCGTGATCTTTAGGGGCCTTCGGCGGGCGCGTGGGATGCGGAGATCGTGGGCTAGATTGGCTAGCTGGGTGCAGCTGATGCGGAGCACGTCATTGCGCGCTTGAGATGGCCGCAGCTGGGCGTATCAGCGGCTCTCGCAGTTAGTTGGCGGATGGATTGCTGAGCGCGTGCCGAAGACCAGAGCCGACGAGCTGGAGTCCTCGGGCGCTACCGAAGCATTCCGGATAGCCTTCGAGACGTTGTCCCTGACGCTGCATGCCCTCCTGGTGCAGATTCCTGGCGCAGCGGGTCGCCCGATCGAATCGGACGCGATCCGGGCACTGTAGTGTGCTTAGGATGGCCAACCACAAGCGCAAGCTACCCAAGCAGCACCGAGCAGGTTGCCTGCTGTGCAAACCCCAGAAGCTGCCGTCGCTGAAAAAGGCCGAGCGCATGCGGGATCGCCGCGAAGCGTTTCGTAACGAGCTTCGCGCTACGCAGGAGCAAGACAGGTAGTCGCTGGGGCATCCCCTGCTAGCGATAATCTGCAGATATGGCCAAACCACGACCAACGCAGATCGATTCGGACATCTCGCATAAGAGGGCCAGGCCAAGGCAGGATGTCGCCAGCGGCACGGTCACGCTGCGGCCTGCAACAAGGAGCCTACGGGACGTGCTCGCTGAGCGAGGCCCGCTCAGCGGCCCGATAACAGACGCAGGCACGCAGGCGCTACTTGCGGTGCGCGGCGAGCGGCCCGACGGCGGGCATGGCAACCACTGAATCGCCCGCGCCGGCTCCAACCATCCTCTACGTCGATACCTCCGCGCTGCTTAAGCTTCTCGTGCGCGAGGCAGAGTCAGCCGCGATCGAGCGCGAGCTGTTGACCTGGAGCGAACTCGCCACCAGCGTCGTCACCGAGGTTGAGCTGCCACGAGCCGTGGCTCGCGCTCGTGAGGAACGAGCCGACGCCGTCATCGACGGCAGCGTCGTGCTGCAGGGCGTGCTCACCTCAGCAGCAACCATCCCACTCAGCGAAGGCATCGTCACCGCGGCACGCAGCGTCAAACCTGTCCATGTCGGCGCGTTGGACGCAATTCACATCGCCAGTGCGCTCGCTCTCGACGACCAGCTTGCAGGTGTCGCAACTTACGATAAACGCATGCAGGACGCGCTCGCGCTACTCGGAGTCTCGGTGATCGCGCCCGGGTCGTCTGGAGTTCCCCCGGCTTAGTGAGACACCACACAACGCCGCGAACTTCATCAAGGCCGTCACGATATCTCGGAGTTCGCACGTCGTCCCGACTGCCCAACTGAGAGGGGCGTGACCATAGCTTTACGTATCCAGCAGTGCGATCATCTTCTGCCACTGCCTCCGCCCCACAGGCTCTAACAACAGCCGCACCATAGCCTCGACCTGTGCTTGACCGTTTCTTGGGACCCCACCTGCCGCATTCACCGGCCCCGCTTGGCCGGCTACCCGGGCCCCACGAGCTCCAGCAGCGGCTCGCACAGCACCGGCGGCGCGACGAGGATGCCCCACGGCAGCTCCCCGTGCTCGGGCAGCTCCACCACGCGCAGGCCCGCCGCTTCGCACAGGAGCGTCCCCGCCGCGATGTCCCACGGCTTCACCGTGCGCTCGAAGTACGCGTCGTAGAGGCCCGCCGCCGTCCACGCGAGGTCGAGTGCCGCCGAGCCGAAGCGGCGGATGTCGCGCACGCGGGGGATCAGCTTCGCGAGCACCTCCGCCTGCGCCGCGCGCACCTTCGCGTCGTAGGCGAAGCCCGTGGCGACCATCGCCGTCGCGAGCTCCTCGCGCAGCGGGGACGCGAGCGTCCTCCTCCCCGCGGAGCCCTCGAGCGTGGGTGACTCGCCGCGCACGCCCGTGAACAGCTCCTCGCGGCAGGGGTCGTAGATCGCACCCACCAGCGAGGATCCCTCGCCATCCTGCACCGCCACGCTCACACACCACTGCGGGATGCCAAACAGGTAGTTCACGGTCCCATCGAGCGGATCCACCACCCAGCGCAGCCCGCTCGAGCTCGCCACATCGTCGCCCTCCTCGCCGAGGAAGCCATCTTCGGGGCGCAATTCGGCGAGCAGCACGCGGATCGCGCGCTCGGAGGCGAGATCGGCCTCGCTCACGAGATCGGTGGGCGTGCTCTTGCTCGACACCTCCCGCTCGGGGCCCGCTTGGAAACGTTCCAGCAGCAACTCCCCCGCCATGCGCGCCGCGCGCACCGCCACCTCCAGCAGCTCGCGCGAAGGCGTCGCGGAGGACTCGCGGGAGGATGGCATCTCGGACGCGGCCGGCTTCGCCGCGGAACGCTCCGTTCCCTCGCTCACGCGAACGCGGGCGGGCGGTCCTGCGTCCAGGGGCGCTCCGCTTCGATCTGCGCGCCCAGCGACAGCAACGTCGCCTCATCATGAGGGCGTCCCACGATCTGCACCGAGAGGGGCAGGCCATCCTCGGTGAAGCCCGCCGGCACCGCCGCCGCCGGCTGGCCGGTCGCGTTCCACGTGCCCAGGAAGGGGATCAGGCGCGTGCCGCCGTTGATCGTCCACAAGGCGCCACGGCCCTCGTACTCGCCGATGCGCAGAGCAGGACGCGCCGTGGCGGGACACAGCAGCACGTCGTGGTCCTCGAATGTCTTCCCCACGCGTGCAACGAGCGCCGCTTCGGAAGCCAGCGCGCGTGCAAGACCGCTCTCCCCCACCATCTTCCCCAGGCGCACGATCTGGCGCGTGCGGCGCTCCATCCGCTCCACGTTGCCGAGGTCCATCGCCGCGTCGTGCGCGCCGCGCAGGAAGCGCGCCAGCAGGTGCGGGCCAAGCCACGGCGGGTAGTCGGGGTCGCGCTGCACGACCTCGTGCCCCAGCGAGCGCAGCAGCTCGCTCGTCTGCTCCACCGCCCGCAGCTCGCGCGCGTCGACCGGCTGGGGCAGGATCGGCTTCGTCGAAACCGCGATCCGTAGGCGCCCCGGCGTGCGCGCCGCGGCCTCTGAGAAGGTGCCCTGCGCCGGCCCGCTCTGCGCTGTTGCGTCGAGGAACAGCGCCGCATCGCGCACGCTGCGCGCGATCGGCCCATACACAGCCAATCCGTGCCAGCCATAGACCTTCTCGGTGTGCGGCGCGAGGGCGATGCGATGACGCTGGGGCTTGATCCCGAACAGCCCGCAGAAGCTCGAAGGGATGCGGATCGAGCCGAGGCCATCGGAGCCGAGCGCACCGCCCACAAGCCCTCCGCTCACTGCGGCGCCCGAGCCGCCGCTCGATCCACCGGGGGTGTGCTGCAGGTTCCAGGGGTTGCGCGTGGCGCCAAACGTCGGCGTCTCGGTGAACGGCCACAGCGTCATCTCTGGCACGTTCGTCTTGCCGATGATGATCGCGCCCGCCTCGCGCAGGCGGCGCACGACCTCCTGGTCGGCGGGCATCGGCCGGTCGCCCGCTCCTGTTCCAAACCGTGTTTCCTCGCCCGCGACGTCGGCGTCATCCTTGATCGCGATCGGCACGCCAAGGAGCGGGCGCTGGGCGGCGGGGCTCCGGCTCGACGCCGCGCGTCGGCCTGGTCGGCTTCCAGCAGCGCGCGTTCGGCGAACACCCTGCGAAACGCGTTCAGCTGCGGGTCATAGCGCTCGATCCGCCCCAGGTAGAGCTCCACCAGCTCGCGCGAGGACACCTCGCCCGCCGCGATCAGCTCGGCCTGGCGGGCGATGCCAGCATACGCGAGATCCACGGAGTCCATCGGCTGCACTCTAAACGGGAGTGACCGCGCTGTGGCGCGCGGGCCACTCGCGCTGCTTGCTCTGCGCGTGCGCAAAGCGCTTTATCAGCTCTCCGCGCAGCGCCGCCGGCTCGATCACCGCGTCGATCACCATTTCCGAGGCGAGGTGCAGGATGTCGATGTCCTCGGCATACTCGCGCCGCAGTTCCTCCACCTTTGCCGCGCGCTCCTGCTCATCGGAGATCGCCTGCAGCTGGTTGTAGAAGACCGCGTTGATCGCCGCCTGCGGCCCCATCACAGCGATCGACGCGCTCGGCAGCGCGAGACAGCAGTCGGGCTCGAACGCCGGGCCCGCCATCGCGTAGAGACCCGCGCCGTATGCCTTTCGCACCACCACCGAGATCTTCGGCACCGTTGCCTGCGACACCGCGCTGATCATCTTCGCGCCGTGGCGGATGATCCCCTGGCGCTCCACCTGCGTGCCGATCATGAAACCGGGCACATCCGCGAGGAATAGCAAGGGGATGTTGAAGGCGTTGCACGTCCAGATGAAGCGCGCCGCCTTATCCGCGGAGTCGCCGAACAGCACGCCCCCCTTGTGCTTGGGCTGGTTGGCGACCACACCCACCGCCTTCCATCCAGGCGCGCGTAGCCCACCACCAGCTCCTTCGCCCAGCGCGCGTGAATCTCCAGGAACGACTCGCCATCCACCAGAGCGTCGATGAGGGCCTTGATATCGAACGGCTTGTTCTCATCCGCGGGGATCAGCGCCCCAACGTCGTAGACCCCCGCCGGATCCGCGGGCGCCGCCACGGGCGGGGCGCCCTTCCAGTTGGAGGGGAAATACGAGAGGTAGCGCCGCGCCATCGCGATGCCCTCCTCGTCGCTCTTCACGAGCTGATGAGCGCAGCCCGAGACGCCCGTGTGCATCTTTGCGCCGCCCATCTCCTCCAGCGTCACCTTCTCGCCGATCACCATCTCCGCCATGCGCGGCGAACCGAGATACATCGAGGCGTTGCCCTCGCGCATGATCACCACATCGCAGAACGCCGGGATGTAGGCGCCGCCGGCGGCGGAAGGCCCAAACAGCACGCACACCTGCGGCACCACGCCCGACATCTTCACCTCGTTGTGGAAGATCCTCCCCGCGCCCCTGCGGCCCGGGAACATCTGCACCTGCTCCGTGATGCGCGCCCCCGCGCTGTCCACGAGGTACACCATCGGGATCCTCAGCTCCATCGCCCTTTCCTGGATGCGCAGGATCTTCTCCACCGTCTTCGGCCCCCACGAGCCCGCCTTCACGGTGGGGTCGTTGGCCATCAGCGCGATCGGGCGTCCCTCGAGCGTGCCCACGCCGGTGACGACACCATCGGCGCCGAGGCCGTCCTCCTGCCAGTTGGCCAAAAGCGCCTCCTCGGCGAAGGAGTCCTTGTCCAAGAGCAGCGCGACGCGCTCGCGCACCGGGAGCTTGCCCTGCTCGCGCGCCTTTTCGCGGTGGCGCTCGGGCCCGCCGGCGAGCGCGCGCTCGTTGGCGGCGTCCAAGCATTGTCAACTGTCAAAGCCCCGGATTCGTGACGGGGGACTCGCCCGAGTAGTCGTAGAAGCCCATTCCCGACTTGCGCCCGTGCCAGCCCGCGGAGAGCATCTTTCGCAGCGTGGGGGGGCTTTGCGAAGCGGCGCTCGCGGAACTCCTCGAAGAGCACATCGCAGATCGAGCCGAGCGTATCCAACCCCACGAAGTCCGCCAGCGTGAGCGGGCCCATCGGGTGCCCCGCGCCGGCCTTCATCGCCTCGTCGATCTCGCTCACGCTGCCCACACCCTCTTCGTGCGCGCGCATCGCATCGAGCATGTAGGGCACCAGCAGGCGGTTCACGATGAACCCCGCGCGATCACGGGTGGGGATCGCGAGCTTGTTCTCGCTGCGCGCGAACTCCAGCGCCGTCGCGAAGGCCTCCTCGGTGGTCGTGATCGAGCGCACCACCTCCACCAGCTTCATCACCTGCGCGGGGTTGAAATAGTGCAACCCCACAAACTGCCCCGCGCGCCCCGTCACCGCCGCCTGGTCGATCACCGACAGCGACGAGGTGTTCGTCGCGAACACCGCCTCGGGCTTCACGATCTCATCGAGCTCGCGCCACATCTCCAGCTTCAGCGCGAGGTTCTCGGTGATCGCCTCGATCACCAGATCGCACGCCGCGAGGTCCGCGTAGCTCACGGTGCCCTTGATGCGCGCGCGCACCGCATCGCTCTCCTCCTGTGTGGACTTGCCCTTCTCCACCGCGCGTGCCAGCTGCTTCTCGATCTTGCCGATGCCCTTCGCGAGAGTCGCCCCATCCACCTCGCGCAACACCACCTCATAGCCCGCCTGCGCCGCCACCTGCGCGATGCCATGGCCCATCAGCCCTGCGCCGAGCACTCCTACCTGCTTCGATCTCCGCCATGAACCCTCCGCTTGCGTGCTTACTGATGGGTGGAAGCCTATTGGGTAGCCTCCACAGGGTGAGTGACGAGGACTTCGACCTCTCCGCCGCCGGGCTGCGCGCCGACGGGAGCGACCTGCGCATCTCAATTGAGGTGCTCGCAAGCAAGCTCGAGTCCTCGCTCCCTGGACGCGCGCGCGTCGAGCGCCACGGCGGGGGCCTGCTCGGGCGTGGCGAGAAGCGCGTGCGGCGGCTGCAGGTGGATCTCGGCGAGTGCGTCTTTGGGCTCACGATCGAGGGCGAGCGCATCGAGGGCTCGCGCGAGCGCATCGTGGGCGGCATCTCGATCAAGCGCGAGCCCCTCGCGCCCGAGGAGTGGGTCGCCGCGCTCACCGCCGAGCTGCGCGAGGAGGCTCAGCGCAGCGCCGAGGCGCGCACGGCGCTTGAAGGGCTCGTGGGGTGATGGCCGCGGACGAGGAGACCGGTGTGGCCGCGGGGACATCGCCCGGCGTGTTCACCTCCGACCTCTCGATCGCCGACTTCGCGCTCTGCGACCAGCTGGAGGTTGTGCCGCTCTCGCAGGTGATGGGCAGCTCGATCTACCAGGTGGGCTACCAGGAATCGACGTGGCCGATGATGATGGGCGGCACGGTGCTCACCGAGTTGGAGACCCTCTCCGAAGCGTGGAACAACGTGCGCGAACACGCCCTCGGCCGCCTCGCGCAGGAGGCCGAGCGCGTCGATGCGGACGCCGTCGTGGGGGTCGATCTGCGCACCGGCGCGCACGACTTTGCCGAAGGCGCGATCGAGTACCTCGTGATGGGCACCGCGGTGCGCCGCGGGGGCGGCCCCAGCAAGAGCGGCCAGCCGGTACTCACAGAGCTGTCGGTGGCCGACTATTCCAAGCTCGTTCGCTCAGGCTTCGAGCCGCTCGGTGTGGTCGCCTGGAGCTCGGTGTTCTTCGTGGCCTACGGCTTCAACCCGATGCTCGAACAGGGCCAGCTCGGGAGCGGCATCTCGCTCGGCGGTGGCTACATGCAGAACTTCGAGCTGACCGCCTTCACGCAGGCGCTCTACAGCGCGCGCGAGCAGGTGATGGGCAACATGAACCGGCAGGCCGCCGCGCTCGGCGCCAATGGCGTTGTGGGCGTGCGGATCGTGCACACCATGCACCGCCAGACGGTCGGCGGCGGGATGGGAAACCGCGAGCGCAGCGGGCTGTCCGTGACCTTCCACGCGATCGGCACAGCGATCCGCGAGACCGAACGGGCCACCATCTGGCCGCCCGAGCCAACAATCGACCTGACCACCTAGAGCCAGAGGGAGCCCCGATGAGCAAGAGCGACGATGTGAGCGAGACCGAGGCGGCGTATGACTCGAGTTCCCTGGAGGGTGTGCCCGAGGCGGGGCGCGCCCGGCTGGAACAGAACAAGCAGGGCCTCTTCACCTCCGACCTCTCCGTGAACGAGTTCCTGCTGATCAAGCAGGCCGGCTTCGATCCAGTGGGCCTCGTGGTGGGCAGCTCGATCTACCACATCGGTATCCAGATGAGCGGCTGGAAGAAGAGCCAGGAGATGACGGTCCTCTCCGAAGCGATGTATGGCGCGCGCCAGCTCGCGATGACGCGTATGGAGGAGGAGGCCGATCAGCTCGGCGCCGATGGCATCGTGGGCGTGCGCCTGGATATCGGCCGCTACGAGTGGGGCCAGGACATGGCCGAGTTCATCGCGATCGGCACCGCCGTGAAGCACCGCGATGGCGTGATGCATCGCGCCCCCAACGGGCGCCCCTTCACGAGCGATCTCTCGGGGCAGGACTTCTGGACGCTCCTGCGCACCGGCCACCGCCCCGTGGGGATGGTGATGGGCAGCTGCGTCTACCACGTGGCGCACCGCGGAATGCTCCAGTCGATGGCCCAGACGGGCCGCAACGTGGAGCTCTCCAACTTCACCCAGGCGCTCTATGACGCGCGCGAGCTCGCGATGGAGCGTATGCAGAGCGAGGCGCAGAGCATCGGCGCCGAGGGCATCGTGGGTGTGGATCTGCAGGAGAAGAGCCACGGTTGGGGCAGCCACACGATCGAGTTCTTCGCCGTGGGCACCGCGATCGTGCCGCGCGAGGGCCACGAGCAGGATTCGATCGAACCGCCCACGCCCGTATTGGATTTGAGCTGAAAAGGAGACCACCATGAGCCTTGTAATCACCGAAGACCGCGGCCCTGTCCGCCACGTCGTACTCAACCGCCCCGAGAAGCGCAACGCGATGAACCAGGCGCTGCTCACCGAGCTCGCGGAGGCGCTGCGCGCAGCGCGCGATGAGGCCGCCGTGCACTGCGTGATTCTGCGCGGCGAGGGCCCCGTGTTCTCCGCCGGCGTGGACCTCGCCGAGCTGGCGTCCTTCGCCCAGGAGCCCAGCGTGCTGCGGCCGTTTCGGGGCGTGTTCCTGGACTGCGCCAACGTCTGTGAAGAGATGCCCAAGCCCGTTGTCTGCCAGATCCACCACACCTGCGTGGGCGGCGCGCTGGAGGTCGCCCTCGGCTGCGATTTGCGCATCGCCGCAGAGGGCTCGCGCTTCGGGCTCCCCGAGGTGCGCTTCGGGATCATCCCCGACGTGGGCGGCTCCACGCGCCTGCCCGCGGTGGTGGGACTCGGACGCGCGAAGGAGCTCATCATGACCGGCGCGATGATCGACGCGGGCGAGGCGCACAGGATCGGGCTCGTCAACCGCGTGGTCCCCGCCGTGGAGCTGGAGGCGGCCACGCAGGCCCTCGTGGACGAGCTGCTCGCCAACTCGCACATCGCGGTGGGACGCGCGAAGCGGGTTATGGATGCCTCAGCGCGTCCCGCGCTCGCGCAGACGCTCGAGATGGAGGTCTCGGTGCAGGAGTATTGCGTCGCCGCGATGCGCGAGGCCGCGCGGGAGGCTCAGGCCACACAGGAGGCCGAGGGGGCGCTGGCCGGCTAGTTCTTCCAGTCGACGGGACCGGCTGTCAGGGTGTGACTGCCAAGCGGGCGGCCCAGAATCTCCTGCACCCGCCGCGCACATGCGATCAGCGCGGGGAGATCAACCCCCGTCTGTACACCCATCTCATGCAGCATCGAAACGAGATCCTCTGTTGCAATGTTGCCGGTGGCGCCCGCGGGAACAGGACACCCCCAGCTCGCCGAAGGACGACTCAAAACTGGTGACCCCCGCCTGCAGCGCCGCGAGCGCGTTGGCGAGGCCGGCGCCGCGGGTGTTGTGAAAGTGCGCGGTGAGCTCCACCTCGGGCGGGCGGGCACCCAGTTTTTCGCGGGCGAGCGCGAAGAACTCGCTCACCTGCAGGGGGTTGGCCATCCCGGTGGTGTCGCCGAAGCCGATCTCCTGCGCGCCGAAGTCGCATAGGCGCGCGGCGATTTCGAGTACGCGCGCGGGCGCCACGTGGCCCTCGTAGGGGCAGCCGAAGGAGGTTGAGATGACACCCTCGCAGCGCAGGCCCGCCTCGCGTGCGCGAGCCAGCACGATCTGGAATCCCGCGAGCGACTCCTCGATCGAGCGGTTGACGTTCTTGCGGTTGTGTGTCTCCGACGCGGAGAGAAAGACATTCACCTCGTGGATGCGCGCGCGGTGCTCGAGCGCAGCGTCGAGTCCATGCTCGTTGGGCACGAGCACGCTCACGGAGACCCCCTCGGGAATACTCACGCCCTCCAGCACGGCGGCGGCATCGGCGAGCTGGGGGATCACGTCGGCGCGCACGAAGCTCGTAACCTCGATGCGCCGAAGGCCCGTGCGCGCAAGCGCGTCGATCAGCTCGATCTTGCGCTCGGTGGGGATCACCTCGGGCTCGTTCTGAAACCCATCGCGCGGCCCCACCTCCCTGATGCGCACGGCGTCCGGCAGATCACCCATGCGCGCGCGGACCTCCCGCGATCATATTAAGAGGCGGGAGGGCGGGACACCTATCAAAGGGCCTGCGATGGGTCGCGCTGCGGGGAGAAATTGCACAGCTACATCCCAAGGGCCACTGTGATGCATTGCACTACGACATCGAAAGGCCGCCGCTCACGTTGAGCGTCTGGCCGGTGACGTAGGAGGCGTCCTCGGACGCGAGGAAGGCGATCGCGGCCGCGACCTCCTCGGGCTCTCCGGCGCGGCCGAGCTGGGTGGCGTCGATCATGCCCTGCTTGAGGCGCTCGCCTACCTCGCCGTAGACGACGGGCGCGGCGTTGAGGAGCGGCGTCTCGATGGGGCCGGGCGCGACGGCGTTGACGCGCACGCGGTAACGCGCGGCCTCGCGGGCAATCGCCTTCGTGAAGCCGATCACGCCGGCCTTCGCGGCGGAGTAGACGGCGGAACCCTGCGAGCCCACGCGCCCGGCCTCGGAGGCGACGTTGACGATCGCGCCGCTGCGTCGCTCCTGCATACCGGGGAGCACGGCGTGGGTGACGGCGAGCGTGCCGCGGAGGTTCACGCCGAGCACGAAGTCCCACAGGCCGGGGTCGGTCTTCACGAAGAAGGAGAAGAGGTCGGTGCCGGCGTTGTTCACGAGCACGTCGATCGGCCCAAGCGACCCGCCGATGGCCTGCACCGCGGTGGCCACCGAGTCGACGTCGGTGACGTCGAGGCGAACGGCGAACCCATCGAGCTCCCCCGCGACGGCGCGGGCGCCGTCCTCATTGAGGTCCCCGATCGCCACGCGCGCGCCCTCGGCCGCGAGGCGTCGCGCGGTCGCGGCGCCGATCCCCGAGGCGCCGCCGGTGACGAGCGCGATCTTTCCCTCAAGTCTCATCGCCGCTCAGCCTAGCGGGTTGCCCTGGCCGGCGCTTGATCGGCCGGGCAACCCAGACCCGTGGGGCAACGATCGCCTTACGGTCGCTCCAACGTTCTATTCCAGGCCGACACCTTCTTGTTTGATTTTGGGTATCGCGACGGCCACTTCGGTGCTTTCTTTCACGCCCAGCAGTTCGCACAGTGGGCTTTTGATGAGGGTCGCCACCATCGCACTTGACGTGAACTGCGAGGTCTCTTTTTCTTTGAGGCCTTCTTCTTCCACTTCTTTCATTTGCATGCCTTTTTCTTTTTTCTTGTTGCGTTCGGCGGGGAGGGTGACGATGCAGGTGGCAGTTTTGTCCGTGATTTTCGCGGTGCAGTCTTCGTTTAGTTTCAGCGTGAATTTGCCTGTTTTTGTCCCTTCTTTATTAGGTTGTTCAAAGACGATGTTGTTGCAGGTCAACACCACCGGCGCTTTCAGTTCACCGTTTTTCGCGCTGCATTCATTCCAGGCGATGGTCCCTATGTTGCTTTCTGTGCCAGTGGCATTGATTTCGCCGCCGCTGGCTTTGGCGCCAGCGCACTGGATGGTTCCACTTCCATCTTTCAACGTTGCTTCTCCCGCCACGCTATTCAGGCCTTTGCCCGAATGCGGCGTAAACAGCGCCAGCGCGGGAGCGGCTGAGAGTAAAAGTGCTGCCGTTGCTGTGAGGAAAACGATCATGCTTCTCGACTTCATGATTCTAATCTCCTTGCTTGGTTGTCAGCGATCTGGATACAGAGCGCTACTCATTGAGTGGCGCTTAGGATCCATCCGCATGATCCCCCAAATCCCATTGGTCGGGCAAGCGCGCGTCGGTGCGCGTCCCCATCGACAGGCTCCGTCCCATTCCCCGACATACGCCTGTTTCCCACTCAGAGACCCTCAGCGCAGACCGAGCGCCGGAGCGAGCCGGAGCCGCGGGCTCGTATACTCGGCCGCCGTGGCATCCTCTGTATGCATCGTTGGCGCCTCCGGCGCCCTCGGCTTCGGGCTGGCCGTGCGCTTTGGGCGGGCCGGCGTGCCGGTGGTGATCGGCTCGCGCGAGGCCGAGCGGGCGGCGGATACGGCCAAGCGCGCCCGCGAGATCGTCCCCGAGGGCGAGTTCTCCGGATACGCCAATGTGGATGCGGTGGCGCAGGCAGAGCAGGTGATCCTCAGCGTGCGCTTCCGCGATCAGGCCGAGACGCTCACCAACCTCAAGGACGCGTGGAACGCGGGACAGCTGCTGATCGACGCCACGGTGCCCCTCGCACCGGCGGCGGGCGGCAAGGCGACGCGTATGCTCGGCGTGTGGCAGGGCTCGGCCGCGCAGCAGGCGCTGGAGATGGTGGGCGAGGGCGTGCGTGTGGTCTCGGCGCTGCACACGATCAGCGCAGCGTCGCTCACCGACCTCGATCACGAGTTGGCGCAGGATGTGCTGGTGTGCGGGGACGCGCGTGCCGACAAGCGCGAGGCGGCCGCGCTGCTGGAGCAGATCGAGGGGCTGCGCTGCGTGGATTGCGGGCGCCTTGAGATGTCACGCACCACCGAGTCGCTCACGGCGATGCTGATCGCGGTGAACTCCCGCTACAAGGCACACGCGGGGATCCGCCTCACGGGCCTGCCGGAGAAGCTGTGGGAGTAGGCGGGACCCCCCCTTCGCCTACTGGCCCAGGCCCTGACGCCACTCCCCCGGTCCCCGAGGTGGTGGTTCTCGCGGGGGGCACCGGCGGCGCGAAGCTCGCACGGGGGATGCTCGACGTCGTGGCGCCCGAGCGCCTCGCGGTGATCGCGAACACGGGCGATGACATCGAGATCTACGGCGCGCACGTCTCGCCCGACCCCGACCTCGTGTCCTTCTGGCTGGCCGATCAGATCGACGAGCGCGGCTGGGGGCTGCGGGGGGACTCCTTCCAGGTGATGGAGGGGCTGCGCGGGCTGGGAGTGGATGTGTGGTTCAACCTCGGCGATCTCGACCTCGCGTGGTGTATCGAGCGCGCGCGGATGGAGGCCGAGGGCGTGAGCGCCACCGCGGCGTTGGCGCGCTTGAACGTGGCATTGAATGTTCGCGCGCGTGTGCTGCCGATGAGCGACGATCCGGTGCGCACGTGGGTGCGGAGCGCGAATGGCTGGTGCTCCTTCCAGGAGTTCATGATCCGCGAGCGCGCCGCGGGGATGGTCGAGGGCCTGGAGTTCCGCGGCGCCGAGCAGGCCTCCCCCAGCGCCGAGGTGCTCAGCGCCATCGCGGGCGCGCGGGCGATCGTGATCGGACCCTCAAATCCCCTCGCCTCGATCGCGCCGATCCTCGCGGTGCCTGGCATCCGCGAGGCGCTCTCCAGCGCAGCGGCTCCGGTCGTGGCGGTGAGCCCGATCGTGGGCGGCGAGGTACTGAAGGGCCCCACCGCCGCGTTCATGGCCTTCGCGGCACTGGAGTGCAACGCGAGCGGCGTGGCGAACTTCTACGGCGAGCTGCTCGATGGGATCGTCTCCGACGAGGCCACGATCGAGAGCGAACGGCAGGGCGAGCGCCCGGCGCTGCGAGCGATGTGCATCGATACGCACATGTCCGACGCGCCCGCGCGAGCGCGCGTGGCGGCGCAGGTGCTGGAGTTCGCGGACTCGCTAGCCGGGTAGGCTCTCAATAGTGAGCGCCACCGCCGCAATTCTGCCCGTCAAGCGTTTCACGCATGCCAAGCAGCGACTGGGCGCAAGCGTCGCCGATCCGCTGCGTCTGGATCTGGCACGCGCGATGGTTGGCGATGTACTGAGTGCGCTCGGCGAATGCCGCTCGATTGCGTTGAGGATCGTCGTCACCAATGAGGAATCGGTGGCCCACGCCGCCCGCGCGCAGGGGGCGATCGTGATGGAGGACTCCGCCGAGACCGGCCAGAGCGCGGCTGTGACCCTTGGCTTGGAACGCGCTCTCAGCGAGGGCGCCGAACGGGCCCTGTGCATCCCCGGAGACTGCCCCGCGCTAGACCCCGCCGAGCTGGATGAGCTGCTTGACGTATCCCCCGGATCGAAGGCCGCTGCCGCGGGCGCGCGCGAGATCGTGATCGTGCCCGATCGTCATGGCACGGGCACCAACGGACTGCTGCTCGCTCCACCGGATGCGATCTCCCCCAGCTTTGGCCCCGGCAGCTGCGAGCGCCACCGCGAACTGGCGCGCGCCGCGGGAATCGCATTCCGGGTCGAGCGGCCGAGCTCGCTTTTGCTGGACATCGACACCGGCGCGGACCTCGAGGCGTTGCGAGAGCGCCTGGCTGGAGAGCACGCGCGGGCGCCCCGCACGCGCGCGGCGCTCGGCTTGGCGAGCGAGCACGAGCTCCAGCCGGCTATGACGGCCCGTTGAGCCTCCTCTGCGCCCGTAGCCTGCGCGGACTACCGGAGGTGCGCACAGGCGATGACCTGGCGGCGCTCATCGCAGCGGCAGCGGGACCCGATCTGCGCGATGACCGGATCGTGGTGATCGCGCACAAGGTCGTTTCCAAGGCCGAGGGCGCAGCGGTGGCGCTCACCGAGGTCACGCCAACTCCCCGCGCGAGGGAGCTGGCGGCCGAGCAGGGCAAGGATCCTCGCGCGGTACAGGTGGTGCTCGATCAGTCTGAGGAGGTGCTACGTGCCGCGAATGGCGTGCTCATCTGCCGCACGCACCACGGCTTCGTGTGCGCAAACGCGGGCGTGGACGCCTCCAACGCCGCGGATGCGGAGACCCTGCTTGTGCTCCCCCGCGACCCCGACGCCTCCGCGCGGGCGCTGCGCGCCCGCCTGCGCGAGTTGACGGGCACCGCCCCAGCGGTACTCATCACCGACAGCTTCGGGCGCGCGTGGCGCCACGGCCAGTGCGACATCGCGATCGGCTGCGCGGGTATGGCGCCGCTGGAGGACTGGCGCGGGCGGACAGACAGCGTGGGCCGCGAGCTGCACGCCACCTGGCTCGCGGTGGCCGACGCGGCGGCGGGCGCCGCGGATCTCGCGCGCGCGAAGGACTCGCGCGAGCCGGTGGTGCTGATCGAGGGTCTCGAGCGCTTCGTGAGCGAGGAGGACGGCCCGGGGGCTACTGCGCTGTTGCGTCCTGTGGGTGAAGACCTGTTCCGCTGATACGCCCGGCGAGCGCGTGGCGCGCATTCACATACAGCGCGCGTGGCACGGCCGTGGCGAAGGTGCGCGCGGGTCCGATGGTACGCGTGCCGAACGCCTCGAACGTCTGCGCGAGGCGCTCGTCGCGGGCGGCGGCGCTGAACAGCAGCCGCTCGCCGGGGTTGAAGGCACGCCCGTTGGAGTAGGTGAGGATCAGGCTGCTGTGCCCGTGCAGACCGCGCTTGTGGCGGCGGCGGTAGCGCTCGAGACTCTGCTCCAGCGGCTCGGCCCCGAGCAGCGCGGGGGCGACGCTGTCGGCGAGCCATTCGGCCGACTGGAAGGCCCAGCCGCAGCCGATCCCCCACAGCGGATCGATCGCTCTGGCGGCGTCGCCGACGAGCGCAAGGCCGGGGGCGGTGGGCTCGTGGATGACGTTGGTCATGTCGAGCTTCGCCTTGAGGTCGCCCACCATGCGCGAGGCGCGGATCGGAGGCGGATCGGGCGCGCCGGCCACCATCTCGGTGAGCGCCTCCACGGGATCCGAACGGAACTCGGGAAGCCGCTTCTTCGTGGGCATCGCGACGTAGAGGGTGAGATCTTCGTCGGTGGGGAAGCAGGCCACCATGTCGGGGTCGAGCAGCCACAGCGAGGCCATCGGGGCGTGAGGCGCAGGCGGCCCTTCGAAGTAGGCGCCGTAGGCGAAGCGCTCGTGGGCGACGGTCTTGGTGGGCACTCCCGAGAGCTTGGCCACGCTCGAATCGCGTCCGTCGGCGCCGATCGTGAGCGGCGCGCGCAGCGTGAGCGTCTCACCGGCGGTGTTGCGCGCGGTGACCCCGCAGACCCTCCCGCCCTCGCGCACGAGCTCGGTGACGGTGCGTCCGAGCATCAGCTCAACGCCGGGCGTCTGCGCGGCTGCCTCGCGTACGAGCGGGTCCATGCGCTCGCGACGCAGGTTCAGCCCCGCGGGGACCTTGGGGTGCTTGGGGGCGATCCACCCCCAGCGCGCCCACAGGCGCCCATGCGCGCGCAGGCCGCCGGCCGCCACCATCGGCTCCAGGAGGCCGAGGCGCTGGAGCGTGGGGATAGCGGAGGACTGGAGGTAGTGGGTGCAGATGCGCTTATAGGCGCTCGAGTCGGGGCGCTGCTCGACGAGCGCCACGCGCAGACCGGCGCGGCCGAGGAACATCGCAGTCGCGCTGCCGGCGAGACTCGCGCCGACGATCACCGCGTCGTATTCCACATCTTCTGTCATACGACCGCCATCGGCAGATCATAGCGCCGCCTGATCTCGTACAGAGTGGTGCGCTCCGCGGCCGGACGACCGGCCTCGTGGGCGGCGGCGATCAGCTGCTCGGGATCCAGGCGCGTGCCGTGGTGGGAGCCGGCGAGGCGGCTGATGGACTCCTCCATGAGCGTGCCGCCGAGATCGTTGACGCCCCAGCGCAGCGACTCGGTTGCGGCGTCGAGCCCCATCTTCACCCACGAGGCCTGGAGGCTTCCGATCGTGCGTCCCAGCGCGAGGCGAAAGACGGCGGTGTGCTTGAGGTTCTCCTCGCGCCCGATCTCCTCGACGCCGTGGGTGCGCCCGAGGAGCGTCTGGAAGGGGATGAAGGAGAGCGGCACGAACTCGGTGATCCCCCCGGTGCGCTCCTGCAGCGCGCGGATCACGCGCATGTGCTCGGCCAGCTCCCAGGGCTCCTCGATGTGGCCGAACATGACGGTGGAGGTGGAGCGCAGCCCGGCGCGGTGGGAGGCTTCGATGATCTCCACCCAGCGCGCCACGGGAAGCTTGTTGGGCGAGATGCGTTCGCGCACGCCGTCGTGGAGCACCTCCGCGGCGGTGCCCGGCGTGGAGCCGAGGCCGGCGTCGGAGAGCTGCGCGAACACCTCCGAGGGCGGCAGCGAGGAGATGTCGCACATGTGTGCGATCTCCATCGGCGAGTAGGCGTGCAGGTGCAGCTCGCTGCCCGCCTCGCGCGCGGTGGCCTTGGCGAGGCGCAGCCAGCCGAGGTAGTCCTCGAGCGACCAGTCGGGGTGAATCCCCGACTGGATGCAGAGCTCGGTGGCGCCGTAGTCGATCGCCTCCCGCACGCGCCGCACGAAGTCGGCCTCGTCGTGCTCGTAGGCGTCGGGCGAGCGCTTGCCCTGGCCGAAGCCACAGAAGGCACAGCCGACAGTGCAGACGTTGGAGATGTTGATGTTGCGGTTGACGACGAAGGTGACGGTGTCTCCGGCCAACTCGGCGCGCAGCTCATCGGCGGCCTGGCGCATGTCCTCGATCGCCTCCGGGCGCCGCTCCGCGAAGAGGGCGGTGAGCTCCTCGGGTGAGAGCCATTCGCCCTCGCGGCCCTTGGCGATCGCGGCGGGGACGAGCTCGGGGCGGATCGCGAAGGGCGAGTCCTCGCGGCGGATGTGACCCCCGCCCACCCCGGAGCCCCGGCGCGGGATGAATGACCAGTACTTCAGCTTGATCGCATCGAGCACGCCCTGCGCGACCCACTGCTGGTTGATGTACTGGGGGTAGACGCAGAGGCGCTCGGTGAGCGCGTAGCCCTCCTGCTTGAGGCGCTTGCGCACCTGATGTGGCGAGGGGAATGGGTGCTCGGGGGAGATGTGATCCCCGTTGGCGGAGAGGCCCCCCAGGTCAGTGGCGCCCGCGGCGACCAGCTCGGGCCACCAATCGGCGAGGTTCGGCGGCACCTGGATGCCCACGTCGGGCATCAGCCGTCTGGTCTCCGCGATCAGCCGCTTCATATCCTCGATCGACACCGGCCCTGCGCCCTCGGTGGCCCAGCGTGGCAGCGGGATCGTGCCTGCCCCCTCTGCAGAGTCCCCCACGTCGAGGTCCCCGTCGTCGCCTGCGCGCGCGGGGCCGCCCGCGTTGCCCTCCCCCCAGCGTTCGCGCGCGGCGGCCTCGGCTATGAGCGCGGGCTCCTGCCCGTAGTACTTCGGGTGGGGGACGTAGTTCTGCAGGATCACCTCCTGGATGTGCCCGTGCTGGGCGTGCACGGCGGCGAGGGCCTCCAATGAGGCGATGCGCTCCTCCTCGGTCTCGCCGATGCCGACGAGGATGCCCGAGGTGAAGGGGATGCGCAGCTCCCCCGCCGCGTTGATCGTCTCCAGGCGGCGGGCGGGATGCTTGGTGGGCGAGCCGGCATGGACGGTCTGCATGAGGCGCTCGGAGATCGACTCCAGCATCAGCCCCTGCGAGGCCGTGACCTCGCGCAGGCGCGCGAGGTCCTCACGCGAGAGCACGCCGAGGTTGGTGTGCGGAAGCAGTCCGTGCTCGAGCGCCCGTTCGCACGTCCAGACGACGTAGGCGGTGAAGTCCTCGTGCCCGTACTCGACAAGGCGCGCGGCGACCTCACGGTTGATCTCCGGGCGCTCGCCCGTGAGCACGAGCAGCTCCTTGACCCCGCGCCGCCCGGCGCCGTCGATGATCGAGATGACCTCCTCGGGCGCGTAGAGATGCGCTCGGTGCGTGGCGAACGAGCAGTACTTGCAGTGGCACTGACACGTGCGCGAGAGCGAGAGCGTCAGGTTGCGCGAGTAGGTGACCCTCCGCATTCCCGCAGTGTATGACGCCCTCGCAGATCCGTCCGATCGGCCTCGTAGTTTGCGCTCATGCCCAAAGACAATGCACGCTTCGCTGTGGCCGAGTTCATCGGCACGTTCACCCTGATCTTCGTTGGCGCCGGCTCGATCATCGCCTCCGAAGGCCTCGAATCCTCGTCGTTGATCGGCGTGGCGATCGCCCACGGCCTCGCGATCGGCGTGATGGTGGCCGTATATGCGCGCGTGTCGGGCGCGCACTTCAACCCTGCGGTGACCTTTGGCTTCCTGCTGACGCGCCGCATCAAGCCGGCGCTCGCGGTTCTCTACTGGGTGGCCCAGCTGGCGGGCGCGGCAGCGGCGGCGCTGCTGCTGAAGGAGCTGCTGCCGAGCGGACCGACCGACGCGGTGCACCTGGGCGTGCCGGCGCTCGGTCACGAAGTTCATGCGGGCGCGGGCGTTGTGCTGGAGGGCATCCTCACGTTTCTGCTGGTGACGGTGGTGTTTGGCACCGCAGTGGACCCGAAGGGCGCGTTCAAGTCGATCGCGGCGCTGATGATCGGCCTGACGATCACGATCGACATTCTGATCGGCGGCCCCTTCACGGGCGCGGCGATGAACCCGGCGCGCGCGTTCGGCCCGCAGCTGGTGGGCAACTACTGGTCCAACGGCTGGGTCTGGTACGTCGGCCCGCTCGTGGGCGGGGCGATCGCGGCGGTGCTATATGAGTGGCTGTACCTGCCGAGTCGCTCGCAGGAGGAGCCGCCGCCGGTGGCGGAGGGCATCGCCGAGTAAGGCTTTCCCGCAGACCCCCGGCCGGCGTTCTGAGAGCTGCCGGGGCGATCCGCGCGTGCGGGCCACTATCCTGGGCGCGATGGGCAGCTCTCCCCGCGTCTTCCTGGCGCGCCACGGCCAGACGGCGTACAACCACGAGGGCCGCTTTCAGGGCCAGCTGCAGATTCCCCTCGATGCGACCGGGCTCGAGCAGGCCGGCGAACTGGCCGAGCGCGCCGCAACACACGGTTTCGAAGCGCTGTGGTGCAGCCCGCTGCTGCGCGCGCGCGAAACGGCGGACATCGTGGCGGAGCGCATCGAACTGACCCCGCGCGAGGATGCGCGCCTGATGGAGACCGACGCGGGCGACTGGACCGACCGCCTGTTCAGCGAAATCCAGGCCGAGAACGCCGAGGAGTTTCAGAAGTTCGTGGAGGGCGACCCCCACTTCGGCTTCCCCGGCGGCGAGAGCTTCATCCAGCAGGGTGTGCGCGTGGCGGCGGCGATCTACGACATCCGCCGCGCGGAGGCTCCAGCGCTGGTGGTGTGCCACGGCGGGGTGATCCGACTGGCGCTCTCGCTGCACCTCGAGCACGGCGCGACGCTGGCCGATCGAGTGCCAAACGGCGCGTTGATCCCGCTCGATCCCCGCGAGGCTCGCCGGATCGAGCACGGCGGGGAGTCGGTGGCGACTATTCCGGGATGAGCCGCCTGATCAGCTCCGCCCCCTCGCGCGCCATGCGCGAGCGGGGAACCACCTGATCGAAGCCGGCGTCGATCGCGCGCTGACGGGCGTCGGGGTCGACGTGGGCGTAGAAGCCGAGCGTGCGCACGTCAGCAAGGGCGCCGCTGCCGGCCAGATCGCGCACGAAGGCGGGCCCATCGAGATCGCTGCTTGTGAGATCGATCACCAGCACCGCCGCACCCGCAAGCCGCTGCCGCGCCGGCTCCGGGCTCGCCACGAGCTCGACCTCGAAGCCGCCGGCCCGGAGCATCCCCTGCACCTGCGAGCCGAACAGCAGGTCCGGGACGAGCGCCACCACGCGCGGTGTCACTTCAGCCTCCTGCCGTCTACTGCGCGCGCAGGCGCAGGAACTCTTCGCGCGCGGACTGAGGGCGGCCCCACATCTGGGTGACCTCGGCGCGCCCCTCGCGCAGCTCGCGCACGATCAGCTCGCCCTCGATGCCGGCGTCATCGAGCAGGCCCAGCGCGCAGTGCACGGTGGGCGCGGCGGCGGCGTGGCCGAAGCGGTGGGCGACGAGCAGCCGCCAGTGCCAGTCGTGGTGGGAGTAGGGCTGGGCGTTGCAAGTCGCGAGGTACACGGCCGCATCGATGTAGCGCGACTCGTCGGCGATGCGCAGGTCGAGCTCGAGGTCTGTCCAATCGTCGGGCAGCTCATCGATTGTCTGCTGGAAGGTTTCGGCGAGGCCCATGGCTTGGAAGGGTAGCGAGCGCGGCGGGCCGCATCACCCGTTCCGCGCCGGAGAAGCCGAGAGGCCCTCGGCGCGATCGAGCGCGGCAGACCGCGGGCTATCCTCGAATCAGTGGCCTCCACCGACGCCAGCCCCATTACCCCCACCGCACCGCCCGCCGCCGATACGGAGAGCCTGCGCATCGAGTACGGCGCGCTGCGCGAGGGTTGTGGACTCGTCGATCGCTCCGAGCGGGGCAAGCTCGCCCTCAGCGGGCCGGACGCGAAGAGCTTCCTCGCGGGGCAGGTGACGAACGACATCGAGGCGCTGAAGCCCGGTGAGGGCTGCTACGCGGCCTTCCTCACCCACAAGGGCAAGATGCTCGGCGACATGCGCGTGCTGGACACCGGCGAGGAGCTGCTGCTGGACACCGAGCGCGTGGCGCTGCAGGCCCTGTTCGACATGATCCGCCGCTTCAAGATCGGCTACGAGGTGGAGCTGCACAAGCGCACGCTGGAGTGCGCGCTGCTTTCGCTCGTGGGGCCCGCCAGCCGCGAGGTGGCGATGCGCGCGGCAGCCCACGAGGCACTGGCCCCTGTGGACATCACGCCTCCCGATCGCGAGCACGCCCACATGCCGGCAACGAGCGCCGGACGCGAGGTGCGTCTGATAGCCACAGATGCAGCTGGGATCGACGTTCTCTGCGACGCCGCGGACCGCGAGGCCGTAAGCGAAGCCCTCATCGCCGCCGGCGCCCAGCCGGTAAGCGAGGCAGCCGCGGAGATCGTGCGCGTGGAGCGCGGACGCCCGCGCTACGGCATCGACCTCGACAACACGGTGATCCCCCAGGAGGCCGCCCTCAACGAGCGCGCGGTGAGCTTCACCAAGGGCTGCTACGTGGGCCAGGAGACGGTCGCGCGCCTGCACTACAAGGGCAAACCAAACCGCCACCTGCGCGGCCTGCGCCTCTCCGCCCCGGCCGCACCCGGCGAGGAGCTGCGCCTGGGCGAGCGCATCGTGGGCCACCTCGGCAGCTCAGTCCTCTCCCCCACCCTGGGGTCGATCGCACTCGCGCTCGTGCGCCGCGAGGCGGAGCCGGGCGCGAGCGTGACCGTCAGTACGCAGGGCACCGCCGAAGTCGTAGATCTTCCGTTCGCGCCCTGAGCAGCTTTACACCTGTGTGATCGATGTCACACGCGCAATAGTTGCGTAGGCAGCTATACTTGCGTGCATGCAAGCAACTCGTGTCCCCGCACAGGCGTCCCGCAAGACCCTGATCAGCGACATGTTTGCGCTGGCGACCTATCTGATGCGGAACTCGAACGTGGGTGCGTTCAACGCGATCGTGGAACTCGATCTGTCGTTCACGCAGATCAAGGCGCTGTGCAGGATGGACGTCGACGCAAGCGAGCCTTCGGTGAAGGGACTGGCGGAGGCGATGAAGGTCTCGCTGCCCGCGATGAGCCGGGCCGTGGATGGGCTGTACGAGCGTGGGTTCGTGGACCGCTACGAAGACCCCACCGACAGGCGCATGAAGCGCATCTGCCTCACCGATGCGGGACGCACCGTTACGAGCACGCTCAACGAGGCCCGCTTGATCGGGCTGCAGGAGTTCCTTACGTCCCTCAGCGAGGAGGAGGCGCAGGCTCTCAGCCATGCGCTCGAGCTGATCCTCGCCGAGCGCCCCGAGCTGGCCGCGCTGCGGCCGAGCCCCACAGAGATTTCGCAGTTGCCGCCCCCCCAGAAAGGAACCGCCTCATGAGCGCGCGAATCGCAGCCATCCGGATGACCGAGGAGAACCGTCGCTGGTGGACGTTGGGGGCGATGTGCTTCGCGCTGTTCATGATCATGCTCGACAACACGGTCGTGAACGTGGCGCTGCCCTCGATTCAGCGCAGCCTGGACGCGACAACCTCCACGCTGGAGTGGACCGTGAGCGCCTACACGCTCACGTTCGCGGTGCTGCTCGTCACGGGCGGGCGCCTGGGCGACATCTTTGGGCGACGGCGGATCTTCCTCATCGGCGTCGTCATCTTCGCGACAGCCAGCGCCGCGATCGGTTTCTCGCCAAGCGACACGTGGCTGGTGGTGTGGCGGGCGATTCAGGGCAGCGGCTCGGCGCTGATGATGCCGATGACGCTCTCGATCATCACCAACGCATTCCCACCGCAGGAGCGCGGCAAGGCGATCGGCACCTGGGCGGGGGTCTCGGCGATGGCGCTTGCGATCGGACCCGTGGTGGGGGGCTTCCTCGTGGAAACCGTCAGCTGGCAGTCGATCTTCTTCCTCAACGTACCCATCGCCGCGGGCGCGATCTTCGTTGCGCTGTTCGCGGTGCGCGAGTCGCGCGATGAAACGGTGGAGCCCACCGTGGACATCCCTGGTGTGCTCACCCTCACCATCGGCCTCGCGTCGCTGGTGCTCGCGCTGGTGCAGGGAAACACCTGGCACTGGGGCTCCGCGCGCGAGCTGACCCTGTTCGCTCTCGCCGCCGTGAGCCTCTTCGCGTTCGTGCAGGTCGAGTTGCGCCGCCGCGTGCCGATGGTCGACTTCAACTTCTTCCGCGCGCGCTCCTTCGTGGGCGCCAACGTGGTCGCGTTCATCGTGAGCTTCGCGATGCTCGCGATGTTCTTCTTCCTCGCGCTGTACCTGCAGAACATCCGCGGCTACACCCCCCTGCAGGCCGGCATCCGCTTTCTGCCCTCCACGGCACTCGTGATCGTGATGGGTCCGATCGCGGGACGCCTCGCCGATCGCGTGGGACCACGCCCGCTGATGACGCTCGGCCTCGCGATCGTCTCTGGCGCGCTGTTCTGGATGTCGCACCTCACGGTCTCCAGCTCCTACCTCTCGCTGCTGCCGGGCTTCATGCTGATGGGCATCGGCATCGGCCTCACGATGTCGCCGATGAGCACCGCCGCGATGAACTCGGTGGAGCAGAACAAGGCGGGGGTCGCCTCGGGCATCCTCTCCCAGAACCGGATGGTGGGCGGCACTTTCGGCGTGGCCGCGACGGGCGCGCTGGTGAGCGGCCTCGGCGGCTCGCGGATCAACGAACTGCTGCCCTTCGTGCCCGTCGGCGACAGGGCCCGGCTGACCGAAGGCCTCGGCTCGGGCGGTGTGCTGCACGGCGTGCCCCCACAGGTGCTCGCCGCGACCCACCAAGCCTACGTGTACGCACTGCAGTACGGGCTGCGCGTGGGCGCCGCGGTGGCGTTGCTCGGCTCGGTGCTGGCGTGGGTGCTGGTGGCCTCGCGCGCGCAGGCGATGGTGCCCGGTGGGGCTCACGCCGAGCCCAGGCGAGCGGACGCGCCGGAGACGGCCGCCGCCGAAGCCGTGCACGCCTGAGCGACAGCTCCTCCAGGCAGCGGATGCGACCGGGGTCCCGAGAAAGCGATTTCCGGGCCTCGGCGCCCCTTGCGGGCGCTGGCCAGGATAGGATTGCTGCTCCGTCCAGTGTGGGCGGGCTCTGCGATCAATGGAGGAAAACGACACCGTGGCTATCGACCTGAAACAGATCTCCGAGGTTGACACCGAGCCGGGCGAGCTGCCCAAGACGATGGCCGCGTGGGTCATCCGCGAGGAGCGCCAGGGTGAACCGAAGGACGCCTTCCAGGTCGAGGAGATCGAGGTGCCCGAGCCGGGCGCCTTCGAGGTGATCGTGCGCGTGATGGCGGCGGGCGTGAACTACAACAATGTGTGGGCCGCGCTCGGCGAACCGGTCGGCGTGTGGCGCTACGGCGACCATCCCCAGTACGGGCACCACATCGGCGGCTCCGACGCCTCGGGGATCGTGTGGAAGGTCGGCGCCGGCGTCACCCGCTGGAAGCCGGGCGACGAAGTCGTGATCCACTGCAACCAGGCCTCCTACGAGGATCCCGAGGTCCACGGCCTCGACCCGATGGCGGCGCCCTCGCAGAAGATCTGGGGCTACGAGACGACGTGGGGCTCGTTCGCACAGTTCACCAAGGTGCAGGCCCAGCAGCTGCTGCCAAAGCCCCAGGCGCTCACCTGGGAGGAGGCGGCCTCTTACGGCCTCGTGTACTTCACGGCCTACCGCATGTTGATCACGCGCTGCAAGATCCAGGCCGGCGCCAACGTCCTGATCTGGGGCGCCGCCGGCGGCCTCGGCGTGTTCGCCACGCAGCTCTGCGCCGCCGCCGGCGCCCACTGCGTGGGCGTCGTCTCGAGCGCCGAGAAGGGCGAGCTGGTGAAGCGCCTGGGCGCTGTGGACTACATCGACCGCGCGGAGTTCAAGGGCATGATGCGTACGGGCAAGGAGACCCCCGAGGAGGACAAGGCCCGCTTCGGCGTCTCGCGCGAATTCTCAAAGCGCGTGAAGCAGATCCTCGGCGACGCCCCCGACATCGTCTTCGAGCACGTCGGCAAGGCGACTTTTCCAACCTCCGTGTTCACGGTCAAGCCGTTCGGCAAGGTGGTCATCTGCGCCGGCACCACGGGCTACAACCTCGACTTCGACGTGCGCTACCTGTGGATGAAGCAGAAGGAGATCCTCGGCTCGCACTTCGCCAACGCATATGAGTGCATGAAGGCGAACGAGCTGATCGAGAGCGGGCAGATCCGCCCGGTGCTGTGGCGCACGCTCGGCTTCGAGGGCGTCGCCGAAGCGCACCAGCTGATGCTCGAAAACAAGCACCTCGGCAAGATCTCGATCCTCGTGGGCGCCACCGAGGAGGGCCAGGGCAAGACCGCGGATGGCCCCGGCGCGATCCACGCGGAGGTCGGCGCCTGATGGCCGGCTACTACGGCCACGGCACCGTGATCGTCCCGTGGTACGCCACGGGCTTTCGCAAGGATGGCTTCGAGGATGTCCTCAACGACATCGCCGCAGTGGCGCTGCGCTACGGCGCTGACTCCTACGCGGTGTATCGAATGCGCGACGATCGCTACCGCTTCCAGCAGCTCGCGCGCTTCGAGGAGCATCTGGACTGGGAGCGCTACTGGGCGGGACCGGAGATGATCGACTTCCGCGCGCGCCACTCCAGCTGGTATCAGGTGCCGGTGCTCTACGGCTGGTGGGACCTCACCGCCAGCGGCGCGATCACCGAGGGTGTGCCGGTCCCGCGGGCGCCGGCAATGGGCACGGCAACGGCGCCGGCAACGGCATTCACAGCGCCTGAGCGAGAGAATCGCTCAGCACTGCTCCAGCGGCGCCATCGTCAACCCGGCGCCCTTGAGCTGCTCCCAGTAGTGCTCAGCCGGCTCCTGGTGGCCGGTGTAGACGATCGCCTGGCCCGTGTTGTGGATCTGGCTCGCGATCTCATGACCTCGCTCGAGCGTTACACCAGGGATGAACCGCGCCAGCGTACGAGCGACGTGATCGAAGGTGTTGTGGTCGTCGTTGCGCACGATCACGCGCCAACTTCCTCCATGTCCCGTGCCCGGCGCCGTCGGTGCGCGGCAGCTCGATCGTCTGGCTCATCGAGGGCCAGGATAATAGCTCCCGGCGCCGGCCTTACAATTGAGCGCATGAGCAGCGAGCACTCCCCACGCCTGCCCGAGCGCGATCGGCCGTGGATGATGCGCACCTACGCCGGGCACTCCACCGCGAAGGCCTCCAACGAGCTCTACCGCAGCAACCTCGCGAAGGGCCAGACGGGGCTGTCGGTTGCCTTCGACCTGCCCACGCAGACGGGCTATGACCCCGACGACGAGCTCGCGCGCGGCGAGGTGGGCAAGGTCGGCGTGCCCGTCTCACACCGCGGCGACATGGCGACGCTGATGCAGGGCATCCCGCTGGATGCGATGAACACCTCGATGACGATCAACGCCACCGCGGCGTGGCTCCTGGCGCTGTACATCGTCGCCGCCGAGGAGCAGGACGTGCCCAGGAGTCGCTGCAGGGCACCACGCAGAACGACATCGTCAAGGAGTTCCTCGCACGCGGCACCTACGCGTTTCCACCCGCCCCCTCGATGCGCCTGATCGCGGACATGATCGCCTACACCGTGGAGCACGTGCCCAAGTGGAACCCGATCAACATCTGCTCCTACCACCTGCAGGAGGCGGGGGCAACGCCGGTGCAGGAGATCGCCTACGCGATGAGCAACGCGATCGCGGTGCTCGACGCGGTCCAAGAGACGCCTCGGAGATCGCAGCGAGGAGCTGATGGGCGAAGTGTTCGGGCGCATCTCCTTCTTCGTCAACGCCGGCGTGCGCTTCATCGAGGAGCACGCCAAGCTGCGCGCGATGGCGATCCTCTGGGAGGAGCTCGGGCGTGAGCGCTACGGCGTCAGCGACCAGCGCCGGCTGCGCTTCCGCTACGGCGTGCAGGTCAACTCGCTGGGGCTCACCGAGGCGCAGCCCGAGAACAACGTGCAGCGCATCGTGCTCGAGACGCTCGCCGTGACGCTCGGCCGCGACGCGCGTGCGCGCGCGATCCAGCTGCCCGCCTGGAACGAGGCGCTGGGGCTGCCGCGGCCGTGGGATCAGCAGTGGTCGCTGCGCATCCAGCAGGTGATCGCCTATGAAACGGACATCCTCGAGTACCCCGACATCTTCGAGGGCTCGCACGTGATGGACGGGCCTCGTGGAGGAGCTGCTGGAGGGCGCGCGCGCGGAGATGGCCGTCGTCGCCGAGCACGGCGGCGCGGTCGAGGCCGTCCCCTACATGAAGGGCGCGCTCGTGGACTCCCACCGCGAGCGCATCCGCCGCATCGAGTCCGGCGAGCAGACCGTGGTGGGACAGAACCGCTTCACCGAGACCGAGGCCTCCCCGCTCACCGACGACGCCGAGGGCGGCATACTGGTGGTCGATCCGGCGATCGAAGCCGAGCAGATCGAGGCCGTGCGCCGCTGGCGCTCCGAGCGCGACCAGGCGGCCGTGGATGCGGCGCTCGGCCGAGCTCGAGCGTGTCGCGCGCTCGAGGATGGCGCCGAGAACCTGATGCTCCCGACGATCTCCGCCGCGCGCGCGGGCGCCACCACGGGCGAGTGGGCGCGCACGCTGCGCGAGGTGTTCGGCTGCTACCGCGCCCCCACCGGCGTGGGCGAGGCCGCCGCGGCCGCGTCCGACGCGGACCTCGAGGGGCTGCGCGAGCAGGTCGCCCAGCTGCAGGAGCGCCTCGGGCGGCGCCTGAAGATCCTCGTGGGCAAGCCCGGCCTCGACGGGCACTCAAATGGCGCCGAGCAGATCGCCGTGCGCGCGCGCGACGCGGGCATGGACGTGGTGTACGAGGGCATCCGCCTCACCCCCCCGCAGATCGCGGCCTCGGCGCTGCAGGAGGGCGTGCACGTGATCGGCCTGTCGATCCTCTCGGGCTCGCACCGCGAGCTGATCCCCGCGGTGATCGACGCGCTGCGCAAGGCGGGCGTGGACGCGCCGGTGGTCGTCGGCGGGATCATCCCCGAGCAGGACGTCGCCCCGCTGAAGGCCGCGGGCGTCGCCGCGGTGTACACGCCCAAGGACTTCGACATCACCCGCATCATGCGCGACATCGTCGCGCTGGTGGACGCCGACGCAGCGAGCGCCGTGCGGCAACGGCGACGGCCGTCCGCCACGGCTCGCGTGAGCGACGAAGGGGCCGCGCTCGGCGCGCGCCTGCGCGCGCGCGAGCTGAGCGCCGCGCCGGCCACGCTCAACCTGCTGGAGAGCACCACCGCCGCCGACCGCGAGCAGGCCGCGGCGCTACTGGGCGAGGTCTCCCCCGCGGCGCTCGGCCGCGAGGCGCCGGGGCACATCGTCGGCGTCACCGGCCCCCCCGGCGCGGGCAAGTCGACGCTGCTCTCGGCCCTCCTGCACACCTGGCGCGCACACGGAAAGACCGTGGCGATGCTCGCCGTCGACCCGAGCTCGCGGCGCTCGGGCGGCTCGCTGCTGGGCGACCGCGCGCGTATCGACTTCGACCCCTCCGACGCGGGCGTGTTCATCCGCTCCACCGCCGCCGGCGAGCGGCTCGGGGGCTTGCCTGGGCCACGCGCGCGGCGGCGCAGGCGCTCGCGGCGGCCTTCGACGTGGTCGTGATCGAGACCGTCGGCGTGGGCCAGGCCGAGACCGATGTCGCCGACGTGGCGGACACGGTCGCGGTGATCGTGCAGCCCGGCTGCGGCGACGTGCTGCAGTTCCTGAAGTCGGGCATCATGGAGATCCCCGACGTGCTCGTCGTCACCAAGGCCGACCTCGGACAGGTGGCGGTGAGCGCGCGGCGCGACCTCAGTGCGGCGCTGCGCTCGCTCGGCTCGCGCGCCACGCCCGTGGTGGCGGTCTCCTCGCTGCCTCCCCCACGAGGCGTCGAGGAGCTGGTGGCGGCGCTGGAGGAGCACCGCGCCGGCCTCGATCTCAGCGAGCGGCGTCTGCACGCGCGACGCGCGGGAGCGCTCGAGGACTTCGCGAATGAGCACGGCGAGCGGGGGCTGCGCACGCTCGGCGGGCGCACAGCGGCGCGGCGTCTGCTCGCCGAGCAGGACCCCACGCTCGACGAGGCCGCCCTCGTGACTTTTTTGGAGGAGGGGATGGCCGGTGATCCGAGCCCCCTCCGAGCAACCGACCCCAACGCTCGGCCCGCCACATCGCGGGCGATCTGCTGATCATGCTCGGCGCCTTCGTCGTGGCAAGCGCCCTTGCCGGCGCGCTCGGTGCGCCCAACCTCGGCACCGCGCTCGCCTTCGGGCAGATCGGCTTCGCGATCGCGCTCGTATACGTGCTCGTACGGCGCTGACCCCCTCGAAGCGCAGGCGTCCGCGCACTCAGCGCAGGGGCCAGGAAGACAAGACGCGTTACTCCCCACCGGCAGACGGTGCGCTGGCGCGGCTCCGCCAACTGCGCCCACGCAACCGGCACGCCTCTCCCATATGCTGGCGCTCGATGGCAACGGGCTGTTTCATCTCCACCGGGCGCTCACTCGCTGAGGCTGTCGAGCGCGTTCGGCTCGCCGAGTCGCTCGGCTACGAGAGCGTCTATGTAACGCACATCGCCGGGCGCGAGTCGCTCACGGTGCTCACCGCCTACGCGCTCGCCACGAGCCGTATCCGCGTGGGCACGGGCGTGGTGCCGATCTACACGCGCACACCCGCCACGATGGCCCAAACGGCCGCCACGATCGACGAGCTCTCCGATGGGCGCCTCACGCTCGGGCTCGGCATCTCCCACCGCGTCGTCGTGGAGGGCTGGCACGGGCAGTCGATCGATCGCCCCGTCAAGGAGATGCGCGAATACGCCTCGATCGTGCGCGCCATCCTGCGCGGCGAGGATCCGCCCGCGGGCGAGAAGTGGCGCACCGGCTTTCGCCTCATGGGTCTCGATCCGCGCCCGCAGCTGCCGCTCTACATCGCCGCGCTCTCCCCTGCGATGCTCCGTCTCGCCGGCGAGCTCGGCGACGGCGTGCTGCTGTGGTTGTGCTCCCCGCAGTACATCCGCGATGTCGTCATCCCCGAGGTCACCGCAGGACGCGAGCGCGCGGGCAAGACCTTGGAGGGCTTTGACATCGTGCCCGCCGTGCCCACCGCGCTCACCGAGGACCGCGCGGGCGCCTACGCCACGATGCGCCGCGACCTTTTGCCCTACTTCGGCCTGCCCTTCTACCGCGCGATGATCGAGCGCTCGGGCTTCGGCGCCGATCTGCAGGCCTACGACGCCGCTTCGGGCGATGTCGAGCGCATGGGGGCAGCCGTCTCCGAGGACTTCCTCGATCAGCTCACCGCCGTGGGCGACGAGGCGGAGGTGCGCGCGGGCGTGGAGCGCTACCGCGCCGCCGGCGCCACCTCGCCCTGCATCGGGCCGATCGCGAAGGCGGACTTCGAGACGACCCTGCGCGCCGGTATCTCCTGACTAAGCCTTCCGTAAGGCACACCGGGGACACTCAAGCTGCTCCCATGGTCCTCCTCCTCGCCTTCGCGCTGCTCGCCGGAGCCGGCACCGCGCTGTCGCCGTGTGTGCTGCCCGTGCTCCCCGCGCTGCTGGCCAGCGCGGGCGCTGGCGGGCGGCGGCGGCCGCTGGGGGTGGTGCTCGGGCTGAGCGTCACCTTCACCGTCACGATCGTCGGCATCGCCAAGGTGGTTGGCGGCGTGGGCCTCGGCTCGGACCCCCTGCGCCTACTCGCGGTCTTCGTGCTGCTCGCGGGAGGCCTCGCGCTGATGGTGCCCGCGCTGGGCGACCGCCTCGAGGCGCGCCTCTCGCGGCTGGCGGCATTAGGCCCGCGTAATCGCGGCGACGGCTTCGCTTCCGGGCTGGTCGTGGGGGCGGCGCTCGGCTTCGTCTACACCCCCTGCGCGGGGCCCATTCTCGCCGCGGTGATCTCCGTGGGCGCCGCCACCGGGCGAACCGTCGCGATCGCGATCGCCTACTCCGCCGGCTCGGCGCTCGTGCTGCTCGTGCTGGCGCTCGGCGGGCGCAGCGTGTTCGACCGGGTGCGCGCCGCGGGGCGCGGTCCGGCGCTGCAGCGCACGCTCGGCGCGATCATGGTGGCCACCGCGCTGCTGATCCTCACCAACGTGGACGTGCGCTTCGATCAGTACATCGCCCAGCACATCCCCAACGTCAACCTCACCGCGTCGCTGGAGAGCTCCCACGCGGTGCAGAGCCGATTGAGCAAGATCGACGGGCGCCGGCAGAAGTTCCTTGCGAGCGACGCCACGCCGATGCCCAAGACGCTCTCGCACGACGCCTCGCAGGCCACGCTGCTGGCGGCCGCCGAAGCGCTCCCCGTCCTCGGTCCCGCGCCCGAATTCAGCGAAACCGAGGACTGGTTCAACACGCCGGGCAATCGCCCCCTGAGCATGAGCGCCCTGCGCGGGCACGTGGTGCTGATCGACTTCTGGACCTACACCTGCATCAACTGCCTGCGCACGCTCCCCTACCTGGAGGCGTGGGACTCCACCTACGGCCCCCGCGGCCTCACGATCGTGGGCGTGCACACGCCCGAGTTCGCCTTCGAGCACGAGGCCTCGAACGTGGCCGAAGCGATCGGACGCCTCGGCATCCACTACCCGGTGGTGCAGGACAACGAATACGGCACCTGGAACGCCTACGGCAACCAGTCCTGGCCCGCCGACTACCTCGTGGACGCCTCCGGGCAGGTGCGCTACGCGGCGATCGGCGAGGGCGACTACGACAAGACGGAGTCCGCGATCCGCGCGCTGCTCGCCGAAGCCGGCGCGCGCGTGGGCGCGATGAGCCACCCCACCGGCGCCATCACGCCGAGCCTCGAAGCGACCCCCGAGACCTACCTGGGCACCGCGCGCGCGCAGGGCTGGGTCAACGGGCCCAAGCCGAGCGTGCATAACTACGGCGCGCCTCCAGCGGGCGATCTGGCGCTCAACGAGTTCGCCTACAGCGGCACCTGGAACATCGCCGCCCAGCCGGCCCTCGCCGTGGCCGGCGCGGGGATCGACGCCGAGGTGCAGGCCAAGGACGTCTACCTCGTGCTCGCCTCCAAGGATCGCCGCCCGCGCCAGATGCAGGTGCTACTCGACGGGCGCCCCATCTCGGCCGCGCAGGCTGGTGCGGATGTGCACAACGGGATGGTCACCGTCACCGACGAACGCCTCTACTCGCTGGTCTCTCTGTCCAGCAACCAGCGCCACCGTCTGAGCTTGCGGCTAGCATCCGGAATCACGGGCTACTCCTTTACGTTCGGGTAGCCAAAGCTGGGCCCCAAGGAGGCATTCGCAGATATGAGCAAGTTCAGAGGTCTTTTGGCGGTCGCGCTCGCCCTGGCGGGACTCGGCACCTTCGTGGCCGGCGCCGGTGCGGCGCTCCCCATCAAGTTCGGCGGAAACCCGCTCACGGTCTACGTCGACGAAGTCGGGAGGTGCCAGTCGAGCTATGCAAACGCCGGCGGCGACTTCTTCCCGGGAGACTTCGAGAGCCTCGAAGAAGGCGGCCTGGCTGACTGCGGATTCTTCATCGCCACGCCTAACAAGCCGGCTAGCGGAATCGCGGAACAGCCGGCCGACCTGCAGGGTCCGGAAGTCGAAGGAGTCAAGGCCGGACGCGTGTTCGGCTTCGAAGGGGATGCCGGACCTAGGGGCTTCGGCCCGCCCTCCGAAACCACATCCCCGCGGATCGCCTACACACCCGTCTCGAACACGGGCCCCACGGGCGACGGCAGCGCAGCCGCGCCCTTCACGGTGGTCACAATCTACGACGCTTATGTAGGTCTGGAAAAGTACTTCGAAGTCACGCAGACGACCGAGTACGTCAGCGGCAACCCCTACTTCACCGTCAACTACGACGTCAAGAACACGTCCGCCAAGACCGTCTACTACCGCGCGATCTATGCCGGCGATCTGTATGTCAACGGCAGCGACACCGGCACCGGAGCCTTCCTTGCGGGTCCCCCGCGCTTCGTGGGCGGCCAGAACCAGACCTCGGGCGTGTTCGGCGGCTTCCAGGAGGACCTCCAGACCTTCGACGGCTCGCCCACGCCGGCGTGGAGCAGCTACGGCGAGGATTACTGGGCCACACTCGAAAACGGCGGCATCTGGCACGACGTCGAAAACTCCGCCAACGCAACCGCGGCCTTCCCCGACACCATCAGCTCCGAAGACTTCGACGACGGAGCGGGCGTCGCCTGGGACACCAACTACACCGCAGGTCATGGTCTGGCGCCCGGGGCCGAACAGAAGTACGCAATCGTCAACTACACCTCGATCCCCTCCACCCTGCTGGTCACCCCGACCTCGCAGAGCCTCACACAGGGGGCAACGGCCACGGTCAACGTCACCGCGATCAACAACGCCGGACAGCCTTACCCCAACACGCCCCTGCGCTACACGATCGCCGGAGCCAATCCGCGCAGCGGCGCCGTCACCACCAACGCGCAGGGCGCCGCTCAGATCCAGTACGCAGGAAGCAATGTCGGACTGGATGTCATCTCGATGTATCTGGACCTCGGCAATACCGGCGCTCAGGCGCCGGCCGACCCAACCGGCACCGCCCAGGTGACGTTCGTAGCCCCGCCCAGCACCCCGCCCCCTGCGCCGAGCGGCGCGTTCATCCCAGTGGGCAATCCCCAGTTCAACCCAACGACAGGGCAGATCGTGGTGATCGCCCAGTTCCCGGCTCCCGGCACGGCGACCTCCACGGGCGTGGTGCAGCAGGGCGCCACACTAGCCCGAGCCCAGGAGGATGCCCTCATCAAGGAGGCTCTCGCAGAAGCGGCGAAGCACAAGAAGTCCAAGAAGTGCAAGCGCGGATTCGTGAAGAAGGGCAAGAAGTGCCTCAACAACGCCCCGGTGGTGTTCGGCACAACGGCCCAGACGATCTCAGCGGCTGGCACCTACTCGATAGTCATCAACCCCTCGAGCAAGGTGCTCAAGGCGCTGAAGGCCGGCAAGAAGCTGAACGTCGTCGTCTCGACCACGTTCCAGAACCGCGCGGGCGGTGCGCCCGTGACGCACCTGCAGAGCGTGTTCGTGAAGCTCAAGCCGAAGAAGCCCGCGAAGCACGGACACAAGAAGCACTAGCTCAGAGGCCCTAAAAGGACCGCCGCAGCACCCGGACGGGGCGCCTCAGGGCGCCCCGTCTGCGTTTGCCGAGCGCCCACTCTGCCGTGCCTCCAGGCCGCTCGGCGCGGCACCAGTCGGACTTTCCTCCGCAGCCCGCATACAATGACCCCATGGAGGGCTCCGTACCCCAAGTGATCGCGCACAGCTGGCTGCGCTGCTACCGCTGCTGGTCGCAGGATCTCGAGGTGCAGGTGCACTACGAGGGGATCCACAAGATCGACCCCGCCACCGGCGAGCGCTCGGAAGTCGTGGACGAGTTGCAGGAGGCCGTGGTGCAGTGTCTGGACTGCATGCACGATCAGCCCCACCTGGGCTTCTCCAACGGCCGCGTGGAGCCGATCGAGGACCGCTGGGAACGGATGATCGCCGGCACCCCCTGGGTTGCCTCGTGCACCGTCGCAGTGGACGCCGATGACGTGGAGAGCTGCTCGGGGCCCGACGCGGGCGACGCCCTCTCCTACGCCGCCTTCGGCGACCACGGCGTGCGCGAGTTCTTCACGCACGTGCGCTTTCACAAGCACGAAGACGACGCGCGCATCATCGTGCACCTGCTCGTGGAGCTCTATGCGCGCTCGCTGGAGGAGGCCACCGAGGTGCTCGAGGTCGCCGCGCGCGGCGACCTCACCATCACCTCACTGGCCGAGGAGTCCCGCCCTCCCGCGGCTGCCGCGGAAGCACACGGCCACGAATAAGCCTCAATCCGCCCCGCCCTCAGGCGAGGCGCTTCTCGAGCGCATCAAGCTGTGCGTGCAGCTCCGGCGGGAGCCGGTCGAACTTCGCGAAGTGCTCGCGGATCTGGGGGAGCATCGCGCGCCATTCGCCGCTGTCCACGCGCAGCAGCTCGGCCATGTCCTCGGCGGTGACATCCACTCCGCGCGTATCCAGACCCTCGGGGCCGACGGGCGGCATCAGCCCGATCGGGGTCTCTTCGGCGGCGCCGTGACCCGCGCAGCGCGCGAACACCCAGGCGAGCACGCGCGAGTTCTCGCCGAAGCCAGGCCATAGGAAACGCCCGCTCGCGTCCTTGCGGAACCAGTTGACGTAGAAGATCTTCGGGAGCTTGGCGTCTGCAGTGCGCCCCATCTCAAGCCAGTGGGCGAAGTAGTCGGCCATGTTGTAGCCGCAGAAGGGCAGCATCGCGAAGGGGTCGAAGCGCAGTTCGCCCACCGTGCCCGCCGCCGCGGCGGTCTTCTCGGAGCTCATGATCGAGCCGAGGAACACGCCGTGCTCCCAGTCGAGCGCCTCCGTCACCAGCGGCACCACCGTTGAGCGCCGGCCGCCGAACAGCATCGCGTCGATCGGCACGCCGATCGGGTCCTCCCACTCGCGCGCGATGGCCGGATCCTGGGAGGCAGGCGCGGTGAAGCGCGCGTTGGGGTGCGCCGCGGGCGTCTCCGACTCCGCAGTCCAGTCGTTGCCGTGCCAGTCGATCAGATGCGCGGGGGCCTCCTTGGTGAGACCCTCCCACCACACGTCGCCGTCGTCGGTGAGCCCGCAGTTGGTGAAGATCGAGTTGCGCTCGATCGTGTGGATCGCGTTGGGGTTGGTGTCCACGCCCGTGCCGGGCGCCACGCCGAAGAAACCCGCCTCGGGGTTGATCGCGTACAGGCGGCCGTCCTCGCCGAACTTCATCCACGCGATGTCATCGCCGATCGTCTCCACCGTCCAGCCCTCGAGCGTGGGGATCAGCATCGCGAGGTTGGTCTTGCCGCAGGCCGAGGGGAAGGCGCCGGTGATGTATTTGACCTCGCCCTCGGGCGAGGTCAGCTTGAGGATCAGCATGTGCTCGGCCATCCAGCCCTCGTCGCGGGCCATCACCGAGGCGATCCGCAGCGCGAGGCACTTCTTCCCCAGCAGTGCATTGCCCCCATAACCCGAGCCGTAGGAGGTGATCTCGCGGGTCTCGGGGAAGTGCACGATGTACTTGTTGTCGGCGTTGCACGGCCACGGCACGTCCTGCACATCGTCGTCGAGCGGCATCCCCACGGAGTGCAGGCAGGGCACGAACTCCCCCTCCTCACCGAGCGCCTCGAGCGCGCTGGCGCCCATGCGCGTCATGATGCGCATGTTCACCGCGACGTAGGCGGAGTCGGTCAGCTGCACGCCGATGTGGCTCTTGTCAGAGCCGAGCGGCCCCATCGAGAAGGGCACCACGTACATCGTGCGACCGTGCATCGACCCCTGGAAGAGTTCGCCGAGGAATTGCTTCATCTCAGCTGGGTCGCGCCAGTTGTTCGTGGGCCCCGCCTCGTCCTCTGTTGCCGAGCAGATGAACGTGCGATCCTCGACGCGCGCCACATCCCCGGGATCGGAGAGCGCCAGGTAGGAATTCGGGCGCTTGGCTTCGGAGAGCTTGTTGAAGGTTCCCGCCTCAACCAGGCTCTGGCACAGACGATCGTACTCCTCCGCCGACCCATCGCACCAATAGATGTCCTGCGGTTCGGTGAGGGCTGCCACCTCCTCGACCCAGTTCAGCAGGCGCTCGTTATTGGTTTGGGGGGCGGTTGTGGCGGTGATCTCCATGACGTGAACGGGTCTCCTTGGGTCTCGCTTGGGGTGGCGCTGGCAAGGCGCGCGGGCTCCTCCGTGGCCCGCTGGATGCACGACGCAAAGCCCGCGTCGCGCGAAAGACGATTCAGAGAGGGTACCGGACCTAGCTCTCTGCGGGATTCTTGCGCGGCACCAGCACGAGGCGCTTGAACTCCGCCACCAGCACGCCATCCTGGTTGAGCACGCGCGTGTGCACCCTCACGGTGCCCCGATCGGGCTTTGACTTCGACTCCCTCTTCTCCAGCACCTCGGACTCGCAGAAGAGCGTGTCGCCGTGGAACACCGGCGCGGGATGCTTGAGCTCTTCGGTGGCGAGGTTGGCGATCGCCTTGCCCGAGACGTCGCTCACGGACATGCCCAGCGCCAGCGAGTACACCAGCGGCCCCACCACGACGTTGCGCCCCTGCTGAGACTGGGCGGCGTACACGTCGTTGATGTGCAGCGGGTGGTGGTTCATCGTGATCAGGCAGAACAGATGGTCGTCGGCCTCGGTGACGGTCTTGGCGGGCCAGTGCTTGTAGACGGCGCCGACCTCGAACTCCTCGAGGTAGCGGCCATAGGGGTGGGCGCCGCTCGCCTCGCGTACGGCCTGATCGGTCTCGACGGTGGTGGTCTCGGTACTCAACGCACTCTCCTGATCTGGGTCTTTGACCCTGAACTCTATTGCGCCACCCGTGGAGCCCGCTGCTAGCGCACGTCAGGCGCTACGGTTCAAAGCGGCCAGCCGGCCAGCCCGCAACCGCCCCACCCAGGAGAGAACAGCCTTGCGCAACCCCCGTGCCTTCTTCAAGCCCCTCGCCATCGGCGCCCCGGAGCCCGCCCGCGAGATCCCCTTCAAGCCATCCCGGATGATCCACTTCCTCGACTTCTCCAACGAGAAGATGGTCGCGAAGGTCCCCGATATCGCACCCAAGGTGGACATCCTGCTGGGCAACCTGGAGGACGCGGTGCCGGTCGAAAACAAGCTGGCGGCGCGCGCCGGCCTGATCAAGGTCGGCCGCGAAATGGATCTGGGCGACACCGCCCTGTGGACGCGCGTGAACGAGCTGGCCTCCCCGTGGGTGCTCGATGACATCACCGAACTGGTGAGCGAGATCGGCGACAAGCTCGAGGTGATCATGGTGCCGAAGGTGGAGGGCGCCGAGGACATCCACTACGTGGATCGCCTGCTGGCCCAGTTGGAGGCCAAGGCAGGCCTGGAGCGCCCGATCCTGCTGCACGCGATCCTCGAGACATCCCTCGGCGTGGCCAACCTGGAGGAGATCGCCGCGGCGAGTCCGCGCATCCAGGGCATGAGCTTCGGCCCCGCCGACCTGGCGGCCTCGAGGCGCATGAAGACCACGCGCGTGGGTGGCGGACACCCCGGCTATCGCACGATCGCGGACCCCGATCCGGAGAACCCAGAGGCGCCAAGGCCCAGCTATCAGCAGGACCCCTGGCACTACTCGATCGCGCGCATGGTCGACGCCTGTACAGCGGTGGGCGCGCTGCCCTTCTACGGCCCCTATGGCGACATCAAGGACGAGGAGGGCTGCGAAACGCAGTTCCGCGCCTCCTTCCTGCTGGGCTGCGTGGGCGCCTGGTCGCTGCACCCCGCGCAGATCGCGATCGCCAAGCGCGTCTACTCGCCAGACCCCGCCGAGGTAGCTTTCGCCAAGAAGGTGATCGAGGCGATCCCAGACGGCCGCGGCGTGCACATGATCGACGGCAAGATGCAGGACGACGCCACCTGGAAGCAGTGCCAGGTGATGGTGAGCCTCGCGGAAATGCTCGCGCGTAAGGACCCCGAGCTGGCTGCGGCCTACGGGTTCGAGCCGGCCGGCGTCTAGGGACGGCCGCACGATGAGCCCATCCGCTCAGGCGACGGCCACACCGAGCACGCGGTCTGTGTAGGGTTCCGCGCCGAAATGAGATTCTTTGAGTTCGAGGCGCGTGAGGTCGTCAAGCGCGCGGGCATCCCCGTCACCGACTACGGCTTCACCACCGACCCCGCAGAGGCGCGCGAGATCGCGCAGCGGATCGGCGGGCCGACGGTCATCAAGTCGCAGGTGCTCACCGGCGGACGCATGAAGGCCGGGGGCGTGAAGTTCGCCGACACCCCCGAGGAGGCCGAGGCCTACGCGCGGGACATCCTCGCGCTGGAGATCAACGGGCACATGCCGCGCGGCGTGCTCGTGGACCCCAAGGCCGAGGTCGAGCAGGAGTACTACGCGGGCGTCGTGTGGGATGGCATCCGCAAGCAGCCCGTGATGATCTTCTCCCCCGTGGGTGGCATCGATATCGAGCAGGTCGCTGAGGAGCAGCCCGAGGCGGTGGGGCGCAGGCACTTCTCCAACATCCTCCCCTTCGGCGACTTCGAGGCCAAGGAGACGATCGCCTCCACCGGTGTCACAGGCAGCGCGCTGAACAAGCTCACGCCGATCCTCACGCGCCTGGCGAAGCTGTTCGTGGCGAACGACATGACGCTCGCGGAGATCAATCCGCTGGGGCGCCTCGAGGATGGCTCGTTCGTGGCGCTCGACGCGCATATGGACATGGAGAACGAGGCGCGCGGACGCCACAAGAAGCTGCTGAAGGAACTCGGCGTGGGCGACGAGGAGACGCGCCAGGCGCGCGAGGCGACGCCCTTCGAGCTGGCGGGCGAGGCGGTGGACTCCCAGGATCACCGCGGCGTGGCGGGCAACGTCACCGAGTTCGATGGCAACCTCGGCCTCGTGATCGGCGCGGGCGGCGGCTCGCTCACGCTGTTCGACGCGGTAAGAGCGCACGGCGGCAAGCCCGCTAACTACTGCGAGATCGGCGGCAACCCCTCTGTATCGAAGGCCTGCGGGCTGGCGAAGCTCGTGCTGCAGAAGCCCGGCGTGGACAAGATCGCGGTGATGATGTCGATCGTCTCCAACACGCGCGTGGACATCGTCGCGCGCGGCGTCATCAAGGCATGCCTGGAGTTGGGGTACGACCCGTCGGAGAAGATCGCGATCTTCCGCATCCCCGGCGCATGGGAGGAGGAGGGCTTCAAGATCCTCGAGAAGTACGGCGTGGACTACGCCGACCGGAGTGTGTCCCTCAACGAGGCGGCCCGCAGAGCGGTGGAGAGATTCAGCATGAGCATTCTCATCGACGCGGAGACGACGTTCATCGTGCAGGGCATCACCGGCCGCGAGGCCGTAAACCTCACGCGTGAGTGCCTCGACTACGGCGCCGGCGCGAAGGTCGTCGGCGGCGTCACGCCCGGACGCCTCGGCCGCGAGGTGCACGGGGTGCCGGTGTTCGACACCGTCGCCCAGGCCGTGGAGCACCATGGTGCGCCGATCTACGGCTCGGTTGTGACGGTCCCCCCCGCCTTCACCAAGGACGCGGTGTTCGAGGCCGTCGAGAACGGCGTGAAGCTCGTGGTGATCGTCACCGAGCGCATCCCCCGCCGCGATGTGGCCGAGATGGTGGAGTTGGCGACGCTCAGAGGCGCGCGCATCATCGGGCCCAACTGCCTCGGCATCATCGTGCCCGACGTGATCAAGATGGGCGGCATCGGGGGCCCCGCACGCAACGCCGCGCAGGCCTATACGCCCGGCCCGATCGGCGTGATCTCGCGCAGCGGCGGCATGACCACCGAGATGTCCTCCACCCTCAGCGCCGCGGGCCTCGGCCAGTCAACCGCCGTCTCGATCGGCGGCGACGCGATCATCGGCTCGAGCTACGCCGAGCTGATGCCACTGTTCGAGGCCGACGAGCAGACGCAGGGGATCGTGATCTACACCGAGCCCGGAGGACGCATGGAGGCCGAGCTGGCTCGCTGGGTCACCGAGAACAACTCCCGCCTGCCGATCGTCGCGTTCATGGCGGGGCGCTTCATGGACGAGATGCCCGGCATGAGCTTCGGCCACGCGGGCACGATCGTGGAAGGCAAGGAGGACACCGCCAGCGAGAAGATCGCGCGCCTCGCGCAGGCCGGGATCACGGTGGCCGAGCGGATCGAGGACATCCCCGCGATGATCGGCGAGAAGATCGCTGAGAGGAGCGCAGCATGAAGCGCGACGGGACTTTCATCGCTGTTGAAGTGGACGACGCGACGGCCTCGGACCCTACCCTGGCAGCCAAGCTCACCGAGGCATGCCCCGTGGACATCTTCGCCCAGCAGAACGGCGGAACGCTCGAGATCGTGGAGAAGAACCTCGACGAGTGCGTGCTGTGCCGCCTGTGCCTGGATGCGGTTGATTCGGATCCCACCCACCCAGTGAAGGTGATCAAGCTCTACGACAATGGGGCCATACTCGCCTGAGCCCGACAACTCGCCACCGACCGTGGCGTGCACTATCGTTCAACCCTGAGTTGCCGTGAACGAAAACTTCTCTCTGTACGTGATGTGCTTCTTCCTGCTGGCGTCGCTGGCCTTCCTGGCGCAGCAGATCACCGCGTACCACTAGACGCTCGTCGGGCCGCTGCCGCTAGCTCGGATGGGGCTTGGCCCGCCGGGTGCGCTCTCGCTCCTGCTGACGTTCGACGACGTTGGCGATCAGTTTGAGGAACTGCTCGGGACCCGTGGCCTTCGCCTGACCGTAGGTGAAGGCCTCAACCCAGTCGGGGACCTTGCCTTCTTTGGCCATGATGTTGAAGAACTCGCGGCGCATTTCCAGGCGCAGTTTGCCGTCGGCGGCGGGCCCCTTCGTGACCTTGGGACCGGGGACCTCCAGGCGGAAGTGCTGCACGTCGCCGCGACCGCGCAGTTCGACGTTGACTACCAGCTTGAGCGGTTCGAGCGCAGGAACTTCTTTGAAGAACCTGCGCACCGCGACTTCGATCAGCGTTTTTGCGTCCTCTGACATCGGTCCCTCCTCCTCAGACGGAGCGATCCTATGGCATGTCAGATCTTGTGGCGCTGAAGCAGCTTGCGTCCGATCACCATGCGCTGGATCTCGGAGGTGCCCTCGCCGATCAAGAGCAGCGGCGCGTCGCGGTAGATGCGCTCGATCTCGTACTCCTTGGAGTAGCCGTAGCCGCCGTGGATGCGAAGGCATTCGGTGGCGCAGAAGTAGGCCGCCTCGGAGGCGAACAGCTTCGCCATACCGGCCTCCAGATCCGAGCGCAGGCCGGCGTCCTTCATCTGCGCGGCGCGGCGCGTGAGCATCCGTGCGGCATCGACCTGGGTGGCCATGTCGGCGAGCTTGAACTGGATCGCCTGGTGCTCGGAGATCGGCTTGCCGAAGGTCTTGCGCTCCTGGGAGTAGCGCAGCGCGAGCTCCAGCGAGCGCTGCGCGAGGCCCACGCCGCGCGCGGCGACATTGGCGCGGCCGACCTCGAGGGCGTCCATCATCTGCGCGAAGCCCGCGTTGAGGCCCTCGCTCTCGCCGCCGAGGATGTTCTCCGACGGGCAGCGGTAGCCATCGAAGACGAGCTCGGTGGACTCCACGCCCTTGTAGCCCATCTTCTTGATCTTGGGGGGCACCACGAGACCCGCGTAGGGGCCGGTGTTCTCGCTCACCCCCGGCTCCTTCTCGGCGATGAAGCACGTGAAGCCCTTGTGGCGGGGCTGCGCATCGGGGTCGGTCTTGACGAGCACGAACACGAGCGTGGACATCAGCCCGTTGGTGACCCACATCTTCTGCCCGTTGATCTCCCACGATCCATCCTCGACCTTCTTCGCGGAGGTCTTGATCGCCTGCACATCGGAGCCGAGCTCGGGCTCGGAGAGCGAGAAGGCCGCGCGGATCTCGCCGGTGGCCATGCGGGGGAGGTACTTCTGACGCTGCTCCTCAGAGCCGTACTTCATCAGCAGGTAGGAGCCGATGAAGTGCGTGTTGATGACGCCCGAGATCGAGATCCAACCGCGCGAGAGCTCCTCGACGACCATGCAGTAGGTGCTCAGATCGAGCCCCAGTCCCCCGTACTCCTCGGGGACGGTGATGCCGAACAGCCCCAGCTCCTTCATCTGCTCCACGATCGGCTCGGGGTACTCGTCCTTGGAGTCGTAGTGCTCGGCGTTGGGGATGATCTGCTCATCGACGAACTGGCGCACCATCTCGGTGATCGCCTTCTGCTCGTCGTTCTGCTCGAAAGAGGAAGTGGCTACGGCCATATCTCAGCGCGCTCCAGGGGTTGAAGAAAGATTTTTATTAAGAATAGGGGGCCGCGCTATGAGGGGCGGGCGCGCAGGTGTTCGCAGTTCTCTCATCGAGCACGGAGGCGCGCCGACAAATGCGAGACTCCGCCCGTGACTATGAGGAACTTCGCGAGCGAGGTGGTTGACCGCCGGCCCCCCTCAGGCCTTGCCCTGGTGGAGCTGGCGCGCGATGGCAGCCGCCGCGAGTGGCGCTTCGGCGAGGTGCAGGAGCGAAGCGCGCGCCTCGCGGGGACCCTGCTGGGGCTCGGAATCGGCAGGGGCGATGTGGTGATGACCCTGATCGGCAACCGCCCCGAGTGGGTGCTCGCGATGGTGGCGTGTTTTCGTATCGGCGCCGTCGCGCTCCCCTGCACCGAGCAGCTGCGCGCGAAGGATCTGCGGCTGCGCCTGGATGCAGCCAGGCCCGCGCTGATCCTCGCCGACGAGCGCGATCTCTCAGAGCTTACGGCGGCGGCGCCCGCGTGCCCCATCCTGAGCATTCCCGACGAGCGCCTCTTCGCGTCCCCGCCGGCGGCCCCCGTGGATCTGGCCCCCGAGGACCCCTGCTTGATCACCTTCACAAGTGGAACCGCAGGCGAGCCCAAGGGCGTGGTGCACGGCCAGCGCTACCTGCACGGCCAGGGGGTGCAGGCCGAGCACTGGCTCGACGCCCGCGAGGGCGAGCTCGTGTGGTGCACGGCCGCGAGCGGTTGGAGCAAGAGCGCGCGCAACGTCTTCATCGCCCCCTGGCTGCGGGGGGCCGCGGCGCTGCTGCACGATGCGCGCTTCGATCCGCACGAGCGCCTTGAGATTCTCGCGCGCGAGGAGGTCAACGTGCTCTGCATGGCCCCCACCGAGTACCGCGTGATCGCCAAGCGTGCGCAGCCTAGACGTATGCCTTCGCTGCGTGGCCTGGTGGCGGCGGGCGAGGCGCTGAACCCCGAGGTGCTGCGCGTATGGCACGACGCCACGGGCCTCGAGATCCGCGATGGATACGGCCAGACCGAGACAGGGCAGCTCACCGGCGCGCCGCTTCAGAAACCGATCAGACCGGGGTCGATGGGCAGGGCGCTGCCGGGGATGGAACTGGCGATCGAGGAGGGCGAGCTGGTCGTGGAGCCACCCAGCGTGCCCACCTTCTTCCTCGGCTACCTGGGCGAGGGCGCCACGCGCGGGGAAGCCGGCGCGTGGACCATCGCCGACCGCCGCGAGCAGGGCCGCTGGCACACCGGCGACCGCGTGCGCAAGGACGAGGATGGGTTCCTCCACTTCGAGGGGCGAAACGACGATGTGATCGTCTCAGCCGGCTACCGCATCGGCCCCTTCGAGGTGGAGTCGGCGCTCGTCGCTCACCCCGCGGTGGCCGAGGCCGCCGCCGTGGCCACCCCGGACGAGGAGCGCGGCGCGGTGGTGAAGGCGGTGATCGTTCTGCGCGACGGCCACACCCCCTCGCCGGCGCTGGCGGCGGAGCTGCAGGAGCACGTGAAGCGCGAGACGGCCCCCTACAAGTACCCGCGCGTGGTGGAGTTCACCGAGGAGCTGCCCAAGACAGCCAGCGGAAAGGTCAAGCGAGCGCTGCTGCGGGAGGCGTAGAAAGCAACGGTGAGCTCAGGGGAGAGCCACGATCGCGTCGATCTCGACAAGCGCGCCCTTGGGGAGCTGCGCGATGCCTACCGTCACGCGGGCCGGTGGGTCGGCATCGAAAAAGGTTCCATAGACATCATTCACCTCGCCGAACGCCCCGAGGTCGGTCATGTAGATCGTGAGCCGCACCGCTTGCGCGAGCGTCGTGCCGGCCGCCGCACAGACGGCCTGAAGGTTCTCCAGGCAGCGCCGCGCCTGCTCGCCGGCGCCGGTGCCCACCAGCTCGCCGGTGGCGGGATCGAGCGGTATCTGACCCGAGCAGAAGAGCAGCTCGCCGGCGCGCACCGCGTGGCTGTAGGGACCGATCGCCGCGGGCGCCCCGGCCGCGTTGAGAACCTCGCGCTTGGCACCCATGCGCGCAGCCTAGCGCCCGCACGGCGCGGCGCGCTGACCGATCGAATAGATTCCGATTGATGCGATCAACCGTGGGGAAACTCGCAATCGCGGGCCTGGCGATCCTCGCCTTCGCGGGCGCCCTCGGATCTTCTGCCGACGCTCTGGGGGCGCCCTCGGACGTCCCGGGCGCTCCCTCAGGATCTCCGCTCGGGCTCGCGCCGTGCGGCGGGGAAAGCAACGAATACGCCTGCGGGCACCTAACCGTGCCGCTCGATCCGAGCGGCACGACGCCAGGCACGATCACAATCGCCCTGCGCCGCCACCGCGCAGCGATCGAAGGACCGAACTCCGCGGTGATCGCGCTCGCGGGAGGGCCCGGACAGTCGGCGCTCCCGTTCGCATCCTCCTTTGCGGAACTACTCGGCCCGATCCTCGCCACGCGCGATTTGATCGTCTTCGATCAGCGCGGCACGGGCCTCTCGCACGCGCTCGCCTGCCCCGCCCCCAAGCACCCGCCCCGGCGCTATGTGCCCGGCGAGGCGATCGTGCGCTGCGCCGGGCAGATCGGTCCCGCGCGCGCCTTCTACACAACCCCCGACAGCGTCGCCGACATCGAGGCGATCCGCCGCGCGGGGGGCTATGAAAAGCTCGTCCTCTACGGCACCTCCTATGGCACGAAGGTCGCCGAGCAGTACGCGCAGACCTACCCCACCCACGTCGAAGCGCTTGTGCTCGACTCGGTGGTGGCGCCCAACGGCCCCGAACCCTTCAGCCGATCGACCTTCGCCGCGGTGCCACGAGTGCTGCGCCAGGAGTGTGCGGGGCGCGTGTGCGCCCACATCACGCCCGAACCCGTGGCTGACCTGAAAAGGCTCGTCGCCCTCATGCATGGGCATGCGATCGTCGGGCATGTGATCGAAGCCAACGGCCACGCGCAGCCTGAGTCGATCACCGCCAACGACCTGCTCGGGCTCCTGCTGGCAGGGGACTTCAGCCGGCTGCTGCGCGCCGAATTCATCTCCGCCGTACGCGCCGCCGCCGATGGTGACGATGCGCCACTGGCGCGCTTGCTCGCCCACGCCGAAGCCGGCGAAGAAGGCGGTGGCGGCGACGGGATCGACACCCCGCTGTACCTCGATACGACCTGCGAAGAGGAGGACTTCCCGTGGAGTCGCGCCGCCAATCCCAAGACGCGTCTCGCCGAGGCGACCGCCCAGCTGGATGCACTTCCAGCGAGCGCCTTCTCACCGTTCACCTCCACCAACGCCCTTTCGCTCAGCGACGCGAAGGCCTGTTCGTTCTGGCCCTTCGCGACCCCCGCGCCACCGATCGAGAACGCTCCGTTGCCGAACGTGCCCACGCTGATCCTGAGCGGCGCGGCCGACCTGCGCACGCCGACCTCAGGGGCCCAGGAAGTGGCCGCCGAGATTCCCGACTCACACCTGCTCGTGGTGCCTCAGACGGGCCACTCCGTACTCACCTCCGAGCTTGGTTCCTGCGCGCGAAACGCGTTGCTGGCGATGTTCGCCAACAAGCCGCTCGAGCCCTGCCATGCGGTCCCGCTCCCGGCGATCGTACGACCCCCGCCGCTGCCCCCGCCACGGCTGGCGGCGGTATCTCCGACGAAGGGCTATGCGGGCAAGCCGGGGCGCACACTGCACGCCGTCGTGCTCACGCTGGGGGACTTCGCCCGCCAGTTCGTGCTGCAGGTGCTCGAATCGCTCAACTCGGGGAGCCTCCTCAGCCATACCCCCGTGCTACGCGGCGGAGGGCTGCGCTCCGGCTGGTACCGCTTCACGGGCAAGAGCATCGCCTTCCACGATTATTCCTACGTGCCGGGGGTGACGATCTCTGGCACCAGCACCGCCAAGACGCTGCATTTGCGCATCGGCGGCACGGCCGCCGCGCATGGCGAGCTGCGGCTCGGCTCTCACAAGACGTTGGTGGGAAGGCTGGGCGGGCAGCGCATCCATGTCGCCGCCAAGTCGAAGATCTTGATCGCCACGATCGCGCAGACACGAGGCGCAAGCGCGGCCGGTGGCGGGGCCGCCGCGCATACCGAGCGCGCCCTCGCCCTGGCGCCACTGCAAACGCTGGCGCCCCTCGTTGGAGTGCCGATTCAGGAGGGCGAACTTCAAGCTGCCCTCTCCACCTGCCGCTATTGTCGAAGCCAATGCGCGGCAGTGCCCCCATCCCTGTCTTTGCCGCTCTGCTGAGCGCTCTCACGCTCCTCGCGGGGGCCGCGCCCGCGCTTGGCGCCCAGACGTACACGCCCTGCGCGGATAACCAGGGCTTCGGCTGCACCACCGTGGTGGTGCCCCAGGATCACAGTGGCCTCACGCCCGGCGCACTCTCCCTGAAGCTCGAGCGCCTGCAGGCCGGCGCCACGCCGAGCAACGAAGCAGTCGTTGCGCTCGCGGGCGGACCGGGGCAGGCGGCATTGCCGCTCGCCGGCTTCCTCTCCAAGGCGCTGAGCCCGGCGCTCGCGGGACGCGACCTGCTGGTCTTCGACCAGCGCGGGACCGGCGAATCGGGGCCCCTGAGCTGCCCGGCACTCGACAGTCCGGGCGGCGACGCGGGGATCGCCACGGTGGGGAAGCTGTTCGAACGCTGCGCGCTCGAGCTTGGGCCGGCGCGGGGGCTGTATACGACCGCCGATTCGGTCGCCGACATCGAGTCGATCCGCCAGGCGACGGGCTATGAAAAGCTGGTGCTCTACGGCGTCTCCTACGGCACGAAGGTCGCCGAGGAGTACGCGGCCCGCTATCCCCAGCACGTCTCTGCGCTGGTGCTCGACTCGGTCGAGCCGCCCAGCGGCCCAGAACCGTTTCAGATCCCAACGCTGCAGGCGATCGGACCGGTGCTCGCGGAGCTCTGCTCCGAAGGCGCCTGCAACGGCATCACCGCGACGCCGTTGAACGACATCGCCCAGCTGGCCGCGCGCCTGCGCCGCCATCCGCTCGCGGGCGCGGTGTACGACGGCGCCGGCCGGCGCCACACGGTGAGGACGAGCGAGAGCGACCTGCTGGGGATCCTGCAGGCGGGCGATTTGAATCCGGCGCTGCGCGCGTTGCTGCCCGCCGCCGTGCGCTCGGCCCTGCGCGGCGATGTCAGCCCGCTGCTGCGCCTGGAGCTGCTCGCGCAGGGGTTGATTCCAACCATTCCAGGGTCGACTCCAACGGAAGACTCGGAGGGCGTCGACAACGTGCTGAACGCCACCACCATCTGTGAGGAGTCGCTGTTCCCGTGGGGGCGCAGCGACCCGCTCTCAGCGCGCCCCGGCGATGTGGGCGCCGCGCTCAGGGCGCTGCCGAGCGCCGATTTCTATCCCTTCGACTCGACCCTCGCCCTCGGCGCCGGCACCGTGCCCGGCTGCCTGGATTGGCCCGACGCCGCTCCGCCGCCGCCGGTGGTGAGCGCGCTGCCCAACGTGCCCACGCTGATCCTCTCCGGCGCCCAGGATCTGCGCACACCGACGACCGACGCGCGTGCCGTCGCCGCGATGATCCCCGATGCGCAGCTGCTCGTGGTCCCCTACACGGGCCACTCGGTGCTGGGAACCGACTTCAGCGGCTGCGCCGAGACGGCCATCAAGACCTTCTTTGCCGGCGCACCGGTGCAGGCGTGCGCGGGGAGCCACAACATCTTCACCCCCACCCCCATCACCCCCACGCGCCTGGCCTCCGTGCGACCGGCCGCGGGCTTGAGGGGCGTCCCCGGGCGCACGCTCACGGTGGTGCTCGACACGATCCTCGACCTCAACCGCCAGGTGATCGGCGCCACCCTGCAGGCCAACCAGGCGCTCCCCAGCGGAGCGAGCTTCGGTGGTCTGCGCGGCGGCTATGCGCGCCTCGCACACTCCGCGCTGAAGCTGAACCGCTTCGCCTTCGTGCCGGGCGTGCAGCTCAGCGGGACGATCCCCGTGAAGGAAGGGCGCCTGCAGAGCGCCACGGTGCGCATCGGCGGGCGCGCGGGCGCGCGCGGAACGGTGCACATCGGTGCAGGCAAGCGCGTAACCGGCGAACTCGGCGGGCGGCGCTTCAACGTGGCGCTCGCGGGCGTGAGGCTCTCACGGGTATCCGGGGGCTGGCCCACCGCGCCGCTGGGCTTCCCGCTCGCCGGCCTCGCGCGGCTGCCCTGAGCCGCCTGGAGTTCGCGGCGGGATGCATTGCCGGCCGGCGAGGGTGCACTGAGACGCAGAACCAGCCTGAAAGCATTCCGTCGAATCTGACTGGAAATGAAGAAGGGCTCGGCTCGACACCATCCTCTATAGGAAATTATATGGCTGTATATGAAGCCCATATACATCGATATAGAGTGATAGATTGTAGGCGTGGATCCAATCCAAAACCCATACGCGCCAGGTGCCGGCACAAACCCTCCCGAGTTGACGGGTCGTGAGCGCGAGCGCCGTGCATTCGAGGTGCTGCTGCAGCGACTTTCCGCCGGCCGCCCCGACCAGGGCCTCGCACTGTGGGGGCTGCGGGGCGTGGGCAAGACCGTTCTGCTCAACGACCTGGCAAACCGAGCCGAGGAGATGGGCTGGAGCACCGGCTATGTCGAGCTCGGTGGCCGAGGCCCATTACGCCCAGCGCTGGCGAGGATCTTGATCCAGGCAGCTCAGGGACTCGCACGCAGGCCCGGGCTCGCCGACCGCGCCAGGCAAGCACTCGGCGTCATTCGATCCTTCTCTATCACGGCCATGCCAACCGGGGTGACATTCTCCGTGGATGTCGATCCTGAGCGTGGCCGTGGAGACAGCGGTCAGCTCGATGTCGATCTCTACGAGGCCCTGCTCGAGCTGGGCGATACCGCGCGCCAGGCACAGAGCGGCGTGGCCCTGCTCTTCGATGAGATGCAGTTCGCCGACTCCGGCGAGCTCGGCTCCGTCCTTGCGGCACTCCACCGCGCCGGTCAGCGCGCCCTGCCCATCGCACCGGTGTGCGCCGGATTGCCGCAGCTGTCCACGCGATTGGTCGAAGCCAGCAGTTACGCCGAGCGACTGTTCAGTTACCACGAGGTCGGCAGGCTCGAGCCCGATGCCGCGGCCGCCGCGCTCACCGTTCCCGCCGAGCGCGAGGGTGTCGCCTATACCCCCGAGGCATTGAACTATCTCATGAAGCGCACGGGCCGCTATCCCTTTTTCATCCAGACTTATGGGAAGTACGTTTGGGATATCGCCCAGCACTCGCCGATCAACCTGTCCGCGGCGCGCTCCGCGGACGCCGTCGCACAGGACCAGCTCGACAGCGGCTTCCATCGCGGCCGTTGGAATCGTGCAACACCCGCCGAGCGACGCTACCTGGTTGCACTGGCAGGGCTGGGAGACGGGCCGCACCCCACGGCCGAGGTGAGCGCACAGCTCGGCATGTCCCAGCAGCAGACCGCCGTACAGCGCCAGAACCTCATCGATGTCAAGGGACTGCTCTACAGCCCACAGCGTGGTTTGGTCGACTTCACCGCTCCCCTATTCGCCAGCTATATACGTCGCCACCATTTACTCGTCGACATGATGGAGTTCTCCGCGGACATGGCCGTACTCCGCCGCGAACCATGACTCCCGCCACAGCACGTGCCTCGCTACGCTGAATCCTTGCCCAACGCGCTCGCCCTGGAGACCTCGCCCTACCTGCGCCAGCACGCGCAGAACCCTGTCGACTGGCTCCCCTGGGGCCCTGAGGCGCTCGCACTTGCCCGCGAGCGTGATGTGCCGCTCTTGGTGTCGATCGGCTATTCCGCCTGCCATTGGTGCCACGTGATGGAGCACGAGTCCTTCGAGGACCCGGCGACGGCGGCAGTGATGAACGAGGAGTTCGTGTGCGTGAAGGTCGACCGCGAGGAGCGCCCCGATGTCGATGCGCTCTACATGGAGGCCGTGCAGGGCATGACCGGGCACGGCGGCTGGCCGCTCAACGTGTTCCTCACGCCCGAGCAGGTGCCTTTCTATGGAGGCACCTACTTCCCTCCGGAGCCCCGCCCGGGGATGCCGGCGTGGACGCAGGTATTGCAGGCGATCGCCGAGACCTGGCGCGAGCAGGCAGAGGAGATCCGCGCCGGTGGTGAGCGTCTGCGCGAGCGTCTCGGAGGGGGTGCGCTGCTGAGCCCCTCGGAGGCGCCCTTCCAGACGGCCTCGCTGGACAGCGCCGTGGCGAACCTCCGGGAGTCCTTCGACTCACGGGATGGCGGATTTGGAGCCCCGCCCACCCACGCTCCGAAGTTTCCCCAGGCGTCGGTGCTGGAGTTTCTATTGGCGCATGGCGAGCGCGACATGGCGCTCTTCACCCTGCGCGCGATGTCCTGCGGCGGCATCCACGATCAGGTCGGCGGCGGCTTTCACCGCTACGCCGTCGATGCCACCTGGACGGTGCCGCACTTCGAGAAGATGCTCTACGACAACGCCCTCCTGGCCCGCGTCTATCTGCATGGGTACAGGCTGACCCAGGATGCCGCTCTCCCCGGCGTGCCGCCCCGGTCCTGGCGATGGCGACGGCGGGTATCGCGATGGCGGTGCAGCTCTCACGAGCGACAGCGACTTCTTCGCTCGCGTCTGCCGCGACACGCTCGATTGGATGCTGCGCGAGATGCTCGGCCCTGAGGGTGGCTTCTTCTCCGCGCTCGACGCCGACTCCGAGGGGGTCGAGGGGCGCTATTACGTTTGGACCATCCCCGAGCTGGAGGATGTCCTCGGAGAGGACGCCGACGCCGCGATTACGTGGCTGTGCGCCACCGAGGAGGGCAAGTTCGCGGACCCTCACCATCCCCAGCCCGGCTGGAACGTGCTCGAGGATCGCGGCCCACGGCCGGAGGAGCCCACCCGTGAGCGCATCCGCGCGCGACTCCTCGCGGCGCGCGAGCGGCGCGTGCGCCCCGGACTCGACGACAAGCGCCTCACAAGCTGGAACGCGCTCGCCATCTCGGCGCTCGCCGACGCTGGATCGGTGCTCGACGAGCCGCGTTATCTCGCCGCGGCCGAGCGCTGCGCGCACTTCATCCTGAACGAGCTGCGCGACGGCGACGGTCGCCTGCTGCGCACCTACTCCGAAGGCCACGCGCGACTGGGCGCCTACCTGGAGGACCACGCCTTTCTGCTTGAAGCCCTCCTGACGCTCTTCGAAGCCACCTGCGAGGAGCGCTGGCTGAACGAGGCCCGTGTGCTGGCCGATGAGACACCGGCCCGCTTCGCCGACCCCGAGCGCGGCGGCTTCTTCTCCACCGCCTCCGACGCCGAAGAGCTGATCGCAAGGCGCAAGGACCTGGAGGACTCCCCCATCCCCTCAGGCTCCTCCTCCGCGGCGCTCGGCCTTCTGCGCCTGGCGCGCATTACGGGCGAGCAGTCATATGAAGACGCCGCCGTGGGGGTCCTGCGGCTGGTGCACGAGATCGCACCCCGCCACCCCGCGGCATTCGGCCACGTTCTGCAGGCGATGCAGCTGTATCTCTTCCCCGAGCCGGGTCCCGCGTGTGCGGTGCCGCCCGCCAGAGGACGGGCTACAGCACCGCCAGATAGCGGTCGAGCTCCCACTGGGTGACCTGCACGCGGTAGTCGTCCCACTCCTGGCGCTTGATCTCCACGAAGCGGTTGAACATGTGCTCGCCCAGCGTGCGCAGCACGAGCTCTGACTCCGCCGTCAGCGCAATCGCCTCGCCGAGCGTCTCGGGCAGCTGCTCCACGCCCAACCGCCTACGCTCCTCGCCGGAGAGGTGGTAGAGGTTCTGCTCCATCGGCTCGGGCAGCTCGTAGCCCTTCTCGATGCCCTCCAGGCCCGCCTGCAGGAGCGCCGCGAAGGTCAGGTAGGGGTTGCAGGCGGGGTCCGGGCAGCGCAGCTCCATGCGCGTCGCCTTCTCGCGCCCAGGGTGGTAGAGCGGCACGCGCACCAGCGCGCTGCGGTTGCGCCGCGACCACGCCACATACACCGGCGCCTCGAAGCCCGGCACGAGGCGCTTGTAGGAGTTCACCCACTGCGCGAAGATCGAGCTGATCTCGCGCGCGTGCTTGAGCTGGCCCGCGATGAAGGCCTTGCCCACATCGCTGAGGAAGTACTGATCGTCGGCGTCGTAGAAGGCATTCTGCCCATCCTTGAAGAGCGACTGGTGGGTGTGCATCCCCGAGCCATTCTCGCCAAACAGCGGCTTGGGCATGAAAGTGGCATGCCAGCCGTACTTCATCGCGTACTCCTTCACGGTGATGCGGTAGGTCATGCAGTCGTCGGCCATCTTCATCGCGTCGGCGTAGCGCATATCGATCTCGTGCTGCGATGGCCCCACCTCGTGGTGGGTGTACTCCACATGGATCCCCAGTTGCTCGAGCGCGAGCACCGTCTCGCGGCGCACGTCCGAGCCCGCATCGAGTGTCGTCAGATCGAAGTAACCGCCGCGATCGAGCACCTCCGTGGAGTGGTGGTCGCGAAACAGGAAATACTCGAGCTCAGGTCCCACGTTGAACACATCGAAGCCCATCGCCTGCGCGCGCTGCACCGCGCGGCGCAGCACATGGCGCGGATCGCCCTCGTAGGGCGTGCGCTCGGGGGTGATCACATCGCAGAACATCCTCCCCACCCCCTGCTCCTCCGGGCGCCACGGCAGCACCGCGAACGTGGAGGGGTCGGGCATCGCGATCATGTCGGACTCCTCGATCGCGTTGAAGCCCGTGATCGAGGAGCCATCGAAGCCCATCCCCGCCTCGAATGCATCCTCGAGTTCCTGCGAGTTGATCGAGAACGACTTCAACCTTCCCAGCATGTCCGTGAACCAGAAGCGGATGAAGCGGATGTTGCGCTCCTCCACGAGCGCCTTCACGTCCTCGGCGGTCTTCGGCAAACGGCATCGGGGGCTGAGCCTAAAGGACCACCGGACCACGGAGGCCAAACCCACCCTGGAGGGCCTCCCGCTGAACCTCGAAGGGCCCCACCACACCCCACACACCCCCCCCCCCCCACGCAATCATCCGGCGGGCCCAACCCCCCCCCCCGCCCGGGGCCCCCCCCCCCTGCATCCTCGAATTCGTCCCACCACGCGTGGGCCTCTGCTCGAAGCGCCATCGCGGCGATGCTAAAGGCGCCCGCGGCGGCAAATTCCCGCTGTCACGCTATTTGCGCGGAACGGATGCGGTAAGGGTCGCTCAGTGCCCGGCGACGGCCGCGACGAAATCGGCGACGGCTTCGGCTTCGTGGCCCTGGAAGAGCAGCGCGGGCATCTGTCCCAGCCCCCGCGCGCGGCCTTCGGCGATCGCATTGAGCACCAGCGCCCTGCGCCCCGCGACGGTGGGGATCGATTCGCCCAAGCGCTTGTCGAGATTCGGGCCGATCTGCCCCACCGCGTTCGCCGCCGCCAGCGTGTGGCACATCGAGCACGAGTGCCCGAACAGTTCGCGGCCCTGGCGCTGCTCGGCGTTCAGATGCAGCCCGCCCACCGCCACGCTCGACTTGTGAGCGCCGTTGAAGGCCAGCACCAGCGCCGGCACCACGAGCCCGAAGGCGAACAGCACCACCACTGCCGCCCACACTGCGCGGCGGCCGAGCCTGGAATCGGTGTGCAGCGACTGGCGCGCTCCCCGCGGCCCCCCGCGCATCGCGAGGAAGAACACCGAAAGGCCCAGCAGAACCCAGAAGATGACGAAGCCATAGACCATCGGGTCGAGAAGATACCTGAGGGACCCCGCGAAGGGCCCAGTGCCCGCGATGAAGATCGTGAGAGGGCTCTCACGAATCTCTTCAGGTTGCCTTGATCTTCCTCGCTAGCCTGGAAGGTGAGCCTCTCCGAGGAAAGTGATCTCTCACGTGAACCTCCTTCGCCGTCTCCCCCTCCCCCGTCTGCTGCTGCTGTGCGGTCTGGTGGTGGCGATCGGCATCGGCATCACCGCAATTGCGCTGGCCGTGAGCGGTGGCCCCACGCCGCCCCCGAAGCCGCTGCCGGAAGCCGTTCACGACGCGCTCGCGGCGGCCAAGGGGCAGCCGGTTCAGGGAGTGAGCGCAAGGATCCAGTTCACCAACCATCTCGTGGAAGGCGCCAGCCTGGCCGGCGGCGGTGGCGCCACCGGCGGCCTCGCCTCGAGCCCGCTGCTCACGGGTGCCTCGGGGCGGCTGTGGATCTCCGCCGACGGCAGGGCGCGCCTGGAGCTGCAGTCCGAAAACGGCGACAGCCAGCTGCTCTACGACGGCCATACGGTGTCGCTCTACGACGCTTCCTCGAACACGCTCTATCGCTACACCCCCGAACAGGGCTCGAGTACCGGGCAGGATTCCTCGCCGGACGCCAACCCGGCCCACGACCACGCCGTCCCCACGGTCGCGGAAATCCAGGAAGCGATCACGAAGGCGACGCCCAATGCGACGATCTCCGGCGCCACACCCACGGACGTCGCGGGCCAGCCGGCATACACGGTGCGCATCTCCCCAGCCAAGAACGGCGGCCTGATCGGCGGCGCCGAGCTCTCCTGGGATGCCAGCCACGGCGTACCGCTGCGCGCGGCGATCTACTCCAGCACGAGCTCCTCGCCGGTGATCGAACTGGCGGCCACCGAAGTCTCCTATGGCCCAGTCGACAGTTCGGTCTTCGACATCACGCCGCCCCCGAACGCGAAGGTGGAAGAAGTCACGCTCCCCAAGCACGAATCATCGTCCGCCGGCCAGCCCAGCGGCGGCTCCTCCAGCCAGTCCGGCCACGCCGAGGGGAGCGCCCCCAAGGTGAGCACGCACGGCGAAGGTCTCGCCGGTATCACGCTCATCGAAGGCGAATCCAAGAACGCCGAAGGCAAACCGAGCACATCCCTCCCGGAAGGGTTCCCCCAGGTCGACATCAACGGCGCCAAGGCAACCGAGCTGCCCACGGCCCTCGGCACGCTGCTCAGCTTCGAGCGCAACGGCATGAGATATCTGCTCGTCGGCTCCGTCACACCCGCCGCCATCGAGGCATTCGCGCGGGGCCTTTAGGGATCCCACGGTGAGCGACGAGGCGCCGCCGGTCAAGGCCAGGGGACTGGTCAAGCGCTACAAGGAGGTTCTCGCGGTCGACCACATCGACCTCAACGTGCGCGCGGGCGACGTGTATGGCTTCCTCGGCCCCAATGGCGCCGGCAAGACGACGACGCTGCGCATGGCGCTGGGACTGATCACGCCCACCGAGGGCACCGCGGAGCTGTTTGGGCGCGACCCCATGCGCCAGGGCGCCCGTGCGCTGGAGGGCGTGGCGGGGTTCGTGGAGGCGCCGCGCTTCTACCCCTACCTCACGGGCGCCAAGAACCTCGAACTGCTGGCCGCGCTCGACGGCGACGGCGCGAAGGGGCGCATCGATGAAGTCCTGGAGGTCGTCGAGCTCGCCCCGCGCGCCAAGCACAAGGTGGGCGGCTACTCGCACGGGATGCGCCAGCGCCTGGGGATCGCCGCCGCGCTGCTGCGCCGCCCGCGCCTTTTGATCCTCGACGAGCCCGCAACGGGCCTCGACCCCGCGGGTATGCGCGACATGCGCGCGTTGATCCGCCGCCTCGCCGACGAAGGCATCACGGTGCTGCTCTCCAGCCACCAGCTGCCCGAGGTGCAGGAACTGTGCGATCGGGTCGCGATCGTCAACAAGGGCCGGGTGGTGTACGAGGGCGCGCTCAGCGAGCTGCGCCGTCAGGGCGGGGCGGGCTACCGGCTGCACACGAGCGACGATCGGCGTGCGCTGGCCCTCGCAAGCGCGCAGGTCGGCATCGAGGAGGCAAGGGCGATCGACGGATACCTGCGCCTGCAGGCCGACGAGGAGCACGTGGGAGAGCTTTCGCTGACGCTCGGCCGCGAGGGCGTCGCGATCCTTTCGCTCACGCCCGAGCTGGCCACGCTCGAGGATCTGTTCTTCTCGTTGACCGAGAGCCCCTCCAGCACCGAGACACCCGCCAACGCGCAGACCCGCACCAACGCCCAGACCCCCGCCAACGCACCGCCAACCGCCGCGCCGGCGCCATGACGTTCACGGCCTACCGCTGGGAGCTGCGCAAGCTCGTCTCGCAGAAGCGAACCTATCTGGGGTTTGGGCTGGCGGTGCTGCTGCCGCTGATCTTCGTGCTCGTCCAGAACCTGCGCCAGCACAACGACCACGGCCGCGGAGACAGCATCTTCGCCTCGCAGATCACGCAGTCCGGCCTCGCGACGCCGGTGCTGATGCTGCTGTTTCTCTCCGTGTTCATGCTGCCCTTGATCGCGGCGCTCGTGGCCGGGGACATCGTCGCGGCGGAGGACGGCAACGGCACGCTCAAGACGATCCTCACGCGCTCGATGAACCGCGGCCAGATATTCGCCGCCAAGGCGCTGGCGGCCATGACCTACGCGGCGATCGCGGTGTTCCTGGCGGCCATCGTGGCCACCCTCGCGGGTGTGGCCTCGTGGGGTTTTCACTCGATCACCACCTACTCGGGAACGGTGGTCTCCGCGCCCGAAGGGCTGCTGCTGGTGTTCGCCTCGAACCTCACCTACCTGATCCCGCTGCTCACGGTGGCGGGGATCGGCGTGCTGCTCTCCACCACCACGCGCAACAGCGCAGCCTCGGTGGTGGGAACGGTGGGCTTCGTGATCCTGCTGTTCATCCTCTCGGGCATCCCCGGCCTGGAAGGCATCAAGCCCTACCTGCTCACCGAACAGTTCGAGAACTGGCACGGCCTGCTGCGCACGCCCACCGACTGGGCGCCGATCTGGCACTCGCTGTGGGTCTGTTCGCTATACGCGGTGCCGGCGCTGTTCGCGGCGTATCTGGTGTTCCTACGCCGCGACGTGGCCGGCGGCTGAGGGTCGCTCAGCTCACCTCAGCCGGGAGCTCAACGGCACTGAGCTCCACCTCGCCGGCGAGGCGGCGCACCTCGCGCGGGTCGATCAGCCCGGCGCCCAGGCGCCCGGTGGACTCCGCTCCGCAGGCAACGCCAAAGCGCAGGCACTCCTCGGGCGAGGAGTCGCTGTAGCGGGCGGCGACATAGCCGGCGAGGAACGCGTCGCCGGAGCCGCGCGTGGCGACGGGCTCACGGGGCTCCACGCGCACGCGGCGCAGGCACGGCTGACCGTCGATCAGCACCTGCGCGAAACACCCATCGGGGAGGGTCATGATCGCCTCGCGCGCTCCCAGCGCGACGATCTCGCGCACCGCCAGCGAGCGCTCGCCATCGTCGTTGAACTCGTGTCCCACCAGCTCCTCGGCCTCCAGCACGTTGGGCGAGACGACATCGGGTTCGGCGCGCACCGATTGGTGCAGCGGATCGCCATCGGTGTCGATCACGGTGGTCACGCCGCTGCGCTGCAGCTCGCGGATCAGCGACGCGTAGATGTCGGCGTCGACGCCGCGCGGAAGCGAGCCCGCGAACACCACGATCGCCGCGCCGCGCGCGAGATACAGGAGCTTGTCGCGGAACAGTTCCACCTCGTGCTCGGAGACCGCGGGACCGCGCTCGTTGACCTCCGTCTGCGTCCCATCTGTGGGGTCGAGCACGGAGGTGTTCGTGCGCGACTCCTCGCGAATGCGCACGAAGTCGTTGAGGATCGATTCCTCGGTGAGCTGCTCCACGATGCGCGTGCCTGTGGCGCCTCCCGCCATGCCCGTCGCGATCACGGGCTGCCCAAGAGCCTTCAGCGCACGCGCGATGTTCACGCCCTTGCCCCCCGCCATCGTGCGCTGCTCAACGGTGCGATGGCGCCGTCCGAGACGGAAGTTCGGCACCGACAGCGACTTGTCGATCGCCGCGTTGAGCGTGACCGTGATGATCATCTCGCGTTCAACATCCTTCCAAAACCGAGCGCCGGAAGGGCGCGGGGCCATGCCAGAGGGTAGCGCAGCGGCGTGGAGCCGCGGCGGCGCGCGGTCCAGATCCAACCCAACCCCGCCGCGGCCACCACACCCGGGACGTGCGCCGGGGCGCCAGGACAGCATGAGGCCGCAGCCCCAGATGTCTCAGCCCAGCGCCCAGGCGGCGCCGCGCAGACGCTCGGCCTCGGCGCGAGCGCACTCCGCGGGGTCTCCCCTCTCGGCCAGATACGCCCCCACGATCGAGCGCGACGCCGCGATCAGGCCGCCCGCGCGACCCGGTGCAAAGGCGGGAGCGAGATCCTCCACGCGCCCCCCCTGCGCGCCCACGCCGGGGAGCAGGAAGACGGCATGGGGCATCAGCTCCCGCGCTCGCGCGAGGTGCGCGGGCACAGTGGCGCCCACCACGGCGCCCACATCGCTGAAACCGGAATTCCCCACGCCCGCGCGCCCCAGCTCATCCACCATGCCCGCCAGACGCTCCCACACGGTGCCCCCGCCGGCTAGCTCCAGATCCTCCACGTCGGCGGCGCCGGGGTTCGAGGTGCGCACCAGCACGAGCACGCCCGCGTCGGCGGTGCGCGCGGCAGCGACGAACGGCTCGACCGAGTCGCGGCCCATCAGCGGGTTGACGGTCGCCAGATCCACGTCCAAGCCTGCGATTGGGCCAAACGGCGTCTCGAGCGGCGCCTCGGCGTTCGCGAAGAGCGCCTGAGCGTAGGCCTGGGCGGTGACCGAGATGTCTCCGCGCTTGCCATCGCCGATCACGAGCAGGCCACAAGCGTGGGCATGACTGGCGACGGCCCGCAGCGCGTTCCATCCCTCCCCGCCCAACCGCTCGAAGCACGCGAACTGTGGCTTGACGGCCACGCACGCGGGAGCGACCGCGTCGATCAGCGCGCAGCAGTGATCTACGACCGCCATCCCAACGCTCACAGAGGGCGTGATCTGGCCGACCAGCGGGCTGCGCTCCACGATGCCCGGCCACAGCGCCGTCACGTCGGGGTCCAGCCCGAGCACAATCTGCGACTCGCGCTCGGCCACGCGCGCCGCGAGGGTGTCGCCAAAGGCGCCGATCAGCGGCCCTTCACGGCGCTCTTCAGGCCGCTGCCCGCGGTGAAGCGGGGAACGCGCGAGGCGGCGATCTCGATGCGCTCGCCGGTGCGCGGGTTGACGCCCTGGCGCGCGCCGCGCTCGCCCACATGAAACTTGCCGAACCCGGAGAGGGTGATCTCGCTGCCGCGGCGCAGCGTCGCCTCGACGGTCGCCAGCACCGCATCCACCGCACGCGCGGCGTCCTGCTTGGTCAGCTCGGCACGGTCGGCCACCTGATCGATCAGCTCGGACTTGGTCACTTCGTCCTCCTCATCTCGTTCGATTCGACTCGACTGGACTTGTTCCTGAGAGTCGTTCGCGCGACGCTAACATCGCCCGCGGACAGTCCGCCAGAACGCATCGCCCCAGCACGGGCGGCAGGCGCGGCTCAGGCTCGGCCTGGCGCTCGGCGTAGGCATCGCGCGCACGCCGCCAGGCGCGGCGGAGCAGGTCGGGGGCGAGAGCGGGAGAATACGACCACAGTGCCCCTCTCGCGCATCGCACGCATAGCCTGGCTCACCACGGTGCTGGTCGCGCTGGTCACAGCTGCGCTGCTGCTGCTCGAGGGATACACGGGCTACGCGGCCCTGTCGGTGGCCGTGGGCGCCTCGGCGTCAATCAACCTCTTCTAGCCAACCCATCAGCGCCCGCACGGCGTGCCCGCGGTGGCTGATGGCGTCCTTCTGCGCGTCGCTCAACTCGGCCATCGTCAATCCGGGCGGCCCATCGTCGGGCAGGAAGGCGGGGTCATAGCCGAATCCGCGCTCCCCGCGGGGCGCCTGCGCGAGGCGCCCGGCACAGCGGCCCTCGAACAGCTGCTCGACGCGCGTGGTTGGATCGACGAGGGCGATCACGCAGACATACTCCAGCGCGCTTCCCGCGGGCGCCTCGCGCAGGAGCTTGTGCAGATTCTCCTCGTCGGTGGCGTTCTCCCCGGCGTAGCGCGCTGAGCGAACCCCGGGGGCGCCGTCCAGCGCGGCGGCGGCGATGCCGGAGTCATCGGCGATCGCGATCGTGCCCGTCGAGGCAGCCGCCGCACGCGCCTTGCCGAGCGCGTTCTCCGCGAACGTCTCGCCGTTCTCGGGAGGAAGCTCAACCTCGTCGGGCAGGGGCAGCACGTCGTGGCCGATGAGCAGCCGCGCGAACTCCCTGCGCTTGTGCTCGTTGTGGGTGGCGAGCAGGAGCTTCACGCCGGCTCGGGAGGCCCGGCTACCACGGTGTCCTGCAAGGTGCGCAGCTCGGCGATGCCCGTCGCCGCGAGCGCGAGCAGCTCATCGAGGTGCGCGCGCGAGAGCGGGGTGCGCTCTGCCGTGGCCTGCACCTCCACGAGACCGCCCTCGCCGGTCATCACGACGTTGGCGTCCACCTCGGCATTGGAGTCCTCGGAGTAGTCGAGGTCGAGCAGCGGCACGCCCGCGACGATGCCGCAGGAGACCGCCGCCACCGAGCCGGTGAGCGGGGATGCCTCGAGCTTCCCCTTCTCGCGCAGGCGCGCGCAGGCGAGCGCGAGCGCCACGTAGGCGCCGGTGATCGACGCGCAGCGCGTGCCGCCGTCGGCCTGCAGCACGTCGCAGTCGAGGTAGATCGTGCGTTCCCCCAACGCTTTGAAATCCACCACCCCACGCAGCGAGCGACCGATCAGCCGCTGGATCTCGACCGAGCGCCCATCCAGACGCCCCTTGGTGATGTCGCGCTGCTTGCGATCTCCAGTGGAGGCGGGGAGCATCGAATACTCGGCCGTCACCCAGCCGCGGCCCTTACCGGTCATCCAGCGCGGGACGCTCTCCTGTGCCGAGGCGGTGCAGATCACGCGCGTCTCCCCCACCGAGATCAGCGCCGAGCCGGTGGCGGTGCGCACGAATCCGGCCTCGATCGTCGTGGGGCGCAGCTCATCGGGCCCGCGCTCGTAGCTGCGGCTCATGCCGGCGCCCCGTTCGTGGCGTCTGCGACGGGGATCACAGCTCGCAAGCTCATCGCCGAGCGTTTGTGCGCTCCTACGTTCATGCCGGCGCCCCCACCGCGGCCAGCTCCACCCGCTCGACCGTGCCCAGCGGCATCTGCAGGAAGCGTGTGCCGAGCTCGTGGAAGGAGTCGGGATCGCCGGTGCAGAGGAAGCGGTAGTCGCCCTCCCCGCCATCTTCTCCGCGGGGGTTGCGCAGCTCGCGCGTGGAGAGCGCGTGCTCCACCTGCCGCGCGAGCGCCCCGCCGGAGGTCACGAGCGTGACCGAGGGCCCCAACATGCGCTGCAGCATCGGCTGGATCAGCGGGTAGTGGGTGCAGCCGAGGATCACGGTGTCGACCTCGATCCGGCGCAGCGGCGCGCACGCCTCGCGCACCATCTCCACCGCGCGCTCGTCGAACTGCTCGCCCGCCTGGATCAGCGCGGCCAACCCCGGACAGGCGACCGCGTGCAGGGTGACGTGGGGATCGATCGCGAGCACCGCTTCCTCATAGGCGTGCGAGGCGACTGTGGTGGGCGTGGCGAGCAGCCCGATGCGCCCCGTGCGTGTGGCGGCTACCGCGCGTAGCGCCTCCGGGCGTACGACCCCCATCACATCGAGCCCGAGGGTGGTCTGCATCATGCGCCTGCTCAAGCTCGGCAGCGCAGCGGAGGTCGCGGAGTTGCAGGCCACCACGAGCAGCTTGGCGCCGCGGCGCAGCAGCTCCTCGGCGATCTCGGCGGAGAAGCGCTCGATCTCGGCGGGCGCGCGTTCGCCGTAGGGAAAGCGCGCGGTGTCGCCGAGGTAGAGGAAATCCTCCTGCGGGAGCCTCACGAGGAGCTCGTGCAGCACCGTGAGCCCCCCAACGCCGGAGTCGAACACGCCGATCGGGCGCGATCGGGGATCGATTGGATGCGCTCGCCACGCTGGCCATCATTCCAGAGCGATACGGTCAGCGGGTGGCAAGCACGCGCTTGCAGATACTCACGCGCCGCGGCGTCTGGAAAAAGACGTCGTGCGTGCGCTGGTGGTCTCGAACATGCTCCCCGACGCCGGCCATCCCGAGCGCGGGCATTTCGTGCGCGATCAGGTGCGCGCGCTGCGGCGCCTCGAGGGCCTGGAGGTGGAGCTCTACGAGTTCGCGCCCGGCGCCCACGCACTGTTCGCGGCGGCCCGCACGTTCGCCCAGCGCCGGCGCCATGGAGAGCGGGTGGATGTGGTCCATGCGCACTACAGCCTCACCGCCTGGCCCGCGCTGGCCGTGAAGGCGCGTACGCGGGCGCTCACGGTGCACGGCACCGACGTGCACCATCCGCGTACGCGCCAGGCCACGCGCACGGTGGCGCCGCTGATGGATCTCCTCGCCGCCGCCTCGCGGGAGCTCGCGCAGGAGCTGCCTGGACGCCGAGCGTGCCAGCGCGCCCTCGTGCTCCCCTGCGGCGTCGATATGGAGCGCTTTCGCCCGCTGCCCCGCGCGCAGGCCCGCGCCGAGCTGGGCCTCGACCCTGCGCGTGCGCTAGCTCCTCTTCCCAGCCGATCCCGCGCGCGTGGAGAAGCGCTTCGACCGAGCGCGCGCGCTGGCCGACGCCGGCGGTGCAACGCTGCTCACGCTCGGCGGAGTGAGCCCGGAGGAGGTGCCGCTGTGGATCAACGCCGCCAACGCCGTCGTGGTGCCCTCCGAGCGAGAGGGCTTCGGCCTGGCGGTACTCGAGGCGCTCGCCTGCGAGGTGCCGGTGCTGGCGACCCCCGTGGGCGTGCATCGTGAAGCGCTGGAGGGCCTCCCGGGAACCCTCTGCGCGCCGTTCGAGCTCGCCGGCTGGCGCGATGCGCTGGCACCCCATCTGGCAGCCGAGGATCCGCGTGTGGGGGGACGCCCGCGCGCCGAGCGCTTCTCGGCCGAGCGCATGGCCCAGCGCGTGGCGGCGGCATGGCGCGCGCTGCTGTTGTGAAGCTGGATAGCATGATTCGATGGTGGACGAGAGCAAATCTGCTCAAAGCGAGCCCGCCTCGCCTCCTACGGGAGCCGACCGGCAGACAGAGGAGAAGGGTCAAGCGACGGGCGTGAGCCCCCCCGCTGCGCCTGCCGCCCCTGCAGTTGCCGGGGTCGATGCGCCCGCACCCTCCGCGGACCCCGGGTTCCTGGAGCGCGGCGGCCTGCGCCGCAGACTGCGCTTCCTGCGCAAGACCCGCGAGCTCGCCTACCGCGATCTCGGTGGGCTGGTGTTCGAGATGCACCGGCTGGGCCAGCAGCGCGAGGATCTGCTCGCGGGCAAGCTCGCCACGCTGGCGCGCATCGACACCGAGCTGCGGGCGATCGAGGAGACCCTGCGCCAGCGCCGTGGTGTGACGGTGCTGCGCGAGGCCGGCGTCACCGCGTGTCCGCGCTGCGCTGCGATCCACGGCAGCGAGGATCGCTTCTGTCCGGCATGTGGGTTCTCGATGGGGAGCCACGCCGATCGACCGATCGCGGCGCCCGCCGCCGGCGCGCCGAGCGCGCAGCCTCCAATGCCTGGTTCTCCAACCCCGGCGACATCCAACTCCTTCCCTGCGCCAGCGCCCGCCCCTTCGCCGCCGGCCCCCCTACGCCCGCCCGGCGCCGCACCGACGCCCGCGTCGATGTCGCCGAGCGTCTCGCCCGGCGCATCGCCCGTCCCCGCTCGTCAGCCGCTGGCGCCGCCCACATCGCCGTTGGCGCCCGCGCAATCCGTACAGCCTTCGCAGCCCGCCGCCCAGCCCTCGACCTCGAAACCGGCGCCCGAAGAGGATCAACCGACACAGGTGATCGATCCGCCCACGCAGATCGTCCGTCCCTCCTCGGGGGAGCCCCCGGCTGAAACCGGCAAGGCGTGAGCACGAACGGCGAGGAGTGCCCGCTGTGCGGCTCGCCGCTGGACTCCGAGCAGGATTGGTGCCTGCGCTGTGGCGCCGCCGCGCGCACGCGCCTTGCCTCGACGCCCAACTGGCGCGCTCCGCTGCTGGGCGCCACATCGGCGATCGTGCTCGCCCTGGGGGTGCTCGCGGCTGCGCTCGTGAAGCTCGCTGGAGGCCCGGGGACACTTCCGCCCACGACGATCACGAGAACCGTCTCCACGCCTGCGACGAGCACCGTGCCAACGACCCCCGGCACCTCGACTCCCGGGACGAGCACGCCGGGGAGCACCGTCCCCGGCGCCACCGCGCCGGGAGCGCTCACGCCGGGTGCGACGACGCCCGGAGCCACCACCCCCGGGGCCACGACGCCCGGCACGACGCTCCCCGGCAGCACCACGCCGGGGAGCACTCCGGGCTCCACGAGCACTCTCAAGAGCCCCACCACGGGCGCCCTCACGCCGGGCGCCGGCACCTCCTCGAACGCGACACCAGGCGCGAGCACCACGGTCACGAGCACCGCGGGAGGCGTCACCCGCACAGCCACGATCCCCTCGATTCTGCTGCCGCATAGCAAGAAGTGAGCACAGAGCAGAACGAGACCGACGTGGCCGTGATCGGGGCGGGCGCGGCGGGCCTGTATACGGCGCTGTGCGCTGCGCAGGAGGGGGCGCGGGTGGTCCTCATCTCCGCCGCGGCGCTCGCGCAGACCGCGAGCTACTGGGCACAGGGCGGATTGGCCGCCGCGCTCGCCGCGGAGGACAGCTTCGAGCTGCATCTGAGCGACACCGAACACGCAGGGCGTGGTGCGGTGCGGCGCTCGGCGGCCGAGATTCTTGTGCGCGAGGCGCCGGGTGCGGTGCACGATCTCCAGGCGCTCGGCGTGCGCTTCGACGCCGACCGCTTCGGGCGCCTCGCACTGGGGCTCGAGGGAGGACACTCGGTGCGTCGCGTGGTGCACGCCGGCGGCAGCGCCACGGGCAGGCGGCTGCTGCGCCAGCTCTCGGCGCTGGTCGTCGAAGAGCCGCGCATCGCGGTATGGGAGAACGCGCGGGCGCGAGCGCTGTGGTGCGATGGGGAATCGATCGGCCCTCACGACCGTGACCGCACGCACCCCTCCCGTGAGGATCCAACCCGCCCCGCCGACATCAACCTCACCGATCCTCCCAACGGCCCCGGCCCCTCACGCTGCCGCGGTGTCCTCTGCGAGGACGGGCGGGTGCTCCGCGCACGTGGAGTCGTGATCTCCAGCGGAGGCGCCGCGGCGCTGTGGGCGCGCACCACCAACCCCCCCGGCTCGCAGGGAACGGGACTGCTGCTCGCCCACGACGTGGGCGCACAACTGGCGGATCTCGAGTTCATGCAGTTCCACCCCACCGCCGTAACGGGCGTGCGCGGGCGCGAGGGCTTCCTCATCACCGAGGCCATCCGCGGCGAGGGCGCCACCCTGCATGACGCCGCGGGTGAGCGTTTCGTGGACGAGCTCGCCCCACGCGACGAGGTCTCCCGCGCGATCCAGGTGCGCCTGCAGGAGACCGGCGCAAGCGCAGTGGCGCTCGACATGCGCGCGATCGATCCGGCGCTGTTTCCCAATGTGGTGGGCGCGCTGCGCGAAGCGGGACTCGACCCCACGCGCGAGCTGGTGCCGGTGGCTCCGGCGGCGCACTACATGATGGGCGGAATCCTCACCAACCTCGACGGACGCTCCGCCGTGGCGGGACTGTATGCGGTGGGGGAGGCGGCGTGCACCGGACTGCACGGGGCCAATAGGCTGGCCTCCAACTCGCTGAGCGAGTGCTTTGTGTTCGCCCGCCGTGTCGCCCGCCGCGCGCTCGAGGAGCCGCCCTCCGAGCCGGCGGGACCTGGGGAGCTCGCCGCCTTGACAGAACGCGCGGGGCCACCCCAGGCGAACACGGACACGCGTGCCGCGCTATGGCGCAATGCGGGCGTGGAGCGCAACAGAGAGGGCCTCGAAGAGCTCCTCAGCGATCCCCACCCGCTGGCGCGCCTGATCGCTTTGAGCGCACTCGAGCGCAAGGAGAGCCGGGGCGCACACCGTCGCATCGAGCACCCCGAGCGCGATCCCTCGCTCGAGCGCCGCCATGTGGTCGTACCAGACGACGAGCGCCTGGAATGGCAGACATGGGAATGAGGCCGCGCTGGGCCCGGAATGGCAAGCATCCGACTGCCGACGTGTGGGCGCCTCGCCCGAGACGCAAGCACTACCTCGGAGGGCCGCGCCGTTGCGAATACGGCGAATTAACCCGCGCTTAACCATTTCTTGCCCTCGGCTTGATGGTGGCCTTAGAAATGGCGCCATCATTGAAAGTGCAGGGGAAAAAGTCTTGAGATAGCGGTCCTTTTGAGCGCATCGCGTGTTGTGGGGGGAGGAAGGTCTCAGAGACATCTGGAGTCCCTGGGATCGGCAGAGATAACACCCACAAAACGACCTTGGTCGAGAACCGAAGGAGGGCTTGGGCGCCGTGTATCAGTTCAGTCGAGCCATCTACCGGGAGCTGGCGCCCTACATCAGCGCTCCCAAGCCCGGAGCCGCGGCAGGCGCCGCGGGGGTGGACAGCAATCACGAGCATGTACTGCATGCCTGCGAGGCGGCCGTCGCGCGCATGGCCACCGATCGCTACTACTTCGCGCGTCCCGAACGCACGCTGTTCTGCGACATCAGGGGATACTTCCCGATGAACGCCCAGGAGCGCGTGTACCAAGTGGTGGCGCACTACATGGCGCTCGCGCAGCAGTACCTTGCGGAGAACCCCTTGGCGGCCTACGCCGAGGTCAACGGCAAGCCACTGGAGTGCCGCGCAACGACGCGCAAGGGGGCCGCATGTCAGCGCGTGCCGCTGCCGCACAACGGCTACTGCCCCTCCCATCAGCACCTCGCCGACACCGAGGACCGCGAGCGACTGGCGGCTTGAGAGAGGCCCGTCCAGCCTGAGAGAGGCCCGCCCACCCGCGTAGGGGTCCAGCCCGCGTAGGCTCCCAGGGATGCTCCTGGGAGTCGATGTGGGCGGCACATTCACCGATGCGGTGCTGGTGGTGGAGGGCGCCACGCCCCTCGCTGTCGAGGCTCTCCCCGCCCAGCGCTCGGTAGGGGATCGTGGGGATCACATCGCAGACCCCGGCTTCGCGAGGGTCCACACGGCCAAGGTGCCCACCACGGCCGAGCAGTCCGATGGCGTGATGCAGGCGATCGACGCGGTGCTCGCGGCCGCGAGCACACAGGCGGACGAGGTGAGGCGCTTCGCGCACGGGATGACCGTCGCCACGAATGCGCTCCTGGAGTTCTCGGAGGCCAGCCCACCCGCGCGCACGGCGCTGCTTGTTACAGAAGGCTTCACCGATGTAGTCGAGCTCGCGCGTCAGGCGCGCGCAAGCCTCTATCGGCTGTGCGAGGCCGGGCCAAGCCCCCTCACGCCCCCGAGCAGACGCTTTGCGGTGCCCGAGCGCATGACACCCTCCGGCGCGATCCGCCCCCTGCGTGAGGCCGAGGCGCAGGCGCTCGTGGAGCAGCTCGCGCACTCCGAGCCGGAGGCTGTGGCGGTTGTGCTGCTGCACTCCTACGCCCACCCCCAGCACGAGCTCGAGTTGGGGAGGCTGCTCGCCGAGCGCCTACCGGGGGTGCACGTATCGCTCTCGCACGAGCTCGTGGGGACCTTTCGCGAGTATGAGCGCGCGGCCACCACCGAGGTCGACGCGGCGCTCTCCCCCTTGCTCGGCAACTACCTGGGTAGCCTCGCCGCCAAGGCCAACAAGAAGGGCCTCAGAGAGCCAGAGATCATGCAGTCCTCGGGCGGTACCATCGCCTGCGAGCGCGCGGCGGCGCACGCGGCGCTCACGGTGCTCTCCGGTCCCGCGGGGGGAGTCGGAGGAGCGCTGCTGCTCGCGCGCGCGGCGGGCGAGCAGAACGTGCTCTGCTTCGACATGGGCGGCACCTCCTGCGATGTGTGCGCGATCGTCGATGGCGAGGTGGTGGAGAGCGCCGAGCGCAACATCGCGGGACGACCGCTCGCCCTCCCTGCGCTCGACATCCACACAGTGGGCGCGGGCGGCGGCTCGATCGCCTGGCGCGACGCCGGCGGGGCGCTGTGCGTGGGGCCCCGCTCGGCGGGCGCGCAGCCCGGTCCCGCTTGCTACTCACGCGGCGGCGAGGAGCCCACGGTGACCGACGCCAACCTCCTGCTCGGACGCCTCTCGCGCGAGACGCCGCTCGCGGGCGAGGTGCAGCTCGACCACGCCGCGGCGCAGCGAGCCGTGGAGGGCCTTGCAAGGACACTCGGCCTCGATACGCAGCAGTGCGCGGAGGGCATCCTGCGCATCGCCGAGACGCAGATGGCAAGAGCGCTGCGCAAGATCACCGTCGAGCGAGGCCTCGATCCACGGCGCTTTGTGCTGCTGCCCTTCGGCGGCGCGGGACCGCTGCACGCGGTGGCGCTCGCGCGCGAGCTCGGTATCGAGCGCATCCTGTGCCCGCGCACGGCGGGGGTCCTCAGCGCCCTGGGCCTCGCGGGCGCGCCCCCGCGACGCGACGCGGCGCGCACGGTGATGCTGGCCGGCGAGACGCTCACCGCAGAGCGGGTTGGGGGTGAGCGCGATGCTTTGATCCGCCGTGTGCACGCGGAGTTGGGCGAGAAAGGCAATGAGGAGGGAGCGGGCCGGTCCGCGCCAACCGAGCTGCCGCGCCGCCCCCATAGCGCAGCCGGTGTGAGCGCGCGCGTGCGAGTGCGTTATGAGCTGCGCTATGCGGGGCAGTCCTTCGAGCTGGGCGTCGAGCGCGACGGCCCTGGCTGCGAGGGGCCGCTCGATATCGAGGAGCTGCGCGAGTCCTTCGCTTTGCTCCACGAGGAGCGCTACGGCTATCGCGACGATGAGGCCCCGCTGGAGCTCGTCACGATCAGGGTCTCCGCGTGGGGTCGGGCTCCCGAGGTGCTGTTGGCGAGCGCCGCGCGCAGCGAGCCCGTGCGCGAGCGCCGCAGCGTGATCTTCGAAGGCGAAACCGTGCCCGCGGAGCACTTTCGCGGCGAGCTGCCGCCGGGGACGCGCGTGGAGGGTCCGGCGGTGTGCTCGCTCGGCGAGGCAACGCTTTTCGTGGCGCCCGGCTGGGTGGGCGAAAGCGATGCACAGGGCACAGTTCACCTGGAGAGGGCTCCTCACAGCGCGACTCATCGCGGCCGTCCCGAAGGGCGGCCCTTAAAACCAGCCCGAGCGCGTGACACGCGGCCCTCCGCACCGCGAGAGGCGCCCTGAGAATGGATCCCATCGAGCTGCAGGTGATCACGGGTGCGCTGCGCGCCGCCTGCGAGGAGATGGGCGCGGTGCTGATCCGCTCCGCCTACTCGGCCAACATCAAGGAGCGTCGCGATGCCTCCACCGCGCTCTTCGATCCGCATGGGGAGATGACGATGCAGGCCGAGCACATCCCCGTGCACCTCGGCGCGATGCCCGCCGCGGTGGCCGCGATTCTGCACGAGGACCACTCGCAGGGGCGCTCCTGGATGCTCAACGACCCCTTCGCGGGCGGCACGCACCTGCCCGACATCACCGTCATCACCCCCATTCACGATCGTGGGCTGCTGCTCGGGTTCGCCGCCAACCGCGCGCACCACGCCGACGTGGGGGGCAGCGTGCCCGGATCGATGCCCGCCAACAGCCGCACCCTCGCCGAGGAGGGGATCGTGATCGCGCCCACGCCAATCGACGCCGCGGCGATCGAGCGTGTCATCGCAGGGATGCGCCAGCCCCAGGAGCGCCGCGCCGATCTGCGCGCGCAGCTCGCCGCCAACCGCATCGGCGCACTGCGGCTGGTGGAGCTCGCCGAGCGCGTGGGGCACTCGCGCCTGCGCGAGGCCACCGACGCGGTGATGGACTACACCGAGCGGCGCACCCGCGCGAGCCTCCGCGCGCTGCCCGATGGCGAGCGCCGCGCGGAGGATCTCCTCGAGGCGCCCGAGGGCGACCTCGTGCTGCGCCTGCTCGCCACCGTGGCGGGCGACCGTTTGATCCTCGACTTCGCGGGCAGCGCCCCCCAGCACCCAGGAAACCTCAACTGCCCCCTTGCGGTGACACGCTCGGCGTGCTACTTCGCGGTGCGCGTGCTCACCGACCCCGACGTGCCCCCCACCGCGGGGGCCCACCGCCCGATCGAGGTGCGCGCCCCAGAGGGGTCCCTGCTCAACGCTGTGCCGCGTGCCGATGGTGTGGCGCCCGCCGTTGTGGGCGGCAACGTGGAGACCTCCTCGCGCGTCGCCGACCTCGTACTGAGCACCTTTGGGCGCGCGCAGGGACAGGGAACGATGAACAACCTCACCCTCGGCAGCGACGCCTTCAGCTACTACGAGACCCTCGGCGGCGGCCAGGGCGCCTGCCCCGACGCGGATGGCCCCAGCGGGGTGCACGTGGCGATGAGCAACACCCTCAACACCCCCATCGAGGCGCTCGAGCGCGAATTCCCTCTCCGCGTGAGCGAATACGCGCTGCGCCGCGGCTCCAGCGGCGCCGGAGCACACCACGGCGGCGAGGGCGTCGTGCGCGAGATCGAAGCGCTTTCGGAGATGCGCTACTCGCTCATCGGCGAGCGCCGCCGCCACGCGCCGAGGGGCGCCCAGGGAGGCGGGCCGGGCGCGCGGGGGCGCAACCTGCTCGATGGCCGCGAGCTTCCCGGCAAGGCGATGGGCACGCTGCAGCCAGGAGAGCGTCTGCGTATCGAAACCCCCGGTGGAGGAGGATGGGGAAGCCCGAGAGATGGCGGGGAGCCGCTCGTGGACAGGGAGCATTTGAGGTGAGCGCGGGCGGGCTAAGGTGTCCCTCATGAGCGAGCCCAGCGCACCCCCCGCGCAGCGCATCGGCTTTCTCGGCCTCGGCATCATGGGCTCGCGCATGGCCGCCAACGTGCGCCGCGCGGGATATGAGCTCACCGTCTGGACGCACACCCCCGGCAAGGCCGCGCGCTGGGCCGCCGAGCACGGCGCGCGCGCCGTCGCGAGCCCCGCGGAGGTGGCACAGGCGAGCGACATCGTGGTGAGCATGGTCGTCGACGGCGCGCAGGTCGCAAGCGTGCTCCTGGGCGAGAACGGCGTCATCGAGGCCGCCCATGAGGACCTCTTGTGCGTGGATTGCTCCACGATCGCCCCCTCCGACACGCGCCGCATCGGCGCCGCGCTCCACGCCGCGGGTGTGGCGCTCGTGGACGCCCCCGTCACCGGCTCCTCCCCGCGCGCGGAGGAGGGCTCGCTGACGATCATGGTGGGCGGCGAGCCCGAGCACTTCGCCCGCGCGAGGCCGCTCCTGGAGAGGATGGGCAACCTGATCGTGCACGTGGGCGAGCTCGGACAGGGGGCGATGCTCAAGCTCATCAACAACTCGATGGGCGCCGCCAACGCGGCGGCGCTCGCGGAGGCGCTGCTCGTGGCGGACGCCACGGGCGTCGATCTGGACGCGCTCGAACAGGTGGTCGCGGGCGGTTCCGGGGCCTCCGCGCAGCTCACGCTGAAGGCGGGGCCGATGCGCGAGCACGACTTCACGACGCTCTTCAAGACCGCGCACATGCTCAAGGACGTGCGCCTCTGCCTCGAGGAAGCCCAGGCCGCGGGCGTGCCCTTCCCCGCGGCCGCGCACGCCCGCGACCTGCTTACCGCGGCCCTCGGAAGGGGCCACGGGGAGGCCGACTACGCGGCGATGATCGAGGCCGCCGAGGGCCTCGCGGGGCGCCGTTTGTAGGCGGGTCAGAAACGTTTCGAGCACCAAACCTCTTAAAAAAGGGCCCATTTGCAGGGGATTTGGGATTTACGCTGGGATTTCGTGTCTTTAACGGCAGCCCGCTGGCCAGTCTCCCTGGCGACCGGTGGGCGATGAGTAGTCAGCAATCCCCCTGCTTTCCTGATCCCAGCTATGCCAATTGCTCTCAAGGAATGGGCGGTCACCGTCCGCGCCCTCGCCGAAGGCGAGCAGCTGCTCACCCTGCGCAAGGGAGACATTCGCGAGAGCGAAAAGCACTTCCAGCTCGAGCACGAGCGCTTCTTCCTGTACCCCACCTTCGATCACCAGCGCAACGATCTGGTGCGCGAATCCCATCAACCGGAGCTGCGCCGCGCGCTCGAGGAGGGCGTGTGGAGCGACGGCGAACCCTCGCTGCACGAGCTCGCCGCGGGCACCGTGCAGCAACCGGACCGCGTGCGCATCCGCGCCTGGGCTGAAGTCGCGGGTCACTTCACGATCTCTGACCCCCGCTGCGTGGATGCGCTCTCGCCGTTCTACGTGTGGACCACCGACTACGCCGAGAAGCGCCTCGCATGGAAGCGTCGCCATCCCCTGCATGTGCTTCTGCTGCGCACCTACCGCATCCCCCGCCCCGTAACGGTGAAGGTCAAAGAGGAATACGCCGGCTGCCGCTCATGGGTGGAGCTCTCGCGCGAACTGCCCTTCGAGGGCACCCCCGTGCTCTCCGACGGCGAGTTCGAGCGCGCCTCGGAGGAAATCGAGGCGATCACGCGCGAAGCGGCCGGTCAGCCGGCGCTGGTCTGATCCTCGCGTCGCCCTTCGCCCTGGCCTGACTCGCGTCGCCCCCGCCGCCCTGCCTCCGCCTGCTACCCCTCGCCTGCGCCGCTGTGACCCGGCTGTACTGCCGTGCTGACCTCGGTCTCGGCTCCGCCGCCGGTCGGTCCATCGCTCTGCGGAGGCGGCCAGTGCGCATCCAGCACCCGCCGCGCCCACTCCTCATTCTCACCCGCCACGAGTATTTCGCGCGGCCCCGCGGCGAGGAAATCGGGCACGTCGAAACCCGCCGCGCGGCGCGCCATGCAGGGGATGCCCTCATCGCGCAGGATGCTCTGCAGGAGCTCGGCCTCGGGGAGGTGCTGCGCGTAGGCGACCTTCACGAGGTTCACGAGATTGAAGCCTCCTCGACGACCTCGAGCGCGACCTCGCGCACCTGGCCGCCATCGATCAGGTAGGAGCGCACCTCGGGCTCCCCCTCGGCGAGCCCCACGATGATCCACTCCACGCCGGGCCAGTTGGCCGCGAAGTTGATGTCGGTCTGCGAGGGATAGGGGGCCGAGCGTACATGCGAGTGGTAGATCGCCCCCAGCTCGCAGTCTTCCCCCTCGATCGCCTGCCACAGACTCAGCAGCTCCGATGGGTCGATCTCGAACTTCAGCGGACTGCGGTGCACGTTGGCGGCGCGGTGCACGCGCACAGCGCGCACCGGCGGAGCGGGGTCGATGGCGACCACGCCGCAGATCTCGTTTACGGGGTCCTCGAGGACGTGCGCGACGAGCTCCTCCAGCAGCGCTTGGGGGATGAGCACCGGATCACCACCACACGGTGGAGTCGAGGTTCTCGATCTCCTCCAGCGGGCGTGTGTAGATGCCGCTCGACAAATACTTCCAGCCATCATCGGCGACGATGAACACGACGTTGCCCTCATCGAGCTCGCCCGCGATGCGCACCGCCACACGCGCGATCGCGCCCGAGGAGACGCCCGCGAAGACGCACTCCTCGTCGAGCAGCTTGCGCGTCCACAGGATCGCGTCGCTGTTGGTGACGAAGATCTTGCGATCGAGCAGCGACAGGTCGATGATCGGCGGGATGAAGCCATCGTCGAGCGAGCGCAGCCCCTGCACCGGCTCGCCCTGCATCGGCTCGGCCGCGACGATCTTGCAGGCGTCTCCGAAGGTCTCCTTGAAGCGGCGACCGTTGCCCATCAGCGTCCCCCCCGTGCCGAGGCCCGCCACGAACGCGGACACCTCATCGAGCTCCTCGAGGATCTCCAGCGCCGTGCCGTTGTAGTGGGCTTCGGGGTTCGCGGGGTTGCCGTACTGGTAGGGCATGTAGTAGGAGGAGTCGGCCTGCGCCATATCGAGCGCCTTCTCCACCGCGCCATTGGAGCCCTTGGAGCCTTCGGAGTAGACGATCTGCGCGCCGTACATCTCCAGCAGCTGCGTGCGCTCGGGGGTGACGTTCTCGGGCATCACCACCTTCAGCGGGTAGCCCCGGCGCCGGCAGATCATCGCCAGCGAGATGCCCGTATTGCCCGAGGTGGGCTCGAGGATCGTCTGCCCGGGGGCGATCGCGCCGCGGCTCTCGGCGTCCTCGATCAGCGCGCGTGCCACGCGGTCCTTCACCGAGCCCGTGGGGTTGCGCGACTCGAGCTTCGCCCAGATGCGCACGCCCGCCTTCGGCGAGAGCCGTGGGAGCTCGATCAGCGGCGTATTGCCGATCGACTGCACGATGTCGCCATAGCGACCCCCGCACGGCTTGTTCCCGAGGCGCTCCACTGCCATTACTTCACAGAATATAGCGGGAGGCGCGGGGCCGGTGAGACTTGTTCTGGGCCTGCACCGCAGAGATCCGCAGCGGCGAGACCCTAAGCAGTCCTGGCTCGCCAGCCAGTAATATGAACGAACGCCATGAGGGAAGGCTTCGATTTCGACTGGTTGGTGATCGGCAGCGGCTTCGGCGGCAGCGTGTCCGCCCTGCGCCTCTCCGAGAAGGGCCACCGCGTGGGCGTGCTGGAGTGCGGCCGGCGCTTCGCCGACCACGAGTTCCCCAAGACCACGAGCGACGTGCGCCGCTACATCTGGCGCCCGAAGCTGGGAATGAAGGGCATCTTCCGCCTCACGACCTTCCGCGACGTCTCGGTGGTCTCGGGCTGTGGCGTGGGCGGCGGCAGCCTCGGCTACGCCAACACCCTGTACGTGCCGCCGAAGGCGTTCTTCGAGGATCGCCAGTGGGCCGGGCTGGATGACTGGCAGAGCGCGCTGGCCCCCCACTACGTCGAGGCGCAGCGCATGCTGGGCGTGGTGCAGAACCCCCACGACGACCCCGCCGATCAGCTGTTGCGCGAGTTTGGCGAGAAGCTCGGCGTCTCCGACACCTACCAGAAGACGCCCGTGGGGATCTTCTTCGGCGAGGAGGGCGAGTCCGGCAAGACGGTGCCCGACCCCTTCTTCGGCGGCGAGGGGCCCGAGCGCACCGGCTGCCGGTTGTGCGGGCGCTGCATGGTGGGCTGCCCCCACGGAGCCAAGAACACGCTCGTCAAGAACTATCTCCACCTCGCCGAGGGCCGCGGCGCGCAGGTGCTGCCCGAACGCACCGTCGTGGACATCCGCCCGATCGGCAAGGGCAATGGCGAGGAGGGCTACGAAGTCGAAAGCGTCCGCTCGGGCTCCTGGGTGCGCAGACAGCGCCAGGTGCACCGCGCGCGCGGCGTGGTCGTGGCGGCGGGCCCGCTGGGCACCAACCTGCTGCTGCAGCGCTGCCGCCTGGGTGGCTCGCTGCCGGCGATCAGCCACCGTCTGGGCGAGCTGGTGCGCACCAACAGCGAGGCGATCCTCACGGTGACCGTCCCCGAGGACTACCCCGACGACCTCACGCGCAGGGTGGCGATCACCTCCAGCATCTACCCAGACCCGCACACCCACATCGAGACCGTGAGCTACGGCAACGACGGCAACTCGATGCGCCGCCTCTACACCCTGATGGTGGGCGACGGCACGCGCCTCACCCGCCCACTGAAGCTGCTGGGACAGTTCCTCTTGCACCCCCGCCGCCTCGCGCAGGTGGTGTTCGCCAAGCACTGGTCGCGACGCACGATCATCCTCCTGGTGATGCAGACGTTGGACAACGCGATGGCACTGCGCCCCCGTCGCGGCCCCTTCGGCACGATGTGGCTGAGCACCGAACAGGACCCCGAGCGCCCCATCCCGACGTTCATCCCCGTCGCCAACCAGGCGGCCGAGTGGATGGCCAAGCGCACCGGGGGCATCGCCCAGAGCGCGATGACGGAGGCGCTCTTCAACATCCCCACAACCGCGCACATCCTCGGCGGCGCCGTGATCGCCGCCGACCGCGAAAGCGGCGTGGTCGACGCCCACCAGCGCGTCTTCGGCTACCAGAACCTGCTCGTCTGCGACGGCTCGGCGGTGCCCGCCAACGTCGGCGTCAACCCCAGCCTCACGATCACCGCGCTCGCCGAGCACGCCATGAGCCACATCCCCGCGGCCGGCGAGACACCCGCCGAGCCGGTTCACGCGGCGGCGTAGATACCCGAAGCCGACCTTCGCGGCTACGAGTCAGATCGCCCCGCGCTGCGGCGTAGACATCACCGAGCCGACCCCTGCGGTGATCGAATCCATCACCATCGGGGGATGTTCTGCATCACCCTCAAGTGCCCAGCTGGTCACCATAAAGTGATACATTAGTCACCTATGCTCAGTCCTTTCACCTACGAGGAGCCCGTCGGCCCGGATGATCTGATCGATCGCGAGGTTGAGAGTGCCACCTTGCTCGAGCGGGGGCTCGACTCGCGCAACAGCCGGCTCGAGGGTCCGCGCCGTTACGGCAAGACCTCGCTGCTGCGCGCGGTGCTCACCCGCTGTGAGCAACAGGGGTTGGTGCCGGTGTCGGTGAACTTCCTCGGCGTACTCACCGTCGAGGACGTCGCCGAACGGATCGAGCGCGCCTACGCCCACCAGCTGGAGGGAGCCTTCAAGCGCTGGTACACAGGCGTGGTTCGAACGTTGAAACCGACGTTCAGCGGCGCCCCGGCTGGAGTCGGCGCGAGCATCTCTCCACAGGCCCACACACCCGCCCTCCTCGATCGCCTGACACTGCCGCTGCGCCTGCACGAGCGGTACGGCAAGCAGTGCGTGGTGGCCTACGACGAGTTTCAGGACGTGGTCAGGATTCCCGGCGTCGCGGCGAGCTTCCGCTCGGAGCTCGAGCAGCACGGCAAGGCGGCCGCCTACATCTTTGCGGGCTCCCATCCCGGCCTGATGCGCGATACCTTCGCCGACCGTCGCTACGCCTTCTTTGCTCAGGCCGCCGCCGTACCGCTCCACGAGCTGCCGCCCGACGCACTCGAGCAGTTCATCTCAAATCGCTTCGCGGCCGGCGAACGAGACCCGGGCGAGGGTTTGGGCCCATTGCTCGACCTTGCGCGCGGACACCCCCAGCGCGCGATGCAGCTCGCCCACCATCTCTACATGCAGACCACCCGCGGGCGGCCGGCCGACACCGAATGCTGGGCGGCCGCTCTACACGCCGCGTTCATCGAGGCGGGCGAGGAGATCCACACCGCCTGGCACAGCTTCTCCGCCATTCAGCAGCGAGTCGTGAGCGTCGTCGCCGGCGCCACCGTCAAGCTCAACAGCGCCGAGGCCACACGCCGCTTCGGCCTCGCCAAGAGCGGCAACACGGGCAAGGCGATCGCGAAACTGGAGCGTGATGGCCACATCCTCCCCACCGAGACCACCGCAACGGGCTGGCGCCTAACCGACCCCCTGCTCGACCTATGGGTGCGCAATGGGCGCTGCTGGCCTGAGTAGCGCCGCGTCTGAACACTTGGATCACAGCAGCGTCTCGTCGAATCGGCGAATCTCAAACAGACCGCCCCACCGCAGATCCCCCACGGCTACAAGCTCCGCCACCGCCCCACCGGCACGGGCGCACTGAGAATCTCCTTGCTCGACGATCCCGGACGTGCGCCGCTCGACAGCCGCAGGCGTGCAGCGCCTCGAAGGGACACGAGTGCGTTGAGCACCCCATAGCGATCGGCGCGCAAGCGGGCAATGGTCCGCCAGCGACCCGGGCGCGTCGAGCGCTGGAGCTGCACGGACTGCCTCGGATGGTCGAGCAGCGCCCACACCCGCACGTGCCGGCGGTCAACGCGCAGCGGGTCGAAGGGGAGGACGAACGCCCGCAGGAAGGGCTTCGGCCGCGCGAGCTCGAGATCGGATCGACCGAGCGCCCCGCCGGCGCTGTAGAGACCCGCGGGCCGTGAGAACGTGACGGTGGGCCCCGTGGGGCTGGCGAGGGGAACGCCGCCGATGGGGTCCACGAGGAACTGCCAGTCCACGAGGCTCACGCCCGCTACCCACAGGCGGTGCAGCGCGCGCGAGAGCCATGCAGCCTGCAATCGCGGCGCGACGCCGTGAGGCGATTGGGGGGCGCTCTCCCAGTTGAGCTCGGTCACCCACACGGGCTTGGGAGCGGCCGGGAGCGCCGTGTGAAGGCGCTCGGCGCGGCGCAAAAGGCCCGTGACCTTGGCCGCGTCGGAGATCGAGACGTCGAGCGCGGAGGCGGACGGGACGTCGGGATCGCCCACCGACAGTGGATGGAAGGCCAGGACATCGAAGCGCGCCGGCTGCCCGCAGCGGCCACGGCCATCCAGACACAGCAGCCCTCGCAGGAAGGCGACCGGCGCCATCACCCCCTCCCCCGCCGGTTCGCCCTCCGGCGCCACCCCGGCCGCGATCACGGTGTCGGCCGGCGCCACCGACTTCACCCCCGCGTAGAACCCGTCGAGCAGCTGCCGGTAGAGCAGCGGTGAGAAGGCGCTCCAGTGCCCATGCTGGACCACCCACTGGGGCTCCAGGTAACGGGAGAGGTTGGGCTCGTTCCACGCCTGCAGCAGCCGCACCCGCCCCAGCGTCCGGCCGGGTGCGAGGGGATCGGGGAAGGAGCCGTCGTAGCGCCGCGCGAGGGCCGCCGCGAACGCCTGCAGCGCGGCCGGACTCGGCGCCCAGCTCCCGGGATAGGCGTACGGCCAGCGGTGGGGGGCTTCGGCGAAAGCGGGCGCATGGGAGACCACCAGCAGCGGCTCCAAGCCCGCGGCGAGCGCGCTCCCCACCGCCGCGTCGATACGTGCGAAATCGTAGGCCGGACTCGCCGGGTCGCTCGCCTGGAAGTCCGTGGGCGGCGAGGCCGCCACCACGTCGCGCCAGTTCACCGGGATGCGCACCACGCGCGCGCCCGCGGCGGCGATCATCGCCACGGCTCGTGCGCGAACCTCGACGTGTTCGCTCAAAATCAGCGTGCCATCGGAGACGCCCCGCACGAGCCCCCCGCGTGGAAAGGGCCCGTCGAGCAGCGCACGATTCTGATCGGTCTCGAACAGCCCCGCTGTATGCGCCGGTGCGGGTCCGGGCGCGGGCTCAGCGCCATAGGGTCGCGGCGGCCCGTCCGGCCCGCTGCGCGATGGCACCGGCAGCACGGCGGGAGGCTGCAGCCAGACAACGGCCGAGAGCAGCGCCAGCGCGTGTCTAGGTCTGAGCAGCCTCAGCGCGTGTCGAGGTCTGAGCATCCTCAAATATGTTTGATGGCGCCAGCGCATCTCGAAGGCTGGGCATTCTCTGGAGCCTTACAGCCGCAAAGGATCAGCGGTGCAGCGAGACCGTGCGGCGTTCGAGCGTGAGCGTCTGTCCCGAGCTGCTGTGCAGCGTGGTCACCAAGATCGCCTTCACGCGCTGAGAGTGCTTGAGCTTGCGCCGTCCCACCGATGTGGCGTGCAGCACCACCGACACCGTACCGGGGCCCTTGGCGGTGGCCGAGCCACGCGCCAGGAGCACCGCCGGGGGCTTGACCCGGGAGTGGCGCTTGCCGTGCGCGCGGGCCGCGAAGGCCGGCAGCTTGCCGCTGCCCTGCAGGTAGAGATCCTCGACGACCGTTCCCGGCTGGTTGATCGTCACCTGGCTCAGCCAACCCGAGATCAGCAGCTTGTGAATCGTGATCGCGATGAGCCTCGCGATCGCTCCGCGCAGCGCGGGGGGCGGCGGAGGCGGAGGCGGTGGCGGCGGCGGTGGGGGGCAGCCACCAACAGGGCGATCGTTCTCGCTGGAGTACGTGAACGTCGCGTTGCCCGCGAGCGGCGTCTGCAGCGACTCGGTCGCCTGCACGGTTTGGCCGAGGGCGAGCGGCGTGAGGAAGCTGCCTGAATAGGCGGTCCCGGCGAGGCCCGTGACCTGCGCCTGGCCGGCGGCGGCGCGGTGCACGCTCGTGTTGCCGTAGTGGTCGGTCTGCAGTTCGAGGGTGTAGTAGCCGCCTTCGACGGTCTGTCCCGACGAGCGCTGACCCGAGAAGTTGATGGACCCTGCGCATACGGTCGGGTCGATCGACGGCAGCCCGTCGTAGACCACAGAGCCGATGAGATGATTTTCCGGCGATTCGAGGTTCACCACGTCGCCCGCCTGCGGCACCTGCGAGAGCCAGACGCCTTCGTTGTGCTTTTCCCTGGCCACCGTCACGCCGCCGCGCACGATCGAGACGACCACCTGAGCAGCCGGGTGAACCGAGCCGCTGGTGTGGACGATCGAGTCTTCGGGCAGCGTGCTCTCGCCCTCGACGACCGAAAGCGAGTATTCGGTGCCCTGGTGAGAAGAGTTGGCGCCGGCCTGCGCGATGGGCGCCACGAGGGCGCCGAGCGCCAGCAGCAGCGTCAGGCAGACGATACGGGCGAAACCGGGGATCGGAAAACGGCCAGCGCTCGGGTGCATGGCCCCGTCATCGTTCGCTCAGGTGAAACGTTTAGCGCTGGGCGAGAAATTGGACGCTCAGCGCCCGCCGGCCATCGCCGGCAGGATCACCAAGGTGTCGCCATCGCCCACTGCGGTATCCAGCCCCTGCAGCACGCGCACGTCCTCGTCGTTGAGGTACACGTTGACGTAGCGATTGAGCTCGCCCTCGCCCGAGAACAGCTGGCTCTGGGTGGCGGGATGGCTGGCGGCGAGATCGCGCAGGATCGCCCCGACATTCTCGCCCGAGGCGCTCACCTCGCGCTCACCGCCGACGGACGCCCGCAGGACGGGCGGAATCTTGATCGTCGCCATGGCCGCAGACTATCCGGCTGCGGCGCAGAACGCCTCGTAGTCCGGAAAGACGCCCATCTCCTCATCGGAGATCGCATCGGGCGCTCGTGAGCAGATGGGGCAGTTGGGGTCGCGGCGCACCTTCACCTCGCTGAGCGTCGCCGCCAGCGCGTCGTAGAGCAGCAGACGCCCGATCGCGGGGTCGCCGATGCCGAGGATCAGCTTCACGACCTCGGTGGCCTGCAGCAGACCCATCGTGCCGGGTAGCACCCCCAACACTCCGTTGGCCCCGCACGAGGGCGCCAGCTCGGCCGGCGGGGGCTCGGGGAACAGGCAGCGGTAGCAGGGACCCTCGTAGGGCTTAAAGATCGACAGCTGCCCATCGAAGCCGAGGATCGAAGCCGAGACGACTGGGATCTGCAGGCGCACGGTGGCGTCGTTGAGCAGGTAGCGCGTGGGGAAGTTATCGACGCCGTCGACGATGATGTCCCAGCCCTCGATGATCTCCATGATGTTCTCGGAGTTCAGCCGCACCGGGTACTTGACGACCTCCACGTCCGGATTGAGCGCGTGGATCGTCTCCTCAGCGCTGTCCACCTTCGGTATACCAATGCGCGCCGTAGAGTGGATCACCTGGCGCTGCAGGTTCGAGAGGTCCACCTCGTCGTCGTCGACGATCCCGAGCGTGCCCACGCCGGCGGCGGCGAGATACAGCGCCGTGGGCGAGCCGAGACCTCCCGCGCCGAGCAAAAGCACCTTGGCGTCGAGCAGCTTCACCTGACCCTCGACGCCCACCTCGGGCATCAGCAGATGGCGCGAGTAGCGCTCGCGCTGTTCGGCGCTGAGCGCGCGCGGAACCTCGACCTCGTAGCCGCGGTCCTTCCACAGCGTGATGCCACCCTTCATCGAGGCCACATCGGTGTAGCCGAGATCGTCGATCAGCGTGCGCGCCGCCCACGCCGAGCGGTTTCCCGACTGGCAGTAGAGAACCACCTGCGCGTCGCGATCGGGCACCGCCGCCTCGATCCGCGTCTCCAAATAGCTCTTGGGCACGTGCTTGGCCCCGGGGATGTGCCCCGCGGCGAACTCCTCCACCTCGCGCACGTCGATCAGCACCGGCGCGGCGCTCCGCGGTCCCGCGGCGGCGCCATCGACGGATGGCGCCGGGCCATGGCCGTTGGCGGAGGCCGTTGCACCGTTGCCGTTGGAGGATCCCACCAGCGCAGGCGCGCGATCGACGGCAGCCAACTGCTCGTGCACGACACCCGGATCGATCTCCTCGATCTGGCTCTTGACCTGGCGGAGCAGCTCCCGCACCAGACGGGCTCATCTCAAAACTCCTAAACCTCGGTCGGCTTTCATGGGAACTTCAGAAAGTATAGCGCTCTGACGCGGTTACATGAAGCGTGCGTCAAGCGTCGCGGCACTGCCGCGCGAGGATGTCAAAGAGCCTCCAGCGTCGCTCGCCGTCGCGTCCCCTGCGCAGCAGAGACATTCTTTCCGCGCGCTGCTTCTCGATGTACAACGCCACCGCGTCCCGTATCGCCGCGGAGACGGAGATGTCGTGCGCCACAGCAAGCGCTCTGATCATCTGGTCCTCCTCGTCGCGTAGGCGCACACTCACCATTGCCATTGCCGCTCCTCTCTCTGTCTGATCGATCTCATACTCTTATGTGCGGACAACTGTCTGCACAAACATACCATACGCGTCAGAAGTGCGCTCACATCGGATCCGCGGCTCTGGTGCGAGGAAGACACAGGATCTATGGACCTAATGACCAGCCCCAAAACATTGCCACGCTCATGACGGCGTCGGACCAGACACTCGCGTCGGTCATCAAGCGCATGCGCCTAGAGCGTGGGATGACCCAGGAAACGCTGGCCTTCAAGGCCGACGTCAAGATCGCCACCCTCTCCCGCGTCGAAAGAGGGATCACCAACCCCGCGTGGCCCACCCTCATGAAGATCGCCGACGCCTTGGGCATCACCCCAATCGAGCTCATCGCCGAGGTGGAAGCGGCACGCCAGCAGACCTCCGCAGAGGACCAGTAGACGACTCCCATACCCTGAGACGCCAAGTGCGCCCGCCCCTTCGCTCCTTGCTGCTGGCCCTGGCCACCCTGCTCGCGGTGGGAGTGGGCCTCGCGATCGTGCTCGGCGGCACGGATGGGCCCACCCCGCGCGGCCCATCTCTATCTCCCTCCTCCACGCCCGAAGGCTTCACGAGCGCCTCGGGCTTCGCCGGCGCCGCGCTTCCGGCGGGAATCGCGGCGCCCGCCTGGACGCTCGCCGACCCGCGCGGCCGGCGCGTGGCGTTGAGTGGGCTGCGCGGGCGGGTTGTGATCCTCGCGTTCCTCTCCCCCACCGCCTCCGGCGCGAGTCCGCTGATCGCTCAGCAGATCAGGGGTGCGCTCGACGACCTCGGCAACCCTGCGACGGTTGCGGCGGTGGCGATCGGCGCCGATCCCGCACTCGACTCTCCGGCACGCGTGAATGCGTTCCTCGCGCGGGCTTCGTTGACCGGGCGCCTGACCTATCTCACCGGCTCACCGGCGCAGCTGAGGGTGATCTGGCGGGCCTACCACGTGGTGCCCCTCACGGCCGGGCGCGCTCGCTTCGAAGGCGCCGCGACGGTGCTCCTGATCGACGGGCGCGGAGAGGAGCGCGTGGAGTTCGGCGTCGAACAGCTCACGCCCGAGGGGCTCGCGCATGACGTGGAGGCGTTGCGCGCCGGCGGTCGTTGAGCGACCCCGATCGACCTGTCCACGGAGCCGCGAGCCCTCAGCTCACCCCGCGGAAGCTCAGCTCACCAGCAGATAACTGAACCCCACCGCGCTGGGGCTGGCCACGCGCGACCCGGCATAGCTCGCATTGACCCGCCAGCGCCCGACCGCGGGCGGGGCGAAGGGGAGCGAGGCCGTGCCTTCGCTCACGTGGGCTTGGACCTGACGGTAGAACTGCCAACCGAAGACGGGGTCAAAGCGCTCGATGTCCACGGTTACGGGACCGGACGCAGCGGGCGAGACGCGCACGTCGATGCCGACGCCCTGGCCGGCGCTTGCGTGTTCGCTGCCGAAGCCGACTCGCGTGGAGGTGATCGTGCGCGACTCGCGCACGAGGGTGAAGTTGCCGGCGGTGGCATCGCGCACCGAGACGACCGCGTAGTAGCGGCCGGGTTGGAGCTGGTGCTGGAGGGTCTGCGATCCGCTTTCGCCGCACTGGCATTCGATCACGTTGCCGTTCTGGTTGCGCAACTGCAGGTTGAAGTCGGCCGAGCCAGGAGCGCTCAGGCGGAGCGTCAGGTTGGAGTGGGTGGCGACATCGAGGCGATACAGGCGCAATACCTGCACACCGCGGCCATCCAGGCGCCCGTGGGCGTGGGCGTAATTGCCGAGCACCACCCCCGGCGCGGTCTCGGCCGAGCTCGCGGGGGCGACATCGAGCCTGAAGCGCTGGACGCCGCTCTTGGAGGTGCGCGGGGTGACCTGGAAGCTGTAGCGCCCGCCCTGGCCGGGACCGGGGGTGAACAGGCGGTATCCCCCACAGCTGATGTGCAGCAGCGGCGAGCCTTCTTCGAAGGAGCTGGTGCCCGGCGCGAACAACCCCCCGCTGACACAGGCGCCTTCGGTTCGGTTGGCGAGGTTGATGAGGTAGCTCACGCCGGCGCGCAGCGTGAAGGAGTAGGCGGCATTGATGTTCTGGATACGATCCACCTGGCCGCTCGCGCCCCCGGTGGGCAGCTGCGGCCCCGGCGGGCCGACCGCCGGCGTGGGCAGGAACACCTCGAGCGTGAAGCCCGCCAGCTGAGAGCCTTGCTGGGCGGCCACGCGGATCGCGTAGACACCGTTCTTGGACGCCTTGAACGTGAGCGAGGCCTTGCCGTGGGAGTCCGTCGCCTCACAGCCTGTGGGCAGCAGCTTGGAGCGCACGACGTGGTAGACATCGACGGTGCCGTCGAGCGCCCCGCCCGCGGCCAGGTCGACGGCGATCCGCTGGGCGCTCCCCGAGCGCAGGCTGTACCACACCGAGTGAGTGGTGCCGCCCATACATCCGGATTCGACCTCGGTGGGTTCGAGCGTGGCGCCCACGGTGGTCCCTTCCAGCGTCGCGGGCAGGCTGTGGACGCTCTGCGCGTTTGCCAGCTTGTCGTTCGCCGGCGGAGGGGGTGCGGCCGGCGCTTCGGCCGGCGCCGCCGCGCCGGTGGCGATCGCGGGGACGATCAGCGTCACGGCGAGGAGCGCGGCGAGCGTCGCGCGCGCCGCCCACCTGGTCAATCTCGCCGACACATTCCTCCTGTTCGACTGACGGCGCACGATTCCTGCGCCGCACTCGGCAGGCACCGGCAGCCCGCCGGCAGCCAATGATGGAATGACAGATACATTCTGTCATTCCCGCGACAGAACGATAGATCGCCAGCCTGCTATACCCTACCTCCGTGGTAGGTATTCAGCGATGATGTTCTCGACGAAGGCCGAGTACGGCGTGCGCGTGATGGTGGCGTTGGCGCGCCGGGCGGGGGCAAACGCTGCCGCGCTGCCGGGCGATGGGGCGCTTGATCCAGTGGTGCCGCTGGCGGAGATCGCCGAGCACGATGGCCTGCCGCTGGCCTATCTGGAGCACCTGGTGGCGCGTCTGCGCAAGGCGGGACTGGTGGACAGCCGGCGGGGCGCCGCGGCGGGTACCTGCTGGCGCGGCCGGCAAGCGAGATCACGATGGCGGAGGTGGTGGAGGCGCTGGAGGGGCTCGATCGCGCCGATCGAGTGCATCTCCCTCGGCGCGGATGGGACCGTGAAATGCTCGCGCGAGTCGGACCCCGGCCACGTCTGCCCAACCAAGCTTCTATGGTCGCGCGTGCGCGGGTCGATCGTGAGCACGCTGCGCGAAACAACTCTTGCCGATTTGGTGGCGAGCGCCGCGCCGCACTCCCGCTCACCCCCACCCCACTGCAAACGAGAAACCCTCACAACTGGAGCCTGAAAAAAGATGGCCGACCTGGAGATCAAGAACCTGCACGTGCGGACCGAGGATCGCGAGATCCTGCGGGGCGTCGATTTGAACATCTCGAGCGGCGAGGTGCATGCGCTGATGGGCCCGAATGGGTCGGGCAAGAGCACGCTCGCGAACACGCTGCTGGGGCACCCCTCCTACGAGGTGACGGAGGGGAGCATCGTCTTCAAGGGCGAGGAGATAATTGAGGCCGAACCGCACGAGCGGGCGAAGGCGGGCCTGTTCCTGGCCTTCCAGTACCCGGTGTCGATCCCGGGGGTGTCGGTGGCGAACTTCCTGCGCATGGCGATCAACGCGAAGCGCGCGGGTGCGGGCGAGGAGCCGATCCAGGTAAAGGAGTTCCGCACGGAGCTGCAGCACGCGATCGAGCTGCTGGACGTGGATCGCGCGTTCACCTCGCGCCACCTCAACGATGGCTTCAGCGGCGGCGAGAAGAAGCGCGCGGAGATTTTGCAGATGGCGATGCTGGCGACCGACGTGGCGATTCTCGACGAGACCGACTCGGGCCTCGACATCGATGCGCTTGCGCACGGTGGCGGAGGGCGTGCGCGAGTTGCACAACGAGCAGTGCTAGGCGCGCTGATCATCACCCACTACCAGCGCATACTGCACTACATCAAGCCCCAGTTCGTGCACATCATCTGGACGGAAGGATCGTGCTGGAGGGCGGCGTGGAGCTGGTGGAGCGTTTGGAGCGCGAGGGCTATGACCAGATCCGCCAGGAGTTCGCGCCAGTGTCTGAGAACGGAGAGCAGCAACGAGAAGGCCCCGCCCACCCGACCGACGCACCCGTCGCGGAGGTGGCGACAAGCCGGGGAGGCACCGCGAGTCGAGCCTGTACAGCGCGCTGGCGGGAGCGGGCGCCGGCGGCAAAGGCAAGACTGGCAGAGCTGCGCGAGGAGGCGCTGCGTATACGAGCGCACGGAGCTGCCGGTGCTGGCGCCGCTCGGGCTTCTGGACGACGAGCTTTCAGGAGCTCGATCTGCAGAGCTGGAAGTGCGCCACCACGAGCCAGGGACGAGCGTGCCGCCGATCGTGATTGAGACGATCCCCGATCGCAAGCGCGCGGGCCGACTTGGTGCAGCGCGAGGGCTCGGTCGTGCATGCTGGAGCTAGACTCTGACTAGCCGGGAAGGGGTCGTGCTGTGCGCGTTGGAGGACGCGGTTCGCAAAGCACCCTGAGCTCTTCGAGCAGCAGTACAGCAAGCGCCTAACGAGCGATCGCCACAAGCTCGAGGCGGCAAATGCGGCGCTATGGAGCGGCGGGGCATTCCTATACGTGCCGCCCGGCGTGGCGATGGAGGACCCATTCGAGATCGTCTATGCGATGGACGGGCCGGGCGCGGCGAGTATGCGCGCACGCTCGTCATCGGTGACGCGGGCAGCGACTTCAGCTGCACGAGTACAACCTCGCAGCAGACTTCGACGCAGGGCAGGCCGGTACCTGCACGCCGGCGCCTTCGAGATGTACCTGGAGACGGCGCGCGTTGCCGTCTGGCCCAGGTGCAGGACTGGGGCAACGGTGAGGTGTTCGACGCATCCACGCGCGTCGTGGAGGTGGGCCGCGACGCCTACTGTCACTGGCTGCCGGCCCTGGTGGGCGGCCACCTCGTGCGCCAGCATCTGGAGCTGGCGGTGAGCGAGCCGGGCGGCGATATGGCCTTCCGCGGCGTCTTCTTCGCGAGGGCAGCGAGCTGTTGGACGTGTTCGCGGTCGATCTGCACGAGACAGGTCCAAGCGGCGGCGACGTGCACTGGCGCGGCGCGGCGACCGGCTCCAGCCGCGCGAGCTTCGAGGGCCTGATCCAGATCGATGCGGGCGCGCAGCAGACGCATACATACCTACAGATCCACTCGATGATGCTCTCGCCGAAGGCGCGGATCGATGCGATTCCAAGCGTGCTGGTGAGCGCCGACGACGTCTCGGCGAGCCACGGGGGCACCGTAGGCGAGCTGGATGAGGCGGTGATCTTCTACATGCAGACCGGGGCCTGGACCGCGCGAGCGCGGTGCGCGTGATCGTCGAGGGCTTCTTCGAGCCACTGCTCGCCGAGCTGCAGGATGAGCCGCTGGAAGAGCTCGTGCGCGCGAAGGTGGCCGCAAAGCTCGCGCGAGCAAGCGAGGACATCGAGAGTATGCGGAGACCGGTGAAATTAATTATCTCTCGAGTGGGTCTTGTGGCCGCGCGCTGCGGGGCCTGGCGGTGAAGCCGCGATGACTGTGGAGACCCGCATGGCTGCCGATCTCGGCGTGCGAGCCGATTTCCCGATCCTCAACGAGAGTGGGACGGGCGCCCTCTGATCTACCTGGATCGGCGGCGACCAGCCAGAAGCCGCAGGTGGTGATCGACGCAGTGGCGACTATCTGGGCAAGCCACAACGCGAACGTGCACCGGGGCGTGTACGCGCTCGCGCAGCGAGTCTGACGCCGCATACGAGTCACGCGCGCGCGGGTCGCGGCGGTTCGTAGGCGGCGAGCCGAGCGACGACGATCTTCACCAAGAACGTGACGGAGGCGATCAACCTCGTCGCGTACGCGTGGGGCCGGGCGAATGTCGGCACGCGGGCGAGGAGGTGCTGATGACCGCGATGGAGCACCACGCCAACATCGTGCCGTGGCAGGTGCTGTGCCATGAGGTCGGCGCGGAGCTGCGCTACCTGGAGGTGGACGAGCAGGGCACGCTTGACCCGGCGCAGCTCGATAAGGAGCTCGAACGCGGCAACGTGCGCCTGGTGGCCTTCACCCATATATCGAACGTCCTCGGCACCATCAACCCAGTGGCCGCGGAGATGACGACGAAGATCCGCGACGCCGGGTGCGGTATCGCTGGTGGACGGAGCGCAGGCCGTCCCGCACATGCCGGTGGACCTGAAGGCGCTGGACGCGGACTTCTACGCATGGACGGGCCACAAGGCGCTCGGCCCGACGGGCATCGGGGTGCTGCACGGTCGCGCGAGCTGCTGGAGCAGATGGCCCGTTCCTGACAGGCGGCGACATGATCGCCTCGGTGGACTTCCAGCGGGCCACGTGGAACGAGCTGCCCTACAAGTTCGAGGCCGGCACCCCGCCGGTGGCGGAGGCCGTGGGTTAGGCGCAGCGGTCGAGTACCTGAGCGAGCTGGGCATGGAGCGAGTGCGAGCGCACGAGCGCGAGCTGACGGCCTACCTGTTGAGTCGCCTGGCCGAGATCCCGGGACTGCGCGTGGTGGGCCCCCTGATGCGAGCGAGCGGGGCGGCCTGGCGTCATTTGCGATCGAGGGCATGCACCCTCACGACATGGCGGAGCTGGCGGATCGCGGCGGGGTGTGCATCCGCGCAGGTCACCACTGCGCGCAGCCGCTGATGCGCTGTCATGGGCTTGAGCGCCACGGCACGCGCGAGCGTGGGCATCTACACACCCCCTCCGATGTCGATGCCCTGATTGAGGCGTTGATCGCGGGGCGCGAGATGTTCGGCCTAGACGCACCCCCGTCCGAGCGGCAGCCAGCTATAACGATGGACGACCTGTACCGCGATTACATCCTGGACCACTACAAGCACCCGACGAACTTCGGGGAGCTTGACCCCCACGACCTGGAGGCGTTGGAGCACAACCCGCTCTGCGGTGACGAGCTAGGCGTGCACATAAAGGTGAAGGACGGCAAGATCGAGGACCTGCGCTTCCACGGCCACGGCTGCGCGATCAGCCAGGCCGCCGCCTCGATCGCGAGCGAGGAGCTGAAGGGTATGCCGCTCGCTGAGGTCGGCGAGTTGGGGGCGGACTGGATGATCGACCTGCTCGGCATCCCGGTCAGCCACACGACGCAAGTGCGCGCTGCTGAATCTCAAGGCGGTGCGCGGTGCGGTGACAGGGATGGGGCCTGGCCGACCTGAGTCGGGCGCCAAGGGCACCCGACTCGCAGCCGCGCCTACTTCTTCTTGTTCTTCTTGGCCTTGCCGTGCTTCTTGGCCTTGGCCTTGGCCTTGGACTTGCTCTTGGCCTTGCCGCAGCCGGTGACGGCGATCTTGGTGGTCTGCTTGACCACCGCGCCGTTCTGGCCGGTAAGCGTCGTGGGCATCGTGAGGCTCGTGCCACACATGTTCCCTTGGCCTTCGCGGGAAGGACCGCGGTGAGCCCTGAGTGGGGGCCCTCGGGAGCTTCGAGCTCGAAGCTCGAGATCGGGACATCGGCACCGACGCGAACGCGCTGCTCGTAACACCGTGCTTGATATCGATGCTTCCGACAAGGTCGAGCGTTACGCCTTCGTCCTGCAGCACCACGACGAGATCGGGGAACGCCGCACCACCGTGGGAGACGATCGCCGGCCGTAGCGGCGCCGCGAGAACCGGCGTCGTCGCAGTCGCGACCCCGATCGACCCCGCGGGGCACGATGCCGGATTCGCGGCGAACCTCGCCGCGGGACACGCCTGCTGGATCGTCGTCAACCTGGAGGGCAGCTGCTGGGAAGGCTCACCGCCACCGAGTGGATGTTCGCCTGGGCGCCCTTGGGATAGCCGACCTTCACGTCGAGGCTCGCACCCTGCTTCTTGCTCGTGCTCGCCTGCGTGCTAACCGTGAACGAGGGCTTGAACGCCAGCGTCGCGCAGTTCGCCGCCTGGAAATGATCGGACACCTGTGCGCTGGCACCTTGGGCGCTCGCGAGGGTCCCACCCACAGTGAGCGGATCGCAGCTCGTGGGGTTGAACATGAACCCGGGGCGGTCGATACTCACGTTGACCTTCTTGATCAGCAGGGGGACACCCTGCAGGATCGTCGGCAGCGGGTCGCTTGTGACTGTGATCTGCGCGGTATGCGGATCCACGTTGATCGCGGCCCTGACCACGACGGTGCCGAGGTTGAACGGACCAACCGCAGCGGGCACCACGATGCTGAGCCCGAACGGCGCGCCCTTGTACGGCCCGGTGAGGAACACCTGGCCCCCAACGCTGACGGGGGTCGGCCCGGCACCCGCGACAGCCGTGGTATGCCCAATCAGGCTCCCGGCGCCACATGTGCCCTGGCCGGCCTGCGGTTCGGGGCACCGTTCGACGCCCTTCAGGATCCCAACAACCCAGGGGGTGTCGTAATCGTGACACCCGCGAGATTCTGTTCCTGATCCCCACGCGCAACAGTCGTCGAGAACGGGCTGAACGCACCCCCCTGATTGTTGATCGTACCCGCGCTGAACGACGGCGCGAACCCGTTCCCACAACCCACACCGCCGACACCGGAGGAGATCGCGAACGAGTCCGACGGGGTCGCGTCATTGGCATAGGGTGAGGACCACGGCGTCAGATCCGTCGCGGTCGCAAACGTCCCGCACGAGGGCGGCGTCACAAGCGGAGCCCTGGCGCCACCGAAGAAGTCGAGCTTCAGATCTTCGAACGGGAGCTGCGGGCTGTTATCGAGCACCGTCCGCAACTGGCCCGTCTGCGGATCCAGTTCCACGTGCAGAGCGACCTTCACCACGATCCCCGTCTGCGGATCCGACAGCCCAATATAGAGCGCGATCAGCGACCCGAACGGGTTATTGCCCTGTTCGGCCAGATACACGGCACCCTTCACAGGATGATCGAGCACCGGCGTAATCGCTTCGACCGTCCCCACCTTCGACGCTTCGGGGCACGCCGCCGGCTCGGGACCCGACAGATCGACCTGCGCCTGCGAGCAGGCGGCAAGACCATTAGCCGAGGACGGGTTCACCGTCATCCCCGCCGGCAGCGTCACGACCGCGTTCTTCAGCTCCGCCTCTGCCAGCCCTTCGGGAAGGTCGCTCTGCGGCAGGTGCAGATCGAAGCCCAACCCGGAAGGCGTCGCCGCCGCGCTTGTATCCGGCTGCGAGGTGACCGTCGGCGTGAATCCAAGACGGTTGCAGCCTTCGAAGCCGACCTGTTCGCCGGCGTTGTCGTGGGTGATGAAGCTGTCCTGCAGGAACACCCCCGGTTCCTGCCAGCTGTCGACCGTGGCGTTCACCGTCTGCGGACCGGCGCACGACGTCGGCAGCGTAAGGAACGGCCGGCGCGGAACGTCCGATGCATGCGGTTCGGTGCCGAAGAAACCCCCTCCTTCACAGTCGCCGTTCGCGGATTCAAGCAGGAACGAACAACGCTGGGCATCGTGGCTCGGATCCCCTGGCACGCCCCAAAGCGTGATCTTGGCCCCCACCGTCGGCAGAGCCCCCGGAATGTCGTGCAGAAAGCTTGAGATCCCATAGTCCGAGCCGGTGCGCAACTTCGAATCGACGAACACACTGACACCGATGATGTTGAAGCCGAACACAGCCGGCTGGCCTGCCGGCGCAACCATGTTGAACACCGACGCATAGCGGCGGCCGACCTCGCCCTGGTTCAGAGCGAGACTGACGAGCGCGACGCCGACCTGCGAGCTGATGGGACATCCTTCAACCGGGGAACTGGGGGTGTACTGGTTCAGCTCTTCCGGCGTGCACTTGGTGGTCGCATTTGAATCGCCGATCACTCCGGGCGGGAGTTCGACCGTGATGTCCTTGGCAGCGCCATCGGGAACCACTCCGCCGCTTTCGTTGAAGACGGTGTTCAGCTGGATGTTGGTCGTGAATGCGTACGGGTGCGAGCCCGCCTGGACATCCGCCGAGCCGTCGCGACTCGTGAACGAGCCATCAAAGCCTGCGGCGCCGGGCAGCAAGCCGAAGTGGGCGAGCGCCGGCGCGGCGGCGAGCAACGTCGCCAGTCCGGCACAGCAGACAGCTGCGAGAAGCCTGCGGCTACGACTGGTCACTTTGCACCTCCGCGCTTGTGGGTGGCTCGCCTGACGGGCTTGTGCCCCTTCTTCTTGATGTGACGTTTCTTACGCTGATGCTTCTTCGGCGGCTTCTTACGAGCCGGAGGGGAACTGGCCGGCTGCGGATTGCCAGGCCCGGAGAAGACGCTCGAGCCAGGGGCCTGTTCGGAAAAAGGCTGACCCGGCGCAGGCGGCCTGCACGCTTCACCACCACACCCCGACAATGGGACTTCATTCTGAGACGCAAGACCACCGTCGACCCTGGCATCGTACATATCGAAGCTCCGATCGCCGTCCTGGGCGACGAGGCTGTCCGAGGTCGTGAAGAAGACGTCTTCACCCGTGGCCGATGCGTCGCGAAAGAACGACGGGTCAGGACTGGCCCCCGTCGATATCAGCGAGATGCAACCCTGCGCCTGCTGACAGCTGCCGACCCCGCCGGGCTCGTACTCGTATACATCCCACTGGCCATTGACATCCTGTGGCGCAAGCGCATCGAGGCTGTTGAAGAACAGGCGCCCGCTGTCGGAGAGATAGCGCGGCATGTAGTTGTAGAGGCGATTATATGTTCCCTCGCTGGGCGCAATGGCTAGGAGCGAGGACCCAGCTGGGGCTTCGCCGCTTGGATTGCACGAAGCACAGCCGAGCTTTCCTGTCGCAGCATCGTAGAGGTACACCTCGGTGCAGCGCGATTGCGACCGTTCGATGCCGCACTGCACCCCGGCGGAAGGCGAGTTGTCATAGCCGGTGAGACTGTTGAGCGACTGAAATGCAAGGTAGCGGCCACCGGGAGAAACAGTCGCGGTGTAGTTCACATCACTAGACGCCCCTCCCGGCCAGTCGTGCTGATCTTCACCGTTGAGAGCAGCGATGAAAGTTACGGTGCCGTTGTGGTAGAGATAGAGATTGCAGCTTTCCGTCGCACTGTTACCTTGCGAGATGCAGTTGCCAGCAAGAGCGCCCGGCGCGAGTACGCCGTCCGCCACGAAATAGACGTAAGAGCCGTCGTTACTGGCGCCAATTACCCCTTGGACGTCAGCATCGGCAGTGGGCGTGAGATCGCTCAGCGTGTGGCTGTTTGCGTCATAGCGGTAGAGGTTGCTCCCGCTGCCAGGCGCGGTGTCGCTGGAAAGGCCCCCCGCGGCGTCATCGAGGAAGAAGGCATCAGAGCCATCGCTGCTCGCGACCGCGAACCTTCCGTCTCCGCCGGGCCCTGAGCCGTGAGGAGCATCGAGCTGAACAGTGCTTGTCGCGTCTTGGCGTAGATACAGGCCAGAGGCAGGTCCTTCTTCCACTTCAAAGAAGACCCGTGAGCCGTCGTCGGACACCGCGTGGTTTTTGAGAGCAGTAGCGCTGGTGCCGCCCGCAAAGCCTCCTGCGTGAGGAACGTGAGCGCTCTCCGAAGCCGGCACAGAGGTGCCATTGGGCAGAATGCCGACCAGACGCACGACGCCTTCGCTCCATTCATAGAGCTGTCTCCTTGGCCCGGGCGGCGGTGCGTCGGGGGTGAGCTGAGCCCGCTCGCTGAAGACGACATGGTTGAGATCGGCTGACCCCTGTTCCAATTCAGCATATTCCGGAGTGCCGCTTGCGGGCGTGAGGTCGATCAGCTGATAGGTGTTGGTCGCGTTGTCACGCAGGAACAGATTCTGGTTGGGGGACGGCTCGCCCTGGACGAGCGGCGGCTGGTCCTGACCGTGTGTGCCACCGTCGGGCAGGACCGCCTTGGAGAGGTCCTTCGAATAGATCCCGATCGGAACGAAGGGAAGGACCCGACCGGGATCCTGCAGCGGCAGCAGACTGTGTGTCGACCAGCCACTGGGGGTGCGTGAGCTGAGATACGCCGAGACGACGGCTGCTCCGGTCTGCGCATCGGCAAAGACACCTGAGGAGGTATAGGCGATAGCGCCTCCATCGGGCGAGGCCTGCCACTCGGCTTCGGCGTCGTGGGTGCCGAGGATCGGGCTGCCGTCCTTGTCAGCGGGGCTCACCTGTTCGTAGGCGCGGCAGTCGAGCAGCGTCGCAGCATGCTGAAGGGTGCGAATCGCGGCGTTGATGCAGGTATCCACGACGCCGCCGCCATTGGGCTGCGTCGTGAACGTACGATCAGATCCAGTGGTAGTCCCGAGCAGATTGTGTGCAACCACGCGATAGTGATAGACAGTGCTCGCGAGCAAACCCTGGATGCGACGGGCCACCGTCACTTCACTCGCGCCAGAGCCGGCATCGCCGTCGGGCACGGGTGCACTGGCGCCATAGCTGGTGGTCGGACCGTATTCGAAACGGTAGGTTGTATCCCCACCATCGGGGTTGATGGTCGCGAGCAGCTCCGCCGAGGCAGAGGTGATGTCCGCGGCGGACGTAGCGTCGATCGCCGGCGGCGTGCCGGGCACGGTTTCATCAGCGCCGAAGCTGGTGCCGTACACATTCGTCACCTGCAGCCGGAAATGGTAGACGACGCCGGGTGTCAGGCCCGCCAATTCCGCGTGTACCGTGACCGCCCCCGCACCCGAGGGCGTAGTGTCACACGGAACGGTGCCTCCGGCGGCGTAAGGGTCAGATTCAGCTGGACTGTAGGCAGCATCGCTGACGTAGTCGAAGTGGCAGTCGCTTACGGCGCTGTTGTCGGGATCGACTGTACCGCTCACGACGGCAACTGTGGCAGCGCGATTGACAGGGCGCCCTGTGGTCACATCGGGAGTACGCCCGAAAGCGGCGATCCGATCGTCGCCGACATCGGACGCATATACGGTGTCATCGCTGGGATCGACGGCGAGGTTCCCCGCGCCCTTCAGCTCGCCGGAGCCGAAGGTGTCGAGCGGAGTGCACAAGCCGCTGGCGGGATCACAGGAGGAGTCGTACTGCGCAATCCGTTCCCCTTCGTTATCGACATACAGGTCGCTGGTGGCCAGATTTACCGCCAGCCCTCTGGAGTCGCCGTGCTGGACTTCACCGATCTGACCGCCCGACGGAGTGTACTTCAGGATGACGTTATTGAAACCTACTCCGGGATTCTCCACGTAAACATCCTGCGTGTGGTCGACCGCAATACCAACGTCGCCATTGAGATGCCCATCGCTCCAGTCCATGATGAAACCGCCGTCCTGCGCAAACTCAAAGATGATTCCTAGCGATGTGAACTGGTCTCCAAGACCCCCCTTGTCTACGGCGAAAACCCAGAGGTTCCCGGAGGCGTCAACTGCGATACCGCCGATAGCATTGCCGAATGGCCCTGTGACCGGCATGATCGCGCCGCTCCCGTCGTTGGACGACAGATACCCGCCGGACGCAGAGAACTTGAGTACGAACGTCGAACCGCTGCCGTTGCTGTCGGCGACATACACATCGCCCTCAGAAGGACCTCCGGAGTTGTCGACGGCGATGAAGGTCGGTTCGTTCAGCTGCCTGGCGCCGACACCAGGCAGTCCGGCGTGGCAGCCGCTGGTGCACGTCTGCAGCGCTTCGGTGGTGCCATCCGCAACCCCCCACCCCCAGGCGCGGAGAAAAGCGCCGGAGGCTGAGAACTCGTCGACACGGTGATTGCCCGTGTCTGCGACATAGACATCGTGGGTGCTCGCATTCACGGCCACACCGCTGCCACCCCGGGTAAAGCCTCCTCCGGCCTGGAGTTCCATCTGCCCGTCGCCGCTGCCAGGTTCGCCGAAGGCGGTGGAGAAGACATGGGTGTAGGTGGCCAGCGCGGGCGCCGCGGCGAGAACGCAAAGTGCGACCGCCAGCCCCACAACAGCACACAGCCTCTGCAAAGCCTTCCCAGTCCTCAATCTCATCCTCAACCCCTCCTCGTTGGGTCCTGCTGTTTTGGGCACGACGGTTACGGCCACAAGGGCCCGGTTCTCCTTGGTCATGACGCGGATTCCTTGTGGTCGTGTGTGTGAATACGAATCTGGCTCACGGGGCCTCTTCCCCAGCGCCGGCGCCGGTCTCCGCGCCGATGGCGCGCTCGACCTCGGCGCCCTTGGATGTGAGCGTCCAGGCATTGGGCTCGCCCTTCGCGGGACCCTCCCCCACGTTGGTGACCAACCCGAGGTGCTCCAAACGCGCCAGCAGCTTTGAGATCTGCCCCTGGTCAGAAACCCCCGCGGCCTCCGCGATCCGACGGTTGCTTGCCTCGGGCGCGCCGGCAATCGCCACGAGCACCCTGATCGTGCGGTAGGTGAGACGCATGTCCAGATCGCGTAGCGGATCGGCATCGAAACGCTTGACCGCGCGCGCTGCCGGCGCCGGACGCGCCAGCTCGCGCTTGGCGGCAGCGGTGCCGAGATAGGGCATCACGATCATCCCCATCAACTGGTTGAGCAGGCCCAGGAAAGGCTCCTCCACAGATTTACGTGAACCGCGGACACCCCACGCGCGCTGCCCAAGCATCCGGGCGTGGAGCACGCTGAACACGGCGCCGACGACGCCCTCCGCGGCCAGGGGCGGACTTTCCTTCGCGGCCTTGCCTTCCTCGCGCCCGCCGTCGACGACCGCGATCAATGTGGCAAGCACCTGTGCACGACGCTCGAGCGCGCGGGGGCCCGCGGAGAGCGAGTCGATCACCAGCAGCCCCCCGAGCCCCGGCTCCTCGTCGAGGAAGCGCAACAGGTCGGTGAGGCCCGCTCTCACCCTTTCGCGCCACCCGGCCTCGGCGTCGTACGACGGTAACACCCGCTCACACACACGCGCAAGAGCGTGATCGAACGCCGCCAGAAAACAGTCCTCACGATCCTCGAAGAGTTCATAGAACGTGCGCCGCGAAACCCCGGCGAGCTCCACGATGTGCGCGACCGACGCCGCACCGACACCGCGCTCCGCGGCGACCTCCACCAGCGCCACGAGCATCCGCGAGCGCTGGATTGCAGAGACGCGCTCCTGCCCCACCCCGGCGCCCGCACCCGCACTGCGCGAACGACGTCGACCGCCAGTGGGAGCGCTCACACTCGCCAGCGCCATCAAATCCCCCCACCCAAACCGGCACAGGGAGGACCGACGCGGCGCGCACCACCGCAACGAGCCGCCACAGAAGGGCGGCGAGATGGCCTAGAAGCTAGAAGCCCCGGCCAAGAGAGAGAGAGAGAGAGAGAGAGATGCTTCAGCGATGCTGGAGCATCTAGTTACCTCCCCCGATGGGGTAGTAACGACCCTCGACACGTCTGTTCTGAACGAACTCACGCGAAAACCCACTCCCTCATAAAACTCGCAACCATGTCCCTCTCCCAAGAAAAACCCTGCCAAACGAATGAAACGCCGGCCGCAGGGGGCCTGACCCGAACCCGATCCTATGTTTGAACGCCCGTGTCTCAGGACGCCATTAGAAGACCACTGTAGACCGTCGGGAAATAATTGTCAAGTCCCAATCGTCAAGTGGGGAAGAAGCGCCCGTTGTGAGGGTTCGAGGGCTCAAGCCGCGGGGCACCGTACGCGGACCTCAAGCAGGCGCCGGCCCAGCATCCACGCATCTGTGCTTACCCGCGCGCGTAGCGCCCGGCGACATACTCGTCGACCCAGGCCCGCGTGCTGCGCCAGGTGCCGTCCGGCGCTTTGGATGCCTGCAGGCGGCCGCGAGTGGCCGCCACACGCAGGGCGTTTGCGCTGATGTCGCGCGTCGCGAGCGCGGGGAGCGGCACGAGACGATCGGGTCCGGCCACGGCGGGCACAACGAACCGATGGAGGTTGTCGAGGATCGCGCGGGCCAGCAGCTCCCCCAGCGGGCCATGGTCGCCGCCGTCGGCGCGCCGCAGCGCCGCCAAATACCGCGGTCGATCGCCCTTGTAGATGACAGCAGGCGGATAGCCGAGGCGGACGAGCAGCAGGTTCAGCACCAGCCGCCCCGCGCGGCCGTTGCCGTCGAGGAAGGGATGAATCTGCTCCAGGCGCGCGTGCAGCCGCGCGAGGCTCTCCAGCTCCGCGCTCCCCTCGGCGCTCAGCGCCTGGGCGTCGGCAATCCAGTCGGCGACGAGGGCGGGGACTTCGGGCCACGACGGCGGCACCATCCCTCCTGGGAACGGCTGGATGTCGTGCTCGCGAAACGAGCCCGGCCGCTCTCGCTCGCTCGCGCTTGGATGTGGCGCCACGTCCCACACCGGCCTCAGGGCAAGGCGGTGGACGTGGCGCAGCTCGGTCAACGACACCAACTCCCCGCTCGACCACTCCCCCGCCTGGATGCCCTGCCCGTAGACCCACTCGGCGGCGTCGGCATAACCCCGGACCTCCATGTACTCCCGCAGTTCCTTGCCGCCCACCGCGCGACCCTCCGCCAGCAGTTGCTCCACCTGGCGCAGCACAAGCGTGTTCCCCTCGATCGCAGTCGAGTGATGAGCCTCCTGAAACCAGATCCCCCGCCAGATACCCGCCGCCTGCGCCGGCGAAGGCAACCCACCCAACCGCTCCCGCAGCTCCTCGATCTGAGAGTTCAGCCGCGCATACACAGCCGCCCGCGAAGGCCGCCCCCGCGCAGAGCCACCCCGCAAGGCTCCGTCAGAGGACCCACCTGGAGCCCCGCGGGGAGCCCCACCAGAAGCCCTACGTGATTTGTTCGGCTGCGGCACATCTCAATTGTACCGAACACTTTACACTTTGTGCGGTTGACGCCAAACTAATTGCACCGAACACTTTCTACATCGCAAGCGGGCGCCGGCTCGTGGCCTCACCGCGCCAACGCTAAAATCCGCCCATGACCGCCAAGGAGCTGCTGCTGCGAGAAGCCCCGAGCTGGACCGAGCACGACGCCGAGGTGGCACTGCGCGCAGTCGGGCACGAGCACGGGACGGGCGACGCCGTCGACCAATGGGGAAACCTCTCGGCCATGACTCGGGCATCCACCGCACGAACGATGCGCCGGCTCGATGAGGAAGAGGCAGCAGCTGGGTTCTCCTGGGAGCGGCACCGTCCCTCGTGAGACGCGGTGAGGTCTGGTGGCACGAGCCACCCGATGAGAAGCCCCGGCCAACGCTGATCCTGACCCGGGATGAGCACATCGACCGCCAGTTCGATGTGCTCGCCGTACCGGCGACGGGCACCGCGCGTGGCTGGGACACCGAGGTTGAGCTTGGGCCAGATGACGGTATGCCCGCGGAGTGCGTACTCAGCGTCGGCAACACGTTCCTCGTTGAGAAGGCGTTCCTAACGACCTACATCACGAGGCTCGGCCCAGAGAAAATGGACCAAGTCTGCCGAGCGCTCGCACGGGCGACCAACTGCTGAACCTCCGTTGATCGTGGCTCACGGCTCGTTAGCGGCCGCGAGTTCGCGCAACTCCGCCTCACCCAGCTCGCGTCCGCGACCGGATGTGCGTCCCTCCGCGTCATGGCCAACAGCGCACGGTGCTCGGACGAGTAAACCTAAGCATCTTCCTTGTGCATGTTGTGCACAGCCGCAAGGCGGCGACGTTCGGCGGTTGCCTCGGCGGAACGGGCCTCGGCGCGCAGCTGCTCGGTAGTCGGCGCCGACCGGTCGATCAGCGCTCCGCGGGCAGCGGCGATTGGATCCCACTCTTGGCGCGCGGCGCGCACCAATCGACCCAGCTCGCCACCCGTGCTCAGACAGCCGGCGTATCCATCGACCGGGCGCTCATCGCCACCCTTGCACATGAGCAACAATACTATCCGCTGGTGCCCTATCCTCAAAGGCATGAAGCGCCTGTCCGACGTGCTACGCGAGACCGAAGGCCAGATCTTCCGTGACGACGAGTTCGCCACGCACCTGGAGCGGGTGGGCGCGAGCGAGGACGATCTGCCCGCCGACCAGAAGAAACGCCCCCGCTTGGCGACGTTCCGCGCCGATGTGAGCATCGCCAAGGCCACCGAAGAAGAGCATGAGCAAGCGCGATTGGAGATGTTCGACCGGGCCACCGCGCGCCAGCTCGCGCGCCAGTCCAAGCAGCCTGTGAGCACTCCGCGCAGCGGCAAGCGCGGGTGGGCACGCGAGGAGCTGTATGAGCGCGACCGCACCGATTGACACCAACGACGGGGGCCGCGGCCCCCAAATTGTGAGCACGGCAGCGAGGCCACGAGGGGCGTGGACGGCCGAGGAGGTCGCGCGTCATGAGCGGGCCAGACAGGCGCAGGTCGCACACGACCGCGAACGTGGAGTGAGCGTCAATCTGGAAGAGGCCGCCAAGCTGAGCAGGTTCGCTAACCGCTTCTCCGACGCGTTCCGCCATGCCCGACGCGGCGCTTGACCCACTCCAGCCGCTGGTTGCCCTGCGTGGTGAGGGCGCGAGCTTCAAGACGCCCACGTTCGACCTGGGGAGGCCGCGCGTGCCGTTGGAGAAGGCGCTGCGCCTGGCGAGCGAACTGGAGGACGACGAGCTGCTGCGCCGCATGGCCGTGCGCAAGTAGCGCCATGCAGATCGTGGACGCCAACGTCCTAAGAGATCAGCTTAGAGCGGCTTAGAGTCCTTTAGACTTGTTTAGAGCAGCGGCGGTCGCCGCAGGCGGCGCATCCCGTCGGCCCCCCACCACGCGGCCCCCGCGGACCCCCTTGTGGGGTCCGCTTCCCTAAAACGGCCGCCCAAACCGGGCCGCGCCCTCGGCATCGGTACAATTCCTAGTGCACAGCACGGGATTCCCGACCGCCGCCTCAAGGCAAGGAGCGTTATGGCCACGACAGACCGCACCAGGATCACCAAGCCCAGCCCGATCGTCGAGGACGAGCAGGGGCAGTTGCGCGCGCGCCAGGGCATCTCGCGCGAGGTGATCAGCGAGCTGTCGAAGATCAAGGGCGAGCCCGCCTGGATGGCCGAGAAGCGCGTCAAGGCGCTTGAGATCTTCGAACGCAAGCCCCTCCCCACGTGGGGGCCCGACCTCAGCGGCCTGAACCTCGACGACCTGGTGCTGTACTCGCCGCCCACCGCTGGGCGCTTCGATTCCTGGGATGACGTGCCCGCGGAGATGAAGCAGACCTATGAGGACCTCGGCATCCCCCAGGCTGAGCGCGAGCATCTCGCCGGCGTCGTTGGGGTCTGGCGCCAGGAGCCCGTGTATGAGGGCCTCAAGGAGGAGTACGCCAAGCAGGGCATCCTCTTCTGCTCGATGGACACGGCAGTCACCGAGTACCCCGAGCTCGTGCAGAAGTACTTCATGAACAAGTGCGTTCCCCCGCAGGACAACAAGTTCTCCGCCTTGCACGGCGCCGTCTGGTCAGGTGGGGCCTTCTGCTACATCCCCAAGGGCGTCAAGTGCGACCTGCCTTTGCAGTCCTACTTCCGCATGGAGGGCGCCGGAGAGGGCACCTTCGAGCACACCCTCATCGTCGCCGACGAGGGCTCCGAGGTGAACTACATCGAGGGCTGCACCGCGCAGACGTACAGCGTGAATTCGATGCACTCCGCCGTCGTGGAGATCTTCGTGCATGAGGGCGCCAAGGCGCGCTACACCACCGTGCAGAACTGGTCCAAGGACGTCTACAACCTCAACACCAAGCGCGCCGTCGTCGACGCAAACGGCACCGTTGAGTGGGTTGGCGGCTCGATGGGAGCCAAGTACGTGATGCTCTACCCCGGCTCCTTCCTCATGGGCGAGGGCGCGCGCGCCGACCACCTCAACGTGGGCGTCGCCGGCAAGGGCGTACACAAGGACACCGGGGCCAAGGTGGTGCACCTGGCCCCCAACACCACCTCCAACATCCTCGCCAAGTCGATCTCCAAGGACGGCGGCATCATGGGCTACCGCGGCCTCGTGCGCATGGGCCACAACAGCGCGGGGAGCAAGGCGCGCGTGCAGTGCGACGGCTTGATGATGGACGGCGAATCGCGCTCTGACACGTGGCCCGACATCCAGATCCAGAACCCCCACGTCACCGTCGCCCACGAGGCCACCGTCGGGCGCATCTCCGACGACCAGCTCTTCTACATGGGCTCGCGCGGCTTCACCGAGGACGAGGCCGCCGCGATGATCGTCAACGGCTTCATCGAGCCCGTCACCAAGGAGCTTCCGATGGAGTACGCCGTGGAGCTCAACCGCTTGATACAGCTGGAGATGGTCGGCAGCATCGGTTAGTGCCTCTGTTTTGCGGGCCCCTGTAGACACGATTGCCGCGCCGCCGTTCCTGGCGCACCTGAAGTGGGTCAACGTACCGAGGGTGCGCCTGGACAAGCTACAGGGGCGCCCCGTGCTGATCGAGTTCTGGGACTTCTGCCGCTCGCATTCGCTGAACACGCTCCCCTACATGAAGGCCCTGCACGAGCGCTACGAGCCCGCCGGGCTGCAGGTCGTCGGCATCCACTCCCCCGGCTTCGAGCGCTCCCGCGACCGTGGCGCCGTCGAAGACGCCGTCAAGCGCCTGGAGATCGCCTATCCCGTGCTGCTAGACCCCGATCTGGAGATGTGGCAGGAGTACGAGAACCAGGGCTGGCCAGCGCGCTATCTGTTCGATGGGCGCGGCATCCTGTTCGACTACCACTACGGCGAGGGCGCCTACGTGGAAACCGAGCTCGCGATCCAGGAGCTCTTGGGTATCGAGCGCGAGCCGCTGCAGCCGCATGACCTCGCCAGCGTGTCGCTGCAGCCGGACACATCGCCGCAGCCGGGCACCTATCAGGCCCGGATCGGAGCAAGCTCTGCGTGCTCGCGGCTCTCCAGCAGCCGCAGCAGCGTGGGCGGACCATCGTCATCGACCACCACGCACCCGCCCGGCCAGTAGGGGCTCTCACCCGGCCGGGAGGTGAGGAAGTAGGAGTCGTATGTCCAGCAGCCGCTATTCATCAGCTTTGCGCCCGCGGGCGTAGCCCACTCGCTCAGATTGTCGCCCGGCAGCGGCCCCGCGCGGTGGGTGTGCCCGAAGATCACATGCGTCTCCCCCAAACCGAGGCGCTGCGCGACCTCGCCCATCGCGCGCAGCCCCGCGCGGCGCAGCTCGGAGCCGAGATGTCCGCACGGAAGGTCCCCAGCCCCGTGCGATTCAGCGCACCGATCGCCAGCGGGAAGGCGCCCGCCAGCGCGCGTGTGCGTAGGTTCGCGCTGGAGCGTCCCCCGCCCCCCAGCGCGCGCCATGCACGCACCGTGGAAGCGCCGTTGAAGGCATCTGAGGTGCGCGCCTGCTGCGCCACCGCATCGATCCACGCGAACACCGGACCCATCACCGCCTCGTAATCCTCGGGCGTCGTGAAGGCATCCGCGGGACGGCGCAGGATGCGCCCCATCGCACCGATCCCGAGCCGCTCCATCGTGGGCACCGTGAGGTGGCAGTCGAGGTAGTGCCCATGCGTGGCATACACATCCTCGCGCAACCACAAGCCCGGATAGGCCGCGCTTACGCGCGCTGGCGCGCCCCCACTCCGCGAGCCTCGCCACCATCGGTGAGGACTCATCTGCGCTGAAGCGCTGCTCCACGCCGAGCGGTGCGGGCGCGGTTGCCAGCTCGCCGCGACCCGCCAGCCACGGCTCCACCAGCGCGTGATCGTGGTTGCCCGCGAGCACCACCACCTCGCGCCCCGCGAAACTGCGTCCGAGGTCTTCGAAGAACGAGCGCGCACCAGCGAGCGCATCGCGGCGCGGACCGTGGCGCAGCTCCAGCACATCGCCGAGCAGCACCAGGCGATCGGCTCCCTCGAGCGCCTCCAGCAGCGCGGCGCGCAGCTCGGGGCGGCGCAGCAAATCGACTCCAGCTGCGCTCCCGAGGTGCAGGTCGGAGACGACTAGGGTGCGCAGGCTCGCCCTAACCGGCTTCGGGGAGCATGAAGCGAACGTCCTCGCGTACCGTCTGCACCTCCGCGATGTCCCCCTCGCCGAGCCCTCGCGCGCGAAAGAAGTCGAGCAGATCGTCCACCAGCTCATCCGGTGCACTGGCTCCCGAGGAGATCCCACGACGCGTTTGCCCTGCAGCCACTCCTCGCGCACCTCATCGCAATTGTCGATCAGGTGCGCCTCGGTGCCGCAGTCGCGCGCCACCTCCACCAGGCGCACCGAGTTCGAGGAGTTGCGCGAGCCGATCACGAGCACCAGATCGCACTTCACCGCCAGCTCCTTCACCGCCGCCTGACGGTTGGTGGTGGCGTAACAGATGTCATCGGTGCGCGGGGCGACGATCGACGGGAAGCGCTCGCGCAGGCGCGCGAGGATCGCGCTCGTTTCATCCACCGAGAGCGTCGTCTGCGTCACGTAGGCGACCTTCTCGGGATCCTCCACCTGCAGCTCCTCCACATCCTGCTCGTGCTGCACCAGCACGATGCTCTGCGGCGCCTCGCCCATCGTGCCTTCGACCTCCTCGTGGCCCTCGTGGCCCACGAGCACGATCGTGTAGCCCTGTTCGGCGAAGCGCTGCGCCTCGCGATGCACCTTCGTCACCAGCGGGCACGTCGCATCGATCGTGCGCAACCCCAGCTTCTCGGCGTTGGCGCGCACGCTCGGCGCCACACCATGCGCGCTGAACACCGTCACCGCCCCGGGGACTTCGGTCTCCTGCTCCACGAAGACCACCCCGCGCGCGCGCAGCGTGTTCACCACGTGCTTGTTGTGCACGATCTCCTTGCGCACATACACCGGCGGACCATGCAGCTCCAGCGCCCGTTCGACGGTCTGCACAGCGCGATCCACGCCCGCGCAGTATCCGCGCGGCGCGGCGAGCAGCAGCTTCTCGACGGTGTTGGGCGCGGCGGCCGTGTTGAGCACCATGGTCATTGTAGGCGTCATCCTCGCGCGCATCGCTCACAGTGGCCATGACCGAGCCGCAGGTCTTCGCCCACAGAGCCGTGGAAAGACCAACGTCCTTGTACGCTCTATACCCGATGCCGCCGCGCCACCTGGATCGCCTCACTGCTGTCGACGCTTCCTTCCTGCACCAGGAGGGCATCCACTCGCACATGCACGTGGGCGGGCTCACGATCCTCGAGGGTCCGCCGCCCTCGATCGACGAGTTTCAGGAACAGATCCGCTGGCGTCTGCACCTCGTGCCGCGCTACCGCCACAAGCTCGCCCACACCGCGCTCGACAGCGGGCGCCCGGTGTGGATCGACGACCCGAGCTTCAACCTCGAGTACCACGTGCGCAGCACCGCCCTCCCCGCGCCCGGTAAACGGGAGCAGCTGCAGGCGCTCACTGCGCGGATCTTCTCCCAGCAACTCGATCGCTCCAAGCCGCTGTGGGAGATGTGGCTGATAGAGGGACTCGAGGAGGAACGTTTTGCGCTGATCTCAAAGACCCACCACTCGCTGATCGATGGGATCGCAGGCATCGACCTCGCGACGGTGCTTTTCGACATTTCGCCCGACCCGCCGCCGGTCGTGCACTCCGGCGTCCGTGGAAGCCGCACCGCGAACCGGGTGGCGTCGAGCTCCTCGCGGCGGGATTGCGCGGCGCAGTGAGCGCTGGGGTCGATCTGGTGGGCGGCGCGCTCGATGCGCTCGCGCACCCCGACCGCGCGCTCACGAGCGCCGTGAGGCAGCCGAGGGCTTGGGCGAGCTGGTCGTGGGCGGGCCTGAACCCGGCGCCGCCCACGCCGCTGAACGTGAACATCGGCCCGCACCGGCGCTTCGTGGGTGTGGGCAGCTCGCTCGAGGATTTCAAGACCGTCAAGAACGCCTTCGGCTGCACCGTCAACGATGTTGTGCTCGCCGTCGTCGCGGGTGCATTGCGCAGCTTCCTGATCTCGCGCGGAGCGCGCACCGCGGGAGTGGAGCTGCGCGCGCTCGTGCCCGTCTCGGTGCGCACCGAGAACGAGCACCACGAGGCCGGCAACCGCATCGTGGTGATGCGGGGGCCGCTGCCCGTGTACATCTCCGACCCCGTGCAGCGCCTTCGCTTCGTGAAGGAGGCGATGGATGGCCTCAAGGAGTCAAAGCAGGCGCTCGGCGCGGAGGTAATCGCCGGCGCGCAGAACTTCGCGCCCCCGACGATCCTCGCACAGGCCTCGCGGATCAACTTCTCCACGCGCCTCTTCAACCTGATCGTCACCAACGTACCGGGACCGCAGTTTCCCCTCTACGTGCTTGGGCGGCGGATGCTCGAGGCATATCCGGTGGCCTTCCTGCCCGAACACCACGCGCTCGCGGTCGCGATCATGTCCTACAGCGGCCAGATGAACTTCGGCCTGCTAGGCGACTTCGATGCGATGCACGACATCGACTCGATCGGCGCCAGCATCGCCGCGGAACTGGCGGCGCTTGTCTCGCTCGCGCACGAGCTCGTCGCAGCACCAACCTGACCTACGCCCGCTACTGGCGTCGTCAATAGCCGAGGGCGAACTTCGCGTCCTCAGTCATCTTCTCCGGCGACCAGGGAGGCGTGAAGACCATCTCGGAGGCGACGCTCTGCACTCCGTCCAGTTCGCCCACGAACTCTTCGATCTGCTCGGTCACCTGCGGGCCGATGGGACATCCGGGCGTGGTCGAGGGTGAACGTGACCCCCACGTGCCCCTCGTTCACCTCCACCCCATAGATCAGCCCCAGTTCCACGAAATCGAGACCCAGCTCGGGGTCGATCACGTTGGTGAGCGCGTCCATCACATCATCCACGGTGGGCATAGGTGTTCAGTCTCTACCGTCAGTTGTCGCAGCCGAGGCGGTCCCACATATACAGCCCGATGCACTCGTTGGCGAGCTCCACGGCGCGCTTGCGGGAGAGGTGGGGCAATACCGTGTCGAGCGCCTGATCCTCGGCGACGCCCGCTTGAAAGGCTTCCTCGCCGCGGAAGCCCGCGGCGATCTTCAGCGCCTCACGCCGGTTCTCCCCGAGGCTGGGAAAGACTCCCACGAGAAACTGGTGTCGGGTATCGGCTGGCCGACCTCCAGCGAAGCGTGCCATGCCGCCAACAGGTGCAGATCGTCCTCATCGAGCCCCGCGATCGCTTTGGCGTAGTGCAGCGAGAGCTCCTGGTCGGGGATGTCGTCGACCCACGCGCGCACGACCTCGCCAACGAGCTGGCGGCGCGCCTCGCGGCCGAGCGACTCGGCGATAACTCGGATCGCATCTTGGGTTCGATGAAGCAGAGCGGCATCGCGGCTCCCTGGGGGGCGGGGGAAGAAATGACAGGGAGACTGTAAGCGGCAGTGTGGACGGCATTTTTTACAGTTCGAGCGCGGCAGGACTCAGGCTCGGGCACCCAGCACTCGCGGTTCGCGACTCCGCGCAACTCAGACTTCGAGCGCGGCGCGGGCGTGCTCCAGCACGTGGCTGTCGCCGGTGTCCGACGGGACGCCGAACGTGGCCCGCTCGCCGGTGTGCCAGTTGGCAAACCCAAGATCGAGCACCTCCACGGGCACCGAGGCAGCCTCCGCGAGAGCGAGGGAGCGCCGCTCGAGGATCAGCGGGTCGCCGATGCCGAACAGTCGCTTCGCGGCGAGCGTCGTGGGTCGCTGGTGGCCTCCATGCGCCCTCCGCCCAGGTGCAGCGAATCGGGCTCCAGCTCATACAGTCCGAGGCGCCGAGCGTAACGAGCAGGTCATAGCGCCCCATGCGCCCAAACCGGGCAGCGCGAGCCGCTCGAACAGCCGCTCGAAGCGCCGCGACTCACTCCAGCTGTGATCGCCGGAGAAGGCACGCACTTGCGAGCCGGCGCGCTGCGTCCACTGCAGGTAGGCCTCCAGCGTACGGTTCCCGCGCGCGTAGTCGTGCGAGGTGCGCGGGCCGAGCGGAATCGCATCGAGATCGGGCAGCTCGCCGGCCTCGAAATCGGCGTCGAGCGCACGCCGGATGCCGAGGAAGGGGTCCTCGCCCTGCAGCGGCGAGAGATAGGCGATCAGCAAGCACATCCACGTCGCGTGCTCCAGCTCTCCTGTTGACGCGCCTCCCCATACAGATCCGGCGGGGCGGAGCTGAGCAGGTTCAGGCGTCCATCTGCGAATGCAAGCTCCTCGGCCAGGCGCAGGGCGTCGGCGGAGTTGTGCAATCCGGGTACGAGCTCACAGCTGTAGCCGTCGTCCTGACCGCGCAGCGAGCCGTCGGTGTAGACGCGCACGCCCTTGCCAGAGCGCTTATGGGTGCGTGTGCCGCCGGAGCCCGAGCCCGAGCCCGCCGAGGCCCTCCGCGAGCCCGCGCTCGACGAGCGCTTGGCGGGCTCGAGGCCGGGGACGGTCTCGCGGCAGATCGGACAACGCTCGATGAAACGGCTGTGGCGGCAGAAACGGGGCATCTGAGGAACTTCAGCGACCGGCTGAACGTGGGAGGTGCGTACTTCCCCCCAAACCCGCTCCGCGCACGGCTGGATCCGTATTGAGGATGGCCGGATCCGCGCTGCTCATGCGCCTACCGGAGCCTCCGCAAGCGCCCCCAGCGGCGGCCGCAGCCCGCGGGCCCGCGCACGCTCGGCGCCCGCGCGGCGCTCCTTCTCGAGGGTGTAGAGGTAGTCGTCATAGTCCACCTGGATCGTGTGCCGCTTGGAAGCCACGTAGCGCTTGCGCATGGCTGACTGGTCGGCGCGGATCTCCTCGCGCAGCTGTGCTGGCTCGGGGAGCACGTACTCGCCGAGCAGGTGATCGCCCACCCACGCGCTCTGCGCCTCGGCGAGGGGCATGATCGCCCCCAGCGGCTGCAGGAGACCGATGAAGAAGACGTTGTCGATCTCGGGATGGAAGACCCTCCGGAACAGCTCGATGTGGTTGTCGGGAGCGGAGATGAAGTCCTCCTCGAAGAATGGGAAGGAGATCTTGTAGCCGGTGCAGTACACAACCACGTCGGCGTGCACCGAGCTGCCGTCTGTGAACTTCACTTCCTCGCCCTCCAGCGAGGCGATATTGGGCTTCGGCGCGATCGTGCCGTGCGCGATGCGATCGAGGATCCGCCCGGAGACCGTCGGGTGGGCTTCGCCGAACTTGTGGTTGGGCTTGGGCAGCCCGAAGCGTGTGGGGTCGCCGGCGGCGGTCTTGATCGTCTGATGGATCATGCGCTGGCGGATCTTGAAGGGGATGCGCGGATTGTTGGGGAGCGTATCCACGGGCCTTCCGAAGACGTACTTGGGGATGATCCACGCGCCCTGACGCGCCGCGAGGTAGGTGTTGCGCGCGACGTAGGAGGACTCCACGGCGATGTCCATCGCCGAATTGCCCATTCCGAGCACCACCACATCCCTGCCGGCGAACAGCGAGTTGTCCACGTAGGAGTGGGCGTGCAGCTGCTCCCCCGCGTACGAATCCGAGCCGGGGAACGCCGGTTCGGGCCAGCGCTTGCTCCAATGGTGGCCGTTGGCGACGAGCAGCGCGTCGTAGATGCGCCTCTCTCCCGTGTCGAGTGCGATCTCCCACACGCCGTCCTCGCGCCGGTGGGCGCGCTCCACGCCGGTCTCGAAGGTGATCTGCTCGCGCAGGTCGAAGTGGTCGACGTAATCCTCGAAATAGCGCGCGATGTGGGTGTGGTGGGGGAAGTCGGGGATCGACTTGGGCATCGGGTAGTCGGCGTACTGCATACGTTCGCGCGAGACGTTGATGAACAGATCGCGGTAGGCCGCCGACATGCCGTTCTTGTTGCCGAACACCCAGTTGCCCCCCACGCGATCTGACTTCTCAAAGCAGTCGAAGGGGATGCCGCGGTCCTTCAGCGCCTTCGCCGCGGCGATGCCGGAGGAGCCGGCGCCGATGATGCAGGCCTTGGGGAGGGCGCTCATGCCGTAGATCCTAGCCTGCGCCGATCCCAGGGCCAACGTGCTGCGGTCGGACCCTCCGGTCCTTCATCGGCGTCTGCGTGGCCGGCGACGCCTTGATCTTCGGCTCCGGAGGCGCTCGCCTCCGGAGAGCGCCTCGCAAGGTAGCGATCGACCATGCGCGCGCACTGGCGGCCCTCGTTGATGGCCCATACGATCAGCGACTGCCCACGACGGGCGTCACCGGCCGCAAAGACCCCCTCCACGGAGGTGGTGTAGGGGGAGAGGGCCTTGACGTTGCCGCGCGGATCCTTCTCCACGCCGAGCTGGTCCAGGAGAGCCTGCTCGGGGTGAAGAAAGCCCATCGCGAGCAGCACGAGATCGGCGGGCAGCTCGCGCTCGCTCCCCTCCACAGGCCCGAAGGGCGGCTCGGGGGCGGCCTGGGCGATGTGAAGGGTCGCCACGCGACCGTCTCCGTCCGCACCGAAGCGGGTGGTGGTCGAGCGAGTAGTCCTGCTCGCCCACGCCCTCCTTCTGAGCCTCCTCCATCGCGTAGGAGAGGCGATACTTCTGGGGCCAAAGCGGCCAGGGGGTGCGATCGTCGGGTCGTTTGGGCGGAGGCTCGGGGAGCAGCTCCAGCTGCACGATCGAGCGGGCGCCCTCGCGCAGCGCGTTGCCGACGCAGTCCGCGCCGGTGTCTCCACCACCGATCACCACGACGTTCTTGCCCGCGGCGGTGATCTGTTCCCGGGCGGCGGCTGAGGCGCTGTAGGCTCGGGGCCGAACTCGCGTGCCGCCCAGCGGTTGCGCTGGTAGAGGTAGTCCATTGCGAAGTGCACCCCGTCGAGCTCGCGCCCGGGCACGGGCAGATCGCGCGGCACGCGCGATCCGGTGGCCAGCACGACGGCGTCGAAGCGCTCGCGCAGGTCCTGCACGCTCACGTCGCTGCCGACCTCCACGCCGCAGCGCAGCTCGACGCCCTCGGCGAGCAGCTGCTCCACGCGGCGCTGCACGACGGTCTTCTCGATCTTGAAGTCGGGCACCCCGAAGCGCACGAGCCCGCCGGCTGCCTCGTCGCGCTCATACAGCGTCACGTTGTGGCCCGCGCGGCGCAGCTGCTGCGCGGCGGCCATGCCGGCGGGACCGGAGCCCACGACGGCGACCGCCTGGCCGGTCTCGGTGCCCGGGGGCTGAGGCGCCACCCAGCCCTCGGCGAAGGCGCGGTCGATGATCGAGTGCTCGATCTGCTTGATCGTCACCGCATCGCCCTCGCGGATCTCCAGCACGCACGCCGCTTCGCACGGCGCGGGGCACAGGCGCCCGGTGAAGTCGGGGAAGTTGTTGGTCGCGTGCAGCTGTGCAATCGCCTCCTGCCAGCGATCGTGGTAGACGAGATCGTTCCAATCGGGGATCAGGTTGCCAAGCGGGCAGCCGTTGTGGCAGAAGGGCACGCCGCAGTCCATGCAGCGCCCACCCTGCTCGCGCAACTCCTCGAGCGGCGCGGGCGTGACGAACTCGCGGTAGTCGTGCGCGCGCTCTGAGGGGTCGCGGTAGCGCGAGCCGTGGCGCTCGATCTGCAGGAACCCGCCGAGCTTGCCCATCAGTGCACCCCCGCCACTCGAGCCGCCGGCGCGCCGGTCGACCGACCTTGCACGTGGCCACAATCAGCCATCCGCGACCTAGAGCATCGCCACATCACGCCGGCACTCCCTCGGCCTGCTCCTCTTCCTCTTCGGCGAGCTCGCGCAGCACGCGCTTGTAGTCGTGGGGCATCACCTTCACGAATGCCCCCGCGCCCAGCAGGCGCTCCCACTCGCCAAGCACGCGCCGGGCGACGGGCGAGTCGGTACGAGCCTCGTGCTCGGCGACGAGCGCACGCAGCTCGGCGGCGTCGGCCGCGGTCAGCTCGTCGAAGCCCACCATGCCCATGTTGCAACGACCGGAGAAGCTGCCGTCCTCGTCGAGCACATAGGCCACGCCACCGCTCATGCCCGCCGCGAAGTTGCGTCCGGTGGGACCGAGCACGACGACGCGACCGCCCGTCATGTACTCGCAGCCGTGGTCTCCCACACCCTCCACGACCGTCCACGCGCCGGAGTTGCGCACCGCGAAGCGCTCACCGGCGAGACCGCGAAAGAAGGCGCGGCCTGAGGTCGCGCCATAGAGCAGCGTGTTGCCCACGATCACGTTTTCCTCGGCCGGCCAGTCGGGCGCCATTCCGGGACGAGGACGCACGGCGAGCACGCCGCCGGAGAGCCCCTTGCCGGTGTAGTCGTTGGCGTCGCCGTGCAGCGTGAAGGTGACCCCGGGGGCCAGCCAACCGCCGAAGCTCTGTCCGGCGGAGCCTTCGAAGTCGACCACGATCGAGTCCTCGGGCAGCCCCTCAGCGCCGTGGCGAGCAGCAATGTGGCTGGAAAGGATGCCTCCAACGCAGCGGTTGACGTTGCGAATCGGCAGCTGGATGCGAACGCCCTTGACGAGGCGCCCATCGCTGCCCGGATCTGCATCCCCTCTGGCGATCACACTCTGTGCGCGCTCCACCAGCTGCCAGTCGAGCGCATCCTCGAGCACCTTCGGTGGCGGTTCGACACGCCGGCGCGGCGCGCCGTCCTCCAAGCCGATGTGACGCAGGATGTGAGATAGATCGACGCCGCGCGCCTTCCAATGGCCGATCGCCTCCTGCGCTTCAAGCAGATCCACACGGCCGATCGCCTCGTCGAGAGAGCGCAAGCCGAGCGAGGCCAGGATCTCGCGGACCTCCTCGGCGACGAAGAAGAAGAAGTTGACGACGTGCTCGGGGGTGCCCTTGAAGCGCTTACGCAACTCGGGATCCTGAGTGGCGATCCCGACGGGACAGGTGTTCAAGTGGCAGGCGCGCATCATGATGCAGCCGGTGGCGATCAACGGTCCGGTGGAGAAGCCCATCTCGTCCGCGCCAAGCAGCGCGGCGATGACGACGTCGCGGCCCGTCTTCAGCTGACCGTCTGTCTGCACGACGATGCGCGAGCGCAGCTCGTTGAGCAGCAGCGTCTGCTGGGTCTCGGCGAGGCCGATCTCCCACGGCACGCCGGCGGCCTGAATCGAGGAGAGCGGCGAGGCGCCGGTGCCGCCGTCGTGGCCGGCGATCAGCACGCGGTCGGCGTTGGCCTTGGAGACGCCCGCGGCGACCGTGCCGACACCGACCTCTGAGACGAGCTTGACCGAGACCTGCGCCTCGGGGTTTGCGCAGCGCAGGTCGTAGATCAGCTGCTTGAGGTCCTCGATCGAGTAGATGTCGTGGTGGGGCGGCGGGGAGATCAGCCCCACGCCCGGGGTGGTGTGGCGGATCGAGCCGATGTAGCGGTCGACCTTGTGGCCGGGCAGCTGGCCACCCTCGCCGGGCTTGGCGCCCTGGGCCATCTTGATCTGCAACTCGTCGGCGTTGACGAGGTAATGGATCGTCACGCCAAAGCGCCCCGAGGCGACCTGCTTGATCGCCGAGCGGCGGCGGTCGCCGTTGGGGTCGGGCGTGAAGCGGGTGGGGTCCTCACCACCCTCGCCCGTGTTGGAGCGCCCGCCGAGGCGGTTCATCGCGATCGCAAGCGTCTCGTGGGCCTCGCGCGAGATCGAGCCGAGGCTCATCGCGCCGGTGCAGAAGCGGCGTACGATCGCGGACGCCGGCTCGACCTCCTCCAGCGAGATCGGCTTGCACTCAGACGTGCCGATCTTCAGCAGGCCCCGCAGCGTGGCCTGGCGCGCCGCGTCCTCGTTGACGAGGCGCGCATACTCGCGGTACTTGGCATAGGCCGGGCTCTCGCGCACTGTCTCGTGCGCCTTCTCGTCGCCCTTCAGCGCAGCCGCCACGTCGCCGTTTGCCGCGCGCACGGCGTGCTGTACAAGCGCGATCGTCTCGGGGTTCCACATGTGGTGCTCGCCATCGCGCCGCCATGCGTAGACGCCGCCGACGGGCAGGAGCTCCTCGCCCACGCCCTCTCCCCCGCCCACGAGCGCGGGGTAGGCTCGGGCGTGGCGCTCGAGGGCCTCACGCGCGAGCACCTCCAGGCCGACGCCGCCGATGCGCGAGGCGGTACCGGTGAAGTGACGGTCGATCACCTCGCGCTCGAGTCCCACGGCCTCGAAGATCTGCGCGCCACGGTAGGACTGGATCGTGGAGATGCCCATCTTGGAGATCGTCTTCAACAGGCCCTTGTCGATCGCCTTGACCACGTTCTGGGCCGCGGCCTCACTGCTGAGCGGCGCTTCGCCGCCATTCTGGGCACGCGCGATGAGGCCCCTGTAGACGAGCTCGTCGAGCGTCTCCAGCAGCAGGTAGGGATTGATGGCGCTCACGCCGAACCCGATCAGCGTCGCGAAGTGGTGCACCTCGCGCGGCTCGCCGGACTCCAGGATGATGCCCGCGCGCAGGCGGATGCCCTCGCGCACGAGATGGTGGTGCACCGAGGAGACGGCCAGCAGCGATGGAATCGGGAGCCTGCCGGCGGTTCAGGCGGCGGTCGGAGAGCACGATGATGTTGATGCCCGCGGCGACGGCCTCGTGGGCCTGCATACAGACGCGCTCGAGCGCCCGCGCCATACCTGCGGATCCCTCGGCGATGGGCCACACGATGTCGATCGTGCGCGCGGCAAACAGATCGTGGGAGACGTGGCGGAGCGTCTCGAGCTCGCGGTTGAGCAGAATCGGCTGGTTGAGGATCAGCTTGTGCGCGTGCTCGGGGGTCTCGTCGAAGAGGTTGCGCTCGCTGCCGAGGCTGGTGGCGAGGCTCATCACGATTTCCTCGCGGATCGGGTCGATCGGCGGGTTGGTGACCTGCGCGAAGAGCTGCTTGAAGTAAGAGAACAGCGGCGGCGCCTGATCTGAGAGGACAGCAAGCGACTGGTCGTTGCCCATCGAGCCCACCGGCTCGCCGCCATCGCGGGCCATCGGGGTGAGGAGCACGCGCAGGTCCTCCTGGGAGTAGCCGAAGGCGCGCTGGCGCAGGTGCAGCGGCTGGTCTGAGATGGTGACCTGTTCAGAGGGCGGGAGGTCATCGAAGTGCACGGAGTTGCGCACGAACCACTCCCCGTAGGGCGGCGCGTCGAGACCGCACGCTTGACCTCGCCGTCCTCGACGATCCGCCCGCGCTCGAGATCCACGAGGAACAGCTTGCCGGGCTGCAGACGCCCCAGGCGGCGGGTCTGCTCGGCGGGGATGTCGAGCAGACCGGCCTCGGAGCCCAGCACGACATGGCCGTCGGTGGTCTCCACCCAGCGTCCCGGGCGCAGGCCATTGCGGTCGAGCGTCGCGCCCACCACACGCCCATCGGTGAAGGCCACCGCTGCGGGCCCGTCCCAGGGCTCCATCAGGCAGGCATGGAAGGCGTAGAAGCCCTTCAGATCGTCGGGCAGGTCCTCGCGATTGCGATAGGCCTCGGGGATCATCATCATCACCGCGTGGGGCAGCGAGCGACCCCCGAGCATCAGCAGCTCGAGCACATTGTCGAAGGTCGCGGAGTCCGAATTGCCGGCGCTCACAACCGGCAGGATCTTGGGCAGATCCGCGCCGAAGAGCTCGCTGGAGAGCTCGGACTCGCGGGCGCGCATCCAGTTGACGTTGCCCATCACGGTGTTGATCTCGCCGTTGTGGCAGGTCACGCGATAGGGGTGGGCAAGCTCCCAGGAGGGGAATGTGTTGGTGGAGAAGCGCGAGTGCACCAGCGCCAACGCGCTCTTGCAGCGCTCGTCCCGCAGGTCGGGATAGAAGCCCGCGAGCTGGTAGCTGATCAGCATGCCCTTGTAGTTGAGGGTGCGCGAGGAGCTCGAGGTCACATACAGGCCCGGCTCGGCGGAGAGCTCGCAGATGCGGCGAATCACATAGAGCTTGCGCTCGAAGGCGTCCTGATCGAAGGCCTCCTCGCGCTCACCCCCACGGCTGCTGCAGCCGCTGCGTCTGTTGCCTCTGCGGCCGAGGCCCCGCGGCGGTCCTGCGCTTTTCGTCGCCGGCCCCCACGAACAGCTGGCGGATCACGGGCCTGCAGGCGCCCGCGGTGCGCCCGCAGTGCTCAGGGTCGACGGGCACCTCGCGCCAGCCGAGCACGCGCTGCCCCTCCGCGAGGACGGTGCGCTCGAGTGCTGCTCCAAGCGCTCGCGGATCGCATCGTCGTTGGGCAGGAAGCACATCAAAACCCCGTAGCGCCCCGGCGCTGGAAGCTCGAATCCAACGAGCGCCCGGAGGAGCTCGTCGGGCATCTGATGAGGATCCCGGCTCCGTCTCCGGTGGTGGGATCCGCACCAGAGGCGCCTCTGTGCTCCAGGTTCTCCAGGGCACGGATGGCCTTCGTGACGACCTCGTGGGTGGGAACGCTATCCAGACGCGCCACCATGCCCACGCCGCACGCGTCGTGCTCGAAGCGGGGGTGGTAAAGACCGACGGCCTTGGAGGGCTGCATGGTGTGCGAAGTCATGGAAGTGCTCCCGGGGAGTGGCGCCTGCAGTACGGGTGGGGTGTGCCCGTAGAGGCCACTGTGGGCGCCTGAGGCGGAGCCTGAAAGCGTAGCATTGCGGGGGGGACGGATCCGTCGCGAGCGAAGACGACGCGGGCGTTCGGCTTCGCGGCGAGAGGAGCGATCGGCACAGCGAGGACCGTCGAGCAATCGCCGCCCCACCGGCTATCCGTCCAGCCAGAGCGCAGCTTATGATGCAGGGAGGCAAGCGGGCTCGAGCCCCGTCCCAAGACGGAGCCGTACCGAGCCAGAGGTCTTGATGTGTGAAAAGTGCCCCCGCGGGGGACCATCATCGGTGATGAGAGACGAGCCCGAGCAGAGTGCCGATCCCAACTCGTGGGCGAGCCGATGACGCCCACCGCCGACGTGGAGCTGATGCTGCCGGCGCGCGCGGAGAACGTCGCGATCGTACGTCACGCGATCGGCGCACTCGGCGAGGCGATCGAAATCGACGCTCAGACGCTCTCGGACATTCGCCTGGCGGTCACCGAGGCGTGCACGAACGTGGTGGTGCACGCCTATCCCGAAGGGCACGAAGGTCCCCTGGAGGTGCTCGCGACGCTGGGAGGCGAGCAGCTGACGGTGGTGGTGCGCGACGAGGGAAAGGGCATATCCGCGCGAACGGACAGCCCTGGACTGGGGCTCGGGCTGCCACTGATCGCCTCGCTCGCCGAAACGGTGCAGCCGGGTCACGATCCGGAGAAACGCACGGAGGTGCGTATGACATTCTCGCTGGCGGGAGCGGACCTCCGCGCGATCCCTCAGTCGCCTACCCCCGACTCGCCTCCCGCCGCACCCCCGGCGACATGAGCGAGCAGGCCGAGGGCGAGGCGGCGAGGAGGGCTTCCGCTGAGGCACTGCTGCGACTGTCGAACGGGCCGCTCGCGGCTCCAGTGCTGTGCAGGGTCGTCTCGATGGTGATGGCCCGCGCCGATGCGCCGATGAATCGCCTCGAGGACGCGATGCTGGTGTGCGATGCGATATCTGCCCACGCTCCGCGCTCGGCCGATGGGCATCTGAGCTTCACGCTCAACGCCGACCCCCACCGGCTGGAGATGCGCGTGGGGGAGTTCTCCGAGGATGGAGCGCGCGGACTGCTGCGCGACGCCGGAATCCCCGGAGTCGGAAACGTGCTGGAGCGTCTCACCGACGAGCTTCGCGTGGAACCCTCAGCCGCGAACGGCTGCGAGGAGCTCCTGTTGTCGATCAGCTTTTAGCGGGCTTGGCGCCTGCGGCGGGACGCTTCTTGGCGGGCGCCTTCTTGGCAGGGGCTTTCTTGGCCGGGGTCTTCTTCGCGGTGCCGTCCTTCTTGGCGGCGGCGCCATCTTCTTTGCGCTCGAAGCCCGCCGTCGCCGGTGCTCTGGCGCTGGCGGACCTCCTCGAGGCTCGCCTCCAGCGCGCCCATCAGGTCGGGCGTGGCGGTGGGCTCCCGGCGAGCGTGGGGCTCGACGACGATCTCCTCGCCGGCGGCCTTGCGATCGATGAGGTCGAGCAGCGCCTCGCGGTAGTTGTCGTGGTACTTGGTGATGTCGAAGGACTCCGCGATCGACTCCACCAGGCGACGTGCGACGCTCAGCTCGCGGTCGCTCAGAGGTACGTTCTCGGCGTCTTCGAGCTCGCGTAGGTTCTGCGCGGACTGGATTTCGTCGCCAAAGTTCATGGTGGTCATCAGCAGCGCCTCGCCGCGCGGGCGAATCGCCACGAGGCGCTCGCGCGAGCGCAGCACGATGCGCGCGATCGCAACCTTGCCGGTGTCGCGCATCGACTCCAGCAGCAAGCGGTAGGAGTGCGCGCCGCCTTTGTTGGGTACGACGTAGTAGGGCTGATCGAAGTAGATGGGGTCGATCTCCTCGAACTCCACGAAATCCTCGATATCGATCGTGCGCGTAAAGGCGGGCTCCAGCGCGGCGAACTCCTCGGGCTCGATCACGACGTGGCGGTCGGGCGCGATTTCAAAGCCCTTGACGATCTCCGAGTAAGGGACCTCCACTTCCTCGACCGGGCAGATGCGCTTCATATAGATGCGGGCGTGGTCGGTGGCGTGGAGCTGGTGGAAGTTGACGCTGCGGTGCACCACAGCGCTATACAACCTCACCGGGACGCTGACCAAGCCGAAGGTCAGCGTGCCCATCCACATCGAGCGTGGCATCTGAACAGTGTCGGTCGCAAGGAGGGCGTTGTCAACCCACGAGCGTGTTCTTGCGCAAAGCCTCAGCCTCCACCTTCCTGGGTTGCCTCAGCCTTCAGCTTCCTCCAACCCTGCGCGCAGGCGGGCGAGCGCTTGGCGGATGAGGCGGGAGACCTGCATCTGGGAGACGCCGATGCGCTCGCCGATCTCGGCCTGCATGAGATCCTCGCCGAAGCGCAGCTCCAGGACGATGCGCTCGCGCTCGGAGATGCGCGCCAGGAGAGGCTCGAGCGTGGCGCGCTGCTCGGCGCGCAGGTAGCCGCGCTCCTCGTCGGGGAGTCCATCAGCGACCGTCTCCCCCTCCTCCCCCTGCGCGGAGCGCGGCGCGTCGAGCGAGCCGGCACGGTAGGCGGCGGCCGCTTCGAGCGCCTCCAGGACGTGCTCGTGAGAGGCGCCCACGACCTCTGCGATCTGTCCCACCGAGGGCGAGCGATGCTGACCGGCGGAGAGCTGGGTGACGGCGCGGTCCACGCGCAGGGCAAGTTCCTGGAGGTCGCGGGGAACGCGCACCGACCAGGTGCGATCGCGAAAGTGGCGCTTGAGCTCGCCGAGAATGGTGGGTACGGCGTAGCTGGAGAAGGCTACCTCGCGCGCGCGGTCGAAACGATCGACCGCTTTGAGAAGGCCCAGGGAGGCCACCTGCACGAGATCCTCGAGGGGCTCCTCGGCGCGCTGGTAGCGGCGCGCGAGCTGGCGTGCCAGCGGGAGATAGCGTTCGACGAGCTGCTCGCGGGCGCGCGTGTCACCGCCGCGTAGGCGCTCGAACAGCTCGCTGTCTGAGACCTCGCTCACCGCTGTCCCGAGGTGGGCGCCTCGCGGAGGGTCTCGGCGTCGCTCCATGAACACAGTGTGCCGCGCCCAGGGCAGGTCAGGCACAGCTCGCGGTGGGGAGTGGGGCTGACGCTGAAGCCGGCCTCGCGCACGCGGGCCGCACGGGCGAGCAGCTCGCGCTCCAGCGCGGGCGCCTCGGTGGCTGTGAAGGTCGCCGAGACCCACTGCTGCGGGCGCGCGAGAAACCAGTGGATGACCTCCACCCGTGCGGCGCCGCCGTGCAGGACGGCAAGCGCGTAGAGCAGACGCTGGGCGCCGTAGTGGCGCTGCACGAGGTCCTCGAGATCCTCCTCGCCGCCGATGCGGTCGCTCTTGTAGTCGACCACGACCGATCCGGCGGGCTCGACTAGGAGCACATCGAGCACGCCCGTTACGAGCGGATGCTCGGCACCGAGCGAGAATGCGAAGGGGTGCTCGCGGCGCACGCCAGGCGCATGCAGGCGCTTGGCGAGAGTTGTGGCGCAGGCGCCGCGCAACAGCTCGGCCAGCGCGCGACGCTCGCGTGGGGAGACGCGGAGGGAGAGCTCGCGCGCAACGCGCTCGACGTCTCTCTCGGAGGGGGGAGCGGCGAAATCAAGCGACTGCAGGAGGCGGTGCACCAGCACCCCGCGCGCCCGCGCGCCCAGCCCCCCCTCTCCTCCACGTTCGGCGCTCGCAGGTCGCTCCTCGGGAAGCCCGAGGACGCGTTCGAGGTAATACCTGTAGCCACAGCGCTCGAGCTCGCTCAGCGCCGTGTAGCTCAACGGCAGCTGCGGGGGCCCTTTTTTCGGGGAGGGCGAGGGCCGCGCGGCGGGGGTCACCGATTGCGTAAGGGGCGAGGGCGCGGGAGAGCGAGCAACTGAGCGAGCCTGGGCAGGAGAGTGAGCGGCTGCGATGCAGGTATCGGTTGTGGCGTGGTCGAGGCGAGCGGCTCCGATGCAGGGACCGGTCGTGGCGCGGTCGAGGCCGCCGGTCGCTGAGCCACCAAGACCATCCGACGCTTCGAGAGATCGATCGGCGACAGCTCCCCCAAGAAGCTCGCGAGCGCTGGAGGAAGTGTGAAACACCGTGCGCACCAGAACGCCCTCGGCGCCCCTCACGGGAAGCACCTGGAGGGCGTTCTCGGGCGCGGCGACGCGCGCCGGCAGATCCTCGACGAGCGCAGGCGCCAGCCACGCGATTGGCGCGGGCGCCAGCTTGGAGCCCAAGCGCACGGCGGGCCAGCGCTCGAAATCGACGGCGCCGCTCAGCAGGAGCAGCTCGCGGGCGCGGGTCATGGCGACGTAGAGGATGCGCTCCTCCTCCTCGGCCTCGGCCTCGCGGCGAGCGTTGAGCAGCTCTGTGTAGTGCATCGTGGGGGCCGCCTCGGAGCCATCGAGTCGCGTTAGGCGCAGCCCCATACGTTCGCCGTCTACAAGTAGCGCGGGGGCGCTGCTGGGCGGCACGCGCCCCAAATCGGCGAGGCAGACGACGGGGAACTCGAGGCCTTTGGCGGCGTGGATGCTCATCAGGCGCACCGCCTGCGGTTCAAGCTCGCCGATCGGCGCCTCGGGCTCGGAGCCCTCCATCGCGTTCTGCTGGTGGGCGACGTGGTCCAGGAAGGCGCGCAGGTCACGGCCCTCCTGAGCTTCAAAGCGCACGGCGAGCCGCTGGAGCTTGTGGAGGTTCGCGAGCCGGCGCTCCCCCCAGGGGAGCGAGAGCACATGTGCCTCGTATCCGGTGGCGGTGAGGACGCGCCGTACGAGCTCGCCGAGCGGACGCGCGCTCGCACACGCGCGCTCGGCGGCCACCAACGCGGCGAAGGACTCCAGGCGCTCGCGCTCGCGGGCCTCCAGGCGCCCACGCACTGGAGCGGCGGAGGGGCGTTGGATCAGCTCCCACACCCCGATGCCCAGAGACTGGGCGCCACGCGCAAGCAGCGCGAGGGAGTCGCTGGAGAGGCCCACCAGCGGCGAGGCGAGCGTGCCGTGCAGCGCGAGCTCATCCAGAGGATTGGCCAGTACGCGGAGGTAGGCGAGCAGGTCGTTCACCTGCTGATGGCCCCAGAAGGAGCCCACGGCGGCGAGGGTGCTCAGCCCGCGCTCCTCCAGCGCGCGCTGATAGAGGGGAAGGTCCCCCACCGAGCGCAACAACACCGCGATATCTCCAGGCTTGGCGCGACCGGCGTCGATGAGCTCGGCGATGCGGTGGGCGAGCAGGCGTGCTTCGGCGTGGCGCCAGCGGGGGCCAGCGGGCAATTCGCCGCGGCCACCGGGCGACCCGCCGCTCACACCGGGCAACTCGCCGCTCGCGCCGGGCGAGGCGCCGTTCCAGGAACGCCGATCTGTGAGAAGCAGCTCGATGGGAGGCTTTCCATCGGCGCCCTTCTCCGCCTCACGACCGGCGATGAGCGGCGTGAAGGCCTCGCCGAAGCGCGCGGCGAACACCGCGTCGATCGCCGCCAGCAACGCGGGGCGGCTGCGGAAGTTCCACCTCAGCGCAAGGCTCGAGTCGCGCTGAGCGAGCTGCTCGCGGCGCGCACGGAAGAGGCCCACGTCGGCGTGGCGGAAGCCATAGATCGACTGCAGCTCGTCGCCGACCGTGAACAGGTTCTCGTGCTCCAGCGCCGCGAGGATCGCGAGCTGGCGGGGATTGGTGTCCTGGAACTCGTCCACCATCAACAGCCGCAAGCGCTCAGACCAGCTCGCGCGCACAGCCTCGTGCTGCTCGAGCATGGCCCCGGCGCACAGCTCGAGGTCGTCGAAGTCGAGCCCCGAGCGCTCGCGCTTGAATGCGGCGTAGCGCACCGAAAAGGCGCGCAGGAGGGAGTCGAGCAGCGCGCAGGCGCGCGCGCCCTCGGCGTCGAGGGCCGCGGGCCACTCCTCCGGGCGCAGAGCGGGAAGCCCTGGGTGAGATTGGCCCTGGCTGCGCAGCTGCGCATACACGCCGAGCACCATCGCGCGCACGCGATCGGCGCCATAGGCGGCCACCAGATCAATCGCGGGCGAGCCCGGCTGTGCGACGAATGCGCCGAGCGCGCCGCTGAAGGCCTGCGTGCGCAGACGCCCCGCAAGGGCCTCATCGAGGACCGTGAACTCGGGATCGAGCTCCGCGAGCAGCGGGTGGGTGCGCAGCAGCCGCGCGCAGAAGCCATGGAAGGTGCCGATGAAGGCGGCCTCGGTCTCACGTGCGGCCTCGCGCGCCCCGAGGCCCATCAGGCGCGCGCGGATGCGCTCCTTGAGCTCGCCGGCGGCGCGCTCGGTGAAGGTGATCGCGAGGATCCGAGCGGGCGCGATGCCGTCCTCGAGCACGGCGCGCACGAAGCGCTCCACGAGCACCGAAGTCTTGCCCGAGCCGGCCCCCGCCGCCAGCAGCAGCGAGCCCTCGCGACGCGCTACGGCCTCCTCCTGCTCATCGGTCAACCTTGCTTCGGCCGGCGGCGGCGCTGCGGGCGGCTCGGGGGCGAATGTGAGCTCCAGCTGCGTGGTGGCGACGCTCATCGCTCGCACCTGCAGATGCTTGGATACATGCAGGTTCCGTCGCCGAATGCGCAGGTGCCGGGACGCGGTTCCAGCGCACCTGCATCTGCCTCGCGAGCAGCCTCGCGCGCGAGGTCGAGGAGCTCCTCGACGAGCGCGTGCACCTCCTCGGGAGGGCGGATCTCGCCGCGAACGCACTCCAGCTGCACCCCGCTCCCCTCCGCGAGGAGCCCCCGCGCGCGCAGGTCGCGCCCGGAGAGGGGCTGATAGAAGCCGCCCGCCGCGGGCTGGTGGAGCAATTGCTCGACGGCGCTCATGTAGAGCGCCACCTGCATACTGCGCTCGCCCAACCAGCTGTCGGCGGGGGCCGCGAAGGCGCCCTTGTAGTCGTAGACGACGGCGCTGCCGATCCCCTCACCGTCTGTGGCGACGTCGACGCGGTCGATGCGCCCGCGCAGCAGCACGCCACCGCCGAGATCAAGCGGCGGCAGCGCGGGGGTGTCCTCGGGGAAGCCGAAGCCCAGCTCGAGGTGGCGGGGCTCCAGCGGCGAGCCCTGGCCATCCTCAGCGTTGGCGGCGTGCTCCAGGTAGCGCTCCAGATCGGCCTCCAGCCGTCGGCGTACGCCGGGGACGCGCTCGGGCGCGACCGACAGCGGGAAATCGGGGACGTGGCGGGTGAGCGCCTCGTGTAGGAGCGCTCGCGCCGCGGGCAGACGCTCGGGGGCCAGGCGCGCCGAGCCGTTCTGGCGGCGTAACCCTTCGAGCGTGTCGCGCAGCGCGGCGTGTGCGAGGCCGCCGCGCGCGAGCGGCTCGGGGTCGGGGTCGAGGTCGCGAGCGCGCAGCAGCCGCTCCACGAACCAGCGCGCGGGGCAATCCGCCCACAGCTTCAGCGAGGAGGCCGACCACAAGCGATCCCGCCGCAGCTCCTGAAGCAGCTCCGCGTTGGCGAGCGGGGTCAGTGGGGGACATGAGCGACGCGGTCCCGCCAGCGCGAGCTCCCGCTCGAGCCATGCGGGCGGAGGAGGGCTGGGTCCGGGCCAGTGCGCGGCGCCCGCGGGACGGCTCGCGCGACGCTCGCGGGGGCTCTCGAGAAAGAGGTCGCAGATGTCGTCGAGGAACAGCGAGGGCACCGTGGCGTCCCCCTCCTCGGTTGCGGTGTGCCAGCTGAGCACCAGCAGCTCCTCGGGGCGTGAGACGGCGGCATAGAAGAGATAGCGCTCCGCCGCGAGCGGCTCCTCGGGTGCGCCGAGACGCAGGCCCGAGACACTTGCCAACTCCCAGCGCTCCTCCTCGGAGAGGACGGGCAGCGCTCGCTCGGGAGCCGGGAAGAGCCCCTCCTGCAGACCGCACAGAAACAGTGCTCGAACGCGCCGCGCGCGCAGCGCGAGCGGGTCGAGCACGGCTACCGTGTCCTGCGCTGGGGCCTCGGAGTCCTCCCCGCCTTCGAGCTCGAGTCCCGCCAGCAGCGCGACGAGCTCCGCTGGGCCGGGCGCAAGCGAGGGAGCCGCGCGGACCAGTTCCGCCAGCTCCTTCAGCGCGCGCGTTGCGCCGGTGAGTGCGCGCGCCTCCGCGGCGGCCTCGCCCCAGAGCACCGCGGCGGCGGCGCGGCGCGGCGCGCAGAACAGCCACTGCAGCTCCCGTTGAGCGCGCTCGATCAACGCCGACGAGCCACGGCGGGCGGCCTCCTGGACGCGATCGAGCGTCTCCAGCGGCCAGTTTTCGGCCTCCCACAGAGCGCGCGCTCCGGTGGCACTCGACACACCGGCCCTGCGCGCGTTGGCCTCCAGGCGGTCGGCCAGCTCGGGGCGCTCGAGGAGACCGGGGGCGCGCAGCCACGCAAGCAGATCCTCGAGGCGTCCCTCCTCGCCGCAGGCGGCGGCAAGCAACCCGCACAGCGCCCGACCGAGCGCGGTGTGCGCGAAGCGCAGCCGCATGGGCAGCGCGAAGGGGATCTCGAACACATCCAACACCTCCCCCAGCAGTTCGGCGATCGTGCCGGGCGAGCGATGTGCGATGGCCACTTCGCCGGGTTTCACACCGGCATCGAGCAGCGCGCGGATCTCACCGGCCACCAGTTCGAGCTCCGCGCGGGGGGAGCCGCCCTCCAACATGCGCACCGCTCCGCAGGGGTCGATGGGAGCGCCCACGGCATGGGACTCGAACAGGCCCCGCTCCAGATGGTGCAGGGCAACCCGCGCGCGGGGGGCGTAGTACTCGGCGCGCGCATCGAGCGCACGGTGCTCGGAGGCCCACGGAAGCAGCGTCTGAAAGGCGCGCCCGCGCCCGGCGAATGCGATCCGCCCCGGCTCGTAGGCGAGCGAGACGGCCACCGGCGCATCCACCACCCGGCCCAGAGTCTCGATCGCGTCGAGCTGCAGGGGGGTGAGGTCGTCGAACCCATACAGCGCCACCGGCGTGGCGCCCCACAGAGCGGGCGAGCGCCGCAGCGCATCCAGAGCCCGCGTCGCGCGCTGCTCGGGGTCGACGCATCCGAGCTCGTCGAGCAGACGGCGATACCCCTCGAACAGCTCGCTCAGCTCCCCTGCTCGCACGCGCTGGCCGCCCGCGGCGGCCCATGCCTCGAGGGCGCTTCGCAGGCGCGCGGGCGCGATGCGCTGCACCTCCAGTTCTTCCACCAGCGCGGCGAGTGCCCGCACGAAGCCGGGGCGACTGGCAAGCTCGGGAGGCGAGCACGTGCGCGCGGCCACGCTCGCGAGAGCCCGCTCGCGCAGCAGCGGTGAGAGTGGGCGTCCAGCGACACCCGCGCGGCGCACGATCTCGGCGAGCAGGCCCCGGAAGCGCTCGACGCGCACCCCCAGCACGAGGCCATCCTCGGCCAGCTCGCGACGGTAGCGCTCGGCGTCGGCGTGGGTGGGGACCACCAGCAGGGGGTCCTCACCGCGCGCGGCGCGGGCGCGCACCGCGTCGAGCACGGCACGCGCCTTGCCGGCGTTGGCGGGTCCGGTGATGAGCGCGATCGGCATCCACGTCCATACTGGCGCACCGACCCGACGGGGCGCTCGTCCCCTCGGAATGGCCAGCAGAAATGGAAAAGCTTCAGTTTTATGAAACTTCGCCGATTGCAGAGGAGTGTTTGGCCACACCGGCCAACGGACCACTCCGCGATGGACCGCGAAGGAGCGCAAGTGACACAGACCAAGGGGCGCCACCTCGAACTCTGCAAGGGCCTCGTGGCTGCCCTCGAGCGCGAGGAGCTCCTGCTGCACTACCAGCCCGTGCTGGACCTACGCAGCGGCGACGTGGCGGCGGTGGAGGCGCTGATTCGCTGGCAGCACCCCGAGCACGGGCTGCTGCCGCCGCTGGAGTTCATCCCCACGGCCGAGCAGACGGGCCAGATCATCGAGGTTGGCGAGTGGGCTCTGCAGCAGGCATGTCAACAGGCTGGCGTGTGGCGTGAGGCGGGTCTGCCGGTGCGTATGGCCGTGAACCTCTCCGCGCGCCAGTTCAGCGCCCCCGATCTCGTGGGATGCGTGGCACGCACGCTACGCGACACCGGCGTGCCTCCTGGGATGCTCGAACTGGAGTTGACCGAGAGCATGTTCGCCGATCCGGTGACGAGCACCGCGATCCTCCTGCGTATGCGCCAGCTGGGCGTGAGGGTGGCGATCGACGACTTCGGCACCGGCTACTCCTCGCTCAGCTACCTGCTGCGCTTCCCTTTGAACACGCTGAAGATCGACCGCTCATTCATTGAGCGGGCCAGTCACGACCATCACGCCTGCAGCGTCGTGGGCTTCATGATCGCGATGGCCCACGAGCTCGACCTGCACGTGGTCGCGGAGGGCGTGGAAAGCGAGGCGCAGGAGCGCCTGCTGGTGGCCCATGGGTGCGATCTCTCGCAGGGCTTCCTGCACACCCCCCCGCTGACGGCACACGACTGCGAGCGCTGGATGCGTCAGCGCATCGCGCGCCCGCTCACCTCGATTCCCGGCGGGGCCGAAGCAGATCTACCGTCCGGCGCGCCGTTGGCAGGACGGCAGAGGGATCGTTCGCGGCAACGCCCCGTGGCCGGCGTAGGCGCCTAGCCAGTCGCCTGGCCGCGCCGGTCGCGACGACCCGGCGTCCGAACCGCGCGTGAGCTGGCCTCCGGTGCCCACGGATCGCGACCTGCATCGCCCGCACCACCGCACCACGCTTGAGGCCGCGCTTCTAGGCCGGGCCTCTACGCCGCGCTGCTCGCCGCGACGGGCTCGGCCTCGCCCTCGGCGACCTTGAGGGTCTCCTGGTCGGGTGGCTTGGCGCCCTCCTTGGCCCAGGCCTCGTTGAATTCCACGCGCCACTTGCCGTCCTCGGTCTGGCTGAGCGCGAGGTGCGCGCGGAAGCTGCGCCCCGAGCGACCGCGAAAGCCCGTTACGGGCCGCGCGGTGTAGCCGGTCTTGATGAGTTCCTTGCCGATCGCCACCGAGAGCTGCTTGCCCGCCTTGCCCTTCCAGATCACAAAGCCGCAGCCGGGGTCCTCGCGCGCCCAGCAGGAGAAGCCCTTGCGGTTCTCCATGATCGGGTGCCCGCACACCGGGCAGGGACCGAGGGAGGCGCGTGGGATCTTGATGTCCTTGAGCTTCTCATCGAGCACCGCGACGGTCTCGCGGGCGAAGCCCGCGATGTCCTGCATGAAGCGCTCGCGCGAGTCTGTGCCCTGCTCGATCTTGCCCAGGCGATGCTCCCAGCTGCCGGTGAGATCGGGGGAGGTGAGGGGATGGCCGTCGAGCAGGCGCACCACGTTGAGTCCCTTCTCGGTGGCCATCAGCGCGCGGCCGTCGCGCTCGATGTAGCCAACGGTGATCAGCCGCTCGATGATCGCCGCGCGCGTGGCGGGGGTGCCGATCCCGGAGTCCTTCATCGCCTCGCGCAGCTCGTCGTCGTCGACGAGCTTGCCCGCGGTCTCCATCGCGCCCAGCAGCGAGGCGTCGGAGTAGCGGCGCGGGGGCTTGGTTTCCTTGCGCGCGCTCTCGATCTTGCGCGTCTGCACGTCCTCGCCTTCGACGAGCCGCGGCAGCTGCTGGTCGGTCGCCTCGTCTTCCTCGGCATCGGACTTGGCCTCCGCGGGAACCTCGCCGTAGACGCCCCGCCACCCGGGCACCACGAGCAGCTTGCCGCGCGTGCGGAAGATGCGCTTCTCCACGGTGGTCTCCACGCGCGTGTTCTCGAATACCGCCTCGGGGTGGAAGATCGCGAGGAAGCGGCGCACGACCATGTCGTAGACGCGCTTGTCGTCGTCGCCCATCCGGTCCACGGTGTGCTCGGCGCGCGTGGGGATGATCGCGTGGTGGTCGGTGACCTTGCTGTTGTTGACCACCCGCTCCAGCGGCAGCTCCTCGAGCGCCGTGACGTAGGAGGCGGCCTGGGCGTACTCCTTGCGCGCACCCACCTGCTCGGCGGTGGGCTTGATCTCGGGGATCATGTCGGTTGTGAGATAGCGCGAGTTCGTGCGCGGATAGGTGAGCGCCTTGTGCTCCTCATACAGCCGCTGTGCCGCGGCGAGCGTGCGTCGCGCGGAGAATCCGTAGCGGGTGTTGGCGTCGCGCTGCAGGGAGGTGAGGTCGTAGAGCATCGGCGCCTTCTCGCGCTGCTCCTTCTTCTCGAGCTTGGTGATCGTGCCCTGCTTGCCACGGCACGCCTCGACGATCGCCAGCGCCTCCTGCTCGGTGGCGATGCGGGGCTTGGCTCCGGCGTGGAAGCGGCCGGAATAGGTGCGCCCGGAGTAGCCATCGCCGTCCTCGCCTCCTCCTGCGCCATTCCCGTCGCCCGCCTGCGCGCCGTCCATCGGATCGGCCGCGAAGGTCGCATCCACCAACCAGTAGGGCTCGGGTACAAACGCGCGGATCTCCTCCTCACGGCGCGCGACGATCGCGAGCGTGGGCGTCTGCACGCGCCCGAGCGAGACCGCCCCGTCGAAGGAGGTGCGCAGGCGGATGGTGGCGGCGCGCGTGGCGTTCATGCCCACGATCCAGTCGGCCTCCGAGCGCGAGCGCGCGGCCTGCTCCAACAGCGCGAGCTCCTCGGCGGGCCGCAGTGAGGCGAAGGCCTCCTTCATCGCGGCGGTCGTCATCGAGTTCAACCACAGCCGCTGCACGGGCTTTGAAGCCTTGGCCTTCTCGTAGAGATAGGCAAAGATCAGCTCGCCCTCACGTCCGGCGTCGCAGGCGTTGACGACCTCCTCGACGTCATCGCGGCGCAGCTGGCCGGAGACGACCGACATCTGCTTGCGCGAGCGCTCGTCGCGCACGACCAGCTTGAAGTGCTCGGGGACGATCGGCAGGTCGGGCATCCGCCAGCGCTTGTAGCGAGGGTCGTATTCGTCGGGCTCGGCGAGCTGCACGAGGTGGCCAACCGCCCAGGTGATTACATAGTCGGGGGCCTCGAGCCAACCCTCGTTCTTGGCGAAGGGGCCGGGGAGCACGCGCGCGAGGTCACGCCCCACGGAGGGCTTCTCGGCGATCACGAGGGTCTTTGCCATCGGGGTCAGCGTAGCGGTTGGAGGCCAACCGGGTTAGAAATCAAGTCGATCGATACTCGGCCCGGCGCGCCACGGACAGCGAAGTGAGGTCCACCCTACCCGCTGGCGCAAGGTCTGCTCAGCGGTAGGCGCGGGGCCTCCCGCGAGGCGCAGCGCAAGGGCTCATCCTGGAGCGCACGGCCCGGAGCCGACCGCGCGCCCGGCGCCGCTCAGCACGTGCGCCACGGTCGCGTTGGCGACTCCGTAGCCGCCGTGGGGTCCGCCACCGGTCGTTCCAGCGAAGACGGTCGTGAGGACCCTCCCGGAGGAGTCCACCAGCGGGCCGCCGGAGTTGCCCGGACGCACGAGGCCGCGCAGCGGGGTGAGCAGGCGCGAGACGGGACCTTCGCCGTAGGCGTTCTGGGTGATCACCGTTTGTGTCTGCCCGATGCGTCCCGGCTGGGCATCGAAGGGTCCGTTCTCGGGGTACCCGAGAATCGCGCCCGCCTCGCCCGCACGGGGACTGTTCGCGAGGCTGAGAGACGGGAGCGTGAGTTCGCTCACGCGCAACACCGCCACATCATCGGTGGGATCGAATGCGATGAGCTCCGCGGGCATGCTCGGCAACTCTCCCCCACCTCCACCGTTGTGTCCTGCTCGCCGGCGACGACGTGCGCGTTGGTGAGCACCTCCCCCGGCCGCGCCACCCATCCGGAGCCCTCGATGGCGAGACCGCAGGCGGTGCCGAGTACGCGCACGACGCTCCGGGAAGCCGCGCGTACGCCCGGCGAGCGGGCGACCGCCGGCAGCGGGGGCGCCACATCGGGCGAGGGGCCCGCGATCGAGGGCAGCGGATCCAGGCGCGCGAGCGCATTGAGGATCGGCCCGGTGGGCGGCAGCAGGCGGTTGAGGTCGCGCAGGATCGCCGAGCGCTGGATGTCCTCGCGCACGAGCGCCTGCACCGGAGCCTGCCCAGCCACGGCCGCGACGATCCACACGATCGCGAGGCCCACGGCGGCACTGAGGAGCGCTCCAAGCGCGCCGTCAAGCAACCCGAGACCGGGAATGAATCCCCCTCCCCCCAGCTTACGTCGCAGTCTCCAACCGATCCCCTCGAGGCCTGTGGCAAAGATCCCGCCAACGAGCAGCGCTCCGATCAGCCCGAACGCGGGCACGTAGGGGGAGGCGGAGCCCTGCGGCAGCAATAGAGGAGCCAGGCGCGTGCCGAGGAATGCACCAAGTGCGAACCCGCCGACCGACAGCACGCCCACGATGAAGCCACGTCGGAAGCCAAAGAAGGCCATCAGCCCCACGAATGCGACGATGAACCAGTCCAGTCGTGTCATCGACCATGTTCTACCGTTCTGTTGAGGTGAAGCACGTGGGCAGCCATGCGGAGCGCGAAGCGCGCAGGCTGCGCACGCGGCGCGTGCGAGCGCTTGCGGGCCTTGCGGCGGTCGCGTTCCTGACAGGTGCCGTTGTGGGCGGGGCCCACTCCTCCTCCTCTTCCGCGCACGATCTCGCGGCGCGCTTTGCCGCGGCGTGGGCGCGCGGGGACTACGCCGCGATGTACTCCGACATCGATCTCTCCGCGCGGCGCGAACTGTCGGTGAGCGACTTCGCCGCGGCCTATGTGCACGCCTCGGTGACGGCGACGGCGACGCGCCTGCAGGTCGCGGGCGGAGCGCGCGACGGCGAGCAGGGCACCCCCGAGCCTCCGGGCGTGAAGCTCGTGGCGGTGCCGGTACGCGTGCACACGCTGTTGTTCGGCACCCTCGCGACACGCTTTGAACTGCCCGTTCGCGGTGATGGGAAGAGCGCGCGCATCGTGTGGTCGCGCGCGCTCCTATTCCCAGGCCTGCGCCGGGCGAGCAGCTCACGCGCGACACCGCGATGCCCCCGCGTGCGGCGCTGCTCGCCCGTGATGGTTCGACACTCGCGAGCGGCCCCGCGGTTGATGGTCAGCGCGATTCCCCACTTGGAGCACAGGCAGGCGCGGTTGTGGGCAGTACAGGCGCAATTCCCTCCACCGGGCGCGAGGCGCTCGAAAGCCAGGGGATTCCCGCCGATGCGCTGGTGGGAGTCTCCGGTTTGGAGTTAGCGCTGGACGCGCGCTTGCGCGGCACCCCGGGTGGTGAGTTGCTGGCGGGCGGGCGTGTGCTCGCGAGCGTGCCCGCGCACGCCGCGGCGGCGGTGCGTACGAGCATCTCCCCCGCCGTTCAGCGTGCGGCCGTGGAAGCCCTCGGCGCGCAGTACGGTGGTGTCGTTGCACTGGAACCCTCCAGCGGTGCGATCCTCGCGGTGGCGGGCATCGGCCTGAACGATCTGCAGCCGCCGGGGTCGACCTTCAAGATGATCACGCTTACCGCCACCCTGCAGGCCAATGTGGCGCGTCCCACGACGGTCTTCCCCTACGCGACATATGCGACCCTCGATGGGGTGAAGCTGAGCAACGCCAACGGCGAGGATTGTGGCGGGTCGCTGGCGCTGGCCTTCGCGGTGTCGTGCAACTCGGTTTTCGCGCCCCTCGGCGTCAAGGTGGGCGCGGCGCGCCTGGTGGCGATGGCCGAACGCTTCGGCTTCAACCACCCTCCGGGCGTCGCGGGAGCGGTGGAAAGCACCCTCCCCCCCGCCTCCAGGATTCAGGGCGAACTGGACGTCGGCTCAACCGCCATCGGCCAGGGGGAGGTGCAGGCGAGCGCGCTGGAGATGGCCACGGTGGCTGCCACGGTGGCCGATGGAGGCCGCCGGCCGCAGCCCACCTTCGAGCTGGCCCCGGCTGGAGCTGGAGCCTCGTCGGCGAGCGCTCGCACGCGCGTGATGAGCCCAGCGGTGGCGCGCACTGTGCGCCGTTTGATGATCGGCGTGGTGCGCGAAGGAACCGGCACCTCCGCGGCGATCCCCGGCGTGACCGTCGCGGGTAAGACCGGTACCGCGGAACTGGGCAGGGCGGGTGAATCCCAATCCTGTAAGAGCGAATCGGACTCCGAATCGGAATCGGGCTCTGGGTCGAGCGAATCGGGCTCAGGCGAATCGGAATGCAAGGGCTCGGCGAGCGAACCACAGAACACCGATGCGTGGTTTGCGGCCTTCGCCCCGGCGCTGCACCCGCGTATCGTCGTGGGTGTGATGCTCGTGCGCGACGGCGCTGGCGGCGCCACCGCCGCACCGGTTGCTCGCCAGGTGCTCGAGGCCGGCCTTCAGGTCGGCCGCTGATCTCCGGGCCTATCCGGGTTAGGCCCTAAACATCCAGCTCGGCGGAGGCCGTGTTGGCCGGATCGAGCGGATCGATGAGATGCAGCGTGAGCGGGCGGTTGTCGAGCGAGACGACGCTGATCTTGTAGAGCAGCAGCGCGCCCTGCGTGGGCCCGAATGAGGCGACGGTGTTGGGCGCGGGCACGCGGCTCTTGGCGGGCACGACGCCCGCGCGGTAGGCAAAGGGATTGGTGGCGTTGGGCTGGATCGGGATGTAGACGTTCTTCTGCGTGTCGCTGATCTTCAGCGTCGCTCCGGGCGCGGCGAGGTGAGGCGTTTCGGTGTTGTTGTAGACCTGCAGGAACACCCCAAACCACTCCTGGCCCGGCGCGAGATGACGCTGCGCAGGAGTGAGGCCCACGAGGTAGGAGGAGTCCTCGACGTCATAGGGGTTGAGCTCGCGCGAGATCTGCACCTCGTATACGAGCGGACCGACATCCAGGTAGGGGGCGTTGGCGCCCGACTCGCCCGCATAGGTGCCGCCGGAGACCTTCGTGTGGGATTCCCCGCAGGCTCCGAGCGCAAGCGCTGCGACGATGCTCAGCGCACCAAGCAGCGACCGGCGGGCCGCGCGAGCAGAGCGGCGCCCAGGACGCTCGAACGTCGAGCCGGCGGACGCGGAGATGGGGCTGGTGGGGGTAGGCTCGGCTGAGGCGGACATGCGATGCGGCAGTCTATCCGGCGGCCACTGTGACGCGCCCGCCGACCGCGCGCGCGTTCGGCCCTTCCTCGATGATCGAGCGCAGGCGGCGCATCGCGCGCTTGTTCTTGCGCTTGGTCCAGCTGCGCGCACCGAAGCTCTCCATGATCCGATCCGAGAGCGTCGCCGGCTGGGTCTCCAGTGTGAAGCGCACGCGCGTGGTGCCCCCGGCGGCCGGCGCGAGCTCGTAGACGCCGAGCGTGCGGATGCGGTTGGTCTTACCGGTGCGGCCCGCCTCTACCAGGCGGTGCGGGCGCTCGACCTCGACGAACGTCACATCGGCCCAGCTGAAGCGGTTGCCGGGCGCCTTTACGCGAAAGCGCGCCCCGGCGCCCAGGCCGACGGAGTCGATGCGCGTGAGATGCCAGTCCACCAGGTAGTGATCGGTGAACTGGGGGTGGTTGGCGAGATCCTGGAGGTAGTCGAAGACCTCCTCGCGCGGGGCATCTATAAGGATCGAGGCGGTCACCGGGCCCATGCAGGCGGGAGTCTATAAACGGAGGCGGAGGCCAGGCGCGCCACCACGGGCACGGAGCGCGGACTACGCCGCGCGCGCGGCGAGCCGCACGGTGTGGCCGTGCTCTGAGTGGCGCACCAACTCGCTCGCGACGGGATGCTCGCGGCGCAGCGGCCGGCAGAGCTCGCAGACGATCCCCGTGCTGCGCTCATACAGGTGCACCCGCTCACCCACCAGCGGCGTGCGCCCGCAGTCCTTGCAACGGTGGCGATCGGCCGCGAGCGCGCCCACGCCGCGACGCAGCAAAAGGCGCTCGAGATGCTCGACCGAAGCGGACATGGACGGGTGTTTCGCCACTCCGCGCCCACTTCCTTCCAAGGCGGGCTCTTATCCGTTTGGGACAGCTCAGCGGAGGGTAGTTTTACGAAACCTCTATAGGTCGCTTACCAAGCTCTTATCAGCGGGAAGGAGCCTTCGATGGCAGAGGTTGACACCCTCGTTATGATTGCTACGAGGTTCCGTCGGCAGAACGATCCCAGTACACCGACGCGCCGAAAGGAAGGTGCATTGATGGAGTCCATGGCTTCGGGCACGATTGCCGGCACCGGGTCTTTTCGCTGCCAGCGCTGCGGGTACGTGCTGACGCTCTCCGCGTGCGACATGCTCACGGACTGCCCTGGCTGCGGTGGGCGCAGCTTCGTGCGCGCCTCGCTGTTCAGCACCGCGCGGATGCCCCATGGCGAGGTTACCGCCCACCCGCAGGACACCGATCGCGAGGCGTGGCTCGAGGAGGTGCGCGAGCGGATCGAGGATCCCGGCGAGTACATCGTCTACGAGGAGAGCGGTGAGCCCACGGTGGTGGCGCTCACGCGCGAGTGGACGCGGGTGGGGCGCAGCCTGGCGGCGGATGTGCGCTTTGACGACCCAACGGTCTCGCGCCGCCATGCGCTGATCGTGCGCCAGCCCGATGGGGTTCGCGTGCTCGACGATCGCAGCCTCAACGGCGTGTTCGTGAACGGCGAGCGGATCGAGTGGCGCGTTTTGAAAGACGGCGATGAGATCGTCGTGGGGCGCTACCGGCTGGGCTTCCTGAGCGTGAGCGCCGAGCAGCGAGTCGAGCAAGGGTCCCCGTTGGGGCTGCACTCGGTCGGATAGCCCCCGCCAACTCCAATCGCCATAGCCGCGTAGTATCGCCGGCCATGGCACACACGATCGCGGTGCTCTCCCAGAAGGGGGGCACGGGCAAGACGACCACCGTTCGGACTCTCACCGATGCGCTGCGCCGCGCAGGGGTGCGCACGCTGGCGATCGACCTCGATCCGCAGGGCAACCTCTCGGATTACTTCGATGTGGCGCCTGAGGCACAGCCCACGATCGCCGATGTGCTCGCCGATCGGGTGAGCATCGCGGAGGCGATCCACTGCGATGTGGTGCCCGCCAACCTGAGCCTCGCGGAGGCGGAGCTGATGCTGGGGGGCAAGATGGGCCGCGAGCTGACGCTGCGCCGGGCGCTGGCGAAGGCGCCGGGCGAGTATGAGGCGATCCTGATCGACTGCCCGCCCTCGCTGGGGTTGCTGACGGTGAATGCGCTGGTGGCCGCGGACTATGCGTTGGTGACGGCGGAGGCGCAGTACTTCGCGCTGCAGGGTGTGGAGCAGGCAATGGAGGTGATCGAGCTGGCGCGCGAGAGCCTCAACCCCAAACTCTCGCTGTTGGGGATCGTGCTGAACCTCGCGGACATGCGCACGGTGCACTCGCGCGAGGCGCTGGCCTCGCTGCGCGAGAGCTATGGCGAGAAGGTGATGAGCAGCGTGGTGCGCAGCTCGATCGCCTACGCCGAGTCGGCGGAGCGGGCGGTCTCGATCCTTGACCATCGCCCCGATCTGGGGGCTGACTACCTGGCGCTGGCGGACGAACTGCTGGAGCGCCTGCCGGGACTCGAGGAAGCGCGCGGGCGGCTGGCGCAGCTGCGCTGAGAGGCCTGGTTTCCTGCGAGGCGCGCGGATCCCCTTGAAGGGCGCGCATCCTGCAACCTTTCAGAGGCGCTACATCCCTTCCACGTAGGCCCCCTGCTGCTCGAAGGGCGCGCGGATGACGGTGGCCCATCCCTCGGCCTCGCGCTGGAGGGCGGCGGAGACGGAGCCGGTCTGCTCGTAGAAGCACCAGATGAGCACGGTGGGGCCGGCGCCGGAGATCGTGGCTCCGAGCGCGCCCAGCTCTCGGGCCCGTCCGGCGAGCTCGAGCGAGCGCGGGAAGAGGGGACCGCGGTGGGGCTGGTGCAGACGGTCGTGGAGGCCGCGCGCGACGAGGTCCCAGTCTCCCCGCGCGAGCCCCAGAACCAGCAGGGAGGCATGTGCGACGTTGAAGACGGCATCGGCGAGGGGCACCTCGGCGGGCAATGCGGCGCGCGCGCGCTTGGTGTTGACGGCCTCGCGGGGAACCACGGCGAGCGCCTCGAGGCCCGTGGGGGGATCGAAGCGTACGGCGATGCCATCGGCGCATACGACGAACCCCCCGTAAAGAGCGGCGGCGGCGTTGTCGGGGTGACCCTCCAGCTCATTCGCGAGCTCCAGCAGGGGGGCGTCGAGCTCGAAGAGATGGTCGGCGGCCATCAGCCCGGCGACGACGGCGGCGGCGCTCGATCCGAGGCCTCCGGAGAGGGGGATGGAGGAGCGGATGCGGAAGGTGAAGCCGTCGGCGGAGTGAAGGCGCTCGAAGGCCTGCACGCAGAGGTTCTCGCGCCCGCGCGCCACGGCGAGGTCGGTCTCGACGGCGAAGTGCCCGGTCTCCTCCACCTCTAGCTCGAGGTGCAGCGAAAGCGCGGCGGCGAGGCAGTCGAAGCCCGGACCGAGGTTGGCCGAGGAGGCGGGCACGCGCACGAGGCGCCGACGGATCACAGAGCCCTCCCGGCGAAGCCTCGCCGCCGGGCGAGTAGACCGCCCTTGCCCCGGCGGCCCTCGCCCCGGCCGAGCGAGGCCCTATGCGTCACCCAGAACCGCCTCTTCCAACGCCTCCATCTCCGGGAGGCAGTGGATCGTGAGACCGTCGTTGTTGGCCATCGCGGTCTCGGGGTCCTTGAGGCCGCGCCCGGTGAGCACGCAGGCGACACGCTCGGCGCCATCGGCGCCATATTTGAGCAGGCCGGCGACGGAGGCGGCGGAGGCGGGCTCGCAGAACATGCCTTCGCGTGAGGCGATCAGCCGGTAGGCGGCGAGGATCTCGGCGTCGCTGACGGCGCGGATCGCGCCGCGCGAATCCAGCACGGCGCTCATCGCGTCCTCCCAGCGGACGGGGTTGCCGATGCGGATCGCCGAGGCCACCGTTTCCGGGCGCTCGACCGGATGGCCGAGGACGAGCGGCGCGGCGCCCTCGGCCTGCATTCCGTAGAGGCGCGGTGTGGCGCCCATCTCGGTGAAGCCGCGCCAGTAGGAGGTGATGTTGCCGGCGTTGCCGACGGGGATGAAGAGGGCGTCGAGCGAGCCTTCGAGGTCCTCGAGTAGCTCGAAGGCGGCGGTCTTCTGGCCTTCGATGCGAAACTCGTTGACGGAGTTGACGAGCGTGATGGGGTGCGTGGCGGTCATCTCGCGCACGAGCTCGAGGGCACGATCGAAGTTGCTGTCGAGCGCGATCACGCGCGCGCCGTGCATCAGCGTCTGGGCCATCTTGCCGGCGGCGATGTTGCCGTCGGGGACGATCACCGCGCAGGTGATGCCGGCGCGCGCGGCGTAGGCGGCAGCAGAGGCGGCGGTGTTGCCGGTGGAGGCGCAGATGACGGCCTTCGAGCCTTCGCGTACGGCGGCGGAGACGGCGCAGGTCATGCCGCGGTCCTTGAAGGAGCCGGTGGGGTTGGCGCCCTCCAGCTTGAGGCGCACTTCGGCGCCGACGAGCTCCGAGAGCACGGGCGCGCGCAGCAGCGGCGTGGAGCCCTCCTGGAGGGTCACGAGCGGGTCCGCGGGCGCGAATGGAAGCCGCTCGCGATAACGCTCGATCAGAGGTATGTGGCACTTGGTGAGAGTCACTTGAACTCCTCTTCTATCACCCTGATGGCGCGGGGGGCCGAGCGCAGAAAGTCGAGCTCGCCGATGCGCGCGATGGCGGCTTGCAGATGCGAGGAGGGAAGTGGGTGGACAACCATCACCAGGCGCGCATTCTCCCCTAGCCCGCGCTGCACGACGGACTTGATCGAGGCGCCGTGCTCGCCGAGCACCTGCGCGACCGCTGCGAGGACGCCGGGGCGGTCGGCGACCTCCATGTGCAGGTAGAAGGAGCTCGATACATCGCTGACGAGCGCGAGCGGCTCGAGCGGGATGGGCGGGGATGCGGGGCGGCGCATCACGCTGATGACGTCGCCGAGCACGGCGGAGGCGGTCTGCAGCCCGCCAGCGCCGGGACCGGACATCGTGATCTCGGTGATGGCGTCGGATTCGACAGTGATGGCGTTGAAGGGGCCCCCCACCGAGGCGAGGGGGTGTCCGGCGTAGAGGAAGGCGGGGTGCACGCGCACGGAGAGCCCGCCCTCGCGGCGCTCGGCGGTGCCGATCAGCTTCAGGCCGAGGCCGAGCTCGCGGGCATAGGCGAGATCGTCGCCCTGGAGGTGCTCGATGCCCTCGTAGGGAACGTCCTCGAGGCGCACCGGAGTGCCGAAGGCGAGGCGCGCGAGAATGGCCATCTTGGCGGCGGCGTCCTTGCCCGATACGTCTTCGGAGGGGTCTGCCTCGGCGTAACCCTGAAGCTGAGCCTCAGCTAGAGCCTCGTGGTAGGTGGAACCGTGCTCCATCTCGGAGAGGATGAAGTTGGTGGTGCCGTTGACGATCCCGTGGATGCGCTCGATGTGGGCACCGGCGAGGGACTCGGAGAGCACGCGCACGACCGGAACGACCCCGGCGACGGCGGCCTCGAAGCGCAGTTGCACGCCGTGCTCGCCGGCTGTGGCGAAGAGCTCCTCCCCGTGCTGGGAGAGGAGCTGCTTGTTGGCGGTGACGACGTGGCGCCCGGCGCGCATCGCGCGCAGGACGAAGTCGCGCGCGGGTTCGATTCCCCCGAGCAGCTCGATCACGAGCTCGGAGTCCTCGAGGATCTCCTCGAAGCGCCCGCCCGAGCGCGTGAGGGCTCCGGCGAGCACGGGGGTGCGCCCGGTGAGCCGCGCGACATGGGGGGCGCGCTCGTCGAGAAGCGTGGCGAACGCGGAGCCCACAGTACCCCGGCCGAGCAGGCCTATTGCGAAATTTTTGGAGGGAGAGGACCCCCCAAGGGGGTCCTGCGAGGGTTGCGTGGTGAGGTTGCCGGCGGAGGTTGCCGAAGACGAAGAGGAGCGCTCAGCGGACATCGCGGGCCATCAGATCCTCGAAGGTCTCGCGCCGCACGACCGTGCGCGCGCGCCCACCCTGACAGAAGATCACGGGCGGACGGGGGACGCCGTTGTAGTTGTTGGCCATCGCATGGCCGTAGGCGCCGGTGACGGGCGTCACCACGACATCGCCCGGACGCGGGTCGTCGAGCAGCGCATGGCGCACGATGATGTCGCCGGACTCGCAGTGCTTGCCGGCGAGCACGCAGGCGAGCTCCCCGCCCGGACGGTCGACGATGTGGGCTTCGTAGGTGGCGTCGTAGAGCATGGGGCGAAGGTTGTCGGACATGCCGCCGTCGACGGCCACCCAGGTGGAGACGTTGCGCTTGACGGACTCGACCGTGTAGAGGGTGACGCCCGCATTGGCAGTGAGCGAGCGGCCGGGCTCGATCAGGAGCCGCTCGTGCGAGCCGAGGTGGGTGCGCGCGGCGCTGATCACGGCGGCGACGTAGTCCTCGATCGCGGGGGGATGCTGATCGGGGGTGTAGGCGACGCCGAGCCCGCCGCCGAGGTCCCACACGGGGAACTGGCCGAGCGTGGCGAGCTGCTGGGCGGCGCGCTCGAAGGGGGCGAGCTCGAGCAGCTGCGAGCCGACGTGCGCGTGGATGCCCTGGAGGTCGAGGCTGGGGATGGCACGGAGGCGCTCGATGGCCTCGCGCGCGGCGTCCATGCCGAAGCCGAACTTGGAGTTGGCCTGGCCGGTGGAGATCTTCTCGTGGGTGTCGCCGCGGACATCGGGCGTGGCTCTGAGGAGCACCGGCTGTGGGGCCCCATCGGCGCGCGGCTCCTGCGCGAGCAGCCGCTGCAGGCGCTCGATCTCGTCGAAGTTGTCGATCACGATGAGACCGAGGCGGTGCTGCAGGGCGGCGCGCAGCTCGGCTTCAGACTTGGCGTTGCCGTGCATGAGGAGGCGCTCGGGGGGAAAACCGGCGGCGAGCGCGAGGTGGAGCTCTCCACCGGAGGCGACGTCGCACCAGAGACCCTCCCGCGCAAAGAGCTCCAGCAGAGCGGTGGCGCTGTTGGCCTTCGAGGCATAGACGACGGCGAGACCGTCGTGCCCGCAGGCGCGGCCGGCAGCAGGGAAGGCCCGCGCGCGGGTGCGGAGGTCTTCCTCGGCGAAGACGTAGGAAGGGGTGCCGAACTCGCGTGCAAGCTGCAGCGCGTCGCAGCCACCCACCTCCACGACCCCGCGCTCGTTCAGAGCGGAGTCGAGCGGAAAGACGTGTGAGAGGCTGGTGCCGATAGTGGCCATGAAGGCAATTATCGCGGGCGGAGGAGTCGGTCGTCGGATGGAAGAGCCCAAACCCTCCGGCGCGGTGCGCGACGCGGCCCTACGAGGGCCTCGCGTGTCCCCCAAAAGCCCTCAGGCCGTGCGCGGAGCGGCGGCGCGGAGGCCGGTGCTCAGCGCGCGCCAGCCCCCGGCGGAGCGCGCCATCCAGGTGAGCCAGGCCAGCCCGATGGCGAACAGTCCAAGGCTCTCGAGCTGCGGCGCGGTGAGCCCTCCGAGCACCGCGCTGTTGCGGCGGACGAACTCCACGAAGAAGCGCTCGAGACCGCTCAGCACGAGGTACAGCGCGAAGACGACCCCAGGACGGACGCGGTCGCGCAGCTGCCACAGCAGATAGGCCACGAGACCCATCGCGAGGGTCTCGTAGATGGGCGTGGGCTGCACGGTGACCCCGGGCGGCGTGGGGACGGTGCCGTGGGGGTAGCCCATCGCCCAGGGGAGATGCGAGCGGATGCCGTAGTCCCCGTCGCCGGAGACCTGGCAGCCGATGCGCCCGAGCGCGTAGCCGAGTGCGAGCCCGGTGGCGCACATGTCGAAGATGCGCAGCTGGAAGGCGCGCCGCCAGAGCGTCCAGGCGAGCACGCCGATGGCGCCGCCGATGGCGCCGCCGTACCAGACGAGGCCGGAGCCCGAGAAGATCGAGCCAAGGAGATCGTGCTTGACGGCGGAGTAGTTCTGCACGATGAAGTAGACGCGCGCGCCGACGACCCCGCCGAGGAGGGCGGCGAAGATGATCTCATACGCCCAGTCGACGGGCAGCTCGAGCTCGCGAAGACGCCGCGCGAGCAGGAGGCCGCAGGCGAGGAAGGCCAGCGCGAAGGTGACGCCGAAGGTCTTGAGGGAGATACCGAGGATGTCGACTTCGGGCTGCACGGCTCTGCACTTTAGGGGAGCGGAAGACTGGTCTGCGACAATCCGACAATGGCTACGCATACAGCCAACAGGCGTACGAGCTTCGGCCGCGATGGCGGCCTGCAGGCGCGAATGCTGCTGACGATGTTCCTGCTCGGCCTCGTCTACGTGGTGTTCATGGGCGTGCTGTTCGCGGTGGGCGCGGGCGCGGGATTCATCGTGGTCTTCGCGGTGGTGCTGCTGCTGATACAGCTGTTCACCTCGGACAAGATCGCGCTGGCGACGCTGGGGGTCAAGGAGACGACACCCGCGGAGGAGCCCGAGCTGCACGGAATCGTGGAGCGGCTGTGCGTGCAGGCGGATCTGCCCAAGCCGAAGGTGTGCGTGATGGAGACCTCGATGCCCAATGCGTTCGCGATGGGCCGCTCGAAGAAGTCGACGACGGTGTGCGCGACGCGGGGGATCCTCGAGCTGCTCTCCCCTGCGGAGCTCGAAGGCGTGATGGCGCACGAGCTGACGCACGTAATCAACCGCGATGTGATGGTGATGACGCTGGCAAGCTTCTTCGCGACGCTGGCGTCCTTGATCCTGCAGTTCAGCTTCTTCTTCATGGGGGGCAACAGCGAAGAGGAGGAGGATGTCTTCGTGGTGGTGCTGGTGTCGATGCTCGTGTACGCGGTGTCGTTCCTGCTGCTGCGCGCCCTCTCGCGCTACCGCGAGTTCGCGGCCGACCGCGGTGGCGCGGTGCTGACGGGCCGCCCCAGCGCGCTGGCCTCGGCGCTGTTGAAGATCAGCGGCACGATGGAGCGCGTGCCCAGCCAGGATCTACGCAAGGCGGAAGGGATGAGCGCGTTCTTCATCCTCCCGGCGCGCACGAAGAAGTCGCTGATGAACATCTTCGCCGACCACCCGCCCCTGGAGCAGAGGCTGGCGGCGCTGGAGCGGCTGGAGAGCCAGCTGCAGGGCGTCTCCTGAAAGTGGGCCTGCGCGACGCCCTCCTGGGACGCCGTCAGGTGAAGGGCCCAGCGCCCGATCGCCTGTTCGCGATCTCGACGGCATACATAGCCCTCCAGAGCGAACACCAGATCGAGCCGGCAGGCGACGCGGCGATCGTCTTCCAGGCGCTCGCGACAAGCGAGTTCGAAGCGACGATGCGCGACATGGAAGAGGTCGTAAGAGCCACGGGCGGCGAGACGGGCACGAAGGTCTCCTCCCAGGACGACAGCTACGGCTATCGCTGGATGATCCTCAAGGACGCCTCAGTGGAAGACCTCGCGGTGGGCATCAACGCAGTGTCGAGCTCGATCGAGACGGCCGGCCACGGCGAGCGACTGCTGTGCGCAGTGTTCGCCTTCAAGGACGCCCGAGGGGGGCGCATCTACTTCATCTACAACTACAAGCGCGGCTTCTGGTACCCCTTCGTACCGGCTCCGGGCAACGAGAACGAGCGCCTCACCGAGCGCGAGCTGCAGCTCAAGGCGCAGATGGCTTCAGAGCTGCCGATGGAGCCGGAACTGGAGCGCTGGTTCCCGCTGTGGGGGATCCCGATTTTAAGGGGCCTGACAGGCCTTCAATCCGGGATGAGCCCCTCGCCATGAAACTCCACGGCTGCCTCCTCGAGGCTGAGGTCCGGCGGCGGCAGGATCAGGTCCGAACCAAAGAGCTCGTCGTCCCCGATGGGCTCCCCCGTGGAGCGCACGAACGAAAGCAGCGCGTCGTAGGCGGAGCGGTAGGCGGCCTCGTCGCCCGACTCGACGGCCGAGACAACCGCGTTGTCGAGCTGGTTGAGCTGGCCGTTGGTGTGGTCGAGCCGGTACTGGCCCTCCCCCGAGACCCGCACGATCATGCCGAGTGGCCCTCGCCATCCTGCGCCGGAGGCTCCTGCGGGGCGGGAGCCCCGGGGGCGCCCGCGGGAAGCTCACTCGGTGGGGCAGCGCTGCCCGAGCCAAGCTCGGCCTTCATCTTCGCCAGATCGTCATCGACGGCCGAGGACGAGGAAAGCTCCTTGAGCTGCTTGTCGATGTCGTCTTCGCCAGGCCCCAGCGCTGTTACGTCGTCGAAGGCGCCGGCGGCTTCGAGCTCCTGGACGGCGTCGGCGCGGGCCTTCATGTTTTCGGTCTTGTCGACGGCGCGCTGCATCGCGAGGCCCACGTCGGCCATCTCCTCGCCCACGCCGGTTGCCGCTTCGGAGATGCGCACCTGGGCTTCGGCGGCGGAGTACTGCGCCTTGATGACCTCCTTCTTGGTGCGGAAGGCCTCGATCTTGGCGCGGAGCTTCTGCTCGGAGTCGGTGAGCTTCTGCTGCTGGGCTTCCAGTTCGGAGATCTGCGTGTCGAGCGACTGCAGCTCGGTCTGCGCGACATTCTTGCGCTCGAGCGCCATCCGCGCGAGGTCCTCCTTGCCGGCTGCGAGCGCCTGGCGGGCCTGCGTGTCGAGCTTCACGAGCTGCTGCTGCAGCGTGGACTCCTGCATCTGCAGGCGCTTCTTGGCGGTGACTACGTCGGCGATCCCCTTCTTGACGTTCTGCAGCTGCTCGAGCTGCTTCTCGTAGCTGTAGTCGAGCGTCTCCGCGGGGTCTTCGGCCCGGTCCAGCAGCTTGGACACCTTGGCCTTCACGACTGTTGACATGCGCCCGGTCAAGCCGGCCATCTGATCCTCCTATGAACTGTGGGGTGCCAAGCGTAGCTGACCGCGAGAGCGGAGCGGAGCGGAGGCTCTACAGCCCGACGGGGTGGCGCACTTTGAAGCCGCCGTTGGCGGGGCGCAACGGGCGCCAGCGGGGACCCTGCTGGTTGGAGGGATCGTCCGCGGCGGAGGTATCCAGGCGCAGCCCCGCGACGGTCATGTAGGCGTGGCCGGGGTTCGTGAAGACGGTGACCCACTGGCCGATGCCGCCGCCGCCCCAACCTTCGAATTCCGAGGAGTCCATGGGGGTGCTGAGCAGGCTGGCGCCGTGCAGGGCGAAGGAGACGGTGCCCGAGCAGTCATAGCCGGGCGCGGTGAAGGAGGCGTGGCCGCCGCCGAAGATGTAGGGAAGGCCGATGATCTGGTTGCCCGCCCACACGATCTCCTGCACCGCGGCGGGCGCGGACATGGGAGCCGCGGCGAGACCGTTCACGAAGCGCGCGATCGAGCCGGGAACCATCAATTGGGGCTTACCGGCGCCGGCGGCGCTGCCAACGGGGCTGCCGCCCGTGGGGCCACCGACCTGCCCGGGGGGCAGCGGCGCCACATAGGGAACGACCTGGCCGGTTGCGGTCTTTTCATACACCGGACCCTTGTAGGCGAGGCTCGCCTTGCGCGCGGTCACCGGCGCGAGGTGCAGCTTGGGCGCGGCGGTGGCGGGGGCCGTGGGAGCGGCTCCGCCCGCGCTTGAAGAGCTGCTCGCGGGGGTAGCACTGGTGGAGGCGAGGGAAACTCGTGGGGCGGTGCCGCCGGTGGAGCTCGCCAGCGCGGGCGAGGCCGAGGAGACCGCGAATGACATCAGACCAAGTAGCACTACAACGGCATTGCGCGCATGCACCCGCAAGACAACCTCTTTCGTAGGCCTGCGGGGTTAGCTGACGGGCTGGCGCTGAAAGAGCCTGCGCCTCCCACGGGTCAACGTGGAATTCGCCCCAACATCTCGGGTCCCCCGTTCCTTGGCGTCTAACCAAGGATTCGGCATTTCGCGGCGCAGACTAGCAGAGTGCAATGACGGTTGCACCGCATGCACCGCTTCACCCAAGAAGTTCCCGCAAATGCCGGGAAAAGACGGCCCCTCCCGAGCTTCTGAGGCCCAGTTCGCAAGATCTGCCGCCGGCGCCCCACAGCAGATCGACGACACCTCCCCGGAACTCCCTCTCCCCGAGGCAGCCACGGGAACCCCGAGTACCTCCAGAGAGCCATGGGGGCGCCCGCCGCGCCCGTTAGTGTGCCTGGCCCATGCAGGCTTCCTCCTCCCGCCTCGCCGTGATCGCCGTGGCGCTGGCCATGGCGCTCGCGGGCTGCGGGAAATCGCTCCCCAGAGCGAGTACCGGGCAGGGTGCGGGGCAGCCGCTCGCTCCGGTGACCTCCGAAGGCGCGGGAGGGTTCTCCACCAAGAACACCACGCGGCTGGGGGGCGCGGACGCGGTGACCGACGCAGCGGCAGTCGCACTGGCGGTGCATCCGGGGCTGACCGCCGCGAGCCGTCCGCAGGCGGTGGCGATCGTGGACGAGCACAACTGGCCCGCCGCGCTCGCGGCCTCGGTGCTGGCGAGCGCGCCGCTCGGAGCGCCGCTGCTCTATGGCGAAGGCGCAACGCTCCCCGAAGTGAGCGCGCAGGCGCTGAGAACGATGCGGCCCACCGGCGCGGCGGCGCTCGGGGGCGCACAGGCGATCGAGATCGCCGCCGGCCCCGGCGCGCTGCCCGCGGCAACCGCCTACCGCTCGCGGGCGCTGACCAACGCGGACCCCTACGCGCTGGCGGTGCAGGTGCAGCATCTGCTGAGCACTATCCAGCACCACGAGCCCCGTCGGGTGATCGTGGCGGCGGCCGACGGCCCGCCCGCGCAGGCGATGCCCGCGGCGGGGCTCGCGGCCGTGAGCGGGGCGCCGATCCTGCTGGTGAACGGCGCCGGCGTGCCCGCACCAACGGCCGCGGCACTGGCCCGCCTGCACCGGCCGGCGATCTATGTGGTTGGCTCCACGGCCGCGGTGAGCAGCGCGACGGTCCTCGCGCTGGGGCACTTCGGGACGGTGAAGCGCATCGTGAGCCCGGTGGGAAAGATCGGACGCGACGATCCCGTGGGCAACGCGGTCGCGGTGGCCCTCTTCGAAGATGGGGGATTCGGCTGGGGAGTCGCCGATCCGGGGCATGGCCTGGTGTTCGCCAACTCCACCCGCCCGCTGGACGCCCCCGCCGCGGCGCCGCTGTCGAGCAGCGGCGACTATGCCCCTCTGCTGGTGCTCGAAAGCGCTGCGGGCGTGCCCAATGTGCTGGCCGAATACCTCGCCGACATCCGCCCGGCCTACTCGAGCGCCCCGGCATACGGCCCCACCCACGGCGCGTACAATCACGGCTGGCTGATCGGCGACGAGAGCGCGATCGCCGCCACTACGCAGGCCGAACTCGATGCGATGCTCGAGATCGCTCCGCAGACGACGACGACCGCCGCAGAAACGACCTCATCCCAGAGCAGCTCGAGTGCAAGCGTGACCGAAACAGCCTCCACCTCGACGACGACCTCCACCGCCGGCTCCACGTCGGCGTCCTCCGCGACCGCGGGCGCCAAGAAATGAGTCAGGCCGAGGATCCCAACCGTCTGCGCGGCGAGCACGAGGTGAGTGTGGAGGATGTGCGCCAGCTGATGGGCGCCTCCACCCCCCACTTCGCGCTGCAGCTGCGCGCGCGCATCGCGAAGCTGATCGAGGGGCTGCCCCCCGGACACCCGGCTCGCGTGGAAGGCGAGCGCGAGATCGCCCGCCTGGAGCGATTGGGCTTTGAGGGGGAGACGCGCGGACAGGGAGCCAACGAGGGCGAGCCGCCGCTGCCTTCGCTGAGCGGGCTCGCGGGGTCTTAGCGGCCCATCGCGCGCACGCGGCGGGCCTCGAGGAAGCGCGCGCGCAGGAACTTGAAGAGGAATACGAACAGCGCCACGTCGAGCGGCAGCAGCACGAGCGTGAGAAAGCCCGGGACGGTGGTGAAGGCCGAGACGCCGAGCACCACCACGGTGTGAAAGACGAGCACGGGGAGCAGCGCGAGGATGATCGCGTGCGAGCGATATCCGCTGAAGTGCTCGCGCGTGGTGACCTCGAAGGTTCCCAGGCCCACCGCCACGAGCCCCGCGACGAGCGGAGCGGTGCCATGTGAGCCCCCGCGGCGCAGCCCGACGATGGTGCCGATGGCGCCCACCAGGATCAGGATCTCCGAGAGCGGCAGCGGGTGCCACGGCGCGCGGGGACGCTCGCCGAGGGTTGCGCCGGGACGAGAGGAGGGCGTCGCGGGCGTCTTGGGCGTCGCCCGGGGCGTGGGTCTCTGCGCAGCGGTATCGGGGCTCGGGCGCCGCTTGCGCGAGCGGCGGCTCTTGCTGGCACTGGCCATGGCGCCCCTACCCGAGGCGCAGTGGTCGCGAGGCCGTTGGCCGCACCCAGACGTGCGGGTCTGAGCGCATCGATGCCGAGCCCAACATTGCCGTCGATGCTAGCGCCTATGCTGAATCGGATGTCAACGCTGATGAAGCCCTCCCCGGCCGGCATCCCGGGCAGCGCGCTCGCGGGACCCTTCGCGGTGGGCGAGTATGCGGAGGCGCTGCGCGAGAAGCTGCGCTCGCTCACGCGCGTGCAGTTGGTGGGCGAGATCGTGAACCTGCGCGCCGCCCGCGCGCGCGTGTACTTCGAGCTGCGCGACGCAACCGGCGCGGTGCCCTGCGCGGCGTGGCTGCGCGACTGGGAGACGATGCTCGCACGTACGGGCGAGGTCAAGGAGGGCATGCAGGTGGTGGTCGCGGGGGGCTGCGACTACTACCCGGGCAGCGCCACGTCCTCGCCCGGCTTCTCCTTCCACGTGAACGACCTGCGCGTGGCGGGCATCGGCGATCTGCTGGCGCGCATCGATCGCCTGCGCAAGACGCTGCACGCGGAGGGGCTCCTGGAGCGTCAGAAGCTGCTCGCGAGACCGCTGCTGCCGCGCACGATCGGGGTCGTTACGGGCGAGAGCGGAAAGGCGCGCGCGGACATCCTCGCGGCGCTCACGCGCCGCGGCTGGGCGGGAAGGGTGGTGTGGGCCTTCGCGCCCGTGCAGGACCGCCACGCGGCGCCCGCGATCACGCGCGCAGTGCAGGATCTCGCGGCGGTGGGCGGCGCGGAGACGATCGTGGTGGCGCGCGGCGGCGGCTCGCTCGCGGATCTGTGGTGCTTCTGCGATGAGACGCTGTGCCGCACGGTGGCGCTGCTCGGGGTGCCGGTGGTGGCCTCGGTGGGACACCACACCGACCGAACGCTCCTCGACGATGTGGCGGCGGTGAGCTGCTCCACCCCCACGCACGCGGCCGAGGAGGCCGTGGGATTGCACTGCCGCGAGGCGCGCCTGAAGCTCGAGGGCTTCGCCAAGCGCCTGGCGGGCCATGGTCGCGCCACCGCCCTGGACGCGCCCCGGCTCACGCTGCGACGCTCCGCGGTGCGCCTTGCCGACCACGGCAGGCGCGCGGTGCTGGTGCGCGCGCGCACACTGGCCGCCCTCTCGCGTGCCCCCGCCGAGCAGCTGCGCCGCCAGCGCACGCGCCTGCACCAGCAGCTGCGCGAGACCCGTGCAGGAGCACGCCGAAGGGTGCAGAGCGAGCGCAGCGTAAGCGCAAGACGGGCGCTGGTGCTGGAGCGCAAAACGCAGGCGACCGCGCGCGAGTGTCGCGAGCGCCGCCCCCGCGAGTTGGAGCGTCTGCGACTGGCGTTGACGGGTCACGATCCCCAGCGCACGCTGGAGCGTGGTTACGCGCTGGTGCAGAGCCGCAGCGGCAAGCCGATCGCGACGGCCGAGCACGCCCAGCGGGAGGACGGGGTGAAGGTGCGCTTCGCCGACGATACGGTTGCTGCGAGGATCGAACAGGGATGAACGACGCACCGATACATGGCGAGGCGCCGGCGCCTGATCTCCCCCAGCAGACCTATGAGGCGGCGGCTGCGCGCGTGGAGGAGATCATTCGCCGTTTGGACTCCGGCGAGGCCAGCCTCAACGAGACACTTGAGCTCGTGCGCGAGGGCAAGCAGCTGATCGAGTACTGCGCGGGCGAGCTGGACGCGGTGGGCGGGGCACTCGAGGAGCTGCGCCTGGACGAGCTGGTGGCTCGCCTGGAAGGAGAGAGCACCCCGTGAGCACCTGGGAGAAGCTCGCCGATCTGCCGCTGCAGATCGAGCGCTGCACGCTGGAGGCCTTGGAGGCGAAGGTGTCGAGCGAGTTCGAACGGCTCTCCACGGTGATCCACCTCCACGGCGGCGGCGAGGAGGGACAGGGCGAGGATGTGACCTACGACGCACCCGACCACGAAATCCTGCAGGCCGCAGGCCCCCCAGAGGGGCTCGCGGGGAGCTGGACGATCGCATCCTTCTGCGCGCACCTGGCCGAGCAGGATCTCTTCCCCCGCCCGCCCCAGCGCGAGGTGTCGCGGCGCTACCGCGTGTGGGCGTATGAGTCCGCGGCGCTCGATCTGGCGCTGCGCCAGGCAGATACGACGCTGCACGAGGCGCTCGGGCGCACATCACAGCCGGTGCGCTTTGTGGTGTCGCTGCGCCTCGGCGAGCCGCCCACGATCGACCCGCTGCGGGGGCGCCTGGAGCTGTATCCGGGGCTGCAATTCAAGCTCGACCCCACGAGCTCGTGGTCGCCGCGGCTGATCGCGGAACTGGTGGAGTTGGGCGCGGTGGAGTCGGTGGACTTCAAGGCCTACTACAGCGGCTCGATCGTCGATCAGCCCGCGGACCCGGTTCTATACCAGCGCGTGGTGGAGGCGTTCCCCGAGGCCTGGATCGAGGACCCCGCGCTGACCCCGGAGACCGATGCGATCCTGGAGCCATATCGCGAGCGCTTCTCGTGGGATGCGCCGATCCACTCGGTGGCGGACATCGAGGCGCTGCCCTACCCCCCGAAGATGGTGAACATCAAGCCCTCCCGCTTGGGCGGCCTGCGTAACCTGCTCGAGGCCTTCGATTACTGCGCCGCGCGGGGCATCGGCAACTACGGCGGCGGGCAGTTCGAGCTGGGGGTGGGCCGCGAGCAGATCCAGTACCTCGCGTCGCTCTTCCACGGCGACGCCCCCAACGACGTGGCGCCCACGGGCTTCAACCTGCCGCGCCCGACGAAGGGACTGCCGTCGAGCCCGCTCGCACCAGCGCCGTCGGCAACCGGCTTCCGCTGGGGCTGAGAGCCTCCCGCGATAGGTCCTTCGGCCGCAACTTCGCTGGCGTGGGTTGGTTGGGGAGCACGTAGCCTCTATGGTCGGCCGCCGACCGAGCAGGACCCAAAATGGCAAGCACAGGTATCCGACAACGCTCCTGGGTACTGGCCGGCGCGATGCTCCTCGCGCTGGCGCTGACCCTCCCCCACCCCACCCGCGGGGCAGCGGCCGCGAACCCTGGCGGCACGGGCGCACCCGCGAGCACGGGCGCCTCGGGCATGGGAGCACATAGCGGCGGAGCCGCGGCGACGCGTGCCGCCCCGCATCACGCGAGGCGCATCGTGAGCCTCGCCGACGCGCACTGCGCGCCAACGCCCAACTGCACCACGAACCCTCACGAGGTCTCGCTGCACGGATATCTGGTGCTGAAGGGGAAGGGCCTCGAGAAGGGCCTCATCGTGGCCTTCCCGCGCACGCGCAACGCGACGATCGCCTCGGGCTCGCCGCTCACGCGCATCTACGAATCGCCCTATGGGCCGGCGGTGAAAGTGCCGGTGCGCGCGCACTCGGGGCGCATCCAGGTGCTCATCGGCGGGGGAAGGCGCTCGAAGGCGGTGGGGCCGATCACGGTGGTGCCCTATGCGCTGCACCCGCCCCTCCCCAAGGCCCCGCCGGCGGCGACGCCAATCGCGGGGGCGCCCAGTGGAAGCGCCTTTGAAGGCCAGGGAATGTGGATCTGGTATGTGAGTCGCTCCAGCAAAGGCGAACTGCCGGCGATCGTGGCGCAGGCGCACGCGGCGGGCGTGAGCACGGTGTTCGTGAAGAGCAGCGATGGCTCGAGCAACTACTGGAGCCAGTTCTCCCCCGAACTCGTGCAACAGCTGCACGCGAATGGATTGAAGGTATGCGCGTGGCAGTACGTCTACGGCACCTCCCCGGTGGGCGAGGCCGAATTGGGCGCGCGCGCGGTGGCGACGGGAGCCGACTGCTTGGTGATCGACGCGGAGGCGGAGTACGAAGGCCACTATGGCGCCGCACAGAAGTACATCGCGACACTACGCGCCAAGATCGGGCCCACATACCCGGTGGGCCTCGCGAGCTTCCCCTACGTGGATTACCACGAGTCCTTCCCCTACTCGGTGTTCATGGGGCCCAATGGGGCGCAGTTCAATGCGCCGCAGATGTACTGGAAGGACATTGGCACGTCGGTGGCAACGGTGTACTCGCACACCTTCGAGGAGAACCTCATCTATGGGCGCCCGATCGCGCCGCTGGGGCAGACCTACAACGGCCCCTCGAACTCCGAACTGGTGGCCTTCCGCTCGCTCGCGGCGGCCTATGGCGCGCATGGCCTGTCGTGGTGGGATTGGCAGGAAACCTCCGCGCGCGGGTGGGCGGCGCTGGTGGAACCGCTCAATACCAGCCTCACGGTGCCTTCGCCGGAGCTGACCTCGCCGCTGCTGGGTCAGGGCGCGAAGGGCGATCAGGTGCTATGGCTGCAGGAGCACCTCGCGGCGGCGATCCCCAGCCAGGTTACGAGCGGGATCTTCGACTCCACCACCGCCTCCAACCTGGCGGCCTTCCAGACCTCACACGGCATCCCGGCGAGCGGAAAGAGCGACCCGAGCACCTGGGCCGCGCTGCTGGCACTCACGCCCGTGGCGGTGGATTGGACCGAAACGGGACCCGCCGCGGGCTGACATTTTTTGGAGAGGGCCGCAAAGCGGCCCTGCGAGCGTTGCGAAGCGATCCGTAGACGGCCGTTGGAGCTTTCGCTCGCGAGAGCGCTCACAGAGCCACCTCCGGTGCACCAATCTCCGACATAAACCGCGAGGCGCGTTGGGTACGCCACCTCGCGGCCCGCTGGGCCGGCTTTGCCGGTCCCTTCTCCTTCTCAGACGCGCTGGATCAGCGTGCCGGTGCCGAGGCCCCCGCCGCAGCACATGGTTACGAACCCGATCTCCTTATCGCTGCGCTCGAGCTCGTGCAGGAGCGTGGTGATGAGCCGCGCTCCGGTGGAGCCGAGCGGGTGGCCCAGCGCCATCGCGCCGCCGTTTACGTTCACGCGATCCATGTCGGGGTTGTGCTCGCGCTTCCAGGCCGCGACAACGGGCGCGAAGGCCTCGTTGATCTCGATGAGGTCGATGTCGCCGATCTTCATCCCGTTGCGCTGGAGGATCTTGGCGGTGGCGGGGATGGGGCCCTCGAGCATCTTCACCGGATCGCAGCCCACGGTCGTCTGATCGACGATCCTTGCGCGCGCCTTCACGCCGAGCGCCTTGGCCTTATCTGCGGACATCAGCAGCACCGCCGCGGCGCCGTCGGAGATCTGCGAGGCGTTGCCGGCCGTGATCTTGCCATCAGGCTTGAAGGCAGGCTTGAGCTGCGAGAGCGACTCGAGGTTCGTATCGGGGCGGATGCCCTGATCGGTGACGTAGGTGTCGCCATTGACCTGGAAGGGCACGATCTCGCGCTCGAAGCGTCCCTCCTCGGTGGCCTGATGGGCGAGCTTGTGCGAGCGCACCGCCAGCTCATCGAGCTCACTGCGGGGGATCTCCCACTGATCGGCGATCATCTCCGCACCGAGCCCCTGCCCCACGATGTTGTGCTTGGCCATCAGCGCGGGCGTGAAGGCAAAGCCGAAGTCCTCCTGCGTCTTCATGCCGGCGCTGAAGGGGAAGTGGCCCATGTGCTCCACGCCACTGCCGATCATCGCGTCGTGCACGCCCGCGGCGATGAGGGCCGCTGAGAAGTTCACGGCCTGCTGCGCTGAGCCGCACTGGCGATCGACGGTGGTGCCGGGCGTCTCGATCGGCAGGCCCTCCTGCAGCCAGGCGTTGCGCGCGATGTTGAAGCCCTGCTCGCCGAACTGCTGCACGCAGCCCGCGATCACATCCTCGACCTCCGCCGCGTCGATGCCCGCGCGGGAGATCACCTCGGAGTAGACCTTTCCGAGAAGGTCGTTGGGGTGGGTGTCCTTGTAGTAGCCCTTTTCCTTATGTCCGCGGCCGATCGGCGTGCGCACCGCCTCGACGATCACGACCTCGCGGCCCTCTGGCTGCCTCATGGGAAGTCCTCCGTATAGATTGGTGTAAGAGGGGCCCGGCTCGCCGGCCTCTAAGAGCGCGACTTGGTGGAAGCGACGGGGCCGGTGCCCGACGCATGCAACCCTTATTCTACCGCCCCCGCCTCTAGATTGACCAGTCAGTCAATCTCCCCACAGACCCCCAAGCAAAGGAATGAGCGTGAACGAGCGCCTTGCCATAGTCGGCAGCGGAGCCATCGCCTGCGGCCTCGCCGCCACGGCAGCCCACCATGGGCCGGTGCTGCTGCTCGCGCGATCGGAGCGTTCTGCGGAGCGGGCGAGCACGATCGTGGACAACACACTCGCGCGCCTCGCCGCGGAAATCGACCCCGACCATGTGCAGATCGCAACCGATATGCAGTCCCTCGCAGAGGCCACCTTCGTGGTTGAGGCCGTGGTGGAGGACCTCGCGGTGAAGTCCTCCGTGCTGGGCGAGCTGGCGGGCATCGTGAGCCCCGAGACGGTGCTCGCCTCGACGACCTCCTCGCTCTCGGTGCACGAGCTCGCGCAGGCCAGCGGGCGTCCCGAGCGCTTTGTGGGGCTGCATGTGTTCAACCCCGTTACGAAGATGCAGCTCGTGGAGCTCGTGTTTGGCTCCGAGGCAAGCGAGGACACGCGGCGGCGGGCGCTGGAGCTGTGCGAGACCTTCGAGAAGACCCCCGTGGAGGTGCCCGATGTGCCGGGCTTCGTGGTGAACCGCCTGCTCTTCCCCTACCTCTTCAGCGCTGTGCGCCTCGTGGAAGAGACTGGCATGGATCCAGCCGACGTGGATACCTGCATGAAGCTCGGCGCGGGGCACCCGATGGGACCGCTCGCGCTGCTCGACCTCGTGGGCCTCGACGTTTCCGAGGCGATTGGGCGCACGATCGGGGAGCCGATCCCCCCGCGTGTGGGACAGCTCGTCGCGGAGGGCGCCCTCGGGCGCAAGAGCGGCCGCGGCTTTCACACCTACTGAGACATTCCATCCGTCCGGCTCCACTCTCAGCGAGGTGATCGCCGCCCATCGCTCGGACGGCGAGGAGATTTATGTCGGTCAAGAAGATCTTTTAGGTGGGCTTCATCAAAGTGGAGATACTCGTAAATGCGATTCAGTTCGCATGCACAACCGCCTCCTCCCAGTGCACACGCTCCGGTCCGCACCCCCCTGCGGGCCGGACGTGTTTAAGGGCTAAGAGGCCTCGCCCGTCTCCGCCTCGCGTGAGGGCACGGCGGGGCGCTGGCGGATGCGCACGGCCTCGATGCGGTTGTGGCGCACCGACTCCACCCTGATCGAGAAGCCATCGGCCGTGATGGTGTCGCCGCGGCGGGGCAGGCGCCCGAGCTCGGCGAACACGAAGCCACCCACCGAGTTGTAGGCATCGCTGTCCACGGGCAGCGCCACACCGTGATCGGCGAGGTCGGCGACGGCGACGTGTCCCCGCACGAGCCACTCGCCCCCGGGGAGCTTGCGGATCTCCCCCGCCATGGGGTCGGTCTCGTCGACGATCTCCCCCACCACCTCCTCGATGATGTCCTCGATCGTGACGATCCCCACAACGCGGCCGTACTCATCCACCACCACCGCCATCGAGGTTTGCTGACGCTGCAGATCGGCCAGCAGGTCGTCGAGCGGCTTGGTCTCGGGCACGATCGGCGCGTCGTGCACGATCGGCGCCACCGAGGCCTGGGGCCCGTCCTCCATCATGCGCTGCACAAGCGTGCTCGCATGCACGAGCCCCCGTACGCGGTCGCGGTTTTCTTCCTCGGTCACCACCAGGCGCGTGTGGCCGCTGGAGATGCACAGCTTCAGCGCCGTCTCCACATCCTGGGAGATGTCCACGGTGATCACCGCGGGGATCGGCGTCATCACCTGGCGCGCCTCCTGCTCGTGGAGGTGAAACACGCCGCTCAGCATCCCCGCCTCCCCCGGATCGAGGTGCCCGCCCTCCGAGGACTCCGCGATCAGGCGCTTGAGCTCCTCCTGGGAGCCGCCAACCTGCTGACTGCTGATGTCGACGCCCAGCCCGCGCAGGATCCACCCCGAGACGGCCGTGAGCGCAGCGATGAGCGGGTGAAAGAGCGCGCTGAAGGCCTGCAGCGGGCGCGCCACGCGGCGCGCGACGGTCTCGGCGTGGTTGATGGCGTAGAACTTGGGCACCATCTCCCCCGCGATCAGCTGCACGGTGGTGACGATCGCGAAGGCCGCCACCGCGGAGATCACAACGGCGACGCCATGCGAGATGGTGTTTCCAAACGCTTCCTTGAACAGATCCGCGAGCACGGTGGCGCCCAGCGCGCCGATGCCAATCGAGGTCATCGTCACGCCGATCTGCGCCGCCGAGATGTACTCGTTGATGTTCTCCAGCTGATCCAGCGCCAACGCCGCGCCCCGGGCCTTTTCGTCGCGCAGGACTTCCAGGCGCGCGCGGCGCGAGCGCACCAGCGCATACTCCGCGATCACGAAGAACGCGTTGACCGCGACCAGAACGGCCGTGAAGGCAAGCTTCAGGCCGCTCACGCGGTGGTGCTACTTCGAGGAGAGTCGTCTGTCATCGGTGGCGACTTCCTAAAGGTAGCAGGGGCCGCGGTCAGCCCTCAGGGGCAAGTACCGAGGCCCCGAGAGCGGGCCGCGCGCTCACTTCGGCGCCAGCTCGTCGAGCTCTGAGGCGAGCGCGAAGTCGGCGTCGGTGAGGCCGCCCTGCGAGTGGGTGCTCAGCTCCAGGCGCACCCTGTTCCAGCCGTGTACGAGGATGTCGGGGTGGTGATTGGCCCGCTCGGCCATCTCAGCGACGCGGTTGACGAAGGCGATCGCCGCAGCGAAGTCGGCGAGCTTGTGCTCGCGCACGATCGCATCGCCCGCGCGCCTCCACTGCAAGCCCGCGAGGCGCCCTTCGATCTCCTGCTCGCTCAGCAGCGGCATGGCTCAATCCTCCTCGTCGCTTATCCAACCGAGACTAGCGCCATCACTGGGTGGGAGCGAACGTGGGCTGTTCGCCGGAGGTGGGGAGCTGTTCGATTTCGCTCGACTTGGCCGCGGCGATCCCGCCGGCGAATGAGGCGATGCCGATCGCCACGCAGCCCGCGAGCGCGAGCGCCTGCTGGCGGTAGCGATCGCCGAGCTGGAGCAGAAACATCACGAGCGCCCCGCCGATCAGGCCGCCCACGTGCCCCTGCCAGGAGATCGCCTGGTCGGCGAAGCTGAGCGCGAGGTTGATCACGATCAAAACGCCGATGCCGCTCTGCATGATGGGGATCTGGCGCGCGCGCATCTCCACCGCCGCGGCGCCCATCAGCCCGAACACCGCCCCCGAGGCGCCGAGAGTGGGCTCGTGCGGAGCGATGAGCAGCACCAGCAGGGACCCCGTGAGCAGCGAGACGAAGTAAACGAGTGCGAACTTCACGTGCCCGAGCACCGGCTCGAGCATCTGGCCAAGCAGATAGAGCAGATACATGTTGAAGGCGATGTGAAGGAAGTTCGCGTGCAGGAAGCCACCCGTGACGATGCGCCACCACTGCCCATAGGCGACGCCCAGGTATTCGATGCTCTGACCGTTCGCCGCGCGCTGCAGACCACTGCCCAGCAGCTCGCCCTTTTCGGAGATCGAACCGCCGCTTGAGCCCCCTCCCGCGAGGAACACGATCACGTTGATCGCGATCAACGCGACGGTCACCTGCGGCGTATTGGTCATATCGCGCATACGCACCACCTTCGTGCTCTGACGCGCGCACTCCGGACAGCGCATCCCCACGGGCGTGGGGGTCATGCAGTCGGGACAGATCGGCCGCCCACAGTTCGAGCAGGAGACCCGTGTCTCGCGTGAGGGGTGGCGGTAGCAGGTGGCCATGCGCGCAAGAGCCTATCTCGGCCCGAGGCGCGGTCTGCCAGGAAGCCAAGGGCCTATCCCTCCAGGCCCGCGCGTTCCTATCGGGATAGGCACTAAGTCGAGGCGACGATCACCGGGCTGCGCGTCGGCTTGAGGCTGCCACCGAGCGGCTCGTCGGTGACGAGCACCTTGCTCACTCCGCTCGCGTTCCCGGGAACCCCAACCGAGCCGTTGCCCTGGTGGGTGACCGAGAACAGCGCATCGGTGGGCTCAGGAGCCTGGGTACCTCGCTCCAGCCACACCTCGTAGATGCGTCCAGGCGGTGGCGCGGGCATCCCCACCACGACCAACTCCAGATGCAAACCCACCTTGCGCAGCTCAGCTGTGGCGTGGTGGCCGGGCGCGAGCACCGTTGCCTGCACGACCTGCGTGGTCGTCTGAATCGGCTGCGTATGCGAGGCGCTCGAACCGCTGTCAATCGCCAGCGCTCCAATCAAAACCCCCACGCCGAGCGACGCTGCGGCCGCGAGCGCCGGTGCCATGCGCCAGCGCAGACCCCGCCGCACGGGAGCCGGACGATCGGCCTCGTGACCGGCAGCCTTGAGCAGTTCGGCCTCGGCGTGCACGGTGGACATGATCCGCGCGCGCAGGCCGCTGGGGGCCAGCTTGGGAGCCACACCAACCGCGAGCGAGTCGGCGAGCGCCTGCAGTTGCGTGACCTCCACTTGACAGTCCGCACATCCCGCCATGTGCTCACGGAAGGGCTCCACCTCTCCCATCTCGAGTGCCCCGAGCACATACGCTGCCGCATCGGGCGCGCGCTCGCACTGCGTCTCGGGCGCAGACCAGTACTCGTGACTACTCACGAGACCACCTGCCCTGGTCGGAGTTGTGAGCGCATCTTCTGGAGGCCTAGACGCATGCGGCCCTTGATTGTTCCCACTGGAGTGTCCAACATTGAGGCTATCTCCGAATGCGTGAAGCCTCCGTAGTAGGCGAGCTCGATCACACGCGCCTGATCGGGGGGCAGACCCTCCAGCACCGCACGGATCTCGCGTGCCTCGTCGCGCCTGCCAACCTCCACCTCGGTGCGCTCGGCTGCCTCCACATGCTCCTCGATACCCTCATCGCTGATTCTCCCACGATCCTGAATCACTGCGCGCCGCAGAGAGTCGATTGCCCTGTTGTGCACTATCCCCAGCACCCACGTTCGCAGGCTGCCACGCGTGTGGTCATAGCGCGTGCTGCTCCGCCACAGGGAAAGGAATGCCTCCTGAACCACGTCTTCAGCGATTCCACGCTTACCGCACATACGGAACGCCAGCGAGAACGCCGCGTCGCAGTGGCGCTCATAGACAACCGCAAAGGCAATCGAGTCGCTCTCGCGTACGAGCTGCATGAGATCCTCGTCGGCAAGCCGACGTAGGGCTGCCGACGCGGTGTCGGCGGAGCGCTTGTAGCGTGCCATTTCAGACATCAATACGCAACTGAGACGGTCGTGGATCAGGGAGTCCGCAACCGATGGAGGGAATTGAAGCAGTTTTTCTGCGGACAGATGACCGACCTGTCGAATCGTTCAGCGTAGCCGTCGGCGCGCGCGCAGCACCACCAGCGCAACTCCGGCGCTGCCCCCCACCATGACGGCGGCCATCGGACGGACCCAGTTGCGTGGATCGCGCATCGCCGAGAGCTCCCACGCCTCCAGCTCCTCGGCGGCGAGCTCGGTGAGGCCGGTGAGAGCGCCCTCCAGGCGCTGCGCGAGATCCTTGGGAGGATCGACGGGCGCAAGCGCCTCGCGCAGCAGACCCTCGAAGTTGGAGGCCATCTCACTCATCGCCCGCCACGATCCCTTCGAGCTGCTTGATGGCGCGGTGCAGGAGCACCTTGGTCGCGCCGTCGGTGCGTCCCAGCGCGCGCGCGATCTCGCGGTTGTCCATACCCAGCGCGAAGCGCATGATCAGCGCCTCGCGGCGATCGTCGGGCAGCTCCTGAACCCCACCGAGGATACGGGTTAGCTCCTCGCGCTCCTCCACGATCTCCTCGGTGGTGTGCGGCTCGGCCAGCGGCGTGCTCTCGTCGATCGGCGCAACCGGACGCCGCGAGCGGTCGCGGTAGAGATTGGCAGCGAGGTTGTGCGCGATCCTGATCAGCCATGGCCGCAGTGGGCGCCCGCGGGACTCGCGCTGAGCGCGCTCGAAGTGGCGGTAGGCCTGCAGGAAGGTCTGCTCTGTCAAGTCCTCGGCATCGTGGTGATTGCCCACGCGGTAGTAGGCGTAGCTGTAGACATCGCGCAGATGCGCGCGGTAGAGATCGGAGAACTCCCCATCGAGACGGGCCTTCTCGGCTACCTGCTTGGATGAATCCTCGGTCACTCATCGCCACCCTACCCCCCGTTCATGGCCTTAGGCCGCCCGCGATGACTCAGCCGCCCGCGATGACTCAGCCGCGGGCTCGGCTCGCCGGCGCGCCGGCGCGGGCTGCCGGCGCGGAGCGCGCACGCCACCGAGCCACTCCCACTGCAGGTTGACGCACGTCCAGATGCGTTCGGTGACGCCCAGCGCCTGCGCCGGCGAGTGATGCTCGACGGTAGGGAACATCAGCGGGGCGCCGCAGCGGACGCTTATCCTGCGCGGGCGTACCCGCCACCCCCGCCGCACTTCTTCGGTGCCGATGACCGCCACCGGTACGACGCGCGCGCCGGTTTCCAGCACGAGGCGCCCAACGCCCCGGCGGGGGCGTCCGAGTGGACCTTCGCGCCGGCGGGTGCCCTCCGGAAAGATCACCACGCAGTCGCCGCGCTCGAGGATCGCTCGCGCAGTGACCATCGCCGCGGCGTCGCCCGCACCGCGGTCGACAGGAAAGGCGCCCAGCGCATTCAAGAGCTTCGCCTGCAGGGGGCGCTCGAAGAGCTCGCGCTTGGCCATGTAGTACACCGGACGGCGCGTGAGCGCCCCGATCACGAAGGGGTCGAGGAAGCTGCGGTGGTTGGCCGCGAGCAGCAGCGGACCGGTGCTCGGCAGATGCTCAGAGCCCAGCCGCTGCAAGCGAAAGTAGATCAGGAAGAATGGCAGCAGCACGGCCCTTACGAGCAGATAGAGGAGCGGGTTCACGCCGCGCTCCAGAGAATGCGCGCGGAATCCTTCAAGGTCGCCGACTTCGAGGTCGCCGGGCCGGTCTTCGAGGCCGCTGCGGGGATCGCTGTCCACATCCTGGATACCCGAGGACTGAGACGCCGTTACAGTGAAGACTGTGTCGATCGACCGCGCAAGGACCATCCGCGGGGCTCTGGCCGGGGCAGCGGCGGCGAGCGTGTGGGCGGCGCAGATGCCGCTCGACAAGCGCATCTTCGGCTCGAACTTCGACGACATCGAGTTGCTCGGCAAGGCGCTCACGCGCACCGGCGCGTGGCCGCTGGTGGGCTGGATGCTGCACCTGCAGAACGGCGCGCTGTTCGGCGCGGCCTACGCCAACCTCGCACCGCGAGCGCCGCTCCCGTCGTGGGCGCGGGGGCCCCTCGCGGCGATGGTCGAGAACTTCGGCACGTGGCCGCTCACGGCGATCACCGACCGCATCCATCCAGCGCGGGGGGAGCTGCCGAGGGTCTTCTCGAACCCGCGCGCGCTCGCTCAGTCCACCTGGCGTCACCTGCTCTTCGGGGTGCTGCTGGGCGAGCTCGAGCGCCGGCTGAACGCCGCGGAGCCGATCGAGGCGCCCGACTACTCGCAGTTCGCCTCCTCCAACGGCCACGGCCGTTTGGAGCACTTCGTTCCGGCTCCGTAGAAGGCCTTCGGCACAACCAATCGGAGTCAGACGGCGACTCACAGCGAGTCGGTGTGACTGCGCGCTGGGCAAATGCCTACGTGCCTGAGCGGCGCACGCTACTAGGCAGTGACGGACTCCTGCCCATGACGTCTCGTCTGGATCACGCGCGCCCCACGCCCGGGCACGAGCGTGATGAACCTGCTCTGAATGGGCTCATCCTCGAGCACCTCGGCGCGAAGCTCGGCACGGGCGAGGACTGTGCGCAACACGACACGTAGCTGAAGGCTCGCGAAAGGTGCGCCGAGGCACCTGCGCGTACCGCCCCCGTAGGGAATCCAACTGTAGTTCGAGCCCTGGCCTGCGCCCTGTCCTTCGAGGAACCTCTCCGGACGGAAGATCTCGGGGCGGGGAAAGAGCTCCGCGTTGAGATGCACCAGGCGGATCCCGGGCATCACCGTGATACCGGCCGGCAGCTGGTAGCCCGCGAGCGTCACCGGACGGGCGGTGTGGCGGGCGACGGCCGGCAGCACGGGGCGTAACCGCAGGACCTCCTTTATGACGGCATCGAGATACCCGTCGTCCTCACGAGCACGCTCGAGCTCGAGCGGGTGACGCACCAGTCGCTCGAGGGTCCACGCCAGCGCACTGGTCGATGTGTCGTGTCCGGCGATCAGCAGCGTGGTGAGCTGATCGAGCAGTTCCGCATCGCTGAGCTCGCCGGTGCATATGAGTGAGGAGAGGACATCGGCGCGCTGTGCCACCCGCGGGTCGGCTCGCCGGCGCATCACCTCCTCCAAGAGGATGCTCTTTGCGTTTTGCAGCCGGTGCTTGAAGTCGCGCCCCGGACCGAATCTCTGCAGAGGCGCCCACAGCGGCGTGAGCACCACGAGTGGGTTGACCTCAACCAGGTGCAGCAGAGCGGCTCGCATCTCGGTGAGCCGCTCACCCCCTTCGGCGCCGATCACAGCTCGCAGGATCACCTCGAGCGTTATCCGACGCATCGCCGCCATCAGCGAGATCGGCTGGCCCACCGGCCAGCGCGCAACCTCCTCGGCGGCGATCGTCTCGATCACCTCCTCATAGCGGCGTATCGCCTCGCCATGAAATGCGGGCAACAGACGCTTGCGGGTACACAGATGCTCCGCCCCATCCAGCACCATCACCGAACGCTCTCCCAAGACCGGCGCCAGCAACCTGTAGGACTCTCCCGCGCGCCAGATCTCCGGATTCCCGGTGAAGATCGTCTTGATGGCGTCTGGATCGCACACCATCACGATGCGCTGCCACGGAAGCGCTCGCACCGTGAAGATGTCTCCATAGCGACGCTGACAGGCTCGCATGAACCAGTCCATGTGTCGCCACACCAGATAGGTCTGCAGCGACCGCGGGATCGTGCTGGGCCCCGGCGGAAGATGATTGGTCTGCGTCATCGAGATCGAGCCTCGCTCGCTGCGCGCGGTAGCGTAGATGGTATGGCCTATACGAACGCACAGGCGCGCACGCAACTGCTGGATACGCTCGCGCAGGCAACCGAAGAGATCGCCTCGGCGCTGGCGTCGCTGAGCGAGGCATACGAACAGCTCGACGAACACAGCGCCGAGCGCCTGGAAGGGGAGCTCTTCCGCCCGGTGCAGATGGCTTATGGGCGCGCCAAGCGCACCCACAAGGAGTTTGCCCAGCGTCACGAGCTTGCAGGCCGCGAGTTCGCGAGCGCGCCCGAGGGAGCCCCGTCGCGCGGCGTCCGCGCCTTCGTCGATGCGGCGATGGATGCAGTTGGCAGAGCCGACGGCACGCTCGCAACCCTGCAGGATTCGATGCTGCCGGTGGAGGTGGGCGACGCGGAGCTGCGCGCGGGCCTCGAGGAAGTGCGCACGCTCCTCGGTCCCCTCCGCGGACGCGCGCGTGAGTTCGTGCGCACCCTGGGACGCTAGAGCCGGCGGCCGGACTCGAACCGAGCGACCCCCGCTTTACAAGAGCCGCATAAAAAGCCCTGCTAATTCGCACTTTTTGTGGCGGTAGCAGGGCTTTCGCTTGACCGAGCTCGGCCCGCTTTGATGCCGCTTGCTGCTTCTCCGACCCCTTTGGCGGGGTCCCCTGCGGGGTCCGCCAGGTAGGCCACTACGATCTGCCCATGATCGTGGCGGCAGCAGCCGACAATACCGTTGCGATCATCGCGGTCATCGTCGCAGGGGTCGCAGGTGTTACCGCTCCCATCATCACGAGCGTGGCGTCAGGAAGGCGATTGACGCGCGAGCTACGCGCGAGCGAGGCTCGACAGAAGGACGCACTCGGAGCTGAGCACTACCGGCTAGATCGACAGTTGACGAGCGACTCCCAACGTCTTGCACGTACTCTCGATGCTGACCGGCAGCGCGCCCGAGACGAGGCAGTCCGTGAGGTACTGGACAAGGGAACAACGTTGATCACCGAATACGGCTCCACCATGTCTGAGACTAAGGCATCCTCGACGCCGGGGTACTTCGATGTATCGCCTCGCTGGCTCGAAGTGGTCGGTGAGGTGGCGGCTCATAGGAACCGACTACGGCTTTGGTTCGATGACAGCCATGAGGTCGTGCAAGCGTTCGATCATTTTTTGGCCTACACGAACTTCTACGTGGAAGAGCAAGCCAAGCCTGCATCCCCACAACAGCGCGTCATCCTCGAAGGCATCGAAACCGACTTCCACAAGCACCGCGAACGGTACCTCTCCGCTGCCAGAGCCGAGCTTGGCGGTATTGGCGCTAGTCGATGAGCCGAGCGCCCGCTACAGCGCGCAGCCGGTGGGCCTGCGCTCGTAGGCGCGCACCCAACGCGGCGTAAAGACAACTGTCTGACTAAGACAGTATGTTATAGCTGTGTGGTCCATACGCAAGATGGCGCTGGCTGTTGCCGTGTGTTCCCTCGTGCCCTTCGTCGCCGGGTGCGGCGGGGCGAGCAAGCAGGCCGATGCGGTTGCGACTACCGTGGCGGGGAGCCCCACCAGGGCTCAGTACATCGCGCAGGCCGACGCAATCTGCGCACGATTCAAGAGCGAAGCCAACTACAAAGGCGAGCACCTAAAGGAACTACTCAAGGCGTTCCACGGCTATCTAGATGCTCAAGAAATCGCTGAATCACAGATACCGCAGGAAATCCGAAAGTTCGCGGCGTTCTGGAGGGCAAGGGCCACCCAGCTACAAGCGCTGGGTGCTCCCACACCCGATATCGCCACCATCGGCAAAATGGAAGTAGACCGCAGCAATATCGCCTCCGACCTTGAAAACTTCGCGAGCGCAGCGAGGAACGCCGACCGATCTGGAATCGAAGCCGCGGAAACGGCACTCAGGGAAAGTAAGGCTGCCTACTACGGCCTTGAGCAAGGCTATGGGTTCAAGGTATGCGGCGCAGCGGAAGGTTGACGAGCGCCCGCTACAGCGCGCAGCCGGTGGGCCTGCGCTCGTAGGCGCGCATCCAGGCGGTGCGGGTGTCGTAGAGGACGGTGGCCCATTCGTTGCGCTCGCGCTCGTCGGCTACCGATAGCGCGGCCTCGCGTGCAGGGTGTAGCGCCTGCTGCCAGGTCATGCCGGCGCGGCGGGCGAGTGCCAACCCCTCGCGGAAGATCGTCAGCGGGTCGCGGTGCCCAGCCGTGATGATTGACGGCCTCCCCTGCCTTGGCCGCGCCTCCGGCGGCTGCGCCGCGCGTTCTCGCCCTTGGCGTGCCTCGCGTGCCTCGCGGGCGAGGCGCTTCGCGTTGTGTGGTCCTCGGGGCATCAGCGCACTCGCGGGCGGACAGAGCCGTTTGAGGAGCAGGCAAGGCCAGGCTTGTCCGGCGTAAGCCACCTGCTGCTCTGTCCGCCCACGACTACGCTCCTGCCTCGCGCAGCCAGCCGCATACCTGCGCGGCACGCAGCGCCGGGAGTGCCTGCCCTGCTGGCAAGTCGTAGACGTCTTCGATGCTGCCGCCGGGAGGCAGGGCACCTAGCAGCGCCTCGACCGCGCCCCACTCCCGGCGGCGCAAGTCGTGTTCGGCTGCCAGGCAGGTAAGCGCGAGGAGAGGATCCTCAGCCGAGCCGGACTGAAACAGGCCCACATCCTCGGCAGGCACCAGCGGCGCAGGCTCCGGGTACATGCCCGCGTCGTAGTCGGGCAGCGCATCGAGGACGCGCATCATCACGCGCAGCCGCTCGGCGCGTAGCTCGGCCTGCTCGCGGGGCATAAGGCTCATCCCCACGGCCTCCCGAACAGGGTATTGCGTCCGTTGTCCTGCTCGGCCTTGATCGCCTCTATGTCCTGGTGCGCGCACTCAAGGCGCAACTCGTCGGTCCCAGCCTCGTGACGTGCGCGCTCGGCCTGCGTCGCCGGGACGTAGCCGCACGCCGGGCAGGTCCAGTCAGACACGGCAGCGCCCAACGGCCCGCGCGCACGCCGCCGTGAACGTCTCATCGTCCGGGCGCTCAGGCAGCCCGGCGAGCTCGTCGGTGAACACGTCCATCACGGCCATGCGGCGTGCGGTGTCCTCGTCGGCCTGCGCGATGATCTGGCGCTCGGGGTCGGTGAGCAGGATGGGCAGTCCGGCCTGCTTACGGAGCATCGCGCGGTCCCACCGCTCGGTGTCGTTGCGCGCCTCGCTCGGTGCCTGCGCGTTGTGCGCAGCCAGGCGTGCCGTGAACTGCTGAGCGCCCTCGGCCCACCCCGCGACCTCCGCCACGGCCTCGGCTGTGTCGGGCGGCGTGTGCTCGATCTGGTAAGCCCACGCAGGGTCACGCCGCACCGTCGCCCGGCGGCTGACGGGCAGCGCGTAGTACATCGCGACCAGCCGGTCAGGATGGAGCGCGCCGAGCACGTCCAGCACCGCGCCCGGCGCGCTTCGCCCGAGTGAGCGAACTGCATGACCGCACAGCCGGTCAACCTCGCTGGCTTGCAGGAGCAGCGTGCGGTCGAAGTCTCCGAGCGCCACCTGCGCGGCCAACATGCGCTCGATCAGCTCGGCACGGTTGGCCGTCAGGTACTCCGGGCGCTCGCTGAGCAATTGATAGCGCCGCGCCAAGAACGCGATCTGATAGGCGCGCGCCATCACAGCCCACCATTGATGATGCGTGAGGTCCGGCCCTCCCGCGCCGCTGCGATCCGGCCGCGCTCGGCATTACTGAGCGCCCCTTCGGGGTACGCCTCCGAGGTTGCCGCGATCTTCTCCGGCGCGTTCACTTCGGGATTCCCCGCCGGGCCGGAGGCCAGCGGGTACGGGTAGAGCCCGAGCTTTTCTAGGTATTCGCGCGTCTCGTCCGGGTCGGCCAGCCACAGCGCCCTGTAGTGCGCGGCCATGTTCGCGCCGATCACGCCCTGGTGAATGGCCTGGTCGATCGCGTCCTCGCCGCTGAGGAAGCTGCTGACCCTGGCCTCTGTTGCCGTGCTGATCTTCTGCTTGGGGGTGTAGTTGCCCTGCTGCTTCGCTGCCGCCCTCGCTGCGCGGCGCTGCGCCCTGCCTGCCATGCGGTCAGCCGGTGGCCCGGAGAACCTCGCCACGGGCTCACTCGTGATGATAACTGTGCGACTCATGCCGTTGCCTTTCCGTTGGTGATCTCAGTGAGTGCGTCCAATACGTCCTGACGCGGGGCATCGCCTCCTGCCGTGCGCTCCGCCCGCAACAGCCGCTCGGCCATCTCCGCGTCTCCCTCGGCAGCCTCGATTACGAGCGCGGCGGCAGGCTTGGGGTTGCCGTCGAACATGCCGCAGCCCATGAGAAAGTCAACGAGCTCGCCGTCGTCCAAGTGACTCAGCTCGACCTCGACCTCATCGCCGGGAGCGCGCGGTGTCTGCTGCTGCGACGCCGCGTTGCGCTGCTCAAGCTCGCTGCCCTCCGCCTCACGAACGATGCGCCCGGTACTTCGCGCGGCTCACACGCGATGGCAAGGCACCGGGAACTGTGCGGAAGATTCACACCGTCCTCAGCTCCATATGTAGCCAGGCTGTCCGCTTCGACTGGCTGCCGGCGAATCCCTGCCGCGATATGGAAGGGCTACCACCGCACAGCCATGACGAGCCGTTTTTCCTTACGGCAGAGCAGACAAGACGGCTTGCCGAGGAGATGCCCGGCGAGACGTATCGCCTGTTCATCTACACGGCGGCGTACACCGGCCTGCGCGCTGGCGAGCTTGCAGGTCTGCGACGCAAGGACGTTGACCTACTGCGCGGTGTAGTGCAGGTGCGACGCGCGCTGAAGGCGCTAGACGTCATTCGTGATGATGGCACCCGAGGCCCAGTGTTCGGCCCGCCCAAGAACGGCAAGCCGCGCACCGTCACCATGCCGAAGTTCCTGCGCGCCATGCTCGCCGATCACCTGGCGCTCGCCCCGGCCAAGGGTGGTCCCGGCGGCGCTGGAGCTGATGCGCTTGTGTTCACGAGCCCGGAAGGCGGTGTCCATCGGCACGGCCTGTTCATGCGCCGCGTGTTCAAGCCCACAATCAAGGGCAACAAGAAGCGCAAGATCAAGCCCGCCCTCCCGGCGGAGCTTCACGGGTTGCGCTTTCACGATCTGCGCCACACGGCGGCGAGCATGTTGATCGCGCAGGGCGCGCACCCCAAGATCATTCAGGAGCGGTTGGGCCACGCCAGCATCACCACCACGATGAACCGTTACGGGCACCTGTTCGACGGCCTGGACGCCACGCTGATTGACGGCCTCGACGCCGCCCACGACGAGGCCGCCAACCCGCCCGACAATGTGAAGCGCCTGCGGCCAGAGGGCGAGCAGGACACCGCCGCCGAGGGGTAGCGCGCAGCAACCCGAGCTTGGGCGGTACGCCGCCCTGGACACAACACACCCACAAACCAAGGAGAAACAATGTCAGACACGGACACAATCGAGGCGGCGCGCAGCAACCACCTGGAAGTTCTGCGCGACGTAATCGACCTCAACGCCAGAATCACCCGTGCAACCGGCATCATAATCGAACCTCGTAAGCCGGAAGCGGTAGACATGACGGAGGCGTGCAACCAGCTCCGCCGAGGATGCGGAGAAGCTCGGGCACCTGGCCCTAGAGCTGCACGCCTCGATCTACCCACGCTAGGGAGCGAGGTAGGCACCACGGCGGGGCGCTCAACCTCGCGCCCCGCCAGGTGCTCGGCGCGCGTCCTCCAGCCGCCCAGTCTCACCTATCTCATCCGTGAGGGTCATTAGTTTGGATGGCCTTACGTGTAACCCCTCACAGAGTCGAAGCAGTGTCTCATATGTCGGATTGCCCTGGCCTCGGGTGAAAGAATTTATCTGTCTGATATTTAGACCACTATCAGCGGCGACCGATTTCTGGCTTATCTGGGGGTCTTCGGCTATCAGGAGTTCGATAGCCTGCGCGAGCGCGGCATGATCCGGGCTAAGCGGTTTGGATTTCCTTTTGGGTGGGATGACTTTACCTCCTTTACGGGTCGCGCTCCATGCCTATTTTCATGGTTGTCCAGCACTTCCCTAACGGCGGCGAGGATTTCATCCGTGGTGGCGCGGTTGTGAAACTCCCGCTTGACTGCCTCGCCAACCCACTCGGATAAAACCCGTGGGCCAGGGTAAGGAAACTCGCCGAACTCAAAACTCATATGCTCACCATCCCCAGCGCGTCCAGGTGCAGGGCACACCGCGATGCCCATACCTGCTCGCCGGAGAGATGCACCACGCCCTCCTGGCGCAGGGCCTCCAGCGCGTCCCCGAGCGCCTGCGGCTCGATGTCGTAGATCTCGCGCTCCAACTCCGCGCGGGACCAGCGCTCGTCGTGGTCATCCCTCAGAACCTGCAACACGATGGCCCGTTCGGCCACCCAAGGGTCGGTCCATTCTCTGCCGGGGTTGCGCTCGGAGTCATCCGAGGCAGGGATACGATCTTCGTCGGGCATGGGGAGTCTCAATCTCCTTGTGTCCAGAGCCTCGCGTCGCTCATACGGCGCGAGGCTCACTTTGTAGGATTTGTCACAAGCAAACGCTACGTGCCCAAGCGGCGGGAGCCGGGCAGGCCGCGCGGCGTCGCTGCGCAGGGCGCACAGTTTCTGGCCCCTACGGCCCAGAAACGGCCAAACCCACCCCGTACACCACCTCAGCGGTTCGCGGGTGCTACGGCGTCCCTGGTGCTCGCCGCTGCGCTTTCGGGGTCCCAGGCGGGGTCCAAGCGGATTTGACCTCCGCCTTTTCGGGGTCCGGGCAAACAAAAACCCTGCCATTAGCAGGGCCTTTGCGAGAGCCGGCGGCCGGACTCGAACCGAGCGACCCCCGCTTTACAAGAGCGGTGCTCTACCAACTGAGCTACACCGGCGTACCCCTGATCGTACAGCGGCGCGCGGGCACGAGCGAGATCTGCGTAGACACGAGCGGGGGAATCGGCTCCAGATCGAGGCGGTGAGAATCCTCTAATCCGGAGACCGAATATCGCGCAAAATGCGCGATGGGTACATACAGTCTGGGAATGGATCGCGGCGACGAGAAAGAACCGAGCGGCTCCCCACCCTCGCCCAAGCGGCGCCATTGGCGACGCTCGCGAGGGAGGTTTTCCAACCGCCACAAACATCCCCTTCGCGCGGGCCTGGCGCTGGGGGCACTGCTGCTCGCGGGCGTGGGGGGCGCGCTTGCGGCGACGGACGACAGCGACGTGGAGAGATCGGCGCGGGGCGCGCTCGCGGTGGCGACGAACTCGAAGGCCGCCTGCGCCGGCTCCATCGACGCCGTTCTGAGCAGGACGCTTGGCGAAGTGGGAATGCGCATCTACCACGGCGAGCTCTCCCGCACGGGCGCGGTCGCGAGGGCGATCGCGAGCGTCACCCACTCGAGCGCCCTCGCGCGCGCTGTGGCCTCCGGAGAACCGGTGGCCACGCGCGCTGCGGTGACGAGCATCGTCTACAACCACCTGCACATCGTGCGCCTGCGTGTGATCCGCAACGGGCGCGTGCTCTCAGATGTTGGCGGGCCGTTCGTGCTTGCTCCGCTCGGCGGCAACATCCGCCTGCGGGGACGAACAGTGGGGCGCTACATACTCTCGATCCAGGACGACATGGGCTACGTGCTGCTCTCGGAGCGCCTCGGCGGCATGCAGGTGGTGCTGCGCACGGGCGGGCGCCAGATCATGAGCAGCCTGCAGACCGTGCCGGTCTCGCTTCCCGCGCAGGGCACGACGATGGTTGGTGGTGTGAGGTATGTGACGCGCGAGATCAACGCCACCGCGTTTCCAAGCGGCCCCCTGCAGATCTACCTGCTGGCGCCCCAGCCCTCCCCCAGGCTCGCCTCGCGCACCTGCTCGCAGGTCAAGTTGGCCACTCTGGGGAACGTCGCGATGCACGTCGCGCAGCGCTTTGCCCTCTCCCCCGGCACCTACCGGGCCTTCATCTCGGTGACGCACAATCTGAGCGGCGCGGTGGTGCTCATCCATGCCGGGGCAAAACAGCTCGCGAGCGGCAGTCGCTCCGCTCCAAGGCGCGTGCCCAACACGGGCATCGTGAGCTTCAAGGGGCACCACTACTCGGTGTTCTCCTTCCCTTGGCACACCAGCGCGGGGCTCCCCCTCGAGATCTTCCTGCTCGTGCGCTCTCGATAAGGCTTGCCGGCTCGTCAACCGCAGGGTTCGCGCGCCTTGGAAGATATGCTCCCAACGTGTGCGTGGGCTGCGCGATGACGGCAGTATCGGCCGCAACTGGACTGCGAACGTGGCTTCAGAGCCATCGCTTCGATTGGCTCACGCCCAGGCGGATGCGGACGCTCACCCTCGGCGCGATGGGTGCCGCAGCAATCGTCTCCACGGTGGGCTTCAGTGGATCCAGCCCCGCGCCGCCGGCCGCTGCGCACGCGCATCTCTCAGCGCATGTGCAACCCACCCACACCCCGCGCTGAAGGGCTCCGCTACGCGAGTGCAATTGCCGGGAGGAGCGTAGATGGACGACGAGGCGCGACGCAACCGTCGTGAGGCTGCGGCTCGCACGCTTCGCCGTCGCCGTCGCGTTGCGGCGCTGATCGCGCTGTCGGTGCTGGGGCTTGCGGTCGTGGCGGTCGTGACGCTGGCGAGCAGCTCGGGCGGGACGCCGTCATCCACCCGGCAGAGCGCTTCCGCGACGCAAGGCAAGGCACGCGTGAGGGCCTCTTCGCACACCCTGCGCGCCGCCACCCGTGAGCCTTCCTCAGGGACGGTGGATGGGGGCCTCCCAACGGGCCCACCGGGGACCGAACCGATCCCCGTACTCATGTATCACGTGATCGCGTCCCCTCCGCCGGGGGCGCCGTTTCCGGGCTTGTATGTGACGCCCGCCGAACTGACCGCGCAGATGCAGGCGCTGCATGACGCCGGCTGGCACGCTGTGACGCTCGATCAGGCCGAGGCGTACTGGAGCAGAGGCGTGTCGCTGGGCGCGAGGAGGCCGATCGTGGTGAGCTTCGACAACGGCTACCACTCCCAGTATTCGCAGGCCCTGCCGATCCTGCGCCGGCTGGGGTGGGTGGGCGATGAGAACCTGCAGCTCACGGGCCTGCCGCCATCGCAGGGCGGGCTCAGCCCCGCGGAAGTGCGGGGTCTCGTTGCGGCTGGGTGGGAGCTCGACACACAGGGCTTCAGCCACGCCGATCTGATCGCCTTGAACGCCCAGTCCCTGCATTATCAGGTGGCCGTCGCGCGGAAGGTCGTCCAGCAGCGCTACGGGGTGCCCGCGAACTGGTTCTGCTACCCCTCAGGCCACTACGACGCGACGGTCGTGGCGGCGGTCAAGGCTGCGGGCTACACCGGCTCGACGACAGTCGTCCCCGGCTGGGCTCATCCGGGGAAGACGCCTACCGGATGCACCGCCTGCGCGTTCTGGGCGGCACCACGCCCGCGCAGCTGCTCGCGCTGATCGCGAGCATCCGCGACGATCCGCCGGCCCCGCCTTCCTATAGCGGCTGAGGGCCCAGGATGACCGGACCGGGCTCACCAACACCCGGCCCGTGGCCATCTGCCTGCAGCTCAAGCACGCAACCGCGACACTCAGCCTCGCGGGCAAGGCCGTCACCCCCAGGGCAGGAGATCGGACCTTCTAGGCAAGCGTCTGCCGTCGCGTGGGTTGATAATGCCAGCGTCCGGCGTGTGGGGTAAGTCCCGATACGCCTATTCGTATGGCGAATAAGTGTGCCCACCCCGCGAACTCCATCGAGGAGCCCATCGACCACTCCGCGGACGTGCATTACCGCCGTTGCGGGGACGCTGAAATCGCACGCTACGGTATCCATGATCCGCTGCGTCACAAGGCGTATATCGGGCGTGGAGGCCTGTGGAGTGGCATGAAAGAAGCTCGCCATCGCGGCGAGGATCATCGTGTGGGACCCCGGATCCGCGAGATTCCGGGCGCGTCTGAGTGACTCGGCCGCGAGCGCCTGCAGGCGCGTGGCCACCTCGGTGCTGGAGGTGTAGTAGTCGATCAGGCTGCGCTGACCCTCGGCGAGATCCTCGCGCTTGTCGACAAGACTGTCGAGCAGCGAGCTCAACGAGGCGATCCAGGGGTAGTAGGCGCCCTCGATCGCCACGGCGTCACGCCTGCGCGTGGCCGGCTTCGCGGCCGTCGCGATGAGGGCGAAGACCGGCAGCGGCGAGCCCGCGGCAGCACCCATCTCCCACCAACTCAGATCGCTGCCTTCGGGGGTTTGCGCGCGAGCCCAGTGCGCAAAGGCGTCGTAGGAGCCGTTGGTGTCGCCGTGGTTGAGGCTCTGGTAGGTGACGATGCGCGTCGTCGTCAGTCGCAGGGACTCGATCGTGGCGCTATGGGAGGGGAGCTCGCGCAGTGCGGTGCGACAGGTATCCACGAGATCGCGTAGGTAACCGGTGTCCTCGAAGCGGACGTTGTACGCGTAGTAGTCGGGGTGGCTTGCATCGGACTCCAGCGCGACCATCAATGCCTGATTGAGCTGATGTCCATTGGCAATCGGATCGGCGCCCGGCTGCTCGCTGAGCTCATCTATGTAGTCGAATGCGACCTGATATGCAGTAATCGCGCGTATTGCCACCGCGCGCGTGGCCGAGGGCACGAATGTGGCAAACGCGATGGCGCCGTCGAGCGACTCTCGCTTACCACGCTGAGCGTCGAGGGCGAGCCGACGAAGCGCGGGGTCACCTATCTCGGTAGCGCGCCTGCGCCAGTGACGCAGCTCGCCGCGCGCGCACGGGAAGACGTCCAGCCAGTAGCGCGCGCCGGCGCGCGCGAATGCAATTGCCGCCCCCACGCGGCTCCCTGCAGGCACCCTCATGCAGATAGCTTTACGCAACAAGCGTTCGGGGCGGCTACTCCTGTAGACGTGTGTTCGAGTGCCCCTGTGCGGCAGACCATCCAGGCAGCGCCACCACTGCCAAAGCGATGCCTGCAACGATCGCAAATGTCAGAAACACTTGCGGCCAACCGGCGCCGAATGGGGCGGGAAACCCGGTACTGAGTCGCAACCAGCGATCCGCCAGCGCATGACCGTAGACACCCAGGATGGCGCCGTCGAGACAGCCGATGACAAGGACAATCGCGCTCTCCAGAATAAGGGAGCGCCATAGCTGCCAGCGGTCGAATCCCTGAGTTCTCATCGAATCCAACCTCGCTCGGCGCTGCCAGATGACCGCGCTCAGCGACGCGGCGATCGCGAGCCCTCCCGCGATCAGCAGCAGCATCGATATCTGACGTAGGCTCTGCAGTCCCTGACGTGCACTGGCCTCGGTTTCGCCCGTGCGTTCTGCGCTAGTGCGGGCGAGAAGTCCCGAGCCCCCAAGAACGGCCTGCACCGCACGCCGCCCGGCCTGAGCGCCGATGCTCGCTCTGAGGTCCACCTCCAGCGCGGTGGCGTTGCTCGATTCCCAGTAGCGGCGATAGTCGGCGGTATTGATCGTGATCGCACCCGGCGGCCATCCGGAGTTGGTGGTGATTGCCGCGACACCGAACACCACCAACCCCGAGGGTGTCGGCAGCTGGAAGTGCCGGCCGACCTTCAGATCGCGTTCTTCGGCAAAGCCGCTGGAGATGGCAGCCCAACCGCCGGCGCGAATCAGCCTGCCGGCAGTGGCGGCGTTGCCGTGTACGAGCTGGCTGGCTTCGATCGGCGCCAGGTCTTCCGCCGGCCGCGCGCGCAGCCACAGCCGGCGCGTGCCAACGTCGAGTATTCCCCCTTGGTAGGCCCGCACGGAAGCCACGCCTGGCGCTCGGGCGATCGATGTCGCCCGAGCACCGTCCCCGATGCCACTCATGTTGAAGATGTCGTTGCCGTTGACCACCCAGATATCCGCTGTGTGGAAGTACTGCACGATCGCCTGATCGATGCCGCCGAGCAGATCGTCGCGGGCGCCGCCGATCGCGACGCTCCCATAAACCGCCAGCCCCGCCACCGCGGCGAGCGCGATCGAGCGGGTGGCGCTGGCACGCAGCTCGACGATGGCGAGCGAGAGCATGCTGCCCCGGATGTTTTCCCCGACTGGCGCCAGCAGTGAGACGACCGCCTCGAAAGCGCAGGGGATCAGGCATACCGCGGCGAGCGCCAGCAGCGCGCCGCCAAGCGCCGTAAGGCTTGGTATCGCCAAGGCGCCGAGAGTGACAGCAAGTACGAGCACGCATCCGGTCGCGCCGAGGGCGAGCGTTGTGCGCCGCGTGATGCTCTGACCCGCCTCCCCGGCCTCGTACAGCACCGCGTCGAGCGGCCTGGTCGACCGCAGGTCGAGCAGAGGGGCAGCGAGGCAAGCAGCGCCGCGAACACCCGCACGCCGCGGAAATCAGAATCGTGCCGAGCGAGACGACCCTCTGGGAGGAGATCGGGAACGCGAACGTGAGGTAATTGGGGATCGCTCCGAACAGCGTGCGTGAGAGAACCTCGCCGAAAAGGATCCCGAGGACCGAAGCCGCCACTCCCAGCGCCAGCGCCTGGAAGCCGAGGACGAGCACAACCTGACTTGGTGCGAAGCCCTGCGTGCGCAGTTCGGCGATGAAGCGGCGCCGGTCGGGGATCGTGAGCAGCATCGCGTTGAGGGCGAGCAGAAAGCCGATCATCGCGCTGATGACGGCGAACAGGGTGGTGGATTGGGCCTTGGGCTGCGCCGCCTGGCCGAGCAGGCGCAGCTCGTTGTCGGCCGGCGTCACGTCGATGCGCCCGCGGGCGAGCGCGCGCAGCTCCCTGGCAACCAGCGCATCGGCTCCGGGCCGCGGCTTGATCAGGACATTCGTGACCCGACCTGGCCTGCCGGCCAGCCGTTGGGCGATTGGCAGCAGCGCAATCGCAACCGGACTCGCGGCCACGGAGGCGATCGTCTGGCTGCCCAGCACCGCGCGCACCTTCAGCGAATGGACCTGCCCGTTGGCCATCAGTGTGACCGGCTGAGCCATGCGTGCGCCGATCGTGTGCGCAACCGCCGCTGGCAACCCCACGCCGCCGGCGATCAGCAGCGCACCTGAGCCCAGGTTCTGGGTCGCGGCGCTGCCCAGCGCGACCAGACGGGGGGTGACCCCGACGATTTGGATCGACTCGTGCCCCTTGGGTCCGACGATCGTCGCGTTCTCCCGCAGGATTGGGACCGCCACCTGCACTCCCGGGAGTCTGCCCGCAGCTTCGGCGAGGTGCTCGTCGAACCCTTCTGCCGAGCGGGCCGCGAGCTGAAGCCGCGCCGAGCCGACGAGCTGGTGAACGAGGCTCCCGGCGGAGCTTGTGATGGTGGTATTGGCGAGGAGCACGCCAAACACCAGCGCCACGCCGATCACGATCCCACCCGCGGCAAGCAGCTCCTGCGCGAGGCGCTTGCGCAGGCGCCACTGGTACAGCGTCACCAGCGAACTCAGCCGAACTCCCATGATCGAGGGTCTGCGCATCACAGGGAAGAGACGGCGAACTCGGCGTCGAGCCCCTCTCTCAGGCGCCCATCGCGGAGGGTGTGCACGCGGTCGACGAAGGCTGTCGCCTGCGGATCGTGGGTGACAAGTACGCCCGGGATATCGCGCTCGTGGCAAACGTCGCGCAGCAGCGTGAGGATCTCGCGGCTGCGCTTGGAATCGAGGTTGCCGGTTGGCTCGTCGGTCAAGAGCAGCTGGGGCTCGTTCACCAGTGCACGCGCGATCGCTACCCGCTGGCGCTCCCCCATGGAGAGCCGCTCGGGCGTATGCGTTTCGCGCTCGGCGAGACCAACGCGACGCAACCAGGGGCGCGCCTCACGCCTGGCCTGCGCCAGGCTGGCGCCATCTGCGAGTAGCTTGAGCGCGGCGTTGTCCACCGCAGGTGCGCCGGGGATCAGATGAAAGGCCTGAAAGACGAAGCCGACCTCGCGGCGGCGATAAATCGCGCTCTCGCTCGCGGAGAGGCCCCCGATGTCGCGCCCACCGAACATCACCTGTCCCCGATCCGGCGCCATCAGCCCGGCTGCCAGCAGCAGCAGCGTGGTCTTCCCCGAGCCCGAAGGACCGTAGAGTGCGACGAATTCTCCTGGAGCGACGGTCATTGAGACTCCGTCGACCGCGCGAACGACCTCGACGCCGGTGGAGTAGTGCTTGACCAGGTCGATCAGCTCGAGCGTGCTCATGAGGCCGAGGGCCGCGCGCGTCCGTGGCGCCGGCCGGGGAATGACACCACCACCCCTTCGGAGTCCATCGAGCGCAGCGCACCGTCGGAGATGGACATGATCCGGGGTGCGCCCTCCAGCGCGTCGAGGTCCGCAGATGCGATCAGGATCGCCAGCTCATCCTCGCGCGCAAGCGAGCGTAGGAGGGCGTAGAGCTCCTGGCACTCGATTGGACTCGGTGAGACGGCGGGCTCGTCCACGAGCATCAGGCGCGGTTCGCGTATCAGTCCGCGGGCGAGCGCGACCCGCACGCGCTCGCCGGCTGAGAGCTGCCCCGTCCAAACTTCCGCACACGCGCCCGCGCCCACCCTTTCCAGGGCACGCCGGGCCAGTGGCCTGGCTTCGCGCAGGCTCACCCGATCGCTCAGCAGCGCCATTGCGACATTGTCGATGCAGGGCTGATTGAGCTGGGGGCGCCAGTCACCGCAGATGTGCGCGATCCCGTGCGTGCGCAGCACGCGCGTCCGCTCGCCCGAGCCCATTCGCGCGAGCACCTGACCGTCAAAGCACACCGCGCCGGAATCGGGGACCTCGATGCCCGCGGCCACGCGCAGCAACGTGGTCTTGCCCGAGCGCCGCGGTCCCCAGATGCCGATGAAGTCGTCGGCTGCGACCTCCATGCTGACGCGATCCAGGACGGTCACCTCTCGTCGCCCGTCCCCGCAGCGCCTGGTCACCTGGGTAAGCGAGAGTAGCGTCATCGCACCGGCGCTATGAGGACGCCGCGACCTCGGCGATCAGCCGGCGGGCGAGCACGATCCACTCGAGCTCAGCGCGCAGATGTAGGCGCGCGGATGCGCGCGAGAGGTGCATCGCGACACCGGCGAAGGAGCGCACTGGCGGGGCGTCATGGGAGGAGGCTTTGAATAGCGCGAAGCATTCGCGCTCGTAGATATCGAGCGCCACCAGCAGTCGCGGCGCGTCGGCCGCACGCGCAACCGCGATCTTGGCCTGGAACTCCGCGCGCACCGGCGCCATCCGAGTATTCGCGCTCATCCATTCCGTCAGCGCCGCCTCGGCTCGCTCCGTTGGCGAGTAGATGCGCCGGCTCCCTGTCGGCCCATCGCTGGCGACGCGACGCGAGGAAACAAGCCCAGCCTTCTCCAGCTGCTCGAGCATTCGGTAGAGGTCTTTGGCGGTTATCTGCCACGCCGGGCCCAGGCGCCTATCGAGGCGATTGGCGAGATCGTAGCCGTGGCCGGGGTGCTGCAACACCAGCCCCAGCAGCGCCCCTTTTAGCGGCGAGCTACCCCTCATCCAATCCCTGTTGCTGGCGGTTGCGGCTTCCATCACTCTCGGCTTCCTCGGTTCGTTGGATCGAACAATACCTTACAGCGACACGGATGGCCCTCCAGCCTTGAGCTTGTCTGGCGTGAACGATTCCAAGAAGCTGGACATTGACGCGCCTGTGGAGAGAGCTGATGTCAGATTGCGAATACCCCACAAAGACAGAGAGCGGCTGAGCCACCGTCCGCAGACTGTAAATTGCGACCCATACGGTTAAGTTCAGGCACAAAACGCCTAGGCGCCCAGCCCGGCCCAGGCGCCCAGACTAGGTGACGTACCCGGCCCAGCCCAGCGCAGACGCCCAGACTGGATGACGTACCCAGCCCAGCCCAGCCCAACGCAGCGCAGGCGCCCAAACTAGATGACGTACCCAGCCCAGCCCAGCCCAGCCTAGGCGTCCAGAAGTCCAATCTCCCCCGCGCGAGCGACTGCCTGCGAGCGCGAGGTGGCGTCGAGCTTGCGATACACCGCGTGAGCCTGGGTTTTGACGGTGTTGGTGGAGACGTGCAGGCGCTGTCCGATCTCGCGGAAGGAGAGGTGGGTGGGCAGGAAGCGCAGGATCCGCAGCTCGGCCATCGTGAGAGCCGCCGAGCCGGTGAGGGCAAAGGCGGCGGCGGTGTCCACCTGCTCCCATATCTCCTCCAACCACACACGCAGAAGGGTTGCGTCCGGGACACGACGCGCACGCTGGGAGGCCTCGGCGAGCAGGGTGCGCGTCCGCCTGACATCGGCGAGGGCAAGCGAGGCCCGCGCGAGAGCGATGCGCGTCTGCGCTTCGTACCAAGGGGTGAAGTCGTTGAGCAGCGCAAGGAGGCGAGTGGCGCGACGAAGATGGCGCTGGGCCTCCTGCACGCGGCCTGCGCGAGCGTGGGCGACGGCGGCGGCGGCAAATATGAAGGCGCTCGTTGGATAGGCCTCGAGGCCATGTACTTCGGTTTGGACGAGCGCTCTGTCGATCAGCGCCACGCCCGCCTGCACGTCGTCCCCCTCGAGCAGCAGCGTAGCCAGCTGGGCGAGGCACGCGGCCTCGACGCCGGGGGCCTCGATCGCGCTGCGGTGAATCCCCTCCTCCAGCTGCGCACGCGCCTGGTCGTGATTCCCGCGCAGGTGTTCGGCGATCCCGAGCAGAAGACAGCAGAACGAACGCCAGGGGCTGGCGGATGGCTCGAGCGCATATGCGCGCGCGGCATCGCTGCCCATCGCGGCAACGCCCAGGCGAGCCACTGCGGCTTCAATCAGGGCCACGCCGGCAGACAGCGAGGAGGGCGGCGGAGTGTGAAGCGTGGCTTGAAGAGCGGGCGCCCCTGCCAGAGCGCCCGCGGCGGCAAGTCCCCAATGCTCGGCCAGACGAATCTCACCGGCGGCGAGGTGGCTGTGGGCGGCGACCAGCGCGAGCGAAGGGCTGTCGGCCAGTTCGTGGGAGTCGAAGGCGTCCAGCCAGTGCTGCACGGCTGGGTTGCGCCCGCGGGCGATGTAGCGAGGAAGACTCTCCCACAGGAGCTCGCCGGCACGCGCGGGGTCGCGGGCGAGCACGGCGTGGTCGATCGCGCTGTCGAGCTCGCCCTGAGCGGCATACCATGCGCTGGCGCGGCGATGCAGCTCGGCTTCGGCGGTCCCCTCGCCGTGGCGTAGCTCGCTCAGCAGCGTGTCGCGCAGGAGCCGGTGACAGCGGTAGCGCCGGCCATCGCGATCGAGCTCGATGAGCGGGAGGTTGGCCTCGCGCGCGAGGCGCTCGAGTGTGCGCCCCGACCCACTGCGTTGGAGGACTGCGTCGCAGAGCGCTCCGTCAAGCTCCGCCAGAACCGCTGTGCGGATCAGAAAATCGAGAGCCTCCGGGGGGAGCTGATCGAGGAACTCCTCGCGCATGTACTCGGCAACGACCCGATCGCCCCCGCTGAACTGCGCCAGCGCGGCGCCCACGTTGGGCTCCTCGCGCAGCGAGAGCGCCGCCAAGCGCAAACCTGCGGGCCAGCCCTCGGTGCGCTCCATCAGCGCGTCGAGCTGCGCGGTGCTGAGATGCAGGCCCGCTATCTCCAACAGCTCGCCTGCTTCGGCGAGGGTCATTGCGAGATCCTGGGTGTGGAACTCGAGGACCGCGCGGTGCGCGCGCAGGCGTCCCATGTGAAGCGACAGCGCGGTGCGCGAGGCGAGGGCCAGCTGAAAGCCGGGTGGCAGATGCTCCGCAAGCATCCCCACGCTCCGCAGCGCCGCGGGCGCGCTGAGCGTGTGAGCGTCATCGAGAACGATCACGGCCGGCCGGCCGGCGATTGCCAGCGCGGAGAGCAGACGCGGAAGCACGACTCCCGAGATATCCGCGGGGAGCGCGTTCAGCGCCAGGCGTACGCCGGGGGCCGTGAAATCGTCCTGCACGTCCTCGAGGGCCTGGAGGATCTCTTCGAGCAGCTGTTTGGGGTCATTGTGACGCTCCTCCAGCGCCACCCAGGCACAGTCGCGAGGATCCTCGCTCAGCCACTCCCACAGCAGAGTGCTCTTGCCATAGCCGGCGGGGGCGCTCACCGCGAGGAGCGGTACTTCAGGGTCCTGCTGCAGCCGGGCGATGAGCCGGCTGCGTGGAAGCAACCCGTCGCGGGACGGCGGACGCCCGCGCTTGACATCGAGCACCATCGCTCACACCATAAGCCACTCTCCTGCAGGGCAATCGGGAAAGTCCCGCAGGGTGGAGTCCGTGGAAACTACGGATCGTCCGGCGACCACGGACTCCAGCTGCATGTCAAGCCATGCTGCTCTGACGACCTCCATATGCGACGAGACCGTAGATGATCAAAATGTCGATGGCGAACATCGCCAGCGACCCGAATGGATATGCGGGGATGAAGATCAGCTGGATGATGGCATTCACAGAGGCCGTGAGGATTCCCACCCAGCGGCCCCACTCGATGCGGCCGAAGATCGCCAGCGAGGCGCAGAACTGGATGATGCCTGTGATCAGGAGCACCCACCCCCAGGTGTTGAGATCGCTGAGAATGTAGGTGGCGTCGCGGACAAAGAAGCGCGAGTTGGAGATGGCTGCGATTCCGTAGATGATGTTGAGAACACCCACGATCGCGATCATCACTCCGGCGAACGCGACCCATCCGCCCCCGGGTTCCTCCTCTTCATAGCGCGATGCGCCGGTGCGCGCAGCGCCGCGCGGGGGTGCTGCGCTCTGTGCGCTCTGGTATGGGTCGTCCATGATCCTCGCCTCCTCTTGTTGGTCGATGGCTGGCGTGCTCCTTCTGAAGGACGCCCGTGAGAGCCCAGAAGGTAAAAGGGAGAGGACTTGAGGGCATCGCCCAAAAGGGATGATTCGCGGAGGCAATCATCCGCTTGGGGTGATGTGAACGCGAGCGGCGTCTCCTAGCCTCCCGCCTGGGCGCCGAACAATCCTCTGGCGCCGCGGATCGCGCCCAACATTGGGCGCCCAAGCGATAAGGAGGCAGGCGTGTCGGATCTGATTGCCATTGGGTACGACGACGAAAAGACGGCCACGGCGGCGGCCGAGGAAGTTAGGCGCCTGGCGCAGGATCTGATCATCCAGCCGGACGCGGTGGCAGTGATTGTGTGCGATAGGGAGGGCGAGTACCACGTGCACACCAACCATCATCTTGTGGGCGGTGGCGCGACGTGGGGGATGTTCTGGGGGCTGCTGTTCGGAGTGCTGTTCTTCGTGCCGGTCTTCGGGATGGCCGTCGGCGCCGGGCTGGGGGCCGTGTTCGGGAAGATCGAGAAGACAGGGATCGATGCGCAGTTCCAGCGGCAGGTGCGCGACATGCTCAGGCCGGGCACCTCGGCGCTGTTTTTGATCGTCGAGAAGGTCACCCCCGATAAGGCGGTGGCGGCGCTGAGCAAGTTCGGGGGAACCGTACTGAAGTCTTCGCTGAGCAACGATGCACAGAACCAGCTCCAGGAGGCGCTGCACGGGGAGGCGCCCGCGGCGGCATGACTCGGGTAGGGTTCGAGCGCGAATGGGCGAGCGTACGCAGTACACACCGGGAACGTTCTGCTGGAGCGATCTGACGACCACCGATCAGGACGCCGCAAAGGAGTTCTATGGCGGGCTGTTCGGGTGGGAGGCACAGGATATGCCTGTGGGCGAGGGTGCGTTCTATTCGATGATGTGCCTCGATGACAGGGATGTCGCGGCGATCGCGCCCCAACCTCCACAGCAGCGCGAGGCGGGCGCGCCACCGGCTTGGAACTCATATGTCTCGGTGGAGAGCGCCGACGCCGCGGTGGAGCGCGCGAGGGAGCTGGGTGGAACTGTGCACGCGCCCGCCTTCGACGTGATGGGGGCCGGACGTATGGGTGTGATCCAGGATCCGCACGGTGCCTACTTCATGGTGTGGGAGCCGCGTGACCACTTCGGAGCGAAGCTGGTGAATGCGCCGGGCGCGCTCGTGTGGAACGAGCTCTCTTCGCCTGATCTCGATGCGTCGAGCACCTTCTACAGCGGCCTCTTCGGCTGGGAGATCGCCCCCTTCGAGGGGAGCCCCACTCCATATCTATCGATCAAGAACGCGGGCGCGAGCAACGGCGGCATGCGCGAGCTGAGCCCGCCGGCGGCGCCTCCGCACTGGCTGGTGTACTTCGGCGTGCAGGACATCGATGCTGGGCTCGCCAGGGTGCAGGAGCTCGGCGGAGAAAGGTAGCCGGCCCGATCGACATCCAGATGGCGAAGATCGCGGTTGCGAAGGACCCACAGGGAGCGATGTTCGCGCTGTACGCGGGGCTGCTCGAGCCCTGATTGGGAGTTCCGCAGGACCTCAGACCACTAGTGGCCGCCGAGGACGCCGTGAACGGTCGATTCGAGGAGGTTGGTGACTTCGTGCACCACTGTGGTTACCGGTCCGCCCGAGCCCGCCGAGCTTCCCCCCGAGCCACCGGTACCCGAGCCGCCTGAGCCTCCCCCGGAGCCGCCGCTGCCCGAGCTGCCGGATCCGCTGCTGCCAGAGGGCGGAGGCGTGGGCGAGCTGCCGCCGCCCGAGCCGCTGCCCGTGGAACCGCCCGAGCCTCCGGTGCCCGAGCCTCCGGTGCCCGCGCCACCGGATCCCGTGCCGCCCCCGCCTGAGCCCGTGCCTCCTGCGCCCGAACCGCTACCGCCTCCAGTGGAGCCGCCCCCCGTTGTGCCGCCGCTGGAGGACCCGGCGGGGTCGCTCGGTGAGCCCTCATTAGAGCCGCCACCGCCGGCCGTGGGAGCGGGTGCTTGCCCGGAGGGAGCACTCTGGTCCGAGCCCCCGCCGCTCCCCCCGCTGGGGCCGGGAGCGGAAGGGACGCGCGGGCCTTTGGGAGGCGAGCCAAACCTGGGCGATCTGCCGCCGGCAGATGGCAGGGTCGCGCCAAGTCCCCACCCACGCAGCGTGCGAGCGCTGGAGGAAGAGAGGCGCCGGTGAGACCCTTTAGCTGAGAGCCGTTGAGGTGCACTGGCCGGAGCGGATCCACCGCTGAAGGCGCGCGGGGGAGCCCACTGGAGCGCGCCTCCGCGAGAGTGCGATGCAGCGGCGGATGCAATCTCGCCGCTCGTTGCGGAGGCGCCACTATGGGTATGGCGGCGCGCGGAGGGATGCACGATGACGGCGCCGGTGAGAAGCGTTCCGGCGGTGAGCGCGAGGACCCCGCCCTTGACCAGGAGGCCGCCCAATCCGATGCTGCCACCACCGGCTGCGAGTTCGCCGATCCGCTCCCCAGCGCCCCCCTGGCCGGCTCCGGCCATCCACGAGAGCAGCGGTGGCGGCGTGAGCGCGGTGACGGTGGCGCGGAGAGCCACGCGAGCGCGATAGAGCAACCCCCTGACGGCGCCGTCGCTCAGTCCGAGGGCGCTTGCGACCTCCTCGTGGCTGTAGCCGGCGATGGCGGTGCGGAAGACGACCTCGCGCTGCATCTGTGGCAGCGCAGCGATGCTCACGAGCGCCTCTCGCGCAGCCAGCCCACGCTCGAGATCGGCGTCACCCGCGACGCCACCGGACGCCACCTCGGCCAATCCCTCGGGTTGGGCGTCGACCTGGCGGCCCTCACGCGCGGCGCCGCGGACGACATCGATGGCGGTGTTGTGCACGATGCGGTAGAGCCAGGCCCGCAGATCGCGCACCTCGACACCGCGGTGCAGCGCCGTCCAGGCCTGCATGAGCGCCTGTTGCACGACGTCCTCGGCGCGGGTCTCCGAGAGGGGCACGCGCCGGCAATAGCGCAGCAGAGGAGTCCGGTGACGAAGCACGAGCGCCTCAAAGGCACGATCGTGACCGGCACGCACGAGCGCCGCGAGCCGCTCGTCGGACTGTGTGGCCAGCAGACGTGTGGATGCTTTCGGACTCATTGCGAACTATGCCTGTTCCCCATGCCCCCGGCTCCACCTGAGCCAGGCGAAAAAGGGTTTCCGATGATTAGACACTATACGCATCCTGTGACAGGCCTGGATGGACGAAAAGGCGGCTTTCAACGCCCCGCCTCCGGCCGGCGCCGGGGCGAAGTGGTGACCCTCCACGGGATGCTCGCGATTGGAGATCCCGACGTCTCTCGCCATCTCATCCAGGGGAAACCTGCCTCGCGCAAACATGCCTCGGGGCTAACGCGCCTCGCGCAAACAAGCCTCGCGCGCCTCGCGCGAGCCGGAAAGCGATCGGGGGGCGACCCAGGGCGAGGCGCCCCCCGATCTTTTGCCTGCGCCACCAAGACACGGTGAACGCAACAGCCCGCGGGAATGAGGTGAACGATCTGTGGGGGTCACGTCCACGATCCCGAGAGCGGGGCTGCGCCATACCGGCGTCAAAGATGGCGCACGGCCTGGCTTCGCCACCGTGGCCGGGGCGACGCAGTTCTTTGTGCGGTGCTGTGTGCTTCGTGTAGGTGAGCCTCTCTGTTGGAAGCAGCACCCCTAAGACGCTCGCGGCGCGAGAACTTCACGCGCGCTGTCGAAAGATTTTTCTCACCGTGCTCCTGTTGGAGATCTCGACGGCCGCTCGACCGCAACTGCACCTGTTGGAGGATCTCGACGGCCGCTCGACCGCAACGATCGCGGCGCCGTTGGGTTAGGGGATCGGTTGGAGGGTTCACCGAAGGCAAGGGAGAAGGCAGATGCGCTCATACAAGCCACGAGTGGCAGGGCTCGCCGCGATTGCTCTGATGATGGGAGCCCCTGCGGGGGCATCGGCTCACAAGCACTCCAGTCCAAGCGGCCGCTGCCGTGTGAGCATCGAAGTCGCGCCACGGCAGATCACGGCGGGCGATCCGGTGGTGATCTTCGGCCGCCTGGTGTGCCGGCGGGGGGCGCAGGTGGCGGGACAGACGGTGAGGCTCTACCACCATCTGATCGGGGGGCACTCGTTTGGGTTTGGCTACGTGCAGAGCACGACGACGGATGCGCGGGGCTTCTATGAGTTCTCGCGCGCAGATGGCGTGGTGGAAACGAACCGCGCCTGGTATGTGCGCTCGCGGGGAGCGCGCAGCGCGGATCGGCGCATACGGGTTGCCGCGCAGGTGTCCCTTGCGGGCCCACCGGAAGGCAGCCAGCTGCTGACGGGAGTGGCCAACAAGGTGACCTTCACGGGTTCTGTGAGCCCGGCGGATGTGGGCGCGCGCGTGGTGCTGCAGCGCCAGAACGCCGCGACGGGCGGCGAATGGCATCGCATCGATGCTTCGGTGGTGGGGCCGGGGGGCACTTATTCGATCGTGCACAGGTTCATCGTCCCTGGCGATGCCAACATCCGCGCGCTGGTGCGCAGCCAGGGACGCGACATCCCGAGCCCTTCGAACGTGCTGGAGTACGAGATCTCCCAGGCGCAGAATCCGAACCTCACGATCGTGGCCTCCGCGGATCCGATCTCCTTTGGAGAATCGGTGACGATCACGGGAAAGCTGGCGAGCGGAGTGGGCCAGCCGGTGACGCTGCTGGCGCGCACACGCGCGCAGCGCTTCGCGCCGGTGGCAGAGGTGATGAGCGATGCGAGCGGCAGCTACGCCTTCCCGCCGCAGACGCCTGTGAACAGCACCTTCTATCGGGTGGTGACGGCCAATCAGGTGGTGTGCCTCACTGCGCCGGCGGGCGTGCGGGCGCCCTGCAATGTGCCCCACGGCGAAAACAGAGTGTCCTCGGCGGTGCTGTTCGAGGGCGTGAAGGACGTGCTCAGCGCACAGGTATCGGCGAGCACGCTGCAGGCGGGCAGCACGTTGACCTTCACGGGCAGCGTCTCCCCCAGCCATCCCGGTCACGTGATCTACCTGGAGCGCGAGAACGCCTCGGGCCAGGGCTTCCATGTGGTGCAGCTGGGCGTCGTGAACTCGGATTCGAGCTTCACGATCGAACACAAGGTGTATGACGCGGGCTCGAAGGTGTTCCGGATTCACATTCCGGGCGGGCCGGAGAATCAGGGTGCGGTGAGCCAGCTGCTCACCGTGCAGGTGACGCCGGGTCCGGCGGCGGCGCTGACGCCCGAAGCATCGAGCAACTCGACGCTTCCCACCGAAGGCTCGGGCGGGGGCACAGAAGGCGAAGGCTCCTCCGGCGGGGGCTCGGAAGGTAGGCGCGAAACAGAATAAAAGCAGGAGAGGGCCGCCCGGAGGCGGCCCGCGCGGCGAGAGTCAGGTGGCCGTCCGCCGGGGGCGGCCACCTGCTTTCAGAGGGCCACGGCGCGTGCCTGAAGGTGCGCGCCGACCTTGCGCTTGACGCGTTGCAGGGCGTTGTCGACCGTCTTGGTGTCGCAGGCGAGGCGCTCGCCGACCTGCTCGTAGGAGTGGCCGTCGAGGTAGAGCGTGAGCACGCGACTCTCGAGCTCGGAGAGCGCGGTGGAGAGGCAGCCGACGAGCGAGCGCAGCTCCTCGGATGAGATCACCTGGTTGACGGGGTCGTGCACGGTGGAGCCGGGGATGATCTGGTCGAGCGTGGGGACGTCCTCGCCGGCGGCGGCGGGGGTCGAGGAGAACGAGACGTACTGGTTGAGGGGGGTGTGCTTGTTGCGCGTGGCGGTCTTCACGGCGGTGATGATCTGGCGTGTGATGCAGAGCTCGGCGAAGTTGCGAAAGCTCGACTCGCGGTCGGAGCGGAAGTCGCGGATCGCCTTGTAGAGGCCCACGAGGCCCTCCTGGATGAGGTCTTCGGAGTCTCCGCCCACGAGGAAGTAGGAGGAGGCCTTGAGGCGAACGAAACCGTGGTAGCGACGCACGAGGCGGTCGTATGCGTTGCGGTCGCCCTGCTTGGCCAAAGCGATCAGGAATCCATCATCGACCTTGACCTCAGAGTGAGGGTTACTGAAGGTACGTGCCACGAGCAGTCCTTTCTCGGGCTGCGGGCAGCCCAAATTGCTCAGTGGCGCACTCCTCCCCTGGCGCCAACTTCTTATGGATGCCTCCCCAAAGGGGGACTCAATGGCTGAGGAGCCTGCTTGGCTCCTCTTCAGCTTGCTGCGCCACCATCAAGTCAACCTTAGGTTCAGCGTTATGTTGGGGCCAATCTCTCACAGTTATGGAGTCTTGTCAAGACCTCGGGCTCGATTCTGCAAGATCTCATACAGGAGCGCCGCGGCGGCGGCGCTCACGCCGAGGGACTCGATGCGCCCGTGCAGGGGCAGCGCGATGAGCGCGTCGCAGGCGCTAGCGACGCGTGGGCGCAGCCCGTGGCCCTCACTGCCGAGCACGAGCACGAGGCCACCGCTGTAGTCGGGCTGCGCGTAGTCCATCGTGGCGCCCTCGGCGCTGGCCCCGTAGCACCAACATTGAGCCTCGCGGGCGTGGCCGAGGAAATCGGCGATGTTGCGTACGCGCGCGATGCGCAGGTGCTCGACGGCCCCGGCGGAGGCCTTGCACACGGCGGGCGTGACCTCGGCGGCGCGGCGCTGGGGGATCACGACGCCGGCCGCTCCGGCGCACTCGGCGGTGCGGCAGATCGAGCCCAGATTCTGGGGATCCTGGATCTGATCGAGCGCGAGGATCAGGGGAGCCTCGCCCATCAGCAATTCCTCTGCGGATACATATGGGTAGGAGCCAACCTCTGCGCAGAGTCCCTGATGGGAGGCGGAACCGCAGCGACGTTCGATCTCCTCGGCTGAGGCCATGCGAACCTCGACATCGGCGAGCCACTCTTCGCGGGCGGCGCCGTGGACGGCCCATACGGCCTCGACGGTGTGGGCGCGGCGGCCGCGAAGGGCCTCCTTGATGGGGTTGCGGCCGTAGAGGATCACAGCGGGAGCAGCTCGAAGCCGCCAGCGCCGTCGCGAACGGTCCAGCCGAGGGCGGCAATCTCATCGCGCAGACGATCGGCCTCAGCAAAGTCGCGCTCTGCGCGGGCGCGCTCGCGCGCGGTGGCCAGGTCGCGTATCTGCTCGGGCGCCTCGGCTCCCGGCGCGAGCAGGCTTTCAAGGCCGAGGACGCCAAGCATCTCGCGCAGACGCAGGTCGCTTACCTCGGTGCGTGCCGGATTGGTCGCCTCGCGCATCCATTCGTTGAGAGCAGCAAGAGCCTCAGCGGTATTGAAATCGCGAGCCAACGCGTTGAAGAATCGTTCTCTCAGTCCCTCCAGCGCGCCGAAGGAGCGGCCATGCGGTGACTCCTCGAGGTCGGCGGGAGACGCGGCTGGCGTCAGCCGCCGACCCACCTCGCGGATGCGGTTGACATTCGCCTGGGCCTGCTCGAGCGCCGCGGCGGAGAAGGCGAGCGGCTGGCGGTAGTGGCCGCCGATGAGATACATCACGACTGCCTCGGCGCCGTAGCGCTCGATTACCTCGTGCAGCGGCGCGATGTTGCCCACCGACTTGGCCATCTTCTCGCCGGTGGACTGGATCATGCCGTTGTGCACCCACATCGAGGCCAGCTCGGCGCCGCGTGCGGCGCGCGTCTGGGCGGCCTCGTTCTCGTGGTGGGGAAACACCAGGTCCGAGCCGCCGCCGTGGACGTCGAAGCCGACGCCGAGAAGGTTCTCGGCCATCGCCGAGCACTCGATGTGCCAGCCGGGCCTGCCGGGGCCCCAAGGCGAATCCCAGTGGGTGTCCTCGGAGGGCTTGTGCGCCTTCCACAGCGCGAAGTCGAGGGGGTCGCGCTTGTGCTCGGCGCTCTCCACACCCTCGCCCTGGTCCATGTCGTCGACGCGGCGGTGGGAGAGCGCGCCATAGTCGAGATCGGAGCGCACCGCGAAGAACACGTCTCCCCCACTCTCGTAGGCGTGGTCGGAGTCGATGAGCGCCTGGATGTAGTCCACGATTGGCCCCATCGTCTGTGAAGCGAGCGGCTCGTGGTCGGGGCGACCGAGACCGAGGGCTGCGGTGTCGACAAGATAGGCAGCTGTCATCTCGCGCGCGAGCTGCTCGCTGGGCACACCGGCGCTGCGCGCGGCTACGTAGATCTTGTCGTTGACATCGGTGACGTTGATCACGAGATTCACCTCATAGCCTGAGTGTTCGAGGAAGCGCTTCATCAGGCTGAAGATGACGAAGGGGCGGGCGTTACCGATGTGGATGCGGCTGTAGACGGTGGGGCCGCACGCGTAGATGCCCACGCGGCCGGGGTTGCGGGGATTAAGTGGAAGGAGCTCGCCGGTGCGGGTGTCGTGAAGGTGGATGGGGCGCATCGCCGGGCAACCCTAGCTCAGGACCGATCCCGGCCCTTCAGCGGCTGCGAAGACCGGCGACGGCGAGCGCCGCGATGCCCTCGCCGCGCCCGACGAAGCCGATGCCCTCGCCGGTGGTGGCCTTCACGTTGACGCGCCCCGGTGCCAGCCCGAGCGCGGTGGCGAGACGCTCGCGGATCGCCTGGCGGTGGGGCGCGAGCTTGGGCGCCTCCATGAGCACGGTGCAGTCGACGTTCTCGATCTCCAGGCCCGCGCCGAGAACCATCGTAACGACGCTCTCCAGCAGCGAGAGCGAATCTGCACCACGGTAGCGCTCGTCGGTGTCGGGAAAGTGCTCGCCGATGTCTCCCAAACCGGCGCCCCCGAGCAGCGCGTCCATCACGGCATGAGTGAGAACGTCGGCGTCGGAGTGCCCCTCCAGGCCGCGCTCGCTGGGGATCTCGATGCCGCCGAGCAGGAGGGGACGTCCCTGAGCGAGGCGGTGGGAGTCGTAGCCGATCCCCACGAGGCTCATCGCACGCCCGCTCCAATCGACTCGAGGGTGCGGGCACGGCGCTCAAACACACACAGCTCCCCCACCCCCGCACCCTCCAGGAGCTCGAGCGCGGCGTCGTAATCGGCGCCGATGTCCTCGGGGCGGTGGGCGTCGCTCGAGAGCGCGATGGGGGCGCCGGCTTCCACGCACATCTGCAGAAAGGCGGGCGCGGGATAGAGCTCCTGGGCGCGCTTGCGCAGCCCGGCGGTGGAGACCTCGATGGCGATGCCCGACTCGACGATGCCATCCATTGCAAGCTCATAGAAGCGCCGCAGATCACCTTCGGGAAGTGGGCGGTCGCGACCCCAGACCTTCACGAGGTCGGGGTGCGCGAGGATGTCGAACAGCCCGCTGCGCGCGGCCTCCCCGAGCGTTTGAAAGTAGCGTCGCCAGATGTCCTCGGCGCTGTGCGCGCCGCTCCACACGGTGTACTCCTCGGTGTCGATGGAGGCGTCGCGAAGGAAGTGCACCGAGCCCACGACGTAGTCGAAGTCGCGGGCCTCGAGCAGGCTGGCGGTGCGATCCTCGGCGCCGGGCACGAAGTCGGCCTCGATGCCGAGGCGCAGACTGGTGTCCTCGCGCACGAAGCTGCAGTACCCGTCCAGATCGTCGATCGCGTAGGCGCGCCAGAAGGGGTGCTGCCACACCTCGAGCGCCTGGCGAAAGCGGTAGATGTGCTCGGAGACCCCAAGCTCGGCGATCCCCCGCTCGCTCGCCGCGTCACGGTAGCGCTCGGCGTTGGCGCTCGTGAAGTGCTCCGCGGCGGTCGCGGAGGCGTCGTCGAGGCGCAGGTGGACGTGATAGTCGGTGAGCATGCAGGGCGCGATTCAAGCAGGCCGCGAGGCCTCAGGCGTCGCGAGCTCAGGCATCTCCACCACTCCGGGATGCCAGGAGCCTCTCGGCGAGCGCCAGATCGAGCGGCGTGGTGACCTTGACGTTCTCGTGCGGGGCGGGAACGACCGTCACCCTCCCCCCATCCGCTCCACCAGCCAGGCATCGTCGGTGGCACGGGCAAGCACCTCGGCAGAGACATCCAGCGCCCGCTCCAGCGCCACCCGGCGAAACACCTGGGGTGTCTGCACGGCCCACAGCGAGGAGCGCTCGAGCGTCTCGCTCACGATGCCTTCTCCGTCGAGCCGCTTGATGGTGTCGGTGACTGGAGCAGCCGCGATGGCGCCATCGATGCCCTCCTGTGCGGCGGCGGCGAGCAGAGATTCGACCAGCTCGGGACTGAGCAGCGGGCGGGCGGCGTCGTGGATGAGCACAAGGTCTCCCAGCGTCCCCACGCCGGCCTCGGGCGCGCTCACCGATTGCGCACCGGCCGCCGAGAGCGCGAGACGCACGGACTCCGAACGCACCGCCCCGCCGAGCACACCGGTGGTACCGGCGGGCGCCGAGGCGCCCGCGGGCAGCGCAACGACGATGCGCTCGATCGCGGCGATGCCCCTCAGCACCTCGATGCTCCACTCGATCAGCGGGCGCCCCGCCAACTCGACGAGCGCCTTGGGACGCTCAGCCCCCAGGCGCTCGCCGCGGCCGGCGGCGAGGATCAGCGCAACTGCCAAGCTCAGCTACTTGGCGACTGCCATCTGGCTGGCGGCCGAGGAGGCGAGCAGCTCGTCCAGGTAGGACTCGGCCTCTTCCTCGTCCTTGTCGAGCGCATACATCAGCTCGGAGGCGAGGATCTTCTTGGCGCGCGTGAACATCTGCTTCTCGCCCGTGGAGAGCCCCTTCTCGCTCTCTCGGAGGGAGAGGTTGCGTACGACCTCGGCGAGCTCGTAGATGTCGCCCGTCTTGATCTTGTCGCGGTTGTGCTTGAAGCGGCGGTTCCAGTTCTTGGGCATCTCGGAGACCTCGCCTTCGAGCACGTCCAGGACCTTCTTGACGGTCTCCTCGTCGATCACGCGACGCAGCCCTGCGAGGGCGGCATTCTCGGTGGGGACCTTCACCGTCATGTCGTTGTGGAGGATCTTGATGGTGAGGTACTCGCGGCATTCTCCGAGCACCTCCATCTCCTCCTTGCAGAGCACCTTGCCGGCGCCGTGGTGGGGGTATACGACGTGATCGCCCAGCTCGAACTCGATGTACTCGACCTCGCGCGTGACCTCAAGCTCCTCGATCAGCTCATCTTCAATTGCCTGGGGAATGGTGTCCTCCTTGGTTTTGCGACCAGCCAGGGGGCGGTCGTCAGGTCTGCAGGTAGCGGTCCACGAGGTTGATCTCCTGCAACCGGCGAAGGCCCTCGCGGATGTCCTTCGCACGGATCTCTCCCACTCCCTCCACTGCCTCGAGCTCACTGTCGGTGGCGGCCAGCAACTCATCCAGGCCGCCGAACTCCTTGACGATCTCGGTTACGACGAGCCGCGGCAGCCGGGGGATGCGCCCCATGATCCGATAGCCGCGCGGTGAGACGGAGTAGTCAAGGGTGTTGAGCTTGCGGTCGTACCCGAGCAGCTCGGCGAGGCAGCCGAAGTCGAGTAGATCCTGGTGGGCGAGGCGCCCAACCTGGTCGAGCGAGGAGGCGAAGGCCTCGTCGGAGTAGTCGGAGAGGTAGTCGTGCACGAGCGCGGCTTTCTCGGCGGCGGCGCCCACCATCGTCTCCTCGAGCTGCATCTCGATCAGACGCCCCTCGGAGCCGAGCTCGACGATGTAGCGCTCGATCTCGACGGCCATGCGCGTGACGAGCTCGGAGCGCTGGAGCACGGTGAGCACGTCGTGGAGTGTCACGCCACCCTCGAACTCCAGCGCGGTGAGGCGCGTGGATACCTGATCGAGGCGGGTGCGGTACTTGTCGAGCGTCGCGAGCGCCTGGTTGGCCTTGGCGAGCACCACGGGGATGTCCTCGAGGATGTACTTGGCGCCGTCCACATACAGCGAAACGACCTCGCGGCGCTGGGAGACGGCGATGACGAGGGCGTCGGTCTGCTTGGAGACGCGCTCTGCCGTGCGGTGACGGGTGCCCGTCTCGTGGGAGAGGATCGTGGGGTCGGGCATCAGCTGGATGTTGGCTGAGGCGATCTTGGTGGCGTTGGCATTGAGGATGATCGCGCCGTCCATCTTGGCCACCTGATAGAGGAAGGCGGGGGTGTAGTCGATGTCGAGTTTGATCCCCCCGCTGTTCAGGAAGCTGAGCTCCTCGGGGTCGCCGATCACGATCAGGCCGCCGGTGCGGGCGTGGAGGATGCTCTCGATCCCCTCGCGCAGGGCGGTGCCCGGCGCGACCATCTCCAGTGCCTTCATCAAACCGGGCTCTGGCCTAGCGTCAGCTTCGAATTCTTCCCCGGATCGTGGTGGCACAAGTACCCATTCTACGGCATTTAGCCTTGATTTACCGCGTGAACAAAGGGCAAAGCGTCCATATTCGAATAGTCAGATGAATCTGGGCCTGCTGTCCAGAATCGGGGTCCGCCGCCCAGTTGCTACGCGGCGGCGCGGGGACGCGCACGATCGGAGGCCGGCAACACGTGGGCCAGAGCCTCCCTCAGCGTGGCCGCCTCGCGCGCCCGCGCACCGCTGCCGGGGGGCGCCACGACATCGCTGAGACCGTGCTTGGAGGCCTCGGCGAGACGCCGCTCGGGGTGGCCAACCCAGCGCAGCTCGCCGGTGAGGCCGAGCTCGCCGAAGCACGCGCGCGGTGTGCCAGTGAGTGGGACGCCGCGGCTGGCGGAGGCCACGGCGAGCGCGATCGCGAGGTCCACGCCGGGCTCGTCTACGCGCACGCCGCCGACGACATTGACGAAGACGTCCGCTGCGCCGGTGCCGATGCGCCCATGGCGCCCGAGGATCGCCAGCACCAGCGCGAGGCGATTGCGATCGAGACCCGAGACCACGCGCCGCGGCTGCTCGAGCTCGGAGGGCGCGACGAGCGCCTGCACCTCCACAAGCAGCGGCCGCGAGCCCTCCATTGCGGCGAGCACCACCGAGCCGGGGGCGCGGGTGGCCTCGGCGACGAAACGCGCCGAGGCGTCGAGCACCTCCACGAGGCCGCCCTGGCGCATCTCGAAGAGGCCGGCCTCGTTGGTGGAGCCGAAGCGGTTCTTCAGCGCACGCAGCTCACGGTAGGGGCGCTCGCGCTCGCCCTCGAACTGCAGAACGCAGTCCACGAGATGCTCGAGCACGCGCGGCCCCGCGAGTGCACCCTCCTTGGTGACGTGGCCCACGAGGAGCACCGCCACACCCTGGGACTTGGCGAGTTCCATCAGCTGCCCGGCGACCTCGCGCACCTGGCCCACCGAGCCGGGGGCGCCGGTGAGCTCGCCGGCGTGGAGGGTTTGCACCGAGTCGATCACGCATACCGCGGGGCGCTCGGCGGCGATCGTGTGGAGCACCACATCGAGGTCGGTCTCAGCGAGGATCGGCACCTGCAGCGCGGCATTGTGGATTGGCGTGGTTCCCGAGGGAGCGAGCTTGAGGCGCTCAGCCCGCAGGCGGACCTGCTCGGCGGACTCCTCGGCGCTGACGTAGAGCGTCTTATGCCCCGCTTGCGCGAGATGACCGAGGGCCATGTTGGTGAGGGTGGACTTGCCGATCCCCGGCGAGCCGCCGAGGAGTACGAGCGAACCGGGGACGAGGCCGCCGCCGAGCACCCGATCGAGCTCGCCGATGCCGGTTGAGAGGCGCGCTACGGGCGCGGCGCCGACATCGGCTAGGAGTCGGGGAGGTATCGCGGCGCTGGGGCGAGCGGAGTCAGGTCCGACACCCCCGCCGGCGCCCCCACCACGAGCGGTGCGGCGGCGCCTGGCGCCCTTTCCCTCGGCCTGCGGCAGGCGCTCCTCGATGAGCGTGTTCCAGGCCTCACAGCCAGGGCACTGGCCGTGCCATTGGGCCGATTGAAAGCCACACTGCGAGCAGATGTGGATCGATGTGCGGGGCACTCCTCAACCCTACGGATCGCCCCCGACGGCTCGGTCGACCGACGGCGGGCCGCCCAACGCCCGAGCCAGGCCCCCGAGAGCTCAGTGGGAGCCGACGAGGGAGCTGCGGCGCTCATAGAGGAGCACGTCGCGCCAGCGCCCGTCGCGCATCCGCCCGACCCGCGTGCGGGTGCCCACGAGTTGAAAGCCGAGGCGCTCGTGCAGAGCGATCGAAGGGAGGTTCTCGGGGAAGATGCCGGCCTCGAGCGTCCACAGGCCTGCGCGCTCGGAGGCCGAGACGAGCTCCGAGAGGAGCGTGGTGCCGATCCCGCGCCCGGCGCATGAGGGATCGACGTAGATCGAGACGGCCCCAACCCCCCGGTAGACCTGGCGGGTGGAGACGGGGCTGAGGGCCGCCCAGCCGAGCACCTCTCCAGCGTCCTCGCGTGCCACGAGCAGCGGCTCGGGGAGGCGCGCGGCGAACCACTCCTCCCAGGGGGGAACGGTGTGCTCGAAGGTGGCGTTGCCACCGGCGATCCCGGCGGCGTAGATGCGCGCGACCACGGGCCAGTCCTCAGCCGTCATCGGCCCCACGGCAACGGACTGCTGGGGCGTGACGCTCAGCGGTGCCTACTACTCGTCGGCGGGTGCTTGCCCGGAGGAGTCTCCCTCGGAGAGCTCGGGCAGCTCGGGGTCGGGCAGCTCCGGCAGGTCCTCGCCACCGTGCGGCTCGTCTTCGGCGAGATCTCCCTCGCTGAGCTCGGCCGAGGCGCCTTCGGCGCCGACGGCGACGGGGGTCTTCTGCTTCTTGGGCTTGACGATCGTGAGGCGCACCTCGCCGTCCTCGCCATCGGGGGCCGGCGCGACGACGACGGTGGCTCCTGGGATGACCTTCTCGCGCAGAACGAAGTCGGCGAGCGGATCCTCGATGTAGCGCTGGATGGCGCGGCGCAGCGGACGGGCGCCCATCGCGGGATCCCAACCCTTCTCGACGAGCATGTCCTTGGCGGGATCGGTGAGCTCCAGCTGCAGCTCGCGTTCGGCCATCGACTCGCGGATGCGCAGCAGCAGCAGCTCGACGATCTGCTTGATCTCGTCCTTCTGGAGCTTGTGGAAGACGATCACGTCGTCGATGCGGTTGAGGAACTCGGGGCGGAAGACCTTCTTGAGCTCGCCCATGATGCGGTTCTTCATGTCGTCGTAGGTGATGCCGGTCTCATCGTCGGAGACGGCAAAGCCCAAGGGCGTGTTGCGCGCGATCTCGGCGGCGCCGATGTTGGAGGTCATGATCACGATCGCGTGGCGGAAGTCCACGGTGCGCCCCTGGGCGTCGGTGAGGCGACCGTCCTCGAGGATCTGCAGGAGAATGTTGAAGACATCGGGGTGGGCCTTCTCGATCTCGTCGAGCAAAAGCACGCAATACGGTTTACGGCGCACGGCCTCGGTGAGCTGGCCGCCCTCGTCGTAGCCGATGTAGCCGGGGGGCGAGCCGACGAGGCGCGAGACGGCGTGCTTCTCCATGTACTCGGACATGTCGATACGCACCATCGTGTCGGCGTCGCCGAAGAGGAACTCGGCGAGCGTGCGCGCGAGCTCGGTCTTCCCCACGCCCGAGGGGCCGAGGAAGATAAAGGAGCCGGTGGGGCGCTTGGGGTCCTTGAGCCCCGCGCGCGAGCGGCGGATCGCCTTGGAGATGACCTCCACGGCGGGGTGCTGGCCGATGACGCGCTTGTGTAGTTCCTCCTCCATGCGCATCAGCTTCTGGGTCTCGGCCTCGGTGAGCTTGAAGACGGGGATGCCGGTCCACATCGAGACGATGTCGGCGATCTCCTCTTCGCCGATCGAGGGGCGCTCGCCGGACTCGCCGGCCTCCCACTCTTCCTCGAGCTCGCGCTTGCGGTGGGTGAGCTTGCGCTCCTGGTCGCGCAGCGCGGCGGCCTTCTCGAACTCCTGCGCCTCGATCGCGGCCTCCTTCTCGCGCCGCGTGGTCTCGATTTCCTCCTCGAGCTCGCGGTTGGCGGGCGGGGAGGTCATCGACTTGATGCGCATCCGCGAGGCGGCCTCGTCGATCAGGTCGATCGCCTTGTCGGGCAGGAAGCGATCGGAGATGTAGCGGTCGGCGAGTTCGCCGGCGGCGCGCAGCGCCTCGTCGGTGATCTGCACCTTGTGGTGCTGCTCGTAGCGGTCGCGCAGGCCCTTGAGGATCTCTACGGACTGGTCGATCGTGGGCTCCTCCACGCGGATCTGCTGGAAGCGGCGCTCGAGGGCCGAGTCGCGCTCCAAATACTTGCGGTACTCATCGAGCGTGGTGGCGCCGATCGTCTGCAGCTCGCCGCGGGCGAGGGCGGGCTTCAAAATGGAGGCAGCGTCGATGGCCCCCTCGGCCGCGCCCGCGCCCACGAGGTTGTGGAGCTCGTCGATGAAGAGGATGATGTCCCCGCGCTGGGTGATCTCCTTCATGACCTTCTTCAGGCGCTCCTCGAACTCGCCGCGGTACTTGGAGCCGGCGACCAGCGCGGCGAGGTCGAGCGTGTAGATCTGCTTGTTCTTGAGCAGCTCGGGCACGTCGGCGTTGGTGATGCGCTGGGCGAGACCCTCGACGACAGCCGTCTTGCCCACGCCGGGCTCGCCGATCAGTACGGGGTTGTTCTTCGTGCGGCGGGAGAGGATCTGCATGATCCGCTCGATCTCGGTCTCGCGCCCCACGACGGGATCCAGTTTGCCTTCGGCGGCGAGGCGGGTGAGATTGCGCCCGAACTGGTCGAGCAGCTTCGAGGACTTCTTGCCTTCGGCCTGCCCCCCGGAGCCCGAGCCCGAGGCGGACTGCCCCTGACCCTGACGGCGCCCGCCGGGACCGCTCAACATGCGGATGACCTCGTTGCGGATCTTTTCCGAGTCGGCGTCGAAGTCGAGCAGGATGCGCGCGGCGACGCCCTCGTTCTCGCGTACGAGACCGAGGAGGATGTGCTCGGTGCCGATGTAGTTGTGGCCGAGCGAGAGCGCCTCGCGCAGCGCCAGCTCGAGCACCTTCTTGGCGCGCGGCGTGAAGGGGATCTGTCCGGAGGTGACCTCCTCGCCGGAGCCCACGATGCGCACGACCTGCGCGCGAACGCGCTCGACGGTGATGTCGAGGCTCTCGAGCACGCGTGCGGCGAGACCCTCCTCCTCGCGCAGCAGGCCTAGGAGGATGTGCTCGGTGCCTATGTAATTGTGCTTGAGCGTGCGCGCCTCTTCCTGCGCAAGGACCACTACCTGACGGGCCCTTTCTGTGAATCGCTCGAACATACTGAGTCCTCTTTCCGAGGGTGGACGGGATCTCGGGGACTAGGAACTACCCGGTTGGGAACATCTTCGTCGGATTCTCCTCAGAAGATGAGCGGCCGGGTCAAAATCGACGCCGGGGAACAGTCTACCAAGGGGCCGACGGACCTATGTGCGCATCGCCGGAAAGAGCACCACCTCGCGGATCGTGCGCCGCCCGGTGAGGAGCATCACGAGCCGATCGATCCCCAGGCCGACACCACCGGTGGGGGGCATGCCGTGCTCGAGCGCCTCGAGGAAGAGCTCGTCCCACGGCTGGGTCTCCTCGTCGCCCAGCTCGGCGAGGCGCCGCTGGGATTCAAAGCGCTGACGCTGCACGTCGGGGTCATTGAGCTCGGAGAAGGCGTTGGCGATCTCCATGCCCCCGGCGAAGGCCTCCCAGCGCTCGGCGAGCCCGGACGCTGAGCGGTGGGCGCGCGCGAAGGGGGAGAGCTCGAGCGGGTAGTCCATCACGAAGGTGGGCTGCCGCAAGGAGGGCTCGACGAACTTGGAGAGCAGCTCATCCGCCAGCTGGGGCCAAGTGGCGCCCTCGGTGTCGAGCGCGAGGCCCGAAGCGGCGATCTGGGCCGAGGCGCCGATTGCGGCCGCCAACGAGGCTGCATCGTGGTGGGCCATCACATCGATGCCGGTGGCCTCACGAATCGACTCAACGAACCCGACGCGGCGCCAGGGGGCAGAGAAGTCGAGCTCGCCGGAGTAGTCGACGGCGGCGGCAACCGCGCCTACGAGCTGCTCGGTGAGGGTTGCCTCGTGGAGGTAGTCGGCGTAGGCCTCATACCACTCGACCATCGTGAACTCGGGGTTGTGCTTGGCGGAGATGCCCTCGTTGCGGAAGTCCTTGCCGAGCTCATACACACGCTCGAGGCCCCCCACGATGCAGCGCTTGAGGAAGAGCTCGGTGGCGATGCGCAGGTAGAGGGTGCGATCGAGTGCGTTGTGGTGGGTGGTGAAGGGGCGCGCCAGCGCGCCGCCGTAGAGCGGTTGCAGCACGGGCGTCTCGACCTCGATGAAGCCGCGCTCGTCGAGGTGCGAGCGCACGGCGGAGATGATGCGCGCCCGCGTGACGAAGAGCTGGCGGGCGTCCTCGCTTGACATCAGGTCGAGCTCGCGCTGGCGGTAGCGCGTTTCCACATCGGCGAGGCCGTAGTGCTTGGAGGGCGGCGGGCGCAGCGACTTGGCGAGGACCTCGAAGGACTGCAGGCGCAGCGAGAGCTCGCCCTTGTGACTGCGCATCGCGGCGCCGCTCACTCCGAGGAGGTCGCCCAGGTCGAGCTGGAGCAGGCGCTCGAAGGCCTCCTCGCCCAGCACGTCCAGGCGTGCGTGCAGCTGGATCTGACCGCTGCGATCGACGAGGTCCAGGAAGGCGGCCTTGCCCTGGCCGCGGCGCGCGGCGAGGCGCCCGGCGACACGGTGGATGGAGTCGGTTTCCTCACCGGGGGAAAGGTGCTCGAAAGCCGGCGCGCACCTCGGCGATGGGCTCGGTATCGGGAAAGGAGTAGGGAAAGGCGCTCTCTCCGGGAGGGAGCAGGAGGTGGGCTTTGGCGCGGCGCACGGCCATCAGCTCGGCGAGGCCGCGCTCCTCGGACTCGGGCACGCCGAGACCGTCCGCTCCGTTGGCGGGCTCGGGGGAGGACACAGAAGGGTGCGCTTCGAGCTTTGACATAACCAAGAAAGATGTTAGGGGCCCAAAACGGCAGCCCGGAGGACAAACGGAGGAAAGGCAGGCGACCCGGGGAGGCAGCTGCCCCCGCGGGTCTCCTATTTCAGCCCGATGTCGATCTTGGTGATCTTGAGCTTGCGCGCGGGACCGCGCGGAACCTTCACGGCGACGGTGTCGTTGCGGCGGTGCCCAAGGAGGGCACGGCCGACGGGGGACTCGTTGGAGAGCTTGGCCTCTTCGGGGTTGGCCTCGGCGGAGCCGACGATTGTGTACTTGACGGACTTGCCGGTCTTTTCGTCCTTGACGTGCACGACGGAGCCGACCTGAACGACGTCGGTGGAGAGGTCCTTGGTCTCAATGACGGTGGCCATGCGCAGCTTCTCCTGCAGCAGGGCGATGCGCGACTCGAGCATGGCCTGTTCGTTCTTGGCGTCGTCGTACTCGGAGTTCTCGGAGATGTCTCCGAACTCGCGGGCCTCCTTGATGCGCTCGGCGACCTCGCGGCGGCGAGTGGTGGAGAGCGTCTCGAGCTCATCGCGGAGCTTCTCGAGACCTTCGGGGGTGAGGATGACGTCCTTCGGCATGTGACCCTTGATCGCTAGGAGGTATCGCTGGGGAGACCCGACAAACAGAACAAAACCCGCCCGCACGCTGGGAAACGTGGTGATGGCGGGGGCAGCGAGCGCAGCAGTATAGCGAGGGAAGCGAGCCGTCCGCCAGACGCGCGCGAGACCCGATGCAGTTCAGGCGGCGAGGCTCGCGGAAGGCGAGGAAAGCCCCAGTAGAGCCCTGACATGCTCCAGTGTGGGAGCGGACTGCAAGTCCTCTTGCAGACTCTTGAGGGCCTCTCGATCGAGGTCCAGGCGAGCGAGATACCAGGGATAGAACTTGCGCAGATAGCGTGTGGCGCGCTCGGCGCCGAGGTGCTCGATGGCACACGCGAGCACCCAGTCGAGCTCGGCAAGGACCTCCTCGCGAGTGGGCTCCTCCAGGCGGGTGCCGAGGAGACGCTCGAACAGCCACGGATTGCCGAGGCAGCCGCGGGCGAGCATCACGGCGGCGACGCCGGTGGACTCATAAGCGGCGCGCGCGGCCTCGACGTCGCGCAGCCCCCCGGTGAGGATCACGGGAGCGGGCAGCGAGGCGGCGAGGCGTGCAGCGAGGGCATAGTCGGGGACGCCCTTGTGCTGAACGGAGGCCGAGCGGGGGTGAAAGGCGATAGCGGCGACGCCGGCCTCCTCGACGAGCCGGTGGGCGAGATCGAAACCGGAGGTGTCCCCCGGGCGCAGACCCGAGCGCAGCTTGACGGTCACCGGCAAATTGGAGCCCTCGACGGCGGCGCGAGCCACCGCGACGGCGAGCGCGGGATCGGAGAGCAGCGCGGCACCGGCGCCGGTGCGACAGACCTTGGGCACGGGGCAGCCCATGTTGAGATCGATCGCGTCGGCCCCCGCAGTGGCGAGCGAGCGCAGCGGCGGAGCGCATCACCGAGGGGTCCTGCCCGAAGAGCTGGATCGAAACGGGGCCCCCCCTCGCGGCTCGCGACCGGGGGATGAATGCGAAGCATCTCCACACAGGTGCGCTCGTTGCGGAAGTGCAGGCGCGTGGCGAGGAGACCATCTCCGAGACGGCCATGCCGGCGCCATAGCGCTTGGCCTGCAGGCGCACGAACCAGTTGCCGATCCCCGCAAGCGGCGCCAGCAGAACCCGGTTGGGCACGCGCAACGGACCGAGAGTCCAGGGCGAGGCAAGGTCGGGAGCGCTCGACATACAACGGAAAATAGCTGGGAAGGCCGGCCTTCCGGCCGGCAGCGGCGCCGCGCAGTTAGGACCCACCCCGTCAGGTCCGCACGTCTGGATGCGGCCGATGGCCTTCGCGGGACTTCGTCCTCGGACTCGACTTGGCCCCACCAAGCCTTCGTCCTTGCGTCCTCGCCCCGACTCGACCCTCGACCACCCCAGCCGCACGCCCCTGACGGGGTGGGCCCTCAGGAATTGAGCTCGTAGAGAAGCCGCAAGCCAGTGAGGGTAAGGAGGTCGTCGACCTCGGTGATCTCCTCAGTGAACGGAACCACCAGGTGCCCGAGCCCGCCGGTGGCGATCACCGAGAGCCGTTCCCCAAGCTCGTCGTAGAGCCGGCGCAGGATCGCATCGACGGCACCGGCGTAGCCGAAGACGACACCCGAGCGGATGGCGTCGATCGTGTTCTTGCCGACGACCGAGCGGGGCGGGGCGAGCTCGACCTTGGGGAGGCGCGCGCCGCGCTCGGTGAGCGCGTCGAGGGAGATTTCGATGCCGGTCATGAGCGCGCCGCCGATGTACTCGCCCTCGTGGGAGAGCACGTCGAAGGTGGTGGCGGTGCCGAAGTCCACGCACACCGCGGAGCCGCCGAAGCGCGCGCGCATCGCGACGGCATTGACGAGCCGATCGGCGCCGATCTCGCGGGGGTTGTCGTAGCGGATGGCCATGCCGGTGCGCAAGCCGGGACCCACTACGAGCATCTCATGGCGCAGGTAGCGCAGGGCCATCGCGGTCCATTCGGGCTCGAGCTGGGGGACGGTGGAGGAGACGATCGAGGAGGAGAGATCCTCGAAGCCCAAACCGCGCAGCTCGAGGAGGTTGCGCAGCGCGGCGCCGAGCTGATCGGCGGTGGAGTCGCGGACGGTGGCAAAGCGCCAGTGCTCCACGAGCTCCTCGCCGCGAAAGGCGCCGAAGTGGGTTTGGGTGTTTCCGACATCGACGACGAGCAGCATCGAGGGCGGGAGCCTACCGATAGGACCTGATCAGGGCCGTCCTTAGGCTCCCGTCCGCGCCAACCGTGGGCTGGCTCACCAGCCAAACCCGCATCTCGGGTGTATGCTCCGCGAGTGCCCACCAACGGAGCGAGCCCGAAGAAGCTGAAGCTGTATGTGCTCACCGGCTCGCATCCCTGTGCGGCGGTGGAAGTGGCGCTCGGGATGAAGTCGATCCCATATAGCCGTGTGGACCTGCTGCCGCTGGTGCAGATGGCCGCCGGACCGCTGCTGTATGGAGGCATGACGGTGCCGGGCGTGCGCGTGAATGGCGAGAAGATGGTGGGCTCGCGCCACATCATGCGCCGCCTGGATGAGATGGTGCCCGAGCCGCCCCTGCTGCCCACCGACGCGGGCGAGCGGGCAAAGGTGCTGGAGGCCGAGCGCTGGGGCGACGAGGTGCTGCAGAGCGCGCCGCGGCGCATCCTCGACGCGGCGTTCCTGCGCAACGCGGGCTGCATGGAGAGCTACGTGCCCGACGATGCGAAGCTGCCGCTGCCGCGCGCGGCGATGCGCCCCACGCTGCCGCTGATGGCGCGGCTGATGGCGCTGCGCAATAAGGCCAAGGACGAGCATGTGCTCGAGGATCTCGGCGCGCTCCCCGGCCAGCTGGAGAAGATCGACGGCTGGATCGCCTCGGGCCTCCTGGGAGGCGAGCAGCCCAACGCCGCGGATCTGCAGATCGGCAGCACGATCCGCCTGCTGAACACGATCGTCGACGTGCGCCCCCTGCTGGAGAACCACCCGGCGATGGCCCTCACGCGCTACTTCCCACCGATGGTGGGCGAAGTCCCGGCCGGCACACTGCCGGCCACGTGGCTGGCGTAGAGCCGAGCGAGCGAACCCCCCGCTGGCACACCGCCATCCCCGCAAACTGGCGGAGAGCCAGCCCTTATCCGCGCAGCACGACACTGCGAGTACTCGTGACCGCAGCGCCGTGAAGCGGCGTGAGGCTCACCTGCACGACCACGGATAGGCGGTGGTGGCGCCCGAGGGCGCGCTTGGCCTGAGCGTTGAGGGATACCGAGAAGGACACCTTGCCGGCCGCGAGGGAGGCGCGCACGAAGCGTCCGATGCGCGCCGTCTTTGAGTGCTTTCGCGCGAGCGATGCGGTGGCGGCGAGAAGATCGACCTCCAGACGCCCCCCGGCGCCGGCCGCGGACACGGCGACCGAGCCGCGAACCGACGAGCCCCGCTGAGTGGAGGCCACCTTCACGGCTGTGGATGCGCTCCCGGCGAACGGCGAGCCGCTAACGCTCGGGATCGGTGCGGGGAGCGAGGGAGGCGGAGCGGGTCCCCCTGAGAGCACCGGCGGCGGGGTCGCGGCGGTTGTGGCGGTGGGCGTGGTAGTCGTCGTGGTGGTGGTTTCCGTCGGTGGTGGTGGAGGAGGAGGAGGCGATGGCGTCGTAAAGGTTCGATCGCCGCCGGGGGCGTCGCCCAGTTCGTTGTGTGCAACCACCTGGAAGTGATAGGTGGTGCCGGGCGCGAGTCCGTTCACGGGCACCGATACGGCACTGGCGAGGCTGCCTTCGCCCGCCGACTGGATGGGGGTGCTGTGCCCGTAGCTGTTGGTGGTGCCATAGTTGAAGAACCACGTCGTGGCCTTGCCGTTGGGGTTCACGGTGCCCGCGAGAGTCGCTCCGGTTTCGCTCAGCGCGACGGCTTCACCGGTGCTCACCGCGGGCGCGCCGGGCGGCGAGATCGTGGTGAAGGTGCGGTCATCGCCGAGCACATGGCTCGCGCCCGACGCGTAGGACGCGACGATCTGGAAGTGATAGGTGGTCCCAGGCGCGAGTTCGCTCACCGGCGCGGAGAGCGCGTGATCGACGCCGTCGCTGCCGACGCTGAGTTCGGTTGTCTTCTTTCCGTAGCTCGCGGTGGTGCCGTAGTTGAAGTAGTAGGAGGTGGCCTGTCCGTTGGGGTTGACGATGCCCTTCAGCGTTGCCGTGGTTTCGGTGACCGCGGCGGGGGCTTCGGTGGCGGCTGTGGGGGGCAGCGCGCCGGCGGCATTGACGTAGACGGTGCCCGACATCGCGAGACCGTGCACGGAGCAGTAGTAGGTGTAGGTCCCTTCCTGGGTGAAGGTGCAGGCGCCGCTCCAGTTGGTGCCCGAGTGGGTCTTGCCGACGGGCACCTGGTGTTCGCCTTCTTCGCAGGAGGGGGTCGCGGGGGTGCTCTGCCAGACGATGCCGTGGGGCACCGACATTGAGTGGTTGGCAAATGTCACCTTGCCTCCATTCGTTGTGACGGCGACCTGGGAGGGCGACCAGCGATGCGTTTCGCCGTAGAGGCCGGAGCCTTCATTGAGCGCTTCCACGGACGCCGTCGTGGCAGAGCTGGCGAGCGAGGGCAGAATCGCTATGGCAAAGGCGCAGAGCGATGCGATAACAGGAACATGGCGCTTGCGTAACCTCATTACCCACCCTCTCGAGTCGTGGCCTCTCTCCGAACGGGTGCGCGACGCGACGCGCCCCTCAACCAGCCAGGACACCCGCGCGCGGCGATCCTTCCCGTAAACCCCGCTATTCGTCCGGGCCGCGCGCGAAGTGGCAGGGGCAGCCGACCGCCGCCACTATCCTCGCGCTGGCGACGGGAAGGTTTGGCGCCCACGAGCGTCCCTATAAGGGAGAGCGCAACGAGGCAAAAGGAGCTGCAATGAACGGCAAGTGTGTGGCGGTGCTGGCGACGATCGCAATGGCGTGCACAGGAGCGATACCCGCGGCGGCGCTAGGCGGCGCACACATCGCGGGCAGTCATACGGTGGTGCTCAAGCACGACCAGTTCCTGCCGGGCGCCGTGTCGATCCGCCGCGGAGACAGCGTTACATGGCTCTGGCAGGACGGCCGCACGCAGCACAACGTGGTGGGCCATGGCTTCCAGTCGCGCGTGATGACGCATGGAGCGTTCACGGTGCGCTTCACGCGCAGCGGCACATACAGCTACACGTGCACGGTGCATCCGCACATGAACGGCAAGGTCATCGTTCACTGAGCTGACGGCTGCCGATCTCGAGCGGCGGACCGGCCCAGCGCACTCCCTCTCCGAGCGGCAGCGCGAGCAGCGCATCGGCCAGGCGCCGCCCGTCGGGCACGGTGAGGTCGAGATCGAGCTCGAGCGCGGGGATGAGTACGAAGCGGCGCGCGAGCACCTGCTCGTGGGGCAGGAACATGCGCTCGTGACGCAATTCCAGATCTCCCAGCAGCAGCACGTCGATGTCGATCGCGCGCGGGCCATGACGCACGGGCTCTAAGCCCTCGCTCCCCCGCCCCAGCTCGCGCTCGAGGCGCTTGACGACATCCAGCAGCTCGAGCGGCTCAAGCGATGTGCGCACCCACAGGCAGGCGTTGAGAAAGCTCGCCTGATCGAGCACCTCGCCCACGGGGTCGGTGTCATACACGGAGGAGCTCGCGAGCACCTCGACTCCCGCCGCGGGCAGCGCGTCGACGGCGGCCTGCAGGTGGCTGCGCCGCTCGCCCACGTTGGAGCCGAGGCCGAGCAGACCTGTCCGGGGGGTAGCGATTGGGCCAGACACGACGCGCCACAGTAGCTCACCCTCGCAAACTGGCCGCCTGGCCAGTATGATGACGCGATCGTCCCCGCGCGCAAGCAGCGACCAGGAGGTCTCCAGATGGCATCGACGGCAAGCAGCGACCCGAAGGACATAACGGCAACCCGCGACATCAAGGACGTGCTCCTCACCGAGCGCGAGGTATGGGAAGAGGGTGTGCCGCACGAGCTGTTCGCGCGTATGCGCAAGGAATGCCCCGTGCACTGGACTTCGCAGATCACCGAATTTCCCGAGGAGGCCGGCTACTGGTCGGTGACCACCGGCGAGGACGTGCGTACGGTGAGCCGTGACTTCAAGACCTACTCATCGGAAGTGGGGGGCGTTACGGCCGCCAACATCGGCTTCCCAATCGAGCTCTCGCGCGCGATGTTCATCGGCATGGACCCGCCCAAGCACGACCGTGTGAAGGCGCTGTTCCAGGCGGGCTTCACGCCCAAGCGAATCGCCGCCCACGAGGCTGCGATTCGCGAGATCACCATCGGTGTGCTCGATCGCCTCGAGGGGCGCGAGACGTGCGACCTCGTGAACGATGTCGCCCAGCCTGTGGTCTCGCGCGTGATCGGCTCGTTCATGGGCATCCCGCCCGAGGACGACGAGATCTGGGCCCGGTTGATGAACTCGACACTGGCCGCGGGCGACGCCGACTTGAATCCGCACGGCGACGTTCAGGCGGGAATCGAAAAGGGCGTCGCGGAGATCTTCGAGCGCTGCGGAAAGCTGATCGCCGAGCGCCGCGAGACCCCAACCGACGACCTCACAAGCGTGCTCGTGCACGCCGAAGTGGATGGCGAGAAGCTCGAGGAACACGAGATCGTGATGGGCTTCTTCCTACTGGTCGCCGCGGGCAACGACTCCACGAAGGCCACCTACTGCAGCGGCATCAAGGCCTTGATCGAAAACCCCGATCAGCGCGAGCTGGTGCTCGCCGACCCCTCGCTTGTTCCAGGCGTGGTGGAGGAGTCGCTGCGCATGTTCCCCGCGTTCGCGCACTTCCGCCGCACCGCCACCTGCGATACCGAGCTCAACGGAGCGCAGATCAAGGAGGGCGAGAAGGTGGTGATGTGGTACGTCTCCTCCAATCGCGACGAGACACGCCATGTCGACCCTGATCGCTTCGATGTGCGCCGCGAAGAGGAGCACCAGGCGTTCGGCGCCGGCGGACGCCACTTCTGCCTGGGCACGGCGCTGGCGCGCCTGGAGCTGCGGATCCTCTTCGAGGAGACCCTCAAGCGCTTCCCCGAGATGACGATCGAGGGCGACTCGCTGCGCACAGAATCGGTCTTCCTCAACCAGCTCAAGACGCTGCCGGTGCGGCTGCACGCGTAGGGGGCCTCTCACCCTCCCCTCGGGGATGCTGCAAAGCGCCTACCTCTTCTTCGGCCCGTAGCGCTTGAGGGCGCGCTTGCGGCACGCCGCGCGCTTGCTCTTGGGCTTCTTCCTGCACGCCTTCAGCGCCCTGGCGAGCTTCTGCGCTCTGGTGAGATGGCTGCCCACGATCGGCTTGGGCGTCACGGGTGGCGTCGTGGTGGTTGGGGTGGGTGAAGGAGGCGGCGCGGATGTGCCCGTCGTCGTGGTCGTGGTGGTGCCCCCCGCGGCGGTCACGGTGATCGCGCCGGTCATGTATTCGTGCACGAAGCAGTGGAACGTGTAGGTGCCTGCCTGCGCGAAGGTGCACGAGCCGCTCCAGTTTTCTGCGCTTTCACCCACCGGGACGCCGCTGCTGCATGTCGGCTTGACGGAGCTCGTCCAGACGATGCCGTGCGGCGCAGCGGTGGAGCCTGTCGAGAACCGCACCGAGCCCCCCGCCGCAACCGTCGCCTGCGTCGGCGACCACGCATAGGTTTCGTAGATCCCCCCCTGGCCGGTGCCCACTGCTTCCACCGAGGGCACCGTTTCCGAGCTCGCCATAGCCGGCAGCAGCGCCAATGCCACTCCCAGCGGGATCATAAGCAGAAGATTGCGCGCTCTCATGCTGCCGCCTTTCGGTGCCTGGCTGTCTTGCGGAGGGGTCGGCAGGGCAGGCAACTCCGGCTACGCGACCCCTCCCTATTAACTCTCCAAGACGCCCACCGGGGCGGATCCTTCCCGTGCTCCCTCGCGGGCGGCGGGCGTGGAGTCCACGCGCCCTCCCTCGCGCAGGCCGATCCGATCGTGCAGCCTGCGCAGCGGCCCCGGCGCCCACCAGGCCCACTCGCCGAGGCGGCCCATGAGCGCGGGCACGAGCAGCGCGCGCACCACGGTGGCGTCGATCGCCACCGCGAGGGCAGCGCCCACGCCGAGCTGCTTCACGAAGAAGATGTGCGAGCTCGCGAACGCGCCGATCGCCACGCAGAACAGCAGCGCGGCGGCAGTCACCAGGCGTCCGGTGCGCTCCAGTCCGCGCGCGACCGCATCGCGGGCCGAGAGACCGCTGTCGTGCGCCTCCTTGATGCGTCCGAAGAGAAACACGCCGTAGTCGGTGGAGAGCGCGAAGGCGATCACGAACAGCAGCACCAGGTTCGCCTCCTCCAGGCCCCCGATCGGGGTGAAGCCCAGCGGCGAGGAGAGGTGGCCATCCTGAAAGATGAGCACCAACAGGCCCGCCGCGACGCCCACCGTGAGGAGGTTCATCGCGAGCGCCATCAGCGGCATCACCACGGAGCCCGTCATCAGGAAGAGGAAGCCGCACGTAACCAGCGCGAGGATCGCGAGCACCAGCGGCACGTGTGAGGCGATCGAGGACTTCTGATCGAGGAAGCCCGCGGTGGGACCGCCCACGAGTCCGCCAGTGGGGTTCACGAGCGCGCGTAGACGCTTCACGAGCGCCTGATTGGCCGTGGATGCGCCCGAGCCCTGCGGCAGCAGATCGATCTCCCACCGTCCCTTGCCGAGGTAGCGCGGCGGCGCGACCTGCGCCTGGCCTGCGGCGATCTGCTGCGCCCGCGAGGCCACCGCGTGCACAGCGGCTGTGTTGCCCCCAATCACCATCGTGATCGTCTGCGAGCCATCCACCGCGAAGTCGCGCGTGAGCACACCCGCGATCTGGCGGGTTTCCGAGGAGCTCGGCAGCACGCGCGCATCGGCTGGAGTCAGCGCCAGGCGCAGCGCGGGCGAGGCGATCGCGAGCAGCACCGCCGAGGTCACGAGCGCCACCGTGCCCGGTCGGCGCATCACCGCACGCGCCAGCCGCGCCCAGCCGCCTTCCTCATTGGTGGCCGCGGCACGCTCCGTGCCGCGCTGCATCCACCTGGGCGAGAGCGAATTGATGCGCGGGCCCAGGGCGATCAGCACCGCGGGGAGCACCACCAGCGAGACGCCCCCGGCCATCAATGCCACCGTCAGTCCGCCCACGCCCATCGAGTAGAGGAAGCGCTCGGGGAACACCAGCATCGAGGCCAGCGCGCCGGCGACGGTGAGCGAGCCGTAGAGCACCGTGCGTCCAGCCGTTTGCAGTGTGTGCGCGATGGCCTCGCGCGGTTCCTTTCCTCCGGCGAGCTCCTCGCGGTAGCGCGAGAGGATGAAGAGGCTGTAGTCGATGCCGAGGCCCAACCCCACGCCGGTGACTAGGTTGACGGCGAAGATCGAGAGGCCCGCGAACTGGTTCACGAGGCGCAGCACCACGAAGGTGAGCACGATCGCAAAGCCGCCCACCAGGAGAGGCAGCATCGCGGCCACCAAACCGCGGAACACCCACAGCGAGAGGAGCAGCAGGATCGGGAAGGCGAGGAGCTCGGCGCGCTCCAGATCGGTTGAGGTGCGGTGGTTGATTTCGTCGAACGCCACATCCTGGCCCCCGAAGCGCACCCCGGACCCCGCGAGCAGCGGGCGCACTTTTGCGACCGCATTCGCGGACTCTTCCTGCGTGGCAAACGCCGCCAACACCACGCTCTCGCGGCCATCGCGCGAGACGAGGAAGGCAAGGTGGCTCGAGGGGTAGTCGAGCACCCGCTGAAAGCCCTTCTGCGCTGTGAGCAGCGCCGCCAGCCGCGCCGTCGTGCGCGCAGCCGCAGGATCCGTGCGCGCGTCGCCCGTGCTCTTCAGCACCGCAGCCACGCCATAGTCCGGGGACTGGCCGGTCGCGTTCTGGATCGCTGCTTTCGTGCGCAGGCTCTGATCGTGCAGGTCGTGGAAGTCCTGCGAGCGCCCTTTCAGCACCCCCGCCACGGGACCGCCGAGGACCGCAGCCAGCAGAAACACGATCCCCGCCACCACCAAAACGCGGCGGGGACGTCCCGCGGCCAGATCCGTGAGGCGGTTCATGGAGCCATTTATAGTGAGTGCTAACTAACTTGTCAAGGCCGCTGACAAAATCTTCCGTCCTCATTGCGCTCTCGGCCAGGGTCTCCCATAGCGGGCTGCCCTGGATCCTCTGCGCAGCCCTACCGGCGCACCGCCTGCCTACTGCTCAGCCTCGCGCCACACCTCCACCGAGACCTCATCCACCGTGAGCGGAATCGGAGGCTCCGGCTTGGCCGCCTTCACCCACACCCCTTCCAGCTCGTAGTCCGCGAGCAGGCGATCGGCGATCGTCGAGCACAGCCGCTCGAGCGTCTTGTGGGAGCGCTGCTGGGCGATCAGCGCCACCAGCTGGCACACCTCTCCATAGTCCACGGTGTCCTCGATCTGATCGGTCACCGTGGCGTCGGTCTCGCCCAGATCCAGGCGCAGATCGAACACGAGACGCTGGCCCACCTCCCGCTCGGCCGCGCTCACGCCGTGATGGGTGTACAGCGAGAGACCCGTGATCTCGATCGTCACCGACTCGAGCGCCTCCCGCTCCTCGTCCTCATCGTCCTCGTCGTCCTCGTCGTCCTCGTCCCGATCTTCCTCGTGGTCCCCATCCGTCTCGGGATCTTCGGGCCTCGAGCTGGAGCCCTCCTCGGCGTGGAGATCCTCGCCGTTCAGATCCTCGTCATCGGCGTCAGCCCCCATTGCTCGCCCAAGGTAGCAGCCGCCACCACGAGCGCAGCGCGCACCGGCGCGACGTCGTGCACCCGCAGCACGCTCGCCCCCCGCTCGTAGGCCATCACGCTGCTCGCCAGGGTGCCGGGGAGCCTCTGTGCCACCGCCACGGGCTCCCCGCCACCCTGCGCATCGGCCAGCAGCCGCCCGAGAAAGCTCTTGCGCGAGGTGCCCACCACCAGCGGACGGCCCAGCGTGGTGAGCTCCTCCAGGCGCGCCAGCAACGCGAGGTTGTGCGCGATCGTCTTGCCGAAGCCGATGCCCGGGTCGAGCAGGATGCGCTGCTCTGCCACCCCTTCGCGCACCGCGAACGTGAGGCGCTCCTCCAGGAACGCCCTCACGTCATCCACCACGTCCTCATAGCGCGGATCGCTCTGCATCGTGCGCGGCTCGCCCTGCATGTGCATCAAACAGCACTGCGCTCCGCTCTCGGCCACCACCGCGGCCATCTCGGGGTCGGCGCGCAGGGCGCTCACGTCGTTGACGATGCTCGCTCCCACAGCGAGCGCCGCGCGGGCCACGGGTGCCTTGGAGGTGTCGATCGAGATCTGCAGGCGAGGGGGCATCCCGCTCAGCTCGACCAATCCCTCGATCACGGGCAGCACGCGGCGCAGCTCCTCTGTCTCCCCCACCGGCTCGGCGCCCGGCCGCGTGGACTCGCCGCCCACGTCGAGGATGTCGGCCCCCTCCAACGCGAGCTCGCGCCCGTGCGCGATGGCGGCGCCGGCGTCGAGGAACAGCCCGCCGTCGGAGAACGAGTCGGGCGTCACGTTTACCACGCCCATCAGGCGAAAGGGCGCCCTCACGGAGAGCGCCTATCAAAATGTGGGTGCGGCTGGGGTGGTCGAGGGTCGAGTGGAGCAAGGACGCAGGGGTGAAGGCTTGGTGGTGCCAAGTCGAGCCCCGAGGACGCCGCTCCGCGAAGGCCATCGGCCGCATCCAGACGTGCACTCATTTTGATAGGCGCTCTAAGGTCTAGGAGTCTGCGGTGCCGCCGGCGAGGCCCGGGCGTGGCAGCGGCCTTGGCGCTTCGCGTCCCGCGCGGTCCGCCGGCGCGGTGGGCGCGGGCAGCTCGGGGGTGGTGTCCTCGTCGGGCCCGAAGACCTCCTCCTCGCTCTTGCCCGCGAGCAGGCCGAGAAACTCCTCCTTCTCGATCGTCTCGCGCTTGAGCAGCAGCTCGGAGATGCGCGTGAGGCGCTCGCGGTGCGCGGTGAGAGTGTCTGTGGCCCGTTTGTGGGCGCTCTCGATGATGCGGCGAACCTCGTCGTCGATCTCGCGTGCAATCTCATCGGAGTAGTCGGGCTCGGTGGAGAACTCGCGGCCCAGGAAGGGCTGACCGTGGTCGTGGCCGAAGACGCGCGGACCGAGCTTCGCGGACATGCCGAAGCGCATCACCATCTGCTTCGCTGTCGCGGTCACCTTCTCCAGATCGTTGGAAGCGCCGGTGGTGATCTCGCCGAAGACGATTTCCTCGGCGGCGCGACCTCCAAGGGTCATCGCCATCGTGTCGTTTAGCTCGGCGCGCGTGGTCAGAAAACGATCCTCCTGAGGCATCGAGATCGTGTAGCCCAGCGCCTGCCCACGCGAGATCACCGAGATCTTGTGCACGGGGTCGGAGTGCTCCAGGTAGTGCCCCACGATCGCGTGGCCCATCTCGTGGTAGGCCGTGATCAGGCGCTCCTTTTCGCTCATCACGCGCGTCTTCTTCTCGGGGCCCGCGATCACGCGCATGATCCCCTCCTCGAGCTCTTCCTGGCCGATCTCGCGCTTGCCGGTGCGCGCGGAGAGCAGCGCGGCCTCGTTGATCAGGTTCGAGAGGTCCGCGCCGGTGAAGCCCGGCGTCTGCCCCGCGAGCGAGTCGATGTCGATGATTTTCGCGAGCGGCTTGCCGCGCGTGTGCACCTCGAGGATCTTCGCGCGGCCCTTGCGATCGGGGCGATCCACGGCGATCTGGCGATCGAAGCGCCCGGGGCGCAGCAGCGCCGGATCGAGGATGTCGGGCCGGTTGGTGGCCGCGATCATGATGATGTTGTCCTTCGCCTCGAAGCCATCCATCTCCACGAGCAGCTGGTTGAGCGTCTGCTCGCGCTCGTCGTGTCCGCCGCCGAGGCCCGCGCCACGGTGGCGCCCCACGGCGTCGATCTCGTCCATGAAGATGATGCACGGCGAGTTCTGCTTGGCCTGCTCGAACAGGTCGCGTACGCGCGAGGCGCCCACGCCGACGAACATCTCCACGAAGTCCGAGCCCGAGATAGAGAAGAACGGCACCCCCGCCTCGCCGGCGACCGCGCGCGCGAGCAGCGTCTTGCCGGTTCCAGGCGGTCCGTAGAGCAGCACACCGGTGGGAATGCGCGCACCGAGGGCCTGGAAGCGCTTCGGGTTCTCGAGGAACTCCTTGATCTCGTGCAGCTCCTCCACGGCCTCGTCCACGCCGGCGACGTCGCGGAAGGTGATCTTGGGCGAATCCGCGGAGAGACGCTTGGCGCGCGACTTGCCGAAGGACATCACCTTCGAGCCCCCGCCCTGAACCTGGTTCATGAGGAATATCCAGAAGCCCAGGAACAGCACGAACGGGATGATGTAGGTGATGATCGAGAGCAGCACGCTGCTCTTGTTGGTTTCGACGTTGAAGCGCACCCCGGCCTTTTCGATCTGCGAGATCAGCTGCGAGGCGGCCTGCTCGGGGTAGCCGAATTCGTAGGTTTCGCTGGGGTGCTGAAGCTTGACTTCGACGGCGTTGCCCTTCTGCTTGATGACGGCCTTTTCCACGCGCCCGCTCGGGAGATCCTTGGAGACGAACGTCTGGTAGGTGTGTTCGGGGCCGCCGCTCGAGCTCGAGGGGATCAGCTTGGTCGCTGCGAACGCGACCAGCACCACGATGAGGATCGGGAATGCGGCGCTTTTGAAGAAGCGACTCATGAATGGCCCACTTTACCGCGTCAACGCAGCTACATACGGAAGGTTGCGGTGGCGCTCAGCATAGTCTAAGCCGTAGCCCACGACGAATCGATCGGGTATCTCAAAGCCCACGTAGCGCGTCGGCAGATCGACCTTGCGGCGCTCGGGCTTGGTCAACAGTGCGCACACCTCCAGCGACGCAGGGTCGCGCGAGCCGAGGTTGCGCAGTAGGTACTGCAGCGTGAGCCCGCTGTCGACGATGTCCTCCACGATCAGCACCTCGCGCCCCTCGATCACCACGTCGAGGTCCTTGAGGATGCGCACCACCCCCGAGGAGTCTGTCGCCGAGCCGTAGGAGGCCACCGCCATGAAGTCGAGCTCCACGGGGATGTCGATGCGGCGCATCAGATCCGAGAGGAAGAACACCGCTCCCTTGAGCACTCCCACGAGCAGCAACGAGCGCCCGGCGTAGTCGCGTGAGATCTCCTCGCCCAGTTCCGCCACGCGGCGCTGCAGGGCCTCGGCGTCCACCAGCACCTCCCCGATCTCGGGGGAGCGGTCGGCCGACACCGTCATGGCACGCTCGGGCATGGCCGAGTGAGTCTGACAGGTGGAGAGGGGCCTGCCGAAGCCGGTAGACACGCGCCTCCGGCGCCAGTCCCCGTTTCGGCCAGCTGCCTGTGCCCCGCACGGGATGCGCCACCCTCTAGTCTCCCGTGGGCGATGGGAAGTGCGGCGCGATCGCGACCATGCGCAGCCGCCCATCGTCGATCCTCGCGCTCACAAGGCCGCCGATGTGCAGTTCGCCGTGGCGCTGACGGTGTGCCAGTGCGAGGATCTCTGCCACGCGATCCCCGGCCTGGGGCACGTAGGCGCCGGGGCCGGCCGCCCGCTCCGCCAGGCGGATTGTGAGCAGCCGCGCCAGCGCAGGGTGCAGTTGCGCCAAGCGCTCCACCGCGATCGACGACTCGCCCGCCAGCTCGGCGTCGACGAGCCCATCGAGCAGCGCGGTCTCCTCGCGCAGCAGCTCGGCCGTGCGCAACACGTTCGCCTCGGCCGCCGGATGCACAGCCCGCAATGCCGGCAGCAGCTTTCCGCGCACGCGCCCGCGCGCGTACTTGTCGCCCTCGTTGGTCACATCGTCGCGCCACTGCAGGCCCCGCGCGACGCAGTGCGCGGCTGTCTGCTCGCGGGTGGCGACCAGCAGCGGGCGGATCATTCGCCCCTCGCGTGCGGGCATTCCCAGCAGCGCCCTGCGTCCCGGAGAGGCCGCCAGGCGATAGAGAATCGTCTCCACCTGATCGCTCGCCGTGTGGCCGACCGCCAACACCGCATCGTGCTTCTCAGCCAGACCAAATGCAGCCTCATAGCGAACCGCACGAGCCCAAGCCTGGACATTGCCAGATGAGCGCCCCGCGGAAACTACCTCCAGGGGCACACCCAAGTGCCCACACAACTCCTCGCAGTGGCGCTCGTCCTCGTCGGCCTCCCCGCGCAGGCCATAGTTGACGTGCAGCGCCTGCACCTTCTCAGGCCCGCACAGAGTCACAGCCACATCGAGCAGGCAAACGGAGTCGCGCCCCCCTGAGAGCATCGCCACGCACGGACGGCCGGCGCTGTCTGGAAGCAGGCCACCGGCGCGCACGAGGCTCAGAACGTCCACTACTCCTCCGCGGCAGAGGCGATGAACAGCTCTGTGGGCTCGGAGAAGCCCTTCAGCACCACCTCGCCGATCAACTCGAAGCGCAGGCGCTCCGGGCCCGCGGCCATCGAGGCCATGTTGACGACCGGGTGGGTCACCAGCACCTCTCCCCCCGCCGCACGCGCGACGACACGCGCGGCGCGGTTGACCTCGCGCCCGTAGTAGTCGCCATCGCGGTAGAGCGCCGCCCCCTGGTGGATGCCGATGCGCGGCGCCGGCGTGCCCGCGGGCAGCAGATCGTCGAGCCCCACCGCCCATTCTGTGAGCGCCACGGGGTCGGCACCCACGATCATCGCCTCGTCGCCCAGCGTCTTGATCACGCGCGCGTCGATCGGCAGGGTCTGCTCGATCGTCTCCACGAAGCGCTCAACCGCCCCCACCGCCTCCTGCTCGCCCTGCTCCTCGGTGAGGCGGGTATAGCCCGCGAGGTCGGCGAAGGCGACGGTCACCCGCAGACGCCCCTCCTCGGCAGTGTCCTCGTCGAGCTCCGCTTCGATATGGCCGATCACGTCCTGCTCCACGAAGTACGCCAGCAGGCGCGCGTGCAGGTAGTTGATGAAGGGCACCGCGAAGGGGAGCATCTCGCGCGTGAGCGCCTCCATCTCCTCGGCCACCTCCACACCGGAGACCCCCGCTCGCATCAGTGGCTCGTGCGCGTAGATGTGGAAGAGGCGCACCTCCGCATCGGCGATCTGCGCCATCGCCTGCCCATACACGCGCGCGATCTGCAGCAGCGCCGTCTGGGGGAAGCCGGCGGCGAGGATGTCGGCGCCGTAGCGCAGCACCTGCAGATCCTCCTCGGAGATCGACTCCACCGAGAGCACGCTCAGCCCCATCGCCGCGACGATCCGTTCGATCTGTTCGGGTTTCAGACCCGTCGCCCTTGCGGCCTCCGCGAGCGTGTAGCGGCCCTCGGAGGTTGGCAGCAGTTCGTCGATGTAGCCAAACACCAGGCGCCCACTCTGGCTGGCCTCACGGATTCGCTCGACACTGTGCCCACGCTCGCGCAGGCGCGCCACGATCCGCACGTGCGAGGCCGCGGCCTGAGTCCATTCGCCTTCGTACTGGGGCACCAGGCCCTCCTTCACCCAGCGGCGCACCGTGCCCGGCGAGACTTCCGCACGCGCGGCGACCTGGGCGAGCGTCAGTGCGTTCGTTGGCGAGTTGGCCATGCGCGGCAGTCTAGAGTCGAGCCGGCGGTCTAGAGTCGACGTAGAGGGTGGCGCAGTCGGCCGTAGGCCGACAAGCCGGGCCCCTCTTTATTCAGTCACATGTCACATAACGAGACGATCCACCTGCACCCCACGGCCGAGCTGGCCGAGCGCGTGCTGCTGCCCGGCGACCCTGGCCGCGCGCTCGCGCTGGCGCAGTGGCTGCTCGAGAAGCCACTCATGTTCAACCACCACCGCGGCCTCTGGGGCTACACCGGACGTGCCACCGACGGTGAGCTGCTGAGCATCCAGAGCACCGGCATGGGCGGCCCCAGCGCCGCGATCGTCTTGCACGAGCTGGTCGCGCTGGGTGCCAGGCGCGCGATTCGCGTGGGCACCTGCGGCGCGCTCAACGGCGCTCTGGGACTCGGCGAGCTGATCGTGGCCGGCGAGGCGATCGCCGCCGACGGGACGAGCCGTGCCCTGGGGGCCGGCGAGCGGGTGGCCGCAGACGCGAAGCTCACAGACGCGCTCGCCACCGTCCCCTCACCGCGACGCGCGCACGGAGATGGTGGATCTCACACCGTCGTGAGCACCGACCTCTTCTACGAGCACGACTCCCGGCGCGAGCACAGCTGGCGCGCAGCGGGAGCCGCGGCCGTCGAGATGGAGGCAGCCACACTGTTCGCGGTGGGCGAGCGGCTGCAGGTGCCAGTGGGGTGCGTGCTTGTGGTCTCCGACCTGCTGGGCAGCGACGGGCGCCAGCGGATCGATGAGGATGAGCTGCTGGCGGCGGCTGAGGCGATGGGGCGTTTAGCTGTCGCGGCCCTCGGCGACTGACCTCGCGCCGGCCAGCTCGCCGGCTGCGTGTCGCCGGCTTCCCATCGAGCCCTCAGCAGATCAAGGTCGCGCCCGAGGCGCCGGCTTGCGTGTCGCCGGTTTCTTCGCCGCAGGCTTGCGTGGGGGCGACTTCTTCGCAGGCGTGGCGGCTTTGCGCGAGAGCTCCCCCAACTGCTCCTCGATTCGCTCCAGGCGCGCTTCGACCTTCGGCGCCGTGAGCGACCGGTTCAGGCGGTCCACGCCATCCTCGATCCCCTCCAGGCGCTGGGAGAGCGAGCGCAGCCGCCGCGTGAGGCGTTCGATGTCCGCGGCCGAGGGGAGGTTGAGCGCCCCCATCGCCAGCTCCTGCGCCTGCGCGGCCTTCTCGCGCGCGTCGAACGCGCGTCCGATCGCTCCCGTGAGCAGTGAGTTGTCCAAGAGATCCGAGAGCGCCCTGCCGAGGCGATCCTCGGTGCCCGTGGCGAGACGCTCGCGCAGGCCCTTCGCGGCACTTTCATCTGACATCGGCGGCACTCCTTGGATCGGCGGGATTGGAATGGGCTGGGGCGTTGGCGAGGGCTGAAGGATACGGTGCGGGAGTGCCCGAGCGACTATTTCTCTTCGTACAGCTCGAGTTTCCCTGGGAGCTCGGGCCGCCCGATGGGCGCTACCTGCTGCGCGGAGGTCCCGAGCGCGAGCCCGAGCACGTGGTGGTGCTGAGCACCGTCGGCGCCACCCGCAGGCCGGAGGGGATGCTGCGCGCGCGCCGCCGAACGCGCTCGCGCCCCGCCGTCCCCGAGCCCGCCCCCGTGGCGGTGACGCGCGCGACGGTGATCGACCCCATCGCCGTGGCCGGCGACGCGCAGGCCCGCGCGTGGCTTCAGCAGCTCGATCCCGAGCATCAGACGCGCGCGGCCGTGGGGGTGCTGGGAGAGGTTCTGCACGCCTACCGCATCGCCACCGCCGACCCCTACATCCACGAACCCTCCCCCGCGCGAGCCCTCGTCATAAGAGCCGGCTGGGGAGCGGGCGAGGAGGTCGCCGATGGGCACTGGCGCCACGCGCTGGAGCTGCCCTGGAAGGAGCCACGCACTCGCCGCCGCGTCGCGGCGCTGCGCCCGCAGGAGCGCCTCACGGTGCTGCTCAGCGCGCGCGAGCAGGCGCTGCTGTGCGAGGAGCTCGCGCTGCGCGCCCGCCGCGACCTCGATCAGGGACGCCTCGCCCACGCGAGCGTGGAGCTGCAGAGCGCCTACGCCGCCGCGCTCACTGAGCTCGGCGGTGAGGATCGTCCCGATCTGACCGCGCGCGTTGCAGAGCTACGCGAGCTGAATGCGAGCATCGCGCCGTCGACAGACCCTGCTGCACAGAGCATCGACCCACCCGAGGATCAGACGATTCGCCACGCGCTCGAGCGCCTTGAGGCGGCGCTGCGCGCACGCACCGCGGCGGGCTTCCCGAGCGAGCCCGCAGACGAGCGGTGACACCGGCACGGTGCATGCCGCGGGCACGGTGAGCCTCGCTCAAGAGTCGTAGAGTGCGAGGCACGATGGACCCCACCACCACCGCAATCGGCACCTGGAGCGGCGGGCGCTTCATGCACTTCGGCGAGCCGCTGGAGGACGAGCGGCTGCGCGCGCTGCTGCGTCCGGGGGAGGGCATCGACACCGTGATCACAGCCGATACCTACGGCGCCGGCCAGGCCGACAGCCTCCTCGGCGAAGCGCTCGTGGGGGTCCTCCGCGAGGACTACTGCCTCGCGGGCGCGATCGGACACGACTTCTACGAGGGCGAGCGCGAGGGCGCGAAGGGCTTTCCGCGCTTCACCGACCCCCGCCTGCGCGGCCCCGAGGCATACGCGGACTACATCCGCATGGCCACCGAGCGCAGCCTCGAGCGCCTGGGGGTCGACTCCTTCGACCTGCTCCTCCTGCACAACCCCGACCACACCGGCTACACCAGCGAGGCCGTGTGGGAGGGCATGCGCGCCGTGCGCGACGCCGGTCTCACCCGCCGTCTGGGCGTCGCCCCCGGGCCCGCGAACGGCTTCACGCTCGATCTGATCGACTGTCTGGAGCGCTTTGGGGAGTCGATCGACTGGGCGATGATCATCCTCGGCCCGCTGGAGCCCTGGCCCGGCGAGCTGGTGCTGGACGCCGCGCAGAGACACGAGGTGAGCCTGATCACGCGCGTGGTGGACTACGGCGGGATGTTCCACGACGATGTGCTCTCCGGTCACGAGTTCGCGCCCTATGACCACCGTAAGTTCCGCCCCGAGGGCTGGGTGGAGACCGGGCGCGAGAAGCTCGAGCGGATGCGCCCCTACGCGCAGCGCCACGGCCTCAGCATGCTCCAGCTCGCCTGCCTGTGGAACCTCGCCCAGCCGGCGGTGCGCTGCGTCGCGCCCACGCTGATCCAGGAGAGCGGCGAGGGCGGCCGGACGATTGAGGCCAAGCGCGCCGACTTGGCGGCACTCCCGGCAGCGTCGTCATCGAAGGTGGCGTCCGTGCTGAGCGCGGACGAGGTGGCAGAGCTACGCGCGATCGGCGACAACACGGGCTGCATGGCCCTGAAGGGCGCGAGTGCCGCGCATCGGGGCGCGCCGCTCGCCGACCGCTGGCCGCTCAGCGAAGAGCTGGAAGAGGTCGCGGCGCGCTGGGAGATCCTCCCCGAGCGCGACCTCGCCATGGCCGGGAGTTGACAACGCTGCCCTGTGGCGCTGCTAAGACAGATTGAGAGTGACTTAGCCTCTGTGCTAAATTTAGTTGGAAGACTAAATTTAGTAGAGGGAGTAACCGGCTGTGAGTCCAATCGAATTCAAGAACCCCTACCGGCCGGGAGCCGGACACATGCCTCCCCATCTGGCCGGCCGTGAACGCGAGTACAAGGAATTCGATCGCCTCCTCGAGCAGGAAGAGATCCTGGAGAACATGGTTCTCACCGGACTTCGCGGTGTCGGCAAGACGGTCCTCCTGGAGACCTTCAAGCCTCGCGCCATGCAGCACGGATGGCTTTGGGCAACCGCCGATCTATCGGAGTCCGCGAGCATCAGCGAGACCGCGCTCGCGCAGCGCCTCCTCGCAGACCTCGCCCTGATCACCTCATCCATCACCGTCGAGGAGCCCCGAGCGGGCCAACCGACTGGATTCGGCCCTCCCGGCGAACCGCGTCAGATACCGCTGTCTCACGACGTGCTTGCGTCCGTCTACACAAACACTCCCGGTCTCACCTCCGACAAGATCAAGGCGACGCTCGAATTCGCGTGGAGCCACCTTCGCGAGCAGGGTCCACACCGAGTGATCTTTGCCTATGACGAGGCCCAGAACCTCTCCGATCACGCAGGGAAAGAGCAGTTCCCCTTATCGGTCCTCCTCGACGTCTTCCAGTCGATCCAGAAGAAGGGCATTCCGTTCATGCTGGTCTTGGCCGGCCTCCCAACGCTGTTTCCGAAGCTGGTGGACGCCCGGACCTATGCGGAGCGAATGTTTCGCGTCGTCACCCTGACCAGGCTCAGCGAAGAGGAGAGCAGGGAGGCGATCCTCAAGCCGATCGAGGTCGCAAACTGTCCCGTCCGGTTCCATCCGGATTCCGTCGAGACGATCTGCCGCGAGTCCGGCGGCTATCCGTACTTCATCCAGTTCATCTGTCGCGAGGTCTTCGACGTATTCATCCAGCAGCACGCGAACGACGAGCCGAGGATGGTTCCGGTCGACGCGATCCAGCGCAAGCTGGACGCCGACTTCTTCGCTGGACGCTGGGCCAAGATCACAGATCGTCGACGGGAACTGCTCTGGGTCATAGCAAACCTCGACCACCCCGATGATGAATTCACGATACTCGAATTAATCGACAAAGCCAAGGAGCTTCTCTCCAAGACTTTCTCACCGAGCCACGCGAATCAGATGCTCGCGAGCCTCGCCGAGCGAGGGATGATCTACAAGAATCGGCTGGGCAAGTACTCGTTCGCAGTCCCTCTCCTGGGACGGTTCATCCTCAGAAACTACGAGCCGCCGGCCAACCACGCTGAGTGACCCGATACCGAGGCTGGTCTCACTGGGGCATTCAGCTAACCACCAGCGAGGTTATCGAGCGGCCGCTGCAAGCCGCCTGGCGCGGGCGCGCGCGATCGCCAACTCGAACTCCTCCTCCCACTGGGAGGCGAAACGATCGATCGTCTGCGCGCGGGCCCATCTCAGCGCCTGGCGCGAGAGCCGCCGGCGCTTGAAGCCGCTGCGGATCAGCCCGTCGAGCGCCTCGAACCACTCGCCGTCCCCCACGAGTCGTCCGCCCTCCCCCCCGCCCCGCTCGCGGTAGGCCCCCACCGGCGAGGCGAGCCACGCTGCCCCCACCGCCCCGTACTCCTTGAGCTTGACGTCCGAGCGCGCGTGGTTGAAGGCCGTGTCGGCGAGCGGCGCGATGCCGATGTCGATGTCCGCCATCGTCCTTAGCAGCTCGCCGAAGGGAACCTTGGGGCGAAACTCGTAGCGCTCGCCTCGCAGCGGCAAGCGCAGGCCGACGCTCACCACGCGCAGCTCTGAGTGCCGATCGAGCAGCCTCTGCAGCACATCCACGATCCCCAGCTGCGGCAGATCCCGCTCGTGCTCTGCGCCCGCCATCCAGCCGACGACGACACCGGAGTGCGCAGCCTTCGTGCCGAACCCCTCCAGCTCGCCGTCGAGGCGGTTCTCGATCACGGCGACGTGCTCTGCCCCCGCGGCGCGGTACTTCTCCGCGAGCACCTCGCTGGGCGTCGTTGCCAGGTCCACAGCCCGCGTGAGCCGCAGTATTTCGGTGAAGCGCCTGGCGTTCGCCGCGCGCGCCTTCCCTCCCGCTTCGAGCCGGCCCGCGGCGTCCTTCGCCATGTCGGCGACGCCGAAGTCGTCGTCGTTGTCGAAGCTCACCGCCACGCCGCGCCCCACCAGCTGCTTCAAGTCGCGCGAGCGATCCAGGCGGCGGAAGCAGTGCACCAGGTCACAGCCCATCAGCGCGTCCAGCGGCAGATCCTGTTCCAGGTCGGCCGGCCACAGCACCTCGTGCCCCAGCGCCTCCAGCGCGCGCATCGGGAAGATCGCGCGATAGTTGGAGTTGGGGGCCCGCGGCTCGGCGATGAAGCCCAATCGCATCGCCCGAGCGTAAGGCCCGTGCGCCCGCAGACAAACCTGGCGGCCGGCGCCACGCGCTGGAGCGCGCGAGTTGGGTTCTCGTGTTCCTATTCCCCGCACCGCCAGTCGGAAACAGTCCTCGCGGCAGGTGACTGCGCGGCCACCCGCCGCGCTCGGCCGCCTGGGCAGGCCAAGCGGGCCGTCCGGCGCGCAAGCCCGGCACGAGCCAGCGGCTCGGCGCAAAGACCCTTGGCTCACCTTTGACACGATTGATACGAGCTTCTAGCGTCCCTCAGGCAGTCTCATCACCAAGAGAGGACGGAACAGCATGATGAAGAAAGTCACCCTCACCGGATTGGCGGCGCTCGTTGGCTTGTTGACCATCGTCGCACCAGCGCCCGCCGACTGGCACACAATGAACGGGACCCCCACCAGTGGATCTACGACCAGATCGCAAGTCACGATACCTGGCGGTCTCTTTTCATCGCGGAGCATTCAATGCAATAACAACACCACCGAATGGACGATCCAGAAAGGCGACACAAACCAAGGACCGGTCCTCGTCGGCGCACATATACTCGGGAAATTCGTTGTATCGGAGACATGCACCCTCGTCGGGTGGCTCAGTACATCCAATACCGCCACGATGACCCGTCGAGAAGAGCAATTTGCGCAAAAAGCATTCGAAGACACAGGAGTCACCGACTCGGTCAAGAGCTCCTTCCAGATCAAAGTGACGGGTAAAAGCGGCGGTACTTGCACTATTACCATTCCTGTCGTGGCAGGAAATGAAAAACTCGGCTCGTTCTCCATGGAAGACAAAGGCAAAGAAGTCATCCTCGATGGCGAAGCAAAAGGACTCGTGAGCAAAGGAGAAGAAAGCGCCCTCTGCAAAGAAAACGAAGTCAACGGTGAAATCACCACCGGACAACTCAAAGAGGAAGTCGACTTCAATGAACTGAGTACCGTCACCGCGCCCGATGCGGGCCCCTATTGGCGGCAGCGAGAAGTCGCGGAAGGCGAAGGTACCTATATTGCAGCCAGCTCGCCAGTAAAGGTGGAAGGCACCGGTGGAGAACAGAGGTTCACCGGAGAAATCGCCGCCACTCCCCTTGAAATCAGCGCAAAAGAAGAGCAAGCGAAAGGGATCATCTACAACAACAACCTCCAGGGTCAACTCAAAGTTGCATTGACATACCACGAACCCAAACTCATAAAACCGGTGCTGAAAGAATGTGCCGTAAAAATTGGCGAAAACAACATCGTCAATGCCGCCGGCCATCTTGCGTGGAAATGGAACGGCCTCAAATCACAGCTGGAAGAATCAAAACAGTCGGCACAAGCTCCAGACCTGATACTGACTCCAGCGACCGCAGAAATCGCCGAAGGCGCAACCGAACTGCCCAAAGGCCAGTTCACGACTATCACTCTCTCGAAAGCCGGCTGCGGCCTCCTGGCCGGAACCTTCAAAATAGAAGGCTCAGTGACCGGTGAACCAAAACCCCTCCATCTGGAAGAATGGAGCAAAGCACCCACGATCACCACTCAGGCAGGTAAAAAGCAGCAACACTTCTCAAACGCGGATAAGTTCATTGGCGCCGAAACAGGCCTGCTGTTCGGCGGCAACCCAGCCGGCCTCGCAGGCACGACAGAACTCAAAGCGGCCAAAGAAGTCGCTATCTTCGAAAGCTAGGAGGATTTCCCCGACCAGCGCGCGGCGCGCTTGCCGAGGAAGGCAGAGATGCCCTCCTTGGCATCCGCGCTCGCGAAGGCCGTCGCGAAGGCCTGCTTCTCGGCCTCGATGCCCTCGTCGAGGTCGCCCGCGGCGGAGACGCGCTTGATCTGCTCCATCGCGATCGGCGCCTGGCCCGCGAGCTTGCGCGCCCACGACAGGGCGGTGTCGAGCAGTTCGTGATCGTCCACCACGCGGTTGACGAGGCCGTACTCGTAGGCCTCCTCCGCGAGCACCGGATCGCCCACGAGGTTCATCTCCAGCGCCTTGTTCGTGCCCACCAGGCGCGCCAGGCGCTGGGTGCCGCCGAAGCCGGGGATGATCCCCAGCTTGATCTCCGGCTGGCCGAACAGGGCCGAGCGCGCCGCGATGCGCACATCGCACGCCATCGCCACCTCGCAGCCGCCGCCGAACGCTAGGCCGTTTACCGCTGCGATCGTGGCGATGCCCGTCTGCTCCATCTCGCGCAGCAGCGCGTGCGCGCCGTGGATCAGCTTCTCGCCGCCAGCCTCGTCCATCGCAGTGAAGGCCTTGATGTCTGCGCCTGCGCTGAACAGGAAGGGGTTCGAGGAGGCGATCACGAGCGCGCGGATGCCGTTGCTCTTCGCGTGCTCCCACACCTTGCTCAGGTCCTCGATCACAGAAGGCGCGATCGAGTTCATCTGCCCGTTCGCGAGCCACGCGATCGCCACGCCATCCGCGCGCGTCTCCAGCTTGACGACCTCGGTGGCAGGGGCCCCATCGGCATCTGGCTGCGGGTAGGCATAGAAGCCCTGCCCGCTCTTCTGCCCCAGGCGCCCCTGCGCGACGAGGCGACGCAGGATCGTGGGCGGGGCGAAACGCTCCCCATGGCGCTCCTGCGCGTTCTCCAGGCGCTCCAAGATGGTGTCGAGGCCCTCCACGTCGGCCTTCATAAACGGCGGCAACAGCCCCCTGCGGGGGTCGAGACCCGCGCCGGCCATCAGGCCGAAGTCGATGTCGCGGTGGCTCGCGACGCCCTCCTCGAGCACGAGGCAGGCCTCCACGAAGGTCTTCAGCACGAGCATCTCTACGAGCTCCTCGATGTTGGGCTCGCCCTCGCCCGGCAGGTTGGGCTCGCCGGCGCTGCTGTAGAAGCCCTCGCCGCCTGTCTTCGCGCCGAGCTTGCCTTCGCTCACGAGCTTCTGCATGCCCTTGGGCACGTAGAAGCGCTCATCGCCGTAGCTCTCCGCGAGGTGTTCGGCGACGTGCAGCACCGTGTCGAGTCCCAAAAGGTTCACCAGGAAGTAGGGCCCCATCGGGATCACGCCCGCCGCGCCCACGCCCTCGTCGATGGCCTTGATCGAGAGCCCCTTCTGCTCCTGCTCGCGCCAGATCTCCGAGGTGCCCGAGTTGAGGATGCGGTTCACCACGAACCCCGGCACCTCCGCGCAGGTGATCGGCTGCTTGCGGATCGCCTGCGCGAGGGTCACCGCCGCGGTGACGGTCTCGCCGGAGGTCTCCTCGCCCTCCACGATCTCGATCAGCGGCATCAGGGAGGCGGGATAGAAGTAGTGGAACCCCACCACCTTGTCGGGGCGCAGCGTCGCTTCGCCGATCTCGGTGATCGACAGCGAGGAGGTGTTCGAGGCGAGGATCGCGTGGCCGGGCGTCGCCGCGTCGAGCTCGGCGAAAACGCTCTGCTTGATCGCCATCTTCTCGGGGACGGCCTCGATCACGAAATCCACGTCGCCGAAGCCCTCATACGTGGTTGTGCCGTGGATGCGCCCCAGCACCTCCTCGATCTGCGCCTGCGCCTGCTCGGGCGTGATCTTGCCCTTCTCGGCGAGCTTGTTCGCCTGGCCGCTCGTCACGTTGCGCGCCTCATCGAGCCCCGCCTGCACGAGCTCGGCGCTGATGTCCTTCAGCACCACGGGAATCCCCGCGGCGGCGATCGTCTGGGCGATCTGCCCACCCATCGTCCCTGCGCCTACGACGGCGGCCTTGGATGTGAACATGCTCTCGATCTCCTCTGCTGGCGTGGGCTGGAACGGGGCGGGCTTGGGCTGCGGGGAAAGCGTTTAAGGGGCGGCCCCGGAGGGGGGCCGCCCAGCGGGGTCGCGCAGGCGATTACGCCATCGCAGGCGTGGGCTCCTCGATGCGCCTCGGCAAAAGCGTCTCGCGTGCGATTACGAGGCGCTGGATCTGCGAGGTCCCCTCGTAGAGCTGCATGATCTTGGCGTCGCGGAAGAGCTTCTCCACGGGGTAATCCTTGATGAAGCCGTAGCCGCCGTACACCTGCACCGCTTCGGTGGCGACCTTCATCGCCGTGTCCGCCGCGAAGCGCTTGGCGTGCGAGGAGACGAGCGTGTTGCGTTCGCCGTTGTCGAGCATCACGGCCGACTTCCAGGTGAGCAGGCGCGAGGCTTCGATCTCGGTGGCCATGTCGGCGATGATGAACTGGATCGCCTGGTGCATCGCGATCGGCACGCCGAACTGCACGCGTTCCTTGGAGTACTCGGTGGCGAACTCGAACGCCGCGCGCGCGATCCCGGTGGCCATCGCCGCCACGCCGGGGCGCGTGCGATCGAGCGTCATCATCGCGAGCTTGAAGCCCTTGTTTTCCTCGCCCAGCATGTTCTCCGCGGGGACCTCCACGTCGTTGAAGGTGATCGTCGCGGTGTTCGAGGCGCGCTGGCCGAGCTTGTCCTCCTTCTTGTCGACGACCACGCCCCACTCGCGCTCCACGACGAAGGCGGAGATGCCGCGGTGGCCGGCCTCCTTGTCGGTCTTCGCGTAGACGGTGTAGTAGTCGGCGTGCCCACCGTTGGTGATGAAGCACTTCGAGCCGTTGATCACGTACTTGTCGCCCTTCTTCACCGCGCTCGTACGCATCCCTGAGACGTCGGAGCCCGCGTCGGGCTCGGTGAGACAGAAGGAGGCGAGCTTGGGCGCCTCGGTGAGCGCGCCGAGGTACTTCTTCTTGGTCTCCTCGCTGCCGCCGAGCGTGATCGGCGCGGTGGCGAGGCCGTTGCAGCCAAGGGAGGTCTGGATGCCCGAGCAGCCCCACGAGAGCTCCTCCTCGATCAGGCAGCCCTCGAGGTAGCCGATGCCGGGACCGCCGTACTCCTCGGGGATGTGGGTGTTCATGAGCCCCACCTCCCACGCCTTCTGCAGGATCTCCTGGGGCCACGTACCGTCCTTGTCGTACTCCCAAGCGACGGGACGGATCTCCTTCTCAGCGAAGTCGTGCGCCATTTCGCGCAGGTTCTTCTGCTCGTCTGTGAGCGTGAAATCGACCATTTCTTCTCGGATCTCCTTGGGGACGACGCCGCCCCGCAAGGCCGCGCGAAAGATAGATTGACCAGTCAGTCAACTGGCCTTCGCGAAGGGTAGCGGAGGGCGCCCTTCTGGGCAAGAGCCCCGAATCAACTCATTGGGGAGCCCGTTACCCCACAAGCAGCCGGCCCACAGCCCGTGCGCGAAGCGCGACTGCCCGCCGGACCCATTCAACGCGCCGGCTCTCGTGGGCTCGACTACTTCTTCTTCTTCTTCTTGCGCCCAGCTGGGCTTGCCTTGGTCTTCTTGGCCTTGGGACACCCGGTGGGGACGATCGTGGTGCTCTGCGTCACCTGCGCGCCGTTCTGACCGGTCATCGTTGTGGGCATTGCGAGCTTCTGGCCACAGAGGCTGCGCTTGGCCTTCGCCGGCAGATCCGTCGTGAGAGCGGAGTGCGGGCCCTCCGGGAGCTTCAGCTCGAAGCTCGAGATCGGCGCATCGGGCACCGCGGCGAACGTGCTGCTCGTGATGCCCTTCTTGGAGATGTTGATGTTGCCCACCAGATCCAGCCGTAAACCTTCGCCCTCGAGAACCACCACGAGGTCGGGGAACGCCGCCCCGCCGTGCGAAACCAGATACGCGGGGCCTTCCAGTGGGACGTTCAGCACCGGCGTAACGGCCTTCGCCCTCCCCACATTGGATCCAGCGGGACAGGTCGCGGGATTGGCGGCGAACGTCGCTTCGGGGCACGCCTGCTGAATCGTCGTAAGGCGCGAGGGCAGCTGCTTGGGGAGCGACACCGCGACCCTGCGGATGTTCGCCTGGCCCGTAGCCGAGCCCACCTTCACGTCCAGCGAGGCGCCTCCCTTCTTGCTGGTGGCGCCCTGTGTGGTGACCTTGAAGGTGGGATGGAAGGGCAGCACCGCACAGTTCGCCGCCTGGAAATGGCTCGATACGTTGGCGCTCGCCCCCTGGGTGGAGGCGATCGTGCCGGTCACCGCGAGGGGTTCGCAGTTGGTGGGGTTGAAGGTGAATTCGCTGCGATCGATCATCACGTTGACCGTCCTCACGTTCAGCGGGATGCCCTGCACGATCCGCGGTAGCGGATCGCTCACGACCGTGAGCTGCGCGGTGTGCGGATCGACATAGATCGCCGCACGCACCTTGACAACGCCCAGATCGAATGGACCGGCCTGGGCGGGCACTGCGATCAGCAGACCGTAGGGGGCGCCTTTGTAGGGGCCCGTGAGGAACACCGGCGCCTGCGGCTTGCCCGCCTGTGGCACATACAGAGGGTCGGAGCCGGTTCCCGCGCCAACGATGACGTGCCCGATCTGACTCGCGGCAGAACACGTGCCCTGTTCGGCCTGCGGTTCCCCGCACACGGACACCTTCGAGAGCATCCCCAGCACGCCCGGAGGCATGTGAACACTCACCTGCCCGAGGTTCTGTTCCTGGTCGGTGCGCGAGAGCGTCACCGAGAAGGGGCTGTAGGAATCCGCCTGGTTGCTCGATGTGCCCGCTGCGAACGAGGGCGCAAACCCACCTCCGCAGTTTTCGTTGATCGTGAACGGCTGGATCGCCGGCGAGACGGCCGGCGTGCCCGACCAGGGGCTCAGCGACGCGCTCGCAGCGTAGGCGCCGCACGCCGTGGTCGTGAGCGCCGCGCGGGGACCGCCGAAGAAACTGAGCTTGAAGTCGCCGAAGGGAAGCTGGGGAGCTTCCGCGACACTTGTCGTGAGCCGGCCCGTAATCGGGTCAGCCGTGACCTTGCCTGGCAGCTTGATCGTCACGCCGGGGCCGCGCGCGACGATGTAGAAAGCGAGCAGGCTGTGGAAGGGGTTGTTGTTCTGTTCGGCCTGATACACCGCGCCTTGGAGGGGAGCTTCGAGCAGGGGAGTCGTCACTTCAACCGTGCCGATCTTGGAGGCATCGGGACACGTCGGTTCGTTGGGGCCGTTGAGTTCGATCTGCGACTGGCTGCATGCTACGAGACCATCGGCAGCCGGGGGGTTCACCGCGAGGCCGGTCGGCAGCGTCACGCTAACATCCTTGAGGTCCGCCTCAGCCAGGCCGTGAGGATTTTCGTTCTGCGGCATCTTCAGGTCCACGTTTACAGCCGTTGGAGTGTTTGCGGCGGTGGTTTCGGGGATCAAAGACAGGCTTGGGCTGAAATCCAAACGATCACACCCCTCGAGAAGCGCCGGAGGACCCTCCGGCGTCAGTGAATCGAAGGTGTTAGCTTCGACAAAGTTGCCCGGCTCCTGCCACGAGTCGGCATGAATTGTAGCCAGCAGGGGAGCCCCGGAACAGCTCGTAGGAAGTCTCAGGAATGGCTTCGTGCCCTCATCGGCCGGTTCTTCGCAGGCCGGTATCCCGATGCACTTACCGCGTGCTCCATTGTGGCTGGCTTCACCCGGCACCCCCCATAGCGTCACGATACTTGAAACGAGCGATACCGCCTGGCTTACATTGGCTACCCGTACCGTTACTCCATTATCCTGACCAGTGCGCACGGAAGGTATGAGTGTAATGGCAAGGCCGAAGGGGTTGAAACCGAACGCCGCCGGTGCATTTGGCGGCGGGACCAAATTGTAGACTCCGAACTCAAGCGTAAGTGGAACACCAGGCGCGCCCAATCCCAATGTCACCAAAGCGGTGCCCACCTGGGTATTCGACGGACAGCTGGACCCTTCGCCTACATTGACTTCACTCTGAGTATGAAATGCCGTTGCAGTGCACTTAGGCGTTGCGGCAGGATCCCCAATGAAACCCGCAGGTAGTTCCACCGCCAAGTCCTTGAGATCACCGTCCGACACAGTCTCGCCGCTTGAGTTGATCTTTGTGTTAAAAGCAAAGCTAGTTGTCATTTCAAAAGGGTGAGAGCCGGCCCTTACATCCGATACTCCTGGACTTTCAGTGATCGCCATCCCCAAACTATGGCCCTGAAAACCAAAGCTTCCGTAAGCCTGCCCGCCCAGCGGGGATAATATCAGCATTACCGCAACGAGGAGGCCCACTTTCCTAGCGGCTATAACCATTAGTTATGCACCGGTAGACGACGTTCTGCGCCCGTAGTGGACGCTTTCTTGACCCGCTTGCCCGTGTGCACATGCCGAGCTTTTCCTCTTGGTTTCTTTGGACTCTTTTTATGCTTAACCTTGTGCTTCGGCTTACTCTTAATTATCTGCTTGGGCGCGCCAGGCTCATTGCCAGAACCCGCAAACATGACACTTCCCGGCAGGCCAAACGCTGGTGCCGATGAAATTGGCTGCCTGCAACCTTCGGCGACACACGGAGATGACGGTGAAGATTCGACGAAGCCGCCGCCTACCCTTGCGTCATAAAGATCTACTAACTGATCAGTGTCCTGCCTACCGAGCTGCTGATCCGTCAAAAAGAAAACGTCGTTTCCGCTTTCGCTCGCATCAACGAACACTGAACCGCTGTTACCAGTCCCACTCGAAATTAGATATCGACGCCCAGACTCATACTCGTAGACATCCTCCTCTCCATTGGTGTCCTGGGGCACAAGTGCATCGTCGCTGTCGAAGAAGACGCGACTCCCGTCATCCGCGAGTACTCTCGACTGATAAATCGCTCCGCCACTCTCCAGATGTTCATATGGAGTACCACCAGGAATGCCTGAAGACCCCTCTGCCCGAGGATGCAATGGATTGCATGAGGCACAGCTGAGCTGTTCCGATTCCGTACTATACAGATACACCTCCTCATCGAGGCTTTCTGTAGTTGCGTCGATATTGTCATATCCCGTCAGACTCGTATTCGACATAAATACGACATGCTTGCCATCGGGAGTCACCCTAGCCGTACGCTTTATTACCTCACTACTCCAATCATGCGCGATACTAATTCCATTTTCAGACGACGCCTGTTCGTCTTCACTCGAAAGCGATGCAACAAAAATTGTCGTTTTCACATGCGTACTCGGATCTTCGTGCCACACATACAGGTTATCTCCACCCGATACAGGTGACCGATTTTCTCGGTTTACGCCTGACAGAACTCCTTTGGCAACAAAATACACATATGACCCATCTCCGCTCGCTCCCAGAACGCCCTGAACTTCCGCACCGTTTTCGGCCAGCGGATCGGCAGACAAATCGGTGAGTTCACTGCTTTGCACATTAAACCGATAGAGATCGTTTCCTGGTCGCTTACATTCACAAGGAAGCCCCGTATTTGCATCGCTCGTCAATGGCAGATGACTCGTGAAGAACGCCTTTTCACCATCGACGCTAGCGGTCTTGAATCGTGAAAAAGAATTTTCGTTTTCACCAGTGATCGGTCCGCCGTAAGAAACGTCAATTCTGGTCGTTTCTCTTCCTTCTTTGCGAACGTACAGCGGCGATCTATTTCCACCAAAGCCCCAGAAGACCCGTGAGCCATTTCCTGCGATCGTGTTACTTTCGCCGAGCCCAGAACCCAGAACTGCCTCCGGTGTTGTCTTCCCGTCACTGTTGTCTTCCGGTAGCACATTTACAGCCTGAAATTCTCCTTGGGTCCACTCATAAAGGTTTGAATGGCGTCCTTCCACGACTGCCCCTTGAGTCAATGCAGCATCACTTGATACCACAATATGCTTTAAATCTGCTGATGCACCCTGGAAAAACATATATGCTTCATTTGCAGGCATGGTCGGCGCCGCTGTGAGCAAGGGAGTCAGGCTATCGTTGCCCATAGCACGCAGATAAAAATTCTGATAGCCTGCAGGAGCTTCAGGTTCAGATGACAGAGGGGGATTTTCGATCCCTTCCTGTTCTCCATTCAGGAGCAATCCAAGCGAGAGTTCAGAAGAGAAAGCCTTGTACGGAGCTCCCGTTCCCGCCTCTCCGTAGGTCTGGGCGTTCGCTGGTGTCGTAATATTCTGCGTAGACCACCCTTCTGCACTTCTCTCGGAGAGATACTGATTAGCGGGTGCACCCAGAGGTTCGTGTTCGTGTCCGCCAAATGAAGCCTGGGAGAGATACGTAATCGCATCCCCTTTCGCCGCTGCCTGCACAACCCCGCCGCCACCCCATCCTTCAATTCCCACAACATTGCCACCGTTCTTATCGAGCGGAGAGACCATCTCCCATACGCGTCCATCAGGCAGAGACATAGTCGCACCGGCAGTCGCAAGCCCGCTCGCACAGGCAAGTAACGTCCACAGCATCACACATCCTATCGTGTAGCTGAGGAAAACTCCTACAGTGTTCCGCTCTGACTTCTCTCCTTTGTGGACTTCGAGTCTGTTCATTATCTCTGCAATAGACTTTAGCGTCACAAGTAGCTGCCTTTCCTGTCTTGTTTCCTGCTCCTTGGACCCAGGCAGCATCTATCTCGCCGGATCGCCGAGACATACTCGGCCCCCGGACCAGATGCCGGATGTCTAGATACCGTGAGATCCGTCGCGAGAGACCAATCGTCTCCGAAATATTCGATGCATCTTATTTAAGCATCAGTCGGAGACGTTTTTCCCGAACCGCTCCTCGAAGCCCGATACGCGTCTCGTTGGCCAGACATAGCAGTATCCAAGCCAATATCCAGCGTCTATGCAAGCTTTGTTCGCTCCGATAAGCGGGATTCTCTGAAAAATTCAAATCCTCTTAGATCGCCTCTTGAATGCCAATGGACCATGCGGGAATATGGGGTTGAAGCCCCTGGGGCTTCTCCGGAAAATCTAACCGAAGGAAGGTCAACGAATGCTCAAGTTCAAGTTATTGGCGGGCGTGGCCGCATCTTTGGCCATACTTGCCCTATCGGCAGCACCTGCTGGCGCATGGTTCGCGTCTCTTAATGGAAAATCCCAAGGGCCAGCAAAGATAGTTAGTACTACGACCTTAACCGTTGGCGCTAACGCAAAAGTTAGCTGCGAAACAGCCGAAGGCGAATGGCATTTGCAAACCAAAGGCCAATTTAAGCTACACGAAAAAGGTGGCAACCAAGAACCCACGACCAAAGGCCCACACCTCTATATTAAAATCAGTAAATGGAATAAATGTAAAGCCACTGTCCTCGGCGTATCCGTGAGTGGCGTGACAGTTAGTCCTTGTGAATTCCAACTCGAGCAACCCACAAAAGGTGTCAATAAATCGACGGCTACCGTGATCACGGCATGCGTAATAACGGTACCCCTTAAACCGACCCCATGCACAATTACAGTATTCGCGGCAAACGAATCGACTGGTCTCAACGACTTCCTTGAAAAGGTAGTCGGCGAAAACAGTGGGAAAAATGTCGTCGCTGAAGCTAAAGTCGAAGGCATACATGGTGAAGCTAGCTGCCTGTCGGGAGGGTTTACGACTGGTAAATTCGAATCGCTAGCAGAAGGTCTCGTAGCGGAAGAATTAAACCTCGAATAATCTGGTCTACATAAATATACGACAGCATTGATTGCCATGAGGGTGGGCGGATCTGGTCCGCCCACCCTCATCACGAGCCCAGGACCTTCGCACCACGTCTTCCTTCAGTAGTACGATCCGACCATGCCGATAAGCCAACCTCGTCAGCGCGCGGTGCCACCTCCGTCATGGGCTCTGGTTTTGGGCCTCATTGGAGCGCTAATCATCCTTTTAGTTGTGCCGCCTGCAATACGGGCTGCCACGCCCAAGAAGCCACCCTACCGCCCGACCCCAATCACGGTCACCGCGGCGCTGCAGGCCCTCCAGCGCTCGAGCCAGATCACGCCCACCGAATACAACCGCTACGAGAACGCCTACGTGGCCGCGCGCCATTCGCTTGCCAAGCTCAGCGGAACCCGCCGCAGCGAGCTGGGGGGCGTGCTGAACAACGTGCAGGCGATCGCCGCCGCGCATGGCTTCATCCCCTCGCGCCTGCCCGCGCTCTTCCTGACCCTCGAAGCCAACCGCACGTGGTGGACCACCGAGCCGCTGATCGCCTCGCGCGCGCGGGTGACCGTTCCGGGGAGCCATCTCGTATGGGAGTACTACGCCGGGCAGGGCATCGAGATCCAGTGGTTGGGGACCTTCGGCACCGCCAACGGCTACTTCCTCTCCGGTCATCAGAACACGCAGTTCAAGGAACTGCTCGCTGAAATCATCCCGCTCGCCACGCATCGCGCGGGTGGGCTCGCGTGGGAGTACATGTTCCAGTTCGATGGGGGCCTGCCGCCGTGGACGAGCGGGCTCTCTCAGGGCACCGCGCTACAGGTCTTCTCGCGCGCGTGGCAGCGCTTCCACGAACAGGTCTACCTCACGACCGCGCAGCAGGCGCTCGGCATCTTCCAGGTGGCGCCGCCCGAAGGCGTGCGCGTGACGACGCCCGCGGGGGCGGAGTACGCGGAGTACACCTATGCGCCGAGCGACCGCATCCTCAACGGCTTCATCCAGTCGCTCGTGGGGCTCTACGACTACACGATGATCACCCATGACCCGCTCGGGCAGAAGCTCTTCGAAGCCGGGGACGCGGAGGCGCGCGCGGAGACCCCCCACTACAACACCGGCGGCTGGTCGATGTACGACCAGCACGAAGAATCCGACCTCTCCTACCACGAGCTGCTCGCCGAATTCCTGCTCCATCTCTGTCAGCGCACGCGCGGTGGACCGCCGATCCCGGTGACGCCGCCGCCCGCGACCACTACGACGAGCAGCACCACGAGCACGAGCAGCACGACAACTACGAGCTCCACCACCACAGCGACCACGATGACGGCCAATCCCGGCGGCGGCACGAGCGCGACGGCCGCAAGCACCACACCGGCGCCGAAGCCCACCCCCATCGCGGGTGATGCGATCTACTGCAGCACCGCCGAAGAATTCACCGAAGACGTGCACACCCCGCCGGTGCTCGAACTGCTCACGCAGACCGTGCGCAAAGGCGCGCGCGCGGGCGTGCAGTTCAAGCTCTCAAAGGTCTCGAGCGTGCACATGTCGGTGAGCCTCGGCGGGCACACCGTGTGGAGCAACGGCGCGACGCTCGAGGGCGGTAAGCCGCGCCTGCTGTGGGTTGCGCCCAGCAAGACCGGCACCTACACCGTCACGCTGAGCGCCACCGATCTCGCCGGCAACCACTCAAGCGCCGGCGGCACGATCGTCGTCAAGCGTTGAGCGAAACCACGAGCTTGCCGCGGGTGTGGCCCTCGGCAAACTCCACGAACGCCGCGACGGCCTCGGCGAAGGGAAAGACGCGCGAGACCTCCACGCGCAGCGTCCCATCGGCCGCGCGCGCCGCGAGGTCGTCGAGGTCGCCCGGCAACAGCGTGGTGCTTACGTAGGAGACCTCCACTCCGCGATCGAGATCCTCGGGGCCGCCCAGCGGAGAGGCGATGCGCCCGCCCGGGCGCAGAGCGCGCGCGGACTCGCGAATTCCCTCTCCCGAGTTGACGAGGTCCACGATCGCATCGACGCCTTCCGGATGGATTGCGAGAACCTGCTCCACAAGGTCCCCGGAGGTGTAGTCCAGGGCGTGGGCGGCGCCGAGGCCCAGCGCGTACTCCCTGTCCTCGGGGCCGGCGGTGGCGAGCACTTCCGCGCCCGCGGCGGCGGCGAGTCTGCACCGCGAACATGCCGATCCCGCCGGTCGCGCCCACCACCAGCACGCGGCTCCCCTCACCAGCGGCCGAGACCATAGTGGGCCTGAGCACCAGCGCGCGCAGCAGCGACTTGGCCGTGACCCCGGCAAGTGGCAGCGCCGCGGCGTGTTCGGGGTCGAGGCCCTCGGGACGGTGCGCGAGGTAGGGACCGGCGTCGAGCAGCGCGTATTCGGCGACCGTGCCCGGCGTGCGCCCGAAGAAGCCAAACACCTCCTCGCCCACCGCGAGGCCCTCCACGCCCTCGCCGAGCGCGGCGATGAAGCCCGCGCCATCCATGCCGGGGATGTAGGGGAACTCGAGGCGCCCTGCCCCAAACGCGCCCGTGAGCTGCTTCAGGTCAAACGGGTTCAGCGCGGCGGCACGCATCCGCACGAGCATCTGCTGCGGGCCCGGCACTGGCTGGTGTGCCTCGCCGAGCACCAGCTGCGAGGGCGCTCCGAAGCTGTTGACGAGCAGCGCCTTCACCGCGCCCACTCTACCGCGACCCCACAAGAGCGCCAACGTACAATCGTGGCGTGAGTCGAACAACCCGCGCCTGGGGCGCCCTGCAGCCGGAGCAGCGCCTGGCGGCGCTCGCCGCGGCGGCGCTGTTCATCACGATGTTCCTCCCCTGGTATCAGCAGAACGCGGTTGTCACGGCGAGCCGCGCACAGCCGCTCGTGAGCCGCAACCTCGACGCCTTCGCGGTCTTCTCGTTCGTGGAGGCCGCCGTGCTGCTGGTCGCCGCGGCGGTGCTCGCACTCTTGATCGCGCGCGCGGAGCAGCGCGAGTTCCACCTGCCCGGCAGCGACGGCACGATCGTGATGATCGCGGGCGTGTGGACCGCGTTGCTGCTCGTGCTACGGCTGTTCGACAAGCCCGGCATCACGAGCCACGGCGTCGCGGCAAACGTAGGCATCCAGTGGGGCATCTTCTTCGCGCTCGCCGCTGCCGGAGCGCTGATCTACGCCGGCTCGCGGATGCGCGCAGCACAGCGCCCCGAACCGCCCTTCGTGCGCCCGCGCGAGCAGCCCTTGGACTATGAGCGGACCACTGAGGGGCGCTAGCGACGCTTGACATAAATATGTCTGAGCAGGGATCCGGCCTCAGCGCGGCGAGGGACCCCTCATTGACATGCCCGTACGATGTCCGTACTATGTCTGTATGCGAACCCAGCGGCTTGAGCTGCGACTGACCGACGAGGAGCGTCAGATCGACGGCGCCGCGGCGAGCGCCGTCGGCGAGACGCTGAGCGACTTCTTCCGCCGCGCGGCGCGTGCGCGCGCCCAGGAGATCCTCACCAACCAGCAGCAGATCGCGCTCAGCGACGAGGAGGCCCGGAGCTTCCTCGACGCGCTTGATCATGTGGACGAGGAGACGGTCGACCGTCTACGAGACCTGCGCGCTCGCGCGTGAGCGAGCAGCGCAGCGACACCGAGCGTTACGACCCGGCACGGCATGACGCCTCGGGCTTCAGCTGCGGAAACGAACTGCTCGACCGCTGGCTCATCCGATACGCCGGGCAGAATGAGCGCAGGGATGCCACGCGCACGTTCGTCGCGACGAGCGACGGCGCCGCGGTCTGCGGCTACTACACCCTCATCGCGGGCCAACTCGATCACCACGAGGCCACAGCGGAGACCGGCAAGGGCCTCTCGCGCCACTTCCCGATTCCCGTGGCGATCCTCGCGCGCCTGGCGATCGACTCCAGACACCAGCGCCGGGGACTCGGCGCCGCCCTACTCGCCGACGCGCTCGTGCGTGTGTACAGCGCCGCCGAGCAGGTCGCGGTGCGCGCCGTTGTCGTCCATGCGATCGACGACAACGCCGCAGACTTCTATGAGCGATTCGGCTTCAAAGCCCTCAGCACGGCACCCCGCACGCTGATGGTCACGCTCGCGGCGCTGCGTGCCGCCGATTTCGGGTAGCGGCCGGGCGGCTTCAGCGTGGGGTGCTCTGTACGCGTACTGCTTCCTCGACGCGTTGGCCTTTGGGGGTGAGTGTCCAGGCGTTGGGTGCGCCCTTGGCCGGTCCTGCGCCCTCGTTGTCGATGAGGCCGAGGTGATGCAGGCGGGTCAGGAGCTTTGAGACCTGCCCCTGGCTCCTGGATGCCGGCGCTGGTCGCGATCTCGCGATTCGACGCGCCGGGACCGGAGGCAATTGCGATCAGGACTCTGACTGTGCGGTAGGTGATGCGCATCTCCAAGCCCTCGAGCGGGTCACCGTAATGACGCGCAGGATTGGGCTTGAGAGAAGGCGCCGGCTTGTGCTGCTCCTTCTGCGCTGCAGCAGCGCCCTGGTAAGGCAGAACGATCGCGCTCACCAACGAGCCCAACAGGTCTGTGAGAGGCTCCGGGCCGCCCACCACCAAACGGCGATGGATAACCGCCAGGACAGCACCAACCGCGCCCTCCGCCGCCAACGGCGGCGGGTCCGGCGTTCTCGCGGGACGTTCCTCATGACCCTCGTCGACGACCTGCACGAGGAGGTCGACGATCTCGCCTCGGCGCTCCAGCGCCTTTGGGCCCGCGGCGAGAGCCTCCACGACGCAGAACCGGGCGAGGGCGGGCTCTTCGTCGAAGAACACCAGCAGCGCGAGGAGGCCTGCCCGGATCCGCTCACGCCACCTGACCTCACCACTGTATGCCTCGAGCACTGGGGTCGAGGCTCTGGCGACGATCTCGTCGAACGTCGCGAGGAAACAGTCCTCGCGATCCTCGAACAGGTCATAGAACGTTCTGCGTGAGACACCCGCGCGGGACACGATGTGCGCAACTGAGGCCTGACCCGCCCCTCGCTCCGCTGCGACCTCGGCCATCGCCATCAGGATCCGCACCCGCTGGATCTCACCCACATGCTCCCGCGGCAACCCATCCACCACAGGACGCGCTGGCTTACCGCGCGCCCTCCCGGTACTGGCCCCGGGCTTCCCATTGCGCAATGCCACGAGAACAGCCACCCCTACCCCTACTTCCTCTTCTTTCGATGCTTGGCCTTCGGCTTCTTCTGCGCCTTCGCCTTCGCGCATCCAGTGACCGCGATCTTGGTGTTTTGCTTAACAACGGCGCCGTTTTGGCCAGTGAGCGTCGTGGGCATCACGAGGCTCGTGCCGCACAGGCTCCCCTTCGCCTTCGCCGGGAGGACCGCCGCGAGACCCGAATGCGGACCCTCCGGGAGCTTCAACTCGAACGTGTTGACCGGCACGTCCGGCACAGACGCGAACGTGCTGCTCGTGACACCATGCTTGATGTCGATGCTCCCGACGAGGTCGAGCGTGACGCCTTCGCCCTGCAGGATGATCACGAGGTCGGGAAACGCCGCGCCACCGTGAGAGACGAGGTACGCGGGGCCCGACACCGGGTGTGCAAGCACAGGTGTCGTCGCGGTCGCGGTCCCGATGTTCGACCCGGCGGGGCACGACGCGGGGTTCACCGCGAACGTCGCCTGCGTGCAGGCCTGCTGAATCGTCGTCAACCGCGACGGGAAGTCTGCTTGGGAGACTCACCGCGACCCTCGCGAGATTCGCCTGACCCTGTCCCGAGGTGACCTTCACATCGAGACTCGCACCCTGCTTCTTACTCGTCCTCGCCTGCGTGGAGACCTTGAACGACGGCTTGAACGGCAGTTCCCTGCACCCTCCGGCCTGGAAACGCGAAGACACGCTCGCGCTCGCTCCCTGGGTCGAGGTCACAGCCCCCGTCAACGCCATCGGCGTGCAACTCGTCGGGTTGAACGTAAACCCAGGCCTATCCAACGTCACATCCACGCGACGCACTCGCAACGGTATCCCGTCGATGATCGTGGGAAGCGGGTCCGATACCGCAGTGACCTGCGTGGTATGCGGGTCGATCCGCAACGACTGGCGGACAACCACCATCCCCAGGTTGAACGGGCCGGCGACCGCCGGGACCTCCTCGACAAGACCATACGGCCCACCGTTATACGGGCCCGTCAGATACGCCTTGCCGCCGACGAACAGAGGGTTCGGGCCAACACCCGCACCCGCCTGCACACTCCCGACCCGCGACGCTTCGGGGCACGTCCCCGCGTTCGCATTCGCGTCCGGGCACAGCGGGATACCCGCGATCTTCCCCAACAACCCCGGCGGCAACGTCACCGACAGCCCCGCGAGATTCTGTTCCCCATCACTCCTTGACAAGGACAGCGTGAACGGCGAGTACCCAGCGGCCTGCGGGTTCTCGCTCCCCGCCGTGAAACCAGGGTTGAACGCGCTCGCGCAGCCCGTGTTGATCGGGAAGCTGCTGGACGGCGTCGCGTCCGGTCCGGAGTCCGGTGCGGACCACGGCATCAGATCGCTCGTCGTCGTGAACGTCCCGCAGTTGGCGGGCGTCGCGAGCTCCCCCCGCGCTCCGCCGAAGAAGTGCAGCTTCAGATCACCGACCGGGAACTGGGGATCTTCGTTGAACACACCGGTGATCTGGCCCGTGTTCGGGTCCGGGGTCAGATTCCCCGGAATCTTCACGACGACACCAGTCGTGGGATCGTCGATCACGATATACCCCGCCAACAACGTGTGGAACGGGTTTTCGTTCTGGGTAGCCAGATACACCGACCCCTGGAGGGTACCCGCCAGCGCGGGCGTGCTTACTTCGACGGTTCCGATCTTCGAGGATTCCGGGCACGACGGTGGCGCAGCGCTACTGAGCGCTATCTGCGCTTCGCTGCACGCCCCCAACCCTGTGGCGGCGGCGGGGTTCAGCGTCAATCCAGCCGGCAAAGTGACAGTCGCGTTACGCAACGGCGGCGTCGACAGTGTCCCCGGATTCTCATCCTGCGGAACCTTCACGCCGACTTCGAGGCCCGTCGGGGTATCCGTCCCCGTGGTTTCCGGTACCACCGTGAGCGACGGTTCGAAGCGCAACAGGTTACAACCTGTCACCGCCGGGGCTTCCGAGGTGGCCGAGGCCCACGCAGGGTCGGTGAGATCAGGGGTACCGTCGGTGTTGACGCGGCCCGGGTCCTCCCACGAATCGACATGCAGGCCATTCACCAACGGTTCGCCCCCGCAGCGTGCGGGGTTCGTAAAGAACGCCACCGGCGTGTTGGTGCTGATCGTGTTGCCTTCCCGGCGCGCGAGTTCTTCCTGCTTGGCCGAAGGGTTGCTGTAGAGCGTTACTTCGATCCCGGTGAGCGGCACCTGCGGGATTTCGGGGCTCGTCGTTCGCAGCACGTAACCCTGGGGTGTTGGGACGACGCTGGTGTAGAGGACGTGCGCGCCGTGTATCCCGTCGATGTAGCCGAACTCCGCCGCGACACCATGCTCGGGCATAATGTTATACAGCGGGCTGTTGACCTGGCTTTCACCATTGTCGGGCTCCGTACGGATACGCCCGACCTGGGTATCCAACGGACACGTCGCCGCCTTCGTTTCGGCTCCCGCGGCTCCGCTTGAGAGCTGCGCCAACGTACACGTCGGCGTCGCCAGCTCACTACCCACAAACCCCAACGGTAGATCGACAGCAGCATCCCTAAGATCGTGCACACTCGTAGCACCAGTCCCCACATCGGGCCTGGGTCGAATGACGTTGTTCAGATCGATCCGTGTGGTGTACTCATACGGATGCCCCCCAGCCTGCGTATCCGGAGCCCCATCGACCCCCGAGATCGCTGACAACAGATCCGTCACACCAAACAACACCGGTGCCGACGAGCCCCCGCTGCGCTCCGTCAACGTTACTTCCGGAGCGCCGCCACCCGAGACCGCCAGACCGTTCGAGAAGACCCCTTCAACACCAGGGTTCACCGTCACATAAACAAACATCCGCAACGTATCGTCCGCAGCGACCGGCGGCAACCCAAATTCTTCTACAGACAGCCGACACCGCACGACCGGCCCCGTAGTACTGGGACAGACCCCAAATTCCGCGAGATCCGCGCCGGCCCCACCGTATTCTTCGGGGAACCCGGACCACCGGAATTCCACCTTCTGGGCCGTGACGCCCGCCGGGAGGATATCCGTGAGCGTCACCGTGCTCGCGTCCATCCCGGCGCTACCCGCATCCCGCGCGACCACTTCATACGCATCGCAAAGCGGGTGCTCATGGATATGGACGGTTTCCTGGATATGGACGGTTTCCAACAAACACCTTGGAGTATCCACCGCGGACGGACCACCGGTCGGTAGCACCTGCGCGTGAAGCGACCACGCCGCCACCGGTACCGCTGCCGACACCGAACCCGCCAACAACAGCACCAAACAAGCCCCAGCAAAGAGACCAGCCAGCCATCCCGCCAGCCGCGACGACACAAACACTCCGCGCATGGCGCTCTCCCCTGTCCGATACCCGATCATGACCATCCCCCCCTCTTCCCACGACCGGCATGCCCGGCCTTACGACCCTTCGCACGCCTACGCTTCGGGTGCTTACGCCGCTTATGCTTGACGTGCTTCTTCTTCACCACCGGTCTCTTCGCCGCGACTGGTGTTGGTGCAGGCAGGTTCCCCGGGCCCGCGAAGCTCACGCTCCCCACACCCGCCGCCTGAGGCGCGAGGGGAGGCGTACCGTGGCACCCTTCACCCAGACACCCAGCCGGTACCGAGAGCGCCGTGATACACGGGTCACCCGCGGTACACACCCGCGCGTCGTAGAAATCAAGCTCCGTATCGGTGTCCTGCGGCACGAGGCGATCGGATGTCACGAAGAACACATTCGCGCCCGTCGCGTCACTCCCAATCAGCCTCACATCGGATCCTTCGCCCCCTCCTTCAACAGCCGCGTTTCCTGTGTCCTTGCCGTCACTGATCAGATACACACGGCCGTCATGATACTCGTACACGTTCTGCGCATACAACGGGATATCTCCATGGCTTCCGACGCGCACGTCGTCAAGCGCACCCGGCGCCAACGCCACAGGACTTTCAAAGAACACAAACGACCCATCGTGTGACATCGTCGGATCCAAACGCACCGGACCCGCGACAAGGGGTGCCAGCGAGTGTGGGTGTGCGATCCCCGCATCCTCAGAACAAAAGGAGCCAAGGCATGGTGTGCTTCCCGGGCGGTTCCCGTTGTCGTTAAAACCCCGGTCACCGATCGAGATACGCGTCAGCACTCCCGACACCGCGTCATAACGAAACACCTGCGACGCGCCACTCAAGCTCGTATCATCCGCCGTCAACAACGCGCGACTCATGAACACCAAAAACCGCCCGTCAGGCGACACATCCACTCCCTGGCTGTTCACTGAGAGATCCGAACCGGACAACGTTCCGACGAACGCGACATGCCCATCCGGGTAGCGCGCGTCACGCTCAAACACATAGAAGTTTTCCGCACCATCACTCGCTATCACGCCCTGGCTGTTGGCAGCCGTGCTCAACACACCCTTAGCTACAAAATACGCATGCGACCCATCTGCAGAGAACCCCAACACACGCTGCACCCGCGGACCACCACCACTCGCGTCACCTACAGACGCCGCAACCAAACTATGCCCACCCGGCGCCGCGAAATCATACTGGTACAAGTTACAACCACTACCACCAACCAGGTCGCACGTACGATCGGTGCTGTCGCCCTCGCTCGCGTCATTCGTGAGCTGCTGAGCGCTCGTAAAGAACACCCTGGACCCATCCGCCGACGCACCCACAAATTCCGCGTGGCGTGCTTCTGAACCCTGGCACATACCCGTGCAATCAACCGGCGAGCGACCCGAAACAAGCACCGTCCGCGACTCATCAATACGCGCAAACACGTCATCCGACGGGACCGGCACACCAGCATTCACACCAGAACCCGACGCACACGGCTGCGCAGTAAAGAACACCGTACGACCATCCGCCGACATAGCCCCGGCGCGACCACCAGATTGCGAGCCGAGCCACGTCCCACAATCGCTGATCAGGTCAGTGCTACCCAACCCACCACTCACACCCACCAAAACAGGCGACGAATTACCCACACCCACATACTCATAGAGCGTTCCCTCGCCGTATCCGATTTCGACCTTATCCGTCGCATCGAAAGGCCACAACAGCGACTGCGAGCCACCCCCGAAAACACTCCACACCACATGCGAGAGATCGACAGTAGCCATAACATAACCCGTTGCCGCCCCCTGAGCCCCATTCGCAGGCGGAGACACCGGACCGACATCCACCAACGACCCATCAGACCCCCGCGCCCACCAATCATCCTCACCCGCCGGCAGCGTCCCAATACTAAACAACGCAGTACCCGCTTCAGCACTCACCAACTCCGGCTCATTAGAAGGCTGATCAGCGAACAACCCAGCCGCCGACGGCGCAAGCGGAGTCGTCACCCAACCACCAGCAGTACGCGAAAACAAATACGGATCCCCCTGAAGCCCCCTATTCGCATTACACCCAGCCGAACCACCAAAACACTGAATACTCGACACAATCACCCGCGAGCCATCTTCAGCAACATCAGGCGGAATAATGGAAGCACCATTGCCGATCAGTGCCGCGTTCTTCTGTGGCGGCGTCACCATCTCATACGCCCGGTTATCCGGCAAACCAGCCCCTGACTGGCTATAGATGAACGTGTGATCCCCGGTCATGGTCGTCCCATTGGCGCTCTGAGCAACCACACGCCAGTGATACGTCATATCCGCGCTCAACCCCGATACATGTACATCTACAGGCACGCCGCTCACCCCCGAGCCGACATCCCCATCGGGGACCGGCACAGAATGGCCATACCCCGTGCTCAAACCCCATTCAAAGCGGTAGGTCGTGTCGTACCCGTTCGGGTTGACCCGGGCGGTCAGATCCGCTGAGCTGCCCGTAACATTCAGCGCAGCGGCGCCTTCGATCGACGGCGGCGGCGGCGTCGCGAACGTCGCATCGGCCCCCGTGTTCGCGCCGTTGGCGTTCGTGGCTGCGAGGCGGAAGTGGTAGGTGGTGCCCGGCGCCAGACCCGCCAACGCCGCCCTCACAGCGTGTTCGCTTGAGTCCGCTGGGATCGCCCCCGCAGCAGGCACGCACGGAGCGCTCCGCCCATAAGAAATATCGGTGCCGTATTCGAAGTGGCAGTCGCTCAACTGAATCGCGTCCGGGTTGACCGAGCCGTTGAGCGTCGCGCCCGTCGGCAATACACCCGACGCCGCGCCAGTCGTGACATCCGGGATCACCACCGACGGACCGAAGACCTCAACAGCAGGAGCATTATCGGAGACATAGACCCTGCCGCTCGCCTGATCCACCGCAGTCACCTTCGATCCTTCGAAAGACTTGCCGAACTGCGTCAAATAGCCCCCCGAGGAATCGAACACATCCGTGACCCCATGTTCTGAGTCAGTGACGTACACCTGGCCCGACGCATCATTCGCCGCGACACTGACATAACCCCCACCGAACGACCCCGCCGGAGTATTCGCACCATGCCACTTCGCCAGGAATTCCCCCGAAGCACCAAACTCATCAACCACAACCCCACCCGAGTCCGCCAGATACACATGCCCATTGGCATCGTCAACCGCGATGGCACGCACAAGAGGCGCGTAGTAGCCCCCTTCGATCAAAGCGAGCGACAGCGAAGAGGACGGCAGATACGCTCCACCCGAGCTAAACACATCAACCACACCGTTGTCAGCGTCCACGACATACACTCGGCCCGTAGCCTGATCCACCGCGATGCCACCCGGCGCGTTGAACCCATGCGCAGGCGTATCGCTGCCCGCCACACCGTTGCACTCACTCGCCGACGGCGCAGCCCTCCCCGTGATCTGACACACATAGTTCCCAAGCGAATCGAAGACATCGACGACGTCATCCGTCGAATCAACGACATACACCTCACCGGTCGCGTCGTTCGCGGCAACCTTCACCTGGCCTCCGCCGAAGGTATGCGGCGCCGGCGTCAACGAACTATCCAGAGGCGCAAGCTGCGTCCCCGACGCCGTATCAAAGACATCCACCACACCACCACTTTCCGCGACATACGTATTCCCACTCGCCGCATCCACCGCAACGCCTTCCACTTCATGCGCGAACGAGCCGGAAGCCGGCGCCAGCTGCCCAACAAACGGATAAGACAACGCCCCGAAAGCGGACCCAGCCCCCAACGCCCCCAACACCAACACACCCGCAAGCACAAACAAGACGCGACGCAGCATCAACATCCCCTCCCAGAGCAATCGAGAACACGACCACCCAGGAGACGATCCGGGCAGCACAAAACCACCCTGCACACACGGCGCAGAGCGGCAAACGACGAAAAGGCCCTAGAAGCTAGAAGCCCCGGCCAAGAGAGAGAGAGAGAGAGAGAGAGATGCTTCAGCGATGCTGGAGCATCTAGTTACGTCCCCTAAAGGGGCCGCTAGACCATTGGCCGCGCCCGGCGCGGTGAAAAGAAGATCACTCATCTCATACATCCCTCATAAAGCGATCGAAAATCCCTCTCCAACACATCCCTGCGGTCCCATGGAACCCGCACCAGCGGGAGGACCCTGACCCGACCTATCGTTGCCCGCCGTCCCAGGATCGGGGCGAACTGGACAAGAGCACTATAAGCACATGCCGTAGATGTTGTCAAGCCCTAAAGAAAAATGCGCGTGCTTTTGGGGTGTCAAGCCCGCGCGGCTACCCGGCGCGCAGCCCGTCGATCGCGAAGATCGTGACGGTGACCCCGAGCAGCGCGATCCCCAGGAGGATGAGGCCACGCGATTTGACGATGTGCCCGAAGGTGCCGACGAGGAAGCCGAGGACCATCCCGATCAGGAAGGGTCCTGCCGGTGGATTGGCCGCCGCGAGCGGCGTGAGGAGTCCCAGCACCCGCTGAGTCCTATCATTCCCGTGAGGATGACCTCCCCACCGGGGCCCGAGCCCTCCTCTCTGTCGCCGTCGCAGTCCCCCGCCCCGCTTGCCGCGGGCGCGACCCCGGCGAGCGCGGCCGAGGTGGCCGATGGCCTGCGCGCCGTGGGCTACCTGCCCGAAGAGGCCACCGCGCTGGTGGCGTTCCTCGCGGCGAAGCTCGGTAAGCCCGTGCTTGTGGAGGGGCCGGCGGGCGTCGGCAAGACCGAGCTGGCGAAGGCGCTGGCGCGCTATCTGGGGCGCGAGCTGGTGCGCCTGCAGTGCTATGAGGGCCTCGATGAGGCCAAGGCCTTGTACGAGTGGAACTACCGCAAGCAGCTCCTGCGCATCCAGGCCGAGGCCGATGGAGCGGGCTGGAGCGAGGTGCAGGAGGACATCTTCGGCGAGGACTTCCTCTTGGCGCGCCCGCTGATGACGGCGATCGCCTCCGAGACCCCGGTGGTGCTGCTGATCGACGAGATCGACAAGACCGATCAGGAGTTCGAGGCGATGCTTTTGGAGGTGCTCTCGGACTTCCAGATCTCGATCCCCGAGCTGGGGAAGGTGGAGTCGCGCACCCACCCCGTGGTGCTGCTCACGAGCAACAACTCGCGCGAGCTGACGGAGGCGCTCAAGCGCCGCTGCCTGTACCTGTGGCTGGACTACCCCGCGCTGGAGCACGAGCTCGAGATCGTGCGCCTGCACACGCCCGAGCTGCCCGAGACCGTCGCGCGTAAGCTCGTTGAGGTCGTGGGGATGGTGCGCGCGCTCGACCTCAAGAAGCCGCCCTCGATCGCCGAGTCGATCGACTGGGCGCGGGCGCTGCTCTTGCTTGGCGTGAGGGACATCGACGCAAAGACATTCAACGACACGATGTCGGTGATCGTGAAGCACCGCACCGATATGGACGTGGTGGCAGAGCGCGTGGGGCTGAAGCTGGCAAACGTCGATGTCAGCCCCGCCTGAAGCACACAACGCGGCCCGCTCGCCGGAGCCCTCCGGGCGGAGGCCATCTCCCCCTCCAGCCCCCGAGGGCCTTGCGGCCCGCCTGCTGGAGCTGGGCGACGCGTTGCGCGAGGAGGGCGTGGCAGTTGGCACCTCGGAGCTGCTCGACGCCTTCCGCGTGCTGGAGGAGATCGACTGGACCAGCCAGCGCGACTTTCGCGAGGCGCTGGCGACGACGCTCGCCAAGAGCCAGGAGGACCGCCGCATCTTCGAGCTGGTGTTCGACCGCTTCTTCTTCCGCGCGGTGGAGCTCGCCGCGGCGCGCGAGAACGTGCGCGAGGGGGAGCTGCGCGAGAACGGCGAGCTGTCGCTCGACGATCTCTCTCCCGAGGACCTCGACGCGCTGCGCGCGCAGATCGCCGCGGCGCTGCGCGATGGCTCGGAGGGCGCGATGCGCGACCTCGCACGGATGGCGATCGCCGCCTTCGGGCGCCAGGAGAACGGCTCGGGGGTGATCGGCGTGGACGTGCAGCGGATCCGCCGCGCGCTGGGCCTGCGCACGGACCCCCAGCCTGAGATGCCCGCGGGCGATCCGCGCCGCGAGGGTCTCCCGCGCGAGGCGCTGCGCCGCTTCGAGGCGCTCTTGCGGCGCGAGCTGGAACGCGGGCAGATCGAGCGCACCGGATCGCTCCCCCCCGCGAGGCCCCTCGGCGATCTGGACCGCGCGCTGCCCTCCGGTCCCCTGCAGGACCTCGCGGCGGTGCACCGCGTGGTGGCGCAGCTGCGCCGCCGTCTCGCCACGCAGGGAAAGCAGGCGCGCGGGCACCGCCACCACGCGCACGTGGACGTGCGCCGCACGATGCGCGCCTCGCTGCAGACGGGGGGCGTGCCGGTGGAACTCAAGTACCGCCCCCGCCGCCCGCGCCGCCCGGAGATCTATGTGCTGTGCGATGTGTCCACGAGCGTCACCTCCGCATCGGTGTTCTTCCTCTCGGTGCTGCACGCGCTGCACGACAGCTTTCGCAAGATGCGCTCGTTCGTGTTCATCGAGCGCATCTCGGAGATCACGGACATCTTCGAGCAGGAGCGCGACTTCAAGAGGGTCTCCGAACGGATCGCCGGCGACGCGGGCGTGGCGGACATCTCCGGCTACACCGACTACGGCCGCGTCTGGTCGGAGCTGCTGGAGCAGATCCGCGACGACCTCACCCCCCGCTCCACGGTGATCGTCCTCGGCGACGCGCGCACCAACGGCCGCGATCCGCGCGCGGACCTGTTCGCCGCGGTGGCCGCGCGGGCAGGGCGCACCTTCTGGCTGAACCCCGAGCCGCGCCTGTACTGGAACTACGGCGACTCTGTGATCGCTGCTTACGAGCAGTACTGCACCGCGTTCGAGTGCTGGACGACCGCGCAGCTGGAGGAGTTCGTGAAGGCGCTGGCGCGGCCGGGGGCGGCAGCGATCACCCCGCGTTGAGCGGCCCCAACCCCCAGGCCGCCCACAGTTTCCGTCGCCGCAGCCCGCTATCATTTGACGCTGTAGTCCGACAATGCAAACGAGAGGAGATCTGAAGATGAGCAGGCGCGAAATACGGCAGGTTCTCGCATCTGGCGGCTTTTCGCTCATCGCCCAGCCCAAGGGCAGGAACGCGTCGCCGTCGGACTATGAGAAGGCAGGGGCCGGAAGCACCCACGGCAGCACGACTGCCCCCAAGTCGGCCAAGGCCGACAACACCGGCAAGTCCAGCTCGACCAACCGCTGAGCACTGCCAAATTCGCTTTCAGGGCTGGCGACGTTCGAGTACGGTGCCCTCGGCGCATTGGCCTCGCTGGTCATCGTCCAGCTGCTTCCGTGGGGCCTCCGCTTGACCGACGGCGCGGACCTCAATCTCACAGCGCCGCGAGTCTTCGGCGCGGTCATCGTGGTGGCGTGCTATCTGATCGCCGGAGGAACGGTAGCCTGTGTGATCGGCGATGCAACCGCGGCCAGGCACGCCATCGCTTACGGCCTCGGATGGCAGGGATTGGTGGGCGGCCTGCTCAAGGTCGAGCCTGACGGCAACCACGGGTAAGGGCACCCAACACCGACCGCCGACGGGGCGGGTCGTTCGCGCCTCGCGTCTCCGGAATGAAGACATGCGGCGGCACGGGCCGAATACGGTCGGAAGGAAGATTTACCGGGGTCGGCGGCGGTGGAGGCGGTGTAGCTGGGCTGGATGCCATCAGGACCTCAGAGTACTAGCATCCCCCACCAGCAACACAAACCAGGGGAGCTGGCGGGCAGGCCGGCTGAGATCGCGCACGGGAGATGAAAAGACTTCCCCGGCGCAGACCCTTCGAACCTGTGGGGTAATGCCCGCGAAGGGAGTGGCGTGAGATGCAGGTGCAGGGCGTGAGCATGGCTTACCGCCCCGAACGTCGGGCACCGGTGCAGGCGCTGAGCGACGTGACGTTGCACGCCCTGCCCGGCGAGCTGCTGGCGGTGGTGGGCCCCAGCGGATGCGGCAAGACGACCCTCCTGGAACTGATCTGCGGGCTCCAGACCCCGGATGCGGGCACGATCGAGTGCCCGTCGGCTGCGCTGATGCCCCAGCGCGACCTGCTGCTCCCCTGGCTGAGCGCGCTCGACAACGCAGCGCTGGCCCCGCGCATCGCGCACGTGCCGAAACCCACGGCGCGCGGCCGCGCGCGCGAGCTGTTCGCGGAGCTGGGGCTCGAGGGCTTCGAGGACGCCCGCCCCCATGAGCTGTCGGGCGGGATGCGCCAGCGCGTGGCGTTCCTGCGCACGCTCATGTCGGGCAAGAACCTGCTGTGCCTGGACGAGCCGTTTGGCGCGCTGGATGCGATCACGCGCGCGGAGATGCAGGCGTGGCTCGCGGACGCGTTACGCCAGGAGCCGCGGACGGTCGTGCTCGTGACGCACGACGTGGAGGAGGCGGTGGTGCTCGCCGATCGGATCGTGGTCCTCTCCCCCCGGCCGGGACGCGTGAGCGGCGAGCTGGAGGTGGGGCTGAGCCGCCCGCGCACACGCACCGATCCGGCGGTGACGGCCATGCGTACGGAGCTTCTGGAGATGCTCGCTTCAGACGGAACCACATCCTCAGGTGAGCTCGCATGAGGCGCAAGCTCCTGAATGCCCTGCCAGCTGTGGTGCTGCTCCTCGTCCTGCTCGGGGCCTGGGAGATCTACGCCACGAGCAGCAGCGTGAACCAGTTCGTGCTCCCAGCGCCCCATGAAATGGCCGAAGAACTGTGGAGCAACCGGGGCCTGATCTCCTCGAACCTGGCGATCACCGCGAGGGAGGTGATCGCGGGCCTCGCGCTGGCCCTCGTGGCGGGCTTCACGACGGCGGTGGCGATCCACTTCTCTGCGCTGGCGCGCCGCGCGATCTACCCGCTGGCGGTGGGCTCGCAGGCGATACCGGTGGCGGTGATCGCGACGCTGCTGGTGTTCTGGTGGGGCTTTGGGATCTGGCCGAAGCTGGTGGTGATTGCGCTGATCTGCTTCTTCCCGGTGGTGGTGACAACCGTGGATGGCCTGGCGGCGGTGGACCCGGACCAGCTGAAGCTGCTGCGCACGCTCGATGCCTCGCGCTGGCAGGCGTTTCGCATCGCGGAGATGCCCGCGGCCCTGCCCGCGGCGCTCAGCGGCACGCGCATCGCGCTGGCGGTGGGCGTGATCGGCGCGTACATCGCCGAAGTGACGACGGCGGGCACGAGCGCGGGCCTGGGCCACGAGATCGAGCTGGACCTCAGCACACTGCAGACCCCGCGCGCTTGGGCCGCCACAGCCGTGCTGTTTGTGTTCGCGCTCGCGTGTTTCTATACCCTCGCCCTGATCGAACGCCGCTTGGCGCCGTGGGCGCACATCCGCAAAGGAGAACGACGTTGACGTTGAAAGCCCTTTCCGCCACGCTGGCTCTGCTGTGCACCCTCGCCCTCGCGGCGTGCGGCGAAAAGAAGGACACCATCGCTCCATCGGCGACGAAGCCGTTCACGGTGATGCTGGACTTCTTCCCGAACGCGGATCACGCGGCGCTGTACTCGGCGATCGCACACGGCGACTTCAGAGCGGGGGGCCTCGACGTGAAGCCACAGACCCCGGCGAACCCCGCCGAACCGCTGAAGCTGCTGGCCGCGGGGAAGGTCGATATGGCGATCAGCTACGAGCCGGAAGTGCTGATCGCGCGCGATCAGGGCCTGAAGGTGGTCTCGATCGCAGCGCTCGTGCAGCGCCCGCTGACGTCGATCATCGCGCTGCCGGGCCAGCACGTAACCACGGTGGCGGATTTGAAGGGCAAGAAGGTGGGGACCGCTGGGATCCCCTACCAGGCGGCGGAGCTGAAGACGGCGCTGCAGACCGCGGGCGTCGATCCGAGCACGGTGAAGGAAGTGAATGTGGGCTTCAACCTCGTGCCGGCGATGCTCTCGGGCAAGGTGGCGGCGACCCTCGGCGGGTTCTGGAACTACGAGGCGATCCAGCTGGAACAGCTGCACAAGCGCCCGACGACGATCCCCGTGGATAAGGCGGGCGTGCCCGTATACAACGAGCTGGTGCTGGTGGTGCGCGAAGACGAGGCGCACACGCGCGGGCAGGATCTGCGCGCGTTCCTGCAGGCGCTCACGCGCGGCGAGCGCGAGGTGCGAGCCGACCCGGCGGCCGCGGCGAAGCTGATCCTGGCGGCGAACCCGAGCCTCGAAGCGAAGCTGCAGCTGGCCTCGATCGTGAGGACACTGCCGGCGACGCGCCCGAGCGGCGCGCACGCGAGCGAGCCCTACGGCTGGCAGGACCCGGCGGCGTGGGCGGCATTCGACAGGTGGATGGCGACGCACGGCCTGCTGACACATGGCTCCGACGCGGGCCTGCCCCCGTTCACGAACGAGTTCCTGCCGGGAGAGGGGTTGTAGGGGGCTCCATTCGACCTGGCTATCCGTCGGTTTGGGCCTTGATTGCCTGCTCGACTTCGGTGCCCCGTCTGGTGAGGGTCCAGCGGTTGGGCTCCCCCTTGCTGTGACCCTGGCCGGTGTTGAGGACGAGGCCGAGGCTTTCCAGGCGCCGCAGGAGCTTGGAGATCTGCCCCTGATCCTCGACCCCGGCGGCGTCGGCGATCTGCCGATTGGAAGCCCCCGGCTGTGCGCCGATCGCGACCAATACCCGCACCGTACGGTAGGTGAGGCGCATCTCGAGACCCCGCAACGGGTCACGGTGCTCCCGTCTGGCGGTGTGGTCGAACTCGGGCGCGGGGCGTCCAATCTCCTTGCGCGCGGCGGCCGGCCCGAGGTAGGGCCCGACGATCAACCCCATGAGCGGGCCGAGGAGATCCGTGAGCGGCGCAGGGTCCCGCTGCAACAGGCGGGTATGGATCAACGCGAACGCACCCCCGAGGACGCCCTCGGCGGTGAGCGGCGGCGGCAGGGTCTTCGCGAGCTGGCGGCCCTCGTCGACAGCCTGGACGAGCCGGATGAGGATCTCCGCGCGGTGCGCGAGCACCCGCGGTCCGCCGCCGAGCGCCTCGACGATCAACAACCGGCCCATGTCGGGCTCCTCGTCGATGAATAACAACAACGCCGCGACCGCCGCCCTGAGCTGTGCCTGCCAGCCGCGCTGTGACTCATACGCCGGGAGGACCCGCTCACCGGCACGCGCGAGGGCGACCTCGAATGCTTCAGCGAGGCAATCTTCGCGATCGCGGAACATCTCATAGAACGTGCGACGCGAAACACCCGACCGCGCGACAACGTGCGCAACCGTGGCGTTAGCGGCGCCGCGATCACCGGCGACTTCCATAATCGCGGTGAGCATCCGCCCACGCTGGATCTCTGAGACCTTCTCGCGTCCGACACCCGCGGTTTCACCACCACGACCCTTACCATCGACGGCCGCGCTGGCTGCCACGGCGGGAGCGGGGCGCGCACGCTTGTCCTGGCGCGCCCCGCCGGCCCTGCGCTCACGAGAAGCCACAGCCATAACCCGCCTACTTCCGCTTCCTCTTACCGTGCTTGGGCTTGACAGCCCTCTTCTTGGCCTTTTTCTTCGGCTTGGCACAGCCGGTCACGGCGATCTTGGTGCTCTGCTTGATCTGCGCCCCGTTCTGCCCCGTGAGGGTTGTCGGCATAGTGAGGCTGGTGCCGCACAGGTTCCCCTTCGCCTTCGCCGGGAGGACCGCCGCGAGACCGGAGTGCGGGCCCTCGGGGAGCTTGAGCTCGAACGTGTCGATCGGCGCATCGGGAATCGACGCGAACGTGCTGCTCGTGACACCGTGCTTGATGTCGATGCTCCCCACCAGGTCGAGCGTGACGCCTTCGCCCTGCAGGATGATCACGAGATCGGGGAACGCGGCGCCACCGTGAGCACCAGATACGCCGGGCCAGACACCGGATTCGCGAGGACCGGGGTACGCGCCGTCGCGATCCCGATGTTCGATCCTGCGGGGCACGACGCGGGGTTCGCGGCGAACGTCGCCTGTGGGCAGGCCTGCTGAATCGTCGTCAACCTTGAGGGGAGCTCGTGGGGAGGCTCACCGCGACCTTCGCGAGGTTCGCCTGCCCATTGCCCGAGGTGACCTTCACATCGAGACTCGCACCCTGCTTCTTACTGGTGTTCGCCTGCGTTGAGACCTTGAACGACGGCTTGAACGGCAGTTCCCTGCACCCACCGGCCTGGAAGCGCGAAGACACGTTCGCGCTCGCGCCCTGCGTCGAGGTGACGGTCCCGGTCAACGCCATCGGAGTGCAGTTCGTCGGGTTGAACGTAAACCCAGGCCTATCCAACGTCACATCCACGCGGCGCACCCGCAATGGGATCCCGTCGAGAATCGTGGGAAGCGGATCCGATACCGCAGTGACCTGCGTGGTGTGCGGATCGATGCGGCGAATGGCCGGTGTCGCGGCGCGTGAACCGCACCGGCGTCGGCGATGATGATCCGACGATTATTGAGAGGGTAGACGCGGCTTAAGCTGCCCAGACTTGTCCAGGTGATGGCGAGGGAGAGAGAAAAAGCGACATGGGGGGTCACCAGACGATCTGTCAAAAATCGAACGCCAAACCGATAATCGAATGAAATCAGCAGGGTTAACAACCAAGCATCTGCGTATCGAGGCGGCCTTCTGGTGACACATCATCGGGATCTGCTAAAATATACGCCGTAAGCCACAGCACGATCGCCCGGCTCGCAGCGTCATGAAGAAGTATCGTCATCATGAAAATCGGAAGAAACCAGCCATGCCCCTGCAATAGTGGGCGCAAATACAAACATTGCCACGGCTCTTTGCGTCTGATCCAGGATTATCTCGGCCACCGCGATCCCCGACATACCGTCCACTACACCCGCACTGCCGGACGCCGTTTCGAGGGCCTGTGGCGATGAGCGCGCGGCCAGGACACGACCTCAGCGGCATCATCAAATGGTCCGCTCGCGAGGATTGGCGGCCTCGCGTCGACGCCGTCATGGCGGAACATTTCAAGTCGGCGCTGAAAGAGTTCGGCATCGCCTTCGAGGCCATCGATGACGTCTTGGGCGGAACCTGGACCCTAACCCTTTGGGGTTGCGCGTTCGAGGATTTCCTGACCCGGCGCTTCGGACCGGATAACGTGAACCCGGTCGAGGTTTACATCCGACGCCGCGGCTGGAAAGAGCCTGTGGCGGCGCGAACTTACATGATGGCGTTGCGAAATTCCGTCATGAGCCTCTACGAGGTCAGCGATATCATAACCGGCCAGTCGTTCCACGCGCGGGACCTCCTGCGCGGCGGAGACCCGGTGCTGGTCAGCGAGCGGTCGGCGACGCGCACGCTGAAGACATGGATCGGATCGCTGCGCGCATTGTCGAGCACAATGGCAAGATAATTTGCCGGCGGGTTGCTGGCTTTCACCTTGGAAGCTTCTGAGGGGCTATTCTCCCGATTGCGCAATCACTCGTCGAACGCTGGCGCGAAACGCCACGGTGGAGCAAGCAAGACTGGAGCGCTGAAAGGATGGGGAGGCTCGGACGACGAATTGCGGCGCGCGACTCCGGTGTTTACCTCGGCGTGGCTGTTCGACGTTCTGCCGCGGGCGTTGCGCAAAGACCCGCCCAAACTGTTCAACAGCGACGGCGATGAAATCCTGTTCCACAGAGTGAACTTTCCGCTCACCGACGCGGCGTCAGCGGACACGATCGCGACGCGTCTCAACCAACTCGCCGACCTACGCCAGGCCAGCGCGGCGTTCTGGAACTGGCCCGGCGAGCGAACCGCCAGCGGCGCGATGGCGAAGAGCGGGAAAGGCATAACGTTCAACAGCAACATGGAGGACGGCAGCCCCGTGCTGGGAACCATCGAGCTGAACGAACGCTTTGTCCTGCTCGAGGCCAACTCGCAGGCGCGAGCCCAAAGGGGGACCGCTATGCTCGCCGCCGCGCTCGGCGCTCTGGTCGGCTCACCGCTGACGGAAGTCCAGACTGTGGAGCAGTTGAAAGCCGCCCCGCGTCGCAAACCGGACGAAACCGCCGCAGCAATTCCCCAGAAGTCCAGAAAAAGCTCGTACACGAAGCGCTGGACCAACACTATCGCGCCTCGCTGGACGAACCCACGCCCATGTTGGGCAATGTGTCGCCGCGCGCAGCGGCGCGCACCCTCCGGGGCCGCGAAAACCTCGTCGCTTGGCTCAAGCATCTGGAGAACCGCTCGCGTCACACCATGGACCGCAACGATCCCATGGCCACCTCGATTTCACATGGATGTGGCGCGAACTGAACGTCGAACATCTCCGCAGCTGATCTCGTACTTGGCCATTTCGCACAGCTTCGCGGTCACTGGGCCAAGGACGTGATCTCCGACTTTGCGCCGCCGCCGCAATGGATCGAGCCGGAACTGTGCAAGCTGGTGACGAGGATTTCTGCCGGTGGTGATCCCTTACCGAAACCCTGGCCGCTAAGGCGACCATTCGGGCGCTGCGGAACAGCAGTGTGCGGAGATTTCATGGGGTAGAGAGCGACAACAGTCGCGTCAACCGATCCCGCGAACGAGCAGCGCAGGCTGAGGCTGAGCCGCTGGGGGGCAATTCGTTGTAATCGTCGGGCGAACTGGTTGAACAACAGCGATAAGACTAACAACACCAACAATCGCAGCGATAGACGTAATTGCCGCGCCGATAACGGATTCAGTTTCGTGCTCTGATATAAGGTTATTCGCTTTTTCATTAAATGTGGACATGCAATCTCTCCGTAATTAATTTGAGACAGCATTTTATTGCCTAACTTACGTATAGTCACGTCGAGATTATAATTAAAATACTTTCTTTACCGGGTGTGAGAAACGAATTTCGTAATAGAATCAAGAGGAATATATTCCACCATCACTATTATGAACAAGAAGATTGTTCCGACTATAGTAATAATGTGGGCTGTACGGTAGCAGAGCCGTCTACCCCTGATGATAGATATAAGATTGTCGAATGCATTCTCAAGGTCTGAATTCGATATGGATGTGGGCAGCGGCGCAGGAGTGTAAATGCCGAATTTGTGTGGGCCCGTGATGGTAACAGCGAATAATACCAGTATAGTAGTGAATAAATATAGCAATACCTCAAGGGAGAGGAAAAATAACACGGTATTCTTGTTAGACAATTTCTCGGATGGAAGATTATAGGTGACTCCGAATAACGCTGTTGAAACCGCGATCATAACCGAAACGTGGGTAAGCAGCGCGGATGCTTTTGTATTAAGGATATCGCCGAGCCTCAAGACTTGAGAGCACGTTGGATGCGCTGCCACCATTGTTGTGACAAGTTCATAATATTGTTTTTCCTTATTCATGTAATCGTCAAGCGGCATGAATTTTGTCCGTGTGGCGCAAACAGTCAAGGTTCAAACGGGGAGGGGAAAATTTGACCCACGTCAAGGGCGCGCCAAAACTGTACCGTCGGCAAGTTTGAACCCGGCCAGGTCATCGGTCTGCCTGGTGATGCAGGACTTCCCCGCGATCGGCCGAACCGACCCGGCTTCCGGATTTTACCCTTGCCGGAACCCCGCGCGCCTGTCAGACTTTCTGTTACAGAAAGTCGGAGGGTTTGTTGGCAGAGACAGCAAAGCGAATGGGCCGACCTCCGGGGGAGCCCTCCAAGGTCGTCCGGCTGCCGCTGCCCGTGGCGGCCCTGGCGAAGCGCCTGGCGGAGAAAAGCCTGCGGGCAGGGGACATCAACGCCTTCTTCGACGTCAAAGCCAGGCGGCCCGCTACGGTGCCGCTGATGGCGACCTCGGCCGCCTGCGGCTTTCCCTCGCCGGCGGATGATTACCTCGATCGCCCGCTGGATTTCAACGAACTGCTGATAGGCCGCGACCTTCGCCGTGCGCATCGCCGGCGAGAGCATGACGGGGGCAGGGCTGTTTCCGGGCGATATCGCCGTCGTCGATCGCGCACGCACGGCTGTCGACGGCTCGATCGTGCTGGCGCTGCTGGCGGGAGAATTCACGGTCAAGCGCTATCGCAAGAAGGGCGCGCGGACCTGGCTGCAAGCCGACAACCCGGCGTTTGGGAACATCGAAATCAACGAAGACTCGGGCTTCGAAGTGTGGGGCGTGATCGCGAAGTCGATCCGCATGCTGTGATCGTGGGCGCGCCGATCGCCCTCGTCGATTGCAACAATTTCTACGCCTCGTGCGAGCGCGTGTTTCAGCCGCGGCTGCGCGGCAAGCCGGTCGTGGTGCTGTCGAACAATGACGGCTGCGTCATCGCGCGCTCGAACGAAGCCAAGGCCCTCGGCGTCGAGATGGGCGCGCCCTGGCATCTGTGCCGCGAGAGTTTCCGGAAAACGGGCGTCGTGGTGCGGTCGAGCAATTACACGCTCTATGGCGACATGAGCGCGCGCGTGATGCGCGTCCTTTCCAACTTCACACCCAACCTCGAAATCTATTCGATCGACGAAGCGTTCCTGAGCCTGATCGGGTTCGAAGCCAAGCTCGAAGCGCATGCGCGCGAGCTCCGGCGCACGGTGCAGCAATGGACCGGGATTCCTGTCTCGGTCGGGATCGCGCCGACGAAGACGCTGGCCAAGGTCGCCAATCGCCTGGCGAAGAAGGACACCGCCGCCGGCGGGGTTCGCCTTCTCCTCGGCGAACAGGCTCAACGGGAAGCTCTCGGCGGCCTCGAACTGACCGACTTGTGGGGCATCGCCGGCCGCTTGGCGGAACGGCTGCGCGCGATCGGCATCACGACGCCGCTCGAACTGCGCGACGCGGATCATCGCCTGATCCGCGAGCGCTTCAGCGTCGTGCTCGAACGCATGGTGCTTGAATTGCGCGGCGTCGCCTGCCTCGGTCTCGAAGAGGTGACGCCCGATCGCAAGAGCCTGGTGGCGTCGCGCTCGTTCGGGCGACCGGTTGAAACACGGCGGGGGCTGGAAGAGGCGGTTTCGGTCTATACGGCGCGAGCGGCTGAAAAGATGCGCCGTCAGAATCTTGCGACGGCGAGCATTGCCGTCTGGGTGCAGACCAACAGCTTCAAGCCCGATGAGCGGCAATACAGCGCCTCGAAAGCGGTGCGTATGCCCGTGGCGACGGCCGACACCGGCAAGCTGATCGCGGCGGCGACCGCGGCGCTCGGGATCATCTTCAAGCCGGGCTATCGCTACAAGAAAGCCGGCGTCACGTTCCTGGATCTCATGGCGGCCGACCACGTACAGGGCGGATTGTTCGACCGTCCCGACGATGCGCACTCGATCCGCCGCATGCGCGCGATCGACCAGCTCAACGCGCGCTTCGGGCGCGGCACGGTCGGTTTCGGCACCGCCGGCGAGCGGCAAGGCTGGAAGCTGCGGCGGGAATTCATATCGCCGCGTTACACGACGGTGTGGAACGAGCTGCTGCGAGTGTAGGGAAGGGCAGGGGACAACGATGTGCGGACGCTTCACGCAGAATTACCTGGGAAGAGGTCTACGCGTTCCTGAAGGTGTTCGGGACGCCGCGCAATTTGCGCCCCCACTACAATATCGCGCCGACGACGATCGTCGACGTGATCCGGCTCGATCGCGAGGGGAAGCGCGAGCTGGTCTCGATGCGCTGGGGCCTGGTGCCGTACTTCTGGAAAAAGAGCCTGAAGGAAGTGCCGGCGACGTTCAACGCGCGCGCCGAGACGATCGCCGAAAAGCCGATGTTCCTAGGGTAAAGCATCGATCCCAGATACCTCGCGCACCTCCTTGCAGCATTCATGAGCGAGCAGCGCGAGAAGCTCCAAATCAGAATTGTCCGCTGGAAGCCCATAAACCCCTGAGTACCCAATGTCGGTGGTGTGTGACCTATCACGGATGCGAAGGACGCGGTTTCGCACAACTCCGGATTGAACAACATGGCCTGCGTTGAGTTGGGCGAATGCACCGTCTGGCTTTACCTGATACTTTTTCCGAAGCGCACCAAGGACGGCTTTAAACCGAAAATCGATATCGCCAACAAATGCTTCCATCCAATAGGTCGACAGATACCCTTCGTTCGGGCGCAATTCGAACGCCTGTGGAAATACGCCAGTCACCACTTTGGTTCTTGGATCGCGCTCAACGCGCTGGGGGTTGCAGTATCTCGCCACATGATCGGAGTTTGGTACGTCGGGACGGCGCAACTGTTTGGGCGGTTTAGCCATTCACAGAGCACGATTTTGAAGGCAATCGCCCATGCCATTTCGTTTGATGAAGGCCTTCAGGTCAGCGACATGCCCGCGCCAGGCTACAGCTTCTTTGGATCGCGCGCCCTGCATGACAAACGTTGCTGCGGCTTGGTCATCTCGGAAAAACTCAACCGCAATACGTCGCTCCCCATTGCGCCAGGCAGCGAGCATATGGCCCGTCGATCCGACGCCAAGACTCGGTAAGCGGGTAGGGTTCGCGAAAATGATGAAACGTAAGAACGTAATGAAGGTGGATTTGGTGATGAACGCGAAATCGTCTTGCCAATTGTTGGCATCAAGAAGGGCGTCGAGCTGATCCCTGATGATGTCCCGCCATTCAGGATCAAGGTGCATAACGATCTGCGACAACGCGATTTTCAGCTCTGCCGCGTTGTCAAAAAGCTTGGATTCTAGGGTCTCGTGGCTAGGGATGCCTCTCGTGTCCGACTCTCTCGGCGACAGCGGCGCGAGACTCGGAAATTTAGTGAGGGCGTTCAACTCGGTGCGGGCCATTGTCGCCGATTGGGCGAACATGATCCAGCTCTGAGGAGGAACTCGGCTGGTGTCGATCTGAACGACGGTCATTGGAAAAGTTTCCTCGTCTCTGGCGTAATACATAATTCGAAGAGATCATTTTTGTGTTGCCGCAGCGATCCAATGAGCTCCCACAATCTGTCCTCGCTTGACGGAACCGCCTCCGTCGTCGAGAGGTCGATATCGATGACAAACGACATAAAGTCAATCAACACGGGTGGGGAGGAAATAACCTGTAATTGAAATCTCAACCCATCAGGATGATGTAACGCGCATGACATGTGAAACTGATGCAAGTTTAAAGACTGGGCATATGCGGGTAATGACAATCCAATGTTGAAGTATTTGTGCAGATCAACATGACCGTTAGGTTCTATCGGGATGTCGATGCGATTGATAAAGCGCGTGGAGACCTGACTGACTTGCCCACGCTTCATAATTTTCCGGAGCACTTCCCAGTTTTCTCGTGCGTCTTTGTATAGAGCATGCCAGTCCGTATAAGGCGCTAAGTGACTAATCGCGATCTGCTTTTGCATCAAAATAACGGCTTTGGTATTATCTCGACTGAATAGTTTCTTACCTACGCTTTGCTTAGTCTCCGCTCTGCCGTGTGGATTGAACAATGCCGTCACCTGAATAATTTCTTCGATGCGCGGGAATTCTGATTTTTGCTTCCTCGCAAACGCTTCCATCCATTTCATATCTATGGGATCGGACAAATGTAACGCGATTACCGCCTCGGTAATTGGAGGTTTGTTGTAGGACGTGCTCGCGGTGTCATCGTTAGTATTCATAATTATTAGCGCGATCTCGTTGGCGTCTGCTCACATAACCCATTATCATACTCATATCCTTACAATATCACAACGATTTGATTTCAAACGATAATCCTCTCGCGGCTCATCTCTCCGTGCCGGCGGTCGTAAAGCTGTGTCGTGCGTGTGCTGGCGTGGTTCGCCATCCGCGGCGGCGGCCTTATCTACCGCTCGGGCAAACGAAGATTGAGCGAGCTGTCTTTCGGTTTCATCTCGAACCGCATGACATGTCCGCCGGAAAGATCGTACTGACTGAGGTCTGCCGTTGCGACAAACGCCTCGGCTTCCTTGTCAGTTTTAAACGTCGGGATAGTCTTTTTCATCGTCGTTCTCACGTTCACGTTAGGCTACTTGCAGCTTCGCCAGCTTGGTGACTTTGAGCGGTTTAGCGCGGTTGCGGATTTGGGCGAGGTCGCATTGCTGCCGATCGCCAGTTCGAGGCGCACGGCCATTTCGGCGTGATGCCGGAACGTCCCGCGATAAGGTTGTGAAGCTGCTGCCGCGTGACGCCGATGGCTTTGGCGGCGGCGCTGATCGAAACCCCGATCTCTTCGATTTCGTCGCCAATCATTTCGCCGGGGTGCGGCGGATTCTTCATCGGCATGGTGTGTCCCTTATTTCGGATCGAGAAGTTTGTTGAGATGATCGTGGTGCGGCTCCATGCGCGACGATGCGATGCGTTCAGCTTCTTCGTCCAACAATTCTGCCGTCTGAAACCGGCGGCGCTTGGCTAATATCTCCCTCCCGCGTTCGACGATGAGCGAAGCGTCAAAGTCTTTGACGCGGCCGGCGGCAACGTCAGCCAATCCTGTCGCGATATATCGGCATGGAGCGGCTGATCCGACTTCAGTTCGCGGAGAGGGGCACGGTTTTGCTTGCCCTGAGGATTTTTACTCATTGGCGGCACCTATCGAGAGGTCATTCGTCGCGCGTGGGCGCGGTGTAAATCGAACTCTGCCCATGCACTCACGTTTTGGACGCGGCGAGACGTGCGCGTGCTTCCTGCTTCAACGCTTTAAAATCCAGCTCGCCAGCGTCCCCACTGTCGAGCCCTTCCTGCCAGGCCTTGCGAAGGCAATTGAGCTTTTCGTCTTCCTCGACTTCCTTGACGGCGACCACCTGGAAGGCCTCGCGGGTGCCTTCCTCGCCGAGAAAGTCGGCAAGTGTCGAAAAGCCTTCGGTCGAACGCGGTTTCTTCGTCATCACAAGCTCACAATGCAGACCGATTTTGATCAAGCGCTTCGGTGGAGTCCACGCTGGGTAAAGCCGCATCGGGCGGGGCGGTAATTTCGCCACGGGCAACTTTCCGCATTTCGGCCTCAAGATCGCTCATGCGCTGAATATTCATGGCTCGCTCGTGCTTGGCCGGTCGGAACAAAGCTCCGCGCCTTGCAGCCAAAGCATCCGTTTCGGCGCGCTGTTCGGGAGTCGGATTGTCAGAGGTAGCCTTCTTCATGATCAAACCAAATCAAGCCGCACCTTCCGGCCCAACATCTCGGCAGCGCGTTGCAGCGTCGCGAGCGTGACATTGCCGTCCTTGGGGTCGAGCAAACGACCGATCTGGCTGCGGCTCGTGCCCATGCGCGCGGCGAGCCGGCGTCGTGAAAGCTTCTGAGCCTTCATGGCCTCCTCGATCTGGAAGGCGAGGACTTCCTTGACGGCGACGGCCTGGAAGGCCTCACGGGTGCCTTCTTCGTCGAGGAATTCGTCCAGCGACGACCCCCAGTGCGGATTTTTGGCCTTTGTCATTTTTTCATCTCCTTCATGCGCCTGTCCGCCAGCGCAATTGCGTCCGCCGGGGTCTTTTGGGTCTTTTTCACGAAGCCATGCACCACGCCGATCCGGCCGTCCTCAACGAAAAATAGAACGCGCGCGATGCGATTGCCGGTCAAGGAGCTGCGCACTTCCCATAGGCCTTTGCTGAGCGGACGGCACAGCGGCATGCCGACCGGCCAGCGATACTGAACGCGCATGAGGTCTTGACCGATCGCATTGCGGTCCTTCGTTTCGAGTTCGCGCAGCCATTCCCGCACTGGTTCGGCCCCTGCCGACGTTCGATGAAAAACAACGGTATTTTTGCGCGGCGGAAATTCCATACGGCCTCATTTATAGTACATGTACCATAAATGAGGCCGCCTTGGCAAGCCAGAAATACTGAGCGGTCGCGTCAGATAACTAGTGTAACATAAAGGACGTTATGTTACACTAAACCCCATGAACGATGCTTCCAAATCAACCGAGCTTGTGACAGTCGAATCCGGGGCGCTGATTGAAACACGGCGGGGCGGCGGAACGGTCGTGCCGGCGATCGTCGCGGCGGCCGGCGACGGAGCCGCGCGCCGCTTTCTCGAATTCTTCGCCGTCACCATCGACAACCCGAACACCCGCGCGGCGTATTTTCATGCCTGCCGGCGCTTCTTCGCCTGGTGCGATCGGCGCGAGGATATCGACGAGCTGGTCGATATCGAGCCGATGCATGTCGCGGCCTATATCCGTGGCCTCGGGAAAGGCTTCGAGAAGCCGACCGTCAAGCAGCACCTCGCCGCGATCCGCATGCTGTTCGACTGGCTCGTCACCGGCCAGGTGGTCGCGACCAATCCGGCGCATGCGGTGCGCGGGCCGAAGCACGTCGTCAAGACCGGCAAGACCACGGTGCTGACCGGCGAACAGGCGCGCGAGCTGCTCGACAGCATCGATGTGTCGACTCTCGTCGGCCTGCGCGACCGCGCGCTGATCGCGGTGATGACCTTCGCCTTCGCGCGCATCGGCGCGGTCGTCGCCATGCGCGTCGAGGATTATTACGCCAACGGCAAGCGCTGGTGGGTGCGGCTGCATGAGAAAGGCGGCAAGCGCCACGAGATGCCGGCGCATCACACTCTCGAAGCCTATCTCGACGCCTACATCGTGGCGGCCGGCATCCGCGACGCCGGCAAGGCTCCCCTGTTCCGCTCCGCCGTCCGCCGCACCGGCGTGCTGACGGAAAAGCCGATGCACCGCGTCGACGCCTGGCGCATGGTCCAGCGCCGCGCCGCCGATCTCGGAACGCGCGTGCGGATCGGCTGCCATACATTTCGCGCCACGGGGATCACCGCCTATCTCGAAGCCGGCGGCACTTTGGAGAACGCGCAGGCGATGGCGGCGCATGAAAGCCCGCGCACGACGAAGCTCTATGATCGCACCGGCGATGAGATCACGCTCGATGAGGTCGAGCGGA
>CAVQBM010000008.1:0-1011530 GCA_963710785.1 uncultured Solirubrobacterales bacterium
CGGCGGAGTGGATGACCGTCATCGGTAGCGGTTTGCAATCCGCCGCTGGTTCTGCTCTGATCGATCGCGCCGACAGATGTCGTCGGCGTAGAAGCCAATGACGAAGAGACCAGCACGAGAAGGGGGAGCGGGACAACGCCGACGCTCGTCCGCGTCACATTCGAAAGAGCGTGTGGGACGACGCCGAGATCGTCGTCAACATCGAGTGCACTGAGCCCGGCACGGCTCTCGACGACCACCTGCGCAAGGAACAGACCCGTGCGTTGCTCGATCTACTGGCCGACTACGTGCAGAAGCTCGACAAGGACGGCGACGTCAAGCCATAAGTCGCTCAAGGCCTGGAGGGCGAACTACTGCTACTACCCGGCGCCCTCGTCCAGCGAGGCGGTTTGCTTGCTGAGAACTCAGACAACTGCCATAGCGGGGGCAGGATTCGAACCTGCGACCTTCGGGTTATGAGCCCGACGAGCTACCAGACTGCTCCACCCCGCGGCGCCCTTCAACTCTAGCAACTCCGGCCTTTGCGGGGGCGCTCTCCCTTGGATGAAGAGAGCCGACGCGGGGACTCGAACCCCGGACCCCTTCATTACGAGTGAAGTGCTCTACCAGCTGAGCTACGTCGGCGAAATGCCTGCCAATCAGGCCTTTCGACGCCTCTTGGCCGGCAGCATCTTGGATGCTGTAGGCCCACCTGTGGGCCCACCCTGCGGCGCGGTTGGAGTCGTCGACGAGGTCGATTGCAGTGACATCGCGTCAAGCTTAGCCACTTGGAGCTGCTCATCGAGCGTCCTCGGCGCGCACCCCCTGTGCGCGGCCCGAGCCGCTCTCGCCGCTCTCCCAACACCCGCAAGCCCAGCGCCCATCCCCCGCGCGGGCGGGAGCACGCCCGGCTATTTGCCTCGCGGCAGCGCTCATCCACATCCGAACGCTGCCTCTCTGTAGTGTGGCCCTCCCGGCGGATCTCCACCACAGCGAAGGGAGAGCGGTTGCCCGAGCGAGCGAAAGCATCGAGCCAGAAGACGACCTCATCCCCTTCTCTTCCCTCGGCCCGCGCTGGCCCGCACCGGCGCAGACCATCGCCACAGTCTTCTTCAGGGACGCCTTCACGCGATACTGCCAGCGCCATTTTGGCTCGCTTATCACCGTGCGGTTCCTCGGCATGGGGGAGTTCGTGGTGATATCCGATCCCAACCTCATCAGAGAGGTGTTCACGGGGGATCGCGAAGTGCTTCGTGGCGGCGAGGCCAACGCGCGCGGGCTGGGCGCGTTCATGCGTTCATCGGTGCTCCTCCTCGACGGCGAGCGCCACCTGCGCCTACGGCGGCTGATGCTTGCGCCCTTCCACGGCGAAGCCATACGCAGCTACGCCAACGCCATCGGCGATATCGCAGCAGCCGAGATCGAGCGCTGGCCGATCGGTGAGCCCTTGGCGCTGTTGCCGCATATGCGTGCCATCACACTCGAGGCCATCCTCCGCGCTGTCGTCGGTGTCCGCGACGAGGAGCGCCTGCAGCGACTGCGATCGGTCCTGCCGAGCGTCCTGCGGGTCAGCCAGTTCGCGATGTTCGCCGAGACGACCTATCCGCAGCTCGTCGAAAACTCGGTGGGGCGCCGTCTGCCTTGGCTGAGGGCGCGGAGGGAGGCATATCGACTGCTCGACGAAGAGATCGCCGCGCACCGCGCGGCGCCACACGGCCGCGATGACATCCTCGCGCTGCTCATCGCCGCGCGCGACGAGGAGGGACATCCGCTCAGCGACGAGGAACTGCGCGATCAGCTGATCACACTGCTGCTCGCGGGTCACGAGACAACGGCAAGCTCGCTCAGCTGGTGCTTCGAGCTGCTCGTGCGTAACCCCCGAGTGCTCGCTCGCCTGCAGCGCGAGCTGGACGGTGGCGGCGAGGAGGGCAACGCCTACCTCGATGCGGTCATCAACGAGACGCTCCGTCTACGGCCCGTGGTCGATGCCGTTGCGCGCAAGCTCGCCAGCCCGCTCGAGCTCGCCGGCCACACCCTTCCCGCAGGGACGATGCTCGCCGTATCGATCATCGGCGTGCAGCAGCAGCCGCTGTTCGCCCACCCCAATCGCTTCGAGCCCGAGCGCTTCATCCACCAGCCCGCGCCGGCCTACGCACTGATTCCCTTCGGCGGTGGCGCACGCCGCTGCATCGGTGCGAGCTTCGCGACGATGGAGATGAGAACCGTCCTTCGCGCCATTCTCCAACGCTTCGAGCCGCGCGCCGCGAGCCCCAAACCAGAACGCCCCACTCGCTGGCGCAGCTTCACCACAGTCCCCAGCCATGGCGCACGCGTGATCCTCACCACGAGACCCCCTAAGCCTCCTACACCCAACCAACCCCACGCATCGCATCGGCCCCCGCAACGTAGCCCCCGAGCTGCCGATTTGCCGGCGTGCGATGGCAGCGTCGATTTGCCTGTACAGCGGTTTGCTCCTTAGAGCTGGTACTCAGGGCTCTGAGCCCTGTTCAGGCTAAGGTGCTCTGCATGGATCTGCGAACGCTCGGGCGCACAGGCGTGCACGTCTCCCCCCTCTGCCTCGGCGCCATGATGTTCGGCGCGTGGGGGGAGAGCGATCACGATGCCTCCATCCGCATCATCCACCGCGCGCTCGATGGGGGCATCAACTTCATCGACACCGCCGATGTCTACTCGCGGGGGGAGTCCGAGACGATCCTCGGCAAGGCCCTCTCGGGTGCTCGCCGCGAGAACGTCGTCCTCGCCACCAAGTTCCACGGCACGATGGGCGAGGACGCCAACCAGGCCGGCAACTCCAGGCGCTGGATCTTTCGCGAGGTGGAGGCCTCGCTGAAGCGCCTTCAAACCGACTGGATCGACCTCTACCAGGTGCACCGCTGGGATCCCTGGACCGATCACGAGGAGACGCTCGGCGCGCTCTCCGACCTCGTCTCTCAGGGCAAGATCCGCTACATCGGCTCCTCCACCTATCCCGCCGCCGAGATCGTCAAGGCGCAGTACATCGCGCGCGAGCATCGCCTCCAGCGCTACATCTGCGAGCAGCCCCCCTACTCGCTCCTCGCACGCGGCATCGAGGCCGACGTGCTCCCCACCTGCCTCGATTTCGGCATGGGCGCCATCGCCTGGAGCCCTCTCGCCGGCGGCTGGCTCTCAGGGCGCTGGCGCAAAGGCGCCTCCGATCTCACCTCACGGCGCTCCGCGATGATCCCAGCGCGCTACGACCTCTCGATCCCCGCCAACCAAGCCAAGCTCGAGGCCGCCGACGCGCTCGCGCAGCTCGCCGATGAGGCCGGCATCTCGCTGATCCATCTCGCGCTCGCCTTCGTCATCCGCCACCCATCGATCACCGCCGCCATCATCGGACCCCGCACGCTCGAGCAGCTCGACTCGCAGCTCGGCGCCACCGACGTACAGCTCGACGAAGCCCTCCTCAACCGCATCGACGAGATCGTCGCCCCCGGCCTCACCATCAACCCCACCGACGCCGGCTTCACCAACCCCGCGCTCGCCCCCTCTGCGCGGCGGCGGTAAGGGCCGCCGGCCCAGGGCGCCTGCTCACAACCCCGCGAGCACCTCCAGCAACGACTCGCCGTGCTTCTTGCAGAACGCCGGCCCGATCCCCCTCACCTCCAGCAGCGACGCGCCATCCACCGGTCGCTCGCGCAGCAGCGCTTCGAGCACCGCATTCGAGGCCACCGTAAACGCCGGCTTGCCCTCCGCGCGGCTCATTCGCCAGCTCCGCAGCGTCTCGAACTGGGCCTCATCCACCGGTTCGAGCTGGGGCGCATCGGCCTCCGCGTGGCCATTCGCCGAGGGATCCTCACCCGCGGCCGAGAATGCGGTGGAGGCTGCGCTGTAAGGCTCTTCTGCGTGCGTCCCCGCACGACCCCTCGTGCCCCCCCGCGCCCCCGACGCGCGGCCCGCCGAAGCCCGCCGCTTCCTGGGGCTCTCCGCTCCCTTCGCCGCCGCCGCCACCAGCTCCGCATCGGCCTCGCACACATCGCAGCAGCGCCCACTCGGCGCCCCCTGCTCGCTATCGCCGAAGTGATCGAGGATCTGGCGGCGCCTGCATTGTGCGCCATTTGACATGAAGCGCTCGATCGCGCGGTAGGACTCCCAGCCGCGATCCTTTGCCACCTTTATCGCCGCCCATGCCTTGCGCGGGTCGCCCCTCCCGGTGAGCCGCACCTGGAGTGCGCCGCCCGCCCCCGGCTCGAGCTCCACCGCACCCGCGCGCTCGGCGATCGAGAGCAGCACCCTCTCGCGGTCATCCAGCGGCCGCAGCGCCGGCGTCGGCGTCGGCGCGCCTACCGCAGCGCCCATATCGTTGGGGTCGGGGTCCACCGCATAGGGGTCGTTGGGGTCATAGCCCGCACCCGGATCCATCGCACCCGGATCCACCGCGCCACCCCAGCTCGAGCCGATCCTCACCACCCCATCGCGCGCACTTCGCCGCAAGCCGCCCACATATCCCCGCACGTCCGCCACGCTCGTCTGGCGCTCGGTGTTGAAGCGGATCAGCCTCCCCAGATCCATCCTCGCCGCCAGCAGCAGAGCGCGCGCGGGCTGGCCATCGCGTCCCCCGCGTCCCGCCTCCTGGTAGTAGGCCTCGAGGCTCGTCGGCAGCGCCCAGTGCGCCACCGTTCGCACATCCGCCTTATCCACGCCCATGCCAAAGGCGTTCGTCGCCACCACCACCTCCGCCTCGCCGCGCATGAACGACTCCTGCGCGGCCCTTCTCGCCGCGGGCCCCATCCCCGCGTGGTAGCGCACGGTGGAGAGGCCCCTCCCCGCGAGCATCTCCGCCACCTCGTCGGTGTCCTTTCGCGTGCCGCAATACACAATCGCCGGGCGCGCCTCTGGTTTCCCGAGCACGTGCAGGAGCGCCGCGCGCTTGCGCGCCACCGCGCCCTTTCCCTCCAGCGTCACCACATCGAAGACGATGTTGGGGCGATCGAAGCCCGAGCGCACCGACACCCAATCGCGCAACCCCAACCGCTCCGCCACCTCCTGCGCCACGCGCGGCGTCGCCGTCGCCGTCGCCGCCATCACCGGCGGGCGCCCCAGCGACTCGATCGCCTCCTCCAGGCGCAGATAATCGGGTCGGAAGTCGTGCCCCCACTCGCTCACGCAGTGCGCCTCATCCACCACGAACAGCGACACCTCTCGCTGCGCCAGCGCCTCGCGGAACGCGCGCGAGGCGAAGCGCTCGGGGGCAGCCAGCACCAGCTGCGCTTCGCCCCCCTCGATCTCGCGCAGCGCGCGCGCGTTATGGCCCTCCTGCATCCCCGACGCCAGCATCGCCGCCTTCACCCCTGTGCCGCGCAGGCGCTCCCACTGATCGGCCATCAGCGCGATCAGCGGGCTCACCACCACCACCAGCGGGCGGGCGGGGTCCCCATCGGCTGCCAGCGCCGGCAGCTGGTAGCACAGCGACTTCCCCCCGCCCGTGGGCATCACCACGAGGGAGTCCCTTCCTTCGAGCGCCGCCGCCACCGCCTCGCGCTGGCCCGGTCGGAATGCCTCCAACCCGAACTTACGGAGAAGCGTCTCGGGGGTGCGCGCCTGGGCAGACGTGGCACCGGAGAGGCCAGGGAGGCCCCCCTGGAGAGTCGAACTCTCCTCCCAGGGGGCGTTTGGGGCGGGTGGCGCCATGTATGCAGTGTTCACCAAGAACACGCTAGAGCCAACCCCGGTCGCAACGCTGGGCGCAAAACTCCCCTCGGCAGGCGTGTCCCACACCGCGATCCCCTCGCGGGCCGGCTCTGCCGGCCCTCTCCTCCTTTCCTACCTCCGGGAGGGCCACACGAGCGAGCGTCCCCCCACCGCGCGGCGACTCGAACGGTGCAGCGCCGCGAGCGCGCGTGCCACCCGCCGGTGTGCGCGCTCCACCTCCTCGCTGGAGAGCTTCCTCGGGAGCTGCAGCAGGTGGCCCACGAGCATCCTCGCCGGCACCACCCTTACGCCCCTCCGGCGCGCCAGCGGGCGATCCACCCATGCGCGCGAGTACACCAAGAGCGGCTCCACCTTCTCTCCCGTCACCCTTTCGATCGCCCTCTGCTGGGAGTGCGCCTGCGCGAGCACCGCCCCATGCACCCTCGCCACGCGCACCGGTCCGGGGTGGCTCTTCGTCTCCACCGTGAACACTCCCGGGGGGCCGATCACGATGTGATCCACATTGCCATTGCCAAAGCTCGCATCGTGGATCACATACCACCCCTGCGCGCCCAGCTCCGCGAGCAGCGCCCCCACGCGCTCTTCCCCCGTCGCCCCCCGATCGTGGCGATCCACGAGCGGCAGCACATAGCGGCTCACCACGAAGATCGCCACCAGCAGCGCCACCTCCGAGGCCAAGAACACCGGATCCTGCCACCCAAAGCCGCGCCCCAACAGCGCCGTCGCCACCGCCAGCACCCCCAGCGTCACCAGCGTGCGCATCCGCAGGCGCCTTACGATCGCCCGCGCGTGCTGTCCGGGGGTGCGCGCCATGGGGTCCTCCTCGCCGCGAACCACCGGGCGCAGAAGGGAGTGGCGATTGCCCAAACTGCCATCGGGGCCCTCGCCGTGGCGCGGGGGATCGAGGTGCATCGCCATCACCTTCCCCATCGGCTCCCCTCCATAGCGGCCTTTAGCCATTCGTTCTATCCACCCCTCGCGCCGTGCCGCATAAAGCTCGCAATACGCGGAATCGCTCACCTTGCCCCTAAAGCGCGCCCCGCCGGCGTCCGAGGCCATAGGCAGAGTGTGTTTCCCCCACGCCATCCCCACCCGCATGTCCGAGCTCCTCTCTCTCCCCACCACTCCACCCGAGATCTCGCTGCTTCTGCGCGCGCACGCCGAGCAGAGCTGGCTCGCGCGTGAGGTGCAGCCCGTGGTGTGCCAGATCGAATCCCGCGAGGCGCTCCCCGAGGAGCAGCTCCCAGCGGCGCTCGCCTATCTCGAGCTCGCCTGGGCCGAGGCCGTGCGCCGCGCGGGCGATACCGATGGGGCCTGCACGCGCCTGGAGCTCTCATTGCCCCACCCCGCGCTGCCTCACCCCGAGGAGGGGCTCGCGAGCAAGGCCCGCCGCTACCGCGCCGCCGTCGTCGCGCTGCGCGAGGGGCTCGCGCGGCGCGCACGCTCGCTGCTCGCCCCTCCCATCCCCAGCGCATCCGCAGCCGCCGCCGCATCTTCGTCGGGGCTGCTCGCAAGCAAATCCTGCAGCGCGTAGGCGAGCGCCTCGAGCGCGAGCTCCTCCGCGACGTTCACCGCGAGGCGCAGGCGCCACTGTGCCACCGCCTCAACACCCGCGCGCAACTGCGCCGGCGAGCGTTCCCCGGCGTCGGCCTTCAGCTCCTCCATGCGATCCACCGCGTAGGCCGCCTCGGGGGCGCCCGCCGCGAGGCACCACACATCGCGCAGCCACGCCTCCGAAAGACGAAGGCACCGATCGAGGGTGCGCGTGCGCTCGCGCCGCTCCACCCTCCTCGCCGCCTCCGTGACCTCGCGCGCGCGCCTTCGCCGCTCCTTCGCATCCCACAGCTCCGCCTCTTCCTCCCAGCGCGCCTGCTCCTCCTCGCCCGCCTTCGTCCCTTCCGCGCGCGCTCTCTCGAGCAATGCCATCCAGCCGCGCTCTGAGGTGCGTCCCTGGAGGGCCCCCCGCACGAACTCCTCCGACGCCACCCGCACGCCGCGGCCCTCCTCTCCGAGCAGCCACTCGGCGAGACTCGCATCGCCCATCGCCAGGCGCGCGCACGCCGCGCGCTCCCCCGCGGAGGCGGGATCGCTGGGAGCCGCTCCCGCCCCGAGCCCCTCCTCGATGCGCAGAGGAGAGAGCGGATCGAAGCGCACCCCCAGGCAGCGCGAGGCCACCGTGGGGAGCACATCGGCGAGGCGGTGCGCAATGAGGATGAGGTGCACGAAGGAGGGCGGCTCCTCGAGCGTCTTCAGCAGGCGGTTGGCCACCGCATCGCTCATCGTGTGCGCGCCCTCGATCACAAACACCCTCCGCGAAGCCTCGAAGGGGGTGCGCGCGGCTGCCCCCACCACCGCCTCGTCGATGTCGCTCACGAGCATCTCATTCGCGCCGCTCGGGCGCACCCACGTGAGGTCGGGGTGCGCGCTCCTCGCCACTCTCTCCCTCACCTCCCCCGGGTCGCCCGCGCCGTCGGCGAGCAGCTCCGCCGCGAACGCCCTTGCCACCGCGCGCCGTCCCGTTCCGGGGGGGCCGTGGAAGAGATACGCATGCGAGGGGCTTCCCTTGGGGGGCACCCCCGGGCCGAGCACCGCGCGTGCGTGCGGGTGGGACTCGATGCCCGGCAGCGCCGCGGAGGAGTCGGTGGGCGTCACTGAAGCCATCGTAGGCGCTAGCGTCCCGGCAGTGGCCTGCGGCGCGCTCATCACGATCGAGGGCCTCGATGGCGCGGGGAAGTCCACCCTCGCGGAGAGCCTCACACGCGCCCTGCGCGCTCGCGGGCGGGCAGTGGAGCTGCTGCGCGAGCCCGGCGGCGTGGCGCTCTCCGAGCGCATCCGCGAGCTCGTGAAGGACCCCTCGCTCGCGCCCTGCGCGCAGGCCGAGGCACTGCTCTACGCCGCGGCGCGCGCGCAGCTCGTGCACGAGCGCCTGCAGCCGCTCCTCGCCGCCGGCGCCACGATCGTGCTCGACCGCTTCGTTGACTCCTCCCTCGCCTACCAGGGCGCGGCGCGCGGCCTGGGGGTCGAGGCGGTGCGCGCGATCAACGAGCTCGCCACCGGCGGCCTCGCGCCCGAGCGCACGCTGCTCCTGCGCGTGAGCCCCGCCACCGGCCGCGCCCGCCAGCGTGAGCGCCCCCACGCGCCCGATCGGCTCGAGCGGGAGGACGAGGAGTTCTTCGCCGCCATCGCCCTCGCCTACGAGGAGCTCGCCCGCGCCGAGCCCTCGCGCATCCGCGTGCTCGACGCCGAGCGGCCCGCAGAGGAGGTCCTGCGCGACGCGCTCGCCGCGCTCGCCGATCTTCTTCTTTGAGGGGACCCCCTCCGGGGGTCCCAGCGGGTCGCGCCGCGCGCCGGCGAACTGCCTGCGCGAAGACACAGCCGGCGAGCCACACGCGGGCCAGCGACTAGCATTCGACTCGTGGCGAGCACCCTCCAGCACACCGTTGTGGTCGTGCACACCAAGGCCCACTCCTCCTCGCCCTCCACGGCGGCGCTCATGCTCGCGGCGCTCGCGGCGGTGCTCATCATCGCCTGCGTAGCCTGGGCCATCGTGCGCTGGTTGGCCTATGAGCCACACTGGCTGCTCTCTTCGCGCCACTCCTTCGCGGAGGCCGGACTGCGCATCTCGGCCACCTGGGGCGAGCTCACCGACTGGCTTCGCCTTGGCCGCTGAGGCCTCTCGCCGAGAGCCGGAATCCCGCACCATTGCTAGTAAAATGAGGAGTGCCGTGATGGCGGAAGATCTTCCGCCGCAACGCGCGCAAGGATACTCGGCCCCCAATTGAACAGACGAGTAGGCGTCGCGTGACGCCGGCGCGGAAGGAGCAAGGCCGATGCAAAAGACCCCGCAGCCCACCACCACCGAGGAGCTCACGCCCGGCGCCGCCCTGTCCGTGAAACGCCGCTTCACCACGCCCGGCGTGCACCCCTTCGAGAGCGTGCAGTGGGAGCGCCGCGACGCGCGCATCGGCCACGGCGACCGCGTCGCCTTCGAGCAGCGCGACGTCGAGTTTCCCAAGAGCTGGAGCCAGAACGCCACAAATATCGTCGCGCAGAAGTACTTCCGCGGACAGCTCGACTCGCCCGCGCGCGAGAGCTCGGTGAAGCAGATGGTGGGCCGCGTCGCCGGCACCATCGCCGGCTGGGGGCGCGAGCGCGGCTACTTCGCCACCGAGGAGGACGGCGAGGCCTTCGAGGCCGAGCTCACCCACATCCTCCTGCACCAGATGGCGGCGTTCAACTCGCCCGTGTGGTTCAACGTCGGCTTCGAGGAGCGCCCGCAATGTTCGGCGTGCCAGCCCTATCACGCTCTGGTCTCGACCCCCCAGGGCATGGTCCCGATCGGAGAGCTGGTCGAAGGAGATCTGGTCGGTCACGAGGTCTATGACGCCCACGGCGTGACCAATGTCCTCGCAACGAAGGCGAACGGACGCAAGCGTGTTCTCCGCGCGCGTCTGCGCAACGGGAGCTTCGTCGAAGCTACGCCCGACCATGTTGTGAAGGCCGTGGCCGAGCGCCGCACCCAGCCCGCCTGGCTGCGGATGGATCAGCTGCAGGTGGGAATGCGGATGCACCTGCACCCACACCGGGCGAAGGTCTGCGACCCCATCCGAGTCGCGGTCGGAGCTGGAGGTCTGGAGTCCTCGATGGTGGAGCTCGCGGAGGTCGATCGAGTAGATGTTGCTGAGGCTGCACTGGCCGGATGGCTGCAGGCGGACGGCTTTGTTGGCCAGTACGAAGGCACCAATCGCTCGCTGACGATCGAGTTCCAGGTGGCGAGCGACGACGAGTACGAGTGGGTGATGGAGAACTTGAACGTCGTTTTCCCCGAGGTGCATTGCAAGGTTCGTGAGGCCGACACCCAGCAGGTGCGCGTCCGGCGCATCCGCATGTACGGAGAGGTGCTTCGCGAATTTGTCGAGCGCTGGGGACTGCTGACGCGCGGCACCGAGATGCGTGTTCCGCACCGCCTCTTCACGGCCTCACACGATGAGATCGTGGCTTACCTGCGCAGCCTCTTCCAAGCAGACGGCTACGTAACGGTCCGTCGCGATCACTACGAGAACGCCCGCGTCGGATTCGCGGTCATCGGCGAGCGCTGGACGGAGGACGTGCAGATCCTGTTGGGCGTGCTTGGCATCTACTCACGCCGCAGTCACAAGATCGAGAAGCGCGACGACCGCCACGACATGCATGAGGTGGCGATCTCCATCGGCTCCGAGCGGGCGCGTTTCGCCGAGCTGGTGGGCTTCGTGGGCAGCGACAAGTCGGACAGGCTCCTGCAGTCACTGGAGTTGCGCAACCCCAAGCGCTGCCCCGATTTGCGCGAGGAGGAGATCGTCGCGATCGAAGACCTCGGCGAGATGGAGGTCTATGACATCCAGACAGAGTCGGGCGAGTATCTATCCAACAACGTGGCGGTCCATAACTGCTTCATCCTCAGCGTGCAGGACACGATGGAGTCGATCCTCGAATGGAACACCAAGGAGGGGATGATCTTCCGCGGGGGCTCCGGCTCGGGGATCAACCTCTCGCGCATCCGCGGCTCGATGGAGCCGCTCGCCAAGGGCGGCACCGCGAGCGGGCCCGTGTCGTTCATGCGCGGCGCGGACTCCTGGGCCGGCACGATCAAGAGCGGCGGCAAGACCAGGCGCGCGGCGAAGATGGTGGTGCTCGACATCGACCACCCCGACGTGCTCGAATTCATCCGCTGCAAGGCCAAGGAGGAGGACAAGGCGCAGGCGCTCAGGGACGCCGGCTTCGACATGTCGATCGACGGCGAGGGCTTCAACTCGATTCAGTACCAGAACGCGAACAACTCGGTGCGCATCACCGACGAGTTCATGCGCGCCGTCGCTGAGGACGGCGAGTGGCGCCTGCTGGCGCGCTCCACCGGAGAGCCCGTGGGCGAGCCGATCCCCGCGCGCGAGCTGATGGCGGAGATCGCGCAGGCCGCCTGGCGCTGCGCGGATCCCGGCGTGCAGTACGACACCACGATCAACCGCTGGCACACTTCGCCGAACTCGGGGCGCATCAACGCGTCGAACCCGTGCAGCGAGTACATGCACGTGGACGACTCCGCGTGCAACCTCGCCTCACTGAACCTGATGCGCTTCCGCCGCGAGGATGGCACGCTCGATGTGGAGTCCTTCGAGCACGCCGTCGACGTGATGCTGCTCGCGCAGGAGATCGTCGTGAGCCCCTCCAGCTACCCCACCGAGGAGATCGGCGCCAACGCGCGCGCCTTCCGCCAGCTCGGCCTCGGCTACGCGAACCTCGGGGCCTACCTGATGAGCAACGGCATGCCCTACGACTCCGATGAAGGTCGCGGCACGGCCGCTGCGATCACCGCGCTGATGACCGGCCGCGCCTACCGCCGCTCCGCAGAGGTCGCCGCAGCGATCGGGCCCTACGAGCGCTACCCGGAGAACCGCGCGGCGCACAACGGCGTGATGGAGATGCATCGCGACGCGGCCCACGCGATCGCCGACACCCACTGCTCAGACGGCGAGCTGCTGAGCGCCGCGCGGCGCTCGTGGGACGAGGCGGTGGCGCTCGGGCAGGAGCACGGCTACCGCAACGCGCAGGCCACCGTGCTCGCGCCCACGGGGACGATCTCCTTCCTCATGGACTGCGACACCACCGGCGTGGAGCCCGACTTCTCGCTCGTGAAGTTCAAGGAGCTCGTGGGTGGCGGGCAGATGACGATCGTCAACCGCACCGTGCCGCTGGCGCTCGAGACGCTCGGCTACTCAGAGCAGCAGGTGGAGCAGATCGAGGCGCACCTCGCCGAGCACGGCACGATCGTGGGCGCACCGGGACTCGCCGAGGGGCACATGCCGGTATTCGACGTGGCGGTGGGCGAGCGCGCGATCTCGCACATGGGGCACCTGCAGATGATGGGCGCCGTGCAGCCCTTCATCTCGGGCGCCATCTCGAAGACCGTGAACATGCCCCAGGAGTCCACCGCGGAGGACATCGCCGACGCCTACACCCAGGCCTGGCACCTCGGCATCAAGGCGCTCGCGATCTACCGCGACGGCTCGAAGACCGCGCAGGCGCTGCGCACCGACGCGCAGCAGGAACAGGCTGCGCCCGCGGATGTCGATGCGCTGATCGAGCAGGCGGTCGTCAAGGCTCTCGCCGAGGCCGGCCCCAAGCGCAAGCGCATGCCGCGCGAGCGTCAATCGATCACCCACAAGTTCTCGATCGGCGGCCACGAGGGATACATCACCGCGGGGATGTATGAGGATGGCACCGTGGGGGAGATCTTCCTCACCGACATCGGCAAGGAGGGCTCCACGCTGCGGGGCATGATGAACAGCTACGCCACGGCGATCTCGATCGCGCTGCAGTACGGCGTGCCGCTGGAGACGCTCGTGCAGAAGTTCAGCTACATGCGCTTCGAGCCCGAGGGCATCACCTCCAACCCCGAGATCCCCTTCGCGAAGTCGATGCCCGACTACATCATGCGCTGGCTGGCCTCGCGCTTCATGAGCACCGACGCGCAGGAGGAGCTCGGCATCCTCACCCCGGCAGTGCGCGCCCGCAAGCTGGCCCAGGAGGCCGCTCAGTCCGTGCAGTCCTCCGACACCGCCGGCCCGCAGGACGGGGGCGCGGCGGGTGCGCCGAGCGCAAGTACAGCGCCGGCAAGCGCCCTCACCGACTCCCCACCCGTCGTCCCAGCCAAGCTCCAGGGCCTCGACCTCGGGCCGGCCTGCGGGCAGTGCGGAGGGATGATGCAGCGCACCGGCTCTTGCTACACATGTTCATCCTGCGGCAACAACACCGGGTGTGGTTGAGAGACGTTAGGTAGCCTCAAGCGCCGCGTGTGACTGGGCGCCGTGGCGGGAGCGCACGCCGATCAGGCGTGCGCTTACGATCGCTCCGATGGCGGCTACCGCGGCGGCGAGCCAGAAGGCGTGGTGCAGGCCGCTGACGTAGGAGGACGCGGAGCCGTGACCGATCGCCGCGGCGGCGGGGACGAGCGCGCCGAAGACCGCCACGCCGAGCGCCACGCCGGTGTTGCGGAAGGTGTCATTCACGCCCGCAGCGAGGCCCCCGTGGCGCTCGGGGAGCGAGCTGAGGGCCACCGCGGAGAGGGCCGGGTTGAACATGCCCGTGCCGATCGACGCGGTGATCTCGCCCGGGAGCACTAGCGCCCACGAAGTGTGGGGGCCGATGATCGTCGAGAGGGCCATCCCGCCCGCCACCAGCGCGAGGCCCGCTGTGATGAGGAGGCCCGGCGAGGTGCGCTGCACGAGCGGCGCCGAGGCGCCGCTGATCACGAACATCACGATCGTGCCCGGCAGATACACGAGGCCCGTCTCGATCGGCGAGAGGCCGAGGATCTCCTGCAGGTAGAGCGTGAGATACAGGTAGATCGCGAAGAACGACGCGCTGATCGCAAACGCCGCCACCTGCGCGCCCGTGAAGGCGGGGTAGCGGAAGAAGCCCAGCGGCAGCATCGGCGCGCGCGAGCGCGCCTCCACTGCGAGGAAGGCCCCCCCGAAGGCCACGCCGCCCACGAGCGCCGCCACGATCAGCGGGCTGCCCCAGCCGTCGACGTTGCCACGCAGCAGCGCCAGCACGAGCAGAAACAGCGAGGCGCTGAGCGTCGCCTGACCCGGCCAATCGAGGCGCCGCGGGGCGCTGTCGCGCGACTCGCTCACCCACGCGCGCGTCGCCGCGAGGCAGAACACACCGAGGGGCACATTCACGAAGAACACCGCCCTCCAGCTGAAGCCGCTCGTGAGCAGGCCGCCCACGAGCGGGCCGATCGCGAAGGCCGCGCCGATCGTGGCGCCGTAGGCCGCAAACGCCTTCGCGCGCTCCCCCGGCTCGGAGAATGTCGCGGAGATCAACGCCAGCGAGGTGGCGAACATCAGCGCCCCGCCCACGCCCTGCACCGCGCGCGCGAGGTCGAGCACCACGATCGAGCCCGAGAGCGCGCACACCAGCGAGGAGGCCGTGAAGAGCGCCGTGCCGTAGGCGAAGATGCGCTTTCTTCCCACGCGATCGGCGAGCGCGCCGGCGCTGAGCACCACCGTCGCGAGCGTGAGGGTGTAGGCGTCGATGATCCACTGCAGCCCCGTGAGCGAAGCGTCGAGGTCGTGTGCGATATGCGAGAGCGCCGTATTGATCACGGCGATATCGAGCATCAGCATCGCCGTGGCCAGGCAGGCCACCGCGAGCGTTCCTCTACGCGCGGACATGGAACTCCCTTCGATCGAGTTGGGCACCCTCACTCTAGGAGGCTCGCTCCAGAAGGTCCGCCACGATCTGGTCTCCCGCACGTGGCGGCGCGCACCCGGACCTCACCGGCTCCCCACAGACCGGTGAGCGCCAGGTTTCGCAGCGTTTAGGAGTTCAGGCGGTTCTTGAGCGCGCTCGCCGCGGAGAACTTCGCGGCCTTGCTCGCAGCGATGTTGATCGTCTCGCCCGTTGCCGGGTTGCGTCCCTGTCGAGCAGCGCGCTGACTGACGCTGAACTTGCCGAAGCCGGCAAGGGCAACCTCACCGCCTGCGGCCAACTCGTCGGAGACCGCGCCGATCGCAGCATCCAGTGCCTCCCGGGCCTGACTTCCCGTCAGTCCCGCGCGCTCCGCGACCTTCTCAGCCAGATCGTTCTTGGTCATCCCACTCCCTTCTCGGGTGTCTTTGCTGCGAGCAGGCTAACGGTTCGTGAGGACGATCACCCTTACCCAGCGGGGTTTCGCGGCGCCAAAGGCTCCAAATTGGGCCTTCGCGCGCGCTCTGTGCGGGGCTGCAGGGCGCCCGCGGCACACGTCGCCCATAGGCACGCAAGCCAGCAGAGGCAGGCGAGGCCCACGTGCACCCACACGAGCTCGGTGGGCAGGTGCGTCTCGTACTGATCGAGTCCCACCGCCCCCTGCAGGGCGATCAGCACGCACGTAGCGGTGAGCGCCCGCTGCAAGAGCGCATCCGTGGAGCGCCGCCGCGCCAGCCACCACACCCCCACCGCGAGCAGCCCGAAGGCGAGCGCGAGCTCGCCGTGGCGGTGGATCACGAAGTCCATCGTCCCGCGCCCATCGAAGTTCAGGCGGTTGATGCGCTGGCCCGGCGAGCCCCCCGCATGGGGGCCCGCGGCGGTGGCGGCGGTGCCCGCGAAGATCGTCACCCCGCCGAGCAGCGTGAGCGCGCGCACCGACCACACCAGCGAGCGATCCTGCGCGCGGGGGCGGGGCGAGAGCGCGCCCAGTCGACGAGGGCCATCGGAATCGGCGCCCCGTGAGCGGGCAGAGGATCCGGCGGTCTCGAGGGCGGCCTCGGGGGGGCCCTCCGCGAAGGACGCCCGCCAGGCGAGCGCCAGCGCCGCCACGAGGATGAGCATCGAGAGCGCGAAGTGGCCCATCACCCAGCCGTAATCGAGGTCGCCCTTCACGGTGAGCCCCCCCAGTATCGCCTGACCGAGAACCCCCAGCGGCAGCAGCGCGCTCAGCCACGTGAGATCGCGACGGCGGGGGCGCCGGCGCAGCGAGAGCACCCACGCCGCGAGCGCCGCCAGCGACACCGGCGCGGTGAGCATGCGGTTGGAGAACTCGATCACCGCATGCGTATTCAGCGGCGGATACACATTGCCATAGCAGCGCGGCCACGTCGGGCAACCGAGGCCCGAGCCGGTGAGGCGCACCGCGGCGCCCGTCATCACGATCAGCGTGAGCGCCCCCAACGCTACATAGGCCACGCGCGCGTACTGCACCGGGGTGACGGTGAAGCCATGGGTGCGCTCGCGCAGGCGCTCGAGGGGCGGCGGCATGGCCCCTAAGTTTGCCAGGAGCCCCTACTTGTGGTGGCGGTGGCGGCGCTTGTGTTCGGGGAGGTGCACGATCGCCAGGTGGGTGCTCGAGGTGTTTTCCAGCCGATCGATCGCCACGATCGTGAGCACGTGGCGCCCCGTCGAGATCTTCTTCGCCCCCGACCAGCGCATTTCGGCGACCGTCGTCTGGGGGTAGGTGTGGGTGTAGAAGTAGGGTACCCAATTGCGGATCAGGTGGCCATCGTAGAAGAGGCGCACGCGGCGGATGCCCACCGGATCGGAGGCCACTACGCGCACCTTCAAGCGGCCCTTGTAGCGCTGTCCGGCGCTGGGGGTCTGCGGCGTGATCTTGGGGCCCGCGAAGTTCCCGCAGGTCCCGGAGAGCTGATCGCCTCCTCCCAGGAAGGAGCGCATCGCGCCATACGCCGGCTTCTGCGAGCCATTGGCGCGCAAGAGGCCCGACACGACCGCCCCTTCATCGCTGAGGGGGAACCACAGCGCCACCTGCACGTAGGGGTCTTCGGCGAGGCAGTGATATGCCTGCTGCAGGTAGCTCGCCTGCTGTTCCTCGGTTACGCCCTGGGGCTTCTGCCCCGCGAAGGCCCCTTCCGAGCACGTCGCCGAGGTGGTGCGCCAGCTCGCCTCGGTCATCCAGATGGGCTTGTCGTCGCCGTTTGCCACCTCCGTGGCGTGCACTTCGCGGTAGCCGAGAAAGGAGTCCGGTTCAAGGCGCCCATCGGGGTTGCGCAGGAAGGTGTAGGGCGAGTTCACGTTGCACGCCGTATCGGTGTGCACGCCCACCGCGTCGAAGTAGCCCTTTCCGCCCGCGCTGTAGACGCCCTGCAGGAAGGAGTAGTCGTTGCCCGTTAGCCCGCCCAGCACCACCTCCGCGCTGGGATCGGCGGACTTCACCGCGGGGTAGGCCGCCTGCAGCAGGCGCGTGTAGGCCGCCGGATCCGGCGCGCCCGCCCACCAGCGCGAGGAGTCCTCCTCGTTCCAGATCTCATACGCGCTCACCTTCCCCGCCCAGCGCTGCGCCATGAAGTGCAGCGCGCTCGCGTAGTCCGCATCGTTGCGCGGCGGCGCATTGCCCGCCGAGGAGCCGCTCTCCCACGGGGGGGTGCCCACCACGTCGAAGATCACATGTGTGCCCTTGGGCAGCGAGCCCAGCATCTGGTCGTAGGTCCACAGCCAGTTGCTCGCGCGCACGCCCTGCGCGGAGGGTTCGATGATGTTCCACGGCGCGAACACCCGCACCCAGTGTGCGCCGAGCGCCGTGAACTGTTCAACGGCCCCCGGCGTGAGGTTGCTCAGGTTCACGCCCGCTTCCGCCGCGCCCGCGGTGGGAGCGAGGGCCGCGGCGGCGAAGAGGCCGGTCCCGAGCAGGGCTCCCGCGCCGAGCGCGAGCGAGGCCAGCGAGAGCGCGAGGATGCGACGAAGGGCGTGAAGAATCACTATCTGCATAGCATCGACACATGAGTTCCTCGCGTGACCTGCAAGGGCCGCTGCTGGCCGGGTGTCTTACCGCAGTGCCGATCCGCTGGAACCCGCACTCCGGCGCCCCATCGGCCCCCTCGACCGGTCTGCCACCAGACCTCTCGCCTGGCCTCTCCGTTGAGGTGTGGCGCACCGATCTCGATGCACTCCCCAGGGGGCTCGTGGAGCCACTCGAAGAGCTGCTCTCGCCCGATGAGCACTCGCGCGCGGAGCATCTCGCGAGGGAGGAGGACCGTGAGCGCTGGATGCGCGCGCGTGGCGTGCTGAGGGCGCTCCTCGGCCACCGCCTGCAGAGGGACCCCCGAACTCTGTCTTTCCATACAGGCAAGCACGGCAAGCCCGCGCTCGCGGGGAGCGGCGAGCTGGACTTCAACCTCTCGCACTCCGCGGGCCTCGCCGTATATGCGCTCGCGCGCGACGCCCCCGTGGGGGTGGACATCGAGGCGCTCCAGCGCCGCCCCTCGCGCGATGACGTAGCGCTGGCCGAGCACGTCTTCGGCGCGGAGCTCGCAAGGCGCCTGCGTGCCCTTTCACCCTCGGAGCGCCGGGGGGAGTTCCTGCGCGAGTGGGTGCGCCACGAGGCCACTCTCAAGTGCCTCGGCGTGGGACTCTCAGGGCCTCAACCCGAGCAGGCCGCCACGGCTGGACTGCGCCTCGCGGAGCTCGATGTGGGGCCTGAGGCCGCGGCCGCCCTCGCGATGGAGGCTCAGGCGCCGTAGCGAAAGGGCAGCTCGTGGGCCATCTCCGCGAGGCGGGGGGCCTTCGCGTCGCGTGCCGACACCGTGAGCTCCGCGCGCGGCAGCGGCCACTGAATCGCCACGTCGGGGTCATCCCAGGCGATGCCCCGCTCGACCTCCGTGTCGTAGTAGGCGCTCTGCTTGTAGAGCACATCCGCCACCTCGCTCAGCACGCAGAAGCCGTGCGCGAAGCCGATCGGGATGTAGAGCTCGTGCAGGGACTCCTCATCGAGCTCCACTCCCTCCCACTCACCGTAGGTGGGGGAGCCCGCGCGCAGATCCACCACCACATCGAGGATGCGCCCGCGCGCGCAGCGCACCAGCTTCGCCACGCCCGCGCCGATGTGGAAGTGCATCCCGCGCACCACACCGCGCGCCGAGCGCGAGTGATTGTCCTGGATGAACTCCTCCTCCGCGGGGATCCCCACCTCTGTGTGCCACTGCCGGCGGTAGGTCTCCACGAAGAACCCCCGCTCGTCGGCGAACACGCGCGGCGCGATCAAGATGGGACCCTCGAGGCGCGTGGGGAGCGTTTGCACGGGCGCAGGGTATCCGATGGCCGCGCGCGCCTTTGTATCGATTCGCGGGCCTGCGCCTATGAGCCCGTGTCAGTCGATGCTCCCGCGCGGGGCCACCCACACGCTGGAGAACTCGAGCGAGGTGTGCTCGGCGATGGCGTCGTAGTCGCGGTCGTAGTGCAGCACCCCCAACTCGGCGGAGGCGGCGAGCGCGGCGATCAGCAGATCCACAGGCTTCACGCGGTGCGAGACCCCCGGTGTCGCCGCGAGCTCCGCTTGAGCGCTCACGGCCCGTGCGGCGGCCTCCGCGGTGAGGGGGGCGTGCAGGAGAGCGCCCAGCTCGCCCTTAATCGCCGTGAACTGGCGATCGTCGCGAGCGCTGTAGAGCATCTCCAGCAGCGTCGGCGGACAACTCCACAGCTCGCCCGCGGTGAGAGCCGCATCGAAGCGCTTGCGGGGCGCACCCGCGAGGCGCCCATCCATCGCCCTCGCCCAGGCCGAGTTGTCGAGCAGCAGCGCCTGGCGGTAGCCCGTCAATGCGTCCAGCCGTGCTCGCGCACCTCATACGCCGCCTCGACATCGAGGCCCTCACCGGTGTGCAGCCGCCGCACCAGATCGCGGCGCAGCTCGGTGCGGCGGGCCTCCTCCAGGCGCTCCTCCCCCAGCTCGCGAAGGCGCTCCTGCGCGCCGCGCATCACCAGCTCGCCGAAGCGGATGCGCTCGCCGCGCGCACGCAGTTCATCGAGCGCCCTGCGCATGGGCGGCGTTTCGGTGATTGAGTGGCGGGGGTGTGTGGTGGGCATCGGTGAAGTGTAGCACCGGGTGCTGTACCGTTGGGGCACTACCGGAGATCCCAGTCGATACTCACCGCACTCCAATCACAGCTTGGTATATATCGCATTGCCGATGGTATATACTGAATGTCGATGGCCAAGCATCTGGTGGATATCGACGAGCAGGCTCTGCGGGATGCACGAGCTCGGCTCGGCGTGGGCACGATCAAGGAGACGGTCAACGGGGCGCTGCGCCTGGCCGGCGGCGATCGCAGAGCAGAGGTGGCGGAGCGCCTGGATGCGCTCGCAAGCGGCGATCTCGCGCCACGCGAGAGCGCATGGCGCTGACGCATCTCCTCGATACGAGCGTTCTCACTCGCATACGCGAGCCCACCGTGCGCGAGGCGATCGATGAGAGGGCGCGGAGCGGCGAACTCGCCCGCGCGGGGATCAGCGACCTCGAGATCGGCTTCTCCGCGCGCAACGCTCCCGAGTGGGATCGCCTCGCCGACGCCCTCGAGGCCTTCGAGCTGGTGGAGAGCACCGCGGAGCACCTGCGCCGCGCGCGACAAACACAGCGCCTGCTCGCCGCCAAGCACCAACGGGGGCGCAAGGTGCCCGACCTGCTCGTCGCCGCCGCCGCGGAGGCGCACAGCCTCACGGTGCTCCACTACGACGCGGACTTCGACCTGATCGCCCAGGCAACCGGGCAGTCCTGCGCATGGGTCGTGCCAGCGGGTTCGATCGACTGAGACGCCGTGACGAGACCGGGCGGAGGTGGGCGCATGACATGGCAGTCGAACCGAGCGCGGCGCAGGCAACGGGAAGGACCATGCGGGTGAGAGCGAGGGGCGTCTTTCGCCGGATCGTGAGCATCTGCGTCGTGGCGCTCTGCCTGAGCCTCGCCTTCGGGGGCGCGCCGGCCTCGGCGACGACCACCTATGTGGATGGGATCTCCGATCAGCACCTCGCCAACTGGGAAGGCGGGGTCTCGAACCTGTTCACCAGCGCATGGGTAGGCAGCCCTCCCTCGCACATCAAGCTCGCGCGCTACGTCGTGCAGTGGAACGCCAGAACGGGCGGCGGCTACGCCGATGAACTCGCGAACTTCAGGAATTGGTACGAACGAGCGGGTGCGCTTGGGCTCACTCGCGATGTGGCGCTCGCCAACTACACCGGAACCGCGCCCTCCTCTGCCGCGTACCAGTCGGAACTCACGAGCTTCCTCAACGAATTCCCCGGCATCCGCTTCGTGGAGGCATGGAACGAGCCGAATCACAAGAGCACCCATGTCAATTTCTACGTTTCACCGGCCGGTGCCGCTCACTACATGAACACCGCCTATTCGGTGTGTCACTTGCATGGTTGCACCGCGATCGCAGGCGATTTCCACGATGAGGAAGAAATCCCCAAGTACGAGGAAGAATACAAGGCGATACTGAATCCATCAGACCCCGGCAACTGGAGCATCCACCCCTATGGTGCGGTCCTCAGCCACAGCACGGCTCCGGTGAGCGAATTCGTCGCGAAGCTCCCCTCTCCCGCCACCGACCGGGTGTGGTTCACGGAGATCGGCGCCTACTACTGCCAGGCGGGCGAATCCTCTCCCCGCGGCGAAGCCACACAGGCCAGCGATGCCGCGTGGCTCGTCAACACGCTCATCCCCCAAACAAGCAACCTCGAACACGTCTTCTACTACGAGTACGCATTCGAAGGCACCGCGAGGATCAACTGCAGCGCCTCCGAAGACACCGAGCTCTATGCACCGCCATCCGCCGGTCAGCCCAACCAGCCGCGCAGCGCCGCGGGCATCGTTTTCGGACAGGAGGGGCCGCCCGTCTCGTTGACGGGCTACTCCTCGGGACTGCCGCTCGCTTGGGAAGAGTTCTCGAGGGAGTTCGCAGAGCCCGTCGATTAGACACCTCAGCGAGACTTATTCGGTCCGCGGCGCCCCAATAGACTCAGCGGTGCGACTGCCAGCGAGCCCAATCGCCCTCGCCCCGCGATGCGCATGAGGCCGCGCTGCTGCGCGGGGGTGAGGAGACCTCCGCTGTCGATCAGCGGCAAACCGGTGCTGACCCGCTCCTCCAGCGAGTGATAAGCGTCCTGGTACTCCTGTGCGAGGCGCTTCAAATCGGTGATGTCCCGGTCGAGCCTGACGATGTCGTTCTCGCGCTCGAGCTCCTGCCAGATTCGTGGGGCCGCTCCAGGTGAGGGCGATGTCAGAGCGTGCTGGTAGACCCCAACGAGATCCTTGGCCACCTCAGTCCAGCTGGGCACCCGAAGGGTGCGCAACGTGGCGAGATGCGCCTCACGCGCCGGACCCTCGCTCAACAGAGGCAACACCGCGGCGGCGCTTGCGTGAGGATCCCACGGAACCAGTGTCGCCGCCGCGCCGGCCAGCTCGGAGAGCGAAGCCTGTGCGGCGAAGAGGCAAGGCAGACCCGCGCGGGCGGCCTCCACGGGGAGCAGCCCGAAGCCCTCATAGATCGTGGGGTAGAGCAGCGCGCCGGCTTGCCCATACAGCCACCCCTTGGCCGCCTCGTCGACCGCCCCGAGATCGACTGTGTGGGCAGCCAGCTCAGGCGCATCCCTCAGAAGCCGCTGCTCGTCCTCCCTAGAGGATCCGTGAGGGACATGTGTTCCTGCGAGCACCAGCTCTCCATCCCACCCCAGCCCGCGCAGAGCCCCCAAGAGCCGTATCGCAAAGGGGCGATTCTTGTGGGCATAGTCCGCTCCAAGACAGAGCAGAAACGGACGCTCGGAGGAAAGACCCGGAGGCGGACTACCAGATGAACTCGCTGGCTCGATCGCCTCAGCGCCGATGCCCACCACGTGCGTACGATCGAGCGCCAGCAGATCCTCGGCAAGGGCGTCCCGGCGGGCGTGCTCGGAGAAGAAGACCACCTGATCGGCGGCGGCGAGAGCGAGCCTCGTGGTGCGCCGATACGCCCGCCACGCATCCCCATCGGGATGGTAGGCATAGTTGTGGAAGGCCACCAAATCCTGCTGTCCAACGACGATACGCTCGCCCACCAACCTGAGCAACGTGAGATCGTCGGGCGTGAAGACCTGCTGCGGGCGATGCACCACATCGCTCAGCACTGGACCCTCGAGCGCCTGCTCGTAGGTGAGCAGCTCTACAGCAGGCACACTCGCCAGGGCCTCTCTCGCCCGATCGGAGAGGTCTGGCGGGACAAGCACCCGGACGGTCACGTCCTCGCCCCGCGCCAACGCCAGGATCAGCTCGATGATGTAGGTCTGGGTGCCACCCACCGACGCGTTCAGGGCGCGCCCATCGATTGTCACCGAGAGCCCCTCCAATGCCATGCGCGCCGTGTTCATCACTCGACGCAGCTGCCCGCGCTCGTCGTTTGCAATGACCGCTTGGACGTCGTTCTCGACGGGAGCCGACGGCGCCGTCGATCCTCGAGGCGGCTCCTGAGGCTCAGACGAGCCGCCCACCAGAACGTCGTCAGCCACCACGTGGATCATGCCAAGGGAGGTCATGCGCATCGCCAGATCCGCAAGCGCCTCGCTGAGGCCTTTGGACTCGTCGAGTGGGCCCGCCAACTCCAACGCCGCGCGGCGAATGTAGGCGCAGCCGGGGCCAATCGTCGCTATTCGCGGATGCAGGTCGAGGGCGCTTTGGCGGATAGCTATCGCCGCCTCACCGGCGTCGGATGGATCCGCCCCTGCCAGCATCACCGCGCCCGCGCCCAACGACAGCGGCGTGGCGCTCGCCACGATCGAGTCGCTGGTAGCGGCGCCCTGAAGACCCCTCAACCAACCTGGAGAGACCTGCACACCGGCGCGCACAAAGGCAACATCGCTGGGGAAGCTCGCTGCGATTGTCGCGTTGAGAGCGCAAACGGCTGTGTCTCGCTGTGGCGCCAAACCCACGATCGTCCTATCGCGGATCTCGACATCAAGCGCCTGCGCAAGCCCCTCAAGCGTGGTCGGAGACCCCGCGAGGATGATCGGAATCCGGGCGTCGGAATGCTCTAGGACACTCCGCAGGCAGGTAAGCGCGGGGGGGTCGGCCGCGAGGAGTGGAACGCACACGACCACCGAGCCCCGCGCGAGGTCAAGCGTCTCGATGGTGCTCGCCGGCTGAATCATCTGGATGTGTCAACCACAAGAGAGCCTCTTGGGAGGTCGCCGGCACCGGCATCGCCGCGCTCCAGCTCATCGCCGCGAGTACCAACGCGAGCAAGCCCATCGAGCAGACGATCGTCGAACGGCGCGCCGTTATGGCACTCGTCCGGGCCGTCGAGGAGTCGGATCTCGTTTACGCACCCCGAGCCGGGGAACCGGAATTGCTCAACAGCACTCAGCGTGGCACGGTCGATGACCCACACGCCTCCGTCGTTCAACCTCCGGTCGCTGCGTCCCCCAAATTCCGAGCGACCCACGAAAAGGTGATCGTCGTTGACCGCCAACCCACGAGCGATCACGCCATCCTCGTCCGCTTCCCAAACGGTCTGGCGGGATCGTATCTCGTGCAGGCGCCCGTGGCGCGAATCGCAGATTACGAGCCCCTGCTCACCGTCCCAGACGTTGTGTGCCCACGCGGTGGCGGTCGCGTGGATCTCGACGATCTCCAGCTCGGGCCACGAAAGCTCCCAGACCTCAGATGGGTTTTCGTGGTTGTGCGCCACTACCCACACGCGATCACCGCTGCGATGGACACTGTTGAAGTGGTGTCCCAGCTGGCCGGCGGGGCCATAGTCACAACGCCTGTCGCCAAGTGGGACATCTCTGATCGGGGTGCCGTCGGAATCGTAGACGGACAGGCGCTCGTGCCCAGTGTCGATGACCAACAAACGGTCGTCCACCCACTCGATTTGATGAGCCAGCAGGAGCCGCCGCGGTGTTCGAACGGACACGCCACCTTCGATCGTATGGCTTGCAACGTCGCCACAGTCCGCGGCCCCGTGGTCGGCGAGGGTCAGCAGCTCCTCGCTCTTGACCTGCGAGTGGCCGACGAATGCAGCGCTGTCACTCCAGCTCAGACCGTAATACTCGCCGTCACCCGATCGAAGTTCTTCAAGGCGACCGGACTCCAGATCGAGCACGAATAGGTGGAGTGGTGTCGCGAGGATCAGCCTGATCGCCGAACACTAACAATCCGCGCCCTCACCCGGCCGTGCGCCCGCCACGTGGCCTTTGGGATGAAAGATCACGTTGCGGAATACGAGAAAGTTCAGTGACACAAGGAGCGCGACCGTACCGAGGTATACAAGCTCCACCGGCAGCCCAAGAGCTGCCGGTAAGACAGCGGTCGATAGCGCGGTGAGCCCGTACTGCACGCCCGCGAACACCAGATAGCGAGCGGCCTGATGACGAAGTGGCAGCGCATACTCGTCACGGTGCGCCCAGACGAAGAAACGCTGCAGCGTGAAATGAACCGACACGCCGATGCAGGCGCCGATGGCGAGCGCGACCTGAAACGGCAGGCCCACGACGCTGCTGAGCAGCGTCGTGCTGCCGAGATAGACGATCGTCACAGTCCCGCCCGTAAGGGCGTAGCGGGCCCCCTGGGCGAGCACGCCGGAGCCCCGCAAGCGTTCAGTCCACACTGAAAGGCCGCGAAGAACGGGCGCGCTGGGCGCTCGGGTGGGGCGTGGCATCCGCTTAACGTAGACGAGCGCTAAATGAGGAAGCAAATATTGCGTCCCTCCAGCCCCATAGGACACGCCGCAGACGTCGGATCTGCATGGTACCGTCGCTCGCTATGAGCCAAAGTTCGAGCGCCATCAGATCAGCCCCCTGCTTCCCTATTGATGAGACCCCGCACCACAGGCAACGGATAGAGCGGTGAGCGACGCCGGGAGCGCGGCGCTTGCCGACGGCATCCGCCGCATCGTCATCGAGCAGTCAAAGCGTGCGAATGTCGGCCACATAGGCTCGGCCCTGTCGATCGCGGACATCCTCGCGGCGCTCTATGGCGGAGTGCTCGATCAGTCGAACGATCGCGCTCGTCAGGATCGCCTGGTTCTATCCAAGGGCCACGCGGCGCTTGCCCTCTACGCTGCCCTCGAATTGACCGGCCGCGTGCCATCCGGAACGACAGGCACCTACTGCACCGATGGCACGCTGCTGGGCGTGCATCCAGAGCGCGAGCTGGACGGCGTGGACTTCTGCACGGGCTCGCTGGGCCACGGACTGCCGATCGCGGTGGGCGCCGCGCTGGCCGCACGGATGCAGAAGTCCTCGCGGCGCGTGTTTGCCGTGATGAGCGACGCGGAGCTCAACGAGGGCTCGGTCTGGGAGGCGGCGATGTTCGCCGCCCACCATGACCTGGCCAACCTGGTGCTGATCCTCGACCTCAACGGGCAGCAGGCGATGGGATACACCCGCGACGTGCTGGACCTCGACGCCCCGGCACAGCGCTGGCGCGCCTTCGGATGGGATGTCCACGAGCTCGACGGGCACGACACTGCAGGTCTACGTGCGAGGATTGAAGATCTGGACTTCCGGGCAGGTGCGCCCCACATCCTCATCGCGCAGACGACATTCGGGAAGGGCGTGAGCTTCATGCAGAACACGATCGACTGGCACTATCTGCCGATGACCGACGAGCAGTACGCGCAGGCGCTGTCCGAGCTGCAGGAGGCGGCCGCATGAGGGACGATTTCATTGCGGAGCTGGCCGAGTTGGCGGCGCAGGACGAGCGCGTCGTGCTGCTCACGGGCGACCTCGGCTACATGGTCCTCGACGTCTTCTCCAGCCGCTTCCCCGACCGCTTCTTCAATGTCGGCGTGGCCGAGCAGAACATGGTGGGGATGGCGACCGGTCTCGCCGAGGCGGGCTACGTGCCGTTCGTCTATTCGATCGCGACGTTCGCGTCGCTGCGGCCCTACGAGTTCATCCGCAACGGGCCGGTACTGCACGAGCTCCCGGTGCGCATCGTCGGGGTCGGCGGCGGATTCGACTACGGCTTCAACGGGATCACGCACTTCGCGCTCGAGGACTATGCGGTAATGCGCACCCAGCCCGGCCTGACGGTCGTCGCACCGGCTGACAGCCCCCAAGCGCGCGCGGCGGTACACGCCACGCGCGAGCTGAGCGGGCCGATCTACTTCCGTATCGGCAAGCGCGGCACCCCGGTGCCCGGCCTGGACGGCCGCTTCGCGCTCGGCGCCGTCCAGCTGATCGGCGAGGGCAGCGATGTCGCGTTGATCGCGATCGGCTCGGTTGCAGGCGAGGCACGGCGCGCGGCCGAGCTGCTCGCCGAGGAGGGCATCTCGGCGACGGTTGCCGTCGTCTCGACCTTCAACCCCTCGCCCGTGGAGGGTCTCGCCGAGCTACTCGGCGGGGTCTCGCTGGCGGTCTCGGTGGAGGCGCACTATCTGAACGGCGGCCTCGGTTCGCTAGTGGCCGAGACGATCGCCGAGCGCGGCCTGAACACGCGCCTGGTGCGCGCAGGCGTGGATGTGGTGCCGCGCGGGCTGGCCGGCAGCAAGGAGTACCTGGAGGACCGGTTCGGCCTCTCGGCGGAGCGGCTCACAGCCACCGCACAGGCGGCGCTGGACACCGCCAGGGCATGAAGCTGAGCGCGGTCATCGCCTGTTACCGGGACGCTCCGGCGGTGCCGATCATGCACGAACGCCTGCGCAAGATGTTCGAGGAGATCGGGGCCGACTACGAGATCATCTTCGTCAACGACGGCAGCCCCGACAATGCGCGCGAGGTGTTGAGCGAGCTGGCCGAGCGCGACCAGAAGGTGGTCGTCGTCAACCACACGCGGGCGTTCGGCTCGCAGAGCGCATTCACCAGCGGGATGCGAATTGCCACCGGCGACGCCGTGGTGTTGCTCGACGGCGACCTGCAGGACCCGCCCGAGGTCATCCCGCAGTTCGTGGAGCAGTGGCAGGCGGGCTTTGACATCGTCTACGGCGAGCGGGTCAAACGCGAGGCGACGGCGTTCATGGGCCGCGCGTACAAGCTCTTCTACCGCGTCTTTCGCCGCCTCTCCTATCTGAACATCCCGCTCGACGCGGGCGACTTCGGGCTGCTCGATCGCCGCGTCGTCGATGCGCTGAACAGCCTGCCCGAGTCCCATCGCTTCATCCGCGGGCTGCGCGCATGGGTCGGCTATCGCCAGGTGGGCGTGCCCTACGTGCGCCCGGAGCGCATGTTCGGCAGGACGACCAACTCGCTGATCAAGAACATCGGCTGGGCGCGCCGCGCGATCGTGTCGTTCTCCTATGTGCCGCTCGATTTGATCGCCTGGCTCGCGCTTTTGAGTGTGGGCGTGTCGTTCGTTGCGCTGATCGCGCAGCTCGTGCTGCACTTCGCCGATCCGGGCCTCGCCCCCAAGGGCTTCACCACGCTGATCGTAGGCATGCTGTTCATCGGCGGCATCCAGCTTTTGTGCCTTGCGATCATCGGCTCCTACGTGGCGCACATCTATGAGGAGAGCAAGCACCGCCCGCCCTACCTTGTCGAGAGCATCCTCAACGACCCCAGCCAACCGCCCCACGAGGGCAGCGTTCCGGGCCGGCCCTCCAGGGAGAGCGCCTCCGACCGGTCGACCCGCGAAAATGGTGCTGCTGGCGAGCGTGGATCCCCGCGGCGCGCGCGAATCACACAGCCATGACCGAGACCCTGGACACGCTACTGCCCGAGATGCGCGCCACACGCTGCGCGATCTGCGAGCGCGAAGGCGAGGCAGCGGAGCGTTGGCCGGCGACGTTCGACCCCGAGGCGTTCAACGCGAGGGTCTTCTCCGCGCGGCGCCTCCCCGATCGCGTGCACTACCGGATGGTCACGTGCAACGCCTGCGGGCTCGTGCGCTCGGACCCGGTGGCCGGCGAGGAGTTGCTGGCGAAGCTGTATGAGTCGAGCAGCTTCGACTACGGCCAAGAGGTGGAGTCGCTGCAGGCGACCTACGGTCGCGCTCTCGGTTGGCTTGAGGCTCGCTCGCCGCGACGCGAGGCGCTGCTCGAGATTGGCTGCGGCAACGGCTTCTTCCTGCAGCAGGCGCGCCGCCAGGGCTGGCGGGAGGTGCGGGGTGTGGAGCCGAGCGCCGACGCCGTCGCGAAGGCGCCGGCGGAGCTCGATGGGGCGATAGTGCAGGACATGATGGGCAGGGGGCTGTTCGACTCTGAGAGCTTCGACGCGGTGTGCCTGTTTCAGGTGCTCGACCACATCTCAGACCCGGTGGCCCTGCTCGAAGAGTGCATCGCAGTGCTGCGGCCCGGGGGGCACATCCTGGCGCTCAACCACAACGTCAGCGCCTGGTCGGCGCGACTGTTGGGCGAGCGCAGCCCGATCGTCGACATCGAGCACACCTACCTCTATTCCCCGGCGACGATGCGCGCGCTCTTCGCCAAGGCCGGCTTTACCGACGCCGAGGTGCGCAGCGTGCGCAATACCTACAGCCTGGCTTATCTCACTCAGCTCGTGCCGCTGCCTACAGGACTCAAGGCGCGTGTGCTGCCCGCGCTGCGCGCGGGGCCGGCGGGCCGGATGCGCGTGACGGTGCCGCTCGGCAACCTGTGCCTGATCGCGCGCAAGCCGGATTGACTGCCGTACGCACAAAAACCCGACAGGTCGAGACGCTGCAGTGAGAGCGCTCGTCACCGGAGCCGGAGGCTTCCTCGGGGCGAACCTCGTGCGCCACCTGCTGGCGGAGGGACACGAGCCGATCGCCCTGGCGCGCCCCGGCGGGACCTCTTGGCGGCTGAAGGACATCGCGACCGACGCTGGAGTCCTCGAGCTCGATCTCCGCGACCCCGCCGCGATCGAGCGGACGGTGAGCGAGTCGCGACCAGAGTGGATCTTCCACCTGGCCGCCAATGGGGCCTACTCCTGGCAAAAGGACATCGAGTCAATGATCGCCGTGAACGTCAGTGCCACGGCGGCGCTGCTCAGGGCCGCGCAGGCGGCCGACGTGAGGGCGTTCGTCAATGCGGGCTCCTCCTCGGAGTACGGCCTGAAGGACCACCCACCGCGCGAGGAGGAGTGGCTGCAGCCGAACAGCGACTACGCCGTGACAAAGGCCGCGGGCACCCACCTGACGGCGCTCGCGGCAGCGCAGGGGTTCCCCGCCGTGACGCTGCGTCTGTACTCGATCTATGGCCCCTGGGAGGAGCCCAGCCGTCTGATTCCCGCGCTGGTGCGCGAGGCGATGCACGGGGGGCTCCCGCCGCTCGTGGGCCCGCAGACAGCGCGCGACTTCGTCTACGTGGATGACTGCTGCGAGGCGCTGCTGCGCGCCGCCGAGCGCGGTGCGCCCGCCTGCCCCGGCGCGACCCTCAACATCGGCTCCGGCACACAGACCCGCCTCAACGAGCTGGTCGAGGCGGCGCGCACAGCACTCAATGTGAAGGCGCTGCCCGAGTGGGGCACGATGGAGCAGCGCGGCTGGGACACGAACGTATGGGTGTCGAACCCGCGCGCCGCGTCCGAGCACCTCGGCTGGAGGACCTCGACCACTCTTGGCGACGGTCTCGCACGCACCGCCGCCTGGCTGCGGGCGAAGCCGGAGCTGTGGGAGCACTATGGCGTGCGGGACGACGATTGAGTCGAGCCGTCAAGCACGACCACAGATAACGCGAACCAAGCAACAAGACTCCCGACAAGTTCGGGAACTTGATCTTTGTGCAAAGATCAGCGACCGCAGACGGCCGTCGGAGTCCGCCAGCCCCGTACACGAACTACGAAAGCGCTCGATGAGAAGCCCAACCGCGACGCTCACTGAGCGCCCAAAGCTTGCCGGCGGCATGGTCGCAGCCGGCATCGTTGCGATTGTGGTGGCGCTCGCCGCCAATGTGCTTGGCTTCGCGGCGTCCTCGGCGTTCGGCTGGAAGAAGGCGACGCTGCTGATCGTCGGCTGCGATTTGCTGATCGCCGCACTGGTCCTGAGCACACGTCGCATCCCGCCCGTCGACGGGGATGAGGAGGACATCGCATCGCTCGTCCTCGGGGCGATCGCCGATGGTGTGATGACGTTCGCGATGGCCGCCTCGGTCGCGATCGTGCTGTTCGGCCAGAGCAAGCCGATCGAGCGCGTCGGCTTCTTCCTCGCGATCCTCGTCGTCGTACCGCTCAGTGTGACGCTGGCATGGCGCCGGCAACGCCTGGGCATGACGGATGAGCGCCAGCGCCTCGTCGCCTTCGCGACACTGGCGTCCACTGCCGCCGTGCTGGGCCTGGCGCGCCTACTGGCGCTATCGCCCTCGGCGACGCTCGACGCGACTCTCTTTGTGCTGATCGCCCTCGCCGTGTGCCGCATCGCGATAGCGCTGTCAGCCCGGCTTCTGCCCGCAACTCTGCCGCAATCCATCTCAACCGGGGCGGTGCTGGCGGCGACGCCCCTCGTGCTGGCGGCGGCTGTGGCGTCATTCGTTCCCTCCGACACCATCGGCGTCGTCAACATCGCCGTGGCGCTCGCGGCTGGACTCCTGACCTTCGAGCTCGTCAGGGTCCTCGGCGGTCGTCGCGGCCTGCCGCGTGGGTGGGTGCGCGCGCTCGACGTGGGCGTCGTGGTGGCCTGCGTGCTTGGCGTGATGTACCTCGGGGCATCGGAATTTCCGGCGGCCGGCCTCCCGCTGGCGGGCAACCAGAATTACTTCCTCGGACCGGCGCTCGACGTGCTCCATGGTCACGCGATGCTGGTCGGCACGTTCTCGCAGTACGGCGTCGGTGAGATGGATGCGCTGGCGGCGGTGTTCCTAATCGTGCCGATCGGCTACGGCACATTCACCTTGCTGCTGTCGGTGGCGACGGCGCTGCTGTTCGTAGTCATCTATCTGGTTTTGCGCTGGAGCACCGAATCGCTGCTCATCGCCGCGGTGGGTCTGACCGTGGCGGTCGTGCTCGGCACGTTCGGAACGATTGGCTACTACGCGTGGGCTCCAAGCACGGGGGTGCTGCGCTTCGGTCTGCCGTGGCTCGTGATCCTATTCTCGCTCGCGTCCGCCAGGACGACCGCCAACAGACGGGTCTTCGACACCCTGGTGCTAGCCGTCGTTGCTGTCGGGGCCGTGTGGAGCGGCGAAGCCGGCTTCTACTGCCTTGGAACCGCGGTCGCCCTTGCGTGCATCGAGACGGCAACAGCTGAGGCGGACGTGCGCGCGCGCATGTGGATGGCCGTCCGCCGTGTTGCGCAGCTCCTAGCGACAAGCGCGGGTGCCCTATTGCTATTCACACTGCTCACACGAGCACTGGCGGGCGCGTGGCCGAACTGGAACGCCTATCTCTACTACATCCGTCTGTACACCACGGGCGGGCTGGGCAACCTGCCGATCGGCTCGTGGTCACCCGGCCTGGCATTGGGAGCGCTGTATGCAGTATCGGCGATCGTGATCGTGCTGCTCGCCCTGACGCGACCCGCGTTCCTACGCGAACGCCCTGTCGCCTTTCGTGCGGCAACCGGCCTCACGGTGCTGGGAGCGATCGTTTACACATATTTCCTCGGTCGAGCTCACCCGAACAACCTGTACCATATTTCACCATCCGGCGTTGCCCTGGTGTTCGTGTGGCTGGGAATCGCGCGCGCGAGGATCGACAACCGCACCGCTGTGGCAATTGCAAGCGCCACGGCGGTCTTCGCGGCGGCAATGATCGTGGCAAACGAATGGGGCACGCTCAGCAAGAAGTACCACACCACCGCACTGGCGGCGGTACTCGGGAGCGCGCCGTCCCTCACCAGCGAGGTGAGGGCGCTGTGGCGTAATCCGCTCATCGCCCCTGAATCCACCCACGTCGCCGGATTTGTCTCCTCGCTCGATACCAAACACCTCAGTCTGACCCTTCTGTTGACCCCCGACATCGAGACGGAGGCGCTCCTGCGCCTCGACGACGCAAATGCCGTGGGCTCGAGCCAGCCGTGCCAGGAATCGCTTTCCAGCCAGGGGCCACCGCGCGTGGCAAAAGAGGTACAGGCACTCGCACCCGGCGGGGTCGTGGTCACGAGCGCCAGCCCGACCGATGGGGGCGTGCTGCTGCCGATCCAGACATACATCCTGACACTCCTGCAGGATCGCTTTACGCTGCAGGAAATCGCCAGCGACGGGCGGGGACTACGAGCGCTCCGCATGACCGCACTGGCACCGATCGCGGCACACCCACCGCCGACCCCGCCAGCGCCCGCGATAACGGTCCATGCCGGCTGCGCGTAGCGAAACGCAGGGCCAGATCAGCCGGGAGAGGATTGAGGAGGACCCCACAAGGGGGTCCGGGAGGGCCGCGGGGTGGCGAGACCGCAGCGAACCTTCAGGCAGCACCGGTCGTGAGTGCCTCGCGCACGAGCCGACCGCTGGGCCTCGAGCAGACGCTGGTCTCCGGGGTCCGAGGTACGCTTGGAATGTGTCGCCACAGTCAAAGGCAGATCTCGCTCGTAGCCACCTCGCGAGAGCAACCACGGCGTTCGAGGCCGGAGACAGTGTTGTCGGCGTCACATTCCTGCATTTAGCTGCCGAGGCAGCTATCGTGGCGCTGTCTGCGCTGAATGGCATCTCGACCGAACGCCAGCACTGGCGTAAGGCGGAAGCGGCCGCCGAGCTGCACACGCGCGGCGTCCTGTCCTTCGACTTGAGTCCGATTCTGGAGCTGTTGAACCAGGCGCGCAAGGACGCCGGCTATGAGGGCGAGGACCCGGACCTCGGCGAGTGGACTTCAGAGAGCCTTCTGAGGACCGTCGAGGACGCCGTCGATATTGCGGACCGGGCGACACACTCCCCTGCCGATGAGGACCGCGAGGGAGAACATAGGGGATCTGCAGAAGCCTCCGGGGAGCCAGCCTGATGAGCGCAGCCGACGCGGCTATTCAGGTCTCTGCCGATGCTCGGTGGAGTACGCGCCTACGTGAGGATCGTCGGCGGGCGGCCGAACTCCAATCGTTCTCCCAGCGAGAAGCTACCGAGACGATCCGTCAGCGAGCGATTGCTCGCGGCGTCGAGGCGATGGCGTTGACTGGTTCAACCGTCCGCGCCCGACGAACGGCGGTAAGCGATCTGGATTTCATGATCGTCGGCGAGCGCCCGGACTCCGGTGGCATCCGTGAAGACGTGGATGTGTACGCGGCCTGCGCAACTGCGTTCTGGGAGCGACTGCTAGCCGGCGACGATTACATCCAGTGGACGCTGCGCTTCGGATTTATCTTGCACGACACTGGAATACTGCAGGCAGCAAATCGCCATATCGAGGAGAACGGCTTCATGCCGTCCGCCGAGCGCAAGCGCACGCAGGCGCATCGCGGGCTCAGCCTGGCATGGCGCGTCCTCGATAGCGGCGACGACGATGCTGCCCACGAGCAGTGTCGTGCAGCGCTCACCACGATCGCACGGTGGTTACTGATCGAAAATGGAGTGTTCCCGCTCGCCCGCGATGAGCTCTCCGAGCAGCTATTCATGCTCGGCTATCCAGAGCTTGCTGCGGCACTCCACCGTGTGATCCACAACGAGCCCTCTCTCGCCGACCTGCGCACTGGCTTACAGCTCGGCGAGGACCTCATAAGCGCACCACCAAGACGACGCGGTGTTGACGACTTCTCCGAACGACTCTCGCGTCGGCGAATTCGCTAGGACGATAGCCTGCGGTCCTTGCGCGCACACACGGACAGCATCTCCGCCTCACCCCACCGGACCAACGTCGGCGATCAGAGCGAGGAGCGCTGGCAACCGCCGCCGTTCGTCCCACTCAACGGCCGCGTCAGCCGTGCCATGGCCGGCATTCGACGCGTCCTGGACGCCCAGGCCGGATCGATCTGGAACGATCTTTCGGTTGAGCTGAGGACGGTCAGCGGCACGCTGCTGGATGTCGGCTGCGGCGCACAGCCATACCGGACGCTCGTGCCAACCGACGTGACGTACATCGGTATCGACACGGCGGACGCGAAGGACCGCTTTGGCTATGACATACCCGACACGAAATACTTCACGGGCGACAGATGGCCAGTGGATAACCGCATCGCCGATACGGTGCTGTGCACAGAGACGCTCGAGCACGTGCTCGATCCGTTGGGCTTCCTTGCCGAAGCAGGGCGATCGCTGCGACCGGGTGGCCGGCTGATTCTCACGGTGCCGTTTGCGGCCCGCTGGCACTATGTACCCTTCGACTACTGGCGATTTACCCCATCGGCCTTGAAACACCTCTTGACCGAGAGCGGCTTTACACAAATCGAGATCTATCGCCGCGGCAACGACCTGACGGTTGCCTGCTACAAGGTGTCGGCCCTGATACTGCCACTGCTGATGCCACGCGGGGAGGAATCCCGCCGAAGACTCGCCTCGCGCGCCGCCGGCTTACTGCTGTCACCGCTGCTTGCGGCGAGCATCGCCGTCGCCAGGTTGTCACTTAGACGAGATGGGGGCGATGACTGCTTGGGCTATACCGTATTCGCCAGGCGATCGACCGACTGATTGGACTGTCTTTCGCCACAGCGCAGCGCACTCCGCGGCCGGACAGCCAGCGCGTTAGGGACTTTTCGGGAGGACCCCACAAGGGGGTCCACCTGATCTGGTCCCGTTTTATTAGACCGGGTTTGTGCGAGTCAGGCGGCTAGGTTGGTGTGGTAGAGGGTCTCATATTCGGTGGGTGTGAGCATTCCTAGGGCGCTGTGGCGCCGCTGAAACCGACACCACACGAGGCCATCTGCGGCCCTCCGCCAACCACCCGCTTCGTGCCAGGAGCAAGCGCCACGCCGCGCGATTCGAACGTGCTCGCTTGGGACGAAACTCAGGCGCCCGCATCGCCGATTGCCTCGCTACCGCTTCTGGGCGCCAGGAGGCGTTTCGGGCCGGCGTCTCGCCCAGGGACGAACATACAGCGAGGCGTGGGTGGTACAGGGTCTCGCGGCCTCAAGCGCCCGCGGACGCCAGGGGAGGGTGGGTCGGGAGTGGTGAGGGCTGCTGGGAACCGTCGGGTTGCATGGGTGTGAGCGATCTCTGTCGGTGGGCTCGCATCCCGCGTAGGATGCGGGAGCCAGGTCTCTTGGCGCCACGCCCTGCATCGTGGAGTCGAAAGAGGTCGCGCGGCGTATGGTCCCGTCATCGATAGAAGGAGATCGCAATGGCCGATTCAACTAGCGCTCCTATTCGACTTGTAGGCGTCGATGATCTCGGCGAGCGACAGGTCGCTGTCGTCGAGACGCCGCATGGTGCGCTCGCGGTCGGTGTCAGTGGTGGTGAGCCGTTCGCGGTTTCCAACCGCTGCCGCCATCTGTTCGCCTCGCTCGGCGAAGGGCGCGTTGCTGAGGATGGGTGTCTTCAGTGCCCGTGGCACGCCGCTCGATATGACGTGCGTACTGGCGCGATGACCCGCGGCCCTCAGGGCGCGTTTAGGCCCCTGGCCGGCCTGGTGAAGGGCACCACCGGCGCTCGGGCGCTCAAGACGTTCCCAGTGGTGCTACGCGATGGCGCGATCTGGTTGGAGAGCTAGCCGACGAGGCCCGTCCGCCGCTGGGCCTGGTGCTCCTATTCAAGGACGGGACTCCCGAGGGGGCTCAGCGCATCGGGCGCCGGACCGTCGAGGAGGAGGTCGCCGCGTGGCGTGAGCTGGTGCGGGGTGGCGCGGCGTTCGTGCTGCCCAACCGGGAGATGCGACTCTTATGCGGCCCGCTCGCGGCGATCGGGGAGTTCTACGAGTTCCATCACAACCCGCCCAGCCTGTGGTGGCCCAACGATCACGCCTGGTGCGCGACGGCGAGGTCTTTCGCAACGCGCTCCAGGCGTGTACGGAGAACGACGAAACGTCGATGTTCGTGCGATCTAATCGGTCGACGAGACACCTGGTAGCCTGTACGATCAGCGACAAAATGTCGATGTTCATACTATGCCCGGGATTCGTTACAAGCAGCTGGCCGAGCGTGCGACCGAGAACGATGGCTATCTGACTGGCCAGGACGCGCGCGAGCTGGGCGTGCCGATGGGCACGCTCAACGCGCTGGCGAGACGCGGCCAGCTCGACCGCGTCGGGCACGGTATCTATCGCGTTCCGCTGGTCCCACCCGGTCGTTTCGATCAGTACAAGCTTGCGACGCTGTGGCCCGATGGGCGTGGGTTGATCTCTCACGAATCGGCTCTGGACCTGTACGGCATCAGCGACGTCAACCCGGCGAAGCTGCACGTCACCGTGCCAGGGACCTATCGCACGCATCGCACGATCCCGGCCCTATACGTCTTGCACCGCGACGAGGTCGCCGATGTGGATCGAGGCTCTGTGGAGGGCATCGCGGTGGTCTCGGTCGCCAAGGCAATCCGCCAGGCCCACGAGCAGCACCTGCGCCATTCGATGGTCGAGCAGGCGATCGAGGATGCCGAGCGCGAGGGCTGGCTGCGTCGTCGTCAGGCTGAGGAGCTGCGCCGCGAGCTGCTGGGACGGACAGCATGACCTTCAAGCCGCCGAGAGGGCCTCCAGGCAATCGCTCCCATCTCGAGCGGCTCGTCCAGGCGCTCAGCGTCGAGGAAGGCATCGCCGCGGACCGCCTGCGTCGCTGGGTCAGCGTGCAGGTGCTGCTCGGCGCCCTGGGACGCGACGATGACGATGACGATGAGCGGAGGTTCTTGCTCAAGGGCGGAGTAGCGATGGAGCTGCGCTTGCGCTTGCGCCTGCGGGCTCGGGCGACCCGAGACGTCGACGTCCTCGTTCTCACCGAGGATGAGGCCGATCTCATCGACACCCTGCAGGACGCGCTCGAGGAGCCCTACCTCGACTTTGGTTTCCGGATCGCCGGGGTTCAGGACATCCAGCACACGCCCGCGCGGCGCATGGACGTAAAGATGACCTACCGTGGCAGACCGTGGGCGACGCTGCGGCTGGAGGCATCTCCGCCGGGAGCCGAGCGCACGGAGGCTGAAGAGATCAGCGCCTTCAGCCTGGCGCAATTGGGTCTCCACGGGCCTGAGCAGGTGGCGTGCCAATCCCTTCGCTACCAGATGGCCACGAAGCTGCACGCGGTCACCGAGCGCTTCGAGACCGGCGAGAACGACCGCTTCCGCGACCTGATTGACCTGCTGCTGCTGCGCGACCTGGAGCCAGACATCGCGCATGTGGCCGAGGCATGTCGGGACGTCTTTGAGGCACGAGCCAAACAGCCCTGGCCACCGCGGCTGAGTGCCGAGCCGTCCTGGCCGGAGCAGTACCGAGCGCTCGCCATCGAGCAGGGCTTCGCCATCCAGGAGGCTGCCGACGCCGTCGATCTGGTGCAGGCGCTGATCGAGGAGATCGACGCCTCCTGACGCCACTTTGCCCGCAACCTCCTGCTCATAACCCGAAAGTCTCAGCGAGCTGCGACACCTTCGTACCCGCTCTCGCGAGCTCCACGACCTGCCTACGAACATCTGCTGGATACCTGCTGGGCATCGCTTCCTCCTTGCTAAACGCCAGAGGATTCCAGAAACGCAACTCCACTAAACCCGGGTCAGATCACACCGCCGACTGAGCCGACAACAGCACCCAACGGACTGATGGCGCGGGGGACCGAAACTCAGGCGGCCCGAAGAAAGCGCCGCAGCGCTTCGCGGATGACCTCGGAGGTCGTCGTCGCGTCGGCTCGCGCACGGTCGATCAGCTCCCGTCGCAGCTCGGGATCGAGCCGCACGGACTCGACGCTCGCCGGCGAGGAGCCCAGCGCAGGACGACCTCGCTTCGGCCGCCGCGCGATCAGCTCATCGACGTCGTAACCCGCCTCGGCCTCGGCGGCGAGAACCTCGACGTCCTTGTCGGTGATCGGCCGGCCGGCTCGGGTGTGGCCGTAGATGCGAGGCTCGCTCATGATTCGAGCAGCCTCCGGAACCTGGCACGCATGGGCATGGCGTGGATCGCGAGCTGGTTGCCCTCGGCCGTCGTCATCACGACCACCTCAGGAAGTTGCCCGCGCGATCAGGCCCGATAACGAGCCAACGGTCGGGATCTTCGCCAGCATCTTCGATGACCAGAGCATGATCGACGGCGTGGAGGACATCCTCGTCGGCGACACCGTGCTTACGCGCCGAGTCGTGGACTTCCACACGCTTTAGTGTACTACGAAAAGGAGCCTTGGCACAGTCGCTCCGCTAGCCGCCGTTCTCGCGGACCTGGCCGAGCACACCGACCCCCGAGCACGGCGTATTGGGCACGAGCGGGCCGTCCGCCTGGACGGCGCTCTGGCGGCGAATGGCTGACACCAGCAAACCGGTCAAAGTTGGGTGGCGCATATGCGCCGCTGCGCCTTCACATCCTTGGTAGGTCGGTGACGCCGCTATACGCCGATGGAAGCCGTTGGGCGGCGTATGAACCATCGGCCGGCACGACCACGATCATAGACTCGCGCACCGGGCTGAGAACCAGCAGACCGAGCCCCGCAGGCTGCGCCGAGGAGATTGGAGCGTCGCTGGACCGGAGCATTGGCCTCCTCGCAGTTGGCTCGGGCGAGCTGCTGTACGGCTGTGGAGAGGTGCTCGAAAGAGAAGACACGCTGCGCGTCGTTGTCGAGAGCATCCCAACCGGGGTTCAGCAGCCAGTGACAGCTCAGTTGCCGATCGTAAGTGAAGCGGGGGAAGGGGGAAACATACGAATCGACGCGATTGGCACACGGTGGATGTCGGGGATTGTGGAGGGCTATCGGGTGGAACATAGATTCTTTCTAAACTGGCACACCGACCAGCTCATGGCCGACGCATCTGAGTCAGCCTCGGCCGCACAGAATTTCGAGAGTCTTGATGCCGCGCAACTTGTTTGCCGCTGTGCCGGCCGGCGAGGCGTATCACCAACATCCAGGAATTTAACTACACCCAGGTCAGGTTCACACCATTCGCGTACAGTCCTCCCTTCGCCGTCGCAGACGTAGCGTCGATATTCGCAAATAGAACCCCCACCGACGACGACAACTTTAGCAGCCGCGTCAAAGCACCCGTTCAGGTCACCGACTCACAGATTGCCGTTGTTCCCTTTGACTACTGGCAATTACTCCGTCGACCTGAAACACCTCTTGACCGGGAGCGGCTTTACACACATCGAGAGGCTATCGACGCGGCAACGACCTGACGGGTTGCCTGCCACAAGGCGTCTGCCCTGATGCTGCCATTACCGATGCCGCACACTGAAGGACCTCGCCGGAGACTCGCCTCACGCGCCGCCGGCTTACTATTTGTGACCGTTGCTCGCGGCGGATATCGCCGTCGCCTGCGTGTCCGTGCAGGTGTGGCAACAACGACTGTCTGGTTTACACCGTGCTCGCCAGACGCACGGCCGACTAAGCAGATACGATGCCACTCATGCTTCGAGCCGACACCGAGCACGAGCCTTCCCTCGATTCGATGTTCTCGCCTACTCGCCTGTTTGCCCCGATGATGGCAGCCTTGGTCACCTGGGTCATCGGATTGTATGTTGCGCTCGTCCTTGAGTCTCCCTACTGGAACGACGACCTCGTGGACAAGAATCTGCCGAGCGTACTCAAGGCGACCCACACGTCGCTAGGCGGGTTCATATGGACTCAGATTTCGGCCTTTGTAAAAATCGACGGTCGATTCGATCCTGGCCTGCTTGCGTGGACATATTCGCTGTTCGATGCGTTCGATAATCGAGGAGCATATAAGCTCATCATCGGCTTACTACTTGCTCTGGCTCTTGTGACTGTAGCCCTTTGCGTGGCTGCGATGACAAGAAGCTGGCTCCCCGCCGGGGCCTTCGTCCTGATTGCATCGGGCACGCTGCAGGTACGTCTGTGGGCAGATGGCATCACATCGTTCGCAGGAGTTATGGCGCTCACCATCGCACTGACCTTCGGAGCCCTGTCGCTCCTGCTTTTGAAGCCCGGTCGCTGGTGGACAGTCTTGGCCGGCGTGCTCTACCTAGCGGCTCTCACGACTTACGAGGCCGTTATCCTTTTCGCGCCGGTCATGATTGCGATCCTCATACTGTTGAGGCGAGATTGGCGCCCGACGATTGCGATTGCCGTGCCGGCGTTGCTGGCATTGCTAACGGCCCTCTCGCTAAGACTCTTTACAAACACGCACCCGGTGTCAGAGTACACACTCAGCTTTGTCCCAGGTGCGATTCTAACGACATTCGCCAAGCAGCTCGTCGCAGCATTTCCACTATCGCAGTGGTGGCTTGGGCATACAGTCGGGTTGCCGTCAATCGCCGGGACATTTATCTTGATCTCAGCGGGCCTTATAGGTATCCCCATATTTCTCGGCCTTCGCCGTCTCGCAGAACAGTTGCCATTCTCAGACAAGCGTGCGGCCTGGCTGTGCGGTTTACTCGGGATATGGATGTGGATCGCCCCAGCGCTCCTGATCGCTGTCACTAAGCGTTGGCAGACGGGCATTCCGTGGGGTCAGGGATACATTTCTGTCGTCTATGAGTATTTTGGCCTAACACTATGCCTGCTGTCGCTGTGGCTCATTGTCGGTAGCTGGTTACGCTCCAAAAAGGGAGCACGTGCGGTAGGTGTTTGGAGCATCGGCAGTGCCGTCGTGCTCGCGTCTATGGCAACCATGACCATGGCAGCCAATCTTTCACTGATGCCCTAGCCGGGCCAGACGCGGCCGAGGCACAGCCGCGCTACTTGTAAGACCTACAGCAAGCAGATTTCGCTTGTCGTAGTTGCGTTATGGCTTAGAATGGCTCGCCGCCCCCCATCAAGTTATTCTGCCAGCTCACCCCGTTGTCGAGCCACTGATATGTTTCAGCGTTTGCGCCCTGGTAGTACATCCACTGGTCCCCGCCTGTGGAGTCACGCACCACCACCGGGCTAGATCCCGCGGCCGCCAGCTCACCGCCACCCATCTTATTGTTCGCCTAGCTCACACCATTGTCAAACCACTGGTACAGATTACCGTCTCGTCCAACGTAGTAAATCCATTGATCCCCACTCGTCGAGTCACGTATCACCGTCGGACTCAAGCCCAACAGTGTTGTAAATGCCTGATCGCCACCCCTGCTGATGCCGGCCCAACTGGAGGCAACGACACGATAGTGATAAGTCATGCCGGGCTTCAGACCCGAGAGGGTTGTGTAGGCCGGTATGGCACTTATCCCCGATCCGATGTCCCATCCAGGGGGAGCTGGCGTCGAGCTACCATATGATGTCGAGGTCCCATATTCAAAATAAACGTGTGTATCCGAGCCGTTAGGGTTCACACTGCCGTGCAGCGTGGCTTTTGTTTGATATACGCCTGTCGGCGATTCCGTTGTAGCAGTCGGCCGTCGAGGCATAGTGAACGTCCCATCGGGTCCATACACCGCCCCAGCGGCGTTCCACGAGACTAGGCGATAGTGGTAAGTCGTGCCTTCTTGCAGGCCAGCCAACGGCGTGCTTACCTGAACCCCGCCGCCGCCCGATCCCGCGTCGTTTTCCGCAGTATACGACCCATAGCCTGTTGTAGTACCGTATTCAAAATGGTATTTGGTATCCAGAAACCCGCCAGGGTAGACGCTCCCCGTCAATGTAGCCTGTTCGGTGCTAGCCACTGACGCACCCCCCGTGTACGTCCACGGCTGATCCGTACCGTTGAAGATATATCGCGCGGCCGGACGAGGGGCGTCGGGGGCGTTCGGATCGCTGCTCGGAACATATAGAGCGGTATCCGCTTGCTGTTCTGCGGTACACGGCGGAGCTTCGTGATCCTTGTAAAGGAACTCGTAATAAAAGACATGCAGGGGACCGAATGCCGGCATAAGTGTGTCAACGAGATACTTAGCATCTTCTGCCTGTCGTATTTCGCCGATCTGTTCCTTGCTGCCGTAGTCCTCGCAGTTGTAAGCCCCAATCTCCGTGAACCAGATATGATCGCCGCCGGGGCTCGGAAGATTGGCCTTGAAGCTAGAAACGGTTTCGCCTCGAGGTTCGCCATGGTACTTGACAGCCGCATAAGGATGAATGCCCCAGTTCCCTGGATCGGATGGATTAAGGCTTTTCTTGTATTCCCTCTCATAGCTAACTAGGTTCGCTTCGGAATCCAGGAAGTCGCCCGCAATCGAAGTGCAACCATGGCCCTGGCAGAGGGAGTAGGCTTCATTCTCGAAATGAGCTGCAGTCTGCTTCGCTGGGTCCGCCGCTGTGATTGGGCTCGTTCCAGGCCTCAAGGTAGCCGATCGAAAACCTGTTCAATATTCGTTCAACCCAGGTCCTATATTCGCTGGAGCTTGGCGGTAGATGACCGAGCGAGATGCCATACGAAATGGCAATCTCCGGCGTGAGTCCGATGCCCGCCATGTCTCCATACCATGCGGCCAGTCGCTGATATTCGGAGCCTTCCGAGTGCATGACATCCCAGGGCACAACAAGGCGCGCCAGTTTGATATGGGACGGTGGACTTCCTACCCACGTGTTGTGAAAGAAGTTCGCGAAGTAGCTACCTGAGAAGTTTCCGTCCCAGTAGGGGAGGTTCTGATCTGAGACCCCATCGACATAGGTTGTCCCCGCCAAGGCAGGCGCGCACGCATAGGCGAAACACAAACAGAACGTCGCCAAGAGGACGCCGACAAGCCGGCGTGATACGCCCCGTCGAGTTCCACGGGCGATAACCCCGCTTTGGCCCGTTATGGAGGCCCCCGTGGCCCGCGCCTCGTTGACTTCGACAGCGACTCCCCTGCCCCATCCCATACCTGCCACGTCGACCTCCATTGCTTGTGAACTCGCCAGAACGGGTAAGACCCTTCCACACGCTGGCGGGCTTCCGCAAGTCTGCATATTATGAGACGGTTGCGTCTAAGTGGGTGCTTCATATGTTGAGACAGATGTCTCAGTAGCCGTGAACCGTCTAGCTCCGAGATCCCACCTTGCCTTCCGGCTCATGCTGTCGTCACGATACGGGCGCCCACGTGGTGTGGTTAAGGCTGGTCCGGCAAAGTGTGGGTCGGGCTTGCCTGCGGCACTCCGTCAACCGCCATGACGACCCGCGCCCCCAGAGGACTGAGTATCCACGCGTTGGGGAAGCCCGTGCGCCCGGTCTTCGCCTTGATCACTAACTCGGCTTGCGCCAGGCGTTTGAGCATCGCCGAGATTTGACCGCCGTGATCGCGACCGATGGCCCGTCCGATCTGGGTATTGCTTGCCCCTGGGTTCTGCATGAGGTATCTCACGCAAGCCCACATCAGACGCGCTTTGGGGTTTGACAGCGGGGGCGGGATCACGACATTGTCGGCTTTCTCGACCGGCGCCAGCGCCCTGATTCGTGCTGCTTCCTGAGCCCGCTTGACCTTCAAGCGCAGGGCCGGCGTGTCCAGGTAGGGGCCGAGCGACACCAGCAGGTCTACCAGCGCAGCGCGCACGCCGTCGCGCCACGGTCCCTCCCCCGACAGCGCCGCCGACGCCGCCATGTCCAGCCCACTGAAGGTCTCCCGGGCCGCCGCAAGGATGCACTCCTCGATGCCGGAGAACATCCTGTAGAACGCGGAGCGGGGCAGGCGGGCCTTCTTGGCCACCGCTTCTACCGTAACCCCATCGGGTCCCCGTTCTGCGAGAACCTGCCGAGATGCCTCGAGGAATGTCGAGCGCTGCGATTCCTGTAGGGATTTGTAAGGAGACCTCAATCGCGCGTCGAGTGGCCTTCCATTCTCCGCCGCTAGTCGACCCTCTGCCAACGCCGATCTACCCCTCTGTTGCTCTGCCGACACCGGATTCGTACGGCTGTTGCTCCGCCGTCGTCCGCCTGCGGCATCAAACAGTACCGACACTCGAATGTCAACCGTTTGAACTTATAGCCTTGTTTGTCTTTAATTCAGCCCTAGCTCCCCGACCTTCGACGACCACGCAGTGGCGGCTGCGGCGGCAACGTCACAACCCACCCGTCTATCCTGATCCGACGGTATCCTCCGCTATCTTCGTGAGTGTCGTCGCTGGCGTGACGGCACTAATATTTGCTGCATATTTGGATAGCTCGAAGAAATAGGCCTTGCCATCAGGCTCGGCGATGGGAACGGCCCCGGTGATCGACTGCACCTGGCGAGCTATTGCTGCGCCACCGTCTGCGTACCCCTGCCGGTCGATATAGAGCCCTCTGAAGCCGGCAGCCACTGCACCGGAGATCAGTTGCTCTAGCGGCCTACGACTGGAGACCGCAAGCCAGTCTGTTGGGCGTCCCGCCATCGCGCCACCGCTCCAGCGCAGCGTGGTCGAGTGGAGGTAGGGTTCGAGCAGGCTGTACGACGTGAGGCCACCCGCGACCGCCGTCTCCGGATAGGGCACGTAGGGCAGCTCGAGCACCATCGCGCCACGCGGCAGCGAATGCTGAATCTCTCCGACGAACGCTGCATCGGCGTGCCATTCGGCGGCGTAGAGGCTGTAGGAGGGAACAAATCGGCTGCTTGTGCCCTCGAACACACCAAAGGCCAGTGTCATCGCCATCACAAAAGCGGCCACCAGCCTGCCGTGCGGACGACCAGCCTGCCAGCGATTGACTTTTTCGAGTAGCAATCCCACTCCCACCAGCGCGAAGAACCCAATCAGGATCGCGATCCTCTCCCAGCCCCGGATCTGCGGGGTGATCAGGTAGGCGAACAGAGCACCGCCGCCGCCGATCGTCCCCAGCAGGATGGCCATCAGTGCCGCCGTGCCAGCTCGACCTGCCAGCGGATCGCTCAGCGTACGACCCACTCCCGCCACGAGAACACATGCGAGTAGCCAGAGCAATCCCACGGCCCCCACCAGGCCAAGGCTGTCGGCGGGAGGCAGTGGATATGGCGTGCCGGGGACACCCAAACTCCTGTCGTAGCGGGCGCGTAGACGCGCGAAAGGCGGAATGCGGTCGCCCGGAATTGGGAGCACCAGCTGCATCGGCTGCAAACCGAGCCTCAGACTGGCGCTCGGTTTGCGGTCCGCCACGGTGTGGTTCACCCCATGTTCTGTCTTGTATAGAACCTCAGGCACGGCAGTCGCGGCCACCGGTACGGCGATGGCGAGTATCACGACAGCACCCGCGATGGGGGTCCCCCAACGCCGCGAAGCGACGCCGACAACGACAGCTCCAATACCGACGAGCAAGGCTGTAAACGCGGCGTAGTAGAGACCGGCCATGCCGACAATCAGCGATAGCCCGATCGTCGCAAGAGTGCGACGCGAAAGCCATGCCCCAGCACCCGCCGTGTTGCCATCGCCGCGGCGTGCCAGGAGTGATTTGCCGCCGAGCACGGCGAGAATCAAATACGCCGAGATCGGTAGCCCAAAGTAGTTGCCGAGGAACGGATCTGCTTCGATACGGACAAAATGGTATGGCCCGACGGCAAACAGAACCGCACAAATCAATGCCACGATCCGCGAAAGAGCGAACGTACGCAAGACGATGAAGGCTGTCAGCGCTGCCAACGGGAACCCCACCAAGACGAACGCATTCATGACCAGTGCGACGTTTGACGAGAACAAAGCCAAGAGCTTGACCATCAAAACGCTCGCAAGCTCTCCAATATATGCGGGGAAGTCGTGGTTGACCTGCCCGAAAGGGGCGCCGAGATTCACGTTCGTCTCATACCAGCCGTGCTCGATCACACCCTTCATCGAGGCCAGCGTGAACGTCTCGTCGCTGTAATTTCGGAAAAACGGGACGCTGAAGTCCGCTTGCCAGAGTTCGAGCACCAGAGCAGCAATTACGAGGCTCAGCGCCATCGCCCCGATCGCCCACACCGCCTCAGCCACTAGGCCGTGCCTTGCTCGCCCCGTATCAGTGCGAGCACTAGCCCGAAATCCCAAGGCCGTTTCTCGTTTGGCCATCTGAGTCGAAGCTAAAATAGCCGTGGGTCGATAATGGCCCTGCTCATCGCTGCGATTCTGGCCGGTGAGGTTGTATGTCGCAGCCGCTCCGCATAGGGAAGCAGGTTGAAGAACGCCGCGCCCTGGTCCACATCGTTTAGCGGCGGAGCTCCGACGAGGGCCTGTATCGAGCCAATTACGGCTGTTCCTCGATCGGCGTAATCTTCACGCAACACATACACACCACTGAAGCCAGCCGCTGCCGCAGCGGCGACCAATTGATCGGTGGGCAGGGTGGATGCCGAGGCCATCCAGTCTGTCGGCCGCCCCTTGATAGCACCTGCACTCCAACGTAGCGTGGTGGAGTGCAGATAGGGCACGAGTGGTTCATAAGACGTTAGGCCGGTAGGACTCACCCCTTCGGGAAATGACACATAGGGCAGCTCCAGCACCATGGCGTTGTGAGGGAGCGAACGCTGAATTTGGGCGACGAATCTTGCGTCGTCGCGCCATACCGCCGAGAACTGGCCGTAGTCGGGCACAAAGCGATTCGTGGTGCCCTCGAATACACCGCCCACTAGGACGGCAAGGAGTACAGCGCTGACCAGCCAATGACCGCCGGGACGGGGCCCGAGAGCACTCTTGGCGCGCTCGAGGAGCAGTGCAAGACCCACCACGGCGAAGAAACCCACCAATATCGCGATCCTCCCCCATACTCGTAGCTGGGGAGTAACCAGATAAGCAAATAGCACAGAGCCGCCGCTGGTCATGGCAAGAAGAATCGTTAGCAACGCTGCTGTTCCCGCCTGATTGGCGAGCGGGTTTTTGAATTGATATCCCGCTATCGCCCCGTTGATGGCAACCCAGAGAACCCAGAGTAGACCGACCGCACTGACGAGCCCAAGGCTGATCTGCGGCCCGAGACTAACGGGGATACCAGGATCACCCTTGCTGAGATCTCCATCTACTCGCGCCGTGAAGCGAGCAAATAGGCCAATTCGGTCGTCCAACTGTGGCATTATCAGCTGAATTGGCTGAAGCCCATACATGAATGTTTCCTGAGGAGTACGCTGGGTAGCAACAGGATTTGGCCCGTGAGCAGCTCGATAGGCAATGTCCGGCACAGCGCTGCCTAAGACCGGCACGGCAATGGCAAAGATCACAAGGATGGCCGCTACAAGCCCGGACACTCGACGTTTGGCAGCAAAGACCACTAATGCACAAATGCCCACCAGTAAACATGTGAACTCTGCGTAGTCGAGACCCAGACAACCAACCAGCAACGCCATCACAGTGGTGACAATGCTGCGCCGCGAAAACCATGTACTCCAACGCAGGCCAGTGTGTTTGCGCTTGCAGAATAGCGGTCTCTCGCCAAGCACCGCGAGAATCAGATAACCCGATAGAGGAATGCCAATGTATAGACCTAGCATCACCTGCAAAGGGCCAAGGAGAAAGTGAATAGGACTTGTTGCAAATAGAACGGCGCACACGAGAGCTACATTCTTGGAAAAGTCAAGACCACGAAGTACTAGATAAGCCGTGAGTGCTATAAGCGGAAAGCCCCCGAGAATCATGATGTTCATGACCACCGCAGGATTGGTGAAGACCAAGGCAAGCGTCTTTACCATCATGACCTTGCCCAGCTCGCCTATAAACGCCGGGAAATCGTAATTGAGCTGACCAAACGGTGCAGCAAGGGACGGGTTGGACTCATACCAGCCGTGCTGCATGATGGCCTTGACCATCGCGAGTTCATAGGCCACGTCACCATGGACCGCAAAGATCGGAAAGTGCAGATTGGCACGCCATAGGCGCCACGTCGCAGCAGCGGCCAGTAGGCTTATCACCATCGCAGCAACGGCCCAGAACACGTCGCCTCTAAGCTGGGGATATCGAACGCTTCTGCCAGGTGACCGTCGCCGCGCCCGGTTGCCGATCACCGTAGTCGTCACTGGAGAGCTTCGGCCGTCGGGCCTGAGCCGTTTTGCAATTCCTTCATGCGACCACGCATCTGCCCGCCAACAACCTCGGGAGCCAGCACCGCCAGCACGTCCTCCCGCCCGCGCTGCCCTCGTCTGCGCGCCTCGTCCGGAACGTCGTGGACGGCACGCAGCAGCCGTGCGGCGTGCTCGACATCGGGCTCGGCCCAGTTCGCGCCAGATGGATAGTGCTCGACCTGGTCTCCCACGCGAGCGGGCGTCCATGCTACGAGGTAGGAGTTCGCGTCGTTCATGAACTCGATATTGCCACCGTAGGCGGTCGCGACGACGGGCTTGCCCAGTGCCATCGCCTCGGCGAGGGGCATGCCGTGACCCTCGCTGCGGTGCAGCGAGAGGTAGCAGTCGCACGCGCCGATCAGGGCATCGCGCGCGGCGCCCGACACCGTGCGGTCGATCGACACGATGTCCGTGCGCCCCTCCACCGCGGCCATCACTTCGGCGTGGCGCTCGGGGCGGTGGCGGCCGTTGACCGACTTGAGCACCAGCACCGCGCCGTCATCGGGGGCGAAGGCGCGGCGATACGCCTCGATCGCTCCCAGCGGGTTCTTGCGCTCCAGCGTTGAGAGATAGTCGAACATGATCAGCACGCGAAAGCCGCTGGGCAGCTCGGGCGTGGGCGGCGCAGCCCCGTTTCCTCCCTCGGGCAGATGTGCCAGCGGCGGGGGAAAGCCCAGGACGGGCACCCCCAGCCCCGCGCCGATCCGCTCGGCGGCGAACTGTGAGTACGTCCACACCTCCGTCAGCCCCTCGGCGGCCTCCCGCCAGCCGGGAGGCAGCACGTCGACCTCCCAGCTCCAGATGCCGATCGTCATCCGTCCCTCGCGCACGGGGGCGTCGGGGCCGTTCAGATACGGCACCATCTGCTCCGGGTTCAGGCACAGCAGGTTGAAGCCCACCGCCTCCGCCGGGGGGCGGACTCCGAGGGGCAGGTCGGTCTGTGCCCCATCGCGGCCCGGGAGCGGCACGTCGCGATCGAGCACCTGCACTCCTGCGCTGCGCAGCGCGCCGACGTAGCGCCGCGCGGCCTCGCCCACGCCGACCGCCGCGTCGAGGTAGCCGGCCAGCTCGACTGCCAGTGGACGCTCCGTCGCGGGGCGCCCCGTCGGGCGGCGCTCTATCGGCGGGCGGTCCATCACCGCGCCAGGTCCCGCAGCTGCGCGCACACGTACCCCACGTCCTCGCGCGTGAGTGTCGCCGAGGAGGGCAGGTTCATCCCTCGCCGCCCGAGGTCTTCGGCCACCGGGAATTCTCTGCCTGCGTTGGCCTCACGATACATCGGCAGCGTGTGCAGCGGATAGAAGAACGGGCGCGTCTCCATCCCTGCCTCGTCAAGGGCCGCCATCACGCCGTCGCGCGTGCCGAACCGCTGCTCATCCAGCACCGCGCACGCGATCCAGAACGCGCTCTGCGCCCACGGCTCCTCGGGTGAGAGCACGATCCCCTCAACTTCGCCGAGCTCCTCGCGGTACCAGCCGGCGATCTCGCGGCGGCGAGAGAGATGCCAGTCGATGCGCTCCAGTTGCGCGAGGCCGATCGCCGCCTCGATGTTGGTCATGCGGTAGTTGAACCCCACCATCGGAAACCAGTAGCGGCGCTGCGGGTCCTGGCCCTGGCCGTGCAGTTGGCGCACCAGCGTCGCGAGCCGCTCATCGTCGGTGACCACCATCCCGCCCTCGCCCGAGGTGATGATCTTGTTGCCGTAGAACGAGAACGTCGCCAGCGAGCTCATCGAGCCGGCGATGCGCCCGCGGTAGGTCGCGCCGTGCGCCTCCGCGGCGTCCTCGATCACCCACAGCCCGTGACGCTCCGCCAGCTCCAGGATCGGATCCATGTCGGTCGGGTGCCCGTAGAGGTGCACCACCACGATCCCCCGCGTGCGCGGCGTGATCGCCTCCGCGACCCGCTCGGGGTCCATGTTCCAGGTGCGCGGCTCCGCGTCGACGAACACCGGCTGCCCACCGCAATACACAACCGGGTTGGCGCTCGCCACGTAGGTGAGGGTCGGCACGATCACCTCGTCCCCCGGCCCCACCCCGTGCGCCATCAGCGCCAGGTGCACGGCCACGGTCCCGTTGCAGCACGACACCGCGTGGCGCACACCGCAGAAGTCCGCGAACTGCGACTCGAAGCGCTCCAGGTACTTCCCGCTGGAGGAGATCCACGTCGAGTCCAGGCAGTCGAGCACGTACTCGCGCTCGCGCCCCACGAGCGCCGGCGCCGCTACCGGGATTCGCCGCTCGGCCACCTCAGCCACCGCCCACCGCGGATGCCCCACCGAATTCGAGACGCATCACGAGCTTCTCCATCTTGCCGCCCCGCACGCTCCACGAGCTGGCGCTCCTGCTCGCGGAACCCCAGCGAGTCATAGATGCCGCGCGCGGCGGAGTTATCGGCATAGACGCTCAGGCGCACAGCCGGACAGCCTTGCAGACGCGCCCGCTCGATCGTCCAGGCAGTCAGTCGCCGCCCCACGCCCTTGGCCTGGCTCGCATGGTCGACGAAGATGCCGAAGCTCGGCACCTCATAGCCCTCGTCGAACCCGCGCAGCATCGAGAATCCCAGCAGATCCTGCCCACGAAGAGCGAGGTAGTAGCGGTCCTGGCGAGGCTCGCACGCGATCCGCCGCGCCTGCGCCTCCGTGAGGAGGAAAGGGTCGAACGTCTTGGTGACCGCCGGTATCGAGTTGCGCTCGAACAGCGCCACGAGCGCGCCGGCGTGCTCGGGCCCAACCTCCTCGAAGCGCAACTCGTCTGGCGAATCCACGACCGGGCGAGGCACGAGATCAGACATCGAGAATGCGGGCAAAGTCGGTCGCAATCTCATCGAAGATGGGCAGCCTTCCGTCCACATTCATGTCGCCCAGCTCCCGCGCAACCAAGTCCAGGAAATCGAGCGCAGGCGCAGCGTGGCGGCCTTCTTCGACTAGCTGCAGCAGCCCCTCCGCGTAGCTGTCCTCGCTGTATGACGCCGCGAGCGCCCGCGCCCGTTCGCCGAGCGCGCGGCGCTGCTCGGGGCTGCCAACCAGCTGGCGCAGCGCCTCGTCCGCGGCCTCGAAGTCACCCGTCGGCACGCGCGCGACAGACCCCTCCGGCAACTCCCCGAAGAACCCGGCGTCGAAGCACAGGATCGGTCGCCCATAGGCGAGCTGGCGCATCAGCGACGCCGAGCTTCCCTCCATCACCGGGTGGCGGAGGTTCACGAACACGTCGGCCTGCGCCATCAGGCCGTCGAGCTCCGCATCCGGACACCAGCCGAGCACCTCCACGCTCACGCGGTCGGCGTAGCGCGCGATCAGCTCGCGCAGCTCGCTCACATAGCCCTTGAAGCCGTCGTCGGGACCCACCACGGTGTAGTGCACGCGCGCCGCCAGTTCGGGGTCGGCGGCGAGCATCTCCACCACACGGTGCACCTGCTTGTTGGGGTTCAGATGGCCCACCGTGAGCAGCCGCAGCGGCCCATCGGGCTCCCCCGCGGGGCTGCCGTCGACCTTGCCGAGGACATCGCCATAGCAGGGCAGGTGCAGCGCCCGTACCGGCCCCAGCCAGCGGCCGCGCACATCCTTGGCCTGGCTCTCGGAGTGCGTGACGACGCCGTGCGCCCTGCCGATCCCCTCCTCATACAGGGGATAGTCGAGCACCTCCTCATCGGACTCCCATACCGGCCGGCGCTCGCCCCGAAGCGAGGAGCGGGCGATCTCGGCGCCATGCTCGCCGTAGTAGACCCCCATGCGCCCTACGTAGGTCTCGCGGTCGGGCTCAGGGGCATTCAGCCACATCCCCGCATACAGATGGTGCAGCACACGATCATGCAGAATCACCACACCGGGGTAGCGCTTGGCGACCGTGTGCATCTGCCCGTGGAAGGGCAGGTAGTCACCCATGTTGTAGACAATCGCATCCCTGCTCTCCAGCAGCCGCAGTTCCTCAGACTCAAACGAGTACGGGATCACGCGCAGATCCGTGTGGTGGTGCGGGGGATCATCCGATGTCCAGATCTCGACTTCGGCAAACGCCGACAGCGCCTTCGTCACGTGAACGCTGAACTCGCCGATCGCGCTGCGCGCCGAGAGCGGCGTGAACCAGGCGATCCTCATTGGGGGCCTCACTTCGTCAGACACTCGATCACCCGATCCCAAGAGATCCCCAGCTCATCGATCGTCTGGAGCGCCGCCCCACCGAGGCGTTCGGCCAGCGCACGGTCGCCGGCCAGCTCGTCGATCGCACCGGCCAGCTCGACGGCATCCCAGAGAACCCGGCCATTGCGCCCGTCCTCGATCAGCTCGAGCGTCCCACCGGAGTCCGCCAGCGTCAGCACGGGCTTGCGAGCATGGAAGGCTTCCAGCGTCACATATCCATAGGAGTCCTCGCCAAACGGCAGATACAGGACACCTCTTGCTCCAGCCAGCAGGTTCAGTTTCTCCTCCTCGCTGATCCACCTCGGGATCACCTGCACTCGATCCTCCAAGTTGTGCTCGCGCACAACCGACATCAGGCGATCCAGGTCCCCGGGCGTCTCCGCCTGGCCGGCGATCACCAGGCGCGCGGAGCTGCGCGTGCTCGCCATCGCCTCCACCGCGACGTGCTGGCGCTTGCCCGCCGTGATCCGGCTGGGGTAGAAGAAATAGTCGCCGTAGTCATCACAGCGATAGGGAGACGCATCGAAAAGAGGCGGGAACAGCACGTCGGACTCCAGGCCGCTGTAAAACTGCAGACGCTGCCCGACGATCCGCGAATTGGTGTAAATCTGCCTGGACTCTGCGAGATAACGACGGTCGCTGTCGATCACGGCCTCGCGAATACGATGACCCGTCGGTGTATCGGGTAGATCCTGATAAGGGGTACCCCACAGATCATAGGCTTGGCGAAACTGGTGCAACAGCCACAGCACCTTGTTCTCGTGCGGCACGTAATAAGCGGGAAACTTCAGCGCCACCACACGGTCCACATTGGCCAAGCGCACGAGGCGCGCCGCGAGCATGTGGTCGATTATCCGCTCGGGCGGATTCCACTGAAATGGGATCCTCACTATCTCGGCCTGGTGCCCGTACTCCTCGAGCTTGTCGTGCAGCCACTCGGCCAAGAGCTCGGCGCCCCCTCGCACGAACGGCGCCTGGTTGTTGACGATCGCGACCCTCATGCCAGGAGACTCGTTACGACGCGGTCCCAGTTGATGTCCTTGACACGGAGGGTCTCGCGAGCGTGCTCGCCCATCGCGACCGCGGCCTGAGGGTCAGAGCGCAGCCGATCGATCGCCGCGGCTAGCGCGAGCGGCTCGGGGGCGACGATGAACCCGTTCTCCCCGTCCTCGATGATCTCGAGCGTGCCACCCGAGTCAGAGCAGGTTATGACCGGCTTGTGCGCCTGGAAGGCCTCGAGCGTTACATAACCGTAGGAGTCCTCGAGGAAGGGTATATAGAGAACGCCGATGCTCCCGGCGATGAGCTCCGCCTTCTCCTCCTCGCTGATCCAACGCGCGATCACCTGCACTCGATCCTGCAGACCGTGACGCTCGATCGTCTCCTGCAGCGGACGCAGCTGCTCGGGGCTGTCCGCCGCACCGGCTATCACCACGCGCGCATCGGTGGCCAGATGTGCAGCTGCCTCCACGGCTAAGTGCTGGCGCTTGTGCCCGGTGATGCGACAGGGATAAAAGACATAGTCCTCAGCCGGGCCGGACACAAACCGATCCGGTTCCCCCAGCGGGGGATACAAAACATGACCCTCGATACCGTTGAAATCCCGCAGCCGGTCGGCGACGATCTGTGAATTGGTGAAAATCTTCCGGGACTCGCGCAGGTAGATTTCATCGGCAGCCACCACCGCGTGGCGCACGGCCAAGCCCTCGGGGGTCGAGGGTATGTCCTGGTAGGGGGTTCCCCAGAGGTCATATGCGCCACGGTGATGATGGATGAACCACAGGCGTTTATTGGGATGGCGCAGCAGATAGCTGGGCGTTCGTATCGCCACCAGCACATCCGCCGCATCGCTGACATCCATCAGGCGGATCGCCTGCATCTGCTCGAGCATCCTGTCCCATACCGAGACAAACGGGATCTCGACGGTGTCGACCTCATGACCCCGCTCGCGTATCGCGCTCACGAGATCGCGCACGATCATGCGCCCGCCACCCTCGATGAAGGGAACGTAGGTGCTTGCGACGAGAACCCTCACAGGCAGATTCGGCCCTGAGCCAACATCAAGACGACGGGCCTCCTCCGCGCAGCTCGTCGAGGTCGTCACGCAGCTGCGACACCTGCTGCTCGAGCGACTCGATGGCCCGCGCCTGCGCCGCGAGCTGACGCAAGAGAAAGCTGACGACACGTGCGTTCGCGCCGTTCCACACGGACTGGGCTTCGGGCAGCGGAAACAATCCCTGGCGCAGCGTGCGGCGAAGCCGTAGCACCAACGGCCGCGTGAGGCCCTGCCGCGCCGGAAACGGCAGCGCGCGTAGATCGTGCGCTGCATGCAGATGCCCGAGATCCCCCGAGACGGCGTGCTCGAGCGCGAATGAGGGCAAGCGCCTGTCAAACGACGTGGCGCGAACCGAGTTCTGGCGAAGCCGTGCAGCGACCTTCGCTGCACGGAGATCCTCAGCAACGCCGCTCTCGGCCGATGGATCTGTGGCGCTGGAGTCTTGCGTCACGAAGCCGGCATGTTAGCTGCCGCTCCCTCCGGTGCGCCCCCCGCCCCGACCCCACCACCAACCGACCCGCCAGGACCCCCTTGTGGGGTCCTCTCCTCTTCTATCTGCGCAATCTCTCGCGCACAACCCTCCTCACCGCAACCACGGGAGTCGAGCCCTCTGGCGTGAACGTCCCCCGCACGACCAGCCGCACCCGCCCCGCGCCTCTCCACAGCAGCCTCCCCGCCCTGGTAACCGCGACCCGCATCAACCCTCTCGCCGGCCCCGAGAACCTCAACCTGCCCGACGCCACGAGCACCGCCCCTCCCCGAGCCTCCCCAGCCCGCCCGTGCACCGGTCCCCGCGCGTACCATTCGAGCCTCGCCGTTCCCGCCTCCAGCGCCCTGAAGGGGACAGTGAAGCTCCTGCCCCCGAACGGCATTCGCAGCGCCCTCTCTCCCAGGGATCCCAACTGCTCAGCGAGCGACGCGAAGATCTGGCCCCGCGTCGGAGTCGGAGGAGCGGCCGGGGGCGTGCCCGGAGCGCCCTTCTCCGGTGGCGATGGCCAATGCGGTGGCGGCGGCCAATGCGGTGGCGGCGGCCAATGCGGCACTTCGCGACTCGTATTCTCGAGCACCGTCACCGTTCCCTGGAAGGAGTTCACCACCGCCATATCGAGGATCCCATCACCGTTGAAGTCCCCCACAACGAGCGGCCTCGGGTTGCCGTTGGCCGGGAACGGCGAGCCCGTCGCGTTCGCGAAACCACCACTCCCATCGCCCCCCAGAACGGCCACATCGTCGCTGCTCCCGTTGAAGTTCGCCATCGCCAAATCCGCGTTTCCATCGCCATCGAAGTCGCCCACCGCGATCGAATCGGGGAGGGCGGGCGAGGCCGGGGACGCGTTCGGCCCGCCGGCATCCGCGAACGGCGAGCCCTGCGCGGGCGCGAAACCGCCCATCCCATCCCCCAGCAGCACCATCGCGCTATCGCTGCCGCTATCCGCGATCGCCAAGTCCGTCCTCCCATCGCGATTGAGATCGCCAGCCACCATCGAGTCGGGGGACTGACCTGCCGCCATCGGCGACCCAGCCGTCTCCTGAAACCTCCCTTCGCCGGTTGCGAGATAGATCGCGAGCGCGCCCGAGTACGTCGTCACGGCAAGATCGCTTCGACCATCCCCGTTGAAGGGTCCAGCCGCCACCGCATCCGCATAGCCCGCCGTCGCGATCGGCGACCCGGGCGCGGGGGCAAATCCGCCCCAGCCATCCCCCAGCAGCACCGTCACGCTTTCGCCGCTTGCAAAGGCCAGATCCTCCACGCCGTCCCCGTTGAAATCCGCCACAGCGATTTCATTTGGTTCCCCGGCGGAAAAGTGGACCGGGGCGCCACTCAACCGCAAGCGCCCCGTGCCGTCGCCCACGAGGATCGAGATGGTGTGGTGAGTATCGTCCGCCACCGCGAGATCGAGATGGCCATCACGGTTGAAATCCCCCCTCGCGACCGGCCCATGCGAGGCGAACATCCCTCCCGAATAGAGTTCCACCGGCGAGCCCGGCGCCAGCGTCATCTCGCCGTCCGCGTGGCCAAGCAGGATGCTCACGCTCTCGCCCGCGCTGAACGCCGGCAGGCCCGTCGCGTTCACCACCGCCACATCGGAGACCCCATCCCCGTTGAAATCTCCCGCCACCGCGCCGCCGAGGATCCCTCCGGAGTTCGGTTCGAAGTGCTTTTCGGTCGTCTGGTAGGGAGATCCGGGGGCTTCCGTGAACGTCAGCGCCGCCGCCGAGCCCGGCGCCCACAGCGCGATCGCCGCCAGTAGAACCCCCGCACGCAGTACTCCCCTCATGCTTGCCCCCTTCTCGGCGCAGTTTTGACTTTCCGAACCTTCTGGCGTGTAAGCACAGGGTCGGTTTCAAAGTTGCGCAACTGGGCGATGCCGCCCCCAGCGTTGCGTCTCAACTCGTGCGTACCCTCGCAGCGACGGCTCACACCTCGCTCCCGGAAGGCATGTACGAAACCTGCGATGACCACTCCCACCGTTGGACAACCTCTCCCCCGCGCCGCAGAGGCGTACTCGGCGTCCGAGAAGTGGCGCGAATGGATCTTCGCCCACCGCGGACATGGGCGCGAATGGGCGCGAGTCTTCCATGTTGAACTCGATGCCACCGACGCCGTGCGCGCCTGGCAAGCGATCATCGCTGCTGCGCTTCATGCTCCGATCGCCACGCTCGTCGATCGCCGAGAGATCGGCATTATCTGCGGAGTAGACATCGAGCTGACAATCAACTCGCGCACCGCATCGGTGAGAACATCGTGGCATTACAACCACCCAACCGCCGCGCCGCGTCTGGTGACAGCCTACCCGAGGCTTTAGAATGCAGACCATGCCAGCACTCCACGAAATCACCACCCACGATCTGGTCGAGCTCACCGAGGCGATCGATGGCATTCCCGCGGGCGCTCGCGGCGGCGTGCTGGAGTTGCGCCATGATGGCCGCGCGATGGTCGAGATCACGTCGCTGCCTGACCTCAATGCCGTTGATCGCATCGTCTTTCCACCGCTCGAAGCTCTGCGCAAAACGCATAGCTGCCCCTGAGCCTCGCGACGCGGAGCCGGCATGTCAGCGGCCGATGCCAATGGGTGCCACACCGCCCCAACCCCGCCACCAACCGACCCGCCAGGACCCCCCCTTGTGGGGTCCTCTCCTCTTCTATCTGCGCAATCTCTCGCGCACAACCCTCCTCACCGCGACCACGGGAGTCGAGCGTAAGCACGGGGTCGGTTTCAAAGTTGCGCAACTGGGCGACGCCGCCCCCAGCGTTGCGTCTCAACTCATGCGTACCCTCGCCCGATGGCCCCCTCGCCCACACTCCCCGAGGACTACCCCGAGCTGCTCGAGCGCCTCAAGCGCGAGATCCGCGGCGCCCGCAGCCGTGCCGCGCTCGCCGTGCGCCACGACACGGCGACCATCCTGCGCGAGCGCGGCCTGCCGGTCCCCGATCGGCTCAAGGAGAACCACGCCGACATCCGCTGCTTCCCCGCGCACAGGACGCCTACGGCGTGCTGAGCAAGCTGCGCGCCTACTCGCTGAACCCAGCCCACGACGTGGGCACCCATAAGGCGAGGGTCTTTCGAGAGGCCCTCGCGATCACTGCGGAGGACGCGGACTATCTGGCTGAGCAGCTGCTCACCGGGATACGCGAGACATCCGTCAGCGATGTTCGTGATATCGCGCCATACGGCGTGCTCTGTCGGGTCCTGGTTCCCGTTCAAGGACTACATGTCCGCGCGATGAACCTCACCCTGGTCACCACGTCCTGGCAGCTCCGCTTCGAGGAGGACCCTCCGCGCCTTGTCACTGCCTACATCAAGGGATAAACTCAAGTCATGGCTGTTGCACACGTGATCGCAGAACACGATGTCGTGAAGCTCCGCAAGCCCCTCCGCAGCTGGCCAGCGGGTACGGTGGGCACGGTTGTGGGAGACCACGGCGAGATCGTGCTCGTCGAGATCGCCAACGATCGAGGCGAGGCGCTCGATTTCGTGCAGGTACCGATCGCGCAGCTGGAACTCAAGCGCTGATTTCCCGCACGTCCAACCGCATCTCGTAGCAGCTCGCCGCCTTGACCCAGCGTTGCATCTCCACTCGCGCGTACCACTCGCCGCGGGCCTGCGTGGGAAGGCAGTGTGCGCGCCGCTCCCCACTCCCCGTCCGATCGCCACCCACCGACCCGCCAGGACCCCCTTGTGGGGTCCTCTCCTCCCCACGCACGAGACGCTGCTGGCCGATGGCGATCCCCGGCGAGGCAGCGCTCGTAAGGCTGCGCCGGGCCAACCCCACCCCTGGCGTCATTACTTGTTATCAGATCTGATAATATTCGCCCGTGGAGCCTTCGTTGAACGACGTGTTGGAGAAGGCCGCGCGGCTGCAAACGCTGGTCCCCGGCGCCGTGCTGGTGGGAGGGTCTGCGGCGGCGCTGCACGCCCACCATCGGAGGTCGCTCGACAACGATCACGTCGTCGCCGATCTCGCCGAGCGCTACGACGCGATCCTCGAGAACCTGGAGGCGCTCGGGGACTGGTCGACCGCGAGGGTGCAGCCCGGAAAGATCATCCTGGGAGAGCTGGGCGGCATCGAGACCGGCGTGCGCCAACTGCTTCGAAGCCGGCCGCTCGAGAGCACCGAGATGGAGGTGGGGGGCAAGCCGCTGCGCGTGCCAACGGCGGCGGAGATCCTGCGGATCAAGGCGTGGCTGGCGCTGAGCCGCAACCAAACCCGCGACTACCTCGACATCGCGGCGCTGGCGGAGAGCATCGGACTCGAGGAGGCGGCGGGCGTGCTGCGCGACATCGACGCGTACTACGCCGACCTCAACCACCGGCCGGAGGCCGTTGCGACACAGCTCGTCAGACAACTGGCGGACCCGCGACCTCGCGACGAGAAGACCACAACACAGCTGCACAGCTACAAGGCACTCGAGCCCCGCTGGCAGGAGTGGTCGACGGTCAAGGCGGTGCTAGCGGACCTCGCGCTGAGGATGACGCGATGACGCTGCGCTTTCGCAACGTCGACTTCGATTCCACCGCGCCGCTGGACCAGTGGCCGGCGGAGGCGATCGAGACACTCATCGACCGCGGCACGCTCTCGGACTGGCGTCGCCTGGCCGATGCGATTCGCCGCCAGCCGTGGGGCCCCGCGGCGCGCACCGCGGAGACGGCGATCGGGTGGGGCGAGCACTACGGCGTGGACGCGCTGATGACCAACGTGATTGCCAGCGCCCGTGCGGAGGTGGCCCAGCGCGGGCGAGCCGAGTATGCCGCGCAGATCCGCGCCTGGCGCAGGCAGACGGGCATGACACTGCGCCAGTTCGCCCAGGCAGCCGGCACGTCGGCGTCGCGGCTGAGCGACTACGAGAACGCAAAGGTCGCGCCCACCACCGATGTGCTCGGACGCCTCCGCCACGTCGCCGCTCGTTAACTCCCTATCTTCTACGGGCATGAGTCATGATCTCTGGAGCGCCATCGACGGCTATATCGGCGAGCAGCTGCTCCCCTCCGACCCCGTGCTCGACGCAGTGCTCGCCGCCAGCGACGCCGCCGGCCTGCCCTCGATCGCGATCACGCCCAACCAGGGCAAGCTGCTGGAACTGCTCGCGCGCATCCACAACGCGCAGAGCATCCTCGAGCTGGGGACCCTCGGCGGCTACAGCACCATCTGGCTCGCCCGCGCACTGCCCGAGGGCGGGCGCCTCATCACGCTCGAGCGCGAACCCAGCTACGCCGAGCTCGCGCGCACGCACATCGCCAACGCCGACCTCTCCCACGCCGTGGAGATTCGCGTGGGAGCCGCGCTGCAGACCCTCCCCCAGCTCCACAGCGAAGGCGCCGGACCCTTCGACCTCATCTTCATCGACGCCGACAAGCAGAACTACCCCGGCTACCTCGAATGGTCGCTCAAGCTCTCGCGCCCAGGGACCCTCATCATCGGCGACAACGTCGTCCGCGCAGGCTCGATCCTCGACCCCACCGCCAGCGATCTCAGTCCCCGCGAGCGTAACGTCGCAGCCGGCGCGCGCCGCTTCTACGAGCTGCTCGCCGCCGAGCCGCGTCTCAGCGCCACCGCAATCCAGACCGTCGGCGCCAAGGGCCACGACGGCTTCGCGCTCGCGCTCGTCACCAGCTGAGCGCATTCGCCCGCGCTCGCGGCACCGGGCGCTCTGGCGGTGAGTGTCGTGTGCTTCCCCGCGGGCTCGCGAGTTGGCGCTCGAGATCCGTGAATGCGTCGAGGAGGTCCGGCGCCTCGAAGGCTCGGTTGCGGCGCGCGAGCGTCGTCTGCTTCAGAACTCCCGCCTCGAGCAGGCGAGGAATCGCCTCGTTTACAGCCTGCTCGCTGCGATCGATCAGCGCCGCGGCGCTGCGCACGGTGAGGATCGGCGCCCCCGGCAACGCATCGACGAGCCGATCGACCGCCGAATCGGCTCGCACCGGGCGCAGACGCGCGCGCCACTGCGTCTGAACTTCGCTCACCCTTCGCTCGTAGCTCTCCGCGTCGGCTACCGCTCGTGTGGTGGCCGACGCGAACAGCGCAAGCCACGCGTTGAGCCCAGCCATCGCGTCCTGTGAGCTGGGCTCGGCGCGATAGCGGGTGGCGCTCAGGCCGGCCACGTAATCCTGCGACCACGTCGCCAGCACAAGCGAGATCGGAGCCAGCGCCAGCGGTGCGAGCCCGCGGCGCCGGAGGATCACGTGGATCAGGGCGCGTCCCGTGCGGCCATTGCCATCGATGAACGGATGAATCGTCTCGAACTGCGCATGAGCAAGCGCGGCCTGCGCCACCGCCGGCAGCGCATCGTCATTGCAGAACTCGCAGAGATCCTCGAGCAGCTCGCGCACGCGCTCCCACGGCGGCGGCACGAACGCCGCCGAACAGGGGTTGTAGGAGCTGCCGCCGATCCAATTCTGCTGCTCGCGCAGGCAACCCGCGTAGCGCTCGAGGCCCGTGCCTCCCAGGAGGCGTCTGTGGATCTCGAGCAGGTGATCCACCGTGATCTCGCTCGCCTTCCCCACACTCTCCACCGCCCACCGCATCGCCTCGATGTTGTTGAGGACCTCCGCCGCGGTCACATCCGCGGGGTCCTCGCCGAGTCCGCGTGCCAGCTGGGCCTTCAGAAGCCGCCGGCCCCCCACCTCCAACCCCTCTATCTTCGACGACGCCACCGACTCGGCGCGCAACAGCAGGCGCGCGATCGCCTCGGAGTCGGACACTCTCCTCGCCTCACGGTTGAGGCGCTCAATCGCTCGTTCCGCCTCCGCGATATCGGCAGCCGTCTCGCCACTCAGCGAAATTGAACGCTCCGCCAGGCGATCGGGAACGTACGCCTCGTATTCGCATCCGCGCCGTGCGCTGCGCGGCAGGCCCGAGGATGGGTTCCCCAACCACCTAAGCTTTAGCAACTCCGGCATATATTCAAGGTTAGCAACTAAACTTGACTAAGAGCTCTTTGCGGGTCAAGTTTCCTGCCGCGCCCAGCGGCGCCCCCCGAATGGCATACGGCGATCGTGCCCCACCCACCGCGATACCCTTCCCCCGGATGCCCCAACTCCCCAGCAGCGCCACGCCGCCGATCGTCGCGCAGGCGGTGAGCAAGACCTTCAGCGTGCCCGAGGAGCGCACGCACACGCTCAAGGAGCGCGCCCTTCACCCTATGCGCCGCACCCGCCACGAGACCTTCCAGGCGCTCAACGACATCTCCTTCGATGTCCGCAAGGGAGAGTTCTTCGGGATCGCCGGGCGCAACGGCAGCGGCAAGAGCACCCTGCTGAAGTGCCTCGCCGGGATCTACGGCGTCGACAGCGGCGCGCATCTGGTGCAACGGCCGGTTGTCGACCTTCATCGAGCTCGGCGTCGGCTTCAACCCGGACCTCGCCGCGCGCGACAACGTCGTGCTCAACGGGATCATGATGGGCCTCTCCCCGCGCGAGGCCCGCGCGCGCTACGACGCCGTGATCGACTTCGCCGAGCTGCGCGAGTTCGAGGAGCTCAAGCTCAAGAACTACTCCTCGGGCATGCACGTCGCCTGGCCTTCTCCGTCGCCATCCAGGTCGACGCCGAGATCCTTCTGGTCGACGAGGTCCTCGCCGTCGGCGACGCCTCCTTCCAGCAGAAGTGCTTCGACGTCTTCAACCGGATGCGCGACGAGGGCCGCACGATCGTCTTCGTAACCCACGACATGGGCTCGCTCAACCGCTTCTGCCACCGCGCGCTGCTGCTCGAGCGCGGCTCGGTCGTGTCACCTCGGCGAGCCCCACGAGGTCGCCGACCGCTACCTGGAGATCAACTTCGGGCGCGACCCCGAGGCGCCGGCACGCCGACGGGCGTGGCGGCGACGGCGAGGCGCGCGTGCTCGAGGCCTGGATCGAGGATGCCGCCGGCGAGCGGCCCGCCGCCGTGCCCCAGGGACAGCGCATCACCTCGGCGCGCGCGTGAGCTTCATGGTCGACGTCGAGGATCCCCTCGCGAGCGTCTACGTCCTCAACGAAGACCACCTCGCCGTACTCGTCGCCACCACCGGCCGCGAGCACGAACGCAGCGGGCGCTTCGCAGCCGGCGAGGAGGTCGTTTTCGCGTTCACCTTCGAGAACGTGCTCGCCCCCGGGCGCTACAACCCCCTCTTCACGCTCGCCCACCGCGGCACCGGCCTCGACCTGATGGACCGCTTCGAGGGCTCCTTCTCGTTCCTCGTCACCGGACCGCTCGCCCTGGGGGGGCTCGTCGACCTGCCCGTCGAGGTAGCGTCGCCGGGGAGCGCCGGCGCGGGCGCGAGCCGGCGCGAGCGGCGCCAGCGCGATCGCTCAGCGGGTGGGCGCGTGAGCAGCGAGCCATCGCCGGACTCCCTCCGACGCTCCGCCCTACGCGGGTCTCGGGCGCCCGATCAAGGGCCCCCGCGCGCTCACCGACGACTGGACGCGCTTCTGGCACCTCACCTACAACATCGCGCGCAACGAATTCAAGCTGCAAGTTCTTCGGCTCGATGCTCGGCTACGTGTGGCAGGTGATGCGCCCGCTGCTGCTCTTCGGCGTGCTCTACGTCTTCTTCGTCCTGATCGCCCACGTCGGGCAGACCGGCGCCGCCAGCGAACAGTTCTACGGCGTGCAGCTGCTCGGCTCGATCGTGCTCTTCACCTTCTTCGGCGAAGCCACCGGCGGCGCCGTGCGCAGCGTCGTCGACCGCGAGAACCTCGTGCGCAAGATCCAGTTCCCGCGGATGGTGATCCCCCTCTCGGTCGTGCTTCTCGCCTTCTTCAACCTCGTGCTCAACCTCGTCGTGGTGCTCATCTTCGCGCTGATCTCCGGCGTGCACCCGATGCTCAGCTGGCTGGAGCTGCCGCTCATCCTCGCGATGCTGATCGTCTTCGCCACCGGCATGGCGATGCTCCTCTCGGCGCTGTTCGTGAGCTTCCGCGACATCCAGCCCATCTGGGAAGTCTTCAGCCAGATCCTCTTCTACGGCTCGCCCGTGATCATCACCGTGATGGCGGTACGCGCGAAGCTGCAGCCCCAGCACGCCTCTTCTTCCACATCTACACGCTCAACCCGCTCGTCGGTGCTCCAGCAGTTCCGCCACGCGATGGTCACCCACGCGACCCCCAGCGCCGGGCGGCGATCGGCAGCTGGGCGGGGCTAATCGGGCCGCTCGCGGTCGTGCTCGGCGTCTTCATTCTCGGCTTCTGGGTCTTCAACCGCTCCGCGCCGCTCGTCGCGGAGAACCTCTGAGCGCCTCCGCAGCCTCCGCGGCCTCCTCGGGCGAGCGCGGCAGCGGCTCCGGCGCGTGGCCTTCGCGGCGGTCCCCTCGCAGGCGCGCCGCATCGGCCGCCACGCGCGCCACGCGCATCGCGACGCCCATGCGCTCGCTGCGCCCGCTGTAGCGAAGGGGCTTGCTCGCCACCATGTTCATCGATACGCCCCCCCAGGCGTGGTTCAGCCACGCAAGGTACCCGCGGCGCGCGAGCGGAGAGTGGCGCCTTGCGAAGCCCCAGCGCCACGCGCGCGCCCTCCACGGCGGCGTCCCCGCAGGGATCGCGAGCTTCGCATCGCCGAAGAAAGGGCGGTAGTGAGGCTCGGTGACCTCCGTGAGGAACCCCGCCCGCGTGGCCTCCCAGCGGTAGCGCCACGCCCAGTGGGCGTGCTCATAGCCCTCATACTGCTCCACGCCCTCATCGTGCACCCCGTGGGGGTCGCGTAGCGTCTTGAGCGTCTCGTTCACCATCAGCAGCCGCCCACCGGGGCGCAGCACCCTGAAGGCCTCCGCGAACGTCCTCCGCAGGCTCGCGAGGTCGTTGTGGTGGAGCACCTGGCAGCAGTACACGTAGTCGAGGCTCGAAGAGGCCAGCGGAATCGCATCCATCGAGCCGAGGACGCGCTCGAAGTACACCTCTCCATCTTCGATGAACCAATCCGCCGTATAGAGGCCCTGCGGCTCCACCGTCGCGATATCCAGCGCGATCGCGCGCAGCCCCCGCTCGGCGAAGTGATTGCTCGCCCAGCACGTATTCGAGCCCACATCGAGGATCGACTCGCCCGCCGCGAAGGGGATGCTCGTGAGTAGCTGATGCATCGAGCGTGCCTGCACATACCAATAGCCGTGCTCGAGGTTCGGCAGCCGCGCCACCAGCTCGCGATCCCAGCCATCCTCGCGCATCTGCGCCGCGAAGCGCTCCAGGCCCGCCGCCTCACGGAGGATGTGCTCGGGGGGTTCGTACAGCAGCTCGCCCACGCCGCGAGAGACGGCGAACTCGCGCCCGCACGCGCCGCAGCGCAGCGTGCCCTCGCGCACCTCGCGCTCATCGCTTGACTGCGCGTGCAGCGCCAGCGTGCCCTCGCGCCGGCAGGCGGGGCAGCGCAGCTGGTGGGCGAGCTCCTCCCTCACGCTTGGCCCCCCTTCGCGCGAGCATGAATATTCTCAAGGATGGCATTCACCATTGGGTTCGTGTGCCACGGCTCTGCGCCCAGCCGACCCGCCTGCTCGACTGTGCGTTCGATCACCAAGTCTGTCGTGACACGCACGAAGCGAGCGCTGTAGCCGGTTTCCTTTGCCAGGGCCGCCCAGGCGTTGGAGTCGATGTCGTCGATCCGTGTGGCTCCATCGATGCTCATCGCCAGCCGAGTGGTCAGCTCTGGATAAGCCGTGGTGCTGACCAGATCGTAGAGGGGCGCCAGTGTGGGAGCGCCTGTGTCGTAGAGAAGAGAGAAATTCTTGGCGTGCGCATCGCAGTTGCCAATCAGCCAGTTGAAGACGAGAGCACGCCAGAACGTGGGGAGATCCTGGGCTGGCACGGTGGAGCAGTCGCGCAACAGCTCGACGGTCTCGGCCACGGTTGGACCTCCCTCGGCCTGATACTTGCTCTCGGACGCGCGACCGAGCGCCTGGCAGACATCCTCTTGGTGCAGCCGGCGGATTGGCTCGGCGGTCAGGTCACGGTCGTAGCGCTCGACCAGCAGATAGGGGAGTCCGGAGATGGTGGCCTGCTTGCGCGTCAGGGCAGCGGGCAGTCCCACAGCCCGTGCGAGCTCCATGCAGAATGCCTCGTTGTCGACCAGGCCCGGAAAGCGCGACGGCTCGGGCTTGATGATGTGCGTGGTCGCCGCGGCCGCATTCAGAGGCAGAGCCACCTCGTCGCCCTCGAGGATCACTGGCAGCTTTGGCTGAGCTCCCGCGAGTGAGATGCGGATTCCCTCCTCTGGATCGGCGGCCAGCGGCCGCTGGGGCAGTTCGCGTAGCAACGCATCCAGCCGCTCCTCGTCCAGCGGCTTGACCTGAGCCTTGCTCGGAAGCTGCACCTCGGGATCGAGCAAAGTGATGGCGCCTGCGCAGTCGCCTCCCAGCTCTCGAAGGAGCGCGTAGTCGTTGCCGATGGAGATACCCAGATTGCGTGCCAGCGCCTCTCGCGCGTCCCCCTCGAGCAGCAGTCCACCGAAGACCGAGCGGCAGACTGCATGAGGGTGCGCGGCCTTCTGCACCGGCAGCGCCTGAGAGATCGCCGGCCCGACGTAGTCGGGGTCGTAGCGGAACTGGAGATTGCCGTTGTCCTTGCGAATCAATCGCCCGGCTCGCCGGTCGCAGAGATAGACGATCAACTCGCTCATCTGCGAGGCGTCAGTTCGATGTCCAAACCAAGTGCGCGCGCAGCTTCTATTGCGATCTGCAGCTGAACTGTCCCCTTACCGCGCTCGAGCTCCCCTATCACCCGCCGGTTGACCCCGATCACGTGTGAGACCTGCTCCTGTGCGAGGCCGAGCTCGCGACGCCGCGTGCGCAGGGCATTGCCGAGGTCGATAGCGCCTTGAATCTTCATGGTACCGATCGGTAACGATATCATACGGTAGGCCCAAATGTGATCGCTCGGTAACGCCTTAGACTTCGGCCGGGCGATGCGATCGATCGGTAGCAGATGGCGAGGAAGCGGTCGCACCGCCATCCAGCGATACCCGTCGCGGCGCCGCGACGCCCTCCATGAATGCCTCCAGCGCGTCGATGCGCCGCTCCCACGCGTACTCCTTTGCCGTCTCGATCCCCGCCTGCCCGAGGCGCGTGCGCAGCTCGGGGTCGCTCAGAAGCTTTGCGAGCGCCTCGCTCACCGCCGCGCGCTCGGGAGACGGCATCAGGCAGTTCTCGCCATCCACGCAGAAGTCGCGGTTGCCGTGCGCGTCGGTGCACACCACCGCGCCGCCCGTCGCCATCGACTCGAGCGGCGGCAGGCAGAAGCCCTCGTGCGTGGAGGTCTGCACGAACACCGTTGCCTGTGCAAGCAGCTCCGCCACCTGCTCGTCGGAGGGGGCCTCCACGTAGCGCATCCCCGGCTCGCTCGCGAGCTCGGGCTCGATCCCGAACATGCACAGCTCCGGGCGCGGCTCGGGGAGCGCGCGCCACGCGGCCACCGTGAGGGGGAGGTTCTTCAGCGGGTTGGTGCGCCCCAGCGCGAGCACCATGTCACCGCGGCGCTCCAACTGCGGGCGCTCGCGGAAGTTCTCCAGGTCGATTCCCGGCGCGATCAGCTCGGCCTGCAATCCCAGCTCGTTCAGGCGTTCACGATTCCAGCCGGAGATCGTCATGTAGCGGAACTCGGGGCGGTAGGAGTCGATCACCGCGTGGCGCACCACCTCGTCGTCGGGGTAGTAGGAAGTCTCGATGTCCTGCACGAAATACACCGGGATGCCATGCAGCACGCTCGCCATCCACACCGGCGCGGCGGTGTTCCACCAGGTGGCAACCTTGATCGCATCCTCGTCCTTCAGCGCCTCGATCAGCTCCTCGTAGTCCTCGAAGCTGCGCACCTTCGCGCGCAGATCAAACCAGTCGGGAGGGTCTCCCAGCGTATACAGCGCCACCTCGTGGCCGCGATCCAAGAGGCCGTTGAGGTGCTCGAAGATGTCGCGGTGCCCGCCGCCGATGCCCGTCCCCTCGGTCACGTAGATCACGCGCAGCCTCCCCTCCGCGCTGCGCACCGCGCGCGCGTCGAAGAAGTCCCCCCAGCGCTCCCAGAAGACACGCTGGGAGGTGCGCTCGCGCTCGCCCACATCCGTTCCGCGCGTTACCGACTCGTGGTGGTAGAGCGAGGCCGCGGGGAAGTAGAACACGCGAAACCCCGCCTCCCAGACACGCAGGCACAGGTCCACGTCCTCGTAGGCCATCGGGTAGCGCTCGTCGAACAGCCCAACGCGCTCGAGCGCCTCGCGCTTGATGTACATGCACGCGCCCGTCACCGCCAGCACCGGTCCCGCCAGCGCCGCGGGCCCCCAGTCCTCGGGCTTGAAACGGTAGCGGTGGTCAAACCACTCCGGCGCCCCCACGTTGCGCACCGTTCCGGCGAACTGGATGCGCCCATCGGGATACAAGAGGCGCGCCCCCACGATGCCGATGTCATCCTCCTGGCGGCTCGCATACTGCAGGCCCGCGAGCCACCCCGGGCGCGCGACCGTATCGGAGTTCAGCACCACCACATCGCGCCCGACCGCACTGGGGCCCTCCATGCCTTCATCGCCGGGGCCTGGGGCCACGCCGCCCAATACCCCGGCGCCGGCCCCTTCATCCATTGCGAGCGCAGCACGCAACGCGCGGTTGACATTGGCCGCGAAGCCTTCGTTCGCGGATCCCTCGATCACCTCGATGCCAGCGATCGCCCTCAGCGCCGCCACGTTCTCGATCCCCGAGGCGTCATCGGCGACGAAGATCCGCGCCATCCCCGCGGGCACCGTGGCACGAATGCTCGCCACCAGCTCCGCCACGCGCGAGGCGTCGCGATAGCTGGGAATCACGATCGACACCGGCTCCCCGTGCTCGCGATACCACGCCACCGCGCGGCGGTAGTCGTTCTCAATCCCCCCGCCTTGCCGGCTTCAGGTAGCGCCGCAGCGGCGTCAGCCGCAGCGGCAGCGTCAGCACCCGGAACAGCAGCGTCCGCCAGCCGAGGTAATGGTAGGTGAGGTAGAGGCGCCTGCGCAATCCGGGGCGTTTGAGGTGGTTGTCGTTCACGGCTGGTTCCTTGCGCGTTGACGAAGTTGCCGGAGGGAGCTTATAAACACACAACAATCGAAGCCGACCGTAGTACTGTGGCTACAGTCCATGGAGATGCGGCGTGCACCGAGTGCGTGGAGGCGACTATGAAGATTGGTTCTTACGACTTTGAGCCAGCTACTTACTTCCCCGCGATCGATCATCTGCGGGCCGGTGGCGGCCAGATCGGCGACACCGACGATCCCCGGCACGTGTTCTTCTACGGCGAGAACAGCGACGAGCCGGTAGGCATAGAGTTCTTCGGACCTCGTCGGCAGCTTGAAAGCGAGGGGACGATCACAGTCGTTCTGCCCTCGGGCGAGCATGTGCGCGTGCCGGATGCCGAGCGGATGGTTCGGGATACCTCGGCGGCCGACGCGGCCTGATCACGCTCGCTCTCAGGAGGCCCGTAAGTCCCGTCGTGTAGGCACCGGACTACCCGGCACCGACGGGAGCATCGAGATCAACTGGCGCGAAGGAATTGCGGCCCTCCAGCGATAACCGCCTGCGCAGGCCCGGCGGGAGCCGGTCCGCGCGCGAGCCGAGCACCGCGCCCGTGAGACGCAGCACATTATGAGCGCTCGGCACCCCGCGCAGCTCCCTTGCCAGGTGCCGCGGATGCAGCGGGCGGCGCCAGCCGTAGACCTCGAGCAGCGCGCGCCACTCGTCGAAGGCCCTACGCAACTCCTGCGAGGGGGTGTAGGTGTGCGAATGCACCACTGCTGCCGCCGGAACGTACGCCTTCGCATAGCCGGCGCGCAGCGCATCGAGCGCCAGCACGCGATCCTCCGCGTAGGGCACCTCGCGGAAGGGCACCCGCTCCCATGCCGCGCGCGCGAGGCAGGCGTTGGCGTCGGTGAAGAAACCCCGCCTGCCCACGAGCTCCCAATCGTTCTGACGCACCAGCTCCCCCGCGGAGAGCGAGCGCTCGCGCTCACTCAGGCGCTCCACGCGCGGCTTATGATCGGTGGCGAGTGAGGTGAACCAGCCTTCCAGTTCGCGCGCAACCGCCGACGGGGCATCGGGGCGAGGGAGATAGGGGCCGTAGACGATCCCCACGTCCTCGGCCAGCTCGAAGCCCCCGAGGAGCGCCTGCAGCCAGCGCTCGCCCGCGGGTTCGGCGTCCTGGGTGAGCAGCGCCACATGTGCACCGTGCGCCCGTTCCATCAACAGATTGCGTGTCGCACCGTGGCCGAACTCCTCGGGCGCGATCTCGATCACATGCGCACCGTGTGCGCGCGCGAGCTCCAGCGACCCATCGCGCGAGCCCGAGTCGCACACCACCAACTCGTGCTCCACCGTCTGGGAGGCGAGCGCGGCGAGCGTGCGCTCCAGCAGCGGTCCCCCATCACGCACGGGGATCGCAACGGTGACGTTCACGGCCGCACCAGCTCGACCCAATCGGCGAGCTTCCCGCAGAGCGTGCGCCAGCCGCTCACCGGCAGCGTGCGCAGGCGCTCGGGTTCGGTGCTCTGCAGCGACGCCCCCCCGAGCGTTCCCACGCCCGATTCCCCGGGCCCCAGGTGCAGGTGGCCGCGGTGCTTGTAGAGGCGCAGGGTGTGCGCGCCGGGTGCGAGCGTGAGCGTCGCCGCCTGCAACCACTGCCCGGGGGTGTTCGAACCCGATACCCACCCCACCGAGCGGCCATCCACGAACACTTCGATGCTGCGCGGGAAGTCGCCCTGCACCCACACCGCATAGCGCCCGCCATGAACATGCACCACGCCCTGGGTGTGGCCGGGGACGGGGGTGAAGACCGAGCCCGCCTGATCGGGGTCGGGGCCCCAGCCGCCCGAGCGGGTAGGGTCGGACGCGGGATTGAACCCCACCACTTCAGGGGCGCTCGCGAGCACCAGCTGCGCGCCGGCGGGCGCGCCCGCCACGAAGGCCTGCAGGGCGGCGCACGCGATGGTTTCCGAGGGCGAGTAGATCTGCTGCTCGGGGAGATGATCGAGCACCGTCGGAGTGGAGGTGCGCTGCCAGCCCACGTAGTAGGCGTTTTCGTAGACTCGCTCGTAGTTCGCGGGCGGGCGACTCGCGGCGGGGGAGCGGCGCGTGACGATCACGGGATAGCGCTCCACAAACGCCAGCAGCTCCTGATCGAGGTCGAAGTAGTGCCCGTAGAAGTAGGTGGGGGAGCGCAGCTGCACCTGCGCGGGGGTGAGCGCCTCGAAGGGTGCACTGATGAGCGCCCGATCGGCGAGCACCTTCGCGTACTCGTCGAACTCGTTCCACTCCACCGGGCCCTCCCCCGCGAAGTGCTGCCCCACCTGGCGGATCGCTTCCATGCGCGCCGTGGGCGCGATGCGATCATGCGAATAGGCGTAGATATCCGAAGCCCCCACCGCCAAACACAGCGCCGCGCCCGCCGCAAGCGCCAGCGGCCCAAAGCGCCCTCGCACCCCCGCGAGCGGCACGAGCGCCATCAACACCACAGCCGGGCCGGCGATCGCCAGGAGCTTGCCCCCGCCATAGGGGGAGACACGCGGCAGCGCCACCGCGAGCACCAGCGCGGTGGCGCCGAGTAGCAGCAGCGGGCCCGCGCTGCGGCGGCGCAGCGCCAACGCGATCCCCGGTATGAGCAGCGCGAAGATCGCCACCGTCGCGAGCTTCGTGATGTGGCCCGCCGGCTGGTTGACCACCGGGAGGCGATATTCCCCGGACAGCCACACACCGCTGATCTGGCTGAGGGGCAGCGTGCGCAGCAACTGCCCGAACTGCGTCGCCCCCACGCCCGTGGAGCCCTGTCCCGAGGAGGCGACGCTGAAGAACGTCTGGAAGGTGCTCAGCGAGGGGATCGCCAGCAGCGCCGCGAGCCCGCCGCCCACCGCCACCGGCCCAACCCACGCGCGCGAGGGGCGGATGCGCTGCACCGCCACCACGAACACCGCGAGGCAGGCCACGAGTGCCGCGAGATAGGGAACCGCCACCGCGTTGTAGGCCGCCAGCGCCGCCGCCGCCGCGACCGCCAGCAGGATCGCCGCCGCGTAGGGGCCGATCGAAGACTCAGACTCGCGCGAACTCACCGCGGCGTGCGCGAGCGCCGCGGCGGCGCACACCGTAGCGAGCAGGCCGAGCTCCTTGATGCCACCCTGCAGCGCATACTGGTAGGTGAGGTTGGCGGCAACAGCCACGAAGCCCACGAGCGCGGCGCGCCACGCGCGCAGAAGACCCGAGGTGAGCGTCGCGAGCGCCACCGCCGCCATCGCCGCCATCGCCGAGATGAACCCCTGGTAGAGCATCTCCACGGGCGTGTGCGTGAGACCGGAGAAGGTGCCCAGCAGCGACTGCGTGCCCAGCGGATAGCCGCTTTCCAGATACTCCTTCAGGAACTCCCGTTCGCTGGACTCGGGGATCGAACCGAGGACGGTGCCGAACCCCTTGATGTGCACCGCGAGGAGCATCTCGAAGGCGGAGTCGCCCACGAAGTCATACCCCGACCACGTCCAGTGGCCGCTGACGATCACAGGGAGCATGTAGAGGAGGTACGCGGCCAGACCCGCCGCGCCCGCCCAGCCGGGGTTCACGCGCGCACGCAGTCCACCGCGCGCGAAGACGAAGCCCGCGAGCGTCACGGCCACGAGCAGCGCCACCGCCAGTACGTCATCCACGCCCGCGACGTAGCCCGGGAAGACGAGCACCATCGCCACGCACAAGCCGAGCGGTAGTAGCAGCGCGTTGGGGAGGCGCACGCGGCCGGGCAGCACGCGCTCGAGCGCCAACCCGCACCCCAAGAAGCAGGCCCACATCACGAGCGCGCCTCCCAACACGGCCATGAAGTAGCTCACGGTGCGGGCGGCTGCCTAATTGGACGAGAGGGAGTCGCGGCGCAGCCCGAGAATCGAGAGCAGGAAGGAGGAGAAGAAGATTTGGATCCCCACGATGAGCAGCGACGCGGCGACCACCGCGAGGCGTTCGTCGGAGAGCGACCCCAGCCCGTGGCCGATCCAGGTGGCGACGATCGTGGCGCCCATCGCGATGCCCGCGAGCATGAAGGCGCCCCCCAGGAGGAGCCCATGCTCGAGGCGAAGGCGCGCGCGCATACGATCGAACCACGGGTCGCGGTCGCCCATGAAGTAGGTGCCGTAGGCGTGCGCGCAGAGCCCCAGCGCCACCACCTGCACGCCCACGATCATCAAGAGCGAGCCCCCGATCAGCGCGTGGATCCCCCACGAGCGCCCCGCCACTTCAAGGCCGCCGCCCACGAGCACGAGGATCAGCGCGCCCAAGCCCGCGAGCAGCGCGCCGGGGAGGATGAAGAGGTGGGTGGGGGAGTGCACCAGCAGAAAGCGCAGGTGGCGCCAGCCGTCGCGGAAGCTCGAGAGCTTGGACTCCCCTCCACGGGGGTGATATTCGATCGGGAACTCCGCGATCGTGAGGCGCTCCTTGGAGGCGCGGATCACCATCTCGGAGGCGAACTCCATGCCGGTGGTGCGCAGATCGAGGCGCTCGAGCGCCTCGCGGCGCACCGCGCGCATACCGCAGTGCGCGTCCTTCACGCCGGTGGAGAAGAGGAAGTTGAGGAGCCCCGTGAGCAAAGGGTTGCCCACATAGCGGTGCAGCCAGGGCATCGCGCCGGGCTTGATGTTGTCCATACGATCGCCGATCGCCATCTCCGCGCCCTCCTGCAATGCGGCGACGAAGCGGGGGATCTCCTTGAAGTCGTAGGTGAGATCGGCGTCGGCCATCACGATGTAGGGGCCCCGTGAGGCCGCAAAGCCCGCGAGGTAGGCCGATCCGTAGCCTCGCCGCGGCTCGTGCACCACCCGCGCGCCCGCCCCCGCCGCGAGTTCGGCGGAGCCATCGGTGGAGCCGTTGTCGGCGACCACCACCTCGCCCTCCACGCCCATCTCGGCGAAGGTGGCACGCGCCGCGCGCACGCACTGCTCGATGTTCTCGGCCTCATTGAGGCAGGGAATCACGACAGAGACAAGCGGCGTCGGTGAGGACGCGCCGTCGGCGAGGAGCGGTGGTGTCTGCTCGAGTGTGCTCATATCTCCGTGGCCCGCGCCCGAAGGCCCCGCGGGCGGGGGCCCCAGCCACACCCATAAACCCCGAGCGGGGCGAAAAGTGGCGCTTTGCGGCACCGATGCTAGCGGACGGTCCGTGGGAAAAGCCGCGCTGGGATGGCCCATGCGCGGCCCGCCAAGTAGACGCGCGCGCATGAGGAAGACCCGGCGCCTCACGCCGCGCCACGCGGCCCCCCCTCTCGAGATGCTGTTTATTGCGTGGGGGCACATGCGCATCCTTCTTGTCTACGACTGCCTCTACCCCCACACGGTTGGGGGCGCCGAGCGCTGGTATCGCGGCCTCGCGGAGCGCCTCGCGGAGGAGGGGCACGAGGTGAGCTACCTCACGCTGCGCCAGTGGCCGCGCGGCGAGAGAGCCCAGATCGACCCGCGCGTGCGCGTGGTGGTGGGGGGCCCGCGTATGCCCCTCTACACCGCGGGGGGCCGCCGGCGGATCGTCCCGCCGCTGGTGTTCGGCGCGGGCGTGCTGTGGCACCTCCTGCGCTACGGCGGACGCTACGAGGTGGTGCACACGTGCTCGTTCCCCTACTTCCCCCTCCTCGCCGCCGCGCTGGTGCGCCCGCTGCGGCGCTATGGCCTCGTGGTGGACTGGTTTGAGGTGTGGTCGCGCTCCTACTGGCGCAATTATCTCGGCGGCGCGGCGGGTCTGGTGGGCGCGGCGGTGCAGCGCGCGTGTGCCCGTGTGCCCCAGCGCGCCTTCTGCTTCTCAAAGCTGCACGCGAAACGGCTCAAAGAAGAAGGGATGAGCGGCGGGGAAGCCATTGTCCTCACAGGGCTCTATGCAGGATCTCCGTCGCGGGTGGTCCTCCCGGAGGTGGCTCCACTGGTGCTCTTCGCGGGGCGCCTCATCCCCGAGAAGCGTGTGGGCCTGGGGGTGGCTGCCGTGGCGCTCGCCGCACCCCGCATCCCCGGCCTGCGGGCGGTCTTCTACGGCGACGGTCCCGAGCGCGAGGCCCTGCACGCCGCCGTGGCAGCGCATGGAGTGGGGGAGATCGTTGCAACCCCCGGCTTTGCCCCCGCGGAGGACCTGGAGGCGGATATGCGCCGCGCCGCCCTCATGCTCCTCACCTCCAGCCGCGAGGGCTATGGGCTCGTGGTGGTGGAGGCCTCCGCGCACGGCACCCCCTCGATCGTGGTGGCCGCCGAGGACAACGCGGCAACCGAGCTCGTCGAGGACGGGGTCAACGGAGTGGTGGTCGCCGAGGACTCCCCCGAGGCGATTGCCGAGGCGATCGTGCGCGCCTGCGAGGCCGGCCCCGCGCTGCGCGAGAGCACCGCGCAGTGGTACGCCGAGAACGCCGAGCGGCTATCGCTGGAGCACTCGCTGCGGGCGGTGCTCGCGAGCTACGCGGGTCCCGCCGAGCCCACCCACGACGAAGGCACCGCGCCCAATCCCAGCGCGCGGGCGTAGGTCTTCAGCGTCAGCTGTGCGATGTGCTCCCATGTGAACTCCTGCGCGCGCCGCAGGCCGCGCGTGCAAAGGTCCTCGCGCAGCGCGGGGTCTGTGAGCAGGCGCTCCAGCGCGTTCGCGATCGCCGCCTCATCGTGGGGGTCGAACAGCAGCGCGGCGTCGCCCGCAACCTCCGGCAACGAGGATGCGTTCGAGCAGGTCACGGGCACCCCGCGCGCCATCGCCTCGAGCACAGGCAGGCCGAAGCCCTCATACAGCGAGGGGTAGGCGAACGCGGCCGCAAGCGCCCACAGCCCCTCCAGATCCTCCTCAGAGATCCACTCCAGGAAACGCACATCCTCGGCGACCCCTCGCTGTATCGCGAGCTCGCGCAGGATCGCCTCGTGCGCGGTTGGGTAGCCGGGCAGCACCAGCACCGGGCGGCGCTCTGCGGGAATCCGCGCCAGGGCGCCGATCAGCGCCTCGAGGTTCTTGTGGGGACGCTTCGCCGACAGACTCAGCACCACCGGCCGCTCGCCCAGCGCGAGGCGCTCGCGCACCTTCTCCTCCGGCGCCGGGGCGGGGTGGCGGGGGGTTCCCAGCCCGAGCGGCACCACGTCGATCTTCGCGGGATCGGCGTGCAGGAGCTCGATCAGATCAGCGCGCGTGCTCTGCGAGTCCGCCGTCACACGGTGAGCGTGGCGCACCGCAAGCGGCACCAGCACACACATCCCCAGAGCGCGCATCCCCGCGTGGGCCTCGGGGAAGCGCGCGTAGATCAAGTCATGCACAATCACCACCCGTTTGAAATGGCCCCACAGAGGAGCCGTGGAGGCGAGGCTGTGCAGAACATCCACGCCCGCGCGGCGCGCGAGGCGCGGCAGGAAGATCTGCTCGCCCGCCACCCACTGGGGGCGGCTGCGGGCGCTCACCGGCACCGTCACCGCCGGCACCAGCGTGCCCCACGGACCATCGGCCGCCGCCGCGGCCTCGCGGTTGATGAATGCCGTGAAGCGCACTCCGGGGGCCGCACGCACGAGCTCGGGGATGAGCTGGCGCGCGACCACCTCCATGCCCCCGGTCTCTCCGGGTACGAGGAAGATCAGGTTCAGGCCGACGTGCATAGGACGCCTCCGGTTGACGCTGACAAGCATGGAGACTTTGGGTTCAGGGTGACGTGCATGGGGTGCTGAGGCTAGCCTCTTCCTGTGAGCACGCCCCTCCGGCCCACCACCGTCGCCCCCGCTCCGCACGCCCTCAGCGCCCCACCTGCGGTCTCGCCAAGGGCGCAGCGGGGGGCTCAGACGATCGGGATCGATGCGCGCGCCGCCTGCGAGGTGCCCGCGGGGCGCGGACGCGTGGTGCGCGAGCTGCTCTGCGCGCTCGCGGCGCGTCCCGACGATGGGCGCCGCTATGTCCTCTACGCACGCGAGCCGTGGACACCTGAGCGCGAGTCCTCGCAGGCCCGACCTCCGCTGGACCGCTCTCCGCTGGACGGCCCTGCGCAAGCAGGCGACGGCCATCTCCATACGCTCGACAAGCGCTTCCAGTGGCGCCTGATCGACGCGCGCGATCCCCTCTGGCACCTTCGCGCCGCGCGCGCCGCCAACCGCGAGTGCGATGTGTTTCTCTCCACCAACTCCTACCTCACCCTCCGCTTCCTTCGCATCCCCGCGGTGCCGATCGTCTACGACCTCACCACCTTCGAGCCGGGCATGCACCCCAACGCCCGCTCGCGCGCGATCGAGCGCCTCACGCTGGGCCTCGCGGTGCGCCGCTCGGCGGCCCTTCTGAGCATCTCCCAGGCTACCGCCGAGGCGCTCGTGAGACGCTTCCCCGCGGCTGCCTCGCGCACCGTCGTGGGACACCTGGGAGTCGCCCCCGCGCTCTCCCCCACGCTCGACCCGGCCGAGGCCGCCACGCTGCCTCCGCCGGGCTTCGTGCTCGCGGTGGGGACTCTGGAGCCACGCAAAAACCTGCCCCGCCTAGTGGCCGCCTACGCGGCGATGGATCCCGAGCTGCAAGCCGCGCATCCGCTGGTGGTGGTGGGGGCGCTCGGCTGGGACACCACCGGAACGCTCGACGCGCTGCGCTCGCTCGGGGAGCGCTGCACGCGCCTGGGCTACCTCTCCGACGCCGCGCTCGCCGAGTGCTACCGCCGCTGCGCGGTCTTCTGCTACCCCTCCCTCGGCGAGGGCTTCGGGCTACCCGTGCTCGAGGCGATGGCAGCGGGCGCAGCTGTGCTCACCTCCAATGTCTCCTCGCTGCCCGAGGTCGGCGGCGAGGCCGTCGCCTACGCCGACCCCACACAGATCTCAGAGATCTCCAACCAGCTCTCCGCGCTGCTGAGCGACGGCGAGCGCCGCAGCGAGCTCTCCGCACGCGCGCGCTCCCGCGCGCAGGAATTCTCCTGGGCCACATTCGCGCAGGTCACGCTCGACACGCTCGAGCAGGCCGCGCGAGCACGCGCCTGAGCTCACCTGTTCAGGGTCGCGCTCGCGCTCGCATACACTGTGCCCGCCAACCTCTGCGCGGTCATTGTGTCCGACACCCACACGCCGCTCTGCGCCTTGAATGTGAACTGCACCGTCGATTCCGCAGTGGCCGCCGTGGCGATCGTCAGGGTGACAGACGTCCCCGCCGCCGGCGCCGTGAAGCTTCCACCGCTGCCTTCCCCGCTGGAAGGGGTCGCGACGGTGACTGTATGGCCGGCTCCCACACCGCTCACGGTGTTCCCGAAGCTGTCCGTCACGCCCACGTTCGCAGTGAACGTCCCGAGTTCTCCAAGCGCCGTCACCGTGCACGTGAACAGACAAGGGGAGCTCAGCGCGCCTGCGCTCACCGTCACGTGCGTCCACGCGAGGTTCGCCGCCGCCGCAGTGGCGGCCGTCACCGTCAGGCCGGCGCCGTTGCCGATCGTCCCGTCCGTGACCGTTATCGGCGCCGCTTCGACCTTGTAGAGCTTCATCACACCGTTGTTCGCGCCCGCCACCGACGCCACACCGTTGGTGAACGTGATCGCCGTCGCCGTCCCGAAGCTCGTCACCGTGCCCGCGCCGCTCGACACCGTCGGCGCGTTCCCATTCGGCCCGCTGTTCGCTCCCGCGAACGTGAGGTTGTGCGAGCCGGTGTATGCCGTCGCCGTGTTGCCATAAGCGTCCTTCGCGGTCGTCGTCAGGTTGTCCGCCACGCCCGCCGTCGGCGTCACAGACGCCGCACCGAGCGTCAGGCTCACCGCTGCCGCCGGACCAACCGTCACCGCCAACCCCGCGCCATTGCTGAGCGTTCCATCCGTCACCGTCACGCTCACCGCCTCCGCCTTGTACAGCGTCATCGCGCCATTGCTCGCCCCCGACACCGTCGCTACGCCATTCGTGAACACAACCGCCGTCGCCGTCCCAAAGTTCGTCGCCACGCCCGCGCTGCTCGTCACGGTCGGGGTGAAAGCGCCAATCACATGCGGCCCACCAAACGTGAGATTGTGCGAACCCGTATAGGTCGTGATGGTGTTCCCATACGCATCCTTCGCTGTGATCGTCAGGCTGTCGCTCGCGCCCGCTGTCGGAGTGGTGGATGCCGCCGCGAGCCCCAAGCTCGCCGCCGCACCCACGCTCACCGTCACCGACAGGCCGGCGCCATTCGTCACCGCTCCCGCCGCCACCGTCACGCTCGCCGTTTCGGCCTTGTACAGCTTCATCACGCCGTTGTTCGCGCCCGCCACCGACGCCACACCATTCGTGAACGTGATCGCCGTAGCGGTCCCGAAGTTCGTCGCCACACCCGTGCCGCTCGACACCGTCGGGTGGTTCCCGCCCGCGCTCGTCCCCGCACCGCCAAACGTGAGGCTGTGCGAGCCGGTATAGCTCACAGCCGTGTTCCCGAACGCATCGAGCGCCGTGATCGTGAGGTTGTCCGCTTCTCCGACGTTTGGAGTGGTCGACGCCGCCGTCATCGCGAAGCTCGCCGCTGCCGCAGCCGCCACCGTAACCGTCAAGCCCGCGCCGTTGCCGAGCGTCCCATCGGTGACCGTGATCAGCGCCGCTTCGGGCTTGTAGAGCTTCATCACACCATTGTTCGCGCCCGCCACCGTCGCCACACCATTCGTGAACACAACCGCCGTCGCCGTCCCAAAGCTCGTCACCACCCCCGCACTGCTCGACACCGTCGGCGCGTTCCCGCTCGGCCCGCTGTTCGCGCCGGCGAACGTCAGATTGTGCGACGCCGTGTAGGTCGTCGCGGTGTTGCCATAGGTGTCGAGTGCGGTGACCGTCAGGTTGTCGGCCACACCGGCCGTCGGCGTCGTGGACGCCGCGCTCAGCGACAGGCTCGCCGCGGCGCCCGGGCTGACTGTCACCGCCAGCCCCGCGCCGTTGCTGAGCGTTCCATCGGTGACAGAGACGCTCACCGCCTCCGCCTTATACAGCGTCATCACACCGTTATTCGCGCCTGACACCGTCGCCACACCATTGGTGAACATGATCGCCGTTGCCGTCCCGATGCTCGTCGGCGTGCCCGCACTGTCCGTAACGGTCGGAGTGAACGATCCAACCACGTGCGGGCCACCGAACGTGAGATTATGCGAACCCGTATAGCTCGTGATCGTATTCCCATACGCATCCTTCGCCGTGATCGTCAGATTATCGCCCGCACCCACAGCTGGGGTGACCGTTGTCGCCGCCAGCCCCAAGCTCGCCGCGGCACCCACGCTCACCGTCACCGACAGCCCCGCTCCGTTGGTCACCGCCCCCGCCGCGACGGTGATACTCGCCGTTTCAGCCTTATACAGCCTCATCACGCCATTGTTCGCGCCCCCTACCGACGCAACACCGGCGGTGAACGTGATCGCCTCCGCCGTCCCGAAGCTCGTCGCCACACCCGCGCTGTTGCTCACCGTTGGATGATTAGCGTTCGGACTATTGCCAGCGCCGCCGAACGTCAGATTGTGTGAGCCGATGTAGGTCGTTGCGGTGTTGCCGAACGCATCGAGCGCCGTAATCGTGAGATTGTCCGCTTCTCCCACGTTGGGAGTGGTCGACGCCGCCGTCAACGAAAAGCTCGCCGCCGCCGCAGCCGCCACTGTCACCGACAGTCCCGCGCCGTTGCCGATCGTCCCATCGGTGACCGTAACCAGCGCCGCTTCCGCCTTATAGAGCTTCATCACTCCGTTGTTCGCGCCCGCCACCGTCGCCACACCGTTCGTGAACGTGATCGCCGTCGCCATCCCAAAGCTCGTCACCACCCCCGCACTGCTCGACACCGTCGACGCGTTCCCATTCGGCCCGCTGTTGGCTCCCGCGAACGTGAGGTTGTGCGAGCCGGTGTAGGCGGTGACGGTGTTGCCGTACGCATCCTTCGCAGTGACCGTCAAGTTGTCCGCCACACCAGCCGTCGGCGTCACAGAAGCCGCCGTGAGCGCCAGGCTCGCCGCCGCCGCCGGGCCCACCGTAACCGCCAGACCAGCGCCGTTGCTGAGCGTCCCATCCGTCACCGTCACGTTCACCGCCTCCGCCTTGTACAACGTCATCACACCGTTACTCGCCCCCGCCACACTCGCCACACCATTCGTGAACACAACCGCCGTCGCCGTCCCGAAGCTCGTCGCCACGCCTGCGCCGTCCGCGACGGTCGGGGTGAACGATCCAACCACGTGCGGGCCGCCGAACGTGAGATTGTGCGAACCCGTATAGCTCGTAATGATATTGCCGTATGTGTCCTTCGCAGTGATCGTGAGGCTGTCACTCGTCCCCGCCGTCGGAGTGGTCGACGCGGCCGTCAGCCCAAAGCTCCCCGCCGCCAGGCCAACCGTGATCGACAGCCCGGCACCGTTGGTCACCGCGCCCGACGCAACGGTGATACTCGCCGTTTCAGCCTTATACAGCTTCATCACACCATTGTTCGCGCCGCCCACCGACGCCACACCATTGGTGAATGTGATCGCCTCCGCCGTCCCGAAGTTCGTCGCCACACCCGCGCTGTTGCTCACCGTCGGATGATTCGCGTTCGGACTGTTGCCGGCGCCGCCAAACGTGAGATTATGCGAACCCGTGTAGGTGGTGGCGGTGTTGCCGACCGCATCGAGTGCCGTGATCGTCAAGTTGTCGGCTTCACCGGCTGTCGGCGTCGTAGAAACCGCTGTGAGCGCGAAATGGGTCGCCGGGCCGGGGACGACCGTCGCCGAGACGATCGCGCTCGTCTCCATCCACGAGCGCCACACCGCCGTGACGGTGTAGTGGTGAAGGCCGACTGAAACCCCGGCATCGGTGCAGCTCGTAACCGTCGAGGTCGTCGAAGAGCTCGGGCAGTTGCCTTCCGGAGCTGCCCCGTCGCGACTCACGAAGTAGGAGACCGTCCCCGCACCCGGCGTCCCAACAGCACTCCAGCTGAGCGCGACCGTGCCCACGCCCGGCGTCGCCGAGGAGATCGTGGGTGTCGCGAGCACCGCGACACCGCCTGCCGCAGTGCCCGTACCGGTGCTTGTGAAGTACGCCAGCGTACTCGCCGCGAGCGCAAGCGCCACGACGGCCGGCACGCCGAATCGGGTCGCCACCCTGCCCAGCAGGCGTCTCATGAGTGCGCGCCCCCGGTGAAGGAGGGCAGAAACCTCACGAGTGCGTGCTCCCGACGCAGTTCGAGCAGGCGTCTCATGAGTGCGCGCTCCCGGTGAAGCTCAGCGGGAAGCGGGCGTTCTGGCACGCGTCCTGGTTGACGGGCAGATCCACGAGCTGGATCGTCGGCGCCGAGTGGCCCTGCGCCGGCAGCGTCACCGAGCCGTGAGCCTTGATCTCCAACGGAGCGGCGCTCGACACGCTTGCCTGGCCGAGGCTGATGTTCTCGGCGCTGTCGCAGCCCGCCGAACCGCCCCGCACGGCCGTGCTCAGCCTCGTCACGAAGATCGGAACGCCATTGGGGTTGCCGAGAGTCAACCGAATCGCCTGCGGTCCGGCGCCCGGATGGAGCGGCCCGCCGGCAATGCCCTCCTCGCGTATCGAGAAGCTCCTGCTGCTCGGCCGCGAGAGTGCCCGCGGCGGCGAGCCGGACGGCGTGGGAGGACTTGGGAGACGCCCGCCGGAGGTGCCCGGCGCACCCCCCTGGAAGGGGTTCCCGCCCTCAGCGGGCGGGGTCGGGGAGGGCGTCCGGCTTGCGCAACGCGCCCTCCGCGACCCCTCCGGCGGGCATTGCGCTCGCACGCCGGCCTGGGCCTGCGCATAGCCAAGCCTCACCGCGCCTCGCTGCACCCTCCCGGGCAGCTTCGCCGTGATCGGCGGTGCCGACACCTGCAGCGTTGCCGGCGGCGTCTGCACCCCGTAGATCCAATAGGCGCTCCCGCCAAGCAAGCCAAGGAAGCCGAGCAGCGCCAGATATACCCTGCGCCTGGTTCTGCTCGTCGTCTCGCTCCTGCGATTGAGCATCCTCTGATCGCTTCCCTTGCTCATAGCCGGGGTCGGCTGCTGTCAGGCACGGCTGCGCTCAACTTACACGCACGGCACCGCGCAGGCAGTCCGTGCTAGCTGCTCGTGAGGTTCAACGTCAGCGTGGCTCCCTGGCAAGCGTTCTGGCTCACACCCGTTTCGTGCATCGTGAGCGTTCCCGTCGCCGTGACGGCGTGGCCGTTGCCGCTCGGGAAGCTCTGATTGGCGGCGACATCGGGCATCGTGAAGTCCGGGTTGCCCCCGGTGATCACTGTGCTGCAGCCGCTATGGCCGGCGTCGGGCGTGACGCTTTCCAGGTGGATCGTGCTGACGAACGCCGCGCCGGGCGATGGGTTGTCGACGGTGAAGGTCACCGTCGAGGAGGCACCCGGATAGAGCGTGCCCGCCACCGCGCCGTGCAGCGTCACGCTCGAGCTGGTGCCCACCGTGGCCGTGCCCGTGCCGGCGCCCGCGCTCGTGAAGTACGCCACCGCGACAGCAGCCGCGGCGAGACCGGCGAGTATGCCGATTGGGACCAGCACCCTCTTCCTCAGAAAGAATCCACTCATATAGGAGGCCATCGGTCCACCCGGTCTGCCGATGAGGGATGCATGCCCAGTTGCGGGACATATTCCACCTTTTAGTCATCTTCGCCAAGCGGGGAGCGTCCCGCGGACGTCGTTCAATCAGTGGAACTCGACGTAGGAACCAGCGGAATCGGTCCGCTATGCGCACCCGGCTGGGCAGCTCTCGGCCAGCGTGCGATCAAGATCAACGCTACGAATACCACCCCGCCAAGCACGTTCAGGAAGAGCTTGTAGTTGACCGCCACCGTGCCGAAAACATCCGCGCGCGTGGGGCGCGGGCCCGTGGGGATCAGCCCCGCGGCGTCGAACACCCCCGCCACGACCAGCGCCGCCAGCACCATCGTCACATACATCAGCCCCACGATGCGCACCGTGAAGGGCACTCCATAGTACTTACGGTAGATGGCGATCAGCGGCAGGATGATGAGGTCGGCGAAGACGAACGACAGCACGCCCGCGAAGGAGATCCCGCCCGACCACAGCACCGCCGCGAGCGGAATGTTGCCCACCGAGCACACGAAGCTCAACACCGCGATCAGTGGGCCCACCACGACGTTCTCGATCGCCGCCAACGCCCCGCCCGTGTGCGTGAGGAAGAGCCCGTTGAAGAAGTCCTCGGGCAGCTGCGCCACGAATCCCGCGAGCAGGAAGCCCACCGCGATCTCCTTGTAGAGCATCGTCCAGTCCGCGCGGAAGTTGCGCGCCACCTCGCCCCAGGCCGCGAGCGAACCCACGCGCTCGCGCCAGGACGGCTCGCTCTCGGCCCCCTCGCTGGGCGGGTGGTTGTGGTGCTCGTGCTCATCGCAGTGCTCGGTCTCGCTGCGCTGAGCGTGCGCGCGCGCTTCGCGCTCCAGGCGGGGAGAGACGAACGCGCGCAGCATCACCGTCATCAGCGCGATCATCACCACTCCGCCCACGTACTCAGCGAGCGTGAACTGCCAGCCAAGCAGCACCCACAGCACAAGGCCCAGCTCCCACACGAGGTTGGTGGAGGCGAACTGGAACGCCAGCGCCGAGGCCGCCGAGGCGCCCTTCTGGAAGAGGCTCTTAGCGATCGCCACCGCCGCGTAGGAGCACGAGGACGACGCCGCCCCCAGCCCTGTCGCGCGCGCCACCGGCGCCACGCCCGAACCCGCGAGCGCGCGCTGGATGCGCGCCCGCGGCACCCACGCCTGCACGATCGCGCTGATCGCGAACCCCAGCACCAGCGCCCACCACACCTCCCACGCCATCAGCAGCGCGTCTTCGAAGCCGCCGCCGATCGTGCTCCACGCACCCACGCGGCCACTATATGGAGACATCTGGGAGATCCCTTGGTTGAAGAGCTCCGGCGGCGGGTACCTGGAGGAACATGCCTCTTGGGACATCCATATTCCTCATAGCCGTTGGCGCGATCCTCCGCTATGCCGTCACCGCGACCGTCTCGGGCGTCTCGCTCACAACCGTGGGCCTGATCCTGATGATCGTGGGCATCCTCGGCCTGGTGATCTCGCTCTTCTACTCGCTCGCCTGGCGCTCACGCCGCGGCGCGGTGGTGCACGATCGAGTGGTCGAACGCGACCCCTACGAAGATCCAGTCATTCGCTGAGGGCGCCCGAAGTGTTCAGGGTTCAAGATCTGCGGCGCAGAGCCTGCGGCGAGGACATCGCGCGAGCGGCGCCCCGAAGCACCCACATCCGCGATTGGGGCTGCGTCTGGCCGCGCAAATGCCCCAAGCGCCAGTGGGAGACCTGGCGTGGACGGCGCCGCCCCATTCACTAAGAACTCCCCTCAACTAGTACGAGCTCCCCTCACAGCTCGTACGCCCACCGGGCGCCCAGCTACCGAGCGATGCCCTCCACGAGCATGTGCAGCCCTGCGTGGCGCACCTTCCCGGGGGCGAACCCCGCATCGCGCATCAGCCCGTGCATCTCCGCGGGGGTGCGCTCGCGGCCGCCCTCGCACTCCACCAGCATGTGCAGATCCCCGATCGAGGTGAACGGATTTGGGCGCTCCGGTTCGTTGCGCTGATCGATCGTCACCACTCTCGCACCGGGCGGCGCCGTTGCGCGGATGCGCGAGAGGATCCCGCGGCACGCCTCGTCGTTCCAATCGTGCATGATCCACTTCAGCACGTACACATCGGCGTGCGCGCTCAGCTCGCCAAACATGTCTCCCGGCGTGCACTCCACGCGCGCGCCCACTCCCCGCTCGCGCAGATACCCCTCGCCCTCCGCGAGCACCGAGGGCGAGTCGATCAGGATCCCCCGCAGCCCTCTTCGGCGCTCCAGGATCGCCGCGAGCAGGGTTCCGATGCCGCCCGCCACATCGCACACCGTTCCGCGGCGCGGCCACGGGTAGGCGCGCGCGAGCGCCGCCACGTCGAAAGCGCTCAACTCGCGCATCGCCTTGTCGAAGCGGATCCCCTCCGCCGGATGCTCGCCGAAGTACTCCCACACAGAGTTCCCGTGTGCGCGGCGGTGCCCCGAGGGCTCCGCCCCATCGCGCAACTGCGCCTCGAGCTCGCTGTAGGACGCGAAGTTCGCCGGCGCCGCGATATACCCCACCCACGCCGCGATCGAGCGCGGATGGTCGCCTCGCAGCGGAGCGCCCAGGCGCAGCAGCCGCACGTTCCCAGCGCCATCGAAGCCCACCAACCGAGCCGCCGCCGCCGTGCGCAGCACCCGCAGCATCGCCTCGGGGTCGAGCTCCAGCTCGCGTGCCACCTCAGCCGGATCGCGCGAGCGCGATCCCAGTGCATCCGCGATCCCCGTCGTAACCATCACGCCCGCCAGCTTCGTGCGCTGCATGCCCGCCGCGAAGTCCCACAGCGCGCCCTCCGCCGGCAGCAGCATGTCGCTCACATCGAGCACCCTCCTGCGCAGACCCATCCCAAAGCGCAGCACGAGCGGAGGGACCGGGAAGGGAGGTAGCGCCATCTCCCGCGCGACCCTACCACCGTGCCCGTGCCCTTGCCCTCGCCGCACCACCGTGCCCTCGCCGCGCAGACCTTGCGTTGTCTCGATGCAGGCTGGCGACGCCCCCTCGATTTGACAGGCCGGCGAAGCCCCATCGTGACCAACCGGCCAAGCGCGCCAACCATCGTGATCGGCAGGCCAGTTCACTCGCGCCACGCGACCCTCGCGGGTCGGCTCTGCCGACCCTCTCCCCTTCTCTCTACCCCTCGGCGCTCGCCGCTGCCCTGTTCGCCTCGCGTGCGCGGCGATACTCATTCACCACAATCTCCGTCAGCTCCTCCACCGAGGTCTCAGCCGTTGGCTTATCGAGCGCGATCTCGCCCTCCTGGATCATGCTCACGCGATCGCACGCCTGCAGCACGTGCACGTAATTGTGGAGGATCATGATTATCGACACCCTCCCCTCCTCCTTCAGGCGCGCCACGAGGTCGAGAATCATCGAGCCCTCCTTCGCGCCCATCGCCGCGAGCGGCTCATCCAGCAGCAGCACGTCCGCCTGTGAGTTTGCCGTGCGCGCCACCGCGATCGCCTGGCGCTGACCGCCCGACAGCCGTGCCACCGCCACGTCGATCCGCGGGATGTCGATCCCGATCTCATCCAGCGCCTCCCGCGCCTCGCGCTTCATCTCGCGGTTTGACAGAAATGGCAGCGGCCGGTGCACCCGCTCACGCCGCAGGAAGAGATTGTGGTAAACCGACAGTTCGTCGATCAGCGCAAGATCCTGGTACACCGTCTCCACGCCTCGCGCACGCGCGCTGTCGACGCTGCGCGGCGCGTACGGCTCTCCGTGCAGAAACATCGCTCCGGAGTCCTGCTTCTGAAAGCCACTCAGTATCTTTATCAGGGTCGACTTGCCCGCGCCATTGTCGCCCAGCAGTCCCAAAACCTCACCCTTTCGCAGGTGCAGATTCACATCGCGCAGCGCCGTCACCGGACCGAAGCGCTTGGCGATGTGCTCCACGCGCAGCACATCCTCGGGATCCGTCCTCAAGGGGGCCGTGGGGGCGTTTGCGGCCCGTGCATTCGCGGGGTCCATCGGCGCAGGGTCCATCGGCGCGCCACCCATCGGATCCACCGGCGTCCCTGGTGGGGTTTCCTCAGCCATGACCCGCCCCTCGTCGCACTCTCTGCACGTACACGTTGGCCGTCATCGCGATCAGGATCGCCAAGCCCAGGTAGAACAGCAGATAGTTGGCGTTCACCCCCTGCAGCACCAGCCCATCGTGGAGGATCCCCAGGAACAGCGCCCCGATCAGCGCCCCCACCACCGTCCCCGATCCGCCCGTCATCAGCGTGCCCCCGATCACCGCCGCCGCGATCGCCTCGAACAGGATTTCGTTTGCCCCCGCCGGATCGGGCTGCACCGAGCCCGCGCGCACAGCCTCCAATATCCCCACCAGCCCAGCGGTCGAGGCGCAGAGGATGAAGTTGCGGATCGTCACCAGTCGCACCCGCACGCCTGCCTCCGCCGCTCCCAGCTTGTTGGAACCCACCGCCACGGTGTAGAGACCCCAGCGAGTGAACGTGAGCACCGTCTGCAACACGATCACAACCCCCAGCGCCCAGATCAGCTCCGAGTACACACCCGCGCCGAAGATCCTTGCGAACGTGCCGATGTGATTCACCGTTTCCGGCAGCGTCACATGCACTCCATTGATCGTGTGCACCACGTTGTGAGTGCTCGTCGTCACCCTCGCGCCCGGTGTCTCCACGGGCGCCCCGTGGGAGACGATCAGCGTGAGCCCCTCCAGCGCGAACAACGTCCCCAGCGTCGTCACGAACGAGCTGATGCCCACGATCGCCACGAAGAACCCATTGATGAATCCGATCGCCATGCACGCGATCAACGCCACGATCACGCTCGGCACAAGCCCCAGACCCGCGGTCGCCAGCTTGTAGAAGAGGAACGGCGTGAACAGGTACGTCGCGCCGATCGACAAATCGATCTCCCCCAAGATCATCACGAACACCACCCCCGCCGCCATGATCGCGAACGGCGCGAAGTAGGGCAGCAGCGTCTTGAAGTTCGCGCTCGTCAGGAAGCTGCTCGTCTGCAGCGAGAAGTACACCGCCACCAGGAGCGTCACCACGATGATGCTCCCCTCGCGCAGGCTCAAGATACGCTGCACCATCTCGCTGCGCGGCACCGGCAGCCGGCCCTCGCCTCCCTCACCCGGCGCCGGGGTCGTGGGGCCTTCCGCGGCCCCCCGCTTCCCCATCACGTTCGCCATCTCAGCAGGGCCTTGTGTTCAGATGGATGTGCCGATCCTCGTGGTTCGCCATATCGTCCGCCCCTCCCAAGGCGGCTCCTCGCCTAAGCGGGGGTGCCCGCCTTGATCGGAACCACCTTCACTTCCGAGGATGTCCCCTCGTAGCGCGTCTTCGATTCCACATACGGGGTCACCGTTTCCTTGTTGAGGAACTTCAGGCCCGTATCGGTTTCGGCAGGACCCGTAAGCGACCCCGAGACATGCCACATGAACAGCTGCAGCACCGGCAGGAACCCCTGCAGGTAGGGCTGCTGGTCGATCGTGAATTCGATATTCCCTTCCTGCAGCAGCTTCTGCGTGCCTTCGGTGAGATCGAACCCTCCCGAGTGGATCCCCTTCGCGGGGAGCCCATACTTCTGCATCACCCGCGCGAGGCTTTCCGTCGAGCCGCCATCCACCGCGTACATCCCCTTCGTGTTCTGGTGACCCACCCAATAGGCGTCGATCGTGGAGAGCTCGCCCGGCACCGCCGCGCCCGTCGCCACCGTGTGCGCCGTGATTGGCTTGCCCGAGGCCTTTATCGCCTTCAGCGCGCCTTCGATACGCGGCTGCAGATTCGCCGAGCCCGGCGTCGCGATGAACAGCGCCACATCGCCCGAGCCCACCGCCGCCACGATCCGTTCGCCCATCTGTTCGCCCGCCTTTTCGAGATCCTGCCCAATGTAGGAAAGGCGCTTGTTCGTGGGAGCATCCGCGTTGTACGCCACCACCGGAATCCCCGCCTTCAGCGCGGCTTCGGTCGGTGCGTTGAAGGCGTGCAGATCGATCAGCGCCACCGCGATGCCATTGGCGCCGCTCGTGATCGCGGTGTTCATCGCGTTCACCATCTGATTCACATTGCTACTTTCCGAACCCGTCCACTGATAGGAGCAGCCCAGCAGCTTGCACGCATCCGCGGCGCCATACTGCGTCGGCACGAAGAACGGATTGGTCGTCACGTGGTTCACGATCACGAACTTGTACGCCGGGTGGCTGCCGAACACTTCCGCGCTGCCACCGCTCCCGCTCGACGCGCTCGACCCGCACGCGCTCAGGATCGTCCCCACCGAGCCCGCCGCGATACCTGTCATCGCCGTGCGCCGCAGGAACGTGCGCCGATCGAACCCCGGCCTGCGCGGCTCCAAGAGATCGTGGTGGTCGACGCGCTCCATCGCCTCGCTTACCTGGCCCGTATCTGACATCTCGTCTCCTCCACTCGATGAGCCGCGCCCACGACGCAGCGCCACCTACTTCTTTCCCGTTCGAGCACTTTTGTAGTCAGGAATTTCGCGGCGCGGTCGCGGCGGGTATAACCCTCACATGACCTATGGGCCGCTCTCGCTGCAGCGACACGTCAAGGACGACGGGCGCAAGCTCATCATCTACACCCTTCGCCCCGCCGCGAAGGCGTGAGCGAGCAGCGCTTCAACGAGCTCCGCGGCGAGCAGGTCATCTATGCGATCGACCGCCAGGAGCGCACCTTCCTGCCCTCCGAGAACCGCTGTCCGCTGTGCCCCACGCCGCCCGCTGCCGCCTTCGAGACGGAGATCCCGCTGCCCGCCTTCGAGATCGCCGTCTTCGACAACCTCTTCCCCGCGTTCGAGTCCCCCCACGGCGCCGCCGAGGTCGTTGTCTACACCGACGCCCACCACGGCTCCTTCGCCACGCTCGCCCCCGAGCGCGCCGAGGCGCTCATGTGGGTCTGGCGCCATCGCTACGAGGAGCTCGGCGCGCGCCCGGACGTCCACTACGTCCTCATCTTCGAGAACCGCGGCGTGGAGGTGGGTGTGACGCTGCACCACCCCCACGGCCAGATCTACGGCTACCCCTTCCTGCCACCCGTGCCCGCGCTCGAGCTCGCCGCCGATGCGCGCCTCGGGAGCTGCGCGCCGTGCGCGCTGCTCGCGCGCGAGCTCGAGAATGCACGGCGGGTTGTGTATGAGAACGACGCCCTCGTCATATTCGTGCCCTATGCGGCGCGCTGGCCCTACGAAGCGCACGTAGTCCTTCGCGAGCACCGCCCCTCACTGCTCGACTGCACCGGCGAGGAGTTGCGCGCGCTGGCCGCCGGCCTGCAGGCCCTCACGCGCGGCTATGACGCCCTCTTCGCGCGAGCCTTCCCCTATGTGATGATCGTGCACCAGGCGCCCACCGATGGCCGCAACCAGGGGCACCTGCACGTCGAGTTCTACCCCCCCCTTCGCAGCGCCGAGAAGCTCAAGTACCCCGCCGGCTCAGAGCAGGGCGCCGGCACCTTCATCGGCGATGTGCTCCCCGAGGAGTCCGCTTTGGCGCTTCGCGAGGCGATCGAACGTGGCGGGTGAGAGCGGCGTCAGCGCGTTCGCTCCCGGCCGCGTGAACCTCATCGGCGAGCACACCGACTACAACCAGGGACTCGCGCTGCCCTTCGCGATCGCCGCGGGAGTCACGGTGCGCGCGCGGGCGAGCGGCGATGGGCGCGTTTACGCGCAGGCGCTCGATCTGCGCGAGGAGGACGAGTTTCCGCTCGCCTCGCCCTCACACGTGCCGGGGTGGCGGGCATTCGTGCGCGGCATGGTCGCCGAACTGCGCCTTTCCGGTTTTCCCCTCGTGGGCGTGCGGCTGGAGATCGCCGGCGACGTTCCGCAGGGATCGGGCCTCTCCTCATCCGCCGCCCTGGAGGTGGCGCTTGCGCTCGCTCTGCTTGCTCTCATCGGGGTTGAAGTCGAACCGGGCGAGGCCGGCCGCGTTATCGAGGCCCCTGCCACGGAACCACCCCGCGCCATGGGGTCACCGCGCTTCGCCGAAATCGACCGCCTCGCCCTGGCTCAGCTCTGCTCAAGGGTGGAGAACGAGTGGGTCGGTGCGCAGAGCGGCCTCCTCGACCAGCTCGCCTCGCTGTGCGGTGCGCGCGATACGGCCCTATGCATTGACTTCCGTGCGCTCACCATCGAGCCCATCCCGCTGCGCCTCGCGGGGGGTTGGCGCCTCGTAACGCTCGACTCCGGCGAGCGCCACGCGATCGCCGGCTCGGGCTACAACGAACGCCGCGCCGAGTGCGCGCAGGCGTGCGCGCTGCTGGGACTCACCTCGCTACGTGAGGCCACGCCGGGTGCCCTCGAGGGACTGCCCGAACCGCTACGCCGCCGCGCCCGCCATGTGCTCAGCGAAAATGCGCGCGTGCAGGCTGCCGTGGCAGCCCTGCGCGCCGATGAGATGCCCGCCGTTGGCGATCTGCTCAACGCCTCGCATGCAAGCCTTCGCGACGACTACGAGGTATCCACCCCCGCCCTCGAGGCCGCCATCGAGCGGCTCATCGCGGCCGGCGCCGCCGGCGCGCGGCTGGTGGGCGGCGGCTTCGGGGGACACGTCCTCGGGCTGCTCCCACCCGGCGTGAACCTCGCGACACTCGCGGGCGTGCGCGAGGTGCGAGCGGGCGCCGGTGCGCATCTGCTCGCGAGCCCTCGGAGCCGCCAGTACGGCTAGCTCGCCCGACCAGCGACCGCCACGAGCCCATCCGCCGGGCGCTTTGAGATGCACGGCCGGAAGGAGCGCGCGTGACGCGTGGGGCGGAACGAGCGCACCTCCGGGCCACGCACGTCGTTGCGAAAAGCCGTTCCTCTCACCGCTATACGCGCCGCGGCGCGCGCGAGGATCGCATCCGCCACGGCCCTCTCATCGACCGCATATTGCGAATCCAGGATGAGCTGTCGAAGTAGCTGTACTTGCCTCTGCATGAGCTGCCACGTTCGGTATCGGCCGCCCTCGCGCCCGCGCAGCAGCGCCCGCGGCGAGTCTCAACGAGCGTTGGATGAAGCTGCGGGGCTCTATGACATCGGCGGCTCTCGCGCGTCGGGCGTGCGCAGAGCGACTCCCCCAGGTGCGCGGCGACCTACGGCACCGCCGGCACCACCGTTACCGGCACATCGCGCGTGGGCAGCGCACCTGTCTCAAAGACTGTCTGCGGCAGGCGCTCCACGTGGGCGGAGAGCTCGAGAAACTCATCCGCACCCTCCAGGAACCCGATGCGCGGCGTGCGGTAGTGCATCGGCAGCACCCAGCGCGGGCGCAGGCGCCTCACGATTGCCTGCGCCTGAGCGGCGCCGATCGTGGGGCCTGCGCCAACCGGCAGGATCAGCAGGTCCACGGGACCCACCGCGGTGGCCTGCTCCTCGCGCAGCGCATGCTGGCCGAAGTCGCCGAAGTGGCACACCCGCAACTCCTCCAGCGTGAAGACGAAGATCGTGTTGGGCCCCCGCTGCGTACCCGCCTCCTCGTCGTGCTCTGAGGCAATCGCCACAACCTCGCCGATCGGCGACTCCAGCCGGCCCGCGGTGGAGCGCAGGATCACCGGTTCGCCGCCGATTGCCTCCACACCATTGTGATCGCGGTGCTCATGCGTCACGAGCAGCAGATCAGCGCTCACACCCTCGATGGGCGGATAATCGAACTGCATCCCGCGCTCCCTCAGCGGCGCGAGGTCCGCGGAGACGAACGGATCGATCGCCACCGTCTCGCTTGCTGTGCTCAAACGAAACGCCGACTGGCCGTACCACTCAATTTGCATGCTGACGCTGCTCCTCTCTGGTGGGGATCTCAAGCGAATTGACATGCAGATACTTGCCCCCGCGCATCAGCGACGCGCCCGCGGCAATCAAGCAGGCGAGGATCGCGAAGGCGAACGCCTCGTGCAAACCCGAACGGAAGGGCGCGGATATCAAGTGCGGAAAGAAGCTCGAGCCGGTGAGCGTCGCGCGGTTGGCAGCCGACAGCGAAGCGAGTGCGTGCGCGCCCAGGAGGTGCTGGATCGGGTTGTAGCCGAGGAACGCCGCAAATAGGATCGAAACCGGAGGCAGTTGCCCAACGCGGTGTGCCGTCGCGGCGCTCACGCCATGGGCCTGCAAGCCGGCGCTCATCGCGTGCGGCAGGCTCGCCGCCAGCCCGAGGATCATCAAGGTGAAGAAAATCCCGATCGAGAGCACCTGCGCGGAGTTCTGAAAGGTCTGGTTCATTCCCCCGCCCGCGCCCCGATCGCCGGGCGGGAGGCTGTTCATCACCGCCGCACGATTGGGCGAAGCGAAGAGACCCATCGATATCCCATTCAGCGCCAGCACCAGCGCGAACAGCGGGAAGGGGAAGTTCGTGGGCAGCAGCGCCAGCAGGAAGAAGCTCAGCGCGGCGCCCAGCATCCCCCCGGTGGCAAACCAGCGTGCGCCATAGCGATCGGAGAGATACCCCGAGGTGGGCCCCGCGATGAGCAGGCCGATCGTGAGGGGTAGCATGTAGATGCCCGCCCACAGCGGCGTTTCGGTGAAGTCATAGCCATGCTGGGGAAGCCAGATCCCCTGCAGCCAGATGATCAACATGAACAGCAGTCCCCCCGCGCAACCGCCGAGAGGAACGTCGAGAGCGTGCCGAAAGTGAACGCGCGGATGCGAAACAGCGGCAAGCGAAACATTGGATCGCTCACGCGCCGCTCGATCGCTGCAAACGCCGCCAGCGACGCCACACCGGCGAGCAGCAGCGCGATCACCTTCGGGCTGCCCCAGCCGGTCGCGTGGTCTCCATAGGGCCGAATGCCGTATGTCACCGAAACCATGATCAGGATCAGCCCCAGCGCGAAGGTGAGATTTCCCCACCAATCCACCTTCGCGCGCTTAGGCGTACTGCGCTCCTCGAGCTTCAAATAGGCCCACACCGTGCCAAACAGACCCACCGGAACCGAGATCAGGAACACCAGCCGCCAGTCGATCGGCGCGAGGATGCCGCCGAGCACCAATCCCACGAACATCCCGCTCACACCCACGATGTTGTTGATGCCCAGCGCCATCCCCCGCTGGTTGGTGGGGAAGGCATCGGTGAGGATCGCCGCCGCGTTGGCCAACAGGAATGCCGCCCCGATCCCCTGCACGATGCGAAAGGCGATCAAATAGATCGCCCCCGGCGGCCCCGTCATCCAATCCACGGTGAGCGCCAGCGAGGCGAGCGTGTAGACGACGAAGCCGAGGTTGTACATCCGCACCCGCCCAAACATGTCCCCCAGCCGCCCGAAGCTCACGATCAGCACGCTCGTCACCACGAGGAAGCCCAGGATCATCCACAGCAGGTAGAAGCTATTCGCGGGCACCAGCGGATCGAGATGGATGCCGCGGAAGATGTCCGGCATCGCGATCAGCGTGATCGAGCCATCGAGCGTCGCCAGCAGCACCCCGAGGGTCACATTCGAGAGGGCGATCCACTTGTAGCGATCATTCTCCGGCGGGGATGTCGCCGGAGAGGATGCGGCCGGAGGGGCCATCGGGTGCGTGGTGCGTGCCGGGAGCGGCGGGCGTGCCCAAGCCCGGGACTGCGGGGACGGCGGGCGCGAGACCAGAGGCGGCACCGAAGGTGTCTGTGCGGGCGCACCCTGGACGGCTTGGGCGCCATTCCTCTCCCGCCGCTCTACCGCCGTGGGAGTGCCATCTGCGCTCGATCGTCCGCTCATCCTCCATATTATACAGGTAACCTGTGCAGCTTACCTGCCTTCCCGCTATAGTCGCTCTTGATGACCACCACCTCTGCGCCCTCTCTGGATGTCTCGCTGATCGCCAGCGAACTGCGTGTGACGATCGGCTGTCTCATGCGGCGACTGCGTGCCGAGCATCGCTTCTCGCTCGCGCACGGCTCCGTGCTCGGGCGCCTCGACCGCGAAGGCCCCCTCAGCATCAGCGATCTCGCGGCCGCCGAGCGCGTGCGGCCGCAGTCGATGGCGCAGACCGTGAGCGATCTCGAAAGCGAAGGGCTAGTGAGTCGCCGGCCAGACCCCTCCGACGGCAGGCGAGCGCTGCTCGAGCTCACCGAGGAGGGACACCGCACGCTGCAAGCCGACCGCCTGCAGCGCGAGGGCTGGCTGATCCAGGCCATCACCAGCGGCTTCTCCGAGCACGAGCAGGAGGCGCTCGCGCAGGCAGTTCCGTTGCTTACGCGTCTCGCGGACTCCTAGAATGTGCCTTTGACGCGGCCGCCCCTGCCGAGAACGTTGGGAATCCGCTCCGCACCGCGACATCCGAGTAGGCTCAACGTATGAGACGATGGGCTCTCGCCCTGTCCCTCTCGGCGGCCATCGCGGCGCTCGCATGGGCCGGAACGAGCTTCGCGGCGCGACAGGTGACCACGGCCACCATCTACCACGCGTACCGCGCGAACGGCACCAGCGCCATTCCTACCCACCCTCGCCGTGGCTACTGCTTCTCCGGCTCCTCCACCGCCGCACGGAGCGACGCTTGGCGGTGCATCACCGGCAACGAGCTCGATGATCCCTGCTTCAGCACGAGCATCACAGCCCTCAGCGTGATCTGCCCAGCGGGGCCCTGGCAGAACGCGGGCGTCGAAATACGCCTAACCAAGCCGTTGCCGCGCCATTATGCCAACCGCGGAGCACCGTCGCTGCACTCCCAGCCGTGGGCGCTGGAGCTCTACGACGGTCATCGATGTCTGCTCGCCAGCGGCGCGAGCACGACAGTCGAAGGGCAGCGTCTCAACTACTTCTGCACCATCAACAGCCATCTCGGCCTGTGGGGATTCCCCAGCCGCAGCACCGAACCCTGGACTATCCTGGTTGCACCGTTCACGGCCAAGCAGCTCACTCAGCGCGCCGCGATCCGTCACGCCTGGATGTAAGGGTCACGGATCACGTGAGGCTGAAGGCCGTTACCCCCGACTGCGTGGGCTGAAGATCCGCCCTGCACCGCGTATATTGAGGGCCCCAGGGGCCATAGCTCAGCTGGGAGAGCGCCTGCTTTGCAAGCAGGAGGTCGCCGGTTCGATCCCGGCTGGCTCCATTAGCGGTATTGCTAGAAGAGGCCCGTCGTGTCGCCCGGTTCATTTCGGCGCGCTCGATGCGATCCATGTGGCGAGCGCGCTCAGCCTCGGCAGTGAACTTCTTGAATTGCGACATGCGACATGCGTATGCAAGATGCGTTCGCACTCGCCGAAGTCGAGGCGCGCATTAGGCGTGTGTGCCACGTTCAAGACCGAGAGCCGCGGCGCACAGAGGTCGTGCGCGAGCAACGCGACAGCCAGGGGCCAGGCATTCAACCGCCAGGTGGAACTGCGCATCGTCTACTGATCGCGTCACCCCGCGGTGGCGGCGATCATCGCGACCAGATCCGTGAGGCCCGCTCGATCTGGATGAACGCGAGTTCGTGCTCCTCAGTGGAGCTGAGCACCGAGACGTCGAACATCAAGGAAGTTGCCGCGCTGCGGATGGACTCAGCCAGCAGGCGCACTCGTGGGAGGTGGCCGTTTGGATAGATCAGCAGGATGTCAATATCGCTCGGCGTTGTGTGGCCCCGACATGACGAGCCGAAGAGATACAGCGCTGTACCGGCAGTTGCGTCTGACGCCTCGGCTATCTCAACTAATCGGCCTATGGCTGCCCGGAGCCACTTCGCATCATGCCGCGGAGCCGCGACAGCGCCGAGTTGGTCAGACCGTTTTTCGCGAACTCCGTCCGGCTTCATCGCCATCCGCGGTCCACATATTCACGGAAGCTCGCTCCGCCGAAGTTGAGCGCACCCATCGCCTCCTTTATGCTGAGAATCGCGACTCCCGCCGCTTCCGCATGCGCTTGCGCGCCATTGGTCGATCCCCCGTTGGGGTTTGCGTTGATGACCATCTGAGCATCAGGGTGGTACTTGAGCGCTCGCACGAGTGCCGCCTCGCCGAACTCATACTCGTACTCGATAGCAGCGATCATCTCACTCAGGCGACCTCTGCGCTTGACGAGCATCGATGCCTCACAGATCATCTCGACTGCCGTCACCTTGGAGTGTGTCTCGAGCAGGTTTCGCAGGTAGCTCACGTGCTTGTCGACGAACGGACGCAGATCGGGCTCGTCCATAAACGTGTAGAGCTCACTGAAGGTATGAATCGTGGAGCCACTCGCTTCAGCCGTCACGCGCGCGTTCCAATCGTAGTGAGACGTCGGCGCTATCAATAGGATAACGGTGGGAACGCAACTGGCGAGAACGCTTTCGGCCACGTCGATATCGATGCGAGGCGTGTCGAGAGGAGCGACGGTGATGGGCGCAAGGTCTTTGCGCTCCACCCTGACATGTCTATTGGACAGCACAGATGCCCTCAAAACGGCGTCGTGTTCGACGACGGCATCGGCGAACCATCGGGTTTCGTACGAGAAATCGGCCATCAAGCGGCTCCCGCGAAGATCTGGAGGGCCTCCTCGGGAAATCTGGATACGTAGCCGATTATCTCGCCGCTGCGATGCTTGCGAGCGAGACCTGCGGTGTGAAGTCGTAGCAGCTCTGCGGCCCTCCGGTCAGCCTTCGTGGTCAAGTCCGGATTCATCTCGACCGTGGCGAGGATCAACTCGTTCCCCGGAATGATGTTCCCCAGCACACATTCGCGCCACGTGGCGGCAGCCTCTGTCGAGTGCAGAGAACCATTGCTCGGGTCAGGACCCGCGGCGCGAAAGATGGCCTCGTTTTTGTCGAGAATCGTTTCGACGGCCTTGCGCGCATCGTTCCGGCTAGTGAAAATGGGCACGCCCCCGACACGCTCGACCGCGGCCGTGCGCGCCCGCTTCTTAGCGAGCAACAACTCGGCGGGGTAGCCGGTGGGATCATTATCGACGATCGTATGGCATGTGGGGCACAGCAGCACTATGTTCGTTGGAGTGCTCCTATCACCGTTTGACATCTGACTGTTTCCGCGAGGGCCTTTTCGCGAATGAGCCACGACGTGGGCTCGTTCGGCAATCGGTAGCGAGCTGCCGCCGATTCGTCTTTCCGTGAATAGGGACGTGTTGCAAAATAGGCAGGTGCCCGCCGACTCGGCGAACAGCTTTCTGTCTTGGTCTTGATCGAGTTTGGGACGGCCGTTCCTGCAGATCACGTGACTCCTTTCCCGCTGCACGCCGCACTGTGTACTCGACGAATCGTACCGCGCCGAGCCGATCCTACTGGCCGGCAGAGCGCGCCGCGCCTTCTGTCCAGGAGCGGCATCAATGAGGCCGCTCGAAGGTTTCCGCGAGCCGCAGCAACATCGCGATCGTTGGTCGAAAACCCTGGAAGTCGGGCGTGAACGGCGCACTCCGCGCTGCGACCAGATCGGCGAATGAGGACTTCGAGAGCGCGAGGTTGCGGTCGGATCTAAACGCATATACCTGATCACGGATGATTTTCCTGTCGTTGATGTTGAGATCGCTGCACGGCTCGCTCTTGTGGTGCCCCGTTTTCAGGTTGAACTCTTCTCGCCTATATACCCGGCGGCCTGCTTGGTCATGGGCGAGCAGCTCGGCGTCGCTGTAGAGCAACTCGATACAAAAGGGCTGCTTGCGAAAAGGCGGCTGAATCAGCGCCGCCCCTGCCGCGTTGTGACCCGTTTCGATTACGTCTTGCTCATGAAGGCGTAGCGCGCGAAGTAACTTGGGGTTGTCGCGGTCGAATAGGCAGACGGTGGGTATTGAAGGTCCGCTTCTCGCGAGAGCGGCCAGTTGTTTTGCCAGCGCGGCATCGCCGTCGTAAACCGAGTCCTCATCGAATAGCAGCTCGAGCTTCACGAACTGCTCTTGGGATGCGAAATGCTTCATCGCCGCAGTCAAATGAGCGACGTCGGTCGGTCCCTCCGTGCAGACTCGTAGCTGCAGGCGAGCCGCCTTGCGACGGTCGGCTGGCTTCTGGACCTGGCGGCGTTCGTAGATCGGGACGAACCCGGGATCGAGTGGCGCCAGGAGATCAACCAACTGTCGGTAAACGGGGTCGGTCCAGCCCTTCGTATCACCGACGCGCTGAATGCGCGAGCGGATCGACGCTCGGAAATCGATCCGCCCGAGCGGGCGGTTGATGGGCTCGACTGCCCGGATGAAGGAAGCTTCCGCATCGCTCAGGCCATAACGCTTCCAGATGTAGAGCAGAGTCCTGATTTCTCGAACGTACTCGCGCGAAACATTGAGGCGGTCATTAACGATGAAGCCCGTGACGCGCTGCCGCTGCCAACGCCGCACCAAGCGCGTCTTCCCCTGGTTCACGCTGAACGTCGCCTCGTCGATGATCCGCTCTAGGTTTGGACCGATGAATGCTTTTGCTCCCTCCAGATAGGCGATGCTGGTTGGAAAGCTGGTGCGGTCTGTGGAGAAGGTCAGGTCATCCGCATAGCGAGTGAAGTAGCAGCGCTCCGACGCGGCTAGCTTTGCGATTTCGCGATCCATGGTCCTGCAGATGATGTTGGAGATCACCGGCGACGTCGGTGCACCCTGCGGGAGCGCCCTCCGATAGCAACACAGTTGCGCGAGGATCGCGGCGGCTTCACGTCCAAAGCCGAAGGGCCTGGCCATGAACATTCCACGAACCCGGCCGAGGTGGATCGACGGAAAGAAATCCGCGAGGTCGACGCGAAGGACCCACTGTTGGCGTCGGTGCGGCTCGGCGTTCGGCTTCGGTCCCCGTCCCCGCACGTAGCCCGTGACGTGGTCTGACGGCGAATACCAGCCTTGGAGATGACCCGCAAGCTGCCGCTGGAGTTCCTTGAGTGGTCTCCGAGGTGCAGCAATCTCGCGCCTGCCGCCCGCGCGCTTGGCGATCTCAAAGCGCCGATAGCGCTTCTCGTCTAGCAGCATGAACGTCCAGCGCGCCAGCTCGCCGCGATCGACCTCCAAGAACTCGGCCACGTCGTCGCGGGTGCGCAGCAAAGGCGGGATTGTCGTGGGTGTCGCCATTGATGCTCTGCGACTCGGCGGGGTTCTACCTTGCTTCTGCATTGCCGCGAATGATTCGAGCTTGGATTCTTAGACGCGGATAGGTGGTAGACGTCAGGTGACCGAGGCGAATACGCCGCGGAAAAACAGCCCCGCCGAGTCGCATCGCGCGAGCATAGCGACCGTTCCGGCTAGCGATACCGGTGACGGAAAATGGGATGGCGGACGCTCACGACTTCACGGGCGAGCAAGCTGGGCTTGCTGGCGAAATATGGTGTCGCACCACGGTGCTACCATAGGGCTATGCCGACACGATTTCTCCGCATACCCGTCACGAAGGATCATGCGCTATCAGAGGCGTTGGGCCGGGTGGCACCATTCCTCGAGCCCGATCAACCGGCTGCGTCTCTTGTGCACGACCTCGCGATCCGCGGCGCCGAGGCGCTGCTTGCTGAGCGCCAACAGGACGCTGAGGGCATCGAGCGCCTGATCGAGCGCTCGACCTCGGCTGATCCTGGATTCGATGTCGATATCGCGCAGCGCATCGACGAGCTTGCCTGGGGCAAGTAGCAATGGGGGACGAGGCCCCCTTTGGGGGCAAGGTGCTGATCGCCGACACTTCTGCCTGGGCTCGTGCATCTCACCCACTTATCCGGAATTCGTGGGCCGCCGCGCTAAGGGGCAGGCAGATAGCGACCTGCTCGATCGTGACGCTCGAGCTGCTGTACTCGGCGCGGGATACGCGGGAGCTCACAATCGTCGAGGCGGAGCAAGCGCTTCTACGCGACGTACCAGTCGCAGCCTCTGCACAGCGAGCCGCAATCGGTGCGCTACGAGATCTCGCCTCTGATGGGCCCGGGCAACACCGCGTTCCTCTCGCAGATGCGCTGATCGCGGCCGCAGCACAAGACGCCGGCCTTGACGTACTGCACTACGACCACCATTACGACCGCCTTGCGCGGGCACTTCACTTCACAAGCGTCTGGGTCGCACCCCCTGGTGCCCTCGAGAAATAGAGGCCTCGGCGAGCGCCCGCCGCAAAGCCTCAACCCGCGCTCGACGGTTTGGTCTTTGCCGGCCAGCGCCCATTCGGATAGTTGTCTGTCGCGAGACGGCAGGGGGCGCCTTCAGGACGACATGCAGTGCCGGAGCCTCGCAAGGCGAACCCGCCTACAAGGCCGCCTAGACCGAAGGCCTGATCAGCGGGTCATCTGAACGCCCTCGATGCAAGCCTGTCTGCGACACCAGCCTCTATCGCTCAGTCGTGATAGGACTCCTAGCTGACATGAGCAAGCTGAGACTCAGCATCACGATGTCGCTGGACGGTTACGTCGCAGGTCCCAGCCAGAGCGAGGAGAACCCGCTTGGGGTAGGCGGGATGGAGTTGCACGAATGGTTCTTCCCACTCAGAGAGTTCCGGGAGATGCACGGCGAGCAGGGCGGAGAGACCAACGCCAGCTCCTCGGTGGTCGAGGAGCTCCGCGCGAACATAGGCGCCACGATCATGGGACGCAACATGTTCGGCGGCGGCCCCGGACCCTGGGGCGAGGATCCGTGGCCAGGCTGGTGGGGCGAGAACCCGCCCTACCACCACCCGGTGTTCGTGCTCACGAGCCACCCCCGCGAGCCGCTTCAGATGATGGGCGGCACCACTTTCCACTTCGTAACCGACGGGATCGAGTCGGCGCTCGCGCAGGCCAAGGGCGCCGCCCAGGGGCAGGACATCTGGCTTGCCGGCGGCGCGTCGGTAGTCAACCAGTACCTAGCTGCCGGCCTCGTCGAGGAGGTCGACATCTCGATCGCACCCGTGATCATGGCCGGCGGCGAGCGCCTGTTCGACGGCGTCCAGCACGGGGCTCTCAAACTGACGCAGATCCGGGCTGTCGACGCACCGGGCGTCACGCACATCAAGTACCAAGTCAGCTGAACCACTATCGAGCAGAGCGGACTGCGCGAGCCGGGCCATGTCAGCGCGAGCAGCGCGGCGAGCGACGGGATCTTCCTTTGCGCGGAAACGAAAGATGCTCGCTTACGCGCGCGCGGAGCGGAAGTCAGCTGAATGGCGCCGCGGACGCTCCCTCATCGTCCGAGGCAGGCTCCACGAGGCCGATGGACAGTCCTGCTTCGCGCTAGCCGAAGCGGAGGTGAGAGGCGGTGGTCCGGACTACCGTCCTGCTACCAGCGCAAGCAGGCGTCAGTTCACCTCTTTACGTCAGCCTGCCGGAACCGGTGTCGCGCCTGCTTCTGAGGACGAGGGGATGTCCGCCGCGTCGCGCAATTTGCGAGCATCGACTTTCCCTCCCCGCTGGGCCCATGGCGACCGCCGAGGCTGCGGCCCCGCCAAATGCCTTTCGCACTCTCTAGGATCCGCGTGTGGCGAATCTCAACGATCCCGTGTTCGACGAGCATCGCGAGCACCCCGGCTTCCGGTGTCTCCGTGCGCGCCTCGGCCGCCAGGCCGGCGCCGAGCGGCTCGGGCTCAGCCTGTGGGAGATCCCACCGGGGCAGGCGGCGTATCCCTATCACTACCACCTCGGTGAGGAGGAGTTGATCGTGATTCTCTCCGGCCGGCCGAGCCTGCGCACGGACGACGGTTGGCGCGAGCTCTCGGAGGGAGAGGTCCTCTCCTTCCTCGTGGGTGAGGCGGGAGCCCACCAGATAGTCAACCGCACCGACGCGCCCGTTCGCATGCTCGCGTTCAGCACGAGCGGCGCGCCCGACATCGTGATCCGACCCGACTCGAGCACCCTCGGCGTATTCGAGCGCCGACCCGAAGGCGGTGGCCTCTACAGTCACTTCCGCGCCGAGGACGCCATCGACTACTTCGAGGGCGAGCAGCCTCCCGGGTCGGCGTAGTCAGACGCATCTGCGTCTGCGTCCCGTTGGCTCAATGGTTGGCCCAATCACCCCCGAATCGGGGCAATATCGGCCGGTTTCGCGAACTGGTGTTTGCGCTGTTTTGGCTTGGTCAAAGGGGAACTGGCCACTCTCTAGATTGAGCCGCAGCCGAAGCAGCACAGCCACAACCATAGACACGTGCGCATCGCCCCTATACAGCGGTGATGCCGCATGAGCCAACCTGCGCCGTCGGGTCCCTCCGAAGCCTGATGCCCGTGACTCGAGCCGGATTCCCTACCATCGAGCACATGACGATCAAACGGATGGATCACGTGGGCATCGTGGTCGACGACCTCGCGGGCGCAACGGCGTTCTTCATCGAGCTCGGACTCGAGCTGCAGGGCGAGGCGTCGGTCGAGGGCGGTTGGGTGGACCGCGTGGTGGGACTCAACGGCGTCCAGGCGGAGATCGCAATGATGGAGACCCCCGATGGCCACGCCCGGCTCGAGCTTGCAAAGTTCCGCGCCCCTTCAGGCCCAGCCGGCGACCCGCACGCGTTGGCGAACACCCCGGGCATCCGCCACGTCGCATTTGCAGTCGACGATATCGACGCCATCCTCGCCAGGCTGCAAGCTCGCGGCGCGGAGCTCGTTGGCGAGGTGGAACGCTACAAAGACATCTATCGGCTCTGCTACATCCGCGGCCCCGAGGGGATCATCGTCGAGCTGGCAGAGCAGATCGGCTGACGGGTCCGGTCGCCGCCTTCTCCCCATCATCGAGCCACCCCACCAGCGTTTCGAAAGCGGATCCCCTCCCGGCGTCAGAGCCCTTCAAGGCGCCCCTCGGCCGGTGCAGCCTGGCGCTTCCAGTCCTCGCCCCTCGCTCCCAGCCCCCTTCGTGGCCTCAATCCGCCTCGGAGACCACCAGCCGAAGCGCCCCCTCGAGTTCGGCTTGCTCGCGCAGATACCCATACCGCGCATCCCACTCGCCCGAGCTCAAGGCATCGGCGAGGCGCTCCACGACGCGCTCCTCCACACCCTCCTCGAGCAGCGTCCACACCGACTGCGCGCCCCGCACCGCCGGATCGAGCAGCCCCTCGGGGCGCCGCCAGAAGGCCTCGAAGAATCCATCCGTGCAGTCGCCCGGCGTGGGGATCCGCTCTACGCGCGTGCGCCCCCCGAGCGCCGCCACGACATCGTCAATCGCGGGGAAGCGCGGGCGCTCCAGCTCCACCCCCTCGCGCAGGAACTCCAGCTGCCACTCGGGGAGCGCCTCGAGCTCGAAGGTGAAGATCACAACGGGCCCTCGCGCAACGCGGCGCAGCTCCGCGAGACCCGCCGCAGGTGTGTCCCAATGATGGATCGTCACACACGCCATCGCCGCATCCACCGCATCGTCATCGAGGGGAAGCGCCTCGGCGCGGGCATCGATCGCGGGCGCCGCGCCGGAAGGGCGCTGGGCGCGCATCGTGGCGCTCGGCTCCACCGCCAGCACCCAGCGATCGGAGGGCTCGTAAGAGCCCGCGCCGGCGCCCACGTTGAGTACCGTTTGCGCCCCGCCGAGCGCCGCGTGGATACGCGCGGCGATCCGCGGATCCGCCCTGCGGTGCATCGCGTAGGTGCGCCCATGACGCTCGTAATCGGTGCGCGCGCTCACTCCCGCGACCCTATCCAACCCGCCGCCATCGCGATCCCATGAGCGGATGCCCACCCGTGCGAGCGAGAACGCCTGCGGTGCGGCAGTCGCGAGCCCACCTAATCCGGCGAATCGCCGTTGCGTCCGATCAGCGTCTGGCGCCCCGCCTCGGTCCAGATCACCTGCTCGCGCCCCGGGCCCACGCCCACCAGCGTCACCGGCGCGCCCACGCCCTCGGAGATGAACTGCAGATACTCGCGTGCACCCTCGGGAAGATCCGAGAGCGTGCGGCACTCGCCCAGATCCTCCTTCCAGCCGCGCAGCTCGGTGAGCTCGGCGGTGGTGTGGTGGAGCACCGTCTGGTGGTAGGGGAAGTCCTCGAACTCCGCTCCCTCCGCGCCCCGGTAGCTCGTGCAGACCTGGATGCGATCGAACCCCGAGAGCACATCGAGCTTGGTGATCGTGAGCGCCGTCATCGTGTTCAGACGAGCCGCATAGCGCAGCGCCACCAGATCCAGCCAGCCCGTGCGCCGCGGGCGCCCCGTGGTGGTGCCGAACTCCCCTCCCCGCTCGCGAATCAGATCGCCCGTCTCGTCGTGCAGCTCGCTCGGGAATGGACCCGCCCCCACACGTGTGGTGTAGGCCTTGGAGATGCCCCATATCTCGTCGATGTTCTTCGGCCCCACGCCCGCCCCCACGCACGCCGCACCGGAGAGCGGGTTGGAGGAGGTCACGAAGGGGTACGTGCCGTGGTCGATATCCAGCATCGCCCCCTGCGCTCCCTCGAAGATCACCTTCTTGCCCGCGTCGAGCAGCTCCCACATCAGGCGCGAGGTATCCGCGATGTGCTGCTCCAAGCGGTGCCCATACACGAGGTACTGCTCGGTCATCGTATGCAGATCAAGCGTTGGGTCCTTCTCGAATGGACGCAGCGAGAGGCGCTTGGGCTCCATCGCCGCGACGATCTTCTTCTTGAGGATCTTCTCGTCGAGCAGATCCTGCACGCGGATCCCCAGCCGCGCGGCCTTATCGGCGTAGCAGGGGCCGATCCCCCGCCGCGTGGTGCCGATCTGCAGGCTCCCCAGCTTCGCCTCGCCCGCCGAGTCGAGCAGCAGGTGGTAGGGCATGATCAGGTGCGCATTGCTGGAGATGCGCAGCCCGCTCACATCCACCCTCCGCGCGCGCAGCGCATCGAGCTCGTCGATCAGCACCCCCGGGTCGATCACCACGCCGTTTCCGATCACGCAGCGCTTGCCGGGGTAGAGGATCCCCGAGGGGATCAGGTGCAGCTTCCACTCCACCCCCTCGCGCACGATCGTGTGCCCCGCGTTGTTGCCCCCCTGAAAGCGCACCACCGCATCGCCGTGCTCGGCGAGCAGGTCGGTGATCTTGCCCTTTCCCTCATCGCCCCACTGGGCGCCCACTATGACTATGCCTGGCATCTCAACCTAAGTCTACGTGGCGCGGCTCGGACCTTAGATCGCGTGCATCGCGGCAGGGTGCTCGCGGCGCTTGTCATCGCCGTAGAGCAGCAGCGGGTCGCCGCAGATCGCCACCAGCCGCGAGACGGTGCGCTCCCCCAGCTGCTCCAGCAGCTCCTCGAATTTGAGGTTGGTCGTGACGATCATCGCCCGTTCGTCCTCGTAGCGGGTGTTGATGATCGAGTACAGCTGCTCGAGCACCCAATCGGTCGTGTTCTCGGCCCCCAGATCGTCGATATGCAGCAGGTCCACCGCGGTGAGGCGCTCCAGGAAGCCCACCATCCCCGCCTCGGACTCGATCGCGTTGCGGATCAGGTTGAGCAGCCGCGGCAACGAATGGATCACCACCGAGCGCCCCGCCTGGAGCGCCGCCTGCGAAGCGAGCATCGCGAGCGTCGTCTTGCCGGTGCCCACATCGCCCCACAGCCACAGCCCCCGCCCGGCGTCGAGGTTCTCGTCGATGCGCTGCACATAGCGGCGCACCTCGCGCACCTGCTCGGGCGCCACGCGCGCGATGTCGCTTACGGGCGGGCGCTCGAAGGACACATCGCGGTACTTGCGCGGCACCCGGCCCGCGAGCGCCTGCGCGCGCACCCTCGCGATCCGCCTCGGCCGGCAGGCGCAGTCCGAGGCCGTGTTCGTGGCCTCGTCGATCGTGAAGCCGCTGCCATCGCAGAGGCCCAGCGGGCAGCTTTCAAAGCTCTCGCTCATGCCGCGTAGCGCTCCCCGGCGTAGTTCATGAACTTGGGATACTCCTTCTGGAAGGTCAGCGTCACCTCGCCCGTGGCGCCGTTGCGGTGCTTGGCGATGATCAGGTCGGCCTCGCCGGGGCGCTCGGACTCGGGCTCGTAGTACTCGTCGCGGTAGATGAACATCACGAGGTCCGCGTCCTGCTCGAGGTTGCCCGACTCGCGCAGATCGGAGAGCTGAGGCTTCTTGGGGGAGCGCTGCTCCACCGCGCGGCTCAGCTGCGAGAGCGCGATCACCGGCACCCCCAGCTCGCGTGCGAGGATCTTCAGCCCGCGGCTCAGCTCGCCCACCGCGGTGACGCGGCTGTCGTAGCGGCTGTCGGTGCGCATCAGCTGCAGGTAGTCGATGATGATCAGCCCCAGCCCGCCCTCGCACTGGCTGTGCAGGCGCCGCGCCTTCGCGCGTATCTCCAGCATCCCCACGTCGCTTGAATCGTCCACCCACAGCGGCGCGTTGGCCAGGCGCTGGGAGGCCTTGAGGATCTTCGGCCAGCGCTGCTCGCTCACGCGCCCCTTGCGCAGCTCCTCGCCCTTGATCCTCGCCTGCGAGGCCACGAAACGCTGTGCGAGCTCGGCCTCCGCCATCTCCAGGCTGAACAGCGCCACCGGCTTGCCGTGCTCCACCGCGGCGTTCTCCGCGATGTTGCACACCAGCGCGCTCTTACCCATCGCCGGGCGCGCCGCCACGATGATCAGGTTCCCCGGCTGAAAGCCCCCCGTGATCTCATCGAGGTCCCTGAAGCCCGAGGGCGTGCCCGTCAGCGAGGTCCCCTCCAGCGAGAGGCGGTGGAGCTTGTCGAGCTCCTCGTGCAGCACCTCCTCGATCGCCCTGAAGTCCTGCTGGCGATCGTCGCGCGCGACCTCGAGCATCGCCTTCTCGGCCTGCTCCACCAGCTCGCGTGGCGGCGCCTGGTGCTCGAGCACGCTCGCCTGGATCTCATACGTGCTCGCCAGCAGGCGCCGCAGCAGCGCGTTCTCGCGCACGATCTGCGCGTAGCGGCGCGCGTGCCCCGCAGCGGGCACCACACCGCTGAGCTCGTCCACCGTGGCCGCCCCGCCGATCTGCTCGAGCTTGCCCATCTGACGCAGGCGATCGGTCACCGTGAGCACATCCACGGGCTCGCTCTCGTTGTAGAGCCCCAGCATCGCCTGGTAGATCAGCCCATGGCGCTCGCGGTAGAAGTCCTCCGGGCGCAGACCCTCCTCGATCACGAGCGCATACAGCGAGCGATCGGAGAGCAGAATCGCCCCCAGCACCGACTGCTCGGCGTCGAGATTGTGGGGTGGGGCGATCGCGCCCGCGGGGACGCTCGATCCGTTGGAGCCGTTGGTTGTCGAGACTGCGCTCATGGCCTGCGCGAGTCTAGATCGGCGGTTGCCCTCGGCTGAGGGGCCAACCCGCTATCTCGGGGGAAATACGTCCTCACGAACCTATGCTCGCAGGAGAAGCGGACCGTAGGTCCGCGGTTAGGCGGGCCTCGATGGCCCGCCACCTTCTCAGGGGGCCGAGAGGATGGAGGCCCGAGCTATGACTTCGCTACCACCATGGTCTTGACGTTTGCGGTTACGCCCTCAACCACGTCGACGACCACCATGTAGGTGCCCACGTTCTTGATCGCCTCCGGCAGGTGCACATTCTGGCGGTCCAAGCGCAGGCCCCGCGCCTCGCGGATCGCATCCGCTACGTCCTGCGCGCTCACCGAGCCGAACAGACGCCCATCGGGGCTGGCCTGCTCGGTGATCGTGAGCACCGTTTTGTTGAGCAGCGCGGCGTTGTCCACCGCGCGCGCCGCGAACTCCCGCTCGGCGCGTTCGGCCGCTTCCTGGCGCTGCTGCACCGCGGCCATCGCACCGCGTGTAGCGGGCTGCGCGAGCTTGCGCGGGATCAAGTAGTTGCGCAGGTAGCCCTTGCTCACCTCCACGACTTTGCCCTGCTCGCCGAGCTCATCTACATCCTTGAGGAGGATCGCTTCGGGCATCGCTACAGGGCTCCTAGCGTTCCCGATCGCGATCGCCGCGATCGCGCCGGGGGGCGTCGTCGCGCCCGCCCTCGTTCACGTAGGGCAGCAGCGCCAGCTCACGCGCGCGCTTCACCGCGCTGGCGATCTGGCTCTGGTGGCGCCGGCAAGCGCCGGTGATGCGCCGCGAGCGGATCTTGCCCTTCTCGGAGATGAACTTGCGTAGCGAGACCACGTCCTTGTAGTCGACCTGCTCCACCTTGTCGCGGCAGTGCTGGCATGGCTTGCGCCGCCCGCTTCCGGGGGCGCCCTTCCTGTCTCGACGGCGGACTGGCTTGCCGCGACCGCGCGATTTTGCCACGTGAACCTTTCAGAGCTAGAACGGAATATCGTCGTCGCCGGGGGCCCCGACTCCGACCGGCGCGGGCTGGAAGTCCTGGCTGTCCACCGGAACATCGTTGCCCTGATCCCCGTTGCTCACGAACCTTCCGCCTCCAGAGGCGTCATCGCGCGAACCCAGGAACTGCACCGAGTCGGCGATTATATCGGTTGCCTGGCGCTTTGTGCCGTCCTGCGCCTCCCACTCGCGCCACTCCAGGCGCCCATCGATCGCCACGGGGCGTCCCTTGGAGAGGAAGCGCGCGGCGTTCTCGCCCTGCGCGCCCCACACGGTGACGTTGAAGTAGTTGGGCTTATCGACCCATTCGCCGCTCGCTCCGTCCTTGCGGCGCGTGTTGCAGGCGATCCGCAGGCTGCACACCGACATGCCGCTCGGCAGCGAGCGCAGCTCCGGATCCGCGGTCAGGTTGCCGGTCATCACTACCCGGTTGATGTTGGTTGCGGCCACGTCTTCATCCCCTCGTTCTGGGTCTTATTGGATTGGACTTCGAGTCTAGACCTGCGTTCGGGCGCCAACTTCGGCGCCATCCCGCTATTTGCGGGCGTTGGCGCGCGGCGAAGTGCGAAACACCTCATCCCAATACGGCGCGCTGATCCCAAAGCCGCGTGTGTCGTCCTGGAAGTGGTGGCGCATATGGCGCTCGCGCAGCATCCTCCCCAGACGCCCCCGCGGACGGAAGTGGTGCAGGTAGTAGTGCAGCATGTCGTACACCAGATACCCCGCAAAGAAGCCCGCGCCGAGACCCGGCGCGTAGCGCGAGCCGAACACGAGATACATCGCGCCAAACACCAGCGCCCCCAGCGGGATGCTCACCGAGGGCGGCATCACCAGGCGCATCGGATCGTTGGGGTGCTCGTGGTGGATGCCGTGGATGATCCAATGCAGCCTTGCCCCCAGGCCCTTCTCGGGCTCGAAATGGAACACCACGCGGTGCAGCCAGTACTCGAACAGCGTCCACATCGCATAGCCCCCCACCGCCAGGCCAAGCGTGCCGAGCAGGCTCACCTTGGAGAGGCTCCACGCCGCGAGCACCACAACGGCGGGCACGAAAATCAGTACCGGCACGAGCGGGTGCACGCGCGAGAGCGCATCCAGCACGCGCGACTCGAACATGCGCGGCGAAGCGCGCAGCACATCCGTGCGGCTCAGCGGCTGCTCGCTCACATCGACCTGACCCATAGCTTCGAGTGTATTACCCCACCCAGGTAGGCAGTACTCGGGATCGGCCCTCAGCCAGCCTGCGCGGGCTCGGCGACCTCTACGACCGCCTCCACCTCGACCTCAACAGCCTCCACCTCAACCACGGCCTCGGGGGCGCTCTGCGCCTCCGGCGTGGGCTCGCTGCGCGAGGGCAGCGCGCCAGACTTCATATCCGGCGCCTCCGGCGTGCCCGGCTTCAGCTTCACGATCCGAAAGCGCACCACCTCATCGGCGATGCGCAGCGAGCGCTCCAAGCTGCGCAAAAGCTCGGGCGTGGAGGCGTGGAACTGCAGCAGGTGGTACTCCGCATCGGCCTTGTGATCGATCTGGTAGGCCAACGCGCGCGTGCCCCACTCGTCGTCGCGCACCAACTCGCCCTGCGCCCCGATCGCCGCGCGCGCATCCGCGATGATCTTTTCGCGGGCGCTCGCGTCGCTCTGCGTATCGAGCATCAGGATCAAGTCATACGTGGGTGCGGGCAGGGTCATGCGGCGCGGAATGATACCAGCGCTTGCCTCCCCGGCCTCTCCAGCCCTGACCCCCTGGGCCACGAGGGCCCAGGGGAGGCCGCGCGCCGGGTATCGGCCGCGCACGCTCCCCGGCGCAGCCCCGGCAGGGGCGGAGCCTCTCCCAATCTGTTAGCCCCGGGGGGGCGTAGCCTCTCCTACTTCCCCCGCCCCTTCGCCCTGATGTCCGCCATCTGCTCGTCGATCCAATCGCCCGGGTCGCGCGAGGTCACGATCTCCACGAGTCCCTTTGCGCGGCGGCTGCGCTCGGCCGGCTCCATCGCCAGCGCCGCGTAGATCGAGTTCGCGAGCTCCTGGATGTCGAAGGGGTTCACCGACAGCGCGTACTCGCCCAGCTCCTCATGCGCGCCCGTGTTCTCCGAGAGGATCGACACGCCCTCGCGCTCGTTCACGATCGGCCCCTCCTTCGCCACCAGGTTCATGCCATCGAACATCGCGTTCACGAGCAGCACGTCGTAGTGGCGGTAGGCCGCCATCGCCTCCTGCAGATCGTCGCGCAGCTTCAGCTGGATCGGCATCCAATCGGGTGTGCCGTGGCGGTGGTTGACAACAGCCACCGATGCCTCGATCCGCTCCAGATACTCCGCGTACTGCGGCACATCCGTACGCGAGGGCATCAGCTGCGCCATGAACGTCACCCGCTCGCGAAACTCGGGGTGCTGCTCGAGGAACAGATCGAACGCCGAGAACCCCCTCAGCACGTTCTTCGAAAGGTCCGCGCGATCCACACGCAGGATCAGGAAGTCGCGCCTTCGCCGCAGCAGCTCCCTCTCGAAGCGCTTCACCCCCTCCCCCTCCGCGAGGCGGCGCACCGCCTCGTGGTCGATCGGCAGCGGGTACGCGCGCACCCACACCTCGCGCTCGCCCACCTTCACGAGCCCCCGCTCGAAGTCCACCTCGAGGTCCATCAGATCGCGGCAGCACTGCAGGAAGTTGCGCCTATAGCTGCGCGTGTGAAAGCCGATGATGTCATTCGCCAACAGCCCCGTGAAGATCTCCTCGCGGATGCGCGTCGGCAGCACCCGCCAGGCGTCACTCTGCGTCCAGGGGATGTGGATGAAGTGGTGCAGAAAGACATCCGGGCGCGCCCTGCGCACCAGATCGGGGAGCGTGTAGAGGTGGTAGTCGTGCACCATCACCACCGGCTCCTCATTGCCCTCCAGCTCCTCCACCACCGCCTTCGCGAGGTCCTCGTTCACGGCGTTGTAGCCGAACTCGAAGGCCTCGATCTCCTCGCGGCGGATGTCCGGCGCGTTCGACAAATCCCACAGGTAGTGCTGGATGAACCACAGCATCGGGTTCGCGAACACGTTGTAGAAGCGATCGTAGGCATCCGCATCGCTCACCACCAGACGCACCTGGTACTCCCCGCCCGCAGGGCTCCGCACCGGGAAGGCCCGCCCGCGGTGGCCATGGGAGACCTCCGCGTCGTACTCATTCATCGCCGAGGCAATCCACACCGCCTCGCGGTGGGAGGCCAGGCCCGTCAGCGCCGTCACGAGGCCGCCGCTGCCGCGCTGCACTTCCCCGCCCGGCCCGAAGGTCACCGGCCCGCGGTTTGACACCAGCACGAGCGGCGCACGCTGTGCCGGCGCCTCGCTCACGCCAGCAGCTCCGTGAAGATCTTCAGGTAGTCGCGCAGGTAGCGCGGCATCAAAAAGTGCGTTCGCACGTGCTCCTTGCCGCGCCTCCCCAGCGTCTTTCCGAGCGCCGGATCCTCGAGGATCTCCAGTGAGCGCTCAGCGCACTGCTCGGCGCTCTCCACCAGGAAGCCCGTCACGCCATCCTGCACCTGCAGGGGAATCCCGCCCACATTGCCCCCGATGAACGGCCTCGCCTTCCAGATCGCCTCCGACACCGTCAGCCCGAAGCCCTCGCGTGTGGACTTCTGGATCAGCACATCCGCGTGGCTCTGGAAGGCGTTCACCTCGATCGCCCCCACGTTGTTGAAGTTGTTGAGGATGTGCACATCCGGATCGCCATCCGCGTGCGCGATCGTCGCGTTGAAGAAGTCCCACCCCTCCGGGTCGTCGCTCGCCATCGAGCCCACCAGCGCCAGCTGCACGTTCGGCAGCTTCTCCTTCACCGTGCGGTAGGCATCGATCACCCCCAGCGGGTCCTTCCAGGGATCGAAGCGCGAGACCTGGCACATCAGCGGGCGATCCACATCGATGCCGAACTGGTTGCACACATAGGAGGCATCCTCCGGCGAGAGCGCCATGTTCTTCGGCGCCAGCGGGTCTATCGCGGGGGGCACGATGTTCACGTGGCCGCCCATCCCCTCCGGCACGTAGTCGGCCATGTGAAACAGCGACTCGGGATAGGTCGTGATGAACGGCAGCAGCCGCTCGATCGTCGCCGGGTTGGGCGTGGAGAGGTCGATGTGGCAGCGCCACACCCACCCCGCAGCCTTCTCGGGCACCAGCTTGTGCATCGCCGCCGGCTGCGGATCGTGCACGAGGCACACATCCCAGCCCCCACTCAGCTCGCGCGCGTTCATTTCGTTGTAGCTCATCCACGTCGCCCACTGTTCCTCATCGAGGTCCTGCGGCGCGCCCTGCAGCGCGTTGTGCATCAACTTCGTCGCGTTGAAGAACTCCTCGCGCCCATAGATCACCTGCCACTCGCACTCCAAGCCCACATCGCGCATCAGCGGGATCAGCGTGTACAGGATCTCCGAGACCCCCCCTCCGAAAGCCGTCGCCGAGACGTGCACCACGCGCTTGCCCTTCAGCGGCTCCGCCAGCTCGCGGATCTCGTCGATCAGCCCCCGCCCGCAGATATGCGTGTAATCGGTGAGCGACTTCGTTCCTACGGCAACGGGCTGGAGCACGCGCGCACGATATCCATATGCGGCCCCGAGGGGGCTACACACTGGACAAAAGCTCCCGCGCCGGCCATCGGCCGTCCCACACCATCCGCCTTCCCGGCGGACTAAGGTCTCTTGCGGTGCTCAACGGACGCCTCTACCGCGCCGGCCTGGTCCCCGTTCTGCTCGCTGTGGCGATCGCCGGGTTCTCGCTGAGCGGGCGCGCCACGCCGCTCACCTCCACGCTCGCGCCCGACGCCTTCGATGGGCCGCGCGCGTTCGCCGAACTGCAGAGCCTCGCCGCGCGCTTCCCCCAGCGCGCGCCCGGCGGCGAAGGCGACGCGAAGCTCGCCGCCTACATCACGCAGACCCTCCAGGGCCTCGGCGGCTCGCGCGCGGGAGGCTTCGCCGTGCAGAGCCGCAGCGTGCAGGCGCACACGATCGGGGGAAGGCAAACGCTCACCACCGTCATCGCCACCCGCCCCGGGGTCACCGGCGCGAGCCCCATCGTGCTGCTCGCGCACCGCGATGCCGCCGGCAGAGGAGCCACAGCGGAACTCTCGGGCACCGCCGTGCTGCTCGAGCTCGCGCGCGTGCTCGCCACCAGCGAGACCCACCGCACCATCATCCTCGTCTCAACGAGCGGCGCCGGCGGCGGCGATGGCGATGGCGGCGCCGCGGACTTCGCGGCGCACCCCGGCGGGCCCATCGACGCGGCGATCGTGCTCGGGGATCTCGCGGGGACAGCCGCGCACAAACCGTTCCTGATCCCCTTCTCCAACGGTCTCGGCGAGGCGTCGGTGCGCCTGCAGCGCACTGTCGCCGGCGCCCTCACCCAGGAGGTGGGCGTCGATCCGGGCGCCCCCAGCGCACTCGCCCAGCTCGCCCACCTCGTGGCGCCACTCGTCGCCGGCGAGGAGGGCGCGCTCAACGGCGCCGGCATCCCCGCCGTACTCGTGCAGGTGAGCGGCGAACGTGGACCCTCCGCACGGGAGCCCGTGAGCGCCACGCGCCTGCAGAACTTCGGGCGGGCGCTGCTCAGCTCCGTCTACGCCCTCGACGCGGGGCCCGACGTGGGCGGCGCGGCGGCTGGGGGCGGCGCGGGTGGTGCGAGCGGCGCGGGTGGGGGAGGAGTCCAGTCGGGCGTGCTCATCCAGCGCAAGACGCTCCCCGAGTGGGCCGTGCGGCTGCTGCTCGCCGCGCTCATGATCGCGCCACTGCTCGTCGCGATCGACGGCCTCGCGCGCCTACGTCGCCGTCACGTTGCGCTGGGGCGCTGGCTGGCGTGGGCGCTTTCGTGCGCTGCGCCCTTCCTTCTCTGCGCGCTATTCATGCGCCTGCTCGGCCTCAACAACGTGCTCGCCGCACCCCCGGGTGTCGTCCTCCCCGGCGCGCTGCCCACGGGAACCGGCGCGTGGGAGGCCGTGCTCGCGCCCGTGCTGCTGCTCGCCGGGGCCTGGCTGGTGTGGCCCGTGCTCGCGCGCCGCGCCGGTCTGCCCACGCGTGCGGAGGGCGCCAACCGCGATGCCTCCGGGCTGGCTGTGCTGCTCGTGCTGCTCGCCGTGAGCGTTCTCGTATGGCTCATAAACCCCTACACGGCCCTCCTGATCGTGCCCGCGCTGCACCTGTGGCTGCCCATCGTCTCGCCCGAGTGGCGCAATTCGGGTATGCGCGCGCACCGCGTCCGCGCGCTCGCGCTCGTGGCCCTCAGCCTCACTCCGCTGGCGTTGCTCATCGCCTTCTACGCACGCCAGCTTGGCTTCAACGCGGGGCAGGCCGCGCACGCAGCGGTGCTCCTGCTCGCCGGCGGCTACATCTCGCCCGTGGGGATCCTCGTCTGGAGCCTCGCCTTCGGCTGCCTCGCCGGGATCCTCCTCGTGGCGCTCTCGGCGCCGGCGCCGCTGCTTCCCGGCGAGGGCAACGGCGAGCGTCTTGCGATCACCGTTCGCGGGCCCATGTCCTACGCTGGACCTGGATCGCTTGGCGGCACGGAGTCGGCGTTGCGCCGATAGGAGACCCCGAGAGGAGACCTCGGGTCTCTCGCCGCCCCTGCAGGCCGGCCATGTCCGAAACGCTCTACACCAACCCCGATCGCGGCCCTGTTCCCAGCGATCTGGAGCCCTACCCCGGACTCCTGCGCCCCGGCTCTGTTGCGGGTCGCGACTGCGACCTGCACTACGCTCTCGATCGTCCCGCTTCCCACTCCCGTGCGCTTGGCAATTCCGGTTTGAACTCCCTGCCCGATCGACCAGGACTGCGTCCCGTTCTCCTCGGGCGGCGCCGCCGCCCCCGCCGCGCGTGGCGAGTGCTCTCGTGGGCGCTCATCCTCGTGGGCGCCCTCGCGCTGCTCGACGCAGGGGTGACGCTCGTGTGGCAGGAGCCGTTCTCGGCGCTCTACGCGCGCATCCAGCAGGACGAGCTCAACGGAACGCTGCACGGCATCGAACGCGCGCCGCCCACGCCGGTGGAGCGCCGCGCGCTCGCGCACCTCCCCAGCCAGTCGCAGCGCATCGCCTTCCTCGCGCGCGAGCTGCAGCGCCACGCGGGCGCGGGGAGCCCCGTGGGGAGCATCCACATCCCCCACATCCACGCCAACTTCGTGGTGGTGAAGGGCACCGGCGTCTCCGAACTGGAGAAGGGGCCAGGTGTGTACCCGGAAACGCGCCTCCCCGGCATCCCCGGAACGACGGCGATCGCGGGGCACCGCACGACCTACCTCGCTCCCTTCCGTCATATCGATGCGCTGCGCCGCGGCGATCGCATCGTGCTCGATATGCCCTACGCGCACTTCACCTACACCGTCCTCGGCCATCGCATCGTCGTACCCACCGATGTCGCCGCCGCCGTCAGCCGCGTGGGCTACAGCCGCCTCGTGCTCTCCGCCTGCACGCCCCTCTTCAGCGCCGAAAAGCGCATCCTGGTGTATGCGCGACTCAGCGAAACCGTGCCCATGGGCGCCGCACGCATCAGCGGGCTCACCAGCGGTGCTCGAACCCCTCCAGGGGGCGCTCTCGGCCGTCCTCTAGGAGCACCGCCCCTGGGATCGGCGCCGGGCCAGCCACCCGCCCCACCCACGTGATGGTTGCGTCGCCTGCCCGTTCAAGGGCCTGTTCCGCGCGCTCGCACTCCTCCGGGGCCAAGCAGACGCACAACTCGTAGTCTTCGCCGGCGCCGGCCGCCAGCTCCCAGGGTCGGATGCCCAGTTCGGCGGCGACCTCGGCCACCCCCTCGTCGAGGGGCAGCGCTGTGAGATCCACCTCGATGCGCACGCCGCTCGCGCGGGCGATATGCCCCGCGTCGCTCGCCAACCCGTCGGAGAGGTCGATCATCGCGTGCGCCCCCGCCTGCGCCAGCGCGCGTCCCTCGGCGAGGCGCGGCAGCGGACGGTGAAGCCGCTCGATCGCGTGCTCCGCCGCACGCCTGTCCGTCGCACAATGCGCGCGGCCCTCCATCAGTGCCAGTCCGGCCCCCGCCCCGCCGAGACGGCCGGTGACTCCGACCGCGTCTCCGGGCTGCGCCCCGTCGCGACCCACGAGTTCCTCCGCCGAATCGGCCCAGCCGGTCACCGTGACGGCGACCGTCAGCACAGGGGCACTCACCACATCGCCCCCCAACAGCGACGTGCCTGTCTGCAGCGCAAGCTCGCGTGCCCCGCGCACCAGCTCCAGTGCTCGCTCCTCGCCGAGCCCCGCGGGGAGGCCCAGGGTGAGGTATGCCTCGCCCGCCCGCGCGCCCATCGCCGCGAGATCGGAGAGCGCGCCCGCGAGCGCGCGCCAGCCGACCTGCGCGGGCGTGGCCCAGCCGGACCCAGCGCCATCGGCGAGCCTGAAGTGAACGCCGTCGACCATCGCGTCCACCGAGGTCACGCACACCGCCCCGGCACGCACCACTGCCGCATCGTCGCCGATGCCCCTCACCACGTTGGCCCCATACGTCTGAGCCAGCTCGGCCGCGATGGCCTCGATCAGAGAGCGCTCGGCGATGCCCTAACGGTGCCTGTAGACGATCCGCGCGCGGTCCAGATCGTATGGGGAGAGCTCGCAGCGCACCCGATCGCCGGGGAGGATGCGGATGCGAAAGCGGCGCATCTTGCCCGCGACGTGCCCGAGCACCACGTGGTCGTTGTCGAGCTTCACGCGGAACATCGCGTTGGGGAGCGCCTCGATCACCTCGCCCTCGAATTCGACCTTGTCTTCCTTTGCCACGTGTGCGTTCCGTTCGTCTTGGTGAGAGAGGGGCGAGCTCGGCGGCCTGCCTGTGCTCGCGCCGGGCGCGGGCGGACTCGGACCCTCTGGGGTTTTTCCGCTGCTCAAACTACCAGTGTCAGCGGTGCGGGGTGTGTCAGCGTCAGCCGTGCGGGGCAGTGGTGCCCCCGCCGGCGCCCGTCTGGGGGGCCTGTTCGTGGATGTGCGGTCCGCCGCCGCCCTGGCCGGGTGGGCCTGTGCCGGCCGGTCCGCCTCCTCGCGCTCCGCCGCCGCCCTTTTCTTCGTGGTGCGCTTCGGCGTGCGGCTTGGCGCCCGGGGTGGGCTTGGGCTTTTCGTTGCTGGCCCCCGGCGTGGAGGATTCTTCGCTGGAGGAGCTCGATTCGCCAGAGGAGCGCCCGGTGGAGGCGTACTTGCCGAAGAAGGGCTGGTAGGAGATCGATTCGCCGGCGGAGGGGAAGGGGACGCAGTTGCCGTTCACCACCGCCGACATGTAGTGGTGCCAGATTTCCGCGGGCAGGTAGCCGCCCTGCTGGGGCTCGCCATGCACGTCGGTCATCGAGACGCGGCGGTTGGGGTAGCCCATCCACACCACCGTGGAGTAGCGCGCGGTGTAGCCGTCGAGCCACGCATCCACCAGTTCGCTGGTTGTGCCCGTCTTGGCGGCTGTGGGGCAGCCGATCGCTGAGCGCACCGCCGTGCCGCTCTGCACGTTCTGCTCGAGGATCGACGTCTCCTCGGCGGCCACCGCCGAGGAGACCGCGCGCACGCGGTGGTCGCGGCCCCAGTTGGTGTCCACGTGCCCATCGGGGAACACCACCTTGGTGATCGCGATCGGCGTGTTGCGCCAGCCGCCGTCGGCCAGCGTGGCGTATACGTTGGCCATCTCCAGCGGGGTCACCCCCACCTTCAGGCCGCCGAGGGCCTCCGCGGCGTAGTTGTCCAGGTGCGAGGTCACGCCCAGCTTGTGCGCCATTTCGGTGATCGTGCTCTCGCCGAGGTCCGCCGCGAGCTGCGCGTAGACGGTGTTGTCGGAGGCGAGCGTGGCCTGCACGAGGTTGATCGACTTGTTCAGCGAGGTGCCCTCGAAGGTCTTCACTTCATACGTGGGGTACCCCGGCAGCCATCCGGGAGCCAGCGTGTGCGAGAGGTAGTAGGTGCTATTTGGGTCGATCCCCCTGGAGAGGGCGTCGGCGAGGTCGATCGCCTTGAAGGTGGAGCCCGGCTGGCGGTGGCCCTGCGCGGCGAGGTTGTACTGGGAGTTCTCGTAGCTCTCGCTCTCGGCCATCGCTTCGATGTGGCCGTCGTGGGGGTTGATCGTGACGATCGCCGAGGCGGGGTCTTCGGGCTCGTTGAGGACTTCGGCGATGGCCTTGCGCGCGAGGCGCTGCATGTTGAGGTTGATCGTGGTGTAGACCTTCAGCCCGCCCTGCGCGACGGTCGCTCGGCCGTAGCGGTGGATCAGCTGCGCGCGCACGTATTCGAAGAAGAAGTCCTCGCGGCGCTGGGAGTAGTAGTTGCCGTGGTGCACTTCCAGCGGGCGGTGCTCGGCGACGGCCGCCTGGTGCGCGGTGATGTAGTGCAGCTGCGCCATCTTCGCGAGCACCTCGTTGCGCCGCTTGCGCGCAACCGAGGGATACAGGAAGGGGTTGTACTCCGAGGGCGCCTGCGGGAGTCCCGCGAGCAGCGCCGACTGCTGCAGGTTCAGCTGCGAGGCGGGGCGGTTGAAGAAGATCCGCGAGGCGGCCTGCACGCCGATCGCCGTCTGCCCGCCCACGGTGCCGTAGGCGACGCTGTTGAGGTAGCCCGCGAGGATCGCGCGCTTGGAGTGGTGCTTGTTGTATTCGATCGCGAGCTTCGCCTCGGTGATCTTCTGTTTGAAGGTGCGCAGGTCGTTGCCGAGGTACAGATTGCGCACCAGCTGCATCGTGATCGTGGAGGCCCCCTGGAGGGTCTGCCCGTTGACGACGTCCTTCACCGCGGAGCGGAAGATCCCCGTGAGGTCGATGCCGTTGTTCTGGTAGAAGCGCTGATCCTCGATCGCCACGGTGGCGTTGCGCAGCGCCACCGGCATCTGCTCCCAGGGGATGGGGGTACGCAGCTCATCGGACTGGATGTACCCCAGGCGTGTGCCATCCGCGGCGATCACCTGCGAGGAGGCGCCGCTGACGATCGGGTGCAGCGTATCCAGCGAGGGGGCCGATTGAGCGACCGAGAAGACATAGCCAACGGCGCCCAGTCCGCCCACCACGAGCACGGTGAAGAGCACGCCGAAGCCGACGAGCAGGATGCGTGTGGGCCCGGCGCGGCTGTGGCGCCGGCGACGGGCTCTGGCCTGGCGCGACATGCTGACCTACGAGATTACTGCCCCGCGGTGTGATTTCCTGCCGGTGGATGGCTCAGGACACGGCAGTTGCCGCCCCCGAGGCGCCCCCCGGAGTCGAGGGCGCGACCCGCGCGCGGGATCCCAGCGTGCGCGCGCCGGGATCCTCGGATGGCTCGTGGATGGAACGCCTGCGCGAGGACCCCGCGCGGATGGCGGCGCTGCGCGAGACGTGCAGGGCACTGCTGCTCTCGCGCCTGCTGGTGTGGGCCGCGGCCGTGGGCACGGTGCTCGCCTTCGGCTGGGGCCCCGTGCGTGGCGCCTTCAACCCCCCTGGGCTCACGCGCGGGTTCGGGACGCTCGGCGACCTGCTGGCGGCCCCCGCGGCGCGCTGGGATGCCTCGTGGTATCTGGTGATCGCCCACTACGGCTACCGCCCGGACCTAGGAATGTTCACGGCGTCGCGGGCGGCCTTCTTCCCGCTCTACCCGCTCGGCCTGCGCGGGCTCTCCGATGTGGGGCTGCCCCCGGTGCTCGCGGGGGTGGCGCTGTCGCTGGCGGCGCTCGCGGCGGCGCTGTATGGAATCCACCGCCTCACGACGTTGGAGTTCGCTGCCGCGCGCGGAGACACCGCTCGGGTGGCGCGCCTGGCGGTGCTGCTCACGGCGTTCGCGCCGATGGCTTTTTACTTGTCTGCGGTGTATTCGGAGTCGCTCTACCTGGCGCTCTCGGTGGGAGTCTTCTGGTGTGCGCGGCAGGGACGCTGGGCGTGGGTGGGGGTGCTGGGGGCGCTCGCGGGGGCCTCGCGCTCGGCGGGGGTGCTGCTGGTGGTGCCCGCGCTGATCCTCTACCTGTATGGACCGCGCGAGGATCGCGCGCCGGACTTCCCCGGAGCACGCGGCCTGCGAGCGCGCTACCGCCTGCGCGCGGATGTGGCGTGGCTGGCGCTGGTGGGGGCCGGGTTGGCGCTGTACATGGCGCACCTCGCGCTCGCGGGCGGCGATGCGCTGCTGGCGTTTCACGCGCAGGAAGTGTGGAGCCGGCACTTCGCGGGGCCCTTCGTGGGGGTATGGGATGGCGCGAGGGCGGCCTTCGAGGGAGCGCGCCAGCTGCTCTCGGGACAGAGCCGGCACGTGTACTTCCCGGCGGCTCCGGGCAGCCCAACGGTGGCGGCGGGGCACAATTTGATGCTGTTTGGATTCCTGCTCGCGGCGGTGCCCGCGGTCGTGGGGGTGCTGCGTCGATTGCCCCTTGCGTATGGAGCGTATGTGCTGGTGGCGCTCGCGCTGCCGCTCTCCTACCCGGTGAGCTCGCAACCGCTGATGTCGCTGCCGCGCTTTGAGCTCGTGCTGTTCCCCCTGAGCATGTGGGGGGCAGCGTGGCTCGCGCCGCGCGGGCGCCTGACGGTGGCGGCGCTCGTGACCAGCGCTCTGCTGATGGCGTTCTTCGTGGGGCAGTTCGCGACGTGGCACTGGGTGGCCTGAAGCGGTGAGGCGCGCAGTGCTGCTCGATGCGCTGGGTACGCTACTCGCGCTTGAGCCGCCGGGGCCGAGGCTGGCGGCGGAGCTGCGCAGGAGTCACGGGATCGAGCTCAGCGCGGGGGAGGCCGAGGAGGGATTCGCGGCGGAGATCGCCTATTACCGTGCCCATCACATGGAGGGCCGCGACCCCGAGGCGTTGGAGGCGCTGCGCTGGGATTGCGCGGAGGTGCTGCTCGCGGCACTACCCGCAGGCGTGGGCGAGGCGATCACGCTCGCACAGCTGCGGGGAGCAATGTTGAGATCGCTGCGCTTCCACGCGTACCCGGAGGTGGGGAGGGCACTCGAAGAGTTGCGCGCGCGTGGGTGCAAACTGGTGGTGGTGAGCAACTGGGATGTGTCGCTTCCCGCGGTGCTGAGCGAGGCGGGGTTGGGGGAGGCGCTCGATGGGGTGCTTACCTCGGCATCGCTTGCAAGCGCGAAGCCCAATCCGGGGATCTTTGCTGCGGCGCTGGCGCTGATGGGGGCAGCGGCGGATGAGGCGGTGCACGTGGGGGACTCGCTCGAGCACGATGTCGCGGGGGCGCTCAGCGCGGGGGTGCAGGCTGTGTGGGTGCGCCGCAAGGGCACCGCTGAGGCGCGGGCGGGCGTCCCCACGATCTCCTCGCTCGCAGAGCTGCCGGCGCTACTCTGAGCGGACGGGCACCAAACGGCGATGATGAAACCCATGCAGCCATCTGGCGGAGACCCGTTTGGAAACGCCGAGCCCACCCAGATGGAGGAGTGGGCGAGCGAGGCAGCGCCCGAGGACCCTCCCCCAGAGCCGCCCATCTTCGAGCCCACCGATGCGAGCCTGGCATGGCGTCCCTGGACCGCACCGGCGGCGCTGGCGGGCGGGCTGGTGCTGGCGGCGGTGGGGGGCCTGATCGTGGATGTTCCGGCGGCGCTGCTGGGGGGAGTAAAGCTGGATAGCTCCTCCTCGCTGCCGGCGGGGCTCACGGTGGCGGATACGTTCGTGCAGGACGCAGCATTCGTGGGGGCCGTGGTGATCTTCGCGTCGCTGGGGGGTCGCACGGTGCGCGCGTGGCAGCTGGGATTGCGCCCCACCCCACTGGCGAGGGCGGTGAAGGCGGTGATCGTGACGCTGCTGGGATTCCTCGTGTTCAGCGCGATCTGGGCGAGCGCGATGGAAGTGAGCACGAAGGAGAAGCTGCTGCAGCAGCTCGGGACCAACCAGAGCACGGCGCTGCTGGTGGCGAGCGCGCTGCTGACGTGCGTGATGGCGCCGATCTGCGAGGAGATCCTGTTTCGGGGGTACTTCTTCGTGGCGTTGAGCAACTGGAGGGGCTGGCTGCCGGCGGCGCTGATCACGGGGGTGGTGTTCGGGGGCGTGCACGCGGGCTCGGCGCCGGTCGTGGATCTGGTGCCACTGGGGGCGTTGGGGTTTGCGCTGTGCGTGCTGTATCGCTACACGGGCTCGCTGTATCCGTGCATCGCGGCGCACGCGCTGAACAACTCCTTCGCGTTTGGCGAGCTGGAGGGGTGGGGGTGGCAGACGCCCGTGCTGATGGCGGCTTCGCTGGGGACGATCGTGCTGCTGGCAATGACGCTGAGGCGCGTGGGCGTGATCACACCGCCACCCGCGCCGGCGGCGGCGCTCACGATCGCCGAGGCGCCGGCCGTGGTGGCGCCCTGAGAGCGAGGCCGGCAAGTCCTCGACCAAGGCCGGAGGGCCCCTTGACCACAGCCCACCGGTCCCCTCCGAGTGACCTCGTAAGATCCTGATTCTATGATTCCCGCTCCACCCCCAGCCCCACCTCCGGCGCCCGTGGCGGGCCACGTGAAGCTGGTGGTGCAGAAGGCTCACGGTCACCCCGCGATCGCACTCACGGGCGAGGGCATCGTGGTGCGGGGCATCGTGGAGCCCTACGTAGCCCATCAGAGGGTGAGCGTGAGCTTCTACCTCGATGGCCGCCTCGCACAGACGCGCACGGTGGGGGTGCAGTCATTGGATAACGGCGCGGGGCAGTTCCATGTGGCCTACTCGACCACGCGCGGGGGTGTGGTGAATGCGCGCGCGAAGCACACCGCAACCGCAGGGGAGGGCGCGTTCGCGGCGAGCTCGGCGAATGTGCGCTTCGTGGATGCAACGATGAGCGAAGGCGCGCGGGGCCCCGGAGTGGAGGTGCTGCAGAGCGAGCTGAATGCGCTGCACTACGCGGCGCCCCTCAATGGAGACTTCGAAGGGGCGACGGGGCGCGCGGTGGTGGCGTTTCGCAAGGTGGCGGGGTTGGCGCGCGTGCCGAGCACCAACGCGAACCTCTTCCATGTGCTGGAGCGCGGAGGGGGCGTGTTCCACGTGCGCTACCCCCACGATGGACGCCACGTGGAGGGCGATCTCACCAAGCAGGTGCTCGCGGAGATCGAAGCGGGGGGGAAGGTGCGGCGGATCTACACGATGAGCTCCGGCAAGCCCTCGACGCCGACGGTGATCGGCCACTTCGTGGTGTACTCGAAGACGCCGGGCACCAACGGCGAGGGGATGGTGGATTCGAACTACTTCATCCGCGGCTACGCAATCCACGGCTACGCGGAAGTGCCCACGTACGCGGCGAGCCACGGCTGCCTGCGCGTGCCGATCCCCGACGCACCCGCGATCTACGGGTGGGTGCAGCTGGGAACGCCCGTGGATGTGTACTTCGAGAGCGGCGGCGGGAGCCACAGCGTGCGCGGAAACGCGGGTCCTTGAAATAGGGAGGGGACCCCACAAGGGGGTCCCAGCGGGTCGCGTCGTGCGGATCCGGGGCTGGCCCCGCCGGAGGCGCCCATGGGAGTGCGCCTTTCCGATGCGGCGGGCTGGGGGCAAGAGGGGAGTGAGCGCTGAGCGCCCCGAACCGACCCTTTACACACGCACGCGAAGGGTGCGCGCGAGGAAGCCCAAGCCAAAGCCATAGACGAGCAGGGCGAGCGCGAGGAGGACGCCACGGATGGCCCACTGGTTCTGCCACCCGGCGGTGACCCCCGAGAAGGGCGAGGTGAGCGAGGAGGAGGCTTCGTCGATCACTTCGTGCACGGCGCCCTCGTTCTTCGAAGAGGATTCCTTCTTCGGGGCGGATGAGCCGGGAGGGCCGCTTTCGTTGATCTCGTTCTGCTGATGAGTGGACGCCGATGAGGTCTGTTCGACGGCGAAGATCGCGAAGGAGACGATCACGATCAAACAGATGATCCGCGAGGCGAGCCGCAGAAGGGTGGATAGTCCGTCGAGCACGAATGGCCAGATTAGCCACCGCGATGGACGCCGCCGTGGAGGCGGGCGGCGCACCGCGATGGCCCGTGCGCGCGACCGGGGTAGCTCGGGTCACAGGCACCGCGTGCCGCTGGGTGTGCGCCGGTAGCCTTAGCGAGGGAGCCGCCTCGGCGGCCCCGAGCCCTCGTAGTCCAATGGATAAGACAACCGCCTCCTAAGCGGTGGATCCAGGTTCGACTCCTGGCGGGGGCATGGGGGAGCGTCCGATCAGCAGGCGATCGGCGCTCCTCTCCTGCGACTCATCGCGCGCTGCACCGCTCTCTCGACTGGCCCGGCCATGTTCGCCAGTTCGACCCGGGGAATGTCGCTTTCATCGTCACCGGAAACCAGCACGCCAAGGAACTCATCGGCAAATGAGTAGCTCACGTTGGTGACTTCCTCGAAGTCGACAATCACAACGTCCTCTCCGGCTGAGCGAGCCAGTAGCTCAAGGCGCAGCTCGCTTCCGCGTCCTCGTGTGGCAAAGGCTCGACCGAACTCCTTCAAGCTGAAGAGCAAAGCCACGGCAGCATCCTCCTCATGTCGCTGGAAGCTTGATTTTGCCCATTCTAATCGCCTTCCCGGATGGCACTAAGCAGATTCGACCGTCGTGATCGTATAGGTGATCCAAGTCCCTCGTCGAGGGCTCGACACTCGCTGGCCGTCTGCAGTCTTGGTCCCGCCAACGAGATTTACGCCCACTCGGCCTTTACTGGATCGGATGTCGATCTGAGCGGCCGACATGGCGCGCACGAGGTCGGTCTCCAACGCTTCATCGAAGACCTCGGCGAACCCGTTACCGCGGTAGGGATCGGTTGTCCCGGTGACTCCCCGCTCTAGAGAGCTGGCGATGGCTGCAGTGTCGTCCTGCCACTCCGGGTGGCGATTGCGTATGTGCTCGGGTATTCCGATGCCAAGATCCGCGACCGTGAGCCGGAACGCACGCTGAGGTTCGGTTACCCGATCAGCGGCGATGTAGGCCCCAAGATCGTTGGCCCCATGCTGGAGGGCGTTGTCGCAAAGCTCGCCGATCGCCATGTGCATAGCATTGCCCCAGCACGCCAAGGCTGCCGCCTGATGATGTAGAAGATCAACGGCTTCCTGTGCGGCCTCCTCGACATCTGTGTACCCCTGGAGTCGTCGCACGGGCAAAAGCCTGGTCTTTCGGTCTGTATGGGGCGAGGGCAACTCGATCACGTCCTTAAGCCCTTCGGCCAAGCCAAAATCCGCAAGTAGTTGGGCCACGGCTGCCTCGGTCGGAGTTCGAATGACGACAGAATGCCCTGCGGCCAGGTGCCAGTCGACGAAAATGCGAAGCCGAACAGCAAACATCGGATGACACGACGCCAGAGCACTGGCGTCGATAACGATTGGACTTTCCATCTCGCGATCGAGAGGGAGGTTCGTCCAGTATCCGTCCGGACCGCCCGCCTTAGAGGTCAGCTCGATTATGTGGCCCATATGCATATGATTGCTGTTCGGTCCGCTGGAATCTTTCACGGCGGCGATCATGGATCTGCGCGCCGTCAGTGAACCCAATTCCTGGGCGATATCCGGTACAAGACGTGCGAACGCAGACGATCAAGCTCGTCCAGCTCTGGGTGATCGAAATCGTCAGCTGGATCGTGGGTCATTCCGATCCTTTTCATCACCGCCCGCGAGCGTGCGTTGGCCGCGGTGGTGAACGACACGATCTCATCAAGATCCGTCTCTTGAAATCCAAACGCGATTGCCGCCAAACCGGCCTCGGTCGCGTAACCCTGGCCCCATGCGGACCGCGCCAGGCGCCAGCCAACCTCGATGGCTGGCGTGAAGTGCGCGCTGAACGATGGAACCGCCAGTCCAGTGAACCCCACGAACTCGCCGGTTGCCCTCACCTCCAGCGCCCATAGCCCGTAGCCGCGCATCTCGAAACCGGCCTCGATCTTGGCAATCAGATCATCGCTCTCGGCCCCAGTAAGCCGGTCCGGGAAGTACTCCATCACCAGCGGATCGGCATTCAGCGCCGCAAAGGGCGCACAGTCGGTCTCATGCCAACGACGCAGCACCAGCCGGGCGGTGCTCAGCTCGTTTCGGCTAGACATCGAACCATGTCGGAGATCCGCCACAGCGCCAGCAGGGTAATGCTTTCAAAGCGAACTCTGCGGCGGGTGTCTTGGCGGTGATGACTCACTCGCGTCCTGCGGCGGAGACGAGCACCACGGCCCCGCCGAATCGCCCTCGCGACGGTTGCGCTTACAATGAATGCGGTGGTCCTCTACACCTGCCCCGCACGCACGCACGGAGCAAACGCGCCGGTCGTCAAGCACCCGTGTGGAGTGGCGGCACAGGCGCTCGACAGGTCGGGACACACCTACAATGTGAAGGTGGTGGGCGGGTTCAAGAGCATCCCCTTCAGCCGTCGCGGCAAGCGCGACGAGATCCGTGTGCTGACAGGGCAGGAGGACGTGCCGGTGCTCGTGCTCGAGGACGGCACCACGGTCGCGGGGACAAGCGCGATCGTCTCGTGGGCGGCGAGCAACAAGAGCTCCCAGACCGCTTCTACCTCCTAGCGCCGACTGGCTCGAACGCCCCAGCAGAAACGGCCTGGGTTCCAGCGGGGCGCTTGTGGCGACTGGGTGCTACTTGTCGAAGTCGAAGTCTCGCGGCGGCTGCTGCTCGAACCACAGCCGCTCCTGATCGGGCGTCTCGCGCAGGAAGTCCGGAGTCTCCTCCAGGACATCCTCAACCGGCTCCGCCCCATCTGCGGCCAGCTCGCCGTCAACTGCCTCGGGAGCCTCCCCCGACGCGTCGCCCGGAACCTCCCATTCCAGGGAGTCCTCCACACCGCCCTCATCGGGGCGCTCGCTCCTCAGCACCGTCCGCATGTCCAGCTCGGCGGTCTCCTGGCCCGTGGGCACGAAGTTCCCAGAGCCCGGCGGGAACGCTTCGATCGGCCTCTCGCCCGCAGGATCCTCGCCACCCGAGTGCTCCTCGGGCCCCTCCACCTGAGGCTCCTGTCCACGGTGCACCGGACCCAGAGCGTCCTGCTCCTCGCGGGCCAGCGCATCTGGATCGGCGCCGCGGAGGCGTTTGAACTCCAGATGCTCGCGGATGGCGTCATCGAGCAATCCCATTGCGCGCCCAAACCATACCTCCCAGGGCGTACGCCTTCGCCGGCGGACCCTTCGGCAAGGCCTCAGGACTCCGAGACGCCGTGAGCTCCGATCCGCCAACAGCCTAGGGCACCATGAGTGCCTCCCTGCCACTACACTTGCCGAACCTCGTGCCTTCAACCCGAGCGCGTGGGGCTATAGCTCAGTTGGGAGAGCGCCTGGATCGCACCCAGGAGGTCGGGGGTTCGAGTCCCCCTAGCTCCATTGGAAACCCGCTGCAAATCGGCGGGTTTTCGTGCTGTCGGCCGGGTCAGTCGGTGGACGCCGCGGGAGCGCGGTCAAGTTCTGGTCAAGTAGCCCACCGGATCGCTGCCCGCTCGCGCGCGGAGTGGTGTCTGCCTTGAAGCGTGCTCGGGCGGGGGAGGACGATGAGATTGCCGCCGTCTTGCTCGGGTTCGAGTAGCCGGGCGAACGCGCTCGCGGCCATCCGCCCGCGGATGTCGCAGGCGTGCCGTGCGTCGTCGAATAGATGGGTGTAGATGTTGAGCGTCGTCGTCACCTGCGCGTGGCCGAGGATGCGGCTGACCTGTGCGACATCGAGCGCGAGATCGATGATTAGGTGGCTGGCGAATGTGTGGCGCAGGTCGTGGAAGCGAAGCGGCGGCCAGTCGCTGTCTTCCAAGCCAGCCAGCCGTGCCGCACGACCCACCGCTCGGGACTGGGCATTGCGATGCCCAAGCGGTGTTCCCTTGGCGGTCGCGAACACCCAATCGGAAGCCGGGTGATCTGGAGCGCCATGTCGGTGCTCGCACAGCTCCCGGGTGAGCTGGGGGACGAGCGGGATGTCTCGGATCGCCGCAGGGGTCTTCAGCGCTACGCGCCGAGCCGGCGCTCCACGATGTGCGCGCCCGAGCTGGGCACGCACATGGATCACCCCACCACGTAGGTCGATGTCCTGCCATGTCAAGCCAAGCAGCTCTGAGGTCCGCATCCCGGTGTAGAGCGCCGTGACGATCAGCGTCCGGTAGCGCCCCGGACACCTCGCCAGAAGCCGGCCGATCTCATCGCGACCGAGGACTCGCTGACGGCGACGAACAGGGTGGGGGCGCTCACCGCTCTCCAACTTGGCGAGGGGGTTATTGATGATCCAGCCATTACGGATCGCGAAGCGCACAATGCTGTTCAGCGTCGCGAGCGCACCGGCCGTCGTCTTCTCCGAGCGCCCTTGTGCCCGCAACCCAATCAGGAGCTCCGCGACGTCATCGACCGTGATCGCTCGCATCAGACACGGGCCGAGCGCCGGCAGCAGATGCCGGTCGAGGTTGTAGCGGTGATGCTCGAGCGTGCGCTCCCGCCGGTCCCCGGCCGCGACCTTACGCTCATACCGCGCGATCCACCAGCCCGCGACTCTCCCAAAACGCAGTTGTGGCTCAACAGGCACCATCCCCCACCGGGCTGCCTCGATCAACGCAGCGCGCTCCTCACGCGCCGCATCGAGATCAAAGCCGACCGTTCGAAACCGCGGCTTGCCATCCACCATGAAACACACCGCATACCTGCCGTTGGGCTGCTGGTAGATACCTCGCTCGACCCCGCAACCGGCGCCGGGGCACAAGCTCCTCGCTCGACATGCTCATCATTGCCTCCAATCCCTGGCTCGTCGAGGCAGTCATCCGAGAGCCCTCTACGGTGCAGCCCCGTCACTGACGATGTGGTCCTCATAGCATCCTCGAACACCGTTCGTCTGGTGTCTGGACGACTGGGTTGAGGCTGGAAGTGACCCCCGACACGACTTGGATTGGGAAATTCGGGTCTCGTCCACCCCACTGGGCCTTCGCGCCGCCGCTGCCGATCACCAGATAGGCGCACTTGTCTGCGAGTCACGGCTCTTTAGCCGAAGCTGCGAAAGGATACTAGCTGGCAAAACTCAGACAAGGGGTGCCAGCATCTGGTATCGTCGCGATGTTCGTCGGCGGCTGACACGGAGGTGGCGCGGTGAGGTTCACAGGACGGCTGGGCCGTGAGTCGGTTCGATTGTAGGTCGTGCCGCGGGTGGGCTGGACCTGCTCTGCGCCTGCTGGCTGTGCTTACTATCGCCATGTGCTGGCTCAGTGGCGGAGAACCGCCCGCCGCGTCGGCCGCGCCCTACGGCCCTATAGCTTGGGGAGACAACAACTATGGGCAGCTGGGCGACGGCGAATTCGAAGGCTTCCGCATCGCACCGGTGGCGGTGGGCAAGCTGGGCGAAGAAGTCACGGTGGGCGATGAGGTCGCTGTGGGCGCAGAAAGCACGGCGCTCGCGGCCGGCTACGAGCACGGCCTGGCTCTGCTGAGGAACGGCAAGATCATGGCCTGGGGCGAAAACGGAGTGGGGCAGCTGGGCGATGGCACCAGCCTCGGCCCCGAAACGTGTGTGTTCCTCTCGGATTGCAGCATGGTCCCTGTGGAAGTGGAGGCGCTCGACGAAGCCACGGCCGTCGCCGCCGGCTACTACTTCAGCTTGGCCCTGCTGGGCGATGGCAAGGTCATGGCTTGGGGCGATGGCAACAATGGCCAGCTCGGCGACGGTAGCGAATTCGACAGCGATGTTCCGGTGCAGGTGACGGGAGTGAGCGAAGCCACGGCTATCGCCGGCGGCGGCTTCCACAGCCTGGCCCTGCTGAGGAACGGCAAGGTCATGGCATGGGGCGAAAACGCGTCCGGCCAGCTGGGCGACGGCAATGAAACCAAGAGTGACATCCCTGTGGAAGTGGAGGGATTGCACGAAGTCACAGCGATCGCCGCCGGCCTCTCCCATGGCCTGGCCCTGCTGAGGAACGGCAAGGTCATGGCATGGGGCGAAAACGCGTCCGGCCAGCTGGGCGACGGCAATGAAACCAACAGCGACATCCCCATCGAAGTGAGGGGACTGCACGAAGTCACAGCGATCACCTGCGACGGCGACCACAGCCTCGCGCTGCTGAAAGACGGCCGGGTAATGGCGTGGGGCAGCAACAACGCCGGCCAGTTGGGTGACGGCAACGAAACCAACAGCGATGTTCCTGTGGAAGTGGAGGGATTGAGCGCCGTGAAGGCGATCGCGGCGGGTGCTCAGCACAGCCTTGCCCTGCTGAGCGATGGCAGGATCATGGCCTGGGGCGACAACGGATGGGGGGCGCTGGGCAACGGAGACAGAGAAAGCAGCGATATTCCCGTACAAGCCAGCGAGCTGGGCGCAGTCACGGCGATCGCGGCCGGCGGGTACTCCAGCTATGCTGAGCAGGGCGAAATCGGAGAGTTCACCGGCGTGGTGACGAGCACTGCGACGAGCAGTCCAATCGAAGGGGTCAACGTCTGCGCGTTGAATATCAACGGCGGAGAGCCGTGGCGATGCGCCAGAACAGACGCCGCTGGCGAATACGCCGTGACGGTGCACGAAAGCGGCAGCTACGACGTTCGGTTCTCGGCGCCGCCGGGGAGCGGCTACGTTTCAGACGAGTACTACAACGGCAAGCTCTCATCCTCTGAAGAGACCGCGGTCCCGGTGGCGCTCGGCGGCGCCACCGCAGGGATTGACGCCCAGCTCGTTGAAGGCGGGCGTATTGCCGGCACCGTCACCAGCGCCGCCACAAAGGCTCCAGTCGCGGGAGTTGAAGTGTGCGCGCGGGAATCGAGCGCCGAATGCGTGCTCACCAATGCGAGCGGCAAATATTCCCTCTCGGGGTTGATGAGCGGTAACTATGAGGTGGAGTTCTACTCCGACAGCGGCATGTATCTTCCGCAGTACTGGGACGGAAAGCGCGCGGCGGCAGAAGGCCAGCAGGTGCCGGTCACGTTTAGCGAGACGACCTCGGGAATCGACGCCGAACTGGAACCGCTCACAAACGGAGCGATCACCGGCGAGGTGCGCGATGGAACGACTATGCAAGGGATCAAAGGTGTCGAGGTCTGCGCCTATGAAATGGGCGGCGAAGAAATCGGCGGGTTGTTTGGCCAATGTGCAGAAACCAACGACAGAGGCGTATACGCGATCCTGGAATTGACAGCTGGCGAATACCTGATTGAATTCTTCTCGCCTTTTAACAGCGGCCTCAACTACGTCACGCAGTACTTCAGCGCATCTTCCTCCGTCGCTGATGCGACCCTGGTCCATGTCGGGGCAAAGAGTGTGGCCACCGGGATCGACGCGCAGCTGAACGAAGGCGGGCGGATCGCGGGCACGGTGACAGATGTTTCCAGTGCGGCGGCGATCGCAGGCATCGAAGTCTGCGCATACTCCATGAGCGCCGAAGACTTTGGCTGCGCGTCCACTGACTCGGGCGGCAAATACACCATCTCGGCCCTGAGCAGCGGTGAATATCACGTGGAATTCTCTGCCCCGCCCGGTAGCGGCCTGGACTATGTGACCCAATCCTATGACGGCGAACGCAAGGGGTCTACGGCAGTTCCTGTGTCAGTAACCAAAGGGCGCACTACTCCGGGCGTCAACGCCCAGCTCGAAGAGGGCGGCCGGATCGAAGGGACAGTGACCGATACCTCGACCGGCGCGACCATCAAGGACGCTCTCGTCTGCGTGCTGGCGTCGACAGGTAAGGGCCAGAGCTGCGGTGTTACCGGCGCAAACGGCGACTACGTGATTGCAGGATTGGTGGGTGGGCGGTACAGGGTCGTGTTCGACGGCGGAAAGGGCTACGTCGTCCAGTACTACGACAACAAGCTCTCCCTGTCCGAAGCGCAGGAGGTGACGGTCTCTGTTGGCGATACCGCATCGGGTATCGATGCCGTAATGAGCTCGAGTGGCTCGATCCCGCCAGCGAACACTAAGCCGCCAGTGGTCCTTGGGCTCCCAGCCGTTGGGGAAACGCTACTGTGCGCCGAGGGTCGGTGGACGGGCAGTCCAACACCGAGCCTGTCCGACAGCTGGTTGCGCGACGGCACGCCGGTACCAGCGGCGACCGCGGGCAGCTACACGGCCCAGAGCGCCGACGCAGGGCACAGCCTCGCGTGTGAAGTCACGGCTAGGAGCAGTGCTGGAGAACGAAGCGCGGTCAGCGTCGGCGTGGCAATTCCTGGGAGCCCGCCGACCGTAACCGCGAGAACGATTGGCCCAGCTGTCCCCCCCACTATCCACAGTACCGGGGTCAAGCCACACAGGGCCGGTTTGAAGTCCGCCATCACGGTTACGGCGTCGACACTCGCCGTGTCGGGAGGGTCGGTTCGGGTGCACGTGGAGTGTCGAGAGGCGCGCTGCGCCGGCACGGTCGAGTTGACGATGCGAGTCCTGACGCGTCTCCGCACTGGAGGCAGGACGGTCTCCCGCGTGACGGCGGTGGTGCTTGCCAAGGGCTCGCTCTACCTCGTGGGCAAGGGCACGAGTGCCACCATCACGCTTCGCCTCACACCCGCGGGCAGCCGGCGGCTCGCCCATGTGGACCGGAATAACCCAGTGGAGGCCCAGCTCTCGGTCTCGGCGCTGGGTGTCAAGACGATTGTCATCAGATCGGTGCGAGTCGCGTGAGCCTGCTTGCCACTCCTCGAGCCTGGTTGGGGCTGGTGCTGGGCTGTGCGTGGCTGGCGCTCACTCCTTCTGTGAGCGCCGCGAAAGCAGCCAGGCCAGCCGGTCGCTCAACTGCGGAACACGCACACGGACACCCAAGTTTTTTTGATGGTCATCGTCGGCGGGGTCAGACCGGGTACGGTGGGCGTACTCAACATCAGGCCATCGACCGCGCTCGCACAGCGATTGTCGGGGGCAGCCAGATCGCGATCGGGCAGGCCCCCTGGCAGGTGGCCGTCAACGCCGTGCTCCCCGGCGAAGAAGGGTCTCTGCTTTGCGGAGGCTCGATCCTCGACTCCGCGCATATCCTGACGGCGGCCCACTGCGTGTTTGACCAGAAGACCGGCAGCGCGATCCCAGCTGAAGACTTCGCCGTGCGCGCGGGCACCTCCAACCTCGCCTCTCCCGGAGCCGAAGAACAGGAACGCGCCGTCACGGATATCCGCCCGCACCCCTACTACGTCTATGCCCCCAACAGTGGACAGGTGGCGCCGGACGATGTTGCCGTGTTGACTCTGCAGGAGCCGCTCTCGCTCGGTCCAGCGGCGGCAGTGGTCCCACTGGCGTCTCCCGGCGTGGACCCAGCGGAAAGCACGCCGGTCGATCTCACGGGCTTCGGGGAAGAGAACCCGCTCACCGACGAACTCAACGGCCGACTCTACTCATTGGCAATGACCGTCGGCTGGCCCCGCGAATGCGGTGGTGAAAACGATGCGGTCTTGCTCTGCGCCAACTCCTCATCGGGCTCGCCCTGCAACGGCGACAGCGGCAGCGCTCTGACGATGGCATCACCCGCGGTACAGGTCGGCGTCGAGGACGATCTGACCCTTGTCGGTGGGAAGCGGTGCGTCGGCGGCGCAGAAAGCGCCTTCGCCAACATAGCTGCGCCGGAGATCCAGGACTTCCTGGAAGGCAGCGAAGAACCGCCGCGGGCGCCCCGGGGCGGCCATGCGGTAATCCGTGAAGCCCCCATAAACGACGGTGTGATGAGTTGCGAACCGGGCACCTGGAACAACGGTCCGACATACACCTTTACGTTCCTCGACAGCACGGACGGCCAGATCGTGCAGCAGGGCACCTCAACGACGTACGCAGTCCCCGCAACAGAGCTTGGTCACATGATCCTGTGCGAGGTCCAAGCGAGCAACGCCGGCGGCACAGGGGTGGGCCGAACCCCAGGGCTGCGGGCGATCGCGGCCGCCCCGGTTTCCCAACCGCCGCCTCCGGCGGCCAGCGGCACGGCGCCACCTCCTCCACTGCCGACTGGGCATGTATCGCTCGCCGACACGCAGATCACGGTCCAGAGCAACAGGATCGCGCGCGTCAAACTCGAATGCGTCGGATCGACTGACTGCAGCGGCAAGCTGACCCTCACAGCGAGGGTGACGGTCAAGGCAAAAGGCACGCACACGACAACCAAGCGCAAAGTGACCATACGAACGACGACGATCGGAGCTGTGAGCTTCTCGATCGCGGGAGACGAAACAACGGCGGTGAACATCAAGCTGGACACCACCGGGCGCGCCGCGCTCAGCACCAACCACGGACATCTATCTGCAAGCCTCGCACTGCTCGAACTCGCGCCTACGGCAAACACCCGGACAAGGGCCGTACAGCTCGTGCAGCAGAAGGCTCACGGCAGAGCGAAGAAAGGGCGTTGAGTCCGGGCCTGGCGAGGGATCCCCCTCAGTCGCGCAGCCCACCATGCGTGCCGTTGCGGGCGAGTGATGTGGCTCTTGATTCGGATACAAAGATGTCCCCACCACGACAACGGCAGCGTCGATGGGCTGTTCCACCCCGACGCACCCCGCCGCACGCCCGCTCCCGCCCAATAGGAGAAGCCAGCCAATCAGCGACGCGGACGCTCCCTCGTCGTCCGGAGCGGGGGCATGGAACCTGATGACTCGCGCACTCGCATTCCAGGCGAAGCGAGCGCCCCGCTACGTCATCCCTGTACCCGCCCACGGTCGCGAACCTGCTCGCGCAGTCTCGCGCGTATCTCCTCGTGGATCGTTATGGACGTCTCCACCGCCGTCTCGACAGACACAACGAGGGCGTAGCGGACGGTTTTCCCGGCTCGCAATCGATCAGCGTCGTCCATGCACTCGATGTGGATGGGGAAGGTGTCTCCGTCGCCGAACACCATCGCCTTAGTCCCCTCGATGATTTCGTGTTGCAGACTGCCCCGCCTGACGCTGTTGTGCTCGAAATCGATCCGATCTCCTCCAGCGAGGGTCGTGTCGGGCGTCTCGAAGTAGACCTTGGCGCTGCGATACCGGGTGAGCTGACCGATCGTTGGGGCCGTGTAGGCAAGAGTGATGGTGAAGCGGTGCCACTCAGCGCGGGCACGGAGCGAGGGAGGTAGCGGGACTTCATAGGTATGGCGCTTCTCGCGGGCGATATGTCCTCCAGCGACGAGGACCGCTCGATTCGTTGCGGCTGTCCCCAGCCGATCGGTGTCAAGCCGTCCGTATCCGAGGAGCGCAGTGAGGTGGCGTCGCGCGCGCTGGGGATCGAGATCGAGTTCTTGCCGAAGTCTTGTTCCCCATGAGCCCCAGCCACTCGCATGCGCCAAGAGCGCTCGCACCAGCACGGGGTAGTACTGCGCATCGGGAAGTGTCGCGTCGTCGCTGCCGGAAACGCTGTCCTCGAGGATGTCGAACAAGCGACTGGCTTCTCGCGTGACCAGCGCGGTGGCGTTGCTTGTGCCAGTAGTGAAGGCCGTGGCGTTGGTCGCCCCGGCGTGTCCTGGGGTGGCCACCTGGATACCGGGGCCGGTTGTGGCTGTCGGCGCGAACTCGATGTCGACCGAGTCGCTGCCCGACTGGATCACTGGACGGCTGTAGAGCGCCCGGCCACCGACATGATGGAGGTCAGGCTTGATAGAGCGGTCCACCCCTGGGCCGGTCGCGCTGTAGAGAGCCGGAGCGCCTGGGTCAGTGAGATCCCAAACAGTGTCGGGCACATCGATGTTCCCGAATCCATCCTCGTGGGTCGCGCCAACCGTGAGGACATTGAGGGCATCGCCCGGGGGCAGGATGCCTCGCAGCAACGCTGAGTCATAGACCGCATGGATCGCAGCCGACCGAGCGGTAATTGAATCACCTGCTGCCTCAACAGGGATACGGATAGGATCGCTGTGGTTGCCGCCGCTGACTATGAACAGCAGGTTGTAGGAGTGAGCAAGCCAGTCCAGCAGGCGACCGACCGGGCTCATTCTTCGAACCAGCGCTCTGGCCTCTGCGCCGATGGAGAGGTTGACGATGCGCACGCTCGGCGCAGCCGCTTCCCTGTCGCCATCGCTTTCCACGATCCGTCTGATGGCTCGGTGAAGCAGGTCGGTGAGTAGTCGGTCCGGGATCACCTGCTCATGGCCCGGAAAGAACTCGTGCGGACGCATGATAGGCCGCACATACAGAGGCCGGTCCAGCGGTTCGCCCGCTGTGGAGAGGTCGCCGTGAACGATCAGCGAGGCCATTGCGGTGCCATGGTTGCGCGCCGACACCGGGTAGTTCTGGTTCACCCCATCAGGGTCGTCGATTGCGAGCCTGCCGGTCAGCGCGTCGTGATTCTGGAACGGCAGCCCGTCCAGCAACGCGATCCTCGGAAGGCCTTCCACTCTCCTCGTGGAAGGCAGTTGCACTTTCGTTGCAGGATCAAGCGCGGCTGGGGCGATACTCATCGGCGTGTACGGGCTGACGAACATCACCTCATCAGTCGTCAGCAACTGGATCGACCCCGCGCCAGTGTTCAGGACGGACTGGACCTGCTGAACAGGTAGCTCGGCCAACAGCGCGTGGTAGCCGATGTCGCCGATCTGAGCACGGTCGAGAACCTGGCCGCCGCTGTTAGTGACGACCCCTTCGACGTGCGATTCGGCGGTGGCGCGCTCGTCCGCACTACGGCGATACCACAGCTCGACCTCAACGATGACCTTGCTAAGAGATTGGCCTACGATGTCGAGGGTCTCATTCCAGTACTCCCACAATCCGGTTGCCCGGATGCGATCTGCTGGCCCCCAGCGCCGGATCGCTGCCAACTGCTCGAAGGCGGCCTTGAACTTGCCTAGCCCGTGCTCGAACTTCATCGATGGGTCCTGGCTCCACAGGGCGAAGAGGCGCAGAAGCTCGTTCACAGCCCTGGCGTTCGACATCACCAAGTACAGCGAGTGCGGAACCGTAGCGTCGGTCGTGCCCTTGCCTTCTTCGGTCATGTGGAAGTCATCGTCGGGGTCAACGGGATTGCCGAGGAGCTCGGACAAAAACTCCAGCCCATCGATCCGGTTGATCGCGTTGCGGAAGTCCTTGACGCTGCCTGCGAGGTCGAAGACCACCACCAGTGCAGGATCGACCTCGTCGGAGGTGTCGGTGGCAAGCCGTGCCCGTTCTGCTTCAAACGCATTGATAAGCTCGCGGAACTGGGGCGTCAGTCGCTCTCCCTGGCGCCTAGCGCCTGGATTGGACAGCCGCGGCATGTCGCGGGGGGTCTGCTTCGGGCGGTCGACGATGATCGGCGCGTTGAAGGCCAGGAGCGGCCGCGACTCTTCGGTCACTAGGCCGCCTGATCGCGTCTGTGCTCGAGGCGTTCCTGGACGATTCGGCGCAGATTGCTGTCGGGCAGTTCAAGCACTGCTCGGCGTCGTATGTCAAGGGCGAACTCCTCTAGTTCGGCGTAGCTCGCCCCTGCCAGTTTGTCGGCCAAGGTTCGAGGCGTGAAGCCGAGGTCGCCGCCCATGCGTGCGGTAAGCCGTTCCAAGAACCGGGTGGCCTGGGCACGGCTCGGCGTCGTGAGCTCGGCACGGATCTGGAAGCGACGCCATGCAGCGCGATCAAGCAGTTCGCTGTGGTTGGTAGCGCCGACCAGAACCACATGTGGCGGAAGCTGGTCAATCTGGAGAAGCAGAGTCGAGACGACGCGCTTGATCTCGCCGGTCTCGTGCTCGTCAGAGCGCTCCTTGGCGATGGTGTCGAGTTCGTCGAAGAAGAGCACGCAGCGACGGGTGCGAGCAAACTCGAAAGCGCTATCAAGACGCGCGGCTGTCTCACCGAGGAAGCTGGAAACCACGCCCTCATACCGGATCACATAGAACGGCAGCATCAATTCCGAAGCTACCGCCTCAGCGACGCTGGTCTTACCGTTGCCGGGAGGTCCTGACAGCAGCAGGCGGTTGCGGGGCTCGATCCCATAGCTACGCAACAGATCGGCGCGTCTCTGCTCCTCGATCAGCTCAGCAACGACTCGAAGCGGAACGGGTGCGAGCTCCAGATCGTCCAGGCGGCGGTTCGGGACGACCTCGTGTACCAGATCGCGGATGGCGGCAGCCCGGTCATCACGGACGAGGCTTTGGCCCGTCGTGGTGATGATCTCTGAGAGCCGGTCGGCCAGCAGATGGTGCTGGTTGGCGCGTTCCTCGGCGATCACAGCCTCGACCAAGACACGAAATTTGTCTCGGTCGCCAAGGCGCTCGGCCTCTACGAGGTCGAGGATTAGGTCGGCGCGCGCCATTCCCCACCTCCATACATCGTCAACTGCCGTCTACTTTGCTGGATGCTTGAAGCCTAACGTGCCGCACCGACATCATCGCCAACGCCTACCAACGCGAAGATCGGTTTGTCAGCTTGCTGTCGCACTCGCGACGACCGCTGATCCGCGGCATGGCTGAAGCAGGACCCAAATGCTCGACCTGCTCGTCGCCAAAGACAGGGGCCGCCGCGCTTGCTTTTCTGCGTGAACGGGAGCCAACCACACTGCGGGCCTCGTGCTCGCTCCGGACGAAGGTCAGGTTCCCGGAAGCTGGACGTTCTCGAAAGTGAGGACTTCGGCGAGCTTGTCGAAGTGAGTGTCGCGATGAAGCACCGCAACGCCGCCGTGTTCAGCGGCGGCGGCAGCGATTAGGACGTCTGTCAGCGGCACGCGGTGGTATCCGTCGCTGCGCTCGGCCAGCTCGCCGATTGCGCTCATCGCGGCGTCGGTGACGGCTCGATCGTTGCGCAGGATTCGCAACGCGTCGAGTTCTGTCTCAAGCTCGATGTACTCGGAGGTGCTGCGAGCCGAGTAGAGGATCTCCATCCGCACGATCGGGGTAGTCCAAAGCCGCTCGTCGGCTACCGCTTCCTTGATCAATCCGGCAAGCTCAGCGGGGAGCGAGGAGAATCGCCACCACGCTGAGGTGTCGGCAACGAACGGCGCACCGCCGAGCAGCAATTCGACAGCGTCCACCGCGGTCGCTTAGGACTCGTTGCCCGTCAGCTGCTCGATGTTCTCGAGCGTGTCCCGATCCAGCCCATTTGGGCTGAACATGCGGTCGGCGAGCCGCCGCAAGCGCTCGGCCCGCTCCTCGTCGCTCAGCGCTGGCCTCTCAGCGGTTGGGGTCGTGCTCAAAACAGAATGCTTCATGGCTCCAAGGGTAGCGCCTGAGCACGACAGGAACCGATCGAAACGCATATTGGTGTTCGGTGGGCGGTAAAACAGAAAGAACTGTTCGCTGTCGATTTCGAGGAGGATCCCATGACCGTTTCTGCTGTTCTCGATTCCGCTGGACGGCGTCGCTCACCGGCTACCCTGCCCGGGTTCCACGCCGGCCGGCCGCCTCGTAACAAAGGGATGCGCTACCCCGCCGACCCGCCAACCGTCGAGGAGATCATCGCCGTGATGCGCCATGCCGGCGATAGTCGTCATGGTTGGCGGCTGCGCGCTTTGATCGTTGTGCTCTGGCGTGGCGGGCTGCGTATCCAGGAGGCGCTTGCGCTGGCCGAGCCCGATCTTGACCCGCGGCGTGGGTCGCTACTCGTGCGCAACGGCAAGGGCGGCCGCCGCCGAGAGATCGGGATGGACGCCTGGGGCTGGGAGCAGCTACATCCCTGGCTCGCCGCCCGTCGGGAACTGCCCGTCGGACCACTGTTCTGCGTCATCGACGGTCCGACCAGTGGACGCCCGTGGTCAAGTGCCGCTGTACGCGTCGAGCTTCGTCGGCTAGCCACGCAGGCCGGGGTACGACGCCGGTTCGCACCACATCAGCTGCGCCACGCCCACGCTCTTGAGCTCGCACGGGAGGGCGTCCCGCTGAACATCATCCAGCGCCAGCTCGGTCATGCGAACCTCGGAACGACATCGATCTACCTCCAAGGCATCGACACCGAGGAGATCATCGCGGCCGTCCACACAAGACGCGCACCTGTGATGTCTGCCACCGCCGGCCTACGCCTCTGAGCGCCTGAACACATCAACAGCAGGGGCGTGGCGAGCGCTCCCGCCTCATCAGCCGCGCAACTCGTCCGAAGCGAGCGCGTCGCAACGTCGCGCTCTCGCTGCTGATTGACCTCCACCCTGGGCACTACCGGCTCCGGCGCTGACCGGCTTGAGGGCCGCTGACCGTTCACAACGGCGCGTCCGACCTCAACCTCTAGGCGAGGTTTCCAACACCGTCCAGTGACCATTAATCCATAGATGGGTAGTCAACCCGGCGCTGCCGGCTACCGTGTAGCGCTTGCCGCCATCGTCGACCTTTATGACCCCTCGTTGTCCTCCACTCACCCACGGTATCTTCGCAGTCCATTCGCAGTAACAAGATTTACTCGTTGCAAAGATGTACAGCAGGAGCGGGTCGGTCAGTGACACTGACCACGGAAACCGGATCGGGTGGATGATTGGATGGCCTCCTTCCGACGCTCCAATGATCCCGTCCTTGTCAACGTTTGAGCCGACGATCCGAGGCGGCGTCGCGTCGAGATCTACTTCAATCGCGCGGCCGACAGTTGGCCCCCCACATGGCTCCTCAAAGGCGGAGCCGGCAGGCCGTGGGACGCGTCTCGCTTGGAACGAGACGCCCGTCAAAATGACGGTTCGCTCGGACTCTCCTTGAATCGATACCTGCACGATGTCACGACCGGCAAACGTGGCGCCCGGCTCATGTTCGATGATGCTCCAATTGCTGGGCCGTTCCTTGCTGAGCACACTCTTCGCAACCAATGCTGGCAAGAACGTGCTGCTGCCACATTCCGCCCCGATGAGGGAGGTCGAGTAGGACAGTACAGGGTGGGCTGAGGAAGTGACGTGGTCGGCCTCATTCGAGCCGAGGCCCACCGCAAATGCCGTAAGACCGGCCACGATCAAGGCTACAAACCCACCCACAAATCTTCGCCAAGGATGCGCCTTACCTGCTGAGTCATTTTGGTGCTCGCTCGTAGCCACCCGCGGAACGGTACCGCAGCGACTCGCTCAGGATAGGTCACCGGCGGTTCTTGTGGCTAGACGAACTGCGAGAATTACAACGTCTGCGGGAGTCCCGTTTGCTCGGGGCTCCCGCGCGGAGTTTCCCAGCGTCGTCGCTAATCTCGTCGCCCCCTTTGGACGAAAGGAAAGGGTCGTCTCGGTTCGAGACGCCCGTGAGCGGAGGGCCTCGATGACGGTGGGCCCGGCTCGAAGCGTGCTCTCGAAGGGGCGGGAACTCAGGAGAAGCTCGTGTCGAGCTTGACGCCGAGTATCGAGTCCAGTCGCTGGATCAGCGAAGCCTTTGGTGAGCCAGGTAGGACCGGTGTTACACCTAGGTGCTACCGTAGGATCATGCCAACACGCTTTGTCCGAATACCCGTCACGAAGGATCCAGCGCTAGCAGAGGCGCTGGACCGGGTAGCACCCCTCGTCGAGCCCGATCGGCCGGCCGCATCTCTCGTGCACGACCTCGCGATTCGCGGCGCCGAGGCGATGCTCGCCGAGCGCCAGCATGACGCTGATGGCATCGAGCGCTTAATCGAGCACTCGACCTCGAGCGATCCAGGATTCGATGTCGATGTCGCACGCCGGATTGACGAGCTTGCCTGGGGCGGGTAGCCGTGGGGGTGACAAGCGACCCTTTGGGGGTAAGGTCCTGATTGCCGACACCTCTGCTTGGGCTCGTGCGTCGCATCCGCTCATTCGAGATCTATGGGCTGCCGCTCTGCGTGGAAGACAGATCGCGACATGCTCGATTGTGACACTCGAGCTGCTGTACTCCGCACGCGACGCGCAGGACCTCACGGTTGTCGAAGCTGAGCAAGCCATCCTACGTGACGTGCCCGTTGCCAGCTCTGCGCAGCGAGCCGCAATCGGCGCGCTACGCGACCTTGCCTCAGCCGGGCCGGGGCAACACCGGGTTCCCCTCGCAGACGCCCTGATCGCGGCCTCTGCGCAGAACGCCAGCGTTGACGTGCTGCACTACGACCACCACTATGACCGCCTCGCACAGGTTCTCAACTTCGAGAGCGTCTGGATCGCATCCCCCGGCACCCTCGAGACGCAAAAAACATCGTGACCGGCGGGCTGCCCCCGGCGGCTCCGAATCGACAGCCCTCAACCGGCGCCTGCCGCAAAGCCCCCGCGTGCCCTTCGGCTGCAACGGCGGGGTCCAGGGGGCACGCCCTCGCCTTGACACGAGTTCGGCAGCCGCCTCCCTCTCCTCATCACGCGACCCTCGCAGGCGGCCGCAAGGCCGCCTCTTCCCTTCCTTAAACCTTCACCATCACCTTGCCCGTGTTGCCTCCCGTGAAGAGCAGATTCAGGGCGTCGGGCGCGTGCTCGAGCCCCTCCACGATGTGCTCCACCGCCTTGATCCTTCCCGCCGCCAGCCAGCCCGCCATCTCGGCCTGTGCCGGCTCGGCGCGACCGAGGTAATCGAGGATGATGAAGCCCTCCATGCGCCCCCTTCTGATGATCAGAGCCGCATAGTTGGACAGGCCCGCCGGGCGCTCGCGCTCGTTGTAGGTGCTGATCGCGCCGCACAGCACCACCCTTCCGCGCAGCGCGATCTGCGCCAGGCACGCATCGAGAATCGCCCCGCCCACGTTGTCGAAGTAGAGGTCGATCCCATCCGGGCAGCTCTCGCGCAGGCGCTCGCTCACATCCTCGTTCTTGTAGTCGATCGCCGCATCGAAGCCCAGCTCCTCCACGAGCCACGCGCACTTCTTCGGGCCTCCCGCGATCCCCACCACCCGCGCCGCGCCCTTGAGCTTCGCGATCTGCCCAGCCGCCGAACCCGTCGCGCCCGCTGCGCCCGAGACCACCACCGTGTCGCCCTCCTTCAGCTTCCCCACCTCGAGCAGGCCGAAGTACGCCGTCATGCCATTCAAGCCCAGCACCCCCAGCACCGCCGTCGGCGAGACGCCCTTTGGCAGCACCTGCATCGTACGCTCGCCCTCGCCCGCCACCACATACTCCTGCCACCCCGTCATGCCAAACACGAAGTCGCCCACCGCATAGCGCTCGCTGTTGCTGCTCAGCACCTCCGCCACGCCCCCGCTGCGCACCACCTCGCCGATCCCAATCGGCGGCAGGTAGCCCGGCGCATCGTTCATCCACGTTCGAATCGTCGGATCGATCGAGACGTAGCGCACCTTCGCCAGCGCCTCCCCTTCGCCCGCCTGCGGCACCTCGGCCTCCTCCATGCGCACCGTCTTCTCTTCCACCATTCCCTCTGGCCGCTCCGCCAAGAGGAGGCGGCGATTGCGATCGCTCATCGGTCTCTCCCTTTCTCTTTCAGATGGCGCCGAGCGAACCCGGCCTCATGGCGTAGAGCGAGCGCCCAACGCCTCCCTACACGCCCAGCGAGCGTCCAACGATCTCCTTCATGATCTCGTTGGCTCCACCATAGATGCGCGTCACGCGCGCATCCGCGTAGGCGCGCGCGATCGGGTACTCGAGCATGTAGCCATAGCCGCCGTGCAGCTGCACGCAGCGGTCCACGACGCGGCCCTGCAGCTCGGTGCACCACCACTTCGCGCCCGCCGCATCCTCCGCGGACAGCTCGCCCCGGCCCAACGCGAGGACGGCCTGATCGACATACGCCGTCGCGAGCTCGATTTCGGTCTTCATCTCGGCGAGCGCAAAGCGCGAGGCCTGGAAGGACCCCAGCGGCTTGCCGAAGGCCTCGCGCTCCTTGACGTAGGCCAGCGTCCACTCCAGCGCGGCCTGCGCAGCCGCCACGCCGGCGATCGCGATTGAGAGCCGCTCCTGGGCGAGATTGGCCACGAGGTAGCGAAAGCCCTCTCCCTCCTCCCCCAGCCTGTTGGCCACCGGTACGTGCACCTCGGCGAAGAACAGCTCCGCTGTGTCCTGCGCGTGCATACCCACCTTCTGCAGGTTGCGCCCGCGCTCGAAACCCTCCATCCCGCGCTCCACCACCAACAGTGAGATGCCGCGGTGGCGCTCGGAGGGGTCGGTCTTCAGCGCCACGATCACCAGATCGGCGTTGATGCCGTTGGTGATGAACGTCTTCGCGCCGTTCACGCTGTAGTACTCATCCTCGGTGCGCCTCGCGCTCGCGCTCATCGAGGCGAGATCCGAGCCGATCCCGGGCTCGGTCATCGCCAGCGCGGTGATCAGCGAGCCGTCGGCGATCCCCGGCAGCCAGCGCTCGCGCTGCTCCTCGTTGCAATAAGCCAGGAAGTAGGGCAGGCAGATGTCGTTGTGCAGCGTCATCCCCAGTCCACTCCCCGCCACGCCCGCGTAGGCTACCTCCTCCACCACGATCTGGTTGAAGCGGAAATCCGCCACCCCCGCGCCGCCGTACTCCGCGGGAACCGCCATCGCCAAGAGCCCCTGCTTGGCGGCCTTCGCGAAGAGTTCGCGCGGCACGATCCCATCATGCTCCCACTGCTCGTGGTGGGGTGTCACCTCCGCCGCCAGAAATCCGCGCACCGACTCGCGATAGGCGCGGTGCTCGCTCTCGAAGATCGCCCGCCTCATCGCCTGTTCGCGAGCCTACTAGAGGGTGACCCGACGTAGGCCGCGAGGTGCTCCCCGGTGAGGGAGCGGCTTCCCTTCCGCCCCGCCACGAGGTCGGCGGGGGTGCCCTCGAAGACGATCCGCCCGCCCTCGTGGCCCGCGCCCGGGCCGAGGTCCACGATCCAGTCGGCGTGCGCCATCACCGCCTGGTGATGCGCGATCACGATCACCGACTTGCCCCCATCCACGAGCCGATCGAGCAGGCCGAGCAGCTCCTGCACATCGGCCAAGTGCAGGCCGCTGGTGGGCTCATCGAGGACGTAGATGTCGCCCTTCTCCCCCATCTGGATCGCCAGCTTGAGCCGCTGCCGCTCGCCGCCGGAGAGCGTCGTGAGCGGCTGGCCGATGGCGAGGTAGTCGAGCCCCACGTCGGCGAGCCGATCGAGGATCGCGCGCGCCGCCGGCGTCTGCGCCTCGCCGGAGCCGAAGAACTCCCGCGCCTCGGCCACCGGCATCGCGAGCACCTCGCTGATGTCCCTGCCACCGAGGTGGTACTCCAGCACCGATGCCTGGAAGCGCCTCCCCTCGCACTCCTCGCAGATGGTGGCCACGCCCGCCATCATCGCCAGGTCTGTGTAGATCACACCCACGCCGTTGCAGCCCGCGCACGCGCCCTCGGAGTTGGCGCTGAACAGCGCCGGCTTCACGCCATTGGCCTTCGCGAAAGCCTTGCGGATCGGATCGAGCAGACCGCTGTAGGTCGCCGGGTTGCTGCGCCGCGAGCCCTTGATCGGCGCCTGATCCACCGCCACAACCCCCTCACGGGGTGGGCGTGCATCGACGATCGAGCCTCCGATCAGCGAGCTCTTCCCCGAGCCGGCCACGCCCGTGATCACCACCAGCACACCGAGCGGAATGTCGACGTCGACGTTCTGAAGGTTGTTGGTGCTTGCGCCGCGTATCTCCAACACACCCGATGGCCCTCGCACCGAGGCCTTCAGGCAGGCGCGGTCATCCAGATGGCGCCCGGTGAGCGTTTTGGCGCTCCGCAGCCCCTCCACGGTGCCCTCGAAGACCACCTCGCCACCGCCACTGCCAGCGCCTGGACCGAGATCCACGACGTGGTCGGCGATCGCGATCGTCTCTGGCTTGTGCTCCACCACGAGCACCGTGTTGCCCTTATCGCGCAGCTCCAGCAGCAGGGCGTTCATCCGCTCGATGTCATGCGGGTGAAGGCCCGTGGTGGGCTCATCGAAGACGTAGGTCACGTCGGTGAGCGAGGAGCCGAGGTGGCGGATCATCTTCACGCGCTGCGCCTCGCCGCCCGAGAGCGTGCCCGAGGGCCGCTCGAGTGAGAGGTAGCCCAGCCCGATCTCCACAAACGACTCGAGGGTCTGCTGCAAGGAGGCCAGCAGCGGCCCAACGGATGGCTCCTCGAGCCCTCCCACCCATGCGGCGAGGTCACTGATCTGCATCGCACAGGCATCCGCGATGTTGATTCCTTCGATCTTCGACGAGCGCGCCTCCTCGCTGAGCCGGGTGCCATTGCAGTCGGGGCAAATGGTGAAGGTGACCGCCCGTTCCACGAAAGCGCGAACGTGCGGCTGCAGCGCGTCGAGATCCTTGGCGAGCATCGACTTCTGGATCTTCGGAATGAGTCCCTCGTAGGTGAGGTTGATGCCCTCCACCTTGATCTTCGTCGGCTCCCTGTGGAGCAGATCCTGGAGCTCCTTCTTGGTGTACTTGCGGATCGGCTTATCCATATCGAAGAAGCCGCACCCGCCAAAGATGCGCCCATACCAGCCATCCATGCTGTAGCCGGGGATCCTCAGCGCGCCCCCGCTCAGCGACTTCTCCTCGTCATAGAGCTGCGTGAGGTCGATGTCGTTTATCGCACCCCTCCCCTCGCAGCGCGGGCACATGCCGCCGAGGCGGTTGAACGTCGCCCGCACCGTCTTCTTGTTGCCGCGCTGCACCGTGATCGCACCGCTCGCTCGAACCGAGGGGACGTTGAAGGCGAACGCGCTGGGCGAGCCGATGTGCGGCTGCCCAAGTCGGCTGAAGAGGATACGCAGCATCGCGCCCGCGTCGGTCGCCGTGCCAACCGTCGATCGAAGATCCGCCCCCATCCGCTGCTGGTCGACGACGATCGCTGTGCTCAGCCCTTCGAGCACATCCACCTCGGGCCGCGCCAGCGCCGGCATGAAGCCCTGCACGAAGGCGCTGTAGGTCTCGTTGATCAGCCGCTGGGACTCCGCCGCGATCGTCGCGAACACCAGCGAGCTCTTGCCCGAGCCCGAGACGCCCGTGAACACCGTCAGCCTCCGCTTCGGGAGCTCAACGCTCACGTCCTTGAGGTTGTTCTCGCGCGCCCCATGCACGCGGATCAGATCGTGGCCGTCAGACGGGAGCGAGGGGCCGCTCATGGATCCTGGAGCAGCCCGAGGACGTTGCCATCGGGGTCGGTGAAGGTCGCCACGAGGCGCCCGCCACCCACATCGTGCGCGGCTTCCTTCACCGTGGCGCCCGCCGCGGTCACCTCCGCCAGCTTCGCCTCGATGTCCGCCACCTGCCAGAAGGCCACCGGCGAGGTCATTCCCTGCGGTCCCCCGCCCGGCACCAGCCCGATGTGCTGGCCCTCGGCCTCGTAGCCCACGTAGTACGGCGCATCGGCCTGCGGCTCGATGCCGAGCAGCGCCGTGTACACCGCCTTGGCCGCCGCCAGATCGGACACGGGATGCAGCACGGTCTTGATTCCCTGGGTGGACGAGTCGCTCATGGTCGCTCCTGGAGTCGTGGGTCATCGACCCGGTGTGTCAATGCGCCCACTCTAGCTATGCAGCTCGGCTCCCAGCGGTGGCGATCGGCTATACGACCGGGTCGAACCATCCTGAGATGCTCCGACATACTGACGTGGTGATGCCGGTGAGGCGATGGTGATCGATCCCCGTAGGACGCTCGTGCTCATCCAGGCAGCGCAGGGCGGCGCCTGGGAAGACAAGACCGCCGATATTGCCAACCTTGCTACCCGCGGCTCGCAGGTCGATGTGAAGTTCGCCAGAGCCGCCAAGACCTACAGATACGGCGCGCATCGGGTTCGCGTGCTTGACGATCCCATCGCGATACCGGTGCCCGACGGAGCCCTTCTGCGCGTCCGCGGCGCGCTGTGGCGCAAAGGAGACCCCTCAGCAGTGGAGTTATTGGAGTTCGGCCGTCCTCCAGATGCCTGGCGCAGGATTTCCTATCGAGCAGGACGCGGGACCAAGCACGAGAGCCACCCCGCCGAAGATGTTGAGATTGTGCCCGACGCGTCCCGTGATGGCCCTGCCAGGGAGGTCATGAGCTACTGGCAGACGATCGTCTCCAGCCGGGCACGGCCTGAGGAGCCTCGCCAACAGGACCCGATCGTGGAGGCCTACCGATCGCTTCGGCATGTCGATCCCAACAGCGTTCTGGCCAGGTACCTCAACGGTCAACCGCCGCAACGGCGCGGCGCTCCGGAGTCGATCGTGTGCCCGTTTGCCTGCAACCTCAGCCAGCGAGAGGCGGTGCGACAGAGCCTGGGCCACTCGCTGTCGGTGATCGAGGGTCCACCCGGCACCGGCAAAACGGAGACGATCCTGAACCTGATCGCCAACATCGTGATCGCGGATCTCGGCAGTGTGGGGGTCGTCTCCTTCAGCAACAAGGCGGTTGAGAACGTGGGCGAGAAGCTGGAGGCTCGGGGGCTTGGGCACATCGTGGCGGAGCTTGGCAACAACGAGAAGCTGCAGGCGTTCCTGAGTGCACAGGACGCGCGCGAGGCCCGCGTCGAAGAGTTCCTCCATAGCGCGCCCACCGAGCCGCCGTCGTCGTTGGAGTTGGCCGATGTCAGCCGGCGGCTCACGGGCGTGCTCGAAGCGCAGCGCCGGCGCGCGGAGCTGCGTGACCGTCTCGACGGCTACGTCCTGGAGCACCATCACTTCCAAGGGCATATGCAGGCGCACACGGCGCCGGATCTTGGCGATCTGCCGCTCCTGCGTCGCTCCGCGGCGCGCATAATCGAATTTCTCGCCGACGCTCAGATCGACCAGGAGGCCGGCCGGCCTGGGCTGCTGCGTCGAGTTAGGCGCTATTTCCGCTATGGCTCCTCGCGCGGCCTTGATACTGGCGACTCGGAAGTCGTGCTGGCGCTGCAGGCCGCCTTCTATGAACGGCGGATCGCCGAGCTGGAGCAGCAGCTTGCCGATGTGGAGCGCTCACTGGCCGCACAGGACATCGAGGGGCTCACCCACGCTCACCAGGAGCTCTCCGAGTGTGCGCTGGCGGCGGCCGTCGCATCGCGCCACAGTGATATCCGCTCGCCACTGCCCGATGGCCGGCTTCCCCGCGACAAGGCCGGGTTCGAGGCCTTCTGCAGAGACTATCCGGTGGTTCTCAGCACCTGCCATTCGCTGCGCAGGCGTCTGCCGAGTGGCTACCTGCTCGACTACGTGATCATCGACGAGGCATCGCAGGTCGATCTGCTCACTGCGGCCCTTGCGATGGCATCGTCTCGCAACCTCATCGTCGTCGGAGATCGGCGCCAGCTGCCGCACATCCCGGGCGATATTCCGGATGGCGCGGTTGCCCCGGCGCCGGCGTATGACTGTGAACAGCACAGCGTGCTCTCATCGATCACCGAGCTCTATGGCGAGGATCTCCCTGTCACCCTCCTGCGCGAGCACTACCGCAGCCATCCGGCGATCATCGGCTTCTGCAACTCGGCGTTCTACAACGACGAGCTGATTCCCTTCACCGAATCTGCCGGCCGGCCGGAGCCTGCCATGTGGCTCCACACGACCGCCCCCGGGAACCACATGCGCTCACATAGCGGCGGCGGGCGATCCAATCAACGTGAGATCGATGTCATCGAAAGGGAGGTACTCGACCGGGCGCCGGCCGGCATCGAGGCGCGCGATGTCGCCGTCGCCGCTCCCTACCGGCTCCAGGCCGACAAGGCGGCCGATTCGCTGGGGGACGCCGTTGGCAGCGTCGACACGGTCTACAAACTCCAGGGTCGCCAGAGACGGATGGTGATACTGACGACGGTGCTCTCGGAGACGGGCGCCGGACGAGGGGCGCTGAAGTTCGTGGACGACCCGCGCCTGGTCAACGTCGCGGTCTCCCGCGCAATCGATCACTTCGTGCTCGTAACCAATCACCAAAAGCTCCCCCGTAGCCGCCACCTGCGGGATCTGATTGGGTACATCGAGTATCGCTATCCCAACGAGCAACCGCAAGCCAGCCGGGTCGTGTCGGTCTTCGACCTGCTCTACCGCGAGTACGACGAAGTGCTCGGGCCATTGGCCGCGCGGCTCGCGGGAGACGTGGTGGGGTCCCCCGCGGAGCGGATCATCGCGACGCTCGTCGGGAACATCCTTGCCGAGCCGGAGCACGGACACCTGCGTGCGCAGTCCCAAGTCCTCCTGCGCAATCTCGTGCCGGCGCCGGAGATCCTAGAAGAGGATCAGCGCGCGTTCGTACGGCGTCGATCCTCGGTTGACTTCGTGATCTACAACCGTTCCACCCGGCGGCCGGCGCTCGCGATCGAAGTGGACGGATTCAGGTTCCACGAGGACCGGCCCGAGCAACTCAGGCGCGACGCGCTCAAGGACAGCGTCCTCGAACAGCTCGGCATCCCCCTGCTGCGGCTTGCCACAACCGGCAACGATGAGGAGCGGCGGATTCGCGAGGCGCTCGCGGAAGCCGAGCTAACTCATTTGCGGATGCCTCTGAGCTCGGGGTAACCTCGCGGATCCCTGTGCGGGCGCGCTTTCCTGATCTGGCGGCATCCGGGTGGTGAGCGATGGGTTCTCTCGCAGTAGCGTCATCCGGCTGAAGCAGCACCGACGAGTGCCTCGGAACTACGGGTGCTCTCGGTGCCATTGAGCACGATCTTGAGTGCACCCGTGTGCGCGGCGTCGGCGATCGTGGGGTCATCCACGGTGTCCCACCCGCGCTGGCCGGGTCCGTGATAAACAAGAGCCTTCATGTCAGGCGCCGGCGACCGCCGGGCGACGGTCCCTGAGGTTGATCTGCCAGTTGGCCAGCGGAAGCAGTAGCAGGACGCCGCCCAGTGCGATCAGGATGAAGCCGGCGAGGGTCGCGATGGTGCCGACCAGTGACCATCCCCAGGCATTTAGGAGCAGGCCGCGCAGCGTCTCGCCCTGGAAGAGGGTTGCCTTCTCTTCGGCCAGCTTTGCGTTGGTCGGCGCGGCGAGGGCTGCTGTGCTGACCTGTGCGTAGGTCTGCCCGCCGGCGATCTTGGAGAGGTGCACGTTGATGAAGTTGTTGGCATACGCCTTTGCCTGGCTACCGGTGGTGAGCTGCTGACCTGCGTACTGCTTCACACCGGGCGGCAGCGCGGGGCTGTTGGAAGCGGGGAAGAAGATCTTCTGAGGGACGAGTTGGTCGTGGACGACCTTCTTGTCATAGCTGCCTCCCATGACGGCGATGATTCCGACGATCACGATGCCCAACGCGGCGACCGTGGCGATCGAAGTCAAGCCGGTGAGCTTCGCCAGCAGTGGGCTTCGAGGTGACTGCCGGGGCGACGAGGACTGGGGCTGTCCATTGGCAACAGGATCGGTGCTACCGCGAGCTGCCGCGCCGTTTTCGGCGGTCGCGGCGGAGGGATGGGGCATTACTGAGCTGGGCACGGTGGACCTCATTTCGTTTGGTGTGCGCATGAGCGCCAGCGACCTGAAGAGCACCGCGGACTTGAACAACATAGCATGAAATCTAAATCTAGGAAATAGATTTCCAGGAAATTAGACTCTAGATACGCTAGTCTCCATCTATGACCGAGGCCACCGCTCACCGCTGGAAGTTCCTGACCAACCACGCCCAGGTCCTCGCCTGTATCGCCCACGATCCGGGCGTGCTCCTACGAGAGATCAGCGAGCGAGTCGGAATCACCGAACGGGCCGCCCACCGGATCGTCACGGAGCTCACCGACGGCGGCTACATCACGCGAGAGCGCAACGGACGTCGCAACCATTACACGATCCAATCCGGCCTCCCGCTTCCCGACCGCCTTGGCCGCGTGCAGCGGATCAGCGACCTGCTCACGATCCTCATCGGCACGGGCGAAGAGAGACCGGATACACCAGTCCCGACGCCGCCCAAAAGCAGTAAGGCCGACAAAACCAGCAACGCCAAAAACGGCAACGCCGGTAAATAGCCATGGCGGGCACTTCACACGCCGAGACTGAGAAGGGCTCGCATTCCGACCGGCTTCGCGTGGTCATCGCAGGGGGCGGAGTGGCCGCGCTCGAGACCGCGCTGGCCCTGGCCGATCTTGCGCGCGACCGAACTGATGTGACGGTGATCGCTCCCAACACCGAGTTCGTGTACCGGCCGATGGTCGTCCGCGAGCCGTTCGCCCATGGTGCGGCCCGCCGCTATCCACTCGCCCCAATCGTGCACGATGCCGGCGCAAAGCTCCTGCACGGCGAACTTGGCTGGATCGACCCGGCGCGGCGGACGATTCACACGAAGGCCGACGAGGCGATCGAGTACGACGCGCTTGTCCTCGCGCTTGGCGCGAACATCAACAAGCGCTACAAGCACGCCTTGACGATCGACGACCGCGATCTGGACGAGACCATGCACGGGCTGATCCGGGATGTCGAGGGCGATTCCGTCCACAAGCTGGCGTTTGTCGCGCCCGGCCGCATGGCTTGGCCGCTGCCGTTGTACGAGCTCGCGCTGATGACAGCCGGGCGGGCGTATGACATGGGCATCAATCTGGAGACGACGATCATCACCCCAGAGGACGGCCCGCTCGCGATCTTTGGCGCATCGGCGAGCAGTTCCATAGCCGAGCTCCTCATGCGTGCGAGCATCGAGACGATCACCTCCGCATACGCCGAGGTTCCCAACGCCCGCGAGGTCGTGATCAACCCCGGTGACCGACACCTCGAGGTGGACCGAGTGATCGCACTACCCGAGCTCTTCGGACCCGAGGTCCGCGGCATCCCGCTCGGCGAGCACGGCTTCATCCAGGTGGACCCATACTGCCGAGTTCCAGGTGTCGAGCGCGTCTACGCGGCCGGCGATGCGACCGACTTCCCCATCAAGCACGGTGGCATCGGCTCGCAGCAGGCCGACACTGCTGCGCAGTCGATCGCGGCTCTGGCTGGGGCATCGGTGATGCCTAAGCGCTTCAACCCAACGATCCACGGCATGCTGTTGACGAACGGGAAGCCTCAATACCTCACCGCTCACATCACCGGAGGACACGGGTTCAGCTCGGAGATCACCGACACACCAACGTGGTCGCCTCCGAGCAAGATCGCCACCAAGTACCTAGCGCCATATCTACAGGAGCACGACCGCGAAAGCACCCCAACCTGACGCATACGGTGCTCTCGCTTCGCCCGACATCCGAGCGCCTACCCTACGCCGAGCTCTCGCCTGCTCAGGACGACAAGCACTGAACAATCTGAGTGTCCCAGCCAATGCAGCACACTGTAAGTTTTGTGTGCTACCGTGTGGTCCATGTCATCCGCGGCGAGTCAGAGAGCACGCAAGGGCGAGCCTTTCAGCGTCCGTTTCAGCCTGCCGACCGATCATCTCGTCGAGGATGAGGCCAGGAGGACTCGCCGCTCCAAGAGCGCGATAGTCGAGGCTTTGACAGAGGAGGCGGTGCGCACTCGCCGCTTCGCCGGGATCGGCTTTCGCGGCGAGGACGCCGCCCGGCGCCCGTGGGTGATCGGCTCGGGCCTCGATGTCTGGGAGATCGTTCAGATGCTCGAGGACTTCGGCTCGATCGAGAGCCTCGTGGAGCAGACGCAGTTGAGCGAGCGCCACGTGTATCTCGCTGTCGTCTACCGCGACAGCTACCCCGATGAGATTACGCAGGCGATAGCGGAGAACCGCCGCACAGCCGAGCAGTGGCGCGAGCTCTACCCGTTCATCGAGCTCTCGCCTGCGGCATAGGCATCCTTGCGGCTGCTGCTCGACGCGAATCTCTCCCCTCGCCGCGTCGCCGCGAAGCTGCGCGAGGCCGACCATGACGTGCTCGCGCTCGCCGAAGACGCCACCTTCGAGGGGCTCGCGGACCCGCAGGTGCTGGAGCTTGCCGCATCAGAGCAGCGCATACTCATCACACGCAACAGTCGAGACTTCGCGCCGCTCGCACGTCAGTGGGCCGAGGCCGGCCGCTCACACGCCGGCATCATCCTCATCTGGACACTCGACCACAGCCAGTTCGCTGAGATCGTCGCCGGCATCGAGCGTCAACTGCAGCAGCGACCATCCCACGAGCGGTGGCGCGATCTCACCACCGCGTTCTAAGCCCACGCAAGCACAAGCCGGACGCCTATATATTTTGCAGGGAAAAGCGCAAGCTAGATTCGTGGGAGAACGGGAGCGACGGGACTCGAACCCGCGACCTCCGGCGTGACAGGCCGGCGCTCTAACCAGCTGAGCTACGCCCCCGCGTGAGCGCGAGGCCTTAGGGCCACTTCACGCGCGTATCCCCAGTATGCCAAGCCTCGCCTCGTGGGGCCGTAAGGGCCCATTTCGCCGCGTCGCGAGCGCTCTTTCGCGAGCTGCAAACGCCTGCCCCGCGCCGCGAGGACAAGCTCGCACGGCCGCGGGCCGTCGCTTCGAATACCGCTTCCCGCGAGAACCTGGCCAGCTGGCCAGTCGAGCGTGTAGGATGGCGTGAATGCCGCCCACCGCCGTCCCACCGCCGCTGCGCGCGATGAATCCGCTGCTTGCGATTGTGAAGGATCTGCAGGCCGAGCGTGCCTCGGAGGTGCCATTCCCGCCGGGGCCCACCAACTTCAGCATGGCGCGCACGAAGCGCTTCACCGACGAACCCCTTGCGCTGCTGCTGGAGTCCTATGAGCGCTATGGGCCGGTGTTCACGCTGCGCCTCTTCCACGGCAACGTGGTGTTCATGCTGGGGCCCGAGGCCAATCATTACATCACCGTCTCGCACGCCACCAACTTTCAGTGGCGCGAAAGCCACTTCCGCGATCTCCTCTCCTTCCTGGGCGATGGGCTGCTCACGACCGATGGCAGCTACCACCGCCGCTCGCGCACGATCATGCTGCCAGCGTTTCACCGCGAGCGCATCGCGGGAACGCTGGAGACGATGATCTCAGAGACCAACGCAGCGCTCGACTCCTTTGCTGTAGGGAGGAGGGTGGATCTGTATGCGTGGACGCGCAAGCTCGCTCTGCGCATCGCCATGCGCGCCCTCTTTGGACTCGATCCCGATGGGGCGCACGCGCGCGAGGTGGACGCCGCGGGGCTCTTCGAGGAGGCGCTCGCGTTCTACGCCAGCCCCGTTCCCCTGCGGGTGCTTCGCGGCCCGGGCAGCCCGTGGCACCGCCAGAAGGTGGCCACGCGCAAGCTCAACCGCATCCTCTTCGCGGAGATCGCGCGGCGGCGAAGGACGGGGGAGCGCGGGGAGGATGTGCTCTCGCTGCTCCTCGATGCCCACGATGAGGACGGCGAGGGTCTCACCGAGGGGCAGATCCGCGATGAGATGATGACGCTGCTGTTCGCCGGCCACGACACCACCACCTCCACGGTGGCGTTCATGTTCTACGAGCTCGCGCACCACCCCGAGGCGGCGAAGAAGGTAGTGGCCGAGCAGGATGCCCTCCTCGCGGGGAGCCTCCCCACGGCGGCGCAGCTGATGAGCGGCGAATTGGGGGAGCTGGAGAAGGTGCTCGAGGAGACCCTCCGCATGTACCCCCCCGCGTGGATCGGCCCACGACGCTCACTCGAGGCCTTCGAGTTCGGTGGCACAGCGGTTCCGGGCGATACCTTCGTGAACTACTGCTCCTGGGCCAGCCACCACCTCCCGGGCGTGTTCGCAAAGCCCGAGCGCTTTGACCCCGAACGCTTCGCGCCCGAGGCGAAGGCGAGACTCCCCAAGGGCGCCTACATCCCCTTCGGGGGCGGCTCGCGCACGTGCATAGGGATGCGTTTTGGGCAGCTCGAGGTGCGCACCATCGCAACACTCCTCCTTCAGCGCTTCTCGCTGGAGCTCCCCGAGGACTTCAAGCTGAGCATCCGCCAGATGCCCACCATCAGCCCCAAGCGGGGGATGCCGATGGTGGTGCGCGAACGGCTCAGCTCCCCACGAGGCTCGCTCGCAGGGTCAGCCGCAGGCTAGAGCCGCCCACCGGCGCCACATCCACCGCTTCGATGCGGAGGCGCGGATCGGAGAAGACGGTCACCGTGGCGAGCCCCCCAGCGGCACCCCCTGGGGTTCGGCGACGAGCTTTCCTTCCAGAGGCCTCACATCCACCGAAACGGTCGCCGAGACCCCCAGCAGTTCGCCGGTTGCCTGCGCGAGGATGTGCCCACCGGCATCGCTCAGCGAGTGCACTTCGAGGCCCACCGGAAGCACGCTCTTGAGTTCCGATTCGGAGAGCGTCCCCGCCACCACGAGGGAGGCGCCGCGCTTGCGCACATCCACATCGCTCAGGCGCACCCGTTCGATCTGCATCGAGGCGGCGCTCAGATCCGAGTTGGTGACCCCGCGCCCTTCCCACAGCAGATCCACTCCCTGCGCCATCGTGAAGCTGAGCGAACCCGCACGCACGCTCGCCGAATCCGCATGCCCCCACAGAAGCTCGATCGCCGGAAAGGCACTCACGTGCGCGCTGAGCACCGTCCCATAGCGCCCCACCCGTTCGCGAACCTTGTGCGCGGCGAGCGCCGGGCCAAAGAGCTGCGCGGCGATGAGCACCACAAGCACCAGCGCGAGCACCCCCAGCGCGATCCGCACCCACAATCGCCGACCCCCGCTCACCCCCTCAGCATGACACGCGCCACGCGCGCGCGTAGATTGGGTTAGAGAAGGAGGAGAGGCCCCACAAGGGGCCTCGCGGGCCGTACGCGCAGAGAAAGGAGGAGAGGCCCCCAAGGAGGGGGCCGCGCGGGCCGCGCAGCGGGAGTGCCCGCCGCTGCCGCCGCCGGATCGCTCCGCTGACGCACGCGCTGCTCGCGGGATGGTCCACAGGGCACAAGCGATGTCCGCCCAGCCATCGCTCCACGCGCCGCACGCGCCGGTTTTGGAGATGGCCTGGGAAGGGATACCCCACGCGAGGCCTGGAAAGAGGCGCTCCACTGGATACTCTTAGATCCCCTGCCAAGGGGGCGCGTAGCTCAGCTGGCCAGAGCACCTCGTTTACACCGAGGGGGTCGCCCGTTCGAGTCGGGCCGCGCCCACTGAAGCGAAGGTTCGCGAAGTCCAGCGCGTCGGGGCTGTCTGCGCTATGTTTCGCGTGCTTGCGGTGGCGGAACTCCGGTGTGACTCCGGGGCTGACGCGCAGCGGTGTGGGTGACGAACGGATCGTGGTTCCACTGAGCTTCGGCTTGGGAAGGAGATCCGGGAGGTCGATCCCGAGCCCGAATACGCCCCGTATTCAGTGCCCCGATGGTAAGCCTCGCGTATAGGCGGCCGGTGCGCCGCCTATGCATGCGTGCGTGTCGCCGCCCCTAATCAAGGAGATGGCGACATGAAGCACCCCCTCAGAGTCAGCGGGCTCGCGCTAGCGATGCTCCTATCTCTTGGCCTCGCGACCCTCGGCCCCGCCGCTGCCCCCGCGGCAGCCGCCGTGGTCACACAAGCCGAAGCGACGGCCGCCGCCAGGCACGGCGTGGAATGGATGACCCTGCTGCAGGAACCCAGCGGCGAACTTGCCTCATTTGGCGGGGACTGGTCGATGATCAGTCTGGCATCCGTAGGCATCAACGCAGCGGATGTGCGCCTCGCGCCGGGCGAACCGAGCGCACAGGACTTCTATCTCTCGCTGTGGACGGGCGAACCCCCCGCGCTGTTCTCGGCCACCGACTTCGAGCGGGCGATCCTCGCCGGCTACTCGGGGGGGCTTGAACCCTCGCGCCTGGATGCTCAGACGAACCTCCTCGCCGATCTCGCCGCCCAGTTCAATGGGCACGAACTCGGCGAAAAGGGTGCAACCAACGCGGATGTCTTCGGGGTGCTCGCGCTCTCCGCCGTCCGAGCGCCGCGCGAGGTGATCGACACCCTCGTGCGGACCGTACGCGAGCAGCAGAACGCCAACGGTGGCTGGAACTTCGCGGCGGGCACGAAAGACTCCGAAGCGGACCTCACGGGCGCCGCGCTGGCGGCCCTCTGCACGGCTGGGGCGCCCAGCACGGACCCGGCGATCGTGAAGGCCGAGAGCTATCTGCACACCGTGCAGGACACCGCCACGGGCGGGTTCATCAACCCGAAGGTCAACACCGACTCCACAGCTTGGGTAGTGAGTGGGTTCGATGCCTGCAAGATCGACCCGCAGGCAGCCGCATGGACGACCTCAGAAAGCAAGACGCCGATCGACTTCCTGATTGCTCAGCAAAACGAAGACGGCAGCTTTCAGATCCATGCGCACGATGAAGAGGAAGACTTCTATTCGACCCAGGACGCAGTGCGCGCGCTGAGCGGTACCGGATTCATCGCGCCACCGCCGGCGCGTGAGGAAGCCACAGCTCCGGCGGTGCGACCGGCACCCGCCGTGGCCGCCGGCACCCCCGTCCCGATGACGCTCGTGATCGACAGCGCCGGGCATATCACGGGCGGCAGCTCGATCCGCATGTGCAAGGTCATCGCCCCGGTGGGAGCCACCGTCGCTCAGATGCTCACGGCCGCGAGCGAAATGTCCCAGCCCTCCTACTGCCTCTCAGACATCTCGCTCCAAGGCGGGCGGATAACGCGGGTCAACGGCGTCAGCGCCGAACCCGGGAAGACAGCATGGGAGATGAGCAGGGAAGGCGGCAGCGATGAACGCGAAGCCACCGCGACCGTCGGGCTCGGCGCGCTGGTGGCAGTGCGGCTCGTCCCGAACAGCGAAACCCCGGAAAGCCAGGAAACGCCGGCCTCGACGCCTTCCTCGTCCATAGCGGCGTAGCCCCGACGACGACCACCACCCCAACGACGGGGACGACCGCGAGGACGCACACCCCCATGCCGCCTCATCTGCAGGTGCGAGTCGGCGCCGCTTACGCGGGTGCGCCACGGGCATCTGACGGTCGAGCTGACCTGTCTGCCGAAGACGGGGAGCGCCGGCTGCGCTGGTGTGGTGCGCGTGCGCGTCGCATTGCGAGCCCGGCGCGGAGCACCCCTGCGTCGAAGTGTTGTGGGCGAAGGCGAAGCTCACATCGCCGCGGGCGCCTCGGGCACGGTGACCATCGACCTCAGCAGCTCAGTGCTCAAAGCGCTGCGCACACGCGATGACCGTGTGGCGTGGATCGCCGCGGCCATGCGCGACCCGGGCACCGGCACGAGCGCATCCACCGTCCTGCGCTGAAGCACACCGGGTCGAGAGGGAACTCTCGCAATCGTCAAGGGATAGGTGGCCTCAGCACTGCGCCACCCATCCCTGGCTCGTCTCACCAACGATCAACCCAGAAAGGAAGAAAACCATGCAGAGAAGACATATCGCGACTCTTGCTGCTGCCTCTCTCCTCGCCCTGCTCACCGCGAGCGCCCCGGCAATAGCCGGTACGCCCGCCACCGTGAGTGTGCGGGTCGAGGGAGCCACCTCAACGCTGTTGCCCTTGACGACCGTCACCACAAACAACACAGCCACACCCCCGCCGGGGAACTGTCCAGGCACGACCGCCGCGGGCGCGCTGCAGCTCGCCACCGCAGGCAATTGGGATCACGAAACATACATTCAGACGATTCTCGGCGAGACACACGAATGGACAATGGGCGACCCTCGCTACTGGGCGGTCTGGCTCAACGACAAGTACGCCGAAGAAGGCGCCTGCACGCTCCAGCTGCACGAAGGCGACAGGCTGCTGTTCCTTGTCGATCGGGTCACTGCTCCTGAATACACCCCAACCGTCTTGCCGCTCGAGCTGAGTGGGGCTCCCACGGAAATCACACAGGGCGAAACAGCGACAGTGACGGTCGACAAGTACAGCACCGCCGGCGCTGGCAGCGCCGCGAACGGTGTTTCGGTGAAAGGTGGCGAAGCGCCGGTGAGCACCAATGCCTCCGGTCAGGCGACCGTCAAATTCAACGCCCTCGGTACGGCTCACCTGAGGGGGACCAAGAGCGGGTTCGCGCCGACCGCGAGCGTCGCGGTCTGCGTGCACGCCTCGGGCGGCCACTGCTGAGCCAGGACAACCGGCTATCGCCCCGCCCGCTCACGCGGGCGGGGCAGCCGGCCCGCCAATGACGAACCTTCACATGGAAAGGGTCTGCACATGCACACGCGCATCTTCGTCCTAGTGCTCGCTGCCGCCTGCCTGGCTCTCCCCATCGCCGCCGCGGCGCAGGCGACGCCTGTGCAGGTCAACGTGCGGATCGAGGGCAAGAGCGAAACCCTGTTCGAGGGGCCGATCTGGACCGAAGGCCACGACATAAAGGCTTCCTCGGACACCCAAGCGCGCCGGTGTGATGGGACCAACAACCACCAGCACGCAACTCCAGGCCCCACTCCAACGGCTTCCGCCGCGGACGCGATGGGCATCATCGGAGAAACGTTCGACGCACAGTGGTACGGCTCGTCATTCGACGATTACTTCCTCACGCGCTTCGGGCCGGACGAGCAGAACATCACAGAAGGCGCCTACTGGGGCATCCTCGTCAACGACGTTTTCACGAGCGCCGGCGGCTGCCAGTACGAGCTGGGGCCAGACAGCGAAGTCCTCTGGGTTTACAACGCTTTCAACGAGAGACTATTCCTCGAGCTTCTGCCCGTGGCGGCAGGCCTACTCCTCTGGCCTGCCTCCATTGACGGCGATCGCGGAACTCGGCAAGCCCTTTGCAATCGAAGTCCTCGACGACGCCGACGAACAACGAAGGCATCCCGCCTCCCACCCCGCAGCGCACGGGCTCCGCTCCAGCGCCTGGGGCCAGGGTCTCGCCGGTCCACACCGCCGCAAACGGCTTTGAGAAGATCGAAACCGAAAGCTCCTCCACGGTCGTCACTGACGCGCAGGGCAAGGCGAGCATCACTTTCACCAAGCCGGGCTGGCACAGGATCAAGGCGACAGTCCTGGGCCCGCAAGGCATGGAAGCCGCGGTTCGCTCAAACCGTCTTGATGTCGCGTCCCGCCGGAGCGTAGTGCGTCCCCGCCACCCGCAAGGCCAAAGCACCTGTCCGCGACGAACCGGAGCCCGCAGTGGGCAACCGAGTGTTCGGAGGCTCGTATCCGGCCCCCCGCCGACTGCCGGAGACCCCACCGGCGTGGCGTCCCGGAAGCCGCGCCCGGTCTCCCGTACAAGAGATCAAAGCGTCCGGTCGCAAAGAAATCTGTTCGCTCGCTGCGTCCCTCCGCATAGGCGGCAAGCGCAATTCGCTTATCGGAGCCGTGCGCGCTCGGCGCTGGCCGCACCAAATAACCCAACCAACAAGGGGCGGCTCGAAAGCACCGTGAGATTCCTGCAGAACGCACAGAATCCCGACGGTGGGTTCGGCGGCAACCTCGGTGGAGAATCCAACCAGGACTTCAGCGCCTGGGTCACCTTCGCGCTCGCCGCCGACTCGATCAACCCTCAAGACCAGGCCACCGAACGGCGGCGTTGACGCCTACACCTACCTGAGGACCCACGCCGCTCAGGCGCTGCACCAAGAACTCTGCAGGCCGGCCATCTGCACGACCTCCCTGGAGCGCGAACTGCTCGTCGCCGACGCCGCCGGCGCCTCGCCGCACGACTATGGCGGCATCGACCTTGTGAGCGAACTGCTGGCTCGCGAGCTCCCCGATGGGTCCTTCCCGTTCGTGCCGGGCGGCCACGGTGAAATCAACGACACGATCTACGCGATCCTCTCCCTCAGCCTGGTCGCCGAACCCGCCGCGCAGAGCGCCGTCAAGCACGCCACCGAATGGCTGATCGCCCAGCAGAACCCCGACGGCAGCTTGGTCGCCGCAGAACTCGAGGAGCGAAGCCGGCGAAGTGGATATGACGGGAGCGGCGCTCCAGGCACTGAACGCCCCCGGACAACCCGCCCCTGGCGAATCTCAGCAAAAGGCCCTCAAATATCTGCACCAAGCTCAGGAACCCGACGGGGGTTTCCCGGAGAGGCCTGGTGAAGGCGAATCGAACGTCGCCTCCACCGCCTGGGCGGTACAGGGTCTGTGGGCCGCGGGTGAAAACCCCGAAAACTGGGTGAAGGGCTCGGGCCGCGAACCCCTGGACTACATGGAATCCCTGCAGCAGCCCGACGGCCACATCCGCTACAGGGCGCGCGAAGAACTCAACGGCGTATGGATGACCGCGTATGTCGCGCCCGCGTTCGCCGGGCAGCCCCTCCCGATAGCACCCGTGCCGCGCTCGACCAAGGGCACTCCGCCCCGTCGAGCCCCGAAAGCGATCCGACGAGCCCATCGCCTGTGAGGTCGGCCGAACACGGTCAGGGCGGAGAGTCATCTCAGCCCGGCGGCGGCGTGATCGCCGGCGGCGGCGGAGCAGGAGCCCCTTTGTTCAGCCGCCCGCAGCCCCAGAGCAGGGGCACGAAGCCCGGCGGCCGGCGGCAACTCCGTGGCACCCGAGCCCGGCAGCTGCGCGCGGGAACGCCAAGCAGCGACGAAACCCCGGCCTCGGCGCACAAACGGCCGATCCCACGCACTCGGCGCCGGCACCTGAACGGAGCAGCGATCACCACGGGGCAGGAGCAGGATCGGCCCCCAAGGGCGTAGGCGCGGGCGCGGCACTCACCTCGCCACCCGGCAGCGGCACCCGGCAGCCCGGCGGACAGGAGGTCAAAGGTGTGCTGATCGGAGCGCCGGGAGAAGCACGACGCCCAAAGCGTGCCTGAACCAGGCGCTCCGGGCTTGCACGGCGCGGGAGCGGGGGGCAATCAGACTCTGTGGCCGGCGATCGGCATCGCCGGCGCGCTGCTCCTGTCCGTCCTCATCGGCACGCAGATCGAGCGGCGGCGGCCCGAGGTGATCCTGTGAGCACGCTCGCAGCCACGGACGGTCTCGCCGAAGCACTCGCACGGATCGCCTCCTCGCTGCGCATCCCCGTCCTGATCCTTGCGCTGTTGGTGCTCCTGCTCTGTGCGGTCGAGCTGGGACGCTTCGCGATCGAGCTGTGGTCTCGCGCACGCGCCGGACGCAGCGCGCTGCGGAGCCTCGCTCGCCAGGTCATCGCCAACCCCGACAGGCCGCCGCGTTCTCAGCCCGCGCGCCAAGCTCGTTCTCAAGAGACGCGCTCCTCGAGATCGCCCGAGCAGTCCTGGCCGATGAGCAGGCCGGCATCGAGCACGCGCTCGCCGACTACGAGCTCGCCGTCCAGCGGCGCCTGGACCACACCCGCATCCTCGTCCGCGCCGGGCCGGCGCTCGGCCTGATGGGCACCCTGATCCCACTCGCACCGGGACTCGCGGCGCTCGGCCGCGGCGAAGTGAGCACGCTCGCCGACGACCTGCGCACAGCGTTTGCCGCGACCACGATCGGGCTGCTCGTCGGCACCGTCGCGTTCGCGCTGACACTCACCCGCACCCGCATGTACAGCGAAGACCTCACCGCACTGGAGCGGGCAACGATCCCCATAGCTGCCCCACCGGCCCATACGGGTACGGGGCGCCACGCGCCCCATCTCCACTCCGCAGATGCCCCCCACGAAAACGCCCGGTCCACAGATCCCACCGGGGATCCCATGAATCGCCGCACAGGACTCGGCCGCCACGGCCGCATCGAAGACGCCGCCGGAGACCCACTCGACGGCCTCGTCAACCTGTTCGACATCGGCATCGTGCTCGCCGTCGCGTTCCTGATCGCCGGGCTCGGCCTGACGCTCAACCAGCACACCCACCGCCTGCAAGCACGCACGCCGACCACCCAGCACACGCAAACACTGCCCTCACCATCCTCCAGCGCGCCCGCCGCGGCGGTCACGGCCAGCCGGTCGGCACCGTCTATCGCCTCAGCAACGGACAGCTCCTCTACGTGCAAGAGCAGCGATGAGGCGCACGCGTAAATTGGATCTGCCAGCCCGCGCTCTAAGATGTGTCGCAACTGTCATAGCGTGGCCGAAGGGCGTGCATCTGGCGCTCACACCCACCAAGCGCCCGTTTCGGCAAGGCCGGCGGCTCCTCGCCAACCGACCCGCGCGGCCCCCCTTGTGGGGGCCTCTTCTTACTTCAACCCGAGATGACCAACGACACCGACTCCCCTCCCGTGCGCATCGCCGTGATCGGCTCCGGTCCCGCGGGCTTCTATGCCGCGGGGCACCTTCTCAAGGAGTCCTCGGTGGAGGTGGATATGTTCGAGCGCCTCCCCACTCCACACGGGCTCGTGCGCTCGGGCGTAGCGCCCGATCACCCCAAGATCAAGTCGGTGACGCGGGTGTATGAGAAAACTGCTCTTCACCCCCGCTTTCGCTTCTTTGGACACATCGAGCTCGGTAGGGACATTCAGCGCGAGGAGCTCCTTCAGCACTACCACGCGCTCGTCTACGCCACCGGCGCGCCGGCCGATCGCGCGCTCGGAATCCCCGGCGAGGAGCTCCCCGGGAGCTGGGCGGCCACCGATTTCGTGGGCTGGTACAACGGCCATCCCGATCACTGCGACCTCGACTTCGATCTCAGTTGCACGCGCGCCGTGGTGATTGGAAATGGAAACGTCGCCCTCGACGCCGCGCGTATGCTCACGCTCTCGCACGCCGAGCTCTCGCGCACCGACATCGCCGATCACGCCCTCGACGTGCTCGAGCACTCCTCCATCGAGGAGGTCGTGATTCTCGGCCGCCGCGGCCCCGCCCAGGCCGCCTTCACCAACCCCGAGCTGCTCGAGCTCGGCGAGCTCGCCGACGCCGACGTGATCGTCGATGGGGAGGAGCTCGAGCGCGCGCTCGCGGTAGGAGGGCCTGAGCTGGACGCCGCCACCGAGCGCAATGTGAAGGTGTTGCGCGAGTATGCCTCCCGCGCGCCTTCCGGCAAGCGCCGCAGGGTGGTGCTGCGCTTTCTCCTCTCCCCCCTCTCGCTCAGCGCCAACGCCGAGGGGCGCGTTACGGCGGTGGAGGCCGCTCGCAACGAGCTCATCCCCACGCCCACCGGCGCGCTGCGCGCAGAGGCCACCGCCGAGCGCGAGACCATCCCCGCGGGGCTCGTCCTGCGCGCGATCGGCTACCGCGGGCGTCCCCTCCCCGGCGTTCCCTTCGAGGAGCGCGCCGGCACCGTGCCCCACAGCGGCGGGCGCGTCCTCGACGGCGACGCCGTGCGCCGCGGCGAGTACGTGGTGGGCTGGCTCAAGCGCGGCCCCACCGGCGTCATCGGCACCAACAAGAAGGACGCCCAGGAGACCGTCGATGCGATCCTCGCCGACCTCGCCGAGGGCCATCTGCTGGAGCCCCCCTCGCCCAACCCTCCAGCCGTGGAGGCGCTCCTGCGCAAGCGCCAGCCCTCGCTCGTCAGCTACGAGGGGTGGAGCGCCATCGACCGGCACGAGCGCCTCCTCGGGGAGCCCTCAGGGCGTCCCCGCGTCAAGCTCACGCGCATCGAGGAGATGCTCCGCGTGGCTTCTGAGTCCAGCTGACTCCACCGATTCCCCTCAGTCAAAAGAACATATGTCGAAGGCATTCGACATAGGTGAAAAGGCTGGGTAGGTTGGTCGTTATTCAACGCACGTAGTCGTAAACACGTGCTCTACCTAAAACCAAATGGGGGATTCATGCGCGCTCGCACCTACCAGTTCCGCGCGATCGGCCCTCGGCTGCGCCACCTCACAGTGGCGCTCCCGGTGGTCCTCATCGCGCTGTTCACAACCCTCCCCGCCGCCACCGCGGGGGCCCGTCCGGCCATCTCACCCACTCCCCACGCCGCGGGGGTCAATGCGGCCCTCCTCGAAGTGCCCACCTCCGATCTGGGACCACTGCTGGCGAACCTGCCCGTGAGCGACCTCGGGCTGAGCAGCGCGCAGCTGGGAGCCCTCCTCGCGGGCGCCAGCGGCGGCGCGCTGAGCGGCCAGGGGGTTACGCTCGGCACCCTCATCACCACCCTTCTGGGCGCCAACAGCGCAGCGACCCTCGGCGAACTCACCACCGCGGTGAGCAGCGATCCGCTGCTTGGAACGCTGCTCGCGCTCGCCCATCGGGAACTCACACCCGAAGATCTCCTCGCCTCACTCACCCCCGAACAGCTCGAATCGTTTCTCGGTGCGGTGACCTCCGGCGCGGACCCCGCGCAGGTTGCCGCCCTCCTCAGCGGCCTCGCCGGAGGGCTGAGCCCCGAACAACAGGCCACCCTCACCACGATCCTCACCGCGCTCGCACAAGGGCTCTCCGAAGAACAGCTCGCGCAACTGCGCACCCACCTCGCCGCGCTGCCCACCGGCCTCAGCGAAGAAGCCCTCACGCAGCTGAGCCCCGCGCAGCTCGCGGGCGTGGTGGACGAACTGTTCGCCACCGCCACCCCCTCACAGCTAGTGCCCGTGGTGGGCGATCTGCTGGGGGGCATCGCGTGGGGATCCGGTACGACGACCTCACTCGCCGCCGCCCTCGGCGTGCCCCTGGAAACGCTCGCCTCCACCCTCGGCGAATCCTCGGAAGGCAGCTTCGCGGGCCTGCCCACGCTCACCGGCGAACTCGGCTCCACCGGCGGGGTGATGGGCCTGCTCGATAGAACCCGCAGCCTCGCCGTCGGACTGCTCAACCCCGAAGACGAAGGGGGCGAAGGGAGCGAAGGAGAAGGCGGCGAAGGGGGCTCCGGCGGCGGCTCGGGTGCGGGCGGCGGCTCGGGTGCTGGGGGCGCCGGCGGCGGGAACGGGGGCCCCGGCGGCTCGGGCGGCTCCGGTAGTGCGCCCGGCGGATCGAGTGGCGGCGGCTCCGGCACCGGGGCCGGGAGCGCGCCTGGAGGCCTCACCGCGGGTGCCACAACTGTGGTCGTGAACATACCCTCCCTCCAAGCCTCCTCAGCGAAGACGGCACCCGCACTTGCGAAGCCCGCGAAGGTGACGATCCTCAGCCACCGCGTGCGCGGAAGGCTCGCCACGCTCATCATCCTCGCGCCTTCCGCCGGGCGCCTCACGCTGAGGGGAGGCGGAGTGAGAGCCACCGCGAGGAGCACCCGCAAGCGCGAGCGGCTCACCCTCACCGCGGTGCTCCCCCGGGGCGCGATGGCCGCGCTGCACGGGCGCCATCGGCGGATGCGCGTGAAGCTCACCGCCACCTTCGCCCCTTCGCAGGGGGGAGCCCGCTCCACCGCCACCGCCACCGTCACCTTCGGCTGAGGCGCCGTGGCCGCGCCCAGGGGCTCGCGGAGGTCCATCCGCGAGCCCCTCGCGCGCCCTCTCTGGCCGGGCCGCCACGCCGTGGCCCCGCCACGGGTGCTCTCACATGTGGCAGACTGCACCGGCGAGCGCCGCTAGCTCATCGGGTAGAGCACCGGGCTTTTAATCCGGCGGGCAGGGTTCGAGTCCCTGGCGGCGCATCCCGACTTTCCGGCTCCACAGCTCGTCTTGAGCGTATAACGTGCTTCGGACAGTCGCTGGGTCTTCTCTAGAGGTCTTCTCTAGAGGTCGTGGCGCGGTCGGACCGGATTGAAGCCTCGCCGTCGCATCTGGCCAGCATAAGGGCCTGGGGGCTGGTCCTCCGCTGGGCTGAGGGGGCTGCCGGCCGCATCTCACCCCTGAGTGCTTTCAGCGGGCGGCCCCCCGCCAGGGAGTACCCGTGGGTGCGTGGAGGCGAAGCCGGAACCATCATCAGGCCGCCCGCGGGGAGGCGCGCTTGACGCGCCGGTCACGCACGCCGGACCGCCCGGCGTGCCTATCGTCCTTTGATGGCCGATGTCCGTGATGGTCGATGGCCCCGTTTACGGCGAGTTACGCCCCCTGATGACGACGCGCTTGCGCGCCTGCTTGCACAACTGCCTCCAGCCCAATGCAGGCAGGGTCGGGCCGGTGGCCCTCCGGCGTCGCTGACGCTCCGCGTCGCGGGGAGGGGGCGTCTGTCGGGAGCGCCGCTGCCCTCCACGGAGTGGATTGCCTCCCAAGCGACCCAACGGGGTTCAAGGACTCGCCGACCTACCCACCCCCGGTCGCCTGCCTGCAGCGTCTGTGGCTCTGCTGGGCTACAAGCTGGCGCCACCAGGGCTCGGCGGTGTCCGGGCAATCCTCGGGCTATATGAGTCGGGAGACTGCGCGGCTGTCCGGCTGGAGCCGTACCCTGGGATGTCTTGGAGGATGATGGTCGGGTTGCGTGCGTGATCTATGCGGCCAAGAGCACCGCGGATGTTCGCGGGTCTCTCCCCGAACAGTTAGGTGACTGCCGGGAGGCCGTATTGAGCGGGGGCGAGCGTCAGCTCGTGGCGGAGTATGTCGATGAGGCGTCGTCGGCGTTTCGGCAGGATCGTGGGGCGGGGCTCATCGACGCTATGCGGCATGCTGAGGAGCTTGCCGATGAGCTGGGGGGATGTGAGTTGTGGGCGCAGCACAGCGATCGGCTGGCCCGCGGCGATGGTCGTGTTGCCCGACACGCTGTTGAGATTGCGCTGTGGGCTCTCAAGCACAATGTGCGGGTGCGGACGGTGCATGACCCTGACACGTTCCGGGACCTGCTGTATGCGGTTGTGGCGGGGCAGCGCAACAACGAGGATTCTCGCCGCAAGGGACGGGCGAGCAAGGCGGGTCGGCGGCGCGCCGCGGCGCGCGGGGATTACATTGGGTATCTGCCGGATGGTTATCGGATCGCGGTCGACGTTGATCCGTTCGGTGCGGTCAAGAAGCGTATGGAGATTGATCCTGATCGCCGGATTGTGATTGAGCTGATCTTTCGATTGGCTTTGCGGGGGAGGCGCTCGGGTCAGATCGCGCGGGCGCTGAATGACCGTGGGTGGCGGACGAAGCCACGGGCGAGGGGCCGTATGCCTAGATCGTGGACGATCAACCGGATTATAGAAGTCCTCAAGAACCCGCGGTATGCGGGGATGGCGGTTTTCGAGGGCGAGATTGTCGCCCGTGGGTGCTGGCCGGCGTATGTCACTGAGCGCCAGCATCTAAAGATACGAGCCAGTCTGGCTGGGCGGCGCCCGTCGAAGTACCCGCGGCAACTGGAGAGCTACCTGTTGGCGCGGGTCGGTGCCTGCGGATGTTGTGGGAGTTCGCTGATTGCTCTCACGAGTAACCCGCATCGTGATGGGACGCTCATCAGGCGGTATGTCTGCTCAAGTCATTTTCACGGTCGCATGTCGGGGCGGTGTCGTGCTTTGCCGCTTGATGCGGGTTTGGTCGAGGGTATGTTCGTGTCGAGTATCAGCGCACTGCTTGCCAACGGCGAGGGGGACGGTGCCGGAGACCCCGAGGGCCCGTGCTCGTCTGGGATGGTGCCTGATGCTGCGGTGGATCGTCAGCGGTTGCGTATGGCGATCCTCGCCGGTGATGAGGCGCAGACGGATGCCGCGCTCAGTGGGTTGTTTGCTGGTATGCACCCCGAGGCTGCGTTTCTGCGGGACGCGGCGGTTTCGCGCCGCAGGGAGCGCGAACTGCGTGAAATCGAGCCACTGCGGGCGTGGATCAGGGAGGAGACGTTGGGCCGCACGGAGGCGTCGAGGGCACAGGCGCGGGATCTGAACAGGCTGGTGCGCTCGTGGTTTTCAAGTGTCGAGGTCACGGTAGACGCGAATGTCGTGCAGTTCGTCGGCCGCCGGCATGGGGCGACGCCGGCTGGGGTCGCGGTGCGTATCGATCGCTGTGCTTGGACGCGACTCGCTCCGTTGGAGCGGTTGCCGCACAGGCGCTACCGCGTGTGGCAGGACTCTGAGATTCTTGGTGCTTTACAGGCGTGGGTGGACGCGAAGGGCCGCAGCCCACGTCCCTGCGAATGGCACACCACCGGGGCTTATCACCCGGTCTCGCCGGCCCCCAGTGAGACCTTGGAAGCCCCGACGCGTACCCGTGCTTGGGATGACATCGAGGTCATCGACGCGCTGAGCGATTACATGGCGAAGCATGATCAGCCGCCCGAGTGGGCGGATTGGCTGCGCGTCACGCCGCAGCACCCATCCACGACAACCGTGCGCTCACACTTCGGGAGCTGGCAGACCGCGCTCGCCGCAGCCGGTCTCCACTAAGCGGAAAATGACACCAAGCTCGACAAGGGTGTACCCCTGCCGTAGGCGCTTGTCGGGAGTGCCGCTCCCCTCCAACAGAGTGGACTGCCTCACAAGCGATCCAACGGGGTTCAATGGGATTCAAGGATTGGCTGCCCTGCCACCTCTGATACGGCATCCAGGGCTGGCGTAGCGGGCTGAGCGCCTTAGGAAGGGGCGACACGAAGACTGGTACTGACACTACCTCCGAGCGCCATGATCATTCTCGATGCCCATGACACTATCACTAGTGACCTCTCTATTCATACCCACACGGGCACGACCATATACGTGCGCCCACTGCAGCCGACCAGTCGTTCACTGCTTTGAAGAATGAGGTAGTGGCAAGATCTGAGCATCCAAATGCCGCGCGGGATGACTTTTCGATCATTGCTTTGCCTGCAGAACCACCCCAATGTCGAATGAGCGTCGCGAGCCCAGAAGCGACCTCATGATCGCAGCAATAAGGCATAAGATCGTCCAATCGCGCCAGCTCGACGTTAAGGGTAGCCTCGACGTCTTTACTTGAGACAGCGAGTTGACAAGATCGAGATACAGCAAGCGTACAGAGTCGCTCAAGATCAACGTCACCGCAGGTGGATATCACAACTTCATGCACTGGAAAAGACTCACAACGTATCCCGTAACCTTCTCGGGCTGAAATAAAGCGAAGAACTCCGATCGGGCCAGCCAGTTTGATGACAAGATCTTTTGGTGAGCAGCTTTGGCTCACTAGATGTGTTTCGCGTTTTATGCGATCAGAGAAGGCCGTGACTAGACGATCTATCACCGTCCCGGAAAAGAAGAGCTCCGCTCCAAGATCGTAATCGCCAGTATAAATGACGTTTCTCGAGTCGAGTGGAGCGTCAAGCATGTCGACCCAATCCCGATCAACAATGGCCAAGACATGAGCGATCCCGCGTTCATCCAGCAAGTCGAGGGCTTGTTCGGCATTTGTCTTGCCATGAGCCGCAAATGTTGTGGCCGTATTTTCGCATACATGAGGATCTAACGCCTGGCAGTCCGTTGGCCCCTCCAATATAACAAATGCACGAAGATCGGCTGCCGCACGTAGCATACACAGCTCATTTGCAAGATCAATTCCTGTTAACCACTTTTGCATTTTAACCCAGGCTAACTAGCGTCGATACCCGCATCATCGTACAATGTTTTAGCTCGGTCCCACCATTTGTTAATAATCTGAGGCGAGTGAGTCGCAATCACAAATCGCAACGACTGTAAGCCAGATATACGAACCAGATCTGCCAGAAACTGCTGCTGCCAGGATACATGCAGTGAGATCTCCGGCTCATCGATGAGCACCAGGCTTCCTTTCTCGACATTGAACAGAAGGTCGTATGCAAGCACTAACTCATGCTGCTCGCCCGACGAGAGATCCCCAGCTCCAAGCTCTTGGCCATCGTGTGTTTTAAAGCGAAATCCCCGCTGACGATCAATCGCGAGTTCCTTAAAGAGGAATCGTGAGTTTACTATCTCTTGTAGTAACTGAGTGCGATCAAGTAGCGGCTGAAATGTTGCAAGCTTCTCCTCAGTGTCTTCTAAGTAGGTCCATAGCACTATACGCTCCCACTCCTCTAGCTCGCGGCCGGGGAGCGGAACATCAGCTGCGGCTGCATCCAAAAGCGAAACGGCCTCAAGCCGATCGCGTAGCTTCCCCTGCTCAGCGTACCGCTCTCTGATTTGCTCATCTGTAACCTCCGGCGCCGATGCCTCCAGAACCCGCTTTGGGAATGTCCGATCAAGGCGCTGCGAGGTGGTCGAATTGTCGGCGAGCGCGGCACTGAGCCTTTCAGTTAACTCTTTTGAGTACCGCATCACAGTAATTGGAGATACCTCCATTCTTGGCCTTGAGCGCCAAGGACGTGATGTCAGAAGCCGCTGAGTCTCAATAAGATGCACTGGAGTTTGATCGATAAATTCCCGAAACTCCTTTGGCTGATCATTAGGCGCAGCAACAGCGAAGTATCCTTGAGGGAAATTACCTGCGTAGCGTTCAATCACACCACGTGTCGTAATCTGATCGCCGTATGAAGCATCGAACCACTCGTCCTGTCCGATTCGATCGACGGGAAGCTCGTGCTCCATGGCACGTAGGCGATTGGGTGGTAGATCAGGTATGGGAGCAATCTGAAACTGTGAATCGCCCTGACCGGGAAGCTGGAGTTCGACCAACAGCTGCACCGCGTCTCGCTCATCGTCGATACCCGGAAGGCGAGGCTGCCCGTCGCGAGTTACGGCGAGCCTTGACCCATCCTCATATTGAAGTTCCGCCGTCTTGAATGGTATGCGTAGAAGTCGCTCAAGCTGTCCGCTCAGAACCGAATGAATCAGTTCAAGCAGCTTAGTCTTTCCCACACCGTTGGGCCCATGAAGAATCACGAACTCCCAATCGGCTTCAAACGCTACTCGATGATCGAACCTTCCCAACAGGCCCTCAACAGCTACAAATGTTAGTTTCGGCAAGCGGAACTCCCAGTATCTGTAGTATCAGCTACGTGTGATTCTACAGTCCGTAGTGGAGTCCTGCGTTTTGCCGACAGATCGCTACGGTGTGGATCTAGCGTCTATCTCGCCCAACCTGTGCTTCGCGTTACGATCACGTACCTTCAAGCCAGTCTTCGAGCATCGTTCGGGTGAAGCGGATGTGCTTGCCGACGCGCAGGCACGGTAGCCGCCCTGTGCGTACGGCGTCGTAGACCCAGCTTGTCTTGACGGATAGCAGCTCGGCGGCCTGCTCGGGCCGCAGGAGCGGCCCGTCGAGCCTACGCGACCCAATCCCTGCGTTGTCGGTGGTGGGGTTCGTGTTCATGGTTCTGCCTCGTCGGGGTGGTGGATGTTCGTGATCGTCGGCTTCTGTGTGGAGCCGGGCGTGATGACGGCCGCTTGGCCTGTGCCGAGGCCCTTGATCTGGCTGGGGTGGATCGCGTACTCGTAGCCGCGGCGGCGGGAGCCCGTGCCGGAGGGGCCACTGCTGAGCAGCCCGTCTTGGGTTTGCTGGGTGGTGACCCAGACGGGCTTGGTGCCAGCGACACCGGCGATCAGCTCTGCTGACTCGGGGACGTTCTGGCGGTGCGCGATGACCGCAGCGACGTTCCCGAGAACCTGCTCGCGCAGCCCATCAGCGGTCGCCTTGAGATCCGCGAGCTCCTGGGTACCCAAGACGAGGCTGATACCGGCTGAGCGGGCGCGGCCGAAGAGCCGCGCGACCTGCCCGGCACCGGCCGCAGAGAACTCGTCGATCACAACAACCGTTGGGGTCGGAGAGTGCTGCAGAGACGCTATGAGCGTCACGAGGTCGCTAACGACAGCCGCGGCGAGCATCTGCGCCAGTAGCGGACGGCGGTCCGCGTCGAGGCGCATGTAGACGACGGCGCGCTCCCTGACTGCGCGCAGCAGGTCGATCGTCGTGGTGCCGGCGGCTGGGTCGAGCCAGCGGCGGGTGTCGGACTCGGCGAGGATAGAGAGGCGGTCGCGGACCCCCGTGAGGTCGCGGTGCTGGCGGTCGGTCAGGGAGTCCAGATACTTCTGGACTCTGCTGGCGTCCTCGGCGGGGAGCTGGCGCGCGGTGAGCTCGAGGATCGCGGGCTCCATGTGCGCCACGAGCGACACGGGCGTGACTGTCACCCCGGCGCCGTGCATGACGCGCACGGTGTGCGCGAGGTATCGCTGGGCCTGGCGGAGGTAGTGCGGCTCGGTGAACTCCTCCCCTGAGAGCGCCTTGTCGGCGATCTCCGTCTCGCTGCCACGCCCATAAGGGTTATACGAGCAGGGGCCTTCCGGGGTCCATTCAAGGAAGTTGGCGTCGCGGCGGGCCGCGGCGTGGCGTAGCTGCTCCTGGAGCATCTCATCGCCCTTGGGGTCGATCACGATCGCTCCGTGGTCGGCGTCGATGAGGCGGCAGGCTACCCATGCCTCGCTGACGGTCTTCCCGGCCCCGGTGGCGCCCACCACAAGGGTGTGCGTTCCCGAGCGCGCCCCGGCGGGGATCGACACCGGCATCCCCCGCAGGTCGCAGCCGACGATGAGCTGGCCGTCCTTCAGCCACCCATCCTGCTTGATCTGCTGGTTCTGCTGGATGCGGCGCAGGACATGCGTGATCCCTACCCGTGTGCTCGCGATCTCCGCGCGATCGCCGCCCTCGGCAAGGTCGGTGCGGTGCCAGCTCGCGCCGAGCCAGGACGCGATCATGGACCCACCCCACAGCGGCCAGACGACCTCGGGGCCAGCGCCGGTCAACAGCAGCCCTGTGGGGAGCCCGAGCAGCGCCCACGTCCAGCGCAAACCGCGCATCCGAAGCGCCGACGCCAACCCAAACCCGCAGACCACGACGCCACCCGCCATCAGCGCGAGGACGCCGAGAATATGGCTGAAATACGACAGTGGTTCATTCATCGTGCTGCCCTTTCCTCGGCGGCAGCGAGCGCCGCAGTGTCGTCCAGCGCGAGGACTGTGATCTTGTCCTGTGCGTGGACCTCGTCGATGGCGCGCTGCACAGCGCGCGCGGCGGGCGGGGCGGCGAGGTAGTACACGCCGTCCAGGTGCCGTGCTCGCGCCCAACCCCGGCAGATCGCCTGTAGGCGCCGCGGCGCCTTGATCGACAGCTCGACCTCCACCGCGAGCACCCTGCCCGTGGGGGAGATCAAGGCGAGGTCGGGGCGGTGGAGCGCCGGGCGCCCCCCCAGCCCTTCCCCGACCCGCGCGGAGGCGAACATGGCCCCCGTGCTCTCAACGGCGCGGATCTCTCGGTCGCTGATGGTCTGCCAGCCCGCCAGGTGCTCGTGCAGCGCCACCGCTGCCTCGGCGACCTGCCAGGCGTGCTCAAACGCGCCGGGGCCCACCCGGCAGGCCCCGAGCTGTGCGAGGTCGCGCCAGCGCAACCCCGCGCGGGTCGCCAAATACAACCCCGGCCGGCGGTAGAGGACGATCTGCTGGGCAAGCAGACCGTCCGCGGTCAATGCGCCGAGGCGATGGTAGGCCCAGCTGCGGCCCATCTCCATCCGGCGCATCACATGCTCCGCGCCAGCCGCTCCCAGGCGGCCGACCCAATCTACGATCCCTGCATCCAACTCGGTCAACACGAGAAAACCTCCATGTGGTCGAACGAACACGAGTACATCTGCACCTATGTCGTTCAAACCCCGCCGGAGACCCCCCTCCCAATTTCAAGACCCGGCCCCCGGCGCGCCCTCAACCGCGGCGAGCTACGGCACCGCTACACCCTCCAGCCGGGGCGCAAGGAGCAACGCTCCCTCGCCGAAGAACAGGTCCACAACGGCCACGTCGACCGTCACGGACGGTGGTGGCGTCCGCCGACTTATCGCAACCTCCGAAGAAACGCGGAGGCTAGGAATCTCGCGCGAGCACCCGGCTGGCGGTAAGCTGGGGTCCAGAAGCATCGGCGGCCCGGTACGGCGTCTCCCTGGAATGGGAGCTGAGCCGCACCGGGCCGTTGCCCTGGGGTCCATGGACCCCGCACGTACGATACGGCCTGAATCCGCCGCAACCGCGAAAACCGGCGCCTCAACTCGCTATTTGCGGAAACTAAAGCGAAGCTCCGGCCCAGAAAGACCCTGCATATAGGCACTTTTGCCACCTTGAGGGGGTTATGAGTCGCTTCCGTCTCACGTGCAGTTCGCGCCGTCCCTATAGGCAGGGAGTCATGTCCAGTCGTTGCCTTGGCGCGCAGGTTCAGCCTGCCGCACAACAAGCCCGCCGGGGATCAGGCGTTCCATCACTTCGACGCGAACCAGCCGGCGGCGCTGTCTAGTCTGGCTGGTCTCGTCACGGCCGGAGTGCGCTCTCCAGGATGGAGCTTCAGCGGGCTGCTGGCACGTGCTCGCGCGGAGCACCGCCCGGAGGTTGGTTGGCTTGAGCGGCTCGCAGATGTCATCGCAGAGCGGGCCGAGATTGAGATTCTTCGCGACTGGCCTTCCTGGCCTCCGGGTAAGCCCCAGCGAAGCGCCGCTCAGCCAGCGACTTTCGTAGCCCCCGAGTCTTGGCGCGCCTTCGCTTCGCCCTTTCTTCTCTCCCAGGTTATCTCTCGTCTCCTCCGTTTTCCTCGTGTTCCTTGGTTTTACTCTCTCTGCTGTTGTGTAACTTGTCGTTGTTTTTTTGTTTTTTTATTATTATTATTTTTTCTTTTGTTTCTTCTTCTTTCCTGTCTTTTTCTTCTCTTCTTTCTTCTGATTCTTCCTCTCTTCTTCTTTCTCTTTCTCATTCCCCCGTCCCATCCCTGGTTTGGTTCTTGACCTCACACACCTGACGTTGGGGGTGTGAGGTCAAGCACCGGACCAGCCCATAGGGGCAGGTGGGACGGGGGCCGCCGTTGGATCGTGTCTCCGTGCTGCAGTCCGAGGACGAATCCGGTGCCTCCCCCGTTTTGGGAAGGACAGGGCGGCGTAAGGCGACTCTTGGAGACGCCCGCACCCGCGAGATAGCTGCAGCGGCTAGCCTGACCGGGTGGGGCGCTCTTTGTTGATCCTGTCGTTTGTGCTTCTGCTCGCCGCAGATCTTTGGGGTGTCGCTGAAGTGTGGCGGCTGATCTTCGACCGCAGCCACCGCGGGGGCGTCGAGTTTTGGGAGGTGTTCACGACGGTGGTCCTATTCGAGGTTGGTCTGATCTGGCTCACCTTCTGGGTCGGCAGGCGCGTGTTTCCGCGCTTCGCAAGTGCTGAGAGCGAGATAGATTTTTAGATCCGCTCCCCTATCGATGGCTCGTCGGTGAACCCTGCAGGCATGTCAGAGGGAGCTGAAGGCCGCAACGCGCTTGTTGAACTCGGCTCGTTTGGCGTTGTAGACCTTTGCGAAGATCTCGTAGGCGTCGTCGTGGCTGAGGGCTTTGGCGTGGGCCATCTCGACGCATAGGTCCTCGGTGCTGAAGACCTCGACGCCCTTGGCGGGTGCGAAGCTGCGTCGTCCCCATCCGTCGTCCATGAGGACGGGCCAGCCGCGGTCTTTGGCTATGAGGATTGTGGCGACCTCGCCGCGGTCCTCCATGAAATGCCCTGGGTTGCGTCGGCGGCGGCCGTCGAGGATGTTCTGGATCTGTGCGAGAACTTGCCTGTCGGTGATCGCAATCGGCTCGTGCTGGGGAAACTTCGGGTCGATCCATTCCAGCTGCTTCAAGCTGGCGTGCTCCTTCGTTTTCGCGCGGCGGTGCAGCTCTATCGAGACATCCTGGGCGATGTAGACAGCGCCGTCGAGGTAGCTTGCCAGCGCGTGGATTTGCCGGGAGGCGCCTTCTGCGAAGCGGCAGAACGGGCCTGTGTCGGCCAGCAGACAGGGCCGTTCGCGAATCGATGTCATGCAAGCCAAGCGTCAAGACTGTCCTGGGAGCCCATAATCTCGGCGTATTCTTCCTGGTCGATCAGATCGACCTCCAGGGCCTTGGCTGCGTACTGTTCTGTGATCCGCGGCGCGCGCGGGTACGCGCCGCTCGCGGCGATTTCCTCCAGTGCGTCCAGACGCTTGCTCTCCTCAAAGCGCCGGGCGTAGGAGCGGCCCTTGGCTTTGAGCGCGAGCACGAGCTCTTCCTTGCGTGCCTTTGAGATCACACCGGCGCGCTCCAGCCGGTAGCAGGCGGTCGGGAATGCGATCCCGAAGTGCATCGCCATCTGTGCGACCACGGCGCCGTCCACATCCTCGATAGCCGCGTGCTCCGCAAGCCACTGCTTGAGCGCATCTCGTGGGGCAAGCAGCTCGGCGGCGAAGTAGTTCGCCTCGATCTCTTGTGGGTCTCTCGTCCGGCCTTCGAAGAGGTCGGCGGCCAGCTCCACGCGCGGCGTGTGGTTAGCCTCGATGTGCCCCCACTCGTGTGCGAGCGTGAAGCGCTGACGCATGACCATGTGGTCGGCGTTGACCGCGATGAAGTTCTCGCCGTCGGCCTGGCGCAGGAGGACTCCTGCGATGTCGCCGTCGTTGAAGCGGTCGATCAGGACCGGGACGCAGACCTTCGCTTCGACTGTTCCGAGGAGGTCGGTGGGCGGCTGCCCGGCTGGCAAGCCGTACTTGCGTAGTGTCGCTCGTGCAAGCTTCTCCCCTGGGTGCAGAGGGGTCGCGCTCACGACTCGATCAGGGCCTTGACGTAGCGGTAGTCCGCGAACGCGCGGTCTACGCGCTCCACGAGGCGCCGCGCCTGCGCGCCATCGCCAGCGCGCAGCAGGGCGCCGCTTGGCATCCCCTCCTCGCCGAAGAGGAAGACATCGACGGGCATCTTGAGGTGCTCGCAGAGCACCGCCAGCTCGGATGCCGCCAGCCCGCGCTTGCCGTTCTCGATCTTCGAGATCGCGGTCTCATCCACGTCGAGGACGCGCGCAAGCTCGGCCTGGCCAAGTCCCTGCTCCTTGCGAATCGCTCGAACGCGCAAGCCGATCTTCTCAAGATCATCGTTCATGGCCCCTCCTCCCTGGGCGTTGTTCCGTCGAGTTGCGATTATCGCAGATCATCGGACGGAAAGGGGAACAGCGTTACCCAGTGGGCAACAACAGCTATGGCCAGCCAGCAGTGCTCTGCTGGCTTCCTCGCATGTTGGGTCATCATGCATCGCCGTCTTCGGCTGCATTGAACAGCTCGCTGAGCGGGATTTCGAGGGCGTCGGCGAGCTTCATGAGCGTCGAGTACGCCGGGCTGGCGACCCCGCGTTCGATGCGGGACAGCGCAGAGAGTGTGACGTGGGCCTTGAGCGCCATCGCTTCCTGCGTCATCCCGCGCTCCTGGCGTAGGCGACGCACCGCGGCTCCGAGGGGGTCCTGCCTGGCGGTCGGGCTCATCACGCCCGGCCGCCTTCCGTGCTCTTGGTTTTGTGGGCCTGCTCCTGTTCGATCGCGGCGCCCAGCTCCTGGAGGCTCACGCCGAGCGCCGTCACAATGGCCTGGGCTTTGCTCCAGGGCGGGTCGGTTATGCCGCGTTCGATACGCGAGAGGGTGGCGATCGTGACGCCCGAGCGGAGCGCGAGGGCTTCTTGTGAAAGCCCGCTTTGGTGGCGAAGGTGCCGCAGGACAACAGCAATCGCCGGGGTTGGTCCAGCGGCCGGACTTCGTGCGGTGGGCGGGCTCATTGCGCACCACGACCTTCGGGGTTGCTCTCGGCGTGGGTTTGCTCTTCTTCGACGGCGGCGCCCAGCTCATGGAGGCTCACCCCGAGCGCTATCGCTACGGCCCTGACGGTGCCCCAGGCCGGGGCGGTCACGCCGCGTTCCATACGCGAGAGGGCGCCGATCGTGACACCCGCGCGGACCGCCAGGGCTTCTTGTGAGAGCCCGCTTTGGTGGCGAAGGTGCCGCAGGACGGCTGCGAGCGCGGGGTCTGGTGCGGCGGTCATATTGAGACCATTCCGAGCTGGTCGAGGTGTAGGGCGCATCTGGATGCCCAGACCAGCTCGCCGGAGAGGTGGACTACGCCGTCTTGGCGCAGGCGCTCCAGTGCATCTGCGAGCTCGATCGGCTCGATGTCGTAGATCTCGCGCTCGAGTTCGGCGCGCGACCAACGCTCATCGTGGTCATTGCGGAGGACCTGCAGGACGATCGCGCGCTCCGCGACCTCTGGCCCGGAGGGGGGGTTGCTACTACGCTCATCGGGCATGGAAAGAACCACCTTCTTTCTGTGCACGGCCCCGGCACGGCCTGTAACCGTGTCGGGGCCAACGTTGATTGACAAGGAGACCGGCGGGCTTCTAGGCCGCTGCCCGTTCGATGTGGCGAGTCGAGACGGCCATGTAGGCCGTCGCGATGGTGTGCTCGCGCCCGTATTCGCTTGTGGCGGGCTCGTGTGTGGGGCATGGAAGGGTGTATGGGGCCGCGCCTGCCAGCGCGTCGAAGCCGGCTGCGGAGATGTGTGCTTCGACAGTGTGCTTGAACTCCCGCAGCTCCCGGAGGCGCCTTTGCAGGCGGCGTCGCCGTGAGCGGTTGGAGGCTCCTGTTGCCTGTCTGAGAGTGCCCTTGTGGCGTTCAAGCTCGTCGTCGAGGGCGTCCAGCAGTGTCCACCAGTGCTCTGCAAGGTCGATCGCCACGGCGACGGGGGTGTCGGTGGGGTGCCAGCCGATGGTGTCGAGTAGTGCGGTGATGCACTCCAGGCGCGCGAGTGGCTCGCACTGCCAGCGGGCGGGGCGCGCGGAGTCTGGGTTGAGCGCCTGGTCGTGGAGCGCCGTGCCTACTGAGGCGAGCTGGATGTGCAGGCCGCTGTGGATGTGCCCGACGAGGCGGGCGGGGATGGTGATGGTGCTGCTCATGACGGTCGTCTTCTCCTTTCGCGGCAGCGAAGAAGAGCCCAGCTCCCGAGTTCGCGTGGGGTGCCTCGGCCGGATGGCCGGGCGAGAGTGGCTTGGGGTACGGTGCGAACTGCATTGAAGGGGGCTGTTTCCTCTTCGTGCCGCGGCCCCCGGCTGTTAGCGCAGCGCGGGGGCCAACTGGTTTACGGGTCTCCCCGACCCTCGCACAGGGGCGGGCAGAGGTCAAGGAAATCGGGCAAAGCTGTCCAGATTTTGGTCTTACATAGCTGGCCGCTAGTTAGCTGGCGGTGTTTGAGCGGTGGACGATTTGGCTGCCACCTAGGAGGGTGGCTGCTGATGAGCGACGAGGATGATGCCCAGAAGACCGCCTACCGAGCCGAACTGGCGGAGCTGCGGAAGGCTTTCGCGAAGAACCTCAAGCGGCTGCGCAGAGCCAAAGAACCCGGGTACTCTCAGGAAGATCTATGCGCGGACACGGGCCTTCACCGCACCGCGATCGGCAACTACGAGCGAGCCCACGCCGAGCCATACATCAGCACGCTGCTGGTCCTAGCCGATGCCCTCGGCGTGACACCCAACGACCTGCTTGAGGGCCTGCCTGTTCCCAGGGAGCGCCGGCCTCCGCCGACAAAAAAAGCGAAGCCCAGACGGGCAAAGAGGTAGGCAAGCTGGTGGGTAGCTGTCCCGTCCGTTGTGGCTTGGCGGGACAGGACCGGCAGGCAAGGAACCGCTGGGACTTTTAGCATCAGCAGGATGATCCACTGCTCGCTGCTGCTCGCCGTTCATCTGAGCGGGGACATCGACCTGGGGGAGCTGATCGTCGGAGTTGGGACGCTGGCGCTGGCGGGGATCACGTGGAGGTTGGCGCGGACGACGGGGCGGAGCGTCGAGGCGGCAAGGCAGAGTGCGGATGCCGCGCGGGAAAGCGCCAAGGCAGAGCGGGACAGTGTGGAGGCGATGGCGATGCCGTACATCATCGCGGTACCACAAGCGGCCTACGACGAGATCTCCCGAGTCGACGAAGACACGGACGGCGCCCCTTGGACGCTGAAGCTGCGCCTGTGGAATCTTGGTTCAGGACCGGGGATCGTCACGAATATACGGCTGGCTTGCCGCAGCGAACAGCAGCTCGTGGATCTGCCGCGCGGCATCCCGCTCGCACCGGACGGCAAGTTCCCGGCGGATGTCGGTGTCGGTGCCTGGCCTGCCGGGTCCATCTCCGGGACGCTCACGATCGACTACCTGCACTCTCACGGCCGTTCCTACCGGACCGACTCGGACGTGATAATCGAGGAGAACCTGTTGCGATGCCTGACGTTCCGGCGGTCCTTCGCGGAGGAGCCGAGCGGGGATTGAGGGCGGCAGGCTGACGGTGGCGGCAGCTCGGACGCGGCGCAGGCATCCCACGCGACGAGCTGCCCGCTAGGGCCTCTTGCTAGTGACCTATGCGGCCAGTTGGGCAGGAGCGGGCGAGGTGGGGTCGGCGGCTTGATCCTCGCTGAAGATGTATTTGAGTTCCTCGACTTCGGCTCCGGTGCGTCTGAGGAGCTGAGTGAGATGATCCTGGTGGGTAGTGAGTCGATCGATCTGGACGGGATCGGTGCTCCTCGCATGGGCATGCGTGAGCGACTGGTTGAGGTCTGCGAGCTCGGCTTGTGTCTCGCTGATCTGTTCTTCGAGCTTGTCGAGGTTGTGGGGTTCGAGGCGGTAGTAGCCTGATCGTGATCCGCGGGTCACAGCGGGTGAGTCGCGGATGTTTGTGAGGAAGCTGGCTGCTGGGTCCTTGCCGCCGACCGCGAACCCTGCGGTCATCACGCGCTCAAACCAGTCTCGGTAGTGGATTTCGCTGTCTCGCTCTGAGCGCCATAGCAGTCTTGCGGCGACGCGCCGAAGCTCACGGCCACGCAGGGCACGCCTTGGTGTCCAGGACTCGGCGGCTGCCGGTTCGAGGCTGGGTGCTGTTGCGCTGGCTGGGCTGGCTGGACTGGTTTGTCCGGAGATCAGCTCGTCGAGTAGACCTCGCCGGCGGGCGTATCCCTCGATTGTCTGCTCCAGCTCCTGCAGTTCTGCTAGCAGCGTTGCGCGTCGCTGCTCGGCGATCGCCGAGGCTCGCTCGATGCGCTCGATCTCGCCTTGCGCAGCACGGAGGAGCTTCGCGCTAGGGACTGAGGGGCTCGCCATAGGCTGATTCCTACCGGGTCCTGCGGCGGCTTGTAGCCAGCCTGCGCCCTCGCCTGTGGATAGATCGCCTTCGCTGTGGATAGATAGCGCTAGATCCGTGGGCTACCTGTGGGCAACCTACGCTTTTCCCGGAAATTGCAGGGATTTTTGGGACTGTGGACAAGTTTCTAGCCGTTCGCTGGCCTCGGGATAAGAGATAGAAATGAGCGTCAAGATGCATCTGCCCCTCTAGATGTCCGAAGTGGCCTCTAGATTCCGGATAGAAAACCGAAAGGGCAGGTGTTCTAGATAGAGCCCGAGTCAATGACCGCCCATAGGCAACTACAGAAAGGACCTCATGTTCTTCAAAACCCGCTTCATCGGCGCACCTGACGAAACAGTCGTCGTCGTAGATGTGCCCATGTATACCTTCGATGACCGGGACGCCGCAATGCGGTTGCGCAAGTGCCTCAGTCGATCTCTCGGCGAGCTCCCAGTGCTGCTGCGCTGCTCAGGCGACGGATCGCTCAGCTATGAGGGGGAGCCACACCTGCATCGCTTTGCGCTTGACCCCGTCGTTGATGCCCATCCGGTCGTCAATGTCGAGATCCCGTTGCGTGAGGCAGCGTGAGGAGGTGCTCATGTTGAACTCCACCGCGCTGTCTCAAGCATGCTCGACCCCTTTGCGGGAGTTGCGAACGTTCCTCGTAAGGTTCCCAAGGTGCGCACCTCGCTCGGGGGAGGAGCCGGACCCAGCGGACCAAGGAGGTGAGGTGGTCGGCGCGGGGCGTCTTGACGAGCGGCCCTCGCTGCTCGCCAGGATGCACGATCTGCACGAGAGGGGGCGGGATGAGGATCTCTACGCCTGAAGATCAGTAGCGGGCGGCTTCTCCGTCTGGTCTAGTGGGCAGACGGCGGCGCCCCGGCCGCCGTCTGGAGTGTCTGATCTGGAATGCCACGGCGACGTGTAGCTTCTTAGGCCGCCAATCGCATGCTTTCCTCGGTGCTGAGGGGATCCAGTGCCCTTGTGAGTCGGTTCGCGAGATCGGGTTGTGGGGCGTAGGCCATGTACTGTTCTGTTGTGGTGATGCGGGCGTGGCGCATCAGGGCCTGGATCGTCCGGATGTCGACGCCCTCGCGTGCGAGCCCGGTTCCGAATGAGTGGCGCAGGTTGTACATCTTGATTGGCTTCAACCCGGCTGCCTTGCTGGCGTGCTTAAACGCGGCGCGGATCGCCTTGGCATCGACGGGCTCGGTGCCATTGCGTGTGAGGACATGGTCGTTGTCCTCTGTTGCGTAGTCGCGGTCCATTATCTGGGCAAGCACATGGGCGAGGCGCGGCGTCATTGGGATCGCGATGGAGTCGTCGGTCTTGGTGGTGTCTGGGGCGTTGCGTACCCAGTTGTCGTAGACACGGATGACGCCTGCCTCGAAGTCGACAGCGCCCCGGCGCAGGCCCTGTGCCTCGCCGGGGAGACGCAGGCCGGCATGTGCGCCAAGCAGCCAGAGAGCTTCCTCGATCATCCCAGGGGCGTGCCTACGGAGCCGAACTACTTCCTCGCGGGTGTAGAAGTCCTCGCGGCGAAGTATGCGATGGCGGACGTGCTTGAGGCTTGTGCGACCGATGGCTGCAAGCGGGTGGCTTTCAAGCCACCCTTGGCGGACCGCATAGTCCATGATCGCGGCGAGGATGTCGCGGTACTTGTTGCGCGTTTGGGGAGCTGCGGGTGTCCTTATGACCCATCGTCTTGTTGCTCGCCTAGAGACGGTCCAGCCTTCGGCTTGGAGAGTCTGGGCGGTTGTCCAGGAGACGCGGCGCGGCCGGCCAGCCCCGGGCGGTCTGACCGTGTAGGTGCCGGGGGCGCTGTGCTTCCAGGTACCACCGATTGCCTTGGCTTGGCGCACGGCCTCTCCTCGGGTGGAGACCACGATTGGCTCTGTGCCGGGGGGCCGCGCTACCCAGCGCTCGATGTCAAGCTCTCTGACGTCCTTGCCTTCGGCGAGCGCCTTTTCGGCTTTAGCTTTTGGGAGGACGCGTTCGGCCTTGAAGTCGGCGAAATAGGACTCTAGGCGCGTGGCGGTCAGCTCGATGATCGGCGTCTCGGCGCCGTGATCGCGGTAGAGCCGCTCGAACATCTCCTCGTAGTCTTCGACTGTAGAGCGCTTTAGGTCCTTGTTGGCGCGTCGTTCGGCGAGCCATCCCTCTGAGGATCCGCGGAGCGTGCCGAGAGGGTTAGTCGCACACGTGGTCTCGACGGTGTTTTCCGCGTTCTTGAGGATTTGCTCTAGTCGAGCTTCGGCTTCGCGGGGCGTCAGATGCTTTGGGGTGGGCTTTGGTCCGTCTCCGGCACGCCAGATAACGGCGCCGCGTGGTGTCTTGCGGCCTGTGTCTTTGACGTGTGCGCGGCCGAGGCACTTTGCGTGCTTGCCTGCAGCGTCTTCCCAAAAGGCGTGATAGGAGCGCGTGCGGCCGTTCTTGTCCGGCCTGACTTGAAGATGGCCTGTCGGCTTCATTGCGTTGCTGTCCATTGGGTATCGACCTCCTGTAGCTCATTTCCGACGAACGAGCGTGGAAGGGACACCCGGGACTTCTCTGGGACTTCTTGAAGCGCCTGAGCGAACCCGAGGATAGTCGAGTTACTTACGCCAGATTTGGCTTTCCAGAGCCAACTCGAAGTTCTGCCACAGATCTTTTAATCCGGCGGGCAGGGTTCGAGTCCCTGGCGGCGCATCCCTCTGAAGTCCCATCTCACAGCCTTTGCAGGCTACTGCAGGGCTCGGACGCGGTCCGGCCGGAGGGACCAGATTTCCCCCAGATATTACCCAGCGCTCGTCGCGGGGTCGCCGCGGGTGCCCGCGCTAACCCAGGGATCCGACTGGGCGGCAAGTTGGGGACTTCAGATGTCTGTTGAAGAGGTCGCCGGTAGTGGGGGACCAGGAAGCCGAGACGCTGCGGCGCCTGGAGACTGAGCTCGCGGATATCGCCCCGCCGATGTATGTGAACTCGGAGGACGGCGCTGCGGAGCATGAGATCGAGGCTGTGGCTATTCGCTTGGCAGATGTCGCGGGGATGGAGGAGGTCAAGGCGCGCTTGGATGCGGCGGTCCTCGCTCCGATGCGCAACCCGGAGCTGATGCGTCTGTATGGGAAGTCGCTGAGTGGCGGGCTCCTGCTCTACGGTCCGCCGGGGTGCGGCAAGACGTTCATCTCGCGTGCGCTCGCGGGTGAGATGGGCGCCCACTTCTTGGCTGTCTCGCTCGCGGACGTGCTCGATATGTATGTGGGGCAGAGCGAGCGCAACATCCGCGGCGTCTTCGACGCCGCCCGTAGCCGCACACCCTGCGTCGTCTTCCTGGACGAGGTCGACGCGCTCGGCCAGAAGCGAAGCCACCTGCGCAACAGTGCGGCTCGCGGGACGGTCAACCAGCTGCTCTCAGAGATGGACGGCCTGACCAGCAATGAGGGCGTGTTCGTGATCGGGGCGACCAACCACCCCTGGGATGTCGATGTCGCGCTGCGGCGACCGGGGCGCTTTGACCGGATGCTGCTCGTGCTGCCCCCCGATGCGCCGGCCCGCGAAGCGGTGATCCGCCACCATCTGGATGGTCGCCCAATCGCAAACATCGACCTCGGCAAGCTCGCGACGATGACCGACGGCTACTCGGGAGCGGACCTCGCCTACATCTGCGAAGGAGCAGCCGAACGCGCCCTCATGGACTCCGCGCGCAGCGGCAAGCCGCGCATGATCGACATGGACGACCTGCTGGCGGCCGTCGAGGACGTCAAGCCCTCGATCGGTCCGTGGCTGCAAACAGCACGCAACGTCGCCGAGTTCGCCAACGAAGGCAGCACCTACGACGAGCTACTGGACTACCTGAAAAACAGGCGGCGCGCATGAGCACCCCGACGGATGACCTGGCCGGCGCACTGCAGCGCGCCCGTGCCCTCTGCGAGCTGGGACGCTTCGCAGAGGCCTCTCAGCTGCTTCATCAGACGATCGCCAGCCACCCGCAGAACCCGGACGCCTGGAGTCTGCTTGCGGCCGCGGAACTGAGTACGGGCAACCCCGACGCCTGCCTCCAGGCAGCCGAAAAGGCGATCTCGCTGGCCCCAGAGTCAGAGTGGCCGCACCGACTCGCCAGCGCCGCCCTCAGACGCCTCGGGCGGATCGGGGAGAGCATCGATCACGCCCGCGAGGCAGTTCGCATCGACCCTGACAACTGGCCGGGCCTCATCGAGCTCGCCAGGTCGCTGGCGCACAACGCTCCAGATCTGAAGGAGGCACGTTCGGCGGCCGCCAGAGCGCTGGAGCTCGCCCCCAACATCCCCGATACCCACCTCGCGGCAGGCGTCGTAGCAGCAGCCGCCAAGAACCGTGCAGAAGCCGAAGCATCGTTCCGAAAGGCACTCTCGATCGACCCGAACAACACCGCGGCTCACAACGAACTAGCCCGTATGCAGATGAAGCGGCAAACCCGGATCAACCCCACGGGACTGGCCAATGCCGCGAGCGGCTTCGCGACCTCCATACGCATCGACCCACATACAGAGCGAGCCCGGCACAACCTCGAACTCGTGCTCCGCATGTTCCTCGCCAAAACGTCCTACCTCATCCTCCTCGACGCCTACATCATCGCCCGCGTCACCTCCAGCTCGAGTAACACGATCGCGCGACTGCTCCCCGTAGCACTCCTCGCCCTACCCGCCGGATACGCATGGCGATTCATGGCCGGTCTCGACACAAGCCTGCGCGAACATCTCCTGCGCCTACTCACACACGACCGCAACATCCGCCTCGCCGCAGGACTCGACGCAGCAGCCATCACCTGCCTGCTCGCCTCAGCACTCGCACCCGAGTCCGCCCGAGCCGGCCTCGCAGGCGCCGCCGCCCTATCCACCCTGATCGCCCGACTCATCCTCTACAGCCAGATCAAACACACATCCAATGAGCCGTCATCAGAACCCTAGCCGATTACTAGCATTTTCCAGCGATCGCACGCTGACGCGCGATTTCAAGTCGCTTGCTTTGGGGAGCGCTCAGGCTATCGCCCCATGCCTGATAGACCTCTATCACGCGCGCCCAATCTTGCCTGTTAAATGCGGCTCGTGCCTCAGCATCTTCACTTGGCCGCTGCCTCTCGCGGCCTAATTTCTCGATCGCACTTTCTCGTTCGCGCGCAATCACAGCAAAGAATTTCGCATTGCAGCGAAGCGCGTCCTCGCCGACCTTCCTAAGATCATCGGCGAGCTGTTTTAGCCCGCGGGTAACTGCACCAGGTGATGCTGCTGTAAAATTGCGGTATCGCTGGGCCCTGTCCTCGTTAACCAGGCGCAGCATATCTGCGATGTCATAAGGATGTGCCACCTCCTCTTGGTGGTCTGACCGCGCAAGGTCAAGCGAAAGCTCATACGACAGCCGCCCATGTCGAATCACCAAGCGAACCGAATCGGAGACGTAGCGCACAGTGAAGTCATCGGTCTCGATCAGTGAGAAGCCGAAGTCTGCGACAAGGAATGAAAAGAGAGCGCGTGTACTCTCGGCGAATCCCAGTTCGTGTCTAGCGAGATCGCGTCCTTCCATGTTGCTCATGGCGCCATCTACTCCAAAGATCTATCTTGCAAATCTACTTCTGAATGTCAGGAAGCTTCATCATCCAAACCGGTGCCCGTCCTTCGCCTTCCGTTCGGGTAGTAGCGAGTTGGCTGCACGACGTAAAGTACTTGGCGTGGATCGACGCTGGCGTTTAGCCGAGCAACCTCCTCGTCGGCTTCCCGGCTTGTCGGTAAAATCTCCTTCACCGTTACGACCTCCGACACTGGCGCCTGGCTCTCCAAGAACAGGTCCAAGCGTATAACCGCATACGCGGCCTCCTTCGGAAAGTCGTTGTCAACCATAGCTATCCACCTCCCTCGGTAAGGCTGCCGAGCAGATCCCCTGAAACTCTATCGAAGACATTACCAGTCCTATCGAAGAGCACGTTGTCAGCGGGTCCTAAACCAGCCGCTTCCTTGATCTCATGCAGACGCTCGCTCGCCAATACAGGATCGATGCCATGATATCGAGCCAATCTACTAGAAATCCAGTCGAAGTTCGACGTCGTACGCCCGGCGAACGGGGTCCAAGATCCCGTCTCGTCCGAGAGCCGAGACAAAAATCGACGGAGGAAGCCACCACCGTTTAGTCCTAGCGCCTCCTCGTCACCGGGAGTGACTAATGCGGCAAGGATACCGGCATCTGAGCCGCCTGCGTAGGCGCTGGACGAAAAGTTGGGCTGGCCGATGTTGAGTGCGCTGCGTATTTCGGTCGTGATGCCGCCGGATACGGTGTCGCCGAAGCCGGTGACGGCGTTCCCGGCTTCTTCCCAGAAGCTTTCGAGGCCGGTGGGGTCGATGTATCTGATGGGGTTGCTGAGGGCGTACTGGTAGAGGTTGATGCCGCTGCCGGCTACGCCTGCTGGGTCTTGGCTTGTGAAGCGGGCGGTGGTGGGGTTGTAGTAGCGGTTGCGGTTGTTTTGGAGGCCGTTTTCTTCGTTGTCGCGGCCGGTGTACTGGTAGGGGTTGCTGCTGGTGGCGCCTGTGCTGGTCGTTTCGCCGAAGGGGCTGTAGGTGTATTCGGTGGCTGGGGCGCCGCTGCTGGCGGCGAGGGCGATGGTGCTGCCCTGCTGGTCGGTTAGATAGGTGCTCGTTCCGGCGGTGGTGGTGCGGGCGTAGCGTTCGTCGAGGCCGGGGCCGTTAAGGAGTTCTGCGGTGCTGCCGGCGGTCGTTTCGGTTAGGGGGTTCTCGCCCTGGTAGAGGTAGCTCGTGGCGGTGGCGTTCTTGGTCTTGGTGGTGCGGCGGGCGAAGGGGTCGTAGGCGTAGCTCCAGGTGTTAGATCCCTGGGTGAGGCCGGTCAGCTGGTTGCGGTCGTTGTAGGTGTAGCTCGAGGTCGCGTCGCTCGTGAGGTTCCCGTCCGGGTCATAGGTGAGGGTGTGCCCGGCGAGGGATGTGAGCTCGTTCGCAGCGTCATACGTGGTTTCAGCGAGTGGTTCGGGGAGGTTCGTGCGGGCCTCTGAACCGGAGAGGGTCGTTGTGCGCCCGAGCGCGTCGCGGGTGTAGCGCAGGTCGCCGATCTCTTCGCCGCCCGAGCGCTTGTAGTCGATCCCCGCGAGCTGGGAGGCGCTGTCGTAGGAGTAGTTTTCGCTGTCGCCGTTGGGCAGCGTCGTCTTGGAGGTGCGGCCGTCGTTGTCGTAGGCGAAGGACACGTTGCCGTGGGGGCTTTCGATGCCGCTCAACGCACCGTCGGCGTTATACGCGTAGCTCGCGGCCGTTTCGCCTTCGACGCTCATCACGGTCGGCTCGCTGTCCGCGTCATAGCTGTAGCCGACAGTGCCGCTGGGGCCTGTTTCGCTTGTGAGGCGCCCGAAGGGGTCATAGCCCATCGTGTAGGTCCCCGAGCGCGAGTCCGTGGCGGAGGTGAGGTCGCCCGCTTCGTCGTAGCCGTAGGCGATGCTGCTCGTCGGCGAGCCGCCTTCGGTCGCGCCGAAGGACACCGATTCCAGGCGGTCGAGGGGGTCGTAGGTGTAGCTCGTGCTCTGGCCCTTGGGGTCCGTCACGCTCGCGGGCTGGCCCATCGCGTCATAGGTGTATGTCGTCGTGCGTTCGAGCGCGTCGGTCCAGGATTCGAGCTCGTCGAGGGTGTTATACGTCGCGGTCTGGGTGTGCCCGCGCGGGTCAGTGATGCTCGTGAGGTTGCCATCGGCGTCGTAGCCGTAGCTCGTCGTCTCCCCCGCGGAGTTCGTTTCGCTCGTCAGCTCGTTGTCACGGTCATAGGCGAGTTCGGTCACGCCGCCTTCGGCGTTTTCGATCTTCGTGGGGCGTCCCACACCGTCGTAGGTGATGTGGGTTTCGTGCCCGAGGGGGTCGGTTCTGGAGGTCTGCTCGCCGTTTTCGTAGGTGTAGCTGGAGGTGTTGCCCTCGGGGTCGGTCGCAGAGGTCAGCTCGCCTTCCGTGTCATAGCCAAAGCCCGCGCGGCGCCCCATCGGATCCCTCAGACCGGTGAGGTTGCCCCGAATAATCCCTTCGGCTCATGGCAGTGCGCTCGAACTACTGCCCAACCTCACCCTTCAACCTCCGGCAGCATCGAGCCAACCCGCTTCAGCGTAATTCGGATGGCATCCTCGTCGTCGGAGCCAAGAGCCGTGGCCTGCCGAGCCAGGGCGCCGGCGTAGATCTGCTCCAGGGTTCCCCATTCCAATCGAAACAACCTTCGCTTCTCTTCGGACCAACCACTCTCCGTGCTCCACGCTGCATCTAGATCCGCGATCACTCGACCGAGCGCGCGGAGACTACCGTCGAAGGTCTCTATCTGCTCCATAAGATGATCGTGAACGCGCTGATTCATCAGCCGCCTCCTGGGTATACGGTGATGACACTCCCCGAATCACTTAGAACGACGGTGACATCGTTCGTCGAGTCGTGGATCACGCTTGCACCATCGCGACCGGGTATCGTAACACCATGCTCAATAGTGTTCTTTACGACAGAAGGCGTTATGCCCCGCCCTTGCATCTGATCAAATGCATGCCCTGTGTAATCAATACCATCAACCGATCCTGGCGCGTTTGTTCCCGGCTCGATCTCAATCGGACTTCCACGTCGACCAACAGGCGCACTTGCAATGACCGCCTCCTTCTCTGCCGTCTGCTCCCCTACCTCGTCCGCGACATCTAAGGCGGCGGACTCCTCGTCGCCGGGTGTGAGGATGGCGCCGACGGCGCCGATGACTGCTCCGCCCACGTAGGCGCCGGAGGAGAAGTTTGGCTGGGCGAGGCCCATGGCTGAGCGGGCTGCGACTGTGAGGCCGCCTGTGTAGGTGTCGACGGCTCCGACGAAGCCGGTTGCGGCTTCTTCCCAGAAGCTTTCGAGGCCGGTTGGGTCTATGTAGTTGATGGGGTTGCTGAGGGCGTACTGGTAGAGGTTGATGCCGCTGGCGGCTACGCCTGCTGGGTCTTGGCTTGTGAAGCGGGCGGTGGTGGGGTTGTAGTAGCGGTTGCGGTTGTTTTGGAGGCCGTTTTCTTCGTTGTCGCGGCCGGTGTACTGGTAGGGGTTGCTGCTGGTGGCGCCTGTGCTGGTCGTTTCGCCGAAGGGGCTGTAGGTGTATTCGGTGGCTGGGGCGCCGCTGCTGGCGGCGAGGGCGATGGTGCTGCCCTGCTGGTCGGTTAGATAGGTGCTCGTTCCGGCGGTGGTGGTGCGGGCGTAGCGTTCGTCGAGGCCGGGGCCGTTAAGGAGTTCTGCGGTGCTGCCGGCGGTCGTTTCGGTTAGGGGGTTCTCGCCCTGGTAGAGGTAGCTCGTGGCGGTGGCGTTCTTGGTCTTGGTGGTGCGGCGGGCGAAGGGGTCGTAGGCGTAGCTCCAGGTGTTAGATCCCTGGGTGAGGCCGGTCAGCTGGTTGCGGTCGTTGTAGGTGTAGCTCGAGGTCGCGTCGCTCGTGAGGTTCCCGTCCGGGTCATAGGTGAGGGTGTGCCCGGCGAGGGATGTGAGCTCGTTCGCAGCGTCATACGTGGTTTCAGCGAGTGGTTCGGGGAGGTTCGTGCGGGCCTCTGAACCGGAGAGGGTCGTTGTGCGCCCGAGCGCGTCGCGGGTGTAGCGCAGGTCGCCGATCTCTTCGCCGCCCGAGCGCTTGTAGTCGATCCCCGCGAGCTGGGAGGCGCTGTCGTAGGAGTAGTTTTCGCTGTCGCCGTTGGGCAGCGTCGTCTTGGAGGTGCGGCCGTCGTTGTCGTAGGCGAAGGACACGTTGCCGTGGGGGCTTTCGATGCCGCTCAACGCACCGTCGGCGTTATACGCGTAGCTCGCGGCCGTTTCGCCTTCGACGCTCATCACGGTCGGCTCGCTGTCCGCGTCATAGCTGTAGCCGACAGTGCCGCTGGGGCCTGTTTCGCTTGTGAGGCGCCCGAAGGGGTCATAGCCCATCGTGTAGGTCCCCGAGCGCGAGTCCGTGGCGGAGGTGAGGTCGCCCGCTTCGTCGTAGCCGTAGGCGATGCTGCTCGTCGGCGAGCCGCCTTCGGTCGCGCCGAAGGACACCGATTCCAGGCGGTCGAGGGGGTCGTAGGTGTAGCTCGTGCTCTGGCCCTTGGGGTCCGTCACGCTCGCGGGCTGGCCCATCGCGTCATAGGTGTATGTCGTCGTGCGTTCGAGCGCGTCGGTCCAGGATTCGAGCTCGTCGAGGGTGTTATACGTCGCGGTCTGGGTGTGCCCGCGCGGGTCAGTGATGCTCGTGAGGTTGCCATCGGCGTCGTAGCCGTAGCTCGTCGTCTCCCCCGCGGAGTTCGTTTCGCTCGTCAGCTCGTTGTCACGGTCATAGGCGAGTTCGGTCACGCCGCCTTCGGCGTTTTCGATCTTCGTGGGGCGTCCCACACCGTCGTAGGTGATGTGGGTTTCGTGCCCGAGGGGGTCGGTTCTGGAGGTCTGCTCGCCGTTTTCGTAGGTGTAGCTGGAGGTGTTGCCCTCGGGGTCGGTCGCAGAGGTCAGCTCGCCTTCCGTGTCATAGCCAAAGCCCGCGCGGCGCCCCATCGGATCCCTCAGACCGGTGAGGTTGCCGCTGGTGTCATAGGTGTAGCTGCTCGTCCTCCCGAGCGGGTCGGTAACGCGGGTCGGCTCGGCGAGTTCGTTGTAGGCGAAGCTCGTCGTGAGCGGCGAGAGGCCCCCAGCTTCCTTCTTAACCGACGTGACATCGCCGTTTGTGTCGTAGGTGAGCTTGGTCACTCTACGGGAGTGGTGCTCTTCGCTTCGAACGTACCCCCCGCTTTCTGTGTACGTTTCGCCTTCTTCGGTGACGCTCGTGACGTTGCGGTGGCTGTCGCGCGCGAAGCTGCGGCGGATCCTCGGCGAGGCTTCGGGGTTGAGTTCTTCCCACTTGAGCTCCCCCGGCCGCTGCAGCACGTCATACAACGTGCCTTCAGCCCCAGCGAACGCGTAGCTGCGGTGCTGCCCCGTGGGCGTCGTCACCTGTGTTGGAATGTTGTCGCACCTGATTATCAGCCCACCGGTGCCGCAGCTTTCGTACCCGTACTTGAAGGTGTATGTGCCGACCCCGCCGATCGTCTGGCTCTGGACGAGACCGTCCTTGTAGTGGTTTGAGATCAGGACGTTCCCACGCGCGTCGGTGATGCTCGTCATGTCGCCGAGGGAGTCATCGTAGGCGTAGCGTGTGACGTGCCCCTTGGGGTCGACGACCTGGATCAGCCGGCCGCCGCTGTCGTATTCGTAGCGCACGGTCTGCCCCGCACTGTCGGTGGCCTGCACGATGCGGTGATAGCTGTCGTAGGTCAGGTCGATCCCGCGGTTGTGGGGGGTGCGGATCTCAACGATCGGGCCGCTGGGGCTTCCTTCGCGGACGATCGTGATGCGGTTCCCGCTACGGTTTTCGATCCACTGCAGCGGCGTGTAGATACCGAACCCGAACTTCATCCCTTCGCGTCTGCGCAGCACCCAGCCGCTGGTCCCGGTGTCCCAGCGCAGCGTCGCGCCCTCCCACGGACCGCTGGTTTCCCTCGCCGCGTATTCGGCTTCGACATACCCCGTCCCGGCGGATGTCCTTTCGAACTTGATCTTCGCGCCGTCGGGCAGCACGAGATATGCCTTCGAGTAGTTCTGGTTTGACCAGAGGTGCAGGTCGAACGCGCTCTGCGTGCCGATCCCGAAATCGTAGGAGGTGCTGTCGCGGGGACGGTACACGCGGGTCAGCGCTACCGGCATAAGGGAGTCGGGGACCTGCAGGTCGGTGTGCTGGTAGACGAACAGGCCGGTGTAGAGGTCCACGGGGTCCCCAGCGGTCGTGCTTTCCCCGTTCAACGGTCCGCTTTCGGGCGGTTCGCCGCTGCTGGAGATCATCGCACCCGTGAATTCCCAGATCCGCACCCCGGGGTCCGGGACGACCTGCTTGCCGTTGGCGCTGACGCTGCCCTTGCCGTAGACGTACCAGCCCTTCACGTCGGGGTCGTAGTTCCAGAAGTCCACGCGCTGCCCCGGCGGGAGATGTCCCCAGTTCGGGTACACGATCCGCGCGCCCTTGCTGAGATACGCCCCACCGGGCTGCACCGTGAAATACGTCGGGATGCCCGTCACGAACAACGGGAGCGGGAACGGCGTGCGATCCAACGCAATCGCCGTCATATTCAAATGCCGCACCACCCTGCCGCTCTCGTCACGAACCGACGTGCCCGCCGGCATACGTACTTCAAGCCCGGGGATATGCGGGTTGGTAAGCACCGTTTCGTGCTTCAGGGTCGCGGGGATCGTCTCGTTGCCCGCCCGGTCCAACGGCGTCATCCAGACCGTGTAGCCAAGCGCCGTCGTCTTGCCCTTCACGAGATCCACCCCAGCCGAGAACTGCCCATAACGTTCACCGCGACGATCGGCACTCGAACCATCGATCAGCAGCACCTGATGCCCCGCCGGGACACCGGAGAGCAGGAAGCGCCCCGTCCTGTCCGTCCTCACCTTCAAAGTGCTCCCCTCAAGCGCGAGGGTTACCTTCGCGAGCGGCACCCCATTCGCCAGCAGCACCTGGCCACTGAGCCCGGTCTTCGAGCGTGGCGCCGAGAGCCCAGGGAGCCCAGCCCAAGGCGAAGCGGGGCGCCCCGTGAACCAGTCACCATCGTGCCTGTTCACCGCCGTCGGATCCCATGCCGGTGCCTGAGAAGGCCGGAACGCCGCAGTCGTCCCCCCACTGCCCGCGGATGCCTTGGTGGGCGCTCTATGCGTGGGTGCTGTCGTCTTGATCGCAGGGTTGTGTGCGAGTGGTGAGAGTCTCCTCAGCGCCATCCCGAAGAAACCTTCTTCGAACGTGCTGGTGCTGACGCGTTCGATGCCTGTGAGGTTGCCGTCCGCGTCCCAGTGGTAAACCGCGGCGCCCTCCGCGGGGTCGTCGACCGCCGACAAGCGCCCCGCTTGGTCATACACGTAGCGGATGCTCGACCCCGACCCCGCCGCGATCACCGCGCTTGCCGGGGATGTTGCGCTCGTGGACCCTTCGCTGTTCGTCGCGGTCACGACGACCTTCAGCGTGCCGCCGAGGGCTTCGGATGCGGGTGTGTAGCTCGCGGATGTGGCACCGGCGATGTCTGCGCATTCCGCTGCGCTGGAGTTGCAGTGCTGCCACTGGTAGCCATAGGAGATCGGTGCTACGCCCCGCCACGAGCCCGGGTCGGCGTGGAGGGTGCTCCCCACATCCGCGGAGCCGCCGATCGCGGGGAGCGAGAGATCACCGAGTGTGTCGGCGAGGACAACAGCGGTGGCGGTGGAGGACGCCGTGGTGCTCCCCGCGGCGTTGCTCGCGCTGACCTGCACCCGCAGGGTGTGCCCGATATCACCGCTCGCGACGGTGTACGTCGAGCTGGTGGCTTCTTCGATGTTCGAGCAGCTTTCACCCGAGGAGTTGCACTGCTGCCACTGGTATGCGTAGGCGACCGGTGTCGCGCCAGTCCAGCTGCCCGTGCTCGCGCTGAGCGTCCGTCCCGCGATCGCATACCCCGCCACCACCGGCACCGTCGTGTTGGTCGGCGTGGCGTTTTCGACGGTGAACGACACCGCTGCGGTCGTGAAGCTGTTGCCGGCGTTGTCCACGATCACCGCTCGCAGCTGGTATTCGCCGTTTTCCAGTTCGCCGGCGTCGACTTCGCACCCAAACACCGCACCGTAGATCGGCAAGCTCTGTTCCAAACACGCTTCGCTCCACGTTTCGCTGCCCGCGGGCGCCCTCTGTAGCGTCCAGCCCGCGATACCCGACCCGGCATCCGAGGCGTAGCCCTGCGCTTCAAAAGTCCCTGTCACGTGGTGCGGCGGCGCATACAACGACCCCACAGGCGCCGTATTATCGACCGTGACCGTCACGGGTTCGGTCGTATAGACATTGCCTTCTTCATCGGTCACGAGCGCTCGCAATGAGTAGACACCATCGCTCACCGATGTGGTGTTCATGGAGCAGCGGTAGGTCGTGCCCGACACGGGTGTGGTCTGTTCGGGGCACGCGTTGCTCCACGAGTAGCTCCCCGCCGGCGCGATCTGTACCACCCAGCTAGCGACGCTCGGACCGGATGAGGTCCCCGTGCCTTCGAGTTCGACCGTCCCTGAATCAAACGCCGCCGGGGCGACCAAGGTCCCGCTCGGCGTCGTGTTGTCCACGTGCAGATGGACGGTCGAGGTGGTGTAGGTGTTCCCCGCATGGTCGGTGATGAGCGCACGCAGTTCATACGCGCCGTTTTCATGAGAGCCCGTCGCGACAGTGCACCCGTATTCGCTGCCGCTCAATGCACCGGTCTGTACCGCGCAGGCATTCCCCCATTCGCTGGAGCCTTCATGGGCGATCTCGAGCTGCCAAGACGCGACACCAGACCCACCATCGCTCGCGGAACCCGTGATCGTCGCCGCGCCCCTCACACCATGCGTCGAAGGAGCCGTCAGCGAACCCGACGGTGGCGTGTTATCGACAACCACCGTCATCGTGGGCGTCGTCACCGTTTCCGCCAAGAGCGCTTCGCCTTCGAGCTTCGTCCGCAGCTTGTACGTCCCGTCCGAGAAACCGCCGCCCGCCGTCGCCCAGCTGCAACTGAACGCCCCCGACGTTTCGGGAGTCAACGGGCCACACAGCGTCGTCCACGTGCTGCTGCCCCCCGGTGCGACTTCGATCGTCGCGTCCGTGAACGAGCCATCGAAGGCGCTTTCGCCCTTACCCGCGACCGTTACCGTGCCCGACACGGAAGGGTGCAACGTGCTCAACCCGCCCGTCAAGCTCGCCCTGACCCAAACGACCGTCGCCGCGGTGATCCGTGCTTCAAGGACCGACCCATCGACCACGATGAACGTCCCGCCCGTCAGTTCGATCGGGCCGCCCACCGCCAGCCAATCCCCGTGCGACGGTTCACCTGAGACCCCACCACCGCTGAACTGCACCGCGCCGCCCTGCACGAACACCAGCCCCTGGTTGCTGAACGGCACCGACACGATCGCCGTGTGGGACCCGTCATCCACGTTGAACGTCCCCGTGTTGCTTATCGCGGGCGAACCGCCGTTGTTCTGAATCGCCGCGGAATTGCTCCCCGCGACACAGGAGTTCTGGTAGGAGTCGACGTTGAACGTACCCGCGTTCTGCAGCTGCGCACCAGACTGCATATCGAGCTGGCCGGCCTGCCCACCACTCGCACCAAGCGTGACCGTCCCTTCATTGACGAACGTCACACCACTCAACACCAACAACGAACATTCCGCGCTATCAACCACGCCCCTCGCGCCAGAGGTGAGGACGAGCCGCCCCGACCCGTCGATCGTGGGCGAACCACTCGACGAGAACGACCCCGATACATCGAGTTCACCCGAGACATCCAGCGTGCTGCTGCTCGTCAGCGTAAGCGCACCAAGCGACGACGCCCCAGAGCCGATATCCAACGTGGCGCCACTCAAAGAGAATGCCGCACCAGCCGCGTCGGCTTCCGTCAACGTATACGTCCCGCCGAAGCCAACGGATGTGCCGCTCGCCGTGGTCCACGTCCCGCCCGATGTCGACGCGTTCCCACCCGTCGGCGCGAGAACACCGCTCTGCACATGCACGGTGCCCTGGTTGCTGAACGGCACGGATACGATCGCCGTATGAGACCCGTCGTCCACGTTGAAGGTACCCGTGTTGCTGAATGCGGGGGAGCCGCCGTTGCTCTGGATCGCGGCAGCATTGCTCCCCGCGACGCAGGAGTTCTGGTAGGAGTCGGCATTGAACGTCCCCGCGTTCTGCAGCTGCGCGCCCGACTGCATATCGAGCTGGCCGGTCTGCCCACCACTCGCACCAAGCGTGACCGTCCCTTCATTGACGAACGTCACACCACTCAACACCAACAACGAACATTCCGCGCTGTCGACCGCGCCTGTCGCACCGGAGGGAAGGACGAACCGCCCCGACCCACTGATCGTGGGAGAACCACTCGAAGAGAATGACGACACATCAAGCTCACCAGAGATATTCAACGTGCTGCTGCCCGACTGCACAAACGTCCCCACTGTCGAGGTGCCAGAGGCGATATCGAGCGTGCCCCCACTGAGAAGGAACTTTGCACCCGAGGCATTGGCTTCGGTCAACGTGTATTCGCCCGTCGAGAAATTCACCGACTTGCCACTCGCCGTCGTCCAGGTTCCGCCCGATGTCGAAGCATTCCCACCCGTCGGCGCCAACGTCCCACTCTGCACATGCACCGTCCCCTGATTACTGAACGGAACAGAAACAATCGCCGTGTGAGAGCCATCGTCGACATTGAAGGTCCCCGTATTGCTCACCGAGGGCGAACCGCCATTGCTCTGGATCGCCGCAGCATTACTCCCCGCGATACAGGAATCCTGGTAAGAGTCGACGTTGAACGTACCCGCATTCTGCAACTGCGCCCCCGACTGCATATCCAGCTGGCCAGCCTGCCCACCACTCACACCAAGCGTAACCGCCCCATCGTTCACGAGCGTCACGCCGCTCAACGTCAACAACGAACACGCCGCGCTGTCGATCGCCCCGGTCGCACCCGATTCCACCACGAGGCGCCCCGCACCACTCACCATCGCAGTACCACTCGAGGAAAACGACCCCGTAACCTTCAATTCACCAGCAACAGCCAACGTACCACCCGAGAGCGACAACGCCGAGACACCGGTTGTCGACCCTTCGGGGACCGTCAGCGACCCACCGCTCACCGCAACTGTGGCGCCACTCGCAGTGAGATGAGTCGCAGTCACCGTGGCGCCCGCCACAGCGATCGTGCCCGACCCAGACCACGTATCGCCCGTCAACGAGAACGAGCCGCCCGTCCACGACAACGTCGTGCCAGAACTCGTCGACCAGCTCCCACCTTCCTCCGAACCCCCACCAGACAACTGCATCGCCCCTGTCTGCACATGCACCGCACCCTGATTACTGAACGGCACAGACACAACCGCGATGTTGGATCCGTCGTCAACGTTGAAGGTCCCCGAATTGCCCACCGATGGTGAGCCGCCGTTGTTCTGGATCGCCGCCGAGTTGCTCCCCGCGACACAGGAGTTCTGGTAGGAGTCAGCGTTGAACGTACCCGCATTCTGCAACTGCGCCCCCGACTGCATATCCAGCTGGCCAGCCTGCCCACCACTCACACCAAGCGTGACCGTCCCTTCATTCACGAACGTCACACCACTCAAAGTCAACAACGAACACGCCGCGCTACCGACCTCACCGGTCGCACCGGATGGAAGGACAAACCGCCCCGACCCACTGATCGTAGGAGACCCACTCGAAGAGAACGACGACACATCAAGCTCACCAGAAATACTCAACGCGCTGCTATTCGACTGCACAAACGTCCCCAGCGACGACGTACCAGAAGCCACGTTTAGCGTGCCGCCGCTGAGCAGGAACTTTGCGCCCGACGCGTCGGCTTCGGTCAACGTGTATTCGCCCGTTGAGAAACTCACCGCCGTCCCACTCGCCGTCGTCCACGTCCCGCCCGATGTCGAAGCGTTCCCACCCGTCGGCGCCAACGCCCCGGTCTGGACGTGCACCGTCCCCTGATTGCTGAACGGCACGGACACAATCGCCGTGTGAGACCCGTCGTCCACGTTGAAGGTCCCGGTATTGCTCACCGACGGTGAGCCGCCATTGTTCTGGATCGCCGCCGAGTTGCTCCCCGCGACGCAATTGTCCTGGTAGGAGTCGGCGTTGAACGTACCCGCGTTCTGTAACTGCGCGCCCGACTGCATATCCAGCTGGCCGGTCTGTCCACCACTCGCACCGAGCGTGACCGTCCCTTCGTTCACGAACCTCACACCACTCAACACCAACAACGAACACGCCGCACTATCGATCGTCCCAGTCGCACCCGATTCAACCACGAGCCGCCCCGCACCGCTCACCGTCGCAGTACCACTAGAAGAAAATGAGCCCGCGACCTTCAATTCACCAGCAACAGTCAACGTCCCGCCCGTCAAGCTCAAACTCGTAATCTCCGAGACATTGCTCGTGCTCGAGAGTTCAAGCCCCCCGCTGGAGAGCGCCACAGCCCCTTCGCCCTGAACAGACCCCGCAGTCGCACTCCCGCTGACGTGGACCGTCATCCCGGACCCGATACACACCACATCGCTCGACCCAGGGACTCCCGCCGACCAGTTTTCCGCCACCGACCACGCTTCAGTCCCGGCGCCATTGGTCCAGTTATCGGTGCACGTCGGTTCGGCCAAGGACTCGGACGGCAGCACAAGCCCACCGAACAACACCGCAAGAACGACCCCACCGCAGACAGCCAGCACGGCCCGCCGACTGCGCATCAACACCCGACCCCAAGACGACACGGCCCCTCCTCAAACTCGCCTGACATTGCCTCAATCCACACAATCGGGGAACTCCAGGCGATCCATGCCGAGACCTACATTCAATCTTCTGCGTTCCGAGTGGCCGTTATCCCAACTATCTAATGCTGCATATGAGCCACGCTGTTGGGACTTTAGCGACTTATCGGAGTCCTGTCAACCGCAATTGACGCCGCAATTGGATTAGTGCGCGGAGCCTTGCTCATGCGAATTTTTGAAATACGGCTGGTTCGCATATTGCCCGTCGTCGTCGGCTAAACGCCGAGCTGGAGTATCCGGTATACGTTGGGCGTATGAGCGCTCGTCGGCCGAGCGGGGACGAGGTCTTCTTGCTTTGGCTCCCGCGATGATGAGATCAGCGAGTCCGCCTGGTTTGTTGTGGGTGGATGGTGTTGGGCATGGGTTTAGGCGTGGTGGTGTGTGGTCGGGTTTGTTCTCGGGGGTGTCCTTCGAGGTCGAACCGGGTGAGATCGTCGCGGTCATCGGGGGGCGGCTGGAGGGCAAGACGACGCTGTTGGAGGTCGTCGCGGTGTTGCAGCGTCCTGTCGAGGGGCGGGTCTTGTTCGGCGGCCGGGACGTGTGGGCGTTGCGGTCCTCTCAACGGGAGGAACTGATAGGTCGTGAGGTCGTTTTGGCGAATCGCGTGATACGGCCCAAGGACATGACGGTCTGCAAGTTCATCGGGATGGGGTTGGCCGCGACGGGCCATCCCGCGAGGAAAATCGACCGCCTCGCGATGGAAGCGCTCGAGCGGGTCGGTGCAGCCGGGTGCGCGAACAGCAGGTGCGGCGATCTATCGGTCTCCCAACAAACGCTCGTCGGGATCGCACGAGGTTTCGCGGTGCGCCCCAGGCTGCTCGTCCTGGACGACCTCCTCGACGCGCTCGGGACCGAAGGCTGCGAAGAGGCGCTCGCGCTGCTGCACGAACTGGTCGAATCCAAGCCTCACTGCGGGGTGCTATTGAGCGCGTCGAGCATGGAACCCGTGACGATGGCCCACCGGATATGGTCGCTGCAGAAAACCAACGGCCTGAAACTCGAAGTCGGCCACAGCAAAATCACACACATCCACAACCAAGTTCGTGGAGCTTGATCGGGTCCGGCGAGGGCGCTCGGCCTCAGGCGCGGTGGCCCGGCGCCCGTTGTTTGACGATAGGTAAACAACGGGACGTTCTAATCACTTGTGATCGAACGGTTCGGTCTAGCGATACTGCTTGGCTGGGGTTGGTTGGCTAGGATCCGGGTCCTATGCCGGCGTTCCATGCAGGTGCTCTGTCTCCTCAGAATGTGGTCTTGGGCCTCCTCAGCGAGGAACGTGGCACGGTCGCCGACCTTGCTCTTCGCGTGGGCGAGCGTCTGCCCGAGGCGGGCTTCCCGCGAAACGCTGCTCACTCCGCGGTCAAGAATCTCCGTAAGAAGCGAGACTGTGTGCGCGTGAGGAATCCCGGCGCCGAGTCTTCAAGACTCGTTTACGAAGTCGCTCCGGGGGGCTTGCGGCATCTACGGAGATGGATCTGCAGCCCTCCGAAGCTGCCTCTGGGGATGCGCGATCCGATCCAGGCAAAACTGGAGTTCGCTCAGCCACAGGATCTGCTGATCCTCCTGCAGCGGATCGAGGAAGAGGAGCGGGCTCTGGCTGCCCAGCGAAACAAAGCACACGACGCCCTGTTGAGCTGCGGTCCGGTACGCAGAGGCGCTCCCTGGGGCGTCGGGCTTCGCAGGATTCAGGCCCGCGAGCTGGTTCTTCTGCTGAGACTCATGTCTGAATGCCGCGGCGCGTTACTCAGCCACGTCAATGCCTATGTCGCCGCGTCCCCCGAGCTCTTCGCGGACTGCTCCGTGGGAATCGGGGGGCTTGCCGATAACACGGCCAAATTGACGCCCCGACTGCTGGCGTTGGGCCTGGTAGATCAGCAGCCCGATACGCCTGCGGGCGTGGCGAGCCGTCTTGACGAGCTTTTCGCGGATGCCCGCTACGCCAGGACATCTGTCTATGAAAACCTGCCGAGCCTCGAACGCGACGGCTTGGTGCGCGTCGTCGGAGATGCTCGAGATGCCGGCACCACGGTGTCGATGGGCACTGTCAGGGACGGTGTGCTGGCGGTCGAGGAGCTTGACGGCGAAGAGTCCACGGCCGTATACGGGGTGACTCCGGCCGGCGCGGACTACATACGGGCGTGGGTCTGTGGACCGCTTTCGGTGCCGCCCGGCGTGCGAGATGTCCTGCGTGGCAAAGTGCAATTCCTCAGACCCGAGGAGCTTCCGGCGGTGCTGAGAACGATCAGCATGGAAGAGAGGGCGTTCAGCGTGGCGTCCAACTTGGCTCATGCCCGACTTCACGAGGAAAGGCTGGAGCGTCGCGAGCACACCAAACAGCGGCGGGCTGGCGGACCGCCGCTGCCGTGGCGAGCCGAGCTGCGCTTCATCCGAACGTTTCACGCAGCGAATATGTGGCAGATGATGTCCCGTCGCCGCGCCCATTTGCTCAAGGACCTTCAACGGCTCGCGGCGACCGTTGACGGCGACGCTCCCTCGAGGTCGCCCCGATCGGTGCAGGCGGAAGCATCGTGACGTGATGGCTGGTTTGTTGTGGGTGGATGGTGTTGGGCATGGGTTTAGGCGTGGTGGTGTGTGGTCGGGTTTGTTCTCGGGGGTGTCCTTCGAGGTCGAACCGGGTGAGATCGTCGCGGTCATCGGGGGGCGGCTGGAGGGCAAGACGACGCTGTTGGAGGTCGTCGCGGTGTTGCAGCGTCCTGTCGAGGGGCGGGTCTTGTTCGGCGGCCGGGACGTGTGGGCGTTGCGGTCCTCTCAACGGGAGGAACTGATAGGTCGTGAGGTCGTTTTGGCGAATCGCGTGATACGGCCCAAGGACATGACGGTCTGCAAGTTCATCGGGATGGGGTTGGCCGCGACGGGCCATCCCGCGAGGAAAATCGACCGCCTCGCGATGGAAGCGCTCGAGCGGGTCGGTGCAGCCGGGTGCGCGAACAGCAGGTGCGGCGATCTATCGGTCTCCCAACAAACGCTCGTCGGGATCGCACGAGGTTTCGCGGTGCGCCCCAGGCTGCTCGTCCTGGACGACCTCCTCGACGCGCTCGGGACCGAAGGCTGCGAAGAGGCGCTCGCGCTGCTGCACGAACTGGTCGAATCCAAGCCTCACTGCGGGGTGCTATTGAGCGCGTCGAGCATGGAACCCGTGACGATGGCCCACCGGATATGGTCGCTGCAGAAAACCAACGGCCTGAAACTCGAAGTCGGCCACAGCAAAATCACACACATCCACAACCAAGCAGAGGGACGGCGCTCGCAGAGCGCGGGCTGGGCGTAAGTGCTCGAACTACGGGATCTCGTCAAGCACTACAGGGACGGTGCCGGCCAGACGATTCGCGCTGTCGACGGCGTCTCTATGACGATCGAGTCCGGCAACCTCGTTGCGCTTTACGGTCCCAGCGGCTCGGGCAAGACGACTCTGCTGCACTTGATCGCCGGGGTAGTGCCGGCGGACAGCGGCTCGGTCTGGGTCGCGGGGCGCAACGTCTGCGAGATGTCGCGCAAAGAAGGGGATGAATACAGGTTGCGCCAGCTCGGGCTCGTAGGCCAGCACGACCACCTCATCAGGGGCGCGAGCGCGATCAAGAACGCCCGGGTCAGGCTGCTGTTCGCGGGCGAACTGAAGACCAGGCCGATCGAGCCACTGCTCGACCGCCTCGGGCTCGCGGATCGTCTCAATCAAAGGATGGAGGAGCTTTCTTCAGGCCAGCGCCAGCGGGTCATGATCGCGGCAGCATTGTCTACTGACCCTGAGCTCGTTCTCGCGGACGAGCCGACGGGGAGCCTGGATACCGAGCGCACTCAGATGGTTCTCTCGCTGTTTCGCGAGCTTGCCCGCGAACGCAACGTCGCGATCCTGATCGCGACGCATGATCCGCAGGCAGCGCTGTTCGCCGATCAGGTGTATCAGCTGCGGGACGGGCGCCTTGGCGAGTACACACCGCCAGCCGGCGTCCCGCTGCCCAGCGTGCAGGATGAGACCTGATGGCACGGATGGGCCTGTCGGGCCTGCGCTACATCTACACCGCACGGCTTGAATCCAGGTCCGCCCTCGCGCAGGAGCTCTTCGCGATAGCGGGTCTTGCCGTTGGCGTCGCGTTGCTGTTCGCCACCCAGGTTTCGAGTACCAGTCTGACCCACTCCGTCCAGGAGCTCACTCAGCAGGTCGTCGGCAACAGCCGTCAACTGCAGCTCGACGCACGCGGCCCGGGTGGGTTCAGCGAACGGCTACTTGTAGAGATCCGGCGGCTGCCCGGGGTGCAGAGCGCTCTCCCGGTGTTGGAGCAGCCGGTGAACGTGGTCGGGCCCCGTGGTCAGCGTTCGGTGGATCTCATCGGCGCCGACCCGCGGTTCGTTCACGCGAGCGGCCCTTTGTTGCGTCGGTTCTCAGCCCGGCAGCTCGCCAACCAGCAAGCCATCGCGCTCCCAGAACCGGTCGCCGCGTCGATCGGAGCGCGACCGCTCGAGCCGGTCAAGCTGCAGATCGGCGGGCGCGTCATGGAAACGCTGCTCGCGGGAATCCTTGGCTCCGCCGATATCGGTGGGCTCGTCAACAGCCCTGTAGCGCTTGCGCCGGTGACTTATGCCCAGAGGCTCACCGGTCTGTCGGGCAAGGTGACCCGTATCTTCGTCAAACCGCTGCCTGGGCACGAACCGCAGGTCCAGACGGCGCTCGCCGGGCTCGCCGCGAACAATCATCTGAACCTCGAGCCAGGCGATTTCGACTCGAGGCTGTTCGGGGTTGCAGTCGACCCCGAGCATAAGAGCGAGGCGTTGTTCTCGGGCATCGCCGCGCTGGTGGGGTTCATGTTCGCGCTCAACGCGATGCTGCTCACGGTCCCGGGCCGCCGAGAACTGATCGAAGGCCTTCGCCCACAGGGCGCCACGACCCGCGACATCATCCAGATACTGCTGTTCGACGCGTTCGTGATGGCCTTCGTCGCGTGCGTTCTGGGACTCGCGTTGGGGGACGTTCTTTCGGTCGCGGTGTTCCACTCGACCCCCGGGTATCTCTCGTTCGCGTTCCCGGTCGGGAACGACCGGATCGTGACACCGACCGCCGTGGGTCTTGCTGTCCTCGCCGGGTTCATCGCCGCGCTGATCGGCGTTCTCTGGCCCCTGCGCTCGGTGCTGCGAGCCGAACCGCACCCCGAACCCTCCGACACAAACCGACGAAATGGCGCGCTGGTGCGCCTCATCGCGGGCGTGCTTTGCGTGGCCACAACCACCGTCGTGTTGATCGCGGCGCCGCGGGCCGCGATCGTCGGGAACGTCACCCTCGTGATCGCCTTGGTGTGCCTGCTGCCCGGGCTCTTCGACGGGCTCGTCGCGGTGTTCGACCGGACGCAGCGTCTATTCCACGGCACGGCAAGCGACTTCGCAGCGACCCGCCTGCGGGTGCCCCAGACGCGCGTGAGGTCGCTGGCAATCGCTTTGACGGCCGCCCTGGCGGTGTTCGGCACCGTCGAGTTCGGAGGCGTCGAGTCCGATCTTACGACCGGCCTTGACGCCTCAGCACATGACATCGACAGCGGCGCGGACATATGGGTCACCCCCGAAGGCTCGTCCAACGCGTTCGCGACGACCTCGTTCACCGGCCCGGACACGGGCGGCCTGGAACAACTGCCGGGCGTACGCACGGTTGGCGTCTACCGTGGCGGGTTCCTGAACTGGGGCGAACACCGGCTATGGGTGCTGGCCCCGCCCAGCAGCAACATGCAGCCCATCCCCCAAAGCCAGATCCTCAGCGGCAGGGCGACATTGGCAGCAGAACGAATCCGTGCGGGCGGGTGGGCAGCGCTATCGCGGGCCCTCGCCGCCGAACACCACCTTCATGTCGGCCAGGCATTCACGTTGCCCTCCCCGCAGCCCGTGACGGTGCGAGTTGCCGCGCTCGTCACGAACCTTGGATGGCCGCCGGGCGCGCTGGTCCTCAACTCACGCGACTATGCGCGCGCGTGGGGAAACCCAAATCCGAGCGCCTACCAGATCCAGGTGAAGCCCGGCGCATCGCCCGTGCGGGTCCGTCTGCTTGTGCGGCACACCCTCGAGTCAGAAACGGGGCTCGCTGTTGAAACGGCAGCCGAACGCCAGCAGCGCCACTTCGCGCTCGCGGCCCAGGGTCTGGCCAGACTGACGCAGATCCGCTTGCTGGTGCTCATCGCGGCGATCCTCGCGGTCACCGGCGCGATGGTCGCGACCCTGTGGCAGCGACGCGAGGAGGTCGCCTATCTGAAGTGCAACGGCGTCAGCCGAGCCGTCCTCTGGCGTGCGCTGCTGTGGGAGAGCGCCGTCCTGCTCGCCGTCGGATGCTCAATCGGCGCGGCGTTCGGGCTCGTCGCGCAGCTGCTCGGGAGTCATTTTCTCTCGGCCGTCACTGGGTTTCCGATCGTCTTCGCACTCGAAGGACGAGCCGCGATCTCTAACTTCCTGTTGATGAACCTCATCGCCGTTGCCGTTCTCGCCATCGCAGGCTATTTCGTAGTACGTGTACCCCCGAACTCGGCCGCGCCAGCGTACTAGCCGATGTGGGGCCGCCAACAACAACACGAGTAACCCAGCGCCGCTATCGGCGCGCCAGCTGAGCGCGCTCGGCCGCGGCATCCTGCGCGAGCTGCTGTGGGCCCTACCGGCCGTCGCCGCCGAGACGCAGACTTGGCGGGACCGCGCCGCGACCATCCCCTCGCCTGAGATACGCGCCGACGCGCTCAGCTCACTCGACAGCAAGCGCGGACACACCGACGGCGCGGCGCTGTTCTGCGTCCTGCCACGACGACGAAACCCTGTGCTGCTGCGGCTGCTCGTGGCCTACGAGAACGTCTGGGACTTCCTGGACAACGCGAACGAGCACGGCGCGCACGCCGGCCAGGCAAACGGCCGGCAACTGCACCTCGCGCTAATCGACGCACTGGACCCAACCAGGCCCATCCGCGACTACTACCGCCACCACCCCTGGAGGAAGGACGGCGGCTACCTGCAGGCCCTCGTGGAGGTATGCCGCCAAAGCGTCAGCCAGCTGCCCTCCTACGACCTGGTCCGCCCGCTGCTGGTGCGCGAAGCAACACGCGCACAGGTGCTCGGGATGAACCACGACCTCAACCCCGCCAGCCGCGACCAGTCGCTGCGCCACTGGGCCAATGACGAGTTCCCTGACGAGCGACGCCTGACGTGGTTTGAGCTCTCCGGCGCGGCAAGCGCATCCCTGACAGTGCACGCACTGCTGGCCCTCGCCGCCGAAGCCACCTGCACCGAAGAGCACGCCACCCATGTGTGCGACGCCTACTTCCCGTGGATCTCGGGCGCAACGACGATGCTCGACAGTCACGTCGACCAGACAGAAGACGCCGCCAACCACGATCACAGCTACATCGGCCACTACCCCAACGCTGCGACCGCCACCCACCGCACGAGCCGGCTGATCCGCCGCTCCCTAGCCCAAGCGCACGGCCTGCCCGACGGCGAGCGGCACGTACTGATCGTCGGCTGCATGATCGCCATGTACCTCTCCAAGGACAGCGCACGCACACCTGCACTGTCAAACGCGACCGGCCAGCTCGCTACCGCAGGCGGCTCCCTCGCACGCCTGCTCCTTCCCATCTTGCGTCTGTGGCGAATTGCCTACGCCCAGCGCTCCACATAAACCGATCACACCACACCCACCAAAGGAGACACACATGCCGTTCACCAATACAACCTCACTCAAGGCTCGCATGACACGCGAGCTTCCCCCAACAGCACCACTGCCATCGATCCTGCAGACGCTTGGATGCAGATGGTTCCCCTTCAGCTATCTCGAGTGGTGCCAGGCCCGCTTGGGCGATAGCTTTACCGTCTACCCGGTGGACATGCCGCCGCTGGTATTTCTGTCAAACCCGCAGGACATCCGCACCGTCGTGACTGCCCCCGCGGATCTACTGCATCCCGGCGCCGGGTCGGCCCCGATAACTCCGCTGATCGGCTCGCAGGCGTTCATCCTATGCGAGGAAGACGAGCATCTCTGCGGGCGCAGCGCAACCGTTCCCGCTTTTCACCTCAAGATGGTGCAGGAGCAGGAAGCTATGGTCGCCACGATTGTCGCCCACGAGATCGCACAGTGGCCATTGGACACCGCCGTCCCGCTACACCCATTTATCCGCGCGGTGACGTTGAAGGCCGTCCTCAAGGCGATATTCAGGCACGAGGACCCCGCAACGTTGCGAAGCCTCGAGAGGCGCGTGCTGAACATGCTGGAGGTAACCAACAGCTTTCTCCTGCAGGAGCCCTGGCTGCGGCACCTGCCGGGCTGGCACGCGACCTGGAATCGATTTGTAGGCCACCGCGCGGCCGTGGAAGCACAGATCTTCACCCTGATCTCTCGCCGCCGAGAGACACACGAGCGAAACGGCGACCTACTCGACATGCTGCTCGACGCAAACACACCCGAGGGCTCACCGATGTCCGACCGGCAGGTGCACGACCACCTGATGTCCATGATCGTCGCGGGCCACGAGACAACAGCCGCCGAGGTCGCCTGGGCATTCCAGCTGCTGGCACACCACCCCGAGGTACAGAACAGACTCGCGGAGGAAATCCATACCGGCCCAGAGCAGGCTTACCTCACGGCCACCGTGCAGGAGACCCTTCGACTCAGGCCTGCGTTCCTATTTGCGATCCCGCGAAAGGTCGTAACGCGAATCGAGCTCGGCGGCTTCACCTACCGGCCACCGGCGCAGCTTGTCGCGTGCACCTACCTCATGCACCATAACCCCGCGCTGTATCCCAACCCTCACGCGTTCACTCCCGAGCGCTTTCTCAATCATGCACCACAGGCGGGTACCTGGCTGCCCTGGGGAGCTGGCCGCAAGCGCTGCGTCGGCAGGCACTTCGCGCTCCTAGAGATGCAGTCCATCTTACGAGAGACTCTCGCCATCCGGCAGGTGCTCCCCACGGGGCGCCGCATCGAGCACGCCCGCTGGCGCAGCGCGATTCTCGTGCCCCACGCCGGAGGAAGAGTAGTCCTGCGTAAGCGCACCCGGTAGGCCAGTACGCGATAAATGGAGGTTTTATGCGAACCCTTCGCATACGGGGGTACTCCGAGAACGTTTCCAGTACTCCGAGAACGGATTTCTTTGCAGCTCTTCGGGTTGGCGTCACCATCGCGAATCGCATGACGCGACGGGATCATCTCCAGCAGGGCACAACCCGAAGCAGGAGCGGGTGCCGCCTGCAACGGCACCCGTGGAGGGGGCGTGACCCAGATCGGCGAGGACAATACGCCGCGCTCGCCTGGGTCGCTGGCCGCATCCCTGGGCGGGCCGGGCGTCCCCAACAGAACCCTGGCGGAGGATGCCCGCCCTGCCCACGCGTCACCCGATGTAGCGACACCACTGAGCGTCCGGATGTCGATGAACGATAGCGAGACCGAACGACATACAGATTCACCAAGCCCCCCCGCCGAGGAGCCATCTCACAAGACGACCGAACGCAGAATGGTGGACCCCGAGTTGCCGCGCGTACTCCTTGCGCTCTGTGGCCAGGACAGAATCAAGCTGGCAGAGCTCGAGCGTGATCCGCAATACTACGATTCACGGCTTTCTCGATCGGCCTTACACTTTCTCGTAGTTCTCACGCCTTTTGCGCTGCGCCCTGAGCAGAAAGTGACCCAGCTCGCCGAAGAGGTGGGAATGTCCACCAGCACTGCGCTTCGGTATCTAAAGACGTGGGTTGCTCTCGGTGTACTAAAGCAGCAGACGAGCCGCAGATATTGCCTTGCCGTCCGGCTACCGCTTACGTTGACCGCAGTTGATGAACCTCACCATGTGACATCAATAGAGCCATGAATACTCCGGTTGGGCACCCGCGGGAATCCGACGAGGCACAACGTATCGTCAGACGCCTCACCGGCCAAAGCCTCCCGCCGGTGGAACTCACCACTTCTCACGCCATCAACCTGCCCCTACAGGCCCACATCTACGGCCGAGTCGTCATCTACATGGTGCCCGGCAAGAGCGACAGCGAATGCGGAAGCGAAGGTAGTCCAGCCGATGACATCGCCCAGCACCGCGACTACGTAAAGCACCGAGCAGACTTCCGCGCACAGCACGTCAAGATTCTCTGCATAAGCAGCCAATCACAGCACGAGCTCGCGAAAGTCAGCTGCAACCACCTGCTGATAAGCGACCCCGAGCTGCGATTGGCAGACGCCCTCGATCTACCGACAACCGAACTCGAAGGCCGACGCGGCTACAGCCGCCTGACGCTCGTGACGAACGACGGGCGCATAGCGAAGGTGTTCTATCCAGTCTCCAATCCGGCCGCGGACGCCACGCGCGTCATTGCGTGGATGAAAACGGTGGGGTGGTGGCGGTAAGTGCCGCTGGTACCGGCGGACGCCACACAGGTACCAAGTCTCCGCGAACCCCGCTACTCACAGTCGCTGGAGCGAGGACTGGCGATCCTCGCCTGCTTCACAGCCGACGAGCCGCTGCTGGGCATCGCCGAAATGGCAGACAGGCTCGGGTTGAGCCGCTCGAGGACGCACCGCTATGCGATCACTGGACGAGCTCGGGGGGATCCGCAGCGTCGGCTTCGCAATCAACAATGAGGAGTTCGAAGTCGGCGTCCATTCAATGGCCATGCCAGTGCGCGATGACACCGGCGAGGTCATAGCGGTCGCGAGCATCGTGGCGCCCACATCGATGGTCTCACGCTCTCAACTGGTCGAAGACTTTGGACCTCACTTACTGACAGCTACGGACCAAATCTCTGCGCTTCTTGGATATCTCAATGAGGAAGGCCGTCCGACGGCCGACGGAAAACTAGAAGAAGGCGCTCGCGACATGTGAATGGGGCGAGCACGTCAGCTCTCGCTGCGTGCGCTGTGTTCGGCAGCCACATCTATTTCCTCACCACGCGGCCCTCGCTGGCGGCCGGAAGGCCGCCTCTTCCAACGTCAACGCGCTCTTGGAGTCTCGTTATGCATTCGACGGAGGTCCCGAGCGGGTATCGGTTTGGTGTGCTGCCGGGTGGGGTGCGCGGTGGGGAGGACACACGCGCATCCCCGCCCGTCAGATCGATGGATGGGGCGGGGCCGGTAGGCGGCCCTCGCGCTCACCGCATGGCCAGCTTGTAGAAGGCCTCCCGTGCACGGCGGCGCAGGTGGCCCAGGGTCTCGCGGGGGAGTCCTGCCTGCGTCAGGTCGTCGTTGGCGGCGAGGAACCGTCTGATCGCTCTGAGGTTCTGCCTGGCTGCTCGCCGGCCCGCTCGATGGGCGTCGTGGAGCTGGTAGCGCTCGACCTCGTGCTGACCTTCGAGGGCCGTTGCGAGCGCGAAGCGGTGGTAGTCGCGGTCGAGCTTGATGGCCTGCTCGGGGTGGCACTCGCTCCACCCGATCGCGTCCAGCAGCGCGGTGTAGCTGTCCATCAGATGGCGGGGCTCCAGGAACCAGTCGCTGCGGTGCTCTCGTCCCAACCATTCGCTGGCCTGGGAGAACGCTTCGGCTGCGCGGCCGGCCTGGATCTGCGCTCCGCTGCGCAGCAACGGCAGGAGCTTTGCGGGGATGGTGATGGTGCTGGTGCTGCTCACGTTGGTTCCTCCTTTGGGTTGGAGGCCCCGTGAGAACCGCTCTGGCAAGGAGATCACCGGCCCGCTCCGGGTAGGGTGTCTCCGTGCCGGGAGCCTTGAACTCTCGGCACCGGGCGCCCGGGTGTGCAACCACCGCGGGCGCCACTATGTTCGCCGTAGATCCTAGCGCGAGTTAACCGAACGTGCAAGGTTGTGCGGCTCGGAGTTTCGCATGGCCATCGACCCCACCAACGCCATCGCCCGCGACCAGCGCGCCCTCGGGCGAGGGCTGCGCAGGCTACGCGAGCGAGCTGGCCTCACCCAGGAGGAGATGGCCGCACGGGCGGGCACCAGCGACACCTACATCTCGCTGCTCGAGAACGGGCACAGGGGGGTTCGCTGGTCCACCGTCACCCGGCTGCTGCGCACGCTCGACGCCGACCTGCGCCAGCTCGTCGATGCGATCGAGGAGGGCGAGGAGCAAGGTCCGCCGCCGCGCGGGCGTTGACCAAACTCGTTGGCCGGTTTCGGGGGTTCGTGGTCAGTAACCCCCATGAACTCAACACCGGATGCAACGACACCCAACATGCTGGCCGACGGACCGCTCCTGCGCCCTGAGGAGGCCGCGGACCTGCTTGCCGTCAAGACGAGCTGGATCTACGACGCCGTCCGTACAGGCCGTCTGCCGTGCGTACGCGTGGGGCGCCACATTCGCTTCTCGCGCCTGCGCTTGGCCAGCCATCCTTCGAGAGCCTGGCGCAGCGATCCGGTTGGCTTCTTGGCCGTCGAGGCCTCAGCGGGCGCCTCCGCCGCCGCAAGGATCTCGGCCAAGCGCGCCTCCGCGTCCTTTGGCGTCAAGTGCTCGGGGGTCGGCCTCGGCCCGTCTCCCGCGCGCCAGATCACCGCACCGCGGGGCGTCCTTCGGCCTGAGTCCTTGACGTGGGCGCGCCCGAGACACTTCGCGTGCTTGCCCGCGGCGTCTTCCCAGAAGGCGTGGTAGGAGCGCGTGCGGCCGTTCTTGTCCGGCCTGACTTGAAGGTGGCCTGTCGATCTCGTTGCATTGCTCATGGGTATCAACCTCCCTATAGCTCATTCCGACGAATAAGCGTGGAGGGGACACCCAGGACTTCTCCAGGACTTCTTGAAGCGCCTGAGCGAACCTATGGTTAGCCGAGTTAACTACGCCAGATTTGGCTTTCCTGAGCCAACTCGAGGTTCTGTCCCAGACCTTTTAATCCGGCGGGCAGGGTTCGAGTCCCTGGCGGCGCATTTTGCCCTCGTCGTCTCAGCCGAGCAGCTGCAGCAGCTCCTCGCGACTCGGGCCCGGCAGCGACATGCGCTCGTGTTCGCCCGCCAGCTCGAGGATCCGCTCGGACACACCGGCGCGCGCGAAGGTCTCACCCAGCGGGGTGAAGCAGCCGCGGGACTCCAGGAAGGATCTGAAGAGATCGGGATCGTGCATCATCGCCGTGAGCAGCGCTCCCCGCAGGGCCGACGATGGATCGCTTGGCTGCGGGAGCTCGAGCCCGTTGCGCAGCGCATCGATTTCGCGCAGACGGTGGCGATCCTCTTCGATGGTCTCCCGATACCAAGGAGTCAGCTTCTCCTCGGTGGTGGCATCCCACGCCAGCGCGAACTCCAGCGGATCGCCCAGGTGGGAGCCCACGACATCCCGCAGGCACTTCGCGTGCAGCAGCCCGAGCGAGATCCCGCGACCGAGCGAGGGGTTCGTGCACGCCCAGGCGTCGCCCAGCAGCGCGATGCCGGTGAGCAGGGGCCGCCCATCGCGCAGCGGACGGCGGTAGCGGTCGATCACACCGCCCATCGCCATGAGGTCGCTGATCGGCTCACCCTCGAGCCAGTGCGCGTGCAGCGGGCACGCGCCAACAACAGCGCTCCACACGTCGGGATCGCGCATCCGCTTCAGCGGCTGGTCTCCGCTGGAGACGTAAACGGTCACCGCCCACGTGCCGTTATCTGAAGGGAGAGTCAGGATCGAGAAGGTCCCCAGCGGCGCCAGCAAAGGGCCGAAGGGCTGCGGCGTCGTACCGTCCGCTGAACGGAAGAACCGGCCGTAGTAGATGAACCCGGAATCCTCGGACTCCTCGTGCAGAGGCCCGATGTTCGCATCGCGGCACCAGCGCGGCAGCTGCGAGCCCCGGCCCATCGCGTCCACCACGAGGTCGGCCTGCAGCGTCTCGCCCGAGTGCAGGCGGACGCCGGTCACGTGCGGCGTCCCGTTGCCGACCTGCATGGTCAGCTCCTTCACAGCCGCGTCTCGGCGCACCTCCACGCCCCGCTCGCCCTCCGCCACCGCTCCCAGCACCCGCTCGAAGACCGGGCGGCGAGCGGTGTACGTCACGAAACGCTCATCACCGGCCCGCGGGCCGGCATCGGCCAGGTTGGGGGGCATCACCCCGAGCACATCCAGGCGCATGGCGCCCGCCGCCACAAGCGCCGCAAAGACGTCGGGGAGCTCCTGCTCCAGCACCACACGACCCGCGGGCTGCAGGAAGTGAGCCATGCGGAACTGAGTCACGCCATCGCGTGACCACTTCTCCCATGCCTCCTCGACAGACTCGGGCACGGGATCGCCGTCACGCTCGAGCACCGTGACCTCGTGCCCGTCACGCGCCAACAGCAGCCCGGATGCCAACCCGCACACCCCACCACCCAACACCACGATCCTGGCCATCCGCCGCTCAGCCTCCCACCGCGCCGCCGCCCTCACCGTGCTCACAGGCGCCACAGCACAGCTCAAGACGACAGAAGCTCATGCAGGCAGAAAATCTATCAGCAGTCGGTTCACCGCATCCGGCGCCTCGATCTGCATCCAGTGCCCCGGACCCTCGAGTCGCTCGTAGCGCCACGGGCCGGCGACGTTCCCGGCCGACCTGGTCATCTGACCCTCGGTGAGCGCGAAATCCCCTGAGCTCCACATACCCATGGTTGGGGCCTGTATCGGTGGCGGCTGCAAGCCGGACGGCAGAAAGCGCTCGGGGGGAATGTTCGCCCGGTAGTAGTTCAGACCAGGAGTCAATGAGTCGTTTGCCTCCAATTCGGCGATCACCGCATCCGTGTCGGGGTGCCGGCCCCAAGCACGGAAGTTGGCCCAGTCATCGGCGGACAGCCACTGCTCGGCGATACCGGCGAACTGGAACAGGAGCATGTACCACGACTTTTCGTACTGCTCGAAGCCGTCCGCTAAGAACGTCGCGGGATGCCCCACCGACATCGCAACGAGATGATCGACGCGATCGGCGGCCATCAACGCGGTGGCCCACGCCACGCCGGCGCCCCAGTCGTGGCCCACCACATGAGCCCGCTCGGCGCCCACTGCGCCGATCACAGCCAGCACGTCACCAACAAGCAAGTCCATCCTGTAGGCAGCCACTTCCGACGGTTTGTCCGAGCGACCATAGCCACGTAGATCGGGGACGATGACCTTGAACCCCGCCTCAGCCAGCGCCGGCACCTGATTGCGCCACAGCCGCCCCGAGTCCGGGAACCCGTGCAGCAAAACCACCGGGCGACCCTCACCGGTCACCTCATACTCGATACCCACACCACCAACGTCAACGCGCATGGTGAGCACACCCTACCGCTCATGCAAATCACGCCTCCTCCCGCCCAGGCGCCAAGCGCCGCGCGCGCCGGGCGGAGGACGTATTTAGCGCACGCGCCGTCCTCTCCTAGGATCCGTCCTTATGGCGGAAACTCTGCACACCGAGCGCGCGGGGCGGGTGCTCTACGTCACCTTCTCCAACCCGCCCCGCCACTACATGAACTGGCAGATGGTGCTCGACCTCGAGGACCTCGTGCGCGAGGTGCTGCGCGACCGCTCGCTGGGCGTTGTCGTCTTCAGAGGCGCCGCGGAGGATCTCTTCCTCAACCACTACGACCTCGATGAGATCCTCGAAAGCGCCCGCGAGGGCGCCCCGGCTCTCAACTATCCCGCCGCGCGCATCGGGCTCAAGGCGCTCGAGACGATCGGGCGCGTGCGCCCTTTGGGAGAGGCGATCCTGCGCACCCCCGCCGCGGGGGGTGTCGCGGTGCGGCGCATCCACGACCTGCTTTTGCGGATGAACCGCTCGGAGAAGATCTTCATCGCCGCCCTCAACGGCAACGCGCTCGCCGGCGGCTGCGAGCTTGCGCTCGCCTGCGATGTGCGCATCATGGTGGAGGGCATGCGCATGGCCCTCCCCGAGGTCACCCTCGGGGTGATCCCCGGCTTCGGCGGCACCCAGCGCCTCGCGCGCCTCATCGGGCAGAGCCGCGCCCTGGAGGCGATGCTCGACGCGCGCGACTACGAGGCGCACGAAGCCGAGGCCGTGGGTCTCGTGCACCGCGTCGTTGCGCGCGAGCACTTCGAGGAGGAGGTCCGCGCCACCGCCGAGCGCCTCGCGCGGCGGCCGCCCCCCGCCGTGTGGGCGCTCAAGCGCGCGGTCTACGACGGCGGTTCGCGCACCCTCCCCCGCGGCCTCGCCTTCGAGCGCGCGGTGTTCGCCGTCGCGGCCTCCAGCAAGGCCGCCCAGCGCGGAGCCTCCGCGATGCTCGACGCGATCAAGGCCGGCGGCGGCTCAGGACCGGGCACCAACCGGGAGGACCTCCTCCCCTGGCGCGAGGGAACCGTTATTGACATGACGCTGTAGCGCCAAGAGGCGACGGCGTGCGACCGTCAGGCTGGACGTCTGGAGGTGAGGATCACGGGGGTGCCGCGCGCGGGGACCATCGTCACATTGCGGTGCTTGGGGCGCTCGGCGCCGGCATTCACGGCGTGCAGGTCCGTGCGCCGCGCCACCGCCTCCAGAACGCCGCGCAGCTCGGCCATCGCCAGGGCCGATCCCAGGCAGCGGCGCACGCCACCGCTGAAGGGAATCCAAGTGAAGGCCCCCGGTTTACGACCCACGAAACGCTCGGGCCGGAAGGCAAACGGCTCGGGGTAGACATCCTCTCGGTGGTGCAGCAGCAGGATGCTGCTGAGCACCGTCGCGCCGGCCGGAACCGAGTGCTCGCCAAAGCGCCACGGAACCTTCACCTGGCGGGTGATCGTCGGGACCACCGGGCGCACGCGCAGCCCCTCGTTGATCGTCGCCTCCAGATACCCATCCGGATCTGACTCCGCGCGCATCGTTTCGCGCAGGCGATCGTAGGCGTGTGGCGTGTGCAGTATCCGCTCGAGGATCCACGCCAAACCGTTGGCGGTCGTCTCGTGGCCCACGAGCACCAGCGTGAGCAGCTCATCGCGCAGCATCTGATCGCTCAGCGGCTCCCCCTCCTCGGTCCTGGCTTCGAGCAGCTGACCGAGGATGTCTGTTGCGGGTTCCCCATTCTGGGCCGCGCGGCGTGCCGCGATCACCGCATACACCTGGCGATCCATGTAGGAGAGCATCGTCCGCACCGGGCCAATCGCCTCATCGCGTCCACGGCACAGCAGTTCGGCGAACTGAGCCACCGCGAGGGCCGAGAAGCTCACCGCCCAGCGCACCGCCCGGCGCAGCCCATACTCAGGGGTCCCCCGCGCGGGGCGGCCGTGGATCCCGAAGATTCCTCCCATGATCACGTCGAGGGTGATCGACTGCATACGGGGGGCGAGCGGAAAAGGGCGACCGATCGGCCAGTCGTCGATGTCACGCGCCACCACATCGGTAATGAGCTCCACGTAGCGGCGCATCGCCTCCCCGTGAAACGACGGCAGCAGCAGCTTGCGCTGGTGCAGATGCCGCGAGCCCGACACCACGAACAGCGAATTGGGGCCCACGATCGGTCGCAGCGGCGAGCTGGCCGCCATCGAGGGAGCCAGATCCGGCGGGGCCTGAAAGAGGGAGCGCACGTGGTCGGGGTGGCTCACCACGATCGTGAGCTTTCCGAAGGCCGTCATCCGCAAGCGAAATGTTTCGCCCAGCTCGCGGCGCGCGCGCAGCATGAAGTCCATCTGGCGCACATTGAAGCGGGGGCTCTCAAGCAGCCGGGGCAACCGGTAGGCCGGAGGCAATACCGCCGTGGAGACACCCTCGGGCAGCGGTTCGGCCGGCGAGGGAGGTGCACTGCCTTCCGGGAACAGCTCCACCTTCTCCTCGATCGCCGACATGCCATCCATGATTGGGGCGCATGGCCCCGGAAGGCAAATCCGTCTCAGCTGGCGAATCTCAAGGCGCGCCCGCGGCGCAAGATCCAGCAGCCGATCGGCAGCGCGACCGGAAAGCCCGACCTGGGCATAACCGTCATGCCGAGCCCGCCGAGCGCGAGCATCGCGCGGCCGCCCACCGTCACAGCTCGATCGTCGCCGGCCCGCAGCGCGCTCTCCAGGAGATAGCCGCCGAGCCCCATCAGCGGAGCGCTGAACATGAACCAGAAACCAGCCGCGCGCGCGTCGTCTGAGTGCTCGATGCGAAAGATCCCATCGCCCACCGAGTCCACCACGCCCGCTCGCAGCAGCTCTGCAAGCGGCTTGCGGTAGGCAACCAGGCCCCATGCGGCGTGGCCGCCGCCAACGAACATCATCGCGTTACCGGGCGAACCCAGCCATCGCAGAGCTGCTGTTGGATGTCTTGTCATCTCCAGATTGCCGCCCCTCACATTGCCGCCCGCAGAAGGAGTCTAGAGATGTGAAGCACGGGGCCCTCCAGCCCGCAGGCGGTGGCGGGCGTTGGTCCTGCAAACGTCGAGCAGCACACGTGGGGAGGCATACTGGCCCACCGTGATCGTTCGCGATCCAAAAGCCTCAAAGTGGGCCGCCATCCGCACATCGCGGGCCGCCGCCGAGAGCATCCCACGCTCGATCAAGTTGAAGCGCCGGCCGGTCGAATAGCTGCAATTGAGAAAATGGTGTGGTAGGAGGGTGTTGCGGTGGCGCGCGCGGTAGCGCGCGAGTCCGCGTTCGAGCTCGCGTGGGCGGTGGATCGCGCCTCCCACAGCCTCGGCGAGCCACTCGGCGGACTGCAGCGCCCAGCCGCAGCCCACCGCCATCACCGGGTCGGACGCCAGCGCCGCATCGCCGATCAGCGCGAGATTGGCTCGCGAGGCGGGCCGCCAGACGTTGGGCATGTCGAGCTTGCCCATGAACTTCGATGCCAGTTCGGCGTGCTCGAGCATCGGAGAGTCCGGCAGGGATCTCATGGTCGACATGAAGTTGCCCTGCAGATCCCGCCTGAACTCCGCCAGGCGCTCGCGTGTGACCATGCACGCCAGCAGCGTGAGCTCTCCATCGGTGGGGAACGCCGCCGCGAACTCCGGATCGAGAAACCAGATGCGAAAACGACCCTCGCGCGCGTCCAGCTCGACATTGCGAAAGTAAGCCCAGAAGGAGGAGCGCGCATGACGCCAGCCGCCATATCCGCGGCCCACGAGCGGCGCCACGCGCGAGTCCCGTCCATCGGCCCCCACCAACATGCGAGTGCGAATCGTGCGCTCCCTGCGACTGCGATCGCGCACGATCACAGCCGCGACGCGACCATTTTCATACACCACCCGCTCGAAGGTCTCTCCCAGCAGCATCCTCACGCCCGGAGTGGTGCCCGCGAGCTCGCGTAGGATCGGATCGAGCGTCTCCCTGCGCACGTTCAGATCCGGGCGCGGCGAGCCAGGGTGCGCATCGGGCGGGGCGATCCAGCCCCACGGCGTCCACGCTTCGGGGCGTACGGGAACCGCCCCCGCGGCATACAGACGCTCGAGCACGCCGAGGCGCTCCAACGTGGGCAGCGCACTCGCCTGGATCAGGTGCGTACACGTGCGCTTGAACGCCGCCGGATCCGGCCTTCGCTCGATCAGCGTCACGCGCGCGCCCGCGCGCGCGAGCAGCGTCGCGGCGGCGCACCCCGCGATCGACGCGCCCACGATCGCCACGTCGGACACCTGGCTCAGCTCCGCTCCGTTGCGATCCCCATGCGGCTCTTCGACTGGGCGACGGTGCGCGAGCCCTGCGCGAGGAAGCTCGCGATCAGCTCCGCCAGACGCTCGGGCTGGTCCTCGGGAGAGAGCGTGTAGGAATCCTCGATCCACTCCAGGCGCGCATCCGGGAACAGCTTTGCCAGCTCGTACGCGTGGCGCGGGGGCATCACCCGATCCTCACGCGACCACGCGATCAGAGTGGGCCTTTTGAATCCGGGAAGCAGCTCGGCGGCAGCAATCGTGTCCCGCTTGTTGTACTCACGCAGGAACGCCGCGAAGTCCGCACGAATCGCACCACTCAGCAGCGATGGGAGCGTGTAGGTATCGCCCACCTCGCGCCCAAAGCCGCGTTTTGCGAGCCACCCATAGGCCACCGGAAGGCGCTGCAGCGGGCGGATCACCCCCGGCGCAAGATAAAAGAGAAGCCCGCCGGGGATCCGCGCCAGCGGATTCATCACGCGGAACAACAGCGGTGGACAATTCTCGCGAAACTCACACGAGGTGAGAACGAGCCGGCCCAGGCGCTCGCCGTGGTGGGCCGCCACCATCTGGCAGAGCGCCGCGCCCGTGTCGTTGCCCACGAGCGTCGCCGGCGCCAGCTCGAGCGCGTCGATCGCGTCGGCGATCAGGCTCGCCAGACCCCGGGGCGAGCGATCTGCTCCCGGCATCGCGAGCGTGTGCGCTCCCAACGGCAGATCCAGCGTGCAGCAGCGGAAGTCCGCCGCCAGGCGATCCACCACGCCGCGCCAGACGTTGGCGTTGGAGAGGACCCCGTGCACGAACACAAGCGGCTCGCCGGCGCCCCGTTCGTAGTAGCGGATGGTTGTGGCGCCCAGCTCGAGCTCGCGCACCTCGCCGAGCTGCGGCGAGCGCCATGTGGCGCGCGCTTTCGCACTCATCCCTCTAACCCCCTCATCCCGCTGTGCTCAAAGTCCCCCATTTCGCGGCGCTCAAACTTTCCGATCGCCGTGCGCGCAAACCCCTCAATCCCACTGCGAGGGCATGTACCTCCTGGTAGAATCCGCGCCGCCAAGGCCATCGGTTAATCGTGCAGCCACCGATAGGCAGAGTCAACGCGGACCCCACCGCGGGAGGTGATCGAGGTGTACAAGCTCATCGTCAAGCGAGTCGCACGCCAGACCTTCGCGGCCCTCAGCCGTGGCGACTACGAGGCGCCGCTGAAGAAGTTCGCCCCCGACGCGCACTTCCGCTTCGCCGGCGAGAACGCGCTCGGCTGCGACCTGCACCGCGTCGAGGACGTTCGCAGCTGGTTTCAGCGCGCCTTTCGCCTGTTCCCCGATCTGCGCTTTGAGGTGCACGATGTCCTGGTGAACGGCTGGCCGTGGCGTACCCTGGTGGCCTCCCACTTCTCGGTGCACGCCACGATGCGCGACGGCACGCCCTACGAGAACCGCGGTATGCAGTTGCTCGTGCTGAGCTGGGGTCGAGTGCTGGAGGACTTCATCTACGAGGACACCCAGCACGTGAGCGCCGCTCTGAACGAATTGGCTGCACAGGGCGTGGAGGAGGCCACCGAGCCCGGCATCGGCGTTGGGGGCGACTCACACGCAGCCGGCGCCTCCCCGGCTCACGCCACTCCAAGCGCCGGCAGCCAGTAGTCCGGCGCCACGCGCGAGGGCACCCCACCGGGAGCATCCGGGCACAGGCGCCGTGCCAGCGCCTCGCACGGTCGACCTCGCACGATCGGCTCGACATCGCCAAGACTCAGGAGCAGCGTCAGCGAGGCGGCGATGCTCAGATCGGCGGGCGTGGGGGACACGCCGCCGAGGACGCCCTCCGCCAACCAGCTGTCGATGCGATCGAGCAGCTCGGGCAGTTCGTGCAGATCTGCGCGCACCGTCATATCGTCGGCGCCCGCAGCGCGCACCGCGACGAGGATCGCGGGGCCGCGAAACGCCCGCAGGGGAAACCCGGGAAGCGCGAGCGAGCCCTCTTCGGCATAGCTGCGCAGGGCGCGTGGGTGGCGGCGGATCATCGCCCACACGATCCGCTGCGCCGCCGGGCGCAGCGTGTGTTCGGCCCAGTGCTCGATCCGCTCCCCGCTCACGGCATCGCTCCGGCGATCGGCGACTCTGTCTCGCCGCGCAACTCGGGGACTGCGCCTGGCTCGGGGATCGGATCGACGCCAAAGGGATCGGCGATCAACCGGCGCTCGGGGCGCTCCTGTGGAGGGCTCTCGGGCGGGTTGTAGGGGAGCAGCTGGCGGCGCTCCCACCGCTGCCACGGAAACCCTTCCGCCGCGCGGCGGCGGCGGTAGCGCCAGCGGCCGTGCAGGCCCGCAAGCAACCACTCGGCGTGCATCCGTGCCGGCAGCACCGGCAGCCAAAACGTTTCCGGTGTGGGGTCGACGGCGAGCGGTTCGGGATCGGCGAGGCACACCTCCGCCGCGCAGTGCGCCGAGCCCTCGCCTGCAGGCACGCGCGCAAGGACCCTTCCGTCCTGCGCGACGATCTGCGATTCGCCCACGAGCTCGCGTTCCCAGGAGGCGCCTGGCAGCAGCGGAACCCTCCCGCGCACCCTCCCCACCTGATGGGCGACGGCCGCCGGGGCGCCTACGAGCTGGGCCATGCGCGTCGGGGCCTCGCGGGCGAGCGCAATGCTGTAGTCGCGCTCGCGAGCGTTGACCCAGGAGCGCCTCCCCTCCCAGCTCGGAGGCGACCACCAGCACGACCCCCCAAGCAGCAGGCGCACGTAGCCGGCGAGGCGCCGCACGGTGCGCGAGCGGATCCACTCCAGCCCGCTGAGCAGGCCGATCGGGCCCAGCGGCGTTGAGGCAAAGCCGTCATCGAAGCTCGCGCTCGCGTAGTTGCACTCCCACATCGTCGGCTGATCGCGATCGTGCAGGTGCGTAGCGCCATCCGGCTCGGCGAGCAGATAGCTCAGCTTCGCATCGGTACCGCGCGCCGCGAGGAAGCCTCCGGCGATCCAGCAACCGTGCCTGCGTGCCATCCTCCGCAGCAGCGCATAGGGCTCGCCGTCGATCTGACGGGTGAGGTCGAGCATCGTCGGGGAGTACGCGATCGGGCCGCTGAGGCAATCCGGCAGCACCACGATCTCCGGGGAGTGCTCGCGCACGGCACTGCCCACCACCTCCTCGACGTGGCGCAGGTTGCGCTCCACCTCGCCCACCTCCAGCGCGAGCTGCACCACCGCGACGCGTACCGCAGGCGGGCGTTTCACCGCGAAGCCGCCTTTGGCGCGTGCCAGTCCGGCCGCTCGCTGCGACGAGCCTGTGCGGGGCGGAAGCGAGCGAGTCCGTGCTCGGTTCGCACACTGAAATCGATCGTCACTTCGCGCGCTGCCTGGCGCAGCAGCAGGCGCCGATCGGCGCCTGGGCGAGCAAGGGCGCGTGCGACCCACGTGAGCCCGCGCCATGGCGTGGCGACCTGCTCGTATGTACGCTCTCCGTTGAGCACATCGGTGAACTCGAAGTACCCCTCGCCTCGCCAGAACGTGCGCATCGCCTCCAGCAGCATCGGCTGCACCGGATCCACGCGCGTCTCGCGGTTGGCCCAGTGGTAGGTGGAGAGCGTTTCCGCGTCGCGGCGGCGCTCACACTCGCGCAGCACGCCATCCAGTCGCTCGAGGGCACCTTCACGTTCCTGCGGCCGCCGTCCCTGGCCGCCATCCCGCCCCTGGGACCGCCGCCCTGGAGCGCCTTCTCGTCCTCTGGCCTCACGCAGCACCGGCGCAACGGCCTCTCCCAGGCGACGCCCGTGCACCAGCGAGTCGGGGATCCCCTGCGCGATGCCGGGGTCCTTGAAGTGCCCCGCATCGCCAACCAGCGCCCAGCCGGGCCCGCTGGAGGGCCGCACGAAGGCGTCGATATCCGCGGAGGAGAACATCCGCGTCGGCCGCGTCGCGCCCGCCACACGATCGGCCAGGCGGCGGTCTTCGCGCAGGGCCTGCTCCCAGCGCCCCTCAGGGTCGCGGCGAAACCGCGCGACATCCTCGGCGGGACACATCAGCAGCACAAGCATCCGATCACTCGGCATCGGCCCAATCAACACAATCGTCTCACCCACACGAAACAGCGGACCCATTTCCCGCCAAGCGGTACCGAGCTTGGGATCGTCCATGTACCAATACACAAACCCCCGCCCGCGATGCGAGCCGCGGTAGGGCTCCGCCCCCACGAGCTCCGCCACGGTCGAGCGCCGCCCATCCGCGCCCACGACGAGCGGCGCGCGGATCTCCCCACCGGCACGCTCGCCTGAGGGGCCGTGACGCACGCCACATACACGCGCGCCCTCCCACATGAGGTCGTGCACCGCCGTGCGTTCACGCACCTCCACTCCCTGCTCGCGCGCGGCCTGCACCAGGGCCGTATCGAGGTGCGTGCGGGGGATGCAGAGTGCGTAGTCATAGCCTCCCTCGATCGCCCTGAAGCCACTCCGAAATGGCACCCCGAGATGGTGAAAGAGGCCCGAGCGGATCTTCGGAGGGTTAAGCGCGAGAATACGTTCGAGCGCGCCCAGGTGGTCGAGCTCGCGCACCCCGCGCGGCCAGATTCCGTGTGTGGAGAGAGTGTTGGAAGGGAAGTGAGCGCGATCCAGCACCACCACCCGCAGGCCCGCGCGCGCCAGTGGAATCGCCGTGGCGCAGCCAGCGATGCGCCCGCCGACGACGACCGCATCGGCGCGCTCACCTGTTACATCGATGTGGGCCTCTCGCAAACCGTTCTCCGACACGCTGCCGAGCGTATCCCGGCTCCCCGATCCGAACAAACCAGCGCGCAGTTCCACAAACCCCCGCAGGGCATCTGGTTATGCTGAACCCATGAGCTCGACGCCCACCACAGGCAAGACACGGTCGCGGCGGATGTCCGCCGCCGCACGGCGCACCGAGATTCTCCTCGGCGGGATGCGCGTCTTTGCCGAACGAGGTTATGAGGGCGCCTCGATGGTTGAGATCGCGGGCGCCTCGGGCGTGACCGCAGCGGTTGTCTATGACCACTTCGACTCCAAGCAGGCGCTTCATGGGGTGCTCTTAGAAGAACAGACCGACGCGCTGATGCTGCACGTCGCGGAGGCCGTCAGCCGCACGACCGAGACCGAGGAGCGCATGAAGGTCGGTGTGGATGCCTTCTTCGAGTTCGTCGACGAGCACCCATTTGCGTGGCGACTGATCTTTCGCGACCCTCCCGCGGACCCCGAGATCGCGGCGGTTCACGTGCGCATCCACAAGCGCGCAACCGAAGGCATCGCGGCCTTCCTCGACATCTCCGCGCCAGGCTTCCTGCGCGACGATGCCAGCCGCGCGGAGACGCTCCAGATGTTCGCCGAGCTCCTGAAGATGACCCTCAATGGGATGGCCAACTGGTGGTACGAGCACCCCAGTGTCGCGCGCGATGAGATCGTCGAGCGGGTGCTCGACTTTTGCTGGCGCGGCCTGGGCAACCTCGAGGGCGTCTGAGCGCCCTCTTCCCCGCGTAGGGCCACGAGCGGCGGGGGACTTCGCACGCCGCGCGGGGAGGACTTTGCAGCATGGGAGGATTTTGCGATCCCGCACATCAGAGCCCAAGATGGGGTGCATGAACGACGCCGGCACCGCGGAGGTCTCATATTTGCGGACCCCATCGCAGGAGAGCTCCTCCACGGAGGACGCTTTCCGTGCGATCGACCTCGCGCTGACGCCGATCGCGCGCGTGCGCCTGCGCATGTTTGGCATCAAAGAAGAGGAAGCGTCACTCGAACGCCCCGGCTTCAGCGCGCTCGACGAGCGCACCCGCGAGCACCTCGAAGTCGTTGGAAGGTGGTTTGCGCGGGGCTACCGCGCGGGCCTCGCAGAGCCTCGTTTGGACCTCCTCTTCGAGCGTCTTGAGTCGAGTCCTGTGGAGTTCCGGGGGTTCGCGTATGAGGGGGCCGGCACGGCATTGACGGTGCTCGATTCGCTGATTCCCACCAAGCATCGGCTGCTGGCTTTCGTCCGCGGACCGGGCCTCGCCCACGCATGGATCCTGCCGATCGGCTACGGCTGGGCGCGGATGCGGATGGGTCGCCCTCCACGGCGCCCGCCGGCGGTATTCGAGCCGATGCAGGGTTGGCTGGCGATGGATGGGGCGGGCTTTCACGAGGGATTCAATCGCCCTCAGCGATCCTTCGAACGCCAGTGGCGTCCGCGACGGTTCTCGCCCGCGGCGGCGCGCGTCTTCGACCAGGGGCTCGGCCGCAGCCTGTGGTTCCTGAAGGGCGGCGACATCGAGGCGATCTCGCTCACGATCGTCAGGTTCCCGCGTGCTCGCCAGGGCGATCTCTGGAGCGGGCTCGCCAGCGCAGCCACCTACGCCGGCGGAGTTTCAGACGATGTTCTGCAGGCGCTGCGCGACACCGCGGGGCGCAACCGCACGGAGGCGGCCGTCGGAGCGGCTCTCGCCGCGAAGGCACGTCTGCTCGGCGGCAACCCCACGAGCCACACCGAGCGAGCTTGCCTCATCTTGTGCGGCGCCAGCGCCGTGGCCACCGCGCGAGTGACCGACGCTGCGCAGGAGGGCCTTGCGCTCGGCGCCGCGGCTTCGCCGTATGAAACCTGGCGCCAGCGCATCGGAGAGCTCCTGGAGCTCTCCGGATGACCCTCGGCGTGCACCCGTTGCGCCACGCCATGGAAGCCCGCGACCACGCCGCCGCCGTGCGTACGCTGGCGTGGGATGTCGAAGCCCATTCGCCAGTCACGCCACAGCCCTTCGTTGGACGCGAGGAGGTGAGCCACCTCCTCGGCAGTCTCATCGACGGCTTCGAAGAGCTTCACTACAGCGACGAGTTCCACACGCCGGGAATGTGCTGCGTGGCCTTCCAGGGGCGCGTTCGAGGCCGCGAACTTCGCGGCCTCGAGTTGCTGCACATGGACGAGGAGGGCCTCGTGAAACGGATCGAGATCGGCGCACGACCTCCGGCCAGCGTCTATGCGCTGGCCGCCGAGATGGCGCCGCGCTTCGCGCGCTGGCGCCGCGGGCGGGCGCGGGCCACGCTCTTGAATGCGGGCCTGCGGCCACTGCCATTCATAGCGGAGCTGCTCGACCGCATCGGCTCGAGCCTCTCCAGGCTGCCGCGCTGATGGCGGGCCTCCCTTTACGAGGATTCTCCAATTCGGGTCCCAGCCGGCCGGCTGCTCAGCTGGGAGCTGTTTCGGGCGCCCCGGGCGCAGCGGTGGTCACCGGCGGGGCGCGCGGTGTGGGACTGGAGATCGCGCGGCGGCTGGCAACGCGGGGCTTCGCGGTGAATGTCGCGGATATCGACGCGGAGGGAGCCGAGCGCGCCGCCGCCACCCTGGGGCCCCGCAGCTGGGGCTCTTCGCTGGACGTCGCCGACGCCGACGCCTGCGAGGAGACCGCGCGGGCGGCCGCCGCACGCAGCGGATCGCTCGACGTGTGGGTCAACAACGCCGGGGTGATGCCAACGGGACCCTCGTGGGAGCACACCTCCGCGCAGCGCACAACGGCGCTCGCGATCAATGCGGCCGGCACGATCAACGGAACGGTGGCCGCGCTGGAGCTGATGATCCCCGCGCGCTCGGGGCACATCATCAACGTCATCTCACTGGCCGGTCTCGTGACCCCTCCCGGACAGGCCCTCTACGCCGCCTCCAAGCACGCGGCGCGCTCGTTCAGTCTCGGCACGCTGATGGACCTGCGTCGCGCAGGGCTGCGCGACGTGCACGTGAGCGCGGTGTGCCCCGATGGAATCCTCACGCAGCTGCTCTTCGAGAAGGCCCACGACGAGCAGGCGGCGCTTTCCTGGTCTGGACAGCTGCTGCGGCCCGAGTACGTGGCCGAACGCACCCTCGCGCTGCTCGATCGGCCCCGCCCCGTCCTCAGCATCCCCGCCTGGCGCGGGGGTGTGCTGCGCTTCTTCGACGCCTTCCCACGGGCGTTCCTGGCGCTGCAGCCGCTCGTGCTCGCCGCGACAACGCGCCGCCAGGCGGCGTGGGCAAAGGGCTACTTGCGCCGGCGCGAGGAACTCTGCAGGTAGGAGAGCCCGCGCATGAGCGCCTCGCGCAGGTCCGGCAGCACCAGCCCATAGCGCTCGGTGAGGGCATCCAAGGACGATGGCACGACGCCCACCCCTGCCATCGCGTAGGCGAGGCTGATGAAGCGCGGCAGGATCATCCGCACGAACGGCCGCCGCGTACGCGGGAGTCGGGCGAGCGCCTCGCGCACGGCCTCCTCATCGTCGGGATCGACGATCTGGGGGATGCTCATTTTCTGGCCAATCGACCCGGCGAACTCACGGCAGAGCTCGACGATCTCGCCGATCGATGGCGAGGCTGAGCCGTAGCTGAGCCAGTACTCCGATCCGATGTCCCCGGCGCGGGCGGCGGCGGCGATCGCCTGGCCGCAGACATCTGCGGGCACAAGGTCGAGCAGCGCGCCCGGACGGCTCGGAAGCACCGGGTACTGGCCGCGCAACAGGCCCGAGGCCATCTGCGGGACCATCTGCTTGCGCGGGATCTCCCCCGTGCGCGAATCGCCGATCAGGTTCGAGGGCCGGTAGATCGAGCAGGGCAGGCCGCTCGAGCTCACCAAACGCTCGGCTCTGAGCTTCGTCGAGACGTAGCTGTAGACGACATTCGCGGAGTCGATCGGCGCGAGGCAATCGGACGCGAGTGCCCTTATGTATGCGGTGCTCACATGATGAATCGGCGCCTGCGCGTCTTCTGCCAGCTCGAGGATCCGCTGGGTGCCCACCACGTTGATCGCCTGGTGACTGGCGAGCGAGGCGGTGAAGTCGACGTTTCCGGCGCTGTGCACAACGATATCCACGCGGGCGCACAACTCGCGGTAGTCCGCCTCGCTGAGGCCAAGGCGCGGCTGGGTGATATTTCCCTTCACCGACTGGATGGCCCCCGAGGCGCTCGTGCGGTGCACGAGTCCGATCACCTGGAAGTCCGCCAGTTCACGGGCGATGCTCGACCCCACGACGCCCGATGCGCCTGTCACCAACACGGTCCCGCGCGCGTATCTCGTACTCATGCCAACGATCCTCCCAGGCGCGATCGCCTTTGGTCAAAGCGCAGTGCTCGCCTCGTCAAAGCCGCCCAGCCGCAGTGCTCGCCTGGTCAAGCAGCCGAGTACTCGCCCTTTCTCAAAGTTAGCCGCGTGCGCGACCAGCCAGCTCGATCGCGAGCCGCGCGAGCTCGCGGCGGCGCCAGGAGAGCGGGAGCTGACCGCTGGGCTCGCACACGAAGCGTGTCCCCGGCAACGCGTCGCCATAGCGCCGCGCGATCGCCAGCGGGTGCAACGGATCGAACTCGTCGCGGCTGCCCACCACCACGCTCGGGAGATCGAGCTCCGCCAGCTCGGCGAATGACTCGAATGGTCGATCGGGAAGCGTCCCCATCAGCGCATCGGCCACGGCGCAGCGGTCGGCGTGGCGCGCGAGGAGCGCGGCCGCGGCGCTGCGCGGTGGCGGAGTCCGACCCTCGCCCGTCCTGATCGGTTCGGCCGCGAGGAAGGCGTCCGGATCATTCTCGCGTAGGGCCTGCGCAACACCGCGCGCGCGCTCCAGCGCCGCCTCGCTCAGCCCGATCTCAGGATCGTAGGCCGGAGTCACCACCCCGAGCGCCGCGACGCGCTCGGGGTGCTCGCGCGCCATCGCAATCGCCACGAGCCCCCCGATCGAGATGCCCACGAGGATCGCGCGCTGCACACCGGCGCCGTCCATCACCGCCTCGAGGTCCGCGGTCATCGCACCATACCCATAGGCGCCGCGATCGGATGGGGGCGTAGAGCGCCCGTGTCCGCGCGCGTCGTAGCTGACGAGCCCAAGCCCCGCGCGGCGCAGCTCACCGCGGGCGAGCGTCGACTCACGCGTTCCCAGCAAGCCGTGCAGCGCCACCACCGCCGGCCGGCCCTGGGCGTGAGAGCTGAGCACCGCGAGGCGCACCCCCTCACCGGCGCTGACGCTCAACTCTCTTGCGGTCTCGAGCGCGGCCATCTCAAATTTCGGCGCGAATGGCCTCGAGCACGAGCACCACGTTGTGTCCACCAAACCCAAACGACGACGAGAGCGCCAGCGCCGCCGCGCCGCGCCCGTTCAGGCGCCTTCCGACCTCGGGTACGTAATCCAGATCCAGACCCTCCTCGCGCACCTGAAAGCCGATCGTCGGACCCAGCACGCCCCCGCGCAGCATGAGAATCGTGGCGATCGCCTCGACGGCGCCCGCGGCTCCGAGCAGATGCCCGGTGGCGGACTTCAGCGAGGACACCGGGATCTGCCCCGCGACGGGACCCAACGCGCGCTCGAGCGCTGTGGTCTCCGCGCGGTCGTTCAGCGGCGTTCCGGTTCCGTGGGCATTTACGTAGGCCACCTCCTGCGGCTTCACCGAGGCTGCCTTCAGCGCCAGCTCGATCGCCGCGGCCGCGGGAGCGCCATCGGGGTCGGGCGCGGTGAGGTGGTACGCGTCGGAGGTCGCCGCCGAGCCGCGCACGCGCCCCAGAACCGTGGCGCCGCGCGCACGCGCCAGATCCTCACGCTCGAGCACCAGCACCCCAGCGCCCTCGCCGAGCACGAAGCCATCGCGGCGCGCATCGAAGGGGCGGCACACGCCACTTGGGGAAAGCGCGCCCATCGTCGCGAAGGCCTCACGGATGAAGGGACTCATCGCCGACTCCGCGCCACCGGCAACGGCCGCGTCGATCTCGCCGGTTGCGATCATGCGGGTCGCCGCGGCAATCGCGTCCGCGCCCGAGGCGCAGGCCGAGGCGATCGAGGCGCTCGGCCCACGCAGCGCATGGCGCTGCGCGATCCATGCGGCCGCGGCGTTGCCCATCAGGCGGGGGACGGTGAGCGGCGAGACGGCGCGGCCGGGTTCTCCATGCACGGCGAGCTGCTCCTCGAAGGTGCCCTCACCGCCGATACCGGTTCCAATCACGCAGGCCACTCTGGTTGGCTCATACGGTGGGCCATCGCCCCATCCGGCCTGCTCCAGAGCCTCGGCTGCGGCCGCGAGCGCCAGCTGCGCGAAGCGATCGGTGCGGCGAGCGTCCTTGCGCGCAAGCACCGAGAGCGCATCGAACTCGCGGCACTCCCCCAGTCCATGGCGGTAGCCCCGCTCGCCCGCGACCCAACGGCGCACCAGTGTCTGCGCGCCGACGCCGAGCGGGGTGAGCGCTCCCACTCCAGTGACGGCTGCGCCCGCCCTCAGCAACGTCCGTTGGGGTCGGCGGCCCCCCAGTCGACCACCACCGACGCCCAGGTGAAACCCGAGGCGAAGGCCGCGAGCAGCGTTCGCGACCCAGCGCGCAGCCTCCCCTGCTGGGCAGCGAGCGCCAGCGCCATCGGGATCGACGCCGCCGAGGTGTTGCCATAGCGATCGACGCTCACCACCAAACGCTCCCAGGGCAACTGCAGTCGCTCTGCGACCGCCCGCAGAATGCGCGCGTTGGCCTGGTGATAGACGAACAAGTCGATCTCCTCCAGTCGCGACCCCGCGGCCTCGACGGCGTCGATCGTGGCAGCGGCGAGCCGCGCGACGGCGGCACCGAAGGTGGCGCCTCCCTTCATCCGCAGGAAACCCTCGGAGAAATCCCCGCGTATGAGCGTCACACCCTCTGGATCGGTGCCCGCCACCGCGGGCCCAATCCGGCTGCCCCCGGCGCAGCCCGCGAGCACAACAGCCCCGGCGCCGTCGCCGAACAGGCACGCGGTGGCGCGGTCCTCGGGATTCGTGATCCGCGAGAGCAGATCGGCTCCGATCACGAGCGCGGCGCGGATGCGCCCGGTTTCGATCTGCGCGGCCGCCAGCGAGACCGCTCCCAACCAGCCTGTGCAGGCGCCGTTGACGTCATAGGCGCCCACTCCCAACGGACAGCCGAGGCGTCCCACCACTTCCGAGGAGACTGTCGGCGTGATCGCATCTGGCGTCATCGTGGCGACCAGCACGAGGTCGATGTCCGCGGGATCCAGGCCGGCCGCAAACAGCGCATCCCGACCGGCCTGCTCAGCGAGGCCCGCGGCGGTCTCATGTGTGGCAATGCGACGTTCGCGTACTCCTGTGCGCTTGACGATCCAGTGATCGTCCACCCCCAGACGGCCTCCCAGTGTGGCGTTCTCGACGAGCAGCTCCGGCACCGCGCTCGCAACGGACGCGATGTAAGCGCCCAGCTGGGTGGAGGGCAGCTTTGGGAGTGCGCGCCGGCTTGGGGTTAACTGACGCGACACTCCCATTGGACGCGTTGCCGTGCTCACTGTTTCGACACTCCGCTCATCTCCCCAGTCACGGTATTCGCCCGCCTCGGAGCTGGCAAAAACCCGACGGCCTGCCGCCCGCTACGACGTCGTAGTCGTGGGCGCGAGCCTCGCCGGGTGCACCGCGGCGACCCTCCTCGCCCGTCGCGGATTGCGTGTCGCGCTCGTCGAGCGCGCACCCGCGCGCGACGCGTTCAAGCACATGTGCACCCACTACATACAGCCCAGCGCCACCCCCACGATCCAGCGTCTGGGTCTCCACGAAATACTCATAAACGCAGGCGCCGTGGCCAACTCGATCGATACCTGGACGCGCTATGGCTGGATCCGCCACCCCGGCGAGGGCACCTTTCCCCACGGCTACAACATCCGCCGCGAGCGGCTGGATCCCCTGCTGCGCGAGATGGCGCGCGCGGAGGAGGGCGTCGAGCTGTTCGCGGGGCTGCGTGTCGGCGGACTGATCGAAGAGGGCTCGCATATCGGCGGCGTGCTCGCCACCGCGCGCGACGGTGGCGTGCACGAGCTGCGCGGGAGGCTCGTCGTGGCAGCCGACGGGCAGGCCTCGGATCTCGCGCGGCTCGCGCACGTTCCCGAGCGCAGGCAGCTCAATCGGCGTTTCACCTACTACTCCTATTTTCGCGACCTGCCGCTTGCGTGCGCCGGCAGGAGCCAGCTGTGGCTGCTCGACCCGCGCGCCGCCTACGCTTTCCCCAACGACGACGGGCTCACGCTGGTCTCCTACTGGGATCTGCGCACCCAGCTCGACCGCGTTCGCCGCGACCCCGACGCCGCGATTCGCCGAGCCTTCGCGACGCTGCAGGACGGCCCCGACCTCTCCCGCGCAACGCCGGCATCGGGATGGAAGGGAAGGCTAGAAATGGTGAACATCCGCCGCGCTTGCGTGCACCGCGGAATGGCACTGATCGGCGATGCGGCGCAGACGAGCGACCCCCTGTGGGGAGTGGGGTGCGGCTGGGCGCTGCAGTCCGCGGAGTGGCTCGTGGAGGCAATCGCTCCCTCACCATCCAGCGGCGCCAACGCGCTCGCGGACAGCGATACGCTCGAGCGCGCCTTGCGCCGCTACCGCAGCCGCCATACGCGCGAGCTGCTGCTTCAGCATCTAATGATGCGCGACTACTCCACCGGCCGGCGCTTTCGGCTCGTGGAAAAGCTCCTCTTCGCAGCGGCTGCGCGCGATGAGCGCCTCGCGCGTCATGTGCACTCCTATGCGGCGCGCACACTGCCGGTGCAGCGCTTCGTCACGCCCGCGGTACTGGCTCGCGCGGGGCTCGTGCTGCTGGGCTCTCACAAGACGACGTGACGCCCGCCATCGACGTGCAGGATCTCGCCGGTGATGAGCCGCGCCAGGTCGGAGAGCATGAAGCACGCCGGCCCCGCGATCGCCGTGAAGTTGCGCTCGTCCCACCCCAGCGGAGCGCGCAGGCGGAAGTCCTCCGCCAACTCATCCAGGCCGGGGATGGCGCTGCCCGCGTTCGTGCGTACGGGGCCGCACGCCAGCAGGTTCACGCGTGCACCATCCACCGCCAGCTGCACCGCCAGCTGGCGCACCAGCCCATCGAGCGCCGCCTTCACCACAGCCATCCATGCGTAGGCGTTGAGTGCGGCTCGGTCGAGCACGGTGAGAGCCAGCACGCTCGCGCCGCCAGGACTCTCGCGCAGCAGGGGCAGCAACGGTGCGATCAAATCGCGCAGCGAGTAGGTGCTGCAGCGCATCGCCGTCTCGATGCTCTCCACAGGGACCTCCACGAAGGGATCGGTGAAGAGATCGGGGGGAGCGAAGGCGATCGAGTGCAGCACGCCATCCACGCGCTCCCAGCGTTCGGCCACCTCAGCGGCCAGGTGGGGGAAGTCTTCGGGCCGCGTCACATCGAGCTCCAGCACCGCCGCGGGCGGCGCAGGCAGAGCGCTCGCCGCACGTTCGGTGAGACGCCGTGCCCGCCCGTGCCCGGTGAGCATCAGCTCGGCGCCCATCTGCTGCATCCGCGCGGCCGCTCCGAATGCGAGCGAGCGATTGGTGAGCACTCCGGTCACCAGGATCTTGCGACCGGCGAGGAGACCGGCGCCATTACCGAGGGTGCCATCTGGGCCGGCACGCAACGCTCCCTCCAGTCGATCCACCCCTCCAGGGCTCATCGCAGCTGGTCCTCCAGTCGATCCATTCATCGAGGGCTCACCCCAACGCGTCCTCGGGCCGGTCCATCCGCCACAGCGCCTCGATGTCGAGCTTGAAGACCGTCTCGTCGTACTGGTTCTTGATCGTCCAGCGCCCCGTCACCATGCCCGCGATCTCACCCATCGGCCGCAGCTCGGCGATCTTGCCCTCGACGTGGATGGTGTCGCCGAAGAACACGGGCCGCTTGAAGACGATGTTCGTGAGCCGCCGCAGCGCGACGACGTACTCGTTGGGCACGAGACCCACCGAATAGGAGAGCAGCAGCAGCCCGTGCGCCACGCGCGCGCCGAAGATGCTCTGTTCTCCATACACGGCGTCGGTGTGCTGGGGATGCCAATCGGCCGTCAGCGCCGCGAACTGCACCACGTCGGTCTCGGTGACTGTGCGACTGCGGCTGATGAAGGTCTCCCCGATGCTGAGCTCGGGGAAGGGACGGCGCATCAGCTCATCGCCGCTGGGCAACTTCCTCACGATCGGCTTGTCGGTTCTCTGAGCCTGTACGGTCGCCATCGCGTTCACACCTCCTGTGCTCGTTTCGCAGGCGCGCCCGCGGCGCTTAGCGCGGTCTGCTTGATTGCCTGCAATCGCCGCTCGTCCATCAGGCGGATGTAGAAGCGCAGCTCGAGCTCACCCACCGCCCCCTCCTCCGCGGCGCCCTCGTCGAACACGCGCGTGAGGATCGTGATGCGGACCTTGCGAGCGATTCGCAGCCGCTCGACGGTCGCCGCGGGATCCTCCTGCAACGCCGCCCGAGCGAGGATGTCGCCGCGTGCCTCGCGCAGCACACGAAAGCTCGCGCCGGTCGCCAGCATCACGGGGATCAGGTCGGCGTTGAACTCGGGGACCTCGCCGGCGAGCGTATCGCTGGCGGCCAGCGCAGAGGCGATCTCAGCGATCGTGTAGATGGCGGCGGGCGAGTGCGCTCCGCCCTCGCCACAGGCACTCTCCGCCGGCAGGCCCACGAGCGGCGGCTCGTGCTTATCCTCGCGCCAGAAGCGCACGCCGAGGTGGCGGTGGAAGGGAACCTCGCGGAAGCCGAAGAAGTTGTCGCGATCGAGGATCACCTGACCCAGGCTTTCACTCATATCTGCCTGCCCTCGCCCATATCTGCCTCACTCATATCGCTCACATGCTTCACCCATACCGCTCACACAACCAGTCCTCTCGCGCATATCGCTCACGCAACCAGCACAACGCTCGCGTTGTGGCCGCCGAAGGCAAAGGAGTTGGAGATCCCCACCAGCCGCTCGGAGGCGCTGAGCGAGACCAGCGGGATGGCCCTGCCGGGGACGTAGTTGAGGTCGAGCCCCTCGTCGGGCTCCTCGAGGCCCACAGTCGGCGGCGCGGTGCGGTCGCGCAGGGCCATCAAGGTCGCGACGGCCTCCACGCCCCCGGCGGCGCCGATCGAATGGCCCAGCACCGACTTCGGCGCCGATATAGGCACTCTGTAGGCGTGTTCGCCGAGCGCTCTCCGCAGAGCCACCGTCTCGGCGCGGTCGTTGGACTGGGTGGAGGTGCCGTGGGCGTTGACGTAATCCACGTCCAGCGGCCGCAGGCCCGCGTTGGCGATTGCCTCGCTCATCGCCCGCGCGCACATCTCCCCCTCCTGCTGGGGGGCCGTGAGGTGGTGTGCATCGGTGGTCGACGCATAGCCGGCGACGTAGCCGAGAATCTTCGCCCCCCGCGCCCGCGCCTTCTCGGGCTGCTCGAGGATCAGGATGCCCGCCCCCTCACCCATCACGAAGCCATCGCGAGCACGGTCGAAAGGACGCGACTCGCCCGAGCGCGAGAGCGCACCGGCCTGGCGGAAGAGCGCCTGGAAGTAGTCAGTGACACACGCCTCGGTGCCGCCCGCGACCACGGCGTCGACGCTGCCCAAGCGCAGCTTCGCGAGCGCGTCGCCGATCGCCTGTGTGCCGGCCGCACAGGCGGAGCTGATCGAGTAGCTCTCACCGCGCAACCCGTGGCGAATAGCGAGCATCGCCGCCGGCGCGTTACCCATCGATACGGGCACCGTGAGGGTCCACACCGCGTCGCGCCCGCCCTCCTGGTAGACGGTGTGCTGCTCGCAGACGAGCCCCGTGCCGCCAAATGCGCAGCCGAGGATGCAGGCGATGCGCTCGGGCTCGTAGGGCGCCTCGCCGCCCCACGCCATCTGAACCGCTTCGTCGCTTGCCATCACAGCGAGCTGCACGAAGCGGTGTGTGCGACGCACCTCTTTGCGTGTCATCACCTGCGTGGGGTCGAACTCGCGGCACATGCCCACGCCGGACTGCAGGCCGCTGTTACCCGCCTTCCAGCGCGTATGCAACACCTCGGCGCCCGCGCCGAGCGGCGTTACGGCACCGACACCGGTGATGGCTGCGTAGTTCGGATTCACTTTACGTAAGAGAGCAGGATGCGCTGGGCGTCGCCGAGAGTCTCGATCCCCTCAAAGTCCTCAGGGTTGACCTCGAGGCCGAACTCCTGGTTGAGGATCTGGCTGAGCTCGAAGAGATCCAGCGAATCGATGTCCAGATCCTCCAAGGTCGCCTCGGGGGTCAGTGCATCGCGATCCGCGCCGAACTCGGCGAGGGCCTCGAGGATTCGTTTTTCAATCTGCGCATGAACGGTGGTGGCCATACTGTGCTGTTACCTCCTTCATTCTGTTGGGGGTGCTGTGGAGAGCGTTGCGGAGCTGCTGAGCGACGCGGAGCCGTTGGGAGGCCCGTCGGAGGCATTGGCGTTGGAGGCTGAGGCCTGCATCGTGCCGCGCGCGGGGATCGGTATGCCAGCCGTCAGACCACCGTCCGCCCGGATCACCGCACCGGTGATATAGGCGGCGGCGCCTGAGATGAGGAAACCCGCGATATCCGCGATCTCCTCCGGCTGGGCGGTCCGTCGCGCGGGCACCATGCGCGCCCACCCCTCGGTCATCTCCGCCACGAAGCCCGTCTGCACGAGCCCAGGGGCGATCGCGTTCACCGTGACACCCCTACGCGCCACCTCGATGGCGGTTGTACGCGTGAGCGCCTCGACTCCCGCCTTCGAGGCGGCATACGCCGCCTGTCCCGGCAGCGGCGTCGAGGCCGAAATGGTGCTGATGTTCACGATCCGTCCGAAACGGTGGCGAACCATGGAGCCAAGGGCACGGCTAGTGGTGTGAAAGGCCCCACTGAGGTTCACCGCAAGCACGCGCTCCCACTGCGCCGCTCCCAGCCCCACGAGGAGACGATCGTGGCGGATGCCTGCATTGTTGACGAGCGCCAGCACCGGCCCGAGCCTGGCCTCCACCTCCTCGAACATCGCCCCTACGGCAAGCGGGTCGGCGACATCGGCGCGGACAGCGTGACCGCGCGTGCCCAGCACACGCACCTCCTCCGCGATGGCCAGCGCACCATCCTCGTCATTGCTGTAGTTGACCGCGACATTCCAGCCCTGCTGCGCCAATCGACGAGCGATGGCGGCACCGATCCCGCGTGAGGCGCCCGTCACCAGGGCGCAGCGTGCGGGGTCCGAAGCGGGCCCAGTGGACTGAACGTGCGTTTCGGTCGATTCACCTGACATTGCAAGCGGAGATTTTGCGGACTGCGGTAGGCAAACGCAAAAGCGCACCCGTGATGTGAATCGATGTGCGACCTGCACAGGGCTGGCTTGCGCCTCAGGTTCTTCCTATGCTGCTGGCAATGGCGGTGAATACCGATACCCAGCGCCCCGGAGAGCATTCCGCAGATACGTTCGGTGAGCGTGCGGGTGTACTCGTGCTGGAACAGACAGCAGCGCTTGTGACGGTTACCCAGGGCGATCGTCCGGAGCTGCAGAACCACGTCGGCGTGCGCCACGCCAGTGCGCTCTTCGCAGGCGCCTATGACGCAGTACGGCTGCTGGTGCACGAAGCCGTTGCGCAGACGCACATCACAGCGAACATCAAGCTGGCACAGGCACACATCGAGTACACGAATCTGCCGATGGGAGAGATTCTCACCACGGCCGAGCCCACCGGAGAGGCTTGGAGCAAGTTGGCGGACGAGCTGGCCACCGGGCGCCCGGTCTCACTGGAGGCGAGCGCCATCTCTCGTATTGCGGGCGCCGGCCCAGTCGCCACACTGCACACCACCTGGCACGTCTGCCCGTCCATCTAACGGCCCGATCTGACGCGCCCCGCGTGCGAGCATCAGCGCAGCATCCGCGCTCCGTCGGCCTCGGCCTCGGCCTCGGCCTCGCGTGAGCATCAGCGCAGCATCCACGCCCCCTCGGGCTGCGCCGGAACACTCGCCGGTGGCAGCACGCGCTGCTCATATGCCGACCATTCGACCTGCTCGGGACCCGCTTCCGCCGGAGGATAGTCACAGGGCGGCGGATCGAAGTGCACTCCCGCCGCACTCCCCATCCGCTCCACCATCTGGTGGGCCACGCGCTTGAGGCGACGCACATTGCGCGGCAGAAGCTCACCGATCTCCTGCGCGCTCATGCGGGTGCCCGCGGTCTCGAAGAGCTCCTGCACCATCACATCGCTTCCGTAGGGGAAGCCCGCGTCGTGCTTGCCTTCGCCCTCCAGCCGGCTCCACTCACGGAAGAAGCGCTGCATGTAGACGTTGAGCGCGAAGTGCTCGCGGAACAGCTCGCGCGCGCGCCCCACGAACTCGTAGTCGAGCATGCAGCCGTTGTTCGCGAGCAGCACCGGATACATGAAGTAGGAGGCGTTGTCCCACACGATCTTCGCGGCCGTGGCCTGCGCGTCGCGGAACACCTCGTACTGGCCCGCAAACGCGGGCTCCCACCCGAGAAACTGGCCCAGGTAGTAACTGTTGTATGCCTTCAGGCGTCGCTTCACATCCGGCTCGTCATCGAGCGCCCCGCAGATCAGCCTCACGCTCAGCTGGTTGGCGACAGCGATGAAGTCGAGGCCCGTCGAGTAGAGCGGATCGAGAAACAGCCCCGCCTCGCCGGTGAGGCACCAGCGCTGAGGGGAGATGCCGCGCCGAACGCCAAATGAGTAGTTCTTCACCTTGCGAAAGTCAAGCAGCCCCTCCTCCTCCTCGGGCAGCTTGGAAGCGAGCTGAGGCTCGTGCTCGCGCAGCCACTCCAGGAGCGAGTCGTAGCGGCGGATGTCGTCGAAGCGCACGTAATCGGGATCGGCGACGATCCCCACGCTGTGGGGTCCGCTGGCGAGCGGAATCAGCCAGATCCAATAGCCCTCGCCAACGAGGTGATTTGTGCTCTGCCAACGGTTTGCGGTAGGCACGCGGGCGCGCCACATCGGATCGCTGGACCACTCATCAACCGTGAGGCGTTCGGGGAGACGAAACCACGCCGCATTCACGTCGTGCGGGATCTCCACCGTGAGCTTGAGCTGGCGGCGGATCAATCCCGCGCGCCCGCTCGCGTCGATGATCCACTTCGCCGAGACCTCGCGCGAGCGGCCATCGCCGCTCAGCGTCACCGTGTGGCGGTCGGCGCCGAGCTCGATCGCACCGACGGTGTGGCCCGGAAGGAACTCCACGCCCGCCTCCAGCACCGCATCCGCGAGGGCATTCTCCAGGCGCCCTCGATCTATCTGGTAGGTGCGCAGCGGCGACAGGCGGCCAAGTCCGATCTCGGGTCGGCGGGCGATGTCGCTGTTGTCCCCGTGCGAGGAGAAGACTCGCAGGCTGAACTTCCGCAGCTGCTCGCTTTCCAGATGCGGCTGAAAGCCGATTACCTCCTTGAGGTAGTGGGCGCCGATCTCCGACGCCGACTCGCCCACCTTGAACGCCGCCTCGGGCGCCGGCGGCATCCGTTTCTCGGCCAGCACCACACGCGTGCGCGGGCGCGCGTGCTTGAGCTGCAGCGCCGCAGAGAGCCCCGCGAGTCCGCCGCCGAGGACGATCACATCGCACCGGTGCTCTGTACTCATCGCCCCATCACCCCGCCGTCGAGTAGGCGATCTCGCCCTGCGATGTGTGTGCGAGGCCGTGCAGCGCCGCGCCACTTGCAACATAGCCCTCTACGGCAAGGCGCTCGCCAGCCTGGCGATAAATCTCATCCTCGCTGGGAGCCCACGTCGCAAGACCGTCCACGTAGCGGTTGTACATGCAGAACGCCGCCGCGATCAGAACCGTGTCGTGAAGCTCGGTGTCGCTTGCGCCGCATCGGCGCGCGCGCTGGATGTCTTCCTCGCTCACACCTCCACCTCCCTGCTGCACCTTGCCGGCGATCGCCAGGAGCGCCTTGAGCTTCTCTGAGATTTCCGCCGTCTCCGGGTCCCGTTCGACGCTTTCCACCAGCGCCGCCGCCCCGTCGAGGTGGTATGCGGCGACGGCACCATGCGAGCGCCTGCAAAAAGTGCAGTCGTTGCGCGAAGAGACATAGGTGGCGATGAGCTCGCGATCTGCCCTGCTGAGCGTATTGGGCTCTCGCAGCAGAACCTCCGCGAGCTCGTTGAGCGGCTTGGACGTATCAGGTCGAAACGCCATCGGTCCGAGGATTCCGGGAAGCCCGGCGGGAAGTGTGATGTGTGACATCGAGGCTCCTCTCTACACACGAGTGAGTGGGGCGGCGACCGTGGCGCCGAAGTGAAACGACCCTACCTCTGCAGGCGCAGAGCTCCAACTGTGAAGACTCGGCGTTCCCGGTTTATTCCGGCAGGGCGTCGATGAAATCACCGAACGCGGCGGGGTCCCGTAGCGGAGGGCCGTGCCCGAAACACACCACATCCGGCTGAAGTCCCCCAAGTAGGCGCGCCGAGCGGCGATTCTCTGCCGGATCCCTCGTAAGAGTCACCGGCGGCTCGGCCAACCCCTGCTCACCAGTGATGATGTTCATGTTCACCAGCACATCGCCAAGCACCAGCACGCGATCCTCTTTGCGCCAGAAGGCGAGGTGACCCGGCGAGTGACCCGGGGTCTCGAGCACGGTGAAGCGCCCGATCCGATCCCCCGCGAGAAGGCGACGCGCGACTGGATGCCCTGGCCCCGCCATCGTCCTCATGAAGCTGCGAGTGTCGGCGTTCTCTGGTAGGAGCGACTGCAGATCGCCCGACTGCACGGCCGCGGCCTCCTCCGTGCCGCACCAAAGCGGAATATCGAGCGACTCGCAGATCGCGTGACTGGAGCCCTGGTGATCGGGATGGCCATGGGTTAGGGCATGAGCACGCACTTCGTGGCCATCCAGCTGCGTGAGGATGCGATTGCTCGCACTCCGCGAGGATGCGTCGATCAACACGCCTTCCACGAGGTAGACGTTGATCGCGTGCGGCGGGTACCCCTCGAGCTCGAAGACTTCCTCAGCGAGCTCAATCATGCCCCTGATGGAATCTCGGCACCGAGTTTGGGGCGTGTGGAGGGACGAGCCGGCGCGGCGCCCTCGACATCCAGCCGCGGAAGGATGCGCTCGAGCCACGCCGGCAGCCACCAGCAGCGATCGCCGAGCAGACGCATGATCGCCGGCAGCGCCAGCATCCGGATCAGGAATGCATCGAGCGCGACCGCGATGGCGAGCGCCACACCGAAGTTGCGGATGCTCACAAACTGCGAAAGAGCGAAAGTCAAGAAGACGGTGATCATGATCACCGCGGCACCGGTGACGACCGGCGCGGTGTGTGCGAGTCCCTCGGCGATCGCCTCCTCGCTGTCGCCACTGCGCAGATATTCCTCGCGGATCCGAGCGAGCACGAACACCTCGTAATCGATCGAGAGGCCAAATGCAACCGTCACGATGCTGCCAACGCTGATCGCATCGATGTAGCCCGGCCCACCAAGCGTCTGATTGTTGAACAGCAGCGCCATCAGACCAAACGTCGCGCCCACGGTGACAATGTTCAGGAAGATCGCCGCAAGCGGCACCAGCAGCGACCGCAGAACCGGAACCAGCACGAGCAGTGTCATCAGCGCCAGCGCGACGATCGCGAAGGGCACGCGCGAGCGCATCACGCTGTTGTAGTCCTCGAGTGTCGCCGCCGGCCCGCCCACGACGACCTGCGCGTGCGTGCTCGCGGCGAGCTCGCGCGCATAGCCTTCCAGGCGGCGACGGGTGCGCCCCGTCGCCGGGCTGAGGGGCGCCGTTGTGGGGATCACCTCGATGCGCGCCATGTGACCGCCCCCATCGAGGTTGATGAGCAGCTGCGCCTGGCTTCTCGCTTTCGCGGCTGCGCCATCGATGGCTGCGAGGTAGATGTACCCAGAACGGAAGAAGCCCGGAGAGGTGCGCTGCAGGGCTCCGACTCCGGCTTCGGCCGCTGGAGGATCTCCGCCTCCGCTGTGACCGTCGGCGGAGACACTCGCGTGCCGCCCAGTGGAGGCGCTCGACTGCGCGCCGGCCAGCTGGCGGTTCGTACCGCCCACAGGCCCTGGGTTCGATCCAAGGCCCTGCGCGAGGCTCGCGGCGCCGCTTTCGAGCCTGCCCAGCCCGGAGACGAGCTGTCCGCTCCTTCCATCGAGCTCGGAGATCCCGGAAGAGAGCCTGCTGGTGCCGCTGTCGAGCTGACCCAAGCCACCGGCGAGCCTCGAGCCGCCGGAGGACAGCGCCGCGATCCCGCCGACGAGGCGCTCTGAGCCGCCGCGCAGGCGGTGAACTCCCGCCAGCAGTTCCTCGCTGCCGCGCGCACCCTTGCCGGCGGCCGCCACGGCTTCAACGAGCTCGTGCTGGCCGAGCTGCAGGCCGGTTCCGATGCCTGCGAACGTCGCATCCGGCTTTCCGCTGGTCGGGTCCTTGCCGGTCAGCGCGGCGCTGGCCTGCTGCAGTGCTTCGAGCGTTTCGCGGTAGTGCGGGTCGTCCTTCGCCGCGCTCATCGCATTCAGTCCGGCGAGCGCCTTTGTGAGATTTCTTTCCATCGAGCTGACCGCGGCCTGCTGGGCGCCGAGCTGGCTCTCACCGACCTGCAGGCCGGTGGTGAGCTTCTTCACACCGCTGTGCAGGCGCTTGGCGCCCGATTCCACTGCACTCACGCCCGCCGCTAGCTGACGGGCGCCGAGATCGGCGCTGCGCGAACCACTGGCAAGCCGGCGGCCTCCTTCGTAGGCAGTGGTGGTTGCATCCTGCAACGTGCGCACGCCGCTGTCGGCGGCGCTCAGTCCCTGCTGCAACTGACCCGCGCCGTGCCGTGCCTGTCCGGAGCCCGATCGCAATGCGCCGGCTCCCGTCGCGGCGCGGCGCAGTCCGGGCGCGAATGAGCCGAGTGGACGCAGGCTTCGGTAGATCGTCTGGATGCCGGCTACCGTCTCCACGCCCGGGTCGCGTTCGACCTGGCGCTCGAACTTCGAGAGCGCACGCAGCGTGGCGGGGTCGGTGATTGGCTGCGAGCCGCCATTCACGATCACGTTGAGCGAGCCGCCCCATCCCGGGCCGAGCGTGCTGCTCACCGCTTCGTACTGCCGGCGATTGGATTCGCTGGGCGGCAGCAGCCCCACGCTGGGAGGGCCCGTCTTGAGCCCGAAGGCCGCCGCCGAGCCGGCCAGCAGAGGCACCAGCACGATCGCGATCGCGATCGTCGAGCGCTTGGTGAGCCGGCGCGACATACGCGCAGCGAAGCCGAGCTTGTTGGGATCGCGCCGCACGATCGTCCAGCGCTCCAGCCAGGGCCCGGCGAGCACGAGCATCGCCGGCACCACCACCAGTGCCGAGAACACGCTGAAGATCGAGGTGATGGCGATCGCAATCGCCGCCGAGACGATGATCGCCCCAGGAAGCACCTGAGCGGCGACCAGCATCGCGAGCAGGAGCGCACAGCCGGCGAAGATCACCGCCCGCCCCGTGGTGAGAACGGTCACCTCGGCGGCCTCCATGGAACTCCTTCCGGCTCGAACCTCCTCGCGAAAGCGCGAGATCATCAGCAGCGAATAGTCCACGCCGAGCGCCAGCCCCATCATCCCCACGAGGTCGGGTGCGAGTGAGTCCAGCGGCACCGTGCCGATCAGCAGTGCGAGGATCCCCCGGCTCGCAGCCACCGCCGCACCGCCCACAAGGCCTGGAATCATCGCCGAGACGGGAGAGCCGAAGACGAGCAGCAGCACCACCATGAGCACCGGGATGACGATCTTCAATGACGACGCTGCCACGTTCTCGGCCTGCTGGGTCATGCCCTGGGTGACCGTCGCGGCGGAGCTCACATCGGCACGCACCGGGGCGCGCACGATGCTCGCGACCGCATCCCTCACCGGAGGCAGAACCGCGAGAAACCCATCCCCCGGGCGCCGCACCACATTCACCACCAGCGCGGCGACGCTGGGCGAGGGACGCAGGCCGCGTACCGTTCCGGTCCCCGTCCATGGCGAGATCACGGTGACGCGCGGGTTCTCGCGGAGCGTGTGGGCCAGCGCGCGGCCCTCACGTTCGATGCTCGCGTGAGGGCCGCGCAGCATCACGACGAGGAAGTCGTCGTCACCGAATCCGCGTTCTTCCAGTTCCTTCGCGAGATGGCTCGGCGTACCGTTGATGTAGATCGCGGCGGTCGACAATCGGTGTTCCACGCCCAGCCCCAGGATCCCGAGCAGCCCGACCCCAGCAAGCCAGAGCCCCACCGTCAGCCACGGCCGGGATAGACCGAGCCGTGCGAGGAACGCCAGCAGGGAGGGTCCGCGCGGACCCTCCCGCCGCGCGCGCGGGGACGGGCGTACTGGCGCCCGCTCGCGGGGGCGGGGAGGGTGCATGGGCACGGGCGGCCGTCTCTACTTCGTCGTGAGCGTGCCGGCGAGCGTCGCAGCCAGCGCAAAGCTGCCGCGCTGCATCGTCCCGCGCATGTGCACGTCTGCCGTGGCGTGGGCGTACTTGCCCGTGCTCTTGGTCACCGACAGAGTGCCGTTGAAGTGCGTGACGTTGCCTTCGACATAGAAGGTCGACTGGCCCCTGCCGCTCAACGTGCCCCCCTTTGCCTTGCAGGTCAGCGTGATGTTCGCTTCTGTCAAGCCAAGTTTCAACAGCATCGTGACGGGACACTTCAGCGTGCCCGTGGCGGCGCCCTGCTCGTTGATCAGAGTTCCTCCCTGCTGGCTGAGGAGGTGTGTGCTCACGGTGTCCTTCACCGCGATGCGATGAGTCGCGGCGTGCGCCGAGCGGGAGACATGCCGACCGACGATGCGCGGCTGATTGGAGACGTGCAGGGCTGCATGCAGGGGCCCGCCGAAGGGGCCCGCGCCGTAGCCCAACGCGAGCGTGTTCGCACATGCCATCATCAGAGCACAGAGCAGTAATAGCGCCCCGGACGGAAGGGCCGTTCGCCGTATCACATGCCTTGACGTCTGTCCACTCATCGGGGTCTCCCTTTTCACCAAACGCTCAATAGGTTGCAGATTAGCATAACCGAACATTAGTTTGGTTGAGATCGATTCGCCAACCTCGGCCGTGGAGAGCCGCTCGCCTCCCTCTTCGCTCCTCCGTCCGTGCCCCAGCCGGCCGCCTTTCTGGCCCAGCCTGCATCGACCTCGCGCCCAGCCAACCCTCCGCGGCAATGTCGCCCCTCGGCCTCAATCCGCGCCGACTACACCTGGCACCGCGCCCGCGGCGGCTTAGGGCCGATCCTCAGAAGGAAGGCAGGCCGGCGAAGGCCATTCGCCGCGCGCGGCCCACCTCGAGGCTCGCGAGAGCGTCCACCAGCCGCGCGCGGGTGGCCGCCGGAAAGAGAACCTCGTCGGCGATGCCCACACGTACCGCGACATCGGGGCCTTCGTGCTCGGCCGCATACTGCTCTGCCCGCCGGCGGGCCTCCTCAGCGGAATCCTCCGCCCCGGCGATCTCCCGCCGGTGAATGATCCCCACCGCAGCGCGCGCACCCAGGACGCCCATTTCCGCGTGCGGCCAGACGAAGGAGAAGTCGGCTCCCAGATCCTTGGAGTTCATCGTGATCAGCCCGCCGCCAAACGCCTTGCGCAGCACGACTGTGATCTTCCCCACGGTTGCTTCGGAGAATGCCCGCAGCAGGCCGGCTCCGTGGCGGATGATCCCGTTCATCTCATGTTTGGCGCCCGGCATGAACCCAGGCGTGTCGACCAGCACGATCAGCGGCAGCCCGAGGGCGTCGCAATTCGCCACGAAGCGAGCGCCCTTCTGTGAGGCTCCCACGTCGATGACCCCGCCGAGATAGCGCGGCTGGTTGGCGATCACGCCCACGGGACGGCCATCGAGGTGGGCGAAGCCCGTCACGAGGTTGCGCGCCCAGCGGGGGCCGAGCTCGAGGAACGTGCCGCCGTCGACGAGTCGGGCGATCACATCGCGGACGTCATAGACCTGCGAGGGCGCGCGCGGAACGCAGTCCGCCGGATCTGCGCCGAGCGGAGCGCGGGGCCTTGTCCGGATCGGGCCCTCGCTCGTGTTCTGCGGCAGGAACGCCAACAGCTCGCGCACGATCCCAGCTGCCTCGATGTCGTCGCGGCCGAGGAGATCGCATACGCCATTGCGGGTCTGGACTCGCGGACCGCCGAGCTCCTGGCTGCTCACATCCTCGCCGGTCACCTCGCGGACGACGCCCGGCCCCGTAAGGAACATCGTTGCCTCGGCGGTCATCACCACGAAGTCGGTGAGCGCCGGGGAGTAGCAAGCGCCGCCTGCCGCGGCGCCCCCAATCACCGATATCTGCGGGACTCGCCGGGAAAGGGCCACGTTCATCCTGAAGATGCGCCCATACGCCCCCAGCGCACGGGGGCCCTCCTGGATGCGTGCTCCGCCGGAGTCCACGAAGCCGACGATCGGACAGCCCCGCTCCCCCGCGAGACGCATGACATGGAGGATCTGTGCCGCCTGCTCCTCACCGAGCGCCCCGCCGCCGACCGAGCGATCCTGCGCATAGCAGTAGACGGGGCGCCCGGCGATCCTCCCAGCGGCCAGGATCACGCCCTCGCGGATCGCTCGCGCCCCCGAAGGCGAGGCCGCGTAGCCCGCCCGAATCGCCCGCACCGAGCCGGGATCACAGAGCGCCTCGATCCGCTCATGGGGCGCGAGCGCCGAGCGGGCCGGGCTGGGCCGCGCTCGGATCGCCCTCTTGTCTTTGTGCTCGGGCTCAATACCTGCGATGGTGCCGAGGCTGCTTGCGCACATGGGACTCTCGATTTCAGGTAACGACTGCGACGGTCTCAACCGGTCGCAGAAGACGTCTTCAATTTGGGTGTCACTCCACTACCGGGGACTGGGACTCGATCGCCGCAGTTTGGACAAATCACGATGGTTACCTCTCGCGAACCGCCTCCAGGTGAATCGGCCTCCCTGGAGTTTGAATAACGACCACGCTGCGCAGCACGCAACTCGATACGAAGGTCATCCACCGACAATTTGTCTGCCGTAGCGCGATCCAACCAGAATTTGTGCTCCTCGGGATCGAGGCCGGCAAGCAGCGCGTGATGGCTCCAAGTGAGATTGTCCCTACGTAGGGACAATTCAAAGCGCGACGATACGTAGCGCATATTTCTCAGGCTCTTGGGGTCATAGCCTGTGATCTTGGCGGCCTCCGCGTACTGCTCTCCCCATCTCGCAGTGCCGTAAAGGAGCCAGTCTCCTATCCACCAAGGGCTCCCCTTCCACATTGCACCGATACGTCGCCCCTCGATGATCCAGCTGTGGTACTCCATCTTTCCGTTGGGTGTCCATGCGACGGCACTGATAGTTGCCGGTCGAGGAGGCGGCGCAGAGACCGCTGACAATGGCCTGGTAGTGGGCTCGTCTGTCTTATTCATCAACGCCATGATCAATTGATGACTTTACCAAAAGCCGGCTGATTCGCAGCTTTTTCAATATGGGGTAAAAGGGAGGAAAACTTGGTCATATCGACCATTCCTATTATCCTTTTCAATGCCTCCCTGCGCTCAAACACTGCAAGAAAGAGAGAAATCGTCGGCATCCGCAATCGGACCCGGGGGCGACTCCAAGCGCAGGGCGATCTCAAGGCTTCAGGATCGTGGCGCACCTCATGCACGCAGGCGCCTTCCTGTCCAGGGATTCGCGAAACGCAGGCTCTAACGCCGGCCATGAGCCGGCGGGCACGGTGCGGTGCTGCTTGCCGACTCGGTGGTGCCGTTCGCGAAGGTGAAGCTGGCGCCGAAGGGGAACCCTCCGGCGGGGCAGTGAAGAGGTACAGCGAATCCCTTGGGCACATAAGCCACCGATTTCCCATGTACGCGCCTGTAGTACGTCAGACCCTTTGACCCGATGCTCACCTGCATTGCGATCATCGCAACGCCCTGCGCCCCGGGCAGTCCGGGAATCAACGGGATGGTGGTGTCGAGACTTGCGCCAAACGGTCCCGAGTCGGGTAGTAGGAGCCCCGGAAACACCAGCTGCGCGATCACCGGCGTCCCACCCACCGCGTAGAAGGACATCGCGGTATGGCCATTCACCGCCGGCGCCATCAGGACCGTCAGTTTGACCTGCTCCTGCACCGTGCCCGGGCCGATCGGCACCCCAACGGTCGCGCTGCCGAGGCCCATCAGCGAGTTCGGGGAGCAGCCGGCGAGGCCCCGTTCCTGCAGCGCCGCGGGCACGCACGTAACGGCGCCAAGGGTGCTCGCGCTGACGCCGAGCCCACTGGGCAGACGAAAGCTCAAGCCAACCAGTGGCGAGGACGCTTCACCGGCAGGGTTGTGGATGTGAAACCCGAGCAGGATCGTCGAACTGGCACCAAGCGTGGCGGGCGCGAATCTCGCACTCAGCTGCACTGTGGGTGCGGCCGTCGCGACTGCGCCCGAGCAAGCGTAGGCAACAAGCCCGGCTGCAAGCAAGATTCGCACTCTGCTCATGGCCGCCTCGATGCCGCCTTTCGACCTCGCGCTGGAGCCTTCCTGAGCGGGTGCTTGGGGCAGCCCGTGACGGTGATACGCGTCGAGCCCGTGAGCCGAGCTTCGTTCTGACCCACGATCGTGAAGGGGATGTTCAGCTTAGTCGAACACACGCTTCCCGTCGCCCCAAGCATCGAATGCGGGCCGCGAGGTAGTTCCACGCGGAAGGAGCTGATCGGCACGTCGGGGAGCGCCCTGAATGCCGCGCTCACGATGCCCCTGTTGGAGATGGCGAGCGCCCCGTCGAGTTCGACCCTCAGTCCCGAGCCCTGCGGAGCCATCATCAGATCCGGGTAGGCCGTGCCGCCTCTGAAGACCAGATATATCGGCCCCGTGAGCGGCGCCGCAAGCGCAGGTGTGCCGATCGTCACGGTGCCCACGAGCGACTCCGGGGGGCAGGCCGCGGCGTTGGCAAAGAAAATCGGCGCCTTACATGCCTGCTGGATAGTGGTCAAACGGGGGCGCAGCCGAGCGGGCAACTGGACGGTCACCGAGCGGACGTTCGTCTGCGCGCCTTCGGCCTCCCCTACGCTCAGATCGAGGCTCGCGCCCGCACCCGTGGAAGCTGCCTTCGCCTGCGTCGAGGCCGTCAATTTCGGGGCGAGTGGCAATCCGCTGCAGCCGCCGACCTGGAAGGGAGTCGAGACCGCTGCCTGCAGGCCGCCGCTGGAGCCGATCGTGCCCGTAACCTGCTGAGGTGCGCATCCGCTCGGGTTGAGGATGAATCCGGATCGGTCAACTGTGATGTTCACCGTCCGTATGCGTAGCGGGATGCCGTCGATGATCTGCGGCAGCGGGTCGGAGTCGATCCCCACGCGCAGATCGCTCGGGTTCACCCGCAGGCCCGCCCTGATGAGGATCGTCCCGAGGTCGAAGGGCCCGGCGATCGCCGGCACCACGATTGCCAGACCGAATGGAGCTCCCCGGTAGGGGCCCGTCAGATAGACCGAGCCGCTGAGATAGAAGGGCGCCGCACCCGCCCCCACCCCAACCGTCACCGACCCCACACGCGAAGCCGTCGAACAGGCCGACTGCGCCACTTCCGCCTCCGCGCACTGCGGAACCCGCGCGAGCATCGCGAACAGGCCAGCGGGGAGTTCGGCGGCGATCGTCGAGAGATCCTGCTGACCGTCCGCGCGCGAGACCGTGAGCGTGAAAGGGCTGAAGGCGCCGGCGGCAGGGGAGATAGTGCCCGCGCTGAAGCCGGGCACGAAGGCAGGGCTCGCCGAACATGCGCCGCCGCGACCGTCGGCGTCCACCACGAACGAGGACGCCGGTGTCGCCAGCTGGCCACTGTAGGAGATGATCCGCGAGGTGCTCGTCGCCACACCACACCCCGCGGGATTTGCAAGCGCAGCGAAGGGTCCGCCGAAGAAACTCACACGCAGGTCGCTGAACGGCTGCTGGGGAGTCTGGTCGAACACCGCGAGGAGCTGCCCCGTAGCCGGGTCGGGGCGCAGACGACCGACGAGTTTGATCACCACACCATCCGCTGAGGCTGTGAGGAAGATCCTGAACATCTCTCCGGGTTCCGGAGCGCCAAGATAAATCGGACCTGTGAGCTGATCGGGCAGGGTGGGAGAGGTGATCGAGACCGCTCCAAGCTTCGCCGCATTGGGGCAGCTTTCATCTTCGAACTGCGTATCGCTGCACGCTTCCAGGCCGTTGGCAACCGACGGTGAAAGCGATGTGCCCTGGGGAAGTGCGATCGACACCGCTCGCAATGCGGGAGTCGCAAGGCCGTAGGGATCTTCTTCCAGCCTGCTCCGCAGATCGATGGTGTAGCCCGCCGGTGCATCGGCCTGGGTCGTATCGGGCGTCACTTCGAGCGAGGGCGCGATTCGCAGCCGCTGGCAGCCGATGGGAGCGGGTTCGCTGACAGTCTTTGAGACGAACTGGCCCGGATGCTGCCAGGAGTCGGCCCGCGCGACGCTTGTCAAAGGCCCATCGGTGCAATCCGTCGGGTTGGTCATGAACGCCGCGGGCGGCACGCCAGCCGGCTGAGGACCGCTCGAGAGCAGACTGGTTGGTGCGCTGGGCTTCGTGACTGGAATCGGCGGGCACGCCCCACAGCGTCAGTTCGCTCGACTGCAGTGGAAGAATCGTCGAGAGATCGCTGATCGTAGCCGTCAAGCCCGCCGTACCATCATTGCGCAAGTCAACCTGGACGATGATTGTGATAAACAGAAACGAGGCGCCGAACGTTGCGACCTGCGCCGACGATTCTGGCGTGAGATTGAAGACGGGAAGCGTGATGCTCGCAGGACCGCCTCCAAACGCGATGAACGTCGGCTTCAGTACGCCCACCTGCGTCGAGGGCATACATGCGAACATCGAGAATTCCAGAGACGAGCATCGCGGTATCGCTCGCGGATTGCCAACGAGTCCCGGGGGCAGATCGAACTGGACATCCTTGACCTGATCCACCGGCTTACCCGTGGAATCGTCATTCATGCTGAAGAATGTCGTGAAATCGGCATGCGCTCCGGCCTGCAGGGTCGATGGCGTACTGCTGAAGGCCGAGATCCCGAAGGATTCCTGTGCGCCGGCGACACTCGTACCAACGGCGAGGCAAAGAACCGCGACGACTGCGAACAACATCGACCAGCGGAGCACCGCGAGCCTCATCGCTGTTCTCCTTCCCGTCCTAAACGGGGGCGCGCGGCAACGATGCGCGCCTGCCTGTCACCGTGCACCCCACGGGACCTATTCGGATTTCGCTTCATCTTCGACCGGTGCCTGCGCTTGCGCTTTGGCTTACGCTTGCGCTTGCGCTTCGGCTTCGGCTTCGGCTTGAGCTTGGAACTCGGCTTCGGCTGAGCGGCGGGAACCGGAGTCGAGGTACCGGCCGCTCCCTGCAGCAGCGCGCTACCGGGGGCGCCAAAGAGGGGAGGCGCCGCGATCGCGCCGCGACAACCCGCTCCCGCGCACGGTATCGGTGTTTCGGGTGCGAAGCCACCGTCAACGCGCGCGTCATAGACATCGTAGGTCCCATCTGTGTCCTGAGGAAGCACGGCTTCGGCGGTCGTGAGGAAGACGTCGTCTCCGCTTTCCGTGGTCCCATCGAGCAGCGAAGGCATGGTGGCGTGCCCGCCGGAGAGCAGCGAAACCTGGCCGTCCTCCACTCATACACATCAAGCCATCCACGAGGCTCGTGGTGTTGGATGACGTGCCTGTGTTCACGTCACCCGGCACCAGCGGATCCGCGCTGTCGAAGAAGATGCGCGTCGCGCTGCTGATTCATCGTCACCGGACGTCCCGGGGGAGCGTAGCTTCCTCCTCCGCCGGCGATCCCCGCACCGCCGATTGGGGTTACTCCCGCAGGCGCGCACGACACACAGACCAGTGAGCCGCTACTCGCGTCGTAGCGATAGACCTCGGAGAGCCCGCTCGAGTTCTGCCCCGTTAGATCTCGCCCGAGTCGAACACGAGCACACCGCCATCCGGCGTGGGCTGTGCCGCGCGCGCGCGGTATCGGGCTCCCCACGAGCGGTCCGTTCCTGGGTTCGGCATCGGCGGCGCTCACGGTGGCTATGAAGGTGCTGGTGTCTGTTCTGGTGTCGTATACATAGAAGTTCGGTTCGCCTTCGGCGGCAGTCTGACCCTCAGCGTTTGCATTCTCCGCAAGCACTCCTCGAGCTATGAAGTACACGTGCGAGCCGTCATTGGATACCGCAGTAACACCGAGAAGCTGTCCATCTGTTGCCCCGCCGCTTCCCGCCGAGAGCGGCTAACGGTGTGGCTGGAGGTGTTGAACTCATATAGCTCTTCATCGGTGAACGCGTCGCCGCCGAGCCCCTCGGTGCTGGTGAAAAAGACCAGTGAGCCATCTTCGGAGGCTCCTTCGTAGCGCGCCGAGGCGGAGGATGCCGGGTCGTCGATCGGGACGGTTTCGCGGTTGTCCTCGCGCATATACAGATGCGTCGGAGTCGGTGAAAGGTTGCTGGGCGCCGGACTCTCAAAAAATATCTTCGAGCCATCGCTGGAGATCGCGTTGGTGGTCGTACCGTTCAGATTCGCAGGCAGATAGCTGCTCGCCGGCGGTTCACCCCATGCCAATTCCCCGCCGTTGCCGAGAATTGCGCCTTCGGGGCTGATCAGTTCTCCGCTGTCGTTGATGTCCACCAGCTGCGTTTCGCCGGCCGGCACATCTCGTACGTAGAGATAATCCTGCGCCGAGCGGGCCCCGCCACCGGGCGTCATGCCGACCGCCTTGGGGAGGAGCGACTCTTCGGTGCTGAAGACCACGTGGCTCGCATCGGGCGTAGCGCCGTCGAAGGTGACCTCCTTGGGAGCCGTGCCTCCCTGCGTGCCCTGCGAGATCCAGGTGAGCTGTCCACTGGGTGACTCCAGATACAGATCCAACGCTTCATCGTCGTTGTCGCCGGGAGCGAAAGGCTCGGAGGTGGTGAATATCGTCTGCTTGAGATCCGCCGTCCAGAACATCGCGGGTGTCTCCTGCAGCAACGTCATGGGCACCACCGGAGCCGGCGTCAGCGCGCCCGTCTGCCAGCCGCCCTCGGTGCGTTCTGAACGATAGAGATTGACCGTGCTCGTGGTCGCCGCGCCAAACCCGCCGAAGGCTTCCCAGTCGACTGCGCTGCCATCCGGTGTGCTGATCGCCATCCCCGGTCTCACGCCGTTCTTTTCGACCGGCGTAACCAACTCGTAGACGCGATTGTCAGGCAGCGCAGATGCCAGCGCACACGACGCAAGCATCGTAAGGGAGACTCCGATGGTTATGCATATCCGCTTGACCATTCATGTGTACGGGGTAGTCACGCTCATCTGCCGATCAGAACCTCGGCGTATCTCGAGTGTGTCGTCGATGTGGGTATCCAGCGCGTCGAGGGCCATACCTCGTACACAGAGGACCGTGCCAAACTCCGGAAGGAGTTGGCTAAACGGATACCACTCCTGCACGGTGGCGTGTTGCACCAATGTGTGGAAGCGGCACCTTCCCAATGCCCCACTTTGCGGGGCTCGAGCCCGCGCCGAGGGCCCACTCGCGCTGTTGGTCTGAGGCCACTCAGACCTTCACCCCACATGAGACCGACGCCTCGCTTGCCCGCGCGAGCTCGCTCGGCGGGCTCGCATCGACCCGCGTGGCGCCGCCCGTTTCGCGCGAGGCCCGCTGGGCCGCCAGCAGCACCTCCAGGCGCATCGCGACTTCCAGCTCGGCCTGGCGTGCTTGCAACGAGCACCCGAGCCCCTCTTCGATCGTCCGCACGCGGCGGCGCACCGTGCTTCGATCCACGCCCAATGTCGCCGCCGAGGCCTTCACATTATGAGCAGCGGCAAAGTAGGCGCGCAGGGTCCCACGCAGCACCTCTCCACCGTCGCGCTGGCGATCCAGCGGCGATAGGTACATGTCGATCAGCGAGCGTGCTCTGTCCCTGTCGGTCAGCCATGGCGTCAACAGCGCGACATCGGCATAGCGGGTGAGCTTGCGCGGCCTCAACAGCGCCACGTGCAGCGCCTCCTGTGCTTGCCGATGGGTGCGGCGAAAGCCCTCCACTCCCTTCCCCGGCTCGCCCACCGTGATCGAGACCCCCACAGAGCCCGCAAGCACCTTTCCCCGTTCGGCGAGCTCTTTCGCGTCGAGCCTGTACCGCCCGCCCAGCCATCCCCAAACGGTCTCTCCTTCGCAGGAGACCAGCAGAAGTTGACGGTCGAGCTGGGGGGCGAGGTGCGCCACCGCACGCGCCCCGCCGCGACCCTTGGCGATCACGCCGAGATGCCACGCGTCCAACTCGTAGCCGAAGTCCCCCAGCTCGACGGGCTCGTCGGCGAGCAGCTTGCGCAGGCGCTCGGCACGGCGCTGCTCGGGAGACCACTCCACGCGCTGCGCCTCGCGCGTGTACTCCGCGGTGATCGTCACGATCAGGCGATCGAGCAGCGCGGCCAGCGTGCGCTGCACCCCGCGCAGCGCCGCGGTGTGGTTGAGGAGATCGCCGCGCTCGGCCTCCTGCATGATGAAATCGCTCAACAGCGTATGGCCGGCTATATAGCGGCGCAACACCGTTTCCAGACTCACGCCGCTGTGGGCCGCACGGCGCGCCTGCGCGACGGCCTCAGCGGGGATCGGCCCCGACCACTCCTCTCCCAGCTCGATGCCGCCCAGACAGTGATCCACGAGTGCCGTGACGGTTGAGGCCAACCCAACGTGGTACTCCGCGTCATCCTCCTGAGCAGGGTCCGCGAGCGCGCGAGCGCGCGTGAGGATCGCGTCTTCGAGGTTCCCGCGCCGCACGCGCAACCGTCTTGCCAGCCCCACACGAACTTCCCCCTGTGATCGGATACGGCCGTGATCGCTCCCGTTCATCCCGTGCGACCGTACGCGGTCACGCTCGCCCGCGCTCATCCTCTGCGGCCTCGGCGCCTGCAGTGTCCGCCGCGATGCTTGGCGCATTCGCGGCCGCGCCAGGAGACCCTGCGGGAAAGGCGATAATCATGCCGCATAATCGAACCTCCGACCCGTGGCCCAGTTGGCAAACTTCAAAAGCTTCGTTTACATCCTGCCCATATTTCGACTGACAGGATCTTAGTGTAGCCGATTGACCGTTTGGTTGTGCTGGTCGTGGCTTTCCTCAATGCCAGAAAGGCTTTGTGGGTCTCGTTTTGTTTCTATCCGTCCCGCAAAGGCGCCGGCGGTCCTCACGCCACATCCGCACCCGTACACCTTGCGTGCCCAGGGCGAGGGGCTGGACAACAAGCTCACCCGCGTCGCGTGCTGGTCACCCGCGTCGCGTGCTGGTGCAGCGCTGCCCGAGCTCGGCGCAGATACCGCTCACGGGCAGAGGACATGCTGTGCAGAGATCGATAGCCTGCGCAGACAAGCGAACTGGAGGAGCACACCTTGAGCCGCACTCCCACAGAAGACTTCGACGTGAATGGCCGCACGGTGTTCATCACGGGCGCCGCGCGCGGCATCGGCGCGGGCGTCGCCGAGCGCCTGCACGCGAGGGGCGCCAACGTAGCGCTCGTGGGCCTCGAGCCCGAGCGCCTGGAGGCCCTCGCCGCACGTCTGGGCGATCGCGCGGCCGCCTTCGAGGCCGACGTCAGCGACTACGACGCGCTGGAGCGCGCCGTGCGCGCCACCATCGAGCGCTTCGGGACGCTCGATGTGGCGATCGCCAACGCCGGGATCGCCTTCCTGGGCACGCTCGCGACGGCCCCCATCGAGCAGGTCGAGCGCACGCTCGCGGTGAACTTCCTCGGCGTGTGGCGCACCGATCGCGCCGTCATCAAGCATGTGATGGAGCGCCGCGGCTATCTGCTCAATATCGCCTCGCTGGCCGCCGTGTCGCATGCGCCCATGATGGGCCCCTACACCGCCTCCAAGGCCGGCGTGGAGGCGCTCACCGATTCGCTGCGCCAGGAGACGGCGCCCAGCGGCGCGCGCGTGGGGTGCGCCTACTTCGGCTTCATCGACACCGATCTCGTGCGCGCGAGCTTCGCGCAGCCCTCCACGCAGGCGGCAATGGGTCGCGCGCCGGGCTTCGTGCGCAACCCGGTGCCTCTCTCGCGCGCGGTGGACGCGATCGAGCGCGGAGTGCAGCGCCGCTCCGCGCGCGTGTGGGCGCCGCGCTGGGTCGGCCCGATGCTCACGCTGCGCGGGCTTCTGCAGCCGCTCACCGAACGCCAGACCACAGCCAAACCGGGCATTCTCGCCGAGGGGCTGCGCATGGCCGAGCAGAGCTCTCACGCGTCGGAGGAAGATCTGCAGCTGGGGGTCGCCGCGAAGGCGCTGTGATCCGGCAGACGGGCTAGGGCCCGCGGGCCATGACCCGGCCGTCGACCTGTCAGCCGATAGTGCAGTTGGAGTATCGAGAGACGGAAACAAACCGGGAGTATCGCTCGTCCTCATCCAGAACATCAAAGAGCGCCTGCAGGTAGGGTTCTAACTGCTGGAGAGTCCTCAAGGCTTGCCTGAGCGTCGCCGCGAGCCAGATACGCTCGGTACAAGCGGCTAGGGTGCCGCGGATGTCAAGAAAATCGGGGGCCACTCGTTCAGGGGCCGGTCGCGCACCGGGGATCGAAAAGCGCGCTCTGTTTATACGCAGCGACTGGTGGATGTGGTCATTTCTGCCCCTTGCAGCGCTGTATGCAGTTCTCCTCCTGGCGCACCTCGGCCACTTGCTCGTGAATGTCTATGGAGACTCAGATGCGAGCTCAGCGCCTGTACTCGGAGAATTCTACGCCGCTCGAGCCGGCGGCAAGGTCATAATGGCCAACCTGCCGTGGTTTTCGACTCTGATCTTTGAGTTGGCCACGAAGTGGCTCCCAGCTCATCGTGAGATCTGGGAAATCGGGCCGTATCTCGTTGGGCTTCTGTCGATCGCGCTGATGACCTGGACGGCATGGCGTGTCGCGGGGCGGTGGGCGGCCACCTTGACGGCGGTCATTCTGTTGTGCGCCGGACCGCCGGTCCTGGAATTGATGCTTTGGCTCAACGATCACACCACCACCTGGTACTCCCTGGTTCTGCTGGCGGCGTTTTTGGTCATCATGGCCGAGCGAGGAGCCACGCTTGGCTGGCTGCCGTTGACGGCGCTCACACTGCTTATCGGTGTGATCGCCGGGATCAATGCCGCCTCCGACAAGGAGCTTCTCACCTCGGGTGTCGTGCCATTGCTTTTCGCGAGCGCCACAATCTGGGCGCTGAGTCCGAACGCCAGCACCAAGAAGATCATGATCTCAGGTGGAGCCCTTGCGGCAGTCATCGGGGTCAGCGCCGTGGCAACGACATCCATCATGCATTCAGCGGGTGTCTTTCTTGCATACTATGAACTCAAATTTGCAAGCCTCGAAGTCTTTTTCTCCAATGGCAAGCTGTGGCTGCAGTCCATTGCGGCGCTTGGAAACGGTAATTTCTTTGGCGAACCGATAACTTTCACCACGGTTCTAGCGCTGGCTTGCGCAGCCCTGAGCATCGGAATAGTCCTTCTGATCCCGGGGTATACGTGGCGATATATTCGCAGTCGTCGTGCCGGCGATGAGCCCATCGACGAGCGGTTGACTGTCTACATGCTGTTCTGGACTGCAAGCCTCATCTGCCTTTCTGCCAGTTTCATCGTGAGCTCTGCCCCCGCTGCGGGAACCACTCGCTATCTGGTGGGCGCGGTCTTCGCGGTTGCGGCCATGCTGCCCCTACTCGCCCGGAGCAGCGTTGCGGCACGCGGCGCTGCTGTTGCCGGCACGCTCGTGTTCCTGCTCACTTCAATCATCGCACTGAACCACAGCACAGCAGCAAAGGCGCCCTCGGCCCGAGGCCCCTCGCCGCATGTGGCCGAAGCGGTGGCGCAGGCCGCCGAAAGCATGAATGCCACGCTTGGTTATGCTCTCTATTGGGACGCAGCAGCGATCACCTGGCGTTCGAATCTCAGAGTGAGGGTAGCTCCGCTCATCGGCTGCGCAGGCAGTCCCACCGGGATATGCCCCGGTCCTTTCAATTACCTTGAAGCCTGGTATCGACCCGAACCGATTCGCACATTCCTGCTCACCGACACCAGCGGCCCGGGCTGGACTCCGCCGAAACTCGGGCCGACCATTGCGACCTATCGATTCGGCACCGTAACCATGTACGTTTACGACCACGACATAGTGACCAGCCTTTTGTGAGGATTCCACCGCCACATGCAGAAGCGAAGTCGTTCTCGTAACTCGCGGGGCGTGCCGGCTGCGCGGTCGAGGCACCCGCCTGCTCGCAGCGCCTTGTCTCAGTGGCGGAAGTGACGCACTCCAGTGGCCACCATCGCCGCATTGGCGGCGTCGGCGGTGGCCACGACCGCCTCGTCGCGCACCGAGCCTCCCGGCTGGATGATCGCCGCGACGCCTGCATCCAGGGCGAGCTCGGGCCCATCGGGGAAGGGGAAGAAGGCATCTGAGGCCAGTGCAGCGCCCGCCAATTGATTGGAGCCCACTCCCCCCTGCGTGGCTTGGGCCTTCTCGATCGCGATGCGCACCGCATCCACGCGGCTCATCTGGCCGGCGCCGATCCCGATCGTTGCACCGTCGCGCGCGATCACGATCGCGTTGGAGCGCACGTGGCGGCAGACGCGCCAGGCAAACAGCATGTCCTGCCACTGCTGCTCGCTCGGCGCCTTGCTGCCCATGACATGCATCTGCTCGCGCGTCTCGGTGACGGCATCGCGGGTCTGCACCAGCTGACCGCCCAGCACCGGCTTGCCTTCCACCTCGTGGCTGCGCGCCGGCCACTTAGGAAGCTCGAGCAGGCGCACGTTCTTCTTCTCGCTGAGCACCGCAAGCGCGTCGGCGTCGAAGCCGGGGGCGAGCAGCACCTCGATGAACTGCCCCGAGAGCGCCCTCGCGCACTCCGCATCCACGCGGCGATTGAGCGCGATCACGCCGCCGTAGGCGCTCTGCGGATCGCACGCGAAGGCGCGCGTGTAGGCCTCTAGCGCCGTCGCGCCCGTAGCGGCGCCGCAGGGGTTGTTGTGCTTGACGATCGCGCAAGCCGGCCCCTCGAAGTCCTCCACCAGCTCGCGCGCACTGGATAGGTCGAGGAGGTTGTTGAACGAGAGCTCCTTGCCGTGCAGCTGATTGACGCCCTCGAGCAGATGCGTGGGGGAGCCCACGCGCGCATAGAAGGCTGCCTGCTGGTGGGGGTTCTCGCCGTAGCGTAGGTCGGTGACCTTCTCGTAGGCATCGCGCCAGTGCGGCGGAAAGCCCTCATGCGTGCGCATCGCAAACCACGTCGAGATCGAGGCGTCGTAGCGCGCGGTGGTGGCAAAGGCAGTGGCGGCGAGACGCTCGCGCGTTGAGGGCGAGAGGTGACCGCTGGTTTCGCGCAGCTCGCCCAACACGCGCTCATAGTCACCGGGGTCCACGACCACCGCCGCAAAGAGGTGGTTCTTGGCTGCGGCGCGAATCATCGTGGGACCGCCGATGTCGATGTTCTCGATCGCCTCCTCAGCGGAGACGCCCTCGCGCGCGATGGTCTCCTCGAAGGGGTAGAGGTTCACGCACACCAGATCAACCGGCTCGATCCCCTGCTCGGCCGCGGCGCGCAGGTGCTCCACGTCGTCGCGCCGCGCCAGAAGGCCCGCGTAGAGGCGCGGGTGCAGCGTCTTCACACGCCCATCCATCATCTCGGGAAAGCCGGTGAAATCCTCGATCGAGCGCACCTCGAGGCCCGCGTCGGCGAGCGCGCGCGCGGTGCCTCCCGTGGAGACGAGCTCGACCCCCAGCTCGGCAAGGCCCCGCGCGAAGTCGACCACGCCGGCCTTGTCCGAGACGGATAGCAGCGCACGGCGGACGCGCACCGCGCCGGGCTCACTGCGTTCGATACCGATGGACGTGCTCAACTCAGGCAGCGACCAGGCGTCGCTGCGCGGCGAGGAGCCGCACAGCCTCGGGCAGCAGCTTGTGCTCCAGCGGGCGCAGCGCCGCCAGCACGGCGGCGGGGTTCGCGGCTCCGGGCAGCTCAACGGCGTCCTGCAGGATGACGGGGCCGGTGTCGATGCCCGCGTCGACATAGTGCACGGTGACACCAAAGCGCTCGTCTCCGTGGGCGAGCGCCTGCTCGATCGCGCCCAGCCCCGGGTAGGCCGGCAGCAGCGAGGGATGCACGTTGATCACCGCCTGCGGGAAGCGCTCCAGGAAGCCCAGGCTCAAGAGCTCCATGAACCCGGCGAGCACCACCAGCCGCGCACCGCGCTCGATCAGCCACTCGGCCATCGCCTCGTCGCGCGCCACACGGTCTGAGTAGCGCGAGCGCGGAAAGACCTCCGTGGGCACGCTGCGAGCCTGCGCGCGGACCAGCGCGGGAGCGTCGGCCACGTTCGAGGCCACCGCCACCACCTGCGCCTCGTGGCCGTGGACGGTGTCCAGCAGCGCCTGCAGATTCGTGCCCGTGCCGGAGACGAGCACGGCGATCGGAAGCGGGACTTCGGGGGAGTGGGTCCAGGCCATGGGCGGCTTCAGACGATAACGAACCCACCGGGGGGAGCGGGGTCGGAACAGGGCCCGAAACGGCTCAGGCCCGTACAAGCGGCAGCGAACCCTCCTCCAGGGCGTACTTCCCGCCCGCCTCCTCGACGGTCCCCTCCAAGGGGTAGCGCCCGCTGAAGCAGGCATCGCAGTGCGTGGCGGACGTGGCGCCCACGGCCTCGTAGACGCCCTCCAGCGAGAGATAGTGCAGCGAGTCGCAGCCCAGCTCGGAGGCGACCTCCTCGGTGGTGCGTCCGTGGGCGATCATCTCCTCGCGTGTGCTCATATCAATGCCGTAGTGGCAGGGGTGCTTGATGGGCGGCGCGCTGATGCGCATGTGCACCTCGGCGGCGCCCGCGTCGCGGAGCATCTGCACGATCTGGCGGGTGGTGTTGCCGCGCACGATCGAGTCGTCCACCACCACGAGGCGCTTGCCCGCGATGACCTCGGGGAGGGGGTTGAACTTCAGGCGCAGCCCGTGCTTGCGCAGCTCCTGGCCGGGCTGGATGAAGGTGCGCGCGACGTAGCGGTTCTTCACGAAGCCATCGTCCTGGGGGATGCCACTGGCGCGCGCAAGGCCGCGCGCGGCGGCGTTGCCGGAGTCGGGCACCGCGATCACGAGATCTGCCTGCACGGGCGCCTCGCGCCAGAGGATCTCGCCCATGCGCCCACGCGCGACCTGCAGCACCTGCCCCTGCATACGCGAGTCGGGGCGCGCGAAGTAGATGTACTCGAACACGCAGAACGCGCGGCGCTCATTGGGGGAGACCATGCGGCTCTGCACGCCCTCCTCGCTGAGGGTGACGACCTCTCCCGGCTGGACATCGCGCAGGTGCTTGGCGCCAATGATGTCAAGCGCACAGGACTCCGAGGCGACGCAGTGACGCACAGCGCCCCCCGGCTCCTCGCCCGCCAGCTCACCGAGCGCCAGCGGCCGCAGGCCGTGGGGATCGCGGAAGGCGACCACGCGATCCTTCGTCATCACCACGATCGAGAAGGCCCCCTTCAGGCGAGGAAGCACGTCGGCGACGGCGTCCTCGATGCGCTCCGCGGGGTGGGTGGCGAGCAGCGCGGCGATGATCTCCGAGTCGGAGGTGGAGCTGAAGGTGACGCCCTGCGCGAGCAGCTCATCGTGCAGTTCCACGGCATTGATGAGGTTGCCGTTGTGCGCGAGCGCGAGCTCGCGCGAGGTGCCGTTGCGCCCCGCGCTGCGCTGCACGGGCTGGGAGTTCTCCCAGGCGTTGGAGCCGGTGGTGGAGTAGCGCACGTGTCCGATCGCCAAGTCGCCTGCGAGCGTGCGCAGGTCGCTGTCGGAGCTGAACACCTGGTTGACGAGACCCAGCTCGCGGCGGGTGATGATGTGCCCGCCGCGTTCAGCGGAGGCGATGCCCGCGGACTCCTGCCCGCGGTGCTGGAGCGCGTAGAGGGCGAAGTAGGAGAGGCGCGCGACATCGTGGCCGGGTGCGTATACGCCAAAGACGCCGCACTCGTCGCGCGGTCCATCGCGCTCCCGCGGGGGCACAGGCCTCACAGTCACACGCTAGCAGTCGGGGTCATGGAAACAACCCTGCAAGCGCGGCGTGGGCACGGGCGAGCTCATCGAGCGAGACCTCCATGTGACTCTCACCCAAGGCGACGCGCAGCGAGTCCCCGCCGACGGTGCCGATCACGCGCGTGGGAGTGCGCCGGCCGAGCGAACGAACGCCGCTGAGGGTGCCGCTCACGAGGAAGCCGCCGGGGGCCTCGCCGAAGAGGGCTGCGAAGGCAGAGGGCTCGTCCCCACCATCGCCATCGCCGCTGGACTCCAGCTTCACATCCGCCCCCAGCCCCCCCGCGAGGCAGCACTCGGCGAGCGCGACGGCAAATCCGCCCTCGGCGATGTCGTGGGCGCTGGAGAGGGCCCCCACGCGCACGGCGCCGCGAATGGCGAAGTGGGCGTTGCGTACCGCGCCCACATCGATGGCGGGGAGCCGCGGGGGTAGCTGTCGACCCCAGAGCTTCGCGAGCTCGCTGGCTGGGAGCACGGGGGCGAAGGGTCCAACGAGCGCGATGGCGTCTCCCTCTCTGGCCCACCCGAGGCGCCCCGCACGCGCGGCGTCGGGCAGGCGCCCCACCATCCCCACCACGGGGGTGGGGTAGATGGGACCGGAGGGACCCTCGTTGTAGAGGGACACGTTGCCGCCCACGATGGGGGCCTCGAGCGCGCGGCAGGCGTCGCCGAGACCGCGAACGGCCTCGGAAAGCTGCCAGGCGATGTGTGGCTTCTCGGGGTTTCCGAAGTTGAGGTTGTTGGTGGTGCCGAGCGGCTCGGCGCCCACACAGGCGAGGTTGGCGGCGCACTCGAGCACCGCCTCCACCGTGCCGCGGTAGGGGTCGGCGGCGACGCGGCGTCCGTTGCAGTCGATCGAGACGCCCAGCGCAGAGCCGTCGGGCAGTTGCAACACAGCGGCATCGGCCGCCTCGGGGCGGCGCACGGTGCGCGACTGCACGATCGAGTCGTAGTGCTCAAAGAGGGGGCGGCGCGAGGCGATGTTGGGCGAGGCGAGGAGCGCCAGCAGCGCCTCCGCGAGGCTCGCGTCCCAGTGTCCCTCGGCGAGGTCCGCGCCGGAGCCCCCCTCCGGCGATCCCGCGTGCGAGGAGGCGGGCGGATCGAGCACCCGCGCGGGCGCCGGGTAGATGGGCACAGCGGGCGGCGAGGGCGCGAGGTCATACAAAGGGCAGTCATCCACGAGCGCGCGCACCGGCATATCGCCCACGAGCTCCTCCCCGGCGAACACGCGCAACCGCCCCGAGGCGGTGATGGAGCCGATGACCGAGCCGCCGACCTCCCACTTCTCACACAGCGCGAGCACGGCCTCGACATCGGCGGGGGCAACGACACAGAGCATGCGCTCCTGGGACTCGGAGACCATCACCTCGAAGGGCTCCAAATCAGACTCGCGCAGGGGAACGCCGGCAACGTCGATGTCGAGCCCCACCTCGCCCTTGGACGCCATCTCGGCAGCCGAAGATGTCAACCCCGCGGCGCCGAGGTCCTGCAGCGCGACGAGCAGCCCCCGCTCGAGCAGCTCGAGCGAGCACTCGAGCAGCTTCTTCTCCTCGAAGGGATCGCCCACCTGCACAGTGGGGCGCTTATCCCCTCCCTCGCCCAGCTCGGCCGATGCCAGCACGGAGGCCCCCCCGATGCCGTCGCGCCCGGTGGAGGCGCCGAACAGCACGAGCACGTTGCCGGGGCCGGCGGCGGCGGAGCGCACGAGTCGCTCGCGCGGTGCGAGCCCAAGCGCCATCGCGTTGACGAGGCAGTTGTGCTCGTAGGGCCCCTCGAAATAGACCTCCCCGCCAACGGTGGGCACGCCGATCGAGTTGCCGTAGTGAGCGATCCCCGCGACGGCGCCGTCGAGCAGATAGCGCACATGGGTGAAGGACGCGGATGAGGAAAGGGATGGGCTCCGCCCCTGAAGGGGCTCCGCCGCGCGGGCCGCGCTGCCCGAGCCGGCCTCGTCTGCCGAACCCGCAGGCTCGCTCCCGCCGACCTCGCCGAAACGAAGCGAATCGAGCACGGCGATCGGACGGGCGCCGATCGCGAAGATGTCGCGCAGGATGCCGCCGACCCCCGTGGCGGCGCCCTGGAAGGGCTCGACGGCGGAGGGGTGATTGTGCGACTCGACCTTGAATGCGCACACCAGGCCGCCGCCCACGTCCACCGCGCCGGCGTTCTCGCCGGGCCCCATCACGACGTGCGGCCCCTCAGTGGGAAGGGTGCGCAGGAGCTTCTTGGAGTGCTTATAGGCGCAGTGCTCGCTCCACAGCAGCGAGTACATCGCCAGCTCGACCTGGTTGGGCGCGCGGCCCTGCTTCTCGCACACGAGGTCGTACTCCGCGCGGCTCAACCCCAGTGCGAGCGCGTCCTCGACGGTGGGGAGATCCTCAGGCACGCGCGCCCTCCACGGCGAGGCGCATCGACTCGAAGATGCACAGCCCATCCGTTGATCCGGTGAGCGGATCCACGGCGTGCTCGGGGTGGGGCATCAGCCCGAGCACGTTGCCCTGCTTATTGCACACGCCCGCGATGTCGCGTAGCGAGCCGTTGAAGTTCCCCTCCGCCGCATAGCGCAGCACGACCTGGCCGTTGGCCTCCAGCTCGTCGAGCGTGGCCTCATCGGCGTAGTAGCGCCCCCAGGAGTGCTTGGCGGGGATGCTCAGGATCGACGGTCCGCCGGCGCTCGCCGACGCGGGTCCCCCTGCTGCGCAGGCGCTCGTGAACCGCGTGTCCCCCTGAACCACCTCCAGCTGCACCTGGCGAAAGGTGAAGCGCCGATTGGCATTCGGAAGCAGTGCTCCAGGCAGCAGGTGCGCCTCGCAGAGGACCTGAAAGCCGTTGCAGATTCCCAGCACGAGCCCCCCCTCGCGCGCGAACTCGATAACGGCCTCCATAACAGGCGCGAAGCGCGCGATGGCGCCCGCGCGCAGGTAGTCCCCGTAGGAGAAGCCCCCCGGCACGATCACCGCGTCGACGCCCTTCAGGTCGCGCTCGCCGTGCCACAACAGCTCCGCCTCGCCCACGCGCCGCGCGGCAAGCAGCGCGTCGACCTCGTCGCAGGAGCCCGGGAACTGGAGGACGCCGAAGCGCACTTCAGTCGGAGGTGGGGTGGGTGGGCCCCAATAAAAAAACCTCGTAGTCCTCGATGAGCGGGTTGGCGAGCAGCTTCTCGCACATCGAATCGAGCTCATCGGGGTCGTCCACGTCGAGCTCCACGAGGCGTCCGATGTGGACATTGGAGGCGCCCGCGAAGCCAAGCGCGGGGAGCGCGCGCTGCACGGCCTCGCCCTGCGGGTCGAGGATGCCGGCCTTGGGGCGAATCAGCACGCGGGCCCTCATCGCGCCTCACCCCCTACGGATCCCGCCCGCCAAGGGCATTGCGAACTGCGCGCCAAGAGGCCGTCCATCAGGAGGCGGTCCGATCGAGCCACGCCTGGAAGGGCTCGCCGGCGATGCGCTCGTATGCCTCCACGTACCGCGCGCGCGTACCCGCCACCACATCGTCGGGGATCGCGGGCGCAGGCGGCTTCTTGTTCCAGCCGCTGCCGGAGGCCCAGTCGCGCACGTACTGCTTGTCGAAGCTCGGCTGGCCTCTGCCCGGCGCGTAGCCATCGACTGGCCAGTAGCGCGAGGAGTCGGGCGTGAGCACCTCATCGCCCACCACCAACTGACCGTCCGAGTCGAGACCGAACTCGAACTTCGTGTCGGCCAGGATCACCCCGCACGCGCGTGCGTGCTCGGCGGCGAACGAGTAGAGCTCCACGGAGACATCGCGCACACGCTCCATCAACCCCTCATCGCCCACGAGCTCCGCCGCGCGGGCGAAGTCGATCGCCTCGTCGTGGCCCACCTCGGCCTTCGTGGAGGGCGTGAAGATCGGCTGCGGCAGCTGCTCGGACTCGCGCAGCCCCGCGGGCAGCTCGATCCCTGAGACGGCGCCCGTGGCCTGGTAGTCCTTCCAGCCCGAGCCGGTGATGTAGCCGCGCACGACGCACTCCACGGGGAGCATCTCCAGACGCCGCACCACCAGCCCCCGGCCGAGCGCCTCCGCGGGAACATCGGCGGTCGCCGACAGCAGATGGTTGGCGACGATGTGCTGCGTCTTGCCAAACCAGAACACCGACAGCCCGGTGAGCACCTTGCCCTTGTCGGGGATCGGCGTGGGGTGCACCGCATCGTAGGTCGAGATGCGGTCGCTGGCGACCATCAGCAGCTGCCCGCCCGACCCGCTGCCACCGTCCGGCTGCCCATCCAGCGCATACATCTCGCGCACCTTCCCGCGGGCGATCAGGGGCAGGTCGGCGAGGGCGCTCACGTGGCGCGATGCTACCAGCGCCTCAGGCGATTTCATCGAGCCGCGCGACGATCTCCCGCGCATGGCGCGTGTACTGCCCGTAGTCGAAGATCGCATCGAGGTCGAGCTCTGAGCCGACGGGGTCGCTCTCCAGCAGGTTGCGCAGCGGTGTGCGCGCGTCCCATGCCTGCTGCGCCACCCGCTGCACGCCGTAGTAGGCGTCGTCGCGGGTCATGCCCGACTCCACCAGCGCCAGCAAGACGCGCTGGGAGAAGAGCGCCCCGTAGGTCAGCTCGAGATTCTCGCGCATCCGCTCGGCGTCGATCGTCATGCCCTCCACGAGCGCCGTCGTGCGGTGCTGGAGGTAGTCGATCAGGATCGTCGAGTCGGGCAGGATCACGCGCTCCACCGAGGAGTGCGAGATGTCGCGCTCGTGCCACAGCGCCACATCCTCGAGGCCCGCCTGCGCGTTGCCGCGCAGCACGCGCGCGAGCCCCGCGATCTGCTCGCTCTTGATCGGGTTGCGCTTGTGGGGCATCGCGCTCGAGCCCTTCTGCCCGCCGCGAAAGGGCTCCTGCACCTCGCGCACCTCCGTGCGCTGCAGGTGACGCACCTCCGTGGCGAAGCGCTCGAGGCCCGCGCCCGCGAGCGCGATCGCGCTCAGCAGCTCGGCGTGGCGATCGCGCGCGACGACCTGCGTAGAGACCGGCTCGCTCTTCAGCTTCAGCCGCTCCAGCACGCGCGCCTCGAACTCGGGTGAGGTCGCGGCGTAGGTGCCCACCGCGCCCGACACCGCGCCCACCGAGGCCTGGATGAAGGCGCGTTCCAGGCGCCGCGCGTTGCGATCGGCCTCGAAGGCGAACCCGGCGAGCTTGACCCCGAACGTCGTCGGCTCGGCGTGCACGCCGTGCGTGCGCCCCACGCAGAGCGTCTCCACGTGCTCGCGCGAGCGCGCGATCAGCGCCGCGCGCAGCTCGTGCGCGCCCGCCACGATGATCTCGCCAACCTGGCGCAGCTGCAGCGCGAGCGCCGTATCGAGCACATCCGAGGAGGTCAGCCCGAAGTGGATCCAGCGACCCGCCTCGCCCGCGGACTGCCCCAGCACGTCCACGAACGCCGCCACGTCGTGATCGGTCGTGCGCTCGCGCTCGTTCACCGCCTCCACCGTGAAGGTGGCCGCGCGAATCGCCTGCAGATCCTCCGGCGTGGGGCCCTTGCCGAGCAGCGCCGGCAACTCCATGCACGCGGCCACCTCCACCTGGCGCCAGCTCTCCATGCGCGCCTCGTCGGTCCACAGCTCTCCGAGCTCGGGGCGGGTGTAGCGGGCGATCATGCCCCTATTATCGCCGTCGCGGGGGAGCGGCGCCCGTTCCCGCAAACACGTGGAGCGGGATACGGGCCGCGACCGCGGCGTCCGGCGCGCGAGGCGCTATGCCCCAAGGATGCGCGCCGCGAGAATCGCCGCGTTGCGGGGGTTGTCGAGCCCCACGCACGCCACCGGCACGCCCGGGGGCATCTGCACGATCGAGAGGATCGCATCGAGGCCGCCCGCCGCGCTCAGGCGACTCGTGAGCGGCACCCCGATCACCGGGATGTCCGTGTGCGCCGCCACCGCCCCCGGCAGCGCCGCGGAGATGCCCGCGCCGGCGATGATCACGCGCAGCCCGCGCATCCGCGCGTTCTTCGCGTATTCGGCCACCAGATCGGGCTCGCGGTGGGCGCTCATCACGCGCAGCTCGTGCATGATGCCCCGCTCGGTCAGCTCCGCGCCCGCCTTCTCCATCGCCTCCATATCGCTCTTGGAGCCCATCACGATGCCCACCAGCGGCGCATCCACATCGAGCTCGGAGAGCGTCGACTCGGCCTCCGTCAGAGGAGTTGATATCTGGGAGACGTCACCCATCCTCGCCAACCTCCATCGCCATGGTCCAGAGGATGTCCGTATCGGCGCCGGCGGCGATGTCGCCGCGCACCTGCATGCCCTCGAAGGTGATCATCTCAGTCGCAGCATAAGCCGCCTGCCGGGCGGACTGAAAATCCTCGCCGAGGGCGGTGACGCCCAGAACGCGCCCGCCTGCGGTCACGACCCCCTCGTCCGCGGCGGCGGTGCCGGCGTGGGTGACCTCAACGCCCTTCGGCACGTTCTCCAGGCCGGAGATCGCATCGCCGCTGGAGAAGGACGCCGGGTAGCCAGCGCTCGCCAGCACCACAGTCACGGCCGCACGCGAGGACCAGCGGGGCAGCCATGGTTCCTCGACGATGTCGTGGGCGGATAGGCCGGCAGAGCGCGAAGCGCGAAGCAGCAGATCGAGGAAGTCCGACTCCAGCCGTGGCAGCACCGCCTGCGTCTCTGGGTCGCCGAAGCGCACGTTGTACTCCAGCACGCGCGGACCGTCCTCGGTGAGCATCAGGCCGGCATAGAGAATTCCGTGGAATGGAGTGCCTCGCCGCCGCATGAGTTCCACGATGGGGTCGAGCACGAGCGCGCCGAGGTCCCACTCTCCACTGCCATCCAGCTCGCGCACGGGCGAGTGGGCGCCCATGCCGCCCGTGTTCGGCCCAACGTCGCCCTCGCCGATGCGCTTGTAGTCGCGCGCCGCCTCCAGCGGCACCGCCCAATCGCCGTCGCACAGCGCCATCAGCGATATCTCCGTGCCGCTCAGGCGCTCCTCGACCACGGCGCTGGGGCCGGCGGGACCCGACGCAAAACGGTTCCCCACGAAGATCTCCGCCAACGCCGCCCACGCCTGCTCGACCGTGTCCGCCACGGTCACGCCCTTGCCCGCGGCGAGGCCGTCGGCCTTGATGACCACGCCCGGACCGGCCAGCTCTGCCACAGCCTCCACGCCCTCCTCCAGCGAACTCACGTGGCGCCAGCGCGCCGTCGGCACACGCGCCTCTTCCATCGCCTGCTTGGCATACGCCTTGGAGCCCTCCAGCTGGGCCGCGGCGGCGCAGGGGCCAAAGGCGAGGTGGCCGCGGGCATCGAGCGCATCGATCAGGCCTGCCACCAGAGGAGCCTCGGGGCCCACGACGGTGAAGTGGATGCCCTCGCGCTCCACCGCCGCGACGATTCCGTCGATGTCATCGGCAGCGATGTCGAGCAGCCGCGCGTCCCGCGCGATGCCGGCGTTGCCGGGCGCACACAACAGCTCGTTCTCCCCTGCCGAGCGCTTCAGCGCAAGCACGATCGCGTGCTCGCGCCCGCCTCCGCCGACGACCAGGATCTTCATGCCAGAGCGATAATGTGAGCCATCACAGCGATGCTATGAAATCGTCCACCGGTATCGCCGCCAGCGTCTCATAGCTCACGGTCCCACGCGAGCCCAGCTCCAGCGACACGCGCGCCATCGTCTGCTCATCCGGCGCCTCCACGATGTTCACGAAGTCGAAGCGTCCCAGCGTCGCCCACTGCGCCTTCACGCTCGCCCCTAGCTGTTCCACCTCCTTGTTGACCTCGCGAATGCGCTGCGGGTTGTTCTTCACAGTCTGCACGCCATCCGGGGTCAGATTGGCCAGCATGATGTAGGTCGGCATGAGGAGCCCTCCGTCGGTAGCGATCGCGCGATCGGGTGCGCGCCTAAGGTGGTTTTACCCGATCGGCGCAGGCTGTACGGTCTTCAGGACCAGTTCACCATTCTCGACATCCACCCTAACCGAGTCTCCGGTGCGCAGATCGCCCTCCAGCAGCGCGAGCGCGAGGCGGTCGGTCAGCTGCTTCTGGATCACTCTGCGCAGCGGGCGCGCGCCGTACGCGGGGTCGTAGCCGAGGTTTCCGATAAGCGTGCGCGCATCGTCGGTGAGCGTCACCGTTACGCCGCGCTGCGCCACGCGCTCGGTCAGGTGGGCCACCTGTAGGTCCACTATCTCTGAGATCTGCTCGCGGGTGAGGGCATGGAAGCGCACGATGTCATCGAGGCGGTTTATGAACTCGGGCTTGAAGTGGCCCAGCAGTTCCGCCCGCAGCTGAGGCTCGTCTGCGGTTTCGCTCACCGGGAAGTTCGAGGTCATGATCAGCACCGTGTTCTTGAAGTCCACCGTGCGACCCTGCCCGTCGGTCAGGCGCCCGTCGTCCATCACCTGCAGGAGCGTGTTGAACACGTCGGGGTGGGCCTTCTCGATCTCATCCAGCAGCACCACGCTGTAGGGGCGCCTTCGCACCGCCTCGGTCAGCTGACCTCCCTCTTCGTAGCCCACATATCCTGGGGGCGCTCCCACCAGGCGCGACACCGAGTGCTTCTCCATGTACTCGCTCATATCGATCCGCACCATCGCATCCTGCGAATCGAACATGAACTCCGCCAGCGCCCTCGCCAGCTCGGTCTTGCCCACGCCCGTCGGGCCGAGGAACAGGAACGTGCCGATCGGACGGCCCGGATCCTGCAAACCCGCGCGGCTGCGCCGCAGCGCCGAGGCCACCGCCTCGATCGCCTCATCCTGGCCCACCACCCGCTCGTGCAGGCGCTCCTCCATATGGATCAGCTTCTGCACTTCGCCCTCCAGCAAACGGCTCACCGGGATCCCCGTCCAGCGTGCCACCACCTCGGCGATGTCATCCGCATCCACCTCCTCCTTGAGGAACACCGGCGCCTCGGCCTCCGCGCCGTCGGCTTCGCTCTGCGCGCCTTCGCTCCCACTCGCTGCGCCCCCATCCGCGCCCGCGCCCTGCTCCGCCTGGCCGTCCTCGAAGCCACCTCGCGACCCATCGTGGCCGCCCTCCTGGGCGGTCAATTCCTTTTCCAAGTCGGGGATCACGCCGTAGCGCAGCTCCGCCGCGCGCTGCAGATCGGCCGCCCGCTCGGCCTTTTCGGCCTCCACGCGCGCCTCCTCCAGGCGTACCTTCAAATCGCGTACGCCCTGGATCGCCCGCTTCTCCTTTTCCCACTGCCCCTTCATCTCCGCGCTGCGCGCCTTCAGCTCGCTCAGCTCCGTCTCGATCGCCTCGCGCCGTTCCGCGCTGGCCTCGTCCTTCTCCTTGCGCAGACTCGTCAGCTCGATCTCGAGCTGCATCATGCGGCGATCCACCTCATCGATCTCCGTCGGCAGCGAGTCGATCTCGATGCGCAGCTTGCTCGCCGCCTCATCGATCAGATCGATCGCCTTGTCCGGCAGGAAGCGATCGGCGATATAGCGGTGGCTCAGCGTCGCCGCCGCGATCAGCGCGCCATCCTGGATGCGCACGCCGTGGTGCACCTCGTAGCGCTCCTTCAGCCCCCGCAAGATCGCGATCGTGTCCTGCACGCTCGGCTCGCCCACATTCACCGGCTGAAAGCGCCGCTCCAGCGCCGCATCCTTCTCGATGTACTTGCGGTACTCATCGAGTGTCGTCGCCCCCACGCAGCGCAGTTCCCCGCGCGCCAGCATCGGCTTCAGCAGGTTCGCCGCATCCACCGCCCCCGGCGCCGCACCCGCCCCCACGATCGTGTGCAGCTCATCCAAGAACAGGATCACCTTGCCCTTCGCCTCGCTCACTTCCTTCAGCACGCCCTTCAGGCGATCCTCGAACTCGCCCCGATAGGCCGCTCCCGCGATCAGTGCGCCCATATCGAGTGCGATCACGCGCCTTTCGCGCAGCGAATCCGGCACATCGCCGCTCACGATTCGCTGCGCCAGGCCCTCCACGATCGCCGTCTTTCCCACGCCCGGCTCGCCAATCAGCACCGGGTTGTTCTTCGTGCGTCTACTCAGCACCTGGATCACGCGGCGGATCTCCTCATCGCGCCCGATCACCGGGTCGAGGTTGCCGCTCTCCGCCAGCTCCGTCAGGTCGCGCCCAAAACGCTCCAGCGGCTTCTGCTCCTCCTCGGGCGGCTGCTGCTGCGCCTGGGGGGTTCCGTTGGGGGTCATCTCTGCATCCTCCTTTCGGGCTTGGGGAAGGACGAGCGCACATCCGCCGCGCGCACCAGCTCCGCGCCGTGGCCGTCGTAGGGCACCAGCTCAGCGCGGAAGCTCCTTCGCACCTCCTCCAAGCGCTCCGCCAGCTCCACCTGCGCGCGCGCCGAGAGCGCCTCCAGCTCCTCGATGCGGCCGTTCAGCGCCTCGATCTGCTCCTCCAAATCGAGCACCCGCTCCACCCCCGCCAGGTTCAACCCCAGCTCCGCCGTCATGCCCTGAATGTGGCGCAAACGCTCCACGTCCTCCTGCGAGTACAGCCGCGTCCCCTTCGCCGAGCGCTTGGGCTCGATCAGCCCCCGCGCCTCATACACGCGCAGCGTCTGCGGGTGCATCTCCGCCAGCTCCGCCGCCACCGAGATCATGAACACGCCGCGGTCGCTCGCCACCCGCACATGTGTGATTTCGCGCCGCGCCATCACCTGCCGTCCTTCGCCTGGCCTGCCATCAGGCGCCGTCCTTGGCCGCGCCCGCTGCGCTCCCATCGGCGGCGCCCGACGCGCCCGCGCCGGCGTTCTCGAACAGCCGCGCGCGCGGGTTGCCGTTCATCACCTTCGACAGCGCATCCACCGCCTTCTGCTGCTCGCCGCTCAGCTCCTCGGGCACCTCCAGCGTGAAGCGGTAATGGATATCGCCACGCGTCGGCGGCGATCCGGTGGTGGCTGGGGTCCCAATCTTCGGAGGGCCCTCGCCGCGCAGGCGCTGCACCGTGCCGTGCGCCGTTCCCGGCTTCACCCTCAGCGTCTTCTTGCCCGAGAGCGTCGGCACCTGCACCTCAGCGCCGCGCAACGCCTCGGGGATCGTGAGCGGTACCTCGACCTCGAGGTTGTCTCCCTTGCGCTTGAACACCGGCGAGGGGGTCACGTGCGTCGTCACATAGAGGTCTCCAGGCGGCCCGCCGTTGCGTCCCGGCTCGCCCTTGCCCGGCAGGCGGATGCGCGAGCCCTCCTTCACGCCCGCCGGGATGTTCACGCGGTAGCGCTTCATCGTCCGCACCGCGCCGCTGCCGTGGCACGTGGGGCAGGGGTCGTCGATCACCGTCCCGCGCCCGCCGCACTGCGAGCACGGCTGGCTGATCGAGAACATTCCCTGCCCCTGCGTCTCGATGCCCCGCCCCTGACAGCGCGGGCACACCTTCGGCGCCGTCCCCGGCTTCGCGCCCGTGCCGTGGCACGTCGCGCACGTAGAAGCGCTCGACACCGACAGCGGCACCTGCCCCCCCGAGACCGCCTGATCGAAGGAGATGCGCACCTCCGCCTCCAGATCCGCGCCCCTTTCGCCGCGCGGCTTCGTGCGCACCTTGCGCCCGCTCGTCGAGCCGCCAAACAGGTTCGAGAGGATGTCCCCCATCGAGGAGCTATCGAAGTCGAAGTTGCCAAATCCCCCAAAGCCCGCGCCCCCGCTGGAGGCGAATGCGCCAGTGCCGTTGTCGTACTGCTTTCGCTTCTCCGGATCGCCCAGCACATCGTGCGCCTGCGAGATCTCCTTGAAGCGCGCCTCCGCCTCTTTGTCATCCGGGTTGCGATCGGGGTGGTACTTGCGCGCCAGCTTTCGGTAGGCCTTCTTGATCTCCTCGGGGGTCGCCTTCTTCTCGACCCCCAGGGTCGCGTAGTAGTCAGGGCGGGTCGCCATCTTCCTCTCCTCCTTGCCTACGCGGCCACGAGCACGCGCGCCGGCCGTATCACGGTCCCGCCCGCCGCCGCGGGCCCGCCCGAGCGGTAGCCCGTCTGGTAGACCTCGGCAACCGTCCCGCTCTCGGCGCCCTCCACCGGCTGCTGCGCCACCGCCTCGTGTTCGGTGGGATCGAACACCTCGCCCACCGGCGTGAACGCCTCGATGCCCACGCGCGCCAGCGCCGCCCCCAACTCGCTGCGCACCAGGCGCACGCCCTCGAGCAGCGGGTCGTCCTGTGCGGCGCCCTCAAGCGCGCGGTCGAGCGAGTCGAGCGCCGGCAGCAGCTCCTTCGCGAGCTTCACCACCCCCCGCTCGTGCGCCATCGTCGAGTCGCGCGCCACCCGCTTGCGGTAGTTCTCGAAATCCGCCTGCGTACGCTGCGCGAGCGCTAGGTACTCATCTCGCTGAGCCGCCTTTTTCACCAGCTCGGCGATGTCGCCCTCGACCTCGCCGGCCTGCTCGGCCTCTTCGTCGGCGATTGCCCCCTCGGACTCGAGCCCCGGCGCCACCCCCAGCCCGCCCTCACCGTGAGCGGCGAGGGCGGGGTCCGGGTTACGGTCAGGTGCTGTATCGGGGGAGTCCGCGTCGCGCGTCTCCTCATACGCCTCCGTGTCGGCCATCTCAGACCTTCGGCTCGTCGACGACCTCTGCGTCCACCACGTCCTCTTCGGACGCGCTGCCGGAGCCCTCGCCCTCGGCCGCCCCATTGGGGCTCGCCGCGGCGGCCTGCTCCTGGGCGCGCTGGTACATCGCCTCGCTGATCGCATGGAACGCGCTCTGCAGGGCCTCCGTCTTGGCGTTGATGTCGGCGGGGTCCTCGCTCTCCAGCGACTCGCGCACCTCCTTGATGGCCTCCTCGATGCGTCCCTTGGAGTCCGCGTCGACCTGATCGCCCAGATCGGTGAGCTGGCGCTCGGCCTGGTAGGCGGCGTTCTCGCCGTTGTTGCGCGCCTCCGCGAGCTCGCGCGCCCTGCGGTCCTCCTCGGCGTGCGTCTCCGCGTCGGAGACCATGTTCTTGATCTCCTCATCGCTCAGGCCGCTGCCGGCCTTGATCTCGATCTTCTGCTCCTTGCCCGTCCCCAGATCCTTCGCGGAGACGTTGAGGATGCCGTTGGCGTCGATATCGAAGGCCACCTCGATCTGCGGGATGCCGCGCGGCGCCGGCGGAATGCCCGTGAGCTGGAACTTGCCCAGCGACTTGTTGTAGTTGGCCATCTCGCGCTCGCCCTGCAACACGTGGATCTCCACCGACGGCTGATTGTCCTCTGCTGTGGAGAACACCTCGCCCTTGCGCGTCGGGATCGTCGTGTTGCGCTCGATCAGCTTCGTCATCACGCCGCCCTTGGTCTCGATTCCGAGGGTCAGCGGCGTCACGTCGAGCAGCAGCACGTCCTTCACGTCGCCCGCCAGCACGCCCGCCTGGATCGCCGCGCCCACGGCCACCACCTCGTCGGGGTTCACGCCGCGATGGGGCTCCTTGCCGGTGAGGTCCTTCACCTTCTCCTGCACCGCCGGCATACGCGTCATGCCGCCCACCAGCACCACGTGCTCGATCTCCTTCACGCCCTTGTCCTTCGCGTCGTCGATCGCCTGGCGCACCGGCGCCACCACACGGTCGAGCAGCGCGGATGTCAGCTCGCTGAGCTTCGCCCGCGTCAAGCGCATGTCGAGGTGCTTGGGGCCTGAGGCGTCGGCGGTGATGAAGGGCAGGTTGATCTGCGTCTCCTGCGTCGTGGAGAGCTCGATCTTCGCCTTCTCCGCGGCCTCATACAGCCGCTGCAGCGCCATCGGATCGGCCGACAGGTCGATCGCCTGCGCGCGCTTGAAGTCCGCCACGAGCCAATCCACGATCGCCTTGTCGAAGTTGTCGCCGCCGAGGTGGTTGTCGCCCGCGGTGCTCTTCACCTCGAACACGCCATCGCCGATCTCCAGCACCGACACGTCGAAGGTGCCGCCGCCGAGGTCGAACACGAGGATCGTCTGATCGCTCTCCTTGTCCAGGCCATACGCCAGCGAGGCCGCCGTGGGCTCGTTGATGATGCGCCGCACATCGAGGCCCGCGATCTTGCCCGCATCCTTCGTCGCCTGGCGCTGATCGTCGTTGAAGTACGCCGGGACGGTGATCACCGCGCCATCGACCGATTCGCCCAAATACGCTTCCGCGTCGGTCTTCAGCTTCTGCAGGATCATCGCGCTGATCTCCGGCGGGGAGAACTGCTCCTTGTCGGACACTTCCACGCGCGCATCGCCGTTGGGGCCGGAGACGACCTTGTAGGGGACGATCGACTCCTCCTCACGCACCTCCCCCTCCTTGCGCCCCATGAAGCGCTTGATCGAGAAGACCGTGTTCTGCGGGTTCGTAACGGCCTGGCGCTTTGCCACTGTGCCCACCAGGCGCTCGCCTGAGGCGGTGAACGCGACGACCGACGGGGTTGTGCGCCCGCCCTCGGCGTTCTCGATAACGGTCGGCTCGCCACCCTCTAGGACGGCCATGCACGAGTTCGTCGTGCCCAGATCTATACCTATGGTCTTGCCCATGTGTGAAGCTCCTTATACGCGGCTATGGAAATCTGCGTGGGAGTATGGCAGATTTTCTGCGGATGTCAAGGCATGCCAAATTGCGAGGCCTCAGGGCCACGTTACCCAGCAGCTTCGTCGTGCATGCGAGCGTCTCAGGCCGACATCATCGACTGCGCCACCACGAGCTCACCACGCGGGGTCAGCACCCACGCGTTGCGCGCTCCGCGCACGTGACCCTCGCCCATGTTGACGGCTAGTTCGAGGTCTTCCAGGCGCGTGAGCAGCTTCGATGCCTGCCCCTGGTCGACGATCTCCGCTGCCGCCGCCACCTGGCGGTTGCTGGATCCGGGACGAGCGGCGATCTCCGAGAGGACGCGCAGCGTGCGATAGGTCAGGCGCATATTCAGTCCCGCGAGCGGGTCGCCGTGCCCGCCCGCCCTCGACTCCATGCGCGGCGCCGGCCTGTCCAGCTCCTTCTGCGCGGCCGCCTTGCCGGCATAGGGGAGCACGATCATGCCCATCAGCTCGCCCAGCAGATCGCCGAGCGGCGGCCGGCGGGCGGGCTCGGGGCCGTGCAGCAGACGCGTGTGCAGCACGGCGAACACGGCCCCCACGACCCCCTCCGCGGTGAGCTGCTGCGGCTGCTTCGATCCGCGCCCGCCCTTCAGCTCCTCGCGGCCGCCGTCGACGGCGGCGATCAGCACCGCGAGCACCCGCGCGCGGTGCTCCAACGCGCGCGGCCCCGCGCCGAGCGCCTCCACGACCGCCAGCCTGGCCATCAGCGGCTCGGCGTCGAGAAACGCCAGCAAGGCCGCGAGCCCCGCGCGGATCCGCTCGCGCCAGCGGTCCTCGCCCTCATATGCCGGCACGACGCTCGCCGCGGCGAGCGCCACGGCCTGGTCGAAGGCCGCGATGAAGCATGCCTCGCGGTCGGCGAACAGTTCATAGAAGGTGCGCCGCGAGACCCCCGCGCGGGAGACGACGTGCGCGACACTCGCGTTCGCCGCCCCCCGTTCCACCGCCACAGCCGCCATCCCCGCCAGCAGCCGCTGGCGCTGAATCTCGGTGACCCCAACCGAAGCGCGAGGGTCGGGCCCCGAGGCCCGGCCCCGCGCCCCGGCCATGCCGTTGCGGGTACTCATGACATGACAGCGGCCGGCGCCGCCTCACCGCCCTCGCTTGCCGAGGCTGCCCTTCTTCGCCTTGGCCTTGCCGTGCGCACCTTGGGTGCGCTTCTTGGGCTTGCTCTTCTTCTTCGCCTTGGGACAGCCCGTGACGGCGATCTTGGTGTTCTGCTTGAGCACCGCTCCGTTCTGCCCGGTGAGCGTCGTCGGCATCGTGAGGCTTGAGCCGCACAGGCTCCCCTTGGCCTTCGCCGGCAGCACGGCCGCGAGCCCGGAGTGCGGCCCCTCGGGCAGACTCAACTCAAACGAGCTGATCGGCGCGTCGGGCACGCTTGCGAACGTCGAGCTCGTGACCCCCTTCTTGATGTCGATGCTGCCCACGAGTTCGAGCTTCACGCCTTCGCCCTGCAGGATCAGCACGACATCGGGGAACGACGCGCCACCGTGAGACACCAGATACGCCGGCCCCGTAACGGGATTCGCGAGCACCGGTGTCCTGGCAGTCCCGATCCCGATGTTCGAGCCCGCCGGGCACGAAGCGGGGTTCGCCGCGAACGTCGCTTCGGGACACGCCTGCTGAATCGTCGTCAACCGCGACGGCAGCTGCTTGGGCAGCATCACCGCGACACCACGAATGTTCGCCTGCGCTCCGCTGGGATAACCCACCTTCACATCGAGGCTCGCACCCTGCTTCTTGCTCGTGTTCGCCTGCGTGGAGACCGTGAACGACGGCTTGAACGCCAGCGCCGCACAGTTGGCCGCCTGGAAGTGCGAGGCCAGATTCGCGCTCACGCCCTGGCTGCTCGTGATCGTGGCGCCCACCGACAGCGCTTCACAGTCAGTGGGGTTGAATATGAAGCCAGCGCGATCGATCGCCACGTTCACCGCCTTGACCCGCAACGGGATGCCCTGCAGGATGCTCGGCAGCTGGTCGCTCGTGACGGTGATCTGCGCGGTATGTGGATCAACGCTAATCGCCGCGCGCACGACGACAGTGCCGAGGTTGAACGGCCCCGCAACCGCTGGCACCACAACACTCAGGCCGAACGGCGCGCCCTTGTACGGCCCCGTCAGATACACCCTCCCGCCCACGGAGAACGGGTCAGAGCCCGGGCCCGCGGCGACAGTGGTGTGCCCGATCAGGCTTTCTTCGCCGCAGGTGCCGGCCGCCGCCTGCGGTTCCCCGCAGAGCGGAACACTCTTGAGCATCCCCAGCAGCCCCGGCGGAGTCTTGACCGTGATCGCGCCCAGGGTTTCGTCCCGATCGCTGCGCGAGAAGGTCGTGCTCAGCGGGCTGAACCCACCGGCCTGGTTGTTGGTGGTCCCGGCGACGAACGACGGGGCGAACTGCGCGCCGTGGCAACCCTGCGTGACTTCGAAGCTGCTCGAGGTTTCCACCGGCGCAGTGCCGCTCCACGGTGTCAGCTGCGCGTTCGCGGTGTAGGTCCCGCACGCCTGGGGGTTCACGAGCGTCGCCCTCGGCCCGCCAAAGAAGGTGAGCTTCAGATCGCTGAAGGGCTGCTGCGGCGTATTGTCAAACGTCGTCACCAGCCGACCGGTCAGTGGATCGGCCTGGACTTCGCCGGCCACCTTGAGTGTCACACCCTGGCCTTCGGCGACCAGATACAACGCCAGCAGCGAACCGAACGGATTGCTGCCCTGCGCCGGGCCGGCATTACCCTGCTGCGCCAGATACACCGAGCCCTCCAGCGGCTTTTCCAGGGCCGGCGTCTGGATTTCGACGCTCCCGACCTTCGCGGAGTCGGGGCACGAAGCGCCACCCGGACTGTGCAGCGCGATCTGTGCTTCAGAACAAGCCCCCAAACCGTCCGCCGCGGACGGCGACACGGACATTCCCGCAGGGAGCGTCACGACGGCCTTCCTCAGGTCGGCTTCAGCCAGCCCACCGGGGGCTTCTTCCTGGGGTAACCGCGTGTCCACAGTCACACCCGCCGGGGCGCCCGCAACGCTGTTATCGGGCGTCACGCTGATCGTCGGGGTGAACGGCACGTGATCGCAGCCTTCGATCGCGGGGAGTTCGAAGCTGCCCTGGATAAAGCTGCCCGGTTCCTGCCAGCTGTCCGCGGCCAGCCGCGCCGTCTGCGGACCCGTGCACGCCGTGGGCAGCGACAGTAGCGGCCGCGCCGGAATGCTCGCCAAATGTGGCGCTTCCGCTTCGTTACCTGGAGCGCCTTCGCACATACCCGTAGCGGTGCTTGGCATCTGACACCGCTGCACGTCGTGGCCGTGATCCGCTGGAACGCCCCACAACGTCAACGATGAGCTCACCAGCGGCAGCGCGGACGCGATGTCGTGCAGCGACGAGGTCAACCCATAGTCCCCGCCCGTCCGCACGCTGGTGTCGAGATACACAGTGACTCCCAGGAGCCCGAAGCCGAAGACGGCCGGCTGATCGGCCGCCGTCGCCATGTTGAAGACGGGCTCAAAAACTTCGATGACGCCAAACGCCCCATCGCTTAGACCCAGCTTCACCATGCCTACCTGCGAGCTCACGGGGCACGCCCGCGTTACGTCCCCCGTTTCACGCAGTTCCAGCTGCGTCGGCAGGCACGTCGCCGCCGCGCCGGGGTTGCCGGCGAGCCCGGGCGGCAGTTCCACCTCGATGTCCTTGACGCTGCCATCGGGAAACACGTTTCCGTGGGAGTCGGTCCTCAGGTTGAACGCGGCGCTCGTCGTGAACGCATATGGATGAGAGCCCGCCTGATCGTCCGGCGAGCCACTCCGGTTGCCGATCGTCACTTCGAATCCGCCGCTGCCGGGCAACAGCCCGAAGCTCGCTCGCGCGCTCCCGGCGCCGAGCAGCGATACGAACAGGCACGCGGCCAGCGCCAAGGCGCCGCACGCGCTCGCGCTCAGCGCGAGTCGCGACTTCGTGCGCACGGCCATGCCCCTCTCTCCGGCAACTGTCTTTTCGCTCCTCATGCCGCTCACCCACGCTTCTTTGTCGAAGGACCAATTCCGTGACGCCCACTCCGCGCGCTCTTCTTCCCGCGTCTGTGCCTCTTCTGCTTGACTCTCCGCTTCTTCGCCTTCGGCTTCTTGGCCTTCGGCTTCGGCTTGACCACGGGCGCGGCCGGCGCGATGCTGAGGTTTCCGACGCCCGAGAACGTCGCGCTCCCAGGCACAGCCGGCTCAGGCGCCCCGGCCGAAGCGGGCCGGCAGGCTTCGCCAGTACAAGGCGTCGACCGCGCAAACGCAAACCCGCCTCCGACTCGTGCGTCGTACATGTCGATGCGCGGATCGCGATCCTGCCCCACGAGCTGCTGCGCCGTTGTAAAGAACACATCGTCACCGCTCGCGCTCGCGTCCCTGAATATCGAATCGGCGCCGTTCGTACCGCCGGAGATCAGGTAGACGTGGCCATTCTCGTACTCGTACACATCCACCTTGCCGTTCGCGTCCTGCGGCACCAGCGAGTCCGAGCTGTCAAAAAAGACACGACTGCCGTCGTTCGAGAGATAGCGCTGACGATAGGTACCGTTCAATCCCTCTGCCAAACCGGCTTCGAAGTAAAAGCTATAGCCGACCACTGACGAGCCCTCAGGTCTGGCGCCACTGGGATTGCAAGAGACACAGACGAGCCGATGAGTGGCCGTGTCGTAGAGGAACTGCTCGAGGTCCGCTTCGCCGGTGTTCACGTCGGTGTTGTCATAACCGGTCAGCCTCGCGACCGATCCAAACACCAGATGCGTACCGTCCGGCGTTACGTTTGTCACCTTGTAAGGACTGGTCGTCGCGTTCCAGTCGGCCGCATCGGCAGGCGTCAGCGTCGCAATGAATGTCGTCGTGCCTTCGTGCCACACATAGAGATTGAACCCTCCCACGGTCGCACCGGCAGCGAGATTCCCGGCGGCGACGAAGTAGACATATGAGCCGTCATGACTGGCCCCCAGCACGCCGCGCCCGACACTCCCCGTCTGCACTTCGACCTGCGCGGCCGGTGTCAGATCTCTCAACCTGCCGGTGAGAACATCGTATTCATACAGGTTCTGCCCACTGCCGGCCACGGTGTCGTTTGTAAGACCGGACGAGGCATCGCTCGTGAAGAAGATCCGCGACCCGTCACCGCTGGCGGCCTGAAATCGGCCGCCTCCGCCCGGACCCGCGCCCTGTGACGCATCGACCTGCACAGTAGTCGCACCGCCTTCACGCAGGTAGAGGCCGCCATGGTCAAAGACGACCCGCGAGCCGTCTTCAGATATGAATTGAGGTTCAAGCGCGGTGCCGCCGACGATGGCTTCACCTCCCGGAAGGACGCTGACTAGGGAGAGGACGCCCCCGGACCACTCATATAGATTCGTCTGTCCGGCCGGCGCATTTGCCGTCAGCTGGGCATTCTCCAGGAAGAGGACATGCGCGAGATCAGGGGAGGAACCGTCGAAGATCGCCTGAGCCGCCGTGACGCCAGTGGGCGTAAGGTCAACGAGTTGATAGAGACCGTCGGCATTGTCGTCCCCGACGAACAGATTCGGGTTTTCCGGCGGCTCGCCTGCGACGAGCGGCGGATCGTCCTGGCCCGGTCCGTCTTCCCGGGGACCGCCGTCCAGCAGGACGGACCTGGCAAGGTCGCTCGAGAACGCCTCGGTCATGGGAGCGTTCGGCAGGAACGAGCCCGGCGCCTGAGATGGGAACAGGGCGTGCGAAGACCAACCGTCAGCCGCCCGCGAGGCGACATAGACCTGCATGGTCTGGGCGCTGGTTGGCGCATCGGCAAAGGCCTGCGGCGAGGTGTAGGCCATCTTGCTTCCGTCGAGCGAACTCTCCCAAATAGGGTCCGAGCCACCGCCGGGACCGATTGACCCGTCGTTCTTGTCGACCGGCGAGACCATCTCATAGGCACGGCAGTCGGGCAGGTTCGCCGACACTCCCGTGCGGAACTGTTCATTGGGACACCCTTCCGCTGACGCCACCCCCGGCAGCAACCCGGTCACCAGCAGCCCGAACAACCCAGTAACAAGCCAACGCGTCATCAAATCCATCCCCTCCCGGAACTGTTGAATAGATGCACCCTGCTCCCTCCGGCTCACGCGCAGCAACGTCTCCCTCATGTGCGATCCGCTCCTCTCCAAAACGTTCCCACCGGCTCCCCGGATTCGCCGAAGGCAGGACAACCCAGACCGTAGGCACCTTCAAAAAACAAACGCTCGCGTACTCTAAACATAAACGTGGGTCAATGTCAAGGGGGATAGTCAAGAGTAGCCGCGCGGAGACGCATATGCCTAGCGCGATCCCGTGACCGGCGTCGTCCGCGCGACTACGGCCGGCCAGTCACAGGCTCGTGGCGATCCAGACCCAGGGGGCAGCGCGCGGAGCCAATCCGATCCCGCGGCCCGCGCTACCGCCTCGGCGCTAGACGTACGGCCGCTGACAAACTCACTGCACAGCTACATACACGTGCCCCTCACGCCGCTACCGTCTGTATATGAACGTGAACGCTGGGGAAATCGAGGCAAGGATTGGGGCGGGAGCGGGCGCGACCGTCAAGCCGCGCCTGCGCGGGGTCTCACACCAGTACGCCTTCTTCGTGTCGCTCGCCTGCGGGGTGGGGCTGATCCTCGCCGCCTCCGGCGGACGCGCGCGCGCCGCCGCGGCGATCTACGCCGTGGCCGTCTCCGCGCTGCTCGGCACGAGCGCGCTGTACCACCGCGTGACCTGGCGCCCCAGCGCGCGGCGCTGGATGCGGCGTCTGGATCACTCGATGATCTTCGTATTGATCGCCGGCACTTACACGCCGGTGGCGCTGATCGCGCTCTCCGGTCCGCTGGCGCGCGCGATCCTGATCGCCGTATGGGTGGGCGCGCTCGCCGGCATCGCCTTCAAGCTTGTCTGGTTCGATGCGCCGAAGTGGCTCTTCGCCGCGGTGTACGTGGCGCTCGGCTGGGTATCCGTAGCGGTCTTCGGCGAGTTGCCCGCGGCGATCGGCTGGCTCGGCTTCGCGGGGCTCGCGCTCGGCGGGCTGCTCTACACCGTCGGCGCCGTCGTCTACGCCACCGAGCGCCCCAACCCCTTCCCCAAGGTCTTCGGCTACCACGAGATCTTCCACGCGCTCGTGATCGTCGCCGCCGCCCTGCACTACGCGGTGATCGCCTTCGCTGTGCTGCCGCGCGGCTGAGTGTCACCCGGCGGCGCTACGCTGATCGCATGTCCAAAGTGCTCGCCTCGCCCGATCTGGACCGAATGCGCAAGCGTCGCGAAGCATGGGCGCAGGGCGCCGCCGAGGCCAAGCTGCTGGACCGCGAGCGATCGCGTGCACAGACGCACGAGCAGCGCATCACCGAGGGACTGGAGCTGATCCGCATCGCTGAGAAGCTGCAGGCCGGGCGGCGAGAGCGCCCCACGCGGTGAGCGGGCGCGACGACGCCGCTCTGCTCCGCGTTCTTCAAGACCATCGGGTCCCGCATATCGTGATCGGCGGCTGGGCAGTGATTACGCACGGTTATGTGCGCTACACGAAGGACGTCGACGTGCTGATCCCGGATACCCCGGAGGCTCGCAGTGCCGCGGCGCGAGCGATGAGCAGCGTGCACGCGCGGCGCCTCGACGGACAACCAATTGCCGAGGACTCCGAGATGCCGGAGCAGGGCTGGCAGCTCGACACTGACCATGGGCGAATCGACCTGCTGCTCGAGGGGGAACCGCCATTGGACTTTGCAGGCGTTCAATCCAGCGCGGTCGAGACCACCATGGACGACGTCACGCTGAGCGTCGCCGACCTGCCCCATCTCGTCGCCTTCAAGCGCCTCGCCGGCCGTCCCCACGATCGTCTCGACCTCGATGAGCTTGCCGCACTCAACGGTGGCGAGCTTCCGCTTCTGGCGCTGCCCGGCTTGGACGAGGGGCTTTGAGGTCCAGCTTGCCCTGCTCGATGGTCCCGAAAGCCCCTCGACTCGGGCACATGCGCGCCAACGCACACTCCTCGCACGCAGGTGAGCGCGCGTGGCAGGTGCGCCGCCCGTGGCGCAGCAGGTTCACGTGGAACTCCAGCTCCTCGCCCAGCGGCGTGAGCGCGAGCATCGCGTCGTGCAGCTCCTCGAAGGGCGCGCCGGGGCGGAACAGGCCCAGGCGCGTGCCCACGCGCGAGACGTGGGTGTCGACCGGGATGTCGCGCAGGCCGTAGGAGAACAGCAGCACGCACGCGGCGGTCTTTCGCCCCACGCCGGGCAGCGCACACAGATAGGCGCGACTCTCAGCGACTGGCGCGCTGCGCATCCACTCCAGCGAGAGTGGATCGTCGGGGTCGGATGGGAGGTGTGGATGCTCGGCGATCGCAGCAAGGATCTGCTGGATGCGCGCCGACTTCACCTTGGAGATGCCTCCCGGGCGGATCGCCTCCTCGATCTCCGCCACAGGCGCATCCAAGACCGCGTGCCAGTCGATGCCCTCCCGCCCAAAACGCTCGCGCAGGCGTAGAAAGGCCACGTCGCGGTTGCGGTCGTTCGTGCTCTGCGAGAGCACCGTGAGCACCAACTCATCCAGCGGGCGCCCATGCGGCGCCATGCGCGGGATGCCATACACCGCACGCAGGCGATCGCGGATGCGCAGCACGCGCGCTCGCGTCGGGGGCTTCCAGGCGGCAGGGCTGCGAGCGGTACGCACGGGACGTGAGCCGGCAGGGGGCACCGGCCCACAGTAGCCGTCTATATCCTCGCCCGGTGCCCGAGGTCTCAGACCACACCGCCGAGCTGGGCGAGCTGCCGATCTTCTGGCGCAGCGCACCGGCCCCCGAGGGGACGCCCGCGAGCGTCGCTCCGGCGCTGTACCTGCATGGGGTGCCCACCAACTCGGGGGATTGGGTGAGGCCGCGCGAGCACCACGGAGCCCGTCCGCGGTGGCGGCGCTGGTGGAGGCCCGCGCGCAGCGATGACCGGTGGGTCCTACCGCCGCCGTATGAGGAGGGCTTCCTCGAACGCACCGGCGGCCTCGCGCCGGACCTCCCCGGCTTCGGGCGCTCGGGCAAGCCGGGGTATCTGACGTACACGATCGAGGAGTACGCGGACTTCATCGAGCGCTTCCTGGATCTGGTGGAGGTCGAGCGGGTGCGGATGCTCGTGCACGACTGGGGCGCCGTCGGCCTCGCCTTTGCCCAGCGCCACCCCGAGCGCGTGGAACGCCTTGTGGTGAGCAACGCGGTGACGTTCCTGCCGGGCTACCGCTGGCACCGCATGGCGCGTCTATGGCGCACCCCCGGCGTGGGAGAGATCGCGATGGGAGCGACCACGAGGTGGGCGCTGCGCCGCTCCACGCACGAGGCAACCGCGAGCGGCGAGCCGCTGCCCGAGGCCTTCCTGGACACGGTGCTCAATCATTTCGACCAGGGCACCCAGCGGGCGATCTTGCGCCTGTACCGCTCCTCGCCGAGCAGCGTCCTGGAGGCGGCGGGAGCGCACCTGCGTTCGCTCACGATGCCCGCGCTCGTGGTGTGGGGTGAGCGCGACCCCTACATCCCCACGCGCTTCGCGCACGAGTACGCCGAGGTGTTGGGGGCCGAGCTGATCCTGCTCGACGCCGGGCACTGGTGGTGGTACGAGCGCCCCGAGGCGATCGAGCGCGTGGCCCAGTTTCTGCTCGCGGCGTAGGTAGCGTCTCTCGCATGGCCTCGCCCTCTCTGGCCACCAGCGCGCCGCAAGACCGCGCGCTGCACGAGCACCGCGACCCCCTGAGCCGGCAAGCGCCGTGGGCGCTTGCGCTCGCTACCGCCGCATCTCTCTCACTCGCCTATTTGATCGTCAGCCCCCGCCGCGGGGACCTCGCGGCGGCGACGTACCGCAGCGAACTGTTCGCGCGCGTGGGCTTCACTCTGCGCGATAGCGGCTGGTATGCCATCCACGGGCACTACCTTCCGGGTTACTCGCTGCTCTCGCCCGCGCTGGGGGCCCTGCTCGGCGTGCGCATGGTGCTGGCGCTCTCGGCCATCGCCGCGAGTGTGCTGTTCGGGCTGATCGCCGCAAGGGTGTTCCCGCTCCCGGCCGCGCGCGCGGCGGCGGTGTGGTTCGCGGTGACCTTCTGCGTGGGCCTGCTCTCCGGGCGCGTGCCCTACGACTTGGGCTTCGCGATCGGCCTGGGGGCGGTGCTGGCGGGGCTCGACGGACGCTTGACCCTCGCGCTGGCGCTCGCGGTGCTCACGAGCGCAGCCAGTCCCATCGCAGGCGCCTTTCTTGCCTTGGCAGGCCTCGCCGATGCACTCGCGGGAGCCCCTCGCCGCGGCGCGGCGCTCACAGCCGCGGCACTGGCGCCGATCGCGATCCTCACTGTTGCCTTCCCCGAAGGCGGCTGGGAGCCGTTCGCCCCCTCGGTGTTCTGGTGGGCGGAGGCGGGAATCCTGGCGATCGCGCTGCTCTTGCCGCAGGGGCCGCTCACACCGCACGGGCGTCAGGCGGTGCGCATCGGCGCTGGGCTCTATGCGCTGGCGATGGCGGGAGCGTTCGTGCTGCACACGCCCGTGGGCGGGAACGCCGCGCGGCTGGGTGCGACGCTCGCGGGTCCCCTGCTGGTGGGAATCCTTTGGGGCAACCACCGGCGCATCCTTCTGATACTCGCCCCGGTGCTGCTCTACTGGCAACTGGAGACCCCGATCAACGACGTGAGCTCGCTCGTGAGCGATCCCTCGGTGAACGCCTCCTACTACGCGCCGCTGCGCGCGGAGCTATATCGATTGGATGGGACCCCCACCCCTCCCCACCGGCGCACGATCGTGGAGGTGCCGCTCACGGGCGCCCACTGGGAGGCCGCGCACCTCGCGGGACACGAAGGGATCGCCCTGGCGCGCGGCTGGGAGCGCCAGCTCGATACGCGCTATGGCGCGCTCTTCTATCGACCGGGTCTCACGGCCGCGGCCTACCGCGCGTGGCTCACCGAAAATGGGGTGGCCTACGTGGCGCTGCCCGACGTGCGCCTGGACGAGGCGGGGCGCGCCGAGGGCGCGCTGATCGCCCGCGGACTGCCCTACTTGCACGAAGTTTGGCGGTCCCCGCACTGGCGTCTGTACCGTGTCGTCCCCTCTGGTGCGACGCCGGCCCACGCGGGTGTAGTGAGCCACCCGGGCCCCGCAAGCGCATCGGCGGGCGGCGTTGCCGGCGCCTCCGCGCGGTAGGCTTCACACCGATGGTCGCCCGCATCCGCCTCCTGCAGGCGCGGGTCCTGCCACATGGTTGGCTGGATGTACTGCGCCAGGTGTCCCTGTTCGGTCTCGCCTACCTCGCCTACCGCGTTGTGCGGGGGCTGGTGGAGGGCCGCGCGACGGCGGCCTTCCAGCATGCGCGCGATCTGATTCAGATCGAGCGCACGATGCACTTCTTCGTGGAGCCCTCCGTGCAGGCTTGGGCCTCGGGCAGCCACTTCCTGATGGATGTGTCGAGCTGGCTGTATGTCAACGCACAGACCTCGGTAACGGTGGGGGCGCTCATCTACCTCTACCTGCGCCACAACCGCTCGTTCTACTTCGTGCGCAACATGTTCATGATCGCGATGGTGATCGCGCTGGTGGGGTACATGGTGTTCCCCACCGCACCGCCGCGCTTCATGCCCGAGTGGGGCTTCATCGACTCGGTGTCGGACTTCACGGGCGTGCACATCTCACACGCGAGCGCCTCGATGAGCGCGCTCACGAACCCCTACGCGGCGGTGCCCTCGATGCACGTGGCCTTCGCGCTGATGATCGGTTGGCCGCTGGCGCGCCTCACGCGGCTGCGCGTGGTGCGCGTGGCGTGGTTCCTCTACCCCTTCCTGATGGCCTTCGTGATCGTGGCGACCGCGAACCACTTCATCTTCGATGCCCTCCTGGGTGCGGCCACCGCGGGCGTCTCGGCGTATGGCGCGGCGTGGCTGGCACGCGCACGTCCGACCGTTTGGCGCTTCGCCGGCACAGGCACCCAGGCCAAGGGCGCACACGTGGGTGTGGGCAGCGTGGGCGCCGCCCCCATCGGCACGAGCGGATAGGGCGCAGCGGGCATGCCTCCAAGACACCCACCGACGCGAGCGGCGCGGCGCGGTTCCCCGCGGACACGGGCACGGGGCGTACGCGCCCCGATCGGCTCGGGGCAGCGGCGCGAGCTCGTGCGCAACCGCCTGATCGAGTCGCGCCTCACACCCAACGCGATCTCGCTCACCGGGCTCACGCTGAACGTCGTGGCGGCGGTGCTCGTGTGGCAGGAATACTTCTTCCTCGGCGGCATCGCATTCATCGTGGGCTCGGTGTGCGACACGCTCGATGGGCGCTACTCGCGCATGTCGGGCAAGGGCTCGCCCTTCGGCGCGTTCCTGGACTCCACGCTCGATCGCATCGAGGAGGGCATCGTGCTGACGGCCGTCGCCGCGTACTTCGCCACCCGCGGAGAAGCGGGAGCGGCGGCCGCGGTCGTGATCGCGGTGCTGGCCTCGCTGATGGTCTCCTACACACGCGCGCGCGCCGAGGCGCTGGGCGTGGAGTGCAAGGTGGGCATCGCCACACGTCCCGTGCGCGTCGTGATCATCTCGATCGGACTGCTCTTCGCGCAGGGCGCGGGGCTCGGCAGCTTTGAACTGCTCGCGCCGGCGATCTACGTGCTCGCTGCGCTGAGCGTCTTCACCGTTGCACAGCGCGTGTGGCACGTGCGCAGCGAGTTGTTGACGACTGTGTGACCACCACCGCGCCCCGGGGTACCTCCTCCAGAACAAACCGAAAAGGACAAGAGCAAACGTGACACCAACTTCGAATCTCAATGGCGCGGCAAGCAACGGCGCCGCGCGCTACCAGCCCGAGAAGGTGCGCGTGGCGATCGTGGGCGTGGGCAACTGCGCGAGCGCGTTCGTGCAGGGCGTGCACTACTACCGCGACGCCGACCCCTCGCAGCGCGTGCCGGGTCTTATGCATGTGGACCTCGGCGGCTACCACATCAAGGACATCGAATTCACGGCGGCCTTCGACATCGACAAGACGAAGGTAGGCAAGGATCTGGGGCAGGCGATCTGGGCGGGACAGAACAACACGATCAAGTTCGCGAAGGGCGAGCGCGCAGTGCCGAGCAAGCTCGGCGTGCCCGTATACCGTGGGATGACCCACGACGGCCTGGGGAAGTACCTCAAGCAGAAGATCGAGAAGGCCCCCGGCGAGACGGCGGACATCGTGAGGATCCTCAAGGAGACGCACACCGACGTGGTGGTCTCCTACCTGCCGGTGGGCTCAGAGCAGGCAACCAAGTGGTACGTGGAGCAGGTGCTCGAGGCGGGCTGCGGCTTCGTGAACTGCATTCCGGTGTTCATCGCGCGCGAGGACTACTGGGATCGGCGCTTCAAGCAGGCGGGGCTGCCGATCGTGGGCGATGACATCAAGTCGCAGGTGGGCGCCACGATCGTGCACCGCTCGCTGGCGCGCCTGTTTGGCGATCGCGGCGTGAAGATGGTGCACACCTCGCAGCTGAACGTGGGGGGCAACATGGACTTCTACAACATGCTCGAGCGCGAGCGTCTGGAGAGCAAGAAGATCTCCAAGACCAACGCGGTGACCTCGATCATGGAGGATGAGCTACCCGCCAACGACGTGCACGTGGGGCCCTCCGATTACGTGCCGTGGCTCACCGATCGCAAGTGGGCGCACATCCGCCTGGAGGGCCAGGCCTTCGGCGACGTGCCCCTCACGGCAGAGCTGAAGCTCGAGGTGTGGGACTCGCCCAACTCCGCCGGCATCGTGATCGACGCGGTGCGCTGCTGCAAGCTCGCGCTCAACCACGGCGTCGCCGGCCAGCTCGACGGGCCGAGCTCCTACTTGATGAAGTCGCCGCACAACCAGCGCCCCGACGATCTCGCGCGCGCGGACACCGAGAAGTTCATCGCCAGGTATGGGCGTAAGCCGGGGACGCAGCCGAAGGGGCGCACGGCGAGGGGGGCGAAGGCGACGAGCAAGACAAGGGCGACTGCCCCGAAGCCGTAGGGCCAGCCAGCCTGCCCAGGAACATAGACACAGGCCAGCGTGAGACCCTAAGCTCGCCGATCGTCTGCCGGCGTTTGCCAGCCTGCTTCTGCCTTACACAATCGCCCGCTCCGCGCCGCATTAGCGATTGAACTCGGCTATGGCCAAGCCAGACCGAGAGAGCGCGCAGCGGTGCTGAGCTTCATGACAAGCCGGTGAGGATCCGAAGGCGAGGGTTGGAAGTCGTGGGCGCGGTAGAAGCTCGCGGCGCTCTCGTCTACGGCATCAACCACGACGACCCGCCCACCCGCTGACCGCGCGACCTCCACGATCGTGGTCAAGGCCTGAACCAGCAATTCGGCCCCGAGCCCTTGGCCATGCAGGCGACTGTGGAGCGCCAGCTTGGCAAGGAGGATCCCGGGGATGCGCTGCGGCGCCCCACGGCTTACAGCACGCGGGGCTTCAGCCCGCTCGAGGAGATGGGGGGCGAGGGCGAAGTAGCCGGCGAGGGCGCATGTGGCCTCCTCGACCATCACATAGGTGCGTGTTCCCTGCCCCGTGCCCCGGCGCGCGTGCTGGCGCAGCCACACGTTGAGAGCGTCGTGTCCGCAATCGAATGCATTGAGATCGTGGCCGGCGGCAAGCGGCTCGACTCGGTAGCTCACGCCAGCTTGATGCGCCCGCGCCGCCCGGCCTCGGCAGCCGCGTGCGCGAGCCCAGGAGCCTTCTCTGACTCATCCAGAGACGCGACCAGCTGATCGAAGTAGGCGGCGGGGACCACCGTCGATGCCTGCTCCCGCACGAGGATGTCCGCACGATCCAGTGCTGCGAGTACGACAAACGAAGACACGGACTCGCCGGCGAGCGATGCTGCCTGCTCGATCTGCTTGCGCTCTGTCGATGTGAGACGCGCCTCTAGACGCTCTGCCTTGACTGCCACGGAGTCCTCCTTAGATCCGTACAAGTGTACGGTGCTGCGGCGCGACGGTCAAGTCTCAGCGAGGCGAGCAGAGGCCCGCTGGGCTCAAACAGGGCAGCCAGCGGGTAGCGTGTGACCATGCCCTCCGCGTGGCCTGAACTTTCCTATGGGCAGTGGAGCGCGACGTGCGACACGCTCCACGCGCACATCCAGGTTCTCGGCAAGCTGGCGACGGTGCTCGCGCCGCCCGAGCCGCAGCTCCAGCACGCGGCTCTGCGTCTGACGGCGCGGGGGTGGGAGACCGCCCCGCTGAGAGCGCCCGATGGCTCGGGGGCGTTCGTTGTGGCGCTCGATCTAAGAACCCATGAGGCGATGATCGAACACAGCGAGGGTCGCGCCGGGCGCGTCGCGCTCACTCCCGATCGGCCCGTGGGCGAGGTCACACGCGACGTTCTGAGCGCCGTGAGGCGCCTCGCCGGCGCCGTGGAGATCGACCCAACCCCGCAGGAGGTGCCCTGGAGCGTGCCACTCGATGAGGATGAGGAGCACGCGCGCTATGACACCGAGCAGGTTGCCTCCTACTTTGCCGCGGCGACCCGTGCGGCGCTCGTCCTCGCGGCATTCCGCGCGCCGTTTCGTGGACGCTCGACGCCGGTGAACGCGTGGTGGGGCTCGTTCGATCTCGCGGTGAACCTGTTCTCCGGCCTCCCCGCCGATCCGCCCTCGGAGGACTTCATCATGCGCAACGCGATGGATGCGCAGGAGGTCGCCATCGGCTGGTGGCCCGGCGACCCGCGATCGGAGAAGGCGGCGTTCTATGCCTATGCGCACCCCGCGCCGGAGGGGTTTGCCGCCGCGACGCTTTCCCCCGCCTCCGCGCGCTGGGATGCGGCGCTCGGCGAGTACATCCTCGCCTGGGAGGACATCCGCACCAGCCCCAACCCGCACGCGCTCGCGCTCGAGTTCGCCCGCTCGGCGTTCGCTCATGCGTGCGCTGTATGCGATTGGGACCCGGCGCTCGCCGCCAGCGCCGAGGGAACGCCTCCACCAATCGTTTAAGGCGCGCCAGAAGCGCACGACGCCCTCGCCATCGTCTCGCGAGGGACGTCTCTGACCTATCCTGCGCTCAGTGTCAAAAGAGCGCTTTGCCATCGCCCACGTCAGCCCCTACCCGTGGGAGGCCGAGCACGCTGTCAACGACTACGTGCGGCGCGTCGCAGGAGAGCTCTCGCAGCGCGGGCACCGGGTGCTGATCCTCGCGCCCTCGCGCTCGCCCGAGCGGGTACGCGAGGATCGCAGGGCGCTGCGCGCCGCGCGCGAGCAGCCGGGAGGGGTGGAGTCTCTGCTGGAGGGGACCGATACGGGCACGCCGCGGGTGATCGCGGTGGGCGAGGTGCTCGATGTGCAGAGTGGAGCCCGCTCGGGCACACGCGCCGCCGCGCGCTCGGGTCGCCGCCGCGCGGGCGCCGGCGTGGGGTCGCTGCCGATCGACGTGGCGCGCACGATCGGAGAGCTGCTGGGGGCGGTGGAGCTTGACTTCGTGCACGTCCACGAGCCATTCCCGCCGAGCGCGTCGAGCGTGGCGCTGCGCCACTCGCGGGCGCTGAACGTGGGGAGCTTCCACGCGCCCACCGAGCGACTGCTGACGACGCTGCTGGCGAAGCGCTTCGTGGGGACGTTCTTCGGACGCCTCGATGCGCGCACGGCCAGCCAGCGGGCGACGGCGGAGCTGATGACGAGCCACTACCCGGCCGAGTATCGCCTGGTGCCCGACGGAGCGGAGAGCGTGGACGCGTTGGAGGAGATCTACACGGCGCTCGCGGCCCACCGCCACGACGCCGCGGGCGACCCGGCGCTGCGCAAACGCCTCGCGCGGCGGCAGCTGATCGATGTGGATCTGCACATGCACACCGACCACTCCGGCGACTGCGCGACCCCCGTGGAGGTGCTGTTGGCGACCGCGCGCGAGCAGGGTTTGGGAGCGATCGCGGTGACCGACCACAACGAGATCTCGGGCGCATTGGAGGCGCGCGCGCAGGCGGAAGGGTCGAGCTCGCAGCCGCCGGTGAAGGTGATCGTGGCGGAGGAGATCAAGACCGCCGAGCAGGGCGAGGTGATTGGGCTGTTCATCGAGGAGAAGATCCCGCGCGGGCTGACGCTCGCAGAGACGGTCGCGGAGATCAAGCGCCAGGGAGGCCTCGTATATGTGCCCCACCCCTTCGATCGGATGCACGCGGTGCCCGATTACGAGCATCTGCTCACGATCATCGATGAGGTGGATGCGATCGAGGTGTTCAACCCGCGCGTGGCGATTGGCGCGTTCAACGAGGAGGCGGCGCGCTTCGCGGCGAAGTACCGCATCGTGGCAGGCGCGGGCTCGGATTCGCACGTGGCGCAGGGCCTCGGCTCGGTGCGTATCCGGATGCGCGACTTCGATGGGCCGCAGGAGTTCATGCAGAGCCTGCGCGACGCGGACATCCTCACGCGCCCCTCGAGCCTGCTGTATGTGCAGGCGCTGAAGTTCCTGCAGACGAAGGCCACGCCGGCCCCGGCGCGCAAGGCGAGCAAGGCGCGACGCGTGAAGCGCGCACGCAAGGCTTGATGCACCGGCAAGGAGTAGCCAAGATGTCGTCAAAACCCTGGGGGCCTGCATGCCTGCCACCGACGACGAGATCAAGGAGAAGTACCTCGAGCGCGCGATCCGCGAGCTGAACTCGTTCACGCGCGAGCTGCAGTCATGCCCGCACTGCCCGCGCGGCAACCTGATGCCGGTGCTCGGCTCCGGGCACCCGCAGGCGGACATCATGCTGCTCAAGTACGCGCCGCTGCCCTCGGAGATCGAGGAGGGGGTGGCCTTCTACGGGCGCTCGGGGGGCGCGCTGATGAAGTCGCTCAAACGCTTGTCGATCGATCCCCTTGCTGTCTATGGCACGCTCTGCGTGAAGTGCCCCTTGAGCGAAGCCGCGCTCGCCGATCCCGGCTGCGTGGCGCGGGTCACTGAGGAGATCGCAATCGTGCAGCCGCGGATCGTCGTGGCGATGGGCGCCGACGCGCTCGCCTCGCTGGGCGACTTCGATATCCCGCTGGCGCGGCCGCTGCAGGAGCGGCTGGGTGTCGTGCAGTCGCTCACGCCCTCGATCGACGCTCTCTATGTGCCGAACATCGACGAGTCGCTCGACGAGCAGGACGCCAAGCGGGAGTTCTGGGGCGCCTTCCGCGCCCTCGGGGATTGGTATGAGGCGCAGCCGCCGTACTGATCCAGACGCACACCCTGCTCGGGTTTTATTTTATTTTTTCAAAAAATAAATAGAAAAAGCCAGAAGCGCTTCGGCTGGCGGGCGTATGTCCTTGTGCGTAGCACACATCTAGTCCTTTGTGTACAGCGTACGCAGCAGTGGTATGTGTGAACTGCCTGATCGAAGGCTCTCGGTGCTAGCCGTTGAGCGTGTCGGTGGCCCTCGCGGCGCTCGTGAGGATCGTCTGGGCGACCAGTCGCGGGTCATCGAGCATCGGAATGTGCCCGACGTCATCGAGCACGATGAAGTCCGCTCCCGGAAACAGCTCGCACGCATGTGAGCGGTAGGCCTCGAGCGGGAAGATGCGATCCTCGGCTGACCACGCCAGGGTGATCGGGCATGGTGCGGGGTCCAGAGGGGAGAGCCGTGCGTTGCTTGCGAACAGATCGCCGCTTATCTGACAGCCGATCACATCGTGGGTAAGCGACAGGAACTCGGTTGGGCTGACTCGCTCCCCGTACAGGGCACTGTTGCGCAAGGCAAAACGCCTGATGTGTCTGGAGCGAGCAGCCAGCGGAACGATTCTGCGTGAGCGCTGGATGTCACGTACCGCCCTTTCGAGAGTCGCCCGGACGAGCTGTCCGTCGGTTTCACTGCCCCACGCGCCCGCCGGAGAGAGCGCACAGACCGTGAGTGCCCGTCCACGACGGGCAAGCTCGAGCGCCACCCAGCCGCCCAGAGAGTTGCCTGCCAGATGCGCCTTGGCGATCCCCAACTCGTCCAGCAGCCGCTCGAGGTCATCCACGAGAAGCTCGATGCTCGCCGGTCTACGGCTGGCGAGCTGACCGCCATTGTGTCCCAACATGGTTGGGACGATCACATCGTGCCGGCCTGAGAGCAACCCCACAACATTGCCCCAAATACGCTCGCTGCAGAGAATGCCATGTAGCAATACGAGTGGCTCACCCGACCCCTGACGCAGCACTAGCGGAGCATACTGTCTACAGTTCGAGCACGATCTTGCCCAGCTTACCGCCGGCCGCAAAACACTCATAGGCCGCAGCAGCGTCCTCCAGCGCGAAGGTCTCAGCGATCGGCACGCGCAGGGCGCCTGAGTCGAACAGCGGCAGCACTTCGTGCTCCAGCGCCCGCGCCGCCAGGGCCTTCTCCTCCAGCGAGCGAGCGCGCAGGGTGGAGCCGTGGATGCGGGCGCGCTTGCCCATCAGCGCGAGCAGGTTCAGCTCGGCCTTGACGCCCGCGGAGACGCCGATCACGCAGATGCGTCCGCCGATCGCGAGCGCGTTGAGGTTGTCGGCCAGGTTGGGAGCGCCGACCAGCTCGAGGATCACGTCGAACGGACCGTGCTCGGCAAAGCCCTCGGGAGCGATGACTTCGGCGCCAAGCGCCGCGACCGGCTCACGCGACTCCTCGCGGCGCACGGTCGCGGTGACGGTGGCGCCGATGGCGCGGGCGAGCTGGATCGCGGCGGTACCCACCCCGCCGGCGCCGCCGTGCACGAGCAGGCGCTCTCCGGGCCGCAGCCCCGCCTGTGTGAAGAGAGCGTCGTGTGCAGTCATGAAGACCTCCGGCAGGCCACCCGCCGCGGGCCAGTCGAGGGCAGCCGGCACCGGCATCAGGTGGCGCTCGTGCACGACGGCCAGCTCAGCCTGCCCGCCGCCACCGACGATCGCCATCACGCGCTGCGCCCTCGGCGAAGCGCTCGGTCCCTGGGGGGTGGGGGCCCAAACCAACCACCTCACCCGCCAGCTCCATCCCAGGGATGTCCTGCGGCCAGCCCGGGGGCGCCGGGTAGAGCCCGCGCCGCTGCATCATGTCGCCGCCGTTGAGCCCCGCCGCGCGCACGCGCACCAGCACCTCGCCGTCGCCGGGCACGGGGTCAGGGTGCTCCTCGAGCACGATCTCCTGCTCGCGGATGGTGACGGCGCGCATTCGAGCCGGAAGACTATCCACGTCGAGCCAAGACGAGACGTTAGGCGGAAGTCCGCTCCAGCAGCGCCACACACTCCACGTGGTGTGTCTGCGGAAACATGTCGACGGGGCGGACCTTGCGCAGGGCCCAGCCGGCCTCGACTAGCTGGGCGGCGTTGGGGGCGAGGGTGGTGGGGTTGCAGGAGACGTAGACGATCCGCTTGGGGGCGCAGTCGATGATGCGGCGCACCACCTTCTGGGAGAGGCCCGCGCGCGGGGGGTCCACCACGAGGACATCGGGCTTGCCTGCGCGCACGAGCAGCTCGGGCAGCGCCAGGCGCACGTCGCCGGCGAAGAAGTTGGCGCGAATGCCATTGCGCTGGGCAGCGGCGATCGCGTTGGCGACGGCCTCCTCGATCAGCTCGATGCCCCACAGCTCTCCTGCGCGGGGGGCGAGGGTGAGAGCGATCGTGCCGATGCCGCAGCAGAGGTCGTACACACGCTCCCAGCCCTCCAGCGCGGCGTACTGGACGATCAGGCCATAGAGCACCTCGGTCATCTCTGTGTTCGTCTGGAAGAAGGCCTCGTGGGAGATGCGCAGGTCGAGCTCGCCCAAGCGCTCGGGCAACTCCCCCTCGCCACTCACCAGCTCTGTCTCGCCACCCATCGTGGTCTCCGCGACCTGGCTGGAGCGGGTCCATAGCAGCCCGGAGAGAGCGTCTCCCAGCGCCGCGCGCAGGGCGCTGTCGAGCGAGTAGACGTCCAGCTCACCGGGAGTGCTCACCAGGCGCACCTGCAACTTGCCGGTGTTACGGCCCTCGCGCACGACGAGGTTGCGCAGCAGTGCGCGGCCATCGGGTGCGGGACCGATGCGCTCACTGGGGTCGCGTGCACCGCGGGGTCGACCTGCGGGACGCCCCGCGGACCGTCCTGTGCTGCGCGGACCATCCTCCGATCCTGCCTCCCCGCCGCGACTCCAGGCACCGAGCCCCTGCTCGCGTGCCCAGCTTGCGACCGCCTCGCGTGCGAGATTTCCCTGCTCGGAGGCCAGCAGGCAGTCCTCGATCGCCTCGACTCGGTTTCCTCCCGCGGAGGCGTGAAAACCGCAGAGGAGCTTCCCGGCGGGGTCCGCTCCGAAGGAGTACTCCAGTTTGTTGCGATAGCGCCACTGCTGCAGCGCGGGGACGATCTCCTGCAGCTCGAAGTCCTCGAGGTGTCCGATGCGCCGCAGCGCGTCGCCCACCTGCTGCTGCTTGATCTCCAGCTGACGCTCATAGGGAAGGACCTGCCAGGGGACCCCAGGGTGTGCCGCCCTCGGCTCGATCCGCTCGGGGCTCGGCTCGAGCACCTCGAGGGTGCGAGCGTGGGCGTAGGAGCGCTTGCGCTTGTACACCACCGCGCGCACACGGTCGCCGGGGATGGCGCCGGAGACAAACACGACGTAGCCGTGATCGCCCATGCGCGCGATGCCCTCGCCGCCATAGGCGAGCGAATCGATCGTCAGCTCGAGCTCCTGGCCGCGCTCGGGGCGCGCGGCGCGTGCGGGCGCTTGGGACTCCGCCGGCGCGAGGGTAGACGGCACGTCGGCAAGGGCTTGGGCCTCGGGCTTCATGCGCTCAGCATGGCAGCCTGCGGCGCCACTCGCGGAGTCGGGTCAGCCCGCGCCCACCAGCAGCTCCAGCAGCGCCTTCTGTGCATGGCGGCGGTTCTCGGCCTGATCCCAGATGCGCTGGCGGGGGCCGTAGAGGAGCCCCTCGGATATCTCCTCGCCCGGGTGGGCGGGGAGGCAGTGCAGGACGATCGCATCGGGGTGCGCCTCAGCCAGCAGCGCCTCGTCGACGCGGTAGGGCGCGAGCGCCCGGCGGCGCTCTTCCGCTGTCTCCTCGTCGCCCATCGAAACCCACACATCGGTGTAGAGAACGTGCGCGCCCCTCGCCGCCTCGCGCGGGTCCTCGTGCACCGTGAGCCCCCCGCGCGCCGCGGGCGGCAGCGGAACGGTGGCCGGGTCGAGCGCGTAGCCGGGAGGAGAGGCGACCGCGACGTGCACCCCCGCGAGCGCTCCGAGCACAGCGAGCGAGCGCGCCATGTTGTTGCCGTCACCCACGTACGCCACGCGCAGGCCCTGCAGCGCGCCGCAGCTCTCGCGCACGGTGAGCAGGTCGGCCAGCGGCTGGCAGGGGTGGTGCAGCGCAGTGAGCATGTTTACAACGGGAATCGACGCGTACTCGGCCAGTTCCTCCACCAGCTCATGGGGACCCGTTCGGATGCCCACCGCCGCCACGTGCCGCGAGAGCACGAGCGCGGTGTCGCGCGGGGACTCGCCGCGCGAGAGCTGCAGCTCGTCCTGACGCAGCACCAGCGGGTGACCGCCCAGCTCGTGAACCCCCACCTCGAAGGACACGCGCGTGCGCGTGGAGGGGCGCTGGAAGATCAGCGCCACGCTGCGCCCCGCGAGCGCCTGGGAGGCGAGCGGGGCAGCCTTCAGCTCCGCCGCGCGCGCCAGCAGCGAGTCCAGCTCGGCGGCGGTGAGCTCAGCTCCGGTCAGGAAGTGGCGCGTCATCGAGGCGTCAGTCTAAGTTAGGGTTGTATCCGATGAGGCGAGGGATCTGTGCCGGCGCCACCGCGGCGCTTCTGTTCGTGCTCGCCACCGGCTGCGGGTCGGGCGGGAGCAGCACGGCCGAAACCACCACCGTCACGATCGGCGGCAGGACGAGCACCGCCGTGATCTCCAAGAGCACAACCGCCAGCAAGACCAAGAGCGGCGGCCTGCAGCCCGCCAGCACAACACCCAAGTACGCCACGCCCGAAGCCTCCGCGCCCGTGCAGAGCGGGGTCGTGCAGATCGAATACCGCAACATCGCGATCAACCCCGACGCGCTGAAGGTCAAGGTGGGGAGCACGATCAAGTGGACCAACTACGACCCCGTCGAACACAACGTCACGAGCAAGGGGGGGCCGTCAGACGTTCAAGTCGAAGAACTTCGGCGAAGGCGGCACCTTTGAATTCAAGGCCACCAAGACCGGGACGATCCACTATCTCTGCACGATCCACCCCGTCTCGATGAACGGGACGATCGAAGTCGTCAGCTGAATTCTGGGCGGCCGATGTCCGGTGTCGAAGCCGTGGCGTAGGTCCGCCGCGGAATACGCCCGGCCCCCGCGGCGAGGCGTCCCGCCTCGACGGCGAGGCGCATCGCGTGAGCCATGCGCACCGGATCTTGGGCGCGCGCGACGGCCGAGGCGGCCATCACCGCGTCGCAGCCCAGCTCCATCGCGAGCGCCGCGTCGGAGGCCGTGCCGATGCCTGCGTCGAGCACCACCGGCACGCTCACCGCTTCGCGCAGCAGTGCGAGGTTGTAGGGGTTGCGGATGCCCATCCCGCTGCCGATCGGCGCGCCGAGGGGCATCACCGCGGCGCAGCCGAGGTCCGCCAGGCGCCGTGCGAGGACGGGGTCGTCGGTGGTGTAGGGGAGCACCACGAAGCCCGCGTCCACGAGCTGCTCTGCGGCAAGCAGCAGCTCGGGTGCGTCGGGCAGCAGCGTGTCCTCGTCGCCGATCACCTCCAGCTTGATCCAGTCGGTGGCAAAGGCCTCGCGCGCGAGCTGCGCGGTGAGAACCGCGTCGCGCGCGGTGTGGCAGCCCGCGGTGTTGGGGAGCAGCTCAACCCCTGCCGCCGCGAGCACGTCGACGAGCGAACCGCGCGCGGATGGATCGACGCGGCGCAGAGCAACCGTCACGAGCTCCGAGCCGCTCGCGCGGATCGCCTCGTCGAGCAGCTCCAGCGAGGGGAAGCCGCCGGTGCCGAGCAAAAGACGCGAGCGCAGCGTGCGCCCGGCGATAACGAGGTCATCGGGCGGCGCTCCCGGCTGCGTGCCTTGCAGCGCCGACGAATCGGTGGCACTCACGAGATCATCCGCCCTGCATCGCCGTGAGCACCTCCACCCGCGCGTCCGCGGGCAGTGCGAATTCCCGCCATTCGCTGCGTGGCACGACGCCGTGGTCGACGGCCACGGCGATCCCTTTCGCGTCGACCGCGAGACCCATCCCGGCCAGCACATCGGCCACCGTTTCGCCCGCCGACTCGGCAGCTGCCGTTGAGGAGGATCATGAACGGCCACCGCCGATGGAGGATCATGAGAATCGCCACAAACCAGCCACACCAGCTCGCAGCTCGCGCGCCACCAGCTCAGCCGTGAGGGGAGCAAGCAGGATGCCGTTGCGGTGGTGGCCCGTTGCCCACACGAGCCCCTCGAGCGCGCCCGGCCCGATCAGGGGTGCGTTGTCGGGTTGCTCGGGCGCAGGCCCACGCTCAGCTCCTCGATCTGCAGCTCGCTCACCCCTGGCACCAGCTCGGAGGCGTCGCGCAGCAGCTCATACACGCCGCCGGCGGTGGGCACGAGCTCGAAGCCGCGCTCCTCCATCGTGGCGCCGAGCACATAACGGCCGTCGCCACGGGGGACGAGGTAGCCGCCGTGGAAGCGCACCACGCGCCCGAGCAACCCCGGACCGGCGGGGTCGCGCAGGCGCAGGATCTGGCCCTTCACCGGACGCACGGGGACGCGCGCGTGCGCCGGCAGGCCCTCGAGCTGGGAGGTCCAGGCGCCGGTCGCGAGCACCACCGTGGAGGCCGAGACGAGCTCGCCGTCCTGGAGCCTCACGCCCGTCACCCGTTCGCCCCCGCCCTCGCCATCGAGCTCGACCCTCGCAACTGGCGCGTGCTCGCGCAGCGCCACGCCCTCCGCCTCGCATGCGCGGCGCAGCGCGGCGAGCACAGACGCGGATCGACAGAGTGATCGTCCGGGGCCAAGAAGGCCAGACGCAGGGTCGGCGCCAGCGCGGGCTCGGCCGCGCGGGCGGCGCTCGGCAGCAGACGCTCGGTCGACAACTCGAGCGAATCGCGGAATGCGATCGGCGCTCCAGCTCGCGGGCCTCGTCGGCGTCGCGCGCCACCACGAGGGTGCCGCCGCGGCGCAGGCCAACATCGATCCCCGAAACCTCCTCCAGCTCGCCGGCAAAGACGGGCCACAGCGCCGCGGAACGCAGCCCGAGGTCGAGTACGCGGCGGCCGGCCTCGCCGAACTCGACCTCGGCGACCGGCGCGAGCATCCCCGCCGCCACATGGGAGGTACCCTGCCCCGTGACGCCACGCTCCAGCAGCGTCACCGACAACCCCGACTGTCTCGCGCGCCAAGCGGTCGCGAGACCAATGATGCCGCCGCCCACGACTACGGCGATCTGCCGATGGAGACATGGATGTCATGCTAGTCAGTGACGGTTTTCGAGCAAGCCGAAGATGTTCCGCACAGCTGCCGAGAAGCGCTTTCACCGAGAGAGTGTCGCCGATTAACAAGACATACGCCGAACGCCGCGCGCGCCTGTCGCAGGCGCGCCTGTATCTGGTGTGTGACGCCCACCCCGGGGGCCGCCCGCTCGCGCAGGTGTTGGAGGCGGCGCTCGCCGGTGGGGTGGACATCGTGCAGCTGCGCGAGAAGCGCCTTGCAGACGACGCCCTCGCGGCCCTCGCGCGGGAGGGCGGTGGCGATCTGCGCGGTGGCGGGCGCCCTGCTGATCGTCAACGACCGCCCGCAGGTGGCGCTCGCGGCGGGGGCCGACGGTGTGCATGTCGGCCAGGAGGACATGCCCGTCGCAGAGGTGCGCGAGCTCGTGGGCCATGAGCTGCTGATCGGCGTCTCGACCCACGCCCCCGCGGAGATCGATGCGGCCGCCGCGGCCGACTATCTCGGGGTGGGGCCCGTCCATGCGACCCCCACCAAGCCGGGGCGCCCCGCGGTGGGACTCGAGCTGGTGCGCTACGCCGCCACGAACGCACCCCGCCCGTTCTTCGCGATCGGCGGACTCGCCACGGAGAACATCGGCGAGGTGCTCGATGCGGGGGCCACGCGTATCGCCGTGGTGCGCGCGATCGCCGAGGCGCCCGCTCCCGAACTGGCGGCGCGTGCGCTGCGTAAGACACTGGATGGCGCAGTTATCAATGCCTGACCAGGGAGATATGGGATCCCCGCCCCAGCCGGTCGGCGGGCCGGTGACGCCACCGCCCTCCGGGGGACGCGGAGCGCTGCGCGATGAGCAGGCCCGCGCGGCATTGCAGCCGCTCGCGCCGGGGAGAGTGGCCGGCGCCGCTGGCGATCGCAATCGCGGTAGCGCTGCTGCTCGCGCTGGCCGTCGCGGTGAGCACCGCGAGCGTGCACGAACTCAACCGCCACGGCGGCTCCCTCTATGGAGCCCTCTTCCTCGTGCTGGTGCTCGTGTGGCTCGGCGGCGGGGATGTATCGCGAGCGCTACTGGGCGGTGCTCGGCTTCGAGGCGCTGCTCGCCTTCCAGGTGATCGTCACCTCGCTCGCGCTCGTCGTCGCCTCGACGATCCCCGCAGCGGTGGGCTGCGTGCTCAGCATCGGGCTTGGCGGCTGGCTCTTCTGGAAGCTCGTAAGGGTCATGGGGCGTATACAAGCCAGCGAAGAGGTAAGGCGCCGCCGGGGGCGGCCGATAGGCTCAGGACGATGACAGAGACCTCATACGACTGCGTCGTGATCGGCTCCGGGCCCGGTGGGTATGTGGCGGCGATCCGCGCTGCCCAGCTGGGAATGAAGACCGCGGTTGTGGAGCGCGACAAGGTCGGCGGGCGCTGCCTGAACTACGCGTGCATCCCCGCCAAGGCGGTGCTGCGCTCGGCCGATCTGCTCAGCGAGGTGCGTGACGCGCACGAGTTCGGCCTGAAGGTGAACGGCGTGGAGGTCGACTATCCGGCGGTGCAGGCGCGCCGCGAGAAGGTCGTCGCGACGCTCGTGGGCGGCGTGAACATGCTCTTCAAGAAGAACGGCATCGACCTGATCGAGGCGCACGGCACCGTCGCCGACGCGCACAACGTGCGCCTGGGTAGCGAGTTCGACGGCACGAGATCCAGGCGGGGACGGTGATCCTCGCGACCGGCTCGGTCCGGCGCGCGATCCCCGGCGTGCAGTTCGGCGGGCGCGTGATCGGCACCGAAGAGGCGTGGGCGCTCAGCGAGCTGCCCGCGCGCCTCGCCGTGGTCGGCGCCGGCGCCTCCGGCGCCGAGATCGCCTCGGGCTACGCGCGCCTGGGCAGCGAGGTGATCCTGCTGGAGATGCTCGACCGCGTGCTCCCCACCGAGGACGCCGACATCTCGCGGGTGGTGGAGCGCGGCCTCAAGCGCCAGGGCATCCAGGTGGCCACGGGCGCCGCCGTCGAGGACGTGAGCACCGCCGGCTCCACCGTCAAGTTCAGCTATGGCGGCGAGAGCGCGGAGGTCGACTACCTTGTGATCGCCGCCGGCCGCGGCGCCGACGTGGAGACGCTCGGGCTCGGCGAGGCCGGCGTCGAGCTGGGTGAGCAGGGCCTCGTGAAGGTCGATGGCGCGCTGCGCACCACCGCCAAGGGCGTCTACGCGATCGGCGACCTCGTGCCCGGTCCCGCGCTCGCACACAAGGCATCCGACGAGGGCATCATCGCCGTGGAGGACGCCGCCGGACTGGCCACGCACCCGCTCTCGCTCGTGGATATTCCCCGCGCCACCTTCTGCACGCCCAACGTCGGCTCCTTCGGGCTCACCGAGGAAGAGGCGCGCGAGCAGGGCTACGATGTCGTCGTCGGCAAGGTCCCCTACGGCGCGGTGGGCGGGGGCACGGTGTACGGCGACCGCACCGGCCTCGTGAAGATCGTCGGCGAGCAGAAGTACGGGGAGCTGCTCGGCGGGCACATCGTCGGCGCCCGCGCCACCGAGCTGATCCAGGAGCTCGTCAACGTGCGCGTGCTGGAGGGCGGCTACGCCGAGGTGGGGCGCATCGTCCACGGCCACCCCACCCTCTCGGAGGCCGTCATGGAGGCAGGACGTGCCACCGACGGCTGGCTCATCCACGGCTGATCCGACGCCGCCGGCGATGAGTGACCTCGCCATCGTCCCCGCCTCCTCCAGCGCAGCAGAGCCGCGAGCCGCCTTCTACTTCGACCTCGGCAGCCCGCTCGCATATCTCGCTGCCGAGCGCATCCTGCACACCCTTCCCGAGCCGGCTGAGTGGCAGCCCGTGCTCGCGCGCGAGCTGCCTGGCGCGGAGTCCTTCCAGGCGTTTCGCTGCGAAACCGAGGTGGAGATCTTCCGCGCGGAGATCGAGCGACGCGCCGGGGAGCTGGGCCTGCAGCGCCTGCGCTGGCCGGCGGACTTCCCCTTCGAGAGCGAGACGGCGATGTGCGCGGCCACCTTCGCCAAGTCGATCGGGCGCACGGTGCCCTTCGCCCAGGCCGCCTTCCGCCAGGCCTTCGCCGGTGGGCGCAGCCTCGCGGAGATCGACAACGTGCTGATCGCGGCCGCGGCGTGCGAGATGCATCCGGCGGCGGTACTGAAGGGAGCGGAGCTGCAGTCGGTGCGCAGCGAGCTGCGCACCACCACCGCCGCTGCCGCCGAGGCCGGGGTGAGCGATGTTCCTTCAGTTCGTGTCGGCGGGGAGGTGTTCGTCGGCGAGCGCGCCCTGGAGCGTGCGGCGGCGCGCATGGCCGAGGCGGCGCACGCGCGGTGAAAGCCAACCGCGCCTACCGCCTGATCGTGCGCCGCGGCGGCTGGATGCCGGCCGCGCTGGCGGACCCCGATCGCGTCGATCACATCGAGGTCGTGGAGGTGAACAGCGGCGAGGTGGTGCTGTTCTGGGACTGCCCGCCGCAGCTCGCCGCGCGACGGGCGCGGGCGGTGCGCGCCGACCTTGCGCAACTGGAGGAGCGGGAGTTCCTGGAGCGCTGGGCTACCGTGGAGGGTTGATGGAGCGCACGCTGCCCGAACCCCGAGTACGGCCCGCGAGTGGCTGCAGACGATGACGCTGATCCGGCGCTTCGAGGAGCGCGCAGGGGAGATGTATGCGCGCGCGAAGATCGGCGGCTTCCTGCACCTCTCGATCGGCGAGGAGGCCACGATCGTCGGCAGCGCAAGGGCGCTGCGCGCAGAGGACTACCTGATCTCCACCTACCGCTCGCACGGCCACGCGCTGGTGCGCGGCACGCCGCCAGAGCGGGTGATGGCCGAGCTGTTCGGGCGCGTCGACGGCTGCTGCGGCGGGCGCGGGGGGTCGATGCACATGTTCGACCTCGACCGGCGCTTCATGGGCGGCTATGGGATCGTCGGCGGCAACCTCCCGATCGCCGCGGGCATTGCGCTCTCGAGCGACTACCGCGAGACCGAGGAGGTGACGCTGTGCATCTTCGGCGATGGCGCCTCCAACCAGGGCACCTTCGGCGAGACGCTGAACCTCGCCGCGCTGTGGCGCCTGCCGGTTGTGTTCCTCGTCACCAACAACCAGTTCGGCATGGGCACCTCGCTGAAGCGCCACTCCGCCGTCACCGACCTGCAGCGCAAGGGGGAGAGCCTGGGGGTGCCCGGCACGCGCTGCGATGGGATGGACGTGGCCGACACCTTCGCCGTCGTGAGCGAGGCGGTGGAGAAGGTGCGCACAGAGCGCTGTCCGATGCTCGTGGAGGCGATCACCTATCGCTTTCGCGGGCACTCGATGGCCGACCCCGAGGAGTACCGCAGCAAGGAGGAGGTCACTCTGTGGCGCGAGCGCGATCCGCTGCCCGTGTTCGGAGCGCGCCTCGAGGCGGAGGGCATCGTCGACGCCGCCGCGCGCGCGCAGATCGACGAGCAGGCGATCGCGCGCGTGGATGGCGCCGTGGAGTTCGCCGAGGCCTCGCCATTCCCGGAGCCGGAGTCGCTGTATGACAACGTGTACGTGCTCGACGAGCAGGCGAAGGGGCGCTACCACTGATGGCCGAGCTGCGCTACCGCGAGGCACTGGGGGAGGCGCTGCGCGAGGAGCTGCGCCGCGACGAGCGCGTGATCCTGATGGGCGAGGACATCGGCGTGTTCGGCGGCGCCTTCAAGGTCACCGCCGGCCTTTTGGAGGAGTTCGGCGAGAAACGCGTGCGCGACACCCCGATCTCCGAGAACACCTTCGTGGGGATCGGCGTGGGCGCCGCGATGACCGGGCTGCGCCCCGTGGTGGAGCTGATGACCGTCAACTTCGCGCTGCTCGCGTTCGATCAGATCGTCAATCACGCCGCGCACATCCACTACATGTTCGGCGGCCAGGCGCGCGTGCCGCTGGTGGTGCGGATGCCCCAGGGCGCGGGGCACCAGCTCGGCCCCACGCACTCGCACTGCCTGGAGGCGATGTTCCTGCACGTGCCGGGCCTGCTCGTCGCCACACCCTCCACGCCCGCCGACGCGAAGGGCCTCTTGAAGAGCGCGATCCGCGACGAGAACCCCGTGATCTTCATCGAGCACGAGTCGCTCTACGGCGTGCGCGGCGAGGTCCCCGACCCTCCGACCCAGGGAGCGGGAGAGGGGGAGCAGACAGAGCCGGGGAAACGGGCGGCGAGGAACACCTCGTGGCCTTCGGCCGCGCGGCCATCCGGCGAGAGGGAGGCGACGTGACGATCGTGGGCGTCTCGCGGATGGCGCTCACCGCGCAGCGTGCCGCCGAGCAGTTGGCGAGCGAGCACGGCGTGCAGGCCGAGGTGATCGACCCCCGCACCCTGCGTCCGCTCGACCTCGACACGATCCTGCGCTCAGTCGCCAAGACCAACCGCTGCGTGGTGGTCGAGGAGGGCTGGCCGCATGGGGGAGTCGGCGCCGAATCTTTCGGCGCTTATCTCCGAACAGGCATTCGACGACCTCGACGCGCCCGTCCGGCGGGTCTCAGGGGCCGATGTCCCGATGCCCTACTCCAAGCCCCTTGAGGACATCGCCTACCCGCACGAGCCCCAGGTGGTGGCGGCTGCACTCGAGGTCCTCGGCCAGGCGCCGCCGGCAGACGCCACACCCAACGGCGCGGTCGCGAACCCGCGCGCCGTCACCGCAACCAAGGCCGCGGGGGCCGACTGATGGCCGAGATGGTGATGCCCCGCCTCTCGGACACGATGGAGGAGGGCACGATCCTGCGCTGGTTCAAGGCCGATGGCGACGAGGTCAAGCGCGGCGAGGAGCTCGTGGAGATCGAGACCGACAAGGCCACCATGACCTACGAGTCAGATCAGGAGGGGATCCTGAGGATCGTCGCTCACGAAGGGGACACTCTTGCGGTGGGGGAGCTGATTGCGCACGTCGGCGCCGACGGTCCATCCCCCGTAGTCGAGAAGCCGGCCGAAGAAAAACCGGAGGCCCCGGCCGCCGTGGAGCAGCCAGCTCCGCAGCTGCAGGAGCGTGAGGACGGTCGGGTCAAGGCCTCGCCGGTGGCAAGACGCATCGCCCAGGAGAACCACGTGGATCTGCAGAAGCTGAGCGGCAGCGGTCCCGGCGGGCGCATCGTCAAAGCCGATGTCGAAGCGGCAGAGGGTGAGGCATCAACTACCGCGCCGGCCGTTACCGCCACGCAGCCCGAGCGTTCCGCGACGAGCGTGATCGAGGGCGTTGCCTCCGCCAAGGGCGAGAGCACCACCCGCGAGCTCTCGCGCACGCAGCGCACGATCGCGCGGCGCATGGCCGAGTCCAAGGCGACGATCCCCGACTTTACGCTCAGCGTCGATGTGGACATGGAGGAGTGCGTGGCGCTGCGCACCCAGCTGAAGGCGCTCGCGCGGAACGCCGGCCCCGGCCAACCCTCGGCCCATCCCGCGCCCACGTACAACGACATGGTCGTGAAGGCCGGCGCACTGGCACTGCGCGAGTACCCGCGCGCGAACGCAAGCTACCGCGACGGCGCCTTCGAGCTGCACGCGCGGGTAAATGTGGGCGTGGCGGTCGCAAGTGACGACGCGCTCGTGGTGCCGACGGTCTTCGACGCCGACACCAAATCCCTCGGCGAGATCGCGCGCGAGACGCGCGCGCTGGCCGAGCGCGTGCGCGCGGGCACCGTCACTCCACCCGAGCTGGGCGGCGGCACGTTCACGGTCTCCAACCTCGGCATGTTCGGCGTAACGAGCTTCACCGCGATCATCAACCCGCCGCAGGCCGCGATCCTGTCGGTGGGGGCGCTGGAGCCGCGCGCCGTGGTGCGCGAGGGCGAGATCCGCGCGCGGCACACGATGACGATCACGCTCGCCTGCGACCACCGCATCCTCTACGGCGCCGACGCCGCCCGCTTTCTGGCGCGCATCCGCGAGCTGCTGGAAGCGCCGGCCTCGCTGACGCTGTAATGCTCGGCGCTAGGCTGAAGGGAGTGATGAACGCCGCCGCCAGATCCTCCTCCGATGAGCTGTGGGTGTGTCAGCTGGGCACCGTCCCGTGGCGCGAGGCGCTTGTCATGCAGGAGCACCTGCGAACGCGGCGCCAGGCGGAAGAGCTGCCGGACACGCTGCTGCTGCTCGAGCACCCGCCGGTGTATACGCGCGGGCGCCGTTCGCACCCTGGAGAGCTGACGCTGGGCGAGGACTTCTACAGCGCACGGGGGATCGACGTGGTGGACACAAATCGCGGCGGGCGCGTCACCTACCACGGGCCAGGGCAGCTTGTGGGCTATCCGATCATGGGTGTGTTCGATGTGGTCGAGCACCTGCGCACGATTGAGCGAGCGCTCGTCGCCGCACTTGCGCAGGAGGGGATCGCGGCGCGCTCCCGCGTGGACGACGGCGCCGACTACACGGGCGTGTGGGTGGGCGAGCGCAAGATCGCCTCGCTCGGCGTGCACGTCTCGCGCGGGGTGAGCACGCACGGTTTTGCGATCAACGTCGACAACGACTTGGAGCCGTTCTCATGGGTCGTCGCGTGTGGGCTGCCGGATGTGGAGATGACCTCGCTCGCGCGGGAGTCAGACGCACGGTCGCCCGGTGTGCGCTGCTTCAGAAAGCGCGTGGCCTATGAGTTCTGCCAGGCGCACAGGCGCCGCCAGCGCCTTGTCTCGTCACAGCGACTTGGCCTCGACCGCCAGCCGGTGCCGGTTTGACCGCTACGCGTTCGCGCTCCAACCCCGGCGGCATGGACGTGCTGAAGGTGCTCGGCTCGAAGGTGCGCCCGCTGCGCGAGCGCAAGCCGCCGTGGTTCAAGGTGCCGCCGCCCGGGGGAGAGCGTTATCGGGAGCTGACCGAGCTGATCCGCTCGGAGAACCTGCACACGGTCTGCCAGGAGGCGGCGTGCCCGAACGTGGGGGAGTGCTGGGAGCGGGGCACCGCGACGTTCATGATCCTCGGCGACACATGCACGCGCCGCTGCGGCTTCTGCAACGTGAGGACCGGCAAGCCGACATGGAACGACCCCCTGGAGCCCGCACGCGTGGCGCGCTCGATCGCGCGGATGGGACTGCGCCACGCAGTGATCACCTCCGTCGACCGCGACGACCTCCCGGACAAGGGCGCAAGCGCGTTCGTGGGCGTGATCCGCCAGGTGCGCCGCCAGGCGCCGCAGTGCAAGGTGGAGGTGCTCACCCCCGACTTCCAGGGCCAGGAAATGCCGCTGGCGAAGGTGATCGCCGAGCGCCCCGACGTGTTCAACCACAACGTCGAGGTGGTGCCACGGCTGTACTCGATCGCGCGGCGCGGCTCGACCTTCAAGCGCTCCTGTCGCGTGTTGAGGCTCGCAAAGGAGATGGGCGGATCCGAGGTGGTCACGAAGTCCGGCCTGATGGTGGGACTTGGTGAGACCCACGAGGAGATGGTCGAGACCTTCACCGCGCTGCGCGAGCACGGCGTGCAGGTGCTCACCGTGGGGCAGTATCTGCGCCCCTCAGAGCGCCACCTGCCGATCGTGCGCTACTGGCACCCCGACGAGTTCACCGCCCTGGAAGAGGCCGCCTACGCACTCGGCTTCGAGCACGTGGCGGCGGGTCCGCTCGTGCGCTCCTCCTACCACGCCGACCAGCACGTACCGCAGACGAGGCCCGGCGTTGGCCCTCTCGCTGCGCGCCTATAGGCCGGCGCAGCTCGTTCATGCTGTCATGTCTGCTACCGTGACAGCATGAAGCAGGTGACCCTTCGCGTAGAGGACCGATTGGCCAACTTCCTCAAACAGGCGGCGGCCGCGCGGGATGAGAGCGTCAACTCCTACGCCCAAACCGTGCTGTCGGCAGCGGTCGATCCGGAGTATGCCGGAGACGAGACGGCGCAGCTGCGCGAGCGCCTGGAGCGCGCCGGGCTGCTGGCGCACCCGAAGCCGGTGCCCTATCCCACCCCGACCCAGCGGCTGTGGCGGCGGCGGGCAAGCGCGCGGCACGGGGACGGACGCTCTCTTCGATAATCATCGAGGATCGCGGCTGAGCGTCTTCGCAGACTCCTCGGCGCTCGTGAAGCTGTACGTGCCGGAGGAAGGCTATGAGCCGATCCGACGGCTGCGCGCGCCGCTGCTCGTCTCGACGCTCGCGCGCGTCGAGATCGCCGCCGCGCTGTGGCGCAAACACCGCACGGGCGAGGTCGACCTTGACGATGCGCTGCTCTTGAACCGTGCGTTCGCGGCCGACTATGCGGGCTCACCGGACCGCCCGCCGCGCTTCCAGCCTGTCGAGGTCAGGGACGCGACGCTCGAACGTGCCGTCGAGCTGACCGGGACCCACGGTCTGCGCGCATACGACGCCGTGCAGCTCGCCTGCGCGCTGGCCACCCGCGAAGCCGATGAACGCTGCACCACGCTCGCCAGCTTCGACCAGGATCTGGTGCGCGCTGCCGCCGCGGAAGGATTCGCGGTGCTGCCTCCTGCGGCGGCGACCGAGGTTCAGGCTCCGTAGTCGAGCCGCACCGCCTCGAACGCGAGCACACCGGTGAGCACGTCGTAGTGGCGGTCGAGGTGGAGCACGGCGGCCTGATGCTGCTGGGCGCACGCCGCGATCAGCAGATCTGGGATCGGCAGCCGGTGGCGACCCTGTTCTCCCAGCTCGCGGTGAGCCCCCACGGCGATCTGCAGCGTCTCCGCGTTCATGCGCAGTTCGTGAAAGGCGGCAAGATCGCCCTCCAGCTGCTGGTACTCCGCCGCCGAGCGGGCGCTGTGCAGCAGCTCCAGGCGCGTGATCGCGCAGATGCACGGCTCGCCCAGCGTCGCGTCGGGGATGTCGCCGACCCGGACGAGCGCCGATTTGTCGAGCAGCAGCCAGCGTCGCTTGCCTGTGGAACTCACTCCCACGCGCGGTCGGAGAGCAGCACGTCGAGGTCGAGGAGCGAGGGCAGCCGCTTCAGCACGGCCTGCTGGAGTTGGCGCCGACGGCGCTGCTCGATCTCCACTTCGCCCAGGCGCAGCGAGTCGTGTCCAGTCTGCGCCAGGCGCAGCAGCAGCTCCTTACGATCCGTAACCTCCGGCCAATGGTGCTGGGCGTCGTCCAGCAGGTTCTGCGTGCTGCCGGTGTCGGTAATCGTGTAGCGGGGACGGGTCGTGGGCATGAGCAAAGTGTAGCACCGCTACTAACTGGTGCGACACCAGACCGAGCTACCCCGACGCGCCGGTGTCGATGCGAATCGCGCTCTCTACTTCCTGGCCGCGCTGGGTGAGGCGCCAGGCGTTGGGGGCTCCTTTGGCGTGGCCCTCGCCGCCGTTTTCGATCAGGCCGAGGGTGGATAGGCGCATCAGGAGCTTTGAGACCTGGCCCTGGTCGGCGACGCCCGCCTGGTCGGCCACCTGGCGATTGCTGGCGCCCGGGGTCTGGGCGATCGTCGAGAGGACGCGCAGCGTGCGGTAGGTGAGGCGCATGTCGAGGCCCTCCAGCGCGTCGCCCGCGCGCAGCGCGGGCGACCGGGGGCGCTTGGGGGTCGGGCGCGCCAGCTCGCGGTTCACCGCCGCCGGGCCGAGGTAGGGGAGCACGATCATCCCCATCAGCGGGCCCAGCAGGTCGCTGAGGGACTCCCGCGATCCCCCTTTGCGGCGGGATGCAGAGGGCGAGGAGGCCACCAACGCGTTCTCGCCTTCAGGTACGGCAGTCGGACCGTCCTGGAGCGCGCGCGCGTGGATCACCGCCAGCACCGCCCCCACGACGCCCTCCGCGGCGAGGGGTGGAGCCTCCTTCTTGGCCTCCGCGCGGCCCCCGTCCACGGCGGCAATCAGGGCCGCCACGACGCGTGTGCGGTGCTCGAGCACGCGCGAGCCCGCGCCCAGCGCCTCCACCACGCACACCGTGCGCAGCTCCGGCTCGTCTTCGAGCAGGCCGAGCAGGGCAGCGAGTCCGGCGCGGATCTGCTCGCGCCAGCCACGCTGGGATTCGTATGGCTCGCGCACCACGCGCTCGGCGTGGGCGATCGCGTCGTCGAACGCCGCGATGAAACAGTCTTCGCGGTTCTCGAACACGTCGTAGAACGTCTTGCGCGACACGCCCGCCCTCGCCACCACGCGCTCCACCGACATGCGCGCGTAGCCTTCGCTCGCCACCACCTGACGCGCCGCCAGCAGCATCCTTGCGCGCTGCACCTCCGAGACCCGTTCGCGCGGGAGCGTCTCCGCCCCGGAGTGCTTCTCCCTGCGACGCTCCTTCGCGTCGACGCGCTCCTTCCCGCCGAGGCGCTTTTGCGCCCCGGCGTTGGCGTCGGTGTTGCGGGGTGACACGAGCACGGCCACTGTTACTTCTTGCCGCCCTTCTTCTTGCGCTTTGCCTTGGTGTGCTTCGGCTTCTTCTTCGTTTTGACACACCCGGTGACCGCGATCTTGGTGGTCTGCTTGACAACAGCGCCGTTCTGTCCGGTGAGGGTGGTCGGCATCGTGAGGCCCTGGCCGCACATGTTGCCCTTCGCCTTGGCGGGTAGGACCGCGGCGAGGCCGGAGTGGGGGCCCTCGGGGAGCTTCAACTCGAAGCTCGAGATCGGGACGTCGGGCACCGCGTTGAACGCGCTGCTCGTCACACCGTGCTTGATGTCGATGCTCCCCACGAGGTCGACCGCGACGCCTTCCCCCTGCAGGATCACAACGAGATCCGGGAAGGCGGCACCACCGTGGGAGACGAGGTACGCCGGCCCCGTGACGGGGTTCGCGAGGACCGGTGTCGTGGCCGTCGCCGTCCCGATGTTCGACCCCGCCGGGCACGTCGCGGGGTTCGTGTTGAACGTCGCGGCGGGGCACGCCTGCTGGATCGTCGTCAGCCGCGAGGGCAGCTGCTTGGGGAGGCTCACCGCCACACTGTGGATGTTCGCCTGCGCGCCCTTCGGGTAGCCCACCTTCACGTCGAGGCTCGCGCCCTGCCTCTTTGAGGTGTTGGCCTGTGTGGAGACCTTGAACGACGGCTTGAACGCCAGTTCCCTGCATCCACCGGCCTGGAACCGCGAAGATACATTCGCGCTCGCGCCCTGGGTGGAGGACACCGTGCCCGTGATCGCCATCGGCGTGCAGCTCGTCGGGTTGAACGTGAATCCGGGCCGGTCCAGTGTCACGTCGACGCGGCGTACCCGTAGGGGAATACCGTCCAGGATCGTGGGGAACGGGTCCGATACGGCAGTGACCTGCGTGGTGTGCGGGTCGATCCGCAGCGACTGACGGACGACGACCGTGCCGAGGTTGAACGGCCCCGCAATCGCCGGGACCTCCTCGACCAGCCCATACGGGCCGCTGTTATAGGGGCCCGTGAGGTATGCCTTGCCGCCCACGAACAACGGGTTCGAGCCGACACCAGCACCCGCCTGCACACTCCCCACCAGCGACGCTTCAGGGCACGTCCCCGCGTTCGCGTTCGCATCGGGGCAAAGCGGGATACCCGCGATCTTTCCCAGCAGCCCCTGCGGCAGCGAGATGGTCAGCCCGGCGAGGTTCTGTTCCCCATCGCTCCTCGAGAGCGACAGCGTGAACGGGGAGTAGCCACCCGCCTGCGGACTCTCGCTCCCGGCGGTGAAACCGGGGTTGAACGCGTTCCCACAGCCAGTGTCGATGGGGAAGCTGTCCGACGGTGTCGCGTCCGGACCCGAATCGGGGGCGGACCACGGCATCAAATCCGACGTGGTCGTGAATACCCCGCACCCGTTGGGTGTCGCCAGCTCCCCGCGACTGCCACCGAAGAAGTGGAGCTTCAGATCGCTCACGGGGAACTGCGGCGCATTGTCAAACACCCCACTGATCTGCCCCGTCTGGGGGTCCGGTGTGAGGTTCCCCGGGATCTTCACGACAACCCCGGTCGTGGGGTCGTCGATCACGATGTACCCCGCCAGCAGGGTGTGGAACGGGTTTTCGTTCTGGGTCGCGAGATAGATCGAGCCCTGCAGCACACCCGCGATAGCCGGCGTGGTCACTTCAACGGTCCCGATCTTCGAGGCATCGGGGCAGGTCGGCGGGTCGGGGCTGCCCAGCGCGATCTGCGCTTCGCTGCACGCACCCAACCCCGTCGCCGCCGAGGGATTCACCGTCAACCCTGCGGGGAGAGTCACGTTGGCGTTACGCAAAGGCGGTGTCGCGAGCCCCCCGAATTCCTCGCTCTGGGGAACCTTCAGCTCGATGGCCAACCCGGTCGGGCTGTCCGCGCTGCTGGTTTCCGGCTGCACGCTCAACGATGGTTCAAAGTGCAGCAGGTTGCAGCCCGTCACCGGAGGCGATTCCGAGACCGCGCTCACCCAGTTGGGATCGCTGAAGTCAGGGGTCCCGTCCGCGTTCATGCGCCCGGGGGCCTGCCAGGAATCCATGTGGATGCTCGTCCGCAGCGGTTCACCGGAGCAGTCGGCAGGGTTCGTGAAGAACGCGACCGGAGTGTTGCCCGTTTCATCCTTTTCGGCCGGGTTACCGTAAAGGCTCGCTTCGATGCTGCTCAGCAGGACCTGCGGGACGTCTGGCGCGGTCGTTCGCAGCACGTAGCCCGCCGGAGTCGGAACGACGGTCGAGTACAGCACGTGTGCCCCACGTATGAAGTCGTAGTATCCAAACTCTGCGGCCACCCCCTGCTCGGGAACCATGTTGTAGATGGGACTGTGGACCTTGGTTTCCGGAAGCGTCGGCTGCGTTTCCAGATGCCCGACGATGGTGTCTGTGGGACAGTGCTGTGCTCCGGAAAGCTGCGCAAGCGTGCACTGTGGCGTCGCCAGCGTGCTGCCCAATAGCCCCAAGGGCAGGTCCACCACGACATCCCTCACGTCCTGGATCGACGTGTCCGCTTCGCTCCCCTTGGCGCCCAGTCTGAACTCGTTGTTCAGATCGATGATCGTGGTGAACTCATGCGGATGGTCGCCCGCCTGAGTATCCGGAAGACCATCCATCCCTGCGGTCAGCGCGCCAAAGGATTCCAAGCCAAAGACCGGAGGCGCCACGTCGGCGGTGTTCCGTATGCCTACGGAGACTTCCGGCGCACCGCCGCCGGAGGCCGTGGCCGTGCCTGTCAGCATCCCGGACGCTCCGGTTACCGTCACGTATACGTCCATTTCGAGCATGTCGTCCGGCGTGATAGGCGATAGTCCCAGTTCTTCGGTCGCGATGCGGCAACTCACTGTCGCCGTATCGCACAAACCATAGGCTCCATTCAGCTCCTGTCGTTCTTCGCTCTCCCTGCCACGGACTTCGTCCCTGCCGCGCCACAGTTCGATCTTCTGCACCGTCAGGCCGGCAGGCAATGACGCCGCGATCGTGATCGGACTGCCATCGCTACTGCTACCGCCGGCATTCCATACCGTAATGTGATACGCGTCACAATGGCTGCCGTTTTCTATGCCTCCACCGGTGCATACGGCATTGTCGTTGGTCGAGAAATTGGTGGGAGTTGCGGCCGTATCGAGCGCCCACCCGGGAGTGGATGGCAGTGCACCTGCCTCGTCCACCCCGAACGCCAGCATCGCCATCATCACCAAGATAATGATCCTGTATCGCATGACCTAGACCCCCTTCCTCGACCGCGGAACGTGCCTACTGGCCTTACCCGCCCGGCGTTTGGATCTGCGCCTCCCGGCCTTCTTCTTGGCCTTGACCTTGCGCTTCTTCGCCTTGGTCTTCACCACCGGCCTGGTTGGAGTCAAGTTTCCCGGCCCAGAAAACACGGCCGTCCCCACGCCTATTACCGATGGAACGCCGGCCGACCCACCGTGACACGCTTCGCCTTGGCACGGCACAGGCGCGGTGGGCGCAGAGGCGACACACGGTTCTCCCGAGCTGCAGATATGTGCGTCATACATGTCCACCCCGGTATCCGTATCGCTGGGCGACAGGCGATCCGCGGTCGAAAAGAACACATTCCTGCCCGACGCATCCGTACCAAGCAGGCACACGGAGGATTCATCGCGACAGATTTCAGACACGCTTCGGCTCACGTCGCGACCGTCGGAGATCAGATACACGTGCCCGTCATGATACTCGTACACGTTCTCCGCATATTCCGGGCCACTATATCCTTCGCGGTGGCTTTCGCTATTGATGGCAACGTCGTTCGACGCGTTTGGCGTCAAGCCCACAGGGCTTTCGAAGAACACATACGATCCATCGCTGGACATCGTCGGATTAGGCTGCGGCGGGCCGAGTCGGCGGGATGCCTCTTGCTGCACAATGTGCGCATCGCCCAAGCCAGCATTGCCATTGTCGTTGAAACCACCCTCGCCAATTGACACGCGCACCAGCTCTCTCGTCTGTGCGTCATAACGAAACACCTGTGCCGCCGTTGTCGTATCTGGCTGATCAGCCGTTAGCGCACCGTGGCTCGTAAACACAAGAAAACGACCGTCCGGTGTCACATTCGCAAAGACTGGCAGCACCCACTCAGCTTGATCTGCTTGCGAAAGCGATGCAATGAAGGCAATTCGGCCCGTGGGGTTAGCTGTGTCACGCTCGTACACGTAGAGGTTATTCGCCCCATCAACTGCCGTCGTACCTTGGTCGTTAGGCACACGCGTCAAGACGCCCTTCGCGACGAAATATACGTGGGAACCATCCTCCGCTACCGCTAGGACACCCTGTACTTGCGGCCCGTCGCCACTGGTGTCACCTGCCGATACCGTCACCAAGTTCCGACCCAAAGGATTTGAGAAATCGTACTCGTACAAGTTGCAGCCATTCGCGCCGGTAGTTTTGCAGTCGTCGCCATAGAAATCTGCACTATCCGTGCTTTTGGCGTCCTCGCTCGCACTGTCCGTCAGTTGCTGGGTATCCAGAAAGAATGCCTTGGAGCCATCAGCCGAAGCCGCGGCGAATTCCGCATCGCCAGGAGGAGTCGTCGAACAGCCAGTGCCGTCTGTGCATTCAAGTGGCGAATGTGTTGAAAGCGCCACCGTGCGTGACTCGTCGCTGCGTGCAAACAGCTCGTTGGCAGGCACTTCAATCCCTCGGTTCGCACCTGAGCCCGTAGTGCACGCCTTCGCCGTGAAGAAGACTGTACGACCATCCTGTGAAAGTCCGTTATAGCCGACCCCACCACCGGAATCACCCAGCGTGGTCCCGCAGGTGCTGATTAGGTCGGTGCTACCCTTGCCGCCACTTACGCCGACCAGGACGGGTTGAGTGCTGCCCATCCCGACATACTCATACAGAGAGAAGGGGCTCTCTACGCTTGGGTCGGGCGCGGTTGCGTCGAAGGGCCATGCGGACGGCGTAGTCCGATATATTACGTGAGACAGGTCGACAGTCGCCTGCGATGCACCATTGGCGGGGCTGAGTTGCGCGCCTCCAAGTGAAGGTGCCTTCATTGGCCCAATGTCTTCAAACGACCCGGTGGCCTCGCGTGCATACCAGTCGAAGTCACCTGATGGCTGGGTCGGCATCGAGAACAGGGCGGTGTCGGTGTCAGCGCTCACATTCCAGACACCGCTGATAGCGAACTTGGTCGCGGGCGGGGAAAGGGGGGTCGTCACCCAGCCGCTATTGGTGCGCGTAAACGCATAAGGCGTGCCCACTAGGCCATTGTCGACCAGACATGAGGTTGATTCGCCGAAGCACTGGTCTGCAGAGAGAATAATGCGCGCTCCGTCTTCTGCAACAGATGGAGACAAGCCGAAAAACGATTCGCCGATGAGCGCGCCGTTCTTATGCGGAGGCGTCACCATTTCATATGCTCGGTTGTCAGGCAGCCCCGTGCCACCTGTGGCGTAGATGAACGTGTGGTCTGGGCTGATCTGTGTGCCGAGCGCATTGCGCGCGACAACGCGATAGTGGTAGGTCGTGCTCGCCGCTAAGCCCGCGAGGTGCTGGTTGACACTCACGTCGTTGCTGCCAGAGCCGATGTCGCCGTCGGGGATCGGAACGCTCGTGCCGTACGCGGTGCTCGTGCCATACTCGAAGCGATAGGTGGTGTCGAACCCTCGCGGATTGATCTTGGCAGTCAGGTCCGCTGATTTGCCCGTCACATTTATGGCCGCCGCATTATCGATCAGGGGCAGCGGCACTACCGCCGTAAAGACATCCACACGATCCCCGGCGGCATCCGCAACATATACCGTGCTGCTCGCCGTGTCCACCGCAATCCCGCTGCCGTGCCTAATGTGTTCGAAGCCCTGTTCCGCACCGAAGCGATTTAGGAGAGACCCGCTGGAGCTGAACACGCTGACGGTATGTGCGGTGTCAATGAACACTTCATCGCTCGACGGATTTACTGCGGCCGCCATCGAGTCAGATTCAGATTCGATGCCTATTTCGCCTATCAGGGCTTCCCCGGCACTGTTGAGCTTCGCAAAAAATCCAGAGCCGCGGTGGACATACAGGTTGTCTTCGGAGTCAACTGCGAACCCCGGATTCGTCCCGAATGGCGAGGAGCGTTGAGAGAGGTATTCGTTACCCAGAGCGTCGCTGAAGCTGTCGATCTCGCCGCTGGCTTGGTAGACCCACACCATCCCTGCGGCGTCAACCGCGACACCATCCAATTCCCCAAACGGGGATCCACTGCTGGTTTCGGTTAGCTGTCCGATATACGTGCCACTGGAGCTGAACTTGTCTATCACACTATGGCCCGTATCGACCACATACACGTCGCCGGCCGAGGGATCCAGCGCGCTCCCCGAGTTATCGACCGCGATTCCTTCCGGAGCCAAAAGCGCGTGGCCAGCCGCCGCTCCATCGAATTCGCCGAGCACAGTGCTACCCGTGGAGTTGAACTCCTCGACACGGTTGTGGCCCTTGTCAACCACATACACGTCCCCCGTTTCATTGTTCACCGCGACCCCCGACGGCCCCGAGAGCGCGCTCGCGCCAGACCCACCGAACGAGCTGCTGAAGACGTGTTCGTTTAAAGCGAGAGCCGACTCAGCACCCGCACCCAACACCCCGACGGCCACGACTGCAGATACCACACCCAGACGGCGCCCGAACCCAACTGCCCGACGCCCCCTTAACGCGCGCGGGAAACCCTCCCGGCGTCCACTCCCGGGGCGAGTCGCCGCACCACGGCGAAACTCAAACTTGGAGGAGAGCCAACCCCGCCAAGAGAGAGAGAGAGAGAGAGAGAGATGCATCAGGATGCTGATGCATCTAGTTACGGCTCTCCTTGGGGTCGCAAAGACCCCCATCACGTCTGCTCGTTGTGAACTCACGCGCTTTCCATCTCCCTCTACGTTCGTGATCACGTCCCTCTCCCAAGGAACCCACCTTGCGCGCTTGCAGCCGGCTGCGGGGCCTGGCCCAAACCCGATCCTATGTTTTTGCCGCGGGCTGCTTGATACCCCGTGACACGGCATACCATACGGACAACCCTGGGGCTTGTCAACCCCTAACCGTGGAGTTCTCATCTCGGCCACCCTGCGGTAGCGCCGGGGCGGTCCTGGGCCGGGCGGGCCGTCGAGGAACGGGTGTGCTGCTCGGGCGGGGCGGCCGGGCGGTCCAATGATCGGCCGGGGCCGGCGCACTCCGCCGCCGCGCGCTGTGTACTGGGGCTGTGGCCCGCAACGCCGTCCTCGCCATCGCGCTCGTCTTCGTCATCGGCCTCGGCGTGCTCACCCTCGTCACCGTCGGTGAGCATGGCTTTAGTCTGGGCGGGCTCCTCTCCGTGTTCGTCGTCGCCGTCCTCGGCATCGGCATCTTCGGGGCGCTGCTCGGCCCGCGTAAGTGATGGCTCCTCCTACCGATCCCCATCGCTCTCCCTTCCTTACCTCCGGGCGCCCGCGGCGGCGTCCTCCTCGGCGGCGCCTGCGACCTGGGGCCTTGTTAGGCCTCTTGATCTTGCTTGTTGCCGCGGCCCTGGTGCTTACAGTCGGCCCGCTGCGGTCCGGCCCGAGGGCCGGTCATGCGCCCACACTCACGATCGGCGCCTCGCGCGCCCGCTCTAACGGCGCTGGATCCGGGGGCGCACGAGGCGCCCCCGGCGGTTCCGCCTCGGGCCCTGGCGACGCGGCGCTGCTTTCCTTCCATCACCCACCACACGCCGGGGTGCTCTTCGATCTCGACTCCGGGCGCGTGCTCTGGTCCATAAACCCAACGGCCGTCCTCCCCGCCGCCTCGCTCACGAAGATGATGACCGCGCTGCTTGTGGTTCGCGCGCTCTCGTCGCGCGCGCTCGTCCGCGTCAGCCACGCCGCCGTCAACGCCGCCGGCTCGAAGGTCGGGGTGCTGCCCGCCGGGCGCCATGTGCGGATGCTCACGCTGCTCTACGGGCTCATGCTGCCCTCCGGCAACGACGCGGCCGTCGCGCTTGCCGAACGGGTCGCGGGGTCCGTCCCCGCGTTCGTCGCGCGCATGAACTCCGAAGCTCGCCATCTGCACCTCGGGTGCACGCACTTCGTCTCGCCCGACGGGCTCGAGGACAGCAACCGGTCGTGCGCCGCCGATCTCGCGCGGTTGGGCAGCTGGTGCTTGCGCAGCCCCTGCTCGCGCGCGTCGTTGGGTCCGCCTCCGCGGTGGAGCCCTTGCCGATCAAGGGCGGGCGTGTCTGGCTCTACAACAACAACCCCCTCCTGCGCTACGGCTATCCCGGCGCGCTTGGCATCAAGACCGGCGAGACCGAAGCCGCCGGGCTGTGCCTTGTCGGCGCCGCGCGGCGGGGGCACGTGCGGTTGGGGGTCGTCCTCCTGCACTCCCCCGAACTCGGGCGCCAGGCCGCCGCGCTGCTGGATCGGGGGTTCAACGGGGTCTACCACCTTCATCCAATTCCCTCCCCACAGATCCCCCTTGGGCGGTAGACTGACTGGTCAGTCAACTTTTAAGGGAGGGCCTCGTGGATCTCGACGACACACCTGAGCAGGCCGCACACCGCACCCGCGTACGCGCCTGGCTGGAGGAGCACAAGGGCGAGGCCCCCATTCTGCGCGGGCCCAACGCGCTCACGGACGAGGACCAGATAATCGCCGCCCGGCGCGTCTGGCAGGGCAAGCTCGCCGAGGCCGGTCTTGCCGGCGTCACCTGGCCCAAGGAGTACGGCGGGCAGGGGCTCGGCCCGATCGAGCAGGTCATCTGCAACCAGGAGATCGCCCGCGCCGGGGTCCCCGGGATCCTCGACGCGATCGGGGTCGGGATGCTTGGGCCCACGCTCATCGCGCACGGCTCCGACGAGCAGAAGTCGCGCCATCTCGGGCCGATGCTCCACGGCGACGAGGTCTGGTGCCAGCTCTTCTCCGAGCCCGCCGCCGGCTCGGATTTGGCTGCGGTGCAGGCCCGCGCGCGCCTTCAGGAGGACGGCTCCTGGCGCCTCACCGGGCAGAAGGTCTGGACAACCAACGCGCAGTTCTCCGCCTACGGGCTGCTCCTCGCGCGCACCGACATCGACGCGCACAAGCACAAGGGGCTCACCATGTTCCTCGTGCCGATGGACGCCCCCGGCGTCACCGTCCGCGGGCTGCGCCAGATATCGGGCGAGGCCGAGTTCAACGAGGTCTTCTTCGATGACGTCGCGCTCGATGCCGATGCGGTTGTCGGGGGAGTCGGAAACGGCTGGGGCACGGCGCTCACCACTTTGATGTTCGAGCGCGTCACGATCGGGCTCGGGGTGAGGGGCTCGGCTTCAACTCCTCGCGCTTCGCCGCCGCCATCGCCGAAGACGAGCACGCCAGCCGCGATCCCGAGGTGCGCCGCCAGCTCGGGGAGATCGCCGCCGACCTGCTCGCGGTCCGCTTCACCGGCTACCGCACCCTCACCGCGCTCCAGCGCGGGCAGATACCCGGGCCCGAGGCCGGGCTCGCGAAGGTCACGATCGTCAACGGCGCCATCCATGCCGGCGAGCTGATCGCCGACGTCGTCGGACCGGACGCGCTGGATGAGAACAGCGAGTGGGCCTACATGATCTCCTTCCTCCCCGGCCTCAAGTCCGCCGGCGGCACCGAAGAGATCCTCCGCAACACCATCGGCGAGCGCGTCCTCGGGCTCCCGCCCGAGCCCCGTCTCGACAAGGCATCCCATTCTCAGAGCTCCGCGCCAAGGAGGCCGCAAAGGTATGGACCTCGCACTCTCAGACGAGCAGGTGTTCCTCCGCGAGGCCGCCCGCGGCGCGCTCTCGCGCTTCAAGACGCTCGAGGCCGCGCGCGACGCTCTCAGATGGCGAGGGCGAGTTGCCCGACCTGCTGGCCCGTTGCCTGCGAGGCCGGCTGGCCCGGCCTTTTGGTGGACGACGCGCACGGCGGCGCCGGGTTGGACGCCTTCGACGCGATGCTCGTGCTCGGCGAGTGCGGCGTGTGCTCGCCGGGGTCGCGCTCCTGGGGCACCTTCCGGCGACGGCGATCCTTGGCGATTCCTCGGTCCATGCCGCGGGGCCCTTCTGCCGGGCTTGCCTCGGGGAGAGCCGCGCTGCCTATCTGCCCGCCTGTCCTCCCGAACGACATCTTCGACTCCTGGTGCATCGACCCCGCGCATGGAGCCAAGCGGCCCCTGCCGCCGGTTCGCCCCCCTGCGGGGGACGGGCATGTGACTGTCAGTGGTACGTTCTCGTTCGTTCCCGATGCCCCCGGCGCGGATGTGCTCGTGGGCGTTGCCCTGCTCGACGGCAAGGCCGTCGGCGTTGCGATCAAGGGGACTCCGAGGGCGTCGCCGTGGAGAGCCTCAGCCGCTATGACGCCACCCGCTCGCTCGGGCACGTCACGCTCACCGAACGCGCGCGCCGCGCTGCTCGATGTGAGCGAGGAGTCGCTTGCCGCCGCCTGGTACCTCGCGCAGGCTCTGCTTGCCGCCGAGTCCGTTGGGCGGTCGAAACCGCGCTCGAGGTCTCCGTCGCCTATGCCAAGGAGCGGCATACCTTTGGGCGCGCGATCGGCTCCTATCAGGCTGTCAAGCACTCGCTCACCGAGGTGCTCCGCCAGCAGGAGAACGGCCGCTCGCTGCTCTACTACGCCGGCTGGGCTCGCAACGGATCCCCCGGGGAGTTCCCGCTTGCGGCTTCCGCTGCGCGGTCGGTTGCCGGGCACGCGTTGGATACGGCTGCGCGCACGATGATCTCCGTGCACGGGGGATCGGGGCCACCTGGGAGCACGACGCTCCGCTTTACTTTTCGGCGGGCCCAGCTCTCACGGCGCCTTTTGGGCGGTACCGGTGGGGCTACCGATCGAGTTGCTGGGGAGTTGATCTCGCAGGCGGCTTAGCGCCGGCGCTTCTTGGAGGCCGTCGAGGCCACCGCTGTGGCTTCCAGCACCGGCGCGCCATACGCCGCGTGCACGGCTTCCACCAGCGATGGATCATCACCGCAGTTGATGCAGAAGCCGTGCTGTGACCACCCGATCGCCCTTGCGAGCACCTGATCGGCATACGTCACGCCTGCTTCGTCGTGACCGTAGTAGTCGTAGGCTGCCCACCACGCGGAGTCGTTCAGCGCGCTGCGCGCGCCGTCGGAGGAGAGCAGCCACGCGGCTGCCATGATCGCGTCGTAGTCGTCGTACAGCGAGGGGTGCTTTGCCGTCTGGTGGTCGTACGCCGCCGGGCGCCGACCGTAGCGGTAGGCCCCCGCGACCAGATCCATGTGGAGACCGGACCGTTGGTGACGTTGAACTGCATCGGCCCGCCGCAGCAGCCTGCGAAGTTGAGGCCGTGGTAGGCGCTCGGGGCCGTCGAGAAAGCCGACTCCTGGCGGTGGATCGAGGCGAGCAGCAGCCAGTTCACGCCGAACGCCCGCTGCGCCTGCGCGTAGATCGGGTAGAAGCCGCCCATCCAGCTCTCGGGGATGTGCACCTGGGTGGCGGTGTGGGTCACGTATGCGGCGAGCGCCCTGCGCTGCCTGGGAGTACCTGTCTGCGCGACGATCAGTGCGCTGGCAGGCGCCTGATCGGCCTGGCCGCTCGCCGGCGTGGGGGTCGCGGCGACCGTCACTATCGGCAGCGGCGCCATGGCGCTCGGCGCGCCGTGCGAGGATTGGCCCACGAGGCCGCTCAGCACCGCCGCGAGCACGCACACGCCGAGGGTCAGCAGGCCGCCTGCTATCAGCCATGCTCGGCGTTCGGAGGGGGGGTCCGGCAGGAGGGCCTCGGGCGGCGCGGGTGTCACGGCGTCGCCTGGCGTGGGGATCGGTGTCGGTGTCGAGGAGTCAACCGTCATGAAGGCGATGGCGTCGTGGCAGACGATGGCGCGCGGATCGCAAGGAGCAATGACGGTAGCGCTCGCGCCTAAAGCAGCGTTATCGACCAGTGTGCCTCAAACCCCGAGCGCGCGGCGCAGCACCCGGTCGAACACGAGGTCCGGGAGCAGGCGGTGAAGCCACACCATTCCGTGCGCGTCGAGGCCCACGAGGTAGCGCGCGCGCATCCTCTTCGCCGCGAGGGCGCCCTCGATTGTCTGCGCGACGCGCTCGGGGGGAATGCCGCGCTTGGCGGTGTCGCGCAGCGTCTTTTCCATCGCCTTGGGCACGTGGCCGTAGTACTGCTCCAGCTCGGGGGGCACCTTCACGCCGTCGATCAGCTCGTTGCCCTTATCCCAGATCGGGGTCGCGATCGAGCCGGGCTCGATCAGCGCCACCTGGATGTGCGAGCGGGCCAGCTCCACGCGCAGCGAGTCCGCAACCGCCTCCAGCGCGTACTTCGAAGCGTGGTAGGGAGACATGTAGGGGGTCGTCACGAGGCCGCCGATCGAGGAGATCATGATCAGGCGCCCACGCGCGCGGCGCAGCGCGGGAGTCAATGCCTGCGTCATCGCCACGTGACCGAAGAAGTTCACCTCGAACTGGTCGCGTAGTTCCTGCAGCGGAAGCATCTCCAGCGGCCCACCCACCGCCGTGCCCGCGTTGTTCACGAGCGCATCGAGACCCGCCTCCCCGGTGCGCTCCCCCACCAGCTCGGCCACCGCGGCGACCTGCGCGGGGTCGGTGATGTCGAGCGTCACGGGCTCCACGCGCGCGCCCGCGCCGCCCGCCTCGGCCACGAGCGACTCGCCCGCCGCAGGCGTGCGCACGCCTGCGAGCACATTCCAGCCCGAGCCCGCGAGGCGCAGCGTGGTGGCGCGCCCAATGCCGCTCGAGGCGCCGCTGATGAGGACCGTGGGCACGTACTCAGGCTACAGACAATGCGGAGCGCTTCTGATCGAGCGCATTCAGGAGCGCATCGAAGGCCTCGGAGAACTTCTCCACGCCCTCGCGCTCGAGCGTCTCGGTTACGTCGTCGTAGTCCACGCCGCACGCTGGCGAGCTGCTCGATCAGCCGCTTGGCGTCGGCGAGGCCCTCTTCCAGGCGCATCTGCGGACGGCCGTGGTCCTGGTAGGCCGCGATCGTCTCCTCGGGCACGTGTTCACGGTGTCGGGGCCGATCAGCTCCTCGATGTAGAGAGTGTCGAGGTAGTCGGGGTTCTTCGTGGAGGTGCTGGCCCACAGCACGCGCTGGGGCGTGGCGCCCTTGCTCGCGAGGAACTCCCAGCGGGGCCGGCGGAAGACCGACTTGTAGTGCTGGTAGGCGAGCTTCGCGTTGGCGATCGCCAGGCGGCCCTTCAGCGCGGCGGGTCGGGCCCCGAGCCGTTTGCGCCCCCCGCGCTTCCGGCGTCAGCTCATCGAGCCGCCGGTCGGCCTCGGTGTCGATGCGCGAGACGAAGAAGCTCGCCACCGAGGCCACGCCGCTGGGGTCCCCGCCCTCGGCGATGAGGCGCTCGAGGCCGCGCACGTAGGACTCCGCCACCTCCGCGTAGCGGCGCAGGGAGAAGATCAGCGTGATGTTCACCGAGCGGCCCTTCGCGATCACGTCCTCGATCGCCGCGAGGCCGGGCTTCGTGGCGGGGATCTTCACCATCAGGTTGGGGCGATCCACGAGCTCGTGCAGGCGCATCGCTTCGCGGAAGGTCGTGGGGCCGTCGTAGGCGAGGCCCGGATCGACCTCCAGCGAGACATACCCATCGCGCCCGCAGCCGGCCTCCCAGATCGGGCGGAAGAGGTCGCAGGCGTCCTTGATGTCGCGTGTCGCCAGGCGCCAGAAAAGCTCCTTGCCGGTGATGCCCTCCGCGGCGAGCTGGTGCAGCTGCTCGTCGTAGGCGCCGTTCGCGGTCATCGCCTTCTGGAAGATGCTCGGGTTCGAGGTCGCGCCCACCACGGCGTCGCGATCGAGCAGCTCCTGCAGGTGCCCCCCGTGGATCGATTCGCGCGAGAGGAAGTCCACCCACACGCTCTGCCCGAGCGCGGAGAGGCGGTGCAGGGGGGAGAGGGTGGGAGAGGACATCAGGTCAGGTTCAGCTCAGGTTAGGAGTGCGCGGGCCCGTGCAGCGATGTTATCGGCGGTGAAACCGAGTTCCTTCAACACCGTTGTACCCGGTGCAGAGGCCCCGAAGCGGTCCAGACCGAGAACCTCGCCGCCAAAGCCCACCCACCTCCACCAGCTCATCGTGGCGCCCGGCTCCACCGCGAGGCGCGCGGTGACCCCCGCGGGCAGCACGCCCTCGCGGTACTCGGGGGACTGCGCTTCAAAGAGCTCCATGCAGGGCATCGAGACGACGCGCACACCTTTGCCCTCGCCGGCGAGCGTGCGCGCGGCCTCCAGCGTGGGAGCCACCTCACCGCCGGTGGCGATCAGGATCAGCTCGAAGTTGGCGCCGGACTCCCACAGCACATACCCGCCGCGCTCCACCTCGCTCGCCGCGCCGAGGCCATCCCCCTCGCGGTCGAACACCGGGAGGTTCTGGCGCGAGAGCAAGAGCGCCACGGGCCCATCGGCGCGTTCCAGGGCCACGCGCCACGCGTGCACGGTCTCATTGGCATCGCCGGGGCGCATCACCCACAGACGCGGGATCGCGCGCAGCGCGCTGTAGTGCTCGATCGGCTGGTGCGTGGGACCGTCCTCACCGAGGCCCACGGAGTCGTGCGTCCACACCCACACCACGGGGAGGCCCATCAGCGCCGAGAGGCGCACCGCCCCGCGCATGTAGTCGGAGAACACGAGGAAGGTCGCGCCGTAGGGCTTGAGGATGCCCCCGTGCGCGGCGAGCCCGTTGACGATCGCGCCCATCCCGTGCTCGCGGATGCCGAAGGGGACGTTGCGCCCGGAGTGCACGCGCGAGAACTGCCCCGCGCCCTCGAAGAGCGTCTTGGTGGACTCCACGAGGTCGGCCGCGCCGCCCATCATCGTGGGGGCATAGTCGGCGAAGGCCGCCATCGTCTTCTGCCCCGCCGAGCGCGTCGCGATGTCCTTGCCGGGGGGGAAGGAGGGGAGCGCCTGCCGCCAGCCCTCCACGAGCTCGCCCGCCCATGCGCGATCCCAGTCCGGCGGCGACGTCAGGGAGCTGCTCGCGCCAACGATCGAAACGTTCCCGCCATTCCCGCTGGCAGCCGCCCCCGCGCGCGAGCAGGCTCATCTCTTCATACACGCGCGGATCGACCGCGAAGTGGGCATCGGGATCGAAGCCCATCGCCTCCTTGGTGGCGCGCACCTCCTCCTCGCCGAGCGCCGCGCCGTGCGCCTTGGCGGTATCCACGGCGTGCGGCGCGGGGTAGGCGATGTGCGAGCGGATCGAGATGAAGGAGGGACGCTCGCTTTCCTCGCGCGCTGCGCGCAGCGCGGCCTCCAGCGCGGCGGTGTCCTCGGAGTCGGCGACACGCTGCACGTGCCAGCCGTCGGCGGCGAGGCGCGCGGCGTGGTTCTCGCCATCGAAGGAGAGCGCCGTGGTGCCGTCGATCGTGATGCGGTTGTCGTCGTAGCAAACCACGAGCTTTCCCAGCGCGAAGTGCCCCGCGATCGAGGCGGCTTCCTGGCTGATGCCCTCCATCAGATCGCCATCGGAGCAGATCGCCCAGGTGTTGTGGTCGACGACCTCGAGGCCCGGGCGGTTGAAGCGATCGGCGAGGAAGCGCTCGGCCATCGCGAGGCCCACAGCGTTGGCGAAGCCCTGCCCGAGCGGCCCCGTGGTGACCTCGATGCCGGGCGTGTGCCCGCGCTCGGGGTGCCCCGGCGTGCGCGAGCCCCACTGGCGGAAGTTGCGCAGGTCCTCGAGGCTCAGCTCCCAGCCGCAGAGGTGCAGGAGCGAGTAGTGCAGCACGCAGGCGTGCCCCGCGGAGAGCACGAAACGGTCGCGATCGGGCCACGCGGGGTCGGCCGGATTGACGCGCAGCAGGCGCGTGAAGAGGGTGTGCGCGAGTGGCGCGAGCGCCATCGCGGTGCCCGGGTGCCCGGAATTGGCCTTCTGCACCGCATCCATCGCGAGCCCGCGGATGGTGTCGATCGCAAGCGCCTGCACGTCCCGGTCGCTCGCAACGGTGGCCACGAGTTGATCCTAGCGCTGCGCGTGGCGGTGCGTTCTTGAAGAAGGAGAGGCCCCCACAGGGGGGGCCTGGCGGGCCGCCCTGTGGGATTCCGGGCGAAGCGCGGCGGAGCCGGCAACGCGCGAAGAGAAGAACTGCGGGACGGACGGGAGCGGGCGGCGCGAGGACCCCATCAAAGGCGCCTGGCGAACAGACGCCCTTGGCGGGATGGCGCGGCGCAGCGGGCCTCAGCCCACCGAGGGCCTTCTGCGGCTGCGCGGCAGCGCCGCCATCGAGTGCGAGCGGCCGCGCGCGCACCAGCAGCGGGGCGGGCGCACTCGCACCAGCCAGTGCATATCGTGACGGCAATGCGAGCGGCGGTAGGGCCAGCGGGCGTGAAGACCCCGGCAGCATCCGCTGCTCCTGACAGAAATTCGTTCTCATGAAACCAACCTCCTGCTACCCCTGCACCAGACTGCTCGGCGGTCCCAAAGGTCCGTTGGCCCCGCGGGCCAACCGACATCCCTCTCGTGCGCCTGCGAGTCACAGCTAATAGTACGTCGCCTACAACAGGGCCATTGCTGCGAACCCATGTGCGGCGGACCTCTCATCCCTCCTCTCCACTGCCGTCGTCCGTGACATAAGAACCCTACACCTCTCGCCTAGTTGCGTATCGACCCATCAGATTCCCTTGTCGTAAGCCCAGCCATGCTTAAAAGTAGCATCATAAGCACCTACATATAAATCAGGTTTTACCCAGCCTGTCAAGCTGTATGCGTTGTAGCTTGTCAAGGGCGCCGACGCTGTCAAGTAAATGACAGGCCGCGACAGGACGAGTTTAACAAGGGAAGGACACGGCTCGCACGGCCTCCGGCCGGACTGCCGCCCTCCCAGAAAGGCGATGCGGTGGCGGCCAGAAGGGGACGCGAAAGACGGGCACAGAGGGCTCCCCCGCGGGCCCCAGGCGCTCCCGCGCGAGGAGGTCGCCGCGCACCAGCGCGAGCGCCTCTTCGAGGCGCTTCTGCTGCTCGTCAACGAGCGCGGCTTCGCAGGCGTCACGATCTCCAAGCTCGTGCGCAGCGCGGGGATCTCGCGGCGCAGCTTCTACGAGCACTTCGAGAACAAGGAGCAGTGCCTGCTCGCGGCCTTCGACGACAGCGTCGAGCTGCTCACCCGGCGCATCGCCGAGGGCTTCGACCCGGGCGAGGGCTGGAATGGGCAGATCGAGGGGATCGTGCGCGCCCTCTTCGACGCCACCGCCGAGCGCCCCCAGGCCGCGCGGCTGGTGTGCGTGGAGGTGAGCGCCGCCGGCCCTCTGGGGGTCGAGCGCTGGGCGCAGGGCGCCGCGCGCCTGGAGGGGGTCCTCGAGGCGATGTTCGAGCAGGCACCCGGCCCCGGCACGATCCCCGAGCCGGTGGCCAAGGCGGTGGTGGGAGCGCTGCGCAAGATCCTCTACGCGCGCGTGCTCAGCGCCAAGCCGGGAAGGGGGCTGCGCACCGAGCTCAACCGCGCGCTCCCCGGCCTGGTGGGATGGATCGCCGGCTACTACCCCACGCCTCCCGGGGTGCCCCATCGCCCGCGGCGGCGGCGCCTCTCGCTGCCCGCGCACGGGCGCGCGCCGGGATCCCTCGTCTCGCTCTCGGGCGCAGGTGCGCGCGCGCTTCCCCGCGGGCTCCCCGGCGGCGAGCACAACCTCCCGCGCAGCTTCGTCGAGCACAACCAGCGCGAGCGCATCTTCGACGCCATCGCCAACCTCACCGCCGCACGCGGCTATCCCGCGGTGGGACTCGAGGACATCGCCGCCGAGGCCGCCATCTCGCTGCGCACCTTCTATGGGCACTTCGAGAGCAAGGAGGAAGCCTTCATCGCCACCTACGAGCTCGGCCACGCGCGCGCGGTGGCCGTCTGTGTGGAGGCCTTCGCCGCGCAGCCCTCCTGGCCAGAGGGGGTGCACGCGGGCGTGCGCACGCTGCTCGAGTTCCTCGCCGCCGAGCCCGCCTACGCGCACATGGCGTGCATGGACGTAGCCACCGCCTTTCCCGAGCTCACCGAAAGAGTGCAGCGCGCGAACGCCGCCTACGCCGAGTCTGCTCGAGTTCGGGATCGCACAGGCCGCAGGGCCCGCGCCCGCAGCCGGCCTCGTCAAAAGACCCTCACGCATCGTGGGCGAGGCGATCGTGGGCGGCGTCTTCGAGCTGCTCCTCGACTACATCGCGCGCGGCCTCACCGAGCGCCTCCCCGAGCTCGCCGATCACGCCACCTACATCGCCCTCACGCCGCTGATCGGGGGCACCGCGGCGGCGGAGCTGATCGCTCCCCCCGGTCGCGCCCGAGGGCGCGTCACCGACCCTTCATAGCCCAGCACGCGAAAGATTAGGTCCCACCCACCCCGCTCTGCGGCCCTCTCCTATTGCCTTTTTGCGGGATTTCGTTCCCCATATCGAAACCGGAGCATCACGGGTCCGCCGCCGGTGGCAAGTATCAAGAACCACGATCCCCATGCCGAAGCTCGGAACGTGGTTGCAGCGATCGAATACGAAGTGGGGTGGGATCCTCACCTAATTCGCGCGCGGCGCACCGCCGCGTGCACGCGTGCCGTGCTGGGCATCGCCGGCGTCGCCCTGCTCGCCGATCGGCCCATGCTGCTCGCGCACCCCTCGCTCGGCTTCGCGGGCTTCGCCACGATCACCATCAGCGCGCTCATCCAGCTCTCGGTGCCGCGCGTCTCCTGGCTGCGCATCGAGGAGTCCCTCGCGGGCGCCGCCGCCGTGCTCATCGTGGGGCTCCAGGATCAGCGCGTCACGATCCTCAGCGTCCTCTGGCTCGCGGCCGTCGCCAGCGGCGTCGTCGCGCGGGGGGGGCGCGTGCACTGGATCGGGCGCACCATCGTGCTCAGCGCGCTCGCGCTGCCGATCGTGCGCGAAGGGCGCCTCAGCGCCGACCACGCCGCGCTGTGCCTCGCCACGATCGGGCTCCTCCTCAGCTGCGGGCGCCTCACGCGCGAGCTCGCGCGCCTGCTGCGCCAGGCTCGCTACGACGCCGACCACGACGAGCTCACCGGCACGCTCTCGCGCGCCGCCTTCCGTGCAGCGCTCGAGCGCGCCACCGCCGGCGCGCGCGAGTCCGCGCCCGTGTGCCTCCTCCTGCTCGACCTCGACGGCTTCGGCGTCGTCAACAAAGCCCTCGGGCACGCCGCCGGGGACGCACTGCTGGCGTCGGCCGGGGAGCGCATGTTGGCCGTGGCCGGCGCCGCGCGCCCCCTGGGGCGTTTGGGGGGCGACGAGTTCGCGCTGATCGCTTCCGTGGCGGACTCCCCCGCACTCGCCCCCGCGCTGCTCGATGCGCTCGCGCAGTGCTCGGATGAGACCCGCCGCGTCTCCGCCTGCATCGGCATCGCGCAGACCCCCCGCGACGGCACCGACGTCGATGCGCTGCTGCGCGCCGGCGACATCGCCCTGCGCGTCGCCAAACGCAGCGGCATGGGCGGACAGGTCTCCTTCTACGCCGGCGGCCCTTTGAGCGGGCAGGGCGCGCACTCCGCGCGCAGCTCCCTCACGCGCCTCATCGCCGGCGAGGGCCTCTCGATGGCCGTGCAGCCCATCGTGGATCTCCGCAGCGGCGCCATCCACGCCTACGAGGCGCTCGCGCGCTTCGGCCAGGGCGGCACCGACTCGCCGCTGCACTGGTTCTCCCTGGCCGAGGAGTTCGGCGAGCGCGACGCGCTGGAGCGCGCCTGCCTGCGCGCCGCGCTCGAGCTGCTCGCCCTGCGACCCCACGGTACGCGCGTGGCCGTCAATCTCTCCGCCCCCGTACTCCTCGACGGGCGCACCCTGAGGATGCTCGAGCGCCCCGGCGACCTCTCGGGGCTGATCATCGAGGTCACCGAGGAGGCCCTCGTGCAGAGCGAAGCCCAGCTTCACACCACCATCGCTCCCCTGCGCGAGCGCGGCGCGCGGCTCGCCGTGGACGACATGGGCGCCGGCTACTCCGGCCTGCGCCAGATCACCACCGTGCAGCCCGCCTACCTCAAGCTCGACCGCTCGCTCGTGAGCGGCATCGACGGCGATGGCGACCGCGCCGCGCTCGTGGGCGCGCTCGTGGGCTACGCCGAGCACGTCGGCTCGCTGCTCGTCGCCGAGGGCATCGAGAACCACGCCGAGTTGCTCACCCTCCTGGAGCTCGGCGTGCCCCTCGCGCAGGGCTTCTATCTCGGACGGCCCGCCGTGCCCTGGCCGCGCGTGGAGGCCGACGCCGCGCGGGGGCTCCCGGTGGCGGCGCAGAAAAGCGCCCTCGGTCCGACTGCCGAGGTACGGGCGCCGACGGGACGAACACCCGTCGGCGTCGGCCTCCCGATTTGATTTCCCGCTCTCGAGCGATAGGCCCTCAGCTGGCTTCGAAGAATTTCGCAAAGGGCAGTTTTGCGAAGTTCCTCGGCGCTATCGGATTTTTTTCCGTGCAGAATTCATTCGTCCAGAGCCCCTGTCCAAGCGGGGTTATATTGCAGCGTTCGCCTTCCTGGAAGATCGGCAATTCCGTACTGCCTTCACCTCTATATTCGCCGTTTTTAGCTTTTTCACCGTTTTTCCCGCACAGCCCGCCCGCGCCTTTTTCTTTTAATTCATACGCCACTTCCGCAGCTGCTATTTTGGCCACGATGCCTTCTTTGAGGTTGGTGTAGATCACGTTGCCCATGCCTTCATTGGCAACTCCCGCAGGGATCGTCACTTCGCATTCCCCTCCGAGCGTCAAAACCGCCCTCGCCACGATGGGCAGTTCCAACAAGCCCAGCGTTCCGTTGGCATTCAGTTTGAGCTGCGCCTGAGACACTTTGACCTGTTTGGCGCCAAGGGCTCCGCAGCCGCTGTACGTCAGAGCGACCGGCAACCGTTCCGATTTTTCTTCCGCCGTGGAAGCCGTGCCCCGCGCTTCGGCGCATTCCACCGTCAGTGACGGATTCTTAATCGTCTGCCTACCGCCTTTGATCTGGAAGCCCGCTTTGGCCGGTTTTTGTATGAATTCGTGAGCCATCGCCGGGGTTACCGCCAGTGCCGCTATGCAGCCAACCGCAAGCAACGCCGCTCCTCTCGCAAATACCACCCATGCGGCCGGTGCGACTTGCCTATGGATATTCATGATTGCCTCTCGCATAATCTGCTCCTCACATTGGTTGAAAAAAGTCGGGGCAAACCGCCGCTCTCGCCCGGCGGGCGTGCTGCCCCGATCTGACATCTTCTCTCCTCGGGGTTACGGTTGAGCCATCGGGTTAGATGCCCCATATGGCGGAAGCGTGAAGAGCAGTCGGATTGTTTCCGACGGCCCACTCTGAGCACAGAAGCCGGCCCGGACGGAATTCCGGCCCTTCGTCCTCGCCTCCCTCACCCGGAGACTTTGCTATCCCTTCGCTCCATGTTGACCGCTCCCGCACCAAGTGCCACACTTCAGACCATGGGCAGCGTCTCAGCGAGCACCACACACGAGTTCCTCGACGCGATCCTCGCCCGGGATTTCGCTCGCGCGCGCGACCTTCTGCATTCTTCGATCGACTTCCGCGCGATGACGCCCACGCGGGTCTGGGAGGCCGATGGGCCCGCGGGCGTCGAGGAGGTCCTGCGCGCCTGGTTCGAGCACCCCGAGCGCGATGTCGAACAGATCGAGCCCACCGATCCCGCTTCCGTGGAGGACACCGCGCGCGTCGGCTGGCGCGTCTACGGCCACGGTGTCGACGGGCCGTTTGTCTATGAGCAGCAGGCGTTCCTTCGCGAGGACCACGAGCAGATCGTCTGGCTGCGCATCATGTGCAGCGGGCCGCGACCTGTGGGTGGCGCGTCTGCGACTCACGCGAGCACAGACGGCTGACGATCCGACTATCCGGAGTCGTCCAGAATTTCCCTCCAGCGCATGACCGAGAAGGAATCGCACTGGCGCTCCAAACCCAGTGACCCCCTTGGACCGTCTTTGTCGCCGTCCCCAGACCGCTGACGGGGCATTACATGCAGATCTACAAAATTATACGCAGTTATCTGCTGCTGGTCGGATAATGGCGGATAACCGTGTATAAGTCTGATAGTCTCGCGGAGTGGACCCGGACGTAAACCCCTATTCGATGGGTGCCGGCAACCCTCCGCCGGCCCTCACCGGCCGCGAGGACCAGGAGCGGCAGTTCAGGACGCTGCTCGCCCGGCTTGCTGGCGGCTTGAGCGACCGCAGCATGATCGTGTCCGGCCTGAGGGGCGTCGGGAAGACCGTTCTGCTGCTGGAGTTCGAGGGCGTAGCGAAGGACGCCGGATGGACCGCTCCGCGGCCGATTGAGATCAAGTCGAACACAGATTTCCGCTCTGAGCTCGCGGACGCCGCATACCAGGCGCTGCTGCAACTCAGCGCACGCCGGGCGCTCGGCGACCGGCTGAGATCGTTCACCGGGCTGCTGCGGGGCTTCAAGGTCGGAGCATCCTCCGATGGCGGCGTGGAGTTCTCCTTCGACCCCGAGGCGGTGAGCGGCTCAACTGGCGACCTCGAGCGGGATCTGACGCACCTCTTTGAGGAACTCGGTCAGACTGCGCGAGAGCACGAGACGGGAGTCGTGTTCCTGGTCGACGAGATGCAGTTCCTAGGGCGCGAGGAGCTGGAGGCCGTGGCGGCCGCAATGCACCGGATGTCGCAGACGAAGCTGCCCATCGCGCTCGTGGGAGCAGGCCTTCCACAGCTGCCAGGGCTGGTGGGCGAGGCCAAGTCCTATGCCGAGCGGCTGTTCGCCTATCCGAGGCTCGGACCGCTCAGCGAGGATGCAGCGCGTCAGGCGCTCGTCGCACCATCCGAGGCTCGAGGTGTCGGCTGGGAGGACGAGGCACTGGCGCGGATCATCAGCGAGTCCGGGTGCTATCCCGCGTTCATCCAGGCATACGGCAAGGAGGCATGGACTCAGGCACCGGGCTCACCCATCCGCGCCATCGACGTCCTGGACGCCGAACCGCTCGTACTTGCACAACTCGACGAGGAGTTCTTCCACGTGCGCTTCGAGAAGGCCACTGACCGCGAGCGAGAATACATGGCCGCCATGGCAGACCTCGGCGATGGGCCATACCGAACCGCCGACATCGCCAAGCGTCTCGGCAGACGCCTGCCCTACACCTCGGCCCCACGAGACTCCCTCATCAAGAAGGGCCTCATCTACAGCCCCGACTACGGTCAGGTCGACTTCACGGTCCCCAAATTCTCGCCGTTCATGCGCCGACGCTACCCGCTGCATCTCAACGGGGCAAACACCACCGAGGGCAAACGCGATGCATGAGCGCGTTGGAATTGAAGCTCACCCAAGCCCGGCCACGAAATGCCCGCCAGCACTGGATTTTTCAATGGGCCGTGAAGGAATCGAACCTTCAACCTTGGGCTTAAGAGGCCCCTGCTCTGCCAATTGAGCTAACGGCCCGCGAGGACTTCGTGTGGAGCCGACTCGGGGACTGGCTCGGAGATTCTAGCGAGGTCCCCAGCGCCGGCGGCCTTGCCCCGCCTTCTGTACGCCCAGCGGGCTGGGCTCGTTGGATCTTGCTCCGTCGCCCGTTCGGAGGACCGCCGTGCGACTGTGCCGGCGCGCGCGCTCGCCCGCTCAGAACACCACCGTACGGCCACCATCGACGATCACGCGGTCGTCGAGGTGCAGCGCAAGTGCCCTCGCGAGCACCACGCGCTCGATGTCGCGGCCCACGCGTTCCAGCTCGGGCGCCTCCATGCGGTGATCCACGCGCTCCACACCCTGTTCGATGATCGGACCCCCATCGAGTTCCTCGGTGACGTAGTGGGCGGTTGCGCCGATCAGCTTCACGCCGTGCTCGCGCGCGCGGCGGTAGGGCTCGGCGCCCGCGAAGGCCGGCAGGAAGGAGTGGTGGATGTTGATCGCCGGCGCCCCCACGCGCGCGAGGAACGAGGGGCTGAGGATCCTCATGTAGCGCGCGAGCACCACCACATCCACTTGTCCTGCGAGCAGCTCGAGCATCAGCTCCTCGGCCTCGGCCATGCCGTCCTCGCCCACCGGGACGTGGTGGAAGGGCACGCCCGCGGCCTGCACCTCGCCCCTCAGATCGGGATGGTTGGAGATCACGGCCACCACCTCCGCGTCGAGCTCTCCGCGGCGATGGCGCCACAGCAGATCCACGAGGCAGTGATCGTGACGCGAGACGAGGATCGCCATGCGTCGGCGTTCGCCCCAAAAGCGCAGGCGCCAGTTCATCTGGAAGCGCTCCGCCACCTGCGCCTGGAAGCTCTCGCGCAGCGCCTCGCGCGCGGAGGCCGAATGCGGAGAGGTCTCGTGCGAGGGGGATCGCCGGGGGCCCTCATCGAGGAAGAACTCCGTGCGCAGGAAGAATCTCCCGCCCAGCGGATCGGAGGAGTACTGGTGCGAGGAGACGATGTTGGCCCCGCGCTCGAACAGAAATCCCGACACCGCCGCCACGATGCCCGGCTGGTCGGGGCAGTCACAGCACAGGCGACCCGTGTAGTTCGGGCGGCCCATGCAGGCGCGGCCTCGCGGCCTACTTCTTCGGTGTTGTCGTCGCGGGCGCGGTGCTCGTGGGCACGGCGCTCGCCGTGCCTGTGGTCACGGTCGCCGCGCCCGTGGTGGCCGTCTTCGAGAGCGAGGACGCGGGGATCGTCACCGTCTGGGCCTTCGTGGCGCCCTTGCCGAGCTTGGAGGCTGGGATCGTCACCGTCTCCGCCCCACTGGAGGCCCCTGTGGAGGCGGCTTCTGTGGGGGACTTGCCTTCCTTGGCCTTCGCGAGGTAGCCCTTGAGGAGGCTCTTCTCCGCTGCGGGCGCCAGCACGATCGCCTTCGCTGCCGCGCGATCGCCTTCGTGCTTGTTCTTCGCCTGGTAGGAGAGCACCGCCAGGTCGTAGTAGAGGGTCGCGCTCGGCGCGCGGCCGGCGATCTCGATCTTCAGCGCGCGCACCGCAGCGGCCGGGTCGCCGATGCCGCCGGTGGCGGGGTCGTAGATGCGCATCACTTCGCTCGCCACTTCCGGGCTCGGGTGGTGGGGTTCGAGCTTCAGGTAGCGCTCCCACGCCGTCTGCACCTGCGCCAGCAGCGGCCGCGCCTTGGCGGTGAAGACTTCTTCTGTTTTGCTGTAGTTATCGCCCGTCCCCGCCTGCAGCAGCGAGGCATGGATCAGCGCCGTCCACGAAGCGGGGTTGTTGGGCTGCGTCACCGTGAGCTTCTTCGCCGCCTTCACCTGCGTTTCGTAGCTTTCGCCGCCGCCGCCGCCCTTGCCGCCGAGGAGTTCGGCCACGCCGCCGCCGCCGAAGCTGCCCACGCCGAAGCCCACGAAGCCCAGGAAGAAGAGCAGCGCGAGGCCCGAGTACACGATCCGCACCGTGCGCCGGCGCCCGCGTCCGCGCAGGTCGAAGAGCATCAGTCGCGCCCTCCTGGGCCGAGCGGCAACGTGTGTGTTCCTCGCCGATGGCGCGGCATCAGTCGCTCAGCTCTGGGTCAGTGTGGTCGATGATCTCCTGCACGCTCTGCTCCGTAGTGTGTTGCGCCGTCGCGCCCGTTGGCGCGGTGGCGGTGGTGGCTGTCCCCGACGCCTCCGGCGCGTTCTCGCGCCGGCCCTCGCGCCGCTGCACGAATGACGCCAACAGGATACTCGCCTCATACAACACATAGAGGGGGATCGTCTCCAGCAGCATCGTCGTGACGTCTCCCGGCAGGAAGGCCGCCACACTCGCGCACGCCACGATCGCGTAGCGGCGCCCCCGACGCAGCTGGTTGGGGGTCACGATCCCCGCGCGCACCGTCGCGAGGATCGCCACCGGCACCTGGAAGACGAGACCCATCGCGAGCAGCGTGGTGGCGGCGAACTTGTAGTACTGGTTGCCCTGCACCAGCACGTTGAACTGTTCGCTGTTGAAGTTCAAAAGGAAGTGCACCGCCGCGGGCAGCACCACGTAGTAGCCAAACGCCACCCCAATCGCGAAGAGGAACGGGATCGCCATCAATAGCGGCGTGATCGCGCGTCTCTCTCGGGCTGAACGCCGGCAGGATGAAGCCGTAGAGCTCGAAGAGGATCACCGGCAGCGCGAACACCAGCGCGAAGTAGAGGGTCACGCTGAGCGTCGTCGTGAGCGGCTCGCCGATCCCCAGCGTCACCGGCTTGTTCGCGGGAGGGACCTTCGGGATCTTCGCCATCTCCGCGCGCAGCCGCGGGATCTGCGCCGCCAGCTGCGCGCGCGTAGCCGCGGGCAGGCCGCTGTGCGGAGCGCTGAGGGCCGCCGCGAGCGCCTCCGTGTCGGCCGCCACCGCGAGCACGCCCTGCTGGGCGAGGTAGGTCTGACCCTGCGGCCCGTTGCCCTTCTTCGCCTGCGTTACCGTTTCCTTCGCAAACGGCTTGTTCATGAAGCTCAGCAGGGCATGGTTCTGCCAGAAGCACACGCCGAACGCGATCGCCAGCGCCAACGCGCTGATCAGCAGGCGTGTGCGCAGCTCATCGAGATGGTCGACCAGAGAAAGACGATCCTGGTGGCCGACAGTACGTATGGCGCTAGCCATCTTGGACTGAAACTAGCAGCGTACGCACGGCGGACTACGTACCAACTTCCGCAAACCTACGCGATCGTTGCCACTTACTAAAGGCCCCCTCATCGCGAGTCGATGACCTGGGCGAGCGACCATGTCACTCCCAGAACGACAACCATGTAGGGCAAGAGGTGCAGCTGGAGGCCTGGCTGCACGTCTGCACGAGCTGCGGCGGGGAGCTCGTCTATCCGATCGACTGGTCGGAGGAGCGCCCCGGCTACTGGCGCGTTCTATTGCGCTGCCCCGAGTGCGAGGAAAGCCGCGAGGGGGTCTTCGGACAGGCCGCCGTGGAGCGCCTCGACGACGAGCTCGACCGCGCCACCGCAGCGCTCCTCAGCGACTTCCGGCGCATGACGCACGCGAATATGGCGCAGGAGATCGACTTCTTCGTCCGTGCGCTCGATGCTGATGTCATCGTCCCCTCGGACTTCTAAAGATTAAAGAAGAGGGGCCCGGCTACACTGCCTCCGGCAGCTCCGCCACCCTCTAGGTGGCGCAGGAGATCGACTTCTTCGTCCGGGCCCTCGATGCTGATGTCATCGTGCCCTCCGACTTCTGATTATCTGTAGCGCTCGACTACGGCGTCGGCGACGAGGTCCAGTAGTCCGGTCCGCGCGGTTGGCAGGCTCGCGGGTAGCGCCGCTTTGGCCTGCGCCACGAGCGCCAGCGCCCGCTCGCGCGCCAGCGTGAGGGCGCCGGTGGCGGCGATTCGCTCGCACAGCGCCTGCGCCTGCTCGGGGCCCCGCAGCGAGGCGAGGTCGAAGGCCTCCAGCTCGGGGTCGCGCTCGCGCGCGAGGATCAGGGGCAGCGTGACGGTGCCATCGAGCAGGTCGGTGCCGCGCGACTTGCCGGTGCGCTCCACGGGGCCCGACACGTCGAGGATGTCGTCGAGCAGCTGGAAGGCGAGGCCGATGCGCCGCGCGAAGGCGCCTAGCGCGTCGGCGAGTGTGCGCGGGTCCTCCGCCGCGACGAGCGCCCCGAGGCGACAGGCGGCTTCGAACAGCGCTGCGGTCTTCAGCTCGCAGCGGCGCAGGTAGCGCTCCACAGCGACGTGCCTCGCGTAGGCGTCCTCGCGCTGCAGCAGCTCCCCCGCGGCGAGCGCCGAGCTGGCATCCGAGAGCGCCCGCAGCTGTGGGAGGCTCTCGTTGCGCGCGAGCTCCGCGAAGGCCCGCGAGAAGAGTAGGTCGCCGGTCGCGATCGCCATCTCGCGACCCGCGCCGGCGACCACCGTGGGCTGCCCGCGACGCAGGCGCGCGCCATCGATCACGTCGTCGTGCACGAGCGTCGCGCTGTGCACCAGCTCCACCGCCACCGCCGCGCGCACCAACTGGGTCTCGCCCTCGCCGCCCGCGCGCGGGCCACCGGCGGCTTCGGCGGCAAGCAGCACAAGCAGCGGGCGTAGGCGCTTTCCGCCGGCCGCCACCGTTGCCCTCGCGTGTGTGGCGAGTGGCGAGCCCGCCTCCGCGGTCACCTGCTTCAGGTGCGCCTCGGCGCGCATCATGCGCTCGTTCAGTTGCGCTCCGCCGCTACGCATGATCGCCTCGACCGCGTCCACATCGCCGTTCCCGTCCGCGGCACCATTCGCAGCGCCGTTTCCGTCGACATCGCGATCCCCATCCACACCGTCATCCCCGCCGAGAGAGCCATCCCTCTCCACGGCGTCTGCGCTGCTCATGCGCCCGCCGATGGCACCGTGCCCGAGTGGATCGTCACGATGCCCCCCGCGGTGAGCAGGTAGCGGATCTCGCGCAGCCCCGCGCGCTCCAGCTCGCCCGCGAGCGCCGCCGGGGCGGGGAAGCGCTTGACGGATTCGGGAAGGTAGGTGTAGGCCTCGGGATTGGCCGAGAGGTGTCCGAGCAGCGGCACGATGCGATCGAACCACACGCGGTAGAAGAGCGACAGCGGAGGGCGCGTGGGGGTGGTGAACTCGAGCACCACCACCCGCCCGCCGGGGCGCACCACGCGCACCAGCTCGGCGAGCCCGCGGGGGAGGTCTGCGAAGTTGCGCACCGCGAAGCCAACGGTGGCCGCGTCGAAGGAGCCATCCGCGTAGGGCAGCTGCAGCGCGTCACCCCACTCGAAGCGCGGCGGTGTGCCCGCGGCACTCGCCTTGGCGCGCGCGATCGCGAGCATCTTCTCCGAGAAGTCGCTCCCCACCACCTCCCCACCCGGCGCCACGCGGCGGGCGAGCTCCAGCGCCAGATCGCCGGTGCCGGTGGCAACATCGAGCACGCGCGACCCCGGCCCCACGCGCGCCACGTCGACGGCGCGCTCGCGCCAGCGGTGGTGCAGGCCCGCGGACATCGCGCTGTTGAGGAGGTCGTAGAACCCGGAGACGCGGTCGAACATCTCCCGCACCTGCGTCGCCTCGGGCGTCCCCGGCGTGGGCATCGCGCCGTTGGAGTCCTCAGGCATCGCCCTGGCCGGCTACTTGAGCTGCGAGAGGAATTCGACCACCGCGTTGAACTTCTTCGGCGGGAGGTTCCTGAACGAGGGCATCGGCGCGGTGGGGTTCACGAGCGTTCGCGCGATTCCCTGGCGCGGGATGCGCGCGCCCACGTTCGTCAGCTTCGGGCCCGGCCCGTCGTTGCCGTTGTCGCCGATCTTGTGGCACGCGAGGCACCCCGACTGGGCCACCACGAGCTTGCCTTCTTCGAAGGTCGCGAGGGTCTGCCCGCCGGCGTTCTTCACCGCGGCGGGCGTGGCCATTTCGATCGCCGTGGGCGAGCCCGCGTTGGCGCCCGAGTAGGTGAGGAAGGCCATCGCGGCGATCACCACGATGCCCGTGATGGTGGCGATCGGACGGCGCTCGGGGCGGCGCTCAGGGCCGCGGTCGTAGAAGGGCAGAAGAAACAGCAGGATCATCCCCAGCGTGGGCACGCCGATCGTCGCGAGCGGCACCAGCGAGGGCGGCTTGACGACGCGCAGCACCTCGAAGAGGAAGAAGAAGTACCACTCAGGGCGGGGCACGTAGGTGGTGGTGGTGGGGTTCGCCTTCGACCCCAGCTCGGCCCCCAAAACGAGCGACATGGTGATGATGCAGGCCATCACCACGCACGCCATCGCCGCGTCCTTGCCCACGGCGTAGGGGAAGAAGGGCTTGCCTTCGCTCTTCAGTACGGAGTATTCGCGGAGGTACTCCTCCTTCTCGCGCTGGTTCATCAGGTTTCGGCCTTGCGCAGCTCGGGCTCGCCCTCAGTTTTGATCCACGGCGGCGCGGTGGTGCCGAGCTTGGCCACCAGATAGAGGTGCGCGCCGATCAACGCCACCAGCAGGCCCGGTATCAGGAGCATGTGGATCGCGTAGAAGCGCGAGAGCGTCGTCGCGCCGAATTCGGGACCCCCCCGCAGGAAGTCGCTCAGGTAGGGGCCCAGCAGCGGGCCGGTGCCATTGATGTTGACGCCCACGATCGTCGCCCAGTAGGCGCGCTGATCGAAGGGAAGGAGGTAGCCCGTGAAGGACATGATCATCGTGAGGATGAGGAGCACCACGCCGATCACCCAGTTGAGCTCGCGGGGGTACTTGTAGGCGCCGAAGAAGAAGGTGCGCCCCATGTGCAGGAACACGAGAATCACCATCACCGAGGAGCCCCACTTGTGCATACCGCGCACGAACTGCCCGAGGAACACTTCGTTGGTGACGTAGCGGATCGATTCATACGCGCCGCCGGAGGGGTCGGGGCGGTAGAACATCGCGAGGAACACCCCCGTGACAGCCTGGGAGAGGAAGGCGAACATCGTGGCCGAGCCGAGCGTGTAGAACCAGTTGGTGCCGCGCGGGATCTTGCGGAACATAAGCCAGCGCGCGCCACCGCTGAGCGAGGTGCGCTCGTCGACCCAATCGACGACCGTGATCCCCGCTTCCTTGGCCATCTCGCCGGGACCGTGCTTGCCGTTGCCGTCACCGTTCTCCCCCGGGCGCGGCGGGGGCGCCTTGAGTGGGCCGGGAATGGGGGGAGCGGGGAGCTTGGGCATCGCGCGTCCTCGCTACTTCTGCGCTGAAGGCCTGGAGGGGTACATGTACTGGCCGAGCCCATCGATCGGCTCGCCGGGGTCGCGGGGGGAGAAGCGCTGGAGCTCGGAGTTCACGCTGTAGCGTGCGCCCACCTGCACTTCGTTGCGCACAACGCGCGTATAGAAACGATCGAGCGGACGCACCGGGGGGCCACCCACGCGGCGCCCCAGGAGGTCGTAGACGCCGCCGTGGCAGGGGCAGATGAAGCGCTCGGCGGCGTCCACCCAGCGCACGGGGCAGCCGAGGTGCGCGCAGCGCGAGGAGATCGCGATGAACTGGTTGAAGGAGTCCGGACGGTCGATGTCGATCGCGGGGTTGCGCTTGCGTATGTAGACGGTCGTCTTGCCCGCCTCGCCGATGCCGGGCGTAAGCGTGATCACCTCGGGGATGTAGTTGAAGGGCGTGAAGTCGTCGATCGTGCCCACCGTCTCCCAGTGGTGGGGGGTGCTCTTGAAGATCGGCCCAATCGCGAAGCCCAGCGCGGGCAACAGGAAGGACGCGGCCGCGACGCCTCCCGCGGCCTGGCCGCCGATCGTCATGAAGCGCCTGCGCGTAACCGTCTCGCCCTCGAAGGCGCCCGGAATCTGGCGGTCGAGGGTGTACTTGGACTTGGTCTGGTCGTGCTTGCTTGCCACGGGCCGCTAAGAATATCGCCTGACTGAGAAAGAGGGGCCCGACCGAAGCCGGGAGACACGCGCCTTTGGCGCGAATCCCCGTTTCGGCCAGCCGGCCTCCGGCCGGCTGCGCCACCCTCTATGACCGAGAGGGAACTGCCCCTCGCGTTGCTGCCGAACTGGTAGAGCGAGACCTCCTCACTGTGTTGGAGCTTGTTCAGTCGGTTGCGGTCGACGCGGACGCGGACGCCGCGTCCATTGCCCCAAGCGCCTTGGGTGATCCGGCGCGAGCCAGCGCCTTTGCCTGCGCGTGCTCCTCGCTCGGCCCCCACCCCACCGCGCGCGCGCCGGCCTCCCAGATGGCCGCCGCGAGCTCGCCGTTGCCATCGCCGTGGGCAAGCGAGGTGAGGGTGATGACATCCGCCAGCTCACCCACCGCGGACACGTCGCCCAACTCCACCAGGCGCGCGAGGCCAAGCGCGTAGAGGCGATCCCCCGCAAGGAGCCCCAGATCGGCATCGCCGGAGCGAAGTAGCCGGGGGGCGCCGTAGTGCAGAAGATAGCCCTCGTAGATGGCCTCCACGAGCAACTCATACTCGGCCGCCGAGTCGCCCACGCGGGGGCCCTCCGCCACAATTTGAGCGGGCCCCCACCCACCCTCGTGGCCATTCGCGACGATTGGAGCCTCGGGAAGAAGGCCCGCCATCAGCCCGCCCTGCTCGCGCAGGAGGGCCTCCAAGCGCTGGAGGGAGGACGACGGCAGCGAACGGAGGGAAAGGCCTCCGGGTGGGCGGGCCTTAATCTCTCCGGCAGCGGCGTTGCATGGTGCGTGGCCGTCCTGCGATGGGACGCCATCTGTGCTCATCTGCCCCCCAGCTCCCCAAACGCGGCAGCGGCGGCCTCGATGGTGTGCTCGATGTGCTCCTGCGTGTGCGCCAGCGAAGGAAACCATGCCTCGAACTGCGAGGGCGGGGGGTACACCCCGCGCGCGAGCAGCGCTCTGCACCATGCTCCATACGCCTCCATGTCGCAGCGCTGAGCGCCTTCGAGGTCGTGCACGGGCGACTCCGAGAAGAACACCGTCAGCAGGCCCGGAGGCTCGCGATCTGCACCGCGCGATCCGCGTGCGCCGCCGCGCTGCGCAGGCCCTCCGCGAGGTGCTCGGTGGTTGCGGCGAGGCGCAGATAGGCCTGCTCATCGAGCATCTCCAAGCTCGCCAGCCCCGCAGCCACAGCGAGGGGGTTGCCCGAGAGGGTCCCCGCCTGGTAGACGCCTCCGGCGGGCGCCAGCAGCTCCATCAACTCCTCGCGCCCCCCCAGCGCGGCCGCGGGGAGGCCGCCGCCGAGCACCTTTCCCATGATCGTGAGATCGCCCTGGATGCCCATCAGTTCCTGCGCGCCGCCGCGCGCCACGCGGAAACCCGAGATGACCTCGTCGAGCACCAGCAGCGCGCCACTCGCGTCGGCGCGCTCGCGCAGCAGCTCCAGAAAGCCCGCCTTCGGCGGCACGAGACCCATGTTCGCGGGTTGCGGCTCGGCCACGATCGCCGCCAGCCCATCCGCGCCCTTCTGGGTTTGCTCCCCGGTCGCCGCTCTCAGCGCCGCGGGGTCGTTCCAGGGGATCACCACCGTGTTCGCTGTCGCCCACGCCGGTACGCCCTCGCTGGCGGGCAGCGCCGCCGTCGCGAGGCCCGAGCCCGCCTGCGCGAGCAGACCATCCACGTGGCCGTGATAGGCGCCCGCGAACTTCAGCACCCTCTCGCGGCCCGTCGCCGCGCGTGCGAGGCGCAGCGCGGTCATCGTCGCCTCGGTGCCCGAGGAGGTCATGCGCAGCATCTCCACCCCCTCCATCCGCGCGCCCACCTCCTCCGCGAGCCTCACCTCAGCCGCCGTGGGCGCGCCGAAGGTCGTTCCGCGCGCCGCCGCCTCGTTCACGGCCGCGAGCACAGCGGGGTGCGCGTGGCCGTGGATCAGCGGCCCCCACGAGCACACGTAATCGATGTAGCGGTTTTCATCCACATCCCACACCTCCGCCCCCTCGCCGCGCGCGATGAAGATCGGGTCGCGCCCGATCGCGCGCATCGCGCGCACGGGCGAGTTCACGCCGCCCGGCAGCACCCGCAGCGCGCGGCGGTAGAGCTCAGCCGAATGGGAATCCGAAAGCGAGGTCATCGGCGCATTCGCGAGGTCACGAGATCGGCGGCAGGGTGGTGGGGTTGGTGGATTCGCAAAGGGAGGTCAGCGGCTCGCCGCGCCTTCCCTCGACAATGCGGCCACTACGCCCCGAGAGCCTCGTATCGAGCAGGCGCCGCGCGCGCGTTCGTCCCCGCATCACGCGGCCCGCGCGGGCCGCCTACTGGCGGCCCTCTCCATATGTGCGCTCCCACTCCTTGAATTCCTCTGTGAAGTACAGCAGCCGGATCTTCTTGAACTCGGTCGAGGAGTACAGCGTCGCGCGTTCGTCTATGCCCGTCTGCGTGGCGATCGCATCGAGGACGGCGTCGCACTCCTCCTTGGAACGTCCGTGCGCCATCGTGAACACGCTGTAGGGCCAATCCTCGTAGGTGGGGCGCTCGTAGCAGTGGCTGATCCCGCGGAAGGAGGCCATCCGCGGGCCCAGCTCGCCGATGCGCTCCGCGGGCACCTTCCACACGCCCATCCCATTCGCCGAGAAGCCCGCCCTGCGGTGGTAGAGGATCGCGGCCACGCGCCGCAGGATCCCCCGCTCGCGCATCCCGCGCAGGTGCTCGAGCAGGCCCTCCGTCGTCATCCCCAGCGCGCGCGCCGGCTGCGCGTAGGGCTCCGCAATCACCGGCATATCGCCCTGCGTCGCGCGGATCACCGCAATGTCGAGCTCGTCGTAGGCCGCGCGCTCAAGCTCCACAGGCTCCTGCGCGACACCCTCGCTCGTGAGTGCCTTCGTATCGCCCTCCATCTCGAGATCCATGCGGATCTTGAACAGCTGCAGCGTCGGCAGCTGGCGGATCGACTCCGCGCCCGTGAGCTCCTGCAGGACATCCAGCGTTCCCTCCAGCCCCAACTTCGAGTCGGGCTCGGTGGCGAGCGTGAACCACATGTTGAAGTCGTGGTTTCGCAGGTAGTTGTGGGAAACGCCCGGGTGGCTATTCACGATCTTCGCCGCGCGCCAGGGGTGCTCGGGGTCCACCTTCGCCGCCACCAGCATCGAGCTGTACCCCAGCGCGCGCGTATCGAAAATCGGGGTCACCTGGCGCACGATCCGCTCATCCAGGAGGCGCTGCACGCGGCGCATCGTCTCCTCCTCGGGGATCTCCGCCGCGCGCGCCACCGAGGCGTAGGGGCGCGGCTCGAGCGGAAAGGAGCCCTGCATCAGGTTCAGCAGGCGCCGATCGAGGTCGTCGAGGGCCACCGCCGCGCCCTCCTTGCGGCTGCGGATCTTCGGCGTCGGTGTGTCTACTCGGCTAGCCATTCAGCGGCGTCCTTCGCGTGGTAGGTGATGATGACGTCCGCGCCCGCGCGGCGCAGCGAGGTGAGGATCTCGAGCACCGTCTCCCTCTCATCGAGGTATCCAGCGGCGGCGGCCGCCTTCACCATCGCATACTCGCCGCTCACGTTGTACGCCACCACCGGCAACTTGGTCGCCTCCTTCACCGCGCGAATCAGATCGCCGTAGGCGAGCGCCGGCTTCACCATCACCAGATCCGCCCCCTCCTCAACATCGAGCAGCGCCTCGCGCACCGCCTCGCGGCCGTTCGCTGGATCCATCTGGTAGCCGCGGCGGTCGCCAAACGCCGGCGCGCCGCCCGCCGCTTCGCGGAAAGGGCCGTAGAAGGCCGACGCGAACTTCGCGCTGTAGGCCAATATCGGCGTCTGGGAGAACCCTTCGTCGTCGAGCGCCGCGCGAATCGCGCCCACGCGGCCATCCATCATGTCCGAGGGCGCCACCACATCGGCGTCGGCTCGGGCGTGGGAGACGGCGATGCGGGCCAGCAGCTCGACCGAGGCGTCGTTGTCGACGTTGCCATCGTCTCTCAATACCCCGCAGTGCCCGTGATCGGTGTACTCGCAGAGGCATACATCGGTGATTACCAGCAGCTCCGGCACCGCCTGCTTGATCGCGCGCGTGCACAGCTGCACAATGCCCTCCTCGTCCCACGCCGAGGAGCCCTCGGGGTCCTTCTGCGCGGGGAGCCCAAACAGCAGCACCGCGCCGATCCCCAGCCGCGCGGCCTCCTGTGCCTCGGCTACGGCCGCGGAGATCGACAGGCGCTCCACTCCCGGCATCGCCTCGATCGGCTCGCGGGAGGGCGACTCCGCACCCACACCAGCTGCCTCGGATACGAACAACGGCAGCACGAGCTGGCCCGCGCGTAGCTCCGTCTCGCGCACCAGCCCGCGCAAAGCCGGCGTCGAGCGCAGGCGGCGCAGGCGCGTCTGTGGGAAGGGCATCTTTTGAGAATAGAGCGCTATGCCCGCCGCAAACCCACGCGCGCGAGCACCCCGAATAGCAGCGCCACCGCCAGCAGGTGCACAAGCGACCCCCCGAGCGCCGGTTCGGCGCCGTTCACCGCCGCGTCGAGCGCCTGCAGCGCGGCCTTGAAGGGGAACACCGCCGACACCGCGCGGATCGCGTCGTAGAGGCCCGGTGTCACTGCGCCTGCGGGCACCAGTGCGAGGAAGGCCAGCGGTAGGGAGAGGAGGAAGGCGAGCAGCGAGGCGCCGCGCACCTCGCGCGCCAGCGCGCCGATCGCCACCCCGAGCGCTGCGAACGCCAGCGCTCCGGCTGCCAGCGCTGCGAGCCACAGGCCGATGCGACTCCAGTCGAGCGCCACGAACGCGCCGATCCCCGCGAGCATTGCGAAGGCCAGCACGAACGCGCAGCCGCCTGCCAGCAGCAGCTTCTCCAGCACCAGCCCCTCGGGGGAGATGAGACCGCGGGTAAGTCGCGCGAGCGTGTTCTCTTCGCGCTCCAGCGCCACCCCGCCCGCTGCCAGCAGCACGCACACGAACATCAGCGAGATGCTCACCGCCACCACCACCGCGAACGTGTTCAGGGGGGTGCGGCGGCCGTGCACCGTCGTCGCGTTCACCTGCACCGGCTGGCCCACCGTCGCGAGCACGTTCTTGCTCAGGTTCAGGTTGTTCGCCGCGAAGCTCGCCAGTTCGCGCACGCGTTCCAGTTCGCGGCGATCGTGGCCCTGCGGGGCGCGTGCGATCACTCCAGCGAGCGCCCCCGGCACGGCTTCCAGGCCGAGCAGGTGGGGCTGGTTGATCCCCAGCTGGCTCAGATCGCCGCCCTGCAGCAGCAGACTGATCCCCTTCGAGGCCAGCCTTCGGATCTGCTGGGAGAGTTCGAGGTTCGCCTGCGCCACCGCCGCCTGGATCTTCGACTGCACGAGGCTCTGCTGCAACGCATCGCCGTTGTAGATCACTTCCAGCTGCCCCTGGCTCAGCACCGAGGACAGCTTGGAGGCGATGTTTGCCGGGATCACCACCGCCGCGAGCGCTTCCCCCGAGCGCACCTTCGCCACCGCCTGCGCGCGCGTCGATACGGGGAGCGGCTGCACTTCGCTGAACAGCTGCGCGTAGTAGCGCCCCACTTCGACCTTGCTCCCGCCCAGTTCCACCGTCGCGCCGGGCGCCGCGAGGTTGGCGATCGCCACCTTCGGCTTGCCCGGCGAGCGCGACAGCGCCAGGCCGATCAGCAGCGCGATCGCGATCGGGTACACCACGAGCACAGCCACCAGCATCCGCGAGCGGCGCAGGATCGTCAGATCCTTGCCGAGCAGCCACCGCATCGCCTCACGCCCTCCCGGAGAGCGGCTCTGCCAGAGACCGCCGCGCGTGCCGTTCGCTCTGCAGAAACACCGCGAACGCCTCCTCGAAATTGGCCCCCTCCCCGGTCTCGCCGCCGGTGGTCTTCGCCATCAGCGCCCCGGGCGAACCGTCGAACAGCAGGCGGCCCTCGTCGAGCACCAGCACTCGCCCGGCGTAATGCTCGGCCTCGGCGACGTTGTGGGTGGAGAACACCACGCTCGTGCCCTCACCGGCAAGCGCACCGACGAACTCCCACAGACGCCCGCGCTGGATCGGGTCGAGCGCGGCCGAGGGCTCGTCCAGGAGCAGCACGCGCGGCTGCGAGAGCAAGCCCACCGCGATGTTCACGCGCTGGCGGTTACCGCCAGAGAGGCGGCCCACCTGCTCGCCGGCGCGATCCGCCAGGTCGGTCTGCGCGAGCATCCTTGCCACCGTCGCCCCCACATCGGGCACACCCTCCAGGCTCGCCCACAGGCGCAGGTTCTCCGCGACCGTCAGCTTCGTGTAGACAGCTGCCTGCTGCGGCACCCACCCGATCGCGCCCGCCCCGGGGGGGCAGCTCACGCTCCCGCCGTCCGGGGTCAGGACCCCCGCGAGCACCGACAGCAGCGTCGTCTTGCCCGCTCCGTTTGGGCCGATCAGCGCCACGAGCTCGCCCGAGCTCACCGCGAAGCTCACCTCGTGCAGCGCCACTCGCTCGCCGTAGCGCTTGCTCACCGCATTCGAACCTCGAGCGCCGCCCCGCGCTCACAGCACCCCGCCCGAGGAGCGATCCCAGGGCTCGAGCGCCAGATGGCGGCCCAGATACACCACCGTCTCGCGCAGAATCGCCAGGATCGGCAGCGCCACCAGCGCGCCCACCAACCCATACAGGTGCAGCCCCAGCAGCAGGGCGAAGATCACCAGCAGCGGGTTGATGCGGAGCGTGTGGCCGAAGATCTGCGGCGCCACCACGTGCCCCTCCAGCTGCTGCAGCCCCACGAACAGCAGCGCCACCCACAGCGCGGAGATCGGGTTGGTGAGCAGCGCACGAGGGATCGGCGGGAGGGCGCCCAGGATCGGACCGATATAGGGGATCAGCTCCATCACGCCGAAGAACACCGCGAACACCACCGCGTAGCTCCCATCGGGAAAGATCCCCGCACGCCGAACAGGTACAGCGCGAGGCCCGCGGTGGTCCCCATGATCACGCTGAACAGCAGCTGCCCGCCCACGTAGCGCGAGACGGCATGCTGAATCAGCGTGGGGTAGTCGCCGCCGGGGGTCCCATCGCTTTCGGGCATCGCGCGGCGCACGAGGGCCCGATGCGTTCGCCGTAGAGCAGCGTATAGACCGACAGCACGAACACCAGGATGAGGTTGAAGCCCGCGCTCACCACTTCCCGTCGCCGCCCACCCCCAAAGGAGACATCCGCTGGAGCTCTTGGAGATCTTGTCCGAGAGCGTCTGCAGCGCCGTCTTGCCCTGTTCACCGGGTGACATCGATGCCGTGCTGGATGAAGGTAGCGCTGCACTCGGCGATCGTGCGTTGGCTTCGTTGACTATATGCGGCAGATTGTGGGTAAAGGTGCGCACCTGGTTGGAGATAGGGTTGGCCAGCAGAAAGCCGATCCCCGCCAAAGTCAGGAAGAATGCAAGGAACACCGACAGCACCGCCAGGCCGCGAGGGAGGCCGGAGCGCTGAAGGAAGGCCACCACAGGGTTGAGGATCAGCGCAATGACCCCCGCCACCACGAACAGCAGCAGCACCCTCCCCGAGGCCCTTGCGAGCGCCCACGCCGCCAGCAGCGCGATCGGCAGCAGCACCAGCTGCACCCAGCGGGGCACCACCACGCGCGGCGGCTCGTGCGGGGCGGTCGCAGTCTCGGTCGGGGCTCCTCCCCATCTACCAGCTCGCGCTCCTGCGGGAGCGGCCGCTCGGCGGTGGGGCCCTCGCGACCCGCGAAGGCCTCTCTTGCGGATCCGCGTCCGCAGCGTCCGTCTCCTCGGCAGCCGCGCGCGCGGCTGCCGCGTCTCGGGGCTCATCTCCCTCCCATCATGGGTTGAGTATGGCTGAGGCGCAGGCGAGCATCCTCTTCGTGGGCGATCTCGTGGGCAGCGTCGGCCGGCGCACGTTGCTGGAGTGCCTACCCGTTCTGCGCGAGCGCCACAACCCCACCTTCGTGGTCGTCAACGGGGAGAACGTCGCCGGCGGGCTGGGGATTACGCCGAAGGCCGCCAACGCGCTGTTCGCGGGGGGCGTCGATGCGATCACGCTCGGCAACCACACCTACCACCGCCGCGAGATCTACCCCTACCTCGACGAGCAGCCCCACATCCTGCGCCCCTTCAACTTCCTCCGCGGCCAGCCCGGACACGGCACCTGCATCGTCGAGAAGGACGGCCTGCGCCTCGGCGTGGTGAGCATCAGCGGCAACCTCTACCTGCGCGCCGGGCGCTCCGCGTTCACCGAGATCGATGTCGCGCTGGGGGAGCTCAGCGAGTGCGAGCACGTGCTCGTGGACGTCCACGCGGAGGCCACCAGCGAGAAGATCGCGATGGGCTGGCTGCTCGATGGGCGCGTGAGCGCCGTCGTGGGCACCCATACGCATGTCCCCACCGCCGATGGCCGCGTGCTCCCCGGCACCGCCTACATCACCGATGTCGGCATGACCGGCGCACGCGGGGGCGTCATCGGCGTCAAGCGCGAGCAGGCCGTGGAGGCGCTCGTCACTCAGATGCCCGTGCGCTTTGAAACCTCAGAAGAGGACCGTGGCTGATGGGCGTCCTAGTCCGCTGCTCGACGGCGCGGCGGGCCGACTCAATAGAGCAGATTCTGATGCCTCGGCCGGCAGCCGGCTGAGCAGAGCATCCTCCGGCGCGCCGGCAAGCCGCCCCCCGGCGGTGGAACTCTCAGCGGGGGGCAGCGCAGGCGGATCGCTTGCGCGCCCCAGCAGCGCGAGCATCGCCACGCCGAAGAACCACGGCACATACAGGTAGAACCAGTGTTCCACCCCCAGCTGCGTCGCGATCACCACCGCCGCAAGCGCCGCCGCAAGCCCCACCACGTCCGGGCGGCGCGGCAGCAGCGCGAGTCCCACCGCGAGCGCTACCGCGAGACCCTCCACGATCGTCTGCGCCGTGCCCAGCCCGCCATACAGTCCCCACGCCGAGAAGGGCGAACCGCGGTTGGCCTGGTAGGCGAAGGTGCGCTCGTTGATCGTGTGCCACGAGTCATGCGCCAGCGCCGGTATCGCCACGATCACCGCCGTCACCGCAAAGGCCAGCGCGAAGGCCCCCAGCGCGCGCGCGCGCTGTGTGCGCGTCGGCAGCTCGCGCACCCCGTGCGTAGCCAGCAGCGGCGCAAGCGCCAGCGGCGCGAACTTCGCGAGCCCCGCCAGCGCCGCGAACACCCCCCGCGCGGGCGCCGAGGTTGCGCACAAGAGCGCCGCCAGCACCAGCACGCACACGAGCGTGTCGTTGGAGTTCGACTCCAGCGCATACAGCGTGAACGGAAACGACACCCACGCGTACGCCAGCGCGATCCCCAGCGTCGGCCCGCGCACGCGGCGCCCAAGCAGGAACAGCAGCGCCACCGCCAGCAGATCGAACAGGATCGCCGCCCCGTGCGCCGCCGGCAGATCGTCCCACTGCCCACTCCAGCCGAGACTCTGCTCGAAGGGCACATACGCCTCGTAGTTCACCGGCCCATACGTATCGCCGTGTTCGTTGTCCGCCGGATACCCCCCATACAGCGGACGCCCAGCGGCGATGCGCTGCGCGCCGATCACCCCCGCATAGCCCACATCGATCACATTCGAGTCCGTCACATTCAGCGCCACGCGGAAGCCCAGCAGGAACAGCACCCCCATCGCCAGCCACAGAGGCGGCACGAGCAGACGCAGGCCCGCGCCCCGGGGAAGCGAGGGAACCGTGCGAGCAGCGGCGCTCCTCAGGCGCGGACGCACGATGGCGAGCATCCGCGCCAGCAGATACAGCAGCGGCGGATACGCAAGCGGCACCGACTGGTAGATGCGCGCGTGATCGAAGAACGCCAGCGACACCGACAGCGACAGCAGCACCAGCAGATCGAGGTGCAGCAGCGAGAACGGCCTTCGCCAGTTGAAGAACGGCACGAAGAAGAACACGCACAAAGGCAGCCAGATGTAGAGCGCGGTGACATGGCGTCCAAACGCGCCCGGATAGCCGCGCGCCATCGTCCACGCCACCTGAAAGCCCGTCCACTGCTCCAGCACGCGCCCCGTGGCGTCTGAGATGTACACCTGCACGATCTCCTTGCCGCCCCGCGAGAAGAAGCTCACCTGCCAGCGCCCCGGACCCTTCAAATACGCGCCTCCGTAAGCACCCCGATTGCGCGCCCGTTCGCGGCGCACCGACGGCAGCGCTTCGGCGATCCGCAGCACCCCATCCGCCGACAGGCGCCGCCCCGGGTAAGGGAATTCCGAGGCCGGCACCGGCACCGGCGCGTTGGGGTCGGTCGCCGTCGTCGGTGTGCTCGTCGAAGGGGACGAGGAAAGGCTTGCCGAGGCGGTAAGGCCGGAGGAGGAACCCGCGCCGCCCAGCGGCGCCGCGTACGCCTGCGAGGCCGCGGCAAGCCACGCGCAGCACGCCAGCAGCGCGACCAGCGGAGGACGCAGGGGAGCCATCGACATCGCTCAGCGAGGTTACGCGAGCCCGAAGTGCCTCGTCACCAGTGCCGCCAGATCGCGGATCGCCCACTGCGCGGGCTCCTGTGCGGCCTCGACCCCGCACAGCACGAGCGCGCCGAGCGAGTCGCTTGCGTGCAGCGAGCCGTGCGAGCCACCACCCACATGCGCCTGGCGGCCCCAGTCGAGGAACTCATAGCCGGGTGCTGCCGAAAGCAGCACATCGCCCGAGGTGGGGCACGCCAGCGCCGACCACACGCGGCTCAGCGCATCGGGATAGGCGGGGGTATGCAGGTGGCCATCGCGCAGGCTCCCTTCGAGGACCGCCGGGTCGCCATCGATGCTCCAGCGGCGCCCGCGGGGATCGCTCACCTCGCCTTCCGGCGCGAAGCGCAGCTCCCCCTACCGACGGGCGCGCAATGACGCCCTCCCGCAGACTCCCATCGGGGTCGCCCTCAAGCCACATCACGAGATCCACCCCATCGATCTGCAGGCTGCGCCGTACCACCGAGGAACGCAGCGTCGAGCGGCGATGCTCGCTCAGCACATACACGCTCGCCGCGCGCTGGGAAGGGCACACCGCGATCCGTGCCTCCTCCCGCGCCGCTCGTCCCGGCAGCCGCGCGGGGAGCGAGCTGCGGGTGCGCGCCGGCTCCAGCACCCCCAGCTCTCCCAGCTCATCCTGCAACGCGATCGTGTCGCTTACCCCCGCCTGGGAGTGATCTGCCATCACGATCACCGCGTGCTCAGAGAGGAACGCATCCACGCCCCCCGCCGCCTCCGCCACGCGCGCGAGCTGCACATCGGCCGCCGCGATCGACTGCACCTGCCCCTCCGGGCCTTCCTTGTGGGAGAACCAATCGTTGTCCGGCAGCGAGAGCAGCAGGAAGTCGAACAGGTCGTGCTCCACCAGATAGGCCCCCACGCAGCCCGAGTGGCGATCGCGCACTCCCGGCATCCCCAGCCCCGAGCGGCAGCCGGTGGGGCGGCTGGAGAAGATATCCGCGTAGAACAGCTCCCTCGGGCCCATCACCGGATGGCGCATCAGCGCGCTCGCCAGGCGCGTGAGCGCGCTATCGCGCTGGGGCTCATGGCGGTGGCGCCCGCGATACATCAGGTAAGTCGTCCCCGCGGTGCGCACCTCGGCATCGTCGAGCGTCTCGAACACCGTGAGCGTCTCCGCAGCAAGATGCGCGCGGTTCATGTTGTACACCGTGTCCGTCAGCTGCCTCGCGATCCCAAAGCGCTGCACCGCACGGAAGCTCGAGCCATACTCGATGTAGCGTCCCTCCTCGCGCGAGTACCAATTCATCGCCGGGATCCGATGGCGCTCCTGGCCCGTACCCGTCACGATCGACGCCGCACACACCGGCGTCACCGAGGGGAACGCCGCCACACAGTCAGACACATAGCGGCCGCGACGCACCATCTCCGCCAGCACCGGCGCGCGTCCCTCGGCGATCGCCCGCTCCAGCTGGACCGGGGCCATCGCGTCGATCACGCACAGTATGAGCTTCGGCGGAGTCATAGGAGCTCGGGCGGATCGGCGTACCTGCTCGCACGTGTGTGGCCGCGGCCTGGGGGGAGCTTCGGAGTGCTCACCGACGCAAGATCCGCAGTCCCGCGTACTTCTCCCCCGCGCGCCTTCGCGTTCCCAGCACCAGCCATGCGAAGGGAGCAACCGCGAGATACCCCAGCGGGTGCAGCAGCGCCACCAGCCCAGCGAGCACCAGCGCCGCGCCATCCACATACAGCGTCAACGCTTCGCGCGCGCCGCTTTCGGTCAACCGCCCGCGCGCACGCGTTACCAGCGGGCGCACCCCCGCCTGCACCAACAGCGCCGCGAGCGCGCCGCCCACGATCCCCGGCCAGGAGGCATCGCCGTGCTCGCCGAGAGTCCCCGCGAACAGCAACGCGGCCACGCCCACTCCCAGTCCCGCCACCGCCGCGCCGAGCGGACCGGCCTCGAAGCGCTCCGAGCCCACACGCAGCTGTGCCAGCCACGCGAGCAGCAGTAGGGCAGCCATCGCCACCAGCCACCAGTCGGACTGCAGGAAGCCGTATTCGCCGTGAGAAAAGCCCACCCCCAGCGCCCCCGCCGAGCCCAGTGCGCCGGCGAGCAGCGCCGGCAGAAACGGGCGCAGGCCCGCCGCCAGCGCGAGGCCGAGGCCGAGGCCGATATAGAAAGCGAGGCCGTTCATCCTGGGGCGCAGCCTATCTCCCGCGCGCAGCGCCCGGGTCAAGCTACGCTCTCAGACCATGGCGGTAGACGACGGCACGCGCAGAGCCCGCCCCACCGCGCGCGAGCTCGCGCGCTATGAGGAGCTCTTCGCCGCGCGCACGCGCGGTATGCGCTCCTCCGCGATGCGCGAAATGATGGCTCTCACCGAGCGCCCCGAGGTGATCTCGCTCGCGGGCGGGCTCCCCGACACCTCCACGTTCCCCCCCAAGCTCTACGCGCAGCTGATGGCCGACGTCGCCGCCCACGACACCGCGCGGGCACTGCAGTACGGGCCCACCGGTGGGATGGCCGTGGCGATGGACACGATCGTGGATGTGATGGCCGCCGAGGGCACCCTCGTGGACGCCGAGGACGTGATCGTCACCACCGGCGGCCAGCAGGTCATCGACCTCGTCTGTAAGACCCTCATCGACCCCGGCGACACGATCGTCGCCGAGGCCCCCACTTACCCCGGCGCGATCCCCACCTTCAGCGCCTACCAGGCCGATGTCGTGCAGATCGAGATGGACGAGCACGGGATGCCCATCGACGCGCTCGAGGAGACCCTCGATCGCCTCCAAGCGGAGGGCAGGCGCCCGAAGTTCATCTACACCATCCCCAACTTCCAGAACCCCGGCGGGGTCACGATGTCGCTCGATCGCCGCCAGCGACTCGTCGAGGTGGCGCGCGAACGCGAGCTGCTGATCCTCGAGGACAACCCCTACGGGCTGCTGCGCTACGAGGGCGAGCCGTTGCCCACGCTCTACTCGCTCGACGCTTCCCACGCCGCGCGCGGCGGAGCCTCGGACCTCGTGATCTATCTCGGCACCTTCTCCAAGATCCTCTCCCCCGGCGTGCGCCTCGGCTGGGCCGTCGCGCCGCGGCCCGTGCTCGAGAAGCTCAACCTCGGCAAGCAGGGCGCCGACCTGTGCTCCTCGCCCGTCACACAGCTGTTCGTCGCGAGGTACTTCGCCGAGGAGGACTGGATGGGCTACATCCACACGCTCCGCGAGCTCTACCGCCGCCGGCGCGACGCAATGTTGCAGGCATTGCAGGCCCACTTCGGCGAGTCCGCCCGCTGGACGAAGCCCCACGGCGGGCTGTTCATCTGGGCGACCCTCCCCGACTACATCGACACCACCGACCTGCTCGCGCGCGCGCTGCAGAGCGAGGGCGTCGCCTTCGTGCCCGGCCGCGCCGCCTACATGGATGGGCGCAGCGGCGCTTCCTCGATGCGCCTCAACTTCGCCGGCATCCGCGAGGAGGACATCCGCGAGGCGATCCGCCGCATCGGCAAAGTCGTGGGGCTCCAGGTCGGACTGTTCGGGACGCTCACACGCAACGGAGGCAGCGCGGAGGGCGGCGGCGCCACATCGACCGCGAGCGGAGAGGACGCATGAGATGAGGGTCGCCGTGCTGAAGGGCGGGCGCTCGCTCGAGCGCCAGGTCTCCTTGCGTTCCGGCGCACAGATCGAGGACGCTCTGCAGCGCCTCGGACACGACACCCTCGTGATCGATGTCGGCCCCGAGCTCATCCACCAGTTGCGCGCCGCGGAGCCCAACGTCGCCTTCATCGCGCTACACGGCCGCGACGGCGAGGACGGCGCCGTGCAGGAGCTGCTCGGCGCGATCGGCATCCCCTACACCGGCTCGCGGCCCTCCGCCTGTATCCGCTGCGCCGACAAGGTCCTCGCCAAGCACCTCATGCACGACGCCGGGATCCCCACGCCCGACTTCCACTCCTTCAACGAGACAGCCTTCCGTGAGCTCGGCGCGGCAGGCGCGCTCAAGGACATCGAGCGGAACCTCGGCTTCCCGCTCGTCGTCAAGCCCGCCGGCCAGGGCTCCGCGCTGGGAATCAAGTTCGCGCGCTCCCCTGAGGAGGTCCCCAGCGCGCTACTCGCCGCCTTCTCCTACGACCGCAAGGTGCTGCTCGAGCGCTACGTCCCCGGGCGCGACCTCGCGGTCTCGCTGCTCGACTCCGAGGATGGCACCCAGCCAGAAGTCCTTCCCGTGGTGGAGGCCGTTCCGCGCGGCGAGGACTTCTACGACTTCGAGGCGCGCTATGAAATCGGGGGCGCCACCTTCGTCTGCCCCGCCGAGCTGGCCCCCGAGGTGAGCGCGCGAGCGCAGCAGCTCGCCCTCCAGGTCTACGAGCTGCTCGGCTGCCGCGGCTTCGCGCGCGTCGACCTCATGCTCGACGAGGACGGCGAGCTGTGGGTGCTCGAGACCAACGCCATCCCAGGCTTCACCGAGACCAGCCTCCTCCCCCAGGCCGCCGACGCCGCCGGCATCGGCTTCGACGAGCTCATCGGGCGGATTCTCGCGAGCGCGTCCTAGCCGATCTGTTTTCGGCAGCCTCCCCTACTCCGCGCGCCGCGACCCTCGCGGACCGGCTCTGCCGGTCCTCTCCCCTTCCCCTTCCTATGAATCGCCCGCGGCGAAGTCCTCGGGAGAGACCTCGTCTAGGAACTCCTTGAACTTCTCCACCACGTCCTCTGACTCCTCGATGTTGTGCTCGAACTCGATCGCCGACTCGTTGATGACCTCCTCCGCCGCGAAGATCGGCGCGCCGCAGCGCACCGCCAGCGCGATCGCATCGCTCGGGCGGCTGTCGATCTCCAGCTCGCGTCCGTTCATGCTCAGCGTGATCGAGGCGAAGAACGTGTTCTCGCGCAGCTCCGTCACCGCCACCTGCGTGCACTTCGCCTCGAGCTCCCCCAGCAGGTCATACAGCAGATCGTGCGTCATCGGCCTCGGTGTCGAGGCGCCCTGCAGCTTCATCAGGATCGACGCAGCCTCGGGGTGCCCGATCCAGATCGGCAGGAACCGATTGCCGTCGACTGTCTTCAAGAGCACGATCGGCTGCTTGCCGACCATGTCGAAACTGACGCCGTAGATGACCATCTCCTGCACGAGCATCCTCCGGGAGGTTGGGCTCAGAGTATAGGTGCCAGCTCTGCCCTCGCCACCGTCCTCGGGCCCGCATCGAGGCGCGGGTCTCAGACGTTACGGGGCCTCAGCTGGAGGCGCGAAAGCTCCAAAGCTTGTTTCCGAGGAAGTTCAGCGGCGTCGACGCCGCCACCGCCAGCGCCTCCGCCGGCACCTTCGCGAGCCCCGCGCTCTCCACCAGCAGCGTCAGCAGCAAAAAGCCGAACACCGCCGCCACCACGCTCACCGCGAAGAAGCGCACCGCCTGAAAGCGCACGCTCCCCGCCGCCGCATCGAAGGTCCAGTGGCGATTGAGCAGGAAGTTGTTGCTCACCGCAACCAGCCACGCCAGCACGAACGCCACGCGGTAGTCGATGGCGAAGGCATGCACGCACAGCGCATACACGCCCACATTCACCACGAATCCCGTTCCGCCCACCAGGCCGAAACGCACCAGCTGCAGCCAGTTCGCCGGCCGGCGAAGCCCGTGCAGCAGTCGCGTGTGCGGCCGCAGCTCCACGGACGCAGGAGCGCTCGGGCGGCGCAGCCCCACCGCGGTGGCCTCGTCGTTCATCCGCCTAGGGTAGCGAGCCCGCCCCCCGGCAGGTGCACCGCCTCTGGCGTGCCGCCGCCAGATTGGGGCTACGCTGTGCCGCGGTGAGTTCCCTGCAAGACAGCGCGCCCGTCACCGGCTCACGCTGGCGTCCTTCGCGCCTTCAGCTCGGTGGTGCGCTGGCCCTCGCCACCGTGCTCGTGCTCGCCGCCGTCCTGTTTCTCAACGGCGGCGGCAGCTCCGGGCACTCGAACGTCAAGGCCCAGACTCCGCCGCATAGCGGTGTTGCGGGCGCATCCGCCACAACGCAGCCTACATCGGTGGTGCACCCCTCCGCCAAGCTCAAGCGCACGCCCTCGCAGAGCCCCCGCGCCAATCCCGGAACCTCCAGCGTCCCCGCCTCCACCGGAGCCACCGCGAACGCAGGAACCGGCGCCACGGTTGGGGCCGGCGCCACGGGAGCCTCCGTTGGCGCGGCGGCAGTCGGGCAGCGCCACCTCGCCGCCAATGAGGTGCCCGACCCCGAAGCCGCGCGCAGCTTCCCCGCGCCCGCCTCCGCGCGTCATAAGGCGGCGATCACGCCCAGCACCGCCGCCGAAGCAGCCGTCGCCCCCGGCGCACCCTCCGACGCCGAAGTCCGCCGCGAGCTCGGCCAGATGCATGCCGCCGAACGCGCCGTGCAGCGCCAGACGCTTACGCCCGTCGCGGGCGGGGAGTCGATCGGCGGCAATGGCACCATCACGCCGCCCCCCGGCGTTCCCGCGGTGATCGCCCAGGTGATCGCCGGCGCCAACGCGATCGCCGACTTCCCCTACGTCTACGGCGGCGGGCACGCCTCCTTCGTCGACAACGCCTACGACTGCTCGGGCTCCGTCAGCTACGCGCTCGCCGCCGGCGGCCTTCTCTCCGCGCCCGAGACCTCCGGCAGCCTCGAGAGCTGGGGCGCCCCCGGGCCCGGGAAGTGGATCACGGTCTTCGCCAACGCCGGGCACACCTACATGTACATCGACGGCATCCTCTACGACACCGCCGGGCGCAGCGGCGTCTTCGCCTCGCGCTGGCAGGTCGGCGCCGTGAACAACTCAGGCTACGTCGCGCGGCACTGGCCCGGGTTGTAGAGCCGACTCAGCGGTGCAGCACGAACGTGGTGATCACGGTCGTGCTCTGCGGGTTCTGCGCCGCTGCGTTGCGCACCACCAAACGCAGCATCAGCGACACCCTCGCCACGTGGTGCAGGTGCTGTGCGGTGCGCTTGGAGAACTTGATGCGCACAGTTGAGTGCCCACCCTTCGTGGTCACGAGGATCGCCTGGCCGATCACCAGCGACTGCGGCGTGCCCGCGGGCAGGCCTGTGGCCACCGGGCCCCTGATCCCCAGACGGCGCGCCGTCTGGCTGTTGAGCAGCACCTCGAAGTGACCTGCAACCTGCTCGTTCACCGAGTAGTTCACCACGAGGCCATTGCGCAGTGCCTGGGGAAGCGAGCGGCTGCTCGCCACCGCCTGGGCCACGGGGCCGGGGAGTGCCGGTGAGCCGCCGCCTGAGCCCGAGCCCGAGCCCGAGCCGCTCTTGCCCGCCGTTGCGCCCGTCGCGCTGCCCGCGGTCGAGCCTTCCGCCGGCGGGGTCGGGGGTGCCGGCGGCGCGGGGGGAGGCGGCGGCGGTGGGCCGTCGATCGTGATTTCGTGCATAACGCTCACCGTGTTACCGCCCACGTCGCTCGCCGTGAGCGTCACCTGGTAGGTGCCGCCGTACTGATAGGCGTGGAAGGTGCTCGCCGCGCACGGCGAGTGCCACGGGAAGTCGCAGTTGAAGCCCGAGGAGTTGATCGTGGGACCGCCCGGCGCGTAGCCCGTCACCGTGGGCGTGCCATCGCCGTAGTCCCATGTGAAGAGCGGGTAATTCGCTTCTTCTTCCACAAGCTTCGTGTACCTCGTGCCCGCATCGAGCGTGATATCCGACTCCATCCCATCGAAGCCCACAAGTTCGCCCGCATTGGCCACATTGGGGGCTGTGAACTGCGGTTCCTGCCTGATCCCCGGGATGCACGGCACAGCCGGGTAGGGGAGCTTCTGCGAGGCCAGGTTGAAGGCCGTATTGAGGTAGTAGTTCACCGTCCCAAACGTCTGGTTGTAGAGGGTCCCGGCGTCGGTCTTTTCGAGTGCCGTCGAGCTACCCTGAGCGGGCGCGAAGAAGTTTCGGCACTCGTCGGTGGCCTCGTTTGACTGCAGATCCTGCCACCCGTTGAGCAGCGGATCGGTGACGATGTTCTGCTGCTCCACCGCGATCTGGTTGATGATCAGGTCCGCGAGGCCCGTGTCATATGTGCCATCGGGGCCAGGCGCAGTGAGCGGCTGGTTGGGCTCCTGCGGGTGGGGGCCCTCCCGCGCTTCGGTTTCTTCGACCGCGTGCTTTTCTTCAGTGGACATCTTGGCGAAGGCTTCTTCTTCGGTGCCGCTTCGTTCGTGCGCCTTCTCGCGTTCCTCAACCACGTGGCCCGTCGGGTCGAAACCGCCGTCCTGGCAGTCCCACGCCGTCGTGAGGGCTTCGGGGGAGAGGTGATAGTCGGGGAACGTCCCCGCCGTCCACGGGATCACTCCATACAGGACCGTGTTGGCGTCGCCGGAGACCGGATCGGTGGGGCTGATGTCCGAGTGGTAGCTGCAAAAGCTGTTTTCATAGCTTTCCGCCGAGCCTTCCACGCTGTCGGAGCAGTGACCCGTGGGGCCGCCGTGGTCCACACACACGGTCACGCCGGGGGGGGTCAGCAGGTAGTAGACAGTGCTCATCCCCTTCGGCAGATGGTGCGCTTCGATGAAATTTTCAAGGCCCCTATGGATCTGCGCATCGGTGATACACGCGATGCGGTTGGTGAGCGACATCGGATGCGGATCCACGCAGTTGCCAAGCGCCGGATACGCTTCGGTGTCGGTGTAGGCGCCATGGAAGTTCAGCGTATGCGCGGCCCCTTCGTTGGCCTTATCGGTGTACTGCTCATCCACCGTCAGCACATTCGCGAACCGCCCGCTCGCCGAGCCGATGCCCGCGAGGAAGTTATCGATCAGGCTCTGCCAGTCGCCATGGTAGGCGTAGCCCTTGGGATCCCAATAGATCGCATATACATTGCTGTTGGGAACAACCGGGTGGCCTTCGGGGTTGGAGAAGGTCTTCGGCAGCTCGCCTGGGGTGTATAGGCTCGTGCCGTTGCGCGGCTGCAACCCAACCACCGCCGGGCCCGATTCGGTGGACACGCTCGTGACGATCGCCTCCGCGGAGGCTGAGAGGGCGAGCGTTACAACGCTCGCCATGCCCAACGCCGCAACCCACGTGCGCACGGCGCCGAGCGCTGCCAATAAACGGGAGAGATGCCTCACGGACCCCTCTATCGGCAGAGACGGCGTTCTGCCTTAGCCCTGTGCGCGGTTATCCACTGGCGGTTGGGGGCGGGGGCGTGACACCTCTGCGAAAGCGCCCTATCAGCGTGCCCATCGTGGCGGATCCACAACTGCCGAGACGGCCGATGAAACGGGACGCTATGCGGCGAGTGGCTCCGTGGCGTTCACGGCCTCAACCTCGATTGCTCGCGGATACAGCACTCCGAGATCGATGGCGTGAAGAGCACGGGCGACCGCGCTGGAGGCCATCTCGGCCGCCGCAGCAGCGTCCTCGGCATTGGTGGCGACGGTGATACGCGCCGTCGTGCTGTCGTCCCAGGAGATCACCGGTCCGAGTTCGCCGTGGTTGCGCTCGAGCCATCCGATTAGGCGCTCCCACGCGGACTCATCCGCGAGTGGAACGCCAGGGACCAGAACGAAGATGCGGTACTCCATGCTCACTGCTTATACCCCTTCCGCTTGAGATCGGCAAGTAGGTTGTGCCAAGTTCGTTGCGAGGAAGGCGTGCCCGGCATTCGCGCGGGTGCGGTCGAACCATCCGGTGGGAAGAGCAGCCAGTACTCCTTGCGCTTCTCGACCCGCCAGCCCTTGCGCTCCAAGTCGCGGCGCAGCTTTCTCGCGTCTCCTTGATAACTCATAGCCTCAAAGGCTACAAGCGCCACCCGTCACAATGGGCGATCCAGGATTCGAACCTGGGACCTCTTCCTTATCAGAGAAGCGCTCTAACCAACTGAGCTAATCGCCCGCGGCCCGCGATTCTAGCGCCCGCCCCCGCTCCCGCGCAGACGGTGCGCGAGCGCGAGCGCCTCATCGCGCGAGGCGAAGGCCAGCTCCACCTTGTACCCGCCCTCGGGCGTGGGGCAAACGCCCGCCTCGAAGCCCAGCGCCCCCTCGAATGCTTCCGATATCTCGGCCGCGGCAGCTTCCTGATCGGGGTGCAGGCGCTCCTTGCCCCGACCCTTCGCGCGGCCCGCTGGCCCCTTCGCACCCCCCGCCGCCTCGTTGCTGCGGCGCGCGCGATCTTCCACCACACGCACCGACCACCCCTCCGCCGCCGCGCTGCGTGCGAGGCGCCGCTGCGCGGTGCGGTCCTTGGCGAGCAGCAGCGCGCGGCCGTGGCCCTCGCTGAGCGTCCCCTTCTCGATCGCCGCGAGAGCCTCATCGGGGAGCTCGAGCAGGCGCAGCAGGTTGGAGACCGCCACGCGGCTGCGCCCCACGCGAATGCCCACCTGCTCGCGCGTGAGTCCCAGCTCCTCCACGAGCGCCACGCAGGCGTTGGCCTCCTCGATCGGGTTGAGATCCTCACGCGCCATGTTCTCGATCAGCGCCACCTCCAGCGCGAGCGCGTCGTCGCGGGGGCGCACGAGCGCGGGGATGCTCTCCATGCCCGCCAGCTGTGCGGCGCGCCAGCGTCGCTCGCCCGCCACGAGCTCGTAGCCGCCGCCGGGGCGGGGCCGCAGAAGTACCGGCTGCAGCACCCCCCGCTCCCCCAGCGAGCCCGCGAGCGCGTGCAATGCGTCCTCGTCGAAGCGCCTGCGCGGCTGGCGCGGGTTGGGCGAGATCAGCTCCACCGGCACCTCGCGCAGCTCCTCGCGCGCGGGGTCAGCGCCGGCGCTCGACACCGAGAGGATCGCCTCCAGACCGCGCCCCATGCCGCGCTTGGGAGCGCTCATACTCCAGCCCCCGCGAGGGTCTTCTCAGGGGCGGACGCAGCGGGCCCGAACCCATCGGCCCCGGTTGGACCGCGCCAAACTATCTGAGGATGAACAGCCATCATCCGCGCGCCGCAACCTCTTTGGCCAGCTCGAAATAAGCCTCCGCACCCGCGCTGTGGGGGTCGTGGTGGGTCACCGGCAGCCCATAGCTGGGGGCCTCGCCGAGGCGCACATTGCGGGGGATCACCGTGTCGAACACGAGCTCGGGAAAGTGCGCGCGCACTTCGCGCTCCACATCGCGCCCCAGGCGCGTGCGTGCGTCGTGCATCGTCAACAGCATCCCCGCGACAGTGAGGCGGGGGTTGAGCTCGCGCTGCACGAGCGCCAGCGTATCGAGCAGGCCCGCGAGACCCTCCAGCGCGAAGTACTCCGTCTGCACCGGCACGATCACCCGATCCGCCGCCACCAAAGCGCTCACGGTGAGGGGGCCCAGCGAGGGGGGGCAGTCGAGCAGGATGTACTCGAAGCGCTCGCGAATCGGCGCGAGGCTCTCGCGCAGGTGCCCCTCGAAACCCTCCAAGCGGGGCATCTCCACACTCGCACCCGCGAGGCCCGCGCCCGCCGGGAGGATGCTCAGCCCCGATACGGGCGTCGGCGCGAGCGCCTCCTCGGGCGTGCTCTCGCCCGTGAGGACCTCATACAGCCCCGGCGCGTGCGTTCGCGGAAGCCCAAGGCCCACCGTGGCGTTCGCCTGCGGGTCGACGTCCACAAGCAGCGTCTCGTACCCCGCCTCCGCGATGCACGCCGCCACATTCACCGCCGTGGTCGTCTTGCCCACGCCGCCCTTCTGATTGGTGATCGCGTAGACCGTTCCCACTGCCCCGGGAAGCTAGCAACCGAGCGGGCGCTTACGAGCGACGCCCACGCGGCGCGGGAAGCGCGACGGCGTCTCCTCGACCTTCTCGTACACGTGCAGGTGATGGTTGAGGGCGCCCGCAAACGGCTCAACCAAGCGGATCTCCACGAGCCGCAGGCCCAGCTCGTCGGCAGCCACGACGGCTGCTCGCTCCTGCTCGGCGTCGCGCCGGCCCCGCCAATCGACCAGCGCCCCCCCAAGGCGCAACAGCGGGGCCGCGTACTCCAGCACCACCGGTGCCGCCGCCAGCGCACGCGCTGTCACAACGTCGTTGGCACCCCTCCCCTCCCCCCACTCCTCCGCACGGGCGCACACCACACGGACGTTCTCCACCTCCGCTGCCGCCGCTACACGCTCGATAAACCCGCACTTGCGAGCTTGGCTCTCCACCAACACCACCCGGCATTTGGGCAGTGCCACCGCCAGCGCCAATCCAGGAAACCCGGCGCCCGCACCAAGATCTGCCAGCGAACCGGCTGCGCGCACCGCCTCCAGCTCCAGGCCCACCAGCGAATCGGCGAGGTGCACGCCGAGCGCCTCAGCGGGCTCGCGCACCGCAGTCGGCGCGTGCTCATCGGCCTTCAGTTCGTCAAGAATCGACGCGAGTTGAGTCCGCTGGCCCCCGCCCAGTCCCCATCGCTCACACAGCTCCGTGAGGCGAAGTGTTTCCCGTGAAACGCTCACCCCTCGAGCGGTGAGACAACCAGATACCGCTCGGGTTCATCGCCCTCGGAGTGCGTCTGGACATCCCCGCGGTCGCGGAGGTGCTCGTGCACGACGCGCCGCTCAGAGGCGGGCATCGGGTCGAGCTCGACCGGCTGGCCCTCGCGCAGGGCCTCCTCGGCGGCGTCGTTGGCGTCTTCGCGCAACACACGCGCGCGGCGCTCGCGGTAGCCATCGGCGTCGATCACCACCCGTGCGGTGGAGGGACCTCCGCGGAAGACGATGCGCTGCGCAAGGTGCTGCACCGCATCGATCGTTTGGCCACGGCGACCGATGAAGAGGCCCACATCCTCGCCTTCGATGAAGCCCGTGAGCACGCCCTCGGACTCCTCCACCTCGATCTCCACATCGAGGCCGAGCCCGTCGACGATCTCCTCGAGCAGGTCCGCGAGTATGTCCAGCGGATCCTCGGACTCACCGTTCTCGGGGCCCTCCAGCTCCTCCTCCTCGATGTTCTCCGCGTCGCTCATCGCCGCCGTCCCGAGCGCTTCTTCTTCTTGCGCGGAGGGGGAGGCGGTGTCGCGCCGCCGATCCCCGCGAGGGCGGGCTCGCCCTTGGGGGCACTGGGAAGACCCTTCTTGCCGTTCGAGGAAGCCCCATCCGCGCTAGCGCTCGCGGTCGCGCTCGAGCTCTTCACGGGCAGCGAGGGCGGTCCGATACCCCGGCGCACGATGTACTGCTGGCCCATCGTCCAGAGGTTGGTGGTGATCCAGTACACCAGCAGGCCGGCCGGGAAGCGGAAGATGAACAGCACGAAGACAAGCGGCAGCGCAAGCATCATGCGCCGCTGGTTCTTGTCCGCGGTGGCGCTCATCATCAGCGTGGAGGCGAGCTGCGAGCCGATGTAGAGCGCCAAAAGAACCACCAGCACGGCGCCCGTGGCCTGCGCGGTGATGTCGGGGATGAAGAGGAACTTCGCCGAGTGGGGGGCGACCTGGTTGCAGGTGACGCTCTGCAGCTGCGAGCTCGTGATCGCGCTGTTGGTGGCAACGTGGAAGTGTTCGCGCAGCGCCGGCCCGCAGATGTCGAGCTTCAGTTCGGTGCGAAGCATGTAGAAGAGCGAGATGAAGACCGGCAGCTGGAGCACGATCGGGAGGCACGAGGCGAACGGATTGACCTTGTTCTCGCGGTAGAAATTCATCATCTCCTGCTGCTGGCGCTGCTTGTCGTCCTTGTACTTCTCCTGTAGCGCCTTGATCTCCGGCGCGAGCGCCTGCATCCGCTGCATCGAGCGGAACTGGGTCACCGTGAGGGGCACCATCACCGCGCGCACAACCACCGTGAGACCGATGATCGCCAGGCCCCAGCTCCCGCCCACGATGTTTTCGTGGATGAACACGAGGATCGACTCGAACAGCGAGATCAGCGGCGAGAAGGCTTCTTCGATGAAGTTCGTGGCGATGATGGGCATGGCTGGTTCAGATGGCCTTGGAGGTCTTGAAGAGGCGCTGGGCCTGCACGGGATCGTACCCGCCGTGGCTCCAGGGGTTGCACCTCAGAAGGCGCCACGCGGCGAGCACCGTGCCGCGGGGGATGCCGTAGCGCTCGATCGCCTGCAGCGCGTAGCGCGAGCAGGTGGGCTCGTACTTGCAGCGCCGCGGCAGCGCGGGAGAGAGGACGCGCTGGTAGAGCACGATTGGAGCACGAACGAGCGAATGGAGGGCGCTGCGCGGCCATGCCACCGATGCGCCCGGCGAGCGGCTCACGCGGAATCTCCGGTGGATAGCGGCTCGGGCAGCGGCTCGACATCCCCCGTGGGGGGCTGCTGGGGGCCCTTTGCCGCTCGCCCCGCGCGCAGGCCAGACTTCTCGAGTAGCTCGCTGAGCGCGGCGTCAACCCCCGCGAGACCCTCTCGCTCGGCGAGCTCGCGGACCTCGGGACGCGCCACAACCACCACGTCGTGCCCCGCGTTCAGGGACCCCTCAGCGCCTGCGAAGGCCTCGCGCAGGAGCCGCTTCACGCGGTTTCGCTCCACTGCGCCGCCCACCTTGCGCGAGACGGAGAGCCCCAACCGCGGGCGCTCGGTGGAGGGGTTGGGGAAGGTATAGAGCACCAGATGGCGGTTCGCCGAAGAGCGCCCCTGGCGGTAGACGCGCTCGAACTCCGCGCTGCGCGAGAGACGGCCACGGCGAGAGGAGGGCGGCTTCATCGCGCCGGCCTCGTCAAGTCGATAGGCGCTTGCGGCCCTTGTCGCGCCGGCGCTTGAGCGTGAGCCGGCCTGCGCGCGTGCTCATGCGGGCGCGGAACCCGTGCGTACGGGCGCGCTTGCGCTTCTTGGGCTGGTAGGTGCGCTTCATGGTTGTGTGGGTTCAGAAATAGGGAGAGGGCCGGCGGAGCCGGGGGTGGGTGGGACTTAATCCGCCGCGGCCTGTGCGGACCTTCGCGGCTGCCGAAAACACGCCTTCGCTATGGCCGAGGGCGACCTGCAGGTGGCCCAGTATACCCGTCTTGCCCGCCTGCTATCGCCCGCCGTTCGGCCGGCTCGGGAGCGGAACGGAAATTCCCGCCAATTGCGGCCATGCGAACAGCGCGGGGGGAGAGCGGTTGGGTATATTCGCTCGCGCCGGACTCCTCGCCGGCGAACGGCGCAGGGCGGACGGAACCTAATCGATAGATGTATTCACTTTCTCCCTGGGAGGGGCGGGTCAACGCTGCCGTGAGCGACGAGCTGGAGCAGATGTGGTTGCGCGTGCAGGCCGAGCTTGCCGCGGCCGTCGACGAGCCCACGTATCGCATCTGGTTGGAGCCCCTGCGCGCGTGCGAGCTCGCCGGGGAGCGACTCCTGATCGATGCGCCGCCGCACGCCTGCGGGTGGGTGCGCGAGCGCTTCGGCCGGCTCCTGCAGACCTGCGCCGCTGCGGTCCTTGGGCCGGGCACCACCGTCGATGTGGTTGAACGGGTTCCGGCGGGGGACAGCAGCGCGAGCCTCCGCGGGCACAGCAAGCGCAGCGGTGCCACGCAAGGGGCCACGCTGGGTGAGCAAGCGCGAGGATCCGCGAGCGCGAGGGACTCGCGGTGGGCGCCCGCTGGCAGAGAGATGCAGCGTGCGAGCGCCAGCAACCCCACGCGCGGGCAATCCCCCGGCCCCGCCCCCGACGAGCCCGAGCTGCTGGGCAACCCCAAGCTCACCTTCGATCAATTCGTGATCGGCGACTCCAACCGCCTTGCCCACGCAGCGGCGCTGACCGTTGCGGAGATGCCCGCGCAGGCATACAACCCGCTGTTCATCTGCGGCCCCCCCGGCGTGGGCAAGACGCACCTGATGCGCGCGATCGCGACGCTCATCGCGCGCCACAGCCCCGAGCTCGTGGTGCGGGCGGGCACCGGCGAGTCCTTCACCAACGAGTTCGTGCTCGCGCTCGGCGAAGGGCGCGTGGACCGCTTCAAGGCGCGCTTTCGCCACGTGGATGTGCTGTTGATCGACGACGTGCAGTTCCTCGAGCGCAAGGCGAAGACCGAGGAGGAGTTCTTCCACACCTTCAACTGGCTGCATGACGTAGGCAGCCAGGTCGTGCTCACCTCAGATCGCCCTCCACGCGACCTGCAGGCGCTCGAGGACCGCCTGCGCGAGCGCTTCGAGGCGGGCCTCGTCGCAGACATCCGCCCGCCGGATCACAACACGCGCCTTGCGATCCTGCGCAAACGCGCGCACCACGACGGCGTGCGACTCGCCGACGATCGGGCGCTGGAGCTGATCGCTGAGCGCGTGACGCTCAACGTACGTGCGCTCGAAGGCGCGTTGATCCGTATCGTGGCCTTCAGCTCGCTCACCGGGCGGCCTCTCACCAGCGAGCTCGTGGGGGAGGTTCTCGATGGGCTCTATCCAACGAGTGCCGCGCGGGCGGCGCACTCGATCGATGACATCCAGCTCGCTGCGTGCGAGCAGTTCGGCGTGAGTGAGCAGGAGCTCCTCTCCAGCACCCGCACCGCGCGAGTGGCTCAGCCGAGACAGCTGGCGATGTACCTCGCGCGCGAGCTCACATCCGAATCGCTGCCCGCCATCGGGCGGCGCTTTGGGGGTCGGGATCACACAACGGTGCTCCATGCTTGGCGACGCATCGAGGAGCGCATCGCCACGGATGCCTCCACGCGTGAAGCTGTGCATAAGCTGCGCACGCACTTGGAGAACCGAGGATGACGACCGCCGCGCCTGAAACACTTCCTCGGTTCATCACACTCCCTCCACAACTTCAGCCGCTGTGCTTGGCTTCAAACCTCTCAATCCACATACCAACAGGCTCTACTAAACCAATCCCTTTCGCCAAGGTGCCATCGCAATCGTGAAGATCTCCCTCTCTACCTCAGAGCTGCTCGCGCAGTTGCAGACGGTGACCCGCGTGGCCTCTACACGCACCGCCGTGCAGGCCCTCTCCGGTGTGAAGATCTCAGCCACCGCCGAGGCCACCGAGCTGCTCGCCACCGATATGGACATCGGCCTGCGTGTCCCGCTGGAGGCCGATGTGGAGCGTCCCGGTGAGGTCGTGCTCCCGGCTCGCCTGCTGTTGGACGTGGCGCGTGCGCTCCCCGATGCAAAGGTGACGCTCGAGCTGCGCCCCTCAGAGCAGGATGTGGAGCTGATCTCGGGCCCCGCCACCTTCCACCTGCGCACGTTGCGCGTGGAGGACTTCCCGGCGCTGCCCACGGCATCGCCCGATACGCAGGTGGCGCTCCCGGCTGAGGCGTTTGTGCAGACGGTCTCACGTGTGGCGCGCTCGGCCTCGCGCGATGAGACGCGGCCGATCCTCACGGGAATCCTGATGGTCGCCGCCGAGCAGGAGCTGCGGATGGTCGCCACCGATTCCTATCGCCTCAGCGTTAAGCAGACGAAGCTCGACGCGCCGCTCACGGGCACGCTGGAGGCCAATGTGCCGGCGCGCGCGCTGCAGGAGCTCGTGCGCATCGCCCAACAGGTGCAGAGCACAACGCTGGCGGTGAGTGTGGGCCAGAACCAGGTGATCTTCGAGCTCGATGGCGTGACGCTCTCCTCGCGCTTGCTCGATGGGCAGTTCCCCAACTACCGCCAGCTGCTCCCCGAGTCGGTGGAGCACGAACTACGTCTAGCCACCGGCGAGCTCACCGAGGTGGTGCGCCGTATCAGCCTGCTCGCGCAGAAGAACGCCCCACTGCGCCTCGGCTTCCGCGAGGGGGAGCTGACGGTCTCCGCGCAGACGCCGGATGTGGGCGAGGCGAGCGAGACGATCCCCGCGCCCTTCCACGGCGAGCCGTTTGAGATCGGCTTCAACCCCGAGTTCCTGCGCGATGGGCTGGAGAGCGTTGAGAGCGATGAGCTGGTGATGAAGCTCATCAGCCCGCTGCGCCCCGGGCTGATCGAGTCTCCCGAGAGCGGGGACTTCGTGTATCTCATAATGCCAATCAGGCTGAACGTGTGAGCCCCCACGGCGCTTAGGACATGCGCGTGCTTAGCGTTCAGCTGCGCGACTTCCGCACGTATGCGCGCGCGGAGGCGCATCTGGGCGAGGGGCTCACGGTGCTGCATGGACCTAATGGGGCCGGCAAGTCAAATCTGCTCGAGGCGCTGTACTTCGGCTGCACCGGACACGCACTGCGTACACGCAACGAGCGCGAGGTGGTCCGCTTCGGGTGCCAGGCCACCCGCGTGGAGGTGCGCGCCGTGGAGGGCTCCCAGGAGCATGAGCTGAGCGTGGGGTACGGCGTGTTCGAGGATGGCGAGCGCGCCGTGAAGCGGATGCGCGTGGATGGCGCGGTGGTGGAGCGGATGGTCGATGTGCAGACGCGCCCCTTCGTGAGCGTGTTCCTACCCGATCGCCTGGAGCTGTTGAAGGGCGCGCCGGGATTGCGCCGCGCGCACATCGATCGGCTGGTGGCGGCGATCTGGCCTTTGCGCACCGCCACGCGCCGCGCGTATGCGCGCGCGCTGGCGCAGCGCAATGCGCTGCTGAGCGCGATTCGCGGGGGGAGAGCCTCACGCGAGACGCTCCCCTCGTGGGATCGCGAGGTGTCGGTGCACGCCGTGGCCCTGCGCGAGGACCGCTCCGCCGCGCTGGATCTGGTGCGTGAGCCGTTTGCGCAGCGCGCCGAGCAGCTCGGCCTCGAGGGAGAGGCGACGCTCGAGTACCGCTCACGATCGCGCGCGAGCGACCCCGAGGAGTTCGCCGCGGAGCTGCGGGAGCGTCTGGAGAGTGAGCTGGAGCGGGGCTTCAGCGCCCATGGACCCCATCGCGATGAGCTGCTCTTCCGCCGCGATGGACGCGAGCTGCGCACCTATGGCTCGCAGGGCGAGCAGCGCCTTAGCCTGCTCGCCCTGCTGCTTGCGGAGCGCTCGGTGCTCGCGCGCGAGCGGGGCAGCACGCCGCTGATGCTGCTCGACGATGTGATGAGCGAGCTCGACTCCCAGCGCCGTGAGCTGCTCTGCGCGGAGCTATCGAGTGGAGGACAGAGCGTGATCGCCACCACCGACCTCACCCATGTGCCCGCCGCGAGCGACGCGCGCACCACGCGCCTGCGCATCGCGCCCGGCGCTGTTCTGCAAGAGGCGTTGGCGGCCTGAGGGCTATGAGAGTCTTATGAGGCGCCGCGCTCCCCGCCCACTCTCGTTCGCCATGGAGGGTCTCACCGCAACGATCGCCCCCGCCACCCCGCTGGCGCGGGTTCAGGGGGCGTGGGCGCAGGCTGCGGGGCCAGCTGTCGCCGAGGCCGCGCGACCCACGGCGGAGCGCTCGGGCGTGCTCACGGTGACGTGCGCGGCGGCCGTGTGGGCGCAGGAGCTGAACCTGATGGCGAGCGAGCTGATCGCGCGCCTCAACGCGGCGCTCGGCGAAGAGCTCATCCGTGAGTTGCGCTGCCGCACCGGATGAAGACGATGAGCGGTGAAGGCGAGGGCTTGCGGCAGGCGTGTGGGCCCGTTTTTGGCTTGTTTGCAGGCGATTCGACCCACTGTTGCGCCCGCTGAGACCCCTCGCTGTGCTATTATTCGATACACAAACGCACCCGCCCCGGCCCGCGGTCTTCGTACCGGGAACCGGGGCGTTCTCACGTCATCGGAGGATCATTGGCCACAGGTGAGCAGAGCCCGGACGCAAGCCCGAGCGCACGTACAGCGAAGGATGGAGTAGCCAACACCTCGGCGGGTGTCGCCGCCGGCTACGACGCCCAGGACATCACCGTGCTGGAGGGTCTGGAGGCGGTGCGTAAGCGCCCCGGCATGTACATCGGCTCGACTGGCGTGATGGGCCTTCACCACCTTGTGTATGAGGTTGTTGACAACTCCGTGGATGAGGCCCTCGCCGGCTACTGCACCGAGGTGTCGGTGACGATCCACCCCGATAGCTCGGTGACCGTCGTGGACAACGGCCGCGGTATCCCGGTCGCGATGCACGAGAAGGAGGGCCGCCCGGCGGTGGAGGTCGTGCTGACGGTGCTGCACTCCGGCGGCAAGTTCGGCGACGGCGGCGGCTACAAGGTCTCCGGTGGCCTGCACGGCGTCGGCGTCTCGGTCGTGAACGCGCTCTCAGAACAGCTGCGCGTGGAGATTCACCGCGATGACTACAAGTGGTCGCAGGAATATTCCCGCGGCGCGCCCCAGGGGGAGCTGCAGCGCGGCGAGAAGCTCGCCAAGGACGCGCCCACCGGCACCACGGTGACGTTCCTGGCTGACGCCGACATCTTCGAGACGCTCGACTTCGACTTCCACACGCTCGAGGAGCGCCTGCGCGAGACGGCGTTCCTCACGCGCGGATTGAAGATCTCGATAACCGACGAGCGCGGCGAGGGGCACAGCGCCGAGTTCCAGTATGAGGGCGGCATCGAGGACTTCGTGGCCTATCTCAACGAGAACAAGGACACGGTGCACCGCAAGGTGGTGTTCTTCGAAGGCGAGTCAGACGAGGGCGCGGCGGAGGTGGCGATGCAGTGGAACTCCTCCTATCAGGAGTCGATCCACTCGTTTGCCAACAACATCAATACGCGCGAGGGTGGCTCGCACATGTCGGGTTTCCGCTCGGCGCTCACGCGCACCTTGAACAAGTACGCCCGCGACAAGGGGCTGCTCAAGGAGAAGGAGGATAACCTCACCGGCGAGGATGTGCGCGAGGGTCTCACGGCGGTGATCTCGGTGAAGCTGCGCGACCCCCAGTTCGAGGGGCAGACGAAGACCAAGCTCGGCAACCCCGGCATCGCGGGCTTCGTGGAGTCGATCGTCAACGCCGGCCTCGGCGAGTTCCTCGAGGAGAATCCCAGCGAGGCGCGCGCGGTGATCATGAAGTCGGTGCAGGCGCAGCGCGCGCGCGAGGCCGCGCGTAAGGCACGCGATTTGACGCGACGCAAGTCGGCGCTCGAGAACTCGACGCTGCCGGGAAAGCTCGCGGACTGCTCGGTGAAGGACCCCTCGCTGGCGGAGTTGTTCGTGGTGGAGGGCGACTCCGCGGGCGGCTCGGCCAAGCAGGGGCGCGACCGCAATACGCAGGCGGTGCTGCCGCTGCGCGGCAAGATCCTCAACGTGGAGAAGAGCCGCATCGACAAGGTGCTGCAGAACACCGAGGTGCAGGCGCTGATCACAGCGATCGGCACGGGCGTGCGCGATGAGTTCAACATCGAGAACGCGCGCTACCACAAGGTGGTGCTGATGACCGACGCGGATGTCGACGGCGCGCATATCCGCACGCTCGTCCTCACGTTGCTCTTCCGCGAGATGGAAGAGCTGATCAAGGCCGGCTACGTATACATCGCCAAGCCCCCGCTCTACAAGCTCAAGCAGGGCTCGCGCGAGCGCTACATCGAGCGCGAGTCCGAGCTCGAGGAGATCCTCCTCGCCGACAAGTGGGAGAAGCTCGCGGTGTTCGACCGCCACGGCACGCAGTTCAAGCTCACCGAGAACCGCTGGCAGCGCTTCACGCGGCTGCTCAAGCAGTACGAAGGCTGGGCCTCTTCGCTGCGCGCCGCGCACGGCCACGAGATGGTGCAGTTCCTCGAGGAGTCTTCGCTGCTGGATGAGCAGGTGATGAGCGCCGAGGCGGCGATCGAGCTGCTCTCGCGCAAGGGTGTGGACGGCGAGACGCACGCCACCGAGCTCAAGGAGGAGCTCGATCCGCTCGAGCTGCGCGTGAAGGCGATGGAGACGAGCACGGGCTTCGCGCGCACGCACCGCATCAAGCGCACCCTCTTCGAGTCCCAGGAGTACCGCCAGCTCGCCGCTGTGCACAAACAGCTGATAGAGCTCGCGGGTACGCCCGCCTTTGAGGTGCGCCTCGGCGACGCGCGCGACACCGCGGCCTCCTTCGAGGCGCTACGCCAGTCGGTGATGAGTGTCGTGCAGAAGGGCGTGAAGCTGCAGCGCTTCAAGGGACTCGGCGAGATGAACGCCGAGCAGCTGGGCACCACCACGATGGACCCCGCCTCACGCACCTTGGCGCAGGTGACGCTGGAGGACGCCGCCGCGGCCGACAGGATCTTCTCGATGCTGATGGGCGACCAGGTGGAGCCGCGCAGGGCGTTCATCGAGGACAACGCCAGAACCGTTGTGAACCTGGATGTGTAGGGAGGTGAACAATGGCCTCAGCTGACGTGATCGGCGGCGGCAACGTCGAACCGCGGGCGCTCGAGGAGGAGATGCGCACGGCGTATCTCGACTACGCGATGTCGGTGATCGTCGGCCGTGCGCTGCCCGATGTGCGCGATGGCTTGAAGCCGGTGCACCGCCGCGTTCTGTACGCGATGAACGAGCTGGGTCTCGGCCCCACTCGCTCCTACGCGAAGTGCGCGAAGATCGTGGGCGAGGTGATGGGCGACTATCACCCCCACGGCGATAGCGCGATCTACGACACGCTCGTGCGCATGGCGCAGGAGTTCTCGATGCGCAACGAGCTCGTGGATGGGCAGGGCAACTTCGGCTCGATCGACGACGACCCCGCCGCCGCGATGCGCTACACGGAGGCGCGGCTGGCGCGGATCGCCACCGAGATGCTGCGCGATCTCGATATGGACACGGTCGATTTCGTGGCCAACTACGACGGCTCGCGCCAGGAACCGCTGGTGTTGCCGGCGCGCTTCCCCAACCTGCTCGTGAACGGCTCCTCGGGGATAGCGGTAGGGATGGCGACGAACATCCCGCCGCACAACCTGCGCGAGACGATCGACGCGACGGTGGCCTACATCGACGACCCCGACATCGAGGTGGAGGGCCTGATGAAGCACGTCAAGGGCCCGGACTTCCCCACTGGCGGGATCATCCTTGGCCGCGCGGGCATCAAAGACGCGTATGAGACGGGCCGCGGGCGCGTGCGGGTGCAGGCGCGCGCACACATCGAGCCGCTCAAGCAGGGCAAGGAGGCGATCGTCGTCACCGAGCTGCCCTTCATGGTGAAGAAGGGCGGCGAGGGGGGTCTGATCCAGAAGATCGCCGACCTCGTGCACGAAAAGAAGATTCCCGAGATCTCCGACCTGCGCGATGAGTCCGACAAGCGCGGGATGCGCCTCGTGATCGAGCTCAAGCGCGATGCGATCCCGAAGGTGGTGCTCAACAAGCTCTACAAGCACACCTCGATGCAGAGCACCTTCGGCGTGAACATGGTGGCGCTTGTGGACAACGTGCCGCGCACGCTGAACCTGCGCGCGGTGATCCACAACTACGTGGCCCACCAGCGCGAGGTGATCGTGCGGCGCACCAAGCACGAGCTCTCCGAGAAGGAGGCGCGCGCGCACATCCTCGAGGGCCTCTTGATCGCGCTCGAGCACCTCGACGCGATCATCGAGCTGATCCGCGGCTCGCGCGACCGCGACGCCGCGCGCGAGCAGCTGGTGGAGCGCTTCGCGCTGAGCCACATCCAGGCCACGGCGATTCTCGATCTGCGCCTCTCCCAGCTGACGGCGCTGGAGGCCGATGGGATCAAGCAGGAGCACGCCGACGTAACCGAGCGGATCGCAGAGCTGCGCGCGATCCTCGGCGACGAAAGCCGTGTGCTGGCGGTCATCAAGGAGGAGCTCGCGGAGATCCGCGAGCGCTTCGGATCTGAGCGGCGCACCGAGATCACGCACTCCGAGGACGAGATCGACATCGAGGATCTGATCGCCGATCAGCAGATGGTGATCACGATCACCCACACCGGCTACATCAAGTCGCTGCCGCTCGCCACCTACCGCCAGCAGCACCGCGGCGGGCGCGGGATCACGGGGATGGATATGAAGGATGGGGACTTCATCGAGCACCTCTTCATCTGCTCCACCCACGACTACCTGCTGTTCATCACCAACCGCGGCAAGATCTACCGCTCGAAGGTATATGAGCTGCCCGAGGCGCAGCGCACCGCCAAAGGCCGCGCGCTCGTGAACATCCTGCCGCTGCGCGAGGGTGAGCGCGTGCAGTCGGTGCTCTCCACGCGCGACTTCAGCGAGGGGAAGTACCTGATCTTCGCCACGCGCAAGGGGATGGTGAAGAAGACCGAGTTCCTCGCCTACAACACCCCCATCAAAGCCGATGGGATCATCGCGATCAAGATCAACGACGACGATGAGCTCGTGGCGGCGCGGCGCACAAGCGGCGAGGACGAAATCCTGATGGTCTCCCACGATGGCAACGCGGTGCGCTTCGCGGAGTCCGATGTGCGCTCGATGGGCCGCGATACCGCGGGTGTGCGCGGCATGAATGTCTCCTCCAAGAACAACAAGGTGCTCGCGATGGATGTGGCGCGCGACGATCAGGACCTGCTGGTGGTGACCGAGAACGGCTACGGCAAGCGCACGAGCGTCGCCGAGTACCGCAAGACCAAGCGCGGCGCGATGGGCGTGAAGACGATCACGCTCACCGACCGCAAGGGCGGCCTCGCGGGCGCGCTGGTGGTGCGCGAGCACGAGGACCTCCTGTTCATCTCCAGCGGCGGCATGGTGCAGCGCACCTCCGTGCGCGGCATCAACCGCTACGGCCGCGCCTCGCAGGGCGTGCGCGTGATGAACCTCAAGGACGAGGACGTCGTGAGCGCGATTGCACTGGTCGTCGAGGGCGCCGAGGACACCGCTGCACCGGTCGTCGAGGACGGGGTGGGAGACGCCGCGGCCGCCAACGGCGCGGTTCCTCCAGACGCCGAGGAGTAACCACCCCAGCCGCACCCCCATTTTGAAAGACCTTCGGGGAAAACACCCTTGCCCAACGTCACCGCCGTCCGCTACTCTGGCTGAACCAGAGAAAGGAGGTGGTCCAAACGTTGAGTGACAGTTCTTGTGGGACCCTGGAGGTGACCGGCCGCTAGGTCGGCAGGCTGGACCGCGTAGCGGAATCCAACCCGGGACACCCCGAGACACGATCGCCGGAAATGGTCCCTCCGGCACGTACAGATCGTCTCGGTCTTTTCCAGTCAGAGCAGCAACGCGAGGGGCGCCGTCTGTCGAACGGTGCCCCTCGTCCTTTAAGCGGCCGCCGGGAGGTACTGCCGCCACGCCGCGGGGATCGTGGGCGAGGCGACGTGGATGAAGATCTCCGCGCGCGGGGTGCGCGGCGCTCGGCGCGGGTGCATCCCGGCCTGGCGCGGCAGCCGGTCGCCCTTGCGGCGGTTGCAGGGTGCGCAGGAGGCGACGATGTTCTCCCAGCTGGAGGAGCCGCCCTTGGAGCGCGGGATCACATGGTCCATTGTGAGATTGGAGCGCGAGCCGCAGTACTGGCAGGTCCAGCCATCGCGCGCGAACACGGCCCGGCGGGTGATCTTGCGGCGGTGGGCGTCGCGGGGGACGTGCACGTAGCTGACGAGGCGGATCACGACCGGGCGAGCCATCGTGGCGTGCTCGGAGTGGAGCTCCCAGCCGCCGCGCTCGAGCACCTCGGCCTTCTCCTTGAGGAGTAGCACGACGGCACGTCGCACCGTGCAGACGTTGATCGGCGCGAAGGTCGCGTTGAGAACGAGCACCCGCCCACCTTCACGCCCGCGCCGCTGGTGCTCGGAAAGCGGCGCGGACCCCACTGAAGCTGGTGGAACTGGGGCATCCATCGCAGCCGGAGTGTAGCGAGGCGGAAACCTACCTCAAGCTGTTGGATAGGAGCCGAGCACACGCACCTCCTGACAGAACCCGCGCAGGCCCTCGACGGCGCTCGCTACGGGCTCCTGCTCCAGCCCACCCTGGAGGTCGGCGAAGAACATGTAGTGGCCGAGGCGCTCGCGCATCGGGCGCGACTCGATCTTGGTGAGGTTGATCTCGCGGCGCGCGAACTCGTCGAGGCAGCGCACGAGCCAGCCGGGGCTGTCGGCGCCGGCGCCCCAGAAGACGAGCGATGTCTTCCACCCGGCGCCGTTTGGGGACGCCCGCAGCGGCGGATCCTGCATGTGCTCGCCGACCCGCGCCAGCCATACGAAGCGCGTGGCGTTGTCGTCGCGATCCTGCACATCCGCGCGCAGTACCACGGCGCCGTAGATCTCGGCGGCCAGTTTCGTTCCGAGCGCCGCGATGCCGCGATCTGAGCCGTTGGCCACCAGGCGCACCGCCTCGGCCGTCGAGCTGGCGGGCAGCACTTCTGCGTGAGCTAGCCCGCCGCGCAGGAAGCGGGTGCACTGGCCGGGGACCTGCGGGTGGGAGAGCACGGTGTGGACTTCGCTCAGCTCGATCTCCTCGCGGGCGATCAGCGAGTGCCGCACACCCAGCAGGGCCTCGCCGACGATCTCAAGGCCCCCCGCTCGTCGGCGAGCAGGTCGAGCGTGACGGTGATCGAGCCCTCGAGCGAGTTCTCGATCGGTGCGAGCGCCCACTCGACGGCGCCCTCGCGCACCGCGGTGACGGTCTCGTAGATGCTCCCCAGCGCGACCGGCTCGACCGAGCCGGGGAGGGCGCTGGCGAGAAGCGCCTCCTCGCTGAAGGTGCCCGCGGGCCCGAGGTAGCCGGCGCGCGGAGCCATCTCAGAGGGCGGACTGGCGAGCGTCGCTCGGGGCGGGCGCGGAGAGGGCCTGCTGCACCGCCTCTGCCTCCTCGGGTGAAAGCTCGAGTTCGCTCTGTCCCTGACGCACCTGCTTGGCATAGACACGCGCCTGATCGCGGTGGTGGATGCACGTGAGCACGATCCCCGAGCGGGTACCGTCGAGCAGCGCGATCGACATCGACTGCTGCCCGGAGAGCTCGTTGTAGGCGTCGTAGCGGACGAGCGAGCGGTGAGCGATGGAGCCCTGCAGCGCAAGCTCGACTGCGGCTAGGCGCTCCTCGAGCCCCTGCGCAGCGTCGGCAACGTACTCGCGCAGCGCGCCGAAGGCGTCCTGGAGGTCGGCGGCGTGGGCGATCACATCGCGCTCGGACTCGCCGAGAACGAGGCGCTGTCCGGCACGCAGGCGGCGCAGGCTCAGCGTCAGGGCGAGGCAGCCGAGCAGCGCAATCACCGCAACAGCGGCCGCTGCGATGGCAATGATCCCCTGGGGTTCGCTCAAGGAGGTGGCCACGGGCACAACTTAGAGGGTGGCGCACCAAGAGGGTGGCGCCGCCGGCCATAGGCCGGCTTCGGTCGGGCCCATCTATTTCCTATCAATCGTAGGCCGGGCCCCCTCTTCCCCGGCAGCTCACGCTGAAGGGCCTATTCGAAGACGACGTCGAAGGTGCCCTTGTTGTTTTCGGTGTTGGTCTCGCCGGGGACGGGCTGGACGTTGACGGTGACGCTCGAGGCGGCGTTGAGTGCGACCCCTTCGACGGGAATGTCGACGGGCACGGTGGCGCCTGGTTCGGTCTTGTTGATGACATGGGAGCCCTTGATCTGCTTGCCGCCGCTGGTGACGGTGACTTCGACCTTGACGTTGGTCTCGGCGTTGGAGCCCCCGTTTTCGACCATCACGGTGAAGGTGGGGTTGGCGCCGCCGCTGACGTGGCTCACCGCGGGCGCGGGCTGCAGGGTGGTGGCGCCGACGCTGACGCCGGTGATGGAGTGCCCGTGGGTGCCGGGCGCGACGGCGCCGTTGGTGGTTGCGCTGGAGCTCTTGCCGGTGAGGCGCGCGGCCACCGTTTCCGGTTCGAGCCATCCCAGGTTGGGCAGGAAGTTGCTCGTGGCGGGGGTCTGTTCGTGGATGCCGGCGGAGGTGAGCTTCTGCTGGATGAGCGGTGCGACGCGCTGGGAGTAGATCACGTCGGAGGCGAGGAAGCTCTCCATGTCGCCCGCGATTTCGGTGCTCGCCTGCTTGCTCTGGCTGCCGAGTGCGGTGCGCAGCTTTTCGGAGATCTTTTCGACCCCTTCGCTGCGCAGGTCGAGTACGAGCAGCAGGTTGCCCTGCGCGCCGCCCATCCCGCCGGGCACGCTGAGGCCCTTTGCGCGCGAGGCCTGGCTCTTGGCTTCGGAGATCAGCGGGGCGATCTGCGTCTCCACCTGCAGGGGCGTCTTGCTGGAGGCGCTGGAGAGCGCCGCGAAGAGCGGGTGGGAGACCTGGCTGACGGATTCGCCCACCAGGAGCCCAACGTTGTGGTTGTAGTCCTTGAGTGCCTGTTCCTTACCGCTCTTGAGGCAGCCGTTGACGATCAGCACGATCACGATCAGCAGCAGGACCCCCACACCGGCGGCGATGCGCCGGCGCACGAGCAGCGTGTGCCGATCGATCGAGGCGTCCCCACCGCTGCCGGCGGAGAGAGGACGTCGCGGGCTGGGGCGCGGGGGCGCACCGGGGCGCGCTGCTCGGGGCGAGCGCCGAGTGGGCTCGTCCCCGTCCTCGTCATCGTCGAAGAACGACACAGTTCTGCAAATTCTCGCTCGTATGGGCTTTTCCTGCCGCCACAGGGCAGGGAGCCAAGTGGGAGCGGCGAAAACAGCAAGCCGGTGGACTCGCTCGATACCCTCGTGCTCGCGCGCGCCGATACGCTCGTCCTCGGGCGCTACCGGCTGCTCGAGCGTTTGGGGGCGGGGGGCTTCGGGGTGGTGTGGAGCGCCCACGACGAGCGCCTGCAGCGCGAGGTGGCGCTCAAGCGAATCTTCCTGCCCACCGAGGATGACGATGCGATCGCCGAGCGCGCGGAGCGAGAGGCGCAGGCCGCCGCCCGCCTCTCGCATCCGGCGATCGTGGCGCTGTATGAAGCACGCGGCGAGGGGGATGCTTTCTATCTGATCTCAGAGCTCGTGCAGGGCGACACGCTGGCGACGCTGATCGAGGAGGACGCGCTGCGCGATGATGAGGTGCTCGCGCTTGGGGTGGAGCTGGCGGGGGCCCTCGAACATGCCCACGCGCGCGGGGTGATCCATCGCGATGTGAAGCCGCAGAACATCCTCGTTCCGCACGACCCCGCCGAGCATGGGGGCGCGGTGGCGAAGCTGACGGACTTCGGCGGCGCGCGCGTGGCCGGCGAAGATGTGCTGACGCGCACGGGGGATGTGCTGGGCACCCTGGCCTACATGGCGCCGGAGCAGAGCGAGGGCCGCGAGGCCGGCGCGGAGGCCGACCTCTACTCGCTGGCGCTGGTGCTGTATGAGGCGCTGTGCGGCGTCAACCCGGTGCGCGGCGCCACGCCCGCGGCGACCGCACGGCGGATTGGCAGCGTACTCGCGCCGCTGGGGCGCGCTCGCGTGGACCTCCCGCGCGAGTTGACGCGAGCGCTCGATGCGTCGCTGGCGCCGAACCCCTCCCGGCGGGGGACGCTGCCGGAGCTGCGCGTGGCCTTCGAAGCGGCGCTGCATGATGTGCCGCCGGACCCAGGCCGCGCGGCGTCCCGGCGCATCGTTGGCGCACGACGGGGCGACCGCACGCTCATCGCACCCCCGTCTCACCGGGGACGCGTGCGCGAGCCGCGGTTCGAGCACGTGCACGCCGCGCGGGTGCCTCCGCGCCAAAGCACGGACGCCGATCGGCGCGTGGAGGGGTCGTTTCTCGAGGATCCGCTCCTCGCCGAGGGGAAGCTCCCCACGCACCGACCTCCCCCGCGCCACCTGCGGGTCCCGCGCGCCGTGTGGGCGGCCTGCGCAGCGGGACTCGCTGTCTGGCAGGCCGCGCAGGGGCGCCCCGGCGTGTCGCTTTTGATCCTTGTGGCGGCGCTGCCGCTGCTGATCGCACCGCGTCTGTCCCCCCAGGCGCTGGTCGCCGCCGCCGCGCCGACGCTGGGGGCGGTGGGACTGGCGGGCATGTACCCGGCGCTCGCCGGCCAGTGGGCTCGCTGGCCCGCCCGCGCGGGGTTGGGCGCTCTGGGGTACTGGTGGCTGTGCTTGGCCGAGCCGCTATCGGGTAGGCGCCTGTGGCTCGGGCTGCCAGATGGCGCGGCTGCCCTCCAGCCGGGCGCCCGCGCTGCGTGGGAGGGTTCGCTGAGCGGCGCCTTCGAGCACGTGCTGATCGGAATGCTGAGCCTCGGTCTGTTTGCGGGAGTGACGCTGTGGGCCGGGGGCGCGGTGCTGCTGCCGTGGCTTGTGCGCGGGCGCAGCGCGGCACTCGATGTGATCGCCGCGACGGTGTGGACGGCCGCGATGCTGGCCGCTCTGCCACTGCTCGAGCGCGGTCTTGGGGGGGCCGCGGCGCAGGCGACCCCGCGCGGAGCGCTGCTCGCGGGGCTGCTCGGGGGCGTCCTCGCGGTGGTGGCCCGAGCGTTACGGGGTCCGGTCTGACTAGCATGACTTGCGGGGGCCGGTGTTCGGCCGCAAGGCGGCCCTCCAGACGAACGCTTCCATGAATCCTTTGAGGGCCCTAGAGACTATGCTCGCCAACCTCGTAGAGGGCACGTTCGGACGGCTTTTTCGCTCTGAGGTGCGTCCGATGGAGCTGGCGCACAGGCTCGCGCGCGAGATGGACGAGCACCGCACGGTGTCGGTGTCGCGCGTGTATGCCCCCAGCGAGTACTCGGTGTGGCTCTCGCCGGAGGACCGTGAGCTGTATGTGGGCGTTGAGGCGGATTTGATCGACGAGCTGTGCGCCTACCTGCTCGAGCACGCCCGCCGCGAGAATCTGATGCTCGCTTCGCCGCCGCAGATCGTCTTCCACACCGACGAGCGCCTCGCGCTGGGGGAGTTTGGCATCGAGGCGCGGCAGTCCTCGCCGGGAGGGCACGATGATGAGCGGGATCGCGAGGAGGGGCTCGCTGAGGGAGGACCCGAAGTCGAGCGGGACGACTGGTTGGGCTCCGCGCCGGAGAGCGCCGCCCCGCCAGAAAGCCTTGGCCCGCCAGAAAACGCCGGCCCGCCGGGAAGCGTTGGCCCTCGGGAAAGCCCCGGTAGCCCCGTGAGCGCGGTGCGCGAGCACTCCGCGCCAGAGGCGCCCAAGCACGGCGAGACGCTGATCTACTCGAGCTCGCAGCGTGTGGGCGGGCCGGTGCGGGAGGCGCGTGAGCGCCGCCCGTCGCGCGCGATGCTGTTGGTGGGTGGGCGGCGGGTGCTGGTGCCTCCGCCGGGGGCGGTGGTGGGGCGCAGCCGGGAGTGCGACATCGTGCTGGATGATGTGGGCGTGTCACGGCGCCATGCGGAGATCCGCCCGTCGTCGGAGGGCTGGACGTTGAGCGACCTTGGGTCCACCAACGGCGTGCGTCTCAACGATCGCAAGCTCCGGAGTGCACAGCTGCTCGCGCTCGGGGACCGTATTGAGCTCGGCACCACCGAGATCGTGTTCGAGGTTCGCTGAGATGACCAACCTGCAGCCGGTGTCGGTGGCACTCAAGTTCGGTTTCGTGGCCGTCCTCTATCTGTTCCTGCTGTGGGTTTCGCGCAGCGCGCTGCGCGATCTGCGCGGCAGGTACGGGTCCAGTTCGGCGGCGGGCTTTGGCACTGCGCCCGGCGTGCCGATACCGCCAGATGCAACTGGACTGCACTCAGCCTCCTCGCTCGGTCCGGTGGATCTCGCCCACCGCGCACCGCGCCTGGTGGTGGAGCGCGCGCCGGGGCACGACCCCGGCATGATCTATGACTTGGACAGCGAGGTGGTGTTGGGGCGTGGCGAGCGAGCGGAGATCCGTTTGGAGGATCCCTTCGCCTCCTCCGGCCACGCCCGAATCTACGAGCAGGGGGGAGCGATGGTGATCGAGGATATGGGGTCCACCAATGGGACCTATCTCAATGAGGAGCTGCTGGAGACCCCGCGCCCACTGCACCCCGAGGATCGGGTCCGCATCGGCGACAGCGAATTTGCCTTCGAGGTGGATTGATGCTGAGAGTTGCCGAGCACTACGCGGGGAGCGATACGGGGCGCCAGCGGCGCGCCAACGAGGACTCGCTGTTGGCGCGCTCGCCGCTGTTCGTGGTGGCCGATGGGATGGGCGGCGCGCAGGCGGGCGAGGTGGCCTCGCGAATCGCGGTTGAGTCCTTCGGCGAGGGCCTCGGCGCCTCGAAAAGCCCCGAGGAGACGCTCGCGGAGTACGCGCGCGCGGCGAATGCGCGCATCCATGAGCTCTCGCGCAGCAATGCCGAGCAGGCGGGGATGGGCACGACGCTGACGGCGCTCTATGTGGGCGAGCTCGAGGTGGCGATCGCGCACGTGGGCGACAGCCGCGCGTACTGCCTGCGCGAGGGCGAGCTGCTGCGCCTGACCGACGATCACTCGCTGGTGGATGAGCTGATCCGCCAGGGCCGTTTGACACCTGAGGAAGCCGAGGACCATCCGCAGCGCTCGATCATCACACGCGCGCTGGGGCCCGAAGAAATGGTGGAGGTCGATACGCGCTCTTACCGTGCACGCGCGGGTGACGTTTACCTGCTTTGCAGCGACGGTCTGACGACGATGCTCGGCGAGGCGCAGCTCGCGGAGGTGCTGCGCGCCCATCGGGATCTGCACGAGGCCGGCGAGGCGTTGATCGCACAGGCCAACGAGGCGGGCGGAAGGGACAACATCACGGTGATATTGCTGCGCGTGGAGGAGGTGGAGGCCGGCGCGGCGGATGGCGCCGATGGCGCGGGAGCGGCCGAGCAGAGGACCAAGATCAGCGCGCCTGCCGGGAGGGAGGCGGGGGGCGGCGCACGAAGATAAGCACGCCGACGGTCAGGAGCACCGCTGAGCGCCTGCAACAGGGGGCGCAGCCCAGGAGGGAGGCCTCGGGACGTCACAGCGCGAGGGGCGACCCGTCGCTGACGGGCACCTCGGTCGTAGGGGGCTCTTCAGCGACGGTGCTCCCGCGCCGCCCGCGCCAGCCGGCCCCCGCGGCGAGCCCACCCAGGCGCTCGCGCGCGCGCCGGGCGGTGGCGCCGCTGCTGGCGCTGACGGTGCTGGCGCTGCTGCTGGCGGGCGCGTATGTCGCCTCGCAGTCGGTGTACTTCATCGGGACCAACGGCTGCGGATTGGTGACTCTCTACAGGGGCGTTCCCTATGAATTGCCTGGCGGGATCAAGCTCTACAGCAGCGACTTCGTTTCGGGGGTGAGCGCGGCGACGCTCACTGCGGCGCGTAGGCGAACGCTCCTGGATCACTCGCTGCGCTCGGAAGGCGATGCGGGCGGGCTGATGCACAGCCTCGAATTGGGCCAGCTGAGCGAAGGATGAACCGCCCAATCGTTCGCCTGTATGGCCTGGTGGTGGTGCTGTTCGCGCTGCTGGTGGGGTTCACCTCGCGCTGGACGGTCTTTGAAGCGGCTTCGCTGCGGGCAAATGCGCTGAACAAGCGGGGGACGCTCGAGCAGGAACGCATCGCGCGCGGGGCGATCGTGGCGGCCGATGGGACGGTGCTGGCGCGGAGCGTGCGCGAAGCGGGAGGCACCTACACGCGCACGTACCCGCGCGGCGAAGAGTTCGCGCAGGCGATCGGCTACTCCTACACCAACCCGGGGCAGACGGGGCTCGAGCTCTTCCGCAACGCACCGTTGAGCGGTAAGGCGAGCAGCGAACTGCAGGGGATCCTCGATCAGCTCCAGGGGACGCGGCCGAAGGGCGACGAAGTGCAGACGACGCTCGACCCGGCGGCGCAGAGCACGGCGATCGCGGCGCTGGGCGAACACAGCGGGGCGGTGGTGGCGCTCGATCCGCGCACGGGCGCGGTGCGGGTGATGGCCTCGACGCCGGGCTATGACCCCAATGCGCTGCGCACGCGCGCGGGCTATGCGAGGCTGCTGGGCGAAACGCGGGGCTCGCCGCCGGCGCGCTCGCTGGTGAACCGCGCGACGCAGTTCGGCTATGCACCGGGCTCCACGTTCAAGGTGGTGACGGCGACGGCGGCGATCGACTCCGGCGCCTTCACGACGACTTCGACGGTGAGCGGACGAAACAACGTGGTCGTGTCGGGGGTTCCATTGCAGAACGACAATGGCGAGAGCTTCGGCCCGTTGACGCTACGCAGGCGCTGGCGAAGTCGGTGAATACGGTGTGGGCGCAGGTGGCCGAAAAGGTGGGTAAGCCGACGATGGCGCGCTATATGAGGCGCTTTGGCTTCGATCGCAAGCCCCAGCTCGATTACCCTGCGCGCGAGATGTCGGCGAGCGGCGAGTATCTGGGCTCGCGCCTGCTCTCACCCATCAGCCCGCGCGTGGATGTGGGGCGCATGGGGATCGGACAGGACAAGCTGAAGGTCGTGCCGCTGCAGATGGCGGAGGTCGCCGCGGCTGTTGCCAACGGCGGAAAGCTGATGGTGCCGCACATGACCGCGCGCATCGTGGACCCCGATGGGCGCACCGTCGAAACGGTGGCGCCACGGGTGCAGTCGGTTGTGATGGCGCCCTCCACGGCGACTGCGGTGCGGGGCATGATGGAAGCGGTGGTGAATGAAGGGACGGGCACCTCGGCGCAGATTCCGGGGGTGCAGGTGGCGGGCAAGACAGGTACGGCGGAGACGCAGCAGGGGACAGCGATCAACAACGTGTGGTTCATCGCCTTCGCACCCGCGGCGCACCCCACGGTGGCGATCGCGGTGACTCTCAAGGGCGTGCCCGGCCAGGGCGCGGCGTTCGCGGCGCCGGTGGCAAAGCAGGTGATGGAAGTGCTGTTGAGATCCTCACAGGGCGGGCGCGGCGGGCATGGTTGAGGCGGGAACTGTGATCGACGGGCGCTACAAGGTGCTCTCGCGGATCGGCTCGGGTGGGATGGCGGATGTGTATCTAGCCGAAGACGAACTGCTGGGGCGAAAGGTGGCGGTGAAGCTCCTGCAGCACCGCTTCGCGGAGGATCAGGAATTCGTGGAGCGCTTCCGGCGCGAGGCGTCGAGCGCGGCGGGCCTCTCGCACCCCAACGTGGTGGCGGTGTTCGATCGGGGAGAGTGGGATGGGACGTACTACATCGCGATGGAGTATCTGCCGGGGCGCTCGCTGAAGGCGGTGGTGCGCGAAGGGGGCCCGATGGATCCGGCGAGCGCGATCGAGGTCGTGATCCAGATTCTGCGCGCTGCGAAGTTCGCGCACAAGCGCGGGATCATCCATCGGGATCTGAAGCCGCACAATGTGATCCTCGATGAGGAGGGCCGCGCGAAGGTGACGGACTTTGGGATTGCGCGTGCGGGCGCCTCGGATATGACGTTGACGGGGTCGATCATGGGCACCGCGCAGTACCTCTCGCCCGAGCAGGCACAGGGAAAGACGGTGAGCGAGAGCTCCGATCTGTATGCGGTGGGGATCGTGCTGTATGAGCTGCTCACAGGGAGGGTGCCCTTCGATGGCGAGACGGCGGTGAGCATCGCGCTGATGCAGGTCTCCGCGCAGGCGCCCCGCCCGAGCGCGCTGAATCCGGCGGTGGGGCCGGTGCTGGACGGCGTGGTGGCGCGCGCGCTCGCGAAGAGCCCCGCCGATCGCTATGGAAGCGCGGATGAGTTCATTGCGGCGCTGGAGCAGGCGCGTGCGGGCGAATCGCCGTTGAGCGCTCTCACGAGCGGCGGTGCGCCTGCGGGGATTCCGGTGCCGGCGGCGGTGCTGGCGGCGTCGGCCGCCGCCGCTCCTCCTACGGTGCGGGGGCTATCGACGGTGCCGCTCGCCGCGGGTGGGAGCCCCCAGAGTGCGGTGGGCCCTGGCACGGGTGCGCTGCTGCTGCCTGCGGCGGGTGAGGCCGATGGCGAGCCGCCCGCGGGCGGCTCGGATTCAGAGGGTAACCGGCGCTGGTGGTGGATCGCCGGAGGAGTCGCGCTGGTGCTCGTGGGCGTGTTGCTGGCGTTGATCCTGACGCGCGGGGAGGCGCAGGTGAGCGTGCCCGACGTGGTGGGCCAGAGCCAGGCGTCAGCGGTGGCGCGGTTGCAGCGGGCGGGGTTGAGCGCAACGGCAAATCAGGCGGCGAGTGCGACGGTGCCAAGCGGTGTGGTGATCACGCAGAGCCCGAGCGGGGGCGTGAAGGTGGATAAGGGAAGCCGCGTGAGCATCGTGATATCCAGCGGCCCGGCGAGCCTGGCGATGCCGCAGGTGGTGGGGGAAACCGAAGCCAAGGCGCTCGCGAAGCTGAGGGCGGCGGGGTTGGTGCCCACCACGCAGAGCCAGCCGAGTGCGAAGCTTGCGAAGGGGGTCGTGATCTCCACCGACCCCACGGCGGGGATCGAATTGCAGGTGAACAGCGGTGTGACGGTGAACGTCTCCAGCGGCCCGCAGCAGGTGAAGGTGCCGGAAGTGACGGGTTCCACGCAGGCGGAAGCAAAAGCCGCGTTGACGGCGGTTGGCTTGAAGGTAGGCGCCGTCACCCAGCAGCAGGAACCGGCGGGGGGCAAGCCGGCTGGGACGGTGCTCTCGCAGAGCCCGCAGGCGGGTACCCCGCTGCAGACGGGTCAGCCGGTGAGCCTGGTGGTGGCGCAGGCGCCCAAGGAATCGAGCGTGCCCGAAGTGGTGGGACAGAGCGAGACGCAGGCCGCGGCGGCGCTGGGCCGCGCTGGGTTCAACCCGAAATCGGTTTCGCGCGCGGTGAGCAATCCGGCGCAGGTGGGGGTGGTGCTCAAGCAGAGTCCCGCGGGCGCCCACAACGCGCCGAATGGCGCGACGGTGACGATCGCGGTGGGGGTGCTCGAAGAAGCGACGAGTACGGGCACCAGCACAACGACGAGCACGGCTTCGAGTACAAGCACGACAACCACCGCGGGTCAGGCTCCGAATCCGCCGGCGGCGGCAGCGCCGTGAGCGGCACTCGGGCCACGTCGGAGAGCGCCGGCGAGAGACCACCCGCCGCGCAGGACACGCGGGCGGGATCCCCCTCCGCGCACGGCGAGGGCAAGCAGGCCTTGCTCAGAGTGGTGGTGCTGGCCGGAGGACGGTCCTCCGAGCATGACGTTTCGCTGGCTTCCGGGGAGGCGGTGCGCGAGGGGTTGGAGGCGGGCGGACACGAGGTGGTGTGGGTGGAGATCGACCGCGATGGCGCGTGGCTCTCACAGGGCGAGAGGCTGAGCGTGACTCCCGGTGAGGGCCTGCTTGGAGCCGATGTCGTGTTCCCGGTGCTCCATGGAGCCTTTGGCGAGGATGGGACGGTGCAGGGGATGCTGGAGACGCTGGATGTGCCGTATGTGGGGGCGGGGGTGGCGGCGTCGGCGGTGTGCATGGATAAGGTGCTTTTCAAGGAGCTGATGGCACGAAGGGGCGTGCCGCAGGTCGACTACAGGGGCGTGCGTGCGGAGCGCTGGGGGGAGGCGCGCGCGGAGGTTTTGAGCGAGTTGCGCGTGCTGGGAATGCCGGTGTTCGTGAAGCCGGCGCACATGGGCTCGTCGGTGGGGATCGTAAAAGTCATCGAAGAGGCGGCGCTCGAGGGCGCGCTGGAACAGGCATTCACGTACGACGCGCTGGCGATCGTGGAGGAAGGGGCAACTGGGGTGGAGGTGGAGTGCGGGGTGCTCGGCTCGACGTTCGCCTCCGAGCCCGGCGAGATCGTGCTGGAGGGAAGCGGGTGGTACGACTTCGAGGCGAAGTACGCGGAGGGGGGGATGGAGCTGGTGGTGCCGGCGCGCATCTCGCAGACGGCGCGCACGCGGGTGCGCGAGCTGGCGCTGCAGACGTTCAACGACGCGGGCTGCGAGGGCCTGGCGCGGGTGGACTTCTTCGTGGAGGGCGAGGAGGTGAGGGTGAACGAGCTGAACACGATGCCGGGGTTCACGCCGACGAGCGTGTACGCGAAGCTGATGGAGGCGTCGGGGATCGGCTATCCGGAACTGGTGGAGCGGCTGTGTCGGCTGGGGATCGAGCGCCATGCGGCGCGGCGGAGCTACAGGTATTGATCGGCTCAGCGCAGCAGCGTGAGCTCGGAGATCGACGCGGACTGCTGGCCGGGGGGAAGCGTGGTGAGCCAGAGTAGGTAGTAGCGAAAGCGCTGGCCGGGGGGGAGCGAGAGGGGGATGTGGTCGCGGTTGTGGATGGAGGAGTCTGAGCCGACGGGCCCGTGCCAGCCGCGCGCGGCGAGCGGTGTGGCGTCGCCGAAGGGGAGCGCGAGGTTGATGTGATTGGCGACGTAGATCTGGACGGCGAAGCCGGGTGTGGAGGTCTGGATCTCGATCTGGCGGGCGGCGAGGCCGGGGGCGGCGTCGACGTAGAGGCCGACGCCGGTGCCGCCGGCCTTCTTGAGGGTGCCGTCGTAGTAGTGGGCGGTGGACCAGGAGGTGTTGGGGTCGGAGTCGACGGCGAGGTCGACCTGTTCGGGATTTTCGGGCCCGGTGCCGAAGGGGTTGTAGTCGTGGGCGGCGTTCTGGGCGAGGGCGACGGGGGTGAGACCGCGCCGCGCGACGACGCCGGGGGCGATGCCGGTGCCGCGCTGGGCGTGCTCGCCGGCGGCGATGAGAATCACGACGGCGACGATGGCGAGCAGCGCGAAGGAGGCGAGCCAGCGCGCGCGATGGCGCATCCGCCAGGGCAGCCGCCGCCGCGCGCGGGCGGGGAGGGAGCGAAGTACCGAGGTGACCTCGCCGGTGGCCTGGCCGGAGCGGGAGGCCTCGATCGCAAGCGCCTCCTCGAGCTCGGCGAGGAGACTCTCGATGTCGGGGTAGCGCCGCGAGAGGTCGTGGGCGGTGGCGCGGTCGACGATGGCGGCGGTAGCGGCGGAGACGTCGGGCCGGCGAAGCTGGACGTCGGGGATTTCCTCGCGCACGTGGCGCATGGCGACGGCGACGGGGCTATCGCCGGTGAAGGGGACGGAGCCGGTGAGAAGCTCGTAGAGGAGGATGCCGAGCGAGTAGATGTCGGACTGCCCGGTGACATCCTGGCCGAGGGCCTGCTCGGGGGAGACGTAGTCGGTGGTGCCGAGCACGCGCCCGTCGAGTGTGAGGCCGGACTCGGTGAGCGTGCGGGCGATGCCGAAGTCGGTGATCTTGGCGGAGCCCTCGGGGGTGAGGAGGACGTTTTGGGGCTTGACATCGCGGTGGACGATGTGGCGCTCGTGGGCGGCGCCGAGCGCGCGTGCGATCTCGATGGTGTAGGCGAGCGCCTGGGTGACCTCGAGCGGACCCTCACGCCGGATGAGGTCCTTGAGCGTCTCGCCGTCGACGTGCTCGAAGACGATGTAGGGCAGCCCCATCCCTCCAGCCCCGTCGCTCTCCGGCCCGGGCGTCCCGTTGGAGTCCTCGCCGGAGGGCTCCTCGCCGGCGTCGATGACGGTGACGATGTGGGCGTGGTTGAGCCGCGCGACGGCGCGGGCCTCGCGGCGAAAGCGCTCGAGCTGCGCGGAATCGGAGGCGACCTCGCGATTCATGAGCTTGATCGCGACGGAGCGCTCGAGAACGGTGTCGAAGGCGCGGTAGACGGTGGACATGCCACCCTGCCCGATGCGGGCGTCGAGCCGATAGCGCCCGCCGAGGGAGGTGCCTAGAAGTGGGTCGTTCACGTGCCAGTCAGCTTAGGGCCGATACCGGAAGGGCCGCGCGTTTGGATGCGGCCGGTGGCCTTACGCCCTCCGGCACCCGTCGCCCGGGTTCGACTTGGGCCCACCAAGCCTCGGGTGGGTGGGTTCTTGATCCGTGCCTCGCTCGACGACCTTTTGCAGAGGGCGGCGCAGGTGGCCGAAGCGGCGAGCGGACTCCCTCTTCTTAGGGAGGAGAGGCCGGCACAAGGCCGGCCGCGGCGGGTCGCGTGCTGCGGGGTTGGGGCTGGGCGCCGAACACGCGGCGAGTGAAGCTTGACTGGCCAGGCGCTTATGCCTCGGGCTGAGTGGCAGGATAAATCGCGGCGAGCGCCTATCTCGCTGAGGCCAGTTTTGCGCCGCAGCCTGCGCGTACCCTGCAGAGAGGGGTCCTTACGATGGCAGGAGGGTCGGCGCATGAGCCCCACGGAGCGCGCAACTACGGATGCTAAAGGTATCACTGACGCCCTACTTTGGCGTACAAAACGATAAATACCGTAACTATGTGCGGCATAGATACTGTAACTACGCTATCTTTGATGCACGAACTTATGGGCCATAGTGACCGACAAGTGCTTCCCGTGGACTCGCGCGTCCTGCGCGAGTCCGCACTGCGCGGTAGCGCCTACATCCGCTGGCCCGACGACCAACCGTGGCTGGAGCAGATTGAAGGTATCGGCGACCCACTGCGGCGGCTGCAGGGCATGAAGGAGCGCGGATCGCTCGCCCCGATCGCACGCGGGCGCTGGATTGTCATGCCCCCCGGAGCGTCGACGGTCTCCCAGGCCGCCCCGCCGCCAGTTCTGCTGGCCGCGCTGCTCGATGGCCGCGCAGAATGGTACCTGGGGTATCTCAGCGCCCTGATCGACCATGGCCTGACCGACATCGATTCCGAAACGCTGCACGTCGCCGTCCGCGGCCGAGGGGTCCCAAGCACTGTGATGGTGGGCGGTCGTGCGGTCCGGATAGTCCATCTGGTTCGCGCTGACGATTGGTCTGGCGTTGAGCGCTTGCGAGCCCAAGGCCGCACATTCACCTATCGATCGGGCATTGAGCGCACTCTGCTCGACACCCTTTCCTATCCCAAGATGTGTGGCTCAGCCGAAGTGTGGGTGCGGGCTTGGGGGCGCGCCGCAGGCGAACAGAGGCTAGATACCGGACGCCTGTTTGACCACGTCGAGCAGCGCAACGCCGCTGTCCAGGCGCGCTGTGCCTACTGGCTTCGCGAGCTGGGCCAGGTTCGTTCGGCGCGGCGAATCATGCGGGCTTTGGGAGGGCGACTGACGGGGGTCCGCCGGCTCGATGCGTCGCAGTCCTTCGGCGAGGGGCCCTGGCCTCGGGACCGCGAGACCGGCCTCGTCCTCAATATGCCCCAAGAGACGATCGACGGGTGGCTGGAGTATGGCAAATGAGCTTCCAGGTCAGCCGATGGCCGCGCCCAGACCACCTGGCCCGCTACCACAAGCAGCTGGGAGTTCCGGCCGAGGCGATCGTCCGAGACATCGTTCGCATTGTCTCTGTCGCTCAGCTCGTACACGAGGGTCTACTTGGCGAGGACTGGGTGCTGTCGGGTGGTATGGGTATGCGTTTGCGCGGCTCCACTCGCTTCACGATGAGCGACACCGATACCTCACGTCGCGGCGGAGCACCTGACCGCGATGAACTCGCAGAGGCACTTACGATCGACTACGAGGAGCTTCTCATCACGCCTGTCGATGCCACGCTCTGGAAGCCAGGCAAGAAGCTCGTGAGCGCTCACCCAATCGACTATGAAGCTTTCTTCGCCGACGTTGGCGGCGGTCCGACCGCCGACGCCTTCAAGTTCACCGTCTCCTGGCGAGGCTTATTCGAACCTTCAGATAAGCTGGCGTTGCTTCACCCCTACTCCGAGCTCGTCTTCCCGCGGACCGTGGTTCCAGTCATGAACCTCACTGAGCAGACGGCGGAGAAGATAATCGCGTGGTGTGCTCATGGTCTCATCAAGCATTATGTAGATGTGGCCTGGATCTTCTACGCGTGGTCAGATCAGGTCAACCGTCTCACGCTGCCAGCTCTCATAGAACGCAAACTGGATGTCGGCCGAATGCTTTTCCCCGGCCAGTACGCCGCATTCCCGGACCTGGAGTCGATCTATGCGCCTCTGTACGACCCCGATCGCCATCGGCCACCGCTTGGCGACAGCGATGATGGTGCCAAGCAGATCCATTTTGCCGGCACGGGACTCAACAAGCCGCAAGCCATCGCGCTCATGCGCGAGAGAGTCCTGCCCACAATCTTCGGTAAGCCCAATGCCGGAGAGGTTGGGTAGTATTCGTGCTGTTCGCAATGACTGACTCGGACTCCACGGTCTCCCAACGACGTCCTCCGCCTCCACCGGTGGCGCCGGTGGCGGCAGGACAGCCGAATGCCACGGATATCTGGATGCCCCCAAAGACGAACGCGCTGGCAGTAGCCTCGTTGGCCCTCGGCCTGTTCTGGTTAGGAGGGTTGGGGTCGGTCGGAGCTGTGGTGCTGGGTCACATGGCCAAGCGCGAGATCGCCGCCTCGGGCGGCCGTCAGACGGGAGGCAACCTGGCAACGGCTGGCCTGGCCATCGGCTACATCGGCCTGGCAATCATGGCCCTCTACCTGCTTGTCTATGCCGTGGCCTTGTCGCATGCCTGATCCGAGACACCTGAGTGGAGCCGGGTTCCACGGCGATTCTCGAGAACAAACGCGCGCCGCTCGTGTCGAGGTGAGCCGCACGGCGCTGCTGGGAAGCCTTGCCGGCGCCTATGCGTTGTTCGCGGCGACGGCCCCGATCGATCGAGCGCCAGCAGCGTGCCCCTACAGACGCATTACCGGACGTCGCTGTCCTCTCTGCGGTCTGACGCGTGCGACGCGCGCGTTGACGCGGGGGGACATCGCCCGCGCGCAGGCGCTGCACCCGCTGGCGTTGCTGCTGTGGGTTGCCACTGCGATGGCTCTCGCGCGCGCTGAGCTGGTTCCACAAACGTGACCCTGATCCCACCACGAGGAGAGTGAAGTGGCAGCCAGCGTTCAACAAGTCAACGTCACATTGCAGGATGAACTGGAGAGCACCATCGCCAGTTACATCGCTCAGGGCTTCGTCGTCTCCAACCGCACACCCGAGGCGGTGACGCTCTTCAAGAAAAAGGAATTCAATGTCATCTGGGCAGTCATCGGCTTCTTCCTTTGTCTGTTGCCGCTGCTGGTCTACTGCATCGTGTATCTGACACAGAATGACGAGATGGTGATTGTCAAGCTGGCGCCCCTCTCGAGCGCGGCAGTGAAGTCGGCTGCCGGTGAGCTGACATGGTCGGAGGATCGAGAGTGGTGGTGGGATGGGTCGGGGTGGCGGGACACCCGGATCGAGCTGCCGCCGGCCGCCGTGATCTCCGAGGACCAACGCACGTGGTGGGATGGCGCGCAGTGGCGCCCTGTACCGCCCGAGCCGGATGACGCATCCGCCCCGCGTGAGGGGGTGCCCGACGCGCCTGCAGACGCGTAGGGCTACTTTTCTTGGAAGCCTGATGTCCGCGTGGTGCGGTGCTGTCGGTGCCTGCCGATCACAAGCGTCGCCAGCCCAACGCGGTAGAGAGCGGATGGCAACAGCGAGCGCCCGCGACGACGAGGGGCGATCAGCGGTGAGCAGGCGAGCGTCGAAACGAAGGCAGCACCCGCTCCGGCTGCCAAGGAACCCGCGAGTCCGGAGGGGACGCCCCGCTGCGCCAGACGCCGGCTCTTGAGCGCGGTGGCGCCGATGAGCACAGGGAGGGCGACGCGCCAGGAGAGGGCCTGGGAGTCCTCGCGGGTGAATCCCCGCAGGCGCGCGGCGGTGAGGGTGGCGCCGTTGCGCGAGACGCCGGGGATCAGGGCGAGGGCCTGGGCGAGTCCGAGCGCGAGGCCGTCTCGTGGACTGGCATCGTCGACCGCCAGCACGGTGGTCTGAGCGTTCTCGGCCCGCACGGCGCGTAGGTCGGCGAGAGCCAACGCGAGGCCCCCGGCGAGGAGCCCGAGGGAGATCGTGCGGGATCCGCCGAGGCGCCGCTCGATTGGCCGCTCCAGCGCGTAGCCGAGCAGCGCGGGGGGCGCGAGCGAGAGCGAGAGCACTCCGAGGCGGCGGCGGTCCAGGCGGCGCAGCTCCTCCCACAGCTCCCCACGTAGGACGAGTGCCAGCGCGAGCGCGGCGCCGGCGTGGAGGGCGACCTCGAGCGTCTTGGTTCGCTCGGGATCGAGCTCTTCGGAGAACCCGGCGAGACGCCCGAGCAGTGCGGTGTGCGCGGAGGAGGAGATGGGGAGCAGCTCGGTGGGCCCCTGGACCAGGCCGAGGAGGAGGGCGTGGCGGAGGAGGAGCTGTGGCGGACTGCTCAGCGGCATACCCTCAGGCGGCGAGACACCTTCATGGTCCGAGGGGACCGGCGAGGTGAACGGGGTAGACACCGGCGAAGGTCGCCGCCGGCTTCAGCCGACCTCGGCCGCGGCGCGGCGGGCGGCGCGCCGGCGCACGAGCAGGTAGACGACCCCCATGATGATGAGGGCCACCACGGCGTAGTCGAAGTACTCAAAGCCCTTGCGGACTGTCTTCCATTCGCTGCCGAGCGCCTTGCCGGCGAACGCGAGGCCGACGACCCAGGGGATCGAGCCGATCGTGGTGAGGATGGTGAAGCGCGGGAGCGGCATCTTGGCGATGCCCGCGGGGAGCGAGACGAAGGCGCGCACAAGGGGGATCATGCGCCCGAAGAGCACGGCGGGGTCGCCGTAGCGCTGGAACCAGCGGTCAGCGCGGTCGATCTGAGCGGGTCCCATATGAACGAGGTGCCCGTGGCGTTCCAGGAGCTCCAGGCGTCCGCCGCGACCGACGGCGTAGGCAATCCAGGAGCCGACGAGCGTGCCGAGCAGTCCTGCGAGGATCACGCCGAGCATCGTGAGGTGGTGCTGGGCGCCGCTGGAGGCGGGGTCGGCGACGGCGAAGCCGGCGAACAGCATTACGACCTCGGAGGGGATCGGGATGCAGGCCGAGCCGAGCAGCATCAGCACGAAGATCGCGGGGAGGCCGGCTTCGCCGACGAAATGCGAGGTTTCGTTGACGATCGTTTCGCTGACGGAGGCGAGGACGACGGTGTGGGGCCCGAGGGCCGCGCTGAGGGCGTCGAGCGGGATGACGGGGAGGCCGAGCACGTCCGGCCAAGATACCGTGCGTCCCCGCCTGCATGTGGAATGCCGCGCACCCGCTCCCTGCGCGATGGCGTGGGCCCGCGAGTCGGTGGGGTGGAATACCGTGCACCAGCGCATGCGTGTGTGGATCGACCTCACCAACAGCCCCCACGTGCTCGTGATGGCACCGGTGATCGAGGTGCTGCGCGCGGACGGACACGAGGTCGAGGTGACGGCGCGCGACTTCGCGCAGACACTGGGATTGCTGCACCGCCTGGAGATTGCGCATACGGCGATCGGGCGCCACCGTGGCGAGCGTCTGACGGCGAAGGCGCTCGGGTTGGCCGAGCGCTCGGCGGCGCTGGCGCGCTGGGCGCGGCACAGGCGCTTTGACATCGCGCTGGGCCACGGCTCCAACGACATCAGCGTGGCGGCCTCTCTGCTGCGAATCCCCTCGGCGACGATGTTCGATTACGAGTGGGCGGCTGTGCAGCACCACGTCAACTGCCGTCTGGCGCGCGCGGTGGTGGTGCCCGACGCGATCCCTCCAGAGCGCCTGGAGCGCTACGGGGCGCACGGCAAGGTGCGCGCCTATGAGGGCCTCAAGGAGGAGTACTACCTCGCGGACTTCGAGCCCACCTCGGCGGTGCTCGACGAGCTGGCCCTCGACGCGACGCGCCCGATCGTCGTGGTGCGCACCCCGCCCGAGGTGTCGCTGTATCACCGCTTCGAGAACGATCTGTTCGCGGGTGTGCTGGAGCGCCTGCGCAAGGCCGCAGCGGAGGAGGGCGTGCAGCCGGTGGTGCTCCCCCGCACGGAGCGCCAGCGCGAGCAGCTGCGCGGCGTGGCGGGCTTCACGGTGCCTGAGCGTGCGATCGATGCGCAGTCGCTGATCGCCCACGCGGATCTCGTGATCTCGGCGGGGGGAACGATGAATCGCGAGGCGGTGGCGCTCGGCACGCCGGTGTATACGACCTTTGAGGGGCGCCCGGGCGCGGTGGACGAGCGCCTGATCGCCGAAGGCCGTATGCGCCGCCTCGCCGACCCGGCTGAGCTGGACCTCGCCAAGCGCGCACCCGCGACAAGTGGGGCGCGGGTGAGGCGCGACCCGCGCATCCTGGTGGACCTGCTGCTCGACAGCGCCAAAGGCTAGTGGGCAGGCTGGAGAGGGCCCTTACCTTGACCCTCGTCCTGGTCTTCGTCCTTGTCTTCGGCGGACTCTTCGAGTATCTCGGTGGCGGCCGTCCGAAGGAAGTCGCGGTTGTCGCGCCACTCGCTTTCGAGGTCCGATAGCCGCGTGACAGCGGTAAGGATCTGGCGGGCGATCTGCAGGTAGGGCTTCAAGGATCTGTATGCCATCCTTGCCAGGAGCCATCCCAGGGGCAGCGAGATGAGCAGCATGACCCAGAGAGGCACCCGCACCTCGATCCCCATGAGGGCCACGAGCGCTGGTGCAGCGATGCAGCACACGACCGCTACGAGCAATTGCCAGGCAAGGAGGAGAAGGTTGCGGCGGTAGCTCCAGCGGAAGACCCTCGGCAACTTCTCTCGACGCAGGCGGGGATGTCCGGCAGCGATGACGGGAGCTGAGCTCGCGGTGGACAGCTGAGACCATGAGCCATCGGCCTCCAGTGCGTAGATGCCCTCCTCAACGACCTTGATCGTTGAGCCCACCGATCCGGTGAAGACGACGCCTACACGACCCCCACTCCCGCGGATCCACAGCAGATCGGCCCCCGCATCGCGCAGGGCCCGTAAGTAGGCTACTGCCCGGGGCTCGTTGTCGCGCAGGGTACGCTCGTCGAGGTCGCGCAGGTCCATGCAATCGACTGCCACCGCTTTTCGAAGTTCGAGATCGACGAGGTAGCGCATCAGGCGGCCGCGATATTGGCGGTGACGACGAGCCGCATCGGCTGCGGCCCTGTGGCTGGGCGACACAGGCGACGCCACGTACCTGTAGCCGCAGTTCGCTTGGGGGCAGGGGACCCCTTCCCGGCGATCCGCAAATGGCTGAGGATGTCCGTTCGCCCCCGGCGAGCACCGCAGCTGAAGAGACATCTTCATCGTGACGGTCTGTCGCCGCTCGCTCACGAGCAGCTCTGCGCGCTCGATGTCGTGCGGGTCTACCACCGGCGCGATGCAGTCGTGGTCGGGTGCAGGCGCGACGGTGGCGGTGCTGTCTGCGACGACGCCTCTATGGGTGTCCTCGAACAGCTCCCTCAGTTTCCTCACTAGTTCCCTCATCCGAATCTCCTGCCGTTTGTAGGAGTTGGCGGCGTAAGCGTATCATGGCGACGACGGCGGGGGGGAATTTTTGGACGCGTCTTTGGCATGGAAAAAAGGCTCTTTATGGACAGCAAGATGGAAGGGATTGAGGGGATAGTCCCGAAATAAAGGGCTAAATTTATGTTTCTAACCTTGACAAGGGGGAGATAGATACCCTAGGCTCGCTGTATCTGGACAGCCATACGAAGAACCATAGGAGGACTAAATGGACGTCCAATCTTGCCCGAAAACGGGTTGTAGAGCCCACCATGGCCCGTGACCCTGACCGGGAGGTTGACGTGACCGATCATCCAGACGCAAAGGACAAGGAGAATCGCGACGACGCGATGGAGTCTTCTCGGCCGGAGGGAGCCGGCGCGCACCTGACCAAAGAGGCGGAGCTGCTCGTGCCGGACGAGCGCGCTCCGGTCTTGCCTCGATTGCCTGAGGAGCTCCGCGAGCGCCTTGAGCGCTTGGGGACCTGGCGGGATCGCTTGCTGAACGCGCATAGCCTCGAGCAGCGGCTGAAGCTGCTTGTTGCTTTCGGACTCACGGATTACGACATTGCTAAAGCCATTCCAAATGCAAAGACCCGGTCGGTGCGAAGGTGGCGCACGGAGCGCCCCCCCGTCACTCGCTTGGCTGAGCGGTGGGGGCCCGTCGATGACCTCTGCGCCCTCATTTGCTACCTGCTGAGCGACGGGACCTACGACGAGGAAGGAATCGTCGCGTGGCTGCGCTCACGTCGGCCTGAGCTAGATAGGCGACGTCCGTTGGACGTTCTGCGCGAGGGCGATTTCGATGCAGTAATGGCGGCGGCAGAGCAGGCGCTCATATCGGTAGAAGCTGTCGAGTCGGAGCTGGTGCCGCTGCCGCGGCGACCTTCGCCGACTCGACTGTCCTCGCATCACCGCGTGGTGTAGGCGTGACCAACCCCTGGGACCGCCGAGAGCGGTCCCAGGGGTTCTGTGGGGCGGGCCCCGCCCTCTCCTCCTCTTTTTCACCCGTACAATCCCCTTGATGCGCCGAAGGATTCGCTCGGTGGCCTTACCCCTGCACCGGCACTCGCTCCCCCAGCTCGCCGTGGATGGGGTGCTGCTCGCCCTCGCCTACTGGATGGCTTTTCAGCTGCGCTTTGACAACGGGCCGCATGGGCCGTATGTGCACCTGCGCGAACGCACGATCTGGTGGGCGGCGGTGGGCGGCGTGCTGGTGCTGGCGCTCTCGCGTGTGTATCAGCGCTCGTGGAGCTACTCCGGGCAGCGCGATTACGAGGCGATCTTGCGCGGCGTGCTGATCACGACGCTGCTGCTGGTGGTGGCGGTTGCGGTGGTGCGTCCGGTGCAGATTCCCTCGCACCACCGGACGGTCGCGGTGGGGCTGCCCAACGGGGTGGTGGCGATGTTCTTCCTACTCGCGCTCGTTGCCCTCGTGGGCGTGCGCGTGGCGGTGCGCACGCTGTATGAGCGCCGCCCGCTCGCGGCCCTCGGCGGTGTGCGCGAGGGTCAGCGCTCGGTGCTGATCGTGGGCGCCGGCGACGGTGGGCGCCTGGTGCTGCGCGAGATCGCGCGCAACCGTGAGCTGGGGCTCGTGCCGGTGGGGTTTCTCGACGACGATCCGCGCAAGCGCGGGCTGCGCATCGATGGTGTGCGTGTGCGGGGGGACACCGAGCGCGACCTGCCGCGGATCCTCGAGGAGGCCGAGCCCGATGAGGTGGTGATCGCGATCCCCTCCGCGCCGGGCTCGATGCGCGCGCGCGTGGTGCGCGAGTGCCGCGCGCGCTCGATCCCGGTGCGCACGCTACCGACGGTCTTCGAGCTGCTGCAGGACGGGGGCGGCGTCGTCTACAACCAGGTGCGCGAGGTGCAGGTGGAGGATGTGCTCGGCCGCGAGCCTGTGCTCATGGAGCTCGATCGCGTTGGCGCCTACCTCGCGGGCGAGACGGTGCTGGTGACCGGCGCGGGCGGCTCGATCGGCTCCGAGCTCTGCCGCCAGATCGCGCGGGTTGGGCCTGCGCGCCTGATCCTGCTCGACCACGCGGAGGACAACCTCTTTGAAATCCAGCGCGAGCTGCTGGAGGATCGCCACGTGCAGCCCGCGGCGCTCGTGGCGGTGCTGGCCGATTGCAAGGAGGAGGAGCGTATGCGCGAGGTCTTCTCCGAGTACCGCCCCACGGTGGTGTTCCACGCGGCGGCCTACAAGCATGTGGGCCTGATGGAGGCCAACCCGGTGGAGGCGGTGCGCAACAACGCGATCGCCACGCGCGTGGTGGCGCACGTGGCGGGCGAGTTGGGGGTGGGGCGGTTCGTGCTCGTCTCCACCGACAAGGCGGTGACACCGGCGACGGTGATGGGGGCCTCGAAGGCGCTCGCGGAGTTCGCGCTGGAGGCCGCGGCGGCGCGCTGGTCGAGTACTCGCTATAAGGCGGTGCGCTTTGGCAACGTGCTGGGCTCCTCGGGCTCGGTGGTGCCGATCTTTCGCCGCCAGATCGCGCGCGGGGGCCCGGTGACGATCACCGATGAGCGCATGACGCGCTATTTCATGACGATCCCCGAGGCGGTGCAGCTGATCATCCGGGCGGGCTCGCTGGATGGGGAGGCGTTCGCCGGCCGCCCACTCGATCGCGCGCCTGCCGGTCCCGCGGCGCCCCCGCGGGCGCACGGCGCCCCCGCGGTGGAGGTGTTCGTGCTCGATATGGGCGAGCCGGTGCGGATCGTGGAGCTGGCACGCGCGATGATCGAGCTTTCGGGCCTGGACCCCGAGCGCGACATCGATATCGAGATCGTGGGGCGCCGTCCCGGCGAGAAGTTGCACGAGGAGCTCTTCAACGACTACGAGCGTCCGTGTGCAACGGCCGCGGAGAAGATCCTGCTTGCCGAGCGCCCTTCGCTGGGGGTGGAGGCTGTGGAGGCGATGTTCGCCGAGATCAACCTGCTTGTGCTCGAAGGTGACGCGGCGGGCCTCGCGGCGAAGGTCGCCGAGCTGTCGGCGGCGCGCGGTTCCCCGCCGCGCGCTGGGCGCGAGGACCCCAACTCTCAGAGCCTCTCCGGGGCGTCTCCCGCGGAGGATCCGCAGCCAAGTGGCGACGGTGCGCCTGTGCCCCTCATACACTCCCAAAGTTCATGATGGCGACGGCGCTGGCTCTCTCCCTGTCGAGCTCCTTTACGAAGGTCGGCGCGATCGTCGCGTTTGCGGTGCTGGTGGGCATCGCGGTGATGTCGCTGCTGTTCTTCTCGCAGGCGCGTGAGCTCAAGCGCCTGCGCGAATGGGCCGAGGCGGAGCCCGAGCGCGCGGCCGAGCGCGAACAGCGCCTGAGCGCAGCTGTGGCGTTGCGGATTCAGCGCGCGACGGCGCAGATGGCACGGCCGGTGGAGAGCGCGCGCCCGGCCCAGGCGAGCGCGCAGCAGCCCGCGGCGCCGGCGCAGAACGCGCCCGTCGCAGCGGCGGCTAGCGCCGTGGGAGTTGCCACGCGCATTGCCCAGGGCGCTCCAGCGTTAGCCCTGCTGCCCGCCGCCCCCGCGATTATCGCTACGGGCAAGGCGAACCCCGAGCCGGCGGCGCCCGCGATGGAGAAGCAAGCCGAGCCGGTGATGGAGCCGCAGGCGCCGACCCCCGCCCCGGTCGAGGAGCCCTCCAAGGAGCGGGTTCCCGTCCTGGCGGCGGCCGCTGTAGCGGAGCCTGCGGTTGGCGCCCTTGTCGAGGCGCCCGCACGAGCGCCGAGTCCACCTCCCCCGCCACCCGCGCCGGCGGGTCGAAGCGAACCCGCCGCGCCGCCCGCGCCGCGCCGCGCCGCGCCCTCCTCCCGCGAACCCGCGGAGGCCCCCGCGCGCCGCCCGCCGCAGCGCTCTCCCGGGGGCTCCCAGCCGCCGCGCCGAACGGCCGCGCGCCGCACGCGCAACGGCCCTCCGCCGGGCCCGCCGTTCCTGCGCGAGGAGCGCACCCCTTCGCGCCTGCCGCTGCTGCTGGTGGGGGTTGCGGTGGTCGCCGTGGTGATTCTGCTGGTGGTCGTGTTCAGCTCCGGTGGAAGCTCCCCGTCGGCGAGCAAGAGCAATGCGAGCCTTTCCTCCTCGCTGTCCTCGACCGTGACGCAGCAGTCGACCTCGACGAGCTCGACGGCGACGCACTCCCGCGAAGCGGCCCCTGCGACGAGCCCGTCCGAAACGCATGTGGTGGTGCTCAACGCGACCGAAACGGCGGGTCTCGCGCACCGCCTTTCGACGAACCTGCAGCAGGGCGGCTACACGCTTTCCCAGGCGCTTGCGGGCAAGCCGGCGGGGCACTCGACCTCGGTGGTGCAGTACGCGGCGGGGCACCGGGCGGACGCGCAGCAGGTGGCGCAGGCGCTGAGCATCTCCCAGGTGGCGCCGCTGGAAGCGGCCGCCGCCGCGCTGAGCAGTGGAGCCACGGTGGTGGTCATCGCCGGCGCGGATAAGTCATCGGTCCCATAGTCCCCTTCCTCGACACCCCGGTGCGCACCGCCAAGCCGCGCGAGCGGGGGCTCACGCACGTGATCGATCGCGGGCTGTCGGTGGCGCAGGTGGACGGTTTGATGGAGACCGCGGGCGACTCGGTGGACATCGTGAAGCTCGGCTGGGGAACGGCGGTGGTGAGCGCCAACCTGAAGCCCAAGCTCGAGCGCTATGCGGCGCATGGGGTGCCGGTGGTGCTCGGCGGGACGCTCACCGAGGTGGCGATCCGCCAGGGGCGCGTGGAGGGCCTCGTGAGCTGGCTGGAGGAGTTGGGGTTGCGCCATGTGGAGGTCTCCGATGGCACGATCGAGCTCGATCAGGATGAGAAGCACGAGCTGATCGCGCGCCTGGCGAAGGACTTCACGGTGCTCGCGGAGGTGGGCTCGAAGGATGCGCAGGCGATCATGGCGCCGTATGTGTGGATCGAGCGCATCGAGGGAGATCTCGCGGCGGGCGCGTGGAAGGTGATCGCGGAGGCGCGTGAGTCGGGCACGGCGGGCATCTTCCGCGCCGATGGCGAGGTGCGCAGCGGGCTGATCGACGAGATCGCGCACGCGGTGGACCCCGATCGCATGATCTTCGAGGCGCCGCGACGCGATCAGCAGGCGTGGCTGTTGAAATTCTTTGGGCCCAACGCGAACCTCGGCAACATCGCACCCGAGGAAGTGCTCTCGCTGGAGACCCTGCGCCTTGGCTTGCGCTCGGAGACGGTGGGACACTTCGCGCTGGATGGCCGGGATTGAGCGGCGCCTCGGGGCTTGGCATGGAAGGATCGCCCGCCCGACCGGCCAGTGCAGACCCGGCCGAACCGCCCGCCGATCGTGCGCCCCGCGCCGACCCGCTGGCCGCGTGGGTCTTCGCGGCGCTCGTGGTTGCCTGTTTCGCGGCCTTTGCGATCACCCAGCATTTGAAGCACACGCCGACGGTGGTGCAGAGCTTCAAGCGGACGCCGTTCTTCTTTCCCGAGGCAAAGGGCGCACGCCGCTATGAGCACCTGTCCTTTCGCATCTCGCACGCCGACGAAGTGACCGTTGCGGTGCTCGACTCCGGCGAAAGGGAAGTTGCGAGGTTGCTGAGCAACTACCCGTTGGCGCGCTACACGCAGCTGTCCTTTGAGTGGGATGGCCGGCGCGGCCCGACCACTCCACCCCGGCCGGCTGCGGGCACATCGCACGATCCGCTGGCGCCGCGCGACCACGGGCCGCTCGCGCCGGCGGGCGAATATCACCTGCGGGTGAGCTTGCGCAGGCAGAACCGCAGCGTGCTCTCCCCCCGCGGGTTCACGCTGTCGCTGACGGTGCCGAAGGCGGCGGGATGAGCACCGCCGAGAAGCTGGCGCTCGCGCTTGTCGCGGCGATCCTGATCGTGGTGGCGCTGGCGCTGTTGATGCGCGCCCGCCCGCAGGCATTCCCGCTGCTGGCGATCGCCGCGCTGCCCTTCCGTGTGCCGATCTCGGCGGATGGAAGGACGGTGAATTTGCTGATCCCGCTGTATCTGGTGGTGGGCGCGGGGACGCTCGCGCACCTGCTGCCGGCGCTGGCGCGCACGCGCTCGCTGCGCGGCCTGCACCTGCTCGATTGGCTGCTGCTGGCGGCGGTGGGGCTGTATGCGGTGCAGGCGAGCTATTCGAGCGATGCGGTGAAGGCGCTGGAGAACCTGGCTTTCTTCTATGTGCCGTTTGGGCTGCTGTATGCGCTGCTGCGCCAGGTGAATTGGACGCGCGAGCTGCTGCTGAGATGCCTGGGGATCGCGGTGTGCGAGGCGGTGGTGTTCGCGGGGATTGGGTTCGTGGAGTATGGACAAAAGGAACTGCTGCTGAACCCGAAGGTGGTGGCGGCGAATGACTACGACAACTACTTCCGGGTGAACTCGCTGTTCTTCGATCCGTCGATCTATGGGCGCTTTCTGGCGCTGGTGATGATCGCGGTGAGCACCGTGGTGCTGTGGACGCGCGCGCGGCGCGATGTGCTGGTGGGCGGGGCGATATTGCTGTGGCTGCTGGGGGGCCTGGTGACGAGCTTCTCGCAGTCGAGCATCGCGGCGCTGCTGCTGGGCCTGGCGGTGCTGGCGGCGTGGCGCTGGGATGTGCGCGCGACGATCTATGTGTCGCTCGCCGCGGGGGCGATCGCGCTGGTGGTGGCGCTGCTCGCGCCCGCGAGCCTGCACATCGGCCTGAAGGGGGCGGGGGGCTCGGCGAACAACGCGACGAACGGCCGCGCGCATCTGGTCTCCGGTGGTCTGTCGCTGTTCGCGGAAGCTCCGCTGCAGGGGCACGGGTCGGGTTCCTTTGAAACGGCTTACCGCGCGCACAACGGCCACAGCTCGGCGCTGAACGCGACCTCGGCTTCGCACACGATCCCGATCACGGTGGCGGCGGAGCAGGGGATCCTCGGGCTGGCGCTGTATGTGGCGCTGCTGGTGAGCGCGTTCGCGCTCCTCTTTACAGGCGCGGGGCGCTCGCCCCCGCGGATCGCGCTGGCGGCGTGCTTCGCGGCGCTGGTGCTGCACACGTGGACGTACGCGGACTTCCTCGAGGACCCGCTGACGTGGACGCTGCTGGGTATCGGCACGGCGCTGGCGCTGGCGGCGCGCGCGGAAGAGCCGGAATGGGCCCCCGCCGCGCAGCGCGAGATGCGGGAGCGGACGAGGTACGACGCAGCGGCCCGCTCGAGCGGCGCCACGGGAGCGTCCATGCCACCGAGGCGCCCGGCGGCGCCCGCCTGAGCGGGGCCACAACGGTGCTCGGCTACCTCAAACGCCTCCTGCGCACGGGCGCGGCCTATCAGGCGGCGGACATCGTGGCGAAGGGCATCGCGCTGGTTACGCTGCCGCTCTATACGCACCACGTTGCGGCCGCCGAATATGGCGCGTACACCACGCTGCTCACCTCGGTGATCCTCGCCTCGATCTTCCTGCGCATGGGGATCGGCGAGGCGTTCATCCGCTTCTACTTCACCGACTCCGACGAGGAGCGCCGTACGCGGATCGCGCGTACGGCGATGGCCGCCGTGGCGTGGACCACGACGCTCGTGGCGCTGCTCGCGGTGGCGTTCGCCGGAGCGCTCTCGCAGCTGCTGCTGGGCTTTCGCGACGCGGAACTGCTCGACTGCGCGGTCGTTGGGCTGTGGGCGTTTACGAACCTGGAGATGGCCTACGCGCAGCTGCGGGTGGATGAACGCGCGCGCGCCTACATGTACGCGTCGGGCGCGAACGTGGCGATGACGGTCATCTTCACCGTCACGCTCGTGGTGCTCGCGGGCGAGGGCGCGCGCGGCCTCCTGCTGGGAAACTTCGGCGCCTCTGCGCTGGTGGTGCTGGGCCTGTGGTGGGTGCTGCGAAGGCGCTTCTCGCTGCGCGTGCGCGTGGAGGACCTGCGCGCGATGCTGCGCTTTGGGCTGCCCACGGTTCCTGCCGACGCGAGCGTCTACGCGCTGCAGGTGGTCGACCGCCTTTACATCTTCCGCGCCTACTCCCACTCCGCGGGCGGGGAATATTCGATCGCGCTGCAGCTCGCCACCGTCGTGTTTGTGTTCGTGAGGGGCTTTCAGTACGCGTGGCCGCCCCTGGCGTACTCGGTGCAGAGCGACGGCGAGGCCGCGCGCCTTTATTCGCTGGTGACGACGTACTTCGTGCTGGGCACGGGGATGGTGGTGTGCGGCGTGGCGCTGCTGGGGCGCTGGATGGTGCGCCTGCTGGCGGCGCCGGAATACTTCGGGGCGCACACGGCGCTGCCGTGGCTGGCGCTGGGGTGGACGCTGTATGGGCTCTATCAGGTGCTGATCGTGATCACGGGCCGCGCGCAGGTGACGCAGCGCAACCTGCCGCCTGCGCTGGCGGGCCTCGCGGTGAATGTGGTGCTGCTGCTGGTTCTGGTGCCCAGCTCGGGCCTGGGATTGGGCATCGCGGGAGCGGGCATAGCGCTGTGCGGAGCCTACGTGGCGATGCTCCTGATCATGCACCTGCTGACGCGAAACGTCTTCACGGTGGGCTTTCAGTGGCGGCGCCTGGCGCAGCTGACGGCAATCCTGGCGGGCGTGGCGGTGTCGGGCGAGCTGCTGCTCCCCACCGCGGGCCTCGCCGGCCTCGTGCTGCGGGCGCTGTGGCTGCTCCTGATTCCGGCTCTGCTGGTTCTCACGCGCTTCTTCCCTCCGACCGAGCGCGCCCAGGCAAACCTCCTGCTGTCCGATGGGCGCCGGCGGATCGCGGCGTTCCGCGCGGGGGGCGGCGATGTGGAGGCTTACGCGGAGGACCCGCTACGGGATCTGTGAGGGCGGGCGGAGAGGGGTGGGCCTATGGGGCTCCGGATCCAAGAATCTCTTCGAGGAAGAGCCGTGTCTTCGGGGCCGGTTCGGCAAGCGGATAGATGGTCTGAAGCAGTTCGAGGGCCTCCTCGGGGGTGCTCAGCGCGCACTCTCGCAGCAGGATCTCGATGTCTTCGTCGTCCTCGCCGAAGCGCATCGCCATGAGCTTCATCGCAAGCAGATAGCGGGGGGAGGCGGTGGTGATCTCGATTCCTTCGATCTCCGGAACGGTGCGTGGATGCTGGTCCTCGCCGGGCATGAAGCCCTTGACGGCATCGTTTAGCCAATCCTCTGGCAGGCCGAGATCCTCGGCGACCTGTGCGGCGGCCTCGTAGATCAGGGCTTTTGGCTCGAATACCGCGTCGATGTCCTTTGTGACTCTCCGGGTCGAGTAGGCAAGGGCCATCGCGGCGCCGCCGACGATGAAGATTTGACCGCGCACGCCCCGTCGGGTGAGCTCATCGCCGAGCGCCTGCAGCGCCGTGAGTATCCGGTCTCGGGTGAACTGCTTCTCAGGCACGGTCAAAGACCTCCCGCGCCATGAACACCCCATGCCGGGCGAGCAGGGCGGGCGTATGGGCGAGTACGTAGGCGTGGAACGCGGGCCTGCTGGCGAGCAGCCACCACGGCTCGACGAAGCGACCTGGGCCGTTGACCCAGGAGGGGGCGGGGATCGCTCCCTCCGCCGCGAACAGCTCTGCGAGGCCGGCGAGCGCAGCGTCAAAGCGCACGTCTCCCGTAGCCGGAGGCTCCTCGGTGATGAGTTCGATCCTCCCGGACTGAGAGGAGCTCCTGAAGTCGTCGGCGAACCCGAACAGCAGCCGCGCCGCGTCGTTCTCTCTATCTGCCCGGAGGTCGCCGGCGATCGTCGGCGCCAAGCCGGCCAGCGAGGTCGCTCCACGCCGCACCCGAGGCCGGGCGGGCGCCTCGCGATCTCCATTTCCAGGATGTATGTGCATCGGGTTAGTATGCCGCCGCTTGCCCGGCCTATCCGGGAGGTGTCGTGTCGCGGTTGTACTCGGCTGCGGCTTCGCGCAGCCCGTGGCCCCGCCGTGGCCAGAGCGTGGCGCTGACGTGAAACCAGTAGCGCCGCGGCGAGTGGCCGGGCAGTGCAAGGGCGGCGAGCGCGCGCAGCGCGTAGGTCCAGGCGGTCAGCAGGCGCACCGTGAGCGCCGAGACACGCGAGTGGTGCTTGCGCATATAGAGGTCGCGCCCGCGGGCCATTTCGACGATGCGCCGCTCGGGGATGGCGTCGGTGGAGAGCTGCTCGTGGTGAGTGGCGACCGCGGAGGGAACCCACACACTCCCCCATCCGGCATCGCGAAGGCGCCGGGCGAAGTCGACCTCGTCGGAGTAGACGAAGAAGTCGGGGTCGAGGTAGCCGATTTGCGCGGCGGCCTCGCGGCGAACGAGCAGCGCGGCGGACTGGCACCAGTCGACTGCGCGCGTGTGGTCGCCGGTGCTCTGGACCGTAAACAGATGGTGCAGGAACAAAGCGCCGGCCAGGGCCGTGAGCGGCGTGGGAAACCGCCAGGCCGAGGGCTGCTCGGCGCCGCCCGGCCGCAGCAGTTTCGCCCCGGCGCACGCCGCGGCGGGGTGCTCCTCCAAGGCCCGGTACAGCGCCAAGGTCGCCCCGGCCTGCAGCTCTGAGTCCTCGTTGAGCAAAAGCGCATAGCGCCCGCCCGCGCGGCGCAGGAGCGCGGAGTCGTTGAGCCCCTTGCCGCGACGCTCGCCGAGCGCGATCACCTCATCAACCGCGGGGTGCGCCCGCGCCGCGTCGGCGGAGCCGTCGCGCGAGCCGTTGTCGAGCACGAGCACCTCGGTGGCGAAGGGAACGGCGGCGCGCTCGCGCGCGATGGCGTCGAGCCCGCGCAGGAGAAGCTCGCGCTGCGAGGTGTTGACGACGCAGAAGGAGAGCTCGATGTGGGCCACGCGCCTATTGTCTCGGTCCATGCGCGTGCACGTCGTGGACCCGTCCGCTTACACGCCCCCGTACGACCACGCGCTGTGCACGGCGCTGGCGCGCGCGGGCGCGGAGGTGGAGCTGATCACGAGCCGCTTCGACTACGGGCCGGTCGCCCCGGCGGAGGGGTACGAGCGAAGAGAGCTGTTCTACGGTCTGGCACATAGAGGAACGAAAAAAAAGAGGAGAGGCCCTCCAGGAGGAGGGCCGCGCGCGCGTCGCGGGGTGGCGTTGAAGCTCGTGGAGCACGTACCGGAGATGCTGCGATACCGGCGGCTGGCAAGGGAGGCGGATGTCGCGCACTTCCAGTGGTTGACGGTGCAGCCGGTGGACGGGCGCCTCCTACCGCGTCATGACCGCGCCACCGGCCGCCCGAAGCGCGTGCTGACGGCCCACGACGTGCTCCCGCGCGAGCCGAAGCCGGGTCAGCTGGTGGCCCAGCAGCGGTTGTATGAGCGCTTCGATGCGGTGGTGGTGCACTCCGAGCACGGACGGCGCCGACTGACGCGCGAGCTGGGAATCGACCCGAATCGGGTGCACGCGATCCCGCACGGCGCGTTCGCGCACCTGGCAGAGGTCCCGGCGCTGCCGGCGCCGCACGAGACCGACAAACCGGTGGTGCTGTGCTTCGGCCTGATGCGCCCATACAAGGGCCTGGACGTGCTGATCGAGGCGTGGAGGGGGATCGAGAACGCGGAGCTGTGGATCGCGGGGATGCCGCGCATGGACATAAGCGATCTGCAGGCGAAGGCCCCCCCAAGCGTGCGCTTTGACCCCCGCTTCATTGGCGACGGGGAGCTGCCGGCGTACTTCCAGCGCGCGGATCTGGTGGTACTCCCCTACCGCGAGATCGACCAGTCGGGCGTCCTCTTCACTGCGCTCGCGTTCGGCAAGCCGCTGCTCCTGACCGACGTGGGCGGCTTCCCGGAGATAGCGGCGACGGGCGCGGCCCGCACGGTGCCGGCGGGCGACGCGGCGGCGCTGCACGATGCCCTCGAGACCCTCCTGGCGGACCCGGCAGCGCTTGCGGAGATGGCCGCTCGCGCCAGAGCGGCCGCCGCAGGCCGCTACTCGTGGGAGCAGATCGCAAAGTCGCACCTGCGGTTGTACGGTCAGCTGCTGGAGGGACGCGATGGTGTGCGCTACATGTGATAGTGTGCAACACATGTCATCAATGATCCAGGTGCGCAACGTCCCCGACAAAGTGCACCGCACACTGAAGGCGCGGGCGGCCTCCGCCGGGATGTCGCTGTCCGACTACATCAAGCGCGATCTGGTGCAGTCGGCGTCGGCGCCGAGCATGGAGGAGATCGACGCGCGCGTTCGCGCGCGCGGCTCCTCGCGGGTGCGGGCGCAGACCATCGTTTCGGCCCTGCGCGAGGTGCGCGAGGCCTGAGTCGGTGTTCGTCGTCGACGCCTCGGCGCTGGTCGCCTATCTGACGGGCGGCGAGCACGCTGAGGCGGTGCGGGTGCACCTGCTGGCGCCTTACGAGGCGCTGTGGGCGCCGCACCTGATCGACGCCGAGGTGGGTCATGTGCTGCGCCGCGGTGTCCTCGCGGGCGAGACTGGGCGCGAAGGCGGCGCGCGAGGCCTTGGCCGATATGGCGGATCTCCCCCTGCGCCGCGCCTCGCACCGCGGCCTGCTCGACCGCGCGTGGGCGTTGCGCGAGAACCTCAGCTTCTACGACGGCCTGTATGTCGCGCTGGCGGAGCGGCTGCGCGCGACGCTGCTGACGCTGGACGGGGGCATCGCCGGTGCGCCCGGTGTCAGGGCGAGCGTGCTGCACGTGGGGTGAGTGGAGCGGAGCTCGAGACCTTTTCGGCCCTGACCGCTATACAACGACTGCGTCGTTGACGCGGACGCCTGGCCCTGAGGGCTCGGGGATCGCTTCGCCGGACTCGCGCATGAGGTCAAAATGGCTCGCGAGTGCGGCGCGCATTTCACTCACGCAAGTCTCGACCGTATCGCCGGTCGCCACGCAGCCGAGAGCGTCTGGCGACCAGGCTGAGTAGTTGGAGGGAGGACCGCCTTCCACCAGAATCAGATAGCGCTCGATCTCGGTCATTGCTTCAAACCTGCCTGTCTTAGGATGCTCGCCTTGATCTTGGGATGCAGGTCCTCGCCTGGATGACCTGCGACAGTCACGGTACCAAGCTTGGTTGGATGGCGAAACTGGCGGTGGCTACCGCGCTGACGTACCTGACGCCACCCGTCCCATTCGATGCGTTTGATGAGAGCACGGACTTTCATCCTTGCTCTCTGGTCCGACCGCGGTCCGGCGATCGGGACACTCGCCGAAGCCCCCACGCCTATCGTCTCACGGACCGAAGCCGGCCTTGGCCTCACGGGGCGGCGGCATCGCCGGCCAGCAGTGGTATATTTCTACCATGGTTGCAACCATCGACAGCGCCGGGCGGATCGTGATTCCCAAGCGCCTGCGGGAAGAGCTGCATTTCCGCCCCGGTCAGAGGTTGGAGCTGAGCGCCGTCGACGGCCGCTTGGAGATCGAGCACCCCACCACGCCGATCCACCTAGAGGAGCGCGGCGGACGGCTCGTCGCGGTCGCCGACCGTGAGATGCCGACGCTGACAGGCGAGATGGTGCGCGAAACGCTGGAACAGATTCGCCGGTGAGCGGCGGCGGTTGGGTCACCCCCGACAGCAGCGTCGTGATCGCAGCCTTTGCCACCTGGAACGAGTTTCACGAGGCGGCGATCGAGGCGCTTGGCGACGCCCGGGATCTGGTGGCGCACGCGGAGCTCGAGACCTATTCGGTCCTGACCCGCTTGCCTGAACCCCAGCGCGCCGAGCCGGCTCTGGTGGCGGAGCATCTCCGCAGGGACTACACGGGCAAAAGACTGTCGCTGCCTGACGCCGCCAGGCGAGGCCTGATCGATCGCCTGGCCGGTCTCTCGATCGCCGGCGGCGCCGTTTACGACGCGCTGGTTGGCGTAACCGCCGCGCACCACGGCTATTGCCTGCTCAGCTGCGACCGTCGCGCGGAGGCGGTCTACGAGCGGCTGGGTGTCGAGGTCGTCTACCTCTGATCCCGCTGCGCTTGACCATACCCCGCGCCCTCGTACACCTTTGGGCTTGACAACTGCTGCTCAGTCTGCTTATTATGTTCTCGATCTGGTCCCGTGTGGGGCCGGGCGTACATAGGATCGGGTTTGGGGTTGGGCCTCTGCGGCCGGCTGCAAGCGCAGGCAGGGTTTCCTTGGGAGAGGGACATGATTTCGAGCTTTGAGGGAGATGGAAAGCGCGTGAGTTCACATCAGAGCGACGTGGTGGGGGTCATTGTGACCCCGTTGAGGGCCGTAACTAGATGCATCAGCATCCTGATGCATCTCTCTCTCTCTCTCTCTCTCTTGGCGGGGTTGGCACTCCGCTGAGGTAGTCTGCCGCCGAGGCTCGGCGGTTCGCCCCGGTGCTGGGCGCCGGGTTGGTCTCTCTCGCGTGTTGAGCGCGCCTTTGGCAGTTGGGCTCGGGCGCCGCCTGGGTGTGGTGTCCGCGATGGCGGCGCTTGGGGTGCTAGGTGTAAATGTGGTGCCCGCGCTGGCTGGGGCGGGCCAGTTCGGCGGCGGCGAAGGCTTGGGCGCCGGTCAGTTCCTCCAGCCGTACGGGATTGCCGTCGAACAGGAAAGCGGCGATGTCTATGTCGTCGACCGTAACAACAACCGTGTGGAGAAGTTCGGGCCGGGAGGGGAATTCCTCCTCGCGTGGGGTTGGGGTGTGGCCGATGAACACACCGAAGCTCTGCAGACGTGTACCAGCCTGTGTTTTGCAGGGATTGCCGGCGCGGGTTCGGGCCAGTTCAGCTCGCCGGAAGGCGTCGCGGTCGACAACGACCCATTGAGTCCGTCCCACGGCGACGTGTATGTAGTTGACAGCGGCAATCGTCGGGTGGAGAAGTTCGATCCGGCTGGGAACTTCCTGCTGATGTTTGGTGGGGAAGTGAACGCGCCGACGCACGAAGATGTGTGTCTCGCCGGTGAAACGTGCCAGGCTGGGGTGGCGGGGTCCGGTGCGGGGCAGTTCGAGCCCTCGCAGAGCGATCGCGTAGCCGTTGACTCTGCCGGGACGGTGTTCGTGGGCGATGAAAACCGGGTGCAGGAGTTCGCCCCGGGTGGAGCTTATGAAGGGCAGATCGCGCTTCCGGGCGCCGGAGACATCGTGGCCCTGGCCGTCGACTCCAGTGGCAGCGTGTATGTCGAGGGAACCGAACTTGGTGGTGTGCACAAGTACAACGGTTCGGGCGTGGAACTCGGCGAACCGCGCGAACCATCGATCCATCCGTTCTATGGCGAAGCTGTAGCGGTTGGCCCTTCCGATGAATTGTTTGTCGCGGACGACGAAGGGTCGCATCATCTTCTGGAGTTCGATTCGTCCGGCGGTGAGGTCGCGAGCTTCGACGCGGGCCACGAAAGCGGCCATCGCGGGATCGCCTTCGGTAACGGTAGCGGGGAACTGTTTGTGCTCGAAGGCGGCGCGGTGCGTCTGGCCGGCCTGCCGGCCGCGGGGCCGCTCCTCGCTTTGGCGGGAAGCGATGTGGCCGGTCAGCTGCAGCCGACGAGCGCGACGCTCAGCGCGACTCTGAACCCGGAGGGTCGTGAAACGAGCTACCACTTCGAGTACGGCACGAGCAGTGCCTATGGTGCGAGCACGCCGCCGGGAACGCTGGCAGCGGGTTTCGAAGACGTGCCGGTGAGCGCGGAATTGAGCGGGTTGCAGCCCCGCACGACCTATCACTTCCGGGTTGTCGCGACGAACTCCACGGGCACCTTCTTAGGCCCGGATGAGACATTCGTGACGTTGCCGCCGGTGTCGATCGACAGCGAGTCGGTCTCTCAGGTGACCTCCAACGGCGCGACGCTCGCCGCGCAGTTGAACCCGCTGGGACGGAACACTACCTACCGTTTGGAATACGGAACCAGCACGGCATACGGCACCGGTGTCCCTGTGCCCGATGGCGACGCGGGCTCGGGCACGGTGGATGTCGCGGTCAATGCGCCGATAGGAGGTCTGTCGCCGGACACGACCTACCACTATCGTGTCGTGGCGTTCAACGCGCTCGGTGCGGTCGATGGCGCGGATCGTGTGTTCAGGACGCAGGGCCCTGAAGTCGCGGGGCTGCCGGACGGTCGTGCATGGGAGATGGTCTCTCCGCCGGACAAGCACGGCGCGACGCTTGAACCGCTCAGCCCAACCACGGGTGGGTTGATCCAGGCGGCCCAGGATGGTAGTGGGATCTCCTATTTGGCGACGGGACCGGTCGACGCCGAACCGTCGGGTAACCTCAGCTTGGCGTTCACGCAGGTGCTCTCGACACGCGAAAAGACCAGCTGGGTCTCGCGAGGCATCGATGCGCCCAATGAAGCCCCGGGCTGGTCAGAACGAGAACACGTCGGTGCTGGCGAATACTGGCTTTTCTCCGGCGACCTGTCGCTTGGCCTGCTCGAACCGAGTGGCCATACGCTGTTGTCACCCGCGGCATCAGAACCGACCCCTTACCGGCGGGAGGCCAACGGCGAATACACACCTTTGGTCACGGCTGCAAATGTGCCATCTGGCACCGAATTCGGTAAGGGCGGAGGAGTGAGACTCATAGGGACCTCTCCCGACTTGAATCACGTGGTTCTTGCGTCTGGGCAGGCGTTGACTCCGGGTTTCCTCGGTAATGGGCTTGAAAGTCTCTACGAGTGGGCGGGTGGTTCGCTGCAGCTGGCCAGCGTGCTTCCCAATGGTAAGCCGGCAGCCGAAGAAGGCGAGCGCGGTTGGCTTGCGAACCACAACAGCTATGGCGTCAGGCACGCGATCTCCGACGACGGCTCTCGCATCGTCTGGACTGCCGAAAGTTCAGCGAGTCACCACCTCTATCTGACCGACATGAGGCTCGGTAGATCGGTGCAGATCGATGTTGTCGAAGCGGGCGCACAGGGCGGTCCGGGCGGAGTCGTCTTTCAGACGGCGAGCAGCGATGGATCGAAGGTATTCTTCACCGATGGGGCACAGCTGACGAAAGACGCCACGAGCACCCAGGGAAGTCCCGACCTATACATGTGTGAAGTCGGCGAGGCGGCGGGTAGTCCGACGTGTGCGCTGAAGGATCTGACGGTGGACGGGAATGCGGGGGAAGCAGCGAATGTCCAGGGCCTCGTCATCGGCGCAAGCGAAGACGGACGGTATGTGTACTTCGTCGCAACGGGCTCCTTGGCTGCTGGTGCGGCAAGCGGGGAAGACAATCTCTACGTGTACGATGCGGGAACGGCCGCTACGCGACTTGTCGCGGTGTTATCCAGCGGCGATCTCCCGGATTGGGAAAACACCTTTGGTGGTCCCCGCACTATGACTGCAAGAGTATCGCCAAGTGGTAGGTATCTGGCGTTTATGTCCGAGCGGAGCCTCACCGGATATGACAATCTAGACGCGCGGAGCGGCAAGCCTGATACGGAGATCTTCCTCTACGATGCGAACTCCGGCACGGTTGTGTGTGCGTCGTGTAACCCCAATGGAGCCCGTCCATCAGGCGTGTACGATTCGGACAAGCTGCTCGTGGATCACACTTCGAATAGTGGGTGGAACGGGCATTGGCTGTCCGGATCGGTCCCGGCCTGGGAGCGAGAGGGTGACCAGTTTACCGCTTGGTATCAGCCTCGCTACCTGTCAGACAGCGGCCGGCTGTTTTTCGATTCGGCCGACGCTCTTGTGCCGCGCGACACCAATGGATTGGAGGATGTATACGAGTACGAGCCCGGCGGTCTCGGCGGGTGTACGGGCGGTGCCGGCTGCGTGGGTCTGATCTCTTCCGGTACCTCCGGTGAAGAATCGGCGTTACTAGATGCGAGTGAAACGGGGGACGACGTGTTCTTCCTCACCGCTTCGCGGCTCGTGCCACAGGACACCGACGCTGCGCTTGACGTGTACGACGCGCGGGTGTGTACGGCCTCCTCGCCGTGTGTGGCGCCGGAATCCGTTTCGTCCTCGTCGGCGTGCGGGAGTGGCGATGCGTGCCGTGGCCCGGGCTCCTCGCTCCCGGAAGTATTCGGCACGCCGTCGAGCACTGCAGTGTCGGGTGCGGCGGGGAACCTTGCGCCGCCGGCACCGGCGAAGCCGATCGTGAGGGCCAAGCCGCCGACGCGGGCGCAGCTGCTCGCGAGCGCGCTGCGGGTGTGCAGGAAGAAGGCGAAGCGCAAGCGGGCGTCATGCGAAGTGAGGGCGCGACGGTCGTATGGGAGGGGCGCTCCGGCGAAGAGGACCGGAAGTGCTGGGGCGACGAGGAAGGGCGGCAGGTGATCGCTATGGAATCCATCAAGAGAGACATCCGTTGGGTCGTGGCCGTGTGTGCATTACTCGTGGTTTTCGTCGTGGCGGCGCCTGCGTACGCGACCTCTCCGTGGTGGAGTCTGTCCTCGACATCGAGGCCGGCGAATCTCCTCCCCGGCGGCGAAGGCACCGTCCTGGTGAAGGCAATCAACGTCGGCGATGAAGCATCCTCGGGCGATATGACGCTCAGCGACACGCTCCCGGCGGGCGTGAGCGCGCAGAGCGTTGGGCTCTATGCGGGGTCATTCGGTGCTGGTGGCGTGAATATCGCGGAATTCTTTCCCACGGTCTGTGAAACAGCCGTGAGTCATGTGCAGTGCACCTACCCGGGCTTTCTGCCTGCCCTGGCCCCGTATGAATTCGTCGAACTGAAGATCGCGGTGAAGACGGCTGTGGGCGCGGTGTCCGGTGCGAGCGGCGTCGGAATGACTGGCGGAGGCGCTCCTAGCGCCTCACAGGAGGGGCCGGTTGTCGTCGATGGCGCGCCGACGCCGTTCGGTGTGGAGGACTTCAGGCTCATTCCCGAAGAAGAGGGCGGCGCGGTCGATACGCGTGCCGGCTCACATCCGTTTCAGCTCTCGACCACGCTCGCGCTCAACCAGACTGCCAACCCGGCTAAGCCGCCGGCGCTGCCGAAGGATCTGCGTTTCCAGCTTCCCGCTGGCTTGGTGGGGGACGCCACCGCGATACCGCAGTGCAGCGAACACGACTTCAGCCAGGTCGCCGCGAATGGCGCCAGCAATTTCTGTCCCCCGGACACCGCGATTGGTGTCGCGACGGTGAACATCTTTACGACGCTGCTGGAAACGCATGCTGTGCCGTTGTTCAATCTCGCGCCAGGGCCGGGCGAGCCGGCACGCTTCGGGTTCGTCGCCGCCAGGTCCCCGGTGATCGTCGACACGGCGGTGCGCTCGGGCCGTGACTATGGTGTGACGGCGAGCTCGAGCAACATCACGCAGCTCGTGGGGTTGCTCTCCACCCAGCTCGTGTTCTGGGGTGTCCCCGGCGACGCACGCCACGACCAGTCACGCGGCTGGAACTGCGTCGCGGGCGGCTCTCTCGCGGAAGGGCCGTGCGTCCCGACGGGGTTGGACAATCCCCCTGCGTTCCTGACGCTCCCCACGGCGTGCAACGGGCCGTTGACATCGAGCGTGGAAGGCGTCTCGTGGCCGAACAAGGCGAACTCCACCGGCGAGGTGCTGCCTCCCCTTCTCTACAGGGCCCAGGACAATCTGGGTGAGACCCTGCCAATGACGGGTTGTGACCAGCTGCCGTTCAGCCCGTCGATCCAGGTGTCACCGGAAACTCATGCAGCGAGCACCCCGACCGGGGTGGATGTCCACGTCCATCTTCCTCAGGACATTACGAGCAGCGCCAACGGTCTGGGGGAGGCCGCGATCAGGAGTACGACTGTCGCGTTGCCGGAGGGTATGGCTCTGAACCCGTCGGGTGCGGGTGGTCTTGCGGCGTGCTCTGAGGGCCTCGTCGGCTTCCAGGGCTTCGAAGGGGAAGGCACCCCGTTGTTCTCTCCCGAAGTGAGTGAACCGTTTTGCCCCGATGCGTCGAAGGTGGGTACGGTGAAGATCAACGTCCCGATCATCAAGGACCCGCTTGAAGGCGCGGTGTATGTCGCCTCGCAGAACGCGAACCCGTTCGGGTCGCTCGTGGCGTTATACATCGTCGCGCAGGACCCGGTGTCGGGTGTTCTCGTGAAGCTCTCCGGCGAAGTCGCCCTGGACCCCGTGACGGGACAGCTCGTTACGACGTTCAGGAATACGCCACAGGCGCCGGTGGAAGACCTCGAACTGCACTTCTTCGGTGGCAGCAGGGGCCCGTTGGCGACACCCGCGGCGTGCGGCACATACACCACCACAGCGTCGTTCACGCCGTGGTCGGGTACCCCGCCGGTGGACAGCAGCTCCTCGTTTGACATTACGAGTGGTCCTGGTGGGGGTCTGTGTCAGAGCCCGGCGCCGTTCGCGCCCACGTTGACTGCGGGTACGACGAGTCCGCAGGCGGGTGCTTTCAGCCCGTTTACGGCGACGTTCTCCCGCAACGATGGAGATCAGGCGCTCTCTGGCGTGTCGGTGACGACGCCTCCGGGGTTGCTGGGGATCCTCAAGGGCGTGGAACGCTGCGGCGAAACGCAGGCCAACCGGGGGAACTGCGGCGCAGGGAGCCTGATCGGTCACGCCACGGCGGCCGCGGGTGCAGGCCCGGAACCGTATGTGGTGCAGGGCGGCCAGGTGTTCCTCACGGGCCCGTACAAGGGCGCTCCGTTCGGGTTGAGCATCGTGATCCCGGCGGTTGCGGGACCGTACAACCTCGGCAATGTCGTGGTAAGGGCTGCGATCCATGTGGACCCGCATACCGCAAGGATCACTGTGACGAGCGATCCGTTGCCGACGATTCTGCAGGGCATCCCCCTGCAGGTGAGAAAGGTGAATGTGACGATCGACCGTCAGGGGTTCATGTTTAACGCGACGAACTGCGAACCGTTCTCTGTGGATGGGACGCTGACGAGCACGCAGGGCGCCACCGCGAACGTGTCGAGCCACTACCAGGCCGTGAACTGCGCGACGTTGCCGTTCAAGCCGTCGTTCAAGGTTTCAACACAGTCGAGGACGAGTAAGAAGCAGGGCGCGAGCCTCGACGTGAAGGTTGGATACCCGAAGGGCGCACAGGCGAACATCCGTAGCGTCGCGGTGAGCCTCCCCAAGCAGCTGCCCTCGCGGTTGACGACGATCCAGCAGGCGTGTCCACAGGCGACGTTCGCGGCGAATCCCGCGTCGTGCCCTGCGGGGTCGAATATCGGCGTCGCGGTGGCGGGCACTCCGATCCTTGCGAGCCCGGTGTCGGGTCCGGCGTATCTGGTGTCGCACGGTGGTGCGGCGTTCCCCGACCTCGTGGTGATCCTGCAGGGCGAAGGCGTCACGGTCGACCTCGTGGGGAGCATCAACATCAAGCACGGCGTCACGAGCAGCGCGTTCGATGCCGTGCCCGATGTCCCGATCAGCTCGTTCGAGCTGAAGCTCCCCGAGGGCCCCCACTCAGGGCTCGCCGCCGTCCTACCGGCCAAGGCGAAGGGCAGCATGTGCGGCACGAGCCTGGTGATGCCCACCACCCTCACCGGCCAAAACGGCGCCGTGGTCAAGCAGGCCACGAAGATCACCGTCACCGGGTGTGCGGCAGCGAAGAAGAAGCACAAGGCGAAGCCCAAGCACCGCAAGAAGAAGGGCGGCAAGAAGTAGCGGTGGCCACGCTCGTGTCATCCCGTAATGCGAAGGCCGGGGCGCCGAGGCGCTCTGGCGAGCAGAAGGGTGCGGGCGCCGCGCCGCCCAAGACCGGCGCGGGTCGCACAGGTGGGGTGGGCCGCGAAAAGGTCAGTGAGATCCAGCGTGCGCGGATCCTCGCGGCGATGACGGAGGTCGCCTCCGAGCGCGGTGCGGGGAACGTGACGGTCGCGCATGTCGTGTCGCGCAGCGGTGTGTCGCGGCGTACGTTCTATGAGCTGTTCGACGACCGCGAAGCTTGTTTTCTCGCAGCGTTCGACGACGCGTCGCATTGCATCTCCGCGCGCGTCGTTGAGGCGTACGGGAGCGAGGGGCGCTGGCGGGAGCAGATCCGTGCCGCGCTCGCCGCGCTGCTGGACTTCCTCGACGACGACCCGCAGGCGGGGCGGCTGTGCATTGTTGAGTCTCTCGCGGCGGGCCCCCGCGCGCTCGAGCGCCGCACGCACATGATCGAGGTCCTCAAGCGCGAGCTGGAGAAGGGCCGCGGCGACGCCCGCGGTGTGCGCGAGCCGCCGCCGCTGACGGCGGAGGGCGTGGTGGGCGCGGTGTCCTCGGTATTGCACGCACGGCTGGCCGATCCGAGTGCCCACGGCGGCTCGTTCGCGGAGCTGCTGAACCCGCTGATGGGGATGATCGTGCTGCCCTACCGGGGTGCGGCGGTGGCGGCGAAGGAGATCGAGCGCCCCACGCCGGCGCGTCTCCCGCGCCCGGCGGCCGTGGGCAAGGACCCGTTGCGGGAGCTCGATATGCGCCTCACCTACCGCACGGTGCGCGTGCTGCTCGCGATCGGCCAGACGCCGGGTGCCAGCAACCGCGATGTGGCGGCCGCGGCAGGCGTGGAGGATCAGGGCCAGATCTCAAAGCTCCTCGCGCGTCTGAAGACGCTTGGCTTGATCGAGAACACCGGTGCGGGCCACCTCAGCGGCGAACCCAATGCCTGGCAGCTGACCCCCAAGGGACAGCAGGTCGGAGAGGCGATCCAGGTCCAGACGCAGCGCTGAACAGCCCCGGCGCGAAGGCGCCATTTGACCGTAGCCCTCAGGTACGTACACCTTTGGGCTTGACAACTGCTGCTCAGTCTGCTTATTATGTTCTCGGTCTGGTCCCGTGTGGGGCCGGGCCTTACATAGGATCGGGTTTGGGGTTTGGCCTCTGCGGCCGGCTGCAAGCGCAGGCAGGGTTTCCTTGGGAGAGGGACATGATTTCGAGCTTTGAGGGAGATGGAAAGCGCGTGAGTTCACACCAGAGCGACGTGATGGGGGTCATTACGACCCCGTTGAGGGCCGTAACTAGATGCATCAGCATCCTGATGCATCTCTCTCTCTCTCTCTCTCTTGGCGGGGTTGGCACTCCGCTGAGGTAGTCCGCCGCCCGGTCTCGGCGGCTCACCCCGGCCATGGACGCCGGGTCGGTTTCTCACGCGCGTTGAGCGCTGGTGTGTTGAGTGTGGTGTGCGGGGTGCTGGTGTTCGGCGCGGGGTCCGCGTTCGGGGCGCTTTCCTATCCGTTTGACGGGCAGTTGGCGCCGGCGGGTGGTGCGTTTGGCGGGCTGCGTGCCGATAGCGTCGCTGTCGACGATCAGAGCGGCGAGACATACGTCGCTGAATCAAATCCTGGGACTGTGTATGTGTTCGACTCCTCGGGTGCGCAGTTGGCGAGCCTCGATGGCGCGTTGACGCCGGCGGGGTCGTTCGGGACGAGCCAGACGGCGGTGGCCGCGAACAACGGGACCGGTGAGGTATATGTCCTTGACGAACAGGACAGCGTGGTCGACGTGTTTGACTCGGCGGGTGGTTACGTGTGTCAGATCACGGGGAGCTCTACGCCGTCGGCCAGCGAGTGCAACGGCGTGGCGGGCAGTGCCACGCCGGCGGGCGCGCTCAATCATCCTGAAGGCATCGCGGTCGATCAGGTGACCGGTGAGGTGTACGTCTTGGATCAGCGTAACGAAGTCGTCGATGTCTTCAGTGCTGGTGGCGCGTATCTGGGGCAGGTCTCGCTCGCGTCGATCCCCAACGGCTACGGTCCCTACGCGCGGGGTATTGCGGTGAGTGGCTTCAACGGGCACCTGTATGTGGCGGGTTACCAGGCGACCGTGTATGAGTTCGATGGGTCAGGGGCGTATGTGACGGCGTGGGAAGGTGCAAATACACCGGCTGGCCGTTTTGGTAATGAAGTCAGCGTCGCGGTGGATGACGCCAGCGGTCAGGTGTACATCACTGACACTAAAAACAACCTGACCTACGTCTTTGGTTCATCTGGCGAATATCTTGCCCAATTCGGTCATTCCTTTAGCGCGCCGCGGGGGACGGCTGTGGATCAGGCGAGTCATCGGGTGTATGTCGCCAACGAAGCGTCGGTTGTGGACTTTCTCGGTCCGGCTGTGGTGGTGCCAGATGTAGCCACCGGCGCGGCTGGCGAAATCGCCCCGACCAGTGCGACGCTGCACGGCTCGGTCAACCCGGATGCGATCCAGCTGAGCGACTGCCGCTTCGAATACGGCACCGACACCTTTTATGGACAGAGCGCGCCGTGCGCGCCGGCCGCTGGTGCGATTCCGGGAGATTCAAGCGAACATGCAGTGAGCGCCACCCTGACGGGCCTGGTGGCGGGCGCGACCTACCATTTCCGGCTCGTCGCTGCGAACGCGAATGGCGCCAACATGGGGGCTGACGCGACCTTTGCGACGCCTCCACCACCCTCGATCGAAGGCGCCACTGCAGTGAATGTCTCGGGGGCATCGGCCGATCTGACCGCAACGGTCAACCCGAATGGGTACGACACCACCTACCGTTTCGAGTGGGGCGCGAGCACGGCGTATGGCACAAGTGTCCCTGTGCCGAACGCGGACCTCGGTGCGGGGAACGCCGCCGTGCCGGTGAGCACGCACCTGTCCGGTCTTGCCAAGGACACGACGTATCACTGGCGTGTCGTGGCGCAGAGCGTGAATGGGACGACGACGACCAGCGATCACACGTTCGTGTACAGCACGGCTGGTGCCGGCCTCCCTGATAATCGTGCGTATGAGATGGTGACGCCGCCGCAGAAGAACGCGGCGTTGATCGGGAAGGCTGTGTTTGCTGCGCCCCCCGATTTTTCGCAGGACGGTTCGCGTGTGTTGATGGGAAGCGTCCAGTGTTTTGCCGGTGCCGGCTCTTGTATCGCGAATCGGTATGTCCAGGGTGCTCCGTTTATGTTTACGCGGACCGCAGGTGGTTGGGTAACGAGCGCGTTGGCGCCGTCGGCTGCCCAGTTTGGCTACGGCAGTGAGTGGTTGGAGAGTGTGGATGCCGGTACTGTGCTGTTCAGCATCGAAACGCCGCCGGGGGCGCGGCAGGACGACTGGTTTGCGCGGGAGTCGGACGGGTCGTTCGTGGATGTTGGCCCGACGATTCCGCCCGGAGCTGGGCTTGGCATTGGTCCGTTTGCGGCCGCGGATGAGACGGCGACGGCCGATCTTTCTCGTGTTGTCTGGAATAGCAGCCCCGTATGGCCGTTCGATTCTACCAGTGAAGAATCGTCGGTTTATGAGTATGTGGGTGCCGACAGCACGGCCCCCGTCTTGGTTGGTGTGAGCGGTGGTCGTGGCAGCACTGACCTGATCAGCGAGTGTGATACTGAATTCGGTGGCCTCAATCATGAAATCGCTGGTTCGCTTTCTGCGGATGGTCGTACTGTGTTCTTCACCTCACGTAAGTGCCCGTCTGGTTCGGGTGTGAATGCGGGTGTTCCGGTGCCGGCGAATGAGGTGTGGGCGCGGATCGATGAGTCGCGGTCGGTTCTGATCTCGGGTCGTTCATCGGCTGGTTGTACGAGTGCGCAGTGTTTGAGCTCCCCTGCGGGGTACGCGCAGTTTGAGGGTGCGGCGGCTGACGGGTCCCGTGCGTTCTTCGCGAGCACCCAGCAGCTGACGGATGCCGCGAGCGAGGACAGTCACAGCGGCGACTCCGCGCGTGGCACCGGCTGTGAGTCGACGGTCGGTGTGAATGGCTGCAACCTGTATGAGTATGATTTCGCGCGGGGTGCGCAGGACAATCCGGTTGCTGTGTCGGCGGGTGATACAAGTGGTGGTGGTCCGCGGGTGCAAGGTGTGGTGGCGATCTCTTCAGACGGGTCGCACGTCTATTTCGTCGCCAAGGGCGTGTTGAGCACGGTGGCGAGCGGCGAAGGTCAGCTTGCGCGTGATGGGGCGGATAACATGTATGTGTTTGAGCACGACGCCGGGTACCCGACGGGGCATGTTGCGTTCGTCGCGACGCTGACACCGGCTGACGCGGAGGAGTGGAACTGGATCCAGGCGCATCCGGCGAATGTGACTCCCGATGGGCGGTTCCTGGTGTTCGCGAGTCGTGGTGCGTTGACTGCGGATGACAGCAGTGTGAATGGTGCGGCGCAGGTGTTTCGTTATGACGCACAGACGGCGGTGCTGACGCGGATCTCGATCGGGGATCGCGGGTTCAACGATAACGGTAACGCTGCGCCGCGTACGTCCTGTGGGGGGGAAGGGTGTCCGTTGGATGCAAGCGTCGCGGCGCCTCAGTTTAGTCGTTTGGGTGCGCCGCGTTTGGATCCCTCGATGTCCAACGATGGGTCTTATGTGTTCTTCACGAGCCCGGTGGGGTTGACCCCCGGGGCGCTTGACGACACACAGATCGGGACTGGAGAAGCGGTCCGGCAGGGCGAACCAGTGTTTGCACGTAATGTGTATGAGTATCACGACGGGCGGGTATATCTGATCTCCGATGGTAAGGATGTCGGGGAGTACGCCACTGCGTCGGATGTGACGTTGATCGGGAGCGATGTGACCGGCACGAACGTGTTCTTCACGACATCCGATCCGCTTGTGCAGCAGGATACGGATACGCAGCTGGATGTGTATGACGCGCGGGTGTGCAGCGCGAGCAGTCCGTGTATCGAAGCTCCCCCGTCCGCGGTGTCGTGTCAGGGCGAAGCGTGTCACAACACTCCGCCGCCCACGCCGGGTGCGCTTGGTGTGGGGAGCGTGACGTTCGCGGGCCCGGGGAACCTGGCCGCGCCGTCGCTGGTGGCGCCGAGGAAAACGGTTGTGAAGAAAAAGATCAAACATAAGTCGCGTAAGCGGCCCAAGAAGAAGAAGCACGCGAGGCGCAGCAGTGCGCATGGTGCTCGCCGGAACAGGGGGGACGGTCATGAATAGGCATGGGTGGTTGATGGCGGTTGTGGTGGCTGGTTGTCTGTCGCTGTGCTCTGCTGCGCTGGCGTTTGCCGCGGTTCCGACGGCAGGTTGGAGTATTCATTCTTTCGCGACGCCGAGTAGTTTCTCGACTGACGATGACGTGTTGTGTGCACATGAAGTTGAAGGTGGACACGCAGATGAATTGAGTAAGGTGTGCGATACCTATGAAGTGTTGGTGAGGAACGCGGGCAGCCTGCCGGGCGATGGCGGTACGGTCGCGCTCACGGATGTTCTGCCGGCGGGTGTGACGCTCCGCAAGGTCGAATTCTTCTGGTCGGGGTTCGGCGTGGGCCGTATTGACCTGGCGCGCTTTGGGTTTTGTAGCGAAGGGTCGCCAGTGCGGTGTCAGATCCCCGCAGAAGAAGAATTGGGGCCGGTCGCGCCGGACGGATCGCTGCGGATGCTTGTCTCGGTGACGCTCGACGAAGGCACCTCCGGTGCGCTGGTGAACAGGGTGTCGGTGTCCGGCGGTGGCGCGCCTGAAGTGTCCACGAGCACTGAGAACCAGACTGGCGTCGCGTCGCCGTTTGGCTTCACGGGGCTTGTGTCCTCGATCACGGGCGTGGATGGCATGTCGGATACGCAGGCCGGTGATCACCCGTACGAGTTCACGACCCGGATCGATCTCGCCAACAAGTTCAAGATCAGACCCGAAGGCGAACCTGGCATATCGGATGTCGAAGATTTCAAGGATGTGATGGCGGATCTACCGCTGGGGTTCCTCGGTACCGCGCTCGCGACACCGAAGTGCACGCTCGCGCAGCTATCCGGTGGTGGTGGCGGCGGCGCGAGCAACGCTAAGCCGGCGTGTCCGGCGGACACCCAGGTCGGGAACATCGTGGCGTTGTCCGAAGGCACCCCCCCGCCACCGGGCACTCCCCTCTTCAATCTCGTACCCGAGCGCGGTGTCGCGGCGGAGTTCGGGTTCGTCGATAACATCAAGTCTTCGCACGTGCTGTATTCGAGCGTCGTTCCGACACCCGCGGGCTATGTGCTGCGCACTACCTCGCCCGACGTTCCGGCTGTCGCGCTGGATGAGATCGAAGTGACGCTGTTCGGTGACCCCGCAGCACGCGATGGCAGCGGGAACACCCCGGTCGGGCTGTTCACGAATCCTGCGTACTGCTCCGGCGAGCCGCTCGTCACGAACGCCCATATGGATTCCTGGCAGAACCCGGGCCGGTTCAACGCCGATGGCACCCCCGATCTCACTGACCCAGCGTGGGTGTCGACGTCCTCGCAGTCCCCGCCGGTGACGGGTTGTAACCGGCTCCAGTTCCACCCATCGATCAGTGTGCAGCCGGAAATCATGGCGGCGGATGCCCCGACGGGTCTGGGGGTCGACCTGAAGGTCCCGCAGAATGAGGACCCGGGGTCCCTGGCGACTCCGCCCCTGCGCAACGGCGCCGTGACGCTCCCCCTGGGGATGACATTGAACCCGGCCGCGGCGAGCGGTCTGGATGCGTGCTCGGAAGCGCAGATCGGCTTGGGTAGCGCGGCGGCGCCGTCGTGCCCTGAAGCGTCGAAGATCGGCAGCGTGGAAGTGGAAACCCCATTGATCGGAGGCACGCTGGTGGGGTCGGTCTATCTGGCGCGCCAGAACGAAAACCCGTTCCACACGTTGCTCGCGGGCTATATCGTGATCGACGATCCGACGACTGGCACGATCGTGAAGATCCCGGGGAACTTGACCCCGAATCCCGCGACGGGCCAGATCACGGGCTCCTTTGACGAAGACCCCCAGTTCCCCGTGAGCGACCTGAAGCTCCACTTCTTCGGTGGTCCCCGGGGAGAGCTTGCGACACCCACGGGCTGCGGGACGTATACGAGCACGAGCGACCTGATGCCGTGGTCGGCTCCGGATTCGGGTCCGGATGCCACACCGTCGGATAGCTTCCCGATCGACACGGGTTGCACGAATGCATTCAACCCTAGCTTCACGGCGGGGAGCGAGAACCCGCAGGCCGGCGGCTACTCGCCATTCACCCTGTCGCTCGCAAGGAATGATGGGGAACAGAACCTCGCGGGTCTGACGGTGACGTTGCCGCCGGGGTTGTTGGGGAAGATCGCGGGGATACCGCTTTGCCCCGACGCGAACGCGAATGCGGGTACGTGTCCGGAAGCATCTTTGGTGGGGAGTGTGCAGGCGGGTGCGGGTGTTGGCCCGAACCCGCTGTTCGTCGGCGGCAAGGCTTATCTGACTGGCCCGTATAACGGTGGCCCGTATGGCCTGGTTGAGGAGGTCCCCGCGGTCGCGGGGCCGTTCAACCTCGGTACGGTTGTGGTGCGTCAGTCGCTGCGGGTGGACCCGCATACGGCGCAGGTGACGGCGGTATCGGATCCGTTGCCGACGATCGTGCAGGGCATCCCGTTGCGGGTCCGCCGTGTCGATGTGACGTTGGACAGGCCGGGGTTCACGTTCAACCCGACGAGCTGCACGCCGATGGCTGTCACGGGGAGCATCACCTCGACACAGGGAGCCACCGCGAGCGTGTCCTCGCGCTTCCAGGCCGGTGGGTGCAGGGAACTCCCGTTCAAGCCGTCGTTCAAGGTTTCGACGCAGGCGAAGACGAGTAAGAAGCAGGGTGCGAGCCTCGATGTGAAGGTGGGCTACCCGAAGGGTGCGCAGGCGAACATACGTAGCGTCGCGGTGAGCCTCCCGAAGCAGCTGCCGTCGCGGTTGACGACGATTCAGCAGGCGTGTCCGCAGGCGACGTTCGCGGCGAATCCCGCGTCGTGCCCGGCGGGGTCGAACATCGGCGTTGCGACGGCGGGCACTCCGATCCTCGCGAATCCTGTGTCGGGTCCTGCGTATCTGGTGTCCCACGGTGGCGCGGCGTTCCCTGATCTCGTGGTGATCCTGCAGGGCGAAGGCGTCACGGTCGACCTCGTGGGGAGCATCAACATCAAGCACGGCGTCACGAGCAGCGCATTCGATGCGGTGCCCGACGTGCCGATCAGCTCGTTCGAGCTGAAGCTCCCCGAGGGCCCCCACTCAGGGCTCGCCGCGGTGCTGCCGGCCAAGGCGAAGGGCAACATGTGCGGCACAAGCCTCACGATGCCCACCACCCTCACCGGGCAAAACGGCGCCGTCGTCAAGCAGACCACCAAGATCACCGTCACCGGCTGCTCGGCAGCGAAGAAGAAGCACAAGGCGAGGCCCAAGCACCGCAAGAAGAAGGGCGGCAAGAAGTAGCGGTGGCCACGCTCGTGTCATCCCGTAATGCGAAGGCCGGGGCGTCGAGGCGTTCCGGCAGTGACGCGGCCCGCAAGACCGTCGGCGAGGATGGCGCGCGTAAGGCTCGTGGCGCGGACCGTGAGCGCGGGGTGGGTCGTGAAAAGGTCAGTGAGATCCAGCGCGCAAGGATTCTCGCGGCGATGACGGAGGTCGCCTCCGAGCGCGGTGCGGGGAACGTGACGGTCGCGCACGTCGTGTCGCGCAGCGGGGTCTCGCGGCGTACGTTCTATGAGCTGTTCGACGACCGCGAAGCTTGTTTTCTCGCAGCGTTCGACGACGCAGCACAGCAGATCGCGGCGCGTGTGCTCCCGGCGTATGCGGGTGAGAAGCGCTGGCGCGATCGGATCCGCGCGGGCCTCGCTGCCCTGCTGGACTTCCTCGACGAGGAGCCCCTGGTGGGGCGTTTGTGCGTGGTGGAGTCGCTCGCGGCCGGCCCCCTTGCGCTGGAGCGCCGCGCGCATATCGTGGAGGCCGTGAAGCGCGCGCTGGAGGAGGGCCGCGCGGAGGGCAAGGGCCAGCGCGAGGCGCCGCCCCTCACCGCGGAGGGCGTGGTGGGCGCGGTGTCCTCCGTGCTGCACGCGCGGCTCGCTGAGCCGGTCGCGGTGCTCGCTTTGGGCGAGGCTGCCGGGTCGGCGCGTCCGTCGCGCCCACGCTCGGGCGCAGGCCCGAGTGCGGGCAGGCGATCCTACGCGGAGCTGCTGAACCCGCTGATGGGGATGATCGTGCTGCCTTACCAGGGCGCGGCGGCGGCCGCCAGAGAGCTCGATCGGCCCCTCCCCGCCCGTCCGACGCGTCCGCGCGCTCAGGGCAAGGACCCCCTCAGAGAACTCGACATGCGCCTCACCTACCGCACGGTGCGGGTGCTGCTCGCGATCGGCCAGACGCCGGGTGCCAGCAATCGCGATGTGGCCGCCTCGGCGGGCGTGGAGGATCAGGGTCAGATCTCAAAGCTGCTCGCGCGCCTGAAGACGCTTGGCCTGATCGAGAACACCGGCGCGGGCCACCTCAGCGGCGAACCCAACGCATGGCACCTGACCCCGAAGGGAGAGCAGGTGGCAGGCGCGATTCAAGTGCAGACTGCCGGATAGCTGCGCCGGCATCGCGCGCCCTGCGACAGCTCGGACGGCGTAGTGCGTGAGAATGGCGGCCGATGCGCACGGCCCTGGAAATCGCGACGTGGACGGCGCTCGCGCTGATCGTGTGGACGCAGCTCGGCTACGCCGCGCTGCTGGCGCTGCTCGCGCGGATATTGCGCGGGCAGGACGGTGGACACGACGCGACCCGCAGCGGAGCCCCCTCTGGGGGCGGAGCCTTGAAAGACTCAGCCCCAGCCGGCTCCACGCCCGCCCCCGACGCGGCGCTCCCGATGGTCTCGCTGATCGTGGCGGCGCACGACGAGGAGGGGGTGATCGGGGCGAAGGTGCGCAACGCGCTCGCGCAGGATTACCCGCGCGCGCGGCTGGAGGTGGTGGTGGCCTGCGATGGCTGCGGCGACGCCACGGCGAAGTGCGCGCGCGAGGCGGGGGCCGACCTCGTGCTGGAGCTGCCGCGGGGGGGCAAGATCCGCGCGCAGGACGCGGCGGTGGCGGCCTCGAGGGGGGAGGTGGTGGCGTTCAGCGACGCCAACTCGACGTGGGAGCCCGAGGCGCTGCGGGTGCTCGTGGGCGCCTTCGAGGAGGAGCGCGTGGGGTATGCGTGCGGGCAGGTGCGCTTCGTGCAGTCCGCGCAGGGCGCGGGGGCCACGAACCAGGAGGGGGTGTACTGGCGCTATGAGATGGCCCAGCGCGCCGCCGAGTCAAGGCTGGCGTCGATCACGGCGGGCAACGGCGCGATCTACGCGACGCGCCGCGCGAGTTATCTCGTGGTGGACCCGATCATGGGCCACGATCTCTCCTTCCCCTTCAACATGGTGAAGCGCGGCTGGCGCGCGGTGTATGTGCAAGGGGCGCGCGCGAGCGAGAAGATGGTCCCCTCGATCGAGGGCGAGCTCGCGCGCAAGCGGCGCATGATGAGCCACACGTGGCCGATCGTGGTGCGCGGAGGGATGCTCGACCCGCGCGGCTACGGCCTCGGCTACGCGCTGATGATCCTCTCCCATCGCGGGCTGCGCTACTGCACCGCGTTCCTGCACCTGCTCGCGTTCGCCGCGAACCTCGCGCTGGTACTCGCCTACCCGCCGGGCACCGCCGCCGCCGCGAGCGGCATATACACGGTCACGCTCACCCTCCAGGTCCTCCTGGGCGCAAGCGCGGGCCTCGGCGGCCTGATCCGCATCCGCCCGCTGCTGATCGCGCGGTACTACTTCCTCACAACAGCCGCGCTCGCGCTCGGGTTCTGGGATTGGCTGCGGCATGGAACCAGCGCGTCGTGGGAGGCGGCCGAGGGGACTCGGTAGCGCTGGATACCATTCGACGGATGCCTGTCCAGACGATCGAAGACGGTCTAATAGCGGTGGCGGAATGGGAAGCCGAGCACGGACCCCTCTCCGCGGAGAGCCTTGCTGGCGCTGACGCGGTGCTTGAGGCCGCGGCGATCCGCCCCGCCGCGTAAACAGCGTCATCTACGACGCAGGCGCGCTGATCGCCGCCGAACGCGGGGCTCGCAGTCGTTGTGGGCGCTGCACCTCAGGCTGCTGGAGCGGGGCGTGCGCCCCACGGTCTCGACGGCGGCGCTGTATGTGGTTTGACGCCAATGTTATGATGGTGCCATCATGATGGTACGCACACAGATAACCCTCGACCCCGATTCCCATCGCCGCGCGAAGCGGCGCGCCGCCGAGCGGGGGATATCGTTGGCGGAGTACATGCGCCAGGTGGTGGATCGCGATCTCGGCGAGCAGCCCAAGGGCGACATTTCAGCCATCATCGGCCTGTTTGACACCGGCGCCTCGGGTGGATCCGACGTCGCACGCTTCAAGGAGCAGTATCTCGGCGAAGCGTATTGGCAGGACTACCTGCGCAGGACAGGCCAGCCTCCCCGTTGAGCGTGTTTGTCGATACTTCGGCGTTTTATGCGGCCGCCGACACCGGCGACCGTCACCACGTTCGCGCGGCCGATTTGCTGGCTGAAGCCGATGGACTCGTGAGCACCGACCATGTGTTGATCGAGTCGTGGCGTCTAATGCTGGTTCGGGGTGGTTTCGACGCCGCGGAGGGGTTCTGGGGGAAGCTCCGCGGCGGCCTGGCCACAATCGAGACGGTGCTGCCCAGCGACCTCGACGCCGCGTGGCGGATTGGCAAGGACTTCCCCGACCAAGACTTCTCGATCGTCGATCGCACGAGCTTCGCGGTGATGGAGCGCCTGGGAGTCACGAGCGCCGTCAGCTTCGACTACCACTTCGCGATCTACCGCTACGGTCCGCGCCGCGAGCGTGCGTTTGAGGTAAGGCGTTGACGGGCGCCCCGTGACGCGCCGCGCGATCGACATAGCCGTGTCCGCGACGGCGCTCATCCTCACAGCGCCGCTCATCGCCCTGGCGATCCTGGCGATCCGTCTGGAGACGCCGGGCGAGGCGATCTACCGCCAGCGGCGCGTGGGCCTGAGGGGGCGCGAGTTCGAGGTGTTGAAGCTGAGGACGATGGTGAGCGGCGCGGAGCACCAGGGCGCGGGCTTGGCGATCGACGCGGGCGACGCGCGCATCACGCGCGTGGGGACGCTCCTGCGCCGGACCTCGCTGGATGAGCTGCCGAATTTGCTGAATGTGCTGCGCGGCGAGATGTCGCTGATCGGCCCCCGCCCGACGCTGCCCCACCAGGTGGCGCAGTACACAGAGCGCCAGCGCGGGCGCCTTGCGATCCGCCCGGGGATCACGGGTTGGGCGCAGGTGAACGGCCGCGCGGCGCTGCCGTGGAGCGAGCGGATCGAGCTCGATCTGTACTACATCGAGCACCGAGGCTGGCGTCTGGATGTGGAGATCCTGAAGCGTACCCCGGCGATGGTGCTGGGCGGGACGGGGCTCTACAAGGGCGAGACGGGTGGGTGGGCATGAACCCTTGCCTCGCACACACCCGCGCGCGCGTTCTTTTAGGGCTCCGCCCCGGAGGGGCTCCGCCAGCGGGGTCGCGCTGCGCTCCGACGAAGGCGCGGCGATGACCCCGGCGATATTGCTCACGGGGGTGGGTAAGCGCTACGACATCGTGGCGTGCTTCGCGGCGCTGACGAAGACGATCGCGGCGGACCCGAACCCGTTGGCGCCGGCGCAGTACGCGGCACAGGTGCGGGTGAAGGTGCCGCTGATCGAAGACCCGGAGTACGTGGCGGCGCTGGCGGCGCTGTGCGAGGAGCACGGCGTGGGCGCGGTGATCCCGCTGACCGATCTGGATATCGAGGTGCTGGCAAGGGCGCGGGAGATGATGGACCCGGGCGGGTCCTTGTTTCCCGCGCTGACGCCGAGCTCGGAGGTGGCGAGGGCGACGTATGACAAGTACGAGACGCACCTGCTGCTGGGGCGCCTGGGGCTCCCCTCCCCCCCGACGGTGCTGCCCGAGGAGGAGCCGGAGTCCTACCCGGTGATGGTGAAACCGCGAAGGGGCTCGGGCGCGCGCTCGATCCACCTCGCACGCGATGCGGCGGAGAAGGACTTCTTCGTGCAGTACGTCTCGGCCTCTCGCGGAGGCTATGCGAGCGAGCCGGTGATGGTGCAGCGCGCGATGGGTGGGCCGGAGCTGTCGATCGACTGTCTGGGCGACTTCGAGGGTCGCTGCCTGAACGCGATCCCGCGCACGATGGAAGAGTCCCGCGGGGGAGAGTCGATCAAGGGGAGGGTGGTGCGCGACGAGGAACTGATCGAGCTGGGGAGGCGAACGATGGAGGCGCTCGAGGTACGCGGTCCGGCGACGATCCAGGTCTTCCGCGACCCGGAGATCGGAGTGGGCATCACCGACGTGAATATGCGCTTCGGGGGAGCGTTCCCCGCGCCGGCCTACGCGGCGCTGGCGGGCAGGAGCTACCCGGAGCTGATCGTGAGGATGGCGGCGGGCGAGCGCATCGAGCCGCACGTGGGGGAGTTCCAAGAGGGGCGCACCTTCACGCGCTACTACTGGCAGCTGGAGCTCGATGGGGAGCTGCGGCCCACGGGGCGGGAGATTGTAAACGGCGGTCCGCCGACGCCACGTCGTTAGACTCAGAGGCAGTGAATCCGCTCCTGGCAGACGCACCGGCTGCGCAGAGTCCTGAGCAGCCCACGACACCGGCGCCGCCCGCGGCGAACGGCGCGGCGTCCTCCAACGGCGCATCCGGCGCGGAGCCGGCGAAGCTTCCGCCCGCCGAGCGCCGTGCGTGCAAGAGCTGCGGCGCGAGCATGGCCGATGGTCAGGAGTGGTGCCTGCAGTGCGGGGCGGGCGCGCCGGGGAGCCTCGATACCGAGCGCGACTGGCGCCCGCTGGCGGTGATCGCGGCGGTTGCGGCGATCATGCTCGCGGGTGCGGCGACGGCGGCGTATGCGGCGCTGAATCAGACGCCCAAGAAGCCGCCGCCGCATGTGCTGATCGCGCAAGTGCCGCCGACCACGACGACGACGCCCCCTTCGACGCTGAGCACGCCGACGGGCACGGTGCCGCCCACGACGACGACGCCGAGCGGCAGTGGCGCCTCCACGCTGGGACTGCCCCCGTCGACACCCTCAGGGGCGCAGGCGATCCGCCCGCCGAAGCTGCCGGCGGTCGTGCCGACGCCCTCGGGAAGTGCGCTGAACCCGAGCCGCACGACGGTGCCGCTGCGGCTGCCCAACCCGGCGCGTACGACGACGCCGATCCCCGCCCCCACGACGCCCACGAACACGACTCCGAGCGGGTCGAGCACGCCGGCGGCGCAGACGCCGAACCCGATCTTGCTGGATACCGATGCGGCCTCGACGTACAACCCCTCGGGCTATCCCGACTCCTACTTCGGCGATCCGAGCCTCGCGATCGATGGCGATACGACGACGTCGTGGACGGCGCAGGTCGAACCGAAGGTGGCGCCGCTGATGGCGGCGGGCCTCGCGCTCGACTTCAAAAACGCCACCAGGCTGGGGAGCCTTGAAATCGTGACGACGACGCCCGGAATGACCCTGGAAGTGTTCGGCACGAACGCAAGCACGCTCCCGGCGGCGATCACGGACCCCGCGTGGACGAAGCTCACCCCAAGCCACCTCGTGAAGAAGAAGACGGCGACGGTGCGGCTCGCGACGGGCGGAAAGGCATTCCGCTTCCTCGTGCTCTGGCTCACGAAAGCCCCGGCGGCCTCCGTTGGCACGCCCACGGCCCCCGGCCACGTGAGCATCGGCGAAGTGGTGCCCTACCCGCCTGCGAAGTAGCGACGTCCCGCCGCGGGCGCCCTTTGGGCCGCCGGCTCGCTCGCGGACCTTCGGTCGTATGCAACCGCGCGAAGATGTCCGCCGCGAGGCCTCCACGTCGCCTGCCCGCGATGCGAGAGTCGCCGCATATTTGAAACATCAGGAAACAAGTCAGTAAACCAAATTGACATTCGGTAACGTAGCGGATGTGGATGACAGACAGGCGCTCCACATTTCGGGGGACGGCGTGCTCCACGCCGCAGACCCTTCGGACTCCCTGCCGTCCGACGAGCGGGCCCTGCTCGACAGACGCAGAACGGCCACCAGGGCGACCTTCCTCAGGCTGACACTGGGCGCCTTCGTGCTGATCGCCCTGGTGTGCCTGGGGATTGCCCATCCCTACGCGTCCTCCGCCCGCTTCGAGCCAGGGTCCTGCCTGAAATACTGGAATGACCCCATCAACGGACGGACGCGGCGCCGCTTCAACCTCCAGGCCGCGGTGGTGGGTGGCACCCCCCGGCAGCGGATGTGGCTTGGCCACGTGGTGGGCACTTGCTATCTCGCATATGTCGAGCCCAGCGGCGAGGGTGTGTTGTGGATGCGCAGCGGCCTGAATTGGATTCGCCAGACGGTCCCGCCGGTGGCCGGCGAGTACAAGATCGCGAGCATCGGCGTGGATCGGCCCGATGTCCTCGCCCACATCGTTCCCGGAGGGGATCTGGCTGACCACCCGCTGATGGGGACACTCTCTGTGTTGGGCGGATCCGCGAGCTCACGGGTGCCCTGAATTGTGGGTGCATCGGGATCTCTCGCAGAGCCCGGTGGGATTGCCGCCGCCGGCCTCCACCCCGGACTGGGAGATCGCCGGGGCCGCCTTTGCGCAGCTGGTGCTCACGCGCCGGCAGTGGACGCACCAACGCGACGAGATCGTCGCCTTCTCCGATCAAAACGTGGTTCGCCGTCGCGTGAGGATCGAGTTCACGCTCCCCGATGCCCCGGCGCCGATGCGTGCCGGTGAGCAGCCGCTGCTGCTGGTGCCGGTTGCGCGCCTGCTCAAGCACACGCTCCCCAATCGCGATCTTCTCGACGAGGCAGGCTGCGTGGTGGGGATGCTCACGGGCGATCAGCTGCTGCTGCTCACCGCCAGCTGCCTGCACCGCACGGTCCGCGCCGACCCCGACTTCGGCGGAGGGATGGGCGAGGAGGAGGAGCTCGAGCGCGCCTGCAGGGCGGTGGTCGCCTCGCATCCGGCCCACGCCGATCGGGCGCTCGAGGAGCTCTTCTCGCTCGGGGTGTCGCAGCGCTCCGCGGCGGGTCACCTGGCGAGCGCGCTCGCCGAGAGCTTCTTCCTCGTCGCGGTGCTGCCGGCTGTGCCTGGACGGCGGCACACCCTGAGGTTCTCCTATGACGAGGTGGTCGGTGATCCGCCCTCTGGAGGGTGTCAGCAGTTCCTCCAGACGGCGGCCTTGCGCTCCAGGGCGATTCGGCTGCCGATCTACGGGATGAACGACGTGCCCAGCTTTCACATGGAGATCGAGGCGCCGCCTGGGCTCTGGATCACGCGGCGCGAGCTGCTCGTGACGGGCAAGCGCACACTGCGGCGTATGGGGCCCTATGCGAGGGCGCGCTTCGATGCGAAGCCCGAAGCGTTGGCGCTCGGGGAGGCGAGAATCGACCTGCGCCCTCAGGCCTCGGCGGGGATCAGTGTGGCTGCAGGTGTCTCATGGCTGGCGTTCGCGATCCTCTTCGGCTTCTTCGTGGTTCTCTGGCGCGGAGGCCTGCAGTCGGGGGGAAGTGCGGCGACGTCGGTCCTGCTGGTGCCACCCACGATGGTGTGGGCGCTGCTCGTGCATCCGGGCGAGCACGCAATGACGAAGGACATGCTCCGGGGGGTACGGCTGCTCGCGTTGATGGCGAGTGGGTTCGCGCTGGTGGGCGGCGGCGCCTTCGCGATGATGCCCCATCGTTCGCCGACGATGCTGCCGCTGTTTGGCGCGCTGGCGGTGGGAGCCTATTTCTCCTCGTTCGCGCTCACTCTCGCGTGGCGCATCTGCAAGTTCTAGGGGGAGGGTTGACGTAGGAGGGGGAGGCGGACGGCGCTGAAGCGGGCGGCTTGCGCTCAGGACTCTGCGCGCGCGCCCGGCGCGCGGGTCGTCGAACGCTTGGCGCGCGACCGCGCTGCCGATGTCGCGGCTGGGGCGCGCGGCCTGCGCGCACGGGGCGCCGGCTTCGCCCATACCTCATCCAGATAGGCGGCGATCTCGTCGGTGAGGCGGGCGGGATTGAGGCGCAGCTCGACGAGCGAGTCGGCCTGTAGGAGGCGCCCGTTGGGGAGCTCCTCGGCGAGCTGGCCGGCGTCGGAGAAGGGGTGGACGGGGTCGCGGCGGTGGCCGATGACGAGCGCGGGCGTCTGGAAGGTGCGCCGCTCTGTGCGGTGGGGGGCGATGCGCCCGAAGAAGAGTCCCTGCAGCAGCGCGCCGCCGGGTCCGGGCTCCTGGCGCACGAGGTCGAGCACCACGTTGCCGTAGTGGGGCAACAGGCCTCGCGGCACCGCGCGGGCGCCGCGGGCCACCACCTTCATGACCTCCTCGCCGAAGGTGAGCGCGAGCAGGATGGGGGTGAAGGTGAGCGCGCTGGCGGGGATCGCGTTGTCGAGCACGGGCATCTCGATCACCATCGCGCGCAGGCGCTCGGGCGCTTTGGCGGCCAGCTCCAGCGCGGCGTTGGCGCCGAGCGAGGTGCCCATCACGACGGCTTCTCCCAGTTCGAGGTGGTCCATCAGCGCGAGCAGCTGCTCGGCGAAGAGGCTCATCGAGTAGCGCCACATGTCGCGCGGGCGATCGGATGCGCCGTGCCCGAGCAGGTCGACGGTGATCGCATGGTTGCCGCGTGCGGCGAGGTCTTCGGCGAGCGGGCGGTGCATCTCCTGGGAGAGGAGCAGGCCGTGCACGAGGATCACGGGACGGTCCTTGGCGGGGGAGGTGCGCGCGGTGCGCGCACGTTTCCCCTCCGCCGTGAGCGCGGCCGGTCCCCCGCCGTACTCGGTGTAGGCGATCCGCTGCTTCTGGAAACGGAAGGATGCCACGGCGCCAGCCTACAGCCCCCGCGCACTAGACCCGAGCGGTGCCGTGGAACGCTCGGGTCTGTGCACCCCTCTCCGGCGGCTTCTGCGCCTCCCGCGCAGGGAGCCATCTTCTGAAACCCACAAACGCCCCAGAAGGTGCGCTAGCTTTGACCAACTGCGAATAGAACCGAACTGGAGGGACCAGATGGCCAAGCAGCCCCGTATCCTCGCCGGACAGACCGTCGCGATCACAGGCGCGGCGCGCGGCATCGGGCGCGCGACCGCCGAGGCGCTGATGCGCCAGGGGATGAAGGTCGCGATCGGCGACGTGGACCTCCCCGCCGCGCAGGCGACTGCTTCTGATTTGGCCCCCACCCACCCCACGGCGGTGGCGTTTGCGCTCGATGTGACCGACCGCGCGTCGTTTACGAAGTTCCTCGACGACGCCGAAGCGCAGCTGGGCCCGGTGGATGTGCTGATCAACAACGCGGGGATCATGCCCGTGGGGCGCTTCATCGACGAGGACGATTTGACGGCGCGGCGGATGGTGGACATCAACATCCACGGCGTGATCCTCGGCACGAAGCTGGCGCTCGCGCGGATGGTGCCGCGCGATCGGGGGCACATCGTGAACATCTCCTCGCAGGCGGGCAAGTTCGGCGCGCCCGGCGGCGCGACGTACTCGGCGACCAAGCACGCGGTGGTGGGCCTGACAGAGGCGGTGCGCGGCGAGCTGCGCTTGATGGATGCGCACATCGATATGAGCTACGTGATGCCCTTCGTGGTGAACACCGAACTGGGCAGTGGGCTCGGCGAGGCGCGCGGGCTGCACGTGCTGCAGCCCTCCGAAGTGGCCGATGCGATCGTGGAGGCGCTGCAGCAGGGCACCGTCGAAGTGTGGGTGCCGAAGTCGGCGAAGCGCACGAGCCAGCTGGGGACGCTCTTGCCGAGGCGCCTCTCGGAGGGGATGGCGCGCGCGCTGAAGGCCGATCGGGTGCTCGCGGGCGCCGATGTGAACGTGCGCAAGGGCTACGAACTGCGCGCGGCGCGCTCAGAGCCGGCATTGGCCCCGGCGGAGGAGCCGGCGCAGCTCGGGGAGGGCTCGGCGCCGCCCTCGTGACTACGCCGTAAGCCACTCCGCGATGAGGCGCCCGATCAGAGGCCCCTGGTCCTCCTGCAGGAAGTGCGAGGCATCCTCGATCACAGTGGGCTTATCGCGCCCAATGGCCCCGGCGAAGCGCTCCCCGGTGCTGAGCGGCAGAACCGGATCGGAATCGGCCCAGAGCATCAGCGTGGGGCGGCGGTCCTCGCGCAGCGCCGAGAGCGTGCGCTGCCCTGCCTCGGCGCCGGGGGCATCGGGCGTGAGGGGGATCAGTAACGGGAACGCGCGGGCCCCCGCCTTGGATTCCGGGTTGGGGAAGGGCGCGTCGTAGGCCGCGATGACCTCCTCGCCGGGGTCGTGCTTGCAGGCGCCCTTGACGAGGAAGCCGACGGGCAGATCCTCGGTGCGCTCGACGAAGTCGCGGAACAGCGTCCAGGCCTCGGACATCGGCTGGTGGCCGGTGAAGAGGCCGGTGTCGAGGATCACGATGCGTGAGATGCGCTCGGGGTGCTCGACGGCGAGGCGCAGGCCGATCGGGCCGCCCCAGTCGTGCACGACGATCGTGGCGTCGCGCAGGTCGAGGTCCTCGAGCAGTGTGGCGGCGAGCTCGGTGTGGCGATCGTAGGTGTAGAAGCCGATGTCGATGGGCTTGTCCGAGCGCCCGAAGCCGGCGAGGTCGGGCGCGACGCAGCGCAAGCCGGCGTCGCGCACGGGCGGGATGACCTTGCGCCACAGAAACGACCAGGTGGGCTCGCCGTGCATGAAGATCACGGGCGCGCCCTGGCCCTCGTCGAGGTGGGCGAGGCGCAGCCCGTCGACCTCGCGGAAGTGCGGTGCGAAGGGGAAGTCGGGGAGTCCCTGCAGAAGCTCCTCAGGCGTGCGGATCGCGTCGGTCACCGTGCGTGAGCATACCCTGCCGATGCCCCGTCCGAGCGCTGTCTGAATGTGTCGAGCGGATGGCGCTGCGGTGCGCCCTGCACACCCTCCTGCGAATCGGTTAGGCTCGCGCGCACATGCACACCACACTCAACATCCTCCCGATTCTCGGCGCAGCGAAGAGCAAGGTGCCGTTCTACATCGCGGGCGGTCTGCTGGTTGCGTGGGCGCTCCTGGTCTCGCTGGGAATCGGGCTGCGTCGCCCGAGCTTCCCGAGCGACGCGGCGGGTGAGCGCCTGCTGATCGCGATCACGGCGTTGCTGGTGGTTGCGGCGGCGGCTACGGCCGTGGCCACCTCCGGCGGCGGCGCGTAGCGCTCGAGCTCGAGGGCGCCGGGGTACGCGGTGGCGGAGAGCTTGCCGGCGCCCTCCTCGATGAGCTGTCGATCGAAGTGGGCGTCTGCGCGCGCGGCGACGATGCCCAGCGCAACCACGAACATGGTCGCCAGGCCGATTGCCCCAAGCGGGGCCAGGATGAAGATCAACGAACCCATTGCTGCCGGCAAACCCTTCTCTCCCTGCAGACGCGCTTACGGTCGATTTCTCACGGACCTGCGGTCAGTCCCTCATTACCCAGGCTGGCAGCACGCAGGCAATGGGTCCAGCCCTGCACGCCGTCTTGCCGCTATCTCCGCACGATTTCGAAGGCTAGCTCGCGGATCGGCGAAGGTTTGCGCGCGTGTTCAGCGTCCATTCGCGCTCGCTCGCACGGATTGGCCCGCCGTGTCCGCCGTGAGATTCAGCGGATTGCCCCCCGCGGGTGGTAGCCGCGCGAGGGCCGCAAGCTCCTCTTCGCAGTAGCGCCCGATGCTCTGCGGGTGGGGCACGAGGCCGGCGTCGACGAGCAGCCCGATGGTGACCCCGTCGTGGTAGCTGAAGATGCTGAGGGTCATGCCCACGCTGCCCGAGACGGGCGCCCACACGAGCACGGCGCGCACGGGGCTGCCGGCCAGATAGACGATCTCACGCGGGCCGGGCACGTTTGTGGTCATGGCGCTGGCCTTGGCTGTGAAGATGTCGATGATGCGCCGCTCGATGCGCCTCGGGGTCATGCCGATCCCCTTGAGGACGGCATAGGAGACGGGACCCTCGTGCGAGCTCTTGATCGCGGCCATGCGGTGGCTCAGCTCGTGCAGGCGCTCGCGCGTGCCCTCGATATCGACGGGCAACGTGAGGAAGACGAGCCCGAAACGATTGCCCAGCCCGCGCGGGATCGGCTCCTCCAGGGGGCGCAGGTTGAAGGGCACGAGCGTCCTCACGGCGCGCGGGCGCTCGCCGCACTCGAGCAGGTGGCGGCGCAGCGCACCGCTGACGGACGCGAGCAGCACGTCGTTGACGCTCGTGCCCTGGGCGCGCGCTGTGGCCTTGATGAGCGCGAGGTCCAGCCGCCCGGTCCAGGCCACGCGCTTGGGCACGCCGAGCCGACCACGCAGGGCGGTGCGTGTGTCGGGCGGCGTGAACAGCAGCTTCGCCAGCGCACGCGCGCTGGCGGCCGCCCCGGCGGCGGTTCCGCGCACGCGCTCGCCGCGCCGGTAGGCACGCACGTGCGAAGTGCGGGCGGCCACGAGGCTGTCCTCTGTGGGCGCCGCGTCGGGGGGCGCCTCGGGGGTGGCGTCGGTGAGCGAGAGCATCACCTGCGCCAGCGCGATGCCATCGACGATGCAGTGGTGGATGCGCACGACCACGGCGCAGCCCGCGCCGGCGCGGTCGAGCAGGTGCATGTCCCATAGCGGCTTGGAGTGCTGCAGCGGGGTGGCGATCAGCTCCCCCACGAGCTCCCGCAGCGTGTCGTCGTCCGCGGCGGGGAGCTCGCGCTGGTGGATGTGGCGATCGAGGTCGAAGTTGGGATCCTCGGTGAAGAAAGGCTTCCCCGTCAGGCGTCCACGCGCCCGCGACACACTCGCGAAGGGCCCGGCAGCCGCGGGTTGGTCCGCCCCGTCGGAGCTCTCCACGATCAGTGAGCGAAAGCGCGGATAGCGCTCGACCAGGCGGGTGCGGATGACAGCATCCAGGCGCTCGCGCGCGAGGGGCTCGTCGAAGAGCATCACGAAGTTGATGACCATCAGGTTGGATGGTCTGTCCATGTGCAGGAACGCCGCGTCGGCGTTCGACAGACGGTGGCGAGACAGTTCGGCTTTCATGACCCCTCCTGTTCCCCGTGAGGGCTGCGCCCGTTGTGCGCTGCGCGGCCACTACCCCTACTACCCCTTGCGCACACACTACCATCGGCTGATGGCTGTCATCGACGGCTCGACGCGCGAGGCGATGGCGGCGCGCGCGCTGGAGCGCTATCGCGCCGGTCGCGGTGGTTCGGAGCGCATGTGGGAGCGCGCGCGGGGGGTCCTGCCGGGAGGGGTGAGCGGGGCGGCGAAGTACTACGCGCCGTTCCCGCTGTTCATCGCGGGCGCGCAGGGGGCGCGCGCAAAGGATGTGGATGGCAACGAGTACGTCGATCTGCTGATGGGCGCGGGGCCGATGCTGCTAGGCCATGGACACCCCCGCGTGCTGGAGGCGGTGAGGGGGCAGCTGGAGAGGATGACCAACCCGATGCTCCCCACGGAGCTCTCGATCGAGCTGGCGGAGCGGATGCGCGCGCACATGCCCTATATGGAGCGCCTGCGCTTCGCGAACACCGGCTCGGAGGCGACGCGCTCGGCGGTGCGGGTGGCACGTGCGGTGAGCGGCCGCCCGCTGATCGCCAAGTGCGAGGGCGCGTTTCACGGCAGCGATGACATGTTCCTCGTCTCCGGGCATACGCGGGCGCCCGCGGGAGAGGATGCGCGCCCGGAGCCGGTGGTGGACTACGCGGGCCTGCTCCCGGGGATCGAGGAGGGGGTGGTGGTGCTCCCCTACAACGACCCCGGGGCGGCGGCGGCGCTGATCGATGAGCACGCGGGGGAGCTGGCGTGCGTGATCGTGGAGCCGCTGGCGTTCTCCAGCGGCGGGGGGATGCCCGCGACGCACGAGTTCGCAAAGGCGCTGCGCGAGGCCACGGCCCGCCACGATGTGGTGCTGATCTTCGATGAAGTCCTCTGCGCGTACCGCCTCGGTCTCGCGGGGGCCGCGGCGTGGCTCGGCGTGACCCCGGATCTGGCCGCAATCGGCAAGGCGATCGGCGGGGGAATGCCATTGGCGGCCTTCGGGGGGCGCGCGGATCTGATGGAGGCGGCTCTACCGGATGCGATATTCCAGTCGGGCACCTTCACCGAGAACCCGGTGGCGATGGCGGCGGGGCTGGCGGTGCTCGATGTGCTCGAGAGCGATGACGTCCTGGAGCGCGCGGATCGCACGGGCGAGCTGCTGCGCGCGGGCATGAGTGATCTGCTCGCAGCGCACGGCATCGTCGCGGCCGTTGCGGGCGCGGCATCGATCGCGCAGGTGCACTTCGGCGTGGAGGAGGTGCGCAACCGCCGCGACGTGCTGCGCGCGGATGCGCAGACCGCCCACGCGTTCCACCTGGGGATGGTGGCGGAGGGGGTGCTGTGGCCTCCGGGGCATCCGGCACTGACCTCGGGGGCGCACACCGAGAAGGACGTGGAGCTGGTGCTCGGGGCAGCAGGGAGGGTGCTGTCCCGGTGATCGATGAGCGCCCACATAGTGGGCCGAGAGGGGGCCGAGCTGCCGCCCGGGGGAGCCGTTAGAGTGGCCAGGCGGATTCCGTTTGAACACCTAGAGGAGGAAGATCTCGAATGCGCTCCATCGCTGCAGTCTCGGTTGTTGCCGCACTTGCCCTGGCGGGCTGTGGCGGGGGTGGGTCGAGCAGCTCGAGCAGCACCACGAGTACCTCCTCGAGCCCCTTTCACCCGGCGGGCGTGAGCATCACCCCGACGACGCCGGCGCCCACGAAGAGCGTGAGCTCGGTGACGTGGGATGAGCCCTACGGCGAACCGCCGTCGCTCGATCCGCTGAAGTCCTATGGGATCCCGGAAAACACGGTGCTCTCGAACGTGTGCGACGCGCTGCTGCGGACAGGGCCGAATCTGAAGCTGCAGCCGGGCTTGGCGACGAGCTGGACGCACCCGACCCCCACCACGTGGGTGTTCCACATCCGCTCGGGGGTGCGCTTCTGGGATGGCACGCCGCTCACCACAGAAGATGTGGTGTACAGCCTCAACCGCCAGCTGGATCCGAAGCTCGGGACCTTCTACACGGCGTGGGTGGCGGATATCAAGAGCATCGCCCAGAGTGGGCCGAGCGAAGTGACGCTGAGAACGAAGGTGCCCGATGTGATCGTGGCGCAGATGATGGCCTCGGGCTTGGGGACGGTGATCGAGAAGAAGTACGCCGAAGCGAAGGGAAGCTCGTATGGGACGCCGGCGGGGGGCATCATGTGCACGGGCCCGTTCGAGCTGAAGAGCTGGCAGAGCGGGCAGCAGATCGTGCTGAGCCGCAACCCGAGCTACTGGGATCCGACGCTGGAGCCGAAGGTGGGCACGCTGACGTTCAAGTTCGTGACGGACGCGACGACGCTGACGAACGCGCTTGCCTCGGGCGCGATCGATGGGACCTACGAAGTGCCGATCCAGGGGATCCCGCGCTTGGAGGAAGCGGGGAATATGTATTACGGATTGAGCACCAACCAGGGGATCCTGCAGCCGATCCAGGCGAAGGGGATCGTGACGAATGTGAAGATCCGCGAAGCGCTGTCGCTGGCGATCGATCGCGCGGGAATCGCGAAGACGATCTTCCAGGGCCTGGCGGTGCCCTCGCGCGCGGCGGTGCCGCCGGATTCGTTCTCTTACGCTACGCAGCAGTATCAGGACTGGTATGAGGCGGTGCCGACGCCGCCGACGCCGGACCTCGAAGCGGCGAAGAAGCTGGTGCGCGAAGCGGGCAGCCCGAGCACGCCGATGACGATCGGGATCCAGCTGGGCGACTCGCAGGCGGCCGCCGTGGCGGGCGCGATCCAGTCGGCGGCTCAGCAGATCGGCTTGAACATGAAGGTGAAGACGCTGCCGACAGCGCAGTACGTGGAACTGGTGTTCTCCGAAAAGGCGCGCGCGGGGATCGATTGGACGACGGGTAACAACAATTACATCGATCAGGCCGAACCGCTGCAGGTGTTGTATTACTGGGGACGAAGCAACTCTCCGTATAACCTCGATGGCTTCGCGAGCGCCGAAGTGGATCACCTGTTCGCGGAAGCACGCGCGCAGAGCGACCCCAACCGCCGCGCGACGGTGGCGATCGAAGCGCTGCAGAAGTGGGTGGTGCCGGTGAACAACATCCCCCTCTACGTGTCCCCACAGCGCCTGTTCATGAACAGGCGCATAACGGGCGCGCCGGCGTCGTTCTCGACATTCCTCTACTACCCGTGGGCAGCTGAGCTCGGCGGCGCCTGAGAGGGCGGTCGCCCGCCGACTGCTGCGCACGCTGGGGACGCTGCTGGTCTCCAGCTTCCTGATATTCGCGGCGCTTTACCTGGCGCCGGGAAGCCCAATTGGGTATTTGACACACGGGCACACGCTCCCGCCCGAAGCGGTGCACTCGATCGAAGCGCAGTATCACCTGAACAAGCCGTTTCTCGAGCGTTACTGGCTGTGGCTGACGGACGTGCTGGGGGGCGATCTGGGTCGCTCGACGATCTCGCGCGAACCGGTTACGACGCTGCTGGCGCCCCGCCTCGGGGTGACGGCGGCGCTGGTGGCGATGGGCGCGCTGCTGATCGTGGTCGGGGGGATCCTGCTGGGCGTGGTGGCGGGGGTGCGTGGCCGGCGCACAGAGGGGGCGATCCTCACGGCGACGACGATTGGGATGGCGATCCCCTCATTCGTGACGGCGACCGTGCTGATCAACTACCTGGCGCTGAAGGCGGGGTGGTTTCCAGTGTATGGAGCGGGAAGCGGGTTCGCCGATCGCGTGTGGCACCTGACGCTGCCGGCGATCTCGCTGGCGCTGGGGCTGGTGGCGTACGTGGCCCTGATAACGCGCGCCGCGGTGCGGGTGGAGATGGGGAGCGAGCACAGCGACACCGCGCGCGGGCGGGGGCTGCGCGAGGGGATGGTGATTCGCCGCCATGTGGTGCGCAACGCGATGATCCCGGTGGTGACGGTCTCGGGCATCACGGTTGCGAGCCTCGTGGCGGGGGTGGCGGTGGTGGAGACGGCGTATGAACTGCCGGGCATCGGGGCGTACCTGGTGCAGTCGGTGACCAATAACGACTTCCCTGTGGTGCAGGCGATCTGCCTGATTCTGGTTGTCGTTTACGTGGTGGTGAATGCGGTGGTGGATGTGCTTTATCTGCTGCTGGATCCTCGGTTGCGGAGGAGCGCGTGAGGTCCGCCCAGCCGGCGGCGGCGCCTTCGCCTCGCCCTTCGCGCACGGCTGCGTTCGCGCGCGCGTTGGGCCGGGCGGCGCGGCGCGATCGGATCGCGGCCGCCTGCATCGCCTTCCTTGCGCTGGTGGTGCTGGTGGCGATCTTCGCGCCCGTGATCGCACCCCACTCCCCCACCGAGGTGAACCTTTCGAGCGCGTACCTGGGGCCCTCTCTCGAACACCTGCTGGGGACGGATGCGTCAGGACGCGACATCCTCTCGCGGGTGATGTGGGGGGCGCGCTCGAGCCTCCTGGGTCCTCTGGGTGTGATTGCGCTGGCGATCGCGCTGGGTGTGTCGATCGCGCTGGCGGCGGCGTGGTTTGGGGGTTGGGCGGATGCGGGACTGTCGGCGCTGATCGATGTGATGTTTGCCTTCCCGGGCCTCCTGCTGGCGATCGTGGCGGTGGCGGTGTTCGGCGTGGGCCTCATCGCGCCTGTGCTGGCGATCGGGATCGCCTATACGCCGATCATGGCGCGGGTGGTGAGGGGAAGCGCGCTGCGCGAACGCGAGCTTCCGTACATCGCGGCGGCGAACGTATTGGGGCTGCCGGCGCGGCGGATCGTGTGGCGCCACCTGCTGCCGAACGTGTGGCCGCTGATCGTGGCGCAGGGCGCGGTGATGTTCGGCTACGCGACGATCGATCTGGCGGCGATCTCGTTCCTCGGCCTGGGGCAGCAGCCGCCGAGCAGCGATTGGGGGCTGATGGTCGCCGAAGGGCGCACGGCGATCCTGGCGGGACACTCGGCGCAGGCGCTCTATCCGGGGATTGCGCTGGTGGCGGTGGTGGTGTGCGTGATGCTGCTGGCACGGCGCTTGGGCGATCGCGATGGTCGAGAGTCCTCTCTCCCATCCGCCGGCTCGGCGAGCGGCGATGGCGATCGCATCGCACCTCTGGCCCCACCGAACCCGTCGGGGGGCGTGCGGTGAGTGTGCTGCTGGAGCTGGAGCGTCTGCGCGTGAGCCTTCCCGCGCAGGAAGGGTCGAGGGGGGTCCTGCGCGATGTGTCGCTGCAGGTTGGCGAGGGCGAGGCGGTGGGCCTGGTGGGGGCGTCGGGCTCAGGCAAGACGATGTGTGCGCGGGCGATCGTGCGCCTGCTGCCGGCGGGCGCACAGACGGGCGGAGCGATCCGCTTCGAGGGACGCTCGGTGCTCGATATGAACACCGAGGAGCTGCGGCGCTATCGAATGGGCGATGTGGCGATGGTCTTCCAGGACCCCCGCGCGCACGTGAATCCGGTGCGCCGCGTGGGCGATTTCCTCACCGAAGCGCTGGTGCTCGCGCAGGGAGTGTCCCAACCCGAAGCGAGCGCGAAGGTGACGCGCCTGCTGGGCGAAACGGGCGTGGAAGAACCGGAGCGGCGCCTGCGCCAGTACCCGCACGAGCTCTCCGGCGGCCAGCTGCAGCGCGTGATGATCGCATCGGCCCTGGCGTGCGAGCCGAAGCTGCTGATTGCAGACGAGCCCACGACGGCGCTCGATGTGACGACGCAGTCGGAGGTGATGGCGATCCTCGACGAGCTGCGCAGAGCACGTGGGCTGGCGCTGCTGTTCATCACCCACGACCTCGATCTGGCGGCGGCGGTGTGCGAGCGAACGGTGACGATGCGCGAGGGAGCCATCGTGGGAGAGCGGCCGCTCGCGCGGGGGGATCTGCTGCGAGAGGGGAGCCAGGCAACGCCCGTTTCGGGTGCAGAGCCACCCGTGCTGGAGGTCTCGGGCCTGGGCAAGACATTCCATGATTTCCTCGCGGTGGAGGACGTCTCGTTCACCGTCCCCTCCGGCGGGTCGCTGGCGATCGTGGGCGAGAGCGGCTCGGGTAAGACGACGATCGCGCGCATGATCGTGGGCCTCCAGGTCCCAACCGCGGGATCTATCGCAGTGGGCGGCAACCTCCGCACGCGTCCACCGCGCGGCGCGCGCGAACGCCGCGCGCGTGGTCGCGAGGCGCAGATCGTCTTCCAGGACAACTACGCCTCGCTCGATCCACGCCAGCGCGTGGGCGAGGCGATTGCGGAGGCGCTCGATCTGCACTTCAACCCCACTTTGCAGGAGCGCAAACGGCGCGTGGCGGAGCTGCTCGATGGCGTGGGTCTCACCGAGGAGCACGGCCGCGCCCTGCCGCGCGGCCTCTCCGGCGGGGAGCGCCAGCGCGCGGCCCTTGCACGCGCGCTGGCCGTCGAACCCCGCCTGCTCGTGCTCGACGAGGCAGTCTCCTCACTCGACGTGGCCACCCAGGCGCAGATCCTCGATCTGCTCGCAGAGATCCGCGCGGCCATGGGCACGGCCTACGTGTTCATCTCTCACGATCTGGCAGTCGTGCGCCGCGTCAGCGACGAGGTCATCGTGCTGCACCGCGGCCACATCGTGGAGCGGGGGCCGACAGAGCGGATTCTGACGGCCCCCGTCCATCCCTACACGCGCCTCTTGCTCGACTGCGTGCCGCGGCCGGGGTGGCGGCCGCGGCGGCACAGTGGTGGGGTCGGGTCAGAGGCTCGGGATGGCCTGCACTGACCTCCTTGTCATGGACGTTTTTCGTTGGCGGTGGTGAGCAGCGGCTTACCGGTGAACGTTTCGAGGATGCCAAATTTCGCTACACCGACCAGGCCTATCAGGGGCTCGAACTTAGTACGGAAAGAGGTTGCACCTTGGCAGTTCCCAGCTGAACCCACTTCAGTCCCCAACATGAGTATTTCACCGGCTTTGGTGCGGAAGAAGTAGGGACCACCGCTATCGCCCCCGTCCGAGCACGTCGTGGTTTCGACCAGGTGTTCTGTTGCCGGCCCTTTTTCAGGTTTTAACTGCACGTTGAGAGCTTTGATCACGCCGCAGTGTTCGCCGCTTGTCATGCCCTCGTGGCAGACCATCGCCCCGATCCCGAGGGTGTCGGCTTTTGCCTGACCGTTTACGACGTGAGGTGTAACTGGATTGGCAAGACCCCATTCCGCCATGAGAGCAGGGACGGGGATCGGCAGTTCTTCAGTGAATTCGCCGGGCCGTTTCACCTTTACTAGAGCCATATCGCGTTCAGTGTTCCAATACCACGTGACTTCATTGCCGATTTCCCGCAGACCTCCCACCCCGCTGGGAAACCTGGACTTATTGGCTTTAACTACTGAGGCACCCGTCGCTGGCGTGGTTACATCAAAACAGTGGCCAGCTGTGAGCATGTATGTTTCCCTTTCCATGATCAACATTGGACCAGCCGTGCAATCAGGTTCAGTCTCCGCTCCAAGGAAAAGCGCGACGCCAGATGTGATCGCTTCTTCACAATAGGCTATTAGTTTTACAAAGGCACCTGCGCTGCAGGTCTTCTTTGCCTTTGGCGTGTCGTTGAAGTCAGCCGCCGGCACGACACTGATCAGGATATTGACGGTTGCTGTGGCCGCTTCGTTTTCCAGCGCGGTGCGCTCGGCAGCGGAGGTAGACGAGCTCAGTTCAATACGTACGGCATTGTGCTGGGTGAGGATGCCGGTTGAGGCCTGCAGGCTCTTCAGTAACGTTGCATGCTCTTTATTCCACTGTTCCTGGGCCGCGAGGAGCTCAAACCAGGTCGAGCGCACCCGCTGTATGACGACATTGCCGGCAGCGATCCCGGAGTTGGCGACGACCTGTTCGGCCGTCCTGCGGCTGGCGGTCGAGGTGACGCCGATGTAGAACTTGGCCTCCGCCGGCTGGAACCAGACTCCAGCGAAGGAGTCACCCAGGGCGGCGGTGACCTCGCTGCCGAGTCCTGTGCTTGCGACTTCGCTCTGCACGGCGATGGCCTGAGTGGCTCGCTCGGGCGATATTCCCATGTGCGTGAGCGCTTCTATCTGGGCGTCGGGGGGTACCCCGGATGCGGACGCCCTTCCTTCGGGCCCGAGGGCGTACGTCGCGGCCCAGGCCGCGGCGAGCGCGAGGACCACGACGCCAAGGGCGGTCCTGGCTCGGGGCAGGGCGCGCTCTGGGCCGGTATCCGCGTCGCTGTGTTTGCTGCCCTCCGGCGGCGGGGGTGGGGTCGTTCCATCTCTCTGCTGCTGCATTGTCTATCTCCTATAGCTTTGAAGGCATTGGGCTGGTTTGCCGAATTAGAATTGGTATGCCGATCTGGACGGCATAGCGGATCGGCTCGCGGCGCTCAAGCGGGCCTGCATTCCCGCCCAGACCCGCAGGCTGGGAGCCGGCTATCCGTGTTTCCGTCTCAGCCGGATACCGCGAGGGCCTCGATCGGATCCTGCCTTGCTGCTCGCGTTCACCCCGCTGCCAGCCGATGCGCCCTGAGCAGCGGAGGCGTCTCGCCGCAAGCGCCTATGCGCCTCTCACCACCAGCGCTTCTGCGCCCGTGTGAGCACCTCGCAGCCTTCCTCGGTAACGATCAGGTCCTGCTCGAAGTAGGAGGACCCCAGCCCGGCGCGCGTGGGCATCGCCTCGACCGCGAGGCACATGCCGGGTTGCAGCTCCCGCTCCTCGGTGGGGAGGATCCAGGGCCACTCCCAGCCGAGGCCGAAGCCGTGGCCGTGCGGGGGGAAGCCGATGGAGAGGGCGGAGGCGTTCTCCATGTCCATCTCCTCGTCTGCGTCCACCGCGAGCCCCGCGGCGAGCAGGTGTCCGTGGACGGCCTCGAACACCGCGCTTGCGGGCACACCTGGGCGCACCACGGCGATGCCGGCCTCGACGGCGTCGACGGCGCCCTGGCAGAGCGCGGCCTGATCCTCGCTGGCGGTTTGCTCGCCGCCATCGCCCCCCACGATGCAGGTGCGTCCGAAATCGAACAGGTAACCCTCGATGGCGCCGTAGGAGTCGGCGTGGAAGATCTCGCCGGGCTGGAGGATGCGCTGCGACCACGAGGGGAGGTGGTTCCAGGTGAAGTAGTTGGAGTAGGGGCCGGAGGCGATGGAGGTGTCGAAGAAGTGCACGCCGGCGGCGATGCCGACGCGGTAGCCCTCGGCGACGGCCTGCGCCTCGGTGACCCTTCCACCGCCGCCCGCGGCGGCCTCCATCATCGCGCTCACCACCTCGTCCCCCACGGCGGCGGCGGCGCGGATGCGCTCGAGCTCGAAGGGGCTTTTGATCACGCGCAGCGCTTCGATGAGGTCGTCGGCGTCGACCAGCTCACAGCTCGGGAGCGCATCGCGCAGCAGCCCGAAGACGCGCGCCGACATCACGTTCAGGCCGCAGACGCCGATGCGCCCGCGCGCAAGGCCCCGCTCTCCCAGCGCATCAGCTACTGCGCCGGGGAAGTGCAGCGCAAAGCGCACGTCCTCGATCCCGACGAGGTCGCGGCGGTAGTCGGCGCCGTCGACGATCAGGAGCGGCTCGCGGTCGGGGGCGAGCAGCACGGCGGAGTGCGAGCGCCCGATCCAGTAATCCTGGAAGTCGGGCGTGAAGCCGATGTTGCCGTAGTGGCCGCAGAGGTAGAAGACATCGGCGTAGGAGTCGATCGCGGAGGCCCCGCGCGAGATGGCGAGCAGGCCATCCAGCCCGCGCGCGGCGCACTCATCCAGGGCGCGCCGCCGGCGACCCTCGTACTCGCCCGCGGGGGTGGGTGTGGGCGCTGCGGCGTTCATCTGCGCGGCGTCCCTCGGACTCTCTTCGAGGACCCTCCAGGGCACATTTGGAGGCCTGAGGGTGACGTCGCGGCGCGCATGTGCCTACCCTACTGCGAGATGGGGCGCGACCAACTGCAAGCCGTGTTCGGATGAGACGTATCGGCGTCGATGTGGGGGGCACGTTCACCGATGTGGTGGTGCTCGATGAGGAGAGCGGCTCGACTTCGTGGCTGAAGGTGCCCACCAACGAGCGCGAGCCCGCGGCGGGCGTGCTCGATGCGCTGGCGGCGACGGAGGTGCCGCTGGAGGATGTGTCGCACGTGAAGGTGGGGACGACGCTGGGCGTGAACGCGGTGCTGACGCGCGGGGGGGCGTGCACGGGGCTGATCACCACGCGCGGGTTTCGCGATGTGCTGGAGATTCGCCGCACGCACCGCACGAACCTGTTCGATCTCGATGAGAAGCTCCCCGAGCCGCTCGTGCGGCGCGATCGGCGGGTGGAGGTGCGCGAGCGGCTCGATGCCGATGGCGCTGTGGTGGAGCCCCTCGACGAGGAGGGCGTGCGCGCCGCGTGGCGGACACTGCGCGAGCGGGGCGTGAGCTCGCTGGCGATCGTCTTCCTGTTCTCCTTCGAAAACCCCGTGCACGAGCAGCGTGCGCGCGAGATCGTGCTGCGTGAGGGGGGTGCGGAGAGTGTGTTCATCTCCTCGGAGGTGCTGCCGGTGCACCGTGAGTACGAGCGCACCTCGACCACCGCGATGGCGGCGTATGTGGCGCCGATGATGCGCGCGCATATGGCCGAGCTCGATGAGCGCCTGCGCGAGCGCGGTCTCGCGCCGGGACGCCTTTCGGTGATGACGAGCTCGGGTGGCGTGCTCGGCTCCGAGGCGGTTGCGGCGACCCCCATCCCCAGCCTCCTCTCGGGGCCCGCGGGGGGTGTCGCGGGCGCGCAGCGCCTCGCGCAGGAGGCGGGGATCGAGGATGTGTTGACGCTCGATATGGGCGGCACCAGCTGCGATGTCTCGGGGATCGTGGGGGGGCACCCCGACGAACGGCTCGATATTACGATCGATGGCTTGGCGGTGAGCTATCCGACGTTCGACATCAACACGATCGGCGCGGGCGGCGGGAGCATCGCGTGGATCGATCCGGGGGGCGCGCTGCGCGTGGGCCCCGACTCGGCCGGTGCGCATCCTGGGCCTGCGTGCTATGGGCTGGGCGGGAGCGAGCCGACGGTCACCGACGCGAACCTGATCCTCGGGCGCTATGACCCGGGTGCGCCGCTGGGGGGCGTGCTCTCGCTCGACCTCGAGCGGGCGCGCGAGGCGGTGGAGCGCGCGGTTGCGCGGCCGCTGGAGGTGAGCGTGGAGCGGGCGGCGGCGGGGATCGTACGGATCGTGAACGCGCACATGGAGGGCGCGGTGCGGACGATCTCATTGGAGCGCGGGCGCGATGTGCGCGATTTCACGCTGGTGGCCTTCGGCGGCGCCGGCCCGGTGCATGGCGCGGATGTGGCGCGCGAGCTGGGGATCGAGCGCATCCTCGTGCCGCCCTGTCCGGGGTGCACCTCGGCGCTCGGCGCGGTGGCGGCCGATGCGCGGCATGACTTCGTGCGCACGGTCGCGCGGCAAGTGCGCGAGGTGCGCGCCGAAGCGCTGCGCGAGACGGTGCAGAGCATGGGATCCCAAGCGCAGGCGGCGCTCGCGCGCGAAGGGTTTCGCGCAGGCGAGTCGCTGCTCGAGCTGTGGCTCGATCTGCGCTACGAGGGGCAGGCGCATGAGCTCTCGGTGCACTGCCCGGAGGCGTTCCCACCCGCGCCCGCCGAGGCCCCCGCGTTCGCGACGGTGCTGGTGGAGGCGGTGGGCCGCTTTCACCGCCTGCATGAGCAGCTGTATGGACACTCCTTCACCGATATGCGCGTGGAGCTGGTGAATGTGCGCGTAACCGGTCACGGGATCCTGCCGAGCCCGGAGATGTGGTGGGATTGGTCGCAGACGCGCGCGCCTGCCTTGCGCACGGATGAGCCGCGAAGGGTGTACTTCCATGAGGTGGAAGACTTTCTACAGACGCGCGTGCTGCGCCGGCGCGAAATCGAGCCCGAGCAGGAGATCGCGGGGCCGGCGGTGATCCATCAGCTGGATGCGACGGTGCTGGTGCCGCCGGGGATCAGGGCCGTGGCGCACGTCTCGGGGAGTTTGGTGCTGGAAAGATGAGTGCCCAGCCGCCCGTTATGACCCTCGATCCGCGCAATCTCGTCGCGGCGCCAGCTGCGCCCCCAACCCCCGAAGGATCGGCGACGCGCGGATGACCAAAGACGAAATGATCACCCATGAGGTGATCCGCCACGCGCTCACGGCGATCTCACGCGAGATGGGGGTGACGCTGCGGATGACCTCGTGCTCGCCGATCTTCAACGAGGGCAACGACTATTCGTGCGCGATCTTCGACGCGCAGGGGCGCCTGGTGACGCATGGGGAGTTCCTGCCGATTCACCTCGGCGCGCTGTCCTTCTCGGTGTTCCACGCGCGCGCGGCGTTCGCGAAGGAGGGCTTGGAGGAGGGCGATACGGTGGTGATGAACGACCCCTACCGTGGCGGCTCGCACCTGCCCGATGTGACGATGGTCTCGCCGATCTTCCATGGGGGCGAGGTGGTGGCGTATGCGGCCAACCGCGCGCACCACCTCGATATCGGCGGCGCGGTGCCGGGGAGCTTTTTCTCGGGTGCGACCGACAATTATCAGGAGGGGCTGCGGATCAGCCCGATGAAGCTGTTTCGCGCAGGCGAGCGCGATACGCACCTGCTCCAGCTGATCACGGAGAACTCGCGCCTGCCGGCGCAGATGCGGGTGGATTTGGAGAGCCAGGTGTCGGCCAACCGCACGGCGATCGAGCGCGTGGTGGCACTCGTGGAGCGCTACGGCGCGGGGGTGGTGGATGGGGCGATGCGCGGCGCGCTGGACTACTCCGAGCGGCGTATGCGGGCGGTGATCGGGAGCTGGCCCGATGGCGACTACACGGCCTCGGATTGGCTGGATAACGACGGCGTGGAGGATGCGCCGCGCGAGATCCGCGTGACGCTGAGGGTAAGGGGTGAATTGATCGAAGTGGACTTCACGGGCTCTTCCGAGCAGACGCGCGGTCCCCTGAACAGCGTGCTGGGCTATACGTGCTCGGGCGTTTATATGACACTGCAGGCGGCGACGGACCCCGATATCCCGCCCAACGCGGGGTGCCACCGTCCGATCGAGATCGTGGCGCCGGAGGGAAGCATCGTGAACCCGCGCTTCCCCGCGCCGTGTACGGGGGGCAACGAGACGGTGTTCGTCATCTCTTCCGCGATCTTCCGCGCGCTCACGCAGATAGAGGGGGCGCGCGCGATGGCGTGCGATCAGGGTTCCTCGAACAACATGCTCATCTCGGGGTTCGATCCGGATGGGGGGATGCGCTATGTGCTGTATGAGTACCCCGAGGGTGGCTGGGGCGCGAATGCGCAGCGCGATGGCCTGAGCGCGGTGTATTCGATCGCGGGGAACACCTGGAATGTGCCGGTGGAGGTGGTGGAGCGGCGCTTTCCGTTGCGCGTGGAGCGCTATGAGCTGCGCGAGGACAGCGGCGGCACGGGCGAGCACCGGGGTGGGCTGGGGATCCGCCGCGAGCACCGCATATTGGGGCATCCCGCGGAGGTGTCGATCCTCGGCAACCGCGCGATGGTGCCGCCCTGGGGATACGCGGGCGGCGGCGAGGGCGGCGCGGCGAAGTACCGGATCCAGCGCGGCGGAGCGGAGCCGATCAACCCCGCGCCGCGCTTTGGCTCGAAGGCCTCGGGCGTGGAGCTGCGCGATGGCGATGTGGTGGTGCAGGAGACCGCGGGTGGGGGCGGCTGGGGCGATCCGCACCAGCGCGAGCGCGCGAGGGTGGAGCGCGATGTGCGGCTCGGATATGTGAGCGCCGAGGCGGCGTGGCGCGTATACGGCTACCGCGCGTGAAGACGCCGAGCGAGATGTATGCGCGGATGGCGCTGATCCGCCACTTCGAGCGGGCGGCCTATCGCGCGTACGAGCGCAACGAGCTGGAGGGCACGATCCACGCATCGATCGGCCAGGAGGCAGTGGCGGTGGGCGTGGCGGCGGCGCTCGAGAGCGGCGACAGGATGCTGAGCCACCACCGCGGCCACGGCCATGCGCTGGCCAAGGGGATGGATCCGAAGCGGCTGATGGCGGAGCTGTTCGGCCGTGCGAGCGGGGTGTGCGGCGGCAAGGGCGGCTCGATGCACGTGGCCGACGTCGCCCACGGATTCCTGGGGTCGCTGGCGGTGGTGGGCAGCTCGATCCCGCTCGCGGTGGGCGTGGCGCTGGCGGCCAAGCGCGCCGGGGAGGACGCAGTTTGCGTGGTGTTCTTCGGCGATGGGGGAGTGAATCAGGGTGTGCTCTATGAAAGTATGAATCTCGCGGCGGTGTGGCGGCTGGGGGTTGTGTTTGTGTGTGAGAACAACTCCTACGCGATCACCACGCCCGCACACAGGGTGACGGCCGGCGAGGGGATTCACACCCGCGCGCAGGCGTTTGGGGTGAGCGCGCTGCGCGTGGATGGACAGGACGTGAACGAGGTGGCGGGTGCCACACGCACGCTCGTGGCGGAGGCGCGCGCGGGTCAGCCGGCGCTGCTCGAGTGCCTCACATACCGCTTCCTGGGCCACTCGCGCTCGGATCCGGCGCACGGGCACTACCGCACGCGCGCGGAGGTGGAGCAGTGGCAAGGACGCGATCCACTTGCGCTGCTCGCGCAGAACGCGGGGCTCGATGAAGAGGCGTGCGCGCGCATGGACGCGCAGGCGGAGCGCGAAGCGCAGGAGGCGGTGCAGTTCGCCCGCGCCTCACCCCCGCCGGATATCACTGAATTGGCACGGGATGTGTGGGGAGATGAGTGAAGGCGTCTCAAAAGAGAAGAGGCCCCCACAAGGGGGGCCTGCGCGGGTCGCGAAGCGTGCAGCGAAGGCGCTTGCCGAACCGCCTTCGATGTGTGAACTGACGGGAGGGGACGCGTGAGTGGCGAGAGCTCGCCGGTGGCCTTCGCCGAGGCGGTGCGGTGCGCGCAGGAGGATGCGATGCGCGAGGACGAGTCGATCGTGCTGCTCGGGCAGGACATCGCCGCGGGGTTTCCCTTTGGCGCCACGCGCGAACTAGCGGAGCAGTTTGGGGAGGAGCGCGTGCGCGATACGCCGATCTCAGAGGCCGCCACGATGGGCTGTGCGATCGGCGCGGCGATGATGGGCGTGCGCACGGTGGTGGAGGTGGACTTCGCGGGCTTCCTCCTGCTGGGGCTCGATCAGCTGGTGAATAACGCGGCGAAGCTGCGCTATATGAGCGGGGGGCAACTGCGCGTGCCGCTCGTGGTGCGCGTGGGCCAGGGTCCGCTGGGCGCCTTCGCGGCGCAGCACTCCCAGAGCCAGCACGCGTGGCTGGCGTCGGTGCCGGGCCTGGCGGTGGCGGCGCCGGGCGAGGCGCAGGATGCGTACACGCTGATGCGCTGGGCCCTGCGCCAGAACGATCCGGTGGTGGTGGCGGAGGATATGCGGCTGTACCGCACAAAGGGTTCGCTGGAGCGGGAGAGGGCCGGGGATGTGATTCCCCGTGCGCGCGTGGTGCGCCACGGCCGCGACGCCACCATCCTGGCCTTCGGCTTTGGCACGACCCTCGCGCTTGCCGCGGCACATGAGCTGGCGGCGGAGGGGATCGAGATCGAGGTGGTGGACCTGCGTATGCTCTCGCCGCTCGACGAGCAGACGATTGGCGAATCGGCGCGGCATACTGGTCGCGTGCTGTGCCTCGGCGAGGATCCGCTGCTCGGAGGGATCACCGCAACGCTGGCCGCGACGGTGGATGCCGTTGCGCACGACGCGCTCGTGGCGCGCCTCGGCGCACGCCACTGGCCAACCCCGTTTGGCTCCTCGGAGGCGTACGTGTATCCGTCGAAGGAGTCGGTTGTGGCGGGGGTGCGCAGGCTGATCGAATGGCCCAAGGGCGAGGCGGAGATCGTCAATGGCGACTTTCAGATCGCGAGCGCCCCGTGAGGATGGCCATGACGCCGCGCCGCACGATCGCGGCCTTCCCACACGCACTTGCCGCGAGCATCCCCCGCGGGGCGGCCCGATGACGATCGTGGAGCCCGGCTACATGGAGGGCACGCGTGGGACGATGGGCGTCGATTGGGAGTCGCGCATCGACATGTCGCGAATGCGCGGCGAGCGCAAGGCTCGCGCTCTGGCGGCAGTCAGGGCGGCGGGCTACGACGCGGTGCTGTTGCTCTCCGACCCCAACATCCGCTACGTCACTGCGGTGGCCACCACCTCGGTGTCGGGCGCGGGCGGCTTTCACTACTCGCTGCTCTTCTCCGATGGGCGCATCGTGCACTGGGACAGCGCCGATCACGCGATCCACGAGCGGCGCACTTGCCCGTGGCTCGATGACATCCGCTACGCGGCGCCCGGCATCGGCATCGTGCCCGCGGCGCTCGGCGCGGGTCCCGCGGCGGAGCTGCTCGCAAAGCAGATGGCCAAGGAGATCGCCACCGCGCTCTCCGAGCACGGCGTGCTCTCGGGACGCGTCGGCCTCGATGTGGGTCAGCCGGGATTGCAGCTGCTGCTCGAGCGCTACGGCTATGCGGTCGATGCAGGCGCGGGCGCGGCGCTGGCTACGGCGAGGGCGCTGAAGAGCACAGACGAGGTGGAGTGCCTGCGCCTCAGCGCCTCGATCTGCGAGGCGGGCTTTCAGGCGATGAGGGAGGCGATCCGCCCGGGGGTGCGCGAGAGCGAGGTGTTCGCGCGCGGCGTCGCGCGGATCATCGAGTTGGGTGGCGAGCACGGCGGGGGCAACATCTCGAGCGGCCCCAACACGTGGCCCAAGAGCCAGGCCGATACGACGGATCGCATCGTGCGCCCCGGCGATGTGGTCTACTCGGACCTCTACAACATCGGCTTTCAGGGCTACCGCAGCTGCTACTACCGCACCTTCAGCTGCGGCCCCCCGCGGCAGGCGACGCGCGATGCGCACAGTCGCGCGGTGGAGAGCCTTTATGGCGTGCTCGATGCGATCGCGCCGGGCGTGAGCACTGCGGAGGCCGCGCAGCGCTTCCCGGATGCGAAGGGCGAGTACTGGGAGTACTACGGCGCGAGCGAGGCGTGGCAGATGACCACGAACCACTGGGGGCATGGGATCGGGCTCTCGCTGTATGAGATCCCGCTCACCTGGCGCGGCGCGTCGGCGGAGGGCGCGACGCTGTATGAGGAGGGGATGACGATGGCCGTGGAGACCCAGGATCGCGATGGCCACGGCCAGGGGGTGCGGGTGGAGGAGATGGTGGTGGTGCGCGAGGGCGGCGTTGAGCTTCTCACGCGCTGGCCGATCCAGGAGATCACCGTTTGCGAGTGAAGGGGGATGCGCCGGTCGCGATCGTCACCGGCGCCTCGCGCGGGATCGGAGAGGGGATCGCCCGGAGGCTCACCGCCGCGGGCACGCGCGTGTTCGGAGTGGCGCGCACTCCCGGAGAGGCTGTCGATCTGCAGTGCGACATCGCCGAGCGCGGCGCGCCCGAGCGAGTGCTCGCGGCGGCGCTGGAGGCCCATGGGCGCGTGGATGCGCTGGTGAACAACGCGGGGCTGCTGTTGGAGGGCGACTGCTGGGAGCAGCCCCATGAGGAGGTGGAGGCGATGGTGGCGCTCAACCTCACGGTCCCCTTTCTGCTCGCGCAGGCCGTGGCGCGTCACTGGGTGAAGGCCCCGCTCGCCGGCCCGGACACGAGGGGCAGCTCCGGTCATGGCACGGGAGATATCGAGGCAGGCGCCCGTCTGGGCACGATCCTCAACGTCTGCTCGGTGGAGTCGCAGGTGGGCTGGGCCGATCCCCCGCACGCCGTATACGCCGCCACGAAGGGCGGCCTACTCGGGCTCACGCGCGCACTCGCGCTGGAGCTCGCGCCCCACGGCATCCGCGTGGTGGCGATCGGCCCGGGGCCCACGGCAACTGCGATGACGCCCGATACATCCGAGCACGCCACGGCGATTCCGCTCGGCGGGCGCCCGGGCGCACTCGAGGAGATTGGCGATGTGGCCGCCTTCCTGGTGTCCGACGCGGCGCGCTACATCACGGGCGAGATCGTCTACGTGGACGGGGGGTACCTCGCGCGATGAACCGCTTCGCCGGCCAGCGCGCGCTCGTCACCGGCGCCGCCTCGGGCATCGGCCGCGCCGTCGCACGCCGCCTGGCCGCGGAGGGCGCTGAGGTGATCGGGCTCGACATCGATGACGCGGGGCTGGAGGAGACCTTCAACGCAATCCCCGGCGCTCGCCAGATCGTCGCCGAGGTAACCGGCGAGGAGGCCGTGGCGGCCGCGGCGGAGGCCGATGTGCTCGTAAACGCGGCGGGCATCCTCGAACGCCACGACTTCCTGGAGCACTCGCTGGAGGCGTGGCAGCGCACGCTCGCCGTCAACCTGATCGCCCCTCAGCGGCTCGCTCGCGCCTTTGCACGAGCGCGCATCGAGACCGGCCGCTCCGCTGAGTCGTCCCACCCGCCGGAGCGCTCTCACCCCGGCGCGATCGTCAACGTCTGCTCGATCGAGTCCTTCGTCGCGATCCCCGAACACGCCGCCTACACCGCCTCCAAGAGCGCCCTCCTGCTGCTCACAAGGGCCTTCGCGCTGGAGCTCGCGCCGCACGGCATCCGCGTCAACGCCGTCGCTCCGGGGGTCACCGAGACGGGTATGAACGCAGCCCTCCGCGCTGATCCCGAGCGTTCCAGGGCGCTCACCGAGCGGATCCCCCAAGGGCGCTTCGCAACGCCCGAGGAGCAGGCTGCAGGCGTCTGTTTCCTCGCCTCTCCCGAAGCGTCGTACATCACCGGCGCCACGCTCCCCATCGACGGCGGCTGGCTCACGCAGTGAAATGCGCGCCGGGGACGGCAGCCGCATCGGAAACGCACAACGCGGCCCGCGGGCGGAGCCCCTCCGGGGCGGAGCCATCCATGTTCCCCATTCGAATCGCGCGCGCTACTGTTCGCCTGCGTGTCAGCCATCGACTCCACCCTCGCTCCGCCAACCCTCGCCGAGAGTGTGGCTGCGCTCGCCGAGGGGAGCATCACCTCCGCCGAGCTCACCGAGCGTGCGCTCGCGCGCATTCACGCCACGCAGTCCACCCTCAACGCCTTCCGCCTCGTCTTCGACGAGTCCGCGCGCGCCGATGCCGCCGCGGCCGACCGCCGCCTCGCCGCGGGGGAGCGTCTGCCGCTGCTTGGCGTGCCGATCGCGGTGAAGGACGACTGCGATGTCGCCGGGCACCCCACCGCCTTCGGCTGTCCCGGCGAGTTCCCGCCCGCCGCGAGCGACTGCGAGCTCGTCTCGCGTCTGCGCGCCGCGGGCGCGGTGATCGTCGGCAAGACCAACTCGCCTGAGCTCGGCCTCTACCCCTTCACCGAGGGCTCCGCCTTCGGCGCCACGCGCAACCCCTGGCATCTAGATCACACCCCCGGCGGGTCATCGGGGGGCTCCGCCGCCGCCGTTGCCGCCGGGATCGTGCCCGTCGCGACGGGCTCCGATGGCGCGGGCTCGGTGCGCATCCCCGCCGCCTGGTGCGGCCTCGTGGGCGTGAAGCCCCAGCGCGGGCGCATCTCCACCTGGCCGGATCCCGAGGCCTTCAACGGGCTCACCTGCTTTGGCCCGCTCACGCGCACCGTCGCCGACGCCGCGCTGATGCTCGACGTGCTGAGCGGCCCCCACCCCGGCGACACGCACACGCCGCCGCCCCCACCCGAGCCCTTCGCTCAGATGGCCGCGCGCGAGCCCGGGCGCCTGCGCATCGCGCTCTCAATGCGCGCGCCCTTCAGCGGCGCCCCCGTGCGCCTGGATCATGAGATTCGCGCCGCCGTGCACCGTCTCGGTGGCGTGCTGCGCGAGCTCGGACACAACGTCGTCGAGGACGACCCCAGCTATGGCCCGATGGGCCTCACGCTCGTCGCGCGCGGGCAGTCCGGCGTGCATCAGTGGTCGCGTCGCGTCCCCGACCGCTCGCTCCTGCACCCCATAACGCGCTCCTCCGCGCTCGTGGGACGCCTGCTCAGCTGGCCCATTCTCGGCGCTGCACGCCGCCTGGAGCCCCTCTTCCAGCGCCGTGCCGGCGCGATCTTCCAGCGCGCCGACGTGCTGCTCGTGCCCACCACCGCCTCCCCCCCGCTGCCGATCGGCGCCACCGAAGGACTCTCGGGCTGGTCCACCGACCAGCTCGTTGCCGGCTCCTGCCCCTACGCGTGGCCGTGGAACGTGCTCGGCTGGCCCGGAGTATCGGTCCCCGCGGGCGTCAACGCCGACGGCCTCCCCTTCGGCGTGCAGCTGCTCGGCCCCGCCAACACCGAGGGGCGTCTGCTCTCGCTCGCCGCCCAGCTCGAGCGGGTGGAGCGCTGGCACGAGCGCGTCGCGGGGTTCGCGGGGGGCCTGCAGGCGCAGGGCGCTCACGCGTAGCTCCCCTCTCCGCCGCGCGAAGCGCACGCCGAGGGAGCTGGCACACTACCCGCTGTGTGAGTCCGATCAGCGGGCACATTGGCAAGAGCTGGCGCTCCCGGCTCGGGGTGGCGGCGCTGCTGCCGGCGCTGGCGACGGCGCTCCTGCTTGCGCTGCTCGGGGGGAGCGCGTGTGCCGCCCCCGAATCGGCCGCCGCCCTCAAGCTCGAACCGGCCGAACTGACGCTCTCCAACGACAGCTGGGGCTCGCGCCCGAGCATCACCGTCAAGCTCGTCGGTCCCGAAGCCGAAAAATTCGCCAACGTCCACTACCCCCCGCCGCGTACGGTTGTGCTGTACGACACGCACAACCGCCAAGCCAAGGTGAATATCGGAAAATTCACGGGCTCTGGCAACGTTGTCACGGCGAAACTGAGCTTGGAAAAGAACGCCTCGCCCGGACGCTACAGCGGCGAAGTCACGTTGCTCCCCGGAGCTTTGGAATCGCCCCGGCTGAAGCTGACGGTCGCCTCTCACCTCCCGTCCTGGCTCGCGTTCCTGCTCGTTGTCGCCGGAGTCCTCATTGGCGTGCCGGCCAAGGCTCTGTACGCGTTGCACGCGCGCAGAGATGTGCTCCTCAAAGCCGTCGCGGAAGCCGACGATCGTGTAAATGAGGTCAGTAAGAAGCTGGGCGGCCAACGGGATGTGGTGACCCGCGTCACCTGGTATCTGACCAACCTCGCGACCGCTCCAGGCCAGGAGACCAAGACCACTCCAGGCGAGGAGAGCCCTTGGCTCCTCCCCACCGGGAACCTCTCGGGCGTTGCGGCATTGCGCGAAAGGATCGAGGAAGCCCGCAACGACAAGGACCTCGAAGGGGACACCGAAGCGACCCTCGAAGTGATCGCTCGAATCCAGCGCTGGCTGCGCCTGGCGCCGGCCGCGTGGCGTCTGGAGCTGGTTGCCGAGGAGAAATTCGACGGCACAACGCCATCGTGGCCCTCGGCAAGGACCTGGCGCGATACGCGCGTGTTGCAGAGGCAGTTGCTCTACGAGCCGCAGAGCGCCACCGAAGCGGACGATCTGGTGGCGCGGATCCTCTGGCAGATCCGCTGGCACCACAGGCTTTTTGCCCTGCACGCGGGGGCGCAGCCCGAGGTGCCTGCCGGCATCGTAGGCCCCGCGTTGGAGCAACTCAAACAGGCCATCGTGGACCTGGATTTGACGCTGCCCGAAAAATCCAATGTCCTCTCACGGACGAGCGCGGAACGCGACGAACTCGACTTCGAGCTCGAGCGGCTGCACGAACAGCACATTGTCCCCGAGTCGCTCGAGGCCTCCAAGCTGGGAGATGCGCCGTGGTCTGTTGACACCCCCGGCCTCGAAGTCAACTGGCAGACCACCCCCAACCTGTTCACCGGCTGGGCTACTCTCGATGGGAGCAGCTGGCTGCGCGTGCGTACGCGCGCCGTCGAGCCTCCCAAGCGCCACCGACCTCGGCGGGGTACGAGCAGGCAGACCCCCGCGCGCGGAGAGCGGCCCTCTCTGCCCCAGGCGCGCGCAGACAGCCGCTGGGCGGTGCTTTGGCCGGTGCTGCCCAAGCGCGCCGTGGAGCCTCCTGCGGGCGGGCAGAGGGCTCCTCTGCGCAGAGCGCCCGGCGCAGGCCTGGGCTGGGCGGTGCTTTGGTCGGTGTTGCCGGTGCTCGCCGCCTCGATCGTCTACGCCGCCACGATCTACAGCGAAACGTGGGGCTCATGGTTGGATATCGCGACGGCTGTTGCGGCCGGCTTCGTTGGCAAGGTGACGGTGGATCTGGCGACGCTGCCCGTCTTCCAGTCGCGCCGCCTGCTCCCTTCGGCCAAGCCGACAACGCCTGCTCTCGCGGCGACTGCGCCCTCTGCCCCACCCGCTCCTGCCCCCGCGAGCCACTCCAGCTGAACGCTAGACTCCGGCCCGCGTGCAAGCGGGAGCGGATAGCGGGACGGCGATATGAGCGACGCTCCAGAAGAACGGGACGACGCCTACCGCAGCGCCGGCATCGACTACGCGGTGCTCGACGCGGGCAAGCGCCTGGCGATCGACTCGGCGCTGGCGACGTCCTCGCTGCTGGCCGCGCGCGGAGGGCGCGCGCTGGATGAGTCGCGCGGCGAGCCCGCCTTCGTATTCGAGGTGGCCGGGCAGACGCTCGCGCTGGTGCTGGAGGGCCTGGGCACGAAGTCGGTGATCGCGCGCATCGTCGCCGAGCAGCAGGGCGTCAACCGCTTCCGTGCCGTCGCCATCGACGCGGTCGCGGCGATCGTCAACGATCTCTGTTGCGTGGGCGCGCGGCCGCTCGTGCTCAATGCCTACTTCGCAACGGGCACCCCCCAGTGGTTCGCCAACCACGAGTGGCACGCCGAGCTGATCGCCGGCTGGGCCGCCGCGTGCAGCGAGGCCGGCTGCGTGTGGGGGGGTGGCGAGTCCCCCTCGCTGCCCGAGCTCGTCGCGGCCGCGGACATCGAGCTGGCGGGTTCGGCGGTGGGGTCGATTCCCGCCGGGCGTCCCGCGATCTTTGGTCAGGAGCTCGCGGCAGGGGACGAGATCGTGCTGGTGGCCTCGAACGGGCTCCACGCCAACGGCTCCTCGCTCGCGCGGATGCTCGCGCGGGAATTGCCCGAGGGTTTTGCCACGCCGCTCCCCGGCGGCGGGGAGAGCTTCGGCGAGGCGCTGCTCAGGCCCTCGTTGATCTACTCGCCCCTCGTCGAGGCGGTGCTGGACGCCGGCCTGCCCGTGAGCTACCTCAGCCACGTCACCGGCCACGGCTTCCTCAAGCTGATGCGCCCCGCGCGCGAGCTCACCTACCGCATAACCGAGTTGCTGCCCGTCCCCGCGGTGCTCTCCTTCCTTGCCGATAGGACGGCTATGAGCGAGCGCGCGGCCTATTCCACGCTCAACATGGGCTGCGGCTTTGCCATCTACTGTGCCTCCGGCAGCGGCGCAGAGGCGGTGCAGATCGCCGGCGAGATGGGCTTCGATGCGATCGTGGGCGGGCGCGTCGAGGAGGGTCCGCGACGGGTCTTGATCGAGTCGCTGGGAGTGGAGTTTGCCGGTGAGGAGCTGCGACTTGGACCGGAGGGCGGCGCGGCGCCCGGTGCTTAGCAGCACAGCGAAGGCGTTTAGCGCTCCAGCGAAGGGGTAGCAGAGAAGCAGCAGCAAGTGTTCGGCCCGCGTCCGTTTTGGGTCGCAGGGCCGCTTGGCCCTCTGGGTCGCAATATCGAGCATCCGTTCTGCCGAGCCCCGTCTTACTCGGATGCCCCATCCGCAACGTCGAATCGAAAGGTAACCCCATGGGTAAATCTGAGCAGATGCTCTCGCAGTACCTGCAGGAGGCGCACGCAACCGAGACGGGCCTGGTGCGCGTTCTGCAGTCGCAGATCTCGATGGCTCCACGCGGCAGCTATCGCACAGGACTCGAAACGCACCTGAAGGAGACCCGCGACCACGCCCGGCGCCTGGAGGAGCGTCTGAGCGATATCGGCCAGGGCGGCTCCTCGCTGCAGGGACTCGTCGGATTCGCCGAGAGCGCCATCGCCCAGCTGCTGGCTCTTGGCAAGACTCCCCTCGATCTGGTCAGAGGTCACGGCGGCGAGGAGAAGGTGCTCAAGAGCGCGAAGGATTCCTGCGCAGCTGAGGCTCTGGAGATTGCGACCTACACCGCCCTGGAGCGCCTCGCCCGTGAGCTCGGGGACAAGACGACGGCAGAGCTTGCCGCGTCGATTCGCGCCGAGGAGGAAGCAATGCTCGACCGCCTGCTGCGTGAGCTCCCCCGACTCGCGAAGGACGTCGTGGCGGCTCGTGTAAAGGGAGATCCCTCCTATGGCATCAGTGAGACGGGCGCGGCCGATTCCCTGCGCGAAGCCGCCCAGGGCGTCAAGCGCACCGCTCGCAAGGCCGAAGGGCAGGCGCGCCGTACCGCGCGTGGCGCGCGCGCGGTACCGGGCGTCGCACAGGTCGAGGGGCAGCTCAAGGGAGCCGTCGCCTCAGAGGGAGATCTCGCGATAGCCGACTACGACAACCTCAGCGCAAGCGAGATCGTCGAGCGGCTGTCGGACCTTTCACAGATCGACCTGGCGAAGGTGGACTCCTATGAGCGCCGTCACCAGGACCGTTCAACCATCCTCGGCAAGCTCGCCACGCTGCGCGGTGAGGAGCCATGGCCTGGGTATGACGAGCTGACCGTCGATCAGATCCGCCACGCCCTGAGCGAGGGCGACGAGACTCGAATCAAGACCGTACGCTCCTATGAGCGCTCGCACAAGAATCGCGCGGGCGTGTTAAATGCGACACAGCGGGAGGCCACCACCGCGTGAGGTCGACTCGCCCAAAGCGCGGGCGGCCTCGCCCCCCAGCATGAATGCTGGGTTCCGATTCACCGTCGAACGCCCCACCTGAAAGCCGATTGAAGAGAAAGAAAGAGGTATTCCAATGAAGCTCCACCACAGAGACGTAGAGGACTCCACGTCGGATCTGGGCGAGTCGATCAAGTCGCTGGTCGAAAAGGCCGTCGAAAAGGGCGACGCCAAAGACGTCAAGGCGCAGGTGAGCACCCTCGTCGCGGAAGCAAAGGAGGCAGCCGCTCAGAAGAAGGACGATCTGGTCGAAAAGACCAAGGAAGCCGCCTCCGAGTCCGCGGACGCGGGTGCCCAGCAGGCCCACGAAGTCGTTACGACGGTGCAGGAGAAGAAGGCCCCGCTGCTCGGCGCCGGTGGGATCCTTGCGGTGGGTCTCTTGCTGGGATGGCTGCTGGCGCGTCGGCGCTCCTAACGCCCCCACCTGCGAGGTGCCCGCGAGGCACCTGTGGGTGGCTGCTGGCGACGGGCGGCCCGCTGCTCGCCGCAGCTCCTGCTCGGGTGCCTCGTTCTCGCCCGCGAGCAGGTCGAAGCGCGCTCCGCGTGACCTACGGCTCGTTCAGAGCATCCATCTTTGTAGAATCGCCGAACTTTGGCGAACTTGACCGACTATTCTGACGACAGCTTGAAGCACGCGTCGGCGTGAGTCCCAAGGCTGCCACCGCTCTGGTCGCGCTCGCCGCGGTGGTGGTGGCCGTCGCCATCGCCGCGCCATCGTCGACCGGCCTGCAGGCGTCGGCCTGGGCGTCCGCGTCTGCGCCCGATCAATGGGAGCAAGCGTCCGACCAGGGGAAGCGGGGGGCGCTCACGGTCGACCTCACGGGGACGCAGGGCGCCACCAGTCCCTACTTCATAAAGCTCCGCGGCCCTGCCGGCGTGTCCATGCGGCCCGTCACCCTCCTCGACGCCGGCGGAGAGCACACCGGAACAGCACGGGCCATCGCGGGAGCGTGCACGCCCAACAGCACCCAGATCGCGTTTCCCAGGTCGCGCTCCTGGTGGTGTCTGGAGCTCGAAAACATCGCCGCCGGTCATGAACTGACCGGGGTCGTGCGCTCCCAGGGGGAGGCCACGCTCGTCCTGACGGTGCGACGACGCGATGCGTGCCTATTGCCTCTGCTGGTCCTATTCGCCGGCCTGCTCGCCGGCCTGCTGGCCGCGTTCGTGCCTGCATGGTTGCGCCCGCGCGTCCGCCGGAACGTGCTCGAACGGATGGTCGCAGGCAACAGAGACGACAGCGATATGCACAAACGCATCGAGGGGCTCGAGGGGTGGGTGAGCACGCGCCGCGCCCGCGGCGAGGACGACGACAGCCTCATCGCGGACATCAGTTGGACGATCGAGTATGGACCGGCGGTCGTCAGCCCTGCTCGCGCGGCGCTCGCGCGTGAGATATCCGCCGTGGGGTCATCCGGCGAGCTGCCGCCGAGCCTGCTGGCAGACGCTGAGGCGATCGCCTCTTCGCCTCACAGGATCTCCGACTTCTATGCCGATGACGGCAGCCGGCTGACGCCGCACCCCGCCGAGCTGTGGGCGGTGGCGCTGCACCGCGCGTGGGAAATCCGGGAGGAGATCGCGCAGCGCGAGGCCGCCATCGATGGGCTTTTCCCCGACGCGGAACCGACCAGCGCCGAGGCCGAGGCGAGGGGCGCACTCGCCGTGGCGCAGGAGCGCTTCAGTGCATTGCGCGAACCGCGGGACATCGGGCACATGGACAGCTGTCTCGAAGCGCTGGCCAACGCCGTCGCACGTGCGGAGATCCTCGCGACCGGGCCCGAGCGCGCCGCCGCCCCTCCCGCGCTCGAGCTGGCGCTGCGCGGCGCCATCGAGACGATCACAGAGCCGCGCCGTAGCCTGGGAACCTTGGCGGGGCGTACGTTCAGGGCGATGTTCGCCACGGCGATCGCTCTGATCGTGGTCCTCGCTTACGCATCCTTCGCGATCATGTATGCGGTCTACATCCCCAATCCGCTGTTCCACAGCTTCGGCGACTACCTAACTCTGTTCTCCGCCGCGCTGGGTTCGGGCGCTGTCGCTACCGCGCTCGCGCTGCTCGGCTACTGGCGTGTGACGGACGGCCGTGGGTAGGGTTGGGCGGATGGCCATGCGGGCTCCCCGGCGTGCGAGAATCGCCCGGTGGGCGGGCGCGAGATGGACGAACCGGGCCGGGGGCCAATGCAGGAGCTGACGTTCAAGGCGCTCTACTACCCAGACCTGTTGCATCCGGTGAACGCCGTCGGCGACGTTGGGCTGATCACGTTGTGGTCGCCGTTGCGAACGGTGCAGCGCAAGCTCGACGCCGTCTCCCCTGAGATCCTGGACGCCGGGCGCAGCCGTGTTGCGGTGATCGCAAATCTCTATGGCGATGGGATGTACGCGATGTTCTGCAATCTGCTGTTCAATCCGCAGATCCGCCACCTCGTGGCGCTTGGGCAGGATCTCGGGCTTGGCGCCGGCGAGGAGATCGCAGCGTTCCTGGAGCACGGGCTCGAGGACGCGACGATGCTGGGACGCTCGGTGAGGCGCATCCGCGGCACGAACCGTGTTTTTCCGATCGTGCCGGAGTTCGATGAGGCGAGACTGCGCCAATCGCTGAGCTTCCACAATCTCGGCAAGCTCTCTTCGCCGGGGATCGGTGAGCGCCTGCTGAGCCTGCTGCACGAACTCCCGCGCACCGCCCCCGCGAGCGCGGAGCGAGTCTGCGTGAGTATCCCGACGGGGGTCTCCGAGGACTACGTCCACCGTCCCTCGGAGGCCGCCGCCCACCAGGTTCTCAGACGGGGACCGCTGGACTGCTGGGAGGAGCTGGTCGTGCGCACCGTGCGCTTCGGGCGCCCGATCGAGCTGAGCAGCGGACCGCGGCTGGAGCTCCTCAACGCGAGGGCCGTGATCGCCGAACCTGTGGACGATCCGCCCGAGGCGCTTGCGGCGTTTGGATTCGATATCGAGCGCTTCCGCGCTTACCAGGAGAAGATCCTGCGACCGGAGCTCCCCGAGGGGATTGCTTACACCTACGGCAACCGCCTGCGCGCCTACTTCGACCAGGGTTCGACCGCGGATACGCTGGCGAGTGCGATCGCCGCGCTGCGCGCCGACCGCCGCACGCGGCGTGCCTACATCTCGCTCTGGGACAGCTCGGCCGACCTGTCCGACGAGCAGGAGGACGCCACGCGTGCGAAGCCATGTCTGACGACCCTGTTCTTCCGGACCGCCGAAGATCGTCTCATGCTGACGGCGACCTACCGCGCTCATAATCTGCTGACCGCGTGGCTCGAGAACGTGTACGGCCTGATGGCGATCCAGCGTCACGTCGCGCACGGCGCGGGAATCGAGAGCGGCGCACTCACCGTGATAAGCCACTCGCTCGGGATCGATCCGCGCAATCCGCGCTATGAGCTGGCACGCGCCATCGCCGAGCGCTGGGACAGCGACGACGACATCGACCGGCGCACTGGGAAGTCCTCGCTGCGCGAGGACCCCAATGGCTACTTCATCGTGACGGCCGATGTCGAGCGAGGGCGCATCGTTGCCGACCATCGCTTCGGAGGTGTGCTGATCAAGCGCTACGAGGCCGATCGTGCCGCGAGCATCGAGCACGAGGTGAGCGCCGATATGGCGATCGGCCTCATCTCGCATGCCCTCTGGCTGGGGCGTGAGCTGACGCGCTGCGAGCAAATCCTGCAGCGCGGGGAGCGCGCGTGATGCCCCGCGTGCTGTCGGTCGAGCCCTTCGGCCGTGCCGAGCTGCTTTCCAAGCTGCGCAATACCCGGCTGCGCGGCTTCGGGGGCGCCCGTCCATACGAGGATGCGACGCTCGAACTCGAGCCCGCGACAGACCCGGAGCGCCTTGCGCCGGCCCAGCGCTACGTGCTGAAAGAAGGTGTCGCGCGCATCCTCGAGCTGCGCGAGGCACTGCTGGAGGAAGGACTCGACATCTTCGCGCTTGACGGTGGCGCGTACGTACGCACGGCCGACGCCCCAGAGGAGGCCGTGTCGGTTATTCCGCCGATCGTGGAGGAATCGCATGAGCCCGACGGCCGTAGGGTGCTGATTGTCAACGATGGCATCCACCGCGCGTACGCCGCGCGCTCGATGGGCCTGGCGATCGCCACTGTGATCGTGCGCGGCGTGCCGCAGGAGTACCCCTATTATGCATGCGCGTTGAGGGACGGCTGGGCGGACGTCGTGGAGTTGGAGGAGCTCCCCGATGGCTTTCAGAAGAAGACCTACCGCAACCCCGAGAACTACAAAGCGCTGTTCCGTGAATTCAACAAGATCTTCCCGGGAGTGCAGCAGGAGCGCAAGAAATCCAACCCCCCGCACCTGCGCGCATGAGTGTCTATGTGGGCGCTCCAGCGGCGCGGGTCATTGACCGCGACTTCCTCGCGCGCCTGGAAGCGGGAGATCCGCGGTGTGTGACCTTCGTCGATGTCAGCCGCGAGCGGGCTCATTTCGACATCGAGGTGATCTCCGATCCGCACGTGGACTGCGAGGACGCGGAGGCCTCGCCGGAGGAGCTCGTCGGCGCCTTCGTGGATCGTTATGCAACGCTGCGTGAGCCCTTTGGGGAAGACCCGCCCGATCTCCTTGTCGTGCGCGGTGCAGCCAGGATTGAGTCTGCGCCCGGAGCGTCGCCGCGGGACCCGCAGGAGGACACGCGGGTATGGGAGGCGACGCTCGAGCTCCTCGGCGAGCGTGCACGCGTACTGTTGCGCGTGCCCGGTGTCCTTGCCGCGCCAGGTAATCTGACGGTCTCCGACAGGCATAGTCCGGTAAGCGTCGCGCGCGGACAGGGCGACGCTCCTCTGTGCGGGGAGCCCTTCGCGGCTGCCGAGATGGCGGCTGTCTTCGCGCTCGCACTCGAATCCAAGGCCGAGCAGTTGCATGAGCCGCTCGCCGTCGTCGCTGTGATCGGCGCCCTCGAGACCGTGGGCGCCCGGGCGGAGGAGCGGGGACGCGCCGAGCAGCTGGTGTACGCGCTGACGCGGACGATCGCGCGCAATGCCCCCCTGCATGTCATCGCGGTGAGCGAAAAGGCCGAGGTCTCTCCGAACCTTCTGGCTCGCTGCCAGCGGCTGAGAATGGGACTCGCGCTGGGGGGCGCGAGCGGGGGCAACGACATCCTCACGCTCTCACGGACCGTCCTTCAGCGTGGGCAGGGGGCGTCTGAGGTCGCCGTCGTGCCGTGCCCCGGCTTCAAGCGTGGCACGGGCATCCCCGGTCTCACTCGCGTGCGGGTCGACATCCTCAGGGGCGAGGCCGCGATCGCGTTCCGGCACGACCTCGGCTCCGACCGTTCGCCGAGGCCGGTGCAGGTCGTGCGCCCGCTGCCCTCCGCCTCGCGCGTGAGCAGCTCCGAGCGGCGCCTCTATTCGCGGGTGCGCGAACTGCTCGATCCCGTGCTGGCCAATCCGCCGGAGGACCCCGAGCAGGTGCGCGGGCTCAGCGAGTTCAACAGTGAGGTCGAGAAGGCCTGGGGGGAGAGGGGCTACGCGACGCTGGGCAACGATGGGGGCAGGGTGCCGCTGGTCGTTACGCGCCATGTCACCTACAACCTGCTGCTGCTCCTGCGCGAGCGCGGGGGGCGCTACGACATGCTGCTGAGCAACCACTCTCCGCTGAGGCCCTCGCCGCTGTCGGATTGGAACGCCCTGCTGATGCCCGCCTTCAGGGATGTGCGGGAGCTGCTCGAACACCTCCGCGATGACGTTATGAGACAGGTCGGCGAGCGTGCGGAGGACCTCGAGCGTGCCGCACACGCCGAGGCGTTCGAGCGGGCCGTTAACCAGATCCTCACCAACGACGAACGTCCCGGCGACGACCTCTGGGCGGATCAGATCCGCGAGGTGGCCACGCGCACGATCCGCAAGATCTCTCCCACCAGCGGGGCCGTCACGGAGTTCGAGTACCACCTCGTTACGCTCCTGCCGCTGATCGACCGCGGCAGCGCTCACGGGGTCGAGGACGAACCCGGTGTCCGCTTGGACGACGCCGATCGCCAGGATCGGCGACGCATCGTCGAGTGGCTGAATGGTCTGGAGACGGTGCGGATCCCCGGCGATGGCCTCGGGTCGGCGCGTGGCGTGCCGATCGAGGCTCTGAAACACGACGGGGCCGGGCTGCGTTGGGATCCGGAGGCGACGCTGCAGCACGACCCCAGCCCCGCCGCTCGGCGTCGCGCCGAGCGGGTGCACCCAGGCGCGATCTGGTTCCCGCTCGGCTCCCCAGGAGACCCCCGGCTGTGGCGCGAGTGCCCCGCGATCGTTGCTCGCAACGCCGACGTGATGACGTGGGTCGACAGCGAGCTTCACAAGCGGCGCGACCGGGAGAGCGGACGCTTCCCGGACCAGCTCGTGCTCGGGCGCCACGCGGGCGGTTCGGACCGCTATGAGATCGAGGGGGCCTTCCCGTTCGCTGAACCGGAGCCCTCTGTCGCCGATCTTGCGGCCGACGACGCCGAGCGCGAGGCCAACTACGCTGCTCCGCTCGTTGAGTCCCATGGCCCCACCGTCGAAGTTGAGGCCGAGGACGGGGAAGAGTCCCCGGCACGCTCGACGGTACAGGGGCTCGGCATGGTGCGCTTCAGCGACGAGTACGACCTGCGCGGCACGCGCGCTTACGCCGACGCGGATTTCAGACGCGTTTGGCTCTGCCGGCGTCCTGTGTCCACCGGCGATGAGCGGGAGGGCATTTTCGTCCTCCCCGCCGAGCCCGAGGAGAGCTTCGGCGAGGCGGTGGGCAAACGCGAGCCGCTCGGGATGCTGCGCCCCGTGCAGCGCTATGTTCTGCGCGCGGGCCTCCAGCGCGCCAAGCAGATCCAGGCGGCCCTCGACGCGCACCTCGGCGATCGCGGGGATCGATGGGGTTTCGTGCGCGTGCGCAAGGGCGGGGCTCTGAAGCTGGTGAGCGTGACGCCGCCGATCGTCGAGCAGCTGCACCGGATGGACGCAAAGGAGGGCGGAGTCGGAGAGGACTTCGTCGTCTGCGACGGCAACCATCGGATCGTGCAGACCGTCTGGAGGGAACGCCGCGCGATTGCGGCGGTCGCGGTGGTGGGCGAACTCGCCGAGCCCTACTATGCGCGCCCCTTCGGGCGCATGGAGTGGGAGGCCACCTCCGACAACGAGGTGTTCGTGACACCCGAGCTGGCGTCCAAGTATCTGGCTCGCTCGGTCGATCGCGCGAAGCTGGAAACGAGGCTCGCCGCGGTCCCCGTCGAGGACGCCGCCCGCCGCGATGAACTCAAAGCCCGGCTCCAGTCGGCAGCCGATCGCGATCTCTACCGGCGCTGGTTTCGCGACCTGGAAACTGGCTTCGGGTACCTCGGCGGCCAGGGCGGGCGCTTCGTGTGAGGTGGCCCGACTTCGGCTGCGAGGTTTGTTAGGTCGTGAATCGAGGCGCCTGACATCCCGATCGATGGTGTGCGAGCGATGGAGGTCCCCTCTCCACGCGTTTGCGCTCTGTGCCGGTATGCCGCTCGCTCACGCGGTGAGCCTGACAACGAGGTGGCCCTCGTCGGTGCCTAGCAGGAGCGTATCTTTCGCGGCGCAGAGAGCGTTGATGCGCACGCCGAGCTCGAGCTTGTGCGTGAGCCGCCCCGCCCCTTCCGGATGCTCGTTCCATTCGGGCTCCCCGGCACCGCCTGCGTCTCCCGTCCCCTCCGGATCCCACACCCGCACTACCCCGTCTTCGCCGCCGCTGGCCACGCGGACCTGCCCCCCCAGTGCGAACGCGGCGACGGCGCGCACGGGCCCGCGGTGGCGGCCGAGGAGCGCGAGCTGCTCGCCGGTGAGTGGGTTCCATAGTCTGACGGTCCTGTCATCCCCTGCCGTGAGGAGTCGCCAGCCGCTCCCGGTCTCATACGCGCACACAGCCATCGGCCAGTCGAGGTGTCCCTGCAGCCGCTTGATCGGTCTTCCGTCGGCAGCAGAGCAAATCACGAAGGTGCGATCGGCGCCGACGACAGCGAGGCACCGGCCGGCGGGTGGAAGATCGAATGCAGCAAGGCCCCGCACGGGCCCCGCGTAATGAGAGCGCGCCTCCTCGATCTCCTTTCCGTCGGCTGCACTCCACAGCCGAACGGTCTCATCGTCGCCACTGGTGGCGATTGCAGCGTTCTCGTCCACATCGATGTCGAGCGCAAGCGTGCGCACGGGACCTGTGTGACCTCGCAGCGGTGTGGCGAGCTCAGATCCCGTGAGGGCGTCGAGAAAGCGCACGACACCCTCCTCGCCGCCGACCGCGATGCCGGTCTCGGGCCAGCGCGGATCGGCGAGCAGCACTCGCACCGCCCCGACACCGCCCTCTACGGGAGGCCCGGCAGCGCGCCCTGTCATCAGGTCCCATGTTCGGATCGTGCCGTCCTCGCCACCGGTGACGGCGATCTCGTCGAACATCGCCACGGCCGGCGCCGGATACTCCTGCCCCTGCGCCGAGCCGGCCCCTAGCGTGGCGCTGGAGGGGTCCCAGATGCGGATGGTCCTATCGCCTGCGCCAGTCGCGATACGGGCGCTGGCGCCGATGTTGTAGGCGGCGATCGCGTGGATCCTGTCGGTATGCCCGGTGAGTGGCTGCCCGATCTGCCTGCCGCTCGCCGTATCCCAGATCCTGACGCTCGCGTCGTCGCCGGCGGTAGCGAGAAGGGAGCGGCCGTCGGCGGTGAACGGCGCAAGCGCGAGGATCGCGCCGTGGTGCCCGGTCTCGATCTCCGGCTCGCCGTGTTTCTGGGCGGGGCGCCGCAGCGCGAGTCTGCGATCGTCGCCCGCTGCCGCGACCAACTGGAGCCCGCTCTCACCCTCGAATACACATACGGCGCGTACCCAGTCGGTCAGCATGTTGAATGTCCTTGCGCAGAGCAGCTCGCGATCTGCGGCGGTGCTGGGGGGAGGTCCGGCGGGGAGGTCCCACACGCGCACGCTCCCATCGTCGCTTCCGCCGACGAGGCAGACGCCGCCGTTACTTCGTGACGCCGCCAGTGCGCGGACGGGCCCACGGCCAGCGAGCGACCAGAGCAGCGCACCCGTCTTTCCGTCCCGGACACGAAGGTCGTCGTCCTCGCCGCCGCTCGCGACACACAGGTCGCCACCAAGCGCGAAGGCCGCGAGCGCGAGCACTCCCCCCCGCGGGTGCTCGGTTACGAACGCCTCCGGCAGATGGATCCCCAGCGGATCCCAGATCCGCACGAGGCCATCGGCGCTGCCAATTGCGACGCGGACGCTCTCGCCAACGTTGACAGCGGCGAGCGCCCGCACCCCTCGGTTATCGTGGTCGAGGCCACCGGGCATCAGCTCGCCGAACGGGGCGCCCGTTGCTGTGCTCCACAGCCGCACGCCCCCATCCGCACAGCCGGCGGCCAGTAGCACCACCCCATTGGGGCCGGGGAGGCTCGCGAGCGCAAGCACGGCCGCGCCTGCGTCGAGCGTGAGGCGCGCGGGATGCTGACGCACGACGGCCGAGCGGATCGTCCACGCGGCGAGCGGCGCGGCCGCGTCGCTCTCCCCGAAGGAGCGGTGGCCGCAAGCGCGCGCCATGCCGAGCTGCCGCAGGCCGGCGCGGTCGTGCGGTCCGCTGCGCGCCATCAGGTGCGCCGAGCGGATCAGGCCGACGATTGGGGCTGGCAGCGAGCCGTGCTGGAGCTCGGCGGGGAGGGCTTCCGAGCGGACGGCGTCGGGCGCCAGCCGGTCGAGCACGTGCGGGCGCTTGGCGAGCTTCTCCCAGGCCGCGGCTGCGGCGACGTGTCCCGCGAGATCGCGCGCGATGTAGGGGTCGGCGGGCTGATGGCTCGCCCGATCGCAGAGGTCGCTCAGTGCCTCGACGATCCGCGCCTCGACCGCGGCGGCGTGGCGGCCCTCGCGCAGGCTCTCGGCGAGCGCCCGGTGGAACAGCCGCACATTCTCGGCACCGTCCACCTCCGCGGAGCGCGTGAGGTAGCGCGCTGCTGTGTCCATGAGTTGGGCTGGACGATCGACGGCGTAGGGAGGGCGGTTGCGGATGGCGCCGGCGATCGCCGGCCACGAGGGGCCGTTGACGGGCAGTCCCAGACCCCGCGCGTAGGCGAGCGCGGCCATCAGATCGCGGATCTCGGCTGCGGCCGCTTCCTGGTGGGCCGAATCGCCGCCGTGGCGCTTGGCGAGCCCGTCGATGTAGAGATCCATCGCTTCGGTGACATCGCCGGGGTAGCCCTCTGGAGGATCCTCGACGATCTCCGACTGCTCGCACAGCCAGAGTGTGCTCAGCTGGGCGACAAGGAACGACTCGCCCGCGCCGTCGGCTACAGCCCGCGCGACACGCTGGGCCGCGTTGTTGGGTCCCTCGCGGTAGCCATCCGCGCGGGCCCGCTCGGTCAGCAGCCGCTCGACGTAGTCGACCATGTCCGCGGGTTCCCGGTACTCGCCGTCGAGGTCGAGCCGCTTCGTGTGCGCTGCGAGCAGGCGTGCGATGGGACAATCCTCTGCCTTCCTCAGGCCGATGATCAGGCGGGCCGCCCCCGTGGCGATGAGCTGCCCGAGGAGCTCCCTTACGAGCGCCTGGGGTTCCTCCGCTCCGTCGAGCTGATCGATCACGATCAGCGGTGCGCGGCCGCCCTCGTTCATGCGCTCGCTGTCCTTGAGGCGCTCCACCAGCTTTCCGACCAGCGCGTCGGGGGACTCGGCCTGCATGCTCATCCACCGCGCGATGGTTGCCACGACTTCCCCCACTGACATGCCCTCGGCGACGATCGCGAGATCGACGGCGCCGGGGGGCGGCACGGTGCCTGAGGGAAGGATCTCGGTCTCCAGATCATCCCGCTGCTCGCGGTCGGCCAGCGTCACAAGGCGGGCGAGCACAGCCGACTTTCCCGATCCCGGCAGCGCCGTCACGACGCGCGCAAGGCCGTCTGGGTTCTCCATCCAATCGACGAGGTCCCGCAGGACGCGGTGGCGGCCGGTGAAGAACTGCCCGCCCTCATCGTGCTCGGTGCCGCGCGCGCTGGGCTCCCAGTGCAGCGCGTACTGGCTATCGAAGCGCAGGCGCCAGCCGATCTCCTCCCGCAGCGCCGGCCACGCCTTCGCGAGCACGCTCATGGGGATCATGAACGCCGTTCCCTGCTTCAGATCGCGCTCGATCGCGACGACGATCCCGAGCGCCTCTCCGGCCGTGTGGTCCCAGACGGGCGTGCCGCTGAAGCCCTCTCTGATGGCGCCCTCCTTGGCCCCGACGCGAAAGCCTCTGACGCGATCGAGCTGCAGCCACTCCAGGCTTGGCCCCGCCCACCCGCTCACCTTGCCGATCGAGATCACCGGGTCGCTCTCATAGGCCCCGAGAAAGCCATAGGCGAGGATCTCGCGGTCCCGCACATCGGGCGGGCTGAGCAGCGGCGGCGGCGCCGCGCCGCGAGGGGGCTCCTCCTCCAGCTCCACGACTGCGATGTCCCCGCTGCGGTTCTCCCGGTTGATCGGGCGCCATGCGGGTGCGAGCAGGTGTCCCTTGATCGGATCGGCCGGGTCCTGCCCGGGCTCGGCTGCCGCCGGGAAGTCGACTTCGAGCTGCCCGGGCGGCGCTGTCTCCGGCGTCTGCTTGGAGCCCGTGATGGCTGCTGCCGCGACGTGCGCACACGTGAGGATGTGCCGCGGACCGACGAGCACGCCGGCGCCCACGGCGCGCCGATTGGGTCCATAAAGGCGAGCAATTCCTCTGAGCAGGAGCTCGTCCTCGGGGGTCCGGTAGCTCACCAGTGTGAATTATGCCGATCTTCACACCTGAGTGGTGCGGCTGCCTGAACCCTCGCCTATCGATATGTGCTCACCCGAAAGCGCACTGCCGTTGCGAAGTGCAGGCCGAGGCTCACCCATCGGCGTCGTGTTTCACGTCCCATCCCTCCACGCGCGTGCTTACCCGAAAGCGCACCGTCGCTGCGGGCGTGTCATTGAGCGCGACGAGATGGATGTGCAGGTGCGCGACGGAGCCGCCGTTGTAGAGCATGTTCCCGCTGCGCTCGACCGTCGCCAGCGACACGGGCTCCAGCTGCTCCTTCAATCGCCGCTTGATCGCCCACAGCTCGGCGCCCGCCGCATCGGGGAGTTCGTCGAATGACACCACGTGCCGCTGGGCGACGATCAGGTAGTGCGCCGCGGCGCCCTCGTAGGGGTAGTCGTTCTTGGTGACGTACCAGTGCTCTCCCGAGTGCTCCACGGGCTCGCGGTGGTGGGTGGCTACGTGCTCGGGGCAGAAGACGCATATGCCGGCGGCTTCGAGCTCCTCCATGTAGCGGCGCTGGTCGGAGCGCCGCGCGGCGTCGAAGCTATAGAGAGGGCTCGGTGGTGCGCTCATACACACGAAAGGTAAAGGTGTGGCCGTTCTCGGTGAGCGGCTCCTCCTCCTGTACGCAGTGCCACTCGCTCGGGGCGAGCTCGGGGAAGAACACGTCGCCCTCGATCACCCCCTCGATCTCGGTCGCGTATATGCGCGCGGCGAGTGGCAGGGCCTCGCGGTAGGTGCGCTCGCCGCCGATCACGAAGCACTCCCCCCCGCCGGCCTCCAGTGCGCTGGGGAGGTTTGCAAAAAACTCCGCACCCACCGACTGCCGGTCTGTGGCCAGCAGGTTGGGGTCCGAGCTGAGCACGAGGTTGTGCCGATTGGGGAGCGGACGGTAGGCATCGGGCAGCGATTGGAAGGTCTTGCGCCCCATCACGACGGTGTGCCCGGTGGTGAGCTCGCGAAACCGTTTCATATCGGTGGGCAGACGCCAGGGCAGCCCGCCTTCGCGCCCGATCACGCGGTTGGCGGCGTGGGCGACGACGAGCGAGAGCCGGGCGGGGCGCTCAGGGTCTGTCCTGGGGCTCATTCTGAGGGTTGATCGGCGGAAAGAGGTAGCGCCCAAGTCCGCGCAGGATGAGGAAGAGCTGTACCACGGCTGCGATAAGCCATCCATTGATGGCAGCTACCGGGATCTTCCAGCCGTAGGCTTGACCGTAGAGATAGAACGCATAATCGGCCGCGGCGAGCTGGACGGGCATCGCCACCAGTGCCCCATACCCGAGGCATTGGCGAAGACGGCTGTCGGTCGTGGCGTTTCTGCGTCTCGCCCAGGCGACCTCGTCTTCGACCTCCTTTGCTCCCGTGGGACCAGTGGCTCCCACGGAGCGCCTACCCCAGAACGACCAGAGCGTAGCCCTCACTACTGTCGGGAAGATCTTAGATTGTCGAGCCGGTGCGTCACCGCTTCGAGCGAAACATTGAACGCAACTGCCATAGCGACAGGACTCACGCCTCCATCTTCCAGCGTCTTGATGCGCTCCTCTGGCATAAGCAATGCCGCCGCGAACTGGTTGGCGTAGATCTCTTCGGGGTTTGTTCCGTGCGCGGCGGACGGGCCGCGTCGGTCGATGTAGCCCCATTCGTCGTCAGTCGATCCGGAGGACCCGCGCTTGACGTAGTGCCCGATCTCGTGGGCGCATGAGAACCGCTGACGCACCTCGCTGTCTGTCATGTTGATGTAGACCTCGGGGTCCTGGCCGGGGTGCTTCGCCAGCATCCCAGAGACATCGGGCTCAAGCGGAATGCGCATCACCTTCAGGCCAAGCGTGGAAGCGATCCTGAATGGGTCTACGGGCAGCGCGCAGTTGCCCAGGTTTCTGTCCCACGCACTCTTCAGCAGGTCATGCGCGGCGGCCTCGGCCTCTTGGCGCGTTGGGGTGGCAGTGGTCATACGATGGCCATCACGACGCTCCGCTTGGCGGCGTCGCCCTCCTTTGGGTTGGGTAACTCGCTTACCATCGTATCCGCGCCGGACAGATTGTCCAGACCAAAAACGCGCCAGGTTTGACTACCGGCATTCCCACGGAAACTACGTCGCCACCGGGATCCCAGGGATTGAGGGGTGCGGCTCATAGTCGAGGATCTCGAAGTGCTCGGCGCGGAAGTCGTGGATGTCGCCGACCCGAAGGCCTGCCTCGGTGAGCTGCAGCGTGGGCAGCGAGCGGGGCTCGCGCGCGAGCATCTCCTCCACATGGGGGAGTTGGTTGGCGTAGATGTGCGCGTACTGGATCCAGTGCACGTACTCCACGAGCTCGAAGCCCGTGAGGTGCTCGAGCATGAGGCCGAGCGCGTTGTATTGGACCATGTTGGAGGGCACCCCGATCGGCGTGTCCCCGGAGCGCTGGTTGTGGACGAGGTGGAGCTTGTCGTTGAACACGAGCGCGTGCACCCACCCGTGGCAGGGAGCGATCGTGTTGCGCGAGCGGATCCCCGCCTCGCGGTGGTTGGCGTTGGGGATCCAGGGGCTCAAGAGCGCGGTGCGGTCGAGCGGCAGGTCGCGGAGCTTTTTGATGAGGTGCGGGAGCTGGTCGAAGCCGGGGTCCTCGCCGTCGAGGTTGGTGCTGAAGTGCTTGAAGGCGTGCCCGTAGGACCCCGGGCCGAGGTCCCCCGGCTGGAGGCCCCGGGCTTCGCACTTCTCGGCTGTGGCCCACGCGCCCCACCAATCGCAGCCGAAGGCGGCAAGCTCATCGAGTGTGCGCGCGCCGTTGATGAAGGCGCACAGCTCGCCAATGGCCTTCCCCGCGAAGCCCTTGATCGAGCGCTCGGTGATGAGCGCGGCGCCGTGGGCCATCGGAAAGCGCATGCAGTGCCCCGCGAGCGCGAGCGCCTCCTCGCCCTGCTTGGTCTGCACGCGCATGCCGTGGTCGCGGATGGTGCGCAGCAGCTCGCGGTAGGCGGTGCTGGGAGTGCGCTCGGCGTAGGGGAAGTAGTTGGGCATCGGTCGCCAGCCTAGCGCCCGTCGATATGGTGAGGATCGAATGGCAGTAAGCAGCGGCATCCTGAGCCCCCATGTGAACTTCGAGGATCGGCTGATCCCGACACTCGAGGAGATGGCGCGCACCGTGACCCACCTGAAGGGCCTCGGCTATCGCGTGGTGCTCACCTCGGGCTCCTTCGATCTGATCCACCTCGGCCACGTGAAGTACCTCGCACGGGCGAAGGAGCTGGGCGACGTGCTCGCGGTGGGCGTCGACAGCGACGCAAAGATCCGCCGGCGCAAGGGCGAGGACCGCCCGATGGTGCCCGAGGGAGAGCGCCTGGAGATGCTCGCCTACCAGCGCCCCGTGGATCTGATCTACCTCAAGGACGACGACGAAGCGCGCTGGGCGCTGATCGAGGCGGTGCAGCCCGACACGCTCGTGCTCACCGCCGACCACTCCTACAGCGACCAGGAGCTGGAGGCGCTCGGCGAGATGTGCGGACAGATCGAGGTGATCGAGCGCCAGGCCTCGGTTACCACCAGCGAGCGCATCCGCCAGATGTATATGAACCTCGGCGAGCGCCTCGGGCCGAAGCTCGCGGAGGTGCTTCCCGGGCTGATCGATGGCATCTTGAAGAGGGGATGAGGTGGATGGGTGGTACGGAGCTGAGCGGACGGGTTGGCACGAGAGCTGCACTCCACACGAGCGAAGGATGACCGGAGCCGGATGAGCGAGGTCGTGGTCGCCTATATCCCCGTGCTGCACGAGGGCTACCGGCGGTTTCTCGACGCGCACGCCGCCGGCAGGCGGCTCTTTCTGATCGGGCCCGAGCTGTACGCCGACTACCGGCCGCTGGCGAAGGACATCCGCTGTCTGCCGGCGCAGATGGCGGCTGAGGCGATCGCCGCGTGGGGGGTGGCCGCGGCGGTGAGCGTGCTCGATGTCGAGGGCGCGACGCGTTTGGCCGTGCAGGCGCCGGCCATCACGCTGCCGGACGAGGACATCAGCCACCAGATCGTGGAGCGCTTCTTCGGCCGCTGCGCTGTGCGCTACGACACGGTGTTCCTACGCTGGGACAAGTCCAAGAGCGCGCAGCTGCTCGTACCGCACGCGCGGGAAGCAAACGCCGAGGAGGCGCGCATGGCGATCGAAGGCCCCGAGGAGGCGCTCGGCGAGCCCGCCGAAATCGACGAGGCGCTTGCCGGGATCGCAGGCGCCGCGGAGGAGCAAGCCGCTGCCGGCGTCGATTGGTGGCGCCAGGTGGGCGCGGCGATCCGCTTCGCCGATGGGCGGATCGCCTCGGCGAGCAATGAGCTGCAGCCGCACCGCCTGAGTGCCTACGCGGCGGGCGATCCGCGTGCGAACTTCTTCAAGGGCGTGAACCTCGAGCTCTCGCTCGCGACGCACGCCGAGGCGGCGCTGATCGCGCAGGCCGCCCGCGATGGGGATCTCAACGAAGGGGGCGGTGATGTATGTAACGGACTTCCCCTGCCCCCCCTGCGCGAAGCTGATCGCCGGAGCGGGCGTCGCAAAGCTCTACTTCCGCGAGGGCTACGCGGTGCTCGACGGCGAGGATGTGCTGGAGGCCGCGGGCGTCGAGGTCGTGCGGGTGGCGTGAGGATGGCCCCGCGTGAGGTGCCCCTGCGCGATGAGCCTCCGCGTGGCTTGTCCACCCAGGAGCGGGTGCGAACCACGCTGGGCGCAGTGGGCGGCTATTGGCGACCGTTGGCTGCGGCGGTGCGCCTGTTGGAGGAGCTGGGTGAGCTTGCGGAGATCCTGGTGAGCCCGAGGCCCGATGCGGGCGAGCTGGCTGAGGAGCTCGCTGACCTCTGGATCATCACGACCGCGTTGGCCGACCAGTCCTTGGGGGATGTCGCCGAGCCCGACTCCCATCCTCGACGCACGCCGGCCTCGCACGATCTCTTCGAGGAGCTTCTCGTCGCCGCGGGCCCGATCGCCAGGATCGTGAACTACTACGACGGGCCGAAGACGCCCCGCTCGTTCGATGGTTGGGTCTCCCTGGGCGACGCGGTGGCCGAGTTCCACCGGGTACTTGCCGACGTCGCTCACGCGCACGATGTCGACTTGGCTGCTGCTGTGAGGGGGAAGCTCGCCACGATCCCCACGCTGGACGCGGGTCGCTTTCCAAGCGGCGAGTGCTGAGGGCCCATCTATTCCGTCGTGGGCCCTAGCCGGCGGGCGGCGCTCCCGCGCTGTGCCAGTGGGGCGCGCCGAGGGTGATCATGCGCAGCTGGCGGCGTGCGGTGGCGGCGACCTCGGCCTCGGCGGTGGCGTCGCCGGGGGGCGCGTCGAGGAGGGCCTCGGCGGTGCCGACCATCGTGGAGACCAGCAGCCCGGCGAGCAGCTGCAGGTCCTCGCCGCTCCAGCTCTCGAGGTCGGGCAGCCGCGCGAGGTCGGTGGCGAGATCGCTTGAGAAGAGGCGGATTTCGGTGCGGATGGCGTGGCGCAGGGAGGCGACGCCGCCGAAGCGCTCGCGCGCGATGAAGCGGAAGTGGGCGTGGTGCTCGTGCACGTAGCCGACGAGGATCTCCACGGAGTTGTGGATCATGTGCTCGTAGGTGCGCGGGTCGGCGCGGGCGGCGCGGATCATCCCGCGAAGCGTGCGGAAGGACTCATCGATGAGGGCGAGGCCGAGCTCCTCCATGTCGTCGAAGTGGCGGTAGAAGGCGGTGGGGACGATGCCGGCCGCGCGCGTGACCTGGCGCAGCGAGAGGCTCGAGAAGCTCTGCTCCTCCAGCAGCGCGAGCGCGGCGTCGAGTAGCCCCTGGCGGGTGAGCTGCTTGCGCTCTTGGCGCGTGGCGGCTGTTTCTGGAGTACGGCTGTGCACGGGTGTGTGTGATGAAGTTCACAGAGAATCTGTTACCGGCGGCGTCTTGAAGTGTACTCGGTAGGGTACGCTGTGAACAGTTGTTCACTGAAACTTGGAAGGAGCCGAGAAAGTTGCCTGCGACCACCACCGCCCGTCGCCTGCTGCACTCGAGTTTGCTCGAGGCGCTGACATACCCGCATGGAGTGGATCGCTACGTGGAGCTGGTGCGCCCGCTGCTCGTGAGGCGCGAGGTGCGCGCGGAGGTCGCCGCCGTGCGCCGGCAGACGCCCAGGAGCGTGACGCTGACGCTGCGCCCCAACGAGAACTGGAGGGGCATCCGCGCGGGGCAGTTCGTGAACGTGAGCGTGGAGATCGAGGGCGTGCGCGAGACGCGGCCCTACTCCCCGGCGGGCTCGGTGTACGCGGCCGATGGGACACTCGAGCTGACGGTGTCGACCCACCCGGATGGGAAGGTCTCGCGCCATCTGCGCGATCATGCGCGTCCCGGAGCGATTGTGGGGCTGAGCGAGGCGCAGGGCGAGTTCGTGCTGCCTGAGACGCGGCCCAAGCGCGTGCTGCTGATCAGCGGCGGCAGCGGCATCACGCCGGTGATGGCGATGCTGCGCACCCTTTGCGATGAGGGTCTGGCGGATCGGAGCACGAACGGGCACGCAGAGGCAGGCCGCGCCGGCGAGATCGGGTTCCTCAACTACGCGCGCTCACCGGAGCTGGCGCTGTATGGCGCGGAGCTCGAAGAGCTCGCCGACCGCCACAGCGGACTCAGCGTCGCCCGCGGCTTCACGCGCGGCGGCGATGGGGCGCTCAGCGGGCGCTTCTGCCGCGAGCACCTGAAGGGGGTTCTCGCCGAGCCGGCCGAGCGGACCGATCTGGCGACGTTCGTGTGCGGCCCGCCGGCGCTGATCGATGCGGTGCGCGGGGTGTGGGCGCAGGAAGGCCTCCCCGAGCCGGCGGTGGAGACGTTCACCCCCACCCCCGCCGTGCTGAGCTTCGACACCGCCGAGGCCACAGGCACGGTGAGCTTCAATGCCGGCGGGCGCGAGGCTCCCAACAGCGGACTGGTGCTGCTGGAGCAGGCTGAGGACGCTGGGCTGACCCCAGATCATGGATGCCGAATGGGCATCTGCAACACGTGCAGCTGCCGCAAGACGAAGGGAACCGTACGCAATGTCCTCACCGGCGCGCTGTCGAGCGCGGGCGAGGAGCAGATTCGCATCTGCGTGTCGGTGCCCGTTGGCGATGTGACGCTCGACCTCTGATCCCCATCTGCAAGAAGGAGTTTCCATGCCCACAGCCACACCAACCCTCACCCCCGAGCAGCTGGATGAGTTCGGAAGGGAACTGGATGCGATCCGCACGCGCGTGATGGAGGATCTCGGCGAGCGCGATGCGACATACATCAAGAAGGTGATCCGCGCGCAGCGCGGCCTCGAGGTCGCCGGCCGCGGCCTCTTGTGGGCGAGCTTCCTGCCGCCCGCGTGGCTGGCGGGGACGGCGGCGCTGAGCCTGTCGAAGATCCTCGACAACATGGAGATCGGGCACAACGTGATGCATGGGCAGTACGACTGGATGAAGGACCCCGCGCTGAATGGCCACACCTTCGAGTGGGATACGGCGTGCCCGGCGGATCAGTGGAGGCACTCGCACAACTACATGCATCACACGTATACGAACATCCAGGGCAAGGATCGCGATATCGGCTACGCGGTGCTGCGCATGTCCGAGGATGAGCCGTGGCGGCCGTATTACCTGGGAAACCCGATCTACGCGACGCTGCTGGCGGTGTTCTTCCAGTATGGGGTGGCGCTGCACGACCTCGAAACCGAGCGGATCGCGAAGGGCACGTGGAACTTGAACGAAAAGCGCGCGATGCTCGGGGAGATGTGGCAGAAGGTGCGGGGGCAGACGCTCAAGGATTATGTGCTGTTCCCGGCGCTGTCCGGGCCGGCCGCTCCGCTGACGATCGCGGGGAACGCGACGGCCAACCTGGTGCGAAACCTGTGGGCGTTCACGATCATCTTCTGCGGGCACTTCCCGGAGGGGGTGCACGAATTCACCAAGGAGCAGACCGAGAATGAGACGCGCGGGGAGTGGTACTACCGCCAGCAGCTGGGCTCGGCGAACCTTACCGGCGGGAAGTGGTTTCACATCCTGGCGGGCAATCTGAGCCACCAGATCGAGCACCACCTGTTTCCGGATATCCCGGCGCACCGCTACGCGGAGATCTCGGTTGAGGTGAAGGCGATCAGCGAGCGCTACGGAATCCCCTACAACACAGGCCCGCTGCACCGCCAGTTCGGCACGGTGGTGCGAAAGATCGTGAAGCTCGCGGTTCCGCCCCGCAAGTGGGTGGATGCGCAGGTCGATAGGGTGGTGCCCAAGCCACTGAGGTCGGTGCTGGCGCCGCTGATGGGAGGCCGCCGGGAGAACTCCACTAAGGACGCCCCGGCAAAGGCCCCCGCGCAGGCGCGGCCCAAGGAGCTGGTGGCGGCCTGAGCAACCATGGAAGACCCACTCGACAAACTGGAGACGCGCAAGGACACCATCCAGGTGGCGGTCGAATCGGGCGCGACCCATGTGGGCTCGATCGTGGGCATCGTGGTGGGCGCGGTGCGCGAGGTGACACGCGAGGTGGGCGATTGGGCGACTGACGTATTCGAGATCCGCGACGCTGCACGGCGCGCGCGGGGGGACAGTGGCGACGAGGACGCGCATTCCTGAGGAGCCGCGACGCGGAGTGCCCGAGGCAGCACGACGCCTGGATCGCCACCCACGGCTGGTGAATGCGGCGAAGCTGCTGCGCGAGCTGCTGCCGGGGGATAGCCGCTTCGGCGACCCGCTGAGCACGGCGGGAGGCGAGCAGAAGCACCTCGTGGCCCGTCATCTGACGGCGCTGACGGCCGAGCGCCCGGGGGTGATGCGCGAGGCGGGCCTGAGCGCGCTGCAGGTGTGGCAGGCGGTGTCAGAGGCGCAGGGTCGCGGCCGCGGCGAGCGCGACTTGACGATCGTGTTCACCGATCTGGTGGGCTTCTCGACGTGGGTGCTGGAGGTGGGCGACGATACGGCGCTTACACTGCTGCGCGACGTTGGCGAGGCGCTCGAGCCGCCGATAAGACGCCACGGCGGCGAGGTGGTGAAGCGCTTGGGCGACGGTTGGATGGCGGTCTTCGAGGAGCCCGAGCACGCGCTGGCGGCGCTGAGCGAAGCGAACGAGCGCCTGAAGAGGGTGCGAGCGCCGGGTTACGAGCCCCGCACACACACGGGAATGCACGTGGGAAGGCCGCGAAAGCTGGGAGGCGACTACCTCGGCATCGACGTGAACATCGCGGCACGCCTGGCAGAGGCGGCACGCCCCGACGAGCTGCTGGTCTCCGACCGCGCGCTGGCGGGCCTCGACGCAAGCACGCTGGAAGTGGGCCGCAGGCGCTTCTTCCACGTCAAGGGAGTGCCTAAGGACGTGGAGACGTTTTCGGTGGCGCGGCGGAGTTGAGGGAGAGGAAGGAGAGGGCCGCGGAGCGGCCCGCGAGGGTTGCGTGGTGCACGACCGAGCTGGCGGCGAGGAAACGGCGGGCCGTCAGGTTTGATCGAGTTCGGTCTGCAAGCCGGCGCTATGAAGTATGGCATCCCTAGAGTTAAGCTCCTTCTCGACGATGCCATATAGAGTCTCCTCTACGTGACGGATTTCCTCTGGGCTGCTATGGACTAGCATAAAAGAATAATTCGGAGCTGCGTTGTCGGGATCGTAGGTGGTGAGACTGTTGTTGATTTGCTCGACAGAGATTCGGCAAGACCGTACATCAAGCTATCCATCGTCATCCTTGGGTACAGGCCACTCCGCATCAAGCTTGCGCGCGACGGTACTCACCCAGTCGTGGAGGAAGGCAGCTGTGGTCGAGTCCTTCACTGCCCGGTATGGGAAGCCGGGCGTATAGATGGACATGCTTACGTCAGCACCGCCATCAGATCGGGAAACGATTCTGCCTATCACGGTAGGGCTTCTCCGAGTGCTCCAAAGCCTGCGGTTTGGAGGTACAGGGATGAGCATCATATAGTTGCCGAGGATGAGGCCTCGAACCCCTGGCGTCAGCCTGCCGCCGAACCACGCTCGTGGAGCATCCGCCAATACCGGACCCAACTGCTCGCGCAGAATGCGACGGGCGGAATCGGCTGTTGTTGGCGTATGAAGCGTTCGCCGTTCGCTTGGCCTGAACATGGGGTAGGTATCGGTCGATTTCTGCGCTTGCAAATCCGGCTAGAAGTTGACACTCCATGTCCCAGTGTAGCTACCGCCGATCCAGCGGGCCACGCCCACTCCCGCGCCCGCAGAGAATCCGCCGCCCACTACTGGGCCGCACGGCCCAGGAGCGCCGAAGGCTTCAAGGGAAATATCTGGACCAACGCCGAGCTGTCCGCCCGCATTGGCAAAGGGACCTGAAAGTTCCGAAATATGTGAAGCATTTGAGATCTGTGGGCCCAGAGTAGCCCCCACGCCAGCGCCCTGGGCGATGCCCACTGATCCAGCAACAGTGCCGCCTGCTTCGCCCGAAGTGCTGATCTGTCCGCAACCACTGGCACCGATATGAATGATGAAGTTCACTTCTCCGTGAACGCAAATGCCTATAGTAAACAGCCCCGTGGGATCATCATTGTTCACCGGATCGTCGTTGGCATAGACATACGGTCCACCCCCGCTAGCCGAACTCATCGCAGCAGCGACGTACTGCCCGGCGGTCACGCGAGCGAGGGTACTAGTGCTCTCCAAAAGCGGATCGACTGTAAGGAACTGTGCGCTCGCGGGATCGTAGGCGCGAGCGCGCAGGTAGATCAGACCGGTGTCGGTGTTGGTGTACTGGCTGTCGTAGCCGAGCGGCGTCGTGACAGTGCCGGTTGTCCCGGTGGGGTTGCCGTACGCGTCATATGTTGTGGTGGCTTCGATGGTGCCGGTGGCGCTCGTGAGCATTCGCGTTGAGCCCTGCTGGTCGTGGTGGAGGTAGAGGGTGCTGCCTTTGTCGGGAATCTGCTCAATCGGAATGTTACCAGGCCCGTAGACGTATGTGTTCTGTTCATCTGAAAGGATCAGCGGCATCGTGCCGTGCATGTCCCAGGTGAGGTTGGTCGTCGTTTTCCCTTTGGTTTGTGAGGCGCGTAGCCCTTCGCCGTTGTATGTGTAGGTGTCGTTGAGCGAGGCTTTGCTCTGTTTTACCTGTGTGAGGTTGCCGGCCTGGTCGTAGCCGAATGTCGTAGTCTGGGCGCCTTTGGGGGTCGCGCTGGTGCGCTGGCCGAGCTGGTCGTATGTGTAGGTCGTGGCGCCGCTGGTTTTGAGCTGGTTGGCGTTGTCGTAGGTGCTGAGGTTCGAGCCGAGTTTGGTGGGGTTGTTGGCGGCGTCGTAGGTGTAGGCGGTGCTGCCGGCTTTCTTGAGGCGATTGTTCGTGTCGTAGGTTTCGGTCGTGCTCGCGGTGCCGGGCAGCCCTGTTGTGGTCGTTGAGGTGACCTGTCCGTCGCTGTCGCGGGTGTACGCGATCGAGGCGAGGACTTTCAGGCCGTTGCCGGTCATCGTGATTTTGGTCTGCTGGTCGGCGTTGTCGTAGGCGGTTTTGTCTTGCTCGCCCGTGCCTTTGGGGAAGGTGGTGGTGGTGAGGTCGGAGTTGGGGTTGTACGCGAAGGTGGTGGTGTTTTTGGATGGGTCGGTGACGCTCTGCAGGCGCCCTGCGTTGTCGTAGGCGCGGGTGACGAGTGTGCCGCCTGGGTAGGTGAGTTTTGTTTGGTTGCTTGCGAGGTCGTATTCGTAGGCGGTGCTGTCGCTGTGCCCGTCGGTGCTCGCGGTGAGGCGATCGAGCTGATCGTAGATGTATTTCGTTTTGCCGGTGCCGTCGGTCATCTGGGTGCGGTTTCCGTCGGCGTCGTATTCGTATTTGACGGTGGGGGTGACCCCGTCGGAGTAGACGATTTCTTTTAGTCGGTTCGCGGGGTCATAAGCGTATTTGGTGGTGCGCCCGGCCGCGTCGGTCAGCGCGGTGAGGTTGCCGGCTGCGTCGTATTCCTTTTTCGTGACGCGGCCGATGGGGTCTTTGATTTCTGTGATCTCGCCGAGGGGGTTGCGGGTGTAGGTGGTGGTGTGTTTGTTGCCGTCGGTCTGGGTCGTGACGCGGCCTTCGCCGTCGTAGCCCGTTTCGGTGGTGTTCGCTTCGGGTTCTTTGACGATCGTCTTTTGGTTGTCGGCGTTGTAGGTGTAGGTCGTGGTGTGGCTGTTGGCGTCGGTCACGGTCGCGACGTTCCCATCGCCGTCGTATGTGTACTTGACGGTGTGGGCGAGGGGGTCGGTGATTTTGAGCTGGCGGCCCTGCTGGTCGCGTTCGATTTTGGTGGTGTACTTGGAGGGTTCGCCGCCTTTGATGTTGCCGTCCGGGCTGACGGTGGAGGTCTCCTGGGAGTCTTCGTTGTACGCGAACGTGCGTTTGTCGTTTTCGGGGTCTGTTTTGCCGGTGCGATCTCCCTGCGTGTTGTATTCGTAGCTCCAGGTGTGTTTGAGAGGGTCCACGATGCTTTTGAGGTTCCCGTTGGGTTCGTAGGCATAGGTCGTGGTCTGCGTCAAGCCCCCCGGGGCGGGCCGGGACACGGTTTCGGCGTTGCCGTGGCTGTCGCGTGTGATTTTGGTCTGCTCGCCGTTCGGCGTCGTCGTCGCGATGACATCATGGGTGGCGTTGTAGGCCCATTTCGTTTCATGTTCGTCGGGATCCACCATGCTCGTGCGGTTCGCGGTGCTGTCGTAGCCGAATTTCGTCTTGTGATTGTTGCCGTCGGTGACGCTCAACAGATCGTTGCTGACGTCGTAGGTAAAGCTCGTCGTCGTCGCGCTCGCGGTGCCAAAGCCGCGGGTGACCGTGCTGGGCTCGTTGTCGCTCGTGAAGCGCTCGTCGGTGACGCTTGCGGTGGTGTTGTTCGTGATCTTGGTGTGGAGCGGTTCGTATTCAAATTTCAGTTTGTGGCCAGCGGGGTCGGTCTGTGTGGTGACCTCGTGGGAGCCGTTGTATTCGTTGGTCGTTTCGCCGGCCCGTCCGTCGATCATCGAGGTCATCTGGTGCAAGCCGTCGTAGTGGTACTGCCAGCGCGATTTCGCTTCACCGGGCAACGTGACTTTCGCTAGCGTCCCTTCTTCATAGGCGTATTTGGCGGTGTTCCCCATCGGGTCTTTCGCGCTTTCGACAAGCCCTTCGCCGTTGTAGGCCAACGTGATCTTCCGTCCCGAGGGGTCGGTGATCGTTTCGAGGAGCCCTTTCGCCGCGTAGGCGAGTTTCGTTTGGTTGCCGTTGCGGTCGGTTACGCTCAACAGGCGCCCGGTCGAACCTTCGAACTGGTATTTGACTTGGGTCGCGAGAACCAGCGTATAGCCAGCTTTGGTGCTACCGGTCAGTGTGTCCTGGGACCATGCAGGCGGCGTGAACGCTTCGCCTTTGCCTTCGGTGAACGGCACCGTGCTGCCATTCGCATGAGTCAGCGCAGCTTTGCCTTCGCTCACTTCAAGATGGTCGCTGAACGGGCCGCTCCACCCATGCCCGAATGCACCCGAGAGGCCTGCCGCAGCCGCCTGAGAGTTATACGTACGCGTGAGATTCAAACCGAGGCCGCGCCCGCCGATCGCGAAATCCGTCTGGGACTCGTAAAAATTCCCTGTTGCGCAATCCACGGGCTCTCCGCACGTCGGGGGTTCCTGGCCAAGGGCGGACGGATTGTTTCCTCCGTACTGTGTCGAGTGTCCCGTACCGATGAGATAGAAGACTTTGAATTTCCCTGTTTCTTCCACGATCGACCCGAAGTCTTCGAGTTCAAATTCGATCGGAGTAGTCCCCGTCCCTTCGGTCTTCTCCAAGAGCCCGAGGTTCACGAGCTTCGCTTCGCCCATCCCCGCGAGGAGACCGTGGCCGGTACCTTCGGGTTCGCCATTGACGATCAGCGTGCCCGCGTTGATGAGCTCGGCTTTGTGGCTGCCCTGCAGTCCGCTTTCCGTTCCGATCGTGAATGTCCCTTCGTTGCGCAACACCCGTTCGTTGAGCGTGAGTCCGTCCACGCCCGCCACGACGGTGCCTTTGGCGCCAGGTTCGATCACGGTCGTCCCGGGGCCCTTCAGCGTCCCGAAGCCCCCACCTGTCAGGGAGCCCGAGATATCGAGTTCCCCAGGGCCTTCGAGGATGCCCCCGCCGCGACCTTCACGGTCGGTGATCGTGAGGTTCTGCAACGTCGAGGCAGAGGACCCCGTGATGTCGAGCATCCCTTGCCCGGCGAGGCCGGCGCCGCTGATCGTGACGCTCGCACCGGAGCCTTCTATCTTGCCGGCCGTGACGGTGCTGTTCGCGACTTCAAAGGTCCCCGTCAACGGGACCGTCGCACCCAGCGCGAACGTCGGGCCGTTAGCGTTGAAGATGATCTCGGTTTCTTTACCCGACGTGGACCACGTCCCCACCGTGAGCGCACCCGAGGTGCCACCCTGCGTGAATTCGAGCTTCCCTGTCGTGTCGGACACTTTGCCTTCGTTGTCGATCGCGAACTGGATCGGCGTGGTCGTCCCCGTTCCTTCGGTCTTCTCCAAGACCCCGGTGTTAGTCAGCGACGCGCCTTCGGTGCCCGCGATCAAGCCCAGCCCCGAGCCTGCGCCTTCGCCGTTGATGATCAGCGTGCCCGTGTTGATGAACTGAGCTTTGTGGCTGCCGCCCATCCCGCTTTTTTCACCGAGCGTGAACGTTCCTTCGTTCTTCAACGTCCGTTCTTCCAGCGTCAAACCCGTAGAGCTCATCGCTGCGACAGCGCCTTTGGCGCCTGGCTCGATTACGGTGGTGCCCGACCCCTTCAGCGTCCCGAAGCCACCGCCTGTGAACGAGCCCGTGATGTCGACCTCCGCCGATCCTTCGAGGATGCCGCCGCCGCGGCCTTCTCTGTCGGTCGTCGTGAGGTTCTGCAGCGTCGACGCCGACGCGCCCGTGAGGTCAAGCATCCCTTGCCCCGCGAGACCGGCGCCGCTGATCGTGACGCTCGCCGCCGCGCCTTCGATCTTCCCCGCCGAGACGGTCCCGTTCGCCACTTCAAAAGCGCCGCTCAACGGCACCGTCGCACCCAACGCAAACGTCCCCCCGTTCGTGTTGAACACGATCTCCGTTTCGGAACCCGATGTCGACCACGACCCCCCACCGGAGGTCCCGCCCGCAGAGAATTCCAACTTCCCCGCGGCAGCGGACACTTTCCCTTCGTTGTCGATCGCGAACTGGACGGGCGTCGTTGTCCCGGCCCCTTCGGTCTTCTCCAAGACCCCCGTGTTCGTGAGAAACGCTTCTTCGGCGCCCGCGATCAGCCCAAGATTCGTACCGACGCCTTCGCCGTTGACGATCAACGTACCCGAGTTGACCAGGTGCGCTTTGTGGAGCCCCTGCAACCCGCTTTTTTCGCCGAGCGTGAAGGTTCCTTCGTTGCGCAACGTCCCTTCTTCCAAGTTGAGCGCCGCCGACCCCGCCGACGCAACAGAACCTTTCGCCCCCGATCCGATCACGACTGCTCCCGCCCCCCTCAACGTCGCGAACCCGCCACCCGTGAACGTACCCGAGACAGCTATTTCCCCAGCCGTTATCAAACTCCCTCCAAGCACCGACAACGTCACAGCGCTAGAGGCTTCCAGCGCACTCGCGAGTTCAAGCGAACCCCCCGACACCACAACAGTCCCTTCGTCCTGAAGGACACCCGCATGATTAGCGCCCCCGGTCACATCGACCGTCTTGCCAACCCCGAGACACGCCACATCGGACGAGGACGGGACAGTCCCCAGCGACCAATCAGCCGTCGTTTCCCAGTTCCCTTCCGCCGGGCCGACCCACGTGTTCGTGCAGATCGCCGCGGAGGCGACCCCTGGCAGCATGAGGACTCCCACTACCACGAGCCCGGCGAGCCAGACGGCTTTGCGACTCAGGGCCCCGCCTTGCGACCTGGCCTTCCAATGAGCGACTTGAGCCAGCCTTGAGATGAGCGACATGGGGAGCCTCCTCGCGGGATCGGACGGCGGGTGGCCAGCACCCAGGCTGGGCCTACCGGGATGTGGGGTCGCCGACCGTAGCACCGCCCTTCGACAAAGCCAAATAGTCGGGCATGGCCTAGAAGGGCTTGTGAAAATCTGGAGGCCGTCGAGCCCTTTGGGCGCGGCAACACGGCTCGAACGCGCGATGAGGGGCGTTGGCGATGATGTCTCCGACCTCACGAGGGAGACGCTCGTGAGAACCCTCGCACGAGCGTCCGAACATCCGGCAACGTCGATCAGTAGGATTCCCGCCGCCGATCCACCTCGGCGCCCGCTGAGGTGGATTTCAAAAAGCGAATGCCACCTGGGAAGGGACGAGACCGATGGCGGCGGGACGATTGCGGACGATGTTCGGTGTGATGACGCGGCACACGGTTGTAGTGGCCGTCGTCATGAGTGCACTGCTGGGGCTTATCGCTGTATTCCCGGCGCTGGCCAGCGCGGGCGCGGTGAGCGGTGTGTCGGTGAGCAACGGCTCGCCGTCTTCGGCGGCGGGCGCGAGGACGGTGTATCGGATCCTCTTCACCACGTCGTCGACCGGGGCGCTGTCGGGCTCGGCCGGCAGCAGGATCGCGATCTCGTTCCCTGCGGGCACCAATCTCAGTTTCCTCAACGGCTCTTCGGTAATCGACAACGGCCAGCAGGTGGGTAGCTGCGGCGACTCCGCGGGCACGAGCGCCGACTGTGAAGTCACTGGAACGGTCGCCGCCGACGATACCGTGACCGTCGAATTGGACGGCGTTTTGAACCCGGCCGCCATAAATGAAACGACGCTGAACGTTTCGACCACATCGGACACCACTACGGCGATTTCGAGCGGCTACGCGGTGACCACCGCCGGCCAGACGACCGCGCCGATCGTGAGTATGGACTCCTCGGCTGCGGGGGCGCCGACGGTATACAGGATCGCCTTCATGGTCTCCCTCAGCGGCGGCCTTTCAAATGTGGTCGGCAGCCAGATCTCGATCGCGTTGGCGTCCGGCACGGGCCTGAGCGGCGTTGGCGGTTCGGTGTTTGACGGCGGCCGGCAGGTGGGCTCGTGTGGCGACTCGGTGGGCACGACCGCGACCTGTCAAATATCGGGCACGGTGGCGGGCGGTGAAGAACTCACGGTCGAGCTGGATGGCCTCACGAACCCAAGCTCTGTGGGGACGGGGAAGGTGCTGAGGGTCACGACGAGCTCGGATACCCTCACGGCGACCTCGGGGGGCTATGCGATCACCACCCCCCAGGAACCCGAACAGCCGAGGGTCAGCAATGTCTGGCCCTCTTCGGCAGCGGGGGCGAGGACGGTGTATCGGATCACCTTCGCGACATCCTCCAGCGGCGCGCTGTCGGGCTCGGCCGGCAGTCAGATCACGGTCGATTTCCCGCCCGGCACGGGCGTGGGCGGCACGACGGGCACGGTTACCGACAATGGCGGAGAGGTTGGCTTGTGCAGCGGATCGGGCATATCCGCGACCTGCCAGATCACGGAAAGGGTGGCCGAAAGAGAAGAAGTGACTGTGGAGCTCGATGGCGTCGTCAATCCCGGCGCCACGGCGGGGACGACGCTCAGCGTTTCAACCACCTCAGATCGGGCCGCAGTGGATTCAGATAGCTATTCGGTGGCGCCCGCGAGCCAGGCGAGTGCGCCAACGGTGAGTCTCAGCTCGGCGGCCGCGGGGGCGCTCGCTGTCTATACGATTGCTTTCAAGGCGTCGTCCACGGGCGGCCTTTCGAATGCGGTGTACAGCCAGATCGCAATCGCGCTGCCGTCCGGTACGGGACTGGGCGGCATCACCGGTTCTGTGAGCGACAATGGTCAGCAGGTGGGCTCGTGCGGCGACGGCGAAGGTACGACTGCGATCTGCCGGATCTCGGGCACGGTGGCGGGCGATGATGAGCTGAGTATCGAACTGGATGGCGTGAGTAACCCCGAAGCCACAAATGGCACGACGCTGAACGTCACGACGAGCTCGGACACCCTCACGGCGACCTCGGGGAGCTATGCGGTCGCGCCTCCCCAGGAACCGGGACAGGCGACGGTCAGCAACGGATCGCCCTCCTCGGCGGCGGGGGCGAGGACGGTTTACAGGATCGCCTTTGCCACGTCCTCCAGTGGCGCTCTGTCGAGTTCGGCGGGCAGCCAGATCACGATCGATTTCCCGCGCGAAACCGGTTTGAATGGTGTGACCGGGACGGTGATTGACAGTCGCAACGCCGGAGGTGTGGGCTCGTGCAGTGGGGCGGGCACGATCGCGACCTGCCAAATCCTGGGTTCCGTGGCGGCGGACGAGGAAGTGGTGGTGGAACTGTACGGCGTCACCAACCCCGGCTCGACGAATGGCACGACGCTGAGTGTCGCGACCACCTCGGATACGACGGCGGCACGATCTGGCAGCTACGCGGTGGACCCCGCCGGCCACACCACGCAGCCGGTGGTGAGTGCCACGGTGTCGGCGGTGGGGGCGCTCGCGGTGTATCGGATCGCGCTTGCCACTTCCGCGACGGGCGGTCTGTCGGCCTCGGTGGGCAGCCAGATCGCGATCGCGTTCCCGTCCGGCACCGGTCTGGGCGGCGTGGGCGGCTCGGTGAGCGATGGCGGCCAGCAGGTGGGCTACTGCAGCGGCCTTGCCGGCGCGCTCGCTACCTGTCAGATATCGAGCACGGTGGCGCCTGGCGATGAACTCACCATCGAACTGAACGGAGTCACGAACCCCAGCACCGCGGGGAATAGGACGCTGAAGGTTACGACGAGTTCGGACACCCTCACGGAGACCTCGGCGAGCTATGCGATCACGAGTTCCCGGGAACCCGAACAGCTGAGCGTCAGCAACAGCTCGCCCTCCTCGGCGGCGGGCGCGAGGACCGTCTACAGGGTCACCTTCACGACATCCTCCAATGGCGCGCTGTCGGGTGCGGCGGGCAGCCAGATCACGATCCTCGTGCCGCCGGGCACGGGTTTGGAATCCGTGTCGGGCTCGGTGGCCGACGACACGAGCGGCCAGCAGGTGGGCTATTGCAGCGGGTCGGGCAGGACCGCGAGCTGTCAGATCTCGGGCTCGGTTGAGGCGGGCGAAGAAGTCACCGTCGAACTGGACGGTGTCACGAACCCCGGCGCCGTGGGCGAGCAGACGCTGAAGGTCATGACGACCTCGGACACCGCCTCGGCGACCTCGGCGAGCTATGCGATCACGGCTCCCCGCGAACCTGGGCAACCGACTGTCGTGAACAGCTCGCCATCCTCGGCCCCCGGTGCGCTCACCGTGTACGCGATCACCTTCACGACATCTCCCACGGGTGCCCTCGCGGGTAGGGCTGGCAGCCAGATCACGGTGGCGCTGCCGCAGGGCACGGGCTTGGGATCGGCGTCGGGCACGGTGAACGACAACACGAGCGGCCAACAGGTGGGCTACTGCAGCGTGCTGGGGACCACCGCGACCTGTCCGGTGAATGGCACGGTCGCCGCTGGGGACTCTGTGAGCGTCGATCTGGATGGGGTGATGAACCCTGTGGTGCCTGCTCCGCAGACGCTGCGGGTGTGGAGTACCTCGGATACGATCGCGGCAACTTCCGCGGCGTATGGCGTGGGGGCGCCGGTGGTGGTTACGGGCTCGGCGGCGAACATCTCAGAGGACACGGCGTTCGTGACGGGGACGGTCAACCCCGAGGACACCGCGGTGACGGATTGCCACTTCGAATGGGGCCCCACCGCCGGCTATGGGCAGAGCGCCGCATGCTCGCAGGTGGTGGGGTCCGGCGGGAGCGCCGAATCTGTGACTGCGGCGCTCACGGGGCTGGCGGCGAATACGACCTATCACTTCCGTGTGGTGGCGACCAATGCGGGAGGTACGAGCTACGGTGGCGATGCGGTGCTCGCCACTGCGGCGTCGCAGCTGTCGACGTCGGCGCCGGCGGTGCTCCCCGCCGCGCCTGCGGTGGTGAGCGCCGAAGGGGCGGCGTTTTCGGGGACGGTTGATCCGGCGGGGCTCGCGACGACTGCGCACTTCGAGTATGGCCTGGATCCAAGGTACTCCGGCGGAGGGCCGGTGTCATACGACCAGGCCACGCCCACGCAGACGGTGGGATCGGACTTCACGGGCCACGTCGTCGCGGCGTCGGTGTCGGGGTTGGTGCCGAATGCCCTGTATCACGTGCGCCTGGTGGCCGCCAATGGAGCGGGCACGACGGTGGGCGCGGATCAGACGTTCACCACGCGCCCGGGCGCCGCCCCGTCCGCGCCGACCGTTGGGCAGACGGTTGATCTTCAGCCCGTGGGGGGACTGGTGCTGGTGAAGCTCGCGGCGGGCCGCTCGGGCGGGGCCGTGGCTGCCTCCTCGGCGAGAGGCTGGATCTCTTCGGCGAGAGGCCCGATCTCCTCGGCGAGAGCCGCGGCTGCGCCGCCGGTGGGTGGAGGGTTCACGAAGGGCGAGGGTTTCATTCCGCTCACGGAGCCTCGTCAGATTCCGGTGGGCTCAGAGCTCGACACAAGGCAAGGCACCGTGAATCTGATCGTCGCCGCCGGCCAGCGGCGCCACACCCACACGGCGAAGCTCTCGGGGGGCCTGTTTGCGGTCTCTCAGGAGCGAAGCGGTTTGCACAAGGGCTTGGCGACATTCACGCTGAAGGAGGGCCTGTTCCCCGGGGCGCCCTCCTTCGCGAGCTGCGGCGGGGTCGCCCGCGCAAGCCTCGGTCTCGACGCCGGCGCGGAGGCCGGTGATGCCGGCGGGGCGCGAATCGCGAGGGCCTCGAAGCAGGTGTTGCAGACGCTCCACGCGCAGGACAGCAACGGCAGCTTCCGCACCAGCGGCCGCTACAGCGCGGCGACGGTGCGGGGCACTATCTGGGAAACCTCCGATCGCTGCGACGGAACCCTCACCAGCGTGCGCCGCGGGGCGGTTGATGTGTTCGATTTTGCCAGCCGCAAGACGGTCGCGCTGCACGCCGGACAGAGCTACCTCGCGCCGGCCTGAAATCAGTCGCTCCACCAGCCCTGCACCATCTCCCCGTCGCCACTGTGGTGGGGGCCGAAGACGACGAACTCCAACCCGTTGGGCCCGGCCTCGAAGGCGCGCATGGTCTCGGGCGCGACGCGGATCGCGTCGAGGCGCTTGATATCGAGAATGTCGTCGTCGAGCTTGATGCGTCCGCTGCCGGCGAGCACGAGGTAGATCTCCTCGGCCTCGTTGTGGCGGTGACCGAAGGACTGGCGCTTGCCGGGGTTCAGGCGCTGGTGGCTGAGGCCGGTGTCCTGCGCGTCGAGGTCTTCGCGCGCGAAGCGCGCCTGCCCCATCTCGCCGAGCCCGCTCTTGGCGGCCATGTCGTCGACATCCTCGAGGTTCTTGATCGTGTGCGGCATCGTTTCTCCTTCGTTGGCTCTCCTGGGGGCTGCCCGCTTTCGCAACACCCTACGCGCGTTATGCGGTGAGCACTGTCTTGATGCCGCCGCCGAGGAAGTGCTCGCGGAGCACCTGGGGGGCTTCGTCGAGCGGGGCGACGGTGGTGGTGACCAGCTCGGGGTGAAGGCCTCCGTGGAGCATCAGCTCGAGCACCTTGGGGATCTGCGCGCGCGCGTGGGTGCGGCCGAGGTGAAGGGTTACGTTGCGCACGTACATCTGCAGGGTGGGGATGCGCGCGCTGCGGTGAAGGCTGCCCGCACTCGAGCAGATCCCGTCGGGCGCGGTGTGGGAGAGCGCCTCGCCTACGCGATCGATCGTCATGTCCACCACGAGCGGCGCGGGCGCGCGGCGGCGCAGCTCGCGGGGGTGCAGCGCGCCGATGCCCAGGCGCTCGGCGTGCTCGCGCACGTGGGGGCGCGCGTCCACGAGGTTCACATTGCGTACGCCGTAGGCGCGCGCGATGAGGCCCGCGTAAAGAGGGTTGCTGGGACTGAAGCTCACCTTGGGGGTGAGCGCGGCGAGGATCAGCACCTCCGCCTCGGGGTCCTCCTCCAGCAGCGCGGGCACGTGGGGGCCGATGTGGCGGTGTGCGTCGCACACGTTGTCCGCGAGGCTCGCCGCCGCTGTGGGCTCGATCCCCTCCGGCAGCGCGACGAGCATCGCGTCGGCGTAGGGCACGGCCAGCTCATCGGAGAGGGCCCCGCCGTAGTGCCCCGTGGCGAGGCCCATGCCGTAAGCCGCCGCGGGCACGACGCTCGTGCAGCTCCCGGTGCGCCCCGCCGCGCACGCCGCGCAGCTGCCGCAGTTGATCTGAAAGGGCACGATCACGCGGTCGCCGGGCTTGACGGTGCGCACGCGCTCGCCCACCGAGAGCACCTCCGCGACGCATTCGTGCCCCAGGTGCAGCGGCAGCGCGAACTGCGTTGCTCCCAGCGCAAGGGGGCAGTCGAGGTCGCAGCTGGAGGCCGCGATCGGGTGCACCACCGCCCCCTCGGGGCCGGGCGGCGCGGGCGCGGGCGCGTCGCGCCAGCGCAGCCGTAATCCGGGCTGCACCTGCAGGGCGCGCATCCGCTTGCGGCTTGGGCGCAGGCGCTGGGTGGTTCCATCGGCGAGGCCCCCCGCGACGCGGCGCAGGCGCGCGCCGCCGTCGCGTTCGAGCAGGATCGGCATCGCCGCGGCGGCGTTGGGGGTGAGGAAGCCCGCGTAGTGGCGCAGCCAGCCGCGCGCGTGCTGGCGGCGGGCTCCCACCGTGCCCCCGCTCACGGGTTGAGCTCCATGATGCCCTCGATCTTAGAGAGGTAGGCGGTGCTGTGGGTGGCTTCGGCTTCCTGCAGGTCGGCTTCCAGGTGTGCCGTTTCGGCGATCATGCGCAACTCTTCGGGGCGCTCGTAGGGGCGCAGCACGCTGGGTGACAGTTCCATCGGGCCCGCTTCTTCGCTCGTCTTCAGCTGCTGCGCGATGGGCCGCGTGGCGGCGGGCAGCGCGGTGAAGCCGCTCGCGGCCCACGCCTTCGCGTCGGCGCACACGTTGGGCATTCCCAGCGTCGCCAAACCGTGCAGCCGGCTCGCGTAGGCGTGCACGGCGCGCGTCACGCGGGGGCTTCTCCAGCGCAGGCCCCCGGCGGTGTTCGCGAAATGCTCGACCGCGGCGACATTCACGTGGTAGACCGTGTGCGTAACCGCCGCCACGATCTCTTCATAGAAGAGTTCGGCTTCGGGGCTCTGCGGCGCGCCGGCGGCGATATGGGGGCATTCGCGCCCGATCTGGCGCGTGAATGCGCCCACGCCGGCTTCGGCCCGGTGCAGGTGCGCCTTGGCGGAGCGCGTGAGGGCGTTATCGGCGCGTACGTAGGCCCTCGTGGAGGCCACATCGAGCGCCGTCGCGCCAGCCGCGGCGGGGAGCGCCATCAGCGCGAGCGCCCCGCCGAGGATCGCTGCCCGCCGATATGCACGAGGAACGCTCATGCCAACAGTATGGAGCCTCGGCCATCTTCTGTTGGCGGTTGCCCGATTCGGGTAGTGCAGGGAAAGGCGCCGCATGCGCCCCTCGCAAGGCGCGGCGCGCGGCGAAAACGTCGTGGAGAAGGCGAGGATCTCATGAAGAATGTGACGCTCGGAAGGACAGGCCTCGAGGTCTCCCCGATCGCCTTCGGCACGTGGCAGCTGGGTGGGGATTGGGGGCAGTTCGATGAGCTGGAGGCGATCACCGCGATCCGCCACGCACGCGAGCTGGGGGTGAACCTGTTCGACACCGCGCAGGCATACGGCTTCGGGGTCTCCGAGCGCCTGCTCGCTCGCGCGCTGCGCGACGCGCTCGATAACCATCGCGAGCAGCTGGTGCTCGCCACCAAGGGGGGTCTTCGCATCGACGAGCGCGAGGGACTCGTGCGCGATTCGAGCCCGGCGTGGCTGCGAAGCGGCGTGGAGGAGAGCCTTCGCAATCTGGGTATCGATTACATCGACATCTACCAGGTGCACTGGCCCGACCCCTCAACGCCCTTCGCCGAGAGCGCGCACGCGCTGGGTGCGCTGGTGGACGAGGGAAAGATCCGCCACGTGGGGGTCTCGAACTTCAGCGCGCTTGAGATGGCGGAGTTCTCGCGGACGCTCCCGGTGGAGACACTCCAGCCTCCGTACCACCTCTTCCGCCGCGATATCGAGGCCGATGTGCTCCCCTACGCGCGCGAGCACGATATCGGGGTGCTCGTGTATGGGCCGCTCGCGCATGGGCTGCTCACGGGCGCGATGCACCCGAGCACCACCTTCGAGGAGCAGGATTGGCGCGCGGGCAGCCCCCTCTTCAGAGGCGAGGCGTTCGCGCGCAACCTCGAGACGGTGGCGGAGCTCGAGCGCTTCGCGCGCGCTCGCGGCTATAGCGTCTCGCAGCTGGCGATCGCGTGGACGCTGGCCTCCCCCGCGGTGCACGTGGCGATCGTGGGCTCACGCAGCGCGGCGCACATCGAGGACTCGCTGGGCGCCTTGCAGGTGCAGCTCTCGCAGGAGGAGCTACAGGAGATCGAGGGCATCATGGCCGGCGCGGTGTCGGTCGCGGGCCCCTCGCCGGAGAGCACTTGAGGGAGTGTGCAAGGCTGTAGGGGTGAGCGCCTCCACAACCGCCCCTCTCTCACCCGCGCTCGACACGCTCCAGGACCCGCCGCCGCCGGATCCATCCGCACTGCCCGCGGGTCCGGGCGAGCCGCCGGTGGTGCAGATGGTGTGGTGGCTCACGCGGCCGATTGGCTTTTTGGAGTCCTGTAGAAAGCGCTATGGGGATGCCTTCAGCGTGCGCTTCCTCGGCTCGCAGCGCCCCACTGTGATGCTGTCGAATCCGGAGGCGATCCGCGCGCTGTACTCAGAGCACGGGCACAACCTCCCGCCGGGGCGCACCGCGGCGCTGCGCCCGGTGATGGGCGCCTCCTCGGTGCTTTTGTTGGAGGGCCGTGAGCACATTGCGCGGCGGAGGGTGATGCTGCCGCCCTTTCACGGCGAGCGGATGCGCTCGTATGAGTCGATCGTGCGCGAGGTCGCCGAGCGCGAGATCGAGAGCTGGCCGGTGGGAAGCGAGTTCGCGCTGCACCCCCGGATGCAGGCGGTGACGCTCGAGGTGATCCTGCGCGCGGTATTCGGCGTGAGCGATCCCGAGCGCGCGAGGCTGTTGCGCGAGCGGCTGCCGCGGCTGCTCGGGGGGAGCTCCTCCTTTGGGCTGCAGCTGCGCTTCATGCTCTCCACGCGCTTCGGCCGCGGCGATCCGCTGGCGGAGCTGAGGGAGATGGTGCGCGAAGTCGATGAGCCGCTGCTCGCGGAGATCGCGGCGCGGCGCGAGGATCCGGAGCTCGAGCGGCGCGAGGACATCCTCTCGCTGATGATGCGCGCGCGCATGGAGGATGGCTCGGGGATGAGCGATGGGGAGCTGCGCGATCAGCTCGTGACGCTGCTGCTCGCGGGGCACGAGACGACGGCGACGGCGCTCGCGTGGACGTTCGATCTGCTGCTGCGCCACCCCCACACGCTCGCGCGCCTCACCGCGGAGGTGCAGAGCGGCGAGGAGGATGCGTATATGCGCGCGGTGATCTCCGAGTCCCTGCGTCTGCGCCCGGTGGTGCCGCTCGCGGGGCGGCGCCTAACGAGCGAGCTGGTGGCGGGCGATCTGCGGCTGCCGGTGGGCACCGATGTGACGCCCGCGATCTGGCTCGCGCATACGCGCCCCGATGTGTATCCCGAGCCCTACGCCTTCCGCCCCGAGCGCTTCCTGGAGAGTGCGCCGGCGACGTACGCGTGGATTCCCTTCGGCGGGGGCATCCGCCGTTGCCTGGGCGCCTCGTTCGCGGAATTCGAGATGCGGGTGGTGCTGGAGACGGTGCTCAAGAGCAGGGTGCTCGAACCGGTGAGCCTGCGCGCGGAGCGCGTGGCGCGGCGCAACGTGACGTTCTCGCCGCGCAACGGAACGAGGGTGCGCGCCGCGCTGCGCAACCCAGTACGGCCGCGGGCGGCGCAGCCGGCCTGAGGTGAGGATGCGCCCCGCGCTCGGAGAGGTGCGGGCTTGCGCCGGCTGAAGCGAGCTCCCGGGGGCGCCCGCCGGCCACAGCACCCGACGAACCTCGCTGGGAGCAAGGCTAGGCGGCGCGCCGTGCTTGGAGTGCGTGTCGCAGCGCGGCATCGAGCTGCTCCAGCGTGAAGGGCTTGGGGAGGTGCGCTACGGGCGCGATGCCGAGCCGCTCGATCCCCTCGGCGGCGCCCTGGCTGAGGATCGCGACCTCAGGGTGCGCGGCGCGGGCGCTGCGTGCAAGCCGGCGCCCCTCGGGAGAGGCGGGCTCGATCAACAGCACATCGGCGCTGCGAAGGCGCGCGGGCGTGGGTGGGGGACCATCGGCGATGTCGATGGGTTCATAGCCGAGCTCGGCGACCATCCGTACGAGCAGCTCTTGCACGGTGGGGTGAGGGTCGGAGATCATGATTCGCGCCATGCCATGAGGATCGGCGGGCGTGGTGGGAGCGCGGGCGGGGCGCGGTATGGATTGGGTATGAGCCTGTGCGCAGCTAGGAGAGCCCCACACGACGGCGATCGAGCCCGTCGAAATGCTCGCGTCCGCGCCGCCCTCGGCGCTCGGGACGCAGGACGGGACCGAAGGAGCGCCCGATGAGGCGTAGCACGTAGGCGTCGCGGGTGGCGCTGTAGCGCAGGAGCGGCCTGAAGATGAGCAACCAGGGTCGCGCTATATAACGGCGCGGGCGACTCGTAGAGCGCATGTGATCCTTTCGTGATGCGGGGATGAGAGCCCCATCCGCGTCCCCCCGGGCGCGGATGGATCGCAGGGCCCTCGATCCTTATACGAACACCGGCGGAGAGTTCCTACTGGAGTGGGGAATCTTTACCTACTCCCCCGAAGGCGGATGCGGCAACCGTGTCCCAAGCACATGGATGACGCGCGCGACGGCGGATTCGATCGACTCGCTGCCGGAGCGCAGGACGAGGTCGGGCTGGGAGGGCGCCTCGTAGGGCGCGTCGATGCCGGTGAGCCCGCAGAGATCGCCGGAGCGCGCGCGGGCGTAGAGGCCCTTGGGGTCGCGCGCCTCGCAGAGTGCGAGGGAGGCGTCGACGAACACCTCGATGAAGGGGAGGTCGATGGAGGTGTGCAGGGCGGCGGCCTCTTCGCGGTCGCAGGCGAAGGGGGAGATGAGGCTGACGAGGGCGATGGTGCCGGACTCGGCGAGCAGGCGGGCGACGTGGGCGGTGCGACGGACGTTCTCTCCGCGGGCGGCTTCGTCGAAGCCGAGGTCGCCGTTGAGGCCGTGGCGGAGGTTGTCGCCGTCGAGGACGAAGGCGGGGCGGCGGGCGCGGACGAGGTGGTGCTCCACGGCGGAGGCGATCGTGGACTTGCCGGCGGCGGGGAGGCCGGTGAACCAGATGGTGGCGCCGGGGTGCCCGAGCGAGTCCCAGCGCTCGCGGCGGGTGAGCGAGGAGCGTTGCCATTTGACGTTGGGCGAGTGGGTGCTCTTGATGGGCTCGCCGGCGTGCAGGATGGGGCCGGTGGCGGGGTCGAGGACGACCCCGGCGGCGAGCGGCTGGTGGGCGTCGTCGTCGATCACGAGCGGCGAGCCGGTGGGGCGGTTGAGCGGGAGCGGAGCATGGGGGCTCTCCCGCAATACTGCCACACGCAGAGGGTCGATCGAGGTGGCGCGAGGCGCTCGAAGGGCGAAGAGGAAGGAGGAGAGGGACGGCTGCGCCGTCCCGCGCGGGCCGCGTGAGGCGAGTGGGGGGAGGGCGCCGGAGCGGCCCTCGGGCCGCTCCGGGTCAGATCTGCTCGATGGCGGGCGGCCCGTCGCCGATCGTCGGCGAGCTGTCTCCGGCGGCGGATGGCCGGTTCCCGGTGAGGCGCGAATCGAGCCCGAGGGCAGCGGGGGCCTCGCCGGGCGGTGGGGTTGCGGGGAAGTCTGGGGGGCCGAGCGCGCGGGCGCGGCCCTGGGGGCGAAGGTAGGCGAGCCAGATGGCGCCGGCGGCGAAGAGGGCGCCGCAGAGGATCCAGCCGAGCGCGGTGGCGCCGAGCCCGACGTACTTGAGCCCGGAGGCGGCGATGACGAAGGTGATGACGGGGCGGATGTAGCGGTCGGGGGCGGAGGAGGAGACGAGCGAGCCGATGAGGACGGCGGGGACGGAGCCGATGATGAGCGAGGCGGTGACGCCGAAGGAGACGTGGCCGAAGGCGAGCGCGCCCAGCGCGGCGGCGATGGTGAGGGGGACGGCCTGGGTGAGGTCGGTGCCGACGAGCTGCTTGGCGCCGATGAGGGGGTAGAGGAAGAGGAGCATGACGATCATGAGCGAGCCGGAGCCCACGGAGGTCATGCCGACGACGAGGCCGCCGATCATGCCGATGAGGATGGTGGGGAGAGGCCGGGGGACGACGTCGCTGATGTGGCCGGTGCGCCGCTGCCCGGTACGGGCGTCGAGGACGTAGCGCAGCACGAGCGCGCCGGCGCCGACGAGGAGGGCGATGCCGAGCGCGAGCTGCACGTTTTGCTGGGCGGATTTGGAGTTGCCGAGGAGGTGCAGGAGGTAGGCGCCGGCGAAGGCCATGGGGACCGAGCCGAGGACCATCCAGCGCACGAGGCGAAGGTTGACGGTGGCGCGGCGCAGGTGCACGGCGGCGCCGATGGGGCGCATGACGACGGCGGCGACGAGGTCGGAGGAGATCGCGGCGGAGGGCTGCACGCCGAAGAGGAGGATGAGCATGGGCGTCATCAGCGCCCCGCCCCCGGCGCCGGTCATGCCCACGAGAAAGCCGACGACGGCGGAGCCGAGGACGATGTAGGGGTCGATGTGCATGGCAAGGCACAGTAGGCGAAATGGGGGCGATTGTCAGGGGGGAGACGCTGACGATGTGACGCACTGCATTGTGCGAATGAGAGAAGACGCTCAAAGGTCTCCCCGCCGCTCGCTGCTTCCAACCCCGGGCTCGGCGGCGTAACTGCCCAGCTGGGCATCGTTGGCTATTCGGCGCCGGCCTTGTCGCTGGGGGGTTCGGTGAAGAGATTGCTCGTGGGGAGAACCGTGAGCCTGGAGGTTGCTGGGAGCTTGGGCAGGGCGAGGTTTACGTCGGACTCGAGCTTGGGAGTGATCTGCTGGAGGCTGAGCTTCACCTGATTGGCCACTTCCAGGCCGGCGAGGCGCGGCAGCGTGGCGGCCACGACGACCGTGACGAGCATGGCTAGCACGATCCAGGAGAGTGGCTCCCATTTGAAGGCCGACGCCCTCCACCCGGCGTGCGCCCAGGTGGCGGTAATCGCCAGGACAAGCAGCACGAGCGCGGCTCCTCCCAATATCTTCGCGCCGATCAGCGTGAGTCTTTCGTTGGTGTCGGTGCCGGGCTTTTCTTTGAGCAGCGCGAGGGCGTGGCTTGCATCCTCGCGATTGCGGTCGCGTTTGACCGACTGCCTCAGCGCGCGCTGGGCTTGGACGTAGTGCCCGCGCCGGTGTAGGAGTACGCCGCGGTGGTAGTCGACCTCGGCCCGGGCGCTGTCCGTGGTGGCCTGTCCGGCGGCGCGGGCGATGTCCGTGAGGGACTCGTCGAGCAGGATGTCCCGCTCGCGGCCGTCGTGGTCCTCGGCGTGCGTTGCGCGAATGCTCGCGCGCGCGAGCAGCAGTCGCATTCGCCAGCGCCGTCCGTCTGCTCGCTCCAGTCCTTCGCCCAAGGTTGCGAGTGCCTCTTCGCGACGGGTCTCGTTGTGCAGGATCGTGGCGAGGTGGAGGTGGGCTGCGACGTTGCTTGGCTCCGCCGCGATCGTTCTGCGCAGACCGGCGATCGCCTCGTCGTTGTGTCCTTGCGCGGCGTGAGCGAGACCCAGAAGATGCGTGAGCGAGGCATCCTCCTCCCGTTCTTGGGCGTCCACGTTCGTGAGGAGCTCAAAGGCATCCTCGCCGCGCGCCATCTGCAGCAGCAGCCGGGCGCGGCTACGTGCGATATCGGCGGGGCGGATGGCGCTCCGCGCGGCCTCCTCCAGGTAGAGGTCGACCGTGGTGGGCTGGCCGCGAAGGGCGGCTATCTCCGCGAGGCATTCCAGTGCGAGTGTGCGATTGGGCTCGCTCTCGCGGATTTGCATGCACAGCCGCGCCGCCTCTTGCAGCTCGGGGCTGTCGCGGGGTCCGGTGGGGTGGGTGGCTTCGTGCAGGCCGGTGAGCGTCCAGGCGCGCAACTCCACCGCGCGCACGTTGAGTGTGTCGACGGGGAGTTCGTTCAGCTGTGCCAGTGCGTTGGCGTGCTCCTCGCGGCGCAGGAAGATGCACGCCGCGCCGATTCGCGCCTCGACGTTGTGGGGGCGGCTGTGGAGGATGTGGAGGTAGCTGTCGAGCGCGCTCGACCAGTCGCATCGAGCTGCGTGCAGGCGAGCGGTGAGGAGACCCACGCGCGGGTCTCCCGAGGGTACGCCGTCGCTGCTCTGTGTGCCACCGAGGGTGAGGATTTGCTCGAGCGTCTCGCGGGCCTCCTCGAGGGCGTGGGCGGCGATCAGCTCGTGGGCCTGGAAGAGCAGCAGCGGGAGCCGTGTCCCCCAGAGGCTCGCGTTTGCCTGTGCGGATTGGGCGCGGGCGAAGAGTTCGCGCGCTCGCATCAGCCGCCTGCGTCGCAGCGTTGCCGCAGCGGCCTCGGCGAGCAGGTTGGGGCTCTCGTATTGCAGGTCGGCACGCGCGCGCTCCAGGAGATCCTCGATCTCGCTGTGCGAGGCGAGGCTCAGCGACCCTCCGGCCTGGGCGGCTGCGGCGATCAGCCCGCGGTGGGCGGACTCGCGAAGGCTGTTGCGATTGCAGCGGTACCCCCCGCTGTGGGTTAGCAGGCGATCGAAGTGGGCACGTGCATCGCGGGCGCGCTCGTGCGGTGTTCCGGGAAGGTTGAGGGCGGCCCATCCGCGCTCGTTCTCGAGCCGTTTGGCGAGCTGTGAGGGAAGGGTCGCGGCGCGCTGCTCCAGGTAGAGCCATGCCTCCTGGGTGCGGCCGAGCAGGCGTAGCGCGCGTGCGCGCCCGCGGATCGAGGTGAGCAGCTGCGGTCGCAACTCCAATGCGCGCTCGAAGCACCGCAACGCGTGCCCGTACTCGCTCAGTTCGATGTGCAGCAGGCCGATGGCCTCCAGCATGGGCGAGCTCTCCTCGTCGATGTGCTCGGGCGATCCGTCCGGGGCCGTGGCGGCGGAGGGGGGTGGTGCGGGGGCGCCGCGGGCCTCGGCGAGCGCCAGATCGAGGCGCCCGGCAAGCCGGTGCGCGTTGATTGCTCCGGCGCGAGCGCGGCTGCGCACGGCTGGGCGGTCGTCCTTCGCGGCCTGCTCGAACAGCGCGAGCGCCGCTGCGGTGTTACCCGTCGCGAGGTGGGTCTCGCCGAGCTCGACGCGAACCCCATTCCAGCGCGGAGCCCCGTCGCGTTGCTCGAGCGCCTCGGCGGCGCTCTGGCAGAGCAGCCGGTAGGCCTCCTCCTGCTCTTCGCCCGCGAGCGTCTCTCGGATCCATTCGCGCTCGGTTGCGATGCGGGCCTCGTGGGCGAAGGCGTAGGCGGGCACCTCGTGCGTGACCGTCTGCAGCCGCTGCTTGGCGTCCTTGAGGCGGTCGCGCTCGGCGAGGAGCCGGCCCACCTCGACCATCAGCCCGACCGGGGGCGGCGCCTGTGGATCGGCGCTCTCGCTGGGCGCACCGCTGAGGAGGCCTTCCCCGCTTTCGAGCGCCTGCTGGAGTCGATTGTCGGCTGCGAGGCAGCGCAGCAGGGCGCGCTGCACGAAGATCATCCGCGGTCTCAGTTCCAGCGCGCGCCGGTAGCTGGCAAACGCTTTTCCCAGGTCCATGTTCTCGAAGATCGCTCCCTGGTCGGCCAGCAGCGCGGCCTGCAGATGCATGGTGGTGTGGGGGTGGGCTCCGGACAGCGCCGGCTTCCCATCGCGGCTCTCGCAGACTTGCAGCAGCGCTTGGAGTCGAGGGGCGAGCTTGAATGCGGCGTTGCTGAGGATGTACTCGCAGTGCAGCGCCGCGACCTGCGCGTCCAGATCGCGTGCGTTTTGCGCGAGTGCGGTGAGGCGCTCATATGCGGCTTTCCACCTGGATTCGGCCATCAACAGCCGCGCCTGGGCGTGGTCGAGCTCCCTCGCATCGGCGCTCCCCTGGGGAACGTGCAGGCGGCACTCGTCGAGCAGCGCCCAGGCCTCCTCGGCGGAATTCGTTTGACGGTGTGTGGCGACCTGTGTTTCGGTAAGCCTGAGCCGCAGCTTTGCAAGCGGGATGCGAATATCTGCGTCGCTGGATTGCGCCGCCCGGTGGAGTTCCTCGGAGGCGCGTTGCAGGTCGTTGCTCGAGGGATAGTCGTCGGGGTGCGGACCCATGTGCAGGATCGCGCTGGCCCAGGCCAGCTGCGGGGAGTCGTGCAGGGACACATCCCGCCGCACGATCTCCAGTTGCCTGTTCCTGGCTTGGGAGATCTTGTCGCTGCGCTGGATTGCCTGCGTAAGCCAGCCTCCGACATCCTCGGTGCCGCGGCTCTCGGCGGCGGAAGCCTGCTCCTCTTGCTGGGTGGGGCGTTGGCTGTTCTCGAGGGCGCGCCAGTAGCGCCTCACGGTCTCCTCGGCCTCGCGCCACCCTTCGTTGCGCTCCCCCCGCAGCCCGCTCGGCTGCTGGGGCTCGAAGCGCCGATGCTCCGGGGGGGCGCTTACTCGATTGGCCCGCTGAAGCGAGCTGGCGTCATTTGAGGTTGTTCCCTTGTCCGCGCCCATCGCCTCGTCGGGGAATGTACCACGGATGGGACAAGTTCGATAAGTCCGTACTGGAGCGCCGGCGTGGTGAGTCTCGTTTCACCTTTCCAACATGTGCTCGACGGCGGCGATGAAGTTCGCGCTGCCGGCGACGATCGCCTCGGCCTCGCTGGGATCGGGCTTGATTGCCTCGTAGTCGCCCTTCTCGCGCGCATTTTGCGCACGCTGGGCAAGCGCGTGGAGGTGCTGGTCGAAGGCGTGCGCGGCTCCCGCTCAGTGGACGAGGATGGGGGCGGAGTAGGCGGAGACGTGGGCGCCGTCTGAGATCTTGATGAGGGCGCGGTAGACGCCGTGGTGACGCAGACGCACCGTGCGCGAGAAACTGGAGACGGTGGGGGTGGCGGGTTTGAGGATGGTGCCGCCCTCGTTGACGGTGCGTCCGCCGGCGACGAGGAGCTGGAAGCCGACCTGCGCGCCGACCTCGGCGGGGGTGACGGTGCCGTAGAGGCGCCAGCGCCCGCGGTGGTGGGTGCGGCGGGCGTGGAAGGAGACGCGGACGGCGACGTTCTCGATGACGATGGGGCTTGTGATGGTGGGGGAGCCGAGGGTTTGGACGCGCAGCTGCGCGTTTTCGAGGAGGCCGAGGACGGGGAAGGAGAACCCGCCGGTGGCGTTGGTTAGCTCGGGGTTGCCAAGCGTCTTGAAGCCCCCCACGTAGGGGAAGGGATTGGCCTCGAGCACGATGGGGTGGTTGGCGGAGCCGGTGCCGGTGAGGGTACCCTCGACGAGGAAGGATTCGCCGAAGGGCACGGGGTTGGGTACGCCGGCGAGCTGGAGGGCGAGCGGAATCTTGGGAGTGGTGAAGGTGCGATCGGCCCCGTCGGCGCGGCCGGCGGCGGTGAAGGCCACGAGGCGGAAGTGGTAGCGGGTGAGGGGTTTCAACCCGGAGATGGGCTGGCTGACCTTGATCGTCGTGGCGGCCGCCCCGCCGGGCGCGAGCGGCGTTTGGGCGCCGTAGCCGCTGGTGGTGCCGTACTGGAAGTAGTAGTTGGTGGGCTGGCCCTTGGCGGCGAGGTTGCCCTGGAGTACGGCGGAGGAGTAGGTGACGCTGGAAGCGGGTCCGGTGGAGGCGCCGGGGAGAGAGGCCGCGAGGGCCACTGGGGATGCGGCGAGCGCGATGGCGGCGAGGAGCAGTGCGAGGAGGGTTGGAGGCTTGGATGGTCTCACGCGCATAGTGGGCTCCTTCGGGTGGGAGGGCGGCATCGTCTGGGGGATGATGCCCTCTGTCTCTATCGCGCAAACCCCAAAAGTCAGCCGATACAGCGTGGCTCAGCTGACCTCACTGAAGATTAGGCGATCTTACAAGAATCTGTGAGGTTCGATAACTTTCTGTGATGGCGAAGAACCCCTACCGGCCAGGTGTCGGCACACGGCCACCGTATCTGGCGGGCCGCGAGCAGCAGATCGGCAGGTTTCAGCGGATGCTCGAGGATTACCCGGAGAAGCGGCGCAACCTACGCGTCACCGGTCTGCGCGGCGTGGGCAAGACGGTGCTGCTCAAGGAGTACGAGCGGATCGCCAGGGGGCACGATTGGGTGGTTGTGCGCCGCGATTGGAGCACGCGGCTCTGCGAGGAGGCGGACTTCGCTACCGCCATCGCGAGCTACTTGAGAGAGGCCGTCGAGGCACTCAGCGTCAAGGCGAGGATCAAGAACCGTGCTGCCGCGGCGATGAAGGCGATCGGCCAGGTCCAGGTGCAGCTAGCAGAGGGCGTGACGCTATCGGTTGGAGCCGGTGCTGAGCAGCCCGCTGTCTCTGTGTTGGAGGATCGGCTGCGGGTGGCGCTCACGCACGTCGGCGAGATCGCTCGAGCGCAGGGGCGTGGGGTGGCGCTGCTGTTCGATGAGGCCCACAGCGTTTACGACCGGAGCGCCAAGCGTCAATATCCGCTCGGAGCGCTCCTCTCGGCGCTCACGGCTGTCCAGGATGACGACGAGGAGCCATCACCGATGATGTTGGTCCTCTGCGGACTGCCGCCGCTGACAGGCAACATTCACGCGGCTCGAAGCAACGCTGAGCGCTTGTTTCGTGGCGAGGAGATCGGCAATCTCTCACTCGCGCCGGAGCCGTCCGAGGAGCTCAGCGCCGCCGCGCAGGCGCTGGTGCGACCTGCCGGCGAGATCGCCTACGCGCCTGGTATTGCCGAGCGGATCGCACGCGACGTCGATGGATACCCATACTTTGTTCAGTGGTTCGGTGAGGCCCTCTGGGAGGCTGCCGACTTGAAAGGTGCGAAGACGATCACCCCAGAGCTCTACGCGCGGGAGCACGGTGCGATCCAGCGCAGTCTCGATGATGAGTTCTTCGAGCCGCGCTATCGCGATGCCCGCCAGGCCGATCAGGACACCCTGCGAGTCGCGGCTGCACTCGGGGGCGAGCGCTTCGCCAAGGCAGACCTCGACGCGGCGACGGGCCGCTCGAGCGGGGCGCTCGCACAGAGTCTTATACGTCTCATCGCCGGAAACCTCATCTATCGCGAGGACCATGGCATCTACGCATACAGCGCACCAATGTTCGGCGACTTCATGCGCCGCCGAGACGAACGCCTCCGAGAGCGGTAGTCGCTGCCCTCCTCGCAAAGGCAGCAGGCCCTCAGCGGACGAGGATGGGTGCGCTGTAGGCGGAGACGTGGGCGCCGTCTGAGATCTTGATGAGGGCGCGGTAGACGCCGTGGTGGCGTAGGCGTACGGTGCGCGAGAAGCTGGAGACGGTGGAGTTGCCGGCCTTGACGATGGTGCCGCCCTCATTCACGGTGCGTCCGCCGACGGTGAGCAGCTGGAAGCCGACCTGCGCGCCGGCCTCGGCGGGGGTGACGGTGCCGTAGAGGCGCCAGCGCCCGCGGTGGTGGGTGCGGCGAGCGTGGAAGGAGACTTGGATGGCGACGTTCTCGAGGAGCACGGGGCTCGTGACGGTGGGCGACCCGAGGGTCTGCACGCGCAGCTGGGTGTTTTCGAGGAGCCCGACGACGGGGAAAGAAAAGCTGCCGCTGGGGGTGGTGAGCTCGGGATTGCCGATTGTCTTGAAGCCGGCGGTGTAGGGGAAGGGGTTGGCCTGGAGAACGATGGGGTGGTTGGCGGAGCCGGTGCCCGTGAGGGAGCCCTCGACGGTGAAGGGATCGCCGAAGGGCACGGGGTTGGGGACGCCGACGATCTGCAGCGAGAGCGGGACCCTGGGCGTGGTGAAGGAGCGGTCGTTGCCGTTGGTGGTGCCGGTGGCGTTGGTCGCGACCACGCGGTAGTGGTAGGTGGTGCCGGGCTGCAGGCCCGTGATGTACTGGCTGACCTTGACCGTCGCAGTGCCGTTGCCGGCAGGTCCGATGGGTGTTGTGACCCCATAGGCGGCGGTCGTGCCGTACTGGAAGTGGTAGGTGGTGTCCTGGCCCTCGGCGATGACGTAGGCATTGAGAACGACCGAGGAGAAGGTTATGTTGGAGGCGCGGGAGGTACTTACCGTGGGTGCATGGGGTGGGGCAGGAGGGGTTGCCGCTCCGGCGGAGACGGCGAGGGCCAGCGAAGCAGTCCCAAGGGCGAGGAGGAACGCTGCCATCAAACGAGTACGGGAGCGCGCGGACAACGTCTTTATCTGCCGGTTATGTGTTCTCATGCCTGCAAGAACCGTGCTGTTGGCCGGAAGTTGCGGCAGCCTTGATGATGGCGCATCGGCCAACGATGAAAGTTCGGGCCTCAGGTTCTGGCCGCAGGTACGTCAGAGGAGGGTCCCCCGTTCTCCGACGGTAAGGGAGGAGGAGAGGCGGAAGAGGAGGGCCGCGAAGCAGGACTAGTCTGCGCATAGTCGTAGGCGTAGGCGTAGGAGCCCGGACCGCTCGCCTTGACTCCATTGGCGACCACTCCTAAGAGAGGGGCTCCGGCGCCGGTGAGGGTCTCGTGCAGCCGTTCGGCGACATCACGCCGATTCCGCCCTACACGCCCGACGATGATCACACCGTCGACCCTGCGGAGCAGCGGGAAAGCATCGGAGACAGCGGTGAGTGGAGGGGTGTCGATCACGATCAGGTCATACTTGGACTTAGCCTGCTCGAGCACAGTCTGCATGGCATGACTCTCGATCAGCTCAGCAGGGTTGGGCGGCAGCACAGCACCTGCGACGAGCACGTCGAGCGCACGCCTACGTGAGCCGTCTCCGGGTGAAGCCTCCAGCTCGATCGACTGCGTAGCCTCGTTCATGGGGATTGCTCCGATCAGCACATCAGAGAGGCCGGGCCCCGAAGGGATGTCGAGCTGCTGAGCGATCGTGGGCCGGCGTAGGTCTACCTCGACCAAGAGCACCCGTGAGCCCATGCGCGCAGCTGCCCCGGCGAGGTGGCGTGCAACGGTTGTCTTGCCATCGCCGGGGGCCGCTGATACGACCATCAGCGCTCGCAACTCGCGATCCACGTTGAAGTAGCGCAGATGGGCTCGGATCAGATGAAAGGCCTCGGACTCTCCAGGCGGAAGCGCCGCTCGCTCCTCACCGCCGCGCCGTGATGAGCGAGAGAGCGCGGTGCTCTCCGGAACCACCCCGAGTAGGGGAAGGGCATAGATCGTCTCCAGATCTTTCGGCTCCCGGATGCGCCGGTCCAAGCGCTCCAGCAGAAAGGCAACACCAAGACCGAGCAGTAGGCCGAGAACGACGCCAAGAACCGTATTGCGCGAGGTCTTTGGGGAGGACGGTGAAGTCGGAACCGTGGCGGGCTCGGCGACCTGTACGTTGCCCGAGCGTAGTTCAGCAAGTACGCCGAGAGACTGAGCGCGACCCTCTAGCGCAAGGGCTGCCGGACTAAGACGCTGCCGCGGCGACATTGCTGCAAGCTGCTTGTTGACGAGCTTCAGTGCGGACGAGTAGTACTGATGGTTGGCGTTCTGCTGCTCGGCGACAAAGAGCCCCGCATAGGTGTTGGCAATGTCGGTTGCACGCGTGGGCGAGGTAGAGGTCGCCGAAATGGTGACGATGTTCGATTCGCCCTGAGCGCTCACACTCAGATCGTTCAGTACCGCCTGTCGGGTCAGGCCTCCTCCAAGGCGCAGCGCGGTTCTCGCAGCCATATCGCCTAGCTGCACCAGCTTGACGTTGGTGTTCTGCAAGGCCTGCTGGTTGTTGGTGCTGACAGCCTGCAGACCTGCGGCCTGCAGGTTGGTCTGAGTGTTGTTGAAGACCAGCGAAGCCGTTGCCGTGTACTTCTTAGTCTGGTGCTTTGACAGGCCGAAGGCCGTGCCACCCACGAGAACCACGCAGAGGAAGATCCAGGGGCCGCGGCGCCGCAGAATGCTCAAGACTCGCTCGAAGCTTGCGTTTGTCTGCTCAGTGTCCATTAGGTCGCCTTCCCTGGCGCGTCCCACGCCGCGGGCACCTCACGGCGCATGATGCCTTTGAAGTTTCAGAGCGCCGTATCTTAGACAATAGTTCCATCAGAGCGCGGCGCCATTGGGGCGTACTTGCCCTACGTGTCCGCCCTCTGCCAGGACGCTTCGAAAAACCGGGAGCAGCTGGGTGTGCTTGGCGTCACCGAAGAAGCGTCCGCGAACAGACCCATGAGCGCGATTGCCCAACTCAGCGCGACGCTCGGCGTCGCCCAACAGGGCGCGTATGGCACGCGCCCATCCGCCCTCGTCCTTGGGGTCGAGGAGAAGCCCGGTGACGCCGTCGTCGATGAACTCAGGGGGCCCTCCTACACGGGTCGAGATGACCGCGATGCCCACCGCCATTGCCTCGACTGCGGCCCGACCGAATGGCTCCTCCCACGATGGCATCAGAAGGACGTCAAAGAGCCTGTCAATGAGGTCTACGCGCCCAATCTCGCCGGTGAACACGACCTTCTCGGTTAGCCCGCGCGCCGTGACCAGCTCGTGGAGTGATTGCTCGTAGGCCGTGTTGTCGAAGCGGGCATCCGGGCGCCGAAATTTTGCACTACCGGCAAGGATGAGCTTCGCATTGGGGATATCTTTGGCGACATGTGCGAAGGCACGAATCGCCATATCCTGCCCCTTCCAAGGGGATAGTTGGGCAACCATTCCTACAACAAGATTGTCGGGTTCCAATCCAAGGCGCATGCGTAAATCCTCAAGCTCGGATTCGCTGGGCGCCTTGAGCCAATCTTGCGAGAATGTGTTATAGACGACGTCAATCTCCTTGGCGCCTTTGATATCGCCTTTGAAATTCGCAGCAGTGTGCTGTGAGTTTGCGACTAGGGCAGTCGAGGTCGTAAGCAGCACTCGGCGCACCACGTTGGCCAATGGCGTAGGCGGTAGGCAGTCGTGTATATGGGTCACCACGGGAACACCACCAAAGGATGTGGCAGCACCGGCCATCAGACCCGAACGAAGCGAATTGGCATGGATCAGATCGACGTTGAGGCTCGCCGTGAGTTTCCTGATCTCAACTGCGCTCTCGGCAAGCTTCTGCAGCTGTCTTGGAAGGGCGCGTGGGTGAAGCTTTAGGCTGAACTCGAAGTCGGAGATCGGCACGGTTTGGATGCCACGCTCAAGTGCCTGTTGGCCCAGATCACCCGACGGGCACGCGATGATGATTTCGATGCCAGGCAGGATCGAATCTCGCGATACCTGCTCGAGCAACGCCACCTCGGCGCCCCCCACAGTGGCAGTATGGTTAACCGACAGAATGCGCATGGTCCACGAGCGCTGTCCGCGGGACGTTCGTTGAAGCTCCGACACCATCCAACGATGGTAGCCGGATAGCTTTCTCGCCGTGGGGCGAAACAATGATCCGCCACGCGACCTCGATCAGTATCACCGTCACCAGCCAGTTCGTCACTGAATGAAACGCATCTCCGCGGATTAGCGTGATCAGGTATCCCATGCCAACGCTGTAGTGAACGATCGCCCTCGCCGAAGGTCGCTGCCTGATTCGTCTGTAGGCTAGTGCGACGATTCCTAGCAGGATGCTCAGCCCGAGGACCATGCCGGTTGCTCCAAAATTAGCGAAGAACTCTCCTAGGCCGGAAATCGAGGTCTCAACGTGATCCGGCCCAAAGAAAGAGGGATAGTAAGTGGAAGTGAACCATACGTTGCCTCCACCCAAAGGCTTGTCGGTCCACAGAAATCTAGGTATTAGATATGTCAAGATTGGCAGATAGGTGCTCCCGTCCTGTGTCTGTGCGGGAAGACCGGTCGCGCCGTTGAGAACCGCGAGGCTATCAAACGGAATGGCTTCGTCGCCACCTAAAATAGTCTGTGGAAGGTGAGTGAAGCTGGCACCGATGAGCTGGGTGCGAGACTGGGAGGTGCTGCTCTGGAATGCGTAGTCGCGAACGCCTGCGCGCGCGGACACGAAGAAGATCAATCCGGCACTCAGCAGCAGAAGCGCCATCGACCGCCTGAAGCGAAACCCAAAATTGTGAGTGATCAGAACGCATGGAACGATAGTTCCAGTTATTACTGCAGCTCGTCCGCCAGATAGGAAATCTGTCAGGATCACGACTAGCAGTGTACTCCAAACGATCGCGCGCAACCGGTTGGCGCGCCAGCCTGTGACATAGGCTGCGAGTGTGACGAACAGAAGGGCCTTCAGCGGAAGATTGACCAATGTCACAAATGAGCGGTTGAAGAAGAACTTGCTGCGTGTCGCGATGCCGTTGAGGTAACTTGACAGACCTCCGGCCTGCTGGATCAAAACGAGATAGGTGCCGAGAGCCAACGCGGAGGTCACTACAACGGCAATCAGGAGAATATCCCGGGAGCGAAGTGTCAACTGAGGGCCGTCGTAGCGCAACCGACGTGCAGTCCAGGAGGCCCCCGACCTCAAGACGACAAGCAGATAGACCATGACTCCGGCTAGCAGAGCCACCAGCAGCAGCCAGAGCGAGCGGGTCATCGCGGCAAGCGCTCGATCATCGAGAGTGTAGCCTTCAGAGAGCCGAGCCGAGCCGATTGTGCCTGTGGAGAGGATATAGAGTGGGCGCAATACGTAGAGAAAGATGAACAGGTACGCCATCAGGGCTAGCGGGGAGAGGCTGTCATGTTCGTAGAGGTTTGCCCATGTGACGAGTAAGCTGGTGGTCGCAGCAAGCACCACCAGAGGCAGCCAAATCGCCATGCTCGAGCCGAAAATGAGCGACACGGACCCCCCCACGGCGATCGAAAGCAGTGCTATCGCTGGCACGGCCGGTGAGATCCGAAGCTGGCTTTCTCGACTCATCTGCTGGCCTCCAGCACCTGGTTTATAGTGAGGGCGGATCGCATACGCAGTGCTTCGAACTCTGCGACGCCGGGCGGACGAGCCGACAGTATGGTTGAGCGCAGCGCGCCGAGATCGTGCGAGTCGAGATAGGCAATATCGAGTTCCTCAGCAAAGGACCTTGCCTTGACGGACGCAACGATGGCTACCGTACGCGCACTCTGCATGGCGGCAAAGTAGAGGAAGTGAAGCCGCATCCCAATGCAGAGGTCGGCTTCTCCAACGGCCCGGAGGGTCTTCCTCCAATCAGTGCCGGGCCGAACAAGCCGTCGCTCAACGGGACGCTCGATCGCCTCGCTCAGCTTGCGGAGGGCAGCGATATCTCTGTCATCCTGTCCGTTCATGGGCACAAGTATGAGCTCTACGATGTTTGGAAGCTCTCCGATGAGGTGCGCCAGCTCAGCGATAAGATCGTCGGGTGCGTCTCGCCTGAGATTGACGGCGACCCTTTGGGGCGAGCGCTCGACGGCGGCGCGACCATGTAGGAGGATCGGGTCAGCGACTAGCTGAACCGCCCGGCCCGAGAGTTCTTCGAGCAAGTCGCATGACTGCTGGTCCCGCGCCGATATCGACCAAGCGCGGCGACAGATGAAGCGGGCGGCTTGACGGAACACGCGGGAGTCGCCGGGTTCGGCTCCCACTGCGGCAATCACCACACGTGTGCGTGTAGATGCTGCGATCGTCGTGGCGGCGAGGAGGCTGCGCATGAGCGGATAGTGCGGCTGGATGAGGGTACCGCCCCCAATTACAACGAGGTTTGCCTCGCCGATGCTTGTCGCCAGCTTATGGATGGGTCGTGTGTTGATCGTCGCTGGAGGAGCAGTGCGGGTGGCGCTCAATCCGCTCACCGTGCGAAGGACGTGTGCCCCTTGCCTCGAGTCCTTAATGGATGTGGCAAGTACCTCCGTGAGGGCCTCGTCTCCGACGTTCAGAAGTTCTCCCGCAGGCGTGCGAGCAGCAGCGGAGAAGATGAGGATCTTGGTGGCGCTCTTCTCATCAAGGCGGGTCGCGCTGGGCGCGACAGTTTGGGCGTTCATGCGCTCATCCTGCTGATGTCGCTAATGGCGATCCTTATCCTCATCAGGGCTGCATCTCACTATTTAGCAAACCTGCCGCAATGGGGGATCCATTTTGGGGCTCGGCGGGGCAGTCCATGTCAGATCCGAGTACGGATGTAACGAACTCGCTGAGCTCGTTCCTGAACCGAGTTGCGGAGAACTGTTGTGCGTGCTCCATAATCTTGGCCGAGTTGAAGGTCGAGAAGTCCGTCGTAGTCAAGACTTCGGCAAATTCGGAAGCTGTTCCGTGCGCGACCAGGATGCCGGTCACGCCATCCATCACGGTCTCGCGCGTTCCTCCTCGATTGGTCGCCACAACTGGACGTCCCGCCGCCTGTGCCTCGACGGCGGCGATCCCGAACTCCTCAATATTGGGCACGAGCAGGGCCTTGGCCCGTGCGTAGAGGTCGTTCAGCTGGCTGTCAGTCACGCGTCCGACGAACTCGACGGTCGAGCCAAATAGATCTGCAAGTCGTCTGCGCTCCGGTCCGTCCCCAACGACCTTGATCTTGGCATTTGCTCTGCTGGCGGCCTCGATCGCCACCTCGACGCGCTTGTGGCTCACGACCTCGCCCACGAATAGGAAGTAGTCTCCGGGCTCCTGGGGAGCGCCAAAGCGCTCAACGTCGACCGGAGGATGGATGACAGGCGCCTTGCGGCCGTAACAGCTTGCGATGCGCTCCTGGGTTATCTTTGAGTTGGCGATGTAGTGGGTTACTCGTTTCGAGGCGGAGAGGTCCCAGCGTGCCATCCGATCGAGCAGCGCGTTCAAGGCGGGCCGCGCCCGGCGGGGTACCTCACTAAGCGCTCGGTCGCGCTCATGCCACGCATAGCGAAAGGGACTGTGGCAGTAGCAGATGTGAACGGCGTCGGGCCTTGGTCTGATGCCATGCGCGAAGGCGGAACTGCTGCTGATGAGGAGGTCATGGCCCTCGACGGGCAGTCGCTCGGCGGCGTACGGAAAGAGGGGCAGCAGGAAGCGGAAGTTGCTCTGGTGGACTCGGAGATACTGCAAGGGGGAGGTTCGCACGACGTGCGTAGCAAAGTGCTCCCGGGTTGCGCTCTGATCGTAAAGAGCCGTGTAGATTGGGGCCTCGGGCCAGCAGGCTGCGATCTGGGCGAATGTGCGCTCGGCACCGCGCATGGTCAGCAGATAGTCGTGGACAAGGCCAATGTTGCGCGTATACGCCGCCCTGCCGCTATGCGGCGAGAGCTGGCCGCTTGTGCTTTGGTCAGATTGGAAGGCGGACAATGTCATTTTGAGCCCTGGCTTTGAGGGGTCTTGAGCTGAAGGTCTGCGCCCAGCTCCGGGATGCCACTCTCAAAGAAGGCCGTATGTGCTGTGCCCTTTCCGGCCTGGTAAAGAAGCGTCACCAGCAGGCACTCGCAGGCAAGGGTGACGAGCGCTGCCGGAAGTGCGCCGGCCCAAGCGACTGCGCATACACCTACGACGGAAAGGGTTGCGACGAATGCGCTGGCCCTCAGACGTGCTCTGATGTTCCCCTCGGCCATTACAAGCGCGACAAACTGGTAGCTGAGGAACTTCAGAGGTAGGATCGCGGCGAGCACAACCAGCAGCGGGAAGGCCTCGCCCAGAGGCAGTCGGAACAGGCGAAGGGTCAGCGGCCCAGTTACAACCAGGAGCAATGCCACGGCCAGACCAGCCGATCCCGCCTGGATAGCCTGCCGGCGGAAAAGCGAGGGCCGCTGGTCGTCCCCAGCTGCTGTGAGCATGGGCAGATTGACGGCAAGCAGCGCCTGGGGCACAAGCTCTGTGGGCTGTGTCATGCGCGAGACGATCGTGTAGAGAGCACCCTGGGCAACGCCGCCGAATAGGCCGACAATGACGGCTGGTCCATTTGAGTAGATCGAGGCCGACAAGTAGCTCGCACTGTAGGGCCAGGCCTGACGCGCCATGTTGAGCATCGATTCCTCGGCCGTTTGGAGCTTGGCCTTTCTGGTCGCGTGTACCACCCACGGCAGCATCTGCCACAGCAGGCCGACAACGAGATTGGCCACGATGAAGAGGCTCAGATTGCCCGTGAGGACAAGGACGAACCCAGTCGTCAGGCGTCCGAGTCCAAGCAGGACATCGAGGCTTGCGTAGTGACGAAAGCGACGATCCATCTGCCAGTCTGTGCGGACGAATCGAGCGATGCTCTCGCCTGATGCGATGAAGCCGACCGACGCGGCGGTGGCCATGTACAGAGGCTTTCCGCTCACGGCAAGCGCGATGAGCACCGGTACGCCGATCGTTGCAAGCCCCGCGAGCCTCATGAGTTTCACGCCACATCTGAGGAGGGCGCGGCGCTCTCCGTCGTCGGCGAGCGTGGCCTTGGTCACAACGAACGCTGCGAGGCTATTCGGGTCGAGGATGATCTGCAGGAAAGTTGCGACGCCGACTATGTACGCAAGAAACGCGTAGTCTGCCCGAGCGAGCGAGCGAGCGGCGACGAAATACAGAATCAGGATGCTCAGGCGCGAGAAGACGGACCCCGCCGTTACCGTCGCCGTGTCCGAGCGTACGGCTGTTGAGGTTCGTTTCGGCAGGGTGCGCACCATCCGCCAGCTGCGGATCAGCATGAGGCACTCCTAGGGCATGCACCCAGATACCGAGCGATTGCCCGGGACGCACGGCCGCGCGCACGGTAGCTCGCGCCAAGGGGATCCTTCCCAGTCTCGTGTCTAGCCATGTGCCCGTGTACCACAGCCTCACAGGGATGTTCTTTGCCTCGCCGCAGAATGAAGCGAGGACGCCTGTCCTACCGCATGCAACGCTCGTCCTAGAGCAGCCGACAGTGTCGCACAATCACCAAGTAATTAGGGCTTACGCGGCCGAGCGGGGACGCGGCTCGCTGCATGTGACGGAGCGCTATCGTGAGATCGCGTGCAGGAGGTTCTTCCCGAAGTCTTCCATTGGAGTGCGGTCCATCCGCACATCCGTACGAGGGTGTCGTCCTACTGGCTGGAGGATGCGGGTGTGGCGATCGATCCGCTCGTCCCTCCGGAGGAGGGGTTGGAGTGGTTTGCCGCGCGGGCCCACCCTCCGAGCGCGGTGGTGCTCTCCAACCGCCATCATTACCGCCATGCGGGGGAGTTTGCCGCTCGCTTTGGGTGCCCGGTGTGGTGCAGCAGTGCGGGTCTATATGAGTTCGCGCGGGGCGAGCCTGTGAGGGGGTTCGAGTTCGGGGATGAGCTCCCGGGGCCTGCGAGGGCGCTTGAGATGGGGGCCATCTGCGCGGATGACACCGCGCTCCATCTCCCCGCCCACGGCGCGCTGGTGCTCGCGGATGGTGTCGTGCGCGGTGGCCCCTATGGCGGCGATGGGCCGCTGGGCTTCGTGCCGGACTCGCTGATGGACGACCCTCCCGAAACCAAGCGGGGGCTGCTCGCCTCGTGCGCGCGTCTACTGGAGGAGCTCGAGTTCGAGCATCTCCTCCTCGCTCACAGCGGCCCCATCGTCGGCGATGGTCGCGCGCTGCTGGCGGATCTTGTGGAGGCCGGCGGGCGCACCGCCTTTGAGATGTAGCCTCCGGCTCACCGCGCCCCATCTCCACACCACGCGGCCCGCTAGGACCCCTTGCGGGTCCTCTCCCAAATAGGTTTGAAGGCTTCCAGGGCGTCGAGCGCCAACGACACCGCGTGATCGAGACATCGGTGACACGCCCTCGCCGTCTCACTGCGCGACCTGCAAGGACACCGACTCATTCCGCATCCTCCCGTGGCAGGGTCAAAGTCGACTTGCGAGGTATCTCCTGAGGAGTGGTTCTGGGATGAGCCAATCGCCGCGGCCGTGGTGCTCGGCGATCCCCGCGCGCTCCATCGCGCGCAGCGCCCGCTTGGCGCCCTCCGAGGAGGTGCCGCTGTAGGGGCGCTGGCCGCGCGCCACGCGCAGCGCGATCTTGTAGGCGTGGGTGGTGCAGCGCAGACGCTCCACCACCTCCTCGTGGCGCAGGCGATCGGCCTGCATCGCGAGTTCGTGGCCGCCACGCACGTCGCCGAGCTCGATCGTGCGAGGCCCGCCGCGGGCCAGCGCGATGGTGAGCGTCTCGCGGGCCAGCAGCATCGTGGTGCGTGGGTGCCCCTCGCCGAGCGCTACGAGCTCGCCGATGGCCCCCTCCGCGGAGCGCACCTCGAGCTCCTCGTAGCGTGCGAGGATGCCGGTTTCCCACTCGCGCGGGGATATCGGCGTGAGTTCGTGGAAGTTGCCGAACTGGCTCAGCGCTCTGCGTGTGGGGCCGAAGAGGTCGCGCATGAGGTGCTCCATGCTGCCCGCGAACAGCACGCTCACGAGCGGCGCGCGCTGTAGCTGGGCGCGCAGCTGCTTGGTGAGTACATCTGGATCGCCGAAGCGGTGCGAGGACGCCGCTATGTCCTGAAACTCGTCGAGGAACAGCACGATCCGCTGTGAGTCCTTCTCGGCGATCCGCTGCGCCAGGCGGATGGTTGCGCCGAGGTGCGCCGAGGGCGCCTCGCCCGCTCGTGCGGCCCACGCCAGCTCGATGTCCTCGCCCAGGTGGGTGCGCAGCGTCGCCGTTACGCCGGCGGGCAGCAGCTCGCGCAACTCGCGCCCGCTCTCGCGCGCCGCTCGCAGCGCCTTGGCAACCGGACTGCGGTTGGCGAGGATCGACTGCGCGAGTGCCTGGGTGAGCGAGGGAAGCGTCTCGTGATCCCACAGATCGACCTCTGCCGTGTAGATCTTCTCCGCGCGCAGCCGCGCGAGCGCTGCGAGAGCGACCGTTGACTTCCCCGTGCGCCGGGCTCCGGCCATCACCATGTGCGTACCCCCTCCCAGGCGCAATGCAAGATCGCGCACATCGCTCGCGCGGCCGATCAATAGTTCGGGGTTAACCGGGTCATCGGTAGGGAAGAGTTCTCGCATACCACGCATTCCGACCCATTATAGGTCATTATTCGACCCATAATGGGTCACGTGTCGACCTATAGCTGGAGAGGGGATCTTCTACTCCCTTCTCCGACGCGCAGCCCGCCGACGGGACAGCCGCCTCAGCGTGGGTCCCAGATATCTGCTGCGGCGCGCGTGCGGATCTCAAGCCCTGCGCGAGGGAGGACGAAGAGAGGGGCATGGATCAATGGCTGTGCCCCACCGAGCTCGATCGCAGCCGCGTGGTGGATGCGAACGATCGCGTGCGCACGATCCGCAAGGTTGGCTCGGGGGCGATCGGCCTCGCGCTGATCCTCTCGGCGCCGTGGCTTGGCTGGTGGACGCTGATTTTGTTTGCGCTCTCGGCGCTGAACTTCCTCAATGTGGATCTGCGCATGCCCCGCTCGAAGCACCCCGAGAGGGTGAGCGTGTGCGCGATCCTCATCACCCTCGCCCTGCTCGCCACGGGGGTGGCGCTGAGCGGAGGGCCGCACTCGCCGGCGCTGCCCTGGCTGGTGCTCCCAGCGGGGATGGTCGCCGCGCGCTTTCGCCCGCGGGTGGTGGTTGCGGGACTGGTGCTGACGGTGATTGTGATCCTCGCGGTGACGCTTGGTCTCGATCCGCATTCCACGATCGAGGATCCGGTGCCGGTGATCGCGACGCTGGCGCTGCTGGCGGCGGTGGTTTCGATCGTGTGGGCGCTCGAGACCGCGGAGCTGCACAACCGCGATGAGGCGATCCTCGATCCGCTCACGGGCCTCGCCAACCGCCGCCAGCTCTCCGAAGATTTGGCGGCGATCTGGAGGGCCGCCACGCACGAGCGCCCGGTGCGCCTTTTGATGTTCGATTTGGATGGCTTCAAGGCCTACAACGACACCTTTGGGCACCCCGGAGGGGACCTTCTTTTGAGCCGCCTCTCGCGCGCCTTCAAAGCGGCGGTGGGAAATCACGGGCGCGCGTATCGCCTCGGCGGGGATGAGTTCTGCGCGCTGTTGTGGAGTGGCGGCGAGGAGCTCGCGGAGGCCTGCTTGGAGGCGCTGAGCGAGGAGGGCGATGGCTTCTCGATCACCTCCTCCTTCGGCTCGGTGTCGCTCCCGGGCGAGACCGAAGATCCGGAGCTTGCGATGCAGATGGCGGATGCGCGGATGTATGCCTACAAGGACTCCTCGCGCGCCTCCGCGGGGCGCCAAACGCGCGATCTGGCTTTGCAGATCCTTGCGGTGCACGCGCCGGAGCTGCACGAGCACTCCTCGCACGTGGCCGAGCTCGTGGCGGGCGTGGCGCGGCGGCTGGGGCTCTGCGACGTGGAGTACGCCGATGCGGTGCACGCGGCGGAGCTGCACGACATCGGCAAGGTGGCGATCCCCTACGCGGTGCTCCAGAAGCCGGGGGCGCTCGATGAGGAGGAGTGGGAGCTGATGCGCCGCCATCCCTCGATCGGCGCCAATGTGCTCAGCGCGGCGCCGGCGCTCGCGAGGGTGGCGGAGATCGTGCGCGCAACGCACGAGCGCCACGATGGGGGCGGCTATCCGAGGGGTCTGCGCGGCGAGGAGATCCCGCTGGCCGCGAGGATCGTGTTCGTGTGCGACTCCTTCGACGCGATGATCTCCGCTCGCCCCTTCCAGGCCGCAAAGAGCGAGGCGCAGGCGCTCGCGGAGCTGCGAAATTGCGCGGGCTTGCAGTTCGATCCGCATGTGGTGGATGCCTTTATCGCAGAGCACCTTTCGCGTCGCGAGGCGCAGCTGGAAGCCGAGGCGGCGGTTGGGGCCGCGGCGCCTTCTGGGGGCTCCGCCGCGGCGCTCGAGCTTGTATCGGCGCCGCTCTCCCCCGCGCGGGCGATCTCAGCCTAGTTACACCCCAACCGGGCGTTCCTCTACGCTGGGCGCGATGACGGTTGGGGTGATCGGACTGGGCTACGTGGGTTTGCCGCTGGCGGTGGCCTTCGCGAGCGAGGGCATCGATGTAATCGCGGTTGATGTGGATGCGCGCAAGATCGCGGCGCTGGAGGCGGGGGATTCCTACATCGAGGATGTCCCCTCGGAGGTATTGAGGGGAGTGAGGGAGCGCATCCATGCCTCCACGCGCTACGCGCGCCTGGCGAAGGCGGAGGCGGTGCTGATCTGCGTGCCGACTCCCCTGACGCGCAATCGTGAGCCGGAGCTGGGCCCGCTGATCGACTCGACGCGTGCGCTCGCGGAGGTGCTGCAGGCGGGGCAATTGGTGGTGCTCGAGTCGACGACGTACCCCGGAACGACGCGCGAGCGCGTGGTGCCCCTCTTGGAGGAGTCGGGGATGGCGGCGGGGCGCGACTTTCACGTGGCGTTCTCCCCGGAGAGGGTGGATCCGGGGCGCACGGATTACACATTGCGAAACACGCCAAAGGTAATAGGCGGGCTGACGCCCGCCTGCGCGGCGCGCGCGAGCGAGCTCTACTCGAAGATCTGCGACGAGCTCGTGCCCGTTACAACGCCCGAGGCGGCGGAGTTGACGAAGCTGCTGGAGAACATCTTCCGCTCGGTGAACATCGCGCTGGTAAACGAGCTGGCGATGCTCACCGATCGCATGGGCATCGACATATGGGAGGTGGTGGAGGCCGCCGCCACAAAGCCCTACGGCTTCATGCGCTTTGAGCCGGGACCGGGGATGGGCGGGCACTGCCTCCCCGTGGATCCCTTCTACCTCTCGTGGCGCGCGAGGGAGTTCGATATGAGCACGGAGTTCATCGAGCTCGCGGGGAAGGTGAACCAGCAGATGCCCTACCACTGCGCCGCGAAGGTGCAGAGGGCTTTGAACGACGCGGGACTCCCCGTGAAGGGCGCGAGGGTGGCGGTGCTCGGCGTGAGCTATAAGCCGGGAGTGGGCGATGTGCGCGAGTCGCCGGCGCTGAAGATCATCTCGCTGCTACAGAAGGCGGGCGCGGAGGTGCGCTACCACGATCCCCACGTGCCGGTGCTGAGCGAGTTTGGCCTGGAGAACACGCCGCTGGAGGAGGTGCTGGGGGATGCGGATGTGGCGCTGATCGTGACGGCGCATCCGGGCTTGGACTACGAGATGGTGGCACGGAGAGCGCGGCTGGTGGTGGATCTGCGCGGGGTTACGCGGGGGGTTGGCGAGGCGTCCAACGTCGTGCGGCTCTAGCCCCTCGTGGCGCTGGGGAGGCGTTGAGGATGGTGCGGTTGTAGCTCCGTTGGGGTCTGCGTGGCCCCGGGGCCCGCGCAGTGATGGCTGCTTTGGAGGGTCCACATAGCCTCGGAGGCTGTGCGGTTGTAGCGCATAGGGCACGTAGGAAACGTTTTTTGGAGTTGCGCGAGGGGGGTAGGAAACGTTTTCCGAGGACGCGTGGGGGTAGTGGGAAACGTTTTCTCAGGACTCCGCGGCCTTACGCCAGGAGAGTCGGAAACGGGGCCGGGGCCTTACGCGGCGGGCGTTATCGGGGCTCTGAGTGGGCCTGGCGTAGGCGATCGGCCCAGTGCAGGCGGGGTATCGGGCCCCACAGATCACAGCGCCGCGGAAGCCGCCGGGGAAGGCACCGTGAGGGGCCGTTTGACTTACCCGCGACTGCCCGCATACTGGAACCATGTCTTCCAGGAGTTGGGTTCAACGACAGCACAAGAAGGGGCCCAAGGAAGGCATCGACCTGAGCGCCGCGCGGCAGGCTCCCGCGTTGAGGCCCGTCGACGGCGCTCTCTATGCCCCGGTTGCGGGGCAACAACAACAAAGGAGTAGTTAAGTGTCTATCAATCGAGTCAGGGCAGTTGTGCTCGGGTTCCTTGCGCTGCTGGCTGTGGGGTCCTTCGGGGTCTCGGCGGCTTCGGCGGAACCTGGGCCGTTTTGGCACCACAGGAATAACTCTAAAGAAGGCGAAGGATTTAAAATTGAACAACCCAACGATGAAAACTTCTCAGGAGAAGGTGGCGAACAGACTCTGGAAGGCGAAATCGGAACCCTCAAAACGGTAATAACGGCAACATCTGTACAAGTCAAAGGCGTCATCTACAACAACGCCTTGCAGGGACAAATAAAAGTCCTTTTGAAATATCATGAACCAAAGCTCATTAGTCCGTCTCTGCCAGGGTGTGAAGTGAAAATCGGGACCAACAACGAAGCCAAAGCCGAAGGTCATCTCGCCTGGAAATACCAGGGAAACGCATCGGAATTGACAGAAAAACCAGTCACCGTGCAAAAGCCAGATATTATCTTCACTCCAAAGGAAATACTTGCTGGCGAAACAAAACTACCTGAAGGCACATTCACCGAAATTAATCTCTTTGACTCAGCCGGTCAGTGTGGTGTCCTAAAAGGCCTACATCCGGTAAAAGGTAGTCTGCCGTCCCTGATAAAACCAAGCAATCTAGGGGAATGGTCGACTACGTTGGTAACGACCTACCCCGGGTGGAAACAGCAACATTACTGGAATGGATCAACCCAGATCATAGCAGAACCAAAACTCATATTTGGCACCTTGCCGGCAACGCTAACAGGTTCAGCCACATCAAAATCAGAAAAACAAGAAATCGCCATATTCGAAAAATAACTGAGAGATAAGAAGTAGGGCTGCGACATTGTCGCAGCCCTACTTCCCAAATAGCGTGTAATATCGTACGGAATCTCAGCCTCAGTGAGAAACACCATACCACTGAACTGTCGCGGCCGTCTAGAATGTAATTCTCATCGTATTTAGTACTCGATGATTTATCAGGAGAGAGGTGGGGCCGGGAGATGTGGAGGGAGCTTGCCCTACGTGGCGCGTACATCATCGCATCAGTAACATTACTGACGCTTATGTTGCCTGAGGTTGGGGCATCAGCCAGCGACGGTACTTGCGCAAACGAAGCCCTCCGCGTAGAACTGCACTCGGGCCAGTTGCCGGACTGTCGAGCATATGAGCTTGTCACGCCCGTGTACAAGGAGGGAGCGTACTTGGGCTCTGTATTTGCCATATCGCAGGACGGGTCTCATCTCTTGGGGTCTAGCGTCGGCGCGTTTTCCGGTTCAGAAGGGGACGGGCTCGGAAATGGATCGAATCTTGTAGGAGCTACATATGAGCTCTCGCGAACGGAAGGACCGGCTAGCTGGAGGGCGGCAGCGCTCGATCCGCCGCGGTCCGCGTTCAGGAGCAACGGCCTATTCGATGCCAGCGCCGATCTCAGTCGGACATTGTGGGAGCTCGGGAGGCGCAAGATAGCGCCTCCCGGCTCAACTCCGGAAGAAGCTCCGTGCCCGGCGTTTGAACTTCAGCCGAGTGGTGCTGAAGTGGAGCTCCAGCCCCCCGGTGTAACCGACTTCTATCTTGAGCAGCCAGGAGGCGTATTTGTCAATGTCGGACCAGCCACACCTGAACCGTGCTTACCCAACGGAGGCGACTATCAGTACATTGGGGGATCTGCCGATCTTTCTCATATTCTCTTTACTACTCAGACGGGATTTCACTGGCCATCAGATGAAACGGTCGGAGAAGGAAGCACTCTGTACGAGTATGTCGGCACGGAAAATGCTAAGCCGTCGCTCGTGGGAGTCGGCAACGATGGCAAGCTCATAAGCGACTGCGAGACACGTCTGGGGTCAAGCACACCAAACGGCCGAAACGGCTCGATGTACAACGCAATATCAAGCTCAGGTAAGCGGATCTTCTTTACTGCGGTCGGTGAAGACGATCAGCCGTGTGGAGCGTCACAGCCAGCGGTCGATGAGTTGTTCGCGCGGGAAGAAGTCTCTGCTTCGAGGACTCTAACGATACCTATTTCATGCCTCGAAGTCCCACCTTCTCCTTGTGAGGACGCAAATTTTGAGGGTGCGTCGTGGGATGGATCAAAGGTGTTCTTCACGAGTGGACAGAAGCTGTACGAGGACGACCTGAGTAGCTCGGGAAGCGGCTTGACGCAGAGTGTGATGCGGATATCTGGCGATGCTCTCAACCCTGAAGTCCAGGGTGTCGCACGGATCTCCGAGGATGGCTCGCACATCTACTTTGTCGCGAAGGGAGTGCTCTCGAATGCTGCCAATAGCATCGGCGACACCGCCACGGAAGGGCTCGATAACCTCTATGTGTTCAGTGAAGGTCACACGTCGTTTATAGCCACGCTTTCTCCGAGCGACGAAGGTTCTGACTGGATGCGTCCTGACGAACGGCTTGTGCAGGCGTCGGAGGATGGCGACCTGCTTGTGTTCGTGAGTCAGGAAGATCTTACGCATGAAGGTGTGATCCCGGGAAAGGATCAGGTTTTTGCGTACGACACACAGACACGAACTCTCGTACGCGCTTCGATCGGACAGGACGACTACAATAACAACAATCGCACCCCGGCGAACGACTCCGTAGTCGATACGAGGCCCTCAGCCGCGAATGCCTATTCCAATAACGATTCGCCGACTCAGGCCGATGGCTTACTGGCGCCGCAAAATGGAGCCGTGTTCTTCACGAGTCCCGATGCGTTGACGCCGCAGGCTCTCAATGATCGAGCAAATACGCTTGGCCAGTTGGTCCCAAACATCTACGAGTATCGAGCGGGACACGTCTATCTGATCTCTGATGGCCGCGACGATTCCACCCTTCACGAAAGCCCTGGCGTTAGCCTGCTTGGCTCCGACCTCAATGGTGACAACGTGTTCTTCACGACATCGGACTCACTCGTTAGTCCGGATACCAACAATCAGCAGGATATCTACGATGCCCGCGTGGAAGGCGGAGTCATTGCTGCCACGACTTTGCCTGCATGCACCGGGGAAGGATGCCATGGTGGGCTCAGCGCAGCACTCGGCCTGCCGACGCCAGCTAGCAATACTCAGCAGGCCGAAGTTAGCACGAAGCCCCCTGCTTCCGAGGCAAAGGCTAAGCCTAAGGCCAAGAGCAAGTTAAAGATAAAGAGGAAGACCAAGCGGAAGCGCAGGAAGGCGAGAGCGACCGGTCACGGGGCTCACGGTCGCATGGGTGGACGGAGCGAAATACGATGAGAGTCGATGTTCGCATGCTGCTTGTGCTCCTGGCGGCCAGCACGCTGTCGGCGAGCTCATTATTTCTTGCAACTGCGTCTGCGGCATCCGGTCCAGCATGGACCATCCGCTCACTCGCGCAGCCCACCAATTTCTCGTCGTCCAGCGGCGCCGAATGCGAAGAAAGCACTCTCAGTGAGAGGTGTGACAGTTATACTTTGCTTGTTGCAAACGTGGGTGACGGTCCTGCTGATGCCGGTGGAAGCTCGCCGATCGTCGTCACAGATACGTTGGGGTCCGGCGTAAAGGCGGTTAACATAGAAGGCGAAGACCTGACGACTGAAAAGTACTCTGAATTCAACTGCACCATGCCGCCTGTCGGACACTTGCAGTGCATTGATCCCGTGAAGGTTGCTGCCGGCGATACGCTGCGCGTGACAATCAATGTGGTCGTGGGGCCTGAAATCGTGGGCAGCGTAGTCAATTCGGCGTCGGTGTCAGGTGGAGGAGCGCCCGCCGTTGCAGTGAGCGACTCGACCCCAATAAGAGATGCGCAGGCTGGGGCTGGAATCAAGGATTTCAGCTTTAAGGCTCTAGGTTCAGATGGATTGCCAGATCTGCAGGCTGGAGGGCACCCCTATGCACTCACCGCCAGCTTTGACCTGAATACGGACAACCAGAAGACCAACGGGCCGATCACCTACCATCCTCCGGAGGAACTGAAGGATGTCGTCGTCGATCTGCCGCTTGGCTTCGTTGGCAACCCGCAGGCGGTTCCTCGCTGTCCGCTGCATCTGCTGCTCAAGACGGTAAAGGAAACGGGGTGTCAGCCCGACAGCAAGGTCGGTACGATCGTGTTCGAGTCGACTCCGGGTAAGTTCAGCGCCTCGGAAGGTCCTGGAAATGCCACGACGGCAGTGTACAATCTGACGCCAGAGGCTGGCTATCAGGCGGAGTTTGGGTTTACGTATATCGGCACTCCTGTTTTCATCTATGGACGGGCGATCCGTATGGGCGCCACGTACGGATTGCAGGTTACCGTGCCCGGCATTCCGGAACTCAACGTAATAGGTACCTCGCTGACGCTGTTTGGCGAGCCGGGACTACTTAGCGGTGGCTCTGGCTCGTCATCTCCATTCTTCACTAATCCAGTGGACTGCTCGGGAGGCTCATCGCCTGCGCGGGTTGAAGTGGACACATGGCAGCATCCCGGACACTGGATACCAGCCTCCTCAGAACCGCTCGACTCGTTCACCTACCCCGAGCTGACAGGCTGTGAAATGCTCCAGTTCTCGCCCGCTCTTAGGGTACAGCCGGAAACCACGCAGGCCGACGAGCCTTCGGGGTACGGTTTTGAAATCGAAATCCCGCAGAACGAAAGCTCATTCTCGCCCGGCACACCCGAGCTAAAGGACGCCTCGGTAACGTTGCCCGCCGGCGTGTCGGTCTCCCCCTCCGCAGCCGACGGCCTCGTCGCCTGCGAAGCGACCGGCGCATACGGAATCGACATTCCTACGGGCAATGGCCGAGCTTCCGAAGCGCCAGGCGAAGGCGAAGAACTCGGACCAGACGGATCAGCTCACCTCGTTGCTGGCCACTGCCCCAACGCCTCGACGGTTGGCACGGTGGAGATCACCACACCTCTCCTCCCCGCTTCTCTGGAGGGCCACGTGTTCCTTGGCCAGCCGGGCTGCGGCGGCGCGAGCCAGCCCGGATGCACCGCGACTGACGCGGCGGACGGCAATCTCGTCCACATCTACCTGGAAGCAGCGGGCTCAGGCGTCGTGATCAAGCTGCCGGGCAGCATCTCGCTGAACCGCAACACAGGTCAGATCACAACGACGTTCAAGGAAAACCCGCAGCTGCCGGTGAGCAAGATCGCGCTGCACCTCGATGGCGGCCCGCGCGCGTCGCTTGCCAACCCGCTCACGTGCGGGCTCGCGACGGCGACATCCGACTTTTCGCCGTGGAGCACCCCGTTTACACCGGACGGCACATCCAGCCCCCAGTTCACGATCGACTGGGACGGCAAGGGCGGGACGGAAGCTTCCTGTCCAGCGACTCCGCCGCTCGCGCCCTCGCTGACGGCGGGCACGGTGTCGCCTGCGGCGGGCGCGGCCAGTCCGTTCACGTTCACGCTCTCGCGCGGCGATCGTCAGCAGTACCTCTCACAGCTGAGCGTAACCACGCCCCCGGGTCTCCTGGGGACGCTTTCGAGCGTGCCGCTCTGCGGCGAACCGCAGGCGGCGCAGGGGACCTGCTCATCGGCGAGTGAAATCGGCACGACGACGGTCGCCGCCGGGCCAGGCTCGCACCCCTTCTGGATCTCGGGGCACGTGTATCTGACCGAAAGCTACAGGGGCGCCCCATTTGGTCTGAGCATCGTCGTGCCCGCGATTGCGGGGCCCTTCAACCTCGGCAACGTGGTGGTGCGCTCCGCCATTAGCGTGGATCCCAATACCAGCGCGCTGACGGTCACGAGCGACCCACTGCCGCAGATCGTCGACGGGATCCCGCTGCGAATTCAGACGGTCAACGTGGCTATCAACCGGCCAGGATTCATGTTCAACCCCACCAACTGCGAAGCGAAGCAGATCACCGCGTCCGTGCAGGGCTCGCTGGGCGCCACGGCGCAGGTATCGAACCCGTTCGCCGCCGCAGGCTGCAAGAACCTGCCCTTCAGCCCGAAGCTCACGTTCTCGACCCAGGCGAGGACGTCGAAGAAGAACGGGGCGAGCCTCGTTGCGAAGGTCGCCTACGCGCCGGGGCAGGCAAACATCCGCTCGGTCGCGGTGTCGCTGCCCAAGCAGCTCCCCGCGCGGCTCACGACAATCCAGAAGGCTTGCCTCGCGGCAACGTTCGCCGCCAACCCGGCCACCTGCCCCGCGGGATCGCTGGTCGGGATTGCAAAGGTCCGCACGCCGGTCCTGCCCGTACTGCTGAGCGGACCCGTGTATCTGGTGTCCCACGGTGGCGCCGCATTCCCGGACCTCGTGTTGATATTGCAGGGCGACGGGGTCAGGGTCGACCAGACGGCGTCGATCTTCATCGCGAGGAACGGAATTACGAGCAGCACGTTTGCAAGCGTTCCCGACGTGCCGCTGACGAGCTTTGAATTGAACCTTCCCGAGGGGCCGCACTCGGCGTTGGCTGCGACGTTGCCCGTCAAGGCGAAGGGCAGCCTCTGCAATACGTCGCTCGCTATGCCCACAACGATCACCGGGCAGAATGGCAAGCAGATCAAGCAGACCATCAAGATCGCTGTCGGTGGCTGCCCGAAGAACGCCAAGAAGAAGGCTAGGAGAAAAGCCAAGAAGGCCGGAGCGAGACCGTCCAGGAGCAGCTCATGAATTTCCGCAGGTGGATACCGACTGGATGTGTCGCGGTTGGAGTTCTGGTGCTGAGCACATCGGCGAACGCTGCCGTCAAGTATCAGTCGCTTCCGTCGTTTGGTCCGGTGGCCATACCAAGCAACATCACTGTTGATCAGTCCAGCGGCTTGATATACGTCGCGGCGACAGGCGAAAATGTCGTGGATGAGTTCAAGCCAAAGGGCACCAACGAATATGAACTTGCCGGACAGATCACCGGCAGCGAAGCTCCAAACCCATTTGCATTTCCAACTACCGAACCCGCCCCTGTGGCGGTCGCTAACTCAACGGAGGATGTGTACGTGGCCGATCCGGGCCATCGAGTAGTTGATGAGTTCAATAGTGAAGGCAAGTATATCTGTCAGCTGTCAGGCGTTGGGCGAGGGTGCCACCCAAATGCGGCAGTCGAACTGGGAAGTCCGACGACGTTTGGCGAATTGACCGGCGTGGCCACCGATTCGCTCGGGAATGTGTATGTATCGGATTACACCAATGGGGTGGTCGACGAGTTCGGCGCTGAAGGTGGAGATGTGGGACAGATCGGATGCAATGTCCCGGGATACCATCCGTCCGGCGTCGCAATAAGCTCTGCAGGCGTGATGTACGTGCAGACATATTTTGGAGAAGACGTGGTGTGCCCTTCTGGCTCGGTATTTGATCTGGCCAAATCATTTGATTTGGCACTCGATCCACTGACCGAAGATATCTACATAGACCACGGCTCCTCTATCGCGGTCTATGGTGCTGAAACTAAGATGATCGCTACATTTGCCACTGGACTAGTGGAAAATGGGTCTGAAGGTGTGGCCGTCGATAGCGCTAAGCATTTGGTGTATGTCACCGACAAGGCTGGAGGAAAGGTTCTGGTCTTCGAAGAAGTCGAGGTACCCGATGTCAAGCTCACTGGAGAAGCGACTTCAGTGACCTCCGCCAGTGCCACCCTCCACGGTGACATCAACCCCGACAACACCAGCGGAGCCAGCTACTACTTCGAATACGGTAAGGCCACGGCGTTGGGCTCGACCAGTCCTGCCCCGCCTGGCACCCCCGCGGAAGGCAACGCGTATGTGTCTGCCGCGACCGAACTGACGGGGCTGGAACCCAACACGACGTACCACTATCGATTGGTGGGAACCAATAGCTCGGGACTCGCCAACCAGAGCAATGAAGAAGGTGAATTCACGACATCGAAGATGCCTCCGGAAGTCGCCGAAGTCGAAGCTGTCGAAGCGACAGCTGGCAGTGTCTTGTTCTCGGCCCAGGTGAACCCAGAGAACGACGCCACCACCTATCATTTCGAATACGGCGAAACAACGAGCTATGGACAGACGCTGCCCGATATCGGCATCGGCTCAGGGGGAACGCCAAGCTCGGTCGAACAGGCATCCCCGGCCAACCTCGCCCCAGAAACTGTCTACCACTACAGGATAGTCGCCGAAAACTCGGCTGGTAAGACCAGGAGCGTGGACCAGGAATTTGAAACCCCTGATACCGCTGCGCCCGCCACGACGCCGCCCACGGTCAACCTCAACCCAATCACTGCCGTCAGCCAGACGGGTGCAACTCTTTCGGCCACGATAGGGCCCGAAGGACACCCCACCACATACATCTTCGAACTCGGATACGCAGCCGGAAGCTACGAAACCCGAATCTTCGGCAACCTCGCGGGCGAACCCGAAGCGAAGACGGCCACCGCCACCTTCGCCAACCTCCAGCCGGGAACCGTCTATCACTTCCGTGTGATCGCCACGAACGCCGCGGGCACCACCGCCACCCCGGATCAGACCTTCGCCACGCCCCAGTTCCCCCAGACGATCACGATCCCTCCAGCCCTTGCGCTGGTACCCATCCCCGTCTTTCCGGTGGTGCACTATCCGCCTCTGCCCGTGAAATGCAAGAAGGGCTTCGTAAAGCATGGGCGCAAGTGCGTCCGCAAGAAGAGGCCTTCCAAGCACAAGAAGCGCCACCGCTGACCCGAGCCGGGTTGTCCCTGAGGTAGCCTTCCCCGCGATGCGTACCCCCACGCGCTGGTTGCGGGCCGCAGCCTCACGCCCGCGCGCCGTCGCATCGCGCCTCTACGCGCTGATGCGACGCCTGCTCGCGGATCCCCTCGCGCCGACGGTCCTCCTCTGCGCGATCCTGATCCTCTCCCTCTACGCGCGCGTCCTGCACCTCGGTCAGCCCTGCACGAGCCCGTGTAAAGCTGACTCGAGCCACACACTGATCTTCGACGAGAGCTACTACGTCAACGCGGCGCGTGTGATCGACCACATCGAACCACCTGCAGGGGTCCCCTACCATGGTGCGCCCAAGGGCAAGGACCCCAACGCCGAGCACCCCCAGCTCGCCAAGCTCGCGATTGCCGGTGGCATCGAGCTGTTCGGCGATAACCCCCGCGGCTGGCGGATCGGGAGCGTCCTCTTTGGCCTGATCGCGATGATCGCGCTGTACGTGCTCGTGCAGGCCGCGGGGGGCGGCCCGTGGCTTGCGCTGGGTTCGGTGGGGGTGATGGCGCTCGACAACCTCCTGCTCGTACACGGGCGGATCGCGACGCTCGACATCTATGCGGTCGCGATGATGCTCGTCGCGGCGGCGCTCTACATGCGCCGGCACCCGTTGCTCGCTGGCGTTGCACTCGGCATCGGCGGATGCATGAAAGAAGTGGCGCTGTATCTCGTGTTCGTCGTGGTGCTCTTGGAGGCGCTGCGCATCGTGCGCGCCCGTTGGGGCCCGCCAGCGGTGGAGGGCTCACAAGTCGGCGTCGGCTGGCGAGCGCTCCTACTCTTCCTAGCCGCCTCGGCTGTGAGCTTCCTCGGCCTCCTGTGGCTGCTCGACGTGCTCGTCCCCGCGTATGACCCGGTGCACCATGTGACGTACGCGGGCAGTCCCTTCACCCATCTCTTCCACATCTACCACTACGCGCAGCTCCTGAAAATGAAGTCCGGCGAAGTGGGCATCTCCTCTACTCCCTGGCAATGGCTGCTCGATCAGCGCGCGATCAGCTACGCGAAGGTCGCCGTCAACTCGCTCGTGGGAGGGCACATCGTGGCCAGCCGCGCGACCGTCTCCTTCCAGGGAGCGATCAACCCGTTCATCATCTTCATGGCGATCCCCGCGCTGTTCGCCGCCGTGGCCGCAGCCTGGCGCTCGGCCGACGGGTTAGCTGCGCTGGGAGCATGCTGGTGCCTGGGCACCTTCCTGCCCTTCGCCTTGGGCAGCCTTGTGACGGGGCGCATCAGCTACATCTACTACATGGTGGTCGTGATGCCGGGGATCTACGTAGTCACGGCCCGCCTCTTCAGCCCCAGTCGGATGCCCGTGGCTGCCACCGTGGGGTGGGCCCTGGCGCTGGTGTATGGGTTCCTGAACCTGTATCCGCTGCGCACCCTCGGCTGAGCCTGGAGTACCCTCTCAACGGTGTCCGCGCAAGCGCTCGGGGTGAGCTCGGCGTCACACCAGACTCCAACGTCCACCGCGACCGCGGAGCGGCGCGAGCCGCTGGAGCAGGCGGGCATCGTCGCGGTCGTCCTCCTCGCCCCGGCAGCCGTCCTCTACCTGGCCTTCAACGCGGGCGGCTACTTCCCCAGCACGCCGGGTCTGGTGGCGATCGTTTTCGCCCAGGCCCTCATCCTGCGCACAACCCTCGGCGAGCGCCCCTTCGAGGGCTTCAGCCGCGCGCTGGCAGTCCCCCTCGCCGCCCTCACCCTCTACGCAGCCTGGCAGCTGGCCTCCACCCTCTGGTCCCACGCCACAGCCCGAACCCTCGACAGCTACGACCGCACGCTCCTCTACATCCTCGCGCTGACCCTCTTCGGCTCGCTGCGCTACACGCGCACGCGCATGAGCTGGCTGATGCGCGCCCTCTTCGTGGCCTTCGCGGCGATCTGCATCGCGGGCCTCATCAGCCGTCTGCTCCCGCACACGTGGCCCACGACGGCGGAGTTCTTCGCGGAACGCCTCAACTACCCCCTCACGTACTGGAACGCCGAGGGGATGATCGCGGCGATGGCGCTGATCCTCGGCTTCCATCTCAGCGCCGACCCGAGCGAGCACTGGGGGGTGCGGGTGGGCGCCGCGGCGCTGATGCCCGCGGTGGGCGCGACGCTGCTGCTGACCTTCTCGCGCGGCTCGGTGGGCGTGGCGGCGGTTGGATTGATTGCCTACTGCCTGCTCACGCGCCTGCATACGCTCCCCACGGCGCTCATCGCGGTTGTGCCCGCCACGGCGGTGGCGATCCACTCGGCGTGGGATGCCACGGCGCTGGCCTCGAAGAACGCAACGAGCCCGCTGGCGATCTCCCAGGGTCGGCACGTGGCGATCGTGGTGGTGGTGTGCATGGCGGCGGCCGCCGCGCTGCGCCTCGCGCTCGTGCCGCTCGACCGCCGCATCGCACGCGCGGGACCCGTGCGCAATCCCCCTGCGCGCAACGTGCGGGTGGGCATCGGCGCGGGCGTGGCGGTGCTCGTCTTGATCCTCGCCCTCGCGCTTGGCGCGGGGAGTGAAGTCAGGCGCGAGTACGACAAATTCGTGGGTGGCACCAAGGAGGCGCACGTCACCAAGACGCGCGAACGCCTCACCGACCCCGCGAATAACGGCCGCCTGCCGCTATGGCAGGCGGCGCTCGACATCTACGACGCGCACACGCTGAAGGGCACCGGCGCGGGCACCTACCAGCAGTTCTACCCCCAGTACCGCACCGAACAGAGCTACGTCACCGACGCGCACTCGCTCTACCTGCAGAGTCTCGCCGAGCTGGGATTCGTGGGGGGCGCGCTGATCGTACTTGTCGTTGGGGGCATCCTGTTCGGGCTCGCGGTGCGCATCCGCGGGCCCGGCAGGGGGATCTACGCGGCGCTGTTCGCAGTGGCGCTCGCGTGGGCGCTGCATGGGGCCTTCGACTGGGACTGGCAGATGCCGGCGGTGACGCTGCCCGTGTTCATCCTCGCGGGGCTTGCGCTCGCGCGCCCTCGCGGCGATGGCAATGGTCCGGGTCTGCGCGGCCTGCCGGCGAACCGCACGCTCGTGGCGCTCGGCTGGCTCGTGCTGGCGGTGGCGCCGCTGCTCGTGAGCACCTCCTACGCGCGCCTTCAGCACAGCGGGCGCCAGCTGCGTGCGGGGGATTGCAGGGCCGCGAAGCACACCGCGCTCTCCTCGCTCTCGCTCTCCGCGAAGCGCCCCCAGTCTTACGCGATCGTGGGCGCGTGCGACCTGCAGCTCGGCTTCGCGCCCGCGGCGGTGGCGGCGATGGAAAAGGCCACCGAATACGAGCCCCAGAGCTGGGAAAACTGGTACTGGCTGGCGACTGCGCGTGCCGCAGCCGCGCGCGACCCGCTCCCCGCGGCGCGCAGAGCGCTTGCGTTGAACCCGCTGGAGCCGCTGCTGCAGCAGGCCTTGCGACGCCTGAAGGCCGCCGATCCCCGCGGCTGGGAAGCGCTCGCGCCGGCCCTGCGCCTCAGCGCCCTGCGCTCGGGGAAGTTCGCGATCACGAACCTCTGATCGTGGCCCGCTAGAACATCCGTCGGGAAAATCTCTAGAACATTTGTCGGAAAATCCCCGCACCGTTCGTATGGGCCATCGACAGGCTTTATCTGCCCGCCCATGAGGGTGGCGCAGGCGGCCGAAGGCCGGCGAGCCGGGCCCCTTCTACTTTCTATCTCAGGAGACTCCTACATGCGGCGCAAGAACGACAAGCACGAGCAGGATCTGGAGGGCATCGCGCAGCGTCTGCGCGGCGAGCGCCCCGAGGCCGGCCCGCTCGAGCTGGACCAGATCAAGACGACTGCCATGTCGCGCGCCCAGGCCGCGACCGGTCGCGCCAACCCGCGCCGCCTCGTCGTCGCAGCCCTTACCGTCGGCCTGATGGCCGCCGGCACCGGTGGCGTTTTGGCCGCCGGCGGCACCGGCGGAGCCGCCGGCAACGCCGCGTCTGCCCAGTACAGCTCGACCACCAGCATCTGCGCCAACGGCAACCACGATGGCAATGGCAATGGCAATGGGGGCGGCGAAGGCAACGGCAACGAAAACGGCAACAACAACGGCAACTTCGACTGCAACGGCAACAGCTTCAATAACAACAACAACAACAACACGACGAACAACATCACCAACAACTACAACTCCTCCACGGTGACGGTCACCGGCTCGGCGACCAGCGCAGCCGTGGGCGGCGTCGCGGGAACCTCGTCCAAGAAGGCCAAGACGAGCAGCCGCAAGATCAAGATCCACGTGAAGGTGCCGCACAATGGCCACCTGCGCAAGGTGTCGATCAGCGTCAACGGCAAGCACCTCAAGACGGTCACCGGCAAGGCGGCCTCGTCGAACATCGTGCTCACCAACCTGCCCTGCAGCACGGGCGCAACCACCGTCAAGATCACGGTGACGCTCGGCAACGGCAAGACGGTCACCGAGACGCACACGTACAAGCTCTGCTCGTAGGCGAGCACAGCAGCAGCAGCATTTGGCAGTAGGCGAGGGCTCCGGGGATAGGCACAATCCCCGGAGCCTCAGCCGTTTCGCCTCACAACACCAACCCAGCCGGCATCGACCGGCACCGCAGATCGACTCGCAAGCTGTAAGCATTCCCCACGATCCGTCAAGCAGACCCCCGGGAGGGAACCCGATGGCCCACGAACTGACAGGTCCCTCGGCGCGCCGCAGAGGCGAGCCAAGAACAGGCAGAATGTCCGGGCGTATGCGCTCCGATACCTTCGAGCGGCTCTTCGAGGAACACGGCGCTCGCCTGTTCTCCTTCCTCGCCTATCGCACCGGCAACAGGGCCCTCGCGGAGGATCTCACCTCCGAGACCTTCGAGCGCGTTTTGCGCTCACGCCAGCGCTTCGACCCCCGCAAGGGCAGCGAGCGGCGCTGGCTCTACACGATCGCGCTGAACCTCCTACGCGACCACGCGCGCCGGCAGGCGCACGAGGAGCGGGTGCTCCAGCACGTGGGCGCGGGCACCTCCGCGCAAGACGCAGACCCCGCATTCGCGGCGATCGAGCACCGCGACGAGCTCCAGCGCGCGCTCGCAAGGCTGAGCGAAGACGAGCGCGAGGCGCTCGCGCTGCGCTTCGGGGCGGATCTCAAGCTGCACGAAGTGGCACGCGTGCTCGGCGAGGGCGAGAGCGCCATCGAGGGCCGCATCTACAGAGCGCTGAAGAAGCTCCGCGACGAGCTGAACTGAAAAGTCGAGCCTGACGGTCATCGGCCGTCAGGGAGCTACGCAGCAGCCCTTGACGATCAGGGCCCCGTGCACAGGCGCGCCCTCGGGCTGGCCGGAGCCCTGAATGGAGCGATCGGAGTGCACTACCACCGCGTAGCGCACGCGCGGGAGCACGGGATAGCGCACGACGCAGCTCCAGGGGTTGCCAAGCGCTGAGGTGGCCCTCGCGCTCGTGCACCGAGCTCCGCGTGCACGCCCGCTGAAGCCGGGGCGGGGGTCTGAGGTGGTGAGCAGAAGGTGCTGCAACTGCGAAGCGCCCACGGACGTGAGGGACTGCTGAGCGGAGACGAACTGGGGATTGCCTTCGCGCGCGCCGAGCGCCACCAACGAGCCGGCGGCGCCGACGGCGAGAACCAGCGCGACGAGCATCCACGGACGCCTCATTGGGGGACGCACGAGCGGGTCACCGGGTAGTTCTCCCCCACGTCTCACAGCATAAGGCCGCACGCTTGCGGGGGCGAGCACCCTTCCTGTCCAAATGGGGCTCTGTGATCTTGAGGGCTGCAAGAAAGCCCCCGATAGCAGAGGCATGGGTATCCACCTCCGCAGGCTCCTCACGATCCTCATCGCCGGCGCGCTGCTGGCACTGGGAGCCTCCGCGACGGCAGCTGCCCACGCGGTTCCCCACCACCGCTGCCAGGCATCGAGCCACGTTACGCGACACACGGACCCTCGCGCCGCGCACCACACCGCGCGAGGCGCGCGAAGGTGCCGACGCCCGGCGCATGGAACGCAGGCGTATCGGCACAAGAGCCACCACCCCGTCAAGCCCCAGCACCACCATGCAGCCGCAAAGCCGACCGCGGCGCCCAGCAGCGATACGGTGAATGTGGCGGCGGTGATCGCAAGGGTGCTCGCGACCCCCTGCGAAAACACCGAAGAGCGGCCCGAAGCGGGCAATGTGAAGCTGCTCGCGGCGGCGACGCTGTGCCTCGTGAACCAGGTGCGCGCTCGCAATGGCGAGCTTCCTCTGGTGCAGAATGCGCAGCTCGAAGAAGCTGCTGTTGAACATAGCGGGGAAATGGTGAGCGAGGACTACTTCGCGCACATCGCTCCCAGCGGCGAGACGCCGCTGCAGCGCGTGAAGGGCACTGGTTATGTGCCCAACGAACAGGTGGGCTACACCGTGGGCGAGAACATCGCCTGGGGCACCCTGCAGCTGTCCACGCCGCGCGCGATCGTCGCCGCGTGGGTGGCCTCGCCCGAGCACCTCGCGAACATCCTCGATCGCGACTACCGCGATACGGGGATGGGCATCGCGCCGGCCGCGCCGCCCTCGCTCGCTCAGGGCAGCCCCGGAGGGGTGTACTCGCAGGAGTTCGGCGTCATCGTCGGATAGGGCGGGGTTTGCGCCGTCTGTTTTGAGACGGGCTCTGCGCGGGTTTGCGCCCTCTCACGGGTGGGCACTCAAGTGATCCCACGATACATCCGATACAAGGAATAGACCTTGTGCGTAGCGAACTACCGATGAACGTATGCTCCTGCTCCTGATTCCCATCGCCTGGATATCGATCGCCGCCGCCGTGGTGGCGCTGTGCAGGATGGCCTCCCGCGCGGATGCGCAGGAGGGCGCGGCGGCTCAGAGCCCGCGGCGTCCGACGACGTGCGGCACGGTGCGCAGGAGGATCTTCACGTCGGTCCAGAGCGACCAGTTCGCCACGTACAGGTAGTCGATCGCGACCATCTCGCGCAGGGGCACGCGCGCGGGACCGAGGATTTGCCAGTGGCCGGTCATCCCCGGCATCAGCTCCAGGCGCCGGCGGTGCCAGCCCTCGATGCGCTGATCCTCCTCGACGACGAGCGGGCGGGGCCCCACGAGCGACATCTCGCCCTTGACGATGTTGATCAGCTGGGGGAGCTCATCGAGGGCGCTCTTGCGCAGGAAGCGCCCCACGCGCGTCACGCGGGGGTCGTCGGCGATCTTGAAGAACCCATCCTTGGCCTCGTTGCGGTCGCGCAGCGAGTCCTTCATCGCCTCCGCCTGGGGGACCATGGTGCGGAACTTGAGCATGTAGAAGCGCTGCCCGTGCTGGCCCACGCGCAGCTGGCGAAAGAAGATGGGGCCGCGCGAGTCGAGCTTGATGGCGATCGCGGCGGCGAGCATCAGGGGGGCGATGGCAATCAGCCCGAGCGAGGCGCCGGTGAGGTCGAAGACGCGCTTCACGGCAGCGGAGGAGCGGGTGAGGTCGAAGCGGCGCACGCCCATCACGGTGACGCCGTGGAGGTCGTCGAACTCCACCGAGGAGCCCACGACCTCGAGCAGGCGGGGGAGCACGCTGACGCGCACGCCGACGGCCTTGAGCGTGCGCACGAGGTCGAGCGTCTCGCCGGCGTCGGCGGAGCGGGGGGCGACGATCGCGCGGTGCACGTCGAGCGAGCGCGCGAGGTCGCGGATCTCGGTGAGGCGGGGGGCCGAGAAGGAGTCGGTGGACCAGGGAGCGGTCTCCTCGTGGTCGATCTGCGCGACCATCACGGCATTGATCCCGCAGCGGTGCCCGAGCTTCGCGCGGATCGCTTCGGCGGAGAGCGAATCGCCGATGAAGAGGCATCGCTCGGTGGGCGCCGCGCGCAGGGCCAGAGAGCGGGCGATGGTGCGCGCGAGCATGAGCAGCGCCACCAGCGCGAGCCACAGGAAGAGCGCCTCGTGGCGGTTGAGCGTGCCGCCCACGATGAGGCCGCCCGCGAGCCACGCGACGAGCGCACAGAGGGTGGCGACTTGCAGCAGCTTGGGGGCCTCGTCGAGGGTGGTCTTGCGCAGGAGTGTCTCGTCGCGGTCATACAGACCAAAGAGCTTCGCGCAGACGAGCAGGATCGGAAGGCCCACGACGCCGGCCCAGGTGAGCTGCAGCGAGCGCGAGGAGAGCCCTACGGTGAGCGCGAAGGCGCCGGTGATCGCGACCACGTCGGCGATCAGCAGAAAGCGCCTGAAGAGGGCGTCGCGAAGCATGCTCGCGGCGGGCCCACGCGCCTCGGTGATCTGCGTTTGCGCGGCCATCCCCATGCCCCCGCGCCGCCTCGGGCCCAGTCCCCGAAGGCCCCTGGGGGGGGTCGTCGAGGTGTCGCTCCATGGAACCTGTTGCGTCTCGACCCCACTGGTGGTCTCGCCGCTGACGCTCATACTGTCCGCCTCCTTGCTCTCCGCTTCCTTGCTCGTCGCTGCGAGCCGCGCCAGGGATGGGCGGCTCAAAACTGCTGGGGATGCTCAAAAGGCCATGGCACCCCTCGTGCGCTTGGCCTCAGGCATGGAAGGTTGCAGGTTTGAGCGCAAAGTGCAAGCCAAATTAGCCAGTTGGCCACAAGCCTTTGGACGGTAGTCGTCTCCAAGGGGTCACAATTCCCCGAGGGATCTCTGAATCCGAGCACCCAGGCCAACCCTCGACTGTAGGGGAGAGTTTCCATAGGGTTGAATATGCGAGCTCAGTCGAAGCAACTACGTCCGCCGCGGGCCTCGCGCCGCCTGCACTCGACCTACCGTCGCCGGTGCGCGCCGCCGGCACTGCGCGGGCCTGTAGCGGCGCCGCGCCTACAGCGCGCCGCGGGCCTTGAAGGGCTCCTCGACGGAGAGGGTCTCGGGCCCGGAGAGCTCGAAGGCGGCGTGCAATGCCTGCACGGCCTGCGCGACCGATGCGCGGGGGATCACGCAGGAGATCTTGATGGGGGAGGTGGAGATCATCTCGATGTTGATGTCCTGGTCGGCGAGCACCGCGAAGACGCGCGCGGCGACGCCCGGGTGCGAGCGCATGCCGGCGCCGACGATCGAGACCTTGCCCATCTCCTCGTGGGCGCTCATCTGCGCGAAGGCCTCGCCCGCGAGCGGGTCGAGGGCGGTGCGCGCCCCGTGGAGGTCTTCGCGGGGGACGGTGAAGGAGATCTCCGCGAGCCCCCCCGCGGAGGAGGGCTCGTTCTGGACGATCATGTCGACGTTGACACCGGCGGAGGCGAGCGCGGCGAAGATGCGCGCGGCGGCGCCCGGTTCGTCGGGGACGCCCACGAGCGTGAGGCGCGCCTCGGAGGTGGAGTGGGTGACGGCTGTGATTAGTGGCTGCTCCAAGGTTTCGGCCTCGTCCACCACAACGGTACCGGGGGAGTCCTCGAAGGAGGAGCGACAGTGGATGCGCACGCCGTGGTTGCGCGCGTACTCCACCGAGCGCAGCTGCAGCACGCCGGCGCCGGAGGCGGCCATCTCGAGCATCTCCTCGAAGGAGACCTGGGGGAGCTTGCGCGCATTGGGCACGATGCGGGGGTCGGCACTGAAGACGCCGGGGACATCGGTGTAGATCTCGCATTCGCGCGCGCCGAGCGCGGCGGCGACGGCGACGGCGGTTGTGTCCGAGCCGCCGCGCCCGAGCGTGGTGATGGAGCGCCCCCCGGCGGAGACCCCCTGGAAGCCGGCGACGAGCACGATGTGATCCTGCTCGAGCGCCTCAACGACACGCTGGGCTTGCACGTCGATGATGCGCGCGCGGGTGTGCGAGTCGTCGGTGACGATCCCCGCCTGCGAGCCGGTAAGGGAGATGGCGCGGTGGCCGAGGTCGTGGATGGCCATCGCGCAGAGGGCACAGGAGATGCGCTCGCCGGTGGAGAGAAGCATGTCCATCTCGCGCGGATCGGGCACCGAAGAGACTTCCTCGGCGGCGGCGATGAGCTCATCGGTGGTGGAGCCGCGCGCGGAGAGCACCGCGACGACGCGAAAGCCCGCGCGACGCTTGGCGACGATGCGCGCGGCGGCGCGCTTGATACGGGAGGCGTCGGCGACGGAGGTGCCGCCGAACTTCATCACCACGAGCTCGGACACGCGGGGGAGGATTACAGACTTCTGCGCCCTGAAAGGGCCTTACCGAGGGTTACCTCGTCGGCGTACTCCAGATCGGCCCCCACGGGCAGTCCCGAGGCGAGGCGGGTGACGCGCAGCTCGGGGAGGCGCTCGCGAAGGCCCGCGGCGATGTGCAGCGCGGTGGCCTCGCCGGTGGTGGTGGGGTTGGTGGCGAGCACCACCTCGCGCACCGGGGACGAAGACGCCGAAAAGGAAGGCTCCGCCCCTGACGGGGCTCCGCTATGGGTCGCGCTGTGGGGAGCGGACTCCGCTGCCGCCCCCGCGGGAGCCGCTGGAGTGGACGGCGAGTGGGGGGAGGCGGAGGAGAGGACCCGCGCATACAGCTCGGCCACCTTGAGGTCCTCGGGGTCGATGCCATCGATCGGCGAGAGCGCCCCGCCGAGCACGTGGTAGACGCCGTGGAACTCGTGCGTGCGCTCCATCGGGATCACATCGCCCGGTTCCTCGACCACGCAGATCAAGGAGTGGTCGCGGCGGGGGTCCTCGCAGATGCGACAGCGCGGGGAGTCGGCGAGGTTGAAGCAGATCTCGCAGAGGCCGATGCGCTCCTTGACCTCGCGGATGGCATCGGCGAGCTCGAGCGCTTCCTCGGTGGGGGTGCGGAGGATGTGGAAGGCGAGGCGCTGCGCGGTGCGCTGGCCGATGCCGGGGAGGCGGGAGAGCTCGGTGACGAGCTTCTGCACTGGTGGAGCGAAGGTATTCAAGGCGTATTCCGCTCCGCGCCCGCGGTGAGATCCAAATGCGCGCGCATCGGCCTACAGTCCGGGGAGGCCCAGCCCGCCGAGGCCGCTCGGGTCGAGGCCGCCGGTGATGGAGCCCATCTTCTTCGCCGCGAGCTCCTGCGCTGCGCGCAGGCCCTCGTTGACGGCCGCGAGGACCATGTCGCCGAGCATCTCCGCGTCCTCGGGGTCCACGGCTGAGGGGTCGATCTTGATGGCCTTCACCTCGAGGTCGCCGCTCACGGTGACCGTCACCATCCCGCCGCCCGCGGAGGCCTCCACCGTTTCGTCCTTGAGCTCCTCCTGCGCGAGCACCATATCGTGCTGCATCTTCTGCACCTGCTGGAGCATCTGCTGCATGTTGGCCTTCTTCGGTGGGGGCATCAGGCGCCTTTCTCGTTGTTGGGGGAGGGCTCGCTCAGCTCTTCGGCGTCGAGCTCGTGGATGAAGCGTGCCACCCACTCCTCCTCGGTGAGGGCGCCGCCTTCCGCACCGCCCTCGCCTGCGCCGCCGACGAGATCCTCGCGCAGCTCGTAGGAGGGGCGCAGGCGCCGCCCTGTGAGCTCGCGCAGCGCGGAGGCCACGAGGATGCGGTTGTCGGGGTGATCGGCTTTCTTCATCATGAAGGAGGCCTCCGCGTCGAAGGCCACGAGGAGCTCCTCGCCGGAAAGCTCCACGGGACGCGCGGCGGCGATGGCGGCGGCGAGCATCGCGTTGGGCGCGCGCACGGCCTCCACCACGGAGGGCCACAGCTCGCAGAGGGACTCCAGCGAAGCGGGGGCCTCGGACGAGGCCGGCGTCTGTGGGGTGGGCTCGGGCGGGGCTGGCGTCTGGGCGGGGGGCTCTGAGGAGACCTGCGCCTGCGCGGCGGACTCAGGCGTAACGGGCGGTGCCGGCTCGGGGGCCGGCGGGGACAGGGGTGCCGGCGGGTCCTCCACAACGCGACCCTCGCTGGCCGCCTCCGGCGGCCCCTCCCCTCCCTCACCCGCAGGGCGGCTTTCCAGGCGCTCGATCCGCGCTGAAAGCGCCTTCAGCGAGCCATCGAGCTCCGGGCGCGCGGCCTTCACGAGCGCGAGCTCGAGCTGGGTGCGCGGGTCCGCGCCGCCGCGCACCGCCTCGAGCGACGCGCCGAGCAGCTCCAAAAGGCGCACCACGGTGCCGTGGGATATGCGCCGCGACTGCTCCAGCAGGCGCGCATCGATCTCGGGGGTGAGCGCGAGCTCGGGGGGAATCGCTCCGAGGATCTGCGTCACGAGCAGCTCGCGCGCGCGCACCTCCAGATCGCTCGCGAGGGAGCCCGCGTCGCGGCCGCTCTGCGCGGTTGCGGCGATCGCGAGCAGCACCGCGCGCGCATCGCCTCCGTCGATCGCATCGAGCAGCTCTTCGAGCACCGCGGCATCGGTGATGCCCAGCACCGCGAGCACATCCTCGAGCGCGATCGTGGGGCCGCTGTAGGTGAGGAGCTGCTCGAGCGTTCCCAGCGCGTCGCGAAAGCTCCCCGTGGCCGCGCGCGCGATCGCCGCCACCGCCTCGGGGGGGATCTCGATCGACTCGGCGCTCGCCGCGCGGCGCACCACCGCGGCGAGCTGCTCGATCGTGGGGCGCTGGAAGTCGAAGCGGTGGCAGCGATCCACCACTGTCGCGGGCACCTTCGCCGCCTCGGTTGTCGCGAGCACGAACACCGTTCGCGGCGGAGGCTCCTCGAGCGTCTTCAAGAACGCGTTCCACGCGGCCGTGGAGAGCATGTGGGCCTCGTCGAGGATGTACACCTTCTGGCCGCCGCTCACCGGCGCGTAGGCCACCGAGTCACGCAGCTCGCGGATGTCATCCACGGAGTTGTTCGAGGCGGCGTCCATCTCGATCACATCGAGCGAGTTGGCCCGCGCGATGGCGATGCACGCGGAGCACTCCCCGCAGGGCTCCACCGTGGGCGCCCTCTCGCAGTTCAGGCACGCCGCGAGGATCTTCGCCATCGACGTCTTCCCCGTGCCGCGCGAGCCCACGAAGAGGTACGCGTGGTGCACCTTTTCGCGCTCCACCGCATTGCGAAGCGTGCGCACCACCGCCTCCTGGCCCACAACCTCAGCGAAGCTGCGCGGGCGGTGGCGGCGATACAGCGAGGGTCGCTCGGAGTGCTCGAGGGGTGTTTCTGAGCTCACCCGCTGAGTCTACCCCGGCCCCCTCGCGGTGCCCGACTGGGTAGCGTGCGCCGTCGTGAACGCCCACTTGAAGCGGTTCGGGGCGATCCCCGCCGTGCTCCTCGGGGCGCTCCTGCTGTGGCTGCTGGCGGGGGTGGGCTTCGCCAACTACGACACCCTCTACGCGCTCGTGTGGGGTCAGCAGCTCGCGCGCGGTGAGACACCGCAGTATGGGATCCCCGTCGCGCCCACCCCGCACCCGCTCGTGGAGGGGCTTGGGTTCGTCCTCTCGCCGTTCGGACCTCGCGCTGCGCAGAGCATCACGGTGGCGCTTGGCTTCATCGCGCTCGCGGGGTGCGGATGGGTCGTGTATCGGTTGGGCGCGCGCTGGTTCGGGCCCGCCGCGGGGGCGCTCGCGGCGGTGCTGTTGTTGACGCGCCTCCCGGTGGTCTCCTATGGGGTGCGCGCGTATGTCGACATCCCCTATCTGCTCCTCGTTCTCAGCGCGGTGCTCGTTGCCACGCGGGTCTCCGGGGATGCGCTCGACGGGTCTCCCTCCGCCGCCGAGCGCTCCGTATCCGTACCTGCGCCAAACCGCCCCTTCACTGGCTCGCCTGCGCTCGTGCTCCTCCTCCTCGCCTTTGCCGGTTTGCTGCGCCCGGAGGCGTGGGTGTTCTCGGGGCTCTACTGGCTCTACCTAGCCTTCGGCGCCGGCCTCGCGCGCTCCCAGCTCGCGCGCCTTGCGCTGCTCGTGTGCGCTGCGCCACTCATCTGGATCCTCAGCGATTGGCTCATAACGGGGCACCCATTGTGGTCGCTCACCAATACCCGACACACAGCCAGCGAGCTGGGCCGGGTAACGGGGTTGGCGAACGTCCCCGAGTACATCCCCCGCCGTCTGGGGGAGATCCTGCGCCCGCCCGTGCTCGTGGGCGCGGCGCTCGGCGGGGTGCTCGCGCTGCTGTGGATCCCCGCCCGCGCGCGCGTGGGCGCGACTATGGGAGTGGTGGCGGTGGCGGTGTTCGCTGTTTTCGCCGGCGCGGGGCTCCCCATCAACACGCGCTATGCGTTCCTCGCGGCATCCGTGCTGTGCGTGTTCTGCGGTGCGGGCGTCTTCGGCTGGACCCAGCTCCCCCCCAGCGATCCTCGGCGGCGCCCCTGGATGGTGGGCGGCGCGGTGGTTGCGCTTGCGCTTGTGATCTACGCGCCTTCGCAGTACCGGGCGGTGCACCGCGAACTGAATGCGCTCGCGCGCCAGCAGTCGATTCAGGGCGACCTCGTGGGGCTCGTACACGATGGGACCATCTCGCTGCGCTGCGGCTTGGTGGGGGTTCCCAACCATCGCCCCATCCCGTTGCTGGCGCTTGAACTGAAGGCCTCGCCCGCGGATGTGGTGAGCGCGCAGGTACGCACCCTCACACGCGGCACGTATGTGCAGCCGGCGAGGCGCGTGGTGGAACTGGGTTACATCCTCGACCTCCACGACCCGGGGGCGCTCACGCCGAGGGTGCCCCCGGGGTTTGGGCGCGTGGGGGGCAACCGCTCGTGGACGGTCTATCGACGCTGCTCATAGTGGACCGTGCACCCCTCTTCGAAGCTCTCGCCTCCGGTGCCTGATCGTCGTCCGCGGCTCCGGATCGGGAGCGCCCGCTGCGCCTGCCGGGGATCGCTTAAGGCTGCTTCCTTCCGGACCTGACCTGATTCACAAGCCGACACCGCGCGGGACCCGAGCCATCGACGCCCCGAACGACGGGGCAACCGGGGGTGGAACCCCTCGGAGAGGAATTCAGCCCCGCTAGAGCGGATTGCGGGTGCAGGGCACCGCTACCTCCCCGCCTAGCACGGTCCGTCGCAGATCATAGAGGGGTTCGCGGGGGTTCGTCCCACAAAGCCCTCGCATTCCGCTAGGCTGCCCGCCGTGAAGAAGCTCATGAATCGCTCTCTCGCCCGCACTCCCGCACCCGCCTTCGCGGCGCTGGCAGTCGCCGCGCTCCTCGCGGGCTGCGGTTCGAGCAGTAGCAGCAGCACGATCGGCGTGGGCCAGGAGAACCCCAACGCGGCCACCGAAGTCGCCAAGTCCACCACGTCCTCCACGGCCACTGCGGGCACCACCCCCACGAGCGGTCCGCTCTCCACCGAGCCGAAGGTCACGCCGCCCACGGGCGCCGCGCCCACGAAGCTCATAACGAAGGATCTGATCGTGGGCACCGGCCCCGAAGCCAAGGCGGGCGATTCGGTGACGGTGAACTACGTGGGCGTCCTCTACAAGGGTGGAAAGCCCTTCGATGCCTCCTGGAACCGCCACGAACCGTTCACCTTCACGCTCGGCGAAGGCAAGGTGATCCCCGGCTGGGATCAGGGCGTGGTGGGCATGAAGGTGGGCGGCCGTCGCGAGCTGATCATCCCCGGCCCCCTCGCCTACGGCGCGCAGGGCTCGCCCCCGACGATCCCGCCCAACGCGACGTTGGTGTTCGTCGTCGATCTGCTCTCCACGTAGGGGAGCTCTCTGGTCCTGGGCTCCCTACGGGCCTACCCTACCCTTCGGCTTCCGCGGCTCATCGCGGTTCTGCTGGCCGCCGCGGCGCTCCTTGGCGCGCTCATCTGCGTCGGCTGCGGCGGTTCGAGCAAGGCGGCAAAGGCCCTCGAGCCCAGCTCGAGCCCCGCGGCGAGGAAGCTCGAGCGGGCAGACCTCGCGATCGTGAGCCACGGCCTGCTGGGCGCCGAGCCCACAATCGCACGCGAGGTGGGGGCCGCCAAGGTCGCCTGGCCGGCAGTCGCACACGGACTCCCCGCGCAGCTCGCGCCCGCCGAGCGGCGCGCGATCGCGAGGGCCGGTGTGCGCGCACAGCGCATCGCCACCCCCCGCTTCATCTCCTACGCCGGAGAACTCACCGGCGCGGCGGCGGCGATCGCGGGACTGCTGCTCTCCTACGAAGGTCTCACCCAGCGCGGCTGGAAGTTCACCCTCGCGGCCGCTGATCATTCGGAGGTGCGCTTTCTGCGCGTCAACGCGAACCTCTACATCGGCTGCGTATACGACGGCCACTACAACCTCTCCTCGATCGGCGAATACCTCCTCAGCGCCTATCGCAGCCTGGGCGGCGCGGCGGCCTTCGGCTCGACGCTCTCCCAGAGCGAGGTCGAAGACCTCGCGCGCTTCTACTCCCCCGCGGCCGCGCGCCTGCAGCCGCGGCCGCGATGAGTTCTGGAAGCGTTCGGCGTCTTAGGTGTGACAAGCAAACCAGCCCCCCTCCGCAGCCGGCGGTGGGAGCAACCGACAGATAAGGGAGGACCGATGGGAAAGCTGATCGTTACCGAGTTCATCACGTTGGATGGCGTGATCGAGGAGCCCCGCTGGTCCTTCGACTTCAGCCGCGGCGAGGAGGGCGACAATTTCAAGGCGGAGGAGCTGAAGGCCGCCGAAGTGCAGCTCCTCGGGCGCGTCACCTACGAGGGCTTCGCCGCCGCCTGGCCCTCGATGGGCCACGATTGGTTTGGCGAAAAAATGAACAACATGCCCAAGTACGTCGTCTCCAACAACCTCAGCGACGAGGACGCGAGCTGGACCAACTCCACGGTGATCCGCGGCGATGTGCCTGCGGAGATCGCCAAGCTCAAGGAGCAGGTGCCCGGCGAGATCCTCGTCGCGGGCAGCGCCCAGCTCGTGGGAACCCTCGCAGAGCACGACCTCGTGGACGAGTACCGCCTGATGCTCTACCCGCTCGTGCTCGGCGCCGGCAAGCGCCTCTTCGCCGAGGGCATCGCGCGCACGCGGCTGCGGCTGGTGGATACGAAGCCCGTAGGGCCCGATGGGGTTCTGGTGCTGACCTACGCGCCGGCGCGGGGCTGATCGGTCGTGGGAGGGCCGGGCTTGGGCACCAATGGGCACCAGGGCCGCCAAGAAGCTCCCATGCCGAAGGGCCAGGAGTCGCCCAAAGCCAATAGACTCAAGGGCTCAGGGCGCGTAGCTCAGCGGGAGAGCGCTCGCTTCACACGCGAGAGGTCGCTGGTTCGAAACCAGCCGTGCCCACCTCTCATGGATGCCGACATCGAGCGCGCTGCGCGCACGCTGGCCGAGGCTGCGGGATCGCCGGTACGCGTGATCCTGTTTGGCTCACACGCGCGCGACGAAGCGCGTGCTGGGAGTGATCTCGACTTCCTCGTCATCGAGCCCGACGTACCCGACCGTCACGCTGAGATGGTGCGCCTGCGCAGCGCGCTGCACGATCTGCGCAGACCGATCGACGTGCTCGTCTACAGCGAGGCCCAGGTCGAGGAGTGGGGCGAGGCGAAAGGGACGGTGCTTCACGCCGCGCTTTCCGAGGGCCGGGTGCTTGTCGAAGCGTGACGAACACGACGTCGCCGACGCGCTCCTCGTCAAGGCCGTCGGGGATGAGGCCGGACTGCGCGCCCTCGTAGACCACCTTGACGTGCCCGATCACGTCGCCGGGTTCCTTGCGCAGCAAGCGATCGAGAAAGCGCTCAAGGCGGTCCTCACCGCGCGAGATGCGCCGTTCGAGCGCAAACACGACATCGATTATCTGTGCAGCCTGATCGAGGATGCCGGGCTGAGCCTGAGCCCAGAGTTGAAGGCCGCAGTCGCTCTGACGCCGTGGGCCGTCGAGTTTCGTTACGCCAATCCCTTCGACGCGCCGCCTCTCGATCGGGCAGGCGCACTGGAGACGGTCGTCGCCATACGGGAGTGGGCCACCCGTGTGATCGACGAGGAAAAGCCGGAAAAACAGTCTCACTCCTCCTCCGAGACCGAGTCGCCAGCCGGCGAGTGATCCACGCGGCTACTGGACTCCCGATTACGAAGTGGCCAAGCCGGATTTCGTTCGAGAAAGTGCGCTACCTCTACATAGGCCCCAGCGCAATGGATGAATTCACATGGGCCGGCGTCGAAGATCCACCAGATCGCATCAGCACCGGTCCGCTCGTATGAGTTTCTTTTGGCCCGATGGTTTTTCTCCATCATCTGCTCCGACCGGCTACTACGCGCAGATCTCGGGAGTCTACTGAGGCACATCTAGGTGGAGCGCGCTCCGCGTAGGGTCCCTCGGCGAGGGCTCTGGCAAATCGATGAGCCCCTTACGAGTTAGCACGGATTTGATGTCACTCAAGCCGTCTATATCAACGACCTCAGAGTTAGGTATACTTGAGAGGCCACGGACCAAATATGGCTCGGTTTGGCCGTAGTCGATGAAGACAAGCAGTCGCTTATGGCCCGCGATGGCGTACCCTAGCTCCATCTGTACGCCCGGCGACGGTGGGTCTCCGATGTAGGCGATCACAAGCTCACTCGTCAGAAGACCTGCGATATCGGCCTTCAACGCTGACTCTGGCGTATCCAGATCTGCTCCCCATGCCTCTCTCTTGTGTGCGCTGAACACCTCATGCCCATTGCGTTCGAGGGCCTCCGATATGCGGCTCCATTGGGCTCTGAAGCCGTCCATCTCGGATGGATCTTTGGCTTGAACGTATTGGGTAAGCGGTCCCGACAAGAAGATTTTTGTGCAGTCACCTGGGCGCCACTTCTTGTTGCGCCTTGGAAAGTAGAACCGCCAGTTCAGCACAAAGTCGACTACGGTCGTCACCGCGAGTACACCAACCGCGATGTCGAGCGCCCAGCCTCGACCAGCGTGTGCCTTGTAAACGAGATAAAGCACAATCAGGATGGTCAGAGCAACGAGGTTGTTCAGAAGCCACATGCGCTGAGGAGACGCGGTCAGGTCTCCGTCTGTTTGAGAGTAGACGGTCCATAACACATCAAATCCTAACAAAATGATGAACAGCGATATGTAGGCAGGAGGAGAGTTGATGTAGAAGCTCGTGACCGAAAAGAGCAGACTCTGGGTGAAGATGATAAAGAAGTCCAGACCCAGGCCGCCGCGTGGCTCGACGTGTCGACCTGAAGCTGCACGTGCGACGCTCTCGCTTCCATATGCGGCGTCAAGATGCCGGATGTTGCCGTGATAGAAGCGGACAATATTGGCCATAAGGACCACGGCGAAGATGATGTTTTCAGCACCCAGCTTGCCCAGCGGTATAATGCGGGAATAGTGCCCACCACTAATGAGAACCAGTAATGTGTTCGTCAACGTGAGACCGTTCACGATTGCAAGGACGCTCTTTGCCGACGCGAGCGCAGACGCTACATCGGGGTCAACGCTGTGGTCATCCATGCTTCAGCCGTGAACTACAGTACGTACGTTCCTTCGCGTACTGGCATGCTCTCACCCAAGTCAAGGCACTCCTGGCTACGATGCCTGATGAACATGAGATAATCGATTGGTCGAACACGGCGCCACAGCTTACACGTTTCAGTCACAACTACGGACTGCCAAGAAGCGCGAGCAGTAGGATCCAGCAGGTTCGATCGGACGCTGTCTAGTATCTAGCGAATGATGCTTCGAGCCACCAGCGTCCAGTCGCTAGAGAGGAATCCAGTGCGCTCCCGGATACTCCGATAGTTCGCGTTGGTGGCGAGACGTGAACCGGTGGCGTGGCCACCGACTAACGCGTTCCTCGGTCGAGGCTTTGGTCAAGTCCCCGATCTGCGTGATGTTCTTGCGGATCACTTCATGGGACCCGTCACCCCAGGAGGCGCTCCAGCGCAAGCTTCAGTGAGTTCGTACCGGTGGGGCCCACACCGGCTCCCACGACCGTCAGCGGCATCTATTGACCGCCGATCCCCCTGCTCGATGTTGTGATGGAGGGCTGGCGCAGTATATGAGCACGGTTGCTCTGCATCTGCGACCAGCCGCATTTTGCGTGGATCATTTACATACTGGGCTTCGTGATGATCGCCGAACGCCTCACCGCGCAGCTGCTCGCCGGAGCGCCCGCCCGCGACCCGCTCGCCGTAGCCGAGCGGCTGCTTGCGATCCAGGGGCAGGATCCGCGCGGCGCGCGCCTGGCTATCCGGGCACGCACCACCGGCCTCTCGGCAGCCGATGTCGACCGCGCGCTGGGCAAGCGCGAACTGCTCATCACGTGGCTCAACCGTGGCACGCTGCACCTGGTGCGTAGTGAGGACTATCACTGGCTGCATGCCCTGACCGCCCCAACACTGCTCACCGCCAACGCGCGGCGCCTTGCCCAGGAGGGCCTTCCGCCTGCCGCCGCGGCGCGCGGCGTGGAGGTGATCGAGCGCTCCCTGGCCGCGGATGGGCCGCTGACCCGCCTTCAGCTGCGCGAGCGTCTCGATAATGCAGGGGTGCGCACCGAGGGGCAGGCGCTCGTGCACCTCCTGATGCTCGCCTCGCTGCGAGGGCTCATCGTGCGGGGGCCGATGGTGGGCGCCCATCACGCCTTCGTGCTCGTGCGCGACTGGCTGGATCCCTCCCCGCCCATCGATCGCTCCGCCGCGCTGGCGGAGCTCGCGCGCCGCTACCTCATCGGGCACGCTCCCGCGGATGAGCGCGACCTCGCCAAGTGGGCAGGGCTGCCGCTGCGCGATATCCGCGCTGGGCTGCACGCCATCGCGCCCCTCATGGCATCCCGCCCGGATGGGCTGCTCGCGCTGGTGAAGAGTCCTCCCGCGGCGGAGCTCCCCGCGCCGCGCCTGCTCGGCGCCTTCGATCCTCTGTTGCTCGGCTGGCGCTCGCGCGAGGCAATCCTTGGCCCACACAAATCTCTCATCACGAGCAATGGCCTCTTCAAGCCCTTCGCGCTCGTGCGCGGGCGCGCTGTCGCCAGTTGGCGTATCCCCCGCGGCGAGGTCGTGCTCGAGCCATTCGCCCGCCTCACGCGTCGCGACACCGCCGCGCTGGCTGCGGATGGCGAGGACGTGGTTCGCTACCTTGGCGGAGAGCCTGCTCGATGACCCTCAGCGCCTGCATTCACAATTTCAAGCGAATCGCGATGGCCGTTCATAGCCCGCTCGATCGGTAGATCGATGTTTGTGCTCGTTCCCCTCGCTGTCGCCATCCTCGAGATATTCGTCTTCATCGAGGTCGGACACGCGATCGGCTGGCTGGGGGCGATCGTGTTGCTGCTCGCCACGTCGGTGTTCGGCGCCTCACTCCTGATCGTGCAGGGGCGTGCGGCGATCGATCGGGTCTCGCTGGCCGTGTCGCGGCGCGAGGTGTCGGCGCGTGCGGTGACCGAGGGCGCGCTCGGCTTCCTTGGCTGTGTGCTGCTCGTGATCCCTGGATTCATCACGGATGTTCTCGGCGTACTGCTCCTACTTCCGCCCACCCGCAGGGCGACGCGTCGCTGGCTTTCGTTGCACTACGCCGCTCGCGTTACGACCTTCGTCGCAACGGTGGGACGCTTTCGATCGGGCGCCGGCAATATGCCGCCGGCCGATTTCGAGTCGACGGCGGACGAGGAGGACACCGGACAGATCGGGCGATGAGCGCCAGATCCTCCTGGATCGGGGCGCTTCCGGCCTTTTTGATCGCGAGGCCGGCCCGCCCTCGGCCATCTGTCCGCGGCGCTTGTATCTGCGGCGCGCTCTATATATGACTCGCCGCTGTGGGACGCCCAACCGTGTGGCCAGAGCGGGTGGTCGTGGAGCCGGAGAGGGCGGTCGTGCAGGACGCGCGGGATCCCTCCTCACGGCGCTCCCCGCCTGAGCCGCCGCCGCGCGCAAGGGGCACGCCGGCGCGCACCGCGCTGATGCTCCTACCCGGAGCGTCGATCGTCTACCTGGGCTTCAATGCGGGGGGGTATTTCCCGGCGAGCAGCGCGTTCGCGGCGGTAGTCGTGGCGCAGCTCCTGCTGGTGCGGATCGTGCGCTCGCCGCGGCCGTTTGAGGGTCTCACGCGGAGCGCGCTGGTGGCGATCGGCGCGCTCGCGCTGTATGCGCTGCTGACGCTCCTCTCGGCATTGTGGTCGCACGCGAGTGGTCGCGCGCTGGTCGAGTTCGATCGGGCGCTCCTGTATCTGCTGACGCTCGTTCTGTTCGCGACCATCAGGCCGAGCGGGCGCGAGCTGCGACTGTTCGTGCGGGGTCTGCTCGGAGGCATCGCGGTCGTGTGCCTCGCGGGCTTGATCAGCCGCGTGCTTCCGCACGTGTGGCATACCGCGCCCAACGTGGCCAACCAGCGGCTGAGCTACCCGGTGACTTACTGGAACACGCTGGGGCTGCTCGCCGCGGTGGGGATCGTGCTCGCCTTTCACCTCACATGCTCGCTGCACGAGCGCCGCGTGGCGCGGAGTCTCGCGGCGGCGCTGGCGCCGCTGCTCGCGGCGACGCTCTTCTTCACCTTCTCGCGCGGCGCGATGGCCGCGGGGGCGGTGGGCCTTGTGGCATACGTCCTCGTGGGCCGTCCGCGGGCGCTCCTCAGCGGTGCGCTCGCGACGGGTCCGAGCACCGCGGCGCTGGTGCTTGTGGCCTACCACGCGAACCTCCTCGACACCGTCGATCCCACCACGCCCGCGGCGGTGGCGCAGGGTGGGCACGTGGCGCTCGCCGCGGCGATCTGCGCGGCGTTGAGCGGCGGTCTTCGCCTGCTCCTTGCCGCGACGCTCGATCCGCGCCTGCGGGATCTCTTCGGTGCGCGGCGGATGAGCGCCCGCACGGGGCGTCTCGCGGGTGGCGCCGTGGCGCTCGGCGTGGTGCTGGGGGCCCTCGCGCTGGGTCTCCCAAATACGATCTCCCACGACTGGAGCCGCTTCATCGGTGGGGCTGCCACCAATGCCTCGAGTGGCGATTTGCGCCAGCGCCTCAGCGATCCCTCCAACGATGGACGCACGGAACTGTGGCAGGCCGCGTTGCACGGGTTCTCAGCCTCGCCCCTCCATGGCGAGGGCGCGGGTATGTATCAGACGGTGTGGGACCAGCGGCGCCCGCGCTTCGCCTTTGTGATCGACGCCCACAGCCTCTACCTGCAGGCGCTCGCCGAGCTGGGGATCCCCGGCTTGCTGCTGTTGCTCGTTCTCATCGGCACGGTTCTCGCGGCGCTCGTGGTGCGCGCGCGGGGTTCGCGGCGCTCGCTCTATGGCGCGCTGTTCGCGGTGGCGCTCGTGTGGGCGCTGCGCGCGGGCATCGATTGGGATTGGGAGATGCCCGTGGTTACGCTCCCCTTCTTCGCCCTCGCCGGCTTGGCCCTCAGTCCGCGGCCGGGAACCGGGTCGGGGTCGGCCTCGCCATCGACGTCCGGGTCCGCCCCGAGTCTGAGGTGGCCGGCGAGCTGGAAGCCCGGCCGCGGCGCGCGCGCGGGCCTCGCGGCGCTCTGTCTCGCCGCCGCCGTGCCGCTGGTGCTGACGATCGGCTCGCAGGTTCGCCTCGAACACGCCGAGCGGGCGCTCTACGCCTCGAACTGCGCCACCGCCGGCCCCGCGGCGCAGTCGTCGATTGGATGGCTCGGTATGCGCTCGCAGCCCTACGAGGTCCTTGGGCTGTGCGACATCCAGCAGGGCTTTCCACAGAGGGGCCTGACCGCGATGCGCCGTGCCGTGCAGCTCGATCCGGGGAGCTGGGAGACCCACTACGCGCTCGCGCTCGCGCAGGCCGTGGCGCGCATCGACCCGCGGCCAGGCGCCGCGAAGGCTCTGCAGATGAACCCCTTCGAGCCGCTTACCCGTGAGGCCGCAAAGGAGTTCCGTGGCTCGAGTCCTGCCGGTTGGGCCAAGCAGGCTCGCGCGGTGCGCGCCGCCGCGCTGGCCAGCAACGATCTCTCGATCGTTCCCTCCTGAGTCGTCTCGCATCGGCCTTCCGTCCAGTGCGGCAAGCCTCCTCTGAGCCCGTTCGTATGAGGTTGCATGAACCACTCACACGACGAACACTTCTCGGATGACCTGCAGGGGGTCGCCGATGCACTGCGCGATGGACGCCCGACGCTGGATGCCATCGCGCTCGATCGAGTCAAGCTGCGAGCGATGAGCGCGGCTCGGCCATCAACCCCACTACACAAGGGATCTTTTATGAGATCACGGATGACGGCAATGGCTACGGCTGGGTTTCTGATGCTCGGCACCGGCGGCGCGATGGCGCTCGCGGGCGGCGACGGCGGGAGCTCTTCGAGCAGCGCGAGCTGGGCCCAGTACCGCCCGCCATGTGAACACGGCAAGGGTCGCGGCGAGGATCACGAGTGCCATGGTCACGAGGGCGAACACGGCGGTGGTAATGGCGGCGGCGGCGACCACGGCGGTGGCGGCGATCACGGTCACGGCGGCCAGGGCGGCGGTGGCGATCACGGTCACGGCGGCCAGGGCGGGGGCGGCGACCATGGGCACGGCGGTATCGGCGGGGGCGGCGACCACGGTCATGGTGGCGTCTTCGGTGGCGGCGGTGACCACGGTCACGGCGGCGTCTTCGGCGGTGGTGGCGATCATGGCCACGGCAGCATCGGTGGCGGCGGTGACCACGGTCACGGCGGCATCATTGGCGGTGGCGGTAAGGGCCACGACAGCGGCCACGGGCACCACTAGAGCAGGGTTACTCGCCTTCGCCGACGAGGCTGGCGACGCCGGCGGCGAGAGGGGGAACACCCTCCTCTCGCCGGGCGGGGGCGGTGGCGACGCGGACGCAGTCGCGGCCGTCGCGCTTGGCTTGGTAGAGCGCGCGGTCGGCACTGCGTAGGAGGGTGGGGCCGTCGGCGCCGTGGACGGGGAATCCGGCGACGCCGAAGCTGGCGCTGACGCGCCGGTCGACGCCGTTGACCTTGGTGGCGGCGAGCGAGCGGGCGACCCCTTCGGCGACGGTGCCGGCGGTGGAGGGGTCGGTGTTGGGGAGGAGCACGAGGAACTCCTCGCCGCCCATGCGCGCGGCGAAGTCGCTGGTGCGCACGGACTCCGTGAGGGTGGTGGCGACGGCCGCGAGGACCTCGTCGCCGCGGTCGTGGCCGAAGGTGTCGTTGACCTCCTTGAAGCGGTCGAGGTCGATGAGCATCACCGAGAGCGGCGTGAGCGCGCGGCTGGCCTGGGCGATCATCAGCTTGAAGGTGTCGTCGAGCGCGCGGCGATTGGGGAGCCCGGTGAGCGAGTCGGTGTGGGCGCGGCGCTCGGCGATGGCGAGGTTGCGAAGGTTGGCGAGCACGGGCGCGGTGTAGGTGACGGTCTCGCTGATGAGGCGCCGGCCCTGGTCGCCCAGCTCGTTCTCGTGGGCGATGAGCAGCGAGCCGATCACCTCGCCGCCGACGAGGAGGGGCTCGCAGAGGGAGCGTCCCGGTATGCCGCCGCAGATCTCACAGGCGACGGAGCGCTCGGCGCCCTCGCCGCCTTCGTCGTGGACGCGACCGAGGCGGATGGCGAGGCAGGAGCGGGGCTTGGCGCCCTCCAGCGAAAGCGCGAGCGGGGAGTCGGAGGCCACGGGCGTGGTCGCGAGAAGGCGGTCGGCGCTGTTGTTGCGGGCGAGGACGACGACCGAGGAGCCGGGCAGTCCGGTCTCGATGCGGCGCTTGATCAGCTCGCGCGCCTCGGACTCGGTTTCGGAGACCTGGACGATCTCGGCGAAGTGGCGGCGCGCTTCGACGTAGGCGCGCTCGCGTGCGTCGCGCTGCAGCTCGGCCGCGCGGATGGCCTCGCGCCGGCGCCGTTCGCTGTGGACGTTGAGGCGCACGAGCGCGAGCCCGGTGAGCGCGAACAGCAGCGAGAGGCCGCCGATGATCCAGGTGGAGAGCGTGGTGGCGTGGTCGAGGTCGGCGATGCGCTCGGAGTTCATCGCTCCCAGGTAGCGGGTGTTGGCGGCGCGGAAGGCGTCCATCACACGCTTGCGCGCGAGCGCGTTGGCGAGCGAGGTGTTGTGCACGCCACCGCGGCGCACTTCGGCGATGGCGTGCTGCGCGTCGATCTGCCACTGGTGGGCGAAACGCACCTCGGCCGCGAGGTCGGCTTCGGCGCCGGGGGCCGAGCGGGCGTAGCTCCGCGCGCCGTGAACGGCGGTTTGGAAGCCGCCGGCGCCGGTGGCCTCGCCGGTGAGGAAGGCTTCGTCTCCGGTCTGCAGATACCCGCGCAGCTGGGTGTCGCGGTTGAGCATCGTGTTGAGGAGCGTTTGCGCCGTCTGGGTGCCGTTGTAGCCGCGGTTGGCGGCGGTGCGCTCGATCGAGGAGGTGGCGATGAGCGTGGCGGCGAGCACGGCGACGCCGAGCAGCACTGCGCCGACGGCGCGGATCGAGGTGGGAACGGTGGGCAGCAAGCAGTTGAATCCTTCGAGGTTGTCGCTTGTATCGGTGGCGAGGAGGCGCGGCTTTAGAGCTGGCCGGCGAGCTCTGCGAGGAGCGCGGCGACGACGAGCTTGTCGAGTTGCGTGCCGGCGACGCGCCGCAGCTCGGCGGCGGCCTCGGCGGGCATGCGCCCGGCGCGGTAGGGGCGATCGGTGACGATCGCGTCGAAGGTGTCGCAGGCGGCGATGATGCGCGCGGCGAGCGGGATCTGCTCGCCGGCGAGCCCGTCGGGGTAGCCGCCGCCGTCCCAGCGCTCGTGGCTGGCGCGCACGGCGGGGGCGAGGTGCGCGAAGGCGTCGATGCGCTCGACGAGCTCGCCGCCGATGGCGGCGTGGCTGCGCATGATCTCCCACTCGGCGTCGTCGAGCGGCGCGGGCTTGAGGAGGATCTCGCTGGGGATGGCGATCTTGCCGATGTCGTGGAGCATCGCGGCGTAGCGCACGTCGCGGGCCCGCGTGGGCGAGAGCTCCATGCGCAGAGCGACCCGTTCGGCCATCTCCGCGACATCCTCGCCGTGGGCGGCGGTGTAGTCGTCCTTCGCCTCCACGGTGCTGGAGAGGGCGGCGAGCGTAGTGGTGAAGGCGCGTTCGAGCTCGGCCACGAGCCCTGCTCTGTGCAGTGCGGCGCCGAGGCTCGCGGCGATGGCCTCGACGAGCACGGCGTGGGCCTCGCTGAAGGCTTCGGGCTCGGCGGCCTCGATGTTGAGCACCCCCCAGATGCGCCCGTCGAGGGCGATCGCGACGCTGAGCTCCGAGCGGGGGTCGGTTTGGGGGTCGCGAACGATGTAGTCGGCGTCCTTGCGCGTGTCGCGCACGAAGGCGGTGGCGCCGGAGCGCGCGACACGCCCGTTGATGCCCTCGTGGACGGATTGCTCGGTGAGCAGGAACTCGGTCATCACCTCGGCGAGGGCGCCGCGGGCGGCAACGAGGCGCAGAATGCCGTCCTCGTCGAGGCGCTGGATGGCGGCGAGGTAGAAGGCGAAGGTGCCGTGCAGCTCGTCCACGACGAGCTGCAGCATCTCGTCGATGTCGCGCATCGAGGCAAGGCGCGCGGTGAGACGCGAGGCGACGCGGAGCTGCGCGCGGAGGTAGGCGAGCTCGCCGACGGAGGCCATCCGCTGCACGTGCGCGTCGGCGCGGTGGCGGCGAAGGGCCTCGGCGCGGCGCTCGCGCTCGCGCGTGCCGGTGGCGGCGCTGGAAGGGGTGGGGCTCTCCGTGATGGATGGGGCCATCTCACGGCCCCCATCGGCCCGCGCGCGGCCTCGCTTGAGCGCAGGGAGCCGGCGCTCGGCGGCTTGTCAAGCCAGGTTGAAGCCCGGGGCTCTGTTAAGCCGGATCGTCGTGAGGGGCGTCGTCGTAGAGCGACTCGCGCGCGAGCTCGCGCCCGCGGGCGTCCCAGAGTTTCACCGCGAGCAGCTCGTGGAGGTAGTCGTCGGGGGCGATGAGCGTGAAGCGCTCCTCGAGTAGCTCGCACTGGTCGACGGTGAGCTCGCCGAGCTCGGCGGTGGCGAGCGCGGCGCCGGCGAGGAGCGGGCGCCCCCAGACGAGCGTGATGGTGGCGGCGCCACCCGAGGTTCCGCGCCAGCGCCCGAGGGGCTCGTCGCAGAGGTCGATCGTCCACTGGGGGTTCTCGGCGGCGGTTTGATCGGTGAAGTCGACGTGGGCGGTGAAGTCGCTGGGCTCGCCGCCCTCTTCGGAGGCGATGAAGCGAACGTATCCGAATAGCTCGTAGCCGCCGCTGGAGAGCGAGGTGGCGGGAATGTAGGTGCGCCCGTGCCAGCTGCGATCGGGAAACCAGAGGATCTCGCGCACATCGCCGAGGTCCTCGGGCGCGTCCTCGAGCGCGGCGATCGCGGCAAGGAAGACCTCGGCGAGACGCTGCGCCCAGCGCCCATAGGGAAGCCCCTCCTGGGGGGCTCGGCGATGAAACGGGGAATGAAGCGCGGCTCCGGCGGCACGAGCGGGAGCCTACCGTGCGGGGGTTGAAAAGCAGGGAGGGGCAGCCTTCGGCAGCCCAGCGGGCCGCGAAGCGCGCGGTCGTTCGCGCTGGAGGCGGGCCTGCGCATCGCCCCCCGGCAGCACTCGCTTGGCGCGCGGTGTGGACCTATGCCTCGCGAAGCAACGCGGCGGCGTGCTCGGGCGCGACGATGTTGAGGTTGAGTCCGGTGGAGAGCTCGAGCCCCGCGAGGTGGGTGAGGCGTGGGAGCACATCGATGCGCCAGCAGAAGCGCTCGGCGCCGAGCGGCGCGGTGCGCACCCAGAGGTTCAGCGGCGGGCTCGCCCCGAGCCGGCGCGCGAGCCGCTGGAGCCCGTCGTGGAGGAGGGCGGCGCCGAGCGGTCCATCGTCCTCGAAGCGCGCGCGGGGGCGGCGGGGGGCGAGCATCAGCTGGAAGGGGACGCGCGAGGCGAAGGGCGCGAGCAGGACGGCCTCGTCGTCGATCGCGACGATGCGTTCGCGCAGGCGGACCTCCTCGGCGACGATGTCTCCGAGCAGATCCTGTCCCATCGTGCGCGTGGCATAGGCGCCGGCGCGCTCGCGCTCGCGGGCGACCTCGGAGGGGACGAAGTCGAGCGCGTAGAGCTGTGCGTGGGTGTGGGGTAGCGAGGCGCCGCCCTCGCGGCGCTCGTTGACGATGAGCTGGAGGTAGGGGCTGTGGGCGTGCGCGCGCATACGCGCGCGCCAGGCTTCCATCGCGATGTGGACCTGCTCGGCGGCGAGCTCGGCGAGCGAGAGGACGGAGTTGGGAGCGTTGACGATCACCTCGTGCGCGCCGTGGGCGGGGAGCGCGGTGAACAGCTCGGGGCGCGCCTGCGCCGGCAACTCGGGAGTGCTCCCGTTGGGGTCGAGCGCGGGGTAGAGGTTGGGCACCACGCGCACGCGCCAGCCGGGGGAGTTGGGCGGCCCGCCCCCCGGACGCACGGCGTAGAGCTCGGGAGGGGTGCGGTCCTCGTGGCCCTCGGCGAAGGGGTCGCCGGCGGGGTCGATCGACGGGGGCGCCTCGCAGCGCGGCTCGCCGCCGGGGCGCTTGGAGCGCTCGCCGGCGATGATCGAGCGGTGCCCGCTGAGCGGGTCGATGCGGATCTCAGGCACCGTTGAGCTCCCGCCGTGGACGCGATGGATGCCGAGATTGCGCCGGGTGGCGCGGGTGTGAGGGTGTGCCTCTGTGACTCATGAAGTCAACCCGTAGCGGTGGATGTCGCGTTCGAGTTCGGCGAGGCTGAGGTAGGGCCCCTGATGGATGAACTGTTCGTGGTGGGCGTTGAGGATGACGGTGACGGGCATGAAGGAGGAGTCGGTGATGGCGGTGCCGAGCCGGCTGGAGGGGTCGTAATAGCTGGGATAGCTGGGGGGCGTGGCGTGGAGGAACGAAAGCGCATCCGAGCGTGAGTGGTCGCCCGAGTCGATCCCCAGGAAGGCGACGCGGCGGCCGAGGCTGGAGGCGGCGTGCTGGAAGGTGAGGCGCTCGGACTGGCAGGGCTGACACCAGGAGGCCCACTTGTTGATGACGACGGGCGTGCTGTGGAGGGCGGCGAGCTGGGCGTGCAGCGCGGCGCTGCCGCCTTCGAGCAGCTGCTCGCCGCGCGCGTGAAGTGTGGCGAGCGCGGGGGGGCTCCCGCTCAGCGCGGCGCGCACCTGCGCGGCGGTGAGGGGGCGAAGCTGCTGCGTGGTGTCGTCGCGGCCGGGCAGCTCGCGGATGCCGAGCGCGAGCACGATCACGAGCGCGATCCCGCCGAGGGCGATCCAGGCGAACTGGCGGCTCAAGGCTTTGGCCCCGTGAGGTTCAAGGCTCGAAGATGCTATATCCTGAGGCGTACATCAGAGCCGGGTCGCTCTGAGCGCCCGGTTGTTCGCCGGTGATAGGCCGGCATCTGGGTCGCGCGGAACCCGTCCGTTCCGCCGCCACCGTCTCGAAGTCCACAGCCTTCATGGCCGAGCCCACGCCAGTGGCCCTCGCGGCCGCGCCCATTCCCACAACCGCCGAAATCGAGCGAGCGGCGGCTTTTGTGCGCGAGGAGTTCGTGCACGATGGCGAGGATCCCGCCGCGGTACTCGCGAGCGGCTCGGCGCGCAGGCGCGCGCTGGATGGGGCGCTGAGGGAGCTGAAGGAGAAGGCGAAGCACCCCTCGACGGAGTGGCGACGGAGCTTCTCGCTGCTGCTGGGCCTCGAACGGCTGCTGTCGGTGGAGGATCCGCGCTTGAAGGATGGGACGGTCCTCTCGGCGCACCAGGTGGATGCGCTGTCGGGAACGCTGACGGCGCTGCTGGCGGAGGCGCAGCGCTCGGCCGGCGCGGGCAACGGCCGGGGGGCGGCCGCGGCCGCTTCGCCGGAGCTGCTGGCCTCGGCGGCGATCCTCGGCTTGGAGAATGGCGATGGGGCTGGCGCGAAGGCTTCCGGGGATGGCGATGGCGCGGGATCCGCGGGCAAGACGAAGGCCGCTGCGGGGGCGAAGGGGGAGCGAGGCGAGGATGAGCGTGGCGATGACGACGAGGACGAGAGCGAAGAAGAGGATCTCGACGACGACGACGAGGACGACGAGGATGAGGACGAGGACGACGACCTCGAACCGGTAGCGCGCGCGGCGCCCGACGAGGACGACGACGACGACGAGGACGAGGAGCTGCAGGGGGCGGAGGACGATCTGGAGGCCGAAGCCGACGCTGAGGAGGAGGCCGAGGAGGACGATGGGGAGGAGCCGCGCGATTGGGTGGACGAGGACGAGGAAGAGGCCCTCCCCGAGCAGCCGGAGGATCCGAATGCGGCGAAGCGCTTCTGGTTCGAGCACGCGACGGGCGCGGGCAAGACGGTGGCGGCGCTGGGCTTCGTGGAGGGCTCGCAGACGGGGGGCATCCTGATCCTGACGCACCGGAGGAACCTCGTGGAACAGTTCAACGGCGAGCTGCGCCAGCGCGGCTACGCGCGGAGGATCTCGCGGCCGCTGTATGTGGGCGAGGATCGCGCGAATGGCCCGGTGACGGTGGAGACCTACCAGTGGTTCGTGCGCAACGCGGGGCGCATCTCGAGCGCCTACACGATCGTGATCTGCGACGAGGCGCACACGGCGCTGGGCGAGAAGACGAGCGGGGCGATCCGCGAGTGGACGGGCCCGATCTTCATCGGGATGACGGCGACGGGCGCCTTGATCGCAAGGCATGTGACGGATCTGTTCCCGACGCAGACCTCGCGCTTCGATCTGGCGCAGGCGGCGCGAAGGGGGGTGATCTCGCCCCTGCGCTGCGTGCGGATCCCGCCGGGGGTGGGGGTACGGACGATCGCGAAGGTGCCGCTGCGAAGGGGCGAGGTGGATACGGAGTTCGATCCGGAGGAGCTCGCGAAGGTGCTCGATCACCACCCCTTCAACCTGGCGGCGGCGAACCTCTACAAGACGCGCTTCAATGGCGTGCCGGGGGTGGTGTATGCGGCGGGGGTGCGCCACGCGTACAACCTGGCGGAGGCATTCCGCGCGGAAGGAATAAAGGCGCAGGCGGTCTCGGGCGAGACACCAAAGCGCGAACTGGCGGACATCTTGGCGCGTTACGAGCGCGGCGACGTGGACGTGCTGATCAACGCGCAGCTGCTCGCCGAGGGCTGGAACTCGCCGCGGGCGACAGTGTGCCTGCACCTCGCGCCGACGGCCTCGCGGCGCATCTACCAGCAGCGGGTGGGGCGCGTGACGCGAAGGCACCCGGGCAAGGAGGCGGGCCTGGTGGTGGACTTCGTGCACCCGGCGACGAAGAACGACGATCCGGTGATCACGCTGCACTCGCTGCTCGACCGCGACGTGTACCGCGGCGGCGCGATCGTGGTGGGCCCGGTGCGCCGCGGGCGCGGGCGAAGGATGCGCGTGGAGCGCCGCGTGCTGCCGGTGTGCGCGGAGGAGGAGCGGCGCTTTGAGGTGTTCGAGCGCGAGCTGTGGCGGATCTACGTGGAGAACCTCGATTACGGCGAGCAGCACGTATGGGCGGCGCTCGCGGGCGCAAGGGTGGTGGCGAACAGCTGGCGGAGGGTGCGAACGATGCTGCAGTTCGATCGCACGAGCGAGCTGCGGAGCCGCTTCCTGGTGACGGCGATCCAGCGCAACAAGAACCCGCTGCTGCGGATGCGGGCGCTGAGCGAGATAACGACGCTGCGCGACCCCGATGCCTTCGATACGGCGATCGACGTGGTGGGCGGCTGGCCCCGCGAGGAGCGCCGCGAGGCGACGAAGATCCTCCTGCGAGCGCTGGTGGATCGCCGCATCGGACGCCGCGACCAGGCGACGGCATGGATCTGGCGCCTCGCCGAGTACACGCGAGAAGTGCACGAGGAGTACGCGGTGCAGCGCTGGCCGGAGACGAAGCGCCTGCTGGGGCTGCTGGTGAACTCCTCGGGAGGAGCGCACGCACGCAACGCGAGGAGGCTGATCCACGCATCGCGCAAACAGGACCGCCGCCTCGCGGCAGCGCTGCTGGCCTCGGCGGTGGCGCACACCCCCGAGGCCGAAGAGGCCCTGCGCGGCGCGCGAACTCGAATGGCGCGCAAGCCGCCGGCGTTGGCGCGCGAGTTGTTGCGTAATTTCCCGAAGCGAAGGGCGCGCAACAAGCGAAGGCGCCCCAAGGGGACTCCTCAGGGAACCCCACGCGAGGCCCCGGGCACCACTGCTGCTGGGTAGGACGGAAACACTATTTGGGATCTGCGCGGCATCCGAACTATCGGAGCCGTGGCAGATGAAATGGCTTGGACAAGCGGTGCTGCAGAGCGTTAGCGCTCTTCGCTTCCGTATTTAGCACCGATTGTGGGCCAAAGGCCTTGCCAAAGGCGATTTGAACTGCTGGGGCCGTACGGCCATGATGCTCGGCTATGTCTTCTGTTAGTTGGAGATCGACGCATAGCTGGCCGGGTCGCCAGGAGGGCATACGTAGGGCGTCGAGGGCCTTGCTCCCCGCGTTGAGGCGGGTGCTTGGCGTCCAATCCAATGTGCCCCGGTGTTCGGGGCGGAAGGAGTATCTCGTGTTAGGAAGCAAGATGAGGGCTACACTGCTGGGCCTTATGGCCTTGCTGGTGGTTGGCTCGTATGCGGCCTCTTCGGCTTATGCTGAAGGTGGACCATGGTGGCACCATAGAAATAATTCTGAAGAAACTCAGAAAAAACTCGTGGAAGGCGCCACGGAAAACATTCAAGGCAAAGGAGGCAAACAGGTTCTCACCGGCAATCTCGGTAAAGAAACACTGACTGCCGTTGAAATTGATGCAGAATCAGTCCAAATCAAAGGCATACTCTATAATGCTGGTAATCAAGCGCAAGGCAAAATCAATTTGACGTATGTCGGTCTGAAAACCCCGGCTAGCGGATGTACTAAAGTAGAAGTTGGCACGAGCGGTAATACGGTCCATGTGGAAGCCTGGATGGCCTGGAAATGGGACGGCACGACGAAACAGTTGGAAGAAAAACCGCAAAAAAAAGTTCAAGGTAGAGATATGGTCTTCTTCCCGACCGAACCAACTAATTCAGAATTAGAAACCGGACTGGCAGAACACGAATTTACGACGGTTATTCTTGGGCCGGCGGGTCCCTGTCTTCTCGTTGGTAAATATCCAGTCGCGGGCACCGCGGCGGCAAACCCCGTATCGCCGCCAAATATCGGCGAATTCAGCAAAACCGAAAAACTAATTATTAACAGTGAAAGTGAACCGAAACAACACGTCTGGAACGCCGCTAAAAAAAGGTATGAAGGACTCAAAAAACTAGGACTCAAAATGTCAGGCAATCCAGCCACCCTCATAGGGGAAGCCGAAATCAAAGCAGAAGCACAAGAAATGGAGCTTCTGGAAGAATAGCTGTAAACTAACCCCAGCGTAGGTAGGTAGGCGACGCTACCGAAAATAGTAGCGTCGCCTACTAAAGTAGCTTCTCCCTTTTGTAAGAAGCAGTCTATCCTCGATTTACCCCCGCATAGATGACCGGCACTTCGAGGGTCTTGGCGAGCTGCTCGGGGTGTCCACGCCGTGGATCGCCGAGCCATCTGCCTGCGAGGCGGGTGTTTGGCGTTCAATCCAATTTGGCCCGGGATCGGGGCGGAAGGAGTATCACGTGTTAGGAAGTAAGATCAGAGTCACGCTGCTGGGGCTTATGGTCCTGTGGTGGTGGGATCGCTTGTGGCTACGGCTGCATATGCTGAAGGTGGACCATGGTGGCACCATAGAAATAATTCTGAAGAAACTCAGAAAAAACTCGTGGAAGGCGCCACGGAAAACATTCAAGGCAAAGGAGGCAAACAGGTTCTCACCGGCAATCTCGGTAAAGAAACACTGACTGCCGTTGAAATATCCAGTCGCGGGCACCGCGGCGGCAAACCCCGTATCGCCGCCAAATATCGGCGAATTCAGCAAAACCGAAAAAGCAACTATTTAACAGTGAAAATGAACCAAAACAACACGTCTGGAACGCCGCGACCCGAAGGTATGAAGGTCTAAAAAAACCAGGACTCAAGCTAGGGGGCAATCCATTTACCCTCACAGGAGAAGTCGAAATCAAAGCAGAAAAACAAGAAATGGAGCTTCTGGAAGAATAGCTGTACGCCAGCTGACGGCAGAGTGGACGACGCTACTAAAGTAGTGGCGTCGTCGACTAAAGTAGTTTCTCCCTCTTGTAAGAAACAGTCGATCCAAGATTTAACCTCGCATAATAGACTCACCGCTCAATAAATCTAACTGATATGTATAACTATCGTCCTTATCTATCCGGAGTTTTGTTATCCGCCCTCGGCGTCGCCGTGGGCTGCCCATTGCTATGGGCGGGAGGAGCATCGGCCGCAGAATGCGCTAATTCCGTTCTGCGCGAGGAATCACATTCTGGTCGACTACCAGATTGTCGTGCATATGAGCTGGTTAGTCCCGTTGCCAAGGCTGGATGGCCGGTAAACGTAAACAGCGCAAATGGATCACACGTGATCATGTCGAGTCTCGGCGCCTTCGCGGACAGTGCCCAGGACGGCCTCGAGAACGTATACGATGCTGAGCGTACGCCACTCGGTTGGAGCACGTCGCCGCTCGTCGAACCGGAGGGTCTTACTAATCCACAGGAAGAACCCCTGCTTGCGGGAAGCACAGATCTCAGTAAGGGTCTATTCGACTATATCTTGCCGTCAACTTTCTCTCAAGCAAATCCGCATGAAAGAAATCTCTATATCAATCCCCTCCCGCAGGGAGCACCAGTCGAAATAGGACCAGTTTTCTCTAGCGAAGCAGTTGCTAAAAACCCAGCGAATACTTTTGCTGCGCCAACAACCAGGCCGAGCGCGTCCAGCGATCTCACAACCGTGATTTTTGCGATGGAAGGCCCAACCGTGGCTCATCCGGGGGTCGACTACCTTTGGCCATACGACGAAACGATGGAAAACACAGGGCCTCTGTATAGCAAGCTGGGATTTTACTCGCTATATGAGTATAGAGGTACAGGAAATATGACGAAGCCTGCGCTGGTAGGAGTCGACAGCAACGAACATATGATCGGCCAGTGTGGCGTAAGTCTAGGCTTTCCATCTAATGGCGAATTCAATGGAAGTTTCGCTGACGATCTGTATAATGCGATTTCCGCCGACGGCTCCAGGGTGTTTTTCACCGTCTCCGGCGCAACACAGGGAGAAAAGCATAACTCATGTACCGGAGAAGGGATTGGCACCGGGCCTCCAGCAGATGAGCTGTTCGGTCGAATATATAAGGCTGGGAATAATACGGCTACGGAAAAATATGAAACTGTTAACATTTCCGAGCCTTCAAAGGATGATTGTCCAGCGTGTGACGTCAGCACGCCAGCTGATGCGATCTTCCAGGGCGCTTCCACCAGTGGATCCAAGGTGTTCTTTTTATCTGCGCAGCATCTGCTTCCAGGCGCCGAAAGCATAAATCTTTACGAGTATGACTTTTAATCCTGAACTAAGGGAAAGGGAGACACTTGTCGCGCCCGACGTGCAAGGAGTGGCACGCGTATCTGCCGATGGTTCACGTGTGTACTTTGTAGCCCAGAGCGGACTGACGGCAAGTCCCAATCCCGTAGGTGACGTGGCACAGGAAGGCGCAGATAATCTATATGTCTTCGATACCACCGCAAAGCGGATGGCGTTTATCGGTGCCCTTTGTTCGGGCGCGGGAGTGTCCGGAACGATTAAAGACGCAGGGTGTCCTGCTAGTTTGAACTCCTTACCTTCTAGCAATCCGGAAAGCCTAAACGACCTAGCCGATTGGCAGCAAGAGGACGACCGACCTGTGGAGGCATCGGCTGACGGTCATATTGTGATATTCACAAGCAGCGCCCACCTGACATCTGGCGATACGAGCAGGGTGGCGCAGTTGTTTGAATACAACGCTGAAGCAAAAACTCTTGTGCGGGTATCGGAGGGACCGGGGAAATCGGGTGAATATCCTGCTACGATAGTTACACATAGATACACTGTCAGTCAGGATCCAGCTCCCCTGCTGAGCTCTATCTCTGCCGACGGCTCGTATGTTGTCTTCCAGAGTGGCGCCGTATTGGTACCGAGCGCTGCACCTAGAGTTGCGAATGTATATGAGTATCACGAAGGCGGACTGGCTCTGATTTCAGACGGTCAGGATTCCACCTTGGGCGGCGGACTCTTGGGAATCGACGAATCTGGCGAAGATATTTTCTTCGCGACGGCAGACCGCCTTGTCTCTCAGGATGGTGATACACAGCGGGATGTATATGATGCACGTATTAATGGCGGATTCCCCCTGGCGATAGGGTTGCCGACGTGTGATGGCGATGCGTGTCAGGGTGGGCTCGCACCGGCCCCTGCATTCACGCCGGTCGATAGTGCGAGCCGCCCCGCGGGAGAAAATATCGTTGAACCCGCGTCACAGCAGTCGGCTGCAAAGCCAAGACGGGTCGCCAAGAACAAGAAGACAAAGCCAAAGAAGAGAGCCAAGCATAGAGGCAGAACAAAGATACACCGCGTGGTGAAAAGAGCCTCACTTGGGAGGGGACGACGATGACGTGGGTGCGACGTTGTCGGCGCGCTTGCTTGTTGTCAGGCATCTGGCTGGCTGGCCTGGTCGCATGCAATGCGGCTGCGGCTGCGCCATCTGTGCCAGGGGCGGCCTGGCAGATTTTGCTATCGCCAGAAGAAGGTAAGTATTCAACTATCCTTACGAATATCGGAAGTGTTGCGACGAGCGGCACCATCACGCTTTCGGAGACACTTCCCGCGGAATCCGTGGTTGACGGAGCGATCGAAGCCAGGTCGGTCGATGGTGGTAGCTGGGAAGAATGTACTGTGGGGCAGGCCAGCCCGATTGTTGTTACATGTAAGGATAGCCATCCTGTTCCTGCGCTCGGACAGTCGGCGGTACTTGTGGTGCCGACCGCGGTCGATAAGGCGGGGGTTGCGACAGATACTGTGGTGGTCTCTGGCGGAGGGGCGCCTACCGCAAGGGCAGCAAGCTCGATTATGGCTGGTGGATCTTCTCTTCCGTTTGAGTTTCTCGACTTCAATAGTCAGGCGAGCGATGTGTCAGGCGCTCTCGATAATCAGGCCGGTGGCCATCCGTATGCGCTGACTACCACTTTCGCCCTTTCGCCGGGACAGACAGCTAAGTCGACCGAAGTTGAACTTCCGACGGGCTTGTTCGGCGATCCTCAGGCTACCAGCAAGTGTACAATTGCCGCCGTTTTTGCTCGTGACTGTCCGGCAAGTAGTCGCGTCGGCACATTTTTTGCAAATTTTGCACAGGGCATCTTCAGCCAGGAGCATAGCGCCTCTCCGATCTACAATGTAGTTCCCGAGCGGGGTTATCCAGCTGAGTTCGGATTTTTCGCGGAAGGTCTCGAAAAGACTGTATTTTTGTACGCGCGCCTCGGTGCTGGACCAGACTACAACCTTCGTCTTTCCGCGCCAGATCTGCCTGTGGACGGCGATGTGCGGAGCGCGGTGGTGACCTTCTTTGGCGATCCCATCGGTGCAGACAGTCTTCCAGGGCTCAACAAGGACCAGTCGGTTCCATTTATTACCAATTCCAGTGACTGCTCAGCCCGCGGGTTGGAAACAAAGATCAGAGTGGCTACGTGGAGAGAACCAAACAATCCAGAGGCCGCGACGGATAGCGCAGAAGCGGCACCTGTCGCGGGTTGTAATCGGCTGCAGTTCCACCCAACTATCTCTGTAGAGCCCGAAAATACTGTTGCCGATGAGCTTTCCGGATATACCTTCGATGTTAAACTTTCCTCAGTCTCAGGCGCTTGGCCTGGAAGGTCTCTTCTCCCCGCCCGTGAAGAACACCACCGTCATACTGCCGGCGGGTGTCTCTCTTTCTCCGTCGGCAGGGGACGGTCTGCGTGCGTGTCCGGCAGGAGGTCCCGAAGGGATCGAACTCACCTCGACGGTGCCGGGACACTGCCCGCTCACCTCCCAGATCGGGGTCGCGGAAGCGTCGACCCCTCTACTTGCCGAATCGCTACACGGTCAGGTGTTCATTGCGCAGCCGGGATGCGGGGATCCAGAACAGGCCGCGTGCGCCGAAGCTGACGCACTGGACGGGAACCTGTATGGGTTGTACGTCCAGTTGGAAGGCTCGGGCGTGACCGTCAAGCTGCACGGCACCGCGTCGGCGAATCCCGTCACGGGCCAGTTGGCCGCTACGTTCAGCAACACCCCGCAGCTACCCGTGAGCGATCTGAAGCTCGTCATAAAGGGCGGTGCGCGTGCGCCGCTGGCGAACCCGCAGACGTGCGGCGAAGTACGCACGACTGGCGACATGACGCCTTGGAGCAGCCCTGAAACCCCGGATGCCAAGCTGCTATCGAGGTTCACCGTCACCGGCTGTGAAGGCTTCCCGTTCGCGCCAACATTCTCTGGTGGCGCGACCAACGCAGCAGCCGGTGCCTACACGAACTTCACCACGACCTTCGGTCGAACCGACCGGACGCAGGATCTGAGCGCCATCCAGGTGCGGACGCCTCCGGGTCTCGCAGGAATGCTTTCGCGTGTTCCGCTGTGCCCTGAACCACAGGCTGCACTGGGTACATGTTCTTCCGCATCAAAGATTGGAACCGCGACGGCTGGCGCGGGCTCGGGATCTCATCCCTTCTGGGTCTCGGGCCCGGTGTATCTGACCGGCCCATATAGGGGCGCTCCCTTTGGTCTCACTGCTGCGGTTCCTGCCGTGGCGGGTCCCTTCAACCTCGGCACGGTCGTGGTGCGATCCACATTGAACGTCGATCCGAGCAGCGCGGCCGTGACCGTCACGAGCGACCCCCTACCGCAGCTGCTCGATGGGATCCCCCTGCGCGTGCAGACCGTGAACGTCACGCTGGATAGACCTCAGTTCCTCTTCAACCCAACCAACTGCTCTGCTCAGCAGGTCACTGCGACGATCGCCTCCGCGCAGGGCACGACGGCGCAGGTGTCTTCGCCGTTTGCGGCTGGCGGCTGTAAGAGCCTTTCGTTCAATCCAGGATTCTCAGTTTCGACCAGGGTGCCCTCGGCAAAGAAACGCGGCACGACCCTCGACGTGAAGGTGTCCTCAACGGCGGGTCAGGCGAACATTCGCAGCGTGGCGGTGGTGCTGCCCAAACAGCTCCCCGCGCGCCTCACAACGATTCAGAAGGCCTGCCGCGACACCACCTTCAACACCAACCCGGCTGCTTGCCCTGCCGCTTCGCTGGTGGGAATCGTAAAGGGCATCACCCCGGTGTTGCCGGTGACGCTAGCGGGCCCGGCCTATCTCGTCTCCCACGGAGGGGCCGGATTCCCGGACCTCGACATCATCCTGCAGGGTGAGGGCGTGCGTGTCGATCTCACCGGCTCGATCAACATCAGCAGGAGCGGGATCACGAGCAGCACATTCGCCAGCATCCCCGATGTACCGGTCTCTAGCTTTGAATTGAGGCTCCCTGAAGGCCCGTACTCAGCTTTGACAACCACTGGGAGCCTGTGTGCCAAGCCTCTCACGATGCCTACGACTATCGTCGGTCAGAACGGCCGTCGCCTTGTACGTTCGACGAAGATTGCTGTCGCCGGATGTCCCAAGGCCGGGCGGGGTCAAAAAAGAAAGGCGCGTCAGACTAGCATGGCTAAGAAGGGTATGATCGGATGACGACAGTTAATGCCTACAGGCGGTTAGCGCTGGGTATGATCTGCCTGATGAGTGCATTGAGTGCAGCCTTGGTTTTCATGGATGCGTCCGCACTGGCATTTCTGGGATATGGGAACCGTACGGGAGTGTTTGGTGAACCTGGGGTGGGTGACGGACAGCTATCACTGTATTCTGGAACGGGCGCCCCCGGTGCCGGAGTGGCAGTTGACAACGTAACGCACGATGTATATGTCACCGATACAGAAAATAACAGAGTCGAGGAGTTCGGCGCTGGAGGTGCATTTATTGCGGACTGGGGGTGGGGAGTAAGTGACGGTGAACCGAAGTTTGAGATCTGCACGAACTTGTGTTCACCCGGCATTCGAGGCTCTGAAGATGGACAGTTTGACACGCCTGTTAGTGTTGCCGTAGATAATTCGGGCGGGACGTCAGCTGGAGATGTATATGTAGCAGAAAGAGACGAACCTGAACCTGGAGCTGGACCCGGAAGCGACGTGCGAGTCCAAAAGTTTAGCGCTTCGGGGAGTTATATGACACAGTTTGGCAATGGCGGGGAACAGGGTCTTGGTGGTAGTAAGTTGGGTGACGTGCGAGGTGGAAACGCGATCTTTGTGAGCCCTATCGACGGCAATGTCTGGGTGGCAGATGCGGGCGCGGTGCGTGTTGTTGAGTACTCCCCATCGGGAGGGTATTTGGCCCAGATCACCGAAACTCTCGAAAATGCGTTTGGGGTGACGGTCGACTCGGGTGGCGACGTGTATGTGGTAAACGGCGTGTCGGGCGTGCATGAGTTTGGCCCTATTGCGCCCTTCGCCTTTATTCGTGCGGTGGATAGTAGAGGCGAAGTCCATCCCCGGGCGGTGGCGACCAACTCGGCCAACGAAGTCTTTGTTGGTGACGGTGAACCGCCGGGAGGATCGATCCCCTATCGTGTCTTCCAGTTCGCTTCCAGCGGTGCGGAACCCCCACCAGTCGATACATTTGGTTTCGGGTCCATTGGAGGATCCAGCGGGATTGCGATCGACTCCACAAGTGGAAAGATCTATGTAGCCGACGGCCCCGGTAGCGATGTGGGTATTTTCGCCTTGGTCGAGCTGCCCGATGTGACCACGGGTGTACCGTCCAACGTGAAGGGAACCAGCGCGACTTTGGCCGGAACAATCAATCCGGAAGGCGTTGAAACTCACTATTATTTCGAATATAACGGAGGTCTCAGGAGCGCTGAAGAAACTTCTTCTGCGGCGACCAGTCAGCCGGTCACGGCTAACCTGACCGGGTTGTCACCTAACACCGCTTATCGTTATCGACTTGTCGGTATGAATGAAAACGGTACCAGCACTGGTCAGGAAGGCGAATTCACCACGGGGCCTGTGGTCGCAGATGTCAGTACAGGATCAGCGACTAACGTGAAGGCAACAACGGCGACGCTGAATGGACAGTTGGATCCTGAAGAAGGCATTGAAACTCATTACCGTTTTCAGTATGGGACGACGACTGAATATGGATCCCTCAGTGAACCGGAAATCGACAGCACCGAAGGATTGATATCTGCAACGGCGGCGATCGTCGGGTTGGAACCGGGGACCACCTATCACTATCGCATCCTCACTTTTACTGAGCTCGGAGAAGCACTGGGAGGAGACAAGACCTTTACCACGCCTCCAGCTATACCGACCGTAAACGCACAGGAACCCTACGCCACCGACTTGGCGCCGCATGAAGCCACGCTACATGGCATGATCAGCCCTGGACGTGGCATCACCACGTATCGCTTCGTGTACGGATTGACCACATCGTACGAATCGAGCACTGCCGAAGCCTATACACAGTTTAACGAAGGTGAAATAGCTATCCTACATGAAGGAGTGGCGGCTACGGAATATGCGGTCGAACAGCTGATCACCGGATTGCAGCCTGGTATCGTTTATCACTACGCTTTGCAGGCTGTAAATGCCTCGGGTATAACTACTGGCCCAGATGAGACATTTACAACTCCCTCTGAGCCGATCGTCGAAGAACCGGGTGTCGTCGGCACGGAATCGCCAGCCCCCGTATCGATCACTCCGCCAAGCACCCTCCAGCTCCTACCGATCCCTGTCTTCCCGAAGGAACGTCCGATTGTGGTCCCGCGCCCGAAGTGCAAGAAGGGCTTCGTCAAGAAGAACGGCAAGTGCGTGCGTAAGCCGCATAGGAAAGCCAAGAGACGTAAGAAGTGACGTAGATGGGGGCATCTCGACCGGGCCTCACGCCGGATCGCAGGCCCCGTCCCCCAAGTGCACCTCCCCCGCGTCGAGCGCCACCCGCTGGCCATCCTGCCTGTCGACAAGCAGGCGCCCATCCGGATCGATCCCCACTGCGCGTCCGGACAGGCTCCCGCGGCCAACCTTATCGCCACGTAGGCCGCCGCGCCCCTCCCCCCAGGAGACCTCGCGCCCAAGCAACACATCGAGTACGCGCCAGACGTCGAGCGCGTCCTCAACAGACCCCATCAACCGGCGGCCCAGCGCATCGAGCAGATCCTCCAAGACCGGCTCGACCGCGTCGGCCGCCAACCCAAGGCTCGCAGCCGTCCCTCGCAGCTCCAAGGGCATCTCCCCCACATTGGCGGCCACGTTGACCCCAATACCCAGAACAGCCCATCCATCCTGAGGGCGGCCCTCGATGAGGATCCCCGCGAGCTTTCGCAACCCAACCCCATCCTCCACGACGATGTCGTTGGGCCACTTCACCCGCGCGGTGGGTCCCACGACGTCGCATACGGCCACGGCCGCGAGCAGCGAGAGCGGTTGGGGCGCGTCGCGCAGCACGAGCGACATCAGCAACGCGCTCCCGGCGGGGGCGCTCCAGCGCCGGCCCTGACGACCGCGCCCGGCCGTCTGCTCGGCCGCGGTGACCAGCGTGCCGTGGGAGGCCCCCGCGATTGCCAGCTCGCGTGCACGGTCGTTGGTGGAGGTGGTGCTGCGCAGATGCATACGGGGACGGCCCAGGGTCTGCGCACCGAAGGCGCCATCGCTCTCCTCTACGCTGAGCGACCTCTCACTCGGCATGGGAAAGCGCATCCGTGAGCAGCGCCTCGAGCAGCCCGTCGATGTCGTGGCGTTGTGCCTCCACGTGCGGCTCGATCCCGTGCTCACGCAGCGTGGCACTCGTGACGGGCCCGATCGAGACGACGCGCGTGGCGGGTGAGAGCCCAGCGTCCCCCCCGGCGGCCTGCACGAAGAAGCGCACTGTGGAGGAGGAGGTGAAGGTGATGTAGTGCGCACCGCGCGCCGCGGCCAGCGCGCGCGGTGCGAGCGGCTCGGCGAGCGTCTCATACAGCGCGAGCACATCAACCTCGGCCCCCCCCGCGCGCAGCGCGGCGGGGAGCACGTCGCGGGCCTCCTTCGCCCGCGCGACGAGGGCGCGGCGGATGGGCAGATCGGCAAGCGCCTCGACCAGCGCCTCGGCGACGAAGCGCTCGGGTACCACGTCGGCGAGGATCCCGCGCTCGCGCAGCGCCCGCGCGGTGCCGGGGCCGATCGCGGCGACCGTTGCCCCGGCAAGCGCGCGGGCATCGCGGGGCGGATCGGCCGCCCGTGCTCCCTCGCCGGCGGGCTGGCGCGATGCAGCCATCCGCTCGAACAGCGCGTCGACACCGTTGGGGCTCGTGAGACACACGAGGTCATACGGCGAGAGGTCGAGCGGCGGCCCCGGGAGCGGCTGGATGCGGATCGTGGGCGCCTGGATGACCTCTGCCCCCAGTTCGCTCAATCGCCGCGCGAGCTCGCTCGTCTGCGCGCGTGCGCGGGTGACCGCGACGGTGCGTCCGCTCAGCGGCCCGGGGGTACGCCAGGCGAGCTGCTCCGCAAGTTCGGCGACTGACCCGATGACGGTGATCGAGGGAGGTCTCACGCCCTCCTCCTCGGCGCGCCGCGCGATCGTCCCGAGCGTCGCGGATATGGTGCGCTGAGTGGGAAGCGTCCCCCGTTCGACCACCGCCGCGGGCTGCTCGGCCGGGCGCCCGGCGGCGATCAGCGAATCGGCGATGTGCGCAAGCTGGCGGATGCCCATGTAGAAGACGAGCGTCCCGGGGAATGCCGCCAGCGCGGGCCAGTCGAGATCGCTTTCCCCGCTGCCACCGGTACCCGCGTTGAGATCACCGTCAGGAGTGGCCTCCACGCCGGCCCCCTCGCCGCCACTGGCCTCTGCGCCCCGATCCCGGGTGTGCCCAGTGATCAGCGCCACGGCCGTGGCAAACCCGCGGTGCGTGACGGGGATCCCCGCATACGCAAGCGCCGCGACGCCAGAGGTGATCCCCGGCACGACCTCGAACGCGACGCCTGCCGCGCGCAGCGTCAAGGCCTCCTCCCCACCCCGCCCGAACACGAACGGATCGCCCCCCTTCAGGCGCACCACCTGCTTGCCTTCCCGCGCGCGGGAGACGAGCAGCACCTCGGTCTCCTCCTGAGGCATTGAGTCCCCGCCGCCCTCCTTGCCCACGAACAGCAGCTCGGCATCGGCGCGCGCCCCGTCGAGCGCCTGCGCAGGAATCAGCCGGTCGTAGAGGATCGTGTCGGCGGAGGCGATCAGCTCGAGCGCGCGCGCCGTGAGCAAAGCGGGATCGCCCGGGCCGGCGCCCACGAGATGCACCCGGCCGGTCACTCGCTTCAGGCTAGCACCAGATCGGCGCGCAGGACTCCGGCGACGCGCCCGGAGCGCGCGAGGGTCCCGCGAACAGAGACCTGGCAACGCTTCGAGGCGCCAACTGGCGGTCGGAAACGTTATTCCGAGCGTCCGAAGTATCTACGCCAGTGGTTGTCCCCTAAGCCAAACGGCTCGGTTGAGCTATTTTCGGAGGGTTCGTACGACTTCGGTCAGCGATCTTCTCGATTTCCTTGCGCAGGGCAGCTTGATCTGGTAGCGCCGTTGCGGAATCCTATGTGCGTGCCTTCCAGCAGTTGGCGGTCAACGCAAAGTTGGACGGGTCGCCAGGAAGGCACCCATAGGTCGTCGAGGGTCTTGCTCCCCGTGTTGAGGCGGGTGTTCGGCGGCCAAGCGATGCCCCGGATTGCCGGGGCGGAAGGAGTGTTCACGTGTTGGGACGTACTATGAGAGCCGGCGTGCTTGGCCTGTTGGCCTTGCTTGTCGCCGGCGCGTTGGCGGCAACGCCTGCGTTTGCCGAAGTAGGCGAAGGGCCCTACTGTCATCATCGAGAAAAAGGCTCAATTAAAGAAGACGGTAGAATTACGGGAGCCTCTCCGGAAGAAGTATTTGGTGAAGGAGGGAAACAGAAGCTCTCAGGAAAAATTATGAGCCTCGCAGAGGAAATTCTCGCAGAAAGTGTACAAGTAAAAGGTATTATCTATAACAACGCCGATCAATGCCAAGCCAAACTCGAACTAAAATACCATGGACTGACCATTCCTGGAGTCGCTCACTGTACGCCAGTAGTTAACGGCAACAATACAGTCAAAGTGTCTGCGCATCGAGGGTGGAAATATGGCGGGATCAAAAAAGAATTAGAAGAAGCACCCCGAAACCAACAAAAATTGGATTGGATAGTCACTCCAGGTACAACCGAAATAGAACAAGGATCGACGGCAGAAAAACTGCCGACCGGATTGTTTGCTACTATCACCTTTGAAACTACCAAAGGTTCGAAAGAACCCTGTTCACTTCTTGCTGTGTCTCTCCCTGTGGAAGGCACAGTTGGAATAGAAAGCCATCCGAGCGGGCTCGAAGAATGGGCCTCAAAAGAAGAACAGATAATTGAAACCATAGCCAAACAACAATACTGGAATGGAAAAGCGCAGATTCCCTTCTTAACGGGTCTTACGCTCAACGGTTCAGCCGCAACCTATATCGGCAGCTTCAAAATCGAAACTACTGGAAAACAGTCGGGTAAAACACCAGCACAAGAAGTAGCCTACTTCGAAAGCTAAGCACCTTAATCAGGTAAAAAGACGACGTCGTGTGTATTCACGGCGTCGTCTCTTCTGCTACTGCCTGTGCAGATTAGATGACGGAAGGGTCGGACGCAGGTGAGAGACAAGCGTGACGCATCATGGTGGAATCTCATAACATCGCATGACACATGACTTGGAGAACTAGGGGCCATCACATTTACCTGTATATGGCCGCTGTGGTTCTCGCGGTCTTGCTTACCGGCCAGAGCCAGGCACGGGCTTCTGCCGCAGGGAGCTGTCCCAACGAAGTCCTACGGGGGGAGTTGGGCTCTACGCACCTGCCGAATTGTCGAGCGTATGAGCTTGTAAGTCCTATCGCCAAGAATGGATGGGAAGTAAAGGCGCGCAGCGCTAGTGGTTCACACGTAATCATGAGTAGTTTTGGAAGTTTTGCGGGTAGCAATCAGAGTGATGTCTTTAATCTTTACGATGCGGAACGCACAATAGAAGGTGGGTGGACGACAGCGCCTATCGATGAACAGCCTGGTTTTGTCAAGGTTGAAAACCAGGAAGGCAACCTAAAGATCGAAAGTAGTGATCTCACTGAGGGCATAGATATCTTGGCGCCGCTGGCAGCCCCAAGTAGCCGCAATCTATATATACATGCTCTTCCGAATGGTAGTCTTACTGAAGTTGGGCCGATGCTCTCCCCCAGTGTCGTCGCCTTCCATCCGAGCATTTCCACAGTCAACAGGCTGCTAAGCTTGCCGAGCGCCTCCGGCGGTCTGGCAAGCATCTTGTTCGAGATCGAAGGCCCGGGCACGTTAGTAGGGGGCGCGAACTATCTTTGGCCCGGAGATGAAACGTCCGAGAATACCGGCTTTGGTTTCTTCTCGCTGTACGAGTACAGAGGCACTGAAAACATTATGCCGGAACTGGTCGGCGTGGATAACGAAAAGCATTTGATCAGTCAATGCGGCACAAGCTTGGGCTTTCCTCGCCAGGGTGCCTTCACCTTTTCGGAAGCAGAGGAGAGCGACAATGCCATATCGAGTGATGGCTCGCACGTGTTCTTTACTGCGGCTGGCGCCAATGAGGGTCCAGAAAAGAATGCATGCACCGAAACGGGATGGGGCCGTGGGCCGGAGGCAGACGAACTCTATGTGCGGATAAATGGCTCTGACACCATTCCAGTTTCCGAGCCCTCTCTGGACACGCCAAATCGAGAATGCACTGGGTTGTGCCGGGAAGACGAGAATCAGGAAAATGGGCATAAGCGTAGCGCGGGTGTCTTCCGGGGCGCCTCAGAAGACGGATCAAAGGTATTTTTTCTTTCGAGTCAGCCGCTTGTCAATGGAGATGAAGACAGTACCCCCGATCTGTATGAGGCCGAAGTGGGTGGTGGATCGGGGGCCGGGAGCGTAATTGGTCTGGTTCAGGTCTCGCATGCCCCGAACATGGGCGAAGCCGCCGATGTGCAGGGCGTTGCGCGCGTCTCCGGGGACGGCTCACATGTGTACTTCGTCGCACGCGGTGTGTTGACCAACAAGATAGGTCCTGAGGGCGATGGCGCCCGATCAGGCGCCGACAACCTCTATGTTTATGACACTGAAACAAAGCAGACAGCATTCATAGGCGATCTCTGCTCGAGGGCAGAAACTTCGGGGGTGGTGATTGACTTACTATGTCCAAAGGATCTAAATAACGAACCACCCGAAGCGGGAGGGATGAATGACTTGGGGGACTGGCAGAGGAAGGACGAACGCCCAGTTGATGTCAACGCATGCGGATCCGCCGAGAATGAATGTGAAGCGGGCCGCTTCCTGGTCTTTACCAGTGATGCGGACCTTACACCAGGCGACACGAATGGCGTTGCGCAGGTGTTTGAGTACGACGCCAAGACAGCGACCCTAGTCCGTGTGTCAGTCGGGCAGAACGGGTTCGACGACAACGGAAATGCGGGCAATGAACCAGCAAGCATTGCATATCCAAATTATACGGAAAATCATAATCCGGCAAGACAGCTCACCTCTGTATCTGACAACGGCTCGCATGTAGTCTTTCAGAGTAGCGATGCTCTCACCCCCGCGGCAGCAGGTGGCTACCCAAACGTGTATGAATACTATGAAGGCCAGATAAGCCCGATTTCCGACGGAGAGGATCGGACATCGAGGATTGGTGGTGTCCCTAGCACATCACTGCTGGGTATGGATGAATCGGGTAATGATATCTTCTTTATGACCGCCGATCAGCTGGTGCCACAGGATGGCGATACGCAGGTGGATATCTATGACGCACGCATCGACGGCGGCTTCCCTCCTTCAGCGATACTTCCTTCATGCGCGGGTGATGGATGCCAGGGTGCGTTCGCGCTCGCACCGGTGCCCCCCACGGTCGGCAGCGTGAAGCAGTCGGCAGGAGAAGACATCAACGAAATCTCTACGCGGCTTCCGGCGAAGTTAAACCCCCATAAGACGAAGGCAAGGAAAAGAGCAAGGGCAAAGTCGCGGAAGGCGAGGGTAGAGACGAGGGCGAGGCACAGGGTCAGAGGTGCTCCGCACAAGACGAAGAATGTACCTCTGGCCTGGCGTTCGGGGCGTCAATGACCATGAATGCTGGGTGTCGTGTCGTGGCATGTCTTGTGGCGACGATGTTCGCCGCCATGTCGATTCAGAGTGCTGCTATGGCGACATCTGGGGGGGTTGCGTGGAAGATCTCAGTTGTCGCACAGCCCACCAATCTTGCCGTGACGGAAGGCCGGCCGGGCGAACCAGCCGATCGATACGTCCTCGTCCTTACGAATACGGGCGGAGTGGAATCAGACGGGACTATAGAGCTCACCGATACGCTACCTGTACATGTCGCGATTGGAGGCGGCCTTGTGGGTGCGGGTTGGGAATGCTCCGCAGGTCAGGGCGCTTTTGTCGTCGACTGCGTATACCATGGCAAAGTACCTCCACTGGGACAGTCGCCGGTTCTTACCATCCCAGTGACGGTTGCGGCACAGGATGCTAGGCTCGAATTGGTCAGTGGCGTCATGGTTTCCGGCGGCGGCGCGCCCGTCGCAAAGATGAACGTCTCAACGAAGGTCGACGCAGGAGCTCCTCCGTTTGAGTTTCTCGATTTTGCCAGCCAGACGACAGATACACTTGGTCTCCCCGATACTCAGGCGGGAGATCATCCCAATGCGTTTTCAACGGGCCTGGATTTCCCTCAACGCGAAGTCGAAGAAAATCCTGGAGTGGCTGTTCAGCTTCCGAAGGATGTGGAGATCGATCTGCCAACGGGCCTGGTCGGCGACCCTCGGGCCGTATCATCCTGCAAGATCGTCGATCTGTTCGCTCGGCACTGTCCCCCGAGTAGCCGCATCGGGACGTTCTTTCTTAATTTTGCTGAGGGGATCTTTCGAGAAGAGCACAGCGCGTATCCAATATACAATTTAGTCCCCGAGCGCGGTTATCCGGCTGAGTTCGGACTGTTTGCCGAAGCGGTCAACAGGCCAGCGCTGCTATATGCGAGTGTCGGGCCACCGCCCGATTATCGTTTGCATGTGTCTATGCCCGATGTTCCGACGGCAGCCGGATTGACCAGCGTGATCGTGACCTTCTTCGGCGATCCCCAGCGCATGGATGGAGGAGCGAACTCCTCAACAGCTTTTTTCACCAACCCAAGCGATTGCTCGGGAGCGCCGCTGGCGACGAGCATCAAAGTCGAAACATGGGAAGAACAGGGAAAATGGGTGCCCGACACGGCTGAGGCGGCGCCGGTCGCCGGCTGCAATCTGCTGAGGTTCGAACCGTCGATCTCGCTGACCCCGGAAACCACGCTTGCGGATGAGCCATCCGGATATACGGTGGAGGCGAAGTTCCCCCAGGCACCGACGGATCCCGAAGCTCTCGCGAATCCGCCCGTAAAGAACACGACCGTGACCTTGCCACCAGGCCTTTCGCTCAACCCGGCCGCCGCCGACGGTCTGGTCGCGTGCTCTGCCGAAGGCCCGGAAGGGTTCAATCTGTCTCAGTCGGGGTCGGGCCATTGCCCGTTGGCCTCGCAGGTGGGTACGGTGGAAGCCACCACGCCGCTGCTGTCCGAACCGGTGCAGGGGCACGTCTACGTCGCGGCACCTGGTTGTGGCGGCGTCGGCCAGGAACCGTGCCGCGAAGCGGATGCGCTCGACGGGAACCTGTATGGGCTGTACGTGCAGCTGGAAGGCTCGGGCATCGTCGTCAAGCTGCACGGGACGGCTTCGGCCAATCCAGCAACTGGGCAGTTGACAGCGAGCTTCAGGGAAACTCCGCAGCTGCCCGTCAGCGACCTGAAGTTCGTCCTCAAGGGAGGGCCCAGGGCGCCGCTGGCGAACCCGCAGTCCTGTGGCGAAGCGCTCACCCAGGCCGACATGACGCCGTGGAGCAGCCCCGAAACGCCGGAGGCCACCCCCAGCTTCGCCTTCCCCGTGACCGGCTGCGGGGGCTCGTTCACGCCCAGCTTCACGTCCGGCACGACCGGCACCGCAGGCGGCGCGTACACCGAATTCAGCACCACGATCGGCCGCACCGACCGCATGCAGGATCTCGGCGCGATCCAGGTGCGGACGCCGCCCGGACTGTTGGGGATGCTCTCGCACGTGACGCTCTGCCGGGAACCGCAGGCCGCGCTCGGTACGTGCTCGGCCGCTTCGGAAATCGGCACCGCCGCGGCGAGTGCCGGCGCGGGGTCCCATCCCTTCTGGGTCTCCGGGAAGGTCTACGTAACGGGGCCTTATAAGGGAGCGCCCTTCGGGCTGTCGATCGTGCTCCCCGCCAAGGCGGGCCCCTTCAACCTGGGGACGGTCGTGACGCGGGCAGCGCTAAACGCCAATCAGAACACGGCTGCGCTGACGGTGACCAGCGACCCGCTCCCGCAGATCCTCGACGGCACACCCCTACGCGTACAGACCGTCACCGTCACGATCAATCGTCCGCAGTTCATGTTCAATCCAACCCACTGCTCGGCACAGCAGGTGACAGGCACGATCGCTTCCGCGGCCGGTACGACGGCGCAGGTCTCCGCGCCGTTCGCCGCGGGCGGTTGCAAGAACCTTCCGTTCAATCCCGGGTTCACGGTCGCCACGCGCAAGCCCGCCGCCAAGCTGGACGGCGCTGAGCTGGATGTCAAGGTTGCCTCCACGGCCGGACAGGCGAACATCCGCAGCGTCGCGGTGGCGCTGCCCAAGCAGCTTCCCTCAAGGCTCAAGACGATCCAGCAGGCGTGCCGCGACACGACCTTCGATGCCAACCCCGCAGCCTGCCCGGCGGTATCCCAGATCGGGGTCGCCAAGGCTGTCTCCCCGGTGCTCCCCGCCGCTCTGGTGGGGCCCGCCTATCTCGTCTCCCACGGTGGCGCGGCCTTTCCCGATCTCGATATCGTGCTGCAGGGCGAAGGCGTGCGCCTGGATCTGACCGGCTCGATCAATATCAGCCGAAAGGGGATCACCAGCAGCACGTTCGCGAGTATCCCGGACGCGCCGATCTCGACCTTTGAGCTGCAGCTGCCCGAAGGCCCGCACTCGGTCCTCACGACCAACGGGAGCCTTTGCGGCAAGACCCTTACGATGCCAACGACGATCGTCGGGCAGAACGGGCGTCGACTGATACGCACCACCAAGATCGCCGCCGCGCGCTGTCCCAAGGCGAAGAAGGCCAAGTCGAGCGGGAGGGCCGGCAAAGCCCGCCTGGTAGGTCTTGCCCGGGCGACCAAAGGAAGCAGGTAGACAAGACAATGCGCACTCGCTGCCCTCTCACCTTTGGTCTACTCGGCCTTATGGCATTCCTGCTCATCTACACGGCGCCTGTCGGCGCTGCGGTTGGCCACAAGCTGCTCTTCACCTTCGGCTCGTTCACGAAGCCGATGAATGTGACTGTCCATCAGACCAGCGAAAATGTGTACGTCACCGACTCCGGGGCGAACGTCGTGGACGTTTTCAGCGCGGGAGGCACGGCGCCGAGCGGGATTTTGACGCCGCTCACGGGACCTGCCGAATTGCCGTTCAGCTTCGGTGGCGAACCCTCAGCGGTGGCTATTGACGAATCAGCCGAACCCAGCGATCTCTCACGTGGTGATCTATATGTCAGTGATGCCGGTCATGGTGTTGTCGATAAGTTCAAGCTGAACATCTCGGGCGAATATGAATATGTTTGCCGGTTCACGGGCTATGGGCAGGGATGCGTCGAAAAGCCCACCGAAAGCCCGAGTTGGCGCGAACCCAGCGGTGTGGCGGTAGATTCGCACGGGGATCTCTATGTTGCGAGCTTCGGCCCTGGGCGAGGCTCGGTGTCCGAGTTCAACTCAGAAGGCCAGGATGTCAGGCAGCTTTCAGGTGGCGCCATAGGTGCGGGCGAAGGTCCTGTTGGCGTTGCAGTGGACTCTGTCGACAATATATACGTCAACAACTATCGCCATAGCGTTATAAGGATCGATCCTGAAGGTCATGAATCATTCCTTGATACCAATAACTCACGGGGCGTGGCGGTCGATGGGAGTGGAGATGTATTCGTCGACGAGAGTTCAAACGAGTTCGCCGATGAAAATCCGCGAATTGTCGAGTACAACCAGACTGGTGAAGAAATAGACGATTTTGGAGCAGGAATCATTGGAGCCTCAGAAGGCCTGGCAGTTAACAGTTCCACTGGGAATGTCTATATCTCCGATAGAGGCAATCACGACATTGCAGTGTTCGCGCACGTGGTGGTCCCGGCGACTAAGACCGAAGGCTTCTCCGCTGTGAAGGGAACGACTGCAGAGGTCTCCGGCGCGGTCAATCCGGAAGGCATCGAAGCTCACTATGTCTATGAATATGGTCCGTGCATTGCGCCTACGCCTTGCTCAGAAAGCTCATACCCGGAAAGAACTCCAGAAGAATCCCTCGAAAACCCAACGGGCTCTGAATTCGAGCCGGCCAACGCCTCGCTCGCGGGTCTCGCACCGGAAACGACCTACCACTATCGCACGGTGGGGGTGAATGCCAACGGCGACAAGCAGGGGAAGGAAGGGGTTTTCATGACTGGCCCGGCGGTGACGGGAGTCAGTGCTTGCACGGCGAGCGGCGTGCTGCCTGTCAGCGCGGTCCTGAATGGGACGCTCGAACCGGAAGGCTTCGGAACGCTATATCATTTCGAATACGCTACCGCCAAAGAGTTCGCCCCCAATTCGGAATACACGCATTCCAGTGAATTCGAAGTGAGCAGCGCCGAAGTTCAGGTTTTCGCGACGGCGCCCGTTGCTGAACTGGAAGCTGGGACGACGTATCACTGTCGCTTGGTTGCATTCAGTTTTGAACACGGGGGCACGTTTGGACAGGACAGTACGTTCACGACCCCTCCGGCCCTGCCCACGGTCGACCTTGAGCCGACGTTCGCCACCGATGTGGCGCCGCACGAAGCGACTCTCCATGGAACCATAAGCCCTGGTCGCGGAGTCACCCGTTATCGCTTCGTATACGGGCCGACCTCCGCGTACGGGTCGAGCACCGAAGAAGCGTATACGCAGCTCAACGCCGACGAAGTGGCGGTTGAACACGAAGGGAAGGAAATCACGCGCTATCCGGTCGAGCAGCTCGTTGCCGGGCTGCCCGCGGGGACCACCGTGCACTACGCGCTCGTGGCTGTGAACGCGACAGGCACCACCGTAGGTCCCGACAAGGAATTCACGACGCTCCCAGCTCCACCACCAACCGAAGAAACAGGCGGTCCGAGCGGTCCTCCGCTGGAAGTGGTGCCCACCAATGGCATTGTTCAGCCGAGCACGCCGGCGTTGCTGCCCACCCCGGTCTTCCCGGCGATCAAGCCGCTGAAGGTGCCACTGCCCGTGAAATGCAAGAGGGGCTTCGTCAAGAAGGCCGGCAAATGCGTGAGGAAGAAGCCGGCTAGGGTCGGGAAGCGCCGAAAGCACTAAAGCTCATATCTCGGGAGTCGGAAACGATATTCGGACATCTGAAAGGCCGATCCGCTCGAGGTAGTCGGGTCTAAACGGCCCTATGACACAGCTTCCGGCGATTCGGAACACATTCGTTTCGTTCTCCATAGGTATTCCGCCCGTAGGTGACGTGGGTTCGGAGAGTGGATATGCCAAGCTTTGTCGATGCCTGTAAGTCGAGACGCGACTGAATGTCGGGACTGTCTACTTTGGGTATCAAAGGGTCGTTTGAGGTTGCTCCTCAGGTTGAAACAACCTCTCGACCTTAGTCGACGATCGCCCCGCTGTGTCGGGGTGGAAGGAGCATCGCATGTCGAGACGTACTATGAGAGCTGTAAGTCTTTGTCTGATGGCATTGGCGTTCAGCGGCGCATATGCAGTGACGCCTGCGCTTGCCGAAGTAGGAGAAGGACCATATTGTCATCATAGGGAAAAAGGCGGTAAAGACGAAGGAAGGATCACGGGAGCTTCGCCAGAAGAAGTTCATGGTGAAGGGAAAGAACAAACACTTAGTGGCAAAATTGTAGGGACCACGGTACTCATCGTAGCAGAAAGTGTGCAAATGAAAGGCATTGTGTATAACAATGCCGACCAGTGTCAATCGAAACTTGAGCTGCACTACCATGGTCTGACTACCGGCGCATTTGCTAACTGTAGGCCCGTTATCAACGGGACGAATGTGGTTAAAAGTGGCTGCGCATCAAACATGGAAATACGGCGGCATAAAAAAAGAACTGGAAGAAGCGCCCCGTAATCAGCAAAAACTAGACTGGATAGTCACCCCTGGCGGGACCGAATTGGAACAGGGATCGACGGCAGAAAATCTGCCCCATGGTGTATTTCTTATTTTGGAATTCACAAAAAGTAACGGTTCGGCATGCTCCCTCGAAAGCGTGCGACTTCCAGACGAAGGAACGGTAGGGTTGGAAAGCTTCCCCAGTGGCCTGGAAGAATGGGCCTCGAAAGGCGAAGGCAGAGTCGCGAATAACGCTAAACAACAATACTGGAATGGAAAAGCTCAGATTCCCTTTACAACAGGACAGACGCTCGGCGGAAGCCCTGCACAGTATATTGGCTTCGGTATGCTCGAAACGACAGGCAAAATAAAAAACAAAACGCCAGCCCAAGAAATAGCAATGTTCGAAACGTAGATGGAAGATCCAAATGTTGGGGGGAGGCGCTGCTGCGGCACCGCCTCCCATTGAGCCGCCTACGTCGGGCCCGGGCGGGGTCGGACACATTATTGCGGAGGTCGAACTGGGGTCGGCAGCAGGGCGCTCCCAGCCGGGGCGCCCCAGCGCCGCTGTGACGTCTGCGCCTGGCGGTCCGCTCGGCCGCGGTTACAAGCGTGCCGTGCGCCGTGAGGAGGCGGGGCTCGCCGGGGCCGGCGCCCGCGAGGTACACACACGGCCCTCTGCCTGGTCGTGGGGGCTCCTCGCCACGAGAGTCCCCCGCCCCTCACCCCTCCTCAAGCGCGATCTCCTCCGCCCGCCGCAGCAACTCCTCCGCCCCGGCAAGACGCATGCGCTCCCCCACGCGCTGCCCAAGCTCCCCGGGCTCATAGAACCCCCCGACAAGCTCGTCGGCGACCCAGGCGGACCCGTCGGGCAGCCCGACCCAGGCGCGCAGCTCCAAGCACCCACAACCGGCGGGCCTGGCCCAGGCCCCCAGCGGCGTGTGGCAGGAGGCGCCCAGCTCCCGGGCGAGGTCGCGCTCGGCGAGCAGACAGGCCATCGTCTCCTTGTGCGTGATGGCCGCGACGATGTCGGTCACGGCGTCCTCCTCGATGCGCCCCTGCAGGGCGAGGATCCCCTGCCCGGGACTGGGAGGGAAGCGCGTGGGGTCGAGCGGGAAGTGGGCCTCGTCCTCGCGCCCCAGACGCAGAAGCCCGGCGCGCGCGAGCACGATCGCGTCGAAGGCGCCTTCGTGGAGCTTGCGCAGGCGCGTGTCGACGTTCCCGCTGAGCGCTTGGATGCGGAGGTCCTTGCGTGCGGAGAGGAGCTGCGCGGCGCGGCGCACGCTGCTGGTCCCCACGCGCGCGCCGCGGGGCAGCTCGTCGAGGCCGCTTTCGCCGCAGAGCACGTCTTCCACTGCGCTGCGCGGGGGTGTCCCGATCAGCGCGAGGCCCTTGCTGAGCTCGCTGGGGACATCCTTGGCGGAGTGCACGGCGAGATCGATCTCGCCGGCCTGGAGGGCCTGCTCGAGCTGGAGGACCCAGCGGGACTTGTCGTCCTCGCCCGGCACGGTGCTGCGGCCGGCGCCGTTTTGGCGGTCGCCGGTGGTTGTGACCGTGACGACCTCCACCGCGGTGGGGGTGTGGGGCCGCAACAGCTCGGCCACCTGCTGCGCCTGCGCGAGCGCGAGCGCGCTGCCGCGCGTTCCCAGCCTCATCGGCGTTGCTCCCCGGGCCACATCAGCGTGGCTCCTGTGGCGCGGCGGCGTCCGCGCGCCGGCCTGCTCGACGTTGCCATCAACGCCGGCGGCGGATCGGGTGCACCTCGGCGAGCCGCTCGGTCTGGAGGGGCTCCTCGGCGGGGAAGTCCTCGCGCAGCCCGAAGAGCTCGCGTACGAGCTCGACGCTCGAGTGCCCGCGCTCCTCGGTGAGGCTGCGCAAACGGATCGTGGGCTCGTGGAGGAGCCGTTTGGCGACAGCGCGCGCGATCGCTTCGGTGCGGGCCATGTCGCGCGGCGAGGCGCTCTCCCAGCGCTCGGAGTTTTCGGCGAGGACCTGCTCCACGAGCGCGTCGGCGTGTTCGTGGAGGGCGCTCACGGTGGGGAGGGTGTCGAGCTGGCCGAGCCAGCGCGCGAAGCGGTGGATCTCCTCCTCGACGATCTCTTGCGCGCGGGGCACCTCCCCCGCACGCGAGTTGAGGTTGCGCGCAACCACCTCCTGGAGGTCGTCGATGTCATACAGCGTGACGCCGGGGAGCTCGCCGCAGCGAGGGTCGATGTCGCGGGGCACGGCGATATCGATCAAGAGCAGTGCCCGCCCGCCCTGCCTGTTGCGGCGGCGCATAACCAGTTCGAGCTCCTCGACGCCGACGATCGCGTGGGGGGAGGAGGTGGAGCTGACGACGATGTCGGCGCTCGCGAGCTGCTCGGGGAGCTCGTCGAGCCCGATCACTGAGCCGCCGAAGCGCTGCGCGAGCCCGAGCGCGCGGTCGGCGTGGCGGTTGGCGACGAAGATCGTGCCGGCGCCCTGCGCGGCGAGCGCCTGCGCGGTGAGCTCGCTGGTTTCGCCGGCGCCGAGGATCGTGACGTGGCGGTCCTCGAGGCTGCCGAGCACGCCGGCGGCGAGGTCGACGGCGACGGAGGGGACGCTCACGCGCGAGGAGCCGATGGCGGTCTCCGAGCGCACGCGCTTGCCCGCGGTGAGGGCGGCGCTGAAGAGGCGGTTGGAGAGCGGCCCGGTGTGCCCGGCGGCGAGCGCGGCCTCATAGGCGCGCTTGACCTGCCCCTGGATCTCGGCCTCGCCGACGATCATCGACTCGAGGCCCGCGGTTACGCGGAAGAGCTGACGCGCGGCGTCGCAGTTGCGGGGCGAGTAGATCGCCTCGGCGAGCTCGGTGGGGCGAATCGAGGCGAGTCCGGCGAGCAGGCCGAGCACGTCGGCCTCGGCGCGCACGGGGTCCCCGACGACGAGGTACACCTCCGTGCGGTTGCAGGTGGAGATCACGACAGCCTCGCGCACCTCGGCGGTGCGCACGGCCTCCCCGGCAAACTCGACGGCGGCGGATGCGGTGAAGGCGAGGCGCTCGCGCAGCTCCACGTGCGCGGTCTTGTGCGAGATGCCGAGCGCGAGCAGCTCGTTCATGCGCCTGCCTCCGGGCGCGCGAGACCCGAAGGCTCGCTCGCGGGCGAGGGGGCCTCGGGGCGCGAAAGCAGCTCACCGAGCTCGCGCTGCATACGGCTGAGGCGCAGCGCCATGATGGCGACGTAGATGAGGACGATCGCGAAGAAGACGACGTAGGCGGCGGCGACGTACTTGCCGGCCTCGTGCAGCGGCAGCGCAGGCATCAGGCGCCGGGCCTTCCCACGGCGGTCGTCGTGCCGATGGGTCGAGGAGGAGAGGGCCCCCGGGAGGGGCCCTGCGGGGCCGGTGAGTGGGGGATAGCGGCCGGGGCCGCGCTGCGTACGCGCGGCGCCACCTCGCCTGAGACGCGGCGGCGCACGGCACGGAGCTGCCCGCGGGTGTGCTTGGCGGTCATCTCAAAGGAGCAGAGCGTGGCGTAGAGCAGCGCCATCGCAAGCAATGAGACGTAGAAGGTGAGCGCCATCTTGGGGGGCAGGTTGGAGGTGTCGCCGAGCACGCGGGGGTGCACGTAGCCGGTGGACATGCGCACGGCGAGGAAGTTGAGCGGCACGAAGGCCCCGGCCGTGATGGCGAACACGGAGGCGTAGCGCGACTGGCGCTCGGGGTCCTCGATCGAGAAGCGCAGAGGCTGGTAGGTGGCGTAGAGGAGGAAGACGATGAGGAAGGAGACGAGCGTGGGCTCATCCCAGACCCACCAGTGCCCCCACGAGGCCTTCGCCCAGATCGAGCCGGTGATGAGCGTGCCCACGCCGAGGATGAGGCTCATGTGGATCGCGACATAGGAGCGCATATCCCAGCGCGAGTCGCGCGTACGAAGGTGCTGGATCGCGAAGAGGCCACCCAGCACGAACCCGCACAGCGAGACGATCGCGAGCGGAACGTGGATGTAGAAGATCTTCTGCAGGAAGCCCTGATCGGCCTCGAGCGGGGCGTAGAAGAAGACAAGGCCGAGCGCCACCGCGAAGACAACGGGGGTCGCGATGCTCAGCGCGCGGAGATGCTTTCCGTACAAGTCAGTCCTCTAACAAGAAGTCGAATACCGCGTAGGCGATCAGCCCGAAGACCAAATCATAGAGCGCCAGCGTCAACAGCCAGCGCAGCGGGCTCGTCCCCGCGTGCCCGGAGGCGAGCAGCGGCGCGGTGGCGCGCGCGGCGCCGATCACGATCGGCACGAGCAGCGGCAGCGAAAGCAGCGGCCCGAGCAGGTCGCGCGCGCGCGTTTGCACCGCGAGCGCCGCCACGAGCGTGCCGATGAGGGCGACGCCGATGTCCGCGAGCACGAGCACGAGCAGCAGCTCCGGCAGCGCCTGTCCGAGCGAGGGGTCGAGCAGGACCGCGAACGCGGGCACGGCGACGATCTCCAGCGCAATGAGGTAGCCGAGCAGCGCAAGCGCCTTGGCCCCAAGGAGGGCGGTGCGGTCGACGGGCGCAAGCAGGAACCCATCGAAGCCCCCCTGCTCGGCGTCGGCTACGAACAGGCGATTGATGCCGAGCATCGCGGCGAACAGCAGCGTCACCCACAGGATCCCAGCGGCCTCATTGCCACTCACGCTCGATTGCTGGAGGGCGAAGTGGAACACCACGAAGGTGCTCACGGCGAACAGCGACATCCCCGGAACGGACTCGAGCGTGCGCCACTCGACGAGCAGCTCCTTGCGCAGGAGGGCGCCCACGGTGCGCGTCATCGATAGAGCCCCGCGATCTCGCCCTCGTGCACCTCGGTCACGGGCTTGAGCATCATCTGGCGGCCTTCACGCAGCCCCAGCACGATGTCGGCCTCGGCCACCCCCCCGCTGGGGTCGTGGCTGCAGATCACGCGCGTGCGGCGAGACTCCCTGCCGATCAAGCCGGCCACCAGCTCGCGAGCAGCCGGATCGAGGTTCGCGTAGGGCTCATCCAGCAGCAGCAGCTCGGGGTCGTGCAGCACGGCGCGCGCGACCGCCAGGCGCTGCACCATTCCGCGCGAGAGCTCCCGCACGGGCTCATGCGCACGGCCCCCCATCCCGACCGCCTCCAGCACCTCGCGCACGCGTTCGTAACCCACGCTGTGCAGCCTCGCGTGAAAGCGCAGATTCTCCTCGCCGCTCAGCTCGCGATACAGCAGCGGCTCGTGGCCCAAGAGCCCGATGCGCCCACGCACAGCCCACCCCTCCGCGGGCAGGCGCTTGTCGAGCACCCGCACCACCCCCTCGTGCGGGCGCAGCAGCGTGGCCAGGATCCTCAGCAGCGTCGTCTTGCCGGCGCCGTTGGGCCCGAACACGACCAACGTTTGACACCTCTGGAGGGCCAGCGAGATATTGCTCAGCGCCTCACGCTCGCCGTAGCGCCGGCTCACGCCCTCGAGCTCGATCACACCTGCGCGGTCGCCCGCTCACCCTGCGCCCGAACAATCAACTCCCGCACCGCCTGCTCCCCCGTGAGATCCCCCCATCGGAGACACCCGCAAGGGTCTCCTCGCCGCGCAGCAGTGCCACCGGATCGGGCTCGCCATTAACAATCCCCTCGAAGAACTCCTTGCGATCCTGGTAGGTGGGGAGCGTCCCCTTCGCCCACCCCCGCACCTCGTTCAAGAGCACCGCGAGGCGCGCGTAGGGCTCGCCGAACTGCGCTTCGATCTCGCGCTTCATGCGCTTCGCCAGCGCCGGCGAGGCTCCCGCGGTGGAGATCGCGATCGCGAGCGGCCCTGTGCGCACGATCGCGGGGAGGATGAAGTTGCACAGCGGCGGCACATCCACCACGTTCACGAGCATCGCGCGGCGCTCGGCGTCGTCGTAGACCCTGATGTTGACATCGGTGTTGTCGGTGGCGGCGATCGCCATGAACACCCTCTCGAGGTCCGCGGGTCCGGCGTACTCCCGCCGCTCCCAGCGGATCGAACCCTCGCGCGCGTACCCCTCCAGCGCCTCCACGGCCTCGGGGGCGATCAGCGTCACCTCCCCGTCGCACGCGAGCAGCCCCTCGACCTTCTCGAGGCCGATCTCGCCGCCGCCCACCACCACGCAGCGCCGGCCCTTGAGCTTCAGGCAGGCGATGTAGAAGGGGGTCTCGAGCATGTCGCGCACGCAGCTCTGGTCGCAGATCCCTCTGCGCAGCTGGCACACGCACTCCTTTCCGGCATAGGCCTGTGCGGGCATACCCCACAGGGTAGGCGCTCGCGGCGTGCCGGGGCCGGAGGCCGCCGCCGATCCGCGATATCGGTGCCGGAGGCCTGCCGCCGGTGTCTGCGAGAACAGCGCCACGACGGCAGCGCAGCGGCCCTATCGTCGCCCAACCGCCCGCGCCAGCAATCGCGCCAGCGCCGGCCCGCCCTGGCGCCAGGCCCGCTCGCGGTCTGAATCCCGCGCGGAGCGCAGGCGCGCCACCGCGCGCGCGGCCTTCACCTGTGTGGCGTCGTGGGGCGCCCACCACATCCCGCGTACGCGCGGGGGATCCCAGGTGATGAGCTTCTCCTGCGCGCAGCCGCGCAAACCCGTCTCGCCGAGCGTGCGCCCGAGGCCGCTCCCGGCCGCGGCGCCCCAGGGGCCGCGCGAGACGGTGGGTCCGGGGAGGTGGTCGTTGAGCCATACCATCCCCACCTTCAAGTCGCGCGCGATGCGCAGGCCGTGGTAGCGGTCCGCCGTCCATACCGACGCGCCGAGGCCGTAGTCGCCGTCGTTGGCGAGCGCGATCGCCTGCGCGGAGTCCTCGACGCTCATCACCGCCAGCACGGGGCCGTCGAGCGGCTCGCGCATCACGCGCATTTCGTGCGTCACGCCGGTGAGCACCGTGGGGGCGTAGAAGGCGCCTTCGCACCCCTCCGGCTGGGTCTCGAGCGGTCCGCCGCAGAGCACCCTCGCACCTTGCGCGACGGCCTCATCCACCAGCTGGCGCACATGCTCCAGGCGCCGCTGCGAGGCCAGGGGGCCCATGCGCGTGCCGGGCTTGGCGGGGTCGCCCACGCTGAGTGAGCGCGCGCCTTCCACGAGGCCATCCACGAAGCGCCCGTAGGCCTCGCGCTCCACATACACGCGCTCCACCGAGCCGCGCGCCTGCCCCGCGCCGGCGCAGCCGGCCCACAGCGCGCCCTCCACCGCGCGCGGCACGTTGGCATCGGCGAGCACCAGCATCGCGTCCTTGCCCCCCAGCTCCACCGTCACCTCCTTGTCCTGGGAGACGCACGCGCGCGCCACCACCCTTCCCACCGCGGGCGAGCCGGTGAACAGCACCTTGTCGCAGGACGCCCGCGCGAGCGCCACGCCCACCGGCGCGCCGCCGTGCACGAGGCGCACGAGCCCCTCGGGCAGGTCCGCGCGCGCCAGCACCCGCGCGATCCGCTCGCCCGCGAGGCACGCGCGCGGCGCGGGCTTGAAGGTCACGCCGTTGCCCGCCAAGAGCGCCCCCGCGATCTGTCCGAGCGGCTGCGCGAAGGGCGCGCTGCCCGCGCCGATCACCCCCACCACGCCGTAGGGCTCGTGCACGATGCGCGCGCGCTTGGTGAGCGACAGCGAGCGGTGCACCTTCACCTTCTGGCGGCCCAAGATCGAGCCGCCCTCCTCGGCGATCCAGATCAGCGCGTCGATCGCGGGCAGCAGCTCCAGCGTCAGCACCTCGCCGCGCGGGCGCCCCTGCTCGCGCCCGAGCAGCTCGGCGAGCTCGTCGAGCTCGTCGATGATCGCCTGCGCCACGCGGCGCATGTAGCGCGCGCGATCCTCCACGCGTAACAGCGCCCACAGCGGCTGCACGCGCGCGACCTCGCCCACCACGCCCTCGATCTCCTCGGGCGCGGTAGCTCGCACCTCGCCCAAGCGCGCGCCCGTCGCCGGATCGCGCGCCAGGAGAGTTTGGCTGAGGGCGGTGCTCATCTGCATTCGATTATCGCCGTCGAGCGGCGCGTACCTGCTCCAGGCGCTCCGCGAGTGCCGCCTCGGCCTCGTCGGGCTCGTAGAAGCGCGTGCCCTCGACGCCCTCGGGCAGCAGCTCCTGGCGGGTGAGGTGGCCGGGGTGGATGTGCGGGTTGTCATAACCCCCGACCTCCTGCCCCGGCCGCGCCCCGGGCCGCAGCCAGCCGGGGGCGCTCGCGGCGCCGTGTTCGCGCACGTGGCGCTGCGCCGCGCTCAGCGCGCGGCCCGCCGCGTCGGACTTGGGCGCGAGCGATAGGTAGATGGCCGTCTGCGCAAGCGCGTAGCGCGCCTCGGGGAGGCCCACGTGCTCCACCGCCTGCGCCGCGGCCGTCGCCAGCGAGAGCGCCGCGGGGTCCGCGTTGCCGATGTCCTCGCTCGCGAGGATCACCATCCTTCGCACGATGAAGCGGGGGTCCTCGCCGCCCTCGAGCATCACCGCGAGGTAGTACAGCGAGGCGTCGGGGTCCGAGCCGCGCGTCGCCTTGATCCAGGCGGAGATGTAGTCGTAGTGACGATCGCCCTTGCGGTCATACAGCACCGCTCGCCGCTGCAGCGCGTCCTCGATGCGCTCCACGCCTACGCGCTGCTCGCCCAGCTCGCGCGCGGTCGCGCTCGCCAGCTCCAGGGCGTTGAGCGCGGTGCGCGCGTCGCCTTCGGCGCGCGTTGCGAGGAATTCGATCGCCTCGTCCTCCACGGCGGCCAGCTCTTCCACGGCCAGCGCGCGGCGGAGCACGCTTGCGACCTCCTCCGCGGAGAGTGCCTGCAGTGCGTAGATGCGCATCCGCGAGAGCAGCGCGCCGTTGACCTCGAATGCGGGATTCTCCGTCGTGGCGCCGATCAGCGTCACGAGGCCCTCCTCCACCGCGGGCAGCAGGGCATCTTGTTGAGCTTTGTTGAATCGATGAATCTCGTCGAGGAAGAACACCGTCTCGGTGCCGCTCGTGGCGCGGCGGTGGGCCGCGCGCTCCAGCACCGCGCGCACCTCCGCGCGCCCTGCCTGCACCGCGCTGAGCTCCTCGAAGACGGCCTGCGAGTGCTCGGCGAGGATCCGCGCGAGCGTTGTCTTGCCGCTCCCGGGCGGCCCGTAGAGCACCATCGAATGCGCCCTTCCCTGCTCCAGGGCGTTGCGCAGCGCCGAGCCCGGCGCGAGCAGGTGGCTCTGGCCGACGAAGTCGTCCAGCGCGCCGGGGCGCACGCGCGCGGCGAGCGGGCGCCCGTCTGCGCTGTGCGTCCTTCCCGCGGCCGCGCGGGAGTCCGCTTGCACTTCGGGGGCCTCGAACAGGGTGCCGGGGGAGGGGTCGTTCATTCGTCCAGTCGACTTGCTTTATGCGGTTTTATCCGGAATGTCCAAAAGGAGGATCTGCCGAAACGACACGGAATACCGCTTTCGGAATACCGATCGGTTATCAGACCAGACGGATGACTGGGAATCCGTCCACTGTGCCGCGTCCACACACAACAACCGTACTGCCTCCAGGAGGAGTCTCCGTGAACAAGCGCTCTGGCTCAACGGGTCTGCTTTCCCCTCTGCTCGCCCTGCTGTCCGCATCAGCGCTCGCCCTGAGCCTCGGCGCGTGCGGCTCCTCGTCGAGCAGCTCCACCAACGCCTCCGACGCCGGTCTGTCGGCGTCGAGCCCGTCGGTGACCGTGCTGGTGGGCACCGCGCCCGATTCGCTCGATCCCGGGCTGGGCGCAACGACGCAGTCCTATGAGGCCACGTGGCTGGTGTATACGGGCCTAGTCACCTACGCGCACGCCGCGGGCTCTGAAGGCGCGAAGCTGATCCCGGGCCTCGCCGCGGCGCTGCCGGTGGTCTCCGCGGATGGCAAGACCTACACCTTCACCCTGCGCAAGGGCCTCACCTACTCCGATGGCACGCCCGTGCACGCGGCGGACTTCGCGCACACGATCGAGCGTGCGATCAAGCTGGGGTGGGGCAACAAGCAGTTCCTCACCGGCTACATCGCCGGCGCGGAAGCCTTCGACCAGGGCAAGGCATCCTCGATCTCGGGCATCACGAGCAACGAAGGCACGGGCACGATCGTGGTGAAGCTGAGCGCGCCCTTCGGGCCGTTCCTCAATGTGCTCGCCTTTCCCGCCGCGGGCCTTGTGCCGAGCTCGACGCCGCTGAAGGCGCTGCCCACCGAACCGCCGCCGGGGGTGGGGCCGTACAAGATCGCCCATATCGTCCCCAACCAGTCCTTCTCGCTTGTGGCCAACCCCAAGTGGGCCGCACAGGCGATCCCCGGCATCCCCTCGGGGCACGTGAATGTGAACGTGAAGGTCGTCACCAACAACTCCTCCGAGGCCGAGCAGGTGCTCAACAACACGGCCGACGTGTTCGACTACAACGACGTCGTCCCCGGCACGCTGTTGCCGAAGATCAACGCGCAGGCCTCGGAGCGCTACGCGCAGGAGCCCACGGTGTCGACGGAGTTCTTCTTCCTCAACACCAAGGCCAAGCCCTTCAGCAGCCAGCTGGCGCGCGAGGCCGTCAACTACGCGCTCAACCGCCCCGCGGTGTCGCGCCTGGATGGTGGGATGCTCACGCCCGACTGCTACCTGCTGCCGCTGGGGATGCCCGGGCACCCGACCGCGCCCTGCCCCTACGGACAGGCCACAGAACCGCCGAGCGCGGCCAACATCGCAAAGGCCAAGGAACTGATCACCCAATCGGGGATGGCCGGAGCGCCGGTGACGGTGTGGAGCGAGAACCGCCCGCCGCACAAGGAATTCGCCGACTACTACACCTCGATGCTGAACGAAATCGGGCTCAAGGCCACCGAGAAGGTCGTCGCTGCCGCGGCGTATCCGGAAACGATCGGCAACATCAAGAACGTCAACCCGCAGACGGGCTGGATCGCCTTCAGCCAGGACTTCCCCAACCCGGTGGACTTCTACCAGCTGCTCGACGCCGAATCGATCGCACCCACTGAAAACCACAACCTCAGCCAGGTGAACGACCCGCACATCCAGAGCGAACTGGCTTCGCTTTCGCCGGTGCCCTCCTCGAAGCTCGAAACCGTCACGGGCCGCTGGCAGGCGCTCGACGAATACACGGCGCAGAAGGCCTATCTCGCGGTGTTGGGGTATGACGACGCGCCCAAGTTCACCTCCGATCGGATCGACTTCGGCGCGCTCGTCTTTCACCCGGTGTATGGCAACGACTGGAGCACGCTGACGTTGAAATGAGCGGGGTGGGTCCCTGGCAGCTGGCGTGGCGGCGCCTCGCGCGCAGCCGCGCTGCGCTTGCCTTCGGGGGCCTGTTCCTGGTGGTGGTGGTGCTGTGCCTGCTCGCGCCCGTGTACGCGCACGAGGTTGCGCACACAGGCCCCAACGAGAATCACATCACCGAAACGATCCATGTGGGGGGCAAGACCGAGGAAGTGGTCTCCCCCACGGGAGTGCCGATCGGCCCGACGTGGCACGCGCACTTCTTCCTCGGCGCCGACGCCAACGGCCGCGACGTGGCGGTGCGTGTGCTCTACGGGGGGCGCAACTCGCTGGAGATCGGCGCGCTCGCGACGCTCATCACGATGCTCCTCGCGGTGCTGATGGGCACCGCGGCGGGCTACTTCCGCGGGCTCGCCGACGGCGTGCTCTCGCGCCTGTTGGATGTGATCTGGGCGTTTCCCCCGGTGCTGCTGGGGGTCGCGCTCGGCGTGGCGCTCGCGGTGGGCGGATTGAATCTCGGCCTGTTCACGCTCTCCGCCGGCTCGCTGCTGCTCCCCGCGACGATCATCGGCGTGGTGGCGGTGCCCTATGTGGCGCGTCCCCTGCGCGGGCAGGTGCTGAGCCTGCGCGAGCGCGAGTTCGTGGACGCCGCGCGGGTGCAGGGGCGCGGGCACGCGCGCATCCTGTTCGAGGAGATCCTCCCCAACCTCACCTCCACGGTGGTGGTGTTCGTGCCGCTGATCCTCGCCAACGCGATCCTCTTCGAGGCGGCGCTCTCCTATCTGGGGGTGGGCGTGCAGGACCCCAACCCATCCTGGGGGACGATGCTCGCCGAAGGCATCCGCCTCACCCCGGGCGCGATCCACCTCGTGCTCGCCCCGGGCCTGATGCTGGTGGCGGCGGTGCTCGGCGTGAACGTGTTCGGCGACGGCCTGCGCGACGCCCTCGATCCACGCGCGCGCGGCGCTGCCGTGGGCCGTACGCTCGCGCGCCTGCCCTCCGAGGTCTCCCTCCCCGAGGGGCCCTGATGGCCCGCTTCTTGGCGAGGCGCCTCGCGGGCATGGCGGCGGTGCTGCTGGCGATCTCGCTGGTGACGTTCTTGATCTTCCAGGTGCTCCCCGGCGGGGATCCCGCGCGGCGGATGGCGGGGCGCCTGGCGACCCACCAGCAGGTGCAGGACGTGCGCCGCCAGTGGGGCTTCGACAAGCCGATCTATGTGCAGTACGCGACGACGATGGAAAAGGTGCTCGATGGGAGCGTGGTGTCCTACTCCCAGCAGATCAACGTGGAGCACGAGATCGTGCAGAGCCTCCCGCCCACGATCTCCCTCGCGTTGGGCGCGGGCGTGATCTGGCTGGTCTTCGGCGTGCTCTTCGGCGTGCTGAGCGCGGTGCACGCGGGGCGCTCGCTCGATCGGGGGCTGACGGTGCTGGCGCTGCTGGGGGTCTCCACTCCGGTGTTCTTCCTGGGGGCGCTGCTGCTGTATTACCTCGGCTACGAGTGGAATGTGCTCCCGCTCGGGGGTTATGTGCCGCTCACGAGCGACCCGTGGGGGTGGTTCACGCACATGCTGATGCCCTGGCTGGTGCTCTCGGTGAGCTTCATCGGGGTGTACTCGCGCCTGTTGCGCTCGGCGATCCTCGACACGCTGGGCGAGGACTACGTGCGCACCGCACGCGCGAAGGGGCTCAGTGAGCGCCGCGTGCTGATCCGCCACGTGCTGCGCAACTCGCTGATTCCGATCGTCTCGCTGTGGGGCCTCGACCTCGCGGCGGTGATCGGCGGCGGCGCGATCGTGATCGAGTCGGTGTTCGACCTGCACGGCGTGGGGCAGTATGCGGCCGAATCGATCGCCCGCCTCGACGTCCCGCCGATTCTCGTGGTGACGCTGTTCGTGGCGGTGGCGGTGGTGGTGCTGGGGACTGTCGTGGACATCCTCTACGCGGTGCTCGATCCGCGCATCAGGCTCTCCTCGTCGTGAGCCTTCTGGAGGTGTACGAGCTGCGGGTTTCCTTCGACACCGAAGAGGGCCCTCTGAAGGCGGTCGATGGAGTCTCCTTCGGCGTCGCGCCGGGCGAGGTGGTGGCGCTGGTGGGCGAGTCGGGCTCGGGCAAGTCGGTGAGCGCGATGAGCCTGCTGGGCCTCACGCGCCCGCTGGGCGCGCATGTGTCGGGGAGGGCCATATTCGAGGGTCTCGACCTGATCGGGGCCTCCGAAGAGCAGCTGCGGCGCATCCGGGGGGGACGCGCGGCGATGGTCTTCCAGGATCCGATGAGCTCGCTCAACCCCGTGATGCGGGTGGGCGATCAGATCGCGGAGCAGATCCGCGCGCACGAGCGCAACACCACGCGCGCGCAGGCGCTCGAGCGCGCTTCAGAGCTGCTGGAGCGCGTGGGCGTCGGGGCGGCGGGCGCCCCGGCGGGGGGTGCGGATGGCGCGAGGAGGCGTGCGGGTGGGGTAGGCCTCAATCCTCGGCTGCGGGCCTTCCCGCACGAGCTCTCGGGGGGGATGCGCCAGCGCGTGATGATCGCGATGGCGCTCTCGTGCTCGCCGAGCCTGTTGATCGCGGACGAGCCGACGACGGCGCTCGATGTGGCCACGCAGACGCAGATCCTCGACCTGCTGCGCGAGCTGCGCGCGCAGACGGGCGTGGCGATCCTGCTCGTGACGCACGATCTGGGAATCGTGGCGGACATCGCCGATCGCATTCTCGTGATGCGCTCGGGCAAGCTGGTGGAGCAGGGGCCGGCGCAGGAGATCGTGGACGCAGCACGACATCCATATACGCAGAGCCTGCTCGCGGCCCACCGCACGCGGCTGACGCGCACGCCCCGCACGGGAGGGGCGCCGCTGTTGGAGGCACACGAGCTGACAGTGCGCTTCCCCACGAGCGGCAGCGGTATCGGCGGGCGGGCACGGTCTGACAGCGCCAACGGTCACGCAGGCGAGGTGAGGGCGCTCGATGGCGTCTCACTCACGCTCCACGAGGGGGAGACGCTGGGCGTGGTGGGGGAGTCGGGTTGCGGCAAGACGACGCTGCTGCGCTGCCTCGTGCGCCTGCAGAGGCCGACGAGCGGGAGGGTGGTCTTTCGCGGCGAGGACATCACCGAGGCCTCGCGCCGAAGGCTGATCCCCGTGCGGAGGGAGCTGCAGATGGTCTTTCAGGACCCGCAGGCGTCGCTGAACCCGAGGCGCCGCGTGGATTGGATCCTCAGCACGGGCCTGCGCCTGCGCGAGGTCCCCCGCGCGCGCCGGCGCGGACGCTCGCTGGAGCTGCTGGAGCGGGTGGGCCTTGCGGAGGAGCACCTGGGGCGCTTCCCGCACGAGCTCTCCGGGGGGGAGCGCCAGCGCGTGGGAATCGCGCGTGCCCTCTCCCGCGAACCGCGTGCGCTGGTGCTCGACGAGCCGGTGTCATCGCTGGATGCGAGCATCCGCGCGCAGGTGCTCGAACTGCTCGTGCGCCTGCAGGAGGAACTGAATCTGAGCTATCTGCTCGTGTCGCACGATCTCGAGGTGGTGCGCGATGTGTCCGATCGGGTGGTGCGGATGCACCGGGGAAGGGTGGTGGAGACGCTCGCAGCGGCAGAGCTGTTCGCGGGGTCGGTACGATCGGCGGGATGAGTGACGATGCGCTCGCTGGCGATGCGACTGAGCTGTTGCGAAAGCTTGTGCGCTTCGACACGGTGAACCCGCCGGGCGATGAGCGCCCGGCGATGGAGTATCTCGCGGGCGTGCTGTCGGCGGCGGGGTTCGAGTGCGAGCTGCTGGGCGCGGAGCCCGAGCGCCCCAACCTCGTGGCACGGCTGCGCGCGGCGGGCGCCGAGACGGCCGATACCAAGGGCCCGACGCTGTGCTACCTCGGCCACGTGGACACCGTGCTCGCAGACCCGCGGGAGTGGAGCCACGGCCCATGGTCGGGCGACGTGGCGGATGGCTACCTGTGGGGCCGCGGCTCGATCGACATGAAGTCGCAGGTCGCGGCGGAGATCGCGGCGGCGGCGTCGCTGGCGCGCTCGGGCTGGCGCCCTGCGCGCGGCGAGCTGCTGATCGTGGCCGTTGTCGATGAGGAGACGGGCGGCGAGAAGGGCGCGGAATGGATCACGAAGAACCACCCCGAGAAGGTGCGCTGCGACGTGCTGGTGAACGAGGGCGGCGGCGCGGTGTTCGAATATGGAGGCCGGCGGTTGTATGGGGTGTGCTGCGCGGAGAAGGGCGTCTTCCGCTTCACGCTGACGACGAAGGGCGTGGCGGGCCACGCGTCGATGCCGAAGATGGGCGAGAACGCGCTCTTGAAGATGGCGCCGCTGCTGGAGCGCCTGGGAAAGCGCCAGCCGGCGTACGAGCTGACGGCCGAGCCGCAGGCGTTCCTGCGCGGCCTCGGCGAGGATCCGAGCGACCCAGAGGGCGCGATCGCACGCATGGCGGCCGCGGATGCGCGCCTGGCGACGGTGTTCGAGCCGATGTTCGGCGTGACGTTCACCCCGACGCGGATCCGCGCGTCGGAGAAGATCAACGTGATCCCGAGCCGCGCGGAGCTGAAGGTCGACTGCCGCGTGCCCCCCGGCCTCGGCGAAGAGGCGGTGCTGAAGGGGATTTCAGAAGTATTTGAAGACAAAGAAGAAGGCTCCGCCCCGGAGGGGCTCCGCAGCGGCGTTCGTCTGGAGTTCACCGAGCGCGTGGTGGGCAATCGCTCGCCGATCGATACCCCCCTGATGGAGGCCATCGCCGAGTGGGTGTCAGAGCACGATCCGGGTGCGGAGGTGGTGCCGGTGATCCTGCCGGGCTTCACCGACTCGCGCCACTTCAGAGATGCGTTTCCGGAGTGTGTGGCGTATGGCTTCTTCCCCCAGCGCCACCAGTCGCTGTTCGAGACGATGGCGCTGATGCACGGCGCCGATGAGCGGATCGATGTCAGGGATCTGGCCTTCGCGGCGGAGTTCTTCCGCGATTTGGCGTTGCGTATTTTGGGTTGAACGTCCATACTGTCTGAGATGGCACCATGGATGGTGGTAGTGAGGCACGGATGGCTGTGAGCGAAACGGGCGTGCAGGCCGCAACGCACGCCCACACGGCGGGCGCTGCGCATGCCTTGACGGCGGCTCAGATCAAGGCGGCCGCGGCGCACCACGCGGCGGTGCTGGTGGCGGCGCACCGGGCGGCGGTGGCGAAGGCGGCGCAGATCCACGCGGCGACGCCGCACGTGTCGATCGTGGAACGCATCCAGGAATGGGCGTACCAGTGGTCGAGCGTGGTGATGATCGTGTTCTTCCTGTGCCTGATCTTCTTGATGTGGCGGACGCTGAAGGTGATGCCGCGGGTGAAGCCCCAGCAGATCAAGCCGGCGTCGAACCAGTCGGTGGGCTGGGATGACATCGCGGGCGTGGAAGAGGCGAAGGGCGAGCTGCAGGAGATCGTGGAGTTCCTGCGCGACCCCAAGCAGTTCAAGGCGCTGGGGGCGAAGGTGCCGAAGGGCATCCTCCTGCACGGACCGCCCGGGACGGGCAAGACGCTCTTGGCGAAGGCGGTGGCGCACGAGTCCGGCGCGCAGTTCTTCGCGCAGTCGGCGGCGTCGTTCGTGGAGATGTTCGCGGGCCTCGGCGCGGCGCGCATCAGGCGGCTGTTCGCGATCGCGCGCAAGCACGAACCGGCGATCATCTTCATCGACGAGCTCGACGCGGTGGGCGGACGGCGCGGCATCGGACATCTCCGGGGAGAAGGACCAGACGCTCAACCAGCTGTTGGTGGAGATGGATGGCTTCTCCTCCAGCGGGCGGGTGGTGGTGATCGCGGCGTCGAACCTGCTGGAGAAGCTCGACCCGGCGCTGCTGCGCCCGGGGCGCTTCGACCGCCAGGTGTTCGTGGCGCCACCCGACGTGGCGGGTCGCACGGGCGTGCTGAAGGTGCACACGCGCGACAAGCCGATGGGGGAGTGGATCTGGGGCTGGTGGCGCAGCAGACGAGTGGGCTGACGGGCGCGGACCTCGCGAACATCTGCAACGAGGCGGCGATCTTCGCCGCGCGCCGCGGCGCGCAGCGGATCGACGGCGAGGACTTCGACTGGCGCTCGAGCGCGTGATCGCGGGTGTGCAGTCGAAACGGGTGCTCAACGCGCACGAGAAGCGCGTGGTGGCCTACCACGAGGCGGGGCACGCGCTGTGCGGCGAGCTGTTGCCCTCGGTGGATCGCGTGCACAGCATCTCGATCGTGCCGCGCGGGCGGGCGCTCGGCTACACGATGAACCTGCCCGCGGAGGATCGCTACCTGAAGACGCGCGAGGAGCTGCTCGACTACATGACGGTGCTGCTCGGCGGGCGCGTGGCCGAGCAGATCGTGTTCGGGGCGATCACGACGGGCGCCTCGGATGACCTCAAGCGCGTGGCGGACATCTCGCACTCGATGGTGCACGACTACGCGATGGGCACCGCGGGGGTGGGGCGCTCGCCCGATGGCAACGTGCGACTATCCGAGACGACGCTGCGCCTGCGCGATGAAGAGCGCCAGGAGTTGATCGAGGAGGCGCGCAGGGCGGCGCAGAAGCTGATCGTCGCGCACCGCGGGCAGCTGGATGAGCTGGCGCACGAGCTGCTGGAGCACGAGGTGCTGGATCGCGAGGCGATCGATCGCATCATGGCGGGCGTGCCGCGCCTGGAGCGCGCGCCGGGGGTGGGCTTGCGCGTGGTGGCGGCGGGCGCGGTGGACGCCGCGCCGCATGCCACCGGCGCGGCGCCACGCGCCGACCACGCTGCCGAAGGCCCGCCCGTGAGGGTGGCGCGGACCGCCGATAGACTGCGCGCTCATGTTCGGCCGCATCGACCACATCGGCGTCGCCGTGCAGGAGATCGACTCCGCGCTGGAGCTCTGGCGCGATGGCTTCGAGCTGACGGTGGCGCACCGCGAGATCGTGGAGGAGCAGGGCGTGGAGGCGGTGCTGCTGGACGTGGGCGAGAACCACGTGGAGCTGCTGGCGCCACTCGGGCCCGACACGCCGGTTGGCAAGTTCCTCGCCAAGCAGGGCCGGGGATGCACCATGTGGCCTACCAGGTGTCCGACATCGAGGCCACGCTGCGGCGCTCAAGGAGGCGGGTCTGCAGCTGATCGACGAGACAGCCGCGTATCGGCATCGGCGGCTCGCGCGTGGCGTTCATGGAGCCGAAGGCAACGGGTGGCGTGCTGACGGAGATCGTCCAGCCGGCCGCCGGATAGGAGGATCACTGATGCCATCGCGAACACGACGCGTGAGCTCGGCTTCCAGGGCGGGCAGGTGCTCGCGCTGAGGGTCACCGAAAAGCAGCTGAAGGCGCTCTACAGGGCGCTGGGCGAGGGCCGGCTGGCACGAGCTTCGAGAGCGAGGACGGGCCGGTGCGTTTGGATCTCGGCCAGGTCGTATACGTGCGCGCGGAGAGCGAGCGAGCCACGCGTCGGCTTCGGGGCCTGAGGGGCGCGCGAGGGCGTCCTTCAGCGCCCGAGTATATTCGCCGATGGATCCTGAGCTGCAGAGTGAGCGCGCTGCTGCGCGCGGCGCGCACGCGCGGGCACACCCCCGCGCGCCGAGCGTGCCGTGGCGCGGTTCTCGCGGCTGGGTCAGCACGGCGCGGTGTGGCTCGCAATCGGCGCCGCGGGCTGGGCGCTCGACCCGAGCGCGCGGCGAGTGGCGACGGGCGACGGGCACGTGGCCGGGTCGTATGCGCTGAATACGGCGATCAAGCAGTCGTGCGCCGTCCCCGTCCGCAGCTGCCGGGCTTGCCGGCGTTGACCGAGCACGCCGACGCAGCTGAGCTTTCCCAGCGCGCATGCCTCGACCTCGTTCGCCGGCGCGCTCTCCTATCGCGGCTGGGTCTGCCCGCGGCGCCGCTGTATGCGCTGGCGGTGGGGATGTCGCTGTCGCGGCTGTACCTGGGGGTCCACTACCCCTCCGATATGCTGGCGGGCGGCGCTACTCTGGGAGAGCTGGCTGGCGCGCGCGATGCTCATGAGCACGCGGATCGGCATCGTGGGGATGCCCAACGCGGGCAAGTCCTCGCTGTTCAACGCCTTGACCAAGGCGGGCGCGGAGGCGGCGAACTATCCGTTCACGACGATCGAGCCGAACGTGGCGGTCGTGCCGGTCCTGGATCGGCGCCTCGAGCAGGTGGCGCGACGTGGGGCCTCGGAGATGGTGTGGGACACGATTGACTTCCACGACATCGCGGGCCTCGTGGCAGGCGCGCACAAGGGCGAGGGGCTGGGGAACAGGTTCCTGGCGAACATCCGCGAGACCGATGCGATCGTGCACGTCGTGCGCGCGCATCGGCGACGAGGCGGTGATCCACCCCGAGGGCAGCGTGGATCCGCTGCGCGACATCGAGATGATCGAGACGGAGCTCGTGATGGCCGACCTCGAGCAGGCCGAACGGCGCCTGGAGCGCGTCGCGCGAGCAGGCGCGCGGGGCGATCGCGCGCTGCGTCGAGGAGGCATGGCTGCGGGGAAGTGATCGCCGCGTTGCAGTCGGGGCGAGCCCGTGCGCACGGTGCCGCTACCCGAGGAGGCGCCGATGCGGCCCGCGACCTCGGCTCGCTGACGGCGAAGCCGGTGCTGTACGTGGTCAACGTCGATGAGGGCTCCGAGGAGGTGCCGGCGGAGATCGCCGCGCACGCCGCGGCGCAGGGCGCGGGCGCGGTGGCGGTGTCCTCGCGCATCGAGGCCGAGCTGGCTGAGCTGGATGATGAGGAAGCCGCAGCGATGCGCGCGGAGTTGATGCGCGAGCGACGAGGGCGGAGCCACGCCGCTGCAGCGAGTCGTCCAGGGCGCCTTCTCGCTGCTGCGAGCTGATCGCGTTCTTCACCGCCGGCGAGGCCAAGCCTGCGCAGTCGTGGCACCTGCGCCGGGGACTCAGCGGCGTGGCACGCGGCGGGCGAGATCCACTCCGATATACAGAAGGGCTTCGTGCGCGCCGAAGTTATCGGCTGGCGGGAGCTGGTCGAGGCTGGTGGCTATGCGGGGGCCGCGAACGGGGGACGCTGCGCTTGGAGGGTCGTGATTACGTTATGGCGGATGGGGATGTGATCACGGTCAAGTTTGCGCCGTGAGGCCGAGCCCTGTTCCCTCGGCGTATGCGCCGAGGGAACGGCAGCACCCTCAGCCTACGCTGCGGCCAGCGCCTTCTGCTTGATCTGCTCGAACTCCGCCTGCGTGATCGTGCCGCTTTCGAGCATCTGCTGGGCCCTGGCGATCTGCTCGGTGGGGTCGCTCTTGGCGGCCACGGACTGGACGTACTGGTCGAACTGCGACTGCGCGTCCTTCTGCTGCTTTACGGCCCGCTCGGCCATCCCATTGTGCTCGACGATCAGATACACGAACACGCCGAAGTAGGGGAGCACGATGATGAAGATGATCCACAGCACCTTCATGAAGCCCGACGTGTCGCGCCGGCGGAAGATGTCGATCATCACCGTGAAGAGGATCCAGATCCAGACGACGAATGCGAAGAAGATGAGCATCGTCCAGAAGACTTCGAGGAACGGATAGCTGGTTGCGGCGATCATCTATGTGCCCTTTCAGTCAACGAGGGTTGTCCGCACAGTTGGGCGGACCCATGTGCCGAAAAGCATATGCCTAGTGGTCGCCGCGTGCGGTGACATATGTGGAACCCGCGCGAGCACCGCAGACGTTCTAGCCTCATGCGAGCAATGCCCACGCACGCTGAGCAAGCAGCCGCGACCGTGTCGGTAACCCCCGAGCCCATCGGACACAGCGAGGCGAACGCCCCGCGGCGGCGCCCCGCGATCCTCGTGGTGGACGATGAGCCGGCCGTGCTCGCCGCGGTGGCGCGCGATCTGCGCCGCGGCTTCGGCGAGCGCTACCGCGTGCTGCGCGCCTCCTCGGGCGCCGAGGCGCTCGAGGTGCTGCGTGAGCTGCGCACACGCGGTGAGGCGGTGGCGATGCTGATCGCCGACCAGCGGATGCCGGGAATGCCCGGCACCGATTATCTCGTGCAGGCGCGAATGCTCGTGCCCGACGCCAAGCGGGTGCTCCTCACCGCCTACGCCGACACCGAGGCCGCGATCGCGGCGATCAACGAGGTGGCGCTCGACTATTACCTGCTCAAGCCCTGGGATCCGCCCGAGGAGCAGCTCTTTCCGGTGGTTGAGGATCTGCTCACCACCTGGGAGTCCGGCGCGGCGCTCGAGTCCGGCGGTGTGCGCGTGATCGGCCACCGCTTCTCCAAGGAGTCCCACGACGTGCGCGACTTCCTCGTGCGCAACCGTGTGCCCGCGCGCTGGCTCGACGTCGAGCGCGATGGCGAGGCGCGCGAGCTCCTGCGCATCGCCGGCATCGATGGCGAGCGTCTCCCGGTGGCGCTGCTCGAGGACGGCGCGGTGCTCGAGCGCCCGACGATCCTCGAGCTCGCCGAGCGCCTCGGCGTGGCGGGCACGCCCGCGCAGGACCACTACGACCTCGTCGTCGTGGGCGGCGGCCCCGCGGGCCTCGCCGCCGCGGTGTATGGGGCCTCGGAGGGCCTCAAGACCGTGATGGTCGAGCGCGAGGCCCCCGGCGGCCAGGCGGGGCAGTCGAGCCGGATCGAGAACTACCTCGGCTTCCCCGCCGGCCTCAGCGGCTCGGATCTCGCGCGCCGCGCCACCGACCAGGCGCGGCGGCTGGGGGCGGAGCTGCTCACCGTGCAGGAAGCCGTGGGCCTGCGCGCGGAGGGCGCCGCGCGCCTCGTGGAGCTGAGCGGCGGTGGCGTGCTCAGCGCGAGCTGCGTGCTCGTCGCCTCGGGCGTCTCCTACCGCCAGCTCGACACCCCCGGCTTCCCCGAGCTAACCGGTGCGGGCGTCTACTACGGCGCCGCCACGAGCGAGGCGCGCGCGTGCGCCGATCAGCACATCGTGATCATCGGCGGCGCCAACTCCGCAGGACAGGCCGCGGTCTACTTCGGCGGCTACGCCAACACCGTGACGATGCTCGTGCGCGGTCCCTCACTGCAGAAGTCGATGTCGCACTACCTCATCGAGCAGATCGCCGAGCGCCCGAACATCGAGGTGCGCACCGGCTCCACGGCGCTCGCCGCCGAGGCGCACGAGGGGCGCCTACGGGGTTTGCGCATCCAGGGGCCCCAGGGCGAGGAGAGCTCCCCGCGGACGCCTGCTTTGTGTTCATCGGCGCCTCCCCCGCACCGATTGGCTGGAGGGCGTGCTCGCGCGCGACGAGCGCGGCTTCATCCTCGCCGGGCGCGACGCGCAGGCCGATGGGTGGCCCTTGCAGCGCGAGCCCTACGTGCTCGAGACCACCGTTCCGGGGGTGTTCGTGGCGGGCGACGTGCGCGCGCGCTCCATCAAGCGCGTCGCCAGCGCCGTCGGCGAGGGCTCGATGGCGGTCTCGCTGATCCACGAGTACTGGTGGAGCGCATGAGAGGCCGCCCGGTCACCCTCGCGGAGCTGCGCGGCGTGGACCTCTTCGACAGCCTCAGCGACGCCGAGCTAGCCGAGTGGATACCGCTCGCGCGCGCCCGCCACGTCCCCGCGGGCGGGATCGTCGCCGAGCAGGGCGTGGAGCCGCCGGGGCTGCAGCTGCTGCTCGAGGGCCGCGCGCAGGCCTTCACTCGCGCAGGGGCGCAGCGAGCCGTGGCCACCACACCGCTCCCACCTGGATGGGCGCCGTCGCGGTGCTCACCGGCGGCTCGCTCGGGGTGCGATGCAGGCCGATACCGACTGCCGCGTCGCGCTCGTGCCCGCCGAGGACTTCGAGCGCCTCGCCTTCGCGCAGCCGGCGATCCACGAGCGCGTGATGCGCCAGGTGGCGCCCGTGATGAGCCGCGTCACCGAAGTGGAGCAGAACCGCGAGCGCCTCACCTCGCTGGGCACGATGGCCGCGGGGCTCGCGCATGAGCTCAACAACCCCGCCGCCGCCGCGCGCCGCACATCCGCGCAGCTCACCGAGGCGCTCGAGGCGATCAGCGCGGCGCTCGGCTCCTTCGTAGAGGCGGGCATCGAGCGCGAGGACGCCGAGCGGCTGATCGCGCTCCAGCGCCAGGCGCTCGCGCAGGCCGCCGCATCCACCGCGCTCGACGCGCTCGACGCCTCCGACGCCGAGGAGGAGCTGCTCGAGCGCCTGCAGGCGCTCGACATCGAGGAGCCCTGGCGGATCGCCGAGCCGCTCGCCGCGGCGGGCGTCGACGAGCAGTGGCTCGCGCGCGTCGCCGAGCTCGCGGGGCAGGCCACGGGCGCGGCGCTGCGCTGGGTCGCCGCCACGCTCACCGCGGGGCGCCTCGCGGCGGAGCTCGAGGAGTCCACCGAGCGCATGTCCGCGCTCGTGGGCGCCGTGAAGTCCTACGCCTACATGGATCGCGGCGCGCTCGTGGAGGCCGACCTGCACGAGGGCCTCGAGACGACCGTCACGGTACTCGGCTACAAGCTCAAGCACACCTCGATCGAGGTCATTCGCGACTACGACCGCTCGCTGGCGCCGCTGATGGTGCGGGGCTCGGAGCTCAACCAGGTGTGGACGAACCTCCTCGACAACGCCATCGACGCGCTCGGGGAGGGCGGCACGATCACGATCGCCACGCGCGCCGACGGCGACTGCGCGGTCGTGGAGATCGCCGACGACGGCCCCGGCATCCCCGAAGAGGACGCCGGGCGGATCTTCGATCCCTTCTTCACCACCAAGGAGGTGGGCCAGGGCACCGGCCTCGGTCTTGCCACCGCAAGGCGCATCGTGGTGGATCGCCACGACGGCTCGCTCACGCTCGATGCGCAGCCCGGCCGCACGGTGTTCTGCGTGCGCCTCCCCTTCGCCCAGCCTGAGGGCCCCGCGGGCGCCGGGGTGCAGTGACCTGACCTGACCTGACCGAGCACCACCCGCCGACTCCTCGTGCGCAACCCCGCTGGCCCCCCTTGTGGGGGCCCTTAAACTTGCCCTTCTCAGGAGCCGAGTACCAGCGCGAGCACGATCAGCGCGAGCAGGTGAAACGTCTGATCGACGGCGATCGAGACCGCGAGGTTTTCCTTGGGGTCCAGGCGCTTGACGCGCTGCATGTAGGCGTGCAAAAGGCGCCCGTCGTCCTGTATGAGGTGGGGGATGAAGATCGCGGGGATCACCCACAGCACTTCCCAGCCGAGCCCGAGGGCGTTGAGGGCGAGTACGGGAACGAAGGCGAGCGTGTAGGTGCTCACGTGCGTGAACAGCGCCCTCCGCGCCGCCGCCGGCGCGTGGCGCGCGATGCCGCCGCGCTTGTTGCGCGCCTGCCAGTCGGTCTGCAGCAGGTAGTCCCCCACGAGGTGGCACACCACGAAAGCAATGAAGACTTCCACCCACGTCATCGACATCAGAGCCTATCCGCCGGCCGCCGTGCCGGGTTTGCGCCTCGCCCAGTAGCCTTCGCGCGGTGAGCGCGATACCCGATGGAAACCCGGGGAGCCCGTTTCCGCCGATCGCCGACTACGGCTTTCTCTCGGACTGCGAGACCTGTGCGCTGATCGCGCCCAGCGGCAACGTCGAGTGGATGTGCCTGCCGCGCCTGGACTCGCCGAGCGTGTTCGGCTCGATGCTCGATCGCGACGCCGGCGGCTTTCGCCTCGCGCCCGCGGGGGTCACCGTTCCCGGCGCGGTGCGCTATCTGCCGGGGACGCTCGTGCTGGAGACCAGCTGGGAGACCCGCACGGGTTGGGTGGTGGTGCGCGATGTGCTCTGCATCGGCCCCTGGCACCACAACGATGAGCGCTCGCACACGCACCGCCGCTCGCCCACCGACTACGACGCCGATCATGTGCTGCTGCGCACGGTGCGCTGCGTGCAGGGCTGGGCGGAGATGCACCTCGACTGCGAACCCGTCTTCGACTATGGGGGCCTCGCCGCGGAATGGTCCTACACGGGCCCCGGCTACAACGAGGCCACCGCGGGCTCGGAGGGGATGGAGCTGAAGCTGCGCCTCGTCACCGACATGAACCTCGGCTTCGAGGGCCCCCGCGCCCGCGCGCGCACCGTGCTGCGCGAGGGGGAGGCGGCGTTCGCGGCGCTCGGCTGGTCCTCGCACCCGCTGCCGACCACAACCGCCGAGGCCGACGAACGCTTGGTGCGCACGGCGCACCACTGGCAGGAGTGGCTCAAGCAGGGCACCTTCCCCGATCACCCCTGGCGCACCTACCTCCAGCGCAGCGCTCTAACGCTCAAGGGCCTCAGCTACGCGCCCACGGGGGCGATGGTCGCGGCGGCCACCACCTCGCTGCCGGAGACGATGGGGGGCGAGCGCAACTGGGACTACCGCTACACCTGGATCCGCGACTCCACTTTCATGCTGTGGGCGCTCTACACGCTGGGCTTCGATTGGGAGGCCAACGACTTCTTCTACTTCGTCGCCGACCTCGCCGAAGCCGCCGAAGCCGAGGAGGGCGAGCTGCAGATCATGTATGGCATCGGCGGCGAGAGCCGCCTCGACGAGCAGGAGCTCGACCACCTATCGGGTTACGGCGGCTCGCGCCCGGTGCGCATCGGCAACGGCGCCTACAGCCAGCGCCAGCACGATGTGTGGGGGGCGGTGCTCGACTCGATCTACCTCCACACGCGCTCGCGCGATCAGCTCCCCGATCGGCTGTGGCCGATCATCAAGCGCCAGGTGGCGGGTGCGCTGGCGCACTGGCGCGAGCCCGATCACGGCATCTGGGAGGTGCGCGGCGAGCCCAAGCACTTCACCTCCTCCAAGCTCATGTGCTGGGTGGCGGCCGACCGCGGCGCGCGCCTGGCGCTTTTGCGCGAGGACCACGAGTGGGCTGAGCGCTGGCAGGCCGCCGCGCAGGAGATCCACGAGGACATCTGCGCGAATGGCGTGGATGAGCGGGACGTCTTCACGCAGCACTACGACACCACCTCGCTCGATGCCTCGCTTTTGCTGATGCCGCTCGTGCGCTTCCTCCCCGCGGAGGACCCCCGCATCGCGGCCACGGTGCTCGCGATCGCCGATGAGCTCACCGAGGATGGGCTCGTGCTGCGCTACCGCGTGGAGGAGACCGACGATGGGCTCAGCGGCGAGGAGGGCTCCTTCACGATCTGCTCCTTCTGGCTCGTCTCCGCGCTGTGTGAGATCGGCGAGCTCGCGCGCGCAAGGGAGCTGTGCGAGAAGCTCATCTCCCACGCCTCGCCGCTGGGTTTGTACGCGGAGGAGATCGACCCGCGCACCGGGCGCCATCTCGGCAACTTCCCGCAGGCATTCACCCATCTGGCTCTCATCAACGCCGTGATGCACATCATCCGCGCCGAGCACGGCGAAGCCGACCCAACATCGGCAATCGCTACGGTTTTGCGATGAGCGCGTCCACATATCTGCGCCTGGAAGTGATCAGCGGCAACGCCCCCGGCTCGACGCTCGTGGTGGAGGACGAGCTCACGATCGGCCGCCACGCCACCGGCGCGGGGCGCCTCAGCGAGGACGAGGAGATCTCGCGCCAGCATGCGCGCATCTCGCACGAGGCCACCGGCAACTACGCGATCGAGGACCTCGGCTCCTCCAATGGCACCTTCGTGAATGGCCTGCGCATCCAAACCCCCCGCATCCTCGCGCTCGGCGACTCGATCGAGACGGGCGCCACGACATTGGTGGTGAAGGAGATTGTGAAACGGCAGCCGCCGGAGGCGGCAGCCGAGGAGCCGGTTGCGCCCGCGGCGGACGCGCGTGCCGCACCCACGGTGTTCGCGCGAGTGCCCCCCACCGAGGAGCCGGCTGTGGAGGCGCGTGCAGCGGCCACGGTGTTCGCCCCGGTGCCCTCGATCGAGGTGCCAGCGCCCGCCGAGGAGATTCCTCCGCCCCGGCTGAGCCTTGAGATCGATTTCGACGCCCGCGAAGCGCGCATCGCGCTCGGGGAGGGCGGGGAGACAGTGCGCCTGCACTTCGCCGACGGAGCCTGGCGGGTCACCTAAGGCGTCTCACCGGCGCGGGTCGCTGTTGTGTTGCATATGATTCATAGCTTCTGGCAAGCGAGGCGAGGTGCTCTGATCCGATGCAGCTAATACGCAGACGCGTCCGGCGAACGACCGCGGTGCTGGTGCTGGCGGCGCTGCTGGCGATTGGGGCCACCACGGCGATGACGGCGACCGCGGCGGCTCCGGCGCCGCCGATCAACGACAACTACCTCGAATCGCTGAATATCAACAAGCCGGGCAGCGCGCTCAATCGCACGGAAACGATCACCGACGTGCGCGATACGACGGCGGCGACGATCCAGCCCGACATCTTCAACCCCACCTCGCACGGCGGCCCCCCTGAGCTCACCGGCTGCAAGGGCGCCGCCGAGAGCGGAACCGTCTGGTACGACTTCTACCCCGACGCCAACGGCGTGGTGCGGATCCGCACCTCCGCGACGTTCGGCACGATCATGGCGGTGGTGCCGTTCGACCCCAAGTCGCTCTTGCCCGACGAGAGCCAGCGCCAGTGCGCGGTCAACCAGGCGACCTCCGCGAGCGAACTGTTCGACAACGTTCAGGCCGGCAAGTCCTACACCGTGCAGATCGGCGGCGTGGCGGGCTCGGCGGGGAGCATCCAGTTCCTGTTCGACTACCTCGTGAAGGCCGCGCGCCTGCACGCCGAAGCGACGCTCGCGGCGGCGCCGCTCGGCAGCGGGATCAAGATCGTGAGCCTCTCGATCGAAGCGCCGCATAAGGCGCACGTGGAAGTGCGCTGCACGCGCGGCTGCCGCCCACAGGCGACAACGGCGCGCAGCGTGGGCTTTCCGCGCCTGCGCGGCGCGGTGCTGCCCAACGGCTCGAGCCTCAAGATCTACGTGACGGCCAAGAACGAGATCGGCACCTTCATCGAATACCGGATCCACAGCGGAGCGCGTCCCTTCACCAGGACCGAACGCTGCCTCGCGCCCGGCTCGAAGAAGCCCAAGCCCTGCGAATGAGCGCCACGGCCGAGGCTCCGCGCACGGTTAGCGCCCGCGAGGCCTCGGCAGCGAACGCCCCCGCGGAGCCCCGCGGATGACCGCCACCTCGCGCGGACGCGCTGTGATCATTGTTCTGGTCGTCGCGCTGGCGTTCGGGGCGGCTTTCGCGGTGCGTAAGGCGACGGCGGGGTCCTCCAGCGCTGCTTCACTGCCGGCGACGCTCGTCCTTCCTGCCACGACCGTGCACGTCTCCGGCGTGGCGCTGCCCGCAGCGACGCTGCCGGCGCTGCACCACGCGCCGCGCCCGGCGGCTCCCGCTCCGAGCGCGCCTGCGCCGAGCGCTCCCTCGACACCCAGTGCGCCTGCGCCTTCCGCGCCGGCGCCCTCGACACCTTCCGCTCCCAGCGGCGGGGGTGGCGGTGGAGGAGGCGGTGGCGGTGGTGGGGGTGGCGGCCCGGTGGTCGTGGGCTGACGTCGCGTAGGCTTGCCTGCAGTGCACGTGACCTCGATCGCCCAATCTCCCGTTGTCCCGTCAGGTGATCTGATCTGATGGATTCGCCGCAGAGCCCAGCGGTCGTCGCGGGTTACCGCATCGACGGCACGCTCGGCGAAGGCGGCATGGGCACCGTCTACCGCGCCACGCAGCTCTCGCTGGAGCGGGTGGTGGCGCTGAAGGTGCTCACGGCGGAGCTCAGCGCCGACCCCGGCTTCCGCGAGCGCTTCCGGCGCGAGGGGTTACTGCAGGCCGCGCTCGACCACCCCCACATCGTGACGGTGTATGAGGCCGGTGAGGCCGACGAGCGCCTGTTTCTCGCGATGCGGATGGTGGAGGGTCCCACGCTCAAGGAGCTGATCGTGCGCCGCGAGCTCGACGACCGGCGCGCGCTGCGCCTGCTCACGCAGGTGGCGGAGGCGCTCGACGCCGCGCACGCGAAGGAACTGATTCACCGCGACGTGAAGCCCCAGAACGTGCTCGTGGGCGCCGGCGACCACGCCTACCTCGCGGACTTCGGACTCACCAAGGGCAGCGACGACGCCGGCATGACCGAGACGGGCCAGTTCGTGGGCACGATCGACTACATCTCCCCCGAGCAGGCGCGCGGCGAGCGCGCGACGGCTGCCAGTGACGTGTACGCGCTCACGGCCGTGCTGTGCGAGTGCCTCACGGGGAGGGTCCCCTACGTGAAGGCGACCGAGGAGCGCGTGCTGCTCGCACACCTCTCCGAGCCCCCGCCGCGCCTCACCGAGCTGCGCGCGGATCTCCCCGCGGCGATGGACGATGTGATCGCGCGGGGGATGGCCAAGGACACCGCCGAGCGTCCCGCCTCCGCGGGCGAGCTGATGCTGATGGCGCGCCGCGCGCTCGGCGCCGCGCCGGAGGGCTCCGCGCCCGCGGGCTCCGCGCAGACGCGCCTGAGTCCCAACGTGGGGTCGCCCACGCGCGCGCCCGGTATTCCCGCGGGCAGCGATTCCGGCGCCACCCGTATGGCCGGCGTTGGCGCGGGCGCCGACTCCGGCGCCACGCGCATGGCCGGCGCCGCCGCGACGATGCCGGGCGCGGCGGGCGAGCACGCCGCGGAGTCCCCCGCGCGAGCGTCCGCGGAGAGCGCTCCGCGGACGCCTGCGGACACGGCCCCGAAGACATCTGCCGGCGGGAGCGGGTTCGTGCTCGCGGTGCTCGGTGCGGCGGTCGTTGCCGTGATCCTCGGCCTCCTGCTCGGCGGGGGCTCGAGCAGCTCGGGGACGAGCTTCGGCAACTCAGCCTCCGCGGGCAGCGTCGAACTGTCCTTCCCATCCAGCTGGCAGCACCTCGCGAACGCGCCGGCGATCCCCGGAATCGCGTTTTCCCAGCCGCTCGCACTCGCGCAGGGAGGCGCCACTGCAAGCGGCTCCGCACAGCGCCTGGTGGCGGGCCAGGTGAGCGCCACCGGGCCCTCGCTGCTGCCGAGCGCGTTCGCGGGCAACCTCACGAGCACGCTCCCCCATCCCAAGCGGTGCGGCTTGGGTCGGTCCAGGCCTACCGCTACAGCGGGCTCTCGGTGCGCGGTATGAGTGGCCCGCTTACCCTCTACGCGGCGCCCACCACGGGGGGCGTTGTGACCATCGCGTGTCTGGGCGCCACGGCATCGGCTCCCACGGCGCAGTGCGCGCAGATCGCGGCGACGCTCGAGCTGAGCGGCGCCACCGCATTCGGCCTCGCGCCCAGCGCGAGCTATGCCGCTGCGCTGGGGCGTACCTTCACCGCGCTGCACAGCGCGGTGAGCGCCGGCGAAGCGCGCCTGCACTCCGCATCGAGCGCCGCGGCGCAGTCCGCCGCGGCGACGCAGCTGGCCGGCGCCTATGCAGCGGCCTCGCGCGCGGTCGCGGGGCTCTCGGTGAGTCCCGCCGTGGCGAGCGCCAACGCCACGCTCGCGGCCTCGCTGGCGACTGTGGGACGCGGCTACACGGCGCTCGCGGCGGCTGCGCGGTCCGAAGACGGCGCCGCCTACGCACGCGCGCGGGCCGCGATCCTCAGCGCGCGCGCCGGCGTGGCGAAGGCGCTCGCGGCGGTGGGCCAGGCCGGCTACGCCGTCTCGGGCTGATCGGCGCTCGCGGCCTGCGGCTCCTCGGCGAGGGTGATTCCCGCCTGATCGGCCGGCACGGCCTGCGACTCGTCGGTGGGGGAGATCCCCGCCTGATCGGCCGGCGCGGCCTGCGACTCGTCGGTGGAGGTGATCCCCGCCTGATCGGCCGGCGAGTCCCCCTCCGAGGCGGCGCTCGCGGACTCCGGCTGGGCGTCCCCGGCCTTGGCCTCGCGATCGTCGGCGAGTGAGTAGATCGTGATGTTGGCCTTGCGCCCGCGCAGCTCGACCTCGTCGACGTAGACGATGTCCTCGGGCGGCGCGGTGAGCGCGTCCTTGGTGGTGCCCGAGAGGATCAGCTGGTGGGGCGTTCCCTTGGTGGACTGCTCGATCCGGGCGGCCGAGTTGGTGGCGTCGCCGACGGCGGTGTACTCGACGCGTCGCTCGGAGCCGACGTTGCCCGACATCACGCGGCCCGAGTTCAGGCCGATGCCCATGCGAAAGCCCGAACCGAGGCCCCGCTCCTGCATCCACGCGTTGAAGCGCGGCAGGCGCACCGCGAGCATCTCGCGCGCCGTGGCGAGCGCGCGGTCGGCGTGGTCGGGCTGGGCGATCGGCGCGCCGAAGACGGCCATGATCCCGTCGCCCATGTAGGCGACGAGCGTGCCGCCGTGGTCGAGGATCGCGTCGCTCATCTCGCTGAGGTAGCGGTTGAGGACTTCGATCACGCGATCCGGGGCCGAGCGTTTCGGCGAACGAGGTGAAGCCGCGCAGGTCGGTGAACATCACGGTCGCCTCGCGCTGCACGCCGCCGAGGCGCAGCCCTTCGCCGGCGCTGCGCGAGCACCTCATCGACGACGTTCTCGGGGACGAAGCGCGAGAACAGGTCGCGGACCCGCTCGCGCTCGAAGGCGGTCGTCATGAGATGCACCGACAGCGCGCCGGCGGTCGACAGCACGAGCGCCGCCAGCGGGTAGACAAAGGACACGACCCGGCCGTTGTGGAAGGCGAGCTGCACGGCGACGAGAACAGCCGCGGCGAGCGCGCAGCGCAGCGCGATCGTGGCGATCGGGCCGAAGCGCAGGCTCGCGAGCGGGGCGCGCAAGCCCAGCAGCACGATCAGCGCAGGTCGACCCAGTCGGCGCGCCGAGCGCAGCGGCAGGCCGCGCAGCACCGTCTCGATCGCGTTCGCCTGTACTTCGGCGCCCGGCATCGAGCTGGCGGTCGAGGTGGGGTGGACGTCCTGCAGCGAGGGCGCCGACGGGCCGACGACGACGATCTTGTTGCTTGAAGAAGCCGCGCGGCAACCTTGCCGGGTAGACCTTCGAGAAGGACGTCGCTGAAGGTCCCGGCGGGCCCGGAGTAGTCGATCCACGCGCTGCGTGCCGTCGAAGCCTTGGAGCTCGATCCTGTGTCCGGTCGGCGATTTCCGCGCGTCACGACCGCGAGCGTCGTGCAGACCGCCGACGCGGAACTGCAGGCGGCGCGAGCACGCCGCCGGGGTCGTGCGGCAGCAGCGCGTTGCCGGCGCGCGATCCGAGTTCCTGCAGCAGCTCGTTCCCTTCGCTCGTGCCGAGAAGTCGCGTGTCCCCGTGCGCATCGGTCTCGGTGGCGGCCATCACCTTGCCCCGTTGGCGTTTCGAGCGCGTCAGCAGCGCCATCTCGTCCGCGCTGCGCCTGCGGGCACTTCCCCGGCGCGGCCGGCGAGCTTTCGCGGCGACCGCGGGCAGGCGCTCGGCTCGGAGAACTGCACGTCGAAGGCGATCGCCTGGGATGGTCGCGCGCGATGTTCTCGATCACCTGCGCGTCACCCTGCGCGGGAACGGCCATTGGAGCCCAGTTCGTCGAAGGTGGTCGCGTCGACCTCGACCAGCACGATGTTCGTGGGCGGGGCCTGGGTGCCGCGGATCGAGAAGCGCGCGTTGACGGTGCTCAGCTCCAGCGAGCGCAGCGCGTCGGTCTCGTAGGCGACGATCGCCGAGCGCCGCGACGCCCACGGCAACGATCCCAACAGGAACAGGCGCCGCAGGCGCTGTGCGCGTGCCGGTCCGCCCTGCCGCCTGCGCTTCGCGCTCCATCGGTCATCACCGTATCCCAGTTAACTCAGCGTGCGTTAACCTGGCGGCGAACCGATGGAGGATCCACTCACGTTCGTACTGCCCAGGCGCCATACGCTGGCCGACCGCTACAGGTGCAGGCGCCGATCTCCAGCGGAGCGATGGGCGCGGTGTACCGCGCCTGACACTCAGTGCGGGCGCAGGTGGCGGTGAAGCACGTGCACGACACGCGCCACACCGAGCGCTTCGAGGTGGAGGCGCGGCTGCTGGCGCTGCTGCGCCACCCGCGCGTGGTGCAGGTGCTCGACTACTTCGGCGACGAGCGCGGCCAGTACCTGGTGATGGAGCTCGTCCAGGGCACCGACCTGCATGGCGTGCTCGAGCAGCGATGGCAACCCCGGGTTGCCGCTGCCGATCAGGCGGTGGAGTACATCCGCCAGGCTGCGAGGCGCTGCAGTACGTGCACGAGCAGCAGATCGTCCACCGCGACGTCAAGCCGCACAACATGATCCTCGGCGAGCGACGGCATCGTGCTGGTCGACTTCGGCATCGCGCGCCTGCTGCGACGACGAGGAGGAGGACGAAGGCACGATCGGCATGGGCACGCCGCGCTACATGGCGCCCGAGGTGTTCGCCGGTGGCTCGTGTCGCCGCGCAGCGACGTCTTCGGCCTCGCGGCGACGCTGTGGTGGCTGATCGCCGGGCATGCGCCCGTGTACGCCAACCCGCCAAGCTCGTCGAGCTCGCGCCGCAACGCCGCCTGACATCGCGGCGGCGCGTGCACGCGGGCCTCGAGATGATCCCCGAGCGGCGCATCGCCTCGGTGGCGGCGTTCGCGCGGGCACTCGGCGGGCGCCCGCACCCACCAGGGGCGAGTCGCTCGGCGCTGTCGGTGGAGGAACCCGGCGACGCGGCGCAGCCTGATGGAGGGCATCGTGCGAACCGCCGCCGGCGTGTTCGCGGCGTCGGCGTCGTCGATCGCGCTGACCGATGAGACTACCGGCGAGCTCGTCTACCAGTCGGCGTGGGGCGCCGGGGCGCGCGAGATCGTGGGCGTGCGCCTGCCCCCCGGACAGGGACTCGCGGGCAGCGTGGTCGGAGTGGGCAGCCCCTCGCGGTGAGCGACTGCCGCACCGACCCCCGCTTCGCCGCGCGCATCGCGGCGGGCACCGGCCACGTCCCCTACACGATGCTCGTCGTGCCGCTAATGCGCAACAGCCGCCCGATCGGAGTCCTGTCGCTGCTGGATCGCCGCGACGGCGGCCACTACGGCTCCGACGACGCCGAGCGCGCCGCCCTGTTCGCCGAGCTGGCGGTCAGCGCGATCGAAGCCGACGGCAAAGCGCTGCCAAGCCTGGGCGCGCGCCGGGTGCAGGCCAGCCCCGCCTGAGGGGCGGGCCTCAGGCAGCGGCGACGGGCCATAGCCTCTTGATGTAGCCGTCGTAGACCCCGTAGATGTAAGGACCGGGCTTCTCGGCTTGGCGCAGGATGCGATTGATTTGCTCACGAACCGGGTTGACTGCTCTGAGGCGCGGAGTTGGGCATTGGTCAGGCAGAAGGCCCGCACCTTTGCCGCCGCCAGCACGTCGCGCTCGGAGGGGCGGCGGCGGATCGCGTCGTCCTTCATCAGGACGATCCAGTCATGACGGCCGACATCGGCGAGCCATCGCTCGTCCTCAAGTCTTTGCGCGGCCTGCTCGCCGTAGACCGAAGCCATCGTGTGGACCGTGAGGCCAAGGTCGGCAAGTGCTTGAGCGAGATGTCTACGTCCCAGGCTGCGATCGATGAAGAACTCCGGCGACCCGACCATCTCCGCCGGGTTCTCTGACGTTGCCCCAGGGGCGTCGTCAGGCTGCCGCTCGGGTGGCGACACGTACCACGTCCTCGACCTCCGGCTCTGGCACTCCAAAGTCCTCAGCGATGTCCGCGAGCGTATCGCCGGCGACGAAACGATCGACAAGATCCTCGACCCGGGCTCCGCCGTGAAGGACCAGCGGCATCCCAAACGCCCGGCGCGGATCGACGATCACCTCGGCCTGCTGGTATGCCGGCAGGCGCACCCGCGCCGCCCACCCGTCATCACCGTAGGTGATGCGCTTGAGATAGCCGCGTACGACCTCTGCGAATTGCCGCTGACCGGTCCTGACGACCGTCAGTCCGCGCAACTCCTTGTCGTGTTCGCTGCTGGCGTAGTCGTAGAGCACCTCGGCGCCGTCGGTATAGAGCCGCCTGGAGGCCAGCGCGTGGTCGACCCCGATCCTGGAGGACAGCACCTCGACCGCCGGGCGGATGCGCTGCATTGGCACTCCCGCACGACGGAACACGGAGAGGACATACGCCTCCGCGAAGCCGATGAACGGCACAGTGGCCTCCCTGCCATGGGGGAAAGCAGGTGATGACCGGCGTGGCATTCCCACTGGGCCGCGCCCAGCTATGCAGGTAGAGTTGGGCAACCCAAGGTAGGTCGCTGCCTCGCGCAGCGTAAAGGCTGCACGCGCGACCCTTGGGTCGTCCATGTCAATACTCGCGGCGTTTCCTCGTCTGCTCGTTGCCATCACCTCGGATCAATCAACCCTCGTCTCGGATGATCGTACCGAGGCTCACGGCCATCACCGCCACGGAGAACTCAGACGGGGCTCAGCCCGTCTAGCGGGCACGCGCCAGATAGGTCTGGCCGGTGAAGAGGGTGATCGTCTTGCGCTTGCGGAAGTCGCGGACGGAGAGGACGCCGCGTACGACGCGGGTGAGGGTGCCGTCGCAGCGGTTCTGGACGCCCCAGGTGGTGCCGCGAACGGTGGCGGCGCTGTACTGGCCGCGTCCGACGAAGTGCCCGTGGGAGTTGGCTGTTAGGCGGCCGAGTACCTTCGTGCTCGGATGGGCCGCAATCGATGCCTTCTTGCCCTTACCGGTGGTGGCGCAGAGCTGGCGGGCGGGGTGGTTGTCGATGATGTTGAGTCCGGTTAGGCCCTTCTGCTTGCGTGTCTGCAGCAGCTTGAAGATTCCGGCGCCGAAGTCGCCGAACTGAACTTTGCCCTTCGGTGAGGCGGTGGTGGCGGTGGTGATCTTCGCGACGCCCGCGCTCGCTTCGAGCGTCGAGCCGAAGGGGATCTGGCGTGCCTCGGTGAGGGGGATGAACCCCTGTCCCTTGGTGAGCGCCGCGTACGCCTGCGTTGGCAGTGTGGAGAAGGAGAACACGGAGGGTCAAACGACGACAGTGTGGCGCCGGGTGGCAGCTTGATGTAGACGATCCCGGAGACCGGCGCGATGTTCGCCGTCTTGCCCAGCACCGGCGGCGGGGGCGGAGCGTCGGCGGGTGTCTGCAGGATCTGGTCAGGTCCCAGCGCGTTACCCGCGCTGTTGGAGGCGACCGCGCGTACGTGGTAGGTGACGTTCGGCAAAAGGCCAGTGACGGTCGCGGTGATGGTGTGGTTGGCGAAGTCCGCGGGCACCGACTGGTTGGGCGTCGAGGAGCCGTAGGTGATCGCAGCGACGGTGACGCCGCCAAAGGTCCCGCCGTATTCGAAGTGGACGGTGGTGGGCAGCCCGTTCGGGTTCACGGTCGCGGTGAACACCGCGCTCGTCGTCGTGATGACGCTGGGCGGCGCGGTCCCGAGCAGCGTGGGCGCCGCAGCGGACGGCGGCGGCGGGGTGGAGGGGGAGCGGGAGCCACGTTGACGTTGCTCGTGGCAGTCACGATGGCACCCCCTATGTCCTTGATCGTGATGCTCGCTTTGTAGGCGCCTCCGTTGCCGTACGTGTGTGACCCCGTTACGGAAAAGCCTCCGCTGGGCACATCGTTGATCGTCCCTGCCGATGTGCTGCCGTCACCCCAGTCGATCGTCGCCGTGTAGTCGGAGGCTGTCCCCGCCGGATCGGCGTCGGTGAACGTCGCGACCGTGGCGCTGAATGCCATGCTCGCGGTGGCGCTCACGGGGACTCCGGTTGCGGTCAAAGGGGCGTCGGCGACCTTCGCTTGGAAGGGGACTGTGTGTACGCCCGAGCCGAAGTCGTTGTGGTAGGTGACCAGGCCGTTGAACGTCCCCTCCTCGGCGTACGTGTGACTGCCGTTGATGCCGCCTTCTTCCACCGTGCCTTCCGATGTCTGCCCATCGCCCCATTCGATTGTGGGCGCTGGAGATGAGTAGGCGCCGCCGCTCGGAGTCGTGGCGACCTCGCCGGAGAACTTGGCTCCCTCGGTGGCCTGAATCGTGAAGGGGATCACCTCAACCGCACCTATGTCGCAGCCGGCGCCCTGCGGGCGGGTGATGCCGCGCTGGTCGGTGCCGCTGCAGAATTGCCAGCTGGTGGGGATCGCGTCGGTCGCTGGGCTACCGGGATCCAAGGTGAGCGTGTCGGTGCTGCCACCGTTGTTTTCCAGGGTGCCTGTACTGAACAGCGCGCTTGCGAACTCGTTTTGCAGATCGCCGGTCGAGGTGAAGTTGCAGTCGGTTTCGGTCTCGAGGTTGTAGCCGACGGAGACGATCGTGCCGTTCCCTTCGCGCGCACAGTTGGTGTTGGTCTGGTTGCCGGAAGGGGGGATCTCGATGTTATAAGCCAGGATCGAGCCGACGACATCGATCTTTCCCTCCGCCACCAACAATCCAGAGCCAGGTCCGCGCGCGAAGCATTCGGTGCAGGGCTCTTCCTTCGTGCTGTTGTAGGCGATCGTCGAGTTGAGGACCGTGACTTCGTTGCCGTCGGCGGCTCCGCCGTCGGTCCAGCTGAAAATGCCGGCTCCCAGACGTGCATCGTTTTCGGTGACCGTCGAGTCTTCGACGACCAAGACTCCCTTCTTGCCGGGGAAGCAAGCGATCGTGCAGACCTCCGATCCGTGATTCTGGATTCCGCCCGAGTCCCCTCCTTCCGTCGCGGCATGGTTGTCTGAGACGAGCGAGTGCTCGACGAGCATCGTGCCGGTGTCGTTGGAGAGTCCTCCCCCTGAGGATGCGGTACCTCCCGTAATCCAGTCTTCGTTGAGGAGCAGCGACGCGGAGTTATAGACGTCGCCGCCGAAGAAGCCGTTGCTTTCGTTGGCCCTCCCGCCGGCGATCTCGAGCCCCGTAATGACGACCGTTGGCGCTTCGCCACCATTCGCCGGGGGCCTTATTTCGAACACCCGCTGAGTAGGGACTCTCAGCCCCACCTTCACGATGGTCGTGCGCGCCCCTGCACCGATGATTGAGAGAGACTGCGTGATCCGGAGTGCGCCGTGTGACAGGTTGTATGTCCCGCCTGGCACGACGATGCTGTCGGTTGGGCTCGGTGGGTTGGGAAGCGCATCCTCGTATTCGATCAGCTGCCGCAACGAGCAGGTTTCCGAAGCCGGAGTGCACGCCCCTTCGCGGTCTTCGAGCGTCCCGACCTTGTAGGTCGCCGCCCGCGCCGAAGCGGCCAGACCGCCGACGCAGGCCAGCGCAAGCAGCACCAGCGTGGCGATCGCCACCGAGCGCAGACGCCACCCAGGCGACGCCGCGCGTGACTGGAGCGACGAGTCGACGGCTGCCGGCATCGTCAACTAGCGGCCCGGCGCCCGTGCCAGGTACGTCTGGCCAGTGAAGAGGGTGATCGACTTGCGCTTGCGGAAGTCGCGGACGACGAGTTCGCCGCGCACGACGCGGGTGAGGGTGCCGTCGCAGCGGTTCTGCACGCCCCAGGTGGTGCCGCGTACCGTCGCTGAGCTGTACTGGCCGCGGCCGACGAAGTGTCCGTGTGAGTTGGCGGTGAGGCGGCCGAGCACCTTTGTGCTCGGATGATGTGCCGCAACTGAAGCCTTCTTGCCCTTGCCGACGGTGGCGCAGAGCTGGCGCGCCGGGTGGTTGTCGACGATGTTCAGTTCGGTGAGGCCCTTCTGCTTGCGTGTCTGCAGCAGCTTGAAGAGCCCGGCGCCGAAGTCGCCGAACTGAACCTTGCCCTTGGAGGAGGCCGTGGTGGCGGTCGTGATCTTGACCACGCCCGCGCTCGTGTCGAGCGTCGAGCCGAAGGGGATCTGGCGCGCCTCGGTAAGCGGGATGAATGAGGTCCCCTTGGTCAGCGCGGCGTACGCCTCACGCGGCGGCGATGAGAGCGGGAATGCGGAGGGCGAGAACGAGGCGAGTGTCGCGCCGGGGGGCAGCTCGATATAGACGACGCCGGAGACGGGCGCGATGTTCGCGGTCTTGCCCAGCACCGGCGGCGGGGGCGGCGGGTCGGCGGGTGTCTGCAGCAGCTGATCGGCGCCAAAAGCGTTGCCCGCGCCGTTCGTCGCGACCACCCGCACGTGGTAGGCGACGTTGGGCAAGAGCCCCGTGACGGTCGCCGTGACGGTGTGGTTGGCGAAGTCCGGCGTCACCGTCTGGCTGGGCGTGGAGGAGCCGTAAGTGATCGCACTCGTGTTGGCGCCGGCGAAGACCGCCCCATATTCGAAGTGCACGGTCGTGGGCAGCCCATGCGGGTTCACCGTGGCCGTGAACACCGCGCTGGTCGTATTCACAACGCTCGGCGGGGAGGTCGCGACGACGCTCGGGGCAGCGGGCGGCGGAATCGGCACGGGCAACGGAGGCGGCGTAACCAGATTGCCGAACTCCACAGCGCCGATGTCGCAGCCGGCGCCCTGCGGGCGGGAGAGGCCGCGCTGGTCGGTGTGCCCCTGGCAGAACGGAGTTTCGGCGGGGATCCTGTCGATCGCCGGGCTGTTCGGTTCGAGATAGAGCGTGTCGGTGGGGCCACCGTTGTTCTGCGGGGCTTCGGAGCTGAAGTCGGGGTTCGTTGCCTGCAGGTCCCCAATGGCCGTGAAGTTGCAGTCGGTCCCGGTCTCGAGGTTGTAGCCGAATGTTTCGGGCGAACCGATCTTCCCCGAGCCGACGGTGAAGCAGTTGGTGGGGGTGCCTTCCTCCCTGTTGAAGGCGAGGATCGAGTTGATCACGTTGGCTTCGCCTTCGGACATCAGCAGTCCCGCGCCCGGCCCGCCCGCTGGAGTGCCCGCCTCTTCGCGGGTGGTGTTGTGGGCGATCGTTGAGTCGAGGACCGTGACCTTGTTGCCACCTTCCACTTCCGGGCTGAAGCTGTAGATGCCGGCGCCCAAGCTCGCGTCGTTGTCGGCGACGGTCGAGTTTTCGACCACAAGAGTTGCCAACCCGCCCGGCACCCCGTGGTTCTGGAGACCCCCACCGCTCGCTTCGCCGCTGTTGGCGTGGTTGCCGGATACCAGCGAGTCGAGCAGGAGAAGCGTGCCGGCTTCCTTGAATGTCCGGCCTTCCGTCGCGTCGTTGGAGACCCCGCCTCCGGAGAGCGCGCTGCCCGCCGTGATCCAGTCGTCGATCAGCACCAGCTGCGCGGTGTTGTAGATGTCGCCGCCGAAGTAGCCGCTGGTTCCGCCGGAGATCGTGAGCCCCGAGATGGCCGCCGTGGGCGAATTTTCGACACCTTCACGCGGCCCGATTTCGAACACTCGCGCTTCTACGCCTGCCGCCACATCCACGGTTGTCGTGCGCGCTCCAGCGCCGACAATCGCAAGCGTCTGCCTGATCGCGGGGAGCGCGCTGTGCAGTTCGTACGTCCCGCTGGGAACGACGATCGCGTCCGGCGTTTCAGATTCCCCCCGCAGCGCGAGCGAGTCCTCGTATTCGATCAGTTGCCGCAGCGAGCAGGTGCCGGAGGCCGAACGAGCGCATACCCCTCCTGCGAGATCTTCGGTCGTCCCCACTGTGAAGTTCGCCGCCTGCGCCGAGGCGGCCAGCGCCGCCGCCGCGATCAACCCAACCAGCAGCGCAAGCGCAAACATCCTGCGCGGACGCCGATCCACCCCCCTGGGCTGAGATGCACGCACACGGCAATTCAATCAGAGTCGGGCTTGAACGGCGCCGGCACTCGGCGAAAGTTGCGTGGCATCTGGGCCTGTTGCGATCAAGCTGCGCGATCCAGATACTCCCGCAGCGCGGTGCGGGCGATCTCGCTGACGGAGCGGTTCTCGCTGCTCGCGCGTGCGCGCAGCGCCTCGGCAAGGTTGGAATCCACTCGGACCTGGACTCGCGGTGAGGCGCCTGGGGTGGATCCAAGCGCGGGTCGGCCGACGGTGACATTCAGGGCCTTGCTGAGGTCGTAGCCGCGTTCGGCCTCATCGGCGAGGGCCTCGATGTCCTCCTCGGAGAGTTCGTCGCCGGCACTTGTCTTTATCTTCGTCACTTCTCAGCCTCCTCGTACCGCTGCTTGTATTTGGTTCGCAGTGGCATTGCGTGGATGACGAGCAGATCCTGGTTGGCGAGTTCTATGACCATGACCTCCAGAACCTGTCCTTTCGAATCCTTTCCGAGATGAACAATCCGCGCTGTCCGCGCACCAGGCTGGGAGCCGGGCGGCGGCTCCTCGAATCGAACGCTGTAGTTGACGATGACATGCCGGATCTCGTCCTTCGGGACTCGGTGGCGCGTTCGCCGAGCGCGCGAAGCGCACTTCGACGCTTGATGGCAGTTTAGCAGTTTCGTCAGACATAATTGGTTTCGCCCAGGCTCCTCTGTGGTGGCATCGGAGTCGATGATCCTCATCGGTGGAGAGGTTTCGCTGGGTTGGGGTGCGGGCCGAGGCTGCGGTCTGGATATGGCGCGAGTCCTTCACGCGCGCTACCTGGCATCCTGTGCGCTATGAGCGATGGAGGGCAGGAGGGTGCGGCCGATCCGCTGATTGGCAAGAGCGTGGGGGGCTACACGGTGCAGTCGATCCTCGGCGTCGGCGGCATGGGGCGCGTGTACCTCGCGCACGGCGCCGACGGGCAGCCGGTGGCGCTGAAGATCGTGCGCGGCGATATCGCCGAGGACAGCGTGTTTCGCGCGCGCTTTCAGCGCGAGGCGCGGATCGCTCAGCAAGTGCAGAACCGGCATGTCGTGCCGGTTCTCGACACGGGCGAACACGAGGGCGTGCCGTATCTGTCGCAGCGCTTCGTAGAGGGCGGCTCGCTGGAGCAGAAGCTCAAGGCAGAGGGGCGCCTGGATGTGCCGACGACGCTTGCGATCTGCGCGCAGGTCGCCGATGGGCTGGACGCGCTGTATGCCGCGGGGATGGTGCACCGCGATGTAAAGCCCGGCAACGTGCTGCTCGACGACGATGGCACCGCCCTGATCACGGACTTCGGCTTGGCGAAGGACAACGAGGGCACCAACCTCACGCGCCCCGGTCAGGCATTGGGGTCGATGGACTACATGTCCCCCGAGCAGATCCGCGGCGAGGAGGTGAGTGCGGCAACCGACGTGTATGCGCTCGGCTGCGTCCTGTGCGAGTGCCTCACCGGGGCACCGCCGTTCGCCGATCGCCAGGGGATGCGCGTGCTGTGGGCGCAGCTGGAGGACGACCCGCCCGACCCCACCGAGGGGATCGAGGGCGTGGCGCCCGCGCTCGGGCCGGCGATCCTGCGTGGGTTGGTGAAGGAGCGCGCCGGACGCCCGCAGAGCGCAGGCGAGTATGCGCGCTCGCTGTATGAGGCCGCCGGCCTCACGCAGCCTGCCGGCTCAAACGACAGCTGAGATCCACGACTTTCGGCGGGCGTGAGCCGAGGGCCATGTGCCCGCGGCTCACTCGCTGGCGGTCTGCTGCGCCTGAATGGCGGTAATCGCGACGGTGTTGACGATGTCGGTGACCGAGCAGCCGCGGCTGAGGTCGTTGACCGGCCGGCGCAGGCCCTGCAGGACGGGCCCGATCGCGACTGCTCCGGAGGAGCGCTGGACGGCCTTGTAGGCGACGTTGCCGGTGTCGAGGTCGGGGAAGATGAAGACGCTGGCGCTGCCGGCGACCTCGCTCTCGGGGAGCTTCAGCTTGGCGACGTTCGCGTCGACGGCGGCGTCGTACTGGATGGGCCCGTCGACCTTGAGGTCGCCGCGTAGGTGGCGCACGGTCTCGGTGGCCTCGCGCACGGCGTCCACCTGCGCGCCCTTGGCGGAGTCGCCGGTGGAGTAGGAGAGCATCGCGATGCGCGGGTCGATGCCGAACGCGCGCGCGGTGTCGGCGGAGCTGATCGCGATATCGGCGAGCTGGGCGCTGTCGGGCTTGGGGTTGACGGCGCAGTCGCCGTAGACGAGCACGCGGTCTGAAAGGCACATGAAGAACACGCTCGAGACAACCGCCACGCCGGGGCGTGACTTGACGAATTCAAACGCGGGGCGGATCGTGTCGCCGGTGGTGTGGGCCGCGCCGGAGACCATTCCGTCGGCGTCGCCGAGGTGCACCATCATCGTGCCGAAGTAGGTGGGATCGGCGAGCGTGTCGAGGGCGAGCGCCTCGGTCATCCCCTTGTGCTTGCGCAGCTCGTGGTAGACGGAGGCGTAGCGCTCACGCAGGGGCGAGTGAAGCGGATCGACGAGCTCTGCGCCATCGAGGTCGAGCCCGAGCGCGGCGGCGTGGGCGCGCACCGCCTCGATGTCGCCGAGCACGGTGAGCGCGGCCACTCCGCGGCGCAGGAGGATGTCGGCGGCGCGCAGCACGCGCTCGTCCTCGCCCTCGGGCAGCACGATGTGCCGCCGCGCGGCCTTGGCCTTCTCGATCAGCTCGTACTCGAACATCGTGGGGGTCATCCGCGCGGGGCGCTCCACCATGAAGCGCATCTGCAGCTCGACCTTGTCGACGCTGGTCTCGAAGACCCCGAGCGCGGTCGCGATGCGACGCTCGTTGAAAGCTTTAAGGACCGGCCTTACGGCCGGTATGCGGGCCGCGGCAAGATGAGTTCGCTCGCTGGTCTCGATCACGGGGAAGGGAGCCGCCTCCAGCAGGCTGCGCACGGTGGGGGAGAGCTTGTAGCCGCCCGTGAGGAGCACCCCGGAGACCGCGGGGAAGGAGGGGGAGAGCGCCGAGGCGAGGCACGCCACGACGATGTCCGAGCGATCGGCGGGCACCACCACGAGCGCGCCGTCCACGAGATCCTCGATGAAGTGCTCGGCGCTCATCGCCGCCACGCGCACGTCCTTCACTTCGCGATCGAGCATCCCGTCCTCGGCGAACACCGAGGGCGCATCGAGCGCCGCCTGCACCTCGCCCACGCTGGGGTAGGCGAGCTCGGCGTGCTCGGGCATCACGTACACCCACTCCTGGCCGGTGTTGGGCGCGAGCGCGATCTCGACCCTGTCGACCTCATCGGGGGCGACGCGGTTGACGATCACGCCGAACAGCTCGCAGCTCTTGCGCTGCAGTTCCTCGCGCGCGAGCTGCACCTCCTCCACCACGTTGGCGCTCGCGCTCGCATCGATCACCACCAGCACGGGACTGCCTAGCTGGTTGGCGAGGTTCGCGTTGAGGTCGAAGTCGAGCGCGGGCGTGGAGCCGAGGAAGTCGGTGCCTTCGCAGACGACGAAGTCACAGCGGCGCTCGAGCTCCCTGTAGGCGGTGAGGACGCGCTTCTCGATCTCGTCGTGGGAGCCGTGCGCGATCAGCGCGGTGACGGCGTCGGCGCTCGGGCCATGCATCTCGTCGTAGTCGAACTCGAGCTGGTAGCGCTCGCGCATCAGTTCGATCTGCGGGTCCCGTTGGCTGCCCGCGCGGACGATCGGGCGGAAGAAGCCGATGCGCTGCAGGCGCGCGGAGAGCATCTCCATGAAGCCCAGCGCGACGATCGACTTGCCGCTGTGGGGGCCCATCGCGGTTATGTAGATGTTCTTTGCCATCAGCTGCGCACCGCGAATATATGGTGTTCGCCGAGCACGCCCTTGAAGCGGTGCTCGCCGCGCTCCTCAAAGCGGAAAGTGGGGTCGCTCTCGGTGTATTCCTTGAGCACCGAGGAGACGATGATCTCCCCGCCCTGCGCGCGCCCGGCGATGCGCGCGCCGAGCACCACGTTGCGCCCATACATCTCCTCCTCGTTGAGGATCACAAAGCCCGTGTGCAGGCCCACGCGCAGCGCCAGCGGGCGCTCGCTGCCGGGGACGGTGCGATCGGCGAGCGAGCTCTGCAGGTCGATCGCGCAGCGCAGCGCGGCGTGGGCGCTGTCGAAGGCGACCATGAAGCCATCGTCGTGGGACTTCGCGACGGTGCCGCCGTGGTGGCGCACGACCTGCTCGACGATCGTGCGGTGGTCGCGCAGGAGCTCCTGCGCGCGCTCCTCGCCGATTTCCTCGCGGATCTCTGCGGCGTCCTCGATGTCGCAGAAGAGCAGCGTGAGCGCGCCGTCGGGAGAGCTCATCTGGCCGAGCTGGGGCTGCTCGTCCCCCAAGGCTGAGGCGATCACGTCGATCGATGTCATCGCTCCGATTTCCAACCCGATCCTCCCGATCTGCCGCTCAGTCTCGCGGCGCAAGCATAGAGGGTGGCGCAGCCGGCCGAAGGCCGGCTGGCCGGGCCCATCTATTTTCGATCGAGGCCGGCGAGCTGGGCCCCTCTTTTTCGATCGACCCCTATCGCGGATCGACGCGAGATGGCGGCGTGGGATAGATTGCCACGCATCGTGGCCGACAAGAGCAGACATCGCGTCGTCGTCACCGGGCTTGGCGCGATCACCTCGCAGGGCAACTCCCTGCAGGAGTTCTGGGAGGGCGTGAGCAGCGGCCGCGTGGCGATCCGCGAGGTGACGCATCTGCCGATGGACGGCTACCGCACGAGCCTCGGCGGTGAGGTGCAGGATCCGGCGCTGCCCGAACACGACTTCCTGCACCCCGACGGCTTTCACGATCGCGCGCTCGACTTCACGGTGAAGGCCGCCGAGGAGGCGATGGCCAACTGTGGCGTGGGGGTCGGCCCGATTCCCGCTGAGCGTTGGGGCGTTGTAATCGGAACCTGCAACGCCGGCCTGCTCGCGGGCGAGGAGTGGTACCGCCGCCGCAAGGCCGGCGAGAAGCCCGATCCACGCCTCGTGCTGCTGGTGCCCCCGCAGGCCTTCTCGGAGGCGCTCAGCGGGATCTTCGACCTGCGCGGTCCCGTGCTCTCGGTGGACACCGCCTGTGCGGCGAGCGCCAACGCGATCGGCTACGCCGCCGAGCTGATCCGCAACGGCCAGGCCGACGCGGTGCTGACGGGTGGCGCCGACGCCTTCTCGGACATCCTCGTCTCGGGGTTCAACGCGCTCGAGTCGCTCTCCCCCGAGCCCGCGGCGCCCTATTCGCGCGACCGCAAGGGCCTCTCGCTCGGCGAGGGCAGCGGCATGCTCGTGCTGATGCGCGAGGAGGTGGCGCGCGAGCAGGGCGCCCCCGTGCTCGCGGAGATTCTCGGCTATGGCCTCTCCGCCGACGGATACCACCCCACGGCGCCTCACCCCGAAGGCCGCGGCGCCGCGCGCGCGATCCAGACTGCGCTCGCGCAGGGCGGCGTGGCGCCCGATGAGGTGGGCTACGTCAACAGCCATGGCACCGGCACGCCCAAGAACGACCCCGCGGAGACGGCCGCCACGAAGGTGGGTCTCGGCGAGGAGGCGGCGCACCGTGCCGCGGTGAGCAGCACCAAGTCGATGATCGGACACCTGCTCGGCGGCGCGGGAGCGATCGAGGCGATCTCCACGGTGAAGACGCTCGAGCAGCAGCTCGCGCCCCCCACCGCCAACTACACCGAGCCCGACCCCGAGTGCGACCTCGACTACATCGTCGAGGGGCCGCGCGCGATGGAGCTCGACATCGCCGTCTCGAACAACTTCGCCTTCGGCGGCGCCAACGCCTCGATCGTCTTCGCCCGCGCGGGCGCGCGTCCGCAGGGTCCGGCGACGCCGGCGCTCGATCGCGTCGCGATCACCGGCCTCGGCGCCCTCACCACCGCGGGCACCGACCTCGACGCGCTGTGGGATGCCTACAGCAGCGCCCGCGACTGCACCGCCATCGAGGATGGCGTGGCTCTCGGCCGCGTGGACTACGCGCCCAGCGACTTCCTCACCCCCAAGGAGCGCAAGCGCGTCGACGGCCTCGGGCTGTTCTCGATCATCGCCTCGCGCAAGGCGCTCGAGGACGCCGCGCTCGAGCTGACCGACGAGAACCGCACACGCGTGGGGGCGATCCTCGGCACGGGCGTAGGGCCGATGGAGAGCATGGAGGGCTTCTCCGCGGGCGTCATCGAGGAAGGCGCGAACGGCGCCAACCCCGCGGTCTTCCCCAACACCGTCTACAACGCCGCCGGCGGGCAGGTGGCGATCAAAATCGGCGCGCTGGGACCTGCCTCGACGGTCACCGTGGGGCACGCCGCCGGCGCCTCCTCGCTGTGTTACGGCTGCGAACTTGCGGGCGCCGATCACGCCGACGCGATGCTGTGCCTCGGCGCGGACTCGCTCACCGACACCGTGATCGCCGCCTACCGCGAGCTGGGTGTGCTGCGCGGCGCCGCCGGCGACGGCGCCTCCGATGGCGCGAGCTCGTCGGGCATGGCGCTCGCGGAGGCCGGTGTCGCGGTGCTCGTGGAGCGCCTCGGCGCAGCGCTGAGGCGCGGCGCGCGGATCCGCGCGGAGGTGCTCGGACACGCCGTCACATCCGACGCCCGTGGGATCGGCCACCTCGACCCCGAGGGCGAGGGCGTTGAGCGCGCGATGCGCCTCGCGCTGCAGCGCGCCGGCATCGCCGCCGCGGATGTCGCCGCCGTGTGGGCATCGGCCTGCGGTCTCGCCGTCGCCGATGAGGCCGAGGCCAAGGCGATCGAGCGCCTGCTGGGGAGCGACGTGAAGGTGAACACCCCCAAGCTGCTCCTCGGCGAGCCGATGGGCGCGGGCCCCTCGCTCGAGGTCGCCCTCGCGATCGCCGCCTGGGAGCACGGAGAAGATGTCGGCCCGGTGCTCGTCAACAGCACCTCGCTGGGCGGCACCAACTTCGCGGTCGTGCTCGCGCCCTACGCCGAGTAACGGCGCTCCCCTGGTCGCGCCCGAGGGCGCGTCACTGGGCGTTTCTCCCCACCACGCGACCCGCTGGGACCCCCTTGTGGGGTCCCCTTCTTATCTTTCTACGAGAGGGGCTGCGCAGCCCACGGGAGCACCATGCCCGCGTACTTCCACTTGCTCGTCTCGATCGCGAGGATCATCATCATCTCGCCGGGCTTGATCGCGCCCGTGGTCCACGCGTAGTCCACCGCCAGCGGCACCGCCGCCGACCCCGTTGCGCCCACGAGCGCGAGGTTCTCGAAGATCTTGCTCTCCAGCGCCAGCCACTCGGGCGTGAGCAGGCCGGCCTCGCGCAGCTCGTCGGTCATGTAGCCCGCGTTGCCCTCCGGGATCACGCACAGGTCGATCGCCTCCGCCGCCACGCCGCAGCGCTCGAGCGTCTCGCTGAGGCCTTCGGTGAGCACATATGGGGTCTGGCGCCCGCTCTCCACCACATCCACCTTCAGCTCGATCAGCCGCTTGGCTTCCAGCTGCTTGGCGATCGGCGCGTGCGTCGCGCCGCCGATCACCTGCATCCCGGGCTTGCGATCGGGGCCCGTGCTGCGGATCGCCGAGCCGAGGATGCCCTTGCCCGCGCCCTCCTGCGCGCGCAGCACCATCGCGCCCGCGCCATCGCCGAAGTTGTAGATCCCCAGGCGGTCGCGCATACGCACCTTTTCGGGGTCCTTCCCAAGGAACACCGGCACCGTGAGCGGCGAGATCGTCTCGCTGCCGATCACCAGCGCAGTCTCGAAGTCCCCCCGCTCGAGATACAGGCGCGCCACGTCGAGCGCCTCCACCGCCCCCGCGCAGCCCGAGCGGATGTCGATCGCCGCGATCTTCCCCAGCCCCATGTGCTCCTGTACGAGCGTCGAGCTCGGCGGCAGGTGGTACTCGGGGCTCGCCGTCGACACCACCAGCAAATCCACCTCGCCCGGCTCGATCCCTGCGCGCTCGAGCGCCTGCCTTCCGGCCTTGGCGGCCATCTGCGAGTTGCTCTCAGACTGCTCCCCGGTGTATGGATCGGCGATCCAGTGGCGCGTCTTCACCTGGATGCCCTCGAGCACCTCCTCGGGCAGCGGCCCCGCTACGTGCGCCAACGTCTCATTGTCGATTGGCTCGCCGGGGAGGTGTGCGCCCGTCGCCAGCAGCACCGCGCTTCGCATGGGCGCATCTTCGCTCATCCGCCGGCCGCCTGCATTTCAGATGGCGCGCCAGTGGCCGTCGAGGAACCTCATCTTCACCATATCGCCCGACTCATCGAGCCCCACCGCAGCGGTGCCGGCCTCGAAGTCGACCTCCAGGCGCACCGCGAGCGTGGGCGGCGCCGCGGGGGTGGGCGCCGGAGTGGGCGCCAGCAGCGCTCGCACCATCAGCGTGGCGCCCCCCAGCTCGATCGAGTCGCCGATCGACAGCAGCGTGGGGCCGGAGATTCGCGCGCCGTTCACCAGCGTGCCGTTGGAGGAGCCCAGATCCTCGATCCCGTAGTCCTCGCCCACCCCGCGCGCGATACGCGCGTGGTGGCGTGACATTTCCGAGTCGGCGAACTGGCCCTCGCCGTCGGTCTGGCGTCCCAGCACCAGTTCGCCCTCCACGAGGATCTTCGCGCCGGCTCTGACGCCGCTCACGACCTCGATCTCGAGCCCTCTCGTCGGCCCGTGCTCCTCTGATGAGCGATTCGTCACGGCGCAACGGTAACGTTTTTTCCCCCGCACGGCCCTTTTCGAAGGCACCTGCGGACCCGCCGGCCATCACGCTCCGCGGCGGGACGGTAATCTTGACCCCCAATGAGCAAGCTCGCAGATCGTGTGGCGCTCGTGACGGGGGGCTCGCGGGGCATCGGCCGTGCGATCGCCGAGTCGCTTGCAGCCGAAGGGGCCGCGGTGGCGATCAACTACCGCTCGGGCAAGGAGCAGGCCGAGGAGGTTCTCGCCGGGATCCTCGAGCGGGGCGGGCGCGCCGTCGCCGTGCAGGGCGACGTCGCCGACTACGCCGCCGCCGAGGCGGTCATCGCTCAGACGGTGGAGGAGCTCGGCGGGCTGCACATCGTCATCAACAACGCGGGGATCGCCCGCGACGCGCTGCTCTACAACATGGAGCCCGGCGATTGGCTGGAGGTGATGCGCGTCAACTTCGGCGGCGTCTTCAACTGCACGAAGGCCGCGCTCTCGACGTTCATGGCCCAGCGCGACGGCGTCGTGGTCAACATCTCCTCGGTGATGGGCGAGCGCGGCTGGACGGGAGAGTCAAACTACGCCGCCTCCAAGGGCGCCATCAACGCCTTCACGCGCTGCTGCGCGGTCGAGCTGGCCCGCTTCGGCATCCGTGTCAACGCCGTTCTGCCGGGATTCTCGCCCACCGATATGGTGGCGGGCCTGATGGACAAGAACGGGGGCAAGGGCATCTCCAAGCAGATACCGCTGAAGGTCTTCGCCACGCCCGAGGAAGTCGCCCGCACCGCCGTCTTCCTCGCCGGCCCCGACGCGAGCCACATGACCGGCTCGCTGCTCACCGTCGATGGTGGAGTGTCCGCGCAAGTGGGGATCGGCAAGCCCCTGTGATGGAATGTGTCCGCCCAGATGGGGGCCGGCAAGCCCCTGTGATGGAATCAGAGAGGACCCCAGGCGCGCGCCCCGAGCGCACCTCACACCCAGACTCAGCGCCCCTCCCAAGGGCGCTTTCAAACAGAGACCAGGAGGAACGGCATGGCTGACGTGGACAGTGCGGTAAAGGATGCGGTCGTGGAGGCGCTCGCGCTCGACGACGACGAGGTCACCCCCGAGTCGACCCTGATGGACGATCTCGGCGCGGAGTCGATCGATCTGCTCGACATCCTCTTCCGCATCGAGAAGGGCACCGGCGTGAAGATCGAGGCGGCCGACCTCGGCGACTACATCCAGGGCGGCATCCCCGACGATGAATTCAGTGACGACGATCAGATCATCACCGCGAAGGGCGCCGCGCACCTGAAGACCGTGATGCCGCAGATCGACCCCTCCGAGGTCGAGGGCAAGCTCGAGGCCGAATCGGTCATCACGCTGTTCACCGTGCAGAACCTCGTCGAGATGGTCAAGGCACGCCAGAACGGCGCCGGCTGAGCCGTCCAGCACCCGCCGGGAGATCGCGATGCGCTTCCATCTGATCGATCGGGTCGATGAGTTCGAGCCGGCGCGCTCGGTGCGGGCGCGCAAGCTCACCTCCCTCAGCGAGGAATACTGGGAAGCGGACGGCGAGGAGCTGGCGATGCCGCCGCCGTTTGTGCTCGAGGCCCTCTGCCAGGCGGCGACCTGGCTGATCATGATCACCACCGAGCGCCGCAAGCGCGCGGCGCTGCTCTCGATCGGCTCCGTCGACTGGGGCAGACCGATTCGCCCCGGCGATGTGCTCGTGATGAGCGGCGAGATCGACTCCTTCGGCGAGGAGACCGCGGTCGTCTCCGGGCGCGTTACGGTGGACGACGAGGTGGTGCTCGAGGCGCGGGAGATCATGTGCGCGCTGATCGACGCCGATACGCTCGCCGACCTCGAGGACACCAAGCGTCTGCAGGACATGCTCACTCGCGCGGAGGACTGAGATGGCGACGCGACGAGTGGCCATAACGGGCTTCGGGGCCCTCACCCCGGTGGGTAACGACGCGGAGAGCACCTGGCAGTCGCTACGTGCCGGGCGCAGCGGCATCGGGCCGATCACCACGTTCGACGCAAGCACCTACCCCGTGCGGATTGCGGGGCTCGTCAAGGACTTCGATCCCGCCGTCGCGCTGCCCCAGCCCCACGACGCCCGCCGCCTGCACCGCGCGGCGGCCTTCGCCGTCGCCGCCGCGCGTGAGGCGTTGGCCCATGCAGGCCTCACCGCCGGCGACTACGAGCCCTATGAGGCCGGTGTCTCGATGGGCGGCAGCGTCGCGCGGCCAGAGCTGCAGGAGTTCTCGGACATCTTCTACACGCGCAAGGTAAGCGACGGTCATCACCTGCACCGCGCCTCGCCGCTGCGCTCGCTGCAGGTCAGCCAGAACACCGCCAGCGCGCTGATCGCCGACTACGCCGGCGCGCGCGGGCCGATGATCGGCATCAGCACCGCCTGCACCGCCTCCGCGCACGCCGTCGGCGAGGCCCACCGGCGCATCCAGGACGGCGAGGCGCGCATGATGATCGCGGGCGGCCACGACGCGCTCACCAGCTGGGTGGACGTGCTCGGCTTCTCGCTTCTGGGCGCTCTCACCAAGGACTACAACGACGATCCCACGCACGCCTCGCGGCCCTTCGAGCGCGACCGCACGGGCTTCGTGCTCGGCGAGGGCGCCGTCGTGCTGATTCTCGAGGAGCTCGAGTCCGCGCGCGCACGGGGGGCGCGCATCTACGCGGAGATCGCCGGCTACGGATCGAGCCTCAACGCCTATCGCATGACCGACCCTCCCCCCGACGGCGGTGGCGCGGTGATCGCGATGAACCAGGCGCTGCGCGAGTCGGGGCTGCCGCTGCAGGACATCGGCTACGTCGTCGCGCACGGCACCGGCACCCCCGGCGGCGACGTCTCCGAGACGGTTGCCATCAAGCGCACCTTCGGCGAGCACGCGCGCAAGCTCGTGATCAGCTCGCCCAAGTCGATGACCGGCCACTCCACCGCGGCCGCCGGCGCGCTCAACCTGCTCGCCGCGGTGTATGCGCTGCGCGACGGCGTCGTCTCGCCCACCATCAACCACGACCACGACGATCCCGAGTGCGATCTGGACTGCGTGCCCAACGTCGCGCGCGAGCTGCCATTGCGCGCGGTGATGACCAACGCGTTCGCCTTCGGCGGCACCAACGGCGCCGTGCTCGTCTGCGACCCCGCACTGAGAGAGGAGCACCTATGAGCCATTCTGCGAACACGGGTCGCTGGAGCACCCTCGATCGGATCGTGAGCGTCGAGCCCGGCACGGGCGCCGTGGCATTGCGCAACGTCCCCAATACGCTCAGCATCTTCGACAGCCACTTCCCGCGCTTTCACGTGCTTCCGGGCGTGCTGATCCTCGGCAGCCTCGGCGCGCTCGGCGCGCTGCTGCTCGAAAAGGAAACCGAGCAGCCCTGGCAGCTCGTGGGAGCCGACAAGGTCGGCTTTCGCCACTTCGTTGGGCCCGGCGATCAGATGCAGCTCTCGGTGAAGCTCAAGGAGCGCACCGCCGAGGGCGCCATCGGCAGCGGCGAGGTCGAGGTCGATGGGCGCGTCGTCACCCGCGCACGGCGCCTGCGCTTCGCGCCGATCGGAACGCGATGAGCTCGCTGCGCGGAGGCCGGCGAGGGCGTACGACGGGGCCACGCACGACCGGTCTGCGCGTGCGAGCCCGCGGGGGAGTGCGATGAGCCGCCGCGTGGCGATCACCGGCATTGGCCTGCTCACGCCGCTGGGCGTGGGTGTCGAGCCCACGTGGGACGCGCTGCTGGCGGGCAAGAGCGCGGTTGGGCCGATCGCCGGCTACGACGCCTCCTCGCTGCGCACGCAGCTCGGTGCGGAGATCGCCGATCTGAAGCCCAAGGAATACGTGGGGCGCCGCCACCTGCGCACGATGACGCGCTACGACATGATGGCCGGGGTCGCCGCTGAGCTCGCCGTGCGCGACCGCGGCGCGGAGCTCCCCGAGGACCCCGAGGGGCGCCACGCGCTGTTCACCGCGAGCAACAAGGAGATCAGCGAGCCCGAGCACTTCGAGGATGTCGCGGTCGCCGTGCGCGACGAGCAGGGCGCCGTCGACATGCACCGCTTCGGCGAAGTCTCCGCCTCGGGCGTGCACCCCCTGTTCTTCATCGAGGGCCTCCAGGGCGCCTCCCTCTTCTACATCTCCGAGGCCTACGGGATGCGCGGCGCCAACACCTACTTCGCCGGCACCGCCGAGTCGGGCATGATCGCCATCGGCCGCGGCTTTCGCGCGATCAAGCGCGGTGAGGCCGACATCGCGCTCGTCGGCGCGGGTGACGCGCCGGTGTGCTGGTGGAACATGGCCAAGATCGACTCGCTGTGCATCACGAGCACGAGCAACGAGCTCGGCGCCGGCGCCTGCCGCCCCTTCGACCGCGATCGCGACGGGGCCGTGATGGGCGAGGGCGGAACATTCCTCGTCCTGGAGGAGCTCGAGGCGGCGCGCGCGCGCGGCGCGCGCATCTACGCGGAGATCGCGGGCTTCGGCGCGGCGAGCGACACCGCTCACCTCATCACCCCCGACCCGAGCGGCGCCCCGCTGGCGCACGCGATCGGCTCCGCGCTCGATGAGGCGGGCACGGCGGCGGGCGATGTCGGCTACGTGGCCGCGCACGGCAGCGGCACCGTGCTCGGCGACGCGAGCGAGGCGCGCGCGCTGCGGACGGCCTTTGGGGGCTCCGCCGGACCGGCGGTGAGCAGCGTGAAGCCCGCCGCTGGCCATCTTGTGGCCGCCGCCGGGGCGCTCAATGCGGCCGTTGCCGCCCTCGCGGTGCACCACGGCACGCTCCCGGGGACCCTCAACCTGCAGCACCCCGACCGCGCCGCCGAGGGAATCGATCTGATCTCCGGTAAGGGCCGCGAGGTGCGCGTCGAGCACGCGCTCGCGATTGCCCGCGGCTTTGAGGGGCAGAACGTCGCACTGGCCCTGCGCGCCGTCTGAGGGCGCTCTGCGCGCTTCACCTCCCCAGCGGGTCCGGTAGGATCGCGGGCCTTGGCGGGCAACGGAGCAGCGCAGTCACCAGCATCGGGTCATCCGCGCGAGGACCGCTATGACGTGATCGTCATCGGCGGTGGTCTTGGGGGTCTCTCCGCCGCGGCGGTGCTCTGCAAGCTGGGGCGCAAGGTGCTCCTGCTCGAGCGCCAGGACGCCGTGGGCGGCTGCGCGCACGCCTTCAAGCGCGGCCCCTACACCTTCGACCCGGCGATCCACGTCACCGGCCAGGCTGAGGAGGGCGAGTTCATGGATGTGGTGCTGCGCGGCCTCGGCGTGCGCGACCGCGTGAACTTCATGAAGATGGACCACATGTTCGGCGTGGACATGCCCGGACTGCGCCAGATCATGCCGATCTCCCGCGAGGGCTTCATCGAGGCCCACGCCCGCCACTTCCCCGATCAGGCGGCGGGAATCGCCCGCTTCATCGAGCTGAGCGACCAGTTCACGCGCGAGTCCCAGGCGCAGACCACGCGGCTGAGCCTACGCGATCTCGACGAGGCCGCCAAGCGCTATCCCACGCTCTTCCGCTACCGCACCGCGACCGTGGGGGAGGTGCTCGAGGAGTGCGTCTCAGACCCCAAGGCGCGCGCGCTGTGCAGCGCGATGTGGCCCTACGTGGGGCTGGCGCCCTCGCGCGTGTCATTCGCGATCTTCACCGCGATCATGATGATGATGGATGGCTCCCCCTACTACGTGGAGGGGAGCTTCGAGTCGCTCGTCGCGGCCTTCGTCCACGCGATCGAGCGCGACGGCGGCGAGATCCTCACCGAGGCGCCGGTGCAGAAGATCCTCGTGGAGGATGGGAAGGTGAGCGGTGTGCTCACCGAGGGCGGCGTGCAGGTGGCGGCCCCGGTTGTGGTCTCCAACGCCGACGCCACCGCGACGCTCGTGGAGATGCTCGGCGTGGAGCATCTCTCAACCGGCTATGCGCGGCGCCTGCGGCGCATGGTCCCCTCGCTCTCGGCGCTGATCCTGTTCTCGGCCACCACGCTCGACCTCTCCCAGCACGAACTGGCGCACGAGGTGTTCGTGCACAAGCACTGGGACCACGACGAGGTCATGCGCGATGTGCTCGACGGCCGTTTGGGCGGGACGTGGCTGAGCGTGCCGACGCTCGCCGACCCCTCGCTCGCGCCGGAGGGCGAGCACCTCGTCGTGTACACCTCGATGATTCCCTACGACATCGGCGAGCCCTGGGAGAGCGCGAAGGGCCGCTATCAGGAGCAGATGATCGATGAGGTCGAGCGCCTCATCCCCGGCTATCGCGACTCGATCACCTTCATGGAGTGCGCAACCCCGGAGACGCTGCGTCAGTGGACCGGCGCCCACAACGGCGCGATCTACGGCTGGGAGAACTCACCCCAGCAGTGCACCCCCAAGCGCCTTCCGCGCATGGTCAACGTCGAGGGCCTGATGCTCTCCGGGCACTGGACCGAGCCGGGCAGCGGCGCCCTGCGCGCGATCGCCTCGGGCGTGCAGACCGCGCAGATCCTGCTCGGCTATGAGAGCGGCGGCGATCTCATGAGCGCGCTCGGTGTGAGCACCGGCGCGGTGCACTGAGCGTCGTCAGGAGGGCGGGGGCATCAGGCCGGCGGCGCCGATCTTCGGCCCCATCGCTTCGGCGAAGGGGATCAGGCCGGTGATCGGACGCAGCAGCACCGTGAACTCGGCGATCAGACCCTGCTCGTCGAGCCGGATGAAGTCCACCCCCTGCAGCTCGTTGCCACCCACGCTGGCGCGGAAGAGGAGCGCGTGGGCGCCCTCGGCCTCGAGCTCATCGGTGTAGCGAAACTCCTCGAAGGTCTCCGCCACCAGCCCGAGCACCTGCGCGACAGTGTCGCGCCCGCGGAAGGGATCGTCTGTGACAGGGCTGTGGAAGACGATGTCGGGGGCGAACAGCTCGCGCAGGGCATCGATGTCCCAGCGCTCGATCGCGGCGCGGAAGGATGCTGCGGTGCCGCTCACGCCTCCACCTCGCTCGGGCTTGCGGGGAAGGGCGCGAACTCCTCCTCCACCGCGCCCAGCCACTTTTCATAGCTCGCCGCCAGGCCGCGGCGGAAGCCCACGCGGATGAGGAAGTTGTTGCGAAACCAGGTGCGCGCGGCGGTCTCCATCGACGATGTCGAGCTGAGCTTGGAGATCAATTCGAGCGCCGTATCGGTGCGTGCCATGCGCCGCCCTTCGTACTTGCCCAGCGCGCCGAGCGCATCGCTGCCGCTCGAACCGAACGCGCGGCCCAGCACGATCGAATCCTCGAAGGCCATCCCCGAGCCCTGTCCGAGCGTGTTCGTGAGGGCGTGGGCGGCGTCGCCGAGCAGCGACGCGCGACCATCGCCCCAGCGCGGCGTGGCCTTCCCGCCGTAGAAGCGCACGCGGCGGATCTCCGACTCCTCGGTGCGCTCGATCAGATCGCCGACGCACTTCATGTAGCCGTCGAAGGTCTGCTTCAAGAATCCCTTGGTGCCGCCGGGGTCGCTGTCGCGCGCGTCGACGTAGCCGAGCGCGCCCCAGTAGGTGCGGTAGCCGTGATCTGGATTCTCAACGCGATAGATGTTGAAGCGGAAGGCACGGCCGAAGAGCAGGTAGAAGCGTCCATAGGGAAACGCGTCGGCGTCGTCGTAGTCCACCACGCCATTCCAAGTCGTGTAGACGTAGGGCGGAAAGTCGGGCGGTCCCACACCGGCGATCTGGCGGCGGAACTCCGAGAACATCCCATCCGAGCAGATCAACGCGTCGCCGCGCTCCTCGCTGCCATCGCTGAAGCGCACCGTCACGCCGTCGGCGTCCTGGGTGTAGGACTCGCACTTGCGCCCGAGCTGCAGCACGCCGTCGTCGAGCTGGGAGGTGAGGAGCTTGTGCAGCTCTCCGCGCACAAAGCACAGGCAGGGGGCGCCAACGCGGCCGGCCACATCGCGCAGCGACCACGAGCTGAGCACGTTCCCCTTGGGGCCCCGCGCGTGCACCTCGTCGACCTGGTTGGCCCACTCCGCGAGCTTGTCCTTCACGCCGATTTCCTTCAGCGCGCGGGCGCCGTTGGGCCACAGGATCATCCCGATCCCCACCTGGATCTTCTCCAGCGCATCGGCCTGCTCGAAGATCACCACGTCATCCACGCCCTGGCTCTTCAGGGAGATGGCGGCGCTCACGCCACCAAGGCCGGCGCCGGCGATCATCACTCTTGGTCCACTCATCGGCTCATACTCCCTGGTTCGATGGTCTGGATGTCATTTGGGCTCCTGCCCGAAGCTCGTGCAATGCACCATCAGTAGCGGACCGAGCCGCGCAGCGTGAAGATTGTCGCACCAGTGGCCGAAGTCTGGGTGGCGGTGAGCGAGTAGCTCCCGCTCGCGTGCTTGTAGCGCGCGGTGCCGCCGGTGATCGTTCCGGTGCCGGTCATCGTCTGACCGCCGCCCGGGCGGGGGGTGACGGTGCCCTTGACGACGCTCACCAGCGTGCCCGCGGGCAGGTGGGCGATGATCCGCGCCGAGAGCAGCGACCCAGCTGCGCCGCCCGCGGATCCGGGCGCGGTCGTGAACTGGTCGATCGTCGTCGCACCGGCGCCGAGGAATTCACCGCTCTGCCGGCCGGTGAGCTCGACCTGTCCCTGCTGGGCTGAGCCCAGGCTGGTGGCGGTGATCGTGGCGGAGAACTGGTGGGTGCTCTTTGAGCTCGTCACGCTCGATGCCAGCACGATTCCAACGGCGATCATGATCGCCACGAGCGCGATGATCAGCACGACCGAGGACGGCAGCCCCACCGAGCCGCCCGGCGCGGGCTGAGAGTCCTCGTGGGAGGGCTCGGCCTCCTCCGGTGGCGGGGGCTCCTCGCCGCCGCCAGTCTTGGGGACCGGCGGCGCCGCTGCGCGCCTGCTCTGCACGGCGGGGCGCTGCCGGGTGGTCTCGGTATCGACGAGCGGCGTTGCGCTGGGGGTTTGGGGCACGGCGGGTCGTTGTCGCGTTGTCTCGGTGTCGAGGATCGGCGTCGCGTCGGGGGTCTGGGGCACGGGGCGCTGGCGCGTGCGCTCGGTGTCGATGATCGGAGTTGGATCCGCGGCTCTGGGCGCGGGCAGAATCAGCTTCAGCCGCGAGGCTCCGATGCGGATCTCATCGTTGGGGGATACCGCCGTGGCCGCGGAGATGCGGGTTTCGTTGACGAATGTGCCGTTGAGCGATTCGAGGTCCTCGATGAGGAATCCCCCGGACGTTGTTCGCAGTACCGCGTGGCGGCGCGAGAGCTCGGCGTCCTCTGCGATCGTGAGATCCACGCCCTCGCGTCCGACGACAAGCTCGCCGTCGATCTGCACGGAGCGCCCGGCAGCCGGTCCGCTCGTGACCTTGATCGTCGGTTGTTGTGGGGTCTCCTCCTGCGCCATCTCTCAGCCCTCCGCCAGTAGTCGGTAGCCGCCGCCGTGGAACAGCAGCGGCGCCTTCTCAGCTTGCGATTCCAGCGCGAGCACCTGGCCGATGCAGATCCGGTGATCGCCCGCGTCGTGCATCGAGTGCAGCTCGCAGTCGAGGTATGCGAGCACCTCCTCGATGATCGGCGAGCCGCTCGCCACCACGCGCGTGGGCACATCGCGGAAAGCGTCGCGTCCGCGGGGACGGTCGCGCGAGGAGAAGTAGCGCGAGATCGGCTCCTGGTGCGCCGCGAGGATGTTCACGGCGAACTTGCCGTTGCGCTCGATGTGTTCCGCGCCCTCCGACGGCCACTTCACGCAGACGAGGATCAGAGGCGGATCGAGCGAGAGCGAGGAGAACGCGTTGGCGGTCATCCCGTACGCATGCTCCTCGCCACTGGTGGTCACCACCGTCACGCCCGTGGCGAACGCCCCGAGGGCGGCGCGGAAGTCCTGCGCCGAGATGGGCCGCATCGTGGAGGACATCGCGCGCCCGGCCCGGCCGGCTTAGGAGTCGCCCAGGCGCTCGTGGACGAGCTTGTCGAAGTCGGCGCCCATCCGCAGCGACTGAGCAACGAGGTCGCGGAAGGTATCGCGGTCGAGGGCGAGCAGGTTCGCCTCGCTCTTCGCGCGGACGCTCGCCCGGCGAGGCGTGTCGCGCAGGATCGCGAGCTCGCCGAACATGTCGCCCGGCCCCAGGCGGGTCGTCGCGGAGCCCTCGCCGATCACCTCGGCCTCGCCGTCGAGGAGGATCAGGAACTTGTCCGCGGGGCCGCCCTCGCGCACGAGCGTCTCGCCCGCCGCGGCGTGGATGCGCTGCAGCGTGGCGACGATCTGCTCGCCGCCCTCGGCGGGCAGATCGCTGAAGACGCTGTAGGCCCGCTCGCGATGGAAGCTCACCCCGAAGGTTCCCGCCGGCAGCTGCTCCTGATCGCTGCGGTTGTCGATGTACTGCAGCTCGGCGGGCCGGATGCGGTAGAAGGAGATCGAGGTCGTGGCGCCCGGCGCCAGATCGGGGAACTTCTGGCCGAACAGGTCGGCCACGCGCGCGATCTGTTCGCCGGAGAGGAGCACCGAGCACTGGCCTGTGCCCTGCACGCCGTGCGTCTGGCTCAAGTCCGCGGTGTATTCATCGACGGTGAAGGCCACCGCGGGGTTCTGCTCCATGTTGCGACACGTGGTGGTGTGGGGCTGACCCCAGAAGTACAGATCGGGCCCGTCGTTGACATACAGGAAGGTGCTCGCGTGCGGAATCCCCCGCGCCGATGCGGTCGCCAGTGTGAGCGTGCTCTGCTGTTGCAGATACTCCAGCACGTGGCGGGGAATCTCTGGGCCCGTCTCGGTCATGGATGCTCCTTCTCGGTGGCTGGCGTCGGCGGGAGGCTATCAGTCCGGGCGCGCCGTTCGCATGCGCTGATCGGCGACCCGCGAGCGCATCCGCAGCATCAGCGGCGCCTGAATGACGATCGGCATGATCGTCACCGCGATCGTGAAGATCACCGACCCCACCTGGCCGTCGTTGAGGCGGATCAGCGCGACGACCGTGCCCAACAGGGGGATCACGAACGTGGGGATCAGATAGCGGGCGAACGACTTGTCATCGGGCCGGCGGAAGCCCTTGTAGAAGCCGAATCCATTGAAGATCGCCGGCAGCACGGTTGCGGGGATCAGATCTTTCAGATCGAACGCGGTGAGGTTGTTGGGGATGCTCGTCTCTTCGATTGCGATCGTGCGGATCAGCAGGTTGATGGCGAGCGCCCAGCCGATCGAGATGAAGACCACTTCGCGCACCTGCGCCGCCGTCACCGGCGCGCGCCGCCCGATCAGCGCGAACAGCCCCTCGGGGCGGCTGCGCACACCGCCGAGCGCCAGCTCGTGTGCTTCGCCCGCCTTGGGGATCAACCCCGCGACCCCGATCACCTCCAGCGCGCTGTCGCCGATTTCAAAGCGATCCCCGATCTGCGCGATCGTTGGCCCGGGGATGCGCCGGCCGTCGAGCAGCGTGCCCCCGGGTGAGCCCAGATCCTCGATCAGCACGCTGCCATCCGCACGCGCGAGGATGCGCGCGTGCTCGGGCGCCAGCTGCGGGTCACCGCCGAGGTCCAGCGGGCCGGAGGCGCCGCTGCCGAGCGTCACCGCGCCGTCGTCGAGGCCGATGATCGCGCCAGGCGCGTGGCCCGCGAGGACACGCAGGGCCGGCCGCCGGGAGCGCTCGGCGGGATCCTGCGACGGCGCGTCCAGGGCGCTCACGAGCGGCTGAGGGCCTGTGCCCTAAAAGTCATAGGCCAGATCCTTCTCGAACTGCTTGACCGCGATCGGGTTGCCGAGGGTGGCGCGGGTGACGAGGTTGCGGGTGAGAACCGCGAGCGGGTGCTTCCAGCGCCCGGCGATGCCCACGCGGCGCGAGAGCAGCTGCATGTGCGCGGTGCGCGCCATGCGGCGCTGCTCGAACGCGCGCAGCGCCTGGGGCAGGTCGGTGGCCTCGCGCAGCGTACGGGCCAGTACGAGCGCGTCCTCGATCCCCTGTCCCGCGCCCTGTCCGATGTCGAAGGTCATCGGGTGCGCAGCGTCGCCCACGAGCGTGATGCGGCCCTTGCCCCACTCCTTGATCGGGTCGCGATCGTAGAGGTCGCGGCGGTGGATGACGCCTTCCTCGGTGACCCTTATGACCTCCTCGGTCGGTGCGGGCCAGCCTTTGTACAGATCAAGCAGCTTCGCCTTGATGGCGCCCTCGGGGTCCTTGCCGCCCTCCTCCGCGTTGGCCACGCCGAACCAGTACAGGCGCTCCTCGCTGACACGGTAATACGCGAAGCGCAGGCCCGGTCCATAGACGAGCGGAAAGACCCCCAGCGGAGCGGTGTCGGAGCTGACCGTCGCGATGCCCTGCCAGATCGTGTAGCCGGCGTAGCGCGGCGGCGCCTCGGGCCCCCGCAGGGCGGCCCGGATCGTGGAACGGATGCCGTCCGCTCCGATCAGCACGTCCCCCCGCTCGGTGCGGCCGTCGGCGAGCGTAACGGTGACCCCCTCGGCGTCCTGCGCGAAGGACTCCACCTTCGAGTCGGTCTGGATGATGCCGTCATCGAGTGCTTCGGCGAGCGCAGGCAGCAGTTCGGCGCGGTTGATCCCCACGCAGTCGCCGCCGATGCGTCGGCCCATCTCGCCGCACTTCACGCTCGCCAGGACGCGGCCCTTGGGGGTGATGAACTGCATCTTCTCCACGACCGACCCGGGACCGCTGATCGCCGCGACCCGCTCGGCGAGGCCCAGCTCGCCGAGCGCCCGCATCGTGTTGTTCCACAGGTGGATCCCAGATCCGACGTAGAGCTTGCGCACATCGGGTGCCTGCTCGAGGATGGTGACATCCCAGCCCGCCTTGCCAAGCGCGTAGGCGCTGGTGACGCCGGCAACGCCCGAGCCGACGATCAGGGCGCGGCGGGGGGTGTTCTCTGCAGCGGACATCAGGGCCTCCTAGGGAATTGATTCCGTACGTTCATGTCTCGCTCAACCCGATCCGCCCGTGCAGCCGGCGCAGGGCGCGCGGAGCCCACCAGTTGCGCTCGCCGAGCATCACCATCAGCGATGGCACGAGCAGCCCCCGCACGATCGTCGAGTCGACGATCACCGCGGCGGCCACGCCGATCCCATCCTCCTTGAGGAATACGAGGTTCGAGGTGGCGAAGGCGAGCACGGCGATGCAGAACAGCAGCGCCGCCTGCGTAACGATGCGCCCCGTTCGCTCCACGCCGAGGGCCACCGCCTCGCTCTCGCTCACCCCGCGCTGCTTGCGCGCCTCGGAGATGCGGCCCAGCAGGAACACCGAGTAGTCGGTGGACAGGCCGAAGGCGATCGCGCAGATGAGGATCGGCTGGCCGGGGTCGAGCGCGCCGAGGCTCGTGAAGTTGAGCGCCGACTGCAGATGGCCGTCCTGGAAGACGATCACGAGCAGGCCCAGCGTGAAGCAGATCGAGAGCAGGTTCATGAGCACCGACTTGATCGGCAGCACCACCGAGCCGGTCATCAGGAACAGCACGAACACCGTGGCGATCACGAGGATCGCCAGCGCCAGCGGCAGGCTGCTCGACAGGGCGTGCTCCTCGTCCACGAACTGGGGCGCCTCGCCGGCGATCTTGATCGGGAACGGCTTGGCGCCGGAACGGATGTCCTTGGCGAGCTGGATCGTGCGCGTGTCCAGTCCGTTGCCCCAGGGCTGCACATCCATTTCCCAGATGTTGTTGCTCGCGTAGCGGGCGGGCAGCACTGTGGCCACGTCGGGCTTGGCCAGCAGCTGGTTGGAATATGCCTGGATCTGCGGGCCGGCCGTGGGCGGCGCCGTGATCTCGATCTGGATCTGCGCGGAGGAGTCCACGGCGTACTGGCTGGCGATCGTGTCGCTCACGCTCTTGGCGCGCAGGCTGGTGGGCAGCGAGCGCGCGTTGGTGCCGGTGAACTCGATGCGGCTCACCGAGATGCCGACGGAGATCATCAGCGCGGCCGCCGCGATTGCCACGATGCCCGGGCGGCGCATGACGCTGCGCGAAAGCCCATACCAGCGCCCCGAGCGCGAGCGGCCAGCCTCCTCCTCGGCCTTGCGCCGCCAGCGCTTGGGGGAGAGCGAGTTGATGCGCGGCCCCAGCAGAGCGAGCAGCGGCGGCAGCGCGAGCAGCGCAGTGAGTACCGCCATGATCGTCGTCAGCGCCCCGCCGATACCCATCGAGTAGAGGAAGGGGAGGGGGAAGACAGTCAGCGAGAGCATCGCGACCGTCACCGTCGCCGCGCTGAACAGGATCGTGCGCCCGGCGGTCATCATCGTGCGCACGAGCGCCTCGTTGGTGCTGCCTATGAAGGCGGCCATGCCCACCTCTCCCGGCGGCCCCTCGGTGGCGCCGTACATCTCATTGTGCGCGCGGCGCGCGCCCACGCGCGCCGAGCTCCTCGCGGTAGCGCGTGACGATGAACAGGCTGTAGTCGATCGCGAGGCCGAGCCCGAGCGCGGTGACGATGTTCAGGGCGAACACGTTGACGGTGATGATCCCGTCGACGATCGTGAGTCCCAGGAAGGTGGCGAAGATCGTGATGATGCCCACGAACAGCGGCAGCAGCGCCGCCACCAGCCCGCGGAAGACGAACAGCGAGACGAGCAGCAGAATCGGGAAGGCGAGCGACTCGGCCTTGCCGAGATCCTTGGTGCTCTGCTTGCTCACGGCGTTGTTGACGACCGCCTGGGCGCCGAAGACGACCTGCGGCGAGCTTTCATACTTTTCGCGGATCTTTTCGGCGACTTCGTTGCGCGTGATGTTGTCGTAGTTGCCGAAGAAGGCCGCCACCACCGTCGAGCGGCGGTCGCGCGAGACGAACGAGGGGTTGCCGGTGCCGTAATAGGTGAGCACCCGCTTGATGTGAGCGTTCGTGGCGATGTTGTTCGCGAGTGTCTGCACCCGCTGCTTGGTCGCGGGCGAGTCGATCGTTTCGCCCGCGCCCGGGCGCACGATCGCGACCATCAGTGCGCCGGGCCACACGCCGCTGGCCTGCGCGAGCTGGCGCTCGGCCACCTGATTCTCCGAATTGTGAGCGTCAAAGCCGTTGTTGTCGTGCAGCTTGGTGCTGATCGGACCGCCGATCGCGGCGCAAAGGAGGAAGACGACGCCGAGGATGATGAGGTTGCGCTTGGGCTTGCGCGCCCCGAGTAGGGCGATACGCGCCAGCAGGCTGCCCTCGGCGGAGGGTGTCGGCGGAGCGCTCGGCGCAACCTCGGGCGCCGGCTCATCGGAGTCGCGCACGAGCAGCGTCGAGCCTCCCAGCCAGATCGCATCGCCGCCCTGCACGACCGTTGGTCCCGCGATCGGGCCGCCATTGACGAAGGTGCCGTTGGTCGAGCCGAGATCCTCCACGAGCAGACGCCCGCCCTCGAAGGGGGAGATCCGCGCGTGCTCGCGCGAGAGCTCGGGATCGCCGGAGAGCGAACCCACCCCCGAGCTTCCCCGGCCGAACACCACCGGCTCATCACGGATGGTGATGCTCTCCCCGGTCGCCGAACCCGCGACGACGCTCAGGGCGAGGCGCTTTGCGGCCCCCCTGGTCTCCGTTTCACTCACAACAGCCCCGACGCTCGCTCAAGTGGGGGAGTCTGTCAAAGTACGCGCGCGGGTGGCTGGTCGTTGACGCTCATGGACGTTTGACCCATTCTCCCCCGCTCCCCGTACGCGTCAGGCGGGCCTGCTCCTCGCCCGGCCCGGTGCTGAGCACGGCGACTCCGGCGGCGGCGTCCACGGCGATTGTCAACGACAGGGCTGGTGCGCGGGCTGCCGCGGCGGGCTGCCTCACTACGGCGCGCTGCGCCGTCACAGGTGGATCGCTTGCCATCTCGATCTCCTCTCCAAGCGCGACGCGGACCGCGGCGATCAGCGCTCCGCAGCTAGGCTGGCGCGCGCCGGAATCCTTGGCCATCGCCGTGGCGATCACCCCATCGAGCGCCTCCGGCAGGTCGGGGCGCTTGGCGAGCAGGCTCGGCGGCTCGTCGCCGACGTGCGCATACATCACGTCGAGGGCGCCGATCGCCGAGTAGGGCGGCTCGCCGGTGAGGCACTCATACAGCACGCAGCCCAGCGAGTAGACATCCAGGCGGTGGTCGCCCGGCTTGCCGATGATCTGCTCGGGGGCGGTGTAGTGCAGGCTGCCCACGAAGTCCCCACTGAGGGTCAACGCGCGGCTGTCGCCACTGGCGTTCTTGCTGAGGCCGAAGTCGGCGAGGAAGGCCCGGTCGGCCTCGGCGACGATGATGTTCGCGGGCTTCACGTCGCGATGAACGATGCCCGCTGCGTGGGCCGCGTCGAGCGCATCGGCGATCTGCGCGAGGATCGCCACCGCGCGCTCGGGCGCCAGGCGCCCTTCGATGCTGAGGAGGGTGCGCAGGTCCATGCCCTCGATGTAATCCATCGCGATGTAGAGCTGCCCTTCCGCCTCGCCGCTGTCGCGCACGGCGACGATGCTCGGATGCTCCAGTTCGGAGAGGTAGCGCGACTCGCGTGAGAAACGGCTGCGCAGGTCGGCGTCGCGGGCGACATCCTCGGAGAGGACCTTCAGCGCGAGGCGCTCCCCGCCCTCCGAGCGCGTCGCGAGATAGACGACGCTCATGCCGCCCTGACCGATCAATCCGGCGATCTGGTAGGGCCCGAACTTCGCCCCTGGGCTCAACCGTCTTGGCACCCGCGCAGGCTCGCAGCGGCATTGCGGTTTGTCAAGCTCGCGTGGGCGCACACACGCGGCTGCCCGAGCGCCTATCGTCTGCGCCGATGGGCGGGCCATGCAGATAGAGCGCGATGTCCCGATCGCCATGCGCGATGGAGCGATCCTGCGCGCCGATGTCTACCGCCCCGACGGCGATCGGCGTGTGCCGGCGCTCTTGAGTCGCACCCCCTATGACCGCAGCGTTGCCCTCACGCCGCTGGCGGCGCTCGATCCCGAGCGCCTCGCGCAGGCGGGTCTGGCGCTGGTCTGCCAGGACGTGCGCGGTCAGCACTCCTCCGAAGGCGAGTTCTATCCCTTCGCCGCCGAGGGGCGCGACGGCTACGACAGCGTGGAGTGGGTCGCCGCGCAGTCGTGGTGCAGCGGTGCCGTCGGCATGGCCGGGCGCTCCTATACGGCGGCGACGCAGTGGCTCGCCGCGGCCGAGCGTCCTCCCTCGCTGAGGGCGATCGCTCCGATTGTCACGGGCAGCGACTACTACAACGGCTGGATCTACCAGGGCGGCGCCTTCCAGCTGGGCTTCAACCTCTTCTGGGTCCACCTCATGACGGCTCCCGGCGATCGCGTGTCGTTGACCAAGCAGTTTCGCCATCTGCCGCTCTCGAACCCCCCGCTGCTGCAGAGCAGCAAAGCGGGGCGCTTCTATCGCGACTGGCTTGCGCACCCAACCGACGATGAGTACTGGCGCGCGTTCGCCGTCAACCGCCGCTACGCGAACATCGCGGTGCCGGCGCTCAACGTGGGCGGCTGGTATGACCTGTTCCTGGCGGGAACGCTCGAGAACTTCATGCGCACCCGCGTTGAGGCCGCCACCGAGGCCGCGCGCAAAGGCGCCCGCCTGCTGATCGGACCATGGGCTCACGGCAGCGCGTTCGGCCCCTTCCCCGATCATCGCTTCAAGGAGTTTGGCGATGATCAGCAGCTGGATGTGAGCGAGCTTCAGATCCGCTTCTTCGCTCGGCACCTGATGGACGAGGATGCGGGCGCCGACGGGGGCAGCGCGGGGTTCGAGGGGGACGACGCAGCCCCGGTGCGGATCTTCGTGATGGGCGAGAACCGCTGGCGCGAGGAGCGCGACTGGCCGCTCGCGCGTGCGCGCGAGCAGCGCTGGTTCCTGCACGGCGGCGACGCGCGGGACGGGCACGCCGGCGGCGCTGAAGACGGGCACGGTGGGATCCTCTCGCCCGAGGCGCCGGGCGCGCAGGCGCCGGATGAGTACACCTATGACCCGCACGATCCGGCGCCGACGATCGGCGGTCCCACCTCGCTGCCGGGGGGCCTGCTGCGCACTAACTCCGGCCCGCTCGATCAGCGCAAGCTGCAGACGCGCGCGGACGTGCTCCTCTACAGCTCGCATCCGCTCGAGCGTCCGCTGGAGATCACCGGTCCGCTTGGGCTTGTGCTCTACGCCGCCAGCACCGCGCCGGACACCGATTTCATCGGCAAGCTGTGCGATGTCGCCCCGGATGGCTCCTCGCGCATCCTCGCGGAGGGTGTGCTGCGCGCGCGCTACCGCAATGGCTGCGAGGTCGCGCAATTGCTGGAGCCCGGCGAGGTCTGCCGCTACGAGATCGACCTCGTAGCGACCAGCAACGTCTTTCTCGCGGGGCACCGCATCCGCCTGCTGCTCACCAGCAGCTCGTTTCCGCGCTTCGACCGCAACGCAAACAGCGGTCTCGCGCTCGGCAGCGACGGCGAGGCCGACATGGTCAGCGCACGCCAGACGATCTTCCACGATGAGGTGCGGGCATCGCACCTGGTGCTGCCAGTGGTGCCCGCGTGATTTACCTTCCCCGAGACATCGCGCGCGCCCTTGCGGGGAGCCATCCACCCACCATCTATTTTGTCGTGAACCCTAAGGAGAACCAACCATGAGCAAGACCGCATTTCTGTTTCCCGGGCAGGGCTCGCAGCGGGTGGGCATGGGCGCCGATCTGCTCGCGGTGCGCCCCGATCTGTTCGAGCCGCACATGGAGCGGGCGGGCGCCGCATCGGGGCTGCCGATCCGCGAGCTGTGCCTGGAGGGCCCGATGGAGGAGCTCACGCGCACCGATGTCGCGCAGCCCGCGCTGTTCGCCTTTTCGCTGGCGATGCTCGATCTGGCCCGCGAGGAGGGGCTGCGCCCGGACTTCGTCGCCGGTCACAGCCTCGGCGAGTACACCGCCGCGGTGGCCTCGGGCGCGGTGAGCGCGGAGGACGGGATGCGTCTGGTCTGCGAGCGCGGGCGCCTGATGGCGGGCGCGCAGTCGGAGCGTCCGGGCGCGATGGCGGCGATCATCGGTCTCGAGGCCGAGCAGGTCGCGGCGCTCTGCGGCGAGGCCGCCGCGGAGGGGATCGTGGCGCCCGCCAACTTCAACACGCCCACGCAGATCATCGCCTCCGGCGAGGAGGCCGCCGTCATGCGGCTGATCGACCTGGCCACGGAGGCGGGCGCGGAAAAGGCGCAGCGCCTGCGCGTGGGCGCCGCCTTCCACAGCCAACTCATGGAGCCAACCAGGCAGGAGATGAGCAAGGCGATGGAGACCGTCAGCTGGAGCGACCCCGAGGTGCCGCTGATGTCCAACGCCTTCGCCGAGCTACGCACCACCGCCGAGGAGGTGCGCGATGCGCTCGTCGAGCAGATCGCCAGTCCCGTGCGCTGGGTCGAGTGCGTCCGCGGACTGCTGGAGCGCGATGTTGACGCTTTCCTCGAGCTCGGCAGCGGCCGCGTACTCGTGGGCCTCGTGCGCCGCATCGACCCCGAGGTCGCCGCGTTCGCCGCCGACTCGCCCAAGAAGCTCTCGAAGTTCGTGGAGCGCGCTGAGGACTAGCCTGCCGGATCCTCCTCGACCTCGATCTCGCGCAACATGTGGGTGTCTACGTCGTAGATGAAGCCGCGCACGTGCGTGCGATGAGCCAGGAACGTAGATCGGCGCACGCGCAGGATCGACTGGCGCACGTCGGCGTCCAGATCGCTGAAGGACTCGATCGCAAACGCCGGCGCCACGCCGGTCGCCTGCTGCAGCTCGGCGCGAAACTCGTCGTCGGTGAGGGTCTGCATGCCGCACTTCGTGTGGTGGATGAGCATCACTTCGCGCGTTCCCAGCCGCCGCTGGGAGATCGCCAGCGAGCGGATCACGTCGTCGGTGATCACCCCGCCCGCGTTGCGCAGAATGTGCGCCTCGCCGTCGCGCAGGCCCAGCGCCGCAAAGACATCCAGGCGCGAGTCCATGCATGTCACCACGGCAAGCTGCCGGCTGGGGCGAACGTCGAGATGCTCGGTGGGCGGCGAGGCCGCGAAGGTCCGGTTGTTGGCGAGCAGCTCGTCGATCACTTCAGTGCTGCCGCCTCGCCGGCGAGGAAGTGCTCGACGAAGTCGGTCGTCACATCGCCGGAGCGGAACTGCTCGTTGGCCAGCACACGGCGGTGGAAGGGGATCGTGGTCTTCACGCCGCGGCCCTCGATCTGGAACTCCGAGAGCGCTCGGTCCATGCGCTCGATCGCCTCCAGGCGTGTGGGCGCCCACACGATCAGCTTCGCGATGAGAGAGTCGTAGAAGGGCGCGATGTTCCAGCCCGGATAGCAGTGCGAATCCACACGCGTCCACGGCCCCCCTGGCGGTACGTACACGTCGAGCCGTCCGGCCGCGGGGGCGAAGTCGCGGTCGGGATCCTCGGCGTTGACGCGGCACTCGATCGCGTGGCCGCGCAGCTTCACATCCTCCTGGGAGACCGACAGCGGCTCGCCCGCCGCCACGCGGATCTGCTCCTGGATGAGGTCGATGCTCGTGACCATCTCGCTCACGGGGTGCTCCACCTGGATGCGCGCGTTCATCTCCATGAAGCTCAGGTTGCCCTCGTGGTCGAGCAGGAACTCCATCGTGCCCGCACCTGTGTAGCCCACCGCCAGGGCGCCCGCGACAGCGCGCTCGCCGATGTCCTTGCGCTGGGACTCGCTCAGGTGGATCGAGGGCGCCTCCTCGATCAGCTTCTGGTGGCGGCGCTGCACCGAGCAGTCGCGTTCGAAGAAATACACGCCATTGCCATGGCTGTCGCACACCAGCTGCACCTCGGTGTGGCGGGGGGCTTCCAGATAGCGCTCGATGTAGACGGCGCTGTCCTTGAACACCGCCTGCGCGGTCGCGCGCGTGGTGGCATACAGGCGCGCGAGATCCTCGGCCTTGTAAACCACGTTCATGCCGCGCCCGCCGCCGCCGGCCACCGCCTTGATGATCACCGGGTAGCCGATGCCGTCGGCGATCTCCTGTGCCTCCTCCGCCGTCTGCACGGGCTCGATCGTGCCGGGCAGCAGCGGCAGGCCGGCCTTCTGCATGAGGTCGCGTGCGATCGCCTTGTCGCCCACCTTCTCCATCACCTCCGGGCGCGGCCCGATGAAGGTGATCCCGTTGTCCGAGCAGATCTCCGCGAAGAAGGGGTCCTCGGAAAGGAAGCCATAGCCGGGGTGGATCGCGTCCGCGCCCGTCTTCTGCGCGGCGCCGATCACATTGGGGATGTGCAGGTAGCTCTTGCCGGGGTGGTGCGGGCCGACGTGCACGGCCTCATCGGCGAAGCGCACAACCGCGGACTCGGCGTCGGCGGTGGAGTAGATCGCCACGGACTTGATGCCGAGCTCGCGGCAGGCGCGCGCCACGCGCAGGGCGATCTCGCCGCGGTTGGCGATCAGAACCTTCTCGAACACGGATCAGTCCTCTGCGGGCTCGAGGTACATGAGCACCTGCTCAAACTCCACCCAATCGCCGTTCTCAACGAGGATCTCTGCGACCTTGCCGCCCTCGCCCACCGCGACCTCGTTCATCATCTTCATCGCCTCCACGATGCACACGGTCTCACCGGGCTCCACGCTCGTGCCAACCTCCACGAAGGGCTTCGCGCCGGGCGAGGCGGCGCCGTAGAAGGTGCCCACCAGCGGCGCCAGCACGGGGATGCGCTGGTCCTGCGCCTCCAGATCGCCGATTGTGAACACGCCCGAGGCCATGCGTGCGCCGGGGGCGATGCTCATGCCGGGGCCCGCGCCGGTGGCCACCGGTCCTGCCGGCGCCGGCGGAGGTATCGGAATGCTGGGCGCCGCCGCCGCGGGAGAGCCGCGCTCGATCTCGATCTTGCAGCTGCCCGCCGCGACGGAATAGCGCTGCACGGTGCTGCCCTCGAGGCGCTTGATCAGATCGCGGGCCTCGGCCCAGACCGACTCGATCAGCTCCCTGTCCGGTGTGGCCTGGGTGTCCTTCTCGTTCTCGCTCATGTCTCCCCTGTGATTGGCGGAAGTGTGGGCTGGCGCCCGGGGGTGCCGAACTTGCGAAAGCGCTCGTAGCGCTGGGCTATCAGCTCGTCGCCGCTCAGCGGCAGGAGTTCGGCGAGGCTCGCCACGATCGCGCTCTTCACATTCGCTCCCGCGGCCATCGGGTCGGTCTGCGCGCCGCCCTCGGGCTCGGGCACGATCGCGTCCATCACGCCCAGCGTCAAGAGCTCGGGGCTCGTGATGCGCAGCGCCTTAGCCGCCCGCGGCGCTGCACTGGCGTCCTTGAACAGGATCGTCGAGCAGCCCTCGGGGCTGATCACCGAGTAGTAGGCGTTCTCCATCATCAGCACCCGATCGCCCACGGCGATCGCCAGCGCGCCGCCGCTGCCGCCCTCGCCGGTCACCACCGTCACGGCCGGAACCGGCAGGCGCGCCATCAGCATGATCGATTCGGCGATCGCGTTGGACTGCCCGCGCTCCTCCGCGCCCAGCCCCGGATAGGCGCCAGGGGTGTCGACGAGCGTCACCAGCGGCAGGCCAAAGCGCGCCGCGTAGCGCATCAGGCGCATGCTCTTGCGGTAGCCCTCGGGCTCGGGCATCCCGAAGTTGTGTTCCACGAGCTCGTTGGTGGTGTGACCCTTCTGCTGGCCGATCACCATCACGCTCATCTCGCCCAGACGCGCGAGGCCGGCGATGATCGCCTGGTCCTCTTCGAACAGGCGATCGCCGTGCAGCTCCTGGAAGCCATCGAAGACCGAGCCCACCAGATCGAGCATCCGCGGGCGGTCGATGTGGCGCGCGAGCTGCACGATCTCCCACGGATCGCGCGCGGGCAGCTGTGCGGGGTCGCTCACCAGCGCCGAGCCCTCCGTCTGCGGCAGGCGCTGCACCCGCGTGGCGCCGTCCTCGCCGCGCACCGCCTCGGCCTGCGCGTGGAGTTCGAGCAGGTTGCGGATCGTACGCCGCAGGCCCTCGCGCGGTTCGACCAGATCGAGCATCCCGTGCTCGAGCAGGAAGCCGGCGGTCTGGAACCCCTCGGGCAGCTTCTGGCGGATCGTCTGCTCGATCACCGTCGGTCCCGCGAAGCCTATATGCGCGTCGGGCTCGGCGATCAGGATGTCGCCCAGCGTCGCGTAGGAGGCGCTCACGCCGCCGTAGGTGGGATCGGTGAGCAGCGAGATGTACAGCACGCCCTCCTCAGCCAGTCGCGCGATCGCCTGACTGGTCTTGACCATCTGCATCAGCGACACGCAGCCCTCCTGCATACGCGCGCCGCCGGAGGCCGAGATCACCAGCAGGGGCGTACGGGTCTCCAGTGCTATCTCCGCGGCGCGCGTGATCGACTCGCCCACCGCGCCGCCCATGCTGCCGCCGATGAAGGAGAAGTCGATGCCCGCCACCACGATCGGCAGACCGTCGATCGTGCCAGTGCCGTGCAGCGCACCCGTCTTGGTCTCGCTCTTCTTCTGTGCCTGCGCGATCCGCTCGGTGTAGGGCTTGGAGTCCACGAAGGAGAGCGCGTCCACGATCTCCAGATCCCCGCTCAGCTCCTCGAAGCTGCCCTCATCGAGCAGCTGGCCGAGGCGCTCGCGGATGCGCAGGCGGAAGTGGTGGTTGCAGTCCGGGCACACGCCGAGGTTGCGGCGCAGGCGCTTGTGGTACACGAACGCCGCGCAGGAGGGGCAGCGAAACCACTCCGCGGAGACCGCGCGGCTGGCTGTCGCGAGCTCAGCCAAGGAGATCTTCCGAGGCCAAACGGCGGTCGTCGGCGTGCATGCGCCGGTACTCTGACAGCGAAGCGCTCAGGGCGTCATCGACCTCCTCGCGGGCGGGGGCCCGCTCGGCCGGTTCGCCGAGTTCCTCCTGCAGGAAGGCGATCAGGTTGACCGCGCTTCCCTGCGCGTCGCTCACCGGCGCCTCACGAGCGAGATCGAGCGCGGCCCGCCACCCTTCGCGCGCGAGCTCGGCCTTGATGAGCCCATGCAGGGGGTAGATCTCGTGTCCAGGCTCGTCGTCGAGCTCGCGTAGCCGCGCAAAGGCCGCCACCGCCTCATCCGCACGGCCGACGGCGAGGCTGAGCTCGGCCACGTCGAGCGCGGCCACCACATCTTCGGGTTCGGCCTCCGCGATGCGCTGTGCCTGCGCGAGCGCCTCCTCGTACTGGCCGAGGGTGCGGTACATATCCACGAGGCTGATCGCCGCGTTGGAGGCGCCGCGCATGTTCTGCGCGGCCTGACTGAGCAGATCCACGGCCTCCTCCTGGCGACCCGTCGCGGCGGAGGTATGCCCGAGATGACTGAGCGCCACCTGATCCTCGGGGTCGAGCTCCACGGCGCGGCGGAATGCCTCGCTCGCCCCCTCCATATTCCCCTCGGTGGCGAGCGCCTCGCCGAGGTAGTGCCACGTCTCGGCGTTCTCGGGTGCCAGCTCGGTGGCGCGCCGCAACTGCTCGGTGGCGTCCTCTGAGTCGAGCTCCACGCCCGCGCGGCCCGCCAGCAGCAGCAGCTCCACATCCTGCGGCGCGCTCACCAGCGCGGCCACGGCGAACTCGCGGCTCTTGCGGTACTCGCCCGCCTGAAAGGCGGTTTGCGCCTGTGCGGCGTCGCTCATCCGGTCCACGCCCAGTTGGTGATATCCGGCGAATCGTCGCCGAACTCGCGCGCGTAGCTGCGGTACTTCGCCAGCTGCTCGCGGTACTTGGCGATCGCCTCCTGCGCGCCGCCGATGTTGCGCACCGCGAAGGCGCCCGACATGCCGCCGATGCCCTCGCTGATCCCCATGTCCACGCGGCTCAGGCCCTCGATCGCCAGCTGGAAGCGATCGACGCCATTCATCGCGAGCAGATCGAAGGGAGTCGTAGTGGTGCCCTCCTCGGCGTAGCCGCGCACGTGGAAGCGCTCCTGCATGGGGCGGCGGTGGATCAGCTGGTGCACCGCCGAGGGGTAGCCGTGGAAGTTGAACAGCACCGGCTTGTCGGTGGTGAACACCTCCGCGAACGCCGCCTTGTCCATCGCGTCGGGGTGCTTGCCCGGCGCCGCCAGCGCGAACAGGTTCGTCACGTTCACGAAGCGCACCTTCAGGTCGGGCACGTCCTCGCGCAGCATGCTCGCCGCCGCCAGCAGCTCGATCGTGGGGATCGTCCCGCAGCTCGCGAGCACCAGATCGGGCTCGCCGCCCTCATCGGTGCTTGCCCACTGCCACGTCGAGGCGCCCCTGCGCACGTGCTCGCGCGCCTCATCCATGCTCAGCCACTGCGGTAGCGGCAGCTTCGAGCCGATTACGAGGTTGATGCAGCCGGTGGCCTGCAGGCAGTGATCCATCGTCGCCACCAGCGTGTTCGCGTCCGGTGGCACATACACACGCGCGTGCTCCTCGCGGCGGTTGAGCATCGAGTTGATGAAGCCCGGCATCTGGTGGGAGTAGCCGTTGTGGTCCTGGCGCCAGCCCTCGGAGGTGAGCAGGTAGTTCAGCGACGCCACCGGCTCGCGCCACGGCGCCTCCTCGCGCGACATCTTCAGGAACTTGCCGTACTGGTTCACCATCCCATCGACGATCGGGATGAATGCCTCGTAGCACGGGAAGATGCCGTGGCGGCCGGTGAGCACGTAGCCCTGCAGCCAGCCCTGACAGTTGTGCTCGGAGAGGACCTCCATGATGCGCCCATCGGGCTTGTAGTCGGGGTTGATCTCGGGATCCACCGGCCACTCATAGGCGTGGTTCTCGACCTTGAACAGCGCTCCGAGCCGGTTGGAGGCGACCTCGTCGGGGCACACCACGCGGAAGTTCTGCGCCTCGTGGTTGCGTACGAACACCTGGCTCAGGTACTCGCCAAGCGCGCCCAGCGAGCTCTCGGTGGTGGCGCCGGGCGCCTCCACCGGGACGGCGTGCGCGCTCAGCTCGGGCAGCTGCAGCGGCACGCGCATGCGCCCGCCGTTGACATGCGGGTTGGCGCCCATGCGCTTATCGCCCGTGGGGCACATCGCGGCGATCTGTGGCGCCGGGCCGCCGTTCTCGTCGAACAGCTCCTCGGGGCCGTATGAGCGCAGCCAGTCCTCGAGCGCCTGCAGATGCTCGGGGTTCGTGCGCGCCCCCATCGCCGGCACCTGATGGGACTTGGAGGTGCCCTCGATGAGCACGCCGTCGAGCTCGTGCACGCCCGTCCAGCCCTTGGGCGAGCGCACGATCAGCATCGGCCAGATCGGTCTTTCGGGCCGGCGCCCGGAGCGCGCGGCCTCCTGCAGCTCGCGGATCTCGCCGTAGGCGGTGTCGAGCGCGCTCGCGAGCGCACCATCGAGATCCTCGCCGTCGACGATCAGCGGGTGCCAGCCGTAGCCCTCGAACAGCTTCGTCAGCTCGGTGTCGCTCATCGAGCTGAAGATCGTGGGGTTGGCGATCTTGTAGCCATTGAGGTGCAGCATCGGCAGCACCGCGCCGCTGGTGGCCGGGTCGAGGAACTTGTTCGAGTGCCACGCGCCCGCCGTGGGGCCCGTCTCGGCCTCGCCGTCGCCCACGATGCAGGCCACGATCAGCTCGGGGTTATCGAGCGCCGCGCCGAAGGCCGTCGCGAGCGCATAGCCCAGCTCGCCGCCCTCGTGGATCGTGCCCGGCACGATCGGCGCGATGTGGCTGGGGAAGCCGCCCGGCCACGAGAACAGGCGCACGAGCTTCGCGAGACCCTCGCGGTCGCGGCTCATCTCGGGCTTGACGTCTTCCAGGCAGCCGTCGATCCACAAATTCGCGAGGTTCGCGGGCGCGCCGTGGCCGGGACCGGTCACGAGCAGCACGCTCGCGTCGTTCTCGAGGATCATGCGGTTGAGGCCCGCGTACATCAAATTGATTCCCGGGACTGTCCCCCAGTGGCCAAGCAGACGGTGCTTGACGTGCTCGGGCTTCAGCGGTTCCTCCAGCAGGTGGTTGTCCTGGAGATAGATCATCGCCACCGCGATGTAGTTGGCCGCGCGTCGATAAAACGCGAGCTTCTCCGAGGTGGGTGACAGCGCTTGGGTAGACAAACATCCCCCCTGTTTTTGGGCTGAGCTTGACGAGCCGCAGGGACTATAGGCGATGCTGCTCGCCGTTGTCTGGACGGGGCTGGACGGCTTCCCGGAGGCGCTTCTCAGTGACGCTTTTTGTGCTTAGGGCTCGCGGGGGCATGGCCGTGTGAAGCGCGGCGGTGAGAGGCGCGGCGGCGGCGGTGGTGATGGCGCTTATGCTTCTTGCGCGGGCAGTGAGACACCGCGATCCGCGTGTTGCGCTTGATCTGGGCTCCATTCTGGGCGGTAAGCACGGTGGGCATCAGGAGCGCGTGCTTGCACAGATTCCCATTCGCCGACAGCGCCGAGTTGGGCCCCATCGGCAAATCCAGGCTGAAAGACGACACCGGTGCGTCGGGGATCGCCGCGAAGTTCGAGGTCGTTGTGTTCTTGAGGATGTTCGTGTTGCCCACGAGGATCACGTGCACGCCGCCGTCGCTAAGCACGAGGTCGAGGTCAGGGAACGCCGCGCCACCGTGGGAGACCAGATAGGCGACCCCGCTGAGCTTCCCCGGGAGCACCGGCGTGGACACGCTCGCGGTGCCCACCCGCGAGCCCGCCGGACAGTTGAGCGGGTTCGCCGCGAACGTCGCTTCCGGGCACGCCTTCTGCAGCGTCTTCAGGCGCGCGGAGAGCTGCTTGGGGAGCGTCACGAAGACCGAGTGGATATTCGCCTGATGGGAGCCCTGAGTGAGGCTCACGCGCAGGCTCGCGCCGCCCGTCCGCGTGGCATGGGCGGTGGTGGAGACCTTGAAGGAGGGCTTGAACGCGAGTGCGCCGCAGCCGCTCGCCTGGAAGTGACTCGACAGCGCCTGGTTGGCGCCGAACGTCGAGGTGAGCGTCGAGTCGGTGCTAAGCGGCGCGCAGCTCGTGGGGTTGAAGAGGAAGTTGGGACGGTTCACCGCGACGCTCACACTGCGCAAACGCAGCGGAACTCCCTTCACGATCGTGGGCAGCGCGCTCGTGGCGACCACGCGCGCGGTGTAGGGGTCGACGTTGAGCGCCGCGCGCGTAACCACGCAGTCGCACGCTCCGCTGCCGAGGTCGAATGGGCCCGCGCTCGCGGGGACCGCGATCGAGAGGCCGTAGGGGGCGCCGTTGTAGGGGCCCGTGAGATATACCGAACCGGAGAAGCCAAGCGGTTCGGGGCCCGCTCCCACCGTCACCGTTGCGCTGCCGATCCGGCTGGCGCTCGAGCACGTTCCCTGTGCGGCCTGCGCTTCGCCGCAGAGCGCCACCGAGCCGATCGCGCCGAGCAGGCCCGCGGGCAGGGTCGTCTTCACCTGCGAGAGGTACTGCTGGCCGTGTTCTCTAGCGAGGTTGAGCGTGTAGGAGGTGTACGCGCCGGCCACCGCCGAGGAGCTCGCCGTGCCCTGCGTTAGCGAGAACGGCAGCGGCGCGGGGCAGCCGGTGGTGGCGAACGGCGTGGAGCTCAGCGCCGATGGGCCGCCGGTGTAGGGGGTGAAGAGGGCATCGGTGGGCGCGCTTGTGCAGGCGAGCGGATTGGCCAGCGGCGCCTGCGCTCCTCCTCTGAGCTTCAGCACGAGCGAGCTGAAGGGGAGCTGGGGGTTTTCCGCGAACGTCGCTTCCAGGCGTCCCGTGCTCGGGTTGGGCGCGATCGTGCCCTTCAGTCGCACCGACACCCCATACACGCTCTCCGCGTCGAGGTAGATCGTGTAGGGAGGTTCGGTGAGGGGTCCCCCGTCGGGGCTGCCCAGGTAGACGTTTCCCGCGAGCGAGCCAGGGGGCAGATCGGTTTCGATCGCCACGGTGCCCACCATCGAGGCCGCGGGGCAGGTGACTGGTGCGGTGCTGCCGATCGCGATCTGCGTTGCCGTGCAAGCCTGCAGCCCGCGCGCGGCGGAGGGGTTCAGCGTGAGGCCTTCGGGCAGCGTCACGTGCGCGTCGCGGATGTCCGCCGTGTCGATTTCATCCGCGCCCACGTGCTGGGGGGCCTTCACCTCGGTGCTCGCACCGTCGCCTTCGTCGGACTGCGCCGTTTCGGGCCGCACTTCGGCAATCGGCTTGAAGGGGGAAGCGCCGCAGCCTTCGACGCCCACAGGCGTGTGCGTCTGCGTCCGCGAGACCTGCCCTTCCCAGGACTGCACTTCCAGGTGGGTCGTGGTCGAGTTCGAGCACGCGCTGGGAAGCGTTAGGAAGTCGCCCTCGCCCGCGCGCCCATTGAAGATCAGCTTGGACTTCAGCACCGCGAGGGGAACTTTCTTCCCCAGCACTTCGCCTTCGCGCGGGATGTTCTCGATCTGGAAGTACTCGTGGTAGTCACCGCTCCAATCGACAAAGCCTTCGAGGTAGATGTGCACGCTCACCAACGGTTCCACCGACACGTGGATGCCGAAGTCGAGCGCGAGGCCCGGCGGCTGTTCGAGGTTGTACACGGTGCCCGAGACGGTGAGGTCGTTGATGCCATCGAAGGCCGTCAGTTCGTTCGTGCCCACCTGCGTTTCCGCCTTGCATTCATCCTTTTCAAAGGCCGCGATCGGGCACTTCGGCAGCGCCTGCGGGTTGCCCGCGAGGCCCGGCGGGAGGTCCACGCGGACGTTCTTCACGGCTCCTTCCGGTTCCTTGCCGAGCAGTCCATCGTGGTGGTTAAATTCGAAGCCCGTGATGCCTGCCGGCGGGTGCCCCGCCGCCTGGGTGAAGGCTTCGCTCGGGTTGGCTTCCACGCTCGCATAGGTGCATCCGGAGGTCTTGCACGTGCCCGCTTCGAAGGCGCTTTCCTGCACTCCGAACGCCGCCCGTGCCGCGGCTGGGGCGAGGGCGAGCGACAAGATCGCGACAGCGAGAATCGCGCCCGCCAAAGCGGTGATCGCCCCGCTCGGGAGCGCCGACGAGCAACTGCGTGGATGAAGCTGCATTGGTCCCCTCCTACCTCTGAAGCCAGGTTGCTAGCTCCTCACTTACCCGCCCACCGAGCTCATTATTCGCCGATTGGACACCTCGCGGCGCGGGGAATCGCCGGCACGCAGCCCCCGAGGCGCCCAGGCGCCCGCGAAACCCCGCCCGCTGGAGACATTTCGGCCAATCTGCGGCCCGCTAGGCCCCGCTCGGCGGGGCCTCTCCTGCTGTTCCTTTCCGAAAATTCCCCCCGCGCGTAGGGTGGCGCAGTGTCCGAGTCTGTGGATGTGGTGATCGTCGCCTACAACCGGTGGGATCTCACCGAGAGCTGTCTGCGCCATCTCGAGGCTCAGAGCATCGATCATCGCGTGATCGTCGTGGATAACGGCTCCACCGACGAAACGCGTGCACGTCTGCGCAGCGAGTGGCCGCAGGTGCACATCGAGCCCCTCGAGCAGAACCAGTCCTTCTCCATAGCCTGCAACCGGGGTGTCGCGGCGGGGAGTGGCGAGTTCGTCGTGAACCTCAACAACGATGTCAACTGCCACCCGGATTTCCTCGAGCGGGTGATCGCGCCGCTGCGCGCAGACGCAAAGGTGGGGTCCGTGGCCGCGCTGCTGCTGCAGATGGATGGCGAGTCGATCGATGGCCTCGGTCTCACAGCCGACATCACACTCGCCGGGTTCGCTCGTCTGCGGGGGCTTGCGCTGACGCACGCCACCGACGCCGGAACCGTTCTGATGGGGGCCAGCAACGCGGCGGGCGCCTACCGCCGATCGGCTTGGCAGGAGGTTGGGGGGCTCGATGAGTCGCTCGCCTTCTACATGGAGGATCTCGATCTCGTCGTGCGCCTGCGCATCGCGGGCTGGGGCGCGGTGGTCGAACCTAACGCCGTCGGCGTGCACGTGGGCTCGGCCACCCACGGGCGTCGCTCTCTCTCCACGCGACGCAACGGTGGCTTCGGACGCGGCTACATGCTGCGCCGCTATGGGCTCCTGCGTGGGCGCACCGCTCCCCGCGTGCTCCTCACCGAGGCTCTTGCCGTGTTGGGGGACATGCTCATCTCGCGCGATCTCGCCTCGCTGCGCGGCCGTCTCGCGGGCTGGTGCGCGGCCCGCGCGCGTCCGCGGCTGCAGCTCCCTCCCGCCGACTCGATCGAGCACGGCATCGGCTTCTGGGATTCGCTGCAGCGAAGGTGGCGCGTATACGCGGTGAACCTCCTCCCTCGGGTTCAGGCGTTCACGCCCACGCGGCGCAGCGCGCGTCGCAGCGACTTGTGATCGAGCACCACGAACGTTCGGCGGCGCAGCATCTCCCTATTTCGCGCACTTCGCGCGCGTGCGCGCGCGCGAGAAGCGATTTCGCGGTAGTCCCCAAGCAGTGTCTCCGCCACTCGATCCCATGTGCGCGCCTGCGCGTAGGGGTCGCAGAAGAGCTCCCGCAGCGCCTCATACAGCTCCTCGGGCGTGTGCAGCCTGCGCAGCGTCGCCGTGCGCTCGGGCAGATCGCGAAACCACTCCGTGTCGTTCACGAACACCGGCCGGCGCGTTCCGATCGCCAGCGGCGCGCCCGCGCTGCCCCCCGAGCGCGGATCCTCGTCGTACCACAGCACGATCGCATCGCAATCGCGCAGCCACCGAAACAGCTCCTCGCTCTCCAGCCAGCGGTTCTCGCCGAAGGAGTGCTGGAAGTCCCAGCCGCCGCGCTCGCAAACGGCCGCGATCACATCCAGGCGCGAGCGGCCCAACCCGAACGTCTTCACCACCGGGCGGCGCAGGTCGATGCCCTGGGGGATCAGCCGTCGCGGGCCCACGCCGATGTCCTCGCGGTGCGCGTAGAGCAAATCGGGGAGCTCCTGCGGAAAGGCCAGCATCCCCCCCTTGTCGTGGTAGGTGAGCGCCGTGACCCCCTCGAAGCGGCTCAACAGCTCCACCAGGCGGCCGCGATCGTAGAAGAGGTTGCTGTACTGCACATGCAGCACATCGAGCTCCAGCGCGAGGATCGCCTCCACATCGAGCTCAAAGCTGTGCGCGGGGTGCCAGATCTGCACATCGAACACCGGCAGCGCCCACTCCTCATAGGGGGCCACCGCGCGGGCGCCGAAGTTGCGCGAACCGAACACCATCACCTCCACACCCGCCCCCCCGCGGCGGCGCAGCGCCTCCACGAGGTGGCGCGAATACTCCGCCACCCCGCAGCGCGTATTCCACGTGCTGAGGATCCCGATGCGCAGCGCGCGGGGCTCAGGCGAGAACGGCGTCGGGCTGGGTGGCACTGGGTACGGTTCCGGGGACGATTCGCACGGAGGGCATCGGCACGATGAACTTGCCCCCGCGCTCCAGGAACTCCCGCTCGCGCTCGAGGAACTCATCCATGAAGTGCCACGGCAGCGCGAGGTAGTAGTCGGGCTGCAACTCGCGCGAGCGCTCCTCGCTGATGATCGGGATGCCGGTGCCGATCGTTTCCGAGCCGTGCTTATCGGGGTTGCGATCGGCGGCGTAGGGGACGAGTGTGTGGTCGATGCCCGCGTACTGCAGGATCGTGTTGCCCTTCGTGGAGGCGCCATACACGTGGATCGTCTTGCCTTCCCCCACCAGCCTTCGGCAGAGCGAGTCGAGGTCGTCGCGCACGCTCGCCGCCGCCGCCGCGAAGCTCTCATAGGGCGCGGGCGCATCGAGCGCCATCTCGAACTCGCGGATGCGCAAGCGCTGCAGCGCGCGGGCATCCTCGCCCTCGGGGCCAAAGCGCCCCGCGCGACGGATGAACAGCCGGATCGAGCCGCCATTGATGTCGTTCAGCTCGGCCCGCACCACCCCCAAGCCGGCTTCTGCGAGCAGCCGCTCGATCACCGCGAGCGAGTAGTACTCGAGGTGCTCGTGCACGATCGCATCGAACTGGTTGAGATCGAGCATCGTGGGGAGGTAGTGCAGCTCGATCACCCACACCCCATCCTCCGCGAGCGCCCGCGAGACATCCTCCACGAAGGCGCGCGGGTACTCGAGGTCGTAGAACATCGCGATGCTCGTAACCACGCGAGCCTGCTGGTCGACGTAGCGCTCGCGCAGCCGCTCGAAGGAATAGAAGTCGCGTACCACGTCATAGCCCTTCGCGCTCGCATAGCGGCCCACATCCGAGGGGTCGAAGCCGAGGTGCCTGAGATCTGAGGTGCCGTACCCATCGAGCAACGTTCCGTCGTTGCAGCCGATATCGATCACGAGATCGCCAGGGCGCAATCCCACCATCGCCTCGGCGCGCGCCGCGATCTCGTGCAGATTGCGCGTCATCGTGCGGTTCACCCCGCTGCGATACCAATAGGACTCATACAGAATCGCCGCAGGCACGGTATGGCGCAGCTGGATCAGCCCGCAGCCCTCCTGATTGCGCGTCATATCGCAGCGCACGAGCTCCAGCGGAACACGCCGCGATACGGGCTGCTCGCCGCTGGGCTCGGCGAACGCGCCCGCGATGTACTGCTCCCCAAGCGACATCACAGGGGTCAGCTCGGGCGAGCCGCAGATGCGGCAGGTGGTTCGTGTCGTCAAACTCGTTCGAGGCAGCACGGGCGCCAATCTAACAACGGGTTTTCACATCGAGACACGGCTCGGCCCGCAACCCAAGCGCAGCCAGTGTTCACGGGGCTCGAGCTCGATTGTCGTGTTTCCCTTTCGGGCCCCGCGAGCGCCTCCCGGTGCGCCGACGCGTCGCTCAGGCGGGAGCGTCGGCTCCGCTGCTGAGCAGGCCGCGTCCTAGCGCATAGCGCACGAGCTCAGCGCGGGTCGGGAGTCCCAGCTTGCGGTGGATGCGCGCGCGGTGGCTCTCGACTGTGCGCGGGGAGAGGTGCAGCTGGCTGGCGATCTCCACGCTCGTGTGTCCGAGTGCGAGCAGGCGCAGGACTTCGAGCTCGCGCGTGCTCAGCCGCTCCGCGGTGAGCGAGCGGTGAATGATGGCTAGGCGCCCCGCGATGCGCGGGCTGAGATATGCCTCGCCCTTCGCCGCCGCCCGGACCGCGATCCCCAGCTCGCTATCGGCAAGATCCTTCAGCACGAACCCGAGCGCACCGGCGCTGCGCGTGCGCTGCGCGAAGGCAGGGTTGTCGTGCATCGTGAGGACCACGATCTGGGTGCGGGGCATCTGCCGGCGCAGCTCTGCGATCGTCGCGATGCTCGACTCGCCCGGGAGGTTGAGGTCGAGCACGAGCACATGCGGCTCGTGGCCATTGAGGTGGTCCATCACCGAGTCGAGGTCATCGGCCTCGGCGACCACCTCGACTCCTTCCTCGTTGTCGAGCAGCAGCCGCAGGCTGCGTCGCATGAAGGTGTGATCGTCGGCGAGTAGTACGCGGATGGTGGGGGCGTCCAGCTCGGAGGACTCGGTCTCTGCTGAGCTCGAGGCGGGGGCCGAGGTCGGGGCTGGAGCTGGGGGAGGCGCAAGATGCAGGTGAGAAGCCATGTATACAGCTTGCACCTCAGCCAGCGTGGTGTCCTCCGCACAAACACTCCGAATGCCTGTGGCAAAGCACTTATTTTGATGCATATTCTCCTTCGGTGCGTGCTGCGGAATTTCACTTAACGTGTGTACTGCGGGTTTCCACCTACACAGTGCTGAAGCGGGGTGGCGGTTGGACAGCGATCGTTGAAGGCCTAAGGATGGGCGCTCCCAGACTCCCGAGAAGCCGCAGCTGCGGCTTTCCCGCGATCCATCACGGAAAGCCGCGGATGGTTCGATGCGTGCGAGGCACTAGCTTGCGGTATTACACGTACCCCAGGTTGAAGAGCGCCACCTGCTCAGATCGCCACGACAAGGAGATTCGCGATGTTCAAGAACGTATTGGTGGGAGTCGACGGACGGCCCAATGGGCGCGATGCGATCGCGCTTGCCGCGCGCCTGGTGGACTCCGCGGGGAGGCTTACGCTCGCGCACGTGCACGGCGGTGCGCTGCGCTCCCTCAACGCGGTGACGCCCGGACAGGTGGACGATGAGCGCTCCGGGTCGCACGAGCTGCTCGAGCGCGAGCGCTCCAGCGCGGGTGTGAGCGCTGAGCTGGTGAGCGTCGTGGCGCCGAGCCCCGGTCGTGGTCTGCATCAGCAGGCCGAAGAGCTGGGCGCTGATCTTCTAGTTGTTGGCTCCTGCAGCCACGGCGCCGTTGGCAGGGTGATGCTGGGCGACGATACGCGTGGCGCGCTCAACGGCTCCCCGTGTGCGGTGGCGGTGGCCGCACGCGGCTACGCCGAGCACCCCTCGCCGTTCGCGCGGATTGGCGTGGGATACGACGAATCCCCCGAGAGCACCGCTGCGCTGGCGATGGCGCGCAAGGTGGCCGCTCCCACACGCGCGAGCGTGTACGCGCTCGATGTGGTGCCGATCGCCACCTATGCCTACACCGGGATGATGCCGCCGGCGATCGGCGAGAGCATCGACGCGTTGTTGAAGGAAGCCAACGATCGCATGAAGCAGCTCCCCGATGTGGAGGGCGAGGCGGTATACGGACTCACGGGCGAGGAGCTAGCGAGCTTCGGCGACCGCGTCGACCTCCTCGTGGTCGGCTCGCGTGGCTACGGCCCGATGAAGCGCCTCGTGCTCGGCAGCACCTCCGACTACCTCCAGCGCCACGCGCGCTGCTCGCTGCTGGTGCTGCCGCGGGTGGCGCTTGCCGGATCCGGTGGCGAGCCGGATGGCTCCGCGGAGGCTCCGGAGGGGGCGGCGGTTTGAGGGTCTCCCCGCTCTTTGGGGGCTTTGCGAGAATCAAGGCATGAGGCGCATCGGACTGCTCACCGGAGGCGGCGACTGCCCCGGCCTGAACGCCGTCATCCGTGCCGCCGTCAGACGCGGGGTCGCCGCGGGGGGGTACGAGTTCTGGGGTTTTCGCCACGGCTGGGCGGGCGTGCTCGCCGACGAGGGCTTCGAGCTCACGCTGGAGAGCACCCGCGGCATCCTTCCGCGCGGAGGGACGATCCTCGGCACTTCGCGCACCAACCCCTTCGCGGAGGGACGCGATGGGGTGACCGAGGTGCGCGCGTCGCTGAGCTCGCGCGGCGTCGATGCGCTGATTGCGATCGGCGGCGAGGATACGCTCGGCGTGGCGCTGCGCCTGCACGAGGCGGGCATCCCTGTGGTGGGGGTGCCCAAGACGATCGACAACGACCTCGATGGCACCGACGTGACCTTCGGCTTCCAGACCGCGGTGCAGATCGTCATGGAGGCGATCGACCGCCTGCACACCACCGCGGAGTCGCACAACCGTGTGATGGTCGTGGAGGTGATGGGCCGCCACGCGGGCTGGATCGCCACGCACGCGGGCATCGCCGGCGGTGCCGATGCGATCCTCGTGCCCGAGCGCCCGTTCGACATCGACGAGGTCTGCGCGCACCTGCGTCGCCGTCACGAGCGCGGATCGAGCTTCTCGATCGTCGTAGCCGCCGAGGGCGCCACGCCGCTTGCGGGGACGCTCGAGACGGTCGCCGATGCGCCCACCGACGCCTTCGGACATCCCCGCCTGGGCGGGATCGGCGTGACGCTCGAGCACGAGATCGAGGCGCGCACGGGCTTCGAGACGCGCGTCACGATCCTCGGCCACATCCAGCGCGGAGGCTCGCCGGTTGCCTACGATCGCGTGCTCGCGACACGCTTCGGCGTCGCCGCGATGGATGGCATCATCGGCGAGCGCTTCGGCGCGATGGTTGCGCTGCGCGGCACCGCCATTGTGGAGGCGTCGCTGCGGGAGGCCCTGCGCGAGCCGAAGCTGCTCGACCCGGGGCTGTATGAGACCGCGGCGCTGTTCTTCGGCTGACCCCTCCGCGCGCGCCTGCCGATCGAAGACTTCGACGACTGCCCTCCACAATCCGCGAGAGACCGATCAAAGACCTCGACCAGCTGCTCCACCGCAACCCCGGCATCGGCTCGGGTGCAGCCGCCGATCGCCAGCTGAGGATCTTCACGCGGCGCGTCGCCTTGCTGGGGGCGATGCTCGCGGGGCTGCTGCTGCTCGGTGCGCTCGGTCTCATGCTCGCCGAGGGGGTGGGCGCCTGGTACGCCTTCCGCTGGGCGCTCGATACGGTGGCCACGGTGGGCGGCTTTCCCCAGCCGCACACGCTCGCCGGGCAGATCGTGCACGTCGCGCTGATCGTGCTGGGCGTCGGTACGCTCTTCTACGCGCTCGCCACCGTGACAGAGTTCTTCGTGGCGGGACACCTCGGCGAGCTGCTCACGGCCAGGCGCATGCAGAAGACGATCGACTCGCTCACCGACCACCACATCATCTGCGGCTTCGGTCGCGTGGGCCGCCAGGTAGCGCGCGACCTGCGCGCTGCGCGCGCGAAGTATGTGGTGATCGACTCCAACACCGACAACCGCGAACTCGCGCAGGGCGTCGGTGTGCGCTTCATCGAGGGCGACGCGGCTGACGACGCGGTGCTCGCCCGCGCCGGCATAGCGCGGGCGCGCTCGCTGATCGCCTGCGCGGACTCCGACGCTGAGAACATCTTCATCACGCTCACCGCGCGCGAGCTGCGCGCTGACATCGCGATCCTCGCGCGCGCGGCGGCGGAGGACTCCGAGAAGAAGCTCAAGCGCGCGGGCGCCGATCGCGTGATCTCCCCCTACAAGTCCAGCGGCACCGAGATGGCGCGGCTGGCGCTGCACCCGCAGCTCAGCGGCGTGGTGGATGTCGATGCGGAGTACCGCATGGAGGAGATCCTCGTGCGCGAGGGCTGCGAGGGGGCGCGCCAGAGCGTCGGTGACATTCGCGGGGGCGCGATGATCGTTGGGCTGCGCCGCGACTCGCGCTTCCAGCCCCAGCCCCCCGGAGACATCGTGCTGTTGCCGGGCGATGTGGTGATGGCAATGGGCACGCCCACGGCGCTCGAGCGCCTGGAGGATCTGTTCAAGACCGACGGGTAGGCGACTCCGACATTTCTCTTAGATCCCGCTCACGTGCGCGCAACGTGCGGGCGCGAGAGTGCCCGCATGTCCACTCCAGCGATCGGCGCTCCCGCACCCACCACACCCACTGCTCCTCGTGCCTGGAACGAGGGATCCATCCGCGCGGCGCTGCGCCGCGCGGTGCGTGGCGGCGAGGCCGATCCGGCGTGGTCGCGCCCCGCGCTGTGGCTCGTGGCGCTGCTGGCAGGCGCGCTCACGCTGTGGGGGCTCACGCGCAATGGCTACGCCAACACCTACTACGCCGAGGCCGCGCAGGCGGCGACGCGCAGCTGGAGCGCGCTCTTCACGAACGCGCTCGATGTGAGCGGCTCGGATAGCCTCGACAAGGGCCCGCTGCCGAACGTGCTGATGGGGCTCTCCGGGCGCGTGTTCGGGTTCTCGAGCTTCAGCATGCTCCTCCCCGAGGCGCTGTGCGGCATTGGCTCGGTACTCGTTTTGCACAACACCGTGAGGCGCACGCTCGGCCACCGTGTGGCGCTGCTCGCCGCACTGGCGCTGGCGCTGACCCCGATCTTCGTGGCGATGAGCCGCTTCAACAATCCCGACGCGGTGCTGGTGGCGATGGAGGTGTGCGCCGCATGGGCGCTCGTGCGCGCGCTGCAGTCCGGGCGCACGCGCTATCTGCTGCTGTGCGGGGCGCTCGTCGGATTGGCGTTCAACGCGAAGATGCTTGCCGCCTATCTGGTGGTGCCCGGACTCGCGCTCGCCTACCTCATCGCCGGCATGGGGTCCCTGCGCAGGCGCGTGATGCAGCTGGCGGCAGGCGGGGCGTCGATGGTTGCGGTGAGCTTCGCGTGGTACGCGACGATGATGGCGCTCCCCGCCGCGTCGAGACCGTGGGTGGGTGATACCACCGACAACTCATGGTTCTCGCTGATCTTCGGCGCGAACGGTCTCAGCCGCGTTTCGGGTGCGGGCGAAGGCGCGGTACCTGGTGGAGGGCCCGGCGGCGGCGCGGGCTTCGGCGGCGCTGCGGGTCCGCTGCGGATGTTCAACACGATCGTGGGCGGGCAGATCGCGTGGCTCTTGCCCCTCGCGCTGCTCGGCCTCGTGCTCGGGCTGTGGTCGCACCGGCGCGCCCCGCGCACCGACGTGGGGCGCTCGGCCTACCTCTTGTGGGGCGGCTGGGGGGTCGTGACGTGGGCTGTGTTCAGCTTCTCGGAGGGCATCTTCCACCCCTACTACACAACCGCCCTCGCCCCTGCAGTGGCGGTGCTCGCCGCCGGCGGAGCGGTGGAGCTGTGTGATCGCGCGCGCGGATCGCTTGCGTGGACGCTCGCGCTGTGTGCCGCCATCTGCACCACGGCGGCGCTCGCGGTGGTGCTGCTCGCGCGGGCAAGCGGCTTCATGCCGTGGCTCGCACCGATAGTGGTTGGTCTTGCCGCGGCGAGCACGCTGGCGCTGCTGCTTTTGCGCTCGCGCCTGTTCACATCAACGCGTATGCCGTTGCGTATCGCGGTGATCGCCGGTGTGCTTTCGGTGCTCGCGGGCCCAGCCGCGTACTCGCTCGCCACCGTGGACAAGACGCTCGGCGGTGGCAACCCGCTCGCCGGACCCGCGAGTGCGGAGGCTGGATTGGGCTTCGGCGGCGCAGGCCCCGGCGGGGGTTCGCGCTTCGCAGTCGGGGGCGGACGTGGCTTCAGAGCTGCGGGCGCAGCCACGGGCGTCTCCCGCCCCGGCGTAGGCGGTGCGCCCGGCGCCCCGCCCCCCGCACTGTTCGGAGGGGGCGCGCAGGGCGGCCTGCCCACGGGCGGGCAGGTCCCTTCGGGCCTGAGTCTCGGCGCTCCCGGCGGGGCAGGTCCGGGCGGGTCGGTGGACAGCGCCACCCTCAAGTACCTTGAGGGCCACCAGGGCTCCGCCAAGTACATGGTCGCCGCCGTCGGCTCGGGCACCGCCGCCTCGCTGGCGCTGCAGAGTGGGCGCGACGTGATCGACATGGGCGGCTTCATGGGCTCGGACCCGAGCCCATCCCTCGCTCAGCTGAAGCACCTGATCGCCACAGGACAGCTGCACTATGTGCTGCTCTCCAGTGGTGGTGGCCCGGGGATCGGCGGTCCGGGCGGCGGTGGGACGGGCGGCCTGGGCGGCGGGCCGAGGATCGGCGGTTCGGGTGGAGCTGGCGCGGGGACAGGAGGTCCGGGCGGCGGCGGTGCGAGCGCCTCGGCCACCCGCGCCCGGGACGCGTGGGTCGAAAGCCATGGTCGCGCGGTCCAGGTCGGCTCTCAGGGCAGCGGCGGCGCGACCCTCTATTACCTTCCCTCCTCAAGCGCGAGCTGATCCCACGCGGCCATTCGGCCGCAGGAGTTGGCCGCGGCGTCGCGAAGTCGTCTGGATGACCGAAGGCCCGTCCACCCCACCGCCGAGCGGGGAGCCCTCCGAGGCGCGCGCGGCGCAGCATCGCAGCCTCGCCGCGTGGTCGCTGCTGCACGAACTGGCGGGGGTGAAGACGCCGTGGGAACGGCGCTTCGACGATCCCTCGCACGAAGGGCGGCGGCTGTTCTCGGAGTTCTTTGGGACGTTTCTGCTGGTGCTCGCAGGCGCGGGCGGGGGCGTCATAAACGCCGCCACGCACGGGGCGATAGGGCGCGGAGCGGCCGTCAGCGCGCCGGGTCTCACGGTGATGGCGGTGATCCTCTTCATGGGCGCCGTCTCGGGCGCACACCTCAACCCAGCCGTGAGCATCGCATTCGCGGCGCGCGGGGATTTTCCCTGGACGCGGGTCCCCGGCTACATCCTGATCCAGCTCGTGGGCGCCACCGCGGCGGTGCTCTTCCTCGATGCGATGTTCGGGCGCGTGGGGATGCTCGGCGCGACGGTGCCCGGCGCGGGCTTCAGCGCCGGTCAGGCCGCGCTGATGGAGGGGATGCTGACGCTCGGCCTCGTGAGCACCATCCTGGGGACCGCCTCGCGCGCGCAGAACGTCGGCCCGCTGTCGGCCGTGGCGGTGGCCGGCTACATCGTCCTGGCGGGCCTCTGGTCGAGTCCGGTGTCGGGCGCCTCGATGAACCCCGCGCGCTCCTTTGGGCCCGATCTGGTGCTGGGCAACTTCAGCAACTACTGGGTCTACGTGGTGGGCCCGATCGTGGGAGGGCTCGTGGCGGTCGCCTTCGCGGCGATCCTACGCGGGCACGGCGGCGACCGGCACGCGCTCGCGGCGGCGCAGGGAACGCTGGGGCCGCCCGAGGCGTGAGTTCTCTGCCGTCGGGCTGCATGATGTTCCCTGCGATTCAATCCAGCGGATCGCGCGCCAACTCGGTGGCGGACAGTTTGAACTCTGCCCATACGGACAGGACGCCGACGATGGGCTGCGGGAAAGTTCTTATCGAGAGCGAAGAGGCGCGGCATGAACCCGCCCTCTCATGCTGCTAAGGCGGGTCGCAGGTTCTGTGCAAGCTGGCGCTCGAGGTCAAGGGCATCCTCTATTGCAGCCCGATCGATGTCCGGGTACAAGCGGTAGATCTTGGCCTGTTCCAGCCCGCTGTCGGCGAGCGCGCCGAGCGCCTGGGACTCCAGGCGGGTGTGGACGACGTGGGGGGAGCCGCCGAGCTTGCCGGCTGGGACGCCAAAAAAACCATCGAGCGCAGGTCGAGGCTTTGGTGAGGGCTTCTGCTGGAGCCTCTGGGGCGTGAGCAGCGGCGCAAGGTGCTGAGGCTGTTGGCCATTTAGCAAAGCGGAGGCGCGGTCGTTGAACGTGCCTCACCGGTCTTTGCGGGGCAACGACCGAACGGTCGATCCTTGGCTCCGATCCGCTAGCGTGGCGGCCGTGGATGCAGATGCCGATATCGAGCGTGCCGCCCGCACGTTAGCCGAGGCTGCGGGCTCGCCGGTGCGCGTGATCTTGTTCGGCTCGCACGCGCGCAATGAGGTGCACCCTGGCAGCGACCTTGACTTCCTGGTCATCGAGCCTCACGTCTCCGACCGGCACGCTGAGATGGTACGTTTGCGCAGCGCGCTGCACGATCTGCGCAGACCGATTGACGTGCTCGTCTACAGCGAGGCCCAGGTCCAGGAGTGGGGCGAGGCACCGGGCACAGCCCTCAGTGCCGCGCTTTCCGAGGGCCGGGTGCTTGTCGAAGCGTGACCAACACGATGTGGCCAGCGCGTTGCTGGCTAAGGCCAGCGGCGACGAGGCTGGATTGCGCGCGCTCGCAGGCAACTCCGACGTGCCCGACCACGTCGCCGGCTTCCTTGCGCAGCAAGCGATCGAGAAGGCATTCAAGGCGGTCCTGACTGCACGCGGCGTGCCGTTTGAGCGCAGCCACGACATCGACTACTTGTGCAGCCTGATCGAGGAGTCAGGGCTCCCGCTCACACCCGAGCTGCGAACAGCTGTCGCGCTGACGCCGTGGGCCGTCGAGTACCGCTACGCCGACCCCTTCGACGCGAATCCGCTCGATCGCACCGATGCACTGGCGACCGTGGTCGCCGTGCGAGAGTGGGCAGCTTGCATGATCGACGCGGACCATCCCGAACCACCGTTGCCCCCTTCATCTGAAGCAGGAGTATCGACGACCGACGAGTGATCCAAACTTCCCTGGACGCCCCATGCGACCGTGATGTCCTCAGGCAGGCGGTCCGTAACGCCCTCGGTCCGCTCCGGGGTTTGAATAAGGCACAACCGCCCCCTGAAAATGCGGCGACTGGGACGCTACGGAAACCATCAAGCCCAGGTCGAGATCTTGGTGCAGGCACTGTTGGAGCCGTTGGGGCGCAAGCTGCGGTGCGAGGTTCTGGGCCCGCTGAGGGGTCGTTTAGCGGCGCCCGAAGATGCATGATCGAACGACAGGGAGTCAAGCCGGGCCGGAACGACCCATGTCCTTGTGGCTTCGGCCTCAAGTGCAAGAAGCGCCACGGGAAGTAGCGCCGACCCGCGTAGCAGCGCTGATACCCGACCCTCGCTACTACTTCATTGGCAGCTTGGCCGGTAGGCAATGCCGGGCACATCTTCGGCCCATTCGGTTCTACTCAGGCCGCTGCCGACCAGTCCACATATCTTGGTTTCCAGTTCGTGCAGATCACCCCAGAGTACGTCCCTCCACAGGTGGACCGCCCCTCTCTGGCCGATGAATGCAAGTGCACGTCCATCGGGGCTGAACTCCACGCGCTGGATCGACTCACGGGAGCCTACTATCGGCTGGCCAAGCTGCTTGCGGGTCGGCAAATCCCATAGTTTGACCTCTATCGGGTCTTCTCTGAGTTCTTCGAGACTGGCGTTTTCTTCGGGGCCGACCCCTGTTTCGGGCTGACTCACGGAAGCAAGGGTGCGCCCGTCGGGACTGAGGGCGATATTGTCAACCGATTCGCCAAGATCGGCGGGCAGTTGGCCCATAGGCTTGTGAGTCACCACGTCCCAGAGCAGGACTTTGCCGATTTCTCTGCCTTCTTCAAACGAAGGAGTAGGCGTATTTTTCGTGCTCACGAATGCAACTTGGTATCCGTTGGAGCTGGGGATGATTTCACGAACATTGGGCTTGATATAGAGCGCGTGGCCAATTTGTTTGTGAGTGGCCAGATCCCAAAGCCGAACCTCCTCATTTTCGGACATTCCTAATTCACTACTGACTGCTAAAAGAGTACGGCCATTAGAGCTGAATGTAATGTCCGTAAACGATTCGGAGTTTCCCGTCGACAGTGTATCGAGCCAACGCTGGCTCGATACAGCCCATAGTCTTATCTTGTTCGTTCCGCTCCCCCTCACGGCAAGGACGTGTCCATCGGGACTAAAGACTGTTTCCTCGGGACAGGCTTCTGGGGGATAACCTTGGGGGGGTTCTACAGGATTTACCGGGCCAGTTCGGAGTTGGCTCATTTGTGTACCAGCCTCCGTATCCCACAGTCGAACTGTGCCGACTTCACCTCCGGAAGCAAGAACGCGTCCGTCGGTGCTGAGCGTCAAGCATTTTAATAAACCGTTATGAGTATCGATATGTCGGTCGATCTCTCTATGGTTAGTGAGATCCCACCGCCGGATTGTGCCATCATGACCAGCGGCAATCAGACTATTTCCATCAGCGCCAAGCGCGATACTTGCGATCTTAGTATCACGGGATCGTGAGGCGCCAAGGCGTTCGAGCTGTGGCTCGGCTGTGGCCTTAGATAGCCTGATCAAGCCATCGACGCCACCGGAGGCCAGCATCTGTCCGTCAGGACTAAAGACCACATTTTCGATGTGGGTGCTGGTCTTAAGTGGCTGGCTGATCTTCTTGCGGGTTGCGACACTCCACAGGAAAGTCCCGCCGTCGCCGCCAGAGGCCAGGGTGTGCCCATCCGGACTAAAGGCAAAGCTATTGATGTTCGCCTGACCGGCGATTGGTCGACCAATCTCTTTATGGGTCGCCAGATCCCATAACTGAATCTTTCCTATTCTAAAGAGTTCTGTAGTCAGTGTGGCGAGGATATGCCTGGCAGGACTAAAGGCCACCTCGGTAACTATGTGAGTGGATGTGACGAGAGGCAAACCTAATTGTCTATGGGTTCTGGTGTCCCACAGTCGCACTCTGTTGTCGTAGCTCCCCGAGGCCAGCGTTTGACCGTCAGGACTAAATGCCACGCTGCCAGCTACTCCATGAACGTTCAGCGGTCTGCCAAGCTGCCTATGGGTTCCAACGTTCCACATGCGCACTAGCCCGTCGGCCCCGCCGGAGGCCAGTGTACGTCCATCGGGGCTGAGGGCGATGCTGATGACCCGATAATCGTGGGTGTTAAGCATACTGCCCAGCTGCTTCTCCGTTGTGGTATCCCACAGTCTAATGAGTCCGTTGGCCTCGCCGCAAGCCACGATTCGCCCATTGGGATTAAAGGCTACGCTACTAATATAGCTATGTTCGCTGAACAGAAGGGCAAGCTGTCTGTGAGTGGTGACATCCCATAGTCTTACCGTCCCGTCATTACCTCCTGAGGCAAGAAGCCGTCCAGTGGGACTGAAAGCTAGGCTCCCGATGCCAGCTCGCTGTCCGTGGAGGATACCGATGATGCCCGAGTGGCGGACATTCTCGAGCCCCGTGATTAGAATGTTCCGTGCCTCGACCCCAGGACTCGCACGGTACGCGTCAAACGCGAGAGAAAGCGATACATCGGGCCGGCTCTGCATGTACTGCTGCGCGGGAGAAAGCAACGCGAGTGAAGCGGCCGACGCTGCTTCTCGATGTGCGACTATCTCCTCTCGCCTTGCTTCGTTCTTCTTGGCGAGCGCCCACACAGAGAACGCCGTGAGAGCTGAGAGTACGAGAGCAGCCGTTATGGTGATTGCCCCTTGGATGGAGCGCCGTCGTCGTTCATCGCGTTGTCGCTGCTCGCGATGCAGCTCTTCGCGGCGCTGGCTGATCCAGGGCACAAGGAACTCGCTTTGAAGCTCGTAGAGCAGCAGACCCCGGCGCCGCTCGCAGTGCACCAGCCTTGACTCTTGATCCAGCCGCCGTAGGGCTTCTTTGAGGAGCTCTTGCGGTATCTTCTCCTCAGCGTATACTCGGTGTATAAGATCCTCGGTTGAGATGACGTTGCGCGTGCCAGCCGTGGTTACCATGTGGCACAAAAGTGCAACGGCGGCATTGCGCAGTTCGGGGGCAAATACGTCGAGTGCTTCACCTAGGTAGTCCTCCAAGAGCCCCTGTAGATCCTTGGCTGCCAGCAGCTCCTCAGGCTTGTTGGCCTCCCAAAGTCGTAAGCAGATTATTTGTACCTCCGAGAGACTCACGTCGCCCGCTCCGAACCTCTTGCCAAGCATACTCTGCAAACGCTCGATCAATCCACGCGAAAGCTCTGGAGAAAAGTGACCGGGATAGCACTCGAAGGGTCCACAGATGATCTTCGACAGTGCATCCTGCTTAGGTGGGGTGAGTCGAAGCGAACCGTCGATGAGCTCGGGACATTCAGCGAGAAGCTCTTTTATTCTCCCTAGATAGTCTTCGCGAAATACGAATACGACCTTAACTGATAGCTGCTTATCGCGAAGTAAAGCAATTAACAGTTTAATAATCCGATGCTGGGCAGCGCCAGTATAGGGTTCCTCGAACAGCGTGACAATCTCCTCGAAATGATCAAATACCAGTAGGGGTCGTCGGTTTTCCTGACATGCTAAGCGAACTCGCTGCTCAAACACATTCGCAGCTAGGACAGCTGTGGGAGATTCCTCGTCGTCTTCCGCGACAAGAGCAGAGGGGAGAAGTGGTCCCGCTTCGACGCTCGCGATTCGCTCAACAACTATCTCCTCGTGCTCCTGTGGCTGTATCCGCAGTAGCTCAAAATGTAGCCCCCGCTCGATTGCAAGTGGGAGCAGGCCAGCATTTATAAGTGATGACTTGCCTACGCCCGAGTCGCCGTAGAGCATAACCCCGCGATACACGGTGACAAGCAACTGCAGCTGAATCGCATCGTCTTCGCGGGCAAAAAAAATCTTATGGTCAGCATAGCCAAATGACCGTATCCCGCAGTAGGGAGCCTCCGGTATATCGGCGTAGTTACGGCTAGCGCCGGTTATGGCTGTAGCTCTTTATTCAGTACTCGTTCGTAAAGGTCGGGCACAAACTTCCAAACGTCCTTGGCAATAAATTTTACCCAGTTGCGTTGCTTGTGCCAGACCTCAAGAAGTAGCGGATCGGGAGCCACGTCGACTGAATACATATCTGGCACGTTTGCTCTATCGAGCTTGCGACGCAGCGTGGTATATAGCAGTCGCAGATTATAGTCCATCAGACTGTAGCCGACAAAGAGAGTCGGCCAAGTTGATAGGTAGAACTTCAACCTCAGCGGGATGGGATCATAAGGTTCCCTGTCACCTAAGCGCATGATGAATTCGATATAGTCCTCATCCGTTAGCACCAAGGTCTCCGGATGCGAGATATCGCCATGTAGCTTGCGGACGAGTGGACTCGCAGATGTCGGATCTGGCGGATCATCGGTCGGCGTCTCGCTGCCGGAAGAATAGACCGTTACACGTGGTTGTTTGCCAGCATTATAAAGTGCTCGCTCGAATAACGAATCAAAGTTCGTTGTAATCACCAAAGGAAAGGCGAGTTCCGCCAGCGCCCGTAACATTGGTGAGGGTTGCGTATTAGCCTGTACCTTATGCTTGACCATCTCCACTAGCTGGTGGCGTGAGTACTTGTTTTCGTAAAACGTTGCAACCCGCGATAGATTGCTGGAATCCTCTTGCGGATACTGCTTAGCAAGGTCACATCGGGCGGCAAGCTCCGCGCTCAGATCTTTCCTGACCGGAGGGCGATGCTCAGGCGGGTACTCAAACAAGGAGCCCTCAGGAGGTTTCGCATGGGCTCCCGCACCGAGAAACAGGATGCACTTCTGCTCGCGGATCGCATGGACGATCATGTCTAAGTCGCAGTCGTCTCCGAGATCAACAGCCATGACGCTATAAGCATATACGGCGCATGGGCGGCCAAAATGGAGATGATCGCAGCCCGGCCCGATTGTCGAGTGTGTTTGAGTATGCGCGTGTGCTCTGTCGCCGAAGAGAGCAGGTTCACGAACTCGCGCAGGGAGGCGCTAAGCCCTAGGCGAGTGTGCCATCGGGCAGAAGCCAGTGGTGCTCGAGTGTGCTGACGCGGGCGATGCGCTCGTAGTCGCGGTCGTAATGAACGAGGGGGACGCCCGCAGTTTCCGCGGTGCAGCCGATCAATAGGTCGGCGGGAGGTACTCGACGATGGTCACCGTTGGCTGCAAGGGAGAGTTGCAGCTGGCGCGCGCGGCTCCATAGTGCGGCCGGCATAGGGATCGACTCGAATGTGGCGAGCCGGTCCGCGACCTCGCGGGCGCGCGTCTCGTTCGGAGTCAGGCGTGTGAGCTCCAGGATCACGACATCGCAGACAAGCACACGGCCAGCCGCGACCTGAGCGTTGAACCATGACGCTAGTTGGGGGAAGCGGCGGTCTCGCGCCCACGTCCAAACACCTGTGTCCAGCAGTGCGGGACCGACGAGTGCGGGGGGTACGACTTCAGTCTTCGGACTCAGAAAACCGCTCCCGGCGGTTGGCATCGACCTCTACGGACGTGCCGTCGATGTCGCGGGTGATGTCGAAGCCGGCAAGCGCGCGCCGTCTTCCCACCTCGCGCAAAGCAGCGTTGACTGTAGCGCTCAAGCCCTTTGTGCCCAGCTCATTTCGCGCAGCGTCCAGGGCTCGCTGATCGATATCAACTGTGGTGCGCGACATATACATCAAGATAGCACATCAAGCATGATGCTAGCGTGACCTGCCTTCTGCGGGGTAAGCACACGGCGGCGTCTTCGATGCACGCCGGCTCAAAAGGAGCATCGGCCTCCGGGCGAAAATGCGCCGCCAGGGACTCGAACCCTGCCCGCCGGATTCAAGGTCGCTGTCCTACCGCGTCTCGCCCTCCTCCTGGGTACGACACTGGCTTTCGGGCCCAGAGCGTCGGTCAGTCTTCGCGCGGGGGCGGCTGGAAGACGATTCGCTTGAGCTCTCCCACCGTCGCGCCGCTGAGGCGCAGCGCGGTCTGAAAGCCCTCCTGGCCGAGCTCGCCGGCGTCGAGGGCGCGGCGCAGCTCGTTGAGCGTGCCTCGCTCGTCCTCGGGAACCTGATGGCGGGGGGTCTCCAGCAGCACCAGATGGCGCGGGCGGCGCAGCGCATGGGCCATGCGCACATAGGGCTCGCGCGCATCCGCCGCGAGGCTCTCCATCGCGATCACCACAGTGTTGTTGGCGTTCAGGCGCTTGGCCACCGCCGCATCGAGCAGCTCAGCGGCGCGCGCATCCACTTCGCCCTCCGGCACACGCCCGGCCAGCAGCGTGCGCACCTTCGCGAGCGAGAGCACCGCGCTGTGCTCCTCCACCACCCTCGCCGCCAGGCGGGCGGCCTCCGGTGGGGCGGCACACACGATCAGCAGCAGGCTTCCCGGGGAGTAGCGCAGGCGATCGGCAGGCGCGAGCACGCGGCAGCGCACCGATACATCCACCGGCCGCGGCGGCCCATCGCCCTCCTTGCGCGGACGCTCCGAGGACCACCCACCCCGCTCATCCGCGGAGATCTTCACGCTGCGTGCAGACGGCTGATTGGCCATGCCCCCATCATCCACTACTGGAGCCGGATATGCGACGCGAGGGCGCCGTGGAGAATTCGCTAAGGTCTCAGAAGTACCGAATAACGGATCGGGGGACCTATGTTGCACCGCTTCTTGACTAGGGCAGTCGTGGCCGGTTCAGCGGTGGCGGTGCTTGCGCCGGCCTTTGCATTCGCGTCGACGGTGGGCGGGCCTCTCGCTTCGTCTGCGACGCATCGCTCTCGGCCGACGGCGGCGATAGCAGGAGATGTGCGGATGGTCGGAGGTCCTGTGCGCCATCGGATGAACATGCCGTCCGGCTACCCTGTGCGGATTGCCAACCTGGCAGGAGTCGTGCTCGCCAGAGGAGTCACGGGATCTCGGGGGACGTTCCAGTTCGTTCTCGCCGCTCCTGCGACCTATGTTCTTACGGCCGGCGAGCCCCCGACACGCCGGTCTGATGGCTCGCAGGCCGGTGGCGCCCGTTGCCAGCCCCAGCGAGTCCGGGTGCGTGCCCACCAGCATCTGCATGTGAAGCTCTACTGCGCCATCAAGTAGCGCCCCTCAGCGAGCGCGGGCTTCGATTGCCCGCCGGTACCCCGCGAGGCTCGCTGCCCCGGTTCGCTCCCACGTGAACTCCGCGGCGCGCTCGCGTCCGCGCGCGACGAGGCGCTCGGCCAGCGCTCTGTCTTCGAGCAGGCGGCGGATCGCCGCGGTGAGGTCTTCCTGGTTTTCAGGGTCGAATAGCAGCGCGGCGTCGCCGGCTACCTCCGGCAGCGAGGAGGTGTTCGAGCAGGCCACGGGCACGCCGCGCAGCATCGCCTCCAGTATCGGGAGGCCGAAGCCCTCGACGAGCGAGGGGAGCACGAAGGCGCTGCTCAGCTCATACAGCCCCGCGAGCGAGCCCTCCGAGAGCCAGCCCGGCATGCGCACGCGTTCGGCGATCCTCAGCTCCTGCGCGAGCGCGCGCAGCTCACTCTCATATGGCGTGGAGAATCCGGGGAGCACGAGCATCACGTCGTCATCCAGCGCGGGCAGCGCTCGCAGGAGCCGGTGGTGGTTCTTGTAGGGGTGCTTCTGCGCGACGCACAGCACCACGCGGGCCTTCCCGAGGTCGAGCTCCTCGCGCACCGTCTGCTCGCTCGCGGGGATTGCGGTGGGCGCGCGCACTCCCAGGGGGGTTACGTGGATGTGTGCCGCGGGAACGCGCAGCGAGCTTGCGATTTCATCCGCGCCCGCCTGGGAGATCGCGAATACCCGATCGGCGTGGCGTGTGCCGTGCTCGACCAGACGCCGCAGTGAGCTCTGCCACTCGATGCTTCCCCCCCACGCCTCCGGTGGGAGCATCCAGATGACATCGAGCAGCGAGAGCACGCTCGCCACGCGCGGCGTGCGGACCGGGCCGACGTTCGCGGGGCTGTGCAGCACGTCCAATCTGCGCGCCGCCGCCAGCAGCGGAAGGGCGGTGAATTGGAAGATCAGGTGCGCTCGCGCTTTGAACGCGTGCGTGTCGATCGGACAGTGCACCCAGCGCACCGCCTGCGCCCATGGCTCCGCCTGCAGATCCTCGGGCGCGTCGCGTGAGACGAACACGTGGATCTCGGTCTCCGGCTCGGCCGCCAGCAGCGCACCCGGAAGCTCTCTGGCGTACCGCCCCGCTCCGCCGGAGGCCTGTTGCAGGAAGATGAGGTTGAGGCCCACCCTGAGTGGGCGAACCCGATGGTCAGGCACGCGGTGGCGAAGGCTAGCGCAGCCGCGCATGGGATCCGCGAGCGCGTATAGGCTCGCCATCGATGACGAGCGTCCTTCACCGCGTCCGCATTCATTCAGCTTCGGCCGCGCTGCGCGGTCGGCTGGTGAGCGAGTCGACCCTATTCACCGCGCGCGAGCTGCGCCGCTCTCGCTCTACGCACGTATATCGCGTCCGCGAGAACGGCCTGCGCGTGCTGCTGGCACACGGAACGCCTGATGTGCTCACGCTCGATCAGGCATTCCACCAGCATGTCTACGAGCCGCCGCCGGATGCCCTCGCGGCTCTCCAAGCGCTCAACCGCCCACTGCGAGCACTCGACCTCGGAGCGAACATCGGGTTGTGGGGGCTTTGGCTGCACGGGCGCCTTCCTGTCGAGCATGTGACGGGGCTGGAGCCTGATCCCGAAAACGCGGCCAAGCACGAACGTCAGATAGCGCTCAATCGTCTCGAGCGCTCGTGGGACCTCATGCAGGCCGCTGCAACCTGCGCGGATGGTCCCGTCACGTTCACCACCGGCCGCGCCACCACCGGGCACATCACCGAGGGCGGCGAGCCGGGGGCGTCGGTGGCGGGACGCGACATCTTCGCGCTGCTCGACGGTATCGACCTCCTCAAGATCGACATCGAGGGGGCGGAGTGGCCAATGCTCGCCGATCCGCGCTGGCGGGGATTGCAGGCGCCCGTTGTGATGCTGGAGTACCACCCCCATGGCGCACCCTCCGCCGACCCCGAGAACGATGCGCAGCGAGCACTCGAGGAGATCGGCTACATTACCCTGCCGATGCACGGCGATCCCAACGGCACCGGCGTGGTTTGGGGCTGGCGCAGTTGATCAGGTGACGCCGCGTCTCACCCGCGCCGGCAGCAACTCATAGATCTCCTCGGGAAGCGCTCGCAGGAGCAGGATCAACGCGGCGAACACTGCCAGCGCCACGATCGGCTGCAGTACGTCGGGAAGCGGCAGCAGCAGTCCTGCTGCCGCCGCCGGGATCGCCGCGGCGGCAACTTTCACCGGCACCCCCAGCTCGGGGCGCAGGTCGCGGTTGCCGCGGATCAGTCCCGCGAGGTAGAGGATGGCGAGGGTGCTCTCGCCACACACCGAAGCCAGTGCGGCGCCCTGCGCCCCGTTGGTTTGCGCGAGGATCACTGTGAGCACGCCGCTCACTATCAGCGCTGCAAGGTTGGCAAGCAACATCTCGCGGTGGCGGTGCAGCGAGAGCAGGCCGAACCCCCAGCCTGCAAGCACGAAGGACGCGAGCAGCGCAATCGCCTCGATGCGTAGGGCCGCCGCAGCGCCCGCGAACTTCGGGCCGGCAACGACGGCGATGATGAAGCTGGCGCCGGTGATCGCACCGAGCGCGCCTGCGGCGCCCGCGATCAGCGAGACCTCGAATGTCCGTTGCAGGGCATAGCGAAGACGTGAGCGATCGTCGCGGGCTGCGCGTACGAGCACCGGCAGCGACACGGCGACAAGCATCCCGGGCATAGTGGCGACGACGATGAAGACGCGAAAAGAGGCCGCGAACAACCCGCTCTGATGAGCGGTGGCGACAAGGCTCGTGAGGATCTGCGCGGCATATAGGTAGATCGTGTTGGCCGCAGAGGCCAGCGAGAAGGCGACGGTCATGCCCAGCAGCGCCGCCCACCGGCGTGGGTGCAACGTGAGTCGGGTGGAGATCCTGCCGCGCACCAGCGCCGCCGTCGGCGCGATCAGCAGCAGGTTGACTGCGAGGGCGATGGCCAGCAGACCCGGCACCCCCGCGCCCAGCGCCACGAGGACGACGATCAGGATCACCGTCATCGCCTGGCGTGCGAGGTCGAGTCCCGACAATGCGCCCACGCGCAGCGCCGTAGTGAGCGGAATCGAGAGTGTGTGCTGGAACACGAGCGCCACCACTGAGAGCGAGGCGAGAACGGTGCCCGCGAGCAGCGGCGCGCCATACCCCACCGCGAGCGCGAAGAGTGCCGCGAACAGCACTCCAACCATCGTAAGCGCCACCCGCAGCCCGAGCAGATCGCGCATCAGCTCCTCGCGCTCGGCCCCCTTCAGGATGGTGTACTCGCGCGTGCCTAGGTTGGACATGCCCGCGTCGGTTATCGAGGAGATCACGCCCACCAGCGAGATCACCGTCGTGTACTCGCCGAAGCGAACCACCCCCAGATGCCGGGTGAGGATCGCTGCGGAGATCACCGACAGTCCAACCACGCCGATGTAGCTGCCGAAGCGCAGGGCGCCCCCCCGCAGCACCATCCCCCCCGCCGCGGTGGTGTCAAGGACATCGATCGGTGCGTAGGGGTCGCCGGAGGAGTCTTGTGCCGTCCCCTCGTTTGGTTCGCCGGCCCCCTCGCCCCGAGCACCCGGCGCCGCGTTTGAAGTCTTCGCGGGGCCGGGCGGGTGCGGCGTTACCGTTGGCGAGTTCGGGGTCTCTCGCTCGCCGCTCATCGCGCCGCGGCCCACGCCCGCGCGTAGCTCTCAAGCGTTCCTTCGGCGGTGGCTTGCCAGGTGAAGCGGGCCTCGCGCGCTCGGCCCAGCTCGACCAGGCGGGCGGCCAGCACGCGGTCTGAGAGCAGGTCGATCAGCGCGCGGGCGATGTCTGGGGCGGATTGGGGGTCGAAGTAGTGCGCGGCCTCGCCCGCCACCTCGGGCAGTGCCGAGACCCGCGAGCAGGCGACCGGCACGCCGCGGCGCATCGCCTCGAGCAGAGGGATGCCGAAGCCCTCGTTGAGCGAGGCGAAGACGAAGCACTGCGCGAGCGCATACAGCCCCTCCAGATCGGGAGCATCCACGAAGGCGGGGAAGGCGACGTTCGCGGAGAGCCCCAGGCGCTCGGCGAGCGCTCTCAGGCTCTGCTCGTGCGGAGTGGGGTTACCCGGGAGCACAAGCACCGCGTCGGGATGGTGCGCGAGCACCTCGGGCATCGCTTCGATCACGCGGGCGAGGTTCTTGTGCGGCTTCTTGGCGGATACGCTCAGGATCACCGGACCTGCGCCGAGGCCCAAGCGGGCGCGCAGTTCGGCCTCGGGCGTGGGTGCGAGCAGGTCGTCGGTTCCCGCCGCGAGCGCCACCACGTCGATGCGCTCGCGCGGCACCCGCAGGTACTCCACCACATCCCTCGCGCCCGCCTCCGAGAGGGCCAGCAGGCGATCGGCGTGGCGCGCAACCGGCGGTATCACCGTGCGCCACAGGCGCATCGTGCCGGCCTGATCGGTGTCCGGTGCAACGATCCACGTCACGTCCGCCAGTGTGACGACGTTCACGGCGCGCGTGCGCAGGGGAGCCGTCATCGCGACGCTGTGCAAGAGATCCACGCGCCGCCCCGCGATCGCCCCCAGCACCGTCAGCTCCCCGATCGCCTTCGTCCCGCGCCGCCCCAGCAGCGGGTGGGTCACGAGCTCGACCTGCTCGCCCCAGCCCTCGTCCCGCAGGTATTCACATCCCCCTGGGCTACAGAACACGCTGAAGCGCACCTTTGGCGCCAGGCCCACCAGCTCAGGCACCAGCGCGCGCACGTAGGTATCCAGGCCGCCCATGCGCGGCTCCAGGAACAGCGCGTTGAGCCCAATGCGTTGGGGGAGGGGGGCCCTCACAGGGTCCCCCACTGTGTGCAGTTCATTCCCACTTTCGCGCGCCTTTCATTCCCATTTTCGCCCACTTGTATCCCGCTTTCGCGCGCCGACCGCCCCCACTTTGCACCCGTTCGTGCATAACGGCAGCGTCTGGCCGTGCATTTAGGTAGTGTAGAGCTTTGCAAAATGGTAGTCTAGGACCCTGCAAAATGGTAGTCTAGGCTTATGGCCGAGCAGCAGTACAACCCACGCATCATCGACGCTGAGCTGGACGAGCTGATGCAGTCGGTCGCCGCGCTGGCAATCGAGGGAGCGAAGGGCGTCGGCAAGACTGCGACGGCAGCGCAACGGGCTGCGCGTGTGCGTGAACTTGATGACCCCACGCAGCGTCGCATCGCAATCGCCGATCCGGCACGTCTGCTCGAGGGTCCAGCACCGGTTCTGATCGACGAGTGGCAGTTCGTGCCAGAGTCCTGGGACCTCGTTCGCCGCGCGGTGGATGCTGGAGCTGAGCCGGGTCGCTTTCTGCTCACCGGCTCCTCGCGAGCGGTAGAGCGAGGTTCGCACTCCGGTGCGGCCCGGATCCTTAGCCTGCGCATGCGGCCGCTGGCGCTCGTCGAGCGCGGCTTGGAGCGTCCGACTGTCAGCGTGTCGGCGCTGCTCTCGGGGCGCTGTCCGGAGGTGGGTGGCGCCTGCGCGACGCGACTCGAGGATTACGTGCGTGAGATCGTGTCCTCCGGCTTCCCCGGCCTGAGGTCCATGTCCGGGCGCGCGCTCCGCGCCTACCTGGACGGCTATTTGACGCGGATCGTCGACCGCGACTTCCCCGAGCTTGGCCACAGCGTTCGCGACCCGGCCGCCCTGCGCCGCTGGATGGCCGCCTACGCGGCGGCCTCCTCGACCACGGCGTCGTTCGAGACGATTCGTGACGCGGCCACCGGCGGACACGGCGAGAAGCCCGCCAAGAGCACGACGCTCCCCTACCGTGACGTGCTCGAGCGACTCTGGATACTCGATTCGGTGCCGGCATGGCTGCCAACAAGCAACCATCTCACTCGCCTTTCCGCCCCGCCCAAGCACCAGCTCGCCGACCCTGCGCTTGCCGCCCGTCTACTCGGCCTCGATGTCGATGCGCTGCTGGAAGGCCGTGCAGCCGGACCGCCGGTGCCGCGTGACGGCTCTCTTCTCGGTGCTCTGTTCGAGTCGCTCGTTACGCTGTCGATTCGCACCTACGCGCAGGCGGCGGAGGCGACGGTCAAGCACCTGCGCACGGCCAGGGGCGCCCACGAGGTCGACCTGATCCTCGAGCGAGCCGACGGGCGCGTGGTGGCTGTTGAGGTGAAGCTCGCCCGCGACGTGAGCGACCGGGACACGATTCACCTCCGGTGGCTGGCAGAGCGCATCGGCAATGAACTCTTGGACGCCGTGATTCTCACCACAGGACCCGAGGCGTACCGGCGGCCCGATGGGATCGCGGTCGTTCCCGCTGCGCTGCTCGGCCCTTGAGCTCAGAAGGCCCTCACCCCCCCGCTCGCCACGGTCGCGGGACGATCTGGGTGATCTCCGGCGGCACCGCTCGCGTGAGAGCGATCAGCAGCGCGTAGGCGGCGAGCGCGAGCACCGCCTGCGTGAGCGAGGAGAGCCCGGATGCGAGCACGAGCGCCACGCCGGGGAGCGCCGCGAGCGCGACCTTGGGGATGACGCTGAGGGGCGGGCGCAGCTCGGGGTGTCCGCTGAGCAGCGCCACCAGCGATCCCACCGCCAGCGTGGCCTCGCCGCAGATCGTCGCGAACGCCGCTCCGCGCGCGCCGTGCGTGGAGGCCAGCGCGAGGGTCATCGCGCAGCTCACCGCGAGTGCGGCGGCGTTGGCGAGCAGCAGGCCGCGGTAGCGCTGCAGCGAGATCAGCGCGAAGCTCCAGCCGGCGAGCACGAACGAGGCGGTCATCGCGAAGCTCTGGATGCGCAGCACCTCCGCGGAGCCCGCGAACTGGGGGCCCGCGACGACTTCCATGACGAAGCCCGCGCCGCACAGCAGCCCGAGCGTCGCGCCGACGCCCATGATCAGCGACACCTCGAAGATCTTGCCGAGCGCGTAGGCGAGCCGTTCGCGATCGTCGCGCGCTGCGCGTGCGAGCAGCGGCAGCGCGCCGTAAACGAGCACGCCGGGAATCGCGACGGCCACGACGAAGACCCTGAAGGAGGCGGCGAACAGGCCGCTCTGGTGCGCGCTCGCGACGAGGCTCGTGAGGATCTGCGCGGTGAAGATGTAGATCGTGCCCACCGCCGTCGCCAGCGAGAAGGCCACGGTGAGGCGCAGCATCGAGATCCAGCGGCGCGGGCGCAGCTCCATGCGCAGCGAGATCTGCCCCCGCGCGAGCACCGCCGTGGCGGGTATCAGGATGAGGTTCACGAGCAGGTTGACGCTGAGCAGCGGCAGCAGCCCCGCGCCGAGCGCGAGCAGCGCCACGATCGTCGCAACCGCCATCGCCTGGCGCGCGAGGTCGAGCAGCGCCAGCCACCCGAGGCGCAGGTTCGTCGCCAGCGGGATCGTGAGCGTGTGCTGCAGCACTACCGCGATCGTCGCCGTGCCTGCCGCGACGCTCCCCAAGAGCAGCGCGGGGCTGTAGCCCACCGCGAGCGCGAACGCCGTGGTGAGCGCCACGCCCGCGAGCGTGAGCGTGAGGCGCAGCCCCAGCAGGTCGCGCATCACCCGATCGCGCTCGGCTCCCTTCAGCACCGCGAACTCGCGCGTGCCGTAGTTGGCCATGCCCGCATCGGTGACCACCGCGACGATGTTCACGAGCGAGAGCACCGTGGTGTACTGACCGAAGCGTTCAGGTCCCAGATGGCGCGTGAGCAGCGTGGCGGAGATCACCGACAGCCCCACCACCGCCACGAAGCCCGCGAAGCGCAGGACGCCCCCGCGGACGACCAGCCCCCCGGCCGCGCTGGTGTCCAGGATGTCCATTCCCACTCAACGCTCGCGCACCCCCACCACGTTTGACGCCCCCGCGAGGTAGGGGTAGTCGGCCTCGGCGTTGCTCAACGCCCTGAAGGAGTAGGAGGCCGGGCCGGGGAGGCGGAAGCGGTAGCCGGCGTGGAAGGCCCCGCGCGCGTCGCTGCGGATCACGTTGAACTCGATCCAACGCCCGCCGGGGGAGCGCGCCTCCAGCACGAGTTGCTTGCCGCCAGGCGGCAGCGGCGCGCCGAGCAGGCGCCCGGAGAAGTGGATCGTGCGCCCCACCGCGCTCACCCTGGGAGTTATGTGCAGGCGCAGGGCGGCGCGCACGCTCAGCGTGAGTGTGCGCGTCGCCACGGGGAGCGCATCGCCGAGGTGGCTGCGGTAGCTCAAGCGCAGCGCGCCGCCAGGGATCGTGCGCGCCGGCGCGAGCGCGAAGCTCCCATCGGCGCCCGTGCGCGCCGCGGGCAGCGCCTGCGGGTGCGCGCCCGCCGCGGCGGGCATCAGGGAGATGTCGATCAGCGCGTTCGCGATCGGACGACCCCCCGCTGTGGTGAGGCGGCCCTGGACAGTGTGCGCGGCGCCGAAGGCGCTCGTTACGTGCACCCCCCGCGCGCCCTTCCAGCTCGCGGTGAGCGTCGCCTGTTCGGAGGCTTCGCTGCCGTTGGCCGCGCCGCGCGCGGCCGGCGGGGGAGCGCTCGTGCCTGCGGATTGGCTCCCTCCATTGGCAGGCGCATTGTCGACCGTGATCTGCCGGTCCACCACCGGCGTGGCGTTGCCCGCGGCGTCGCTCACCAACACCAGCAGATGGTGGGGGCCATTGGCGATGGAGGTGGTATCGAAGGGGACATCCGCGCTCAGCGAGGGCTTGCAGGGCTGCATGTAGAGGAACGCCGGCAGCCCATCCGTCGTCTGGCCCACATCGTGGCAGCGTCCTCCGTTTTCATCGAGCACCCTCGCGGAGACGGTTGCGCCATCCACCTGGAAGAGCGCCTCGTAAACTCCCGAGCCGGGGTCCGTGGCGGTGAAGGCCACGTCGGAAGTTCCGCTCACCGTGGAGGCTTCCGCAAGGGCGCCGGAGACTTCCTGCACGGTAGGCGCGGATTCCTGTTCGAGGGTCAGATCGGCGGCGAAGAGCTCCACGATCGCGGCGTTGCCGTTTTCATCGCCGCCGCCAGCCGGACAAGCTGACGCGAAGATTGGCGATCCACAGGACGCAGTCAAGTAGAGGTATGGGCTATTAAGTGCAAAATCGGACACCAATTCTCGGTTGTTGGCTGCGAGTGGATCGGTAAGACTGCCCTCGTGGCTACACGCCTTGATTGCTGCGCATTCCTCGATGATCTGGGTGCCACTACCGCTGTTGGCCACGCCTGCTAGCCAGAACAGGTACGACGATTCGGTTTCCGAATTTGAGCCGCCCAACGTATCTCCAGCCCGCCACAACGTTGCAGCTCCGACGGTCTCCCCAGCGGGGGCACTGAATGTCCAGGTCACAGAGTCCTTGTCGGCCGGGTGCGTGTGGCCCGTCTTCAGCGCCGCCACCAGTCCTCCGCCGCTCGCGCAGGTGTCGGCGATTTCGTCATTCGCGAGGGTGTTTGACCCGCTCCAACCATCCACCGGCGCAACAAGCCCATCGGGCATCCTGCACGAAAGCACGTGATACGCCCCCGCCCATGCCACCGAGCAGGCGGTGGCCCCCAGCAGCGCGATCCACACAACCCCCACCGCTATCGCCGCGCGTATCGATCCAAATGAAGTCTCCATCTCGGTCCTTTCGTACTCGCTCCACGCACAGCCCACATGGCCGTCTCACCTACATGTCGCTCGCGGGCGGGCGAACACCCCCCTCCCAATTTCGGCAGCCCCCGTGCCGGACCTTTAGCACGATTTGACCCTTTGCCGTATGCCTGTCTATCTGGAAACGAGCTGTGGACGCCTGCCTGTGCCCCGAACGGGGTGGCCCAACCTCTAGGCCGAGAAGCGCAGCGGCAGCGAGGAGAGCCCGTAGATGCCCGTGATGCTCTCGTACGCCGGCTCACCATCGAGCTCCAAATCGCGCATCCGCGGCGCGAGGAAGGCGAGCGCCTCCTGCAGCTCCACGCGCGCGAGGTTCGCGCCCAGGCAGTAGTGCACGCCTGCGCCAAACGTCAACGCGCGAGCGCGCCCGCGGGGGGCGGTGATGTCGAATGCATCCCCATCCTCGCCCTCCTCCAGATCGCGGTTGCCCGTGAAGGCGCACACCATCACGATCGTATCCTTCGGGAACACCACATCGCGAAACACCATCTCCTCCGTCACGATCCGCGCCGTGAAGGGCGTGATCGGCTCCACCCGCAAAACCTCCTCCACCGCAGCCCCCGCCAGCGATGGGTCCTCGGCCAAGAGGCGCCACTGCTCGGGGTGTTCGGCGAACAGGCGCAGCGCATGCGCGAGCTGGCTCTGCGTGGTATCCACGCCGCCAATCAGCACATTGAGCACCAGGTTCACGCACTCCACATCGGAGAGGCGCTCGAGCCGTGCGGGCGCGCCGGCGGGTGCATCCACGTTCACGCTGCCCCCATCCCCATCCTCCTCGCCGGTGGCGGCGATCAGCTTGGAGATCAGATCGTCCCCCGGCGTGGAGCGCCGCGTGCGCACGAGCGCGCCCGCGTACTCGTAGAACTCCACCACCGCCTCCTCGATCAGCTCGCGCTCTTCCATCATCGACGCCGCATCGAACTGGCGCTGAATCCAGTTCGACCAGTGGTGCAGCCGCGGGGCGTCCTCCAGCGGCGCGCCCATCACCGCGGCAATCATCTGCGAGGGGTAGGGCTTGGCAAACCTCTCCACGAACTCGCAGCGCAAGCGCGCATCTCTCGCCGACCCTTCGCCCGCCTCCCCCGTCGATCCGCCCCGCGGGACTTCGCCGGGTTCGCCATCCGCGACGCTCGCAGGCCCCCCCTTGGGGGGCCTCTTCAAAAGCATTTCCGAATAGAGCGCCTCCAGCAGTTCCCGCGCGAGCGGCCGGTAGCGCTCCACCGCGCGCGGCGCCAACGCGGGGTTCACGAGCGCGCGCAGGCGCGCGTGATCGGCGCCGTTGATGTGGAGGATGTTGCGGCGCATCTCCTCATATAGCGCCCCCTCGGTGACGCCGAAGATCTCCGCGATCTTCATGCCGGGGAACACCGCGTTGCGGGTGCGCAGGAAGTGCTCGCAGGCCTCCCTATCGACCACCAGATAGCCCAGGGGGGTGCTCGCGAGCCAGCCCCCCGCGCGCAGCGAGCGCATCGAAGCGTGAAAGCGCGCCCCCCGCATCTGCGGATCGGTGTAGTCGAAGCTCGGGAGCTCCAGCTCGCTGATCTGCGCCATCGGGGGGCGACGCTATCAGCGCCGCGCCAATGAAGCTAGCGTCCGTACCAGCCTCGTCGCCCGCCGGCCGCCGGGGTGCCGCCCACGAAGAAGCCGATCAGCCACAGCAGGATGGCGATCAGCAGCACGATCCACAGCACGTGCACGGCAAAGCCGAGCCCACCGAAGATCGCGAGGATGAGTACGAGGGCAATCAGGGCAATCATGGATGTCCTCCTCTCCACATTGCGGCGGCGCGCCATTGCACCGCCTGTGGGGAGGAGGTACCCGCCCCGAGCGCCCCCGAATCCCCATCTCCTCCCGTTTGCCTACTTCTTGACGCCCTTCACGTTTTGCTTGAGCGTCGCGCCCGCGGTGAACTTGGGGGCCTTCGACGCCTTGATCTTGACCTTTTCGCCGGTGCGGGGGTTCACGCCGGTGCGCGCCGCGCGCTTCACCACGGAGAACTTTCCAAAGCCGGTGAGGGCCACCTCATCGCCCTTCTTGAGGGTCTTGTTGACGATCGTCACGAAGGACTCCACGGCGCGCGAGGCGTCCGCCCGGGTGAGGCCGCCATCGGCTGCGATGGCGTCCACCAGCTCGGTCTTGTTCATGGGTGTTTCCTTTCGGTTTGGTAGCGCAACGAGCGCGCAGGGTAGCGCGAACGCCCCCGGAAGGGCTTGCCTGAGCGAGATGGTCTGCAGCTGAGACTCCCCGCAAGGGTGCTTCGGCGGCGCGCGCGGGGTCCGCGGAGGCCTCGCCCAGGGGCTTGCCGCAGGCCCTTGGAGACGCTTAGATCGTAACGGCCTGCGCGGGGTCCACGCCCGAGAGAACCTCGCGCAGCTGGTTGCGCATCAGGCGGTGCCCCGCCTGTGCGCTCACCGCGCTGTGGCCCAGCACGAACGAGGATTTATCGTCGCTGAGCGCCGTATTGGAGGGGGCCTTCAGGTGGGGATCCTCGCCGCAGGCCTGCAGGAAAGCCGCGCTCGAACCCTCCTCCACGAGCGAGGTATCGCACTCGAAGGAGCGCGCGAGCATCCGCAGGTAGTCGCGACGGTTCAGCGAATCGGGGCCCGCGGTGTTGTACACGCCCTCGCAATCCTGCGCGATCAGCTCGCAGAGGCGCTGCGCGTAGTCCCACGCATACGTCGGCGAGCGCCAGCCATCGGCGGGCGCGGGGATCGAGTGGCCCTCGCGCAGGCGCTCCACGAGGCGCAGCGGGAGGCTCGAGTGCATCCACACGTGCTGTGCGAGCGCGCCCGCCGCCTGCGGGCGCGCGAGGTTCACCCCATAGAGCCCCGCGGGCCGCGTTATCAGCCAGCTGCCGTTGTAGTCCGCGGTGGCGAGCTCGCACGCATGGCGCGTGCGACCCCACGCGTTGATCGGTTCGGGAGGGTCCTCCTCCGACCAGCGCATGTGCGGGGGGAGCATCCCCGAATACACCCAATCGCAGGACACGAGCACGTAGTGCGCGCGCACGTTGCGCGCCGCCGCGAGCGTATGCACCGCGCCCACCTGCGCGAGCTGCGCAGCGTAGGGGTCGTGCTCCACCTCGCTCGCGTGCGTTCCCAGCGCGGCGTGCACGAACACATCGGGCTCGAAGGCCACCGCCGCTTCCACGCAGGCGTGGCGATCGGCCATATCGAGTCCGATCGTGCTTGCGCCCGTGATCTCCACGGGGGTATCGCGCCAGGTGCCGAGCACCTCCCAGCTCTGCTGCACGGCCGCGGCTGCCAGATTGGAACCCACCAGGCCGCTGACGCCAGTGATGAGAAGTCGCATATGAATCTAGCTGTCAAGTGTACCAGGGAGGGCGTAACTGTAAACACGGGAGTACCCAATTACGTGTAAAGCCGTAGGGGCTCCGGGGCTTCGATCGCGCGCGGCCGCTCCCCTTGGGATAGGTTGCGGTGGCTTGGTCAGCCGGCGCTGTTGGGCTGCGGCGCGGGCAGATACGCATCGGTGCCGTAGCGCTGCGGGGAGATCGGCTTGGCGATAAGGCCGTTGTGCACCATCCAGGCCGAGAGCTCGGAGATACGCGCGGGCACGATCGTCCCAAAGGGCACGCGCCCGCCGGCGGTGAACAGCGGCAGGTAGGCCGCGAGCGAGGCGCTCGTGAACTTCCTATCAAGCCCCGGATTGGCGGCTGCGAGATCGTTCAACGAGCGCGCGGGCGCCTTCAGCGTGTCCTCATAGCCGCGCACGGTGGCGCTCACGAAGGCGCGCACCAGCGCGGGGTTCGCGGCGATGAGGCGCTGCGAGGCGAACGCCACGAGCCCCGGGTAGGCCGGGCCGCCGTATTCGTCGAGGCGGAAGGGCGTGATCGGGTGGCCCTGCACCTGCAGCTGCACGCCATCGGCGGGCACGAAGCCCGTGAATGCCGCGAGGCGCCCCGCGAGCAGCGCGCTGGCGCCATCGAAGCCTACGTTCACCACATGCACGCGCGCAGGATCGCCGCCCGCGTGGCGCACCACCGTATCGAGCACCGCGCGATCGGAGGGCACGCCGGTGATCCCCACCGCGCGGCCCATCAGCTGCGCGGGCGAGCGCAGGTGCGAGGAGGCGAGCGCGATCAGTCCCCCGAGGGGGCGCTGCGCGATCGCAAGCACCGCCCTCGTGCTCGCGCCGTGGGAGATCGCCGTGGCGAGATCCGAGCCATCGCTGAGCCCGAACTGGACCCTCCCGGCCTGCACGAGCGCGAGCGGGTCCTGTGTGGCGCCCGGCGCCACCACGCGCGCAGCTGCAGACCTTCCTGGCGGTAGTAGCCCGCGGCGAGCGCGCGGTAGATCCCCGCGTGCACCGCATTGGGCACGAAATCGAGCACCAGCGTGGCCGATGCGGGCTTTTTTGAGGAGGGGGATGGGCCGGTTTGTGCAGTGCTCCCTCCGCACGCCGAAAACACGAGCCCGCAGAGGACGGCCGCGAGGGCTGAGAGTGGGAGGCGGGCGCGAAGCACGCCCGCTTCCTATCAGGTCTCAGAGGGTGGCGGCTGGCCGAAACGGGGATTCGCGTGTCTCCCGGCTTCGGTCGGGCCCCTCGCTCTCCGATCAGCTCAGCGCGCGTGCCGCATAGGGCTCGGGGATCGCCTCATGCACGGCGGCGGGATCGCCAAAGCGCAGCCGCAGCCAATCCCACGCGCGCTTTGACTCGCCCTCGTAGTGGCGTGCGCGGAGCACGGCCTCGCTGTCGGTGAGCGCACGCGCGCGCGTGCTGTGCTCGGCCACGCGCGAGCGCTCCTCCAGGTAGTACGCGCGCACCACCGCCTCGGGGATGCTCGCCGCGGTGCACACCGCGCCGTTTGCGTGCAGCAGCAGGCAGTCGTAGGCCCCCAGGTCACCCGCCGCCGCGCGGCCGGCCTCGATCGAGCTCACCAGCTGGGGCTCGTGGTGGAAGGTCACCACGCCGCTCAGCCCTCCCAATCCGTGCACCAGCGGGGGGACCTCGCCGCGGCTCGCCCACACCACGGTGGCGGGGGCGTGCGTGCGCACGATCGCGCCCACGTCGTGGCACGCCGAGTAGACGGCGGCGTGCAGCGGCGCCTCCAGCGGACAGAGGGCCTTTTTCGCCCCCCGTTACGCGTCCCGCGGCGTCGAGCTGGATCACATCCTTCGCCTGCGCATCGAGCAAAGGAGTGGCGGGGGTCAGCAGAAAGCCGCCCTCGGGGCGGCGCGCGGAGACGTGGCCAAACGCCTCCACCAGATCGGCGCGTGCAACCAGCCGCGCCGCGTAGGCAACCTGCTCGGCAAGCTCGCTCATGAAAACCTCCCAGTAGTCGCGAGACCCATCCGTGGGGTTGAGCGAAGTATACGCGCTTCTGCGTGGAAGACAAGAGGTAGGCCTCAGGTAGACTTTCGCGGAGGATGGCGGCCAGTGGGACTCACTCGGGGAAGACGCAGGAGCGCGCCTTTCGCACGCTCTCGGGGGAGCCGATCCGCGAGCTCTACACCCCCGCGGATCTCCCGCAGGGTGTGGGCGGCCCCGAGGACCCGATTGGGCGCCCCGGCGAGTACCCCTTCACGCGCGGGGTATACCCCTCGATGTATCGGGGGCGGCTGTGGACGATGCGCCAGTTCGCGGGCTTTGGCACGAGCGAGGAGACCAACGAGCGCTTCCGCTATCTGCTCGATCACGGCCAGACGGGCCTCTCCACGGCCTTTGACATGCCCTCGCTGATGGGCCACGACTCCGACCACTCGCGCTCGCTCGGAGAGGTGGGGCGCGAGGGCGTGGCGATCGACACGATGGAGGACATGCGCACGCTGTTCGGGGGGATCGACCTGGGGGAGGTGTCGGTGTCGATGACGATCAACGCGCCCGCCGCGATCATGCTCGCCTTCTATGTGGCCGCTGCGGAAACAGGCACCTCCGACGCCGGGTCGGTATCCCCCGAGAACCTCGCGGGGACGATCCAGGCGGACATCCTCAAGGAGTACATCGCCCAGAAGGAGTGGTGCTTCCCGATCGACCCCGCGATGCGCCTGTGTGGGGACATGATCGAGTGGTGCACGCAGAAGATGCCCCGCTGGCACCCCATCTCGATCTCCGGCTACCACATCCGCGAGGCGGGGGCCACCGCGCAGCAGGAGCTCGCCTTCACGCTCAAGGATGGTCTCACCTACGTGGAGCAGGCATTGCAGCGGGGGCTCGACGTGGACGAGTTCGCGCCCCGTCTCTCCTTCTTCTTCAACGCCCAGGTGGACTTCTTCGAGGAGATCGCCAAGTACCGCGCCGCGCGGCGCATCTGGGCGCGCGAGCTGAGGGAGACCTTCGGCGCGAAGAACCCCCGCTCGTGGCTGATGCGCTTTCACTGCCAGACCGCCGGCGTCTCGCTCACCGCGCAGCAGCCGCTCAACAACATCGTGCGCACCGCGATCGAGGCGCTCGCGGGGGTGCTGGGGGGCGCGCAGTCGCTGCACACCAACTCCTACGACGAGGCGCTCGCCCTGCCTACGGAGGAGGCCGTGCGTGTGGCGCTGCGCACGCAGCAGGTGATCGCGCACGAGACGGGCGTCACCAACACCGTGGATCCGCTCGGGGGCTCCTACTTCGTGGAGGCCCTCACCGATGAGATGCAGGCGCGCTGCTACGAGTACTTCGCCAAGATCGACGCCCTCGGGGGGATGGTGGAGGCGGTCAAGGCCAACTACCCCCAGCGCGAGATCGCCGACGCGGCGTTCGAGCTCCAGCAGGAGATCGACGCGGGGGAGCGCGTGGTGGTGGGCGTGAACCGCTACATCGCCGAGGACGAGATCCCGATCCCCACGCTGCGCGTGGATCCGGCGCTCGAACGCAAGCAGCTCGATCGCCTGCAGGGCGTGCGTGCAAAGCGCGAGGGGGCCGCGGTGGAGCGCACGCTCGCGGCACTGCGCGCGGCGGCCGCACAGGATGGGAACCTGATGGAGCCTTTGCTGGAATGCGCGCGCGCGCAGGCCTCCGAGGGTGAGATCGTGGAGTCCCTGCAGCAGGTCTTCGGCGACTACACCGAGACGCCGGTTTTCTGACTGGCACTGAGTATCGGCTCTCCTCGATACCCTCGCAACTTCCAGTGAAGACGAATGTTCTCCAGATCGTGCGCAGATACACGAGCTGGGGGAGAGCCACGCTGCTGCTGCTCGTCGCGGTCGCGGCGGTGGGCGTGGGGGGCAACGGAACCGTCGCCTCCGATGCCTCCGGCGGATCCCCCAGCCCGCAGTGCGTGCCCAGCGCGCTGAACCGCTCAGCGGTGCTGCCCGGCACGCACCTCGCGGTCTCGCCGCTGCCGGATTCGCTCGATGCCTCGGTGTATACGCAGATAAGCCTGTTGGGGGTGCCCGCCGCACAGCTCGCCCACATCCAGGTGAGCGGCTCGCGCTCGGGCTCGCACAGCGGCAGCCTGAAGCCCTACTCGCAGGGCGACGGCGCGAGCTTCGTGCTGGCAAAACCCCTGGAGGGAGGGGAGACGGTGACGGTGGGCGGGCGCGAGGGGTCTCCCGCACACAGCTTCGCCTACCACTTCAACGTGGGCGAGCAGAGCCCGCTGCCGCACTCGCCGGTGGCGATCGCAACGGCGGTGGTGAAGCCCGGCGAAGCGCAGCACTACAACTCGCGCCCCGATCTGCAGCCGCCCGCGATCGCGGTCACCACGCCGGCCGCGCCGACGGTGGCGCCGGGCTACGTGATGTCCACGCCCTACTCGGGCCCCGGCCAGGATGGGCCGATGATCTTCGACAACACCGGTCAGGTGGTGTGGTTCGATCCGCTCCCGCGGGGCACCGAGGCCACGAACCTGCAGGTGCAGAGCTACGGGGGGCGCCCGGTGCTCACGTGGTGGCAGGGTTACATCCCCGCGCAGGGCTTCGGCGAGGGCGTGGAGATCATCGCCGACGCGGCCTACCACCAGTCGGTGGTGCGCGCGGGCAACGGCTATGTGGCCGATCTGCACGACTTCCACATCACGCCGCAGGGCACGGGGCTGCTGACGGTGTTCAACCCCCTGCGCTGCAACCTCACCGCGGTGAAGGGTCCGCGCGAAGGAGTCGTCACCGATGGCGTCTTCCAGGAACTCGATCTGCGCACGGGGCTCGTGCGGCGCGAGTGGCACTCGCTCGATCATGTGGCGATCGGCGACTCCTACGCCGCGCCCTCGCTCGCGAACGCGGAATGGCCGTATGACTACTTCCACGTCAACTCGATCGATCTGCACGCCGATGGCACGGTGCTGCTCTCCGCGCGCAACACCTCGACGCTGTACGAGCTCGCGGCGGGCAGCGGCGCGGTGGTGGCGCGGATCGGCGGAAAGCACTCCACCGTGAAGCTGGGGCCGGGCGCGGCGACGGCCTACCAGCACGATGCGACGCTGCTGCCCAGTGGCCAGATCAGCGTGTTCGACAACGGAGGCGTCCCCAAGGTGCACTCGCAGTCGCGCGGGCTCGTGCTGAACGTGAACCCGCACACGGGCACCGATACGGTGGCGGCCCAGTTCCTGCACCCCAAGCCGTTCTCGGCGGGCAGCCAGGGCGACATGCAGGGGCTGCCCGGCGGAGACTTCTTCGTGGGCTGGGGGCCGGTGTCCTACTTCTCGGAGTTCTCGCCCTCGGGGCAGCTGCTGTTCGACGCGCACATGCCCACCGTGGAGCAGTCCTACCGCGGGTATCGCTTCCCCTGGGAGGGGTTCCCCAGCGAAGCGCCCGCGATCGCCCTCGCGAGCGCCTCGAGCAAGTCGGGTGCGGCGGGCGCGCTCGATGTGTATGCGAGCTGGAACGGCGCCACGCAGGTGGCCTCCTGGAGGGTGCTGGGGGGATCCTCGTCGAAGACCCTTGCCCCCGTTGTGGCGGCGCCAAGGGGGGGCTTTGAGACGACGCTGCTCACCCCCGGCGCCGAGGCCTACGTGGCGGTGCAGGCGCTCGACGCCTCGGGTGCGGTGCTCGGGACCTCGAAGGTTATTAAGGGGTAGCCCACCCACCCATCCACCCGCGGCCGGCCTGATTGCGTCCCCGTCCACTGCGTCCCGTCCGCCTCGCACCCATCACCGACGCCCGCCTGGATTTCCCTCAGCGCCCGCGTTTCCGGCTCGGCGGTTTGCGACTCGGCGGGCAGGGGGAGGTGCTGGAGGAGGTGACGTGGGAGCCATCCTGGAAGGCGAGGTCGGCGGCGAATGGATATCCGCCAGGAGGGCAGACGAGCGGGACGGTGACGCCGCGGGGGTGGAAGGCGACCTCGCGGCCGCCCACGAGACGGTGGTAGGTGAGGCCCTGCGGCCCGAAGGTCGAGCGCAGGTATATGACCGAGACGTCGGCGCCGCCGGGGAGCGAGGGGATGAGGGGCAGTTCGGTGTCAATCTCGCCGCTGAAGGGCCCGGTGTCTTCGATGAGGTGCCCGGGGAAGACGAGATCGGCGAACACCGGGTACCAGCCCTCGGTGAAGAACAGCACGGTGACGTGCCCATTTTCGGGGGCGCCGCGGTAGGCGTAGACCTTGGCGTTCTCGGAGACCGTCTCAGGGCCGTAGGGGACCTCGGCGGTGGCCGCGCCGAACCCCAGGCGCGAGTTCTCGGGGCAGCCTTCGGGGCCGTGGCCGTAGAGGTAGATCGGTTCGCAGATCGCCTGGCCGAGGGTGTTGCGCGCGATGCCGATACCCCCGGGCAGGTGCAGATTGAGCGAGCGCAGCTGCGAGGGCACGGCCCCTTCGGGGCTCTCGATGGTGAAGCCGAAGAAGATCGTGGCGCTGGCTCCGGCGCGGTTGGGTGAGAAGCCGGCATTCAGCTGCACCGTCTGGGTGGCCCCGGCGCGCGCGCAGAGCGAGAGGAGCACAAAGAGGAGCGCGCAGAGGAGCGAGGAGCACAGAAGGCGCGTGCCCCTCCGCGGGGCGGGGCTGCGTATTGCGTTCTGAGGGCTTCCCCGCAAGTGTGCTGTCCGGCTCCCTCGACCCTTAGAACCGCAGCTTGCCGACGACCTGCACGGTGGCATTGTCGGTGTTGCGGTTGATCGTCCCAAACAGCCCCCCATTCCCCGAGGCGTGCGCGTAGCGGCCGCTGCCGTGGCTCACATTGAGCGAGCCGCCGAAGCTCGCGAATTCCCCGCGCCCGGCATTGAGCTTCGCGGAGCTGTGACCGGAGATGGTGCCGCCGCGAAGGTAGATCGTGAACCCGGCGGTGACCACTTCGGCGCCCACCGTGAGCCGTGCGCGCACCGTTCCCGGGAGGCTCCCCAGCGCGGAGCCTTCCTCGAGCAGGGTCGCGCCCGAGCCGCTCGGGTTCTTCAGGGTGAGGTGCGCGGTGTCGTTGACCGCGAGTGTGTGCGCCGCGGAGAGAGCTGCGAGCGGGCCCAGCGCCAGGCAAAAAGAGGCCGCGAGCACGCTCGACGCGATGGCTCCGCGAAGCTTTCGCGGCGGAGTAGGTTTCCGGTGGCTCATACAGTCCACATCATGTCATAGAGACAACTGTCTGTCGCCCGATGTTTCCCAGTCCAGGCCCGAGCATCGAGCTTATGCAGGGAAGCGGACGAGTAGAGAGGTGCACGTGGTGGAGATCAGACTCTCCAGCGGCGATCCCTGTCTCAGGATCGCGTGAGCGTTGCGCGCTCGAGCAGCTCCGAGCCGGTCTCGCGCGCCCACGCCTCGATCGCGCCCATCAGCCGCAGGTGCAGCTCGGCGCGATCCTCCAGCCACACGAGTGTCGCGTGGCGGTCCTCGCCGAGCATCAGCAGCCCGTCCATGCCGCGCGCGCGGCGCAGCGTGGCGAGCGCCTGCGCGGGCGTGTGCGCGATCGGCGCGCCCACGTTCAGCGATGTGTTCACCGACGCCTCGACGCCTACCCGGCGCCCCATCGCCAGCAGGTACTCGTGGCACAGCGGGTCCACCTCGGGCCGCACGATCTGGATGCGCCCGGTGCCATCGTGGTGGATGACCGCCGGGATCGCCGCGTGCGCCTCGGGCCGGGCCTGCGCGGTCAACACCATGTAGTTGTAGGCGTTGTAGTCGTCGTCGCAGGCGCCCTCCTCGAGGTGGAAGTAGCGCTCGGCGGCCGCGCGCGTGAGCATCGGCGCGAGCGGGCGGATCAGTTCGCGGTGCTTGACGCGTTCGTTGAGCACGCGCCGCGTCTCAGGTTTACACGGGTTGGCGAGGATGCTGCGGTGGCCGAGCGCGCGCGGTCCCGTCTCCGAGGCGCCCTGGTAGATGCCCATCACGCCGTCGCCGGCGATCACGTAGGCGAGCAGGTCGGCCACCTGCGCCAGCGTCGCCGCCTGCGAGCAGTCACCCAGGTCGAGCTGGCCGGTGGCGGGCTCAGCGCGCACGGCCATCCGGATCGCGGGGGTGGAGGGCGCCCGGCCGCAGTAGAAGGCGTGGCGCAGCGGCGCTCCGGGCCGCGCGCCGGCCTGCATCGCAAACGCGTAGGCGGCGCCGACGGGCGTGCCGGCGTCGCCTGGGATCGGCGGCACCCACACGTGCAGCGACGTGTCGCGCAGGCCGAGGTTGCGCTCGTACCAGCGCTCGCCGAAGCACTCCATCAGGCGCATGTTCGCCACGCAGTTGAGCGCCGTGCCGCCGGTGAGCACCAGGCGATGGCTGCCCGTGGTGCGGATGGCGTCGTCGACGATGTGCACGAGCGCGTCCTCGTAGACCATCTGCACCGCCGCGGCCTTGTCGACGCGCTCGCGTGTGACCTCGGGGTGGCGCACGTCCTCGACGTTCAGGATCGCGTCGGGGTTCCATAGCTGCTCGTGGGGGATCGGCTCGCCGAGGATGTCGATCAGCTGGCGGCTGTAGGGCTTGGCCAGCGAGTGTCCGGTCCAGCCGGCAAACGCGCGGTTGATGCGCACTTCGCCGCCCGCGCCGAAATGGAACATGTGCTTTAGGCGGCGGTAGTAGCGATTGGTCAGCCGGCTGCCGTCGCCCCACGCGGCGGCGCCCATGTAGCGGCCCTCGGAGCTGCCCTCGGGCCAGCCGCCCTGGGTCGAGCTGAGGAAGCCGTACATCGCGCCCAGCGAGTCGTAGCGGCTCGTGCCCGGCGCGCGCAGCAGCGTCATCCGTCCGTCGCGGCACACGTACAGCGACAGCGCGCAGTCGTCGCCCGCGCCGTCGGTGACGATCACTATCGTCGGCTCCTCGCGCTCGCGCCCGAACGGCGAGACGGCGTAGCTCAGGTATGCGTGGCTGTCGTGGTGGCGCATACCGACGATGGGCATGCGCCGGCCCAGGCCGAGCTCGCGGCCGAGCCGCTCGGGCGCGTCGACCAGCGCTGTTACGCGCTCACGCTCGGCGGGCTGCTCTGAAGGCCCGCTGGAGGGGCGCGCACGCCTCGCTTCGACCGCAGTGCGCTCCTTGAACAGCACGGTAAGGCTCGCGGGCGCCTCCTCGAGCGTGGGGCGCACGAACGCCACCTCGAACCAGCCGGCGTAGTCCCAGCTGCTCACGCACGCGGCGAGCTCCTCAGGCGCCACGCCCAGCTCGCTCATGCGGCGCTTGACAGCCTCGACAGAGTGCGCCGGATACTGATCGCAGTTCTTGATCGCGCTGAAGCGCTCCTCCTCTTCGTTGCAGATCAGCTCGACGTCGCCCTGCTCGGTGACTCGCACCAGCGCCGCGCCGGTGTTGTGGCTGGCGGTGTTGAAGCCCAGCACGTAGGCCGCGCACCCCTCGCGGATGCGCGCTTCCAGCGCCGCGCGCAGCGCCCGGCTCGGCTCGCTGTTGGGGCGGTGGATGCCGCTGCGCGCGAGCAGCCTACTCATTGCCGGCACCGCCGTTCGCGCGCCCCATGCGGCGAGGTGCGGGTGCCTGGGGCCCCACCGCCCGAAAACCCCGTGTGCTGGTTCTTCCACGTTGCTCTTATAAAGAGGTTTCACGGCGCGCGCAAACGCTCGCTGCGCGCGAGCCCGTACGCGAGATCCCGGCAGGCGGAGGCGCGGTCGCGGGACGCCCGCCAACCGCACGGCTGTCTCCGACTGGACTCCCATCTGACGGGACGGGGGAGTCGGGACGACGTTCGAGCTCGGACTTGGTTCGAACATCGGACAAATGGCGGAGAGGGGGGGATTCGAACCCCCGAACGAGGTTTCCCCCGTTACGCGATTTCCAGTCGCGCCCGTTCAACCGCTCCGGCACCTCTCCGGGCACTGCGATGCTCTGAGCCCCTGGCGTCCCTTTGTGGGCCGCCGAGGGGGGCTTGCGAGCGGCCCGCACAGGCTACGACACCGGCGGGCGGTGGCGTTGCTAGGGTATCGGCCGTGCTCGCCGCAGCCGTTCTCGCCACCGAGGCATTCTCCAAGGACGTGGGTCTGATCGTGACCTTCATCGGGATCGGCGTGGTTGTGAACATCATCGTGGTGTACATCGCGATCCAGATACGCGGCGAGCGGCTGCATAACCAGGAAGACCTCTCGCGGCGCCCGCCGACCAGCGTTTAGGCGCTCTCAGGCGATGTAGACGGGCGTGCCCACAGGGGTGCGGGAGTAGAGGGCGATGACGTCGGGGATGGTCATGCGCACGCAGCCGTGGGAGGCGTCGTGGCCGATGGAGGAGTACTCGGAGGGGTCGATGCCGTGGATGCCCGCCCCCCCGTTGAATGACATGAAGCGCGCCTTGAGGGGGTCCTGGGGGCCGGGGGGGATGGTCTTGCCGGCGAGGCTGCCGGCCCAGGCGGAGTTGGGGACGTACCAGGGGGGGTCGGTCTGCTTCCACTGGATCGAGTAGAGGCCGGCGGGCGTTTCGAGGCCCTGCATGCCGACGGCGATGGGGTAGGTGGAGGCGAGGTGGAGGTGCTGGTAGAAGCGGAGGGTGAAGGCGGAGCGGTCGACGACGATGTAGGCGGGGTACTTGGAGGCGAGCTGGGCGGTGGTGACGGTGGGGGTGAGGATGTGGATGGGCACGCCCACGGAGCCGCCTGCGGAAGTGGCCGTGAGCGCGTGGGCGACGCGGGAGCGAAGCAGCGCGGTGTCGACGGCGACGCCGCTGTGGCCGGGCACCTCGCTGAGCCCGGTGGCGGTGGGCGCGATGGAGGCGTTGACGGCGGGGTGCCCCACGCGCGAGCCGACGTAGCTGGCGAGGTTGGCGATGGAGGCGTGGGAGTAGCGGGCCTGGAGGGGAATCTCGCTGTTGACCGAGCCGCCGCTGAGGCCGCGGATGGTGCGCGAGAAGATCGAGCCGCGGCGCGAGGCTTCGATGGCCTGGGCGACGAGCGCGGCGGTGTCGATCCGCATGCCGGCCTGCGCGCCGGTGATGTGCCAGGTGCGGGTGCCGTAGTGGAGGGCGATGGGCGCATTCAGGCGCGCATCGAACTCGTGGCGGAGCTTGGCTTCGGCGGCGGGGCCCGAGAGCCCGCCGACCGCGACGCCGCCGATGCGCACGCCGTGTGCGATCTGGTTGCGGCGGGAGTGGTCGTAGAGGAGCATCGCGAAGAGGGCCACGGCGAGGACGCCGAGCAGCGCGGTGAGGAGGAGGATGGGGGTGCGGCGGGCGGTCATCGCTACCTACGGTACGTGCTCATAGCTGCTGGTAGATCAAAAACGCGTTGAGGGCGGTGATGAGGGCCACCAGACCCCACGCGGAGATGGTGGTGGAGCGACGGTTGACGTGCACTCCCATCACCTCATTATGGCTTGTGAGGAGGACGAGCGGAATGAGTGCAAGGGGGATGCCAAAGGAGAGTACGACCTGGCTGAAGACGAGCACGTCGGTTGGCCCGAGGCCGAGCGCGAGCACGAGAATCGCGGGCGTCATGGTTATCAGGCGGCGCGCGAAGATCGGGATGCTGAAGCCCACGAAACCCTGCATTACGAGCTGTCCGGCGTAGGTGCCGACACTCGAGGCGGAGGTGCCGGAGGCGAGCAGGGCGATCGAGAAGGCGAGCGCCCCGCCGCCGCCGACGAGCTGCGCGAAGCCTTCGTGGGCCTGGGTGATGGTGGTGACGTCGCTGTGTCCCCCGAAGTGGAAGAGCTTGGCGGCGACGGCGAGCATCGCGAGGTTGACGAGGCCGGCGAGCCCGAGCGCGATGACGACGTCGAGGCGCTCGAAGCGAAGCACGCGCGCGCGCTCGGCATCGTCGCGCACGGGGGTGCGCCCATTGGTGAGGGCCGAGTGGAGGTAGATCACGTGGGGCATGACGGTGGCGCCGATGATGCCGACCGCCAAATAGAGGCTGCCCGAGCCGGCGAGGTGCGGGATGAGTCCCCGAAGGACTCCCGCGCGGAGGGCCCGATCTTGAGGGTCTCGTAGAGGAAGCCCATGAAGATGATGCCGAGCAGCGCGGTGATGGCGAGCTCAAAGCGGCGGTAGCCGCGCGCCTGGAGGCCGAGGATGGCGAAGGCGATGAAGCCCGTGATGACGCCGGCGGGCAGCATGGGGACGCCGAAGAGGAGGTTGAGCCCGAGCGCCGCCCCTACGAACTCGGCGACGTCGGTGGCCATGGCCATGATCTCCGCCTGCACCCACATGCCCCAGGAGAGTCTGCGGGGGTAGCGCTGGCGGAAGAGCTCGGGGAGGCTGCGATCGGTGACGATGCCGAGCTTGGCGGAGAGGTACTGGATGAGCATCGCCATGAGGTTGGCGGCGAGGACGACCCAGAGGAGGAGGTAGCCGTACTCGGCGCCGCCCTGGATGTTGGTGGCGAAGTTGCCGGGGTCGACGTAGGCGATGGCGGCGACGAAGGCGGGCCCGAGCATCGCGAGGGTGGCGCGCAGGCGCCCGCGCGCGAGGAGGGCTTCGAGCGCGGAGGGAACGATGGGGAGCGAGCTGGGGATCACGGCGCGCGCTCCCGGCGTGGCCGCCGCGGCGCCGGGGGGCGAGTCGCTGGGGAGCGAGCCGCTGGAGAGCCCGGCGCCGGCTCCTTCGAGCGCGGGCGCGGGGGGACGGGCGGGAGGGGTCACGCGGAGTGCTCCCGCGTGTGCAGTTCCACGCGCATGGCGCGCGCGAGAAGCCCGCCGAGGGAGTGTTGGTTTTCGTCGAAGGCGACGAGGAGGGGCCCGCCGAAGGGCTGGCGTTCGAGCACGCGGAGGTGCGCGCCGGGGGAGATGCCGTGGAGGGCGAGGTAGCGGAGCATCTCGGGGTCGGCATCGGAGACGCGGACGAATGCGCCACAGTCGCCCTCCTGGAGGGAGTCGAGGGGGAGCGTGGGGGGCTCGCTGAGCTCGAGCTCGGCAGAGGGGATGGGATCGCCGTGGGGGTCGGCGGTGGGGTGGCCGAGCTTGGCGGCGATGAGCGCCTCGAGCTCCTCGGAGAGGACGTGCTCGAGCACCTCGGCCTCGGCGTGGACGCGATCCCAGGGCATGTTGAGGGTCTCGGCGAGGAACAGCTCGAGCAGGCGATGGTGGCGGATCACCTCGAGCGCGACGCGGCGGCCTTTGGCGGTGAGGGTGACGCCGCGGTAGGGCTCGTGAAGGATGAGCTCGAGCTCATCGAGCTTGCGAAGCATCGAGGAGACCGAGCCGGGGGTGATCTGAAGGCGCTCGGCGAGGGCGTTGGTGGAGACGGGCGCGTGGTGGCGCTCCTGGAGCGTGAAGATGGCCTTGCAGTAGTCCTCGACGGCCTGCGAACGAGCGATCTCTTGAGCGGCCATGAGCATATTTTAGGCGAGCCAAGAAATTTGTCAAGGGGAAGGGAAAGGAAGAAGGGCTACGCCCCGGAGGGGCTCCGCCGGCGGGTTGCGTGGGGCGGGGATGAGCTGCGAGGAGATGCCGAGGGAGGGGGGGTCGCACTGCGCGCGAGGGGGAGGTTGTGAAAGATGCAGGGCCATGGACGCCGATTACGAGCTGCAGACCCACCGCGCGGAGGACCGCCACTGGTGGTACAGGGGGCGGAGAAATGTGCTGGATGTGGCGCTCTGCAGGCTGGCGCTCCCCGAGCGAGCACGGATCCTCGATGCGGGCTGCGGAAGCGGACGCAACATGGTGGAGCTGGCGCGCTATGGCGAGGTGACGGGCGTGGAGCTCTCGGCGACGAGCGTGGCGGTGGCGCGCGGGCGCGGGGTGGGAGAGGTGGTGGAGGGCTCGGTATTGGAGATGCCCTTCGCGGAGGACTCCTTCGAGCTGGCGGTGAGCCTCGATGTGATCGAGCACCTGGAGGACGATGAGGCGGCATTGAAGGAGCTGCGCCGCGTGGTATCCCCGGGAGGAGCGCTGCTGGTGACCGTACCCGCCTACCAAGGCTTGTGGAGTCGCCACGACGAGATCAACCACCACCACCGCCGCTACTCACGCCGCGCGCTGGTGGACGCGGCGGCGGCGGCGGGGTGGAGCTGCGAGCGAACGACCCACTTCAACTCGCTGCTGCTGCCGGTGGCGATCGCGCTGAGAGCGGTGCAACCGCTGAATCGCTCGGGGAGAGAGTCGAGCCTAGATCTGTGGATCCCCCCGGCGCCGCTGAATTGGCTGCTGGAACAGCCGCTGAACCTGGAGGCGGCCTTGATTGGGCGCGGGGTGCGGATCCCGGCGGGGCTCTCGCTGCTGGCTTTGTTTCGCTGAGGCGCTTGCCGACGGCGAAGACAGGATGCCGCGTTGAGACTGTAGTTCAGAAAAGTCGTTGAGTTGGACAATTTCGTGTCTTACTATCGAGCTTGCAAGATCAAAAAGTGCCCATATGCAGGGCTTTTGGTCGATCGTGGGCCACTGCGGAGTAGTCGGTCGATCCCCGGATCCAGGAGAAAAGAAGGGGTTTGTCCTCGGAAAAGTCCTTGACGTAAATCGATTTTTCTGTATGTTCGATATGGCCTTAGTCCATTGGTCGGACGCTTCGCCGCCAAGGGCAAAGGTTCAATCAAGGCGACTGACCCAGAATATGGATCAGCTCCCCAGAGCGTCGAGGGATCGTCAGATCTCGCGACCGACCGAAGGGAAAATCAGATCATGTATCGCATCAAAGTTCTGTTTGTGAGCTTGCTGGCTGTGTTCGCGGTGAGCTCAGTCGTGGCCGCAAGTGCATCGGCCGCGCTGGAAGGTCCGTGGTACAAGCAAGTAAAAGGTGGAAAGCAAATAAAACTCGAACTCAACAAAGAGCAGCCGATCAAAAGTGAAAATGAAGGGTCGTTTACGCTGAGAGGAAAACTGTCAAGCTCGGCAGTTGTTATCAAATGCGAAACTGCGAAAAGCACAGGTAATATCTGGAATGGCCTTCTCCAAGGCGAGGACAACGCTACAGTTGAATTCGGGACCTGCACGATAGCCAAAGCCATAGCATGTGTTGGGGCTAAAGTCGAAGTCGTGCCGTCCAAAGTATTTTCAGAACTGCAGTGGAAATATGCAGGCAATACTAATGAACTAAAAGAAGTAGGTCAGCAAAAAATCTACAACGTATTCGCCCCGACGGAAGAACCGATCACCGGTCGGCCAATATTCACAAAAGTAAACATTCTAAAAGCCAACTGTGAAACAATCAATGGGGAATTCCCTGTGGAAGCAGCAGGAACCCCGGCTACGTTCGTAGACCAAAATGGAACCAGTCACAAAATTGTCTGGGGTACAGCGGCTGTAACCACACCTCAGAACACTGACGCCGTGATTAACCGCTTGACCTGGGCATCTCCCAACGTAACGGAATTGCACCATCAAGGGACGCAAACCAAAGCAAAGCTACTCTTTGGAGGTAGTGCAGCTGAACTGGAAGGAACATTGAAGGTAGAATTGAACGCCGGCGAAGAATTTGGAGTCTCGAATCTGTAGAGACTCGTAACTGCTAACTGAATGCAAAGGCCAGGTGGGGCGATCTAGGGTCGCTCTACCTGGCTCCAGTCTACCGCTTATGCGTCCTTTCTCGAAAATAAGAAACATCCTGCGCGTAGCCGGTTGGTATCCGACAATATTTACACGCGTGTATAAATTACGCATCACCAGATCTCATCTTGCGGCGCTGGTGGCCATGATCGCGACGATCATCGTGGCCATGCCATCGCCGGCCCAGGCGCAGCCTGGTAGCCGTGTCTACGAACTGATCTCGCCTGCACAGAAGAGCGGTGGGATCGGAGGAGTATTCCCACTGGGCACGTTGACCAGGTCAGAACAGTATGGTCAGCCCATGCAGAGCGCCGCAGATGGCAGCGCAATCGTATATGAGGGCGAAGACTTCTATAAGCCACGGCTCGGGGCCATCGACCAGTATCTCTCGATGCGTGAGCCCGTCGGTTGGTCCACGACGAATCTCACGCCGGAAGCGACTCAGCAGAATGCGCGCTATGCCGGTCTGGCTCCCGATCTCTCGGTAGGTGTTCTGAATGGTGGCGCTGAATTGAGCAAGGAAGCACCCGGGAGCTTTTCAAATCTCTATCTGGTGCAAAATGGAGATTTTAAGCCATTGATCGCATCTGTGCCACCGAATCGCACCCCCAAGACGTTCGGTTCGTCCTTCCATCACGGAATTGGTGGAGAATCCGATATAAGTCAGCAGCCGCTGTTTGCCGACGCTAATGCTGGCACATCGTCTGTCGCGAGTTTCAGTCATGTGATATTCGAGGCAAACGCTATGCTGACCTCGAATGCGGTTGAAGGTGGAGAATACGAGAATAATCTGTATGAATGGTCAGGAGGCGGCCTGAAGGCAGTAAACGTTCTGCCGGGTGCTACTGAAACCACGCCCAACGCATCGTTTGGCGTCAACTACGAGGACCAGTATGGTACTACTCATTTCCCGAGCCTCAGCCATGTGATTTCGGACGATGGGGCGCGGATCTTCTGGACTGGCGAAAATAGTAACGATCGCAACCTATATATGCGCGAAAACGGCGTGAACACAATACAGGTTGACGCGGCGGCGGGCGGCGGTGGGCAGTTTCAGACCGCCAGTACAGACGGCTCGAAGGTGTTCTTTACCAAGGAAGAACGTCTGTATGAGTATAATGCGTCTGATAGAAGCACCACTGAGGTCGGGAGTAGCGGCGTTTTGGGAACGCTCGGGACTAGCGACGACGGAGCGTATGCATATTTCATTTCGACGAGCCAGCTTGCATCGGGAGCTGCTGAATCACAACCCAATCTCTATCTTTCACATAAAGAGCATCTGACCTTCGTGGCGACCCTTTCGTCGGCTGACAACGAAACGCCAAGCGGCACGGGGGGGGGCGGGGTGGAAGAACTGGGTGATTGGAATCGCACATTCGCGGGTCGCACGGCGGAGGTCTCTCCGAATGGGCGATATGTAGCCTTCGCGGCCAAGGAGAATTTGACGGGGTATGAAACACTGGACCCGAATCGCGAAGCTCACGACTATGAGGTTTATTTGTACGAAGCCGAAGGTGCTCTGATGTGCGGCTCATGTAATACCGACGGAACTCCGCCTACCGCTTCAACGATTTTACCGTCTGCAGTAAATGGTGTCTACCAGCAGCGCTACCTGGACAATGAGGGGCGGCTGTTCTTCAGTACTCAAGACGCTGTGCTCCCACAGGATAAGAATGGCAAGTCTGATGTATATGAATATCGGGAAGGTCACGTCACCCTGATTACTCCCGGAAGCGCTGAAGATGAAGCGGTATTCGCCGATGCCAGTGAAAGCGGGAACGATGTGTTCTTCACGACCCGCCAGCAGCTCGTGCCGGCAGACAAGGATCAGATCATCGACCTGTACGACGCGCGCATAGAAGGCCGCTCTGAAGAAGCTGCACTCACGCCGTGTTCGGGCGAAGGATGCCATGAACCGATCACGTCTTCTCTTTTCCAGGCGCCGATCAGTGCCGCATTCGCTGGGTCGGGCAATCTCGCTCCGTCGGCCCCCCGCTCGGTTGTAGTACACAAGTCGTTGACACGGGCACAGAAGCTCGCCAAGGCGCTGAAGGTCTGCCGGGCCAGACACAACAGGCATCGGCGGGCTGTCTGCGTGACGCGCGCCAGAAAGCTGTATCGATGACTTCGCGTCGGCAAAGTTCGCTTACTGCGGCCACGGTGGGGGTCGTGGCGGCTGTGGTCCTGTCCCTGGGTGCGGCCGTGGCGTCCGCCACCGCGTCCGACGGGCCTGTCTGGCAGACGAGCGCCGAAACCGTCCCGACGAATCTACCACCCGGTGGTTCAGGTGAATATCTCGTACATGTCAGGAACATCGGCACCGCACCGGCGAATGGGTCGACGGTGACAGTTGTGGACCGACTCCCCCCTGGTGTCACGGCGACGGCTGCCGGCGGGACACTGGATGAATTCGAACCGCCGAGCGCGGAATATTGGAACTGCAACGGTGTGGGCACCTCTGTGGTGACGTGCACGGCGAATAGTGCGATCGGCTTGGGAGCCGAATTGACATTGGGGCGAGAAGGTGTCCCTACGGCGCCTTTCATCGTGATCGATGTCGCGGTCTCGCCCGGCGCGCCAGCAGAATGCAACGCCCTGGAAAGGTGCGTGAATACGGTCAGCATCGAAGGCGGAGGTGGGAGCGAAGCGGCGAGCAGCGTGCCCGCAAAGCTAGACGCCGCGGCGGCCGGTTTTGGTCCGAGCAGCTTTGAGCAGATCTCGCTCAACAGAGACGGCTCAGCGGCGGTCCAGGCAGGAGCGCACCCATTTGAGCTGATCACGAGCCTCACACTGAACAACCCGGGACGCGCGGCCCTTCAGAAGGTTCACGCCGCTGGCGGTGAAGCAAAGGATCTCGAAATAGGCCTGCCGCCGGGGTTTGCAGGCAATCCAAACGCGACACCCAAGTGTCCAAGGGCCGACTTCGACGAAGGAAGAAGGAAGTCGGAAGGTCTTCCCCTATGCCTTCCAGATACCCAGGTTGGCACCGTCACGGCGGCGATAGGCAATCCGTTTGGTGCACTGGTGCTGCCCGTATACAACCTCGAACCCCCTCCGGGAGTGCCCGCCCAGTTTGGCTTCGGCTTTCAGTACCGGGTCGGATTCATCGACTTCGGCGTCCGGAGTGGCGAAGGCTACGCTGTGAAGGCCATATCGGGAAACATCGATCGAGCTGGGTATCTTGCGCGTTTGGTTGGCGCTTTGGGGCGTTCCCGCGGACCACAGCCACGATCCCGAACGTGGCTATTTTGCTGTAAACGGCTCCGGGGAATCGGTGGCGAGCGATGCGCCGCCGATTCCGCTGCTGACCAACCCGACATCCTGCGGTGTGCCGCTGGAAAGCTTGGTGAGCGCCGACTCATGGATACAGCCGATCGAATCGCTCAGTCCCTTCTCCTACCCTTCCACCGCTCCTTATCCGATGACAGACAACCGCGGCAACCAGCTTTCGATGCAGGGCTGCGGTAAGTTGGAATTCAGGCCCACGCTCGAAGTCAGCCCCGAAACCTCGGCGAGCAATACGCCCACCGGTCTCGAAGTAAAGCTGAGCGTGCCGCAGAACCCGAAGCCGGAAGGGCTTGCCACGGCCCACCTCAAGGACACCACCGTGACGCTCCCACCGGGCATGACCGTCTCGCCATCGGTGGCCAACGGCCTGGCGGCGTGCACGCTCACCGAGATTGGGCTCACCAACGGCAATCAGCCCTCCTGCCCAAATGCCTCGAAGATCGGCGCCGTTACAGGCCACACGCCGCTGCTCGATACGCTGCTGAGCGGCTCGGTGTATGTCGCACAGCAGGGCGAAAACCCATTTGGCTCGCTGCTCGCGATCTATGTGACGGCGGAAGCCGACGGCGCGCTCATCAAGCTCGCCGGCCACGTGCAGGCGGATCCCACCACGGGCCAGCTCACGGCGACGTTCGATGAAAACCCGCAGCTGCCCTTCAGCGACCTCACACTGAACTTCTTCGGTGGTCCGCGCGCTGCGCTGGTGACACCCAAGGCCTGTGGCAGCTACACGCCCATGGCGCAGCTCACCGGCTGGAATGGCGCTGCGGTAACGTCGGCGATACAGCCTTTCCAGATCAAGTCTGGATGCGAAGCGCCTGGGTTCTTGCCTTCGTTCGTCGCCGGCACCACCAACAACCCAGCGGGGAGCTTCGCGCCGTTCGTCACCACGGTCACTCTTCCCGACGGGGATCAGCCGATAGACGCGGTCTCAGTGAAGCCCCCCCCGGGCCTCCTGGGGATGCTCTCGCAGGTTCCGCTGTGCACCGAAGCGCAGGCCGCGCAGACGGCCTGTCCTGCGGCGAGCCTCATCGGGCACGTCACCGCGGTGGCGGGGCCGGGTCCCGATCCGGTTACCGTCAGCGGGGGGCAGGTCTTCCTCACGGGCCCTTACAAGGGTGCGCCGTTTGGTCTTCTGATCGTCGTGCCAGCGGTCGCTGGGCCGTTCAATCTCGGCAATGTCGCGGTGCGGGCGACGATCAATGCGGATCCGCATACTGCGCAGATCACGATCACCACCGATCCGCTGCCCACGATCCTGCAGGGCATTCCGCTTGATGTACGGGCTGCCAACGTCACCATTGACCGCCCCAACTTCATCTTCAACCCCACGAGCTGTGCGCCGCTCTCCTCGAGTGCCACGATCGCAAGCAGCGAGGGCGCGAGCGCTTCCCTGTCGAGCCGCTTCCAGGCGGCGGATTGCGCCTCGCTCGCCTTCAAGCCCAAGTTCACCGTTTCCACGCAGGCTCATGCCTCGCACACGAAGGGCGCCAGCCTCCACGTGAAGCTCGCGCTCACGCCCGGGCAGGCCAACATCGCGAGGGTCGCGGTGAAGCTGCCCGTGCAGCTCCCCTCGCGGCTCACCACCCTGCGCCTCGCGTGTGTTGCGGCCGTGTTCGAAGTGAATCCCGCCAACTGCCCCGCGGGGTCGATCGTGGGGACCGCCAAGGGGCTCACGCCGGTGCTTCCCGGGGTGGGTGGGGGCCTATTAACTGGGCCCGCTTATCTCGTATCGCACGGGGGCGAGGCGTTCCCCGATCTCGTGGTGGTCTTGCAGGGCGACGGGGTGCGCCTGGATCTCGTGGGCAACACCGCGATTGCGCACGGCATCACCTCGAGCACCTTCGCCTCGGTGCCCGACGCGCCCGTGAGCACCTTCGAATTGAATCTCCCCGAGGGTCCCCACTCCGTGCTCGGCCCCAACCTTCCCGCCAAAGCCAACGGCAACTTCTGCTCAACCAAGCTCGTAATGCCCACCACCATCACGGCTCAGAACGGCGCGCAGGTGGTGCAGAGCACAAAGATCTCCGTCACCGGCTGTCCCAAGGCCAAGCCCGCGAAGAAGGCCAGGAAGGCGAAGAAGGCCAAGCGCTGAACCACCACAGCATGGGGGCAGAAGCTACCCGACCATCTTCGGGGGTGCTCGATCACGTCGAGGTTGAGGTGCCCGCCTACCAGGGCTTGTGGAGTCGCCACGACGAGATCAACCACCACCGCCGCTATTCGTGCCGCGCGCTGGTGGATGCGGCGGCGGCAGCGGGGTGGAGCTGCGAGCGAACGACCCACTTCAACTCGCTGCTGTTGCCGGTGGCGATCGCGCTGAGGGCGGTGCAACCGCTGAATCGCTCGGGGAGAGAGTCGAGCCTCGATCTATGGATCCCCCCGGCGCCGCTGAATTGGCTGCTGGAACAGCCGCTGAACCTGGAGGCGGCGCTGATTGGGCGAGGGGTTGCGGATCCCGGCGGGGCTGTCGTTGCTGGCTTTGTTTCGCTGAGGCGCGACGGGCAGGGTCGCTGGATGGGCCGTTGCTTGCGGCTCTTCCTTTATTTATTCCTATAAGTCCAGCTATCCGATAGAGATCGGAATTTTCGTTCCTGACTCTTCGGCCTGCTGGGTCCGGGCTAAACCGCTTGTTCGTGAGGATATCGGTGCGGCGCAAAGACGCTGAGCGCCCGCAATTCTGGACGACTCGAATAATCAGTCCCAGGGAAGAAGATTTCTTGACGAAGTTTGGACTGTCGGTATTCTCCTGAGTGTCATCGCGTGCTTCATGGCGATGGCATCCAGATACGACCAAGGGGTCGATCCAGCGGGATCGACTGTACAAATCGCCAAGGGACGCCCTGGGCGTCTTGTGGCGGAGCGAAGGGAGTTGTTTGAGTATGTTTCGATTTAAAGTCCTATTGTTGAGCCTGCTGGCGGTTATGGCGGTGGGCTCTGTCGCGTCTACCGCGGCGTCGGCCGCATTGGAAGGGCCGTGGTGGAGGCATCCAGAAGGTGCTAATCAAGTTAAGTGGCCGCTAAATGAAGAGCACGAAGTAAAAAGCAAAAACGAAGGTGCCTTTCAATTAAAAGGCATACTAGGTACAAATACGCCCGTGACTATTAAGTGTAATTTAGTCACTGATAAAGGCAACATCTGGAACGGCTCGCACCAAGGTGAGGACAAGACAAACGTGCTTTTCGAAGAATGTTCCGTCGTTGAACCATGCCCAACTGCTGTAGTAACAGTGTCACCGGTAGAAGCGTACACTGAACTGATGTGGAAATATAAAGGCAACGATAAAGAAGAACTAACAAAAATTGGACAGCAAAAAATCTATGATGCTTTTGCACCCACCGAAGAAGCCAAAGAAGGAAAAGCTATATTTACCAATATCACTCTAAAAGGTCCAGGTTTGTGTACCGGGACATTTGCTGTACGAGCAGCCGGAACGCCGGCGATCTTTACCGATCAAGAAGGAATCTCACACAAAATCGTTTGGGGCACGGCCGCTTTAGTCGAACCGCAGAACCACGACGCGACCGTAGGACATCTTACTTGGCTCGACCCCAATCAAAGAAAATTGCATCACCAAGAAACCCCAATCGAAGCAAAGTTGACCTTTGGCGGCAATCCAGCAGAACTGCAAGGGACAATAAGAGTCGAATTGAACACCCTAGAAGAATTCGGGGCCTTCAACGAATAGATAATTAGCTACAGTCGGCGATATCGGCTAGCGAGTGGCGCCACGACATGGCGCCACTCGCGGTATTAAGCACAGCTAGAGACATCTGTTGTATCCATTACCGTAGTCTGGCAGAGTGTAGTGAGTGGGCACCATAAAAAGTAGATCGTGGCAACTTTCACTGCTGACGGCAGCTTGGGTCTTTACGAGCGCGTTTATTATGGCTTCGTCATCCTACGCATTGTCTTTACCCGATGGTAGAGCATATGAACTTGTATCGCCAGAATCCAAACAGTCAAGTGGCGGCAGCGGGATTGGTGGCGTCTTTCCGCTTGGTGAGCTAGTCTTTTTGGCGGAACAGGTCGGCCGGCCTTTGCAGAGCTCGGCAGACGGCACGGCGATTACATACGATGGCGAAGATTTTTATCAGCCTCGACTCGGCAGCGTGAACCAGTATCTCTCACGACGCAGCTCGAACGCTTGGTCTACTGACAATCTGACACCAGGGGTAGCATCGGTGACGGAACAGCCTATTTTGGCTAATGAGCATGTCCTCTTCTCTCCCGATCTGTCAAAAGCTGTCATAGAAGATGAACGAGGAATTCCATTGGTCTCCAGCGCCGAAGTACCAATGGGCGTTGCGAATCTCTATTTCACCCAAGGATCGAGCATCCGGCCACTGGTCACGACTGCGCCGCCAAATCGCAGCTCAGAATCGTTTGGGCACGCGTTTTCACGCAACGAAAACCAGCACTTCACACTAGGATTGTTATTTGCGGGAGCCAATATTGGCAGCGAAAATGGTGAACCTTTTAGCCATATTCTGTTTGAGGCTAACGACGCCTTGACTGCCGCCACCGCAGTCGCTCCGGCCGCCGTCGATGGTGGTGAACTTGAGAATAACCTGTACGAGTGGTTCGATGGCCGGCTTCGCCTCGTAAATATTCTACCTGACGGCGTGACGCATCCCAATGCCTCCTTTGGTGTCGAACATGGAGACGAATACATCCGCGCAGGAGGAGTGCCAAGCTTAAGTCATGTGATCTCTGCAGATGGATCGCGCATCTTCTGGACCGATGAGAACACCGGCGATTTGTACGTACGCGAGGACGGGGAAACAACGGCGCAGGTCGATGCCGCGGTGGGGGGTGGAGGGGCATTCCAGACGGCAAGTGTGGATGGCTCGAAGGTCCTCTTTACCAAGGAACAGCGTCTCTATCAGTATGATACAGCGAGCCGAACGACAAGCGAACTTGCCGATGGAGGTGTACAAGGCATAGTCGGTGCGAGCGCCGATGACAGTTATGTGTACTTCGTCGACACGCACATCTTAGGCCAAACCGGAAATCCAACTGCAAACAAGCCCAATCTCTATCTCGCACATGAAGGGAAGCTCCTCTTCATCGCCACGCTCTCAAGAGCGGATGACGAAACACCGGTCCTCTACGGAGATAATCATGACTATGGCGATTGGGTTCAGACGTTTGCGGGGCGCACGGCGGAGGTATCTCCAGATGGGCGTTACCTCGCTTTCATGTCCATCAAGCCGTTGACCGGATATGACAATAATTTAGAAGATGGTAGCTTCCCTCGCTATGAGGCGTTTGTGTACGACGCTAGTACGGGTGGGCTCGCGTGTGCGTCGTGCAACGTCGACGGAACGCGACCAACTAGTAACACGCTGCTGCCAGCTCCGATTGGTGGTGTCTATCAGCAGCGCTACATGGATGATAACGGGCGCCTGTTCTTTAGCACTGAAGACGGCGTGGTGCCGCAGGATAAAAATGGACACATGGATTTATATGAGTACGAGGATGGCAGTGTCTACTTGATCTCCCCCGGCACCGCAAACGGCGAAGCGGTATTCGCCGATGCCAGCGAAAGTGGAAACGACGTATTCTTCACGACCGAACAGCCACTATTTCCCGGTCAGCAGGGCGAAATCACAGCCCTGTACGACGCGCGAGTGGGTGGACCACAGGAACCGCCGCCACCCCCCCCGCCGCACTGTTCGAGCGAAGGGTGCCGTGCCGGACCGGATGCGCCACCGTCGTTCGTACCGCCTCCCAGCGTGCTTTTCACAGGTACTGGTAATATCGTGTCCCCGACTCCGACCGCTAATAGCACGGTCCGAAAGTCGGCGCCTCTCACGCGCGGGCAAAAGCTCACACAGGCATTAAAGGCCTGTCGTCGAGAGCGCGAGAAGGTGCGGAATGTGTGCATCAAAGAGGTCCGCAGGAAGTACGGTTCAGGCGCGGGGAAGCACAAATGAGGATGCGATGATGAGTAGAAAGAAGGGCGCTGCTGGTTTCTGGATAGCGCGATCCATGATGACCTTGATCGCATCTGGTGCTTTTGCCCTTTCTGTGATGGTAGCTCCTGCTGCCGCTTCGTTTCCGACGTTCGGCTTTGAAAACTTCGAACAGCGACCGCTCAACGGCGACGGTTCGCCAGATACACAGGCGGGCTCACACCCCGATGAGTTCATCGCCAATTTTACCTTAAGCAATTTTGAGGAAAAGTATCCCGCGGGTGGTGAAGTAAAGGATCTGGAAATTAGTTTGCCTGCTGGGTTCGTTGGTAATCCAAACGCCACGTCGAAGTGCCCGAGGAGGCTGTTCGACCGCGGGAGGCATGGAGCTGAATTGATACCTGAATGTCCTGCCAATACGCAGGTCGGCGAAGTGGCCGCAGCATTTGATGAACCGACCGGCGTCATCACGGTCGACTTTCCTGTCTATAATCTTGTGCCTCCGCCTGGCGTGCCTGCACAGTTTGGCTTTGCCTTTCAGTTTCGCGTCGGCTTTATCGACTTCGGTGTTCGCACGGGAGAAGGCTACGCGCTGAAGGTGGTACTACGGAATCTTGACCAGCTCAAGCTTCTGCGTAGTTCTTTGACCTTATGGAGTGTGCCAGCTGAGCATGGGACTGGTGCGCTGCCCGGTCCCCCCCTGTTGACCAACCCAACGTCCTGCGAGGTCCCGCTGGCCAACCTTGCAAGTATGGACTCGTGGGAGGAACCCTTCGAAGAGCCGCATCCCTTCGACTATCCTGTGACACAGTCGTATCCGATGACGGATGGTCGTGGCCACCAGCTTGAGATGACCGGATGCAACAAGCTCGATTTCAGCCCCGAAATAGCGATCCAGCCGACATCGTCTGTGGCAAGTACGCCGACCGGTCTGGATGTCGATCTCAAGCTCCCCCAGAACGAAAAGCCCGAAGAACTCGCTGAGGCCGACCTCAAGGATGCGGTCGTGACGTTGCCTGCGGGGATGGTCGTATCCCCCTCGGTTGCCAACGGGTTGGAAGCGTGCTCGTCGACCCAGATCGGGCTTACGAACAGCAATGAACCGACGTGCCCCCCGCGTCGAAGATTGGTGATGTGGAAGTCACGACGCCGCTGCTCGAACATCCGTTGGAGGGCTCGATCTATGTCGCGGCGCAGGGCGACAATCCGTTTGGCTCGCTGCTCGCGATCTATGTCACGGCGGCGGGCGACGGGGTGGTGCTCAAGCTTGCTGGACACGTCCAGGCCGATCCGGCGACGGGACAGTTGACCGCGACGTTTGATGAAAACCCGCAGCTGCCATTCAGCGATCTCAAGCTGAGGTTCTATGAAGGGCCCCGTGCCGCCCTTATTACGCCGCCCAGGTGCGGCAACCATGTCCCGGGCGTGAAGCTCACCGGCTGGAATGGCGCCACCGTACTGCCTTCGGTCACGCCTTTCCCGATCATTTCTGGGTGCTCCTCGCCAGGGTTCTCGCCGTCGTTCGTCGCCGGCACCACCAATAATCCCGCGGGGAGCTTTGCGCCGTTCGTCACCACGGTCACTCTTCCCGACGGCGACCAGCCATTGGGCGCAATCTCGGTGAAGACTCCCCCGGGCCTCCTGGGGATGCTCTCCCAGGTCCCGCTTTGCACCGAAGCACAGGCTGCGCAGACGGCTTGTCCGGCGGCGAGCCTCATTGGGCACGTCACGGCGGTGGCGGGGCCGGGTCCGGATCCGGTTACTGTCAGCGGAGGCCAGGTCTTCCTCACGGGCCCCTACAAGGGTGCGCCGTTTGGTCTTCTGATCGTCGTGCCGGCGGTCGCTGGGCCGTTCAACCTTGGCAATGTCGCGGTGAGGGCGACGATCAACGCGGATCCGCACACCGCGCAGATCACGATCACGAGCGATCCGCTGCCCACGATCCTCCAGGGCATCCCGCTGGATGTGAGGGCCGTCAACGTCACCATCGACCGCTCGAACTTCATGTTCAACCCCACGAGCTGCGCGCCGCTCTCCTCGAGTGCGACGATCGCGAGCAGCGAGGGCGCGAGCGCTTCGCTGTCGAGTCGCTTCCAGGCGGCGGATTGCGCTTCGCTTGCCTTCAAGCCCAAGTTCACGGTTTCCACGCATGCCCACGCTTCGCATACCAATGGCGCCAGCCTTCATGTGAAGGTCGCGCTCACGAGCGGACAGGCCAATATCGCGAAGGTTGCTGTGAAGCTGCCCGTGCAGCTTCCCTCGCGGCTCACCACACTACGTCTTGCCTGTGTCGCGGCCGTCTTCGACGCGAACCCCGCCAACTGCCCTGCGGGGTCGATCGTGGGCACCGCCAAGGGGCTCACGCCGGTGCTTCCCGTCCCCGTCTCCGGGCCGGCCTATCTCGTATCGCACGGGGGCGAGGCGTTCCCCGATCTCGTGGTGGTCTTGCAGGGCGACGGTGTGCGCCTCGACCTCGTGGGGAATACCTCGATCACGCACGGCATCACCTCGAGCACGTTCGCCTCGGTGCCCGATGCGCCTGTGAGCTCCTTTGAACTGAACTTTCCCACGGGTCCCCACTCTGTGCTTGGCCCCAACCTTCCCGCGAAGGCCAACGGCAGCTTCTGCTCAACCAAGCTCGTAATGCCCACCACGATCACAGCGCAGAACGGCGCCCAGGTGGTGCAGAGCACGAAGATCGCCGTCACCGGCTGCCCCAAGGCCAAGCCTACGAAGAAGGCGAAGCGCTAGTCTGCATATCGTCGTTGCTACGGCGATCCTTCTTTATATTTGACTGGCTCCTCATTGGGTCCGCGTCCGAGCGGGGCAGAGCTGGAGTAGGAGCCTAGGCGGAGAGGCTCTTGGCATTTTTCTGGTGGTTGGTATCGTCTAAGAAGCTTCCGGTTTATTGACGGCAGCGTTCTGCATTACGAGAGTCGATGGTTTGGATTTGGCTTCTACGGATCCGCCGGGAGGCGCCTGTGATTGTCTCCAGGCGAGGCAAAGGAGTTGTTTATATGTTCCACTTCAAAGTTCTATTAGTAAGCTTACTGGTCATGTTGGTGGTTACCTTCGCGGCGTCTACCGTGGCGTCAGCTACACTAAACGGGCCATGGTGGAGACATCCCGAAGGGGGCAAACAAGTAAAATGGAAACTTAATGAAGAGCATGAAGTCAAAGCTATAAATGAAGGCACTTTCCAGCTAAAAGCTAGGATCGGAGGAACACCATTTGTGTTTAATTGTAGCTTAGTCACTAGTAAAGGAAGTATTTGGAACGGCCTGCAGCAAGGTGAGGGGAAGATAAAAATATTTCTCGAAGAATGTGCTGTTAGCGAACCGTGTCCTACGACGATAGTGGTACTGGCACCTATAGAAATGTATTCTGAGCTGATGTGGAAATATAAAGGTGATGATAAAAAAGAACTAGGCGAAGCCGGCCAGCAAAAAATTTACGAGGCATTAGCTCCTGCGGAAGAACAGAAAGAAGGAAAAGCCATATTAACAACCTTTACCCTGAAAGGTTCTGGTCTTTGCACCGGTGCATTTCTTCTCAAGGCGGGCGGAACAATCGCAAATTTCACAGATCAAGAAGATGTGATGCACAAAATTGTCTGGGGAACGGCAGCTTTAGTCGAACCGCAGAACCGGGATGCAGTAACCGGACATCTCAGCTGGCTGGATCCCAATCAAACCAAACTGCATCATCAGGAAACCCCAACTGAAGCAAAGCTGACATTCGGCGGCGAACGAGTCGAACTGCAAGGCAGAATGAAGGTCGAATCGAATACTCTTGAAGAATTTGGAGCCTTCAACGAATAGTGGATGTCGGCTTGACGGAACGCAAATCTGTGGGTGTGACCGTGATGGTCCCACCCACAGCTCGACTGCTATCCGGCGCCAAGAGGCGCCGCCAAGGCGCCCTGTCCGGCGGGCAGATGGGCTTGCCGGCAGGCGTCCTCGTTCCCCAACAGCCGGCCTCCTACTTAAAATTCCTCTAACCCGAGCCTGCCTCCCCCGGGCGCGCCCGGAACGTCCAGGCGCGGTTGGCCAGGAACGTCACCACCACCACGATCACGATCGCGATCGCCTGGCCCACGAGCTCGTCCATGCCGAGGACCTCCACGCAGGTCGCCACCAGCGCGAGGTTGAGCAGCAGGCCGCTGCCTTGCACGATCGTCCAGCGCACCGGCGTGAGCGCGTCGCCCACGTGGCCTGCGAAGGTCCAGCGGCGGTTGAGCAGGAAGCCGTTCACCGCGCCCACCGTGAAGCCGATGCCCGAGGCTGCCAGGTACCACACGCCGAAGCCCTTCAGCAGCAGCGTGTAGACGGCGAAGAAGAGCAGCGTGTTGCTCACGCCAACGATGCCGAACTTCACGAACTGCACCACCACCGGCATGCTCGGGTGCCGCGCCAGCGAGGAAGGGTTCTCTAGTCTTCTCACGTACACACCTTAAACCAGCTCCCCCAAACACCATGCCCACTTCCCCCCAGCGCTCCCCCACGTTGCTCAGCGTCGTGGCCCCCGTTTACAACGAGGAGGCCCTCGTTGAGCTGTTCGTGAGCCGCACCCTTGCAGCCGTCGCCGACTACGCCTTTGAGCTGGTGCTCGTCAACGATGGTTCCTCCGACGGCACCGGCGCGCTGCTCGATCGCCTCGCCGACGCCGATCCGCGCGTGCGCGTCGTGCATCTCTCGCGCAACTTCGGCCACCAGGCGGCCCTCACCGCCGGCCTCGAGCACGCCGTGGGGGATGTCGTGGCGATGATCGACGCCGACCTCCAGGACCCCCCCGAGCTGATCCCCACGATGCTCGAGCAGTGGCAGCAGGGGGCCGACGTCGTCTATGCCGTGCGCAAGCAGCGCGAGGGCGAGACCGCCTTCAAGCTCGCCACCGCCTCATGGTTCTACAAGCTCTTCGACAAGCTCGCTCAGGTCAACCTCGAGCCCAACTCCGGCGACTTCCGCCTGCTCGACCGCCGCGCGCTCGACGCGCTGCTGGCGATGACCGAGCGTTCGCGCTTTCTGCGCGGCATGACCGTGTGGGTGGGCTTCACGCAGACCGCCGTCCCCTACGAGCGCGACGCGCGCCACGCCGGGGAGACCAAGTACACGCTGCGACGGATGCTCCGCTTCTCGCTCGACGCCATCACCTCCTTCTCCCACCTTCCCCTGCAGCTCGCCACCTACGTCGGGATGCTCTCCGCGGGCGTCGCCTTCGTCGCGATCCCCGTCGTGATCGGGCTGCGCCTCGTGGACTCCTACCTGCCCGGCTTCGGCTCGCTGACGATCGCGATCCTGCTGCTCGGGGGCATCCAGCTGATCGCGCTCGGCGTGATCGGCGAGTACGTGGGGCGCATCTACGACGAGGTCAAGCACCGCCCCCTCTACATCGTGCGCGAGGAGCGCAACGCTCCCGTCGACTCGCTCGGCGCCGCCCCCGGTCCCGTCGTTCGCGCTGGGCTGCCCGCTCGGCTTCCCCAAAACGTGGGCTGAGGCTGGCAAAACGTGGGCTGAGGTGGAGCCGGCGCGCGCCGGCCCAACAGCGCAGATGGGGCTCGAGGTTTCGCGGGAGGTGCCGCTCCACCGCTCCGCTGAGCCCGCCCGAGTGTTCTTCAGAAAGCAACCCAACGGAAAGGGACCTCCAAATGCACCGCTCCTCGCGCGCTCCGCGCCGCCGTCTACACCCCCGCACGCTCGCCCTGCTCGCGACCCCCGCCGTGGTGGGCGCGATGACAATCGCCGTCCCCGCCCTCGCCGGCACGAGCCTGCTGGGGGCCTCCGCGCATGAGGCGCGCTCCAGCTGCGTCACGGTCCTCTCCGGCCACCATCGCGTACGCGAGTGCCTTCTGCGCGGCTCACGCGGGCCCCGCGGCTTCACCGGCGTTCCCGGTCCGCGTGGACTGAAGGGCGCCACGGGTGCCAAGGGCGCGAAGGGCGCCACCGGCGCGAAGGGTGCCACCGGAGCCACCGGCCCACAGGGCATCCAGGGTCCCGCCGGACCCTCGGGCACCGCGGCCTACGGGCTCGTGCAGCCCACCGCCTCGCCCACCCAGGCAAACCTGATCGCCGCCCAGAGCGCTGGGATCGCCAGCGTCACCGAGCCAATCGGCGGCGCCTACTGCGTCACGCCGGCGGCTCCCGTCAACGCGGCCGCAGTCTCGGCGTCGGTCTCGCCCGAGGTCTCCTACACCACTGCTGGCGGCGCACTCGGCACGGTGGCCGTCGACGCGCAGCACCACCACTGCGCCGCGAGCGCCTTCGAGGTCGATACGTACGCCCCCGGCACCACGATCCTCACGACGGGCTACGCCTTCACGATCGTCGTTCCGTAGCGTCATCTGGGGGCACCTGAAGTGGCGTGTGCTTCAGGTGCCGGTGGAGCGCCGTGGGGTGTGACGGCACGGGCTCACGCGGTCGGGGGATAATGACCGCGTGAGCTCCACCGAAGCCACTGGCGGCGCATCCCTCGAGGGGCGCGGGAGTCTTCAGGGCGCCGACGAGCACCTGGACTTCCGCCAGGAGCGCATCCGCGTGGAGACCTCCCGGCACCGCATCGAAGGCCTCATCACACTCGCCCGCGATGGCCATCGCAGCCGCGTATCGGACGTGCTCAGCGCCTCCGAGCGCGACTTTCTCACGCTCACCGATGTCTCACTGGTGCCGCTCGACGGGGGGCCGGTGGAGAGTCACTCCTTCCTCGCCGTCGCGCGCGCTCACATCGTGTTTGCGGTGAGCGCCGCCGAGCCGCCCAGCGCCGAGCCTCCCCTCGGTCCCTCCCAGGAGTAGTCCACCGCCCGCATCCCCGGCAGCGCCAGTCCGCCGAGCGTCGCCATCGCCCCCAGCAGCCCCGCGGCGATCAGCGTCGTGCGCACGCCCAGCGCGGCGCTCAATGGCCCCGTGAGCGCGAGCGACACGGGTAGCAGCCCGATCGAGATCAGCCAATCGAGACTCGAGACGCGCCCCAGCAGGTGCCCCGGAACGTGGCGCTGCTTCATCGTCGCCCACACGATCGTGCCCGCCGTCTCGAGTAGGTTGAAGGCGAGGCTCGCCAGCATCAGCTGCCACATCGCCGTCGCGAGTCCATAGCCGGCGACGGCGAGGGTCGCCAGCGCCCACACGACGTAGATGAAGCTCATGCTCCGCTGCGGCAGCCCGCTGCGGCTCATCGCCACCGCGCACGCCACCGAGCCGAGTCCGCCCGCCCCCAGCACGAGGCCGAGCTGCACCCCGTTGCCTCCGAGCTCGTGCTTCACCATGAACGGCAGCAGCACCTCCGAGGGCCCCATGAACAGCAGGTAGGCGATGCCGGCGCTCGCAAACGTCCCCCACAGCCAAACGTGCCGGCGCACATAGTTCCAGCCCTCGCGCAGCTCGCGCGTGGCACCCGCGACCGCGGAGGAGGGGAGGTCCGTGAGTGTCGGCAGCGAACCGCTCTCGCCGCGCGCGCGCTCGGGGAAGCGCGCGGCTAGCGCACGCTCGAGGGGGCTCTCGGCGCGAGACTCGACATTGCGCCTGGAGAGCACGCGCGCGGACATCGCCCACAGGGCCGCCGCCGAGGCCACGAAGGTGGCGCCATCGGCGAGGAACGCCGCGCCCGGACCGAAGCCCCCCACCAGCGCTCCGCCCAGCGCCGGTCCCGCGAGGCGCAGCGCGAGCGGACGCACGAACTGCTCAAGCGCATTGGCCTCCCCGAGCTGCTCGTCGGGAAGCAGCTCGGGCACGATCGCGTCGCTCGCCGGATCGAAGAACGCCTGCGCGGCGCCGTAGATCGCGACGATCACCATCATCTGCCACAGGCGCAGGTTTCCGCTCAGCGCGAGTGCGCCCATCACACCCAGCAGCGCCGCTCGCACCAGATCGGCGAGCAGCATCACCCGGCGGCGGTCGTGGCGGTCGCTCACCACGCCGCCCAGCAGGAGCAGCGTGATCAGCGGCACCGTCATCGCGATTCCCAGCAGCGAGAGGGCGGTGGGAGCATTGGAGAGCGTGTATGCCTGCCACGCAAGCGCCACCAGGAATGCGCCATCTCCCAGCAGCGATACGCAGCGTCCCGTGAACAGCAGCCTGAAGTCCCTGTGCGCGAGCAGCTCCCTCGGGCCCGGGCGCTCTGAGGCTCCGCGGCGGGGACGCGGCGGCGGGAGCACGCGCGGGTGACTCGCGGGGCGCGCGAGCGGATGGGCCGCCGCGGGCTCGGAGTCCACCGCCGGCCCTGCGCGCGCCGCCGGCTCTGCTTGCGCGGGCTCGTGCTCGGATGCGTCGCTCATCGCCGGCTCCCGCGGGGCGCTAGGCGGCATCGGGTGCGGTGGGCGCCGGCTCGCTCCTCGGCTCACCGCCGTTCAACGATGCTCCCGCGAGGTAGTTGAGCATCCGCTCGGACTCCATCGGGTGCGCGAAGTGAAAGCCCTGCCCGAGCTCGCAGCCGAGGTCGCGCAGGCGCTTGAGCTGGTCGTCGAGTTCGATGCCCTCCGCCACCACCTCGAGCGCCAGTGAGCTCCCAAGCGCGACCACCGCACTCGACAGGTCCACCGCCTCCGGCGTCGTCTCCGGGCGCAGGAACGAGCGGTCCATCTTGATCACATCCACGGGGAAGCGGCTGAGATAGCTGAGCGAGGAGTACCCCGTGCCGAAGTCATCCATCGCGATACGCACGCCCAACGAACGCAGCTCGGTGAGCTTCACCACGGCTATCTCCGGGTCGTCGATGAGCATCGACTCGGTGATCTCCAGCGTGAGCAGTCCGGGATCCAGTCCCGAATCCGCGAGCGCGTCGCTCACGTCGGAGATCACGTCGCTGTGCTGCAGCTGCTTCACCGAGAGGTTCACGCACATGTACAGCGGCGGGTCCTCATTCCACTGGCGCTGGATCGCCACCGCCTGGCGGCAGGCCTCGCGCAGCACCCAGCGGCCGATCGGCACGATCAGCCCCGTCTCCTCGGCGAATGGGATGAAGTCACCGGGCACGACCAGCCCGCGCTCGGGGTGGTGCCAGCGCAGAAGCGCCTCCATCCCCGCGACCTGACTGTTGGCGAGGCGCACGATTGGCTGATAGTGCAGATCGAACTGACCATCGTCCAGTGCGCGCTGCAGATCGGCGCGCAGCTCCAGGCGCGCCAGCACACCCGCGTGCATCTCGGGCTCGAACAGCCGATAGCCGCCCTTGCCGTCGCGCTTGGCGATGTACATCGCGGCGTCGGCGTCGCGGATCAGCTCGTCCGCGCTGGCGGTCGAGTCCCCCTCGAGGATCGAGATACCGATCGAGCCGCGCACCACCAGCTCCTTGCCGGCCACCATCAGCGGCTGGCGCAGGTCCTCGAGGATTCGCTCGGCGACTTCCACCGCCGTCTCGGTGCCATCGAGGTCCTCCAGCAGCACCACGAACTCGTCGCCACCGAAGCGCGCCGCGGTGTCGCTCGAGCGGATGCTCAGCGAGAGGCGCTTGGCCACATCGATCAGCGCCGTATCGCCAGCGCCGTGGCCGAGGCTGTCGTTGATCGTCTTGAAGTCATCGATATCGAGGAAGATCACCCCGAGCTCGCCGCTCTCGCGACGTGAGCGGCTGATCGCGTGGCGCACGCGCTCCACGAACAGCGCGCGGTTGGGCAGGTTGGTGACGGGATCATGGAACGCCTGGTGGGCGAGTTGCTCCTCGAATGCCTTGCGCTCGGAGATGTCGCGGGCGTTCAGCACGATCCCCTGCACGTGTTCGTCGCCCAGCAGATTGGTGTGCAGCACCTCGAACTGGCGCAGGCCCCCATCGCGGTGGCGCAGCGAGCACTCGATCACCTCGCCGTCGCGTCGCGCGTAGGCGGCGCCGTCGGCGAGCAGTCGCAGCAGATGGCCGGCGTCGTCGGGCGCGACCAGGCGATCAAAGCGCGTGCCCAGGAGCTCCTGCGGCGGATAGCCGAGCACGTGCTCGGAAGAGGGACTCTGGTAGGTGATCGTCGCATCCGAGCCCACCACCGTGATCAGATCGCTGGAGTTCTGCACGAGCGAGGCGAAGCGCGCCTCGCTGCGCTGCACGTGCACGGACTCGGTGAGCCGCGCCCCCTCCAGCGCGAGCGCCAGCTGAGTGGCGAGCGCCACCAGCGCGCCCCGCGCCTCGCGGGGGGTGGCGGTGGGTCGCGCGATGAGCAGCAGGCCCATCACGCCATCGCGCACCGGCAGCGGCAGCACAAGGCCGCAGATCCACTCGCGCGGCAGCTCCAGGGCGCCCAGCAGGGCGGTGTCCAGGCGCATGTCGCGGTAGCTGTCTTCGCTTGCCAGGCGCAGCAGTCGAGTGCCCATGTGCTCTGGCAGCTCGCGCGTCGGCCAGCGCGGATCGTCGCTGCGCGCCACCGCGCCGAGCGCCTCGCCGGTGGAGGTCGGTTGCGAGGCCGGCTCGACGAGGCACAGCACGCCGGCGCCCGAGCCCTCCAGCAATGGCACCACGACCTTCAGCGCCGCCTTCTGCATCTCCTCACGCGTGGCGCAGGAGACGAGCGCGGCCCCGCAGGAGCTCAGCAATCGCTCGCGCGCAACCGAGCGCTCCTGCTGGCGCACGAGGCCCACCATGCGCATCACCACGAAGCCGAACAGCACTACCGAGGCGCAGATGATCACGATCAGATCGAGATCGCCGCGGCGCAGCTCCTTGAGCAGGATGCACACGGGTGCGATCAGCGAGGCGCCTGTGAGCAGGCTCAGGCGCAGCGGCGTGAGCTTGGCCTCGGGTGGGCCGGCGGGCTCCTGCAGCGCCACCATCGAGGGGTGCAGTGCGGCGGCGGCCCACAGCACCTGATAGGAGAACCAGCCGAGGTCGAGCAGCAGCTGATGGTGGAAGGCGTTGTCGAGCGTCATCACCCCGTATACGAAGTCGGTCACCAGCAGCGAGACGATGCTCGCGCTCAGCAGATAGAAGGAGGGCCGGCGCTGCCCGCTGTCGAGTGCCAGCCGGATCGCGGCGGCCAGGAGGACGATGTCCCCCAGCGGATAGGCCACCGAGACGAGCTTGGGCAGCAGCGTCATCGTGCCGTCGTGCAGGTAGGGCGCAATCAAGAGCACCCACGAGAGCAGCGAGAGCCCCAGCGTCAGGATCGCGGCGTCGATCAGCGTGTTGCGGCTGCGCTGCGGGTTGCGCCTGCGCACCAGCAGCAGCAGCCCCAGCATCAGCGCGAGGTACACCGTGAGGTAGATCGCGTCGCCGATCGAGGGGAATGAGACTTCGGCGTGCAGGATGTACTTCGGGTAGCTGTAGGTGTAGACGTCGCCCAGCCAGTACAGGAAGAGCCCCACCGCGAACAGCCACCACGGCAGCGAGTAGCCGGGGCGGTTGCGACGGATGCCAACGATCACCGCGATCCAGCTGGTCAGGCCGAGCGCGTTGAAGAACGCCGCATTGCCCTTCAGCGGCGGCACGAGCATGTACAGGAAGGCGCCCACCGCCGCAAACGCAAGGTACCCCTGCCACAGCTGCAGCCCCTGGCGGCGACTGCTCACCATGACCGGCTGCACCCGCGCGCCGCGGTCCATCACCTCACCTCCGCCGTCCTTGGCGCGATGGCGGACTGGAGCTCGTCCTGCTCGGCCAGCTCGCGCAGGGCGGCGATCAGCGTGTCCACCTCGGCGTCGGTGTTGGCCGCCGTGAGCTGCACGCGAAAGCCCACCTCCGCCTTGGGCACGAGCGGATAGGCGGCCAGCGTGACGTACACGCCCCGTTCGAAGAGCAGCTCGCCAACGGCGCCGATGCGCTCGTGGTCGCGCAGCGGAATCTCGATGATTGGCAGCTCGGAGCGGTTGGGCGTGTGCACGTCGAGCTCTCTCAGCGCCTCCAGCACGCGCACCGAGTGGCGGTGTACGGTCGCGCGCAGCTCATCGCCGCGCTTGTCGTTGACCTCCAGGCCGCTGAGCACCGTCGCAAGCGAGGCAACCGGGGAGGGGCCAGAGTACAGGTAGGGCGGCGCGGCAACCTTCAGCAGGTTCTTGATCTCCGTCGGGCAGGCGATGAAAGCCAGCAGCGAGGAGTAGGCCTTGGAGAACCCTCCCACCAGCACCAGGTCCTCGTAGCTCTCCTCGAAGTGACGCACGATGCTGTTGCCGCGGCTTCCGTAAGGGCAGGGAGGGTCGCAGGCCCGCTCCCCCGCTCGCCGATCAGGCCGAAGCCGTGGGCGTCGTCGACGTACAGCAGCGCTCCGTGGCGGCGCGTCACCTCCGCGAAGGCGCGCAGGTCGGGCGGGTTGCCGGTCATGCTGTTGACCCCGTCCATGCACACCAGGCGCACGCGGTCCCGATCGGCGGCGAGCAGCTCGTCGAGGTGCCCGGGGTCCTCGAAGCGAAAGCGGCGCACCGCGGCGCCACGCGAGCGCGCCACCTGGCAGCCGTCGTAGATCGTCTTGTGTGCGCGCGCGTCCAGAAAGATCGTCCCCGAGGACGCCAGCACCGGAATCACCGAGGCGTGGATGTGCGTGATCGTGGGGAGCACAAGCGAGTCCTCGCAGCCCAGCAGCTCGCTGAGTCGAGTCTCGATCTGCTCATACAGCGCCGGGCTGCCGAGCAGGCGCGACCAGCTGGGGTGCGTCCCCCAGGCCTCCAGGTAGGCGGGCACCGAGTCGATGATCTCGCGATCCAGATCGAAGCCGAGGTAGTTGCAGGAGGCGAAGTCCGCAAGCCAGTGCTCTCCTACGCGGATCATGCGCCCATCGACCTCGTCGATCACGGCATCCATCATCGGATGGCCCGCGCGCAGGTTCTCCAGATCGCGGACGCCATCGAGCCAGTGATCGATCCAGCGTCCGCCGGTGCGAGCGGTTGTTGGGAGCAGGGTCGACGACATCCCCCGAATCATCGGACCGAGCCGGAGAAGTCTTGATAGTCAGATGTGGAACTAGGCCCTTTGCGCAGCTTCCTGGATTCGATCATCATCCAGGCGGTGTCCGAGGCGAGCTTCCTACCAGCCGCGGGGCGTCATGGACTGACGGCGCTCTATGACCCCGTCGTGGCGCTCACGATGCGCGAGCGCACCTTTCGCTCGCGCCTGGTCGCGCAGGTCGTGGCCGGCGAGCCCGGCGCGGTGCTGGAGATCGGCTGCGGCACCGGCAGCCTCACGGTGCGCCTCGCAAGGGCGCTCCCCGCGTCCTCGATAACCGCGCTCGACCCCGATCCCGGCGCGCTCGCGCGGGCGCGCGCAAAGGATCGAGGGAGCGGGATCGACTGGCTCGAGGGCTCCGCTCTCGCGCTGCCTGTGCCGGAGCACGCCTTCGACCGCGTCGTCGCCTCGCTGGTGTTGCACCACCTGAGCACGACGAACAAGCGCGCGGCGCTGGCCGAGGCGCACCGCGTACTGCGACCCGGTGGACGCCTGCACGTCGCCGACTGGGGAGCACCGCAGGATGCCCTGATGGGGGTGGCGTTCTTCGCGCTGAGGATGCTCGATGGCTTCGAGGTCACCGGTGCGCACGCGCGCGGGGAACTACCCGCCCTGATCGAGCAGGCGGGCTTCTTGGAGGTGCGGCGCCGGGACAGGCTACGGACCGCCTGGGGGACGCTGGAACTGCTGTGCGCCGAGCGTCGATAGATCCGCCATCTGCCTCCCAGCGTCAGGCGGTGGTTGCCTCCGGGTCCGCTCGAACGATCACCGTGTCGGCGACAGGGATGATCTCATCGACTGCCAGCTCTGCGCGCGAGGCGTGCTCGCGGATCGCCTCGGGACTGCTTGCCTGGTAGATGCAGACAGTGCCCACGCGCCCGTCGGGCTCGCTGAGGACGTAGCTGCGAATCCAACGGATATCCTCGGACATCTCCTCATCGCCGACCTTGCTCGAACGGCCGGCGGCTGCGCCGAGGTCGTCGGCCGACGCCCAGGCGCTGCGCCTCAAAATTACGTATGTATCCATGATCTCCTCCGGTCTCCTGTGGGGTGCGATGGTTGCAATGCTGGGCCGACGGACTGTCGGCCTGTTCTACGATAGGCGTTCGTCGTGGGGACGGTCAGCGCCGTGACTTCGCCTCGGCAAAGCACTCGAGCCCGTCGTCGGGGATCGACTCCCAGTCGACGGCGTAGGCGACGAACGCCCGCCAGCTCGGTCGTACACCGGGGTCACCGTCGAAGGCGCCGAGCCGCACGCTCATCTGGCGATGATCCTCGGGGTTGCGGCTGAAGAGATGCCCGCCGCACTCGCGGCAGAACATCTTCTCGAAGCCCCCCTCGGGGTGTCGCCATGCCTTCACGAGATCCTCGCCCCCAAGCAGCCGCAGGGTGTCCCCGTCGATTCGCGCCTGTACCGAGGACGCCGTGCCGGTGCGGCGCTGACAGCGGGTGCAGTGGCAGTATCCCGCTGCCGGTGGCGCCTCGGTCAGTTCGAAGCGCACGCCGCCACAGAGGCAGCCGCCGGTCAGCGAGGGCTCGCTCATGGGCGATAGTTTGGCACGCGGGGAGCTCAGTACGCGAGAGCGCAACTCACGTAGCTGTGGGCAAGGGTCATTCGTGCTCTCCCGAGCGAGGCCCTTCACGATCTTCCCGGCGAGGGCCATCCACACCCATCCACCCTCTCCCAAGGCGCATCTTCGGAGACATCAGTCCTCGATGTCCCGCGATACAACGGGACGGAAGGGGGGGGATTCGAACCCCCGAGGCCGGTTGCCCGGCCTAACGGTTTTCAAGACCGCCGCATTCAACCGCTCTGCCACCCTTCCATGAGCCGCCGCAAAGGACGCCTCTGAGGATGCTACGCGGTGGCCAGCCGGAACCGCAAATGGCATCGAAAGGCCGGAAGCCTCTACACTTGCATTCCGCTCTCGGGGAGAGGTGGCCGAGTGGCTGAAGGCACTCGCCTGCTAAGCGAGTATGGGGGTTAAACCCCATCGCGGGTTCGAATCCCGCCCTCTCCGTTTCCGTCAGATGGGAGTCTGTCGTTAGGCCGCGTCGTAGGGCAGGATGGTGAAAGCTCCGCCTTGAAGTGGCGTGACGGCACTGAAATGCCGCTCGTCGAAGCTGACGATTCGACTGGTCTCGTAGCGCCGCGCGAGTGCGATCACAGCGCAGTCAGCGAGACCGAGTTCGAGGTCTGCATAGCGTGCATCGAGTTCGCCGATCGTCGCGTAGTCCTCGCGCTCCAAGCAGGCTACGTCGAATCGCCCGGCAGCCAGGTCTCGCAGAAAAGCCACCCTGGCGGCACGACCGAAGCGCTCACCCAGCATGTAGTCGATCTCCGCGGTTACGGGCGCTGGAATGACAAGAGCGCCGGGCTCGGTGCGCAGCGCATCCAGGATTGCGGTCCTTCGTGGCTCGTCTGGTTGTGAGAGGGCCACAAGCGGTGCCGCATCGATGATGAAGGTCACCGGCCGAAGCCCTCAAGCAGATCTTCCTCTGGTATTTGGGAGATAGGACGGGGGTCGTTGTCGATCCGATTGAAGCCCGCCGCCAAAGCGAAGTCTCGATCCGAGGATGGCTTGGGCCGGTAGGTGGCGACTGCCTCGCGCAGCACCTCTGCCTGCGATCGGCCCTCCTCGCGAGCCAAGCGGGCAAGGCGCCGAGCCTGCTCGTCATCGAGATAGACACTGGTCTTTCGCACGCCGGCCAGTATAGGGCATCGGGTAGGGCACCGAGCCTGTCCTCTCGGAATGCGGCTGTGGCCCCACTGGCGTGCCTCGTTCACCGCCCCGCCGCCCGCCGCCGGGCCTGCCGCCTGACCGGCTCCATCAGAAGCTCCACCAAACCCTCAACCTGGACTTGATGCTTTGCAAACCATCCCGCCCTCCCCGTCCACGCTGAGCGGCCGATCGTGCGTCGGCCGCACCGCCAGGCTCAGGGAATCCCTACATGTACATGTAAAGGTGGGAGGTTGACGTTGACGCTGGGAAGCGTCACCGGAAGGCTGATCGGCGGGGCAGGGAGCTTCGGAGCTTCGTTCACCGGGGGCGCAGTCGGGGGCGGTGTGGGCGCTGGTGAGGTCGTGGTGGGTGGCGGCGTGGTGGACACCGGTGAGCTCGCTGTCGGGGGCGGTATGGACACCGGTGAGCTCGTTGTGGGCGGTGCCGTGGGCGCGACGACGGAGGGTTCGCGCGTAACTGTAACTGTGCCCGTGCCGCCGTCGGGGCTGTTCGGTGTGCTCGCCGGCTGATTCTTGGGCGCTGGTGTGTTGGGGGAGGTGCGTCCGCTGGGGGAGATGCGCGAGGTCAGGCGGCTCGGGCGGTGGGGGTCTGCGATCGGCCGAGTGCTCGCTGTCTGCCTGGGGTGATGTCGCGGCGCATCTGTGGCTGAGGTCGCCGTGATGGTCGGCCCGTGAGGCTGTGTAACCATCGTGACCGGTTGGCGGTATGTGCCCCGATCGACGAGCGTGTTGTGGCCTAAGGCGGGCGAGAGGGTAAGCAGGCCGGCTGCGCCTAGAGATGGGAGGATCGAGGCGATCCCTCCTGTGCCGGCGCCGAGGTTCGGTGAGGCGCTCTGCAACATTGCAAAGAGGCGCTGGGGGGCTGCTGTCAGGAATGCGAACCAGGCGACCGAGCGGCGCGCGGAGTAGCAGTTGAGAAAGGCGGCCACCGCTGCGCCGTCGAGCTGCGAGCCGGCCTCGTTGGAAAGGATGTCAAGCGCCTTCTTATGCGTCCCCGCCGATCTATACGAGCGGGTGGAGATGATGGCATCGAAAGTGTCGGCCACGGCGATGATGCGGGCGCCGAGCGGGATATCCGAGCCGGCCAAGCCGTCGGGATAGCCGCGGCCATCCATGCGCTCATGATGGTGGCGGACCATCGCCGCGATCTCGCAGTCACCAACCGCCGCCAGCATGTTCGCACCGTCGCCAGGATGGCGCTTCATGACTGCGAATTCCGCATCGGTGAGGCGTGCTGGGTTGTTGAGGATCTCTCTCGGGGTGTGGAGCTTGCCCACGTCATGGACGGTGGCCGCGGTTCGGATCTTGGCGATCTCCACTGGGGGGATGTGCATTGCTCGGGCGATACGCTCGGCGTGGCGCGCGACCCGTTGGCTGTGCCCGTGGGTGTAGGCATCGCGCGCTTCAAGCAGTTTGCTGAGGCGCTGCAGCAGATCGATGCTCACGCCGGGGCCGGCCTTCCGGGCGGAGTCGTAGAGATTTCGTGCTTGGCCCAGGCGTCGCTCTGTCCAGCATCGACGCAGCCACCCCCACAGCATCAGGTCGGCGAAGACGAAGTCACGCGATCGGCGCTGCCGTTTCCAGAGGGCCGCCTCGGCGCCGGCGATCGCGACCGAGACAGCCACGGCTGACACCGCCGAGGCAGCCATCAACAACGAGCCGCCTCGTGGCACGATCGCATCCACAAGCGCGGCCGGAAGAACAACCACCGAGGCGGTTACGAGCGCCACCAACGGCAGATATCGCCACAAATGTACGGGCGCAAGCTCACCTTGCCGGCCGGCCGTTTCAGCCCGCTTCCGCCACCGACCCAAACCAATGTCACCTTGGCGTAATGGCAACAGTTCCAATGACGAAGGCATAGTTCAAACTATCCCAGCGACACCATCAAGATGGAGGCGACCCGGACGCATGTTCTATTCGCACTCAGCCCGGTCACTCGCTGCGCGGCCGATTGCCGCCGCGATTAGACTGCGAAGGCATGCCCTCCACCCTGCCGGATCGCCTGTACTTCACGGACTCTGACGAGGCAAACGCCCTGATCGCGTCCGATCCGCTGGCGCTGCTGGTGGGGTTCGCGTTGGATCAGCAGGTGACGGTGCAGCAGGCGTTCATGGGCCCGCTCACGTTGAGGCGGCGTCTCGGCGCGTTCGATGCGGCGGCGCTCGCGAAAGCCGATCTGGGGCCGGTGTTCAAGGAGAAGCCCGCGATCCACCGCTATCCCGGCTCGATGGCCAAGCGCGTACACGACCTGGCGATCCACGTCGAGGATCGCTATGGCGGCGACGCGGCCCGTGTTTGGAGCTCCGCGGGCGACGCGGGCGAACTGCGCGCCAATTTGGAGGCGCTCCCGGGCTTCGGAGAGATGAAGGTCAAGTCGATGGGGGCCGTGCTCGCGAAGCGCTACGGCGTCAAGGCAGCAAGGGCGCTCGCGCCGCCACACCCCACGCTCGGAGATGTCGACTCGCCACAGGCGCTGCTCGACTATCAGGCGGCCAAGCGCGAGCACAAGTCCGAGTGGAAGAAGATGAAGGCCCGGGGGTAGCTGGGTCGACCCGCCGGGGCCCGAGAGGCCTTATCGGTACAGGTCCTACGTCGAGACCGCTGCGCTCGCGGCGGCCTCCCGATCGTCCTCCCGCTCGGGCACGGCGGGCTCGGCCCCCTGCAGGGCACGTGTGAGCAACTGCCACAGGGTCGCCCGTTCGGTGGGGTCGAGCGCCCGCAGAACGTCGTCCTCGATCGTTTCCTGCGCGCGCTCGGCACTGATCAACGCATGGGCGCCATCCTCGGTCAGCTCGACCAGATGACGCCGGCGATCGTGGGGGTCGCGACGGCGGGCGACAAACCCCAGATCCTCGAGCTCGTTGAGCAGCAGCACCACGTTGTTGGCGTCCATGCACAGCGCCTCCGCGAGCTCCTGCTGGGGGGCGTTGTCGTGGTCGCGCACGTAGCTGAGCGCCATCAGCAGGCGCAGGTGCATGCCCAGAAGCTCCTCGCTGCTGCGCCTGTAGACCTGCTTGGCCAGGCGCGTGAGAAGCACCATCGAGTTGGGGGCACAGGGACGAACCTCATTGGTCATAACGGGACAATTATACCACGCAGCAGCAATCATCACGTTTAAGACGATGATACCTGTATCAGTGATGATCCATGCTATGGTGTTCTCACCGCGCACCCGGAGCACCCTGGAAGGAGCATTCGATGAGCACCACCACCGCCACCACACCGAGCCACTACGAGAAGCTGGAGGCGAGCACCGAGGAGGACATCGCGCGCAAGCGTGAGCGGCGCCGCTGGGTAGCGCTTGCCGTGCTCTGCTTGGGGCAGCTGATGATGGTGCTCGATGCGACCATCGTCAACGTCGCGCTGCCCTCCATCCAGCGCGAACTTCACTTCACGCAGGCAAATCTCACGTGGGTGATCGACGGCTACCTGATCACATTTGGCGGCTTCCTGCTGCTCGCGGGCAGATTCGGCGATCTGGTAGGACGCAAGAGGGTCTTCCTCAGCGGCCTCGTGGTGTTCGTGGCGGCATCCATACTGTGCGGGCTCGCGAGCAGCGAAGCGATGCTGATCGGCGCGCGCCTGATCCAGGGGATTGGCGGCGCGATTGCCTCGAGCGTGATCCTTGCGATCATCGTCACGGAGTTCCCGGAGCGGGCCGAGCAGGCTAGGGCGATGGGCGTATACGCGTTCGTGTCCGCAGGAGGCGGCTCGATCGGACTGCTCGCCGGCGGGGCGCTCACGCAGTCGCTGAGCTGGCACTGGATCTTCTTCGTCAATGTGCCGATCGGCGTGGTCGCGCTGCTGCTCGGCGCGATGCTGATCGAGGAGAACGAGGGCATCGGTCTCGCGGGCGGAGTCGATGTTCTTGGATCGATCCTGATCACGCTCGCAACGATGTTCGGCGCGTTCGCGATCGTCAAGTCGAGCGAATACGGCCTGCTCTCGGCGCGCACGCTCGGCGCGGCCGGCGCCTCGCTGGCTCTGCTGGTGGCCTTCCTGGGACTGGAGGCACGCGTCGCCAACCCGATTATGCCGCTGCGGATCCTGCGCCTGCGCACGCTGATGGGCTCGAGCCTCGTGCGCGGCCTGCTCGTAACGGGCATGTTCTCAGCGTTCTTCCTCGGCGCGCTGTATCTGGAGCACGTGCTCGGTTACGACGCGATCGAAACGGGACTGGCGTTCATGCCCCTCACGATTGCCATCGCGGCGATGTCGCTGGGCATATCGGCGCGCGCGATGGAACGCTTCGGCTCTGTTCAGACGCTCGCGGCGGGGCTCTTGGGCATCGTCGTGGGTTTGGTGCTGCTAGCCACCCAGGGTGTGCACGCGAGCTATTTCCCCGGCCTCTTCTTCGCCTTCTTTGCGCTCGGCCTCGGCGCGGGCGCCTCGTTCCTGCCGCTGCTCACGATTGGGATGGCCGACGTGCCCTCGCGCGATGCGGGCCTGGCCTCGGGGATCATCAACGTATCGGTGCAGCTGTTCGGTGCGATCGGTCTCGCCACGCTGGGGACCATCGCCACCGATCACACCAAGGCGTTGAGCGCCGATGGTCACTCGCTGGCGAGCGCGCTGACGGGCGGATACCACCTGGCATACATCGTCGCGGCAGTGTGCGTTGCGCTGGGAATCCTCGCGGCGTTCCTGCTGCTGCGTCCACCGGCCTCGCGACCACAGGAGGTCGATCTGGCTGCGGAGCGGGCGAGCGGCGAGGGTCTGGCGGCACAGGCCGCGTAAGGGCCCTCAGGAAACGCTCGCCGCGCGGCTCTCCTGCCAGGCCTGCAGTCCGGCCAGCGCGCCGTCGATCACCCGCGCGACGAACTCCTCGCTGTCGTTGACGTGCGGCACGGGTTCGCTGGGAACGGGCACGTCGAGTGCGGTGCACAGCGGCTCCCAGCCGTCCTTGGGCCCCCACACCACGAGGCGCTCCGCCGGGACGGTGCGCTTGACCTCCTCGTTGAAGGCGACCATCCGCTCGGCCAGCTGCTCGAGGGTTTCGTGGGCGTTGGCGAAGGTGCCCTTGTCCTTCCACAGCAGTCCATCGGCCATTTCCAGAAAGCCCTGCCACTGGGGGTCGATCTTGCCCCAGGCGCTCGAGAGCAGGCGCATCAGCGACTCGCCGTGGCGCACGCTCCAGACGGTGTCGTGCGCGCTCTTTGCCCATGCCTGCGGGTCGCGCACGCTCAGCAGCACCACCGCATCTGGGTAGACCTCCATCAGCTCCTTGTAGAAGTAGCCTCCGGGCCAGTCCACTGTGGACTGAAAGCCCGCGAAGACCTCATCCCACTGGGGCTGCCCGTCGAGTGCCGCCATCCACAGCTTCACCTGATCGAGGTCCGCGAGGACGTTCACCATGTGGTAGCAGGGGCCAACGCCCAGCATCTCGAGCGCGGTCTTCTGTGTGAGCGTTGCCGTTCGCGGCAGGCCGGCGCCGATCAATCTCATCGTGGGGCCAGCGTATCCGTTTTTGCGTTCACCGTGTCTCGCGGGTCGGGAGCGAGGGTTTCGGCAGCCAGTCTGAAAGCATGCCTCCAATGACCCCACCAGCGATATCCCTGCGCGGCGTGGTGAAGCGCTTCGGCGCGATCACGGCGGTGGATGGTTTGGATCTCCAGGTGCCGAAAGGCATCTGCTTTGGCCTGCTCGGCCCCAATGGCGCGGGCAAGTCGACGACGATGCGCCTGCTCACGGCGCAGGCGCTCGCGGATGAGGGGGAGATCGAGGTGCTGGGCTACGGGCTGCCGCTGGAATCCAAGCGGGCGCGCATGGCGATGGGCGTGGTGCCCCAGCTCGACAACCTCGACGTGGAGCTCACCTGCAGGCAGATCCTCACGGTCTTCGCGCGCCTCTACCGCGTGCCGGCCGCCGAGCGGCACGCCGCTGTGGATCGAGCCCTGGAGATCGCCAATCTCTCCCCCCGCGCCGACACGATCGTGCGCGAGCTCTCCGGCGGAATGCGTCGGCGCCTGCTCGTGGCGAGAGGGCTCATCCACCAGCCCCAGCTGGTGTTGCTCGACGAGCCCACTGTGGGACTCGATCCGCAGGTGCGCCAGGAGCTGTGGTCGCTGATTGACTCGCTGCGTGTTTCGGGCGTGACGGTGCTGATGTCCACGCACTACATCGAGGAGGCCGAGCGTCTCGCCGATATCGTGGCGGTCATGTCGCGCGGGCGCGTGATCGCGCAGGGATCCCCTGCGGAGCTGGTGCTGGCGCATGCAGGGAGCGAGGTGCTCGAGGTCTATGGATCGCCCGCAGAGCTCGCCGAGATCGATCGACTCGCCGGCGAGCATGGCTGGCAGCATCGCCGCTCCGGTCCCGCCATTGCCATTCTGCGCGCCGAGTCGCTCAACGGCAAGCTGCCCTCCGGAGTCACGCGGCCCGCCAATCTCGAGGACGCCTTCGTGACGCTCACTGGGGAGCTGATCGAATGAGCATTGGCGCCGCGGAGCGTGCGAGCGTAGCGGGGGCGAGCGCATGAGTGCCGTCTCGCCGGCATCCGCGCCCGCCGCTGAGCCCGCCGCCGATCCTCCGCGCCGCATCGGCCGCCTCGAACCGGCCGCGCTCATCGCAGTCATGAGCCGCGACGTCGTCATCTTCGGGCGCTACTGGCCCTCCACGACCTTCTCCTCGGTGATGCAGCCCACCATCTACCTGCTCGCCTTCGGCCTCGGCCTCGGTTCGCTGCTCAACCGCTTCGGCCATCACGGCTACGTGCCATACGTCGCCACCGGCGTCGTCGCCACCGCCGTGCTCTTCTCCTCTGCCTTCCCTGGCATGTTCAACACCTTCGTGCGCTGGCAGTTCCAGCGCACCTACGATGCGATGCTCGCGACTCCGCTGGATGTAGAGGAGCTGATCACCGCGGAGGTGCTGTGGATCTCGATCCGCGCCGGCGTCTATGGCATGGCGCCGCTGCTCGTGGGCATCCCCTTCGGGCTCTCGCCCAGCTGGGGCATGCTGCTGGTGCCCTTCATCGGCCTGCTCACGGGCTTCGGCTTCGCCTGCTTCGGCGTGCTCATCGCCGCCGTCGCCAAGACGATCGACAACTTCAACTACGTCACCTCAGCTGTGCTCACGCCGATGTTCCTCGTAGCCGGGACGTTCTTCCCGGTCACCACGCTGCCCCCGGTGCTGCGCACGATCGCGGAGTTCAACCCGCTCTACCACTGCGTGCAGCTGGTACGCGACGCGGTCTTCGAGGTGCTCGGGCCGGCCGATCTGGGCCACGTGGCGGTGCTCCTGGCCTTTGCCCTGCTGATGTGGCGCCTGGCGATCCGCCGCTTGGAAGGTCGGTTGATCGACTGAGCTCTGCCTTTCCCCATGCGGCGCCGGCGGGCCTCTTCAATCCTCCGCAGTCTACTAATTCACTAGCACACTAGCCATTTGCCCGAAATCGAGCTAATCTGAGGGTGTGAGCGATGGACTGAGCGACCTCGTCCTCGATCGTGACGCCGAGGTGCCGATCGGGGTGCAGCTGGCGTGGGCGCTGCGGACGCGCATCCGCGATGGGCGCTTCGCGGCGGGCCAGCGCCTGCCCGCGTTGCGCGACCTGGCGGTGGCGCTGGGGATCAACGCGAATACCGTTCGCGCGGTGTATCAGCGCTTGGAGCAGGAGGGGATCATCGACAGTCAGCAGGGCTCGGGGACGTTCGTGGCCGATCTGCCGCCAACTTCATCGGCGGTGGGTTCGATTGCGGCGCTCGCCGCACAGGAAGCCCACGACACGGGGGTCGATCCGCGCGATGTCGCTGCGGCGCTGTATGTCGAACCGCAGTCCTCTGCTGCGCGGGCCGGCGATGAGGCGAGCCGCCGCCGCCAGCTGCACACCCAGATCGCCGCGCTGGAGCTGACGCTCGGCGAGCTGGCCGCCAGGCATCCGGCGCTCGCGCGCAAGCCCGCGAGGCCCGCCTCGAAGGCGAGTCCACGCCTGCTGGAGGTTGCCGAACTCGAGCAGATCAAGGCGCAGCTCGTGGCGCAGCTCGCGGCGCTGCACGCGGCTGTGGAGAAGCTTGGCCAGGAGACACCGGAGGGCGAGTCCCAGAGGGCCGACTCCTCGAAGGCCGCCGTTTCCGTTGTGGCGCCCAAGCGCGCGCCGCGAACTCGCCCAAAGACGCAGCCGGCCCCCGCTGGAGCCTGAGGGGCGGCTGTGTTCTACCTGGTCGTCCTCGGAATGCCGCTCCTGCTGATCGCGTTGGCGATCTTCGGAGCGCACTTCTATCAGGGGGGCGATGAGGAGCTGCTCGATTGGACGCCCACGCGCTCCTCGGAGACAGAAGCGAGGCTCGAGCGCAGCGATATCGCGCAGATGCTTGACGCTCAGAACCGCTACCGGCGCGAACGCGGAGCGCCGGAGCTGACGCTCGAGGAGACGCTCGCGCGAGTGCCGGGCGGGCTCAGCGAGCTCTGAAGGTCCCCCCGCCGCCGGTGCCGCGGCGTAGTCGTTGAACCTGGCGGAGCTCCTCGATGTCCTCGTCTGAGGACCCCGTCGTCGCATCCTCGCCGGCCCCCAGAAGCTCGGGCGCGAGCCGATGGCGCACGAGCTCGCCGGCGATCGCATCGACTCGCTCGGCGCCTGCGCCGGGGCGGGAGCTGACGACGCGATCGAGGCGTTCGTCGCCGAACAACAGCCCCACGCCGTCGTCGAGCGCCCAGCCGCCCGGAAGGATTCCCGCACGTACCGCTGACAGCCATACCGGCAGGCGCTCGGGCTCGCCGTCGGCGTGAACGGTGAGCGAGCCGCTCAGCAGGCCCAGGCCGGCCATCGGCTCGGGGGGACCGCTGGAGCGTGTTACGCCGCCCTGAAACCAACACATCGCTCCGGCTGAGAGCCCCGCGAGGATCGTGCCTGCGCGCCAAGCTTCGATCAGCAGCCGATCGAGCTCGTGGGCGCGCCAGATCGCGAGGAGGTTACGCATCGAGCCGCCTCCGACGTAAATGGCATCCTGGGCGAGAATCGTCTCTCTCAGTGTGCGCTCGGCGTCGCGCAGGCGAAACAGCGAGAGGTGCTCAGGGATGCAGGCGCGGCCCGCGAAGCGCGCCTGGAAGGCGTTGATCTGCGCGCTGGTGTCGCCGGAGGCGGTGGGGAGGAAGAGGATGCGTGGCTCGCGTGCGCGCTCGCGCGCAAGTTCGAGCACGAAGTCGTCGAGCAGTGGATTGGAGGGCTCCATCGTGAAGCCCCCACCGCCCATCGCGAAGATCAGGCGGCGCTCCGGCCCATCGCGGCGATCGCCCGCTGAGGGCTCCCGGGTGCTGCGCCCATCCTCGGCACTGTGCTCGGGGCGCTCAGACCCCTCGGGCTCCGGCGGACTCACGCGGCGGCCGGTGCTGAGAGAGAGGCGCGGGAGGCGGTGGCGAGAGACTCGGGGACGGTCGCGCAGGCGCCGAGATAAACGCTCTCCAGAGGCGCCTCCAGAACGCCGTCGCGCATCGGCTCCACGCGGTAGGCGCGGGCGTGGGGACGCGAGGAGACGACGCGCTCGAGCTGGCGTCCGCGGAAGTGCAGCGCGGCGCCGTCGTCGGCGGCGAAGCCCGCGCGCATTCCGTCGCCGACGAAGCGGTGGTACTCGGCGCGGCGCTCGGGCTCGGCGTCGTAGTGCACGCAGTTGGAGTAGGGCAGGAGCCCCAGGCCGCGCACCCGGCGCGGCGCTCCGTGGAATGCCGAGAGGGCCTCGCTGAACCAGCACAGCGACCCTGCGGAGGGTCCGCACAGGATGATGCCCTCGCGCCAGGCCTGCTGCAGGACATCGTCGAGTCCGTGCGCGCGCCACACCCCAAGCATGCTCACGACGTTGCCGCCGCCGACGTAGATCACGTCCTGCGCCAGCAGATGGGCGGCGATGTCCTCCTCGACGCCGCCCGTGCCCTGGTCGCGACGAAACAGCGACACGTGGCTGGCCTCGCATTCGGAGGAGAAGCGGCGGTGAAGCGCACGACGTAGTGATCCGCGTCGCCGGAGGCCGTGGGAAGGAAGCAGACGCGCGGTCGTTTGGCCGGGGCCAGGGACAGTACGTAGTCATCGAGCAGCGAGCCGTCCCGCTCCATCGAGAAGCCTCCGCCTCCGAGGGCAAGGATCTGACGTGATCGGGGTCGCATGGCTTCTCACCTCACTTGTCCGTTGGGACGCAGGATTCCACGATTGCTCACAGTTTCGGCGAGAGTCGCCGCCTGACGGTATGGACCGCGGTTGGAGAATCGCGTGCGCGCGCTGGACATCCGGCAGAATGCGACCATGACGATCCTCGTAGTCGATGACGACCGTGCTGTGCGCGAGGCGCTGCGGCGCGCGCTCACGCTGGCTGGGTATGAGGTGGAGCTCGCGGAGGATGGAACGCAGTGCCTGGATATGGTCGCCCAGAGGGTTCCCGACGCGGTGGTGCTCGATGTGGGGATGCCGGGCGTCGATGGGCTGGAGGTGTGCAGGCGTCTGCGACAGCTTGAAAATCGGGTGCCGATTCTGATCCTCACGGCGCGCGACGCGGTGGCCGATCGCATCGATGGGCTCGACATGGGAGCCGACGATTACATGGTGAAGCCCTTCGATGTGGGCGAGCTGAATGCTCGCCTGCGCGCGCTTTTGCGCCGCTCGACTCCCGCGGGGGAGGCGGATGGGGAGGGAGCCGTGGCGCAGGAGAAGCTCTCCTTCGGCGGCGTGAGCCTCGATCCGAGCCGCCATGGGGCGCTCGTGGGAGAGCGGTTGGTGGAGCTGACGCGCACCGAGTATCAGCTGCTCGAGCTGCTGCTGGCCAATCCGCGCAGGGTGCTCTCGCACAGCGCGATCTACGAGCGCGTGTGGGGGTATGACTTCGGGCCGACCTCCAACGCGCTGCGCGTGTACATCGGCTATTTGCGGCGCAAGCTCGAAGAGGCGGGCGCGGAGGAGATCATCCACACCGTGCGCGGCGTGGGGTACGTCCTGCGTGAGCCATGACGTTGCGCGTGCGCATCGCGGCGCTGGCGAGCGTGTCGGTGGCGCTCGCGGTGCTGGGCGTCGCGCTGGGGGCTGTATTTCGCGGTGCGCTCGGATCTGCGCGGGGAAATCGATCGCTCGCTGCGCGAGCGGGCGCAGACGTTCGCGGGGTCGCGCGCTGCCGGAGGGCCGCCACCGGGGGACCGCTCGATGGCCGGCCGCCACCGGATGGCGATGGGGGCGCGTTCCGCGGACGGTGCAGCCGGCCCCGTTTGGCGGGGCGGAGGGTTACGTGCAGTTCCTCGCACCGAGCGGTAGCACGCAGGTGCCAGGGGGGCAGAGCGCGACCTCGCGGATCGCGCCCACCACGCTCGACAGGCAGATCGCGAGGCGGGGCAGCGGCAGCGCGCTGACGGATAGGACGGTCCGCGGAACACGCCTGCGTGTGCTGACCCTCGGCACCGGCGAACGCGGAGCTGTGATGATCGCGCGCCCGCTGAGCGAGGTGGAACACGAGCTGAGCAGCCTCGTGCTGCTACTGGTGGCGATCGGTGTCGCGGGGATTGCGCTGGCGGCGCTGTTCGGAACGCTCGTGGCGCGCACGGCGCTGGCGCCGATCGCGCGTTTCACGCGGCGCACCGAGTCGCTCACGGGCAGCCTCGATCTGTCCGAGCGCCTGGAGGTCACCGGCCGCGATGAGATCGCCCGCCTGGCGGAGAGCTTCAATACGACGCTCGATGCGCTGGAGCGCTCGGTGGAGGCCCAGCGCCATCTGATCGCCGATGCGAGTCACGAGCTGCGCACGCCAATTGCGAGCCTGCGCGTGAACATCGAGGTGCTCGGTGAAGCGGCGCGGCTGCCGGCGTCCGAGCAGGAGAGCCTGCGCAGGGACATCGTCTCCGAGCTCGATGAGCTGACGGCGTTGGTGGGCGATGTGGTGGAGCTGGCACGCGGCAGCTCGCCCCGGCGCCAGGCGCCCGACGAAGTGCGCCTGGATGAGGTCGTGCGGGAGGCCCTCGAGCGCGCGCGGCGGCGCAGCGATGTGCGCTGGGATGTGAGGTTGGAGCCCACGCTGCTGAGCGCTCATGCGGGCGCGATTGGCCGTGCGGTGTCGAATTTGCTCGACAACGCCTGCAGGTGGAGCCCGCGGGGGGGCTTGTGGAGGTGGTGCTGGAGGGCGGCGAGCTCACGGTGCGCGACCACGGGCCGGGTTTTCGCCCGAGGATGTGGCGTTCGTGTTCGATCGCTTCACCGCGCGCAGGGAGCGCGCTCGCTGCCGGGCTCGGGGCTGGGACTGGCGATCGTGCGCCAGGCCGCAGAAGCCGGCGGGGATACGCCCGCGCGGAGAACGCTCCCGGCGGCGGGGCGCTGCTGCGCGTGAGCTTCGGCGCGCCGCTTCACCTTGCGACCCCGGCGCAGATGCACTGAGCATCCCGTATGTCGGCACCCGGGGCAGTGCCCGGCAGTGGGGAGTGGAGAGGTAACCCAGAGCGGACCTATAAGATCGCCCTCATCCGTATGTCTGCGCCCTGGCCGGTATTCGACCTGCAGTGCCACTCGCTGCACTCCGACGGTGAACTGCCGGTCGCGGGCGTGGTGGAGCACGCGGCGCGTGCCGGGGTGCAGCTGCTGGCGCTCACCGACCACGACACCGTGGATGGCATCGAGGAGGCGCTCGGCGCCGCCCGTGCCCACGGCATCGAGCTGGTCCCCGCCGCGGAGGTCTCCTCGGTGGATGGCGCCTACGAAGACCTGCACGTGCTCGGCTATGGCATCGACCATCGCGATGCGCTGCTGCGCGAGCGTCTCGCCAGCGCGCGCGAGAGATCGCGAGCGCCGGGCGGAGCGCATGGCGGGGAAGTCTACGCGAGCTGGGCTTCGAGATCGACCAGGCCCCGCTCGATGCGCGACTGCGCGAGGGCAAGCCGCTGGGGCGCCCCATTTATCTGCCGCAGTGCTGTCCCATCCCGCCAACGCGACGCGCCTTGCCGAGGAAGGTCACGACGATGTGGCCCTTTTCTGCCCGCCTACCTGATTCCCGGCGCGCCAGCCTACTCCGGGCGCACCGAGCCCACCGTGGAGCAGGCGATCCAGTGGGTTCACGACGCGGGCGGCGTGGCGGTGTGGGCGCACCCTTCTGGGATCTCGACTCCTCCGAGGAGGTGCTCTCGTGCATCGATCGCTTCCGCGCGAAGGGGATGGATGGGGTGGAGTGCTTCTACGTCACCCACGACGCGCCGCAGACCCAGCTGCTGGCCGATCGCTGTGAGGAGCTGGGGCTGCGAGCACCGGCTCCGCTGACTTCCACGGTCCCGATCACCGCCTCTTCAGCCGCTTTCTCGCGTTCGATCTGCACGGGCGCCAACCCAACCTCGGCCCGCTGCACGGCGCCTCGGTGGCGGTGTAGCGAGCTATGCATCCAGTAGGGCCTGACCCGCGCGGGGGCATTGCAAAGGGCGCAGGCCGATGAGCTTTCTGCGGCGTCTGAAGCTGGGCCTCATCATCGTCCCCCTCGCGATCCTCGCGTGGGTGGTCGTTGCGGTGGTGCTCGGCTCGGGAACCTTCTCCGGCGCACGCTCCGCGGTTGGGCCCAGCGGACCCTCGCCCGTGTGTCTGCCTGCCACGCTCGATCACTCCGCCGCGCTGGCCGGCACCACGGTTGACGTATCGCCGGCGCCGGAGACCGATACGGCCAACCCTCATACCCAGATCAGCTTCCTGGGCACGCCTGTCACCAACATCCAGGATGTCTCGGTGGTGGGCTCGCAGAGCGGCTACCACTACGGTCACCTCTATGGCTACTTCCAGGGCGATGGCGGCTCCTTCGTGCCCGATGAGCCCTTCCAGGAAGGCGAGCGCGTGGTGGTCAACGCCGTGCTGCAGGGCACAGGCGGCGGACGGAAGGTGAGCTTCAGCTTTCACGTCGCGACGCCCTATCCGACCGGCACGATCCCCGAGTTCCCCAACCCGCCCGCGCCGCCCTCCAGCTACCAGAGCTTCGTGTCGGCTCCCAACGTTCATCCCCCGATCCTGGCCGTGACGGTGCCCGACCGCGATCCGGTCTCGGCGATCTGCTCACCACCGTGGGGCCGGGTCCGGGGGAGTTCGGCCCGCTCATCTACACCCCCCAGGGGCGCGTGGTGTGGTTCCAGCCGCTCGCGGATGGGAACGCCGCGGAGAACCTCAGTCAGCAGAGCTACGAAGGCGAGCGCGACCTCACGTGGTGGCAGGGGCGCGTGCTCTCGCTCGGCTTCGGCGAGGGCGAAGACATCGTGATGAACGACGACTACCAGACGGTCGCGCGCGTGCGCGCTGGCAATGGCTACAAGGCCGATCTGCACGAGTTCCAGCTGGCGCCCGATCAGGTTGCCTACATCACGGTGTACAACCCGATGCGCTGCGACCTCACGCCCGTGGACGGTCCGCGCAATGGCACGATCGTGGACACCGCGGTGCAGGAGATCGATGTGAAGACGGGCCTGGTGCGCTGGGAATGGCACAGCCTCGATCACGTGGGCGTGAGCGAGTCCCACGCCACGGTGCCCGCCAAGGACAAGCCGGTGCCGTGGGACTACTTTCACCTGAACTCGATCGACCCCGAGCCGAGCGGCAACCTGCTGATCTCCGGGCGCTCCACGTGGGCGGCCTACCAGCTGCAGCAGGGCACCGGCCTGATCCAGTGGCGCCTGGGGGGGACCCGGAGCAGCTTCGCGATGGGCCCCGGCACCGAAACGGCATGGCAGCACGACGCGCGCATGCTCCCGGACGGGAGCGTGACCTTCTTTGACGACGGCTCGAACCCCCGCATCCACTACCAGTCGCGTGGGGTGCGCGTGGCGCTCGACCTCGGCCACCGCCGCGCGAGCCTCGTGAAGGTCGATACGCATCCCTCCGCGCTGCTCGCCGACTCCCAGGGCAGCAACCAGACGCTGCCCGACGAAGACTCGGTGATCGGCTGGGGGGCCGTGCCCGAGATCAGCGAGTTCGACAAGAACGGCGCGCTGCTGTTCGATGCGCACCTGCCGCCGGGGATGTCCTCCTACCGCGCCTTCCGCTTCCCCTGGAGCGGGCATCCGCTGACGCCCCCCGCGGTGAGCGCGAGGGTGCTCACGACAGGGGACTCCACGGCGGTGTTCGCCAGCTGGAACGGCGCCACCGACGTGGCCGCGTGGAGGGTGCTCGCGGGTGAAGGCTCCGACTCGCTGAAGCCCGTGCAGACGATGCCCGACAGCAGCTTCGAGAGCTCCGTGACGCTGCCCGAGAAGTACGCCTACGTATCGGTGCAGGCGCTCGACGCGGCCGGACAGCTGCTGGGCACCTCGAACACCGTCGCCGTGACACCACCTCCCGCCGCCCCGCCGGCGGGCTGACTGAGACCACCATGAGCGTGAGCGCCGAGATCTTCACCCCAGCTTCGGCCGCCCCGACGGGCCGACTGCGGCTACCCTCACCACAGTGAGCACCGCCACCGTCAGATCCCCCGCAGCGGGCGCCGCTTCGGAGGCGCAGCCGGCCGTGCACTCGCGCCATGCGCTGCTGCTGGCGGTGTGCTGCACGGCGCAGTTCATGGTGATCCTCGACGTCTCGATCGTGAACGTCGCGCTGCCCTCGATCCGCGCGAGCCTCGGCTTCTCGGCGATCGATCTGCAGTGGATCGTCAACGCCTACGCGGTCACCTTCGCCGGCTTTCTGATGCTCGGCGGGCGCGCCGCGGATCTGTTCGGTCAGCGGCGCGTGTTCATAACCGGCTTCCTGCTGTTCGCCTTCGCCTCGCTCGCCGGGGGCGTGGCCCAGAGCCAGGAGATGCTGATCGGCGCGCGCGCGCTGCAGGGCCTCGGCGGCGCGATCATGGCGCCGGCCTCGCTGGCGATCATCAACTCCTCCTACGCCCCTGGCCCCGAACGGCTGCGCGCGATCGGGCTGTGGGGCGCGATGAGCGGCGCCGGCGGCGCCGCGGGCGTGCTCGCGGGCGGCGTCATCACGCAGACGCTGGGCTGGCGCTGGATCCTGCTCATCAACATCCCGATCGGGATCGCCGCCGCGCTGGTGGCGAGCGTCGCCGTCGCCGAACGCCGCCGCGAGGACGCCGGCTCGTTCGACCTCGCCGGCGCGCTCACGATCACCGGCGGGCTGCTTGCGCTGGTGTACGGGATCGTCAGTGCCGGCGCTGACAGCTGGGGTTCGCTGGAAGCACTCGGCCCGATCGCGCTCGGGCTCGCGCTGCTGGTGGCGTTCGTCGTGATCGAGGCGCGCTTCGCCGCCGACCCGCTCGTGCCGCTGCGCGCGTTCTCGATCAGGCTCCTGCGCATCTCCAATCTGATCGTGCTGTCGTTCAGCGCTGCGCTGTTCCCGATGTGGTACTTCCTCTCGCTCTACCTGCAGCTCGTGCTGCACATGACTCCGATCGGCGCCGGTCTCGCGTTCTTGCCGATGGCGCTGACGATCATGGTCTGTGCCACGCGCGCGGGGCGCCTCGTGGGGCGCTATGGCGCGGGCCCCGTGCTCGGCGTGGGCCTCACGCTGATGGCCGCCGGTCTTGCGCTGTTCGCGCGCATCACCGTCGATGGCGGCTACGGCCAGGATCTACTGCTTCCCGGCCTGCTCGCGTCGATCGGCGTGGGCCTCGCGTTCGTCCCCGCCACGATCGCCGCCACCGCGGGCGTCGCGCCGAGCGAGGCCGGTCTCGCCTCCGGGCTCGTGAACACCTCGCGCCAGATGGGTGGCGCGCTCGGCCTCGCGCTGCTCACCTCGCTGGGCACCCAGTACACCGCGCATCTGATCTCCAGCGACTATCAGCCGCCGCTGGTGGCGCTCACCAACGGCTTTCGCCTCGCTTTTTTGATCTCCGCGGGCTTCGCCGCGATCGGCGCCGCGACGGCGTTTCGCTTCATCCCGCGCGTTCGACCAGGTCGCCCGCCCGCCCCTGCGCCGCCCGCTGCGCCGCCGTCGCCGGCGGGTGCGACGGTCCATCCGCTTCCGGTTGCGCCCCACCCGGCTCCCTCGCCGCCACTCGCACCCGCTGCGGATTCGGCAGTGGCGGAGACCCCGCACAGCGCGACCCCCTCTCCTAAAAAAGATCCCCAGCCCATCCCACCTGCTCCCGTGGCACCCCCGCGCCCAGCTGCGATCGTGAGCTTTCGGCTCCCCGGCGAGCAGCGTTGGGCGCTGGGAGGCTGCTTTACGATCCCCGTCGTGATCGAGGCGGGAGAGCGGGGTTGATGGGGAGAGGAAGACTAGTTGGGGTGCTGGGGCTCACCGCGGTAGGCATCGTGCTCTCCGCGTGCGGGGGCTCGCAGGCCGTTGCGCCGCTCACGCTGGATAACAAAGCCTCGTTGGCCGCCGCGGCAGCCAACCCGGTGACGGTCTCGCCGCTGCCGGGAACGCCCGACGCCTCGCCCGCCACGCAGGTGTCCTTCCTCGGCGAAGCGGGCCTGCGCGTGCTCTCGGTGAGCGTTCGCGGCTCGCGCTCGGGCAGCCACTCTGGGCGGCTCGCCGCGTACTCCACGGGCACGGGCGAGAGCTTTCTCCCCACCCACCCCTTCCTCGCGGGGGAGCGCGTCACAGTGCGTGCGCGTGTGCAGCAGGGGGGCGGCCCCGCGCTGACGGCCACCACCACCTTCGCGGTCGCGCACCAGGCGGCGGTGAGCGCCAGCGAATTCCCCAACAACCACGGCGACCCCAGCGCGGTGTTGCATTTCCGCTCGGCTCCCTCGCTCGCGCCCTCGGCGCTGCACATCACCGTTCCCGCTCAGCCGGGCGCGGCGAGCGGCGATCTGTTCCTCGCCCCCTATCAGGGAGCGGGCGCGCCGGGGCCAGCGATCTTCGACCAGGCGGGCAACCTCGTGTGGTTTCACCCGCTCCCCGCGCACGAGGTTGCGACGAACTTCCAGGTCGCCTCCTACCTCGGGCGCACTGTCCTCGTGTGGTGGCAGGGCCGCGTCCTGCGGGTGGGCTTCGGGCAGGGCGAAGACGTGATCTACGACACCTCCTACCACCCCCTCGCGACGGTGCGCGCAGGCAACGGCTACCACGCCGATCTGCACGAGATCCGTCTCACCCGGCAGGGGACCGCGTGGATCGATGCGTTCGACCCGATCCACATGAACCTCGCCGCGGCGCACGGCTCCGCGAACGGCATCCTCACCGACTCGGTGGTGCAGCAGATCGACATCAAGACGGGCCTCGTGATGTGGGAGTGGCACGCGCTCGGCCACATCTCCCTCGCGGACTCCCACAACCCCCCGCAGCACTCCTCCTATCCGTGGGACTACATCCACGTCAACTCCGTCGATCCCGGCTCCTCCGGCGACGTGCTGCTCTCGGCGCGCAACTCGTGGGGACTGTATGACGTGGATCTGCACTCTGGCGGCTTTCGCTGGCAGCTCGGTGGCGATCACAGCTCGTTTCATTTGGGCAGCGGCGTGCCCTTCTACTGGCAGCACGACGCCGAGCTCCAGCCGGGGGGCTCATCTCGGTGTTCGACAATGGCTCCGATCCGCCCAAGGAGAAGCAGTCGCGTGGGCTGCTCCTGCGCCCCGACCCCGCCGCGCACAGCGTGACGCTCGTGAAGGCGTTCACCAACCCTTCGCACACGCTGCTTGCCGAAAGCCAGGGCAACACCCTCAGTCTCCCCGATGGCGACTGGCTGATGGGCTACGGTGGGCTGCCCAACCTCACCGAGTACGACTCCGCCGGGCACGTGCTGCTCGATGCGACGCTCGGCAAGAACGTGCAGGACTTCCGCTCCTATCTGGCCCCCTGGAGCGGGCAGCCCAGCGGCGCGCCCTCCGTGGCCGCTCAGCCCGGCTCGGGCAGCGTGACGGTTGAGGCGAGCTGGAACGGCGCCACCGCGATCGCCTCTTGGCGGGTGCTCGCCGGTCCCTCCGCGAGTGCTCTTGCGCCCGTCGCAAGCGCGCCGAAGAGCGGCTTTGAGACGACGATCTCCGCTCCCACCACGGCCCCCTACGTCGCGGTGCAGGCGCTCGACGCAGCGGGCGCGGTGCTCGGAGCCTCGCCCGCGATCAGCGGCTGAACCGCTCCGTTGCGCGAGTCTGCGGGTTACTCCGGTATCGTCCCGTCCTTGGCGCAACCCTTCGCCCAGCCGACGCCCACGGCCACGCCCACGCGCGAGGCGCCTCCCGCGGGCCCGCGCATCAGCGGCCTGGAGCTCGCAGACGCGGAGATGTCGTTCTCCCAAGACGAGGTCCTGACGATGCTGGAGATGAAGGGCGACGAGTTCGCCGAGCGCATCTTCGGCCGCTGCGGGGTGCAGCGCCGTCACCTCAACCTCAGCGGCGAGTCGCTGGCGACGACGCTGCAGGGCCGCACCGCGCAGATCGAGGAGGAGCTGTTCGGCTACGCCGTGCAGGCCTTCGACCGCCTCGAAGTCGACCCGCTGGAGATCGGCACGGTGGTGACCGCGACGCTCTACTCACTCGGGGGCCCCACGCTGGCGCACCGCATGGTGGACCACTACGAGATGGACCCTTCGACCGACAAGTACCACGTGCTCGGTGTTGGCTGCGCGAGCGCCGTGCCGCTGATGCGCCTCGTGGCGCAATCGATGCGCGAGCACCCCGATCGCAAGGGCCTCGTGGTGGCCGCCGAGAGCATGGCGGGGATCCTGATGCGCGCCTCCGAGGATGACACCCGCGCCAAGGTCGTGGGCTCCTCGATCTTCGGCGATGGCTGCGCCGTGGCGCTGCTCGACGGCTCCCCCGAGGCCGAGGGCCCGCAGATCATCGCCTCCAAGGTGCACCAGATCGGACGCTCGCTCGGCGCGGTGAAGCTCGAGCTGGCAGCCGAGGACAGCTACCTGCACCTCGACCGCGACCTCCCCGATCGGGCGGGCGCCGGGCTGCGGGCGCTCGTGGAGGACTTTCTCGGCGCTCAGGATCTATCCCCCGCTGCGATCGACCACTGGCTCGTGCATCCCGGTGGGCGGCGCATCATCGAGAGCGTGCAGGGAGCCTTGGATCTGTGTGACGAGCAGGTGGGGATCTCCTACGACGTTTTGGCCAACCACGGCAACGTCGGTACGCCATCGATTCTGTATGTACTCAAGCGCACGATCGACGAGCGCGCGCCCGAGCCCGGCGAACTGGGGCTGATGGTCACGATCGGCCCCGGGATCACCGTGGGGCTGATGCTCCTGCAGTGGTGAGCGCCTCGCGGTGTTGGGGCGCTGCCGGCGGTCGTGACCCCGCGCTCTGACCGCCATCGACCGCGGCGTGGGGTTTCGCGGTGGTCGATCGCTTGCATCGGTTAGAACTCTCGAAAAGCGGGTAGAGACCTCCTGTCCAATAGGGAGGTTGGTAATGAAGTCCCCCGCTCGCGTTTCGCTCCTCGCGCTGATGGTTGGTGCGACGATGGCCATCTTCGCATCTGCCGCTCAGGCCGCGCCCGAATTCGGGTTGGAAAGCTTCTACGCGGCGAACTGCAAGGTCGAAGTCTGCAACAGGGCCGCGACGCCGGCGGAAGAAAAGACACAGGCCGAAGCACAGGCCTACACGCAGGTGTCGGGGCACCCTCCCTTTGGCGTCAGCGACTTCAAGCTGAGCCGCCACACCGAAGAATCGGGTCCCCTGACGGGCGTGGTCGTCCCCAACCAGAACCTCAAGAGCCTCCGCATCGACGTTGCGCCTGGGGTGAGCACCAACCCGGAGGCCGTGGCGAAGTGCTCGGTTGAAAAGTTCACCTCCACCGAAGTGGAACCGGTCAAGCACATCTTCCTCGCGCCCGAATGCGAAGAAAGCGGCGCCGGGAATACGGTGATCGGCAAGAACGAAGTCACTGCTGTGCTCGAAGTCGCCCCCGGCGTGTTCGCCGATGTGCCACTCGCGGGGAAGGTCTACAACCTCGAGCAGCCCACCGGCATGTCCTCGTACTTCGGCGTGGCGCTGCAGGTTGGCGCGGGAGTCTTCGTGCACACCTTCATCGAGGGGCACGTCGAATGGGCGAGCGACTACCACGACCTCTTTGAAATCCACAACATCACCCCGGGCCTGCTCGAATCGCGGCTCACCTTCTTCGGCAACAACGGCCCGCTCGAAAACGGCGCGTTCCTGACCATCCCCAGCAGCTGCCTGGGAGCCGGCCCCGCGACCACCACCGGCTGGAGCGGCGAATCCTACGAAGGGTCGAACGCCACGAGCTCCTACACCGTGCCGGTGGGCACCGAAGGCTGCAACGGCCTGCCGCCGTTCGCGCTGGTCCCCTTCGCGCCGACGTTCTCGCTTGCGCCGGAAACCACGCAGTCCGATCTGCCCGATGGCGCAAAGACCGAACTGGTGCTCCCGCACGACCCCAATCCCGCCAACCTCGACTCAGCGCAGCTGAAGACCGCGAGCATCCTGCTGCCCGAAGGGATGACGCTCAACCCCTCCGCGGCGCACGGCCTGGAAGCGTGCACGCCCAAGCAGATCGGCATCCACACAAGGGAACCCGTCACCTGCCCCGCCGGCTCGAAGGTGGCCGATGCGACGCTCAACGTGCCCGGCCTGCCCGCGGGCTCGCTCACGGGAGCGATGTATCTGGGCGGTCCTGAAGGCGGCGGCGCGATCACCGGCCCTCCCTTCACCGTTTACCTCGACGTGGAGTCGGCGCGCTACGGGATCTCGGTGCGTCTGCAGGGCCAGATCGTGCCCAACGAAACGACCGGCCGCCTCACGGCGCTGTTCAACGAAAACCCCGAACAGCCCTTCAGCGACCTGATCCTGAAGTTCACCCCCGGGCCGCTGGCGCCGCTGGCCAACCCGCTCTCCTGCGGTCTCGCCACGACCAGTGCGAGCCTCGCGCCATACACCAGCCAGCCCGCCGTGTCGCCCTCGGTTCTGCCCTTCACCGTTGACAGCAATGGCCACGAAGGAGCATGCTCCTCGCCGCTGCCCTTCTCGCTCGGCCAGAGCACGCAGAGCAATCCCACCACGGCCGGCGCGCAGACCTCGTTCACGCTGAACCTCGAACGCGGCGATGGACAGCAGTACCTCTCGCATGTTGCCACCACGCTCCCCGCGGGCCTCGTGGGCCTGATTCCCGCGGTGCCGCTATGTCCCGAGCCGCAGGCAGGCAACGGCGAATGCCCGTTCGCGAGCCAGATCGGCACCGCGGTGACGCAGGTCGGCTCGGGCCCCACGCCCACGCAGTTCACGGGCCCGGTCTTCCTCACCGGCCCGGTGGGCGGCGCGCCCTACGGGATGACGGTTGAGGTCGCGGCGGCCAGCGGGCCGTTCAACTTCGGCTTGGTGGTGGTGCGCGCGGGGCTCACCGTGAATCCCTTCACCGCGCGCGTCACCGTCTCCAGCCAGCTGCCGACGATCGTGAAGGGCGTGCCGCTGCGCATGAAGAAGCTCGTGGTGGCGATCAACCGCCAGGGCTTCCTGATCAACCCCACCAACTGCGGCGTGCTTGCCACCGAAAGCGCGCTCACCTCGACGTTTGGGGCCACGCAGAACCTCTCGAGCCCCTTCCAGGTGGCCAACTGCAGCGCACTGGCGTTCAAGCCCAAGTTCACGGCCTCCTCCAACGCGAAGACCTCCAAGTCGATCGGCGCCAGTTTGGGTGTGAAGATCGGTTATCCCACGGGCCCGCAGGCCAATATCCGCTCGGTGAAGGTGCAGCTGCCAAAGCAGCTGCCCTCGCGCCTCACCACGTTGCAGCACGCGTGCAAGGAAGCGGTCTTCAACGCCAATCCGTTCGCCTGCCCCTCGAACTCGCGCGTGGGCGGGGCGACGGTCACCACCCCCGTTCTGCCGGTGAAGCTCACGGGTCCCGCGTTCTTCGTCTCCCACGGCGGCGCGGCGTTCCCGGATCTCGATTTGGTGCTCAACGGCAGCGACGGCGTGGAGACGATCCTGGTTGGAAACACCAACATCACCAACGGGGTCACGACCTCGACCTTCGCCGCGGTGCCCGACGTGCCGGTGTCGGCGTTCGAACTGAACCTCCCAACGGGCCCCAACTCGGCGCTTGCCCCCAATGGCAGCCTGTGCGCAACGGCGCTCACGATGCCAACCACGATCACCGCTCAGAGCGGCACCGTGATCACCCAGAAGACGCCGATCGTCGTGGCGGGGTGCTCGATCAAGGTCACCGCGCACAAGACCTCCAACCACATGGCGATCCTCACCGTGCAGGCGCCCTCCGCGGGGCGCGTGAGCGGCAGCGGGTCGAACCTGAAGACGACCTATCGCCACACCTCGAAGGCCCAGAAGATCACGCTCAAGGTGCCGCTCACGAACGGCGGCGTGAATGCGCTGGCGCGCAGCAACCACAACCTCAAGGTGAAGGTGCGCGTGGGCTTCATCCCCTCCAACAAGAGCCCTTCCTCGGTGACGCACGTGACGGTCACCTTCCGGGGCTGAGCGCCGGTGGGCGGCGCCTGCGATTGGACTCGCGCCGCCCCATCGCATAGATTGGAGGTATGGCAAGCGCGGGTACGGACACCCACGAGCGAATGAGCGAGGGCGCGCAGGCCCTGCATCCGGGCGCACAGGCGCCGGACACGGACTCGCTGCTCGCGGGCGTGCGACGCCTCACGCGCCTCGCCGACAGCGCGAGCGATCCGCAGGAGGTCTTCCGCACGCTGGCAACGGAGCTGTTTGCGGAGCTGGCGTGCGAGGAGGTGCAGCTGCACCATCTGCGGAGGGGCGAGGACCGGGTGGAGGTCTACATGTTCGGCGGCGAAGGGCGCCTCAGCTACAGCGCTCCGCACGCCGAGCGCCCTCCGGGGGTGGGCTGGGTGGCCAGCACAGGCCAGAGCGTCGTCGTGAGTGGCGCGCGCGAGCTGGCCGCGAGCGTCCCCCGCCTGGCGGTCTCCGGCGGCGTGGGGGGTGCTCTCCTGCTGGGGCTCGCGGTGCGCGGCGAGGTGGAGGCGGTGTGCATCCTCACGCGCAAAAGCCCCGAGCCCTTCGATGGGCACGCGGTGCAGCGCGCGGCGACGCTCGTCGATCAAGCAGCGACGGCGCTGGCGCTCCTGCGCGCGCGTGCGGAGGCGGGCACGGACCCGGTGACCGACTGCATGAACCACCGCGCGATGCGCAGGCGCCTGGATGAAGAGATCGCCCGCGCTACGCGCACCGGCGGGCGCCTCTCGTGCCTTTTGATCGACCTCGACAACTTCAAGCAGGTCAACGACCGCCACGGCCACTCCGCGGGCGATGCGCTGCTGCGCGGGGTCGCACATGCGCTGATGGGCGAGTTTCGCGCCTTCGATCGCGTGGCGCGCTATGGGGGCGACGAGTTCGTGGTGATCCTCGCCGACGCGGACCTCGAGCGCGCGAGCATCGCCGCCGAGCGCGCGCGCGAGCGCATGTTGGGAGTGTCCTCCTTCGGTGTCGTCCCCGGTGTCAGCGCCTCGATCGGGGTGGCCCAGTGGCGCGAGCCGATGAGCACCGACGAGCTGCTCGACGCCTGCGACGCCGCGCTTTTGCACGGCAAGCGCAACGGCAAGGGCCGCGTGACGCTCGCGGCGTAAACTGCGACTCGATGTCGCACAACAGCTTTGGCGCAAAGGACACGCTCGCGGTGGGCGGACGCGAGTATGAGATCTTCCGCCTCGACGCGCTGCAGGAGCGCTTCGATGTGGCGCGGCTGCCGTTCTCGCTGAAGGTGCTGCTGGAGAACCTGCTGCGCACGGAGGGCAATGGGGCCGTGAGCGCAAAGGACGTGGAGGCGCTCGCGAGCTGGGATGCGAAGGCGGAGCCGAGCAAGGAGATCGCCTTCTCGCCCGCGCGGGTGCTGATGCAGGACTTCACGGGCGTGCCCGCGGTGGTGGACCTCGCGGCGATGCGCGACGCGATGGCGCGGATGGGCGGGGATCCCGATCGGATCAACCCGCTGGTGCCCGCGGAGCTCGTGATCGACCACTCGGTGCAGGTCGATGCGTTTGGCACGCGCGACTCATTTCGCGTGAACGCGGAGCGCGAGTTCGAGCGCAACGAGGAGCGCTATGCGTTCCTGCGCTGGGGGCAGGAGGGCTTTGACAACTTCAAGGTGGTGCCCCCCGACACGGGCATCGTGCACCAGGTCAACCTCGAGTATCTGGCGCGGGTGGTGTTCGAGAGCGACCGCGCCACCACCAGTGCCGGTGGCGCTTCCTCGGGCGCGGAGGACCCCTCCGGAGGCGACCTGCCCCAGGCCTACCCCGATACGCTGGTGGGCACGGACTCCCACACGACGATGGTGAACGGCCTCGGCGTGCTCGGCTGGGGCGTGGGCGGGATCGAGGCCGAGGCGGCGATGCTGGGCCAGCCGATGTCGATGCTGATCCCGCAGGTGTTGGGCTTCAAGCTGCACGGCGAGCTGCCCGAGGGCGCCACCGCGACGGATCTCGTGCTGACGGTGACGCAGATGCTGCGCGAGCGCGGCGTGGTGGGCAAGTTCGTGGAGTTCTACGGCGCGGGCCTCGCGGGTCTGCCGCTGGCCGATCGGGCGACGATCGGCAACATGTCCCCCGAGTTCGGCTCCACGTGCGCGATCTTCCCGATCGACGCGGAGACGTTGCGCTACCTGGAGTTCTCAGGGCGCCCACCCGAGCGGATCGAGCTCGTGGAGGCATATGCGCGCGAGCAGGGGCTATGGCACGACGAGAGCTCGCCCGAACCGACGTTCTCGGACCTGATCGAGCTCGACCTGAATGAGGTGGTGCCGAGCATCGCCGGTCCCAAGCGCCCGCAGGATCGCGTGTCGCTGAGCGACGCGCAGCATGCCTTCCGCCGCGCGCTGGGCGACTATGTGAAGGTCAACGGCGAGGACTCCTATCCGGCCTCCGATCCGCCCTCCAACGGTGCTCCGGGGCATCCGGCCGTGGGGACGAAGGTGCCGGTGACGCTCGCCGATGGCACGCAGACGAGCCTCGACCACGGGCACGTGGTGATCGCGGCGATCACGAGCTGCACGAACACCTCGAACCCCTCGGTGATGGTGGGGGCGGGCATCCTCGCGCGCAATGCGCTCGCGCGCGGGCTGAAGAGCAAGCCGTGGGTGAAGACCTCGCTGGCGCCGGGCTCGAAGGTGGTGAGCGAATACCTCGACCGCGCGGGGCTCACGGAGTCGCTGGAGGGGCTCGGGTTCAACCTCGTGGGCTATGGCTGCACGACGTGCATCGGCAACTCGGGGCCGCTGCCCGAGGAGGTCTCGAAGGTGGTGGGCGATGAGGACCTCGCGGTGGTGAGCGTGCTCTCGGGCAATCGCAACTTCGAGGGGCGCATCAACCCGGATGTGAAGATGAACTACCTTGCCTCGCCGCCGCTGTGTGTGGCGTATGCGCTGGCGGGGACGATGGACATCGACATCGTGGAGGATCCGCTGGGCCGCGACGAGCAGGGCAACGAGGTGTATCTGCGCGACATCTGGCCGAACGAGCGCGAGGTGGCGCAGACGATCGAGGAGGCGGTGCGCTCGGATATGTTCCGCAAGAGCTACGGCGAGGTGTTCGCCGGCGATGAGCGCTGGAACGGCCTCGATGTGCCCACGGGCGAGCGCTTCGCGTGGCAGGAGGACTCCACCTACGTGCGCCTGCCGCCCTACTTCCAGGACATGCCCGCCGAGCCGCCCGCGGTGGAGGACGTGCGGCGCGCGCGCGTGCTGGCGCTGCTGGGCGACAGCGTCACCACCGATCACATCTCCCCGGCGGGCTCGATCAAGCGCGATGGACCCGCGGGCCTCTACCTGCAGGAGCAGGGTGTGGCGCCGCGTGACTTCAACTCCTACGGCTCGCGAAGGGGCAATCACGAGGTGATGATGCGCGGGACCTTCGCGAACATCCGCATCAGAAACCTTCTCGCCGGTGGCGCCGACGGGTCCGGGCCGCTGCCCGAGGGGGGTTTCACGCGCCACCTGCCCGACGGCGAGCAGCTTTCGATCTACGACGCTGCGATGCGCTACGAGCAGGAGGGTGTGCCGCTGGTGGTGCTCGCCGGCAGGGAGTACGGCTCGGGATCCTCGCGCGACTGGGCCGCCAAGGGCACCCGCCTGCTGGGCGTGAGGGCGGTGCTGGCGCAGAGCTTTGAGCGCATCCATCGCTCAAACCTGGTGGGGATGGGCGTGCTGCCGTTGCAGTTCCCCGAGGGCGAGAGCGCCCACTCGCTGGGGCTCGACGGCCAGGAGGTCTTCTCGATCGAGGGCATCGCCGCGGCGATGCGTGACGGCGGCGCGCCCCCGCGCGAGGTCAAGGTACGCGCCGAGCGCGAGGGGGCCGAGCCGGTGGAGTTCGCGGCGCGCGTGCGCATCGACACGCCGCGCGAGGCCGAGTACTTCCGCCACGGCGGCATCCTGCAGTACGTTCTGCGCGGGATGCTGTCCTCATGAGTAAGGCAGGGGGTGGGCGGGGGAGGGAGGCCGGCCTCCCGGTCATTCTGCGCGAGCTGCTGAACGCGCGTGGCCCCTCGGGCTACGAGACGGCCCCCGCGGCCGTGTGGCGCAAGGCGGCGGAGAAGTTCGCGGCGGTGAGCACCGACACAATGGGCACCCCTACCGCGCGCGTGGCCTCGCGCCACGGCGAGCAGTCCTCGGCGCGGCGGCTGATGGTGATGGGGCACATCGATGAGATTGGGCTGATCGTGACGCACATCGACGACGAGGGCTACCTGTGGTTCGCGCCGGTGGGCGGCTGGGATGCGCAGATCTTGGTGGGCCAGCGCGTGGTGCTCTGCACGCGCGCGGGGGAGATAGGTGGAGTGATCGGCAAGAAGCCGATTCACCTGCTGCGCGAGGAGGAGCGAAAGAAGGTCGCCGAGGTGCGCGATCTGCACATCGACATCGGAGCGAAGGACGGCAAACAGGCGCGTCAGATGGTGCGTATCGGCGATGTGGCGGTGATCGCGGGCGATCCGCTGGAGCTGCCCAACGGCAGGGTGGCCTCGCGCGCGCTCGACAACCGTCTGGGCTCGTTCGTGGCGCTGGAGGCGGCGCGCATGGTGGCCAAGGCCGGCGGCGCGCCGTGGGAGCTGGTGGCGGTGGCCGCCGCCCAGGAGGAGATCACCTTTGGCGGCTCGCGCACGAGCGCCTTCTCGCTGGAGCCCGATGCGGCGGTGGTGGTGGATGTGACCCACGCTACCGACGCCCCGGGGATCGAGGTGAAGGAGGCGGGCAAGCACGAGCTGGGCACGGGCCCGGTGGTGAGCAGGGGCGCGACGCTCAACCCGGCGCTGTTCGAGCTGCTGCACGACACGGCGGAGCGCGAGGACATTCCCTTCACGATGGAGGCCTCGGGCCGCGCGACGGGAACCGACGCGGACGCGGTGCACCTCAGCCGCGGCGGGGTGCCCACGGCGCTGGTGTCGATCCCGCTGCGCTACATGCACTCCCCGGTGGAGACGGTGCAGCTGAGCGACGTCCACGCCTGCGCCCGCCTGATCGCGGCGATGGCGCTGGCGTTGGACGGCGAGACGTCGCTCGAGCGTTGAACGCTACGCGACGGTGAGCTCGGTGAACTCCACGATCTCGTAGACGGCTCCGGGGGTGCCGCCGAGCGCGAGCATCCGCAGACCCTCGGGGCCGGCGTAGATCTTGCGCTTGGTGGCGGCGCCGATGCGGATGAGCACATCGGGGTTGAGCGCAACGCGCTCGCCTTCGATGTCGGCCTCGCCGGAGCCGCGAAGCACCGCGAAGACCTCCTCCTGGGCGGACTCGGCGTGATCGTGTTCGGGGTAGTCGGAGTAGTTCGGGGGCATGTCCACGACCTGCATCCCAAAGGAGGTGACGCCCAGTTCGGCGCGCGCCTTCTTGAGACCGCCGCCGAAGGCGCCCTCCATCTCGTTGATGCTCTTGATGGTGTAGTCGGCCATTGCTGTGATCCTCTCTATGAGTCGCCGAAGGGACTTCGCGGCTGATATTAGCGAGTACTAAGAATCTTTGGGAAGCACGAGCACGGGATTGTCGGTGGGCATGATGATGCCGAGCTGGCGCGACTGCAGCAGCACGGAGCCGTCGGGCGCCCAGATGACGCCGTCCTCCTCGAAGAAGCCTTCATGCAGCAGACGGGTGTTGAAGATCGAGAGGCATATCCCATCGAGCGGGCCCTCCGCGCGCGGAGGGGGCTGGCGGAAGTGGATCGTGAGATCGACGGTGGGGCTGATGGCGGGCTCGGAGAGGGCGATGAACGACGGAGGGAACCAGGCGTCGGCGAACAGCACGAGCGAGAGCGGATCGAGCGCTCGCGCCTGCGGCAGCGCGATCCAGCCGCCGATTTCCATCGGGTGGTCGGCGCCGACGAAGGGCATCGCGCCGACGCGGGCCTGCATCACGAGCTGCTCGGTGAACTCGGGCGCGCCCTTGAAGAGGCGCGGCGTGTTGCGGAGCTCGAGATCGGGTGGCGCCACCTCGGGCATCGGCAGCGCGTCGGCTTCGGGGGCCTCCCAGGGAAGCGAGAAGGCCGCCAAGGCAAGCGCCATCGTGGCGCCCTCCTGGAGGAGGCGGGCGGAGAGCGTGGTGAGCGAACGCCCCTGACGCTCGATGCTCACCTCGATCCGCGCGGGCCCCGGTTCGGGCGAGCTGGCGTAGTGGATCGTGAGCGAGCGCGGCGAACGCGTGGGGTCGTCGACTGCGGCGGTGAGCGCGCGCAGCAGCATTGCCGCGAGGTAGCCACCGTGAGGGCCGCGTCCAGCACGCCAGCCGGGAGCGATGTTGGCCTCGAAGGCGATTGTGGGCGGTCTCCCATTACCGCCGCTCGGCGCGTCGAGGAGGCGCACGGCTGTGTCGCGATCGAAGACGGTATCCATGCGAGGCGAGGATACTGGCTGCGCGGCCAGGTTGGCCAGGCGAGGTGGTTCGGGCGGGCGTTCAGCCGCGCACGAGGCGCTTGTAGGTGATGCGGTGCGGCCGGTCGGCGGCGGCGCCGAGGCGCGTGCGGCGATTCTCCTCGTAGGCCTCGAAGTTGCCTTCGAACCACACCACCTGGGAGTCGCCCTCGAAGGCGAGCACGTGGGTGGCGACGCGGTCGAGGAACCAGCGGTCGTGGGAGATCACGAGGGCGCAGCCGGGGAAGCCCAGGAGGGCGTTCTCGAGCGCACGAAGGGTGTCCACATCGAGATCGTTGGTGGGCTCGTCGAGCAGCAGGAGGTTGCCGCCGGCGCGCAGCAGCTTGGCGAGGTGCACGCGGTTGCGCTCGCCGCCGGAGAGCGAGCCGATGCGAGCCTGCTGGGAGGAGCCCTTGAAGTTGAAGCCGGCGGCGTACTGGCGCGAGTTGACGACGCGCTCGCCCACCTTGAGCTGGTCAAGGCCGTCGGAGACCTCCTCCCAGACGGTCTTGGAGGGGTCGAGCGCGTCGCGCGACTGATCCACGTAGGCGAGCTGCACGGAGTCCCCCAGCACGAGCGTGCCCGCGTCGGGGGTGTCCTCGCCGGTGATCATGCGGAAGAGAGTTGTCTTGCCGGCGCCGTTGGCGCCAATCACCCCGACGATCCCGGCGCGGGGCAGATCGAAGGAGAGATCCTCGATCAGGAGGCGCTCGCTGTAGCCCTTGCGCAGACCCTTCGCGGTGAGCACCTGCGCGCCGAGGCGGGGGCCGGGGGGGATGTGGATCTGAACCTCGTCGAGCTTCACATTGCGCTCCTCGGCGACGAGCTCCTCGTAGCGCGCGAGGCGGGCCTTTGACTTGGTGCGCCGGCCCTTGGGGTTGGTGCGCACCCATTCGAGCTCGGCGGCGATGGTGCGCTGGCGGCCCTTCTCCGAGCGCTCTTCCTGGGCGAGGCGCGCCTGCTTCTGCTCGAGCCAGGAGGAGTAGTTGCCTTCGTAGGGGATGCCCTGCCCGCGGTCGAGCTCGAGGATCCAGCCGGCGACGTTGTCGAGGAAGTAGCGATCGTGGGTGACGGCGACGATCGTGCCCTTGTACTCGGCGAGGTGCTGCTCCAGCCACGCCACCGACTCGGCATCGAGGTGGTTGGTGGGCTCATCGAGCAGGAGAAGGTCGGGCGCGCGCAGCAACAGCCGGCAGAGGGCCACGCGCCGGCGCTCGCCGCCGGAGAGCTTGCCCACCGCGGCGTCGGGCGGGGGCAGGCGCAGGGCGTCCATCGCGTAGTCGAGCTTCGTATCGAGATTCCAGGCATCGGCGGCGTCGATGCGCGCCTGGATGTCGCCGAACTCCTCGGCGGTGTCATCCGAATAATTGGCGGCGAGCTCGTTGAAGCGGTCGAGCAGGGCCTTGGTCTCGGCGACGCCCTCCTCGACGTTGCCGCGCACGTCCTTGGACTCGTCGAGCTGGGGCTCCTGCTCGAGCATCCCCACGGTGGCGCCGGGCGCGAGGGAGGCCTCGCCGCGGTACTCCTCATCGAGCCCCGCCATGATGCGCAGGAGGGTGGACTTGCCGGCGCCGTTGTAGCCGAGCACGCCGATCTTGGCGCCGGGGTAGAAGGCGAGCGTGATCTCGCTGAGCACCGTCTTGTCGGGAGGGTGCAGCTTGGAGAGGCGGTGCATCGTGAAGACGTACTGAGAGGACATGAGCGGCCAGGATAGGCGCTCGGCCCGCGCGAACCCCTCGCGGGCGCGCGAAAAGCCCTTTTTAGGGGACGGCACAAGGCCGTCCAGCGAGCGTTCGCGTGGCGGGACGGGCCGAAGTGGCCGGAGGCCTGCGCGCGGGGGGTTGAACAGCGCGAGAGCGTTCGCACGGCGAGTCGCCACGAAGTGGCCGCGAGGCCGATGCTGCCGCGTCGCACGGCGCCGCGCGTTTGCGTCGGTGGGGCGAAATGGCCGAGGGCCTGCGGACCGAGGTGCAACGGGGCGATAACGTAAACGGGGAATGCCCGGAGGCATCTTGGACATAGAGCAGCAGATCCTCCTGCTGGAGCTGGAGGCGCCCTTCGACAAGCGCGAGGTGCAGCTGGCGCGCAGGCGCATGGCCAAGCGCTGGCACCCCGATGTGGCGCCGAGCGGGAGACAGTTCGAGCACGAGCGCCACCTCAAGGCGATCAACGAGGCGGCCGATCAGCTGGAGCGCCTGGCGGAGGGCTCGCGCGGAGGGCGCGTGAGCGCCAACGCTGTGCGGGTGAGCGCCGCGGCGGCGCGTCGCGCGCGCGAGGAGGCCGGAAGGAGAGCCTACGAAGCCGAGCAGCGCGCACGTGAAGAGGCGAGCGAGCGCGCGCAGCACGACCCCTTCGGCAGCCGCGTGCCCGATCACTCGGTGGTGCACCGCTACGCGCGCTGCATCTCCTACCCCGAGTGGGGTGTGGGGACGGTGGCGGGTATCTACTTCACCGGCGGGGGCTCGGGTGCGAGCGGCGCAGCGAATGGCGATGAGGATCAGGTGGAAGTCGATCAGCAGTGGGCGAGGGTGAAGTTCAGCCACGGCGTGCGCACGGTGCCGGCGGGGAGCATGCGCTTCGTGGACTTCTCCAAGCCCGACCCCGCGGAGGAGCGCGTGGAGCGCTTCATGACCGCCGCGCAGCGCGCGATGGCCGAAGGCGAGTACGAGCTCGCGGCGCAGCGCCTCGTATACGCGCGCGATGCCGAGCCGCGCAATGTGGGGGTGCTGCGCCTGATGACGCTGGCCTTCTGGCAGGCGGGCAACCTCGAGGCGGCGGCACGCTCGGTGCGCGATTGGGCGCGCGTGGATGGCGAGCGCCCCGCGCCGCACCGCTTCGCGGCGCGCATCTACGAAGACATCGGCGCCACCGACCTCGCCGAGGAAGCCGCGCAGCGCGCCGCCGAGCGCGGCCCCGAAGACGCCGGCGCGTGGGAGCGCCTGGGCCGCCTGCGCCTGAGCCTGCTGGATCGCGAGGGGGCGCTGCACGCCCTCGAGCGCGCGCTCAGCCTCGGCGCGGGCGGCGATGTGAGGGAGCTGCTTCTGCAGGCGCTCGCGCTGGAGCCGCGCGCGGTGCCGGCAATCTGAGGGCCCATCGCATGAAGGCTGCACCTCTCATAGCGCGGCAGCGCGCGGTGCCGGCCGTCGAAGGCCGGCCACCTGGAGCTGGGCTCGCACCACGCGACCCGCTGGCGAAGCCCTCCCAATTCGCTTCGCCGGGGCTCGATCACCCGAGGATGTTCACCGCGCGCGAGACGATCAGGCCGATCGTCACGAGCGAGACGAGCGATTGGATGCCCATGATGACCTTCGCGGTGTGCGTGAGAGGCATCGTGTCGGTGGGTGAGAAGGCGGCGGCGTTGGTGAGCGAGACATACAGGTAGTCGATGAACTGAGGGCGCCACTCGAGCGGCTCGATGCGATCGTCGGACATCTGCGGGAAGAGGAAGTCGGGGGCGCGGTCGTGGCCCGCGGCGCGCCGGCCGGGACCACCGCGATCGGTCTCCCAGTACCAAAGGGCGAAGATGAGAAAGTTGGTGAGCCAGATCAGCACGCCCGAGACGATCAGCTCGTTGCCCTTGTTGACGTTGTGGTGCAGAAGGTAGTGGGTGAGCGCGCCCAGCGAGTAGATATTGGCGGCGCTCACGAAGGCCGTCAACCCAAGCGCCACGCGGCGGCGGCGCGGGTGCTCGTGCTCGAGCTGGTTGGGGGTGGCCATGAACATTCCCAGCAGCAGCGCGGCCTCCAGCCCTGGCACGAGCCACGAGGGCCCCACGGTGAGCCGCGCGGGAAGCGCGAGCTGTAGCGCGATTGCCGCCAGGATCGTGACCTGCGCGGGCCAGAACGCCTCGGCGCGTGGCGGCGGCGGATAGGCCCGGCCGGGCGGCATGGGCTGCGCGGAGGGTTCGGAGGCCACGCGTTGACTCTAAGGAGCGGTTCGGAGGGATTGGCCCCCGAGCGCTAGCCTGAAAGGAGGCATGGGCATCGAGAACCCCGTTCACCTGATCTTCATCGCGGCGGTCGCGCTGGTGGTGCTCGGCCCCAAGCGCCTCCCCGAAATGGCGCGCGCGCTCGGCAAGGGCATGCGCGAGTTTCGCGAGGCGATGAACGGCGAGGCGCAGGAGGAGAAGCCACCGCCCCCCAATGTCGAGTGATCCGTTCCGCGGGCCCGCCCGTAGAACTGAACATGCTCGGACTCGACAATCCAATTCATCTCATATTCCTCGCACTGATCGCATTGCTCGTGCTGGGTCCCAAGCGCCTGCCCGTGATGGCACGCTCGCTGGGCACCGGCATGCGCGAGTTCCGCTCATCGCTGACCGACAGGGTCGACGGGGCTCACGAGCAGGCGAAGGAGGGTCCGGCTCAGGTTCTCGCGTCGCCCGCGCCCGCAGCGGAGCCCGCCCCAGTTGCTGCTGCGCCGTCCGCAGAGTAATCCGGCGCAGCGGATAGGTTCTCAGCGTGCGCTTGATCGTCGCCCGCTGCGAGGTCTCCTACATCGGCCGTGTCACCACCGTTCTGCCCGAGGCGGTGCGGCTGTTGATGTTCAAGGCCGATGGCACCTTCATGGTGTGGGCCGATGGCGGCGGCCCCAACGTGAAGCCGCTCAACTGGATGACGCCGCCCACGGTGCTCGAAGAGGAGGCCACTCCCGAGGGGTCCCCCGCGCGGCTGGTGGTGCGCCGCCACAAGCAGGAGGATCGTGTGGAGATCGTGTTGCACGAGGTGCTCTCGGATATCGAGCACGAGCTCGATGTGCTCGTGTCCCTGGAGAAGGAGGGCCTCGAGCGCGAACTGCAGGAGCTCCTCGCCGCCGCGCCGCAGTGGTGCGGCGAGGGCTTTCGGCTCGTGCGCCGCGAGTGGCCAACCGATATCGGCCCGGTGGATCTGATGTGCCGCGACGGCGAGGATGAGTGGATCGCGGTTGAGATCAAGCGCATGGGCACGATCGACGCCGTGGAGCAGCTCACGCGCTATCTGGAGCGCATTCGTTTGGATCCGGCGCTTGGCTCATGCCGCGGGGTGCTCGCGGCGCAGCGCATCAAGCCACAGGCGCGCGTGCTCGCGCAGGCGCGGAGCATCGACTGCGTGGAGGTAGACCTCGAAGTGCTGCGCGGCGAGCGCGAGCCCGAGCTGACGCTTTTTGCGGCCTGAGGGCACTGTTTGCAGGTGTGGGGTGGCGAGGTAGTCTGCAACGCATGACCAACGACACCGCCGCCTCCACCACTGCCGCGCCCGACGCCGCGAACGCCCAGCCCTCCGCCGTGCTCAGCGAGCGCCGCGAGAACGTACTGCTCATCACGATCAACCGCCCCGAGGTGCGCAACGCCGTGAACGGCGCCGTGGCCGCGGGCATCGCGGGGGCGCTAGAGGAGCTCGATGGCGACGACGCGCTCTCCGTGGGCGTGCTCACCGGCGCCGGAGGTTTCTTCTGTGCGGGCATGGACCTGGGGGCCTTCGTGAAGGGCGAGTCGCCCTGGTTTGGCGATCGCGGCTTCGCGGGCATCGCCCAGCGCTCAGCCGCCAAGCCGCTGATCGCGGCGATCGAGGGCTTCGCGGTGGCCGGTGGCATGGAGATCGCGCTCGCCTGCGATCTCATCGTCGCCGCCAGGGGCGCCAAGATGGGCATCCCCGAGGCCAAGCGCTCGCTCGTGGCCGCGGGCGGCGCGCTGTTGCGCCTGCCGCGGCGGATGCCCTACCACATGGTGATGGAGCTGGCGCTCACCGGCGATCTGCAGCCCTCCGAGCGATTTCACGAGTGGGGCGTCGTGAACCGCCTTTCCGAGCCCGGTGAGGCCGTGCAGGGTGCGCTGGAGCTCGCGGCGCGTCTCGCCAAGAGCGGTCCGCTGGCGCTGATCGCCTCCAAGCGCATCCTCCAGGAGCAGTACGATTGGTCCGCCGCGGAGATGTGGGAAAAGCAGGGCGCGATCTCCGGGCCAGTGTTTGCCTCCGAGGACGCCAAGGAGGGCGCCAATGCCTTCAAGGAGAAGCGCGAGCCGGCGTGGCGGGGGCGCTGAGCCTCAGCTGCCTCTCAGAGATTCGGTAGGTGCTCGATCTCGGGCGAGCGCAGCGCGATGCCCAGCCCTCGCAGCGAGACACGCCCAGACTGCGGGTAGAAGCACATGTCTGCGTGCTCCCGCGTGCCGTATGCGAGATAGGTGATTCCCTCAGTACCCGGGCGCAGCGCGTGGGCGACGCCGGTGCCCGCGGGGCGCGAGATCACATCCCCGCGGCTCAGGGGATGCTCATCGGGGCTCTCGGCGCCACGCTCCCACAGCTCGAGGGTTCCGCCGCCCTCGAGCACAACGAAGAGCTCCTCCTCGAGCGAGTGGCAGTGCGCCGGGGCTCCCTGTCCGTCGGCGGCCAGTACGACGTGGTTGAGACCTGTGGCCGAAGCACCCGCGGCCTGACCCAGGCGGCGGGCGCGTCCACCGAGGGTCGCGGGAACGTCGGCCAGCGCAACCACGTTGCGTGGGCGCTCTGACTCGGGCGGCGGGCACTCCGGTGCGCCCGCCGCGGCCTCGCGCGCGAATGGCGAGTCGCCCTCGCCGAGCTCCACCCAGCGCGGGAACGACCACGCCGCCCCGGCGCGCGGGAGGGCGGTGAGGGCGGGGTCGCGACGCTCGCCGAAGACGAGCACATCGAGTCCCTCCGAGCCTGCGCGCAGCGTGTGCGCGCCGCGCTTGGGGCGGTGCACGATGCAGTCGCCGCTCGCCACGGCGTACGTCTTCCCGTCCTGCCACAGAAGCCCCTCGCCGCCGAGCATGAAGAAGATCTCCTCGTCGGCGCCGTGATCGTGCGCGGGCGTGGAAAAGTACTCGTGCGCCACCTCGATGCGGCGCAGCCCCACAGTGCGCGTCCCCGCCTCACGTCCTGGATCGCGCCAGGTGGCCTTCAGGTGCCCATGCTCCACCTCCAGCGTGCGGCCGGTGTGCAGGTTGGCCTTCCTCATGCGCGTGAGACTACCGTGCGCGGCGCCTGCGTCGCCACTGGCTGAAGACGCGCTTGAAGCGTCGCCAGAGCATCGCTCAGCGCTCTCCGCGCGGGCCGGTGGGCGAGATCCACTCCATCAGCGCAGGCCTGGCACCTTGCGGGGGTACTGGGAGATCGGCACCGTTGGGTCCAGCGCGGTGCTCACGATGCGGCTCTGTTCGGCGGCGTGCGCGGCGGGATAGCCCTCGCCGGGGCTGGCGCGCTCGGGGCGGCCGATGAAGCCGAAGTGCATCTCCTCGGGCATGATCTGCATGAGGCGGGGGAACATGTGTGCGCGGGCGCCCATGTTGCGCGGCTCCTCCTGCACCCACACCACTTCGCGGAGGTTGGGATAGCTCTGGATCATCTGCAGCACCTGACCTTCGGGGAAGGGGTAGAGCAGCTCGATGCGCCCCACCGCGAGGCCCTCGCTGCGCGCGCGCTGGGAGTGGCCCACGAGGTCGTAGTAGATCTTGCCGGTGCAGAGCACCAAACGGGTGACCTTCTCGGGGTCCACGCCGGGCTCGGCGAGCACAGGCTGAAAGCGCGTGTCCTCGGCCATATCGGCGACGCGGCTGCTCGCCTGGGGCAAGCGCAACAGCGACTTGGGAGTCATGATCACCAGCGGGCGCTCCTTGGCGATGCGGGCCTGGCGGCGCAGCAGGTGGAAGTACTGAGCGGGGGTGGTGAGGTTGGCGACGCGGATGTTGCCCTCGGCGGCGAGCGCCAAGAAGCGCTCCAGGCGCGCGGAGGAGTGCTCGGGGCCCGAGCCCTCGTAGCCGTGGGGCAGGAGCAGCGTGAGGCGCGAAGTCTGCCCCCACTTGGCGAGGCCCGAGACGATGAACTGGTCGACGATCACCTGCGCGGAGTTCACGAAGTCGCCGAACTGCGCCTCCCACAGCACGAGCGTCTCGGGGGCTTCCTGGCTGTAGCCATACTCGAAGCCCATGCACGCGAGCTCGGAGAGCGGACTGTTGTGCAGCTCAAGCGGCGCCAGCGCTTCGGAGAGGCTCTGGATCGGGCAGATCGTCTGGCCGGTCTTCGCGTCGTGCAGGACCATGTGGCGCTGACTGAAGGTGCCGCGCTCGGTGTCCTGGCCGGTGAGGCGGATGGGGGTGCCCTCGGTGAGCAGCGAGGCGAACGCGAGCGCCTCGGCGTGCGCCCAATCGATCCCGGGCGCGGGAGGCGTGGAGGGTGCGGACGGGGCCAGGGTTGCGCCGTCGGACGACGTCGAAGAGGGGGCCGGCGAGCCACCGGCGGCGGGCGCGTCTTCGTAGTCGAGCGCCTCGCGGCGGCGTTCGAGCTGCTTGACGAGCTTGGGGTGCACGGTGAAGCCCTCGGGCGCGCGCAGCAGCTCCTCCCCCAGCGCGCGCAGGCGCGCGGCGGGCACCGCGGTGCTCACGTCGGGGCTCTGCGTGCGGTCGAGCTGGTGTTCGCCGGTTGGATGCTCGCCCCCCCCTCCTGCTCGGCCGCCGCCGCGATCCTTGCCTTCAGGCGCTGGTGGAGCAACGTGAGGTTGTCCCACACGCTCTGCGCGAGCTGGTCGACCTCCTCCTTGCTCACCACGCCGTCGGCGATCAGCCGCTCGGCCCACAGTTCGGCGACGCGCTTCTTGGTCTTCACCTTGGCGTACATCTCGGGCTGGGTGTAGGCGGGCTCGTCGGACTCGTTGTGGCCGAAGCGGCGATAGCCGATCAGGTCGATCAGCACGTCGTGGCCGAACTCCTGGCGGAAGGCGAAGGCGAGGCGCACGGCGCTGATGCAGGCGGCGACATCGTCGGCGTTGACGTGGATGATCGGCACGTCGAAGCCCTTCGCCAGATCCGAGGCCCAGCGCGTGGAGCGCGCGTCGTCGGGGTCCGTGGTGAAGCCGATCTGGTTGTTGGTGATGAGGTGCACTGTGCCCCCAACCTTGTAACCGTCGAGGGCCTGCAGGTTGAGCGTCTCGGCGACGACCCCCTGCGCAGGGAACGAGGCGTCGCCGTGGATCGCGATCGGCACCGCGGCGTTGGTGTCCTGGTGGGCGTGGGGACCCTGGCGAGTGGTCTGTGCGGCGCGCGTTGCGCCCACGACGACCGCCGAGACGTACTCGAGGTGGCTGGGGTTAGACTCCAGATTGACCTCGATCGTGCCGCCGTCGGGGAGCTTGTAGTCGCCCTGCGTGCCGTGGTGGTACTTCACGTCGCCGGTGCCCCCCTGGGGGATCGTCGTGACGGCCTCGAGCGTGGAGGCCCCCTCGAACTCGGCGAAGATCGTGTCGTAGGGGCGTCCCAGATTGTGGGCAAGCACGTTGAGGCGTCCGCGGTGGGCCATCCCGATCACGACCTCGCGCCCGCCGTGCACGGCGGAGAGCTGGATCAGCTCGTCGAGCATCGGCACGGTCATGTCGAGTCCCTCGATCGAGAACTGGTGCTGGCCGAGGTAGGCCTTGTGCATGAAGCGCTCCAGCGCATCCACCTCGATCAGGCGCTTGAGCAGCGTCTGCTGCTCATCGGTGGTGAGCGGCTGGCGGAAGGCGCCGGACTCGATCTGCTCGCGCAGCCACACGCGCTGGCGGTGCGAGGCGATGTGCTCGATCTCATAGGCGATCGTGCCGCAGTAGGTTTCGCGCAGGTGCGGCAGCGCATCGGCGAGCGTCGCGCCCGGCACATACATGCGCAGGATCTTGGCTGGGATCTGGGCCATGATCTCCGGCGTGAGCCCCAGCGGCTCGGGGTCGAGCGTGGGGTCTCCCGGGGGCTCCACGCCCAGCGGATCCAGGCGCGCGGCGAGGTGGCCGTGGGTGCGGAACGCTTTGAGGAGCGCCGTGGCGGCCTGCACCGCCTGCAGGAGCTCCTCGTCGGGCGCCTGGCGCGGAGCCTCGCGCGCGGCCGCCGCGGCCGCGGCGGGGGCGGGCAGCGCCGGTGCAGGTCCGAGCTCGACGCCGAGCGAGGCGAAGACGCCCTCGTAGAAGCCGCGCTCGCCGTGCAGATACTCCTCCACGCGCGCGAGGAAGCGACCGGACTCGGCTCCCTGGATGATGCGATGGTCGTAGGTGGAGGTCATCGTCATGACCTTCTCCGCGCCGATCATCGCGCCGATGTTGCCCAGCCCCACGGGGTAGGCGATCGAGCCGGTGGCGACGATCGTGCCCTGGCCCACCATCAGGCGCGGCACCGAGGCGACGGTGCCGAGGCCTCCGGGGTTGGTGAGCGTCACATTGGCGCCCTGCAGGTCGTCGGCGCCGAGCGTGTTGGTGCGGGCCTTCTCCACGAGCGCGTCATACGCGGCGAGGAAGTCGCCGAAGGGCAATCTTCCGGCGTCGCGGATCACCGGAACCATCAGCGTGCGCGAACCGTCCTTCTTTTCCACGTCCACCGCGAGCCCAAGGTTCACCTGGCCGTCATCCACGCGGTGGGGCTTGCCGTCGATCTCGGCGAAATGGTGGGCCATCACCGCCATGTCGTCCGCGGCGCGCGCGATCGCGTAGGCGATCAGATGGGTGAAGGAGACCTTCAGCCCGGCCGCCTTCAGCTCGCGCCGGCGGGCGTCGAGGAAGGTCACTGTGAGCGTGCGGAAGCTGGTGGCGGTGGGGATCGAGCGTGACTCGTCCATGTAGCGCGCGAGCACCGCCGCGCCGCCCTTGATCGGCTGTGCGGCGGAGGGCTTCTCGGCGACGGCCCCGTTGCCGGTGGCGGATAGAACGTCCGCCTTGACTATGCGCCCGGCGGGACCGCTGCCCGAGATGCCGGCGAGATCGACGCCCTCTGCGGCAGCCGCTCGGGCTGCCACAGGCGAGACCTTGAGACCATCGGTCTGTGGGGTGGAGGAAACCTGAGCCTGCTTCTCTGCCTTGCCGTTCTCGCTTTCAGCCGGCTCAGCCTCACCTCCAGCCGGCTCAGCGGGTGCGGCGCCCTCGGCGGCCAGCCGCGCGATCACCTGCCCCACCGTCACGGTGTCGCCCTCCTCGGCAAGGATCTCCACCACCGTGCCGCTCGCCGGCGAGGGGAGCTCGACGTCGACCTTGTCGGTGGAGATCTCAACGATCGTGTCGTCGAGCTTGATGAAGTCGCCCACCTTGACACGCCATTCGAGGATCGTTCCCTCGGTTACCGACTCTCCCGCAGCCGGTGTCACGACATCGATCGTCTCTGCGGTCGTGGTCCCCGTGGCCATCTCTGACTATTTACTCTAGCGTTCCGAGCCGTCGCTGCTCGCGCACGAACTCATAGCTGCCGAAGAACGGCCCGATCCCCCCGAGCACGGCCACCGCGACGGCCAGGCGCAGCGAGACGACGCGCAGGCGCGCGGCGGCGATGCACGCCAGCGACATGCAGATCCAGAGGACCCCGTGGGTGAGCCCCAGCACGAAGGTCTCCGGCTGGGGCTTGCCGATCGCAAACGCGCACACCAGCAGCGCGAGGTAGATGCACGAATGGGTGAAAGACGTCCACTTCAGCCGTGTGAAGAGCGTTTGCGAGTGTCCGGCGCTCCATCGCGCCATGCTGCTCGGGGGCTGCGTGGGGCGCTCTGGGTCCGCCGGGCGCTCGGGCTGCGTGGGGCGCTTCGGGTGCGTGGGGCGTTCAGTGTTCACGCGAGCCTCCGACGTTCGATCGAGGCTCCCCGAGCTCACTCCGACAGCCAGCGGGCCATCCGGCGCAGGCTCTCCCCGGCCTCCTCGGGCCACTCGTCGATCTCGCTGGGCCACCACGCGTGGGCGTCGTGCTCGGGGTCGCGCACGACCTCGGCGCCCTCGGGGAGCCAGGCCTGTCCGACGAACATCACGAGCCCGCGAGGCAAACGGATCAGCGCCTCGCCGCGGGCCTCGGCGGGAGTCACCGACCACTCCTCCCAGAGCTCGCGGGAGAGCGTGTCGGCGGGGTTCTCGTCGAGGTCCACCGCGCCTCCCGCACCGAGCGCCCAGCGCCCGGCCCAAGAGGAGAGCCAAGGGGCACGTCGACCCGCCAGCCAGCGGCCATCGGCGGCGCGGGTGATGCACAGTGCGGCGACGCTCTGCGAGGCATCGCCCTCCACGAGGCGCAGCGCCCAGCGCAGAGGTTGCAGCTCCAGCTCGATCCCCTCGGGGCCTTCGCGGTAGTCCACCAGGCGTGCGGAGATCCCATCGTGGCTGGGCGAGCCGCGTTCGCGCAGCGCCGCGATCGCCGCGTCGGCCGCCTCGATGTGGGCGACGGGTGGCTCATAGTGCTCATCGCGCCAGCTCACGCTCACGTTCTCCAGGGGCCACGGTCCGCGCGCGAGGATCTCGGGCTGCTCGGAGGGCTGATCGGTGGTGGGGGTTCGGGGCGTGGCGGACATGGGAGTTGGTGGCGAGGGTGGTGCACGCTAAGGCTAGACCCTGGGCGGGCATCCTCGCGCAGCGACCGTGGGGTTCTCGGGCGGGTGTCCTCGCGTACTCCTGCGAGGCCGCTGAGCATAGACTCGCGCTATGTCCGTCCGTCGCCACAAGCACTGGGGTTGGGGCTTTGAGGATCAGCAGCCCACCTCCGGCGAGTTGCGCGAGGCCGCTGCAGGGCTAGCCACACATCTGGGGTTGACGGAGGTGAACGTCGAGGATCCGGTGCCACTCGATTCCGTGAAGCTTGCCCCGCCGCGCATCGCGGCGCCGCGCGCGCTGGGTGGCTTCTGCTCCGCTGATGCACACGAGCGCGCATCGCACGCGCTGGGCAAGTCCTACGCGGATGTGGTGGCGGGTTTTCGCGGGCGCTTCGAGCATCCCCCCGACTTCGTTGCGCGCCCGCGCGATGAGAGCGAGGTGGAGCGCGTGCTCGAGTGGTGCACGGCGGAGCGTGTGGCGGCGATTCCCTTCGGCGGGGGCACGAGCGTGGTGGGGGGCGTGCGCCCGGAGGTCCCCTCCTGGTGCAACGGCGTGCTCAGCCTGGATCTGCGCGCGCTGGAGCAGGTGTTGGAGGTCGATCCGGTGTCGCGCTCGGCGCGCATCCAGGCCGGCGCGAGCGGACCGGGACTGGAGGCGCAGCTGAGCGAGCACGGTCTCACGTTGCGCCACTTCCCGCAGTCCTTCGAGTACTCCACGCTCGGCGGCTGGATCGCCACGCGCGCGGCGGGGCACTTCGCGATGGGGTGCACGCACATCGAGGACATGGTGGAGTCGATCCGCGCGCTCACTCCGGTTGGTGTGTGGGAGTCGCGCAGGCTTCCGGGCTCGGGCGCGGGGGTGAGCCCCGATCGCCTGCTGGCAGGCTCAGAGGGAGCCCTCGGCGTGCTGAGCGAGGCGTGGGTGCGGGTGTTGCCGCGACCCACCCACCGCCGCTCGGCGGGCGTTGGCTTTCACACTTTCGCGCAGGGCGCCGAATGCGTGCGGGCGCTCAGCCAGTCGGGGCTCGATCCCTCCAACTGCCGTCTGATCGACCCGCGCGAGGCGCGCATGACGATGGCGGGGGATGGCTCGCGTGCACTGCTGGTGCTGGGCTTCGAGTCCGCCGATCATCCCGTGGATGGCGCGCTGGAGCGGGCGCTTGCGATCTGCAGCGAGCACGGCGGCGAGGTGCAGGAGCGCGCCGATGGGCGCGATGCGGTGGGCTCCTGGCGTGGGGCTTTCGTGGGGGCGCCTTACCTGCGCGATGTGTTCGTGGCGATGGGTCTCCTCAGCGAGACCTTCGAGACGGCGATCACGTGGGAGCGCTTCCCCGTTTTTCACGAGCGCGTCGTGGCGGCCGCTGAGGAAGCATCGCGCGAGGTGTGCGGAGATGCGAAGCCGGCGAGCGCCGCGGCGAAGGAGGGCTCGGCGGAGCGGGGGACACCATCGCTGGGTGCGGGGCAGGTGACGTGCCGCTTCACCCACGTCTATCCCGATGGCCCTGCGCCCTACTACACGGTGCTGGCTCAGGCGCGCCGCGGCGAGGAGATCGAGCAGTGGTGGGCCATAAAGCGGGCCGTTTCCGACGCGATCATCCGCGAGGGTGGGACCATCACCCACCACCACGCCGTGGGGCGCGATCACCGTCCCTGGTATGACCGGCAGCGTCCGGAGCCCTTTGCGGCGGCGCTGCGCGCGGCGAAGGCAGCGGTGGACCCGCAGGGCATCATGAACCCCGGCGTGCTGATCGATCCCGCATGAGGATCGCTGTGCTTGGACCCGGGGGCGTGGGGGGTCTCGTGGCAGGTGCGCTGGCCCACGTAGGCACCCCGGTGAGCGTGATCGCGCGCGAGTCAACCGTTGAGGTGCTCGTGGAGCGGGGGCTGCGGGTGAGCAGCGTGAGGCTGGGCGAGTTCACGGCTCACCCCCCCGCGGCGGCGCGCCTGCAGGAGCCGGTGGATGTGCTGGTGGTGGCAACCAAGGCGGCCGGTCTGGGGGCTGCGCTGGCGCGGATTGCGGCGGTGCCTGCGCTGGTGCTGCCGCTGCTCAACGGCCTCGATCACGTGGCGACGCTGCGCGAGCGTTTCTCCCCCGAGTCAGTCGTGGCGGGAACGATCCGCGTCGAAGCCGACCGCCCGCAGCCGGGTGTGGTGGTGCATTCCAGTCCCTTTCTACGCATCGACATGGCGAGCCGCTACGTCTCGGCGATGGCTCCGATGCAGGCGCTCGCGTCGGCGCTCGCCGGAGCGGGCATCCCTGCGCGGGTGCACGAGCCGTCATCCGCGCAGGCGGAGGCGCAGGTGATGTGGTCGAAGCTGGTGCGCCTCAATGCGCTGGCGTGCACCACCAGCGCTTTCGATGAGCTGCTCGGCGAGATCCGCTCCACGCCCGCGCTGCGGACGAAGCTGCTGGGGGCGATCGAGGAGGGTTGCGCCGTCGCGCGGGCCGAGGGCGCGGCGATCGAGCCCGAGGACGCCCTGCGGGAGCTCACCGACGCGCACGCCACGCTCGGCAGCTCGATGCAGCGCGACATTGCCGCGGGTCGTCCCCCCGAGCTGGATGCGATCCCCGGTGCGGTGCTGCGTGCGGGGGCGCGCCACGGCATCGAGTGTCCCGTGATCGAGGGGTTGGTGGAGGCGATTGCCGCGCGCGCGGGGGTCGCGGCTCCGCCCACGAGCGGCTGAGAGCTTTGAGCGCCTAGTCGAGGAGGCCGAGCGAGGACGGCTCGACGTGAGCGTCCTACCGCTCGAACGGCTGAAACGGAGACGCGCCGGGCGCGACGACGGGGAGCGACTCGGTGGCGATCGCCTCGACGGCCTGTTCCTCGGCGGCGGTGAGCTCCTCGTCGTGCTCGCCATCGCAGAGCACGCGGAAGTTGCCGGTTACGCCGGTGTCGGCCTGGATGACGATGCCGGGCAGGATCTCCTCGCCCTCCTCGAAGCCGAGGCGCTCCATGTCGAAGTGCGCAAGGCCGATGCCGTAGGCGGTGTGGGAGGGGTTCTCGCGGTCGTGCGCGGCCACCGCCTGCGCGAAGCGCTCGAGGTTCTTGGCGATCTTGCCCGTGTCCGCCATGGCTCGACTGAGAGGGTAGCGCGGCGCCGTCTCGCGGCATACGATGCCCACACCACGAGCCAACGAAAAGGGGACCCACAATGGAGATCTTTGACCTTCTCGACGCGGCGCGCAGGCGCATAAACGTGCTCGAGCACCCGTTCTACGAGCGCTGGAGCGCCGGCGAGCTTGCACCCGAGGAGCTGAGCTTCTACGCGGGCGAGTATCGCCACGCTGTCGGTGGCGCTCGCCGATGCCTCGAGCCTCGCGGCTGCTGCGGCTCCTCCGGCGCACGAGCCCACGCTGGCGCGCCACGCTGCGCGAGGAGGCCGGCCACGTTGAGCTGTGGGACGACTTCGCGCGCGCAGTCGGGCGCTGAGGCCGGCGCTGATGCGCAGCCGTTGCAGCAGACACGGGAGTGCGCCGCGAGCTGGACGGCGGGCGAGGATCTACTGGAGCACCTCGCGGTGCTCTACACCGTGGAGGCCTCCCAGCCGGCGATCTCGACGACGAAGCTCGAGGGACTCACGACCCACTACGGCCTTGCTGAGGACTCGCCGGGACTGGGCTACTTCAAGCTGCACGCGACGCTCGATGTCGGAGCACGCGCGCCAGGCGCGCGAGCTGATCTCCAAGCTGGCCGGCGAGGGCGACAGCGAGCGGATGCTGGCGCGCGCGGAGGCGGCGCTGGAAGGCAACTGGACGCTGCTCGATGGGGTGCAGGAGCGCGCCGGACGGTTACGACGGCTGCGGCGTAAGCGCCTGACTCGCCGCCGGTGCGACCTCCGTGGCGAGGAGCTCGGTGGCGCGCATGGCGTGCTCATGAGGCAACGTGCCGACGCTGATGTGCGCGAGGAAGCGGTCGTGGCCGAAGAGCTCGTACTCGGCGAGGATCTTCTCGGTCACCTGCTGGGGGCTTCCCACCAGCAGGTGACCGTCGGGGCCGCAGGCGCGATCGAACTGCTCGCGCGTGAGCGGCGCCCAGCCGCGCTCGCGCCCGATGCGGTTCATCATCGGCGCATACGCCGGGAAGAACTCGTCGGCCGCCTGCTGGGAGGTGGCGGCGACGTAGGTGTGGGAGTTGATCCCGACCGCGACCTCCGAGGACTCGAAGCTGTCCCCGCTGGCTTCGGCCTTGCGCACGGCCTCGCGGTAGAGCTCGATCAGCGGCTTGAAACGCGCAGGGGAGCCGCCGATGATCGCCAGCATCAGAGGCAGCCCGAGGGTGCCCGCGCGCACGATCGACCCTGGTGAGCCGCCCACGGCAATCCATACCGGAAGGGGCTGCTGAAGAGGGCGGGGATAGACGCCGATGTCCTCCAGTGCGGCGCGGTGGCGCCCCGACCCCGACCAGGTGACGCGCTCGGACTCACGCAGGGCGAGCAGCAGCGAGAGCTTCTCGGCGAACAGCTCGTCGTAGTCATCCAGGTCGAGACCGAAGAGGGGGAAGGACTCGATGAAGGAGCCCCGCCCAGCCATCACCTCCGCGCGCCCCCCGGAGAGCAGATCGACGGTGGCGAAGTCCTGGAAGACCTTCACGGGATCGGCGGAGGAGAGCACTGTAACGGCGCTGCTCAGACGGATGCGCTCAGTGCGCGCGGCGGCAGCCGCGAGCACGATGGGCGGCGAGGAGACGGCGTAGTCGGAGCGGTGATGCTCGCCCACCCCGAACACCTCCAGCCCGAGCTCGTCGGCGAGCGCGATCTCCTCCAGGAGATCGCTCAGACGCTGTGCCACGCGCGCCGGATCGGCCCCGGGAGCTACGTCGGCGAAGCTTGCGAGGCCCAATTCCATGGGGTGCCACTATAGGTCGCCTCGGCTGGCCTCGGAGGCGGGGCGCAGTCGGATGCGGTTCAGCTCGGGGCGAGGACCTCGATGCCGTGCTCGCGTGCGCCCTCAGCCAGCTGTTTGTCGTAGGTCAGCAGTGCATCGAGCTCTCCCTCCTGCTGCAGGTGCAGGGCGGTGGCGAGGTGGATCGCGTCGAGCGTCGCGACCTTGGGCGGTGCGAGTGTCTCGGCGGTGGTCGTTATACGCCTGCCGAGCGGGATCAGCATGATGCCCCGTAGCAACTGCTCGGCGCGGTCGGACATGTCGTGGCGCAGACCAAGGCGGCGCAGCTCGATGCGCAAAAGGCTGCTCGAGGCGCGCCCCGCGAAGGTGTCGAGCGTGTCCTCGATCGCATGCTTGTTGGGAGCGTCGAGCAACATGTGGCCGAGGGCGCTCGTGTCTATGTAAACAAGGCTCACCGCACGCCGAACTCGCCCCGGCGGCTCTCGTCGAGGAAGGCGTCCACCGCACCCTCCGGCGGTGGGTTCTCGAGCGGGGGCAGGCTGCGGCTGATTCTCACGAGGTCGTTCGTGGGCACTGACGCCCCATACTTCTCTGCCAACCTCAGGTATTGCGGATCGATGTCGGGATGGGAAGGGATGAGACGGGCGATCTCCTGGCCACGCTCGGTGACCGTCAGCGTTTCGCCCGCCTTCACCCGGGTCAGGTAGACGCTCAGGTTCTGGCGCAGCTCACGTACGCCCACCGAGTCGGTTGTGGATCGGGGTTGAGCGGCAGCCATTGTGCGTCACAGTGTAGCACATTGCGTTTGTCGCTGCACTCAGACATGAAGCCCTTGCCCAGCGCCACCTGCTGCTTAGCTTGGACCTGGCTCTATGGGCGTCTTAGTGGGTGACCCATTGATGAGTTCCTCGAGGTCTTTGGGCTCAGCAGCAAGCAGGTTGTTTGCCAGCTCGGGATCGTTCTTGGCCTGCTCGATCAGCGTGATCGCCGCGAAATGAGCGTCTCTTGCTGCTTGTGCTTCCCAGCCAGAGAGCTCCCGCACGTACGCCCGAACAGTCTCGCGCAGTTGGAGTTGGAATACCTGGTTGTAGTGGAGGCCGTCGCCCTCGATGCTCACTGCGATCCTGACTGTCCAATTATCTCGATTCGGTACCCATCGAGCTACCGTACGGTTTGCAACTCATCGCCGATGCGCCTGATGGCGTTTAGGCGTATACGAGTTCGGCGCTTGCGGTCGTCGCGACCGGCTCCGGGTGCAGGGGCGCCAGCGTAACGGTTGGTGGCGCCTCCCCTGGGCCGGCGAGGGCAAGTGCGATTCCTTCCTGGAGGCTCTCCCGCAGCTCATCCAAGTCGTCGCCGGTGGCGAATACGCCAGGGTGCTCATCCACAGTGGCCCACAGCGACCCATCCTCGAGTCGTACGTTGACGTGCAGTTGCTGAGGCTCAGGCATCGTGCTCTCCTTTGAAGGATATCGGCTCAACCGCGCCTGTCCTCGAGACCTGCCTCGCGCCGCAGCTGTGCCTCGAAGCCCTTCGAGTATGCGCGCCGCTTGTTCTCGGGAAGCGTAATCGGCCTATATCCGGGCTTCGTCATCTTGGCCTGGTGCTTGCCGCCACGGTCGAGAGTCCAGCCCTCCCGCTGGAGGCGCTTGATCCATTCCTTCTGAGTCGCCAGCATGACCGCACGATCGTGGCAGTCGGTCCGGCGTTTCCCTACATCTCCAATATCTCGACGCGATAGCCATCGAGCTGGTTGACGGTTTGAAACTCGCGCGCGCAGGCCGGCCACTGTTCGTGGGGGCCGACGTGTGCGGGGCAGGCCGGATCAAGAATCCCATCCCCGGCGTGGATTACCGTGCGTTCCATGAACGAGCGGAAGCTCCTGACGCGTCTCGCGCGCGGGTCGGTGACCAATGTGGCCTTTGTTGACTTGTGTGGCCTCGCCGAAGCGCTGGGCTTCGAGTTGCGACGGGTCAGCGGGAGCCATCATGTCTTCACGCATCCCGAAATTCCTCAGCTCATCAATCTCCAGTCGTTGCATGGACAGGCCAAGCCATACCAAGTTCGCCAGCTCCTGAGGCTCGTCGAGCGCTACGATCTACGTCTGAAGGACAGGCCATGAGCGACTACCACATCAACGTCTTCTACAGCGATGAGGATGCGGCCTATGTGGCCGACATCCCCGATCTGGAGGCGTGCTCGGCGTTAGGCTCCACCGCAGAGGAGGCTCTAGCCGAGGTTGAGCAGGCCAAGCGCGCCTGGCTTGCTGTCGCACAGGAGGCCGGCCGGCCGATTCCCGAGCCGCGCTACCGTCCGGCGATCTATACGAGCTAGCGAACGAAGCACGTAGCACCGCCCATTTTGCAGCGATTTCACGCCGTCTCGATCAGCTCCACGCGATAGCCATCGGGGTCGCGCACGAAGCACAGCCGTGAGCCGCCCTCGCGGACGGAGTAGGGGGGCTTCTCGGGCTCGATACCCTGCTCGGCAAGGCGCGCGAGCGTGCCGTCGAGGTCCTTGGCGGTGATCGCGATGTGGCCGTAGGCGGTGCCCAACTCGTAGGCCTCGACGCCGAAGTTGAAGGTGAGCTCCAGGCGCGGCATGTCGCCGTCGCCGGGCTGGTTCATGAAGACGTTGATGGCCTCATCGCGAATCGGCATCCGCGCGACCTCCTCGAAGCCGAGCGCGTTGTAGAAGGCCACCGAGCGGTCGATGTCGGTGATGCGGTAGCAGGTGTGGATGAGGGCCATCGATCCTCCAGCGTTCGAGCCGGTGGGAACCGGCAGGTGGATGAGCGGCGGCTGAGGGGTTCCGCGCGGCGCGAGCCGATGGGTCCCCGCAGACGCACGCGGGCGCCCGCAGAGGCGGGCTACGTGCAAGTATGGCGCGATGATCGTGGAGCGGGAGATGCATTCGCAGTTCCTGTCGAACACATATCTCGTGGCCGATGGCGAAGGCGGACCGGCGTTCTTCGTGGATGCGGGTGGCCCCGTGAAGAGCCTCAACGAGGCGGCGGAGCGTTTGGAGCTGACGCCCACGCACGTGCTTCTCACGCACCACCACTACGATCATGTATGCGAGACGGGGGCGCTATGCGAGCGCTGGCCGGGGCTGAAGGTGCTGATCCATCCGCTCGAGCGCGAGCAGCTGGAGGGTGGCGCTGAGGAGGGCCTCGCCACTGGCACCGTGGAGGCCGGCGAGACGCTCGCGTTTGGTGCGCTGGAGGTGCGCCCGCTGCACACTCCCGGCCACACGGGGGGGATGCTCTCGTTCCTCGTGGGGCGTCCCTCGGGTGGCGGGCGGCACTCCTCGAGCACGGTGCCGGGAGGGTTCGTGGGGGGCGATGCGATGGTGTTCACCGGCGATACCCTCTTTCGCGGCTCGGTGGGAGGGGTGCACGCGCCGGGACATACTTCCTACACCGATCTGCGCGACTCGGTGATGGGCACGCTGATGGAGCTGCCCCACGACACTGTGATCCACCCCGGTCACGCCGACCCCACGACGGTGGCGCGCGAGTGGGAACGCAACCCCTTCATCCGCACCTGGCGGGGATTGGATCCGGAGGGCACGGAAGCGTGCAGAGCGCTGGGCGAGCCCGCGACGCTGATCCTGATGTGCGAAGACTACGACGGTGGCGGCAAGGCCTGGGTGCGCTGGCCGGATGGCTCGGATGACATCGTGCCGGGTTCGCAGGTTCAGCGCGCGGCCTGACGGCGCGGCCTAACATCACCGTTGTGGCGGGCGAAGAGAAGAGCGAGCGGAGGCCTCGCAAGGAGAAGCAGAGCGAGCGCATACCCACCTCGCGGGTGCGCCGCACCGCCACCGTGGGGAGGCTCGCGGCGAGCGAGGCGGTGAAGCAGTTCGGCACGCGCGCGGCGAATGTGACGCGCGGCGAGCAGGGGGCCGAAGAGGCGCTCGCGCGCCGTCAGCTGGAGACCGCCAAGCAGATCGTGGCGGCGTTGGGGACGATGAAGGGCGCGGCGATGAAGCTCGGCCAGGTGATGAGCTTCCTCGATGTGGGGCTCGTTCCCGAGGAGCACCGCGAGGAGTTCCAGGCGGAGCTCGCGAAGCTGCGCGATGCGGCGCCGACGGTGTCCTTCAAGCAGATGCGAAAGGTGATCGAAGACGACCTCGAAGAACCCATTTCGAAGGTCTTCGCGGAGTTCGATGAGGAGCCGATCGCGGCGGCTTCGATCGGGCAGGTGTATCGCGCGCGACTGGCCGAGGATGGGCGCGAGGTGGCGGTGAAGGTGCAGTACCCGGGGGTGGCGGCGGCGGTGCGCGCGGATCTGCAGAACCTGGACATGATCATGCGCCTGCTCAAGCGGATGACGCCGGGGCTGAACGTGAAGGCGGTGACGAGGGAGATCCAGGAGCGCATCGTGGAGGAGCTCGATTACGAGCTCGAGGCGCAGAACCAGCGCGCGCTGGCACGGATCTACCGCGGACACCCCTTCATCGTGGTGCCCGAGGTGGTCTCGGAGCTCTCGCGCGAGCGGGTGCTGGTGAGCGAATTCGTGAGCGGGGTGGGCTTCGAGGAGTTCAAGGAGTACCCCCAGGAGCAGCGCGATCGGATCGGTGAGATCGTGTTTCGTTTCTTCCTGGGCTGCCTCTACCGCCATCGGCAGTTCTCGGGAGATCCCCACCCGGGCAACTTCATTCTGCTCGCCGATGGGCGCGTGGCATTCCTCGACTTCGGCCTCTTCAAGCGCATGGAGCCCGAGGCGGTGGAGCTGGAGCTGGCGTGCCAGCGCGCGGTGGCGGAGGGCGATGCGACGACGCTGCACAGGCTGCTGGGCGAGTCGGGCTTCCTGCCCGATCCCGAGCGCGTGGACCCGGAGCACCTGCTGGCGTTCATCAACGACGCGATCTGGTGGTACACGACGGCCGACGAAGTGGTGGCGCTGCGGCCAGAGATCGCGACACAGGTGATGATCGAAAGCTCAGACCCGCGCTCGAGCCACTTCCGCGAGATGCGCCACCAGGACATGCAGCCCGAGCACCTCTTCGGACGGCGCATGGAGATGCTCACGCTCGCGGTGCTCTCGCAGCTGCGTGCGGCAGGCAATTGGCATCGCATCGCGCGCGAGTGGATGTACGGCGATGAGCCGGTAACCGAGCTGGGCCGCCAGGAGGCCGAGTTCTACGCCCAGGGCGGCGCGATGGCCGCCTCATAGGCGCCGATCGTGAGCGGCTACGTCGAGCTGCCGGAGGGGTGGGAGCGGGTGGGCACGGATGGTCCGGGTCCGTTTGTGACCAGTGAGGTCCTTCGTCGACCCGATGGCACGAAGGTGCGCTGGCGCTCGCGGGCTCACCGCAAGCGAGGCGCCGGGGCGCGCGCGAGTGCCTCCGCGAGTGCCGGGGCAGAGTCGGTGTGGTGGCGCCCGCGCCGCCGTGGTTGGTGGATGAGTGTGCTGTTCGCGCTCGGGTCGCTGTGCTTCCTGGTGGCGGCCGTGGCCTCGCAGTGGGCGTCGAGCTCTCGTCCAGCGGTAGGGGTGACGTTCTTCGTCGGCTCGATCTTCTTCACCGGCGCTTCCTACCTGCAGTACTCCGAGGCGGTCAACGTCGAGCGCAGCCTCGTGGAGCGAAAGCGCCACCGCTGGCGACCGGCGTCCTGGGAACCGCGGCGGATCGACTGGCTGGCCGCGGCGGTGCAGTTGGTGGGGACCATCTTCTTCAACATCAGCACGTTCGCGGCGATGCGACACGGTCTCAGCACAGGCCAGAGCAATCGCCGCGTCTGGGCCCCGGACGCCCTCGGGTCGATCTGCTTTCTGCTCTCCAGCGAGCTCGCCTACGCGGAGGTCTGCCACCGCTGGGTCTGCCTGCGCTGTCGCTCGCTGTCGTGGCGGATCGTCGCACTCAACCTGCTGGGCTCGATCGCGTTTGGCGCGGCGGCGGTCGCTTCGCTGCTGGAGCCCTCGAGCGGCGAGCCGATCAGCGCCCGTGTTGCCAACGCCGGCACAGCCCTTGGCGGGCTGTGCTTCCTGATTGGGGCACTCGCGCTGATGCCTGAGGCGGCGGCCGAGGAGCGCAGCTCGCCTATCGAGCTGCAGCCGCCCGCCATGGTATCTGCGTAACGGCGGGCTGGGGTGAGATCGCCCGGATCCAGATGCGTGCGTAATGGCGGGCTGGGTCAGATCGCCTGGATCCAGATGGGAGTCAAACCACCTGGATCTGCACCAAACTGGTCGTCCCCGGGCGCCCTGATGGCAACCCCGCGGTGATGCCGACGCGCTGTCCGGGCTCACACCAGCCGAGCTCGACGACGCGCCGCGCGGCGTCGGCGATCAGCTCCTCGGTGGTCTCGTGGCGGGGCATCGAGGCGGCCTGCACGCCCCACATGAGGCCGCAGCGGCGCACGGTCTCGCGGCCCGGGGAGAGCGCGTAGATGGGAACCTTGGGGCGGTGCGCGGAGACAAGGCGCGCGGAGCGGCCTGAGAGCGTGGGGACGACCAGTGCGTCGAGGCGCAGCTCGCGCGCGGCCACGCAGAGGGTGTGAGCGAGCGTGTAGGCGGGGTCGGTGTGCAGGCGGCGCACGCGCGAGGCGTTCCACTCTTCATACGGCGCGACTGCCTCGGCGTGCTCGGCGACGGCGGCCATCATCGCGATCGCCTCCACGGGGTAGGCGCCCACGGCGGTCTCCTGGGAGAGCATCACCGCGTCGGTGCCATCGAGGATCGCGTTGGCCACGTCGGCGACCTCCGCGCGGGTGGGGCGCGATGAGGTGACCATCGAGTCGAGCATCTGTGTCGCCGTGATCGAGGGGCGCGCGAGGTGGCCGGCGAGGCGCAGGAGCTGCTTCTGCACGATCGGCACCTGCTCGATGGGGAGCTCGATGCCGAGGTCCCCGCGCGCGACCATCACGCAGTCGGCGGCCTTGAGGATCTCCTCCGCGCGCTCGACGGCCTGGGGCTTCTCCATCTTGGCGATCAGCGGAAGGCGCGTATGGTCGCGCACCTCTTCGACATCCTCGGGGCGGCGAACGAACGAAAGCGCCACCATGTCCACACCGATCGACTCGCCGTGGCGCAGTAGCTCCAGGTCCTCCACGGGCACCGAGGGCAGACCGTCCGCGGGGCCGGGGATATTGACGCCCTGGCGCGAGGCCACCGCGCCGCCTGCCTCGACCTCCGCCTCGACCTCACGCGCACCGATGCGCACCTCGGCAACGCGTAGGCGCACCGAGCCGTCGGCCAGGTACATCACGGCGCCCTTCTCCATGGCCTCCGGGAGGCCCGCCCAGGAGATCGTCATGTGGCGCGCATCCCCCTCGGTGGCCTCGCCGCCGCAGGTGAACACGACGCGGTCGCCGGGCTTGAGCTCGACGACGTCCTCGCGCAGCGGGCCGATGCGCAACTTCGGACCGGGGAGGTCCTGCAGGATCGCCACCGGCCTCCCGGCACGTCCGGCGGCGTCGCGCACGCGCCTCACCGTCTCGGCGTGCTCTTCGAGCGTGCCGTGCGAGTAGTTCAGCCGCGCCACGTCCATTCCGGCGTTCACCATCGCCAGCAGCGTCTCGGGCTCGCGCGAGGCCGGTCCGATGGTGGCGACGATCTTCGTGCGGCGCATTGGGGGATCGTATGTCACGGAGGCGCGCACGCCGTGCGGTCACTGCTCCTCGGCTCTGCGCCTACCATCCTTCAGATGCTCGGTCCCTCCCGTCCCGTGCCCAAGCTCGGCGCGCGCGCTCGCGTGGCGCACTTCGGCGGCGGCTTCGAGCCGGTGACGGTCACGGCGGTGCGCGATGAGGGGCGAAGCGTGGAGGTGCGCTGCGAGGGAGGGGACACGCTCGAGTTCGCCCTCTCCCCGGCTACGGCGCGCTTCGTGGCGGCGGGCAGCTCGCATGGCGCGCGGCTGGAGCTGCTGGATTAGGGGCCCTCAGGGGGCCTTCACGTCGGGGAAGTGCTCCGCGCAGTGCTCGCGAAGTGCCTCGCGCACCCACGCGCGCTCCTCGCCCGTAGCCGACCGCAGGCGCGCCAGCAGCTCACGCTGGCGTTTGATTGGAGGGGCTCCGGCAATCGACCAGCTCACGGCAAGGCGCTCGAAGAGAAACTCCACCGCTCGATGCCAGGCGTCCTCGCGGGTCACAGCCGGTCCGCCTCCGCCAACGAGCGTTGCCGCGTATTCGCGCCGGGTGGCCGGCGTGAGCGAGCCGCGCAGCGTGAGCACGTTGCCGCTCACGTCGGTGTAGTCGCTGGTGGGCGCGCGCAGCTTTCCACCCTCCCCGGCAAGCGAATCTTCGAGGCCGCCCAACTCCCCCGCGCCTGGTCGCTCCTTCCCCGGGGGGGTGCCCCGGATCGCCTGCGACGGCCCCGCCTGCTCACACGCTCAACTTGCGGCGGCGCGTTCGAGCTGGCCGCGCACATCGCCCACAGCGGGCTTCGCGTGGCCGGGCCACGCCGCCGCGGGCTCGAGCGCCGCCAGCTTGAGGATGCTCGCGCGTGCCTGCTCGGTGTCGTAGTTGTAGACCGGATTGGGCACACATGGCGCGCAGCTGCGCCCCCACATATCGAGCGTGTAGAAGCAGTCGGTGACAAGCGCGAGGCGATCGGACTCGCGCCACAGCCCGATCAGCCCGGGCGCGTGCCCGGGGAGATGCACCACGCTGAAGCCCGCCACCTCATCGCCCTCGGAGAGCGTATCCGCGATCTTCACCGGCCCATCGTCCCAGGCCACGCGGTGCATCAGACGGTGGATCTGGCGCTGGGGGGTGGGCAGGCCGGCGAGGCCCTCGGGCCAGTAGCGAAAGCCGCCGCTGCCCTCCGCGTCCTGCACCTCATCGGGATGGCACAGCACCGGCACGCCCAGCGAGGGGGCAGTGCCGCGGTGGTCGGTGTGCCCGTGGCCGAGCACCACGCGGCGGATCCCCCCGAGCTTCGCGCCGGCGCTCGCGACGGTGCGCACCATCGTGCGGATGCCCGCGTCGAACAGCGTTACGCCGCCCTCGTCCTCGATCAGATACACGTTGCAGCGCCCCGGGTGTCCCTGCACCACCCACACGCCCTCCGCCACCAGCTTGGCCTCGGTGGGACCGGTGAGGCGCGTCTTGATGTTGAACGCTGCCATCATCCGCTGCTCGGCGGCTGAGCCCAGCGGGGGCATCATGCCGATCTGACGAGGGAAGGTCATTGTGTCCGAGAAGGCTTCGTTGCCCTGGATCAGGCCCTCGCGCACGGTCAGCAAATCGAGGCCCTCCAGCGCGATTGGATGGCCGGTGGGCGCGACCCCGCTGAATCCGCCGGGGCCCGCGAAGGTGCCGGTGAGTCGCCACTGCAGCGCACAGCGATCCTCTTCGGTGGTGGTGCTCACGATCTCGAAGTGCAGATCGGGCAGCGCGTTCATCATCTCCCCGATGAAGGTGCGCACGCCCTCGGGGGCTGCGACGTCGACCTGTCCGCGCACGTTCTCGCGCCCACCCTCCGCCCACATCGCCACCGAGGCATCGAGGTCGTGTGCGTTGAGCGCATCGAAGTAGGCCCGCGCCACCGTCTCCGCTTCGCTCGCGGGGGAGCGCGTGATGCGCGTGCGCGAGCTCTGGTGGATGTTCGCGGCGGCCTCCTGCACCTTGGAGGCGGTGCTGCTGGAACCTGCGTCATCGGCCATTGGTGTGCCTCCCTTTTTAGAGGCTCCAAAGGCTAGCGCGCCGGGGACCGAATAGGCTCTTGGGGCGCCTGGGAAGCAGTTGGGCGCCCTCAACGATGGCCGAGACCGTTCACAAGCACGAGCTGGGCCGCGGCGAACGCGTGCTTCCCGGCGTCTTTCGCCTGCGCCTGCCGCTTCCCTGGCCGGGAGTTCCCCACTGCAATGCCTGGGCGGTGGCGGCGGGGGATGGGGTGGTGCTGTTCGACACCGGCATGCACCAGCCCGGCTCGATGGCCCATCTGGAACGGGCACTGCAGATGTGCGATCTGCGCGTCGAGGATGTCCGCCTCGTGGTGTGCACGCACGCCCACTCAGACCACTACGGCCAGGCCGCCACGATCGTGGAGCGCGCGGGGTGCGAGCTGTGGATGCACCCCAACTATGCGCACATGACCGAGTGGGCCAAGGACAACGACGAGGCGATGGATCGTCGTCTGGAGGTGGCGCGCCAGAGCGGTGTGCCCGAGGAGCCGCTGCGCCGCTACGCCGAGCGGCGCAAGGATCACGACTCGGGTATCGCCGCGGTGATCGAGCCCAACCGTCATCTGCTCCCCGGCGTCACCATCGCCACCGATCTTGGCGCCTGGACGGTGCACGAGACCCCCGGCCACGCCCCCTCGCACGTGTGCCTCTTCCAGCCCGAGCGGCGCGTCTTGATCTCCGGCGACCACCTTCTGGGGCGCATCTCGCTGTTCTTCGACTACGGCTACTCGCCCGATCCGGTGGGAGAATTCGTGAGCTCGCTCGATGTCGTGGAGCGCCTCGGCGCACGTCTCTGTCTGCCCGGGCACGGACGCACCTTCACCGACGTTCACGCCCACATCAAGGGCAACCGCGAGCTCGTGGCGCAGCGCACCGAGCGTATCCTCGCCACGATGGCGGGCGAGCCCGTCACGGCCTTTGAGATCGTGCCGCAGATCTACGACGACGTTCCCTTCGTGCCGGCGACGGCGCCGTGGCTGTTGATGGAGACGCTCTCCTTTCTGCTGCACCTCCAGGTCACCGGTCGCGCGATCAAGATCCCCGGTGAGCCCGAGCGGTGGCATACGATCTAGGGATGCGTATCGATGAGATGTTGGCCGCCCCCGGCCCGGTGTTCTCCTTTGAGTTCTTCCCTCCCAAGACCGAGCAGGGCGAGCAGAACCTGTATGGGGCGCTCGGGGAGTTGCGCGAGCTGGAGCCCTCGTTCGTGTCGGTCACCTATGGCGCGGGCGGCTCCACGCGCGCCAAGACGATCGAGATCGTCACCCGCATCAAACGCGACTACGGCCTGGAGGCGATGGCGCACTTCACGTGCGTCTCCGCCACCGTGCCCGAGCTGCGCTCCACGCTCGATGAGATGCGCTCTGGCGGGATCGACAACGTGCTCGCGCTGCGCGGCGATCCGCCCAAGGGGCAGGAGCAGTGGACCAAGACCGAGGGCGGCCTCGAGTACTCGAGCGAGCTCGTGAGCCTCATCAAGACCGATTATCCCTTTGCGATCGGTGCCGCCTGCTTCCCCGAGACGCACATCCACGCGGTCTCACCGGAGGAGGACCTGCGCCACCTCGCCGAGAAGGTGCGCGCGGGCGTGGACTTCCTCGTCACCCAGCTCTTCTTTGACAACGCCCTCTACTTCGACTTCCTCGCGCGTGCGCGGGCGGTGGGCATCGAGGTGCCGATCGTCCCCGGCATCCTCCCCATCACCCACATCGGCCAGCTGCAGCGCATGACGCAGATGTGCGGCGCCTCGATTCCCGAGGGCCTTCGCCGGGAGCTGCACGCGCGCGAGGGTCAGGAGGAGGCCGTGCGCGACTTCGGCGTCGCCTACGCCACGCTGCAGTGCGCCGAGCTGCTCGCGGCGGGCGCGCCGGGGATCCATTTCTACACGCTCAACCGCTCGCCCGCCACGCGCGCGATCTTGAGCGCGCTGAAGATCGCCAAGCCTTGGGAGAACGCGATTTACGCGGGCTCGATCTCCAGGCCCTCCGCCACGCGCGGCGAGCCATCGGCGGCCGCGTAGCGCACGTCCACCGAGTCGTTCTGGCGGTAGGTCCCCACGCCCCACGCTCCCAGCAGCCAGCGCCAGCCGCTGATCTTGTCCTTGCGCAGTTCGCGCTCGAAGAGGAGCGCGCCCTCGCGCACTTCGTAGTCGTTGCCCAACTGCTGGGGCACGCCGTTCAGGTACACCTCGTAGGGGGGGCGAACATCGCGGGGGAGTCTGACCTTGGAGTGGGGCATGATCTGCACATCATCCCCGAGATCCCCTACACCGTCCGCCGCTCCCCCCGCGCGCGCAGGGTGCGCGTCAACGTGCACGCCCACACCGGCGTCGAGGTTGTGCTCCCCGCGAACGCTCCCGAGCGTGCCGCTGCGGCTGCGATCGTCGAGCTGCGCCCCTGGATCGAGCGGCGCCTCTCAGATGTGCAAGGCGTACTCGCACAGATCGCCGAGCGCGGCGCATCGGTGCCCTATCTGGGCGCCTCCCTGCAACTGCGCCCCCAGCCCGACCGCCGGCGCGTGCACCGCACTGGAACCAGTCTGCTCGTGCCCGCGGGCGACGCGCGCCCCGCCCTGGAGCGCTGGTACCGGCGCAGGGCGTGCCTGGAGATCGCTCCGCGGCTGGATCGCGCCACCGCGGTCGCCGGCACCCCCTACCGCGACCTCACGATTCGCGCGCAGCGCACGCGCTGGGCATCCTGCTCGGCGACGGGACGCATGAGCTTCAACTGGCGCCTGTTGCTCGCACCCGAGAGCGTGCTCGACTACGTCGTCTGGCACGAGGTCTGCCACCTGCAGATCCTCGACCACTCGCCCCGCTTCTGGGCGCTTCTGGAGCGCCACTGGCCGCGCTATCGCGAGGATCGCGAGTGGCTGCGCAGGCATGGGGCCACGTTGGTGCTGCAGGGGCCGGGGGCTCTGCGATGAGGATGCCCTCAGCGAGCGAACTCCAAGCCAACTCCAAGTAACTCCAAATTTCTCCAGAAATTTGGAGGAGCCCATGCTAAACTCCAAGAACTTGGCGTAATTTGGAATAACTTGGAGTTCGGAGGCTCATAGGTCCATGTATGTGGCGACTCCCCCAGATGAGGGCAACCTGTTCGCCATCCACGGCGAGCGGTTCTTCTACACCGTGGGAGCAGAGGCCGCGAGCAAGCTTGGCAGCGAGTATGTCCATTGGGATCGGCTTCGCCGGCTGTCGCCGCCGTTGGAGCTCTCCCACGAGGAGTGGTGGCTGGCGGTGAAGCTCGCTCGCGGTCCCCTGCGGCGTGAGCTGCCGCTGCGCGACGGCGATGGTCGGCCTTTCACCTATGCGACGCCCGACGCCGTTCTGCGCCTGCTGCACCACGTCGATCAGCGCTGCAGCGGAGAGATTGCGATGGCCGAGACGGTCACCGGCGACGAGCACGCGCGTCATCGCTATCTGGTCAACTCGCTGATGGAGGAGGCAATTCGCTCGAGCCAGCTCGAGGGCGCCATCACCTCCAGGAGGGTCGCCAAGGAGCTGCTGCGCACGGGGCGCAAGCCGAAGGATCGCGGTGAGCGGATGATCCTCAACAACTACCGCGCCTTGGAGTTCATGCGCGAGGAGATCGGCGAGCGGCTGAGCCCGGCGCTGGTGCTCGAGCTACATCGCATCCTCACCGAGGGCACACTCGACGATCCCACCGCGGCGGGGCGGCTGCAGAGTGTCGAGGACGAGCGGATCTCAGTGGTGGATGGGAAGGATGGAAGCATCCTGCACACTCCTCCGCCGGCCGAGCAGCTGCCCGCACGGCTGCAGGCGCTTTGCGATTTCGCCAATCAGGGCGACGACGAGTCCGAAAGCTTCATCCATCCGGTAGTGAGGGCGATCCTGCTGCATTTCTGGCTCGCCTACGACCACCCCTTCGAAGATGGCAACGGGCGCACGGCGCGGGCGCTCTTCTACTGGTACATGCGCACGCGGGGCTACTGGCTGGTGGAGTACCTCTCGATCTCGCGCATCCTGCGCAAGGCGCCCGCGCAGTACAGCAGGGCTTTCCTGCTCACCGAGACCGACCAAGGGGATACGACCTACTTCCTCATTCATCAACTGCGGGTCATCGAGCGCGCCGTGCGCGAGCTGCACGTCTACCTTGCGCGCAAGGCCTCAGAGGTGCGCGATCTCGAGCGGCGCCTCGAGGGCGAGGCGGATCTCAACCACCGCCAGCTCGCGGTGCTGGGCGACGCGCTCCGCCACCCCACCAACGTCTACACCTACCAGGGCCACGCCGCCGAGCACAGGGTCACCCACGAGACGGCTCGCAGCGATCTGCTCGCGCTGAATGAGAGGGGGCTGCTGAGGCGCCGCAAGCTCGGCCGCAAGCATGCGTTCCTCGCCGTGCCCCACCTCGCGCAGGCTCTCGAGCAGCTATAGCGCCATAGCGCCGCGCGAGCGCGCGAGGCTAACTCCAAATAACTCCAAATTTCTCCAAGAATTTGGAGTTGAATATCACGAGGACTATGCGGGGCGGGATGTCATTGAGGTAGACCTCTCAGGTCTCCTGAAATCCCACCTGGACCCTCAGGCCCCCTGAGCCTCCAGCGCCCGTCGCAGCCCCTCATACGGCGTCTCCCCGGCCTCCAGCTCAACAAGCCGTCGACGCAGCCGTCCGGTGTAGGCCTCCAGGGAGCCGTCGCCGCGCATATCCACGCCGCCGCGCGGGCGGTTTCCCCAGCCGCCGGGGCCGGCCACCTCGGCGCGCACCGCCACCTGGCGCGCCGCATCGAAGCGCTTGCCCGCGAGCTGGATCGTGCGCCTTTTGGCGGTGGGGATCAGCTCATCGAGCTCGCGCTCCATCGCGCGCACCGTCTCGGCGAGGCTCTCAAAGCGCTTGTGCCCCACGCGCGGACCGTCGCGCACCGTCAGCGTCCACTTCCCGTTCATCGCCCGATGATCGCAGCGGGCGGGCGGTCCGCCTACCCGCGCTGCTCCAGCGGCACATAGGTGCGCTCGCGCTCGCCGGTGTAGATCTGGCGCGGGCGGGCGATCTTCTGCTCGGAGTCTTTGACCATCTCGAGCCACTGTGCGATCCAGCCGGAGGTGCGCCCGATCGCGAACATCACCGGGAACATCGCCACAGGCAGCCCCAAGGCCTCGTAGATGAGGCCCGAGTAGAAGTCCACGTTGGGGTAGAGCTTGCGCGAGGTGAAGTACTCGTCGTCGAGCGCCCGCTTCTCGAGCTCGGTGGCGATGTCGAGCAGGGGGCTCGTGCCGCGCACCTCGAACACCGCATCGAGGTGCTTGCGGATGATGCGCGCGCGGGGGTCGTAGTTCTTGTAGACGCGGTGCCCAAAGCCCATCAGGCGCTCGTTGCCCGCCTTCACGCCCTCCAGGAAGGCGGGGATGTTCTCCACCGACTCGATCCGCTGCAGCATTCGTAGCGCCTGCTCGTTGGCCCCTCCGTGCAGCGGCCCATACAGCGCCGCCACGCCCGCGGCCACGGCAGAGTAGGGGTCCACCTGCGTGGAGCCCACCGAGCGCACCGCGCTCGTGGAGGCGTTCTGTTCGTGATCGGCGTGCAGGATGAAGAGCACATCGAGCGCGCGCGCCAGCCGCGGATCGGGCTCGTACTTGAGCTCGGTCATCTTGTACATCATCCCCAGGAAGTTCCCCGCGTAGCGAAGGTCGTTGTCGGGGTATACATAGGGCTGGCCCATGTTGTGGCGGAAGGCGAACGCCGCCAGCGTGGGCATCTTCGCGAGCAGGCGGATGATCTGGATTGCGCGCACCTCCTCGTCGTGGATCTGGTTCGCGTCGGGGTAGAACGTCGACAGTGCCCCCACCGAGGCCACCAGCATCCCCATCGGGTTGGCGTCGTAGCGGAAGCCCTGCATGAAGTCCTTCACGTTCTCGTGCACGAACGTGTGGATCGTGATCTCGTAAACCCACTCATCCAGCTGCGCCTGCGTGGGCAGCTCACCGTGGATCAAGAGGTAGGCCACCTCGAGGTAGGTCGACTGCTCGCAGAGCTGCTCGATCGAGTAGCCGCGGTGTTCGAGGATGCCCGCCTCGCCATCGATGTAGGTGATCGCGCTGCGACACGACGCCGTGTTGGTGTACGCCGGGTCATACGCCATCAGGCCGAAGTCCGCCTCGTCGGTCTTGATCTGGCGCAGATCCATCGCGCGCACGGTGCCATCGGAGATCGGCAGCTCGTACGTCTTGCCGGTGCGGTTGTCGGTGACGCTCAGCGTCTGATTGGCGCCTGCGCCGTTGGATGCGTGCTGCACAGCCTCCCCATGTGCGCCCGTCTGCGTCTCGGTGCTCATCTCTTCTCCTGTCCTACGCGTGTAAACGGGTCTTTCTTACACCGTAGCGACTCTCGCCGCTGGCCGGGTGCGGATTCCCGCGCGGGCTGGCTCCCTCTGGGCGGCTCCAAGCGCGCGCGCAGCGGGGCGCGCGTCAGGCGTGCGTGCGCTTGGTGAGGCGCGCGTGCGCCACCACCGCGCGCACTCGCGGCGGTGAGGCGGGCAGCGGGAGCCCCCGGTGCGGTCCCCGGCGTGGGCTGCGGGGGAGGCGCGGGCGCGGATGGCTCGGGTGGCGCGGGCCGCGTGGATCGACGGAGATGCCGCCGTCCTCGTCGGTCGGCGGGCCTTCGAGAGGCTCCTGACGGACCGCCCATCGCACCAGCAGGAACAGGGCAACGACAGGGATCTTCAGGATCAACATCAACCAGATGAAGGTCCAGGCATCCACTCCACTCAAGCGTATACCGGAAACCCTGCAGAGACAAGGGCCGTCGGCCCTTGTCAGGATGGAGCGTCTCGCGAAGCCAAATCAAGCCGGGGTGGGCGCCCCGATGCGTCCTCGCAGTGCCGAGGTGTCGACGGAGAACTCGCGCGCGAGGTTGACGATCAGACGGGCGAGGTCTTCGTTCTCGTCGGGGCGCCAGTCCGCGAGCAGGTCGGCCAAGCGCCGCTCGCCCGTCTGGACGAGGAGCTCCAGAGTGGCGTGGCCCGCGGGGGTCAGCTCGCAAGTGGGCGGAGAGGCCGTGTCCAACGTGTCCAAGGCGACGAGCTCACGATCGAGCAGGCACTCTCTCGCGTGGATGAGCGTTACGACATCCACGCGTGCGCGGTGGGCGAGGTCCTCGAGGCGTGGCGCGTCCCCGTCCCTGCTCAGCCTTGCCAGCAGCCAGCAGGCCGTCGGATCGAGGTCGACGCCCGCGCGCAGCGCCACGCGCCGCACGATCTCGCGCGCGCCCTCGCGATGGTCCAGCCGGCCGACGTAGTTGATGACCATCGTCAACGAGGCGGTGTCCCGCGGGGTGGCGAAGGTATCTCCCATGTCGTCGGTCGCCACGGTCTCGCGCAGCGGCAGCTCGCGCAAGAACCATGAGAACGCAAACGCGCCGAGCGCGATCACGGAGGCCGTCAGGAAAACCGTGCTCAGCGAGTTGGTGAAAGCATGCAGATAGCCCACGCGCAGCGCCGGCGGTAGACCGGCAATCTCCTTGGGGTTCACCTGGCCGGCGATGTTGGCGTGGCCCAACGCCCCCGCCGGGAAGACGCTTTTGAGCTCACTGCTGAGCCTGTTGGCGAAGACTGCGCCCAGCGTCGCGGTGCCGAGGGATCCACCGATCGAGCGAAACAGGGTGGCGCCGGAGGTGGCGACCCCGAGGTCGGCGTAGTCGACTGCGTTCTGCACGGCGAGCACGAGCACCTGCATGACCATTCCCAGCCCGAGGCCGAGCACGAACATGAACAGCGAGATCGAGACGCGGCTGCTGGTGGGGTCCATCGTCGAGAGCAGATACAGCCCCAGTGCCATCACCGCTGTGCCGGCGATCGGGAAAGGCTTGTAATGGCCTGTGCGCGTGATCACCTGCCCGGAGGCGATCGAGGTGATCAGAAGACCTCCCATCAGCGGCACCAGCTGGAGCCCCGAGCCGGTGGGGCTTGCGCCCTTGACGACCTGCAGGAACAGGGGCAGGTAGGTGACCGCGCCGAACAGCGCGAAACCGACCACGAAGCCGATCGCGCCAGTGACGAGGAAAACACGGTTGGCGAGCAGCCTCGGCGGCAGGATCGGCTCCTGGGCGCGGCGCTCGGCGAGCGCGAATGCGGCGAGCAGCAGCACTCCGGCGACACCGAGGCACACGATCAACGTGGAACCCCAGGCGTAGGAGGTGCCTCCCAGCGAGGTCGCGAGCACGATCGCGCTCAGACCGGCGGCGAGCAGGATGGTGCCGAGGTAGTCCACCACATGGTGCACGCGCTCGGCGGCGGCGGGCAGCGTGGCGGCCAGCACGAAGAAGGCGAGCGCTCCGAGCGGCAGGTTCACATAGAAGATCCAACGCCAGCTGAAGTTGCCGGTCAGGAATCCGCCGAGTAGCGGTCCGGCGATGCTTGCCAGCCCGAACACCGCACCGAACAGCCCTGTGTAGCGGCCCCGTTCGCGGGGCGGGACGACGTCACCGATGGCGGCCTGCGCGCTGACCATCAGGCCGCCGCCGCCGAGTCCCTGCAGTGCACGGAAGGCGATCAGCTCGTCGAGGCTGCGGCTCAGGCCGCACAGCGCGGAGCCGAACAGGAACACGATGAGCCCCGCCTGCAGCACGATCTTGCGCCCGTACATGTCCCCGAGCTTTCCGTAGAGGGGCGTGACGGCCGTCTGTGCGAGCAGATACGCCGAGACGACCCAGGAGATGTGGCTCAGTCCGCCGAGGTCTCCGACGATCGTGGGCAGCGCTGTCGCGACGATCGTCTGATCGAGCGCCGCCAGCAGCATCACCAGCAGCAGCCCCGCGAAGATCAGCCTCCGCGCCGGCGGGTCTGGGATCTTCACTGCCGGATTGGGCGCGATGGTGCCATCGCGAGCGGCGGTCAACGCACTCTCCTCCGAGGGACTGCGCCTAGTCTAGGACGGTTCGGTCGTGCAGCGAGCGTCAGTCGCGCAGCGGCAGCGCCGCCGCTGAGAACTGCGTGAACTCACGCAGCTGACGCACCCGCGCGACGATCTCGCCGCCGGCGAGCTTCTCGATGCGATCGGTGCCGAACTCTTCGACGTTGAAGGAGGCGAGCGCGGTGCCGTGCGCCATCGCCTGGCGCAAAAGGTCCTGGGAGAGGTCCTGATCGGCGTGCGCCGCGAGGTAGCCCACGAAGCCCCCCGCAAACGTGTCGCCCGCTCCGGTGGGGTCCACGACGCGCTCCAGCGGGAAGGCGGGCAGCGAGAAGAAGCCCTCACTGGTGACAAGCGCCGCGCCGTACTCCCCCTGCTTGGCGACGATCACGCTCGGGTGCGGAGGGCTCCAGGCGAGCACCTCGCGCGCGGCGGCATAGAGGCTGGCCTTGCCCGTGAGCTGACGCAGCTCGGAGTCGTTGAGGATCAGGCAGTCGCACTCCTTGATCGCCTTCATCAGCGAGTCGCGCGCGGCTTCGATCCACAGGTTCATCGAGTCGAGCGCAACGAAGCGCGCGTGGGGCATCTGCGCGCGCACTTCGCGCTGCAGATCGGGCTGGATGTTGGCGAGGAACAGCACGTCGCTTTCCTTGGAGGCCTGCGAGAGCTTGGGCTGAAAGCCCTCGAAGACGCCCAGCTGCGTGTCGAGCGTCTCGCGCGAGTTCAGATCCCAGCCGTACTTGCCGCGCCAGAAGAAGGTCTTGCCGCCCGCGATGCGCTCCACGTCTGAGATGTCCACGCCGCGGTTGCGCATCACGTCGAGCTCGTGCTCGCCGAAGTCCTCGCCCACGGGGCCCACCACGCGCACCTCCTCGAAGAAGGAGGCCGCGAGCGCGAAGTGCACCGCCGCGCCGCCCAGCATCCGATCGCGCTCGCCGAAGGGTGTCGTGACGGTGTCATATGCGATCGATCCCACAACTGTGATTGACATGGCTGGGACCCTATAGCCTCACCGCGATGCGAGCCATCCAGATGAAGGAGTTCGGCGGGCCCGAGGTGCTCGAGCTGGTGGAGCTGCCCCTCCCCAAGCCCGGCCCGGAGGAGGTGCTGATCCGCGTGAGCCGCGCGGGGATGAACTTCGCCGATGTGCACACGCGCACCAACTCCTACGTGCAGAAGGCCACCTTGCCGCTGGTGCCCGGCCGCGAGGTGGCGGGCGTGCGCGAGGACACCGGCGAGCGCGTCATCGCGCTTTTGCCCAGCGGGGCCTATGCCGAGTACGCCGTCGCTCCCGCCGATCTCGTTGTGCCGCTGCCCGAGGGCCTCGATGACGGCGCCGCGCTGGCGCTGATGGTGCAGGGGCTCACGGCCTGGCACCTCTACAGCACCGCGGGCCGTGTCGCGCGGGGCGAGAGCGTGGTGGTGCACGCCGCGGCGGGCGGCGTGGGCTCGCTCGCGGTGCAGCTAGGACGGCCCTTCGGCGCCGGACGGGTGATCGCGGTGGCCTCCAGCGAGGAGAAGCGCGCACTGGCGCTGGAGCTGGGAGCGGACGTGGCGATCGACTCCGAGCCCGCCGAGGGCCTTACCGAGCGCCTGCTGGAGGCCAACGGGGGCGCCGAGGTCGATGTCGTCTTCGAGATGGCCGGGGGAGAGGTGTTCGACGCCTCCTACCGCGCGCTCGCGCACTTCGGGCGGCTGGTGGTCTGTGGGATCGCATCGCAGGAGCCCAACACGGTGCGCACGGGCTCGCTGCTGCGCCACTCGCGCTCGGTGGTGGGCTTCTATCTGTTTCATTGCCTGCAGCGGCCGGGGATGTGGGCTGAGCCGCTGGCCGAGCTGTTTGCGCTGGCCGCGCGCGGGGAGCTGCGCGCGGTGGTGGGCCACACCTACCCGCTGGCACAGGCCGCACAGGCGCAGATCGACATGCGCGAGCGGCGCACGACAGGCAAGCTGTTGCTGGATCCAACGGCTTGACAAGCCGTACCGCGTAAGCTGCTGGCCGTGAGCAAGACATTTGCCGAGCTCGGCCTCTCCAAGCAAACCCTCCAAGCGCTGCGCGATGTGGGCTATGAGTCGCCCTCGCCGATCCAGGAGCAGGCGATCCCGCCGCTGCTTGAAGGGCGCGATGTGATCGGCCAGGCACAGACGGGCACAGGCAAGACGGCAGCCTTCGGGCTGCCGATCGTGCAGTACATCGACCCGGAGGTGCGCGAGGTGCAGGCCCTCGTGCTCACGCCCACGCGCGAGCTGTGCATTCAGGTGACGCAGGCGCTGCGCACCTACGGCGCGCACAGCGGGGTCGACGTGGTCGCTGTGTTCGGCGGCGCGCCGATCCGCACCCAGCAGGCGCAGCTGCGCGCTGGGGGGCACATCGTCGTCGGAACGGTGGGACGGGTGCTCGATCTGATCTCGCGCCATTCCCTCGTGCTGCACGACTGCCGCTTCATGGTGCTCGACGAGGCCGATGAGATGCTCGACTTGGGCTTCCTGGAGGACGTCGAGCGGATCCTCTCGATGACCCCCTCCTCTCGCCAGACGGCGCTGTTCAGCGCGACGATGCCCCCGCCGATCCGCAAGCTCGCCGATGGGTACCTGTATGAGCCGGTGACGATCAAGGTCAAAGCGGAGACGCTCACGATCGAAACCGTCGCGCAGTTCCAGCTCCCGGTGGAGACGCGCGAGAAGCCCGACAAGCTCGTGGAGGTGCTGCGCGCCGAGGTGGGAGCGGGGGCGCGCGACGAGGACGTGAACCAGACGATCGTGTTCGTGCGCACGAAGGTTCGCTGCGACCAGCTGTTTCGCACGCTGCGCGACCGCGGCATGAACGTGCGGGCGCTGCACGGCGATATGAGCCAGGGCTCGCGCGATGGCGTGATGCTGGCCTTCAAGGGCGGTCGCGTGCCGATTCTCGTGGCCACCGATGTGGCGGCGCGCGGCCTCGATATCACCACGGTGACGCACGTGATCAACTACGACGTGCCCATCTCTCCGGATACCTACGTGCACCGCATCGGGCGCACGGGGCGCGTGGGGCGCTCGGGGCGCGCGATCACCTTCGTGGAGGCCCGCCAGAAGCGCGAGCTGGAGGCGATCGAGCGCCACATCGGCACCTCCATCGAACCGTGGCAGCAGGGTGTCGTGGGGGCGCCCACACCGGTGGAAGAGCGCCCGCGCCGGCACTCCAAGCCGCACATCTCGCGCAACGGCGAGGAGCCCTACGTGAAGCTGATGGTGGGCGGCGGCCGCGCCGCGGGGGTGCGCGTGGCGGACATCGTGAGCGCGCTCACCTCCGCAGCTGGACTCGACGGCGAGGCCGTGCGCGACGTGCTGGTGCTGGAGCGCTTCTCCTTCGTCTCCGTGCCGGCCGCCGAGGCCGATCGCGTGATCGCCGCGCTGGATGGGCACACGGTGAAGGGCCGCGAGCTGCGCCTGGAGCGCGTGGCCTCCTGAGCCCAGGTCGCCCACGCCCTTCGCCTGCGCTCCGCGCCGTAGTCGTCTCCCACGGGCGTCTACCTTGCGCTCGCTATCGTGCGCCCCGCCATCCCAGCGACCAGAGGAGAACCAGCCGTGTCGACAGCCACAATGCAGACCACCGAGGGCGCCATCGTCTTTGAGCTCTTCGACGAGGACGCCCCCAAGACGGTTGAGAACTTCCGCAAGCTGGCGGCCGACGGCTTCTACGACGGGCTGCTGTTTCACCGCATCATCAAGGACTTCATGATCCAGGGCGGCTGCCCGCAGGGCACCGGCACGGGCGGCCCGGGGTATACGTTCGAGGACGAGTTCAACAACCACAAGATCGTGCGCGGCGCGCTGGCGATGGCCAACGCGGGGCCCAACACGAATGGGTCGCAGTTCTTCATCGTGACCGCCGAGAGCTGTCCGTGGCTGGATGGCAAGCACACGGTGTTCGGCCAGGTCACCGAGGGCCTGGATGTGGTCGACAGCCTCGAGGGCATGAAGACCGGCGGTGGGGACCGCCCGAGGATCCAGTGGGAATCACCACCATCGAGCTGTCTGAGTAGCGTCTCGCCGCCGCGCCATTGAGTCTGTCCGAGATTGAGTTGGGATTTGGCTGGCTGAAGGGCCAAACGGGTGTAGCCTGTCTCGTAAAGGCGAAACGAGACGGGGAGGTCCGAGAGAATGGCCACAGTGGAGCAGCACCCAGCGCAGACCCAGAATGGCGCGGCGTCGCACGCCGCCCCGGAGATCCCCGTGGAAAACCCGGCGACGGGGCAGATCGTCGCGACGGTCCCCGACCTGGATGCCGCGGCCGTGGCGGACATGGCACGCCGCGCCCGCGCGGCGCAGCCGGCGTGGGCCGCATACGGCTTCGAGGGCCGCGCGAGGGTGCTCTCGAGGATGCAGAAGTGGGTGATGGACAACGCCGAGCGCATCGCGCAGACGATCGTCTCGGAGACGGGAAAGACCTTCGAGGATGCGCAGCTCGCGGAGATCTCCTATGGCGGCGCGGCATTCGGCTTCTGGGCGAAGAACGCGGAGCGCTACCTTGCGGACGAGCGCGTGCGCTCCAGTAATCTGCTGGTGAAGGGCAAGAAGCTCATCGTCCGCTACGAGCCGCGCGGGCTGATCGGCGTGATTGGCCCCTGGAACTACCCGCTCACGAACTCCTTCGGCGACTGCATCCCGGCGCTGGCGGCGGGCAACGCGGTGATCCTCAAGCCCTCGGAGGTGACGCCGCTGACGTCGATGGTGCTGGCGGAGGGGCTGAGCGAGTGCGGGATGCCTGCGGATGTCTTCCAGGTTGCCACGGGCCGGGGCGGCACGGGGGCGGCGCTGATCGAGGAGGTGGACATGATCATGTTCACGGGCTCCACGCGCACGGGGCGCAAGGTCGCCGAGGCGGCGGCCCGCCGCCTGATCCCCAGCTCGCTGGAGCTGGGCGGAAAGGACCCGATGATCGTGCTCGCGGACGCCGATGTGGAGCGCGCGGCGAACGTGGCGACGTACTACTCGATGCAGAACTCCGGGCAGACGTGCATCTCGGTGGAGCGCGTGTATGTGGAGGCGCCGGTGTATGACGAGTTCGTGAACAAGGTCGCCACGAAGGTGCGCGCGCTGCGCCAGGGGAGCCCCGATGGCGGTCCGGGCACGGTTGAGGTGGGCGCGATGACCTTCCCCCGCAGGTGGATATCGTCGAAGACCATGTGAACGACGCGCTCGCGAAGGGTGCGAGGGCACTCACGGGCGGGCATCGCGGGCAGGGAGGGGGCCACTACTTCGAGCCCACGGTGCTCGTGGATGTGGATCACACGATGAAGGCGATGACGGAGGAGACCTTCGGCCCGACGCTGCCGATCATGAAGGTGGCGGACGCCGATGAGGCGGTGCGCCTGGCCAACGACTCTCCCTATGGCCTCGGTGCGAGCGTGTTCAGCAAGGACACCGCGCGCGGCGAGGAGGTGGCACGGCGCGTGGATGCGGGCGCGGTGTGCGTGAACGACGCGATCATCAACTACACCGCGCTGGAGCTGCCGATGGGGGGGCACAAGGAGTCGGGCCTCGGCACGCGCCACGGCGCGGGGGGCATCCGCAAGTTCGCCACCCAGCAGTCGATCCTCGTGACGCCGCGGCTGGCGCTCAAGCGCGAGCTGCACTATTTCCCCTACACGCGCCGGGGCACCAAGCGCCTGGGGCGGATGCTGAAGCTGATGTACGGCCGCGGCAAGCGCGACTGATCGAGGGCTCGCGCGCGGCGGGCTGGCCTTTTTTGAAGAGGACCCCCCAGGGGGGTCCTGCGCGGGCCGCGAAGTGGCGGACCGGCGCGCGGTGAGGGCTGCGCCCTGCCGACGCGCGGGAGTCAGGCTGCGTTGGGGCCCAGCGGGATCCCCAGCAGCCGTTCGAGCTCGGGCACGGTGCTCTCGGAGGCGGTGTGGTGCACGACGGCCATCCCGAGCTTCTCGGCGGGTGCGAGGTTGAAGGGGATGTCGTCCACGTAGACGCACTGCGCGGCGGCGACGCCCGCGCGCTCGGCCCCCAGCTCGTACATGCGCTGTGAGGGCTTGCGCATGCCCTCCTCGCCGGAGATGACGACGCCGTCGAAGATCTCCCCAAAGAGCTCGTGGGGGTAGCGGTGCACTCCCCAGGAGTTGCTGATGAGGCCGGTGCGCACGCCTGCGGCGTGCGCACTGCGCACCGCTTCGATCATCGCCTCGTCGGGTCCGACGCCCGCGAAGAGGCCATCCACGAGGCCGGTGGGCTCGACGCCGATAATGGCCGCGAAGCCCGCCTCGAAGCCCGCCTCATCCAGCGTCCCCTTCTCCAGCGCGATCAGTAGCTCGCGGCACTGAGGGTTCTCGCGAAAGCTCTTCACCATCGCCTGGGGGTCGATTTCGCTGCGTGTGCAGTACTCGCCGAAGGAGACCCAGAGGTTCGTGGTGAGGACCCCACCCCAGTCGATCAGGAGACCGGTGAGCGGCCTGTTCGGGGTGGGCGTGGGCTCCTCGGCAGGCGAGGTCTCCGCGGTGGGCACGCCGACATCGGGCAGGGTCTCCGCGGCGGGCGAGCCCTCCACGGCGGGCGCCGGTTCAGCTGCCATAAGCCACCCCCTCGGCCTGGCGCGCGAGTTCCACGACGCCCTCGCCGAACTGCTTCAGATAGGGGTCGTCGGTGGTGCCGGCGATGGCGCGCTTGTAGTTGCCCTCCATGAACACCGCACTCTTCCAGATCGCGAGCGTGGTGTACCAGCGAAGGTCGCGCATCGAGCGCCCGAGCGCTCCTCATAGAGGGCGATCAGTTCCCCGCGCGTGGGGAAGCCGTCGGCGCGGGTGACCGCGCCGAGGTACTCGCGCATGCCGCCCTTGGGATCACCGCCCTCGGTCCACATCATGCACAGGTAGCCGAGGTCGGCGAGGGGATCGCCGATCGTGGCCATCTCCCAGTCGAGCACCGTCACGAGCCGGGCGGGCGCCTGCGCGGCGTAGATCGTGTTGCCGAGGCGATAGTCCCCGTGCACGATCGTCGCGGGGCCGGAAGAAGGGAGGTTCTCGGTGAGCCACGCGCGCACGCGCTCGACCTCGGGGATCTCGCGCGTGCGGTTGTGCTCCCAGAGCCCCCCAAAGCGCCGCAGCTGGCGCTCGAGGTAGCCGGTGGGCTTGCCAAAGCCCTCGAGGCCCGCCGCCTGCCAGTCCACGGCGTGGATCTCCACGAGCGCGTCGATCAGCTCGTGTGCCGATCCGCCTGCGCTCGCCAGGCGAGTCGAGCCGGGGGACGGTCGCGACGATCACCTCACCCGCGACCCGCTCCATAAAGTAGAAGGGGCACCCAATCACGCTCTCGTCGGGGCACACCGCCAATACAGCGGGCACACGGGCGGGGGTCCCCGCGAGCGCCTGAGCAGGCGCGCCTCGCGCAGCACATCGTGCGCGCTCGGGGGCAGCGGGGGGCGCGGGCGGGCGGCGCAGCACCAGCTCGCTGCCGTCCTCGCGCTCGAGCAGGTAGGTGACGTTGGAGTGTCCCTCGCCGATGGGGCTCGCCTCGATCGCGCCCGCGCCGAGGCTCCGCGCGTCGAGGAAGGCGCGCAGCGGCTCGAGCACGAGCAGCGGGGGGCGGGCGTTGTCCTGGGCCTCTGCGTGGGTGGCGACGATGTCGTCCGGGGCGCTTGCTGGAGTCATCGCCCGCACGCTACACACACCGCAACCCCCGGCGCGCTGTGGTGTCCTAACGATCATGCCCAAAACCAAAGCACTCCTCTCCCTCCCCCTTGCATGTCTCCTGCTCGCCCTCGCGGGTGCCGGCCTGGCGCAGGCATCCCACAGCGAGACGGTCTACTTCGAGGACTCCGCGCAGCTGTTGAACCCGAAGACACGACCGGCGGCGCTCGCGACGATCCAGCACCTCGGCGCGAAGGCGCTGCGCGTGGAGCTCTACTGGCGCGAAGTGGCGCCCAACGCCACGAGCGCAACGAAAGCCGGTGTTCGATGCGACGAACCCCGCGAGCTACCACTGGGAACAGTACGTTCCGCTGCTGGCCGAAGCCCAGCATCTGGGCCTGAAGGTGCTGCTCACCGTCACCTCGCCGGTGCCGCGCTGGGCAACCTCGACGCACCGCGACTACCTCACCCAGCCCGATGCGAGCGACTTCGAACAGTTCATGACGGCGGTGGGGCGCGAGTTCGGCTCGCAGGTGTCGATGTGGGCGATCTGGAACGAGCCGAACCACCCCGCGTTTCTGCAGCCGCAGTTCGCCTCCAATGGCCAGCCGGCCTCGCCGCGCATCTATCGCGCGCTGTTCCAGGCGGGCTACAACGGGCTGCGCGCGGCGGGCATCGCCCAGCCGAAGGTGCTGATGGGCGAAACGGCGCCCACGGGCTCTGAGAAGGTGACGCGCAAGGAAGGCCCCCTGCACGATGTGGCGCCGCTGGCGTTCCTGCGCGGGGTGCTGTGCCTCAACGCGCACTACCGGCAAGTCGGGGAGCTGCGGCGCGCTGCCGGCGTATGGCTATGCCCACCACGCATACACGCTCCCCGCGGGCCCCTACGCGAAGCCGGGCGGCGCGGACAACGTGACGATCGGCGCGCTCTCGCGGCTCACGCATGCGCTCGATCTGTCGGCGCGCGCGCACGCGATCAAGGCTGGGATGCCGGTGTATCTAACGGAGTTCGGGGTGCAGAGCAAGCCCAACCGCTTCCTCGGCGTGCCCGTCGCAAAGCAGGCTGAATTCGATGCCGAGGCGGAGCACATCGCGTGGTCGAACCCGCGTGTGGCGGCCTTCTCGCAGTACCTCCTGCGCGACGACCCGCTGGGCGGGGCGCCGGGATCGAGCGTGCACGGGGGGGTGGTGCGCTTTCAGACGGGCCTCGAGTACGTGACGGGCGCGCCCAAGCCGCTGTTCTTCGGCTGGCCGCTGCCGCTGGTGGTGGCGAAGGCGGGGCACTCCTTCTCGCTGTGGGGGCTCGTGCGGCCAACGCTCACGCGTACGAAGGTAACGGTGCTGGTGCAGCCCCGCGGATCGCACAAGTGGAGGGTGCTCAAGCAGGTCTCGACGGGCGCCTTCGGCGAATGGGGCCTTCACTCGAGCGTGCAGGGGAGCGCGTGGCGCGTGCGCTGGGCGAGTCCCACGGGCGTGAAGTACGAAGGGCCGCCGATCCACGCCTCGTAGGGGGCCTCGCAGGACTCGGGTCGGCTTAGCGGATACAGTCGCGCTAACCGTGCAAATCTACAGTGATGGTTTAGAATTGCACGAATGCTGGAGAGAAGCGTGGCCTCTGAAGTTACGGCGCTGCTGAAGCAGGCGCCGGCCGTTGCGCTGCTCGGCCCGCGGCAGTCTGGCAAGACCACTCTCGCCCTGGAGATCGCCGAGGGGCGGCCGTCGGTGTATCTGGACCTGGAGTCCGCGGCGGATCGGGCTCGTGTGGCCGAGCCCGAGCTCTATTTCGCCGACCACGCCGAGGAGCTCGTGATCCTTGATGAGATCCACCGTGCGCCCGGCCTGTTTGAAGTGTTGCGCGGCGTGATCGACCGGGCCAGGCGGGAGGGTAGGGGAGCTGGGCGGTTCCTGCTGCTGGGCTCCGCAGCGATCGATCTGCTGGCCCAGTCGGGCGAGACCCTGGCGGGGAGGATCGCGTTCGTGGAGCTCGGCCCGTTCGATCTCACTGAGGTGGGCGAGGCACGATTGGACGAGCTGTGGGTTCGCGGCGGCTTCCCCGAGAGCTTCCTCGCGGCAAGCGACTCGATCAGTTTGCGCTGGCGCCAGGACTTCATCCGCACCTATCTGGAGCGCGACATCCCGCAGTTGGGCCCACGCATCCCCGCCGAGACGCTGCGGCGGCTGTGGACAATGTTCGCGCACCACCAGGGCGGCCTGCTCAACGCCGCGCAGCTCGCACGCGGACTCGGCGTGAGCGGGGCTACGATCGCGCATTACCTCGACCTGATGGTCGATCTCCTGCTCGTGCGACGTCTGCCTCCGCGCCTGGCGAACACAGGCAAGCGGCTCGTGCGCTCGCCGAAGGTATACGTGCGCGACAGCGGCCTCGTGCACGCCCTGCTGGGTATGCCCGACAAGGAGACGCTGCTCGGGCACCCGGTCGCGGGCCCGAGTTGGGAGGGCATGGCGATCGAGAACCTACTCGCGGCCGCAGGGGCGGGCGGGCATCGAGTAGAGGGGAGCTTCTACCGCACGAGCCACGGCGCGGAGATCGACCTCGTCCTCACGTGGCCCGATGGTGAGGAGTGGGCAGTGGAGATCAAGCGCAGCCTCGCGCCGACGCTGGAGCGCGGCTTTCACTCCGCCCTCGCCGATCTGGAGCCGCGGCGTGCGCTGGTCGTCCACCCTGGAGTCGACGCATATCGTCTGGCGCGGTCGGTCGAAGCGATCGGCTTGGCTGGAACTGTGCACGCAGGCACGGGTGCGCGGCTCGGGCTGAACACCGCACGCGGAGGAAGAGAGCACCGCATGCAGTGGCCGAAACTCGCGTCACAAGCCGCCTACCCCGGGCAAATAGCTGCACCTTTTGATTTCGCCGTTGGCTGGTGGCCCGATCAGTGCTCCAGAGGGTGGGTCAGCCTGGCATTTCACCGTGGTCAGGGTCACGGCTCAGCAGGCGCCCTACGATGAGGTGGCGATGCCCGAGCTGCCCGAGGTCGAGATCACCGCGCGGCGTCTGGATGAGGCGCTGAAGGGCGCGCGGATCGAGTCGGCGCTCGCGCCGGGGATCAACGCGCTGAAGAGCTTCGACCCCCCGCTCTCTGTGCTGGAGGGACGAGCGATCGAAGGGGTGCGCAGGCGTGGAAAGCACCTCGTGGTGGATGTGGAGGGCGGCCTTTCGCTGCTCATCCATCTGATGTCCGCGGGGCGTTTTCAGCTCTATGAGAAGCGCGCGGGGCCACGCGATCGCACCTCCAGGCTGCTCGTGCGCGTGAGCGGTCCGGATCCAGCGGGGTGCGAGACGGAGGAGGGGAAGGATGCGAGCGGTGAGGGCGCGCGCGTGAGTGAGGCGGGCGAGCGGGAGCTGCGCCTGCGCGAGTTCGGCTCCAAGCAGGCCGCGTGGGTAAAGCTCGTAAAGAGCGATGCACTGGAGGGGGAGGAGGCGCTCGCGAAGCTGGGCCCCGAGGCGTGGCCCGATCCCCCGCCGCCGCCCGCTTTGGGGGATCTGCTGAAGGCGCCGCGCCCGCTGCATACGGTGCTGCGCGACCAGCGCACGATCGCGGGCATCGGGCGCTCGTGGGTGGATGAGATCCTGTGGCACGCGCGGCTCTCCCCCTACAAGCGCGGCAACGATCTCGATGCGGATGAGCTGGCGCGGCTGCGCGTGGCGATCGTGGGCACCCTCGGCGGGGCGCTGGAGCACTACGAGGAGGTGGTGCGGCTGCCGATCCCCGACAAGCTGCCACTGCCGCTGCAGGTGCATCGCCACGAGGGCGAGCCTTGCCCACGCTGCGGCGAGACGCTGCGGGCGGTGCACTTCGAGGATTACACGATCGCCTACTGTCCGGCGTGCCAGACGGAGGGGCGGGTGCTGAAGGACAGGCGTTTGTCGCGGCTGTTGAAGTAGCACGTCGCACTCGCGCGGTCTGGCGCCGAGCACTTGCAGGCTGGCGAGGTTGGTACTGTGCGGCGTCGTGAGCGGGGGGTCGCGCAAAGTGCTCGTGGTGGGTGCGCAGGGTGCGCTTGGGCGACTCTGCGCTGAGGCCTTGCGCGAGGCGGGGTTTGATGTCGTTCGTGCCGGTCGGCGCCCTGAGAGCGCACCAGACTTTCGATTCCTCGATCTTGGCGATGTCGATTCGATCCCGGCTGTCTGCGGGGACGTGGATCTGGTGGTCTGCACGGCGAGCCATCCGGCCCGCGCGCTCGAGCGGTTCGTGCTGCGCGGGGGAGGAGTGCTGCTGAGCGCGGCGGTCTATTCGATCGCCGAGCGCGCCGAGCTCAAGGCGTTCGGCGCGGAGGCTCCGGGTCTGGTTGTGAGCGACGCGGGCCTGGGGCCCGGAGTATCCTCGCTCGTCTTCGAGGAGCTGCTTGCCGCTCACCCCGAGGCCGACGAAGTCGAAGCGGCGAGCACGTTCTCGATGCTCGAGCCGACCGGGCGTGGCACGGCGGTGGAAGCCTATCCGGCGCTCCGAAGCGCCGAGCGGCGTCCAGCGGTCACGGTCGAGTTTCCCGAGCCTTTCGGGCGATGCCGGTGCGTTCAGTTCGCCGGAGCGGAGATCGATGCGGGCTTGCATGGTGGATTGGCTGAGCGCCTGCCCGTGCGTACCTACGCGTACTACATGGAGTGGCCCGTTCGGACTGGGCTCCTAACGCTCAATGCGCTCGGCCTTCTCTCGAAGCTGCCACTCGTCTTCCTGACCGCCGGCGCGCGACGCCGCGGGGCAAGCACTGTCGCCAAGCCACAGTGCCACGTCTGTGCCGTATTGCGCGGTGGTCGGCGCCTGGCGGCCAGCGCTGTCCTGGGCTCTGGCAACTACGCGATGAGCGCGGCAGCGATGGCCACCTACGCCGAGGTCCTGCTTCCACGCCGAGCCGCCGGCACGGCGCCCAGTGGTTTCGCGGGCATCGAGGAGGTCTATGAGCTCGCAGAAGTACGGAGCGGTTTGGAAGGCCGAGGCATCCGGATCACACCGCTGCGATAGCCGAGCGAAAGAAAGGGCGGCCGCGGAGCCGTCGCGTTCGGGCTAGGATCCGCGCATGATCGAGCAAGGTCAAGAGGCCCCCGACTTCGAGCTGCCCGACCAGGATGGCAGGGAGGTGAAGCTCTCGGACTTCCGCGGGGAGCCAGTCGTGGTCTATTTCTATCCCAAGGCAGCGACCCCCGGCTGCACGACGCAGGCATGCGGGGTGCGCGACCATCGCGCCGACTACGAGCAGGCAAACGCCGTCGTGCTCGGGATCTCCCCCGATCCCGTGGCCAAGGTGAAGAAGTTCCATGACAAGGAGGGGCTGAACTTCGCGCTGCTGGCCGACGAGGGCCACCACGTGGCCGACGCTTACGGCGTTTGGGTGCAGAAGTCGATGTATGGACGCACCTACATGGGCAACGAGCGCACCACCTTTGTCATCGATCCAGATGGGAAGGTGGCCAGTGTGCTGCGCAAGGTCAAGCCCGCCGAGCACGATGAGCTCGTGTTGAAGGCGCTGGAGGAGCTTGGGCCACAGGTGGTGTAGGTGTCGTGCTGGGTCGCGACTGCAATCTCAGCCTGTTGCTGGATCGCACGACCACGCGACGTGCCGAGCGCTAGGAGGGCAAGCGTGCAATCCTGAGGGCCCACGACCATGATCAGTCCACCATCGAGGAGGCCATATGGGCTTTGATCAGTACCACGAGCCGCCGGACGAGCTGCCCGCACGGACACGCACGTTTGCACGCATGTGTGCGTCGTTGACCGAGGAGGCCGAAGCGATCGGCTGGTACGAGCAGCGCCTGGCCGTTGAGGGCGATGCAGAGGCGCTCGCGATCATGCGAGACGCGCAGGGCGAGGAGTTCAAGCACTTCAGCATGGACCTCGAGTTTCTGTTGCGCCGAACACCGCTATGGCGCGAGATCGCGCGGGGGATCCTCTTCCAGTCCGGCGATATCGTCGAGCATGGCGAGGAGTCTGAGGCGCGAGCGACCGGCGATGGCGCCCCGGAGGATACGGACGCGAGCGACAGGAGCTCGGGCTCGTTGGAAATCGGCGGCGAGGCTGGGAGCGTGCGCTGATGAACCATCTCCTGCGCCCTCTCGCACCGATCACCGACTCAGGCTGGGAGCTCCTGGACACCGAGGCGAAGCAGCGCTTGACTCCCGCACTGGCGGCGCGCAGGCTCGTCGACTTCTCCGGTCCGCACGGCTGGGAGCACTCAGCCACAAACCTCGGACGCACAGAGCGGCTCGCCGCGTCTCCTCAGGAGGGCGTCGCGGCTCTGCGGCGTCGGGTGCTGGCGCTCGCCGAGCTGAGGGCCGATTTCACGGTCTCCCGGGGGGAGCTCGCCGACCTGGAGCGTGGCGCACGGGACGTGGATCTTTCCTCGCTCGACGATGCCGCGCATAAGCTGGCGGTCGCCGAGAACATCGCCCTATTCCACGGCTGGCCGGAGGCGGAGATCATCGGGATCCTCGGCGCCTCGCCACATGAGCCAAGGCCGCTCGGTGAGGACCCCGAGCGCTACCCCCGCGCCGTTGCCGGCGCTGTCGAGCTGCTGCTGAGGAACGGCATCGGCGGGCCCTACGCCATGGCGCTGGGACGCGAGCAGTACCGGCGCGTCGTCGAGACCGCCGAGCACGGGGGTCACCTGCTGTTTGACCATCTGCGCAAGATCCTCGACGGCCCGATCGTGTGGGCGCCTGGGCTCGTGGGTGCGGTCGTGCTCAGCCGGCGCGGAGGCGACTTCATCCTCGACTGTGGACAGGACCTCGCCATCGGCTATCAGCGACATGATGACCAGGCCGTCCATCTCTATATCGAGGAGAGCTTCTCCTTCCTGGCGGCCACGCCCGAGGCCGCCGTGGCACTCACCGCATGAGACGCCTGCTCGCCGCGGGCTCGCGCGCGATGCCGTCCTTGGCGGGTAGCCCGCCTGCTTGGGAGATGAGACCGACTGCGCTCTGGTCTGTTTGTTTGACTCAGCGAAATGGATGACCCGGCAGCGATGAGTGCGAGCGGCTCTGAGGACCCTGTTGCTTGGCCGGTGCTCAGTGCTTCGGAGCTCGCGGAGATGGCGACGTTTGGCGCCGAGCGGGTGACACGGGCCGGGGAGTTGCTTTTCCAAGCAGGAGAGGCGTCTGGTGATCTGTTTGTCGTCCTTGCGGGCGAGGTGCAGGTCGTGCGCTCTGGTGGCGCCGATGAGGTGATCGTCGCCGAGTTCGGGCCTGGTGGCTTTGTCGGCGAGCTGGCGCTGCTGACCGGTCAACGGCGCTTTTTGACCGGTCGCGTGTCGCAGCCGGGGCGGGTGTTGGTGATCGCGCAAGCCGAGTTCCGCCGGCTGATGAGCCTGCGCCCGGCGCTCTCTGAAACCATCTTCAATGCGCTGCTCGCACGCCGGGAGTACCTACGATCCGGAGAGGGCGCGCAGGCGATCCGCATCATCGGCTCGCGCTACTCGCCCGAGGCGATGAGCTTGCGCTCATTCGCCGAACACAGCCATCTCGCGCACACCTGGATCGATGTCGAGGATGTCGAGAACCTCGATTCTTTCCTCGCGCCGATGGGTTTGCAGGCGCAGGATGTCCCTGCCGTGATCACTGCCACCGAGACGCTGCGCCGTCCCTCGCCCGCCATCTTCGCGGAGCACCTCGGTCTGACCTTCCAGCCCACACCCGGCTACATCTTCGATCTGGTGGTCATCGGCAGCGGCCCGGCGGGGCTCGCAGCCGCCGTCTACGGCGCCTCAGAGGGTCTGCGCACCGTCTCCCTGGACGCCGTGGCGATCGGTGGGCAAGCCGGCGCGAGCTCGCGGATCGAGAACTACGCGGGATTCCCCAACGGCATCTCAGGCGAGGAGCTCACGGGAAGGACCGCCGTGCAGGCGATGCGACTCGGGGCTCGCTTGAACGCCCCCTGCGAAGCGGTGGGACTGCGGTCGCAGACCAGCTTCCACGTAGTCGTGCTGCGTGACGGCAGCGAGGTTCCCACCCGAGCTGTCATCGTTGCCTCCGGGGCACGCTACCAGCGGCTGGCGGTCGAGAACATCGAGCGCTTCGAGGGGGCCGGTGTCTACTACGCGGCGACAGACCTCGAGGCACGCGTGTGCAGCGGAACGCCCGTGTTGGTCATCGGCGGGGGAAATTCCGCGGGCCAGGCCGCAATCTACCTCGCCCAGAACAACTGCCGTGTCACGATCGCCATCCGCAGGGAGGATCTCACCCAGAGCATGTCTCAGTACCTGATCGAGCGGATCGAGGTCGACGCGAAAATCGACCTCCTCACCGGCGTCGAAGTGCAGGCGCTCACCGGCCGGGATCGTCTCGAAGGGGTAACGCTCATGCACAGGGCCACCGGCAGCCGGCAGGAGCTCGAGTGCGCAGGCCTGTTCTGCTTCATCGGTGCACGACCGGCGACGGCGTGGCTGGGCGAGAGTGTGCTGCTCGACAGCGATGGGTTCATCCTCACCGACCGCCAGCTGCCCGATCCGTCCACTCCCGAGACTGCCCGTGCGCTGCCATTCGAGACATCCACACTCGGGGTTTTCGCTGCCGGCGATGTCCGCCATGGCTCGATGAAGCGAGTTGCCGCCGCCGTTGGCGAGGGATCGAGCGCTGTGCGCTCCGTTCACGAGCGACTGGCCATGGAAACCTGAGAAGCGCTGCAAGCAGTCAGCCCCTTGTGGTCGCCGTATCGGCGAGACGACGTCGTGGGGATTGGGCGCGGACACTCAGAGCTCCCGAACGACGCCACTGTTCGGCCTGTTGGTCGGCTCAAGCTCTCCTCCCCGGTGTGAAGAAATGTGAAGCCACCATACGATTCGGAAGAGTATGATAATGGTATGGAGGCCAGATCGACACATTCCAGCGCTTTGGGCACTGAGTTGCGCAGCGTGAATCCTTGTGTTGGCGCGGCATCGCATCCGTCCCAAAGGAGGCATCATGGCTGAGCGTAAGGTGTTTCACGATAGCGTCGTACCGCTGCCTGAAGAGGCGGGCCTGACGGCGGCGGGTGTGTTTCATAGCGCCAGGAAGCCACAGGATATGGCGGCACGGATGACGCTCTTGTTTGCTCTCGGTCCGTCTCCGAAGGCTCAGGCCGATCTTGAGGCGATGGTCGCCGAGGGAACCGTCGTAGCGCCGGGTGAGCTGAACGAGAAGTTCGGCGTGTCCCAGGCGTCGACTGGTGCCCTCGAGGACTGGTTGAAGGGCGAGGGCTTCGAGATCGAGCGGGTCACCAAGGATGGAACGTCGCTGTATGCGTCGGCGCCGTTGTCGGTGATTGAGGCGAGTCTTGGGGTACAGATCACGGAGGTCACGAAGGACGGCTACACGTATGCGGCTGCTCGTGATGCCCCGAGCCTCCCTGGCGAGGTAGCTGGTGACGTGGTTGCGATCGTCGGTTTGCAGCCTTACAGGAAGGCCCGGAAGCACCTGCGACGTGGCCCTCTGCTGCCGACGGGCGCCGTCGGAAAGCCCAACGCTGCGGTGCGCAGCTCTGGCTACTTGGTCTCGGACATCCTGGGGGCGTATGGAGCATCGGAGGTCGCCGCGACCGGGGCTGGGCAGACGATCGCGATCTTGATCGATACGTTCCCGCACGATGCGGACTTGCAGGAGTTCTGGACGGCCAACGACCTGCCCGATGGTCTGCCGAGGATCACCAAGATCAACGTGCCGGGAGGTGTGCTGCCCGAAATCGAGGGCGAGGAGAGTCTCGACGCCGAGTGGGCCAGCTCGGTGGCGCCGGAGGCCGACGTGCGCATCTACGCCAGCGGGGGGTTGTCGTTCGTCGCTCTGGATCGTGCGCTGGATGCGATCATTGCCGATCTCCCCGAGCAGCCCGGGTTGCGTCAGCTCTCGATCAGTCTTGGGCTTGGTGAGATCTATTTCGAATCCGCGAAGGGCGAGATCGCCACGCAGCACAGCAAGTTCCTGCGGCTGGCCGCAGCCGGTGTCAATGTGTTTGTCTCAAGCGGCGACGCAGGCTCAAACCCGGATTCAACCGGGCATAGCTCGACTGGGCCCACCCAGGTCGAGTACGAGGCTTCGGACCCATGTGTCGTGGCTGTGGGCGGCACGAGCCTGCGCCTCCGCGCCGACGGGGCCGTGCAGGAAGAGATCGCGTGGGCTGGTGGTGGCGGAGGCAAGAGCCAGGTATTCGGCAGGCCGGCATGGCAGACGACGCCAACCGTTCCCGCCGGTACCCAGCGACTCGTACCAGATGTGAGTCTCGTTGCCGATCCGGCCACAGGCGGGATGGTCGTCATAAACGGTCGCGAGCAGCCGATTGGTGGCACAAGCTGGTCGGCTCCCGTATGGGCTGCGTTCTGTGCCCGTATAAACGACGCCCGAAGCAAGGCCGGCAAGCCAACTCTTGGCTTCCTCAATCCGCTTATATACCCTCTCAGCGGAACTCCGGCATTCCGCGACATAACTTCGGGGAGCAACGGAGCCTACGACGCCGCCGAAGGCTATGACATGGTCACAGGCCTCGGAACACCGAACCTCGCTGAGCTCATCAACGCGCTTCCATAGTCGGCTTTCCTAGTCGGATCGGCGGTGAATAAGCTCTGCGTCCTCACCTGAGCGCAGTGGTTGTGAAACCCGTTCCTATCGACGCGTTCATATTTATAGGAAGGGCGGGGGCGCGGCGTATTCTGGCGGGCAGCGGCGTATGCTCGTTTGTTCTGTATGCGCGCACTCGTCACCGGAGCCTCTGGTTACGTAGGTAGTCGGCTGGCGCGCGAACTGCGCGCGCTGGGCGAGTCGGTGGGATGTGTGGTGCGCGACCCGAGCCGGGTCGACTTCGAGCAAGGCGTTGCCATACACCGCGCCGACATGCTCGACCCAAGCTCCCTGAGGGCCATCGGTGACGGTTACACGACGGCCTACTACCTGGTTCACTCGATGGGTCGCGGCGGCGATCGCGACTACGAGAAGCGCGACGCCGAAGCAGCCGCCAACTTTGCCCGCTTCGCGCTCGGGGCCGGCATCGAGCAGGTCGTCTACCTCGGTGGGCTCGGCGATCGTCCCGCCTCCCAGCATCTGCGTTCGCGTTTGCGCGTGGGAGAGATCCTGCGCGATGAGGGACCACCGTTGATGTGGTTTCGTGCGGGCATGGTGGTAGGCGCGGGCTCCGAGAGCTATCGAACGCTGCGCTCGCTGGTCGAGCGCCTGCCTGTGATGCTCGCACCTGCGTGGCTGTCCACACCCACCCAGGCGATCGGTATCGGCGATGTGTTGCGCTATCTCATCCAGGCTCCTCGGATTCCACAGGCGCGCTCCCGTGAAATCCAGATCGGGTCGGCGGAGATACTCACGTACGGTCAGATGCTCGATGAGATGGCTGATGCGCTTGGCCTGCGCCGTCGCCCACGGATTCCGGTGCCACTGCTGACGCCCTGGCTCTCTTCGCATTGGATCGGGCTCATCACGCCGGTTGATGCGGGCGTCGCGAGGCCGTTGATCGAGGGGCTCTCCACCGATACGACAGTCACCGATCCGTCGGGAATGGCTTTGTTTGACTTCCGTCCCCGATCATTCGCGCAGGCGCTGGCCGAGGCCATCGCCGAGGAGCGGGCATCCTGTCGAAGGGCATCCCCTCGAAGGGCATCTTCGCAATAGCGCGGGGGCGTATAATAATGAGGCAATGAAGCTTTATGTCTGCTACGGCACCTTCTCCACGCCGCGACCAGGCGGCCATCCCTGCGCCAACGCCTATCACGCGCTGCGAGACTCGGGATATGAGCCTGAGGTGGTGAAGTCCTACGGACTAGGAATTCTGCCGGGCGTCTTCAACCGCACGCGCGGCCGGCGCGAGGTCGAGAAGCTCACAGGCAACCGCATGGTGCCCGCGCTCGTGCTCGACGACGGCACCGTTGTCGATGGCTCGCAGGAGATCGTGGCCTGGGCGCAGCACAACGCTGCGTAGCCGCACAGGACGATCTCGACGGTCGCGGCGATGTCCTTGGCCTCTCGATGGACGCGAAGCCCGCGCCGCCGCGACTACCCGATCTGGAGATTGTGTACCGGGAACTCCTTCACGTCGGGTGGATTGGGGAAACCCCGATCGCCGAGCCCGTGAAGGCCGGGCATGAGCCGCTTGCCAACGAAATGATCGAACGCCTCACGCGACTCCCAAAAATCGATCACGCCCCAACCGCCGTCGATGGGACCGGCCGAATGGACGATCATTCCCGCAGGAGGGTTGCTCTCGATCTCCATCACCCCGTGGGCAGCGTCGTAATTCTCCCGCGTTCCACCGGCGAACTTGAGTCTGATGCCTACAGCCATCATGATTCCTCTCCTCGAGTATGTACAACTACCGTACTCCTTTGCGGGAGCTCCTATCACGAGCAGGCCAGCTCGTCGGATCCGGCGTCTGGCGGCACGCTCCCATTGATGCGTGAACGCGAGCCCAACGAGCGTCTGGTGGCCCCATCGAAGTAGCTCTTGCGATAGACATGGTTCGATGTTTGGCCGAAACAAGCTGAGCACTGCCCGGCTGGTGCTGCGTGGTTGTCGTGCGTTTGTATTTCAAGCGGGTCGCTGATCTTGCAGACCGGCATGCTCCCGATGACGGCCCAAGCTAGGACCCAGACCGACGGCGGTATCCGCGTCGAGGGCCTCACCAAGTCCTTCCGCAGCCCCCAGGGTTCCGTTCGCGCGGTGCGTGGCATCGACGTATCGATCGCGGCCGGCGAGACGGCCGCGCTGCTGGGTCCCAACGGCGCGGGCAAGTCGACCACGATCGACATGCTTTTGGGCCTCAGCGAACCCGACCGCGGCACGGTGAGAGTTTTCGGCCGCTCACCCAGCGAGGCGGTCGCGGCGGGGCTGGTCGGCGCGATGCTGCAGAGCGGCATGCTGATTCGCGACCTGTCGGTGCGCGAGATCATCGCGATGATGGCCTCGCTGTATCCGCGGCCGTTGGACGTCGAGGAGACGCTCGAGCTCACTCGGCTGCAGGGCATCGCTGCCCAGCCCACGCAGAAGCTCTCCGGCGGGGAGACTCAGCGCGTGCGCTTCGCTGTCGCGATCGTCGCAAACCCCGAGCTGCTGGTGCTCGACGAGCCAACGGTCGCGATGGACGTAGAGGCGCGCCGCGAGTTCTGGGCGATCATGCGCGATTTCGCCGGGCGGGGCAAGACGGTGCTGTTCGCCACCCACTACCTCGAGGAGGCCGACGCCAACGCCGATCGAGCGATCCTGATGGCCCGCGGGCGAATCGTCGCCGACGGCCCGACGACCGAGATCAAGGCGCGCGTGGGCAGGCGAACGCTCCGTGCCACGCTGCCAGAGGTCGATCCGTCGAGTCTCGCCGGCCTGCCCGGAGTCGCCTCGGCCGAGCGCCACGGCGACGCTGTGATCCTGAGCTGCACGGACTCCGACCAGAGCATCCGGGCGCTGCTTGCGCAATATCCGACGGCGAGGGACATCGAGATCGTCGGGGGAAGCCTCGAGGAGGCGTTCCTGGAGCTGACGGGCGAGCCGGACGCCGAGGACCCGGACGCCGAGGACCCGGACGCCGAGGAGCCGGACGCCCAGGGGCCGAGCGCCAACGGCTCTGACGCCGACGAACCGGACTCCCACGGGCCGGGGCTCCAGGCGCGATGAACGGGATCGCCTACACCCGCTTCGAGTTGCTGCGCACGTTCCGCAATCGTCGCTTCTTCCTCTTCTCGCTCGGCTTTCCGCTGGTCTTCTTCTGGCTGATCGCGGCGCCGCAGCACGACAAGATCATCCCCGGCACCGGGCTCACCTACGCCACTTACTACATGGTCTCCCTGGCGTCCTTCGGGACGATGATGTCGATGATCTCGACCGGGGCGCGCATCGCCGGCGAGCGCCAGGTCGGATGGACCAGGCAGCTGCGCATCAGCCCACTCTCGGTGCGCGCGTATTTCCGCGCCAAGGTGCTAACCGGGTACGCGATGGCGCTGTCGAGCCTGCTGCTGCTCTACATCTCGGGATCGCTGCTCGGCGTCAGCCTGCCCGCCGGGCGCTGGCTGGCGATGACGGGTCTGATCACGGTCGCCCTCCTCCCCTTCGCTGCGCTCGGCATCCTCGTCGGCCATCTCGTGAACACCGACTCGGTGGGCCCGTTGATGGGCGGTCTGGTGTCGATCCTCGCCTTTCTAAGTGGCACCTGGTTTGCGATCACGAACGGTTTCCTGCATACGTTCGGGCAGTTCCTCCCCTCGTGGTGGCTAGTCCAGGCCCGTAACGTCGCGCTCGACGGCCACGCCTGGGGTGTCCGCGGTTGGATCACCGTCGCGGCGTGGACGGTGATCCTTGCGAGCGGTGCAGCCTGGGCCTATCGTCGAGACACGGGCAAGCTTTAGCGCTTACCCCTCGTATTGCTGATTGGCTCAATGGCCTCTGAGTTCGCCAGCCAGGCCGGCGACGACCGATATGAGCGCCCCCGCCCCGAGGAGACGACGGAACCAGTTGACTCCGCTCACCGCCTCCTGCCATGCCCACACGGCGAGACCGAGCGTGAAGACTGCGCGACCGACCTCGTGTGCGGCGCCTTCAGACTCAGCCGCGAATCCCCACCCCGCGAACGCGAGCAGCAGCGGCGGGTTCGGGAACTGCGCAATGGGGAAGCGTCGCGGCCATCCCACCTGGCCGCGACGCCAAAGCTCGACGGTGGTCACTGCGTCTCATGCTCGCAGACCGAAGGCCATTTTCCGCGAAGGGTTCGCAGTCGCGCTAGCCTTGGGTAATGATTACTCAGGCAGATCGCGCGGCCGAGCGTCGCCGCGTGAAGCTGGAGGAGCTCCAGCGCCAGGTCAAGGACGGCTCGCTGAGAATCCGCAAGATGACGCCCGATGAGCGCAGGCGCTATCCGGCCGTGCCGGTCAAGGCGCGGCGCAAGTGACGAGCTTCTTCGTAGCCGGCATCGACTCGGACGGAGCGCGCACTGAGAAGGCCTATAGCGAGCTGCGCGTGCGTTCGTCGCTCGCCGCCGGCTGCCCGGCGCGGTCGCGGCGGATCTTCAAGCTGAGCTGTCGCTTCGAGGGGCAGGATCGGGAGATCGAGGTCGGCATGCCCCTGTCAAAGGGCGGGGATGTCGTGGTCGCGATCCTCGACCACGGGCGTTTCGAGGACTTCTGCGTGCATACCGATGGCGATAGCGAGGGTGCGCCTGAGCGTGTCGGTCGCCCCGTGTACTCGGTGACGGAGTTCTCGTGAGCGCGGAGGATGGGACGGACGACGCTGAGATTCGCGCCCTCCTGAAGCGCCTGGCGCGCCCCCACTCCTCCGGCGGGGATGTCGTCGAGCGCGCGGCCCTGCTTGCGTCGGGAAGCGACTTCCCGGCTGTTATGGAGTGGATCGCCGATCATGCCGGGGTGGCCGAGGCGGTGGCCTCCGAAGTCCCCAGTCGAGGCCTGCACGGCCTCTCAGACGGGGCCGGGCCGCGGACCCCGTCGCGCTTCGTGCTGCCGGCCGACGTACTCGCCTGAGTGCTCCGTGAGACGGCCGGCTGGCGGGTCCGGCGCGCGGCGCCCCGCGAGCGCTCATCTGGCTGCTGCTACGGTTGATAGATCAGGTTGGGTGTTTCATCCAACATCGCAGTGCCCGCGCTCGTAGCCTTTGCTCAGCAATCTCCGCGTTCGCAGCACTATCAACGCCGGAGGAAACACAATGGCTACTGGAACCGTGAAGTGGTTCAGCGACGACAAGGGCTTCGGGTTCATCACGCCCGACGATCAATCGAAGGATCTGTTCGTCCATCACAGCGCGATCGTCGGTGAGGGTTATCGCTCGCTCGCCGAGGGCGCGAAGGTCTCCTACGACACCGAGACGAGCGACAAGGGTCCCAAGGCTGGAAACGTCCAGCTGGCGTAGCGCTCTTCGGCCCGCCTGCCGCGGTCGGTTTGGGGGCTGCAGGGAACGCGAGATTGGCCCAACGGCGGACTTGGTCTTTCGGGCTCATCGCACCGGATGACGCTGGCGCGGATGCGCTTGTTATTCCACAACAAGGAGCTGACAGATATGGCCTCAGGCGGCAAGAAGAAGACAACGATGGCAAAGCTCACCCGTGAAAGCCGGCTGCGCGAGCGTCGGCAGGACAAGCAGGCCAAGAAGGATGCGCGGAAGCTGGCGCCGGCACATCATTCAGATCCGCCCAGCGACACGATCGATGCGACGATCGCAGTGGGCGCTCCGCACCAGGTGCTCAGCGCGTCGGGCAATCCGGTAACCGTGCCGTCTCCGACCCAGGCGACGTAGCCGTCGGGCCGGATCAGCACGGCGGTGGGAGCGCTGACGACGCCGAGCACCGGAAGCTCCCACGGGCCGGCATATTCGGCATCGATCGACTGGACCCGGTCGGCCCAGGGGGCGATGTCGAGGTGGCCTGGCTCACCGAGGTTGAGCAGCACCGGCTTGGCGTCGTGCAGCAGCTCGAAAACTCGCAGCGGGCCGCCCGTGGTAAGGAGGTCCAGATCGGGCATCCGGCGTCCGAGCAGGGGATGGCCCGCGCCGAGGTCGTAGTGAATGTCCAGCCCCGAGATGCTCCCGGCGAGCCGTTTGCGCGGCTCGTCCATGATCGCCAGCTCTGAGACGACATCGACTAGGGCCTGCATGCGCTCGTCCTGGCGCTGGAGTGCAGTCTGGGCCATCGTGTGTTGGAGGGCGCGGGCAGCTACCGGGTGGCGCTCGTCGTGGTAGGTGTCCAAGAGGCTCTCGGGGGAGATTCCCTTGACCACCTGCGCCAGCTTCCAACCCAGATTCACCGCGTCCTGCACACCGAGGCTGAGGCCCTGTCCACCCGCCGGGTAGTGCACGTGCGCCGAGTCGCCCGCAAGTAGGACGCGTCCGGCGCGGTAGGACGCTGCCTGACGTGTCATATCCGTGAACCGCGAGATCCACGTGGGATTGTGGACGCCAAAGTCGCTGCCGTACACGGCGATCAGCGCCTCGCTCAGATCGCGCAGTGTGGGCTCGCTGTCGGGGCCGAGTTGCTGCTCGGTCAAGACCACCCGCAGCGGCCCCTCATCCTTGTAGAGCACCTCGCCGTCGCGGATCTCATACTCCAACCTGCCGATGCCATGAATGCCCTTCTCATCGCGACGGGTCCCCAGCTCTGGCTCCTGCGTCATCTCGACCTCGGCTATCAGGTTGCTTCTCGTCGCATCCCACCCGGGGAACTCGATGGCGGCTGCTTTACGGATGACGCTGCGTCCTCCATCGCACCCCACGAGATATCGCGCTCGCAGCGAGGAGCCGTCGGAGCATTCGACCTCGACCCCAGTGTCGTTCTGCGCGAAGCCCGTCACCTCACATCCGTAATAGAGCTGCACCGGCAGCTCGGCGACCCAGGCGGCCATGATCCGCTCGATCTGGTTCTGCCAGATCCCGAGCGAATACGGATGACGCGTGGGGAAGTCGCTCATGTCCAGCACGGTCGTGGCGAGCATCGCGGCCTGAACCACCTGGCCCTCCGCGAGGAACCGATCGGCGACCCCACGCTGATCGAGCACCTCGATCGTGCGTGAGTGAAAGCCGCCGGCCCGTGAGCCGGCGAGCACGTGATTGGAACGCTGCTCGAGGACCGCGACATCCACCTTCGCGAGTGCCAGCTCAGCCGCCAGCATCATTCCCGTTGGACCGCCTCCGGCGATCACCACCGCATGCTCGGTCATGGCCGTCCTCCCGTCGGGTACGTCGATGACAACAAACGCATTTCGCGACTCCCATCTCCATAGGTTCTGGTCTTGGCCGGCGGTTATACAGCACGCCTCCGGGCTTCATGAAGGCCTCCTGCGTGGTATAAATTGGAGGTGGAGAGGGCGGTTAACCGCCTTTTCCAGCCTCCGTTGGCCGATCGCTTGACTTCGCTGATTCTGGAGGTTAGATTTCTGGGGGTGAGCGATGAGGGGCCTGTGCCGGCGGAACCGATAACCGCGACGGGTTCGCTGCCGCGTAACGTGGATGGGCAGGCGATCGCGATCACGGTCTTCAGCTCCGTCAACTGGCTCGGCCGGCTGTGGCTGCCGCTGGTGTTCCTCTACGCGCGGCTCTTTCCCAAATCGACTGGCACCTTGGGGCGCCTGTCGTTCATCCATTTCGCGCGCTGGACGCTCGTGCGCCGCATCCCCTACAACGGTCCGCCGCAGCGCAAGGAGACCCTGAGCTACCCGCGACTGTTCTTCGAGAGCAACTTCAACGGCGGCTGGCAGGAGTACATCGACGCCTTCTCGCACATCCTCACCACAGGCATGAAGGTCTTCTGGGGCACCTCCTATGGGTTCCCACAGCCGAAGCCCACCGGGCCATTCAAGGAATACATCAAAGAAAACGAACTGGAGGCCAGCCACTTCTACTCGGCCTACCCGCAGGCGACCACCACGATGGTGCTCTCCGCGCTCGAGCTGGCTCCTGCTTTTGAAACCTTCAAGCGCCAGAACGCGGGCAAGTCTGCCGCCGACTTCGCGGATGCCTGGCGGGAGTTTCTGGCGCGGATGCAGGGGAATCTGTGAGCAACAGCTCCGGGGAGGCCTATGCGTTCATGGCCATAACACCCATCCTCGAGGGCCACGAGCGCGAGCTGCGCGAGTATCTCGAGGGCTTTGACCAGCACACGAGTCCCCTCGCCGCGCTTTCGCAAACGCACTTCGCGCGCTGGGTGATCATCCGCGACTGGGTCAACAGTCGCAGCCAGCCCACCCAGGATCACCTCGGCTGTCCGTACCTGATCTTCACGAGCAACCTGCACGGTCCGATCGACGGCTACCTGGACGCGCTGTGCGAGCTGGAGCAGGCGTCCGCGATCTGGAGCCACTGCATCGGCTGCCCGGTGCCTGCCACTGGCCGGGCGCTGAAGAGGTACCTCATTCACAACCAGCTCAACACAGGATTCTTCGTGGCCGCCTATCCCAATGCGTCCGTCGAGGAGGTGAGGGCGAGCCTCGCCCTGCGCGAGCAGCTGATCGCCTTCGCGGTGCGCTCACAGGGGATGGATCCACCCACGCTGCAGCGCGAATTCAAAGCGGAGTTTCCCTGATGGCCGCCAGCCGAGCACCGAGGATCGACCGAGCTGACATCCAGGGCGACATCCTGAGCGCGTATGGAAACAAATACGACCGCGCCTCCTATGTGCTGATCCACATCGAGCAGCCCGCGGGAGGACAGGCGTGGCTGGGGTCGCTGCTGGGGCGGATCACCAACGCCGAGCGGTGGAGTGGCCGCAAGCCAGAGACGACGCTCAACGTGGCGCTGACATACACCGGTCTGCGTGCGCTCGGCGTAGCCGACGGGCTCCTGTGCGGTTTCTCAGAAGAGTTCCGCGAAGGAATGGCCGCGCGCGCCGAGGTGCTCGGCGACGTCGATGCGAGCGCCCCCACACGATGGGAGTCCCCGCTGGGCAGCGGCACTGGGCATGTGCTCGTAACAATCAAGGCACTCACCACCGAGCTGCTGGAACGGGAGCTCGCGGGCTTCAGGGCAGGCGTTGAGCGGGCGGCCGGTGTGAGCGTCGTCCACGAACAGCACACCCAACAGCTGCAGAGTGCGCGCGAACACTTCGGCTACGCCGACGGCTTCTCTCAGCCGGCGATCGTGGGCGTCGCCGAGCACGAGTCGTTCGCCGACGGGGTGCCCGAGAAGGGCGGCGGTTGGCGGGGGCTGGCGCTGGGGGAGTTCATTCTTGGCTACGAAGACGAGGATGCGCTTCTGCCCAATGCCCCGGCCGAACCGCTCGGGCGCTCGGGCACGTACATGATCTATCGCAAGCTCTCCCAGGACGTGGAGCTGTTTCGCAAGACGCTGAGAGACGCCGCACGGCTGTACGGCCGCGATGAGGAACAGCTCGCCGCCAAGATCGCCGGACGCTGGCCCAACGGCACCCCGCTGGTTACCTCGCCGGATCGGCCGATCCCGAACTTCAACGCCAAGAATCCCGAGAACAACGCCTTTCGCTATCTCGACACCGATCCCGATGGCGCCAGGTGTCCGCTGGGGGCGCATATTCGTCGTACCCACCCGCGCGACGCGCTCGGCTGGAAGGGGCTCGACGATTCGGGCCTCTTGAGCTACCGCCACCGCATCATCCGTCGCGGTATGCCCTATGGCCCGCCTCTGCCCGCCGCAGTGAGCGACGTCGACCCGGGCCAGGACAAGGTTGACGGCGCCGATGACAAAGTTGATCGCACCGAGGACAACGTCGACCGCGGCCTGGTGTTCGTGTGTTTCAACGCCAGCATCTCGCGGCAGTTCGAGGGCATCCAGACGCAGTGGGTCAACGACGGCAACGCCTTCCATCTGGGACACGACAAGGACTTCCTGCTGGGCGACTCGAGCACCACCAGCAAGATGACCGTGCAGGGCGATCCTCCCTTCATGCTCTCGCCGCAGCCCTCGCTCGTGACCACCCGCGGCGGCGAGTACCTATTCGTGCCCGGGCTCGCCGCGCTGCGCTTTCTAGCCGGCGGCGCGGGCGGCGCAGGAACATGAGCGCGCTGGGCGAGCTCGAGGACCTCGGCAGACGGATCGGCGCCGACGTCGAGCGCTTCGTAAGCGAGGGAAAGCAGGAGCTCGAACACCATCTGCGCGATCATCCCCAGCCGCTATTTGCGCTGCTGCGCACGCTCAAGCCGGTGCTCGTGATCCACGACATCGCGATCGTCACCCGCTACGCGGACGTGCTGGCGGTGCTCGACGATGACGACGCTTTCGGCGTGGAGCCATATGGCGTGAAGATGCGCGCGCTGGCCGGCGAGTTCATCCTCGGCCTCGATGACTCTCTGCCGTACGAACGCGAAGTGTCGATCCTGCGCCTGGCGGCGCCCCGCTCGGACATCCCTGCGCTGGCGGGCTTTGTTGCGCAAGCCTCAGAGCAGGTTGTCACCGAGGCCGCCGAGCACGATGGGCTGCTCGACGTGGTGAAGCTCGCCAAGGAGGTCTCCGCGCGACTGTTCGCGCGCTGGTTCGGCACACCGAATGTGGATATCCAATCGCTGATTGCGTGGACCATGCCGATGTTCGAGGACATTTTCTTCAACGTCACCAACGACATCCAGATCCATGCCGCCGCCGAGCGCGCCGCCGCACAGCTGCGCCCCCACCTGGAGGGCGCGGTTGCGGAGCGCAAGCGCCATGGGAGTGGCGGCGAGGATGTGCTCGGTCGGCTGTTGACCATGCAGGCCCACCCGGCGACTGCGCTCAGCGACGCGCAGATAGCGACCAATCTGATTGGCATGGTCGTCGGATTCATTCCCACAATCGCGAGCGCCGTACCGCTCGCGTTGGACGCGCTGCTCGATCGCCCCGACGCGCTCGCCGTCGCTCAGCGGGCAGCCCGCGAAGACGACGATGAGGCCGTGCGCGCGCACATGTGGGAGGCCATGCGCCTCGCGCCTTTCGCCGCGGGCGTGCTGCGCCGTACGCGCACGGATGCGCTCGTGGGAGCGGACACCCACCACGCCACCCACATCCCGGCGGGTACGCTCACGCTGGCGGCAACCCAGTCGGCGATGCTCGATGGCGATGTGATCGAAGATCCCAACGACTTCCGGGTTGGGCGCCCGACCCGCGACTACCTGCACTTCGGCGCCGGCCTGCACCGCTGCTTCGGGCGCTTCGCCAACGCCATGCAGATCCCGCTGATCGCCAAGGCGCTGTTGCGCCGGCCGCAGCTCGCGCGCGCCCCCGGGGACGACGGTCGTCTGCTCCGCGAAGGGTCCTATCCCAAGTCGCTGATCGTCGCGCTCGATCGCTGAGGCGACCGCCACTTAGAGGAAGCTTCTCAGGCCGTGGAGTGCCGCCCCGCCAAGCACCACCTCGAGTGTGACCCCGGCGGCACCGACGATGAGCGCGAGGATCACGATCAGGAAGTCCTCGAGTAGGACTCCAAGCGAGATGAGCACTGCGCCGAGGGCCGGCAACGTGTCGAGTCCGGTGAATGGAGGGGCGAGGAAGGCTCCTGCGGATCCCACGATGATGAGCAGGCCGAAGGCGATGTTGCTCAGGCGGTGACTGAAGAGGATCTGCAGGCGAGGTCGCGAGAGACGCTCGAGCCGGCGGATGAGCTTGATGAGACTGGTGATGAATCGCTGCTGCTTATCGCCCGCGAGCTCGAGCTCGCGCCAGCGCTGGGGCAGCCATATCTCTTTACGGCCGGCGATCAGCTCGAGCGCGAGCAGCACGGCGATGATCTCAAAGACGTGCGTTGCACCACCGGTGGGCAGCGGCAGCGCGGGGACGCCGAGGAGGACGATGAACAGGATCGCGAAGCTCCTCTGCCCGAAGAGCTCGATGAGGCTTCCTACCGTCTTCGCGCTGTCGCTCGCGAGCCAGCGCTGTAGTTCGTGGCTGATCGTTTCCGGTCCTTGGCTGTTCTCATCGCGGACGGGAGTAGCTTCGAGGTCGGTCACGCTTCCACGAGTCCGTTGCGGATCGCGTAGCGAGTCAGCTCGACACGGTCGTGCAGGCCGAGCTTCTCGAGGATGTTGCGCGGTGGCGCTCGACCGTATTCTCGCTGATCACCAGCGCCTCTGCGATCTGGCGGTTGGTGTAGCTCTCCGCGACGAGCTTGATGACTTCGGTCTCGCGCGGCGTGAGCGGATCGCGTACCTCCTCGCCGTTACGTGCGCGTCGTAGATGGTCGTTGACGCTCGACAACTGCCTCGGGGTAGAGAAACGGCTCACCACGGATCGCGGCCCGGCAGGCGTCCACGAGGTCGTGGTCCGCGGCCCTCTTGACCACATAGCCCGACGCTCCCACTTTGAGGGCCTCGTACAGGTACTGCTCGCTCTCGTGCATCGAGAGAATGAGGATCCGCAGGGCGGGCCGGCGCTGCTGCAGCTCCCTCGCGGCCTGTAGTCCGGTCATTCGCGGCATCGAGATATCGAGGATCGCCAAGTCGATGTCGGTGTTCAACGCGAGCTCTACGGCCTCGGCGCCGTCGCTGGCTTCGGCGAGCACCTCGAGGTCGGGCTGGGCGTCGAGGATGAGGCGCAGCCCACGCCGGACCAGAGCATGGTCGTCGGCGAGCAGGATTCTTGTCTTCAGGCGTTGCATGGACCGCCGTTCAGCGGCAGCTCGAGGCATAGCTCGGTGCCGGGCCCGTCGCTTGGCGAGTCGATCCTCAGGTCGGCGCCGATCAGGTCAGCGCGTTCCCGCATTCCGCGAATCCCGTTTCCGGATCTTGTGTGCCCCTCCGGGAAGCCGCGGCCGTGGTCGCGTATGGTGAGCATGAGTCGATTGGCATCGCTTTCGACGGTCACTTTGGCTGTGTCAGAGCCGGAGTGGCGCGCAACATTCGTCAGGGCCTCCTGGGCGACGCGGTACAGGACGAGCTCCGCTTCGCCGTGGAGTCGTGGCATCGGCGTCTGGATTGCCGTTCGACGCGCAGTCCGGTACGTCGACCGAATCCCTCGCCGAGTGCCGCCAGCGCACTGGCGAGCCCAATCGTTGAGCGCTTCGGGTCGTAGGTCGGTGGCGATGCGTCTGACGTCCTCGAGGCTCGTGCGCGCCGCCTCCTGTGCTTCGCTCAGCTCTCCCCTCAGGTCCTCTGGGAGGTGGGCCTCCACTCGGCTCAGCTGGAGCAGTAACGCGGTCAATGTCTGTCCGACCTCGTCGTGGAGCTCCTGGGCAATGCGCAGCCGTTCGGACTCGTGCGCGGCGAGGACCTGACGGGCTGCCTCACGTCGCTCCAGCTCCAGTCGCTCGAGCATCTCGTTGAAGGTGACCGCGAGCTCGCCCGTCTCCGATGTCGGCTGCGCGTCGTGGATCCGCTGCCCGGGCTTGTCCAGGTCGATCACCCGAGCGAGTGCGGTCAACGCCTGTAGTGGCGCGAGGAAACGATGAACTACGACCACATTGATCAGCGTCACCAGGATGAGCGCAACCAGCACGATGGCCGCCTCGTCTACCGCGAATGATGAGAACTTCCGCGGCGCCAGAACAAAGACCGTCAAGAGACATGCGGCAACGAGCAGCGCGGCGTTCGTCACGACGAGCCGCTGGCGCAGCGACCGGTAGCGCGCCAGGTGAGATCGCCCGTCGAGGTGGTCTTTGCTCGAGGAGGGCATGGCAGCATTCTTGCGCGGAAGGACTTCCTGCCTCGAGAATGTGGCGGAGTCTCCTATCTTCTGCGGTGATACCGAGAACCCAGGGGAAGCCGTCTGTCAAGATCGATTCGCCCGTCACCGTGATCGGCCCTCTCCCCTGGGAGAGCTTCGAGCTTGTTCAGCATCACGGCTTCGCGAGACTCGAGCTCGACCGAGGAGATACCCAGTATGCGTGCGATCTCCAGGCGCGATATACCCGCGAGCAGCATCCCGAAGATCTGCTGCTCTTCATCCTCCAGTCGACGGCGCAGCATGTCGGCCATCGGCTTGGGCACGCGCGGAAGCACGCGTATGCCGTGCGCTACCGCGCGGATCACATCGCACAGCTCGGAGGCGAGACTTCCCTTGCTCAAGATGGCGTCGGCGCCCGCGACGATGCAGTTCGCCGCCAGATGATCGTTGGCGAACGCGGAAAAGATGATCACGCGAGGCGGTCGAGGTAGCCGCTTGAGCTTGCGGCTGACCCAAAGGCCGTTACGACCGCCGAGATGGTAGTCCACGACGGCGACATCGACTTCAGTGGCCTCGCCACGGGAGACGGCGCTCTCTCCCGTCGTGCACGTGGCTACCACCTCGAAGCCAGGCTCGTCCTCGAGCACCCGCTGAAGCCCCACACGAACGGCTGGATGATCGTCCACCAGCAGTAGACGAAGAGGCCGTCGCGTTGAAGCCTTCAGAGGTCCATCGCCGATGCTTTGGATCGCTTCTGGTGAGACGGTGAGCATGATTCCTCCTGGGTTGCGGCTCCTTGTCAACGAGACTCGCAGGCGCCGGCGGCGGCCACAATGGTGCGGAGACCCCATCATCGCCTGGGTGATCCATCCTGCGAGACTGCGTACCGTGGCCGCTGCACTGCTCGAGCTGATCCTCGCCGACGCGGCCGCCTGGCAGGCATGGCTCGGCTCATGATCGCTCGCGTGACATCGGTCATCATCTCGGCGTGATCGTTCTTGCCGTCAAGGCGCTGCTGGCGCCATCGTTCGTCGTGGGAGCGTCTGTCCTTGCACGGCGCTTCGGTCCGTGGATCGGCGGGGTTGTTGGTGGGCTCCCGGTGGTGGCCGGTCCGATTCTGCTGGCCTATGCACTCGTGCACGGTCCGGCGTTTGCCCAGCATGCGGCCGCCGGGACGCTGCTCGGGCTGTTGTCGTTGACGGCGTTTGTCGTTGTCTACGGCCGCCTCGCGAGCCGCGCCCAGTGGTTCATCTGCATGCTCTGCGGTTGGCTTGCGTTTGCCGTTTGCACGCTTGCGCTCGAGGGTGTCGCGGTGCCAGTGGGCGTCGCACTCTCACTGGCATGTGTTGGGTTCGCCGTCGGTCTGCTGCTGCTGCCCGGCGCTGCCGGTGTCAGTGTCGTGATCGCGTCTCCGCCGGTCTGGGACTTACCGCTCCGCGCCGTCTGCGCCCTGGCGCTGGTGCTCGCCCTCACGACTGCGTCGGGATGGCTGGGACCGCAGCTCAGCGGGCTGCTCGCACCGTTCCCGGTGATCACCACGGTTCTGGCCACGTTCACGCACACCCAGCGTGGAGCAGACGAAACGGTGAGACTGCTGCGCGGGATGCTCTCCGGCTTCGTCGCGTTCGCGCTGTTCTGTTTCACGCTCACGATCTCCCTCCGTGCTTCGAGCATTGCCCCGGCCTTCCTGTTCGCCACAGCGGCTGCGCTCATTGGACAAGCTGCGATGATTGCCCGACGGCAGGCAGATCCCGGTTCAGGGATCGTGAACCGATGAGCATATTGTGGGTTGCAAACGGCGACCCTCGTCGTGATTTCAGATGGCAAGGCGCGGGTGCAGACGAGGCGCGCTAGCTCGTTGACCCGCGTCCGCGCGGGTCGATACCTTCGAGCGGCCAGTGGCGGACGACGCCGGGGCGCCAGTGGTCGTCCTGCTCGCGCGTGAGGACGAAGCGGCTGATCGTCAGCTGGCCGCCCTCGTGGTCCCCGTAGAGCAGATCGACGGTCAGGATCCCGCCGGCCAGGAATGCCTCGTGCAGACCCTCGCGGAAGGGATCGTCGGGCTCGCGTATCGCTCCCTGCCAGAAACCGATGTCTCCGGCGGGTACGTACAGGTCGCGCGTCTGGGGACGGTGCTCCGCCGGTTCGGCGTGCGGGGTGTCGATCTCGGGGCGAAACGCCGTCAAGTGCCAGGCCTGAAGGACCGCGAGGCCGTTGCCGACGTTGCGCAGAGGGATCACGAAGTAGTAGCGCTCGCCCTCGCACTCGACCGCGGCCATACCGCCCTCGACGCTCACCATGCGGCCCTCGCCGAAGCGAACCGTCTCGGGGGGGTCGCCCACGCGCGAGGGAGCGAGCACCGGTCGCAGGCCAAGCAGCAGCGCTCGCTCGGCGATCGCCGTCGAACGCTCCGCAATACGCGTCGAGCGCTGCCCGAAGCGCACCGAGGAAAACGTCGCCACGGCGAGCACGAGCGTGCCGCCCGCAGTTGCCAGCGAAGCAATCGTCGGCCAGTCGACTGCGAGGGGCGCCATCATCGACCAGATGTTATGAGGAGAATGACCTCATGGCCCATCCGTCTCCTGAGTTGCCAAAGTGAACAGAGTGAGCCGCTCAACATCGGTCGGCACCGATGCGGCGCAGCCACGCATCGCGATCCGCGCCGCTGTGGGCGGTGAGGTGCAGGGCGTCGGGTTTCGCGATGCCACAGTCAGCCGCGCGCACGCATTGGGGGCAATGGGCTGGGTGCGCAACGAAGCGGACGGCACCATCGGGGTCCACGCGGAGGGTCCCGAGCGGGCGGTCGAAGAGCTCGTTGCCTTCCTACGCGGCGGGCCGCCGTCGGCGCGAGTTTCGGAGGTTGCGCTGGAGACGGTCGCGGTCGAGGGGCACGAGCAGTTCGCGATCCGCGGCGTCAGCGCCGGGGTCTTCGTGGTCCAGGAGCAGGCGGCGAGGACGCATCATTTCGACCTGCGTCTGGAGGTCGAGGGCGCCATGCATTCGTGGGCGATCCCCAAGGGTCCCTCGCTCGACCCCGCCGTAAAGCGTCTCGCGGTGGAGGTGGCCGATCACGACCTTGCGCACAACACGTTCGAGGGAACGCTCGGTGCAGGCGCGGCGCTCGTCTGGGATCGCGGAACCTATGAGCAGGGTGGACGGGTCCCATGGCCACAGGCGCTCACGCGGGGGCACGCCGTCTTCGTGCTCCACGGGGAGAAGCTGCGGGGCGGCTTTGCCCTCCAACGAACCCGAGGGGGCGACAAGGCGCAATGGCTGTTGGTCAAACGCCGCGATGAGTACGCGCGGCCGGGCTCGGACATCGTGGCCGAGGCTCCTCGCTCGGTTCTCAGCGGCCGTGCTCTCAAGGAGATGCTCGGATGAGCTCGGCTCTCAGCTCGGCTTTCCGGCCGGCTCTCCTCTGGCCTTCAGGTCGGCGAGCCGCCGACGCTCCCAAAAAGGCGCGTCGTGCCAGCGCGTCTCCTGCGCGTAGGTGGCGGCGCGCTCGCCGAGGTATTCGGCGAACTGGGCATCGAGCCAGTGCTCGTAGGCAGCCTCGGCGGAGCTGTCGCCTCCGAGCCACGCGAGCATGGCCACCGCCGCGCCCTCCCCAGAGGCAATCGCGCGTGCGATGCCTCCCGAGGAGAGCGGATCGACGGCGAGCGCGCTATCGCCGGCGGCAAGCCACGGTGCGCGAGCAGCGGGTCGCTCCAGTCGCTGACTGATCGCCGCGTACGTCGTGGGGTGGGTCAGCGGCTTGCTCGCGCCGATGCGCTCGTGTGTGTGGCGGGCGCCCATGAGGCGTCTGCGCCACTGCTCCGGCGAGCGCAGCTGCGCGCTGGGGCACAGGTCGGCGTCTGTCATGAATGCCGCCACCATCCGCTCATCGTCGATCGGCGCGGAGTACCACCAGCCCTCCGGCTGGGCCTCTACGAGCAGGTAGCCGCCGGTGGACGCGGGCGTATGAATCCAGGCGGCGACGCCGACGAGGTGATCGAGCACGCGCCGTCGCGCGCCGAGCGAACGCGCGAGCTGCGCGTCGCGTCCGGTCGCCAGCACCAGCGCGCGCGCCTGGAGCAGGCGCGTCGTCGCTCGCTGTTCATCAGCGGGAGTGAGGGTGAGCTGCCATTGCGCACATGCAGTGGCCGTGGCGGAGCGCACACGCACGCCGCTGTGCACCTGCGCTCCGGCATCTGCGGCTGTGCCGGCGAGCAGCTCGTCGAAGCGCTCACGCGCTATGTGCCAGCCGGTTCCGTAGGGGTTGAAGACGAATGCGTTGGTGGCGAGCTTTGGCTCGCCCCACACACTCTGGTTGGCAAACGATGGTGTCACGCGCGCCGGGGCACTGGCCTCCCACAGTCCCAGGCGCTCCAGCAGTGGCGTGGCCCAAGGCGGCAGTGTCTCGCCGATTCGCGGCTCACGGTAGTGAGATGCCTCGATCAGCCTCACCGACGCGCCGCCGCGCGCAAGCGTGAGAGCAGCTGCGGCGCCCGCCGGTCCACCCCCCACGACGGCGACGTCGCAGCGCTCACCAATCATCGCGGCGCGCGGCGGGGTGCGCGGTACTGCTTTGTTCGCGGCTCGCAGTACTCCGCGATGCAGCGCCGCAGGGCGGCGAGGTTGATGCCCTCCTCGCCCAGGCGCCGTTCGGTCTCGGCTGAAAGGATGTGGTCCTCGGCGAGCAGGCAGCGCAACAGCCGGCAGAGCGGCTCCAGTTCGCTGCCCGTCCCGTGAGACTGGCCATTTCCGCCGTCCTGCTGCCCGCCACGTTCGGGCGGTTCGGAGCGGTACCAGACCCCGGCGGTGAGTGTCTGCTCGCGCTGGAAGTGGTATCCGGCGCTGCTGCGCCCCGAGGCGCGCACCCTGAAGCGGTAGACGCCCGGAAGGGTTGTCGTGAATGAACCGGCAAAGTGTCCGGGTTCGTCCTCGGCGAGGGCGACGGTCGCCGCTGTACCGTCCGGCCGAAGGATCTCCGCCCGCACATGCGCGCCGTGTGCAAGCGGTATATCCGACTCGGAGAGAGTTGCGTGAAGTCCAACGGTGGAGCCCGGGTCGAACTGCCACTGCTCGAGCCTCGCGCGCAGCGATAGGTCCGAATACGCATGGACAACGACGCTGTAGGGAAGGCCGCGCACTGCACCCTGCTCGGCTGTGGCCTCGACGCGACGGGCATAGCGCAGCAGCGCTCGCCATGTGCCGGCCTGATCGAAGCGTGTGGGAGAGAACTCGACGGGGAGCGAGATGCGGTAGTACTTCACACCCGCTGACTCGACGTGCGCGACAGATGGATCGGAGCCCGCCACTGCCGGCGTGATGATGTTTCCGCTGGGACCCTGTAGCTGCAGTTCCACGAGCTCGGGTGCGGGGGTGAGCAGAATCACGTCCACGCCCGTATCGGCCTCCGTGAGCTGAAAGGGGATCTGCTGTTCGGCCCCCGCGACGAGGATCCCATCGGGATCGAGCACGATCTCCGCGTTGCTCACCCCCGCGAGGATCTGCAGGAAGTACTTCTGCAGCAGGAAACGGTTGTCGCCGCTGATCGCGCCCGTGATCAGGAGGTAGCCGCCGTTGTTGCCGGAGATCGTCTGCAGCGCCGTGGTGCTGATGTTCTGCGGTGTTCCGAGACCGACGGCGTAGGTCTGGCCGTTGATGTCGTTCGCGGCTTCGGCGATCGAGGGTGGCGCGTTCTCCATGCCGTCTGTGAGGACCACCAGCGATGTCGTATCGAAGTTGGCGCCGGCGCTGCCCAGGATCCCAGCGCCCATCTCGATCCCCGCACCGATCGAGGTACCTCCGCCGGGAGTCAGGCCCGATCCGGCGATCGCGTTCTTCGTGTTGGTGCGCTGCGGATCGAAGGGATCGGCTGGATCTCCCAGCGCGGTGATGCCCTGCAGTGTGGCGGCGGCTTCGTTGAATGCGATGAGGCCGATGCCGTCGCCTTCGAGCATGACGTCCACGAAGATCGAGGCCGCCTGCACGAGACTGTCGTGCTTGGACTGGCCGTCCCCTGCGTCTTCGGCCATGCTCCCCGAGCGATCGAGCACCAGCGCGGCGGCTGCGACCTTGCGCGCCACTGTGCCGGCGCTCACCGTAACTGCCCACGTCTCGCCGCTTGCGGGGTTCGTCACGGTCAGCTGGTCGCTGATGTGCTCGCCCACCGCGCCCGTCTGGTAGATCAGCCAGAGCCGTGCGGTGGCTATCGCGCTGCCTGCGGTTGGGCCCACCGTCACTGCTGGTGCGGCGAGAGTCAGGCGAGGGTTGCTCGGTCCAGCGCCGGGCGGGACTTCCAGTGTGACGCTGGCGCCGGGGGTGAGGACCTCGAATACGATCGCCAGCGCCGTCTTGTGCGCGGCTCCCATCGCTCCCTGGGGAATGTTCTGGAAGTCGAGATGCGGTGTGGTGAGCAGGATCGAGCCCACCGGGCAACTCTCGACTTCGACGAAGCTCCCGCCCTGATCGAGGACGAAGCCGAGCGTCGACCAGTGCTGGATCATCGCCTGCGGGCTGCCGATGTTGCGATCCCAGGCCACCTGCGTGCTCGTGCCCTGAGGCGTCACCCAATCGGGGCGGGGCACGGGCCACCAGGTGGCGCCACACGCGTTGAAGTCGGTCTGCCACGGCAGCGCCATCCAGCGGCTGATGTCGCCCGGAGAGACCTTCGTGGGGTCAAGGCGCAGCGGATCCGACGCGCCGAGGTAGAGGCTCGGGTCGATGATCGGACGCGTCGGATCGCCGCCCGCCTCGATCCCCGGGTAGAAGGCGGCGCCCACACATGCCCGCAAGGCCGCCTCGTCAAGGCCGCCGGCGGTGATCGGCGCTGGTGTCGGCAAGCCCGCCCAGTCACGCGCGAAGTTGTTTTCCTTCCAGCGTTCCATGACCTTGTACTGGGTTGGAGTGAGGTGCGACCACGCTTCGCCGCCGCCTTCACTGAGGGCGGGCATGTCGGGGCTGGCAGGGTTGGCGGGGTTGGTGAGCTTGTCGAAGATGTGCTCGCGCAGCGTCGTCGAGGCGTCGAACATCTGGTCGTAGATCGGGTCTGGCCAGGCATGATTGAGGCCCGCCTGCGCGACGGCGCCGATGTTTCGCGCGCGCTGCAGGATCGGGTAGATGTCATTGGTGTAGGAGGGCGTGGCAGGTGCGCTCACCCAACCCTGTGCGGCGGCGAGGTCGAACAGGCGGTCATAGAGCGTGGTCGGCATCTCCAGTTCCGGCGCGAACTTCGGCGGCGTCACGAGAACCCAGGCGCCGAGCGCGTCGTACTGGTCGCCCGACACGTTGAGCTTGACGTGTGCGGCGACCGATCCGTCGGAGATGTCGTCGTACCAACCTTCGTTGGCGAGCCAATCGGTGATCTGCACTCCAGCCGGGGACGCCGAGGTGCCGAAACCCCCGAGTACGAGCAGGCGCCCTTCGGTGTCGGTCCGCACTTCACCGAGCGGAACACCCACCGCGGCGGCCCCGGGCAGCTTGATCGCGCCCGTGTCGAACGCCGCATGCTGATCAGGTCCGTTGAGCGTCCGTGGGCCGGGTGCGATCGTGAGCTCGGCCGCCGAGCCCTGACCGGGGAAGCGCGCGGCGACCTTCTTGTTGGCCAGCTCAACGGTCCATTCGATCGTTGCCTCGGCGGCTGTCAGCTCGCTCACCGATCCGTCGTCGTGGTAGGCGAAGACGCGAAACCGCGCCGCCTGGCGCTTGACGCGGCACTGGGCGTCCTTGAAGCCGTCCGGCGGATCGGGAGCCGACCACGGCTGCTCGGGACCGATGAAGAAGTCGCTCGGACTGTTTCCGAGTCGGGCGACGCCGATCGCGGGATGAACCTTGACACTCGTGATCGCCATCTCATGGCCTCCTTGGAGTCGCTCTCTCGGCCCGCAGAATACGCCGCTGGATTGGGATCGTACTGTGTGGTGGAAGTCGTTTCAAACGAACGACTAAAGCCGACCAACTGATCTATACTCGCTGCGTGAATTTGACCCTCAGCCAAACCGAGCGCCTCGATATACCGCGCCTGACCTACGCTCCGCAGGCTGACGGACCGATCGACACGCACCTCGACGTCGTCTGTCTGCCCCGGACTGCGATCGACCGATGAGTTACCTCGGCCCCCTGCGCCTGCATTTCGCCGGCCGCTTCCAGGCGGCGGTCTCGACGGTGAACAACGATCCGGCTCACTATGACAACACCACGTTCGTGCCCTCCGACCAGGAGCGCGAAGGGCCGCATGGAGAACCTCCCAACGGCTGGTTCAACCCGCGTGGCGATGCGGACTGGCGATTGATCGGCTGCGAAGTGACCTCGGCATGGCTTCCCGATGGTCAGCCCGTCCAAGACGGCGACCCTGTGCTGAGTATGTCGATCGCCGACTCCGACCGAGCGGCACCGGCCAAGCTGGTGGACCTCGATCCGTGCCAGCAGATGGTCTCGACGATCTGGGGGTTGGAAATGCGGATCGCCGACAGATCCGGGAGCACATTGCTGCGGGGCGCCTACGAGCCGGCTGCCTTCTTCGATATCTGGGCTCGAGCGGCGGGAGCCGGGAGCGACATGAATGCCTGCGCGATGTATCAGTCGGTGCTCGAGGGGGTCGAGTGGGGAGATATCGACGGTTCGCCGTTTCTGTCTGCCCTGAAGGAGGCCTCGCCGGATGGCGTCCTGTCCGTCAAGTTCATGGTCGACGGTTACAACATGAAATTCGGCGACCCCGAGTTCACGCGCGGGCGGATCGTCGGGACGATCGGGCCCGCAACCGCTTCCGAGCCCAAGCACATGGTTGTGGGGCGCCAGTTCGTGGCAAAGGCTCACGAAGTCGCGGGCTTCTTTCGGCCGGCCGGCGGGATCAATTCCTGCGCGGCGGCGGTCGATGAGGCCACCGCGAGGGTCTATCTCGATCTCGGCAACGCCCTGCCGACGACGACGCCCGGTGGCGAGATCGAGAAAGTCGGCGAGCTCGTCCTCTACGCCGGGGAGGATCCAATCTGCCCCGTTCCCTACTCCGGCGAGGGCTGGTATGAGCGCACGGCGGGCATTGCCGTGCTGCCCGCAGATCGGGCACTCTCCGCCAAGGAGCTCGGCCAGATCGAGAGCTCGCCGCTGTCGCTGAGGGGCCCGGGTCATTTCGGGATAGCTGAGGCGCCCCTCTACGTGCAGGCTGACACATTCGTGTTTCACTGCGATCCAGGGGACACCGCGACGGTTTGCTTCCACGCGAGCCATCTGGGCCGGCCCTACGCGGGGGCGGATGTCTTGCTCTCAGCCGACCCTTCCCAGCTGCAGGGTGAACCCAAGGGGCCGCTGCGGCCGGGCGTCCCCGCGAACGCGATCCGTTTCCCCGCGACGGTGAAGACGGATGCAAATGGGGTGGCAGTGGCAGCGGTCGCGACCAGCGATCCCGGAGGTGTTCGCCGAATCATCGACGGTCAGGTATATGGCGTCCGGGCAAAGCTCGCGGATGACCGAAATGGACCGGTCAACCCGTGCAACTTCGTAAGCCTGCTCGTGTGGAGTGCCTTTGAGCCCGATGAGCCACCAACGTGGCACGGCTGCCTGCAGCCGATCTTCCAGCAGTACGCGAACCTGTATCCGGTGATGCAGGGTTTCCTCGATCTATCCAGCTACGAGGATGTCTGCGCGAACCGCAGGCTGCTGCTGCTCGCGTTCGGCTTGGAGATCGGCAATCCCAACTCGATGCCCGTGACACGCGATCTCTCCAGCGCCCGACGCGCCACGATCCTCAGATGGTTGGAAAGCGCGGACGCCGCAGGCAAGCCCCTGCTGGGCGAGGCGCCTGCGGCGCCTGCTCCGGACGGCGCCAGGCGAGAGGCGAGCCCCGCTGAGAGCGTGGCCATCTCCCACGGTGGAAAGGCCGCGGCTTTGGCGCGGCGACTGATCGTCACCGAAGAGGCCGGCTGATGCTCTTGATGAAGCCACAGCTCTTCGCGCGGTTGAACACGACCAAAGGCCTGCAGGAAGCTCTTCAGCAGGCGATCAAGCTCGAGCACGCCACGATCCCGCCATATCTGTATGCGATGTACTCGCTCATGCCCGGCGAGAACATGGAGATCGCGGAACTGATCTCTTCTGTGGTCAGCGAGGAGATGGCTCACATGGCGCTGGTGTGCAACCTGCTCAACGCGATCGGCGGATTCCCCGTGATCGACGAACCGGGGCTCATCCCCACCTATCCCGGATCGCTGCCCGGCACTGTTGAGCATCAGCTGGAAGTCCATCTTGCCCCATTTTCGATCGGGCTCGTCGAAAACACATTCATGACGATCGAGGCGCCGGAGGACCCGCTGCATTTCCCGGCCGCGAGGGCCGAAAGGCCGCTGACGATCGGCAGGTTCTACGAAGCGATCGAGGAGCAGCTCAGGGCGGCCGGCGAGTCGATCTTCAACGCCGGTCATACTGGCTTCCAGGTCTACGGCGGCGTCGCTCTGCCGGAGGTCATCCCGGTCAACGACCTCGCCAGTGCGAGTGCGGCGATCAAAGCGATCGTCGAGCAGGGCGAGGGGACCACCTCCTCGCCACTCGGCGACGCGGCGGGTGACGAGCTGGCCCACTACTACAGGTTCGCCGAGATCAAGGAAGGCAAGAAGCTGGTGTCCGCGCCCAAACTGAAACCCCCATGGGCCTATGCGGGCGAAGCGATCCCCTACGACGCAACGAAGGTCTATCCCGTCATCGCGGACCCGCACTCGGAGCGCTATCCGGCGGGCTCGCCGGCACGCCACGCGTGCGACACGTTCAACTACACCTATACGAGCCTCCTCAAAGTCCTCCATGAAACCTTCAACGGGAGTCCGGGAAAGCTCGTCTCGGCAGTTGGCCTGATGGAGTCCCTCAACGAGCAGGCCCAGGCAATGATGACGATCGAGTCGGGGATCGGTGGAAACGCGGGTCCCAGCTTCGAGTACCGCCCCACCAATCCCTGACGACCGCTGCTCTCGCCACGTGGCGGGGGCGTCGATGGCGGCGGAAGCCCGGCGTAGCCGCCCTTGTCGCGAGCATCGGTCGCCGGAATCCGGGCTTCTGCTGCGGGCGTGGCCCATCTGAAGTAGGCATGGGTAAGAAATCGCTCGATTGGAAAGATTCCACTGAAGATAAAAATGCCGTACACTGCCTCGCTGAGCTTGGCCCCGGGCAAATGCCAAAGGAGGGTTCCATGGTTGTTGGAAGCGAGTGGGCGCAGCGCAATCTCGGCATCGAGGAGGCCGCCGCGGCGGCCGGGAGGAAGGAGGACGCTGCTCCGCCCGCCGACCAGGAGATCGCGCGAGAACTGATCGACTTCGATTCGGAAACACCAGACCTGGCCGGGCTAAGGGCCACCGTCGGCGGTGCGTCGACCGGGATGTCGCGCTTTGTGAACGTCAACTGGCCGGCGGGACTCTCACCGGAACCCGGCAAGAAGCCCACGGGTGAGGCGCTGCCCGATGCAGATGTACTGATCGTCACATGGACAGTCGATGAGGGCCACGCGCTCAGTCGCGTGCTCACGCCGGGGTTCGACAGTAAGAACGACTGGAAGCCCTACACGAAGAACTTCGCTGCGATCTCTGCCGAGATGCGCAAAGGCTGCCCGGCGCTCGAGGCCGGCAGGCTGGGCACTTACTGGACGACGCAGATCGGCGAGCGCAAGGTGACGCTGTTCAAGTCCGACTCGCATATGTCTCAGGACGGTCCAAAGTTGCCCAACGCCCTGGTGTGGAAGCAGATCATCGAAGATTGCAACCCCAAGTGGGTGATCACCACTGGCACGGGGGGAGGCATCGGGCCCAACACGGAGGTGGGCGATGTGCTCGTGAGCCGCTTCGTGACCTTCGACTGCAAGCGCGAGTTCAAGGCCTTCAACGGCGACTCCTTCGCCTCGGCGCAGGACGCGCCGAGTGGCCAGTTCAACGAGGCGAAGTCGCTATTCGAAGCCAATGCTGAGTTCCTGCCGCCCGACAACACTCGCAAGCCGAAGATCATGAGCGCCGCGAGCGCTCCCGCGGGGATCCTCACAACCGACTTCTTCGGCTTCGACAACACCGCCGACACATATGAGCTCGAGGGCAAGGGAGGCCTCTCGGAGATGGGCGACGCGGTTCTGGGAATGGTCTGCAAGCAGCTCGGTGCGATGGCGCCACCCTACGCGATCGTGCGCAATGTCTCCGACCCGCAGATCGACTCCAAGAATCTCACGCTTTCAGAACAGACCAAGCTGGCCGCGAACATCTACAAGGGCTACGGGCGCTGGAGCAGCGTTTGCAGCGCAATCGTCTGCTGGGCAATCGTCGCCGGCCTCTAGGGCAGGCAGAAAGGAGTTGCAGGATGAGTTCAGGAGAGACACCCACCCATCGTACATGTGCTCAGATGGTCGTTCACGAGCTGCTGGTGGAGACCCAGCCCGAATATCGCGAGCGCCGGCTCGAGGTTGAGGCGCACACCCGCAGCAGCATCGAGTCGGGCGAGGCGATGCGGGTCGCAAGCACGCTGGTCACCATTCCCGTGGTCGTGCATGTCGTTCACGCGACCCCAGCGGAGAACATCTCCGATGCGCAGGTACACAGTCAGATCGATGCCCTCAACCGCGACTACCGTGCGGCGAATACCGACAAGAGCAAAGTGCCGGCTGACTGGAGCGGGCTCGTGACCGATACCAAGATCCAGTTCGCGCTGGCCACCACGGATCCCAGCGGCGCAGCGACGACTGGGATCACGCGCACGCAGACCAACGTCACCTCGTTCAGCCCCGACGATGGAGTGAAGTCGGCGGCAACTGGCGGCGTGGATCCCTGGCCGACCGACAGCTACATGAACCTTTGGGTTTGCAATCTCGGTGAAGGACTTCTTGGATACGCGCAGTTCCCTGGTGGACCCGCCGCGCGGGACGGGGTCGTGATCCTCTATACGGCGTTTGGGACTCAGGGCACCGCAACCGCCCCCTACAACATGGGCCGCACCGCGACGCACGAGGTGGGACATTTCTTCAATCTGCGCCACATCTGGGGCGATCGCAACGACTGCACCGGCAACGACTTCGTAGCCGATACACCCCCTGCTCAGCAGGCGAACTTCGGCAAGCCGGCGTTCCCGCACATCACCTGCAACAACGGCCCGGATGGGGATATGTTCATGAACTACATGGACTACGTCGACGACGACACGATGGTCATGTTCTCGACTGGACAGGTCGCCCGCATGAACGCGACGCTGGCGGGTCCCCGCAAGAAATTGGCCGGCCTCTGAGACGGGTTCGGCCTTTGAGGTTTAGCTCGGCTTTGAGATTGGCCCCGGCTTCTGGGACTGGCCTGCCTCTGGGACTGGCCTGCCTCTGAGATCGTCCCGCTCTGAGATCATCCTGCGATGGCCGCCTTCGACGAGAATGCACTGCAAGGACATTGGATCCACGCCCACGAGGAGGACACCGAGGGCGAGATGGTGTTCCGTCCGGCGAGCCGTCCTCTACCACCCTCACGAGGAAGGATGCGCTTGGAGCTCCGTCAGGGCGGGGCCTATGTCGAGCGCTCGCCGGGCCCCGTCGATGTGCCGGAGGAGACCACAGGAACGTGGTCGCTGGAGGGGGGGCGCCTGATGCTCGAAGCCCAGGACGGAACAGCTCAGGCCTGGGGGGTGGCGAAAGCCGAAGCGGACCGCCTGGTGCTCGAGAAGTAGCTCTACTCGGCCTCTTCTTCGACTGCACGCCCCAGCTCCTCGAGGCTGATTCCAAGTGCAAGCGCCACGCGCCGCGTGGTCGTCCATGTGGGGTTGGCCTTGCCGCGCTCGATGCGCGCGAGCGCGGAAGTCGTGAGACCTGCGTGGTGAGCGAGGTCTTCCTGGGTCAGCGCGCACTCGTGACGCAGGCGGCGCACGGCGGCGGCGAGGTACGGGTCCGGCTGGGCTGGAGCGGTCACACACTGAGCCTGCTAACTGCCAGTGCATATGTCCAGGGAGCTAGCTGCCTAAATTCTGAGTATGTTCATATTCACTGGGTGGCGCCGGGTGTCCTGCGCCTCAGGCGTCCTGCTTCTCAGGTGTCCTGCTCCTCAGGCGTCCTGCGCCTCGATATGCCCGGAGGCAATCGCTCCGACGAGCGCCTTGTGATCGAGTTCGTTCTGATCGGCGTAGGCCGCGGAGAAATCCGCGAGGGCCTCCTCGAACACGCCGCTCTTGCCGAGGTAGCCGGCGATCGCGATCCGATCGCCGCTGCGTGCGTGCGCGCGAGCGAGCGTCCAGCCACAGAGGCGTCCATAGTTGCGCAGCTGCCCGACATCCATCGATTCGATGTCCACCGAGAGCTTGCCGTCCCACAGCTGACGCACGTAGAAGTCCCGCGCCTGATCGTCGAGTCCCACCGCGGGAAGCCAGCCGAGGAAGATGTCCGAGGCGGCCTGCATCAGACGCTGTCCCTCGACCACGCGCTGTCCGGAGTTGGCATAGTCCGAGGAGCCGGCGTATGGCTCCAGCACCGAGACCTGTGCTTCCTTGCACTGCAGCACGAGCGGATCCTGCTCGTCGCGGCCCACCATCAGCACCACCCATGCACGTGTACCCACGCTGCCCACGCCCACGACCTTGCGGGCGATGCCCTGGAATCGGTAGGTGTCGAGCAGGCGGCGGCGATCCTCGGCGAGGCTCGCGCGGTAGCCGTCGAGCAGGTCGGCCATACGGCTTTCGAATTCCTGGCGCGGCACATCGGTGAGCAGCTCGTGCAGCGGCACGATCAGCGGAGGTTCGCTGATGAAGCGCAGTTCCCCATCCACCACTTCGGTGAGCTTGGAGACGGCGCGCTCGCTGTCCTTCGCGCGGGCCTTCGCGATGTTGCGTTCGAGTGCCTTCAGGCGCTTGCCGGTGGCGCCCATATCGCCGGCCAGTGCGACGATATCTTCGGCGTCCAGGCGCGCATACCAAACCTGCAGGTTGGTCCTCTCGGCGAAGTCGCGCATCGCCTCGCGATATGCGCGGATCGACCACACGACGACCTCGCGGCAGTGAATGTGCTCGAGACCGAGGTCGCGCCCCGCGATGCAGAGGCTCGCGGCGAGTCGCTTGACATCCCACTCCCACGGTCCCGGAAGGGTCTCGTCGAAGTCGTTGATATCGAACAGCATCTCGCGCTCGGGCGAGGCGAAGCCGCCGAAGTTGGAGAGGTGCGCATCCCCGCACAGCTGCACGCGCATACCCGATACGGGGGTTGGCGCGAGGTCGGCGGCCATGATTGCCGCGGCGCCGCGGAAGAACGCGAACGCCGAGCGCGCCATGCGTCCGTAGCGGATCGGCACCAGCTCGGGCACGCGGCTCTCGGCCTGGCGCTCGAGCTGCACGACCGGGTCCTCCCGTCCCTTCTCGGGGCTCCAGTCGGCGTGGCTCGAGCGAGGGGTCTCGGTGCGTGCGGCCTTGCCCGCGGCGGCCCGCTCCGCGGGTGTGGGCGGTTGTGCGGGAACTTCCGCTACCTTGGCGGAGGCTTGCTTGGACGCGGCAGCTGAGGGGCTCTTTGCGGGCGTCACCACATCCTACTCTTGCACTTTCGCCGCCTCCATGGGAGGCTGAGATGTCCTGATGCCTGCAGGCCCCCAGCTCGAGCGCATCCGTGTCGCGCTCGCCGACGACAGCTATCTCGTGCGCGAGGCGGTGAGCCAGATCCTCGCGCGCAATCCGCGCATCGATCTCGTAGCCGTGTGTGTGGATCGCGACTCGCTGCTGGCCGCCGTCGAGAGCGAGCGCCCAGAGGTGGTGATAACCGATATCCGCATGCCCCCCAGCGGCAGCGACGAGGGCATCCAGATTGCCTCGCAGCTGCGCCACACCCACCCCGAGGTAGGGGTCGTGGTGCTGAGCCAGTACGCCGAGCCGAGCTACGGGCTCGCGCTGTTGCAGGCGGGCTCCGATGGGCGCGCATACATGCTCAAGGAGCGCGTGAGCGATCAGAGTCAGCTGATCGCCGCGATCGAGGCGGTGGCGCACGGCGGATCGTTCATCGACGCGAAGGTCGTTGAGGCCCTGATCGACGCTCGGGGCCAGACGGCGGATTCGCCGCTTTCAGAGCTCACGCCGCGTGAGCTGGAGATCCTCGCGGCGATCGCTCAGGGCAAGAGCAACGGCGCGATCAGCGAAGAGCTCTTCTTGAGCAAGCGCGCGGTGGAGAAGCACATCAACTCGATCCTGCTGAAGCTCGACCTGCCCGAGGCGCAGGAGGTGAGCCGGAGGGTGATGGCTACGCTGATCTACCTATCGGCCCGGGCCGGGTCGCTTCCGGAAACTCCCTGATCGTCTGACGGCGCAGCGCCTGGGTGCCGATCAGCACGAGGGCGGTGATGATCAGCAGTCCGGTGAAGGTGCGCGTCGCGGCGATCGGTCCCCACACGAAGAGCAGCAGCAGCAGGAAGACGACCACCCCATAGGTGATATCGGGACGCTCGTTGAGGTAGGGAGCCAGCGTGCGGCGGATGGTCACGGCAATCTGCGTGGGTCCCGCGAGCAGCCCCGCGAGGATCAGCGCGATGCCGAAATAGACGACCGCCCAGGCGATGTCGATGAGCACCGAGGTTCCGATCGACCACGCAGCTTCGGCGGCCGGTTTGATCGAGTCGGTGGAGGCGAGCGAGTTGACCACCGCGTGCCCCGCGAGCGAGCGCACGATGAACACCACGAGGGAGGATGCGATGAAGGCGAGACCAACAGCCATCAGCGTCTGGCGGCGCCGCCCGCGCGCGAGGTAGACGGCGAGGCCGAAGAGGAGGTAGACGAGCAACGGCAGCACCACCGCGAGGCCCCGTAGCGCGTTTACGGCGTTCTGCGCGGTCTTGAGGTTGTTGGAGCGGATCACCCTCAATTCGGCGACGTTGGGCGGGATCTTTTCGACCACCGATGTGGGCGCGCCGACGCGCTTTGCAACTTCGCCCAGAAGAGGGCGTAGATCGATCACGACATTGCCGCCGCCAGGCGTGCGCACGACCGTGCCGCGATTCTCGATCAGCTTGACGAACTGCGCGTGGGCGATTTCGTTGGCGGTGCGCCATAGCGCCTGCACACGCGGCTGTTCGAGCGCGAAGCTGACGCCCTTTTCGACGAGGCTGCGCAGGGCGCCGGCCGCGGGGGCGGCCAGTGGCTTGAGTTCTTCGGGCAGCTCGCCGCGCAGTTCCCCGGCGACGTCCACGTTCGCGTAGAGCTGATCGGTAAGGTACCCCGACAGCGCGTCGCGGATCGGGGGGCTTGCGACGAGCTTGGTGCTGGTGTCCGTCCAGTACCCCGTATCGAGCAGCTGGCGGTTGGCCCACACGGCGAAGATCGCCACCACTCCGAGCACGGCGGCGACCCCGATCAGCGAGCGCACCAACCAGCGATGTGGGGTCTCACGTGGGGTTCCATCCGGGGCCTCGCCTGCCGCGGCGGGGGCCGCTGCGGCAGGGGGCTCGGTGGGCGGAGGGGGGGAGGAGGGGAGAGGCCGGTTGAGCGGAGGCTGCTCGCCGGGTGGGTTGGCGCTCATATCTTCACGATCCCCAAGACCGATGTTCCTGCTCCTGTCCGGGACTGGATCTCCAGGTCGCCCCCAATGGAGCCGATGCGGTCGCGCATGTTCACAAGCCCGCCCGCGGAACGCCACTCGGAGGCGTCGAAGCCGCGTCCGGTATCACGCACCTCGAAAGACAGCTCTTCTGCATGGCTCCGTAGATGGATCGTGACGGTAGCACCGCGCCCGGCGTGCTTGGCTGCGTTCTGAAGGGCCTCCACACATGTGAAGTAGACCGCAGCCTCCACCTCGGCCTCATAGCGACCGATGTCTTCCGCGCTCAGACGCGCGCAGAGGGGAGCTTCCCTGGCCACTGACACGAGCGCTGCCGCGAGGCCACGCTCGGTCAGCAGCGGAGGGTGGATGCCGTGCACGAGATTACGCAGCTCATCGAGCGCGCCCTGAGCCTCTTCGGCGAGCTCAAAGAGCACCTGACTGCTCGCCTCGGGCTCGCGGGTGACTGTCTGCGCCGCCAATCCGAGACGAATACGCAGGGCGATCAGGCGCTGCTGGGCGCCATCGTGCAGGTCGCGCTCGATCCGGCGGCGTTCCTGCTCAGCCGCCGCCACGGTTCGCCTGCGCGAGGCACGCAGCTCGCGCAGTGCGGCCAGCCGCTCTGCTTCGAGGCGCGAGTCGAACAGCGCAGCCAGCCGCTCGGACCCCAAGCGCGAGTCGATCAGGGCCGCGTTGGTGGTGGCGTGGTGTTCGATACGGGCCATGAGCCGCTGCGCGGAGTCCTGCATCAGGATTCGTCCTGGGATCAGTCCGAGTAGCAGCGAGCGTGGTGTCGAGAGCGCAGTGGCCATTTCGGTGCCTTCGGGAAGGCGCGTGGCAGACGCTAAACATTGCCTATCTCTGAGGTATCCGTATTAACCCGCAGACCCTCAGCACATACGCGCGCCGCCGCCCGTCCGTGTGCGCCAAGCGACAGCTGCTTGGTTGTCCAAGTTGGTCAGTTCATGCAACGTGAATGTCCAAGTGGCACAACCTATCCTTTGGCGCTAGGCTTTTGCGCCATGGGTGCGGTGCCCACCGATGAGGTGGTGAAGGGCCGGACCGCTCAGGGTCTGTTGGACGTTGCGCGCGGTGTCATCGCCGAGCTCGACCTGGATGTGGTGCTCGACCGGGTACTCGAGTCCGCACGCAAACTGACCGGCGCCCGCTATGCGGCGCTGGGGGTGCTCAACGAGTCTCGCACTGAACTCTCGCGCTTTGTCACCGCGGGCATCGAGGAGTCCGCGCACGCCGAGATCGGCGAGCTGCCGCGCGGGAGGGGCGTGCTGGGCGAGCTGATCAAGCACCCCGCGGCGTTGCGCCTGCCAGATGTCGGAGCTCATCCACACTCCTTTGGCTTCCCTGTTGGGCACCCGCCGATGCGTACCTTCCTCGGCGTTCCGATTCCGATCGGGGGCGGGGTCTTCGGCAATCTGTACCTCACTGAGAAGGCGGGGGGAGACGAGTTCACCGCCGTCGATGAGGAAGCCGTGACGCTGCTCGCGGAGCTCGCCGGTGTGGCGATCGATCACGCGCGGCGCTATGCCGGCGCCAGGCAGCGGCGCGACGAGCTCGAGCGAACCGTCGCGGCGCTCGATGCAACTACCCAGTTCGCGCGTGCGATCGGCGGCGAGACCGACCTCGAGGTGATTCTCCAACTCGTCGCCAAGCGTGGTCGCGCACTGGTGTCCGCGCGCGCGTTGCTGATCGAGCTCTATCGCGGCCGCGAGCTGCTTGTTGCGGCGGGCGCCGGCGAGGTGCCACCGGAATTGATCGGCCGGCGGGTGGCGCTGGAGGACACGGTGGCCGGCCAGGTGCTAAAGACGCGCCGCACGCATCATCTGGACGAGCTCAACCGCGCTCGCTTCGACGAGTACGGTATCGGCGGACTCGGGGTCCACGCCGCCGGTGGGCTGGTCGTGCCGCTGGTCTTCCAGGGTCACATCTACGGGGTGCTGCTTGCGCTCGACCGGCTCGAGGACGGTCCGCGCTTCAGCGTCGACGATCAGCGGCTGCTGGAGGCCTTTGCCACCAGCGCCGCCACCGCGGTCGCCACCGCGCAGTCGGTCGCCTCCGAGCAGCAGCGCCAGCGGCTGGCGGCTGCCGAGGGCGAGCGCGGGCGCTGGGCGCGCGATCTCCACGACGAGACGCTGCAGAGCCTCAGCGCGCTGCAGATCCGGCTCGCGAATGCCCGGCGCGTGGGTCGTGCCGGGGCGCTGGAGGAGGCCGTCGACGAGGCGATCGGACACCTACGCGAGGGGATCGGCGATCTGCGCGCGCTGATCGCCGACTTGCGACCGGCGGCGCTGGACGAGCTCGGCGTGGAGGCTGCCCTGGAGGGGCTCGCCGAGCGAACCAAGCGCCACGGGATCGAGGTGGACGTGAACATCGACCTCGCCTACGAGGGCCATCGCGATGACCGCCGGCACACCCCCGAGCTAGAGATTGCGCTCTACCGGATCATTCAGGAGGCGCTCAGCAACGCCACCAAGCACGGACGCGCGTCGCGGGCGGTGGTCGAGATACACGAGGACACCGGCACGGTGCATCTCGCCGTTCGCGACGACGGGGTCGGCTTCGATCCGTCCTTCGAGGTAGGAGGGTTCGGGCTGCTCGGTATGCGCGAGCGCGTTCAGCTGCTCGATGGAACGCTGCGGGTGGAATCCACGCCCGGCGACGGAACGGTGGTGCAGGCAAGCATCCCTATACAGCGCCGCACCTCGGATCTCGCCGCCGCGGCCGACGGCTGACGCCCTCTCGGGTCTTCAGCAACCCGCGCCCGCCGCCGCGGCCGACGGCTGACCCCTCTCAGGTCTTCAGCAGCCCGCGCCCAAGCGAGTAGCGCACCAGTTCGGCGCGCGAGCTCAAGCCGAGCTTGCGGTGGATGCGGGTGCGGTGGGTCTCGATTGTGCGCGGCGAGAGGTGCAGCTTGTGCGCGATCTCCACGCTCGTGTGTCCCAGCGCGATCAGCCGCAGCACCTCGATCTCCCGCGCGCTCAGCTTGTCCTGCATCTGCGAGCTCTGCAGGCCCTGCAGGCGCGCTGCGACGACCGGGCTGATGTGCTCCACGCCCCGCGCCGCCGCCCGCACCGCCGCGGCCAGTTCCTCGTCGGCGTGGATCTTCAGCACATAGCCGAGCGCGCCGGCGTTGAGGGCCCGTTGCGCGTACACCGGATTCTCCTCCATCGTCAGCACCACGACCTGGGTCTCCGGGACTCCCTCGCGCAGCCCGGCGATCGCCTCCACGCCGGAGCCGCCGGGGATGCTCAGGTCGAGCACGAGCACATGGGGACGCTGGCCGTGCACATGGCGCACGACCAGCGGCAGCTCATCGGCCTCCGCGATCACCTCCAAATCGGCCTCGCTGTCGAGCAGCAGCCGCAGGGAGCGGCGCATGAGAGCGTGGTCGTCGGCCAGGATGACGCGTATCGCAGGCGAGGCCAACGGCTTGGTGTCGCTATTCGATGCGTCCGTCGAAGGACTCGGCGCCAGCCTGAGATGGGCGGGCATCACAGCAGTCTATTTTCGATCGTGTCTCGAACACAGCGGACAAATGCCCCTCTCGCATGTGGAAAACCACTGATCCTCGCCGAGCCGCGCGCTGGTCTATGCAGGCTGGGGGCTTCGCCGAGGGCCCGCGCGGGTCGGGCTGAGCCAACGCAACGGTCTCTATATAGGCCGCGCCTCGGCCAGCTGTGGGCCCACGGCTGTTGTCGACGGGTTCCCGCCCGCGCCGCGGGCGGCGAAGCGGGGCAGCTCGAGCTCGATACGAGCTCCCCCTTCGCTGCCGGCGCCGGCCTTCACCCAGCCCCCGTGTGCCTCAACGATTGCGTGCACGATCGCCAGGCCCAGCCCGGTTCCCCCCGAGGCGCGGTCGCGCGCGGCGTCGGTGCGGTGGAAGCGGTCGAAGACCCGCTCGCGCTGGTCGGGTGGGATTCCAGGCCCGTCGTCGCTCACCGCGAACAGCACGCGCTCGGCTCCCCGGCATTCGACATCCAGGCGCACGAGGCCCCGCTCGGCGTCGGTGTGCTCGATCGCGTTGCTCACGAGGTTGCGCAGCGCCTGCGCAAGGCGATCGGGATCGGCTGTGAGGGTTCCCTCGGGCACCGCGCCGAGCTCGAAATGGCGGGGGGCGAGCAGGCTCACCCCATCCCACAGCTCCTCCACGAAGACCCCCAGCTCGATCTCCTCCACCCGCAGGAACTCGCTCTGCTCGGCTTTTGCGAGCACGAGCAGGTCATCCACGAGGCGGCTGATGCGTGCGATCTCCGCCTGCACGAGGCGCTCCACGCGCCGCACCTCCTCGGCTCCGGGATCGGTCTGGGAGGCGAGCACCTCGAGCTGGCCGCGGATCACCGTGAGCGGCGTGCGAAGCTCGTGTGAGGCGTCAGCCACAAACGCGCGCTGGCTGGCGAAGGCTTCGGTGAGACGGTCGAGCATGTGGTTGAAGGCCTCCGCGAGCACCAGCATCTCCTCGCCGCGCCCGCCCACATCGTGGATGCGCGGGTGCAGGTCGCCGGCATCGACCTTCGTCGCCACCGCGGCCATGCGCCGTAACGGGCGCGAGAAGAGGGTGCCGATCAGATATGACGCCCCCAGCGCCCCTGCGAGCGTCAGCAAGCCGGCGAGGATGAAGGCTTCGGCGACTCCCCGCTGAGCTGCGCCCACGCTTGCCAGACGCTCCCCCACGCCGATCGTCACGCGGGTGCCTCCCGGCAGGGTCAGCCGGTGCTTGAGCAGGCGCAGCTCGCCCACATCCGCGAGCGTGAGCGTGGAGTAGCCATCGGGGACCGTGAGCAGTCGCTGTGAGAGACGGTTCTCGCGCTGCTGATCGGCGACGCTCTCACCGTTGTCGGGGCGTTTGGCCCCAAACAGCTCCGGGCGGTTGGTGGCAGTCGTGGTTTCGCCCGGATGGGCCCCAGCGACGATCGCGAACTGCAACGCGGAGCTGGCGCTGAATGGCTGGTTCTGCACGTAGCGGCGCGCTGCTGCCGCCACTTGCTGCGCACGGGCACCCTCGTCGCTGGTGCGCGCGGCGGTGCGAACCGTCAGCGCGAGCTCTTCCAGATCGCCCCCAATCTCGCGATCGATCTGGTGGCGCAGCTGCGTGCCGGTGCCGTTGTAGACGACCGCGAAGCTCACCGCGGTGCAGATCAGCACGACCGCCGTAACCCACGCGGCCAGACGCCAGCGCAGGCTGGTGGGGAACAGGTGCCGGCCGCGCATAGGCCCTATCCCGCGGCGTTGCCGAGGCGATAGCCCACGGCGCGCACGGTGAAGATCGGAGCGGGACTCTCGGGGCGGCGCAGCTTGCGTCGCAGATAGCCGATGTAAACGTCCACCACGTTGGTCGCGGGGTCGTGATCGTAGCCCCACACCGCGCTGAGGATCTGCTCGCGCGAGAGCACCTGCCCGCAGTGGCGCACCAGGTAGGCCAGCAGCTCGAACTCGGTGGTGGAGAGCAGCACCGACTCCCCATCGCGGCGCACCCTGCGCGTGAGCAGATCGACCTCGATGTCCGCGCCGCGCAGCGTCGTGCCGGAGGCCTGCGCGGATGCCTGTGCGACGACGCGCAGCTGCGCGCGCACGCGCGCCACGAGCTCGGCCAGCGAGAAGGGCTTCACCAGGTAGTCGACCGCGCCCGCCTCCAGCCCCGCGACGCGATCCTCGACCTCGCCGCGTGCGGTGAGCACGACCACAGGGAGTCCGGGCTTGGATCCACGCACGCTCGTGAGGATCTCCAACCCATCGCGGCCGGGGAGCATCATGTCGAGCACGATCAGATCGAAGCTCTCCTGCAGCGCCCGCCGTTCTCCATCCAGCCCATCGCCGGTCGACTCCACGGCGAAGCCCTCCGCCTGCAGGCCCCGCGTGAGGAAGTCGACGATCCCCGGCTCGTCCTCGATCACGAGGATCGCGGGTGGGATCTGGTGATCCCCGTTGGAGTCGCGACCCCCGTTGGAATCGGCGGAACGCTGCATATCGCTGGCAATGTTAGGCGTTATCTCCCGCTAACTCCCCGCCTACATTCGATGAGTTTTCTCACAACCCGATTAGGGCCTGCTTAGCAAGCGGCGGCACACTCATTCCATGAGAGAACGCGCAATCCACGTTGCACCGCGCTTCACATGTGAATCATCTCATCGACTTTCCACTCCGGATCTTCTAGTTCTCTACCGAGAAATATCCCCATGAAGCCTCACACCACCCATAGTCGCGACTCGGCCGTACGCCGTTTATCGCTGTCGACCCGCTGGATGATCGCCGGCTCGGTGGCGCTCACCGGAGCGCTCTCGGAGGTTGCTGCGCAGGCCTTCCCGGGGAAGACGCTCAAGGTCGGCGGATCACACGCGTCGAGTGCCGCCAAGGCGAGTGCTGCGCACAAGTCTCACTCCCAGAGCTCCTCCAGTTCCTCCAGTTCCTCCAGTTCGCTCGCGGCCCCCTCGCAGGCGCCGCGGGAATCCAGCGAACAGCAGGCGGCGCCTGAAACACAGCACGAAGCGACGCCGGAAACACACGCCGAAGCGACGCCTGAAACCCAGCGCGAAGCCACGCCGGAAGCGCAGCGCGAAGCGGCGCCCGAAGCGCACAGCGAAGCGGCTCCCGAAGTGCACTCCGAAGCGACGCCCGAAACCTCCGCGCCCGCCCAGACGGCGCCCGAAGCGCCCGTCGTCTCGGGGGGTTCCTGAGGCATGGCGGCCACTCTCACCACCGGCAGGTCCGCCGCGGCGAGGTGGGAGGCGCTTGGCACGAGCGTCGTGCTGAAGGTCACCGATGCCGGCGCGCTGGAGCAGGCCCGGGCGATCGTCGAGCGCGAGCTCGATGCGATCGATCGCGCGTGCAGCCGCTTTCGCGCCGACTCCGAGCTCTCGCGCGTGAATGCCGCCAGGGGCCGCACCATCGAGGTGGCGCCGCTCCTGATCGAGGCCCTGCAGGTCGCGCTGCGTGCAGCGCAGGTGACGGATGGCGCGGTCGATCCCACCCTCGGCGAGGCCCTCGTGCTCGCCGGGTACGATCGCGATTGGGCGCTGCTTGCTCCGCCGCGGGACGACCTTCCTCCCGCCGGCGAACACCAGCTGGGGGCGGCGAGCGTTGGGCATCCCGACCGCGCGCCGCACATTCGCGCAGAGGTCCGTTCGGGCTGGCGCACTGTGGAGCTCGACCCCGATCACAACACCATCCGCGTCCCTTCTCCGATCGGTCTGGACCTCGGCGCGACCGCCAAGGCATGGGCCGCCGATCGCGCCGCTCGCGCGGTCGAGCAGGCGGCCGGAATCGGTGTTCTGGTGGCCCTCGGCGGCGACATCGCAACCGCCGGCCCCGCTCCCTCCGCCGGCTGGAGAGTGCGCGTGACCGACGATCACCGCAGCGATCCCAGCGCGCCGGGCCAGACGGTCTCGATCGCCGGCGGCGGCCTTGCCACCTCCAGTACAGCGGTGCGGCGCTGGAGTCATGAAGGGCACACGATGCACCACATCATCGACCCCCGTACGCAGGCGCCGGTGCTCGACACCTGGCGCACCGTGAGCGTCGCGGCGGCGGACTGCACCGACGCCAACATCGCGAGCACCGCCGCGCTCGTGAAGGCGCAGGCCGCGCCGGAGTGGCTTGAAGGGCTCGGGCTGCCCGCGCGCCTCGTCGACCACGATTGCCATGTGCGAACGCTCGGCGGCTGGCCCCTCGAAGCCGGCGCCGCAGAGGGTCCCCGCGTGGACCCCGCGGAAGAGGACGTGTCGCGATGACGCCCCTCGCCGCCGCCGGCCCCAGCGTCTACTGGTATCTGACCCGCTCCACGGGCGCCGTCGCGCTGGTTCTGCTCACCGTCTCCCTCGCGCTTGGCGTGGTGGACGTGCGCCGCCTGCAGTCCCCGCGCTGGCCGCGCTTCGTGATCGATGGGCTGCACCGCAACGCCTCGCTGCTCGCGCTCGTGTTCCTCGCGATTCACATCCTCACCTCGGTGCTCGACAGCTTCGCGCCGGTGTCGCTCACCGATGCCTTCATTCCCTTCCTCGGCTCCTACCGCCCCTTCTGGCTGGGCCTCGGTGCGGTCTCCTTCGATCTGATGCTCGCGGTGATCCTCACCAGCCTGCTGCGCCGGCGCATCGGCTACGGCGCGTGGCGCGCGACCCACTGGCTCGCCTATGCGAGCTGGCCGATCGCGCTGCTGCATGGCTTCGGCACGGGCAGCGATGTGAAGAGCACCTGGATGCTCGCGCTCAGCATCGGCTGCCTCGCGGTCGTGATCGCGGCGGTGCTCGCGCGCGTGCTCCCCGGCTGGCCGCGGGACGCGGCACGCCGTGGCCTCGCGCTGGGCGGCGCCGGGGTCTTCTCGCTCGGTCTCCTGCTGTGGCTGCCCGGTGGGCCCCTTGGGCACGAATGGGCGCGGCGCTCGGGCACCCCCTCCTCACTTCTGGGGCACTCCGGCAGTGGCAGCAGTGGCGCCTCCACGAGCACCACCACGAACAGCACGATCACCGTGGGGGGCCGCTGATGAGCACATTCCGCCGCGCCGCGGGTCTCCAGCGACCGGCCTCCCCTCAGCCCAACTCCGGAAGGGGGCGCTGATGAGTCGCCCCGAACCCCCCGCCGGCCTGCCAAGGCTGCTGAACGCGGTTCCCACACAGGGCGCGATGAGCCTCGAAGAGCACCTCGATGTCCACGGCGAGGCGCCGCTCGCGCACAACCGCCGCGAGCGCAAGGACGCCCATGCTTTGATCGATCGCATCGAGCGCGCCGGCCTGCGCGGGCGCGGGGGCGCGGCCTTCCCCACCGCGGTGAAGATGCGCGCGGTTGCCGCCGCGCGCGGGCGCCCCGTGGTGGTGGCCAATGCCGCCGAGGGCGAGCCCACGAGCCTCAAGGACCGCACGCTGGTGGCCGCGCTGCCGCAGCTCGTGCTCGATGGCGCGGTGCTCGCCGCGCAGGCGATCGGCGCCGAGGAGGCGATCCTGTGCGTGCCGGAGACGATCGACCTCGACGCTCCCCAGCAGGCGATCGCCGAACGCCGGCGCCACGATGGCGGCACGCCCAAGCTCCGCCTCGCGACGGTGCCCGAGCGCTATGTCGCGGGCCAGGAGTCGGCGCTCGTGAACCACCTCAATGGCGGTCCCGCGCTGCCCACCTTCACGCCCCCAATGGCCTTCGAACGGGGGGTGGGGCGGCGTCCCACGCTGGTCGGCAACGCCGAGACGCTCGCCCATATCGCGCTGATCGCGCGCCACGGGTCGGAGTGGTTTCGCCGGCTCGGAACCCCCTCGGAGCCTGGCTCCACGCTCGTGACGCTGTGCGGTCCGATCGCCTATCCGGGGGTGTATGAGATCGAGCAGGGCGCCTCGCTGACCTCGCTGATCGAGGCCGCCGGGGGGAGCACCTCGCCGCTGCGCGCGGTGCTCCTGGGCGGCTACGCCGGCACTTGGGTGAGCGCCGAGCTGCTGCGTGGCCTCGCGCTCAGCGCCGAACACCTCGCCCCGCACGGCGCCACGCTCGGCGCGGGGGTCGTGGCGCTGCTCTCCGAGGATGCGTGCGGCGTGGCGGAGACCGCGCGCGTGCTTCGTTGGATGGCCAGTCAGAGCGCGGGGCAGTGCGGCCCGTGCGTGCATGGGCTCGATGCGATCGCCACCAGCGTGGAAGAGGTCGCCGCGGGCTCTGCGCGCGACAAGGCCCGCCGGCGCATCGCGCGCCTCGCGACGCTCGCGCGTGGACGCGGCGCCTGCGCGCACCCCGATGGGGCAGTGCGCTTCCTCGTGAGCGCGCTCGAGGTGTTCGCCGAGGACTTCGCCGACCACGCCCGCCACGGTGTCTGCGACGCATGCCGGCGCCCCGGCGAGCTGCCGCTCCCCGTCCACCCCGCCCGCACAGCGGCGATGGCGCTGAGCAGGTGAGGATTGATGCGTGATCGAGCCAATGAGCTCGAGATGAGCCGCCGGAGGAGGAGGTGAGTCACCGCCTGCGCGTGAACCCCATCGCCTGCGAGGCGCACGGCATGTGCGCGGAGCTGCTCCCCGAGCGGATCGAGCTCGACGATTGGGGCTATCCGATCCTCGACGAGCGCCCGCTCGACCCTGGACTCGTGTCCAACGCCAAGCGCGCCGCGCAGGCCTGCCCCACGTTTGCGCTGCTCGTCGAGCGCACCCCCTCACGCCGCGATTAGAGCATTGCGCGAACGCGCCGCGGTTAGGGCATTGCGCGAAAACTCCCTCGCGCGGATGGGTAGTCGAGCGCCCTCGATGGGGCATCGCAATTGAACGCCCATTGAACGCTCACCCCGCCCATCTGGGCGATGGGGGCGTTCACGTATTTGAACGCAATCAGCGAAGGCTGGGCGATTGTGGGTGGGGCGGCGCTCGCGCACCATCGGTTGGCACATGGGACCCACTCCGCGCGCCACCCTCGATGAGTCCCCACAGGCAGCGCGTGAAGTTCGCCGTGCGGTGGCCCGCTGCAAGCGCGGCGACCGCGACGCCCTGCGCCTGCTCTACGTGCGCTATTCGGGCAACGTCTACGGCTACATCCGCAGCATCGTGAAGGACGACAAGGAGGCCGAAGACCTCACCCAGCACGTCTTCCTCAAGCTGATCACGGCGATCGGCAAGTACGACGATCGCGGCATCCCCTTCTCAGGTTGGCTGCTGCGCCTGGCGCGCAACGTCGCACTCGACCACCTTCGCCGCCGCCGCCCGATCCCCGCCGAAGAGGTCTTCGGGGCCGATCGCACCGCCGACGAGGGCGCGCTGCACCACGCGGGCAGCCTCCGCGCGGCGCTCTTCACGCTCCCCGACGAGCAGCGCACGGTGGTGGTGATGCGCCACCTCGTGGGGCTCACCCCCGCGGAGATCGCCACGCGGATGGGGCGCTCGGAGAGCTCCGTCCACGGCCTGCATCACCGCGGTCGTCGCGCGCTGCAGCAGGAGCTGCGCCGCCTGGACTCCGCGCCGTCCACCGCCGCGGCCGTCTAGCGCCTGCGTATGGTGGTGCCGTTCACGCGGCTCGACCGCGCCGATCCCGAACTGCTGGCTCAGCTGCTCGAGGACGTGCGGGGCGTGGCCGAGAACGGGGCCTTCACGCTCGGCGAGCACGTATCCGCGTTCGAGCGCGACTTCGCCGCCTACTGCGAGACGCCGTTTGCGGTTGGCGTCTCCTCGGGCACCGAGGCGCTGACGCTCTCACTGCGCGCGCTCGAAATCGGTCCGGGCGACGAGGTGATCGTGCCGGCCAACTCATTCATCGCCACCGCCGAGGCCGTGAGCGCCGTGGGCGCGACACCGCGACTCGTCGATGTCTGTCCAAACTCGCACCTGCTCACCGCGGAGATCTTCCAGGACGCGCTGGGGCCTCGCGTGCGCTGCGTGATCCCCGTGCACCTGTTCGGCGCAACGGTCGATCTCGACCCAATCCTCGAGCTTGCCGGGAGCGCTGGGGTGCATGTGATCGAGGACGCCTGTCAGGCGCATGGTGCGCGCTATCGCGGACGGCGCGTGGGCAGCATCGGCGAGCTGGGCTGCTTCAGCTTCTATCCCACAAAGAACCTCGGCGGGTGGGGCGATGGCGGCGCCGTTGTCGCAGCCTCGCCAAAACTCAAGGAACGCCTGGAGCTGCTGCGCTCGCACGGAGAGCGCCCCCGCTACCGCCACCGCATAATCGGTACCACCGCGCGCCTCGATGCCCTGCAGGCGGCGGTCCTGCGGCGCAAGCTCACGCGCCTGGAGGGCTGGAACGACGAGCGTCGACGCCTCGGTGCGGCGCTGCGCGAGTTGCTGCGCGAGTTCGACCTCCCCGCGCTGCCCTTCGCCGGCGCCGATCACGTGTACCACCTGTTCGTGGTGCGCAGCGCCGGGCGTGAGCTCCTGCGCGAGCACCTCGCCGCGCGCGGGGTGTCCTGCGCCGTGCACTACCCCACGCCGATTCACCTCACCGAGGCATATGCCCACCTCGGCCAGGGCCCCGGGAGCTTTCCCGTGTGCGAGGCGCTTGCGTCGCGTATCTGCTCGCTGCCGCTGTTCCCCGGCATCACCGAGGGGGAGCTGGAGCGTGTTGCGCAGGCAACGCTTTCCTTCGCGCAAGCGCTGCCCGGCAATGCCCGTTGATGGAACAGTGAGCGCTCAGAGGACAGCCCGCCGCCTGCTCGATGTGACCGTCGCCGGGGTGGCGCTTATTGCGCTCGCCCCGCTGCTGGCGGCGATCGCGCTGGCGATTTGCATCGAGTCTCGGGGCCCGGTGCTCTTCCGCCAGCGCCGCCTCGGTCTCGCGCGCCGGCCCTTCACCGTTTTGAAGTTCCGCACAATGCGCGATGGCGCCGATGCGGCGCCGCACCGCGAGTACGTGCACTCGCTGATCGATCGCCCCGCGGGCGCGGAGCGCGGGCGTCTCTACAAGCTCTCGGTCGACGATCGCATTACGCGCGTGGGGCGCTTCCTGCGCGCATGGAGCCTCGACGAGCTGCCCCAGCTCGTGAATGTGCTGCGCGGGGAGATGGCGCTCGTGGGGCCGCGGCCGGTGATTCCCTACGAGGTCGAACGCTACCCCGTGCGCTACCTGCGCCGCTTCGCCGTGAAGCCGGGGCTCACGGGGCTGTGGCAGGTGTCGGGTCGCAACGAGCGCACCTACGAGGAGATGGTGCGCTTCGACATCGAGTATGCCGAGGGCGCCTCGCTGCTGCTCGATCTGCGCATCCTCGCGCGCACGCTGCCCGTCGTCCTCGGCCGCCAGGGCGTGGCCTGATGAGCGGGCGCTGGCAGGAGAAGCCAGGGCGCAACGGCAAGGGGGGAGGGGGCCGCGGAGCGGCCCCAGCGTATGGGTCTGCGATCGGCGTCGCGGTGGTGGGCTACGGCTACTGGGGGCCCAACCTCGCACGCAACGTCGCCGAGTGCCCCGAGCTCCAGCTGCGCGCACTGTGCGAGCGCGACCCCGAACGGCTGCAGGCGTTCGTGCGCCGCCACCCCGAGGCGAAGGCCGTGCGCGAGCTCGATGCAGTGCTCGATGACCCCACCGTGCAGGCGGTCGTGGTGGCGACCCCGCCGCAGACTCACCACGCGATTGCGCGGCGGGCGCTGCAGGCAGGCAAGCACGTGCTCGTCGAGAAGCCGCTCGCCACCTGCACGGAGGATGCCCGCGAGCTGGCGTGCATCGCGGGGGAGATGGGGCGCGTGCTGATGCCGGGGCACACCTTCGTCTACAGCCCCGCGGTGAACGCCGTGCGCGAGCTGATCCGCGAGGGGGTCGTGGGCGACGTGCACTTCATCACCTCCGCGCGCATGAACCTCGGCAAGTACCACCTCGGCGGGGTCCTCTGCGACCTCGCCCCGCACGACCTCTCGATCCTCCTGCACTGGCTGGGGCGCCCCGTCGTGGAGGTCGCCGCCTCGGGCTCCTCGGTCCTGCGGGTGGGCGTCCCTGAGACCGCCTTTCTCACGCTCACCTTCGCGGGCGGCCCCACCGCGAACGTGCAGATCTCGTGGCTCGCGCCGCGCAAGATGCGCCAGATGATCGTCGTGGGCAGCCAGCGGATGGTCGTCTACGACGACACCGCCTCCGATGAACCGGTGCGCATCTACGACCGCGGCATGGACATGCTCCCGCCCGAGCCCGCCAACTTCGGCGAGCACCAGCTGATCTACCGCACCGGCGACGTGGTGATCCCGCGCATCGAGCCCCAGGAGCCGCTGCGCCTGGAGCTGGAGGACTTCGCGCGGGCGATCCGCACGGGCGAGGAGCCACGCTCCAGCCTCGCGCTGGGCCTGGAGATCGTCTCCGTGGTGGAGGTCGCCGAGGCTTCGCTGCAGGCCGGCGGCACGCCGCTGCGCCTGGCGCCCGCGGATCAGTCGACGGCGAACGGCGTGGCCATGAGTCCCGCGGCGGCCGAGCAGGTGGCGGCGGCATGAGGACCGGTGCCTCAACGCCCGCCCGCGCCGAGCGCGCGCGCCCGCGGATCCTCTCCGTGATCGGCGCGCGCCCAGAGATCATCCAGGCCGCGCCCGTGAGCGCCGCGCTGGCGCAGGTCGCGGAGGAGATCCTCGTGCACACCGGCCAGCACTACGACGAGGCGATGTCCGAGGGGCAGATCGCCGCCACCGGCCTGCCCCAGCCCCACCACAACCTGGGGGTGGGCTCGCGCTCGCGCGCGCAGCAGCTCGGGATCGCACAGCTGCGCCTCGCGCGGCTGATCGAGAGCGAACGTCCCGACGCGGTGCTCGTGCGCGGGGACACCAACGCGACCCTCTCGGGCGCGCGCGCCGCGGCGGCGGCGGGCATCCCGCTCGTGCACGTGGAGGCCGGCCTGCGCTCGCGCCGCGCGGACATGCCCGAGGAGCACAACCGCATCCAGACCGACCGCCTCGCCGACCTGCTGCTCGCGCCCACCCCCGGAGCGCGGCGCAACCTGCGCGACGAGGGCCTCGCGGGCGAGGTGCATGTGACCGGCGATCCCCTCTGCGACACCTTGGAGAGTTGGCGCGCGCGCATCCGCCCCGCGGGCGGGGACTACGTGCTCGCGACGGTCCACCGCAACTACAACACCGACTCCCCCGACCGCCTGCAGGCGGTACTCGCGTGCCTGGCGCGCTCGCCCTGGCCGGTGCTCCTGCCAATGCACCCGCGCACGCGCGCGCGTATCGCCGAGTGGGAGCTGGAGCTCTCGCCCTGGATCCGCGTGCTGGGCCCCTGCGACTACCCGCGGATGCTCTCGCTCGAGCGCGGCGCGCAGGCGATCGCCACCGACTCCGGCGGCGTGCAGCGCGAGGCATACCTGTGGGGCGTGCCGTGCATCACGCTGCGCGAGGAGACCGAGTGGACCGACACCGTGGAGACCGGCTGGAACACGCTCGTGGGCTGCGACCCCGACGCCTTCCAGGAGGCATTCGCGCGTCCCCGCCCAGGCGAGCGCCCGCCGATCTTCGGCGATGGGCACGCCGCACAGCGGATCGCCGGCACCGTCGCGGACTTTCTCGGTAGGCAGGCCCCGGGTGTATCTCTGGCCACCACTCACACCGACAGGCAGGCCACGGACAGCGCGACCCACGCGGGCCGCCTCCGGGCGGCCCTCTCCTCCTCTCCTTCCCCTCGTACAAAGGAGCCTGTGGCATGAACCCACTGCGCGTGGGCCTGATCGGGGTGGGCAAGATGGGCTCGTTTCACATGGAGAGCTGGGAGCGCATCCCCGCGGCTCGCCTCGTCGCGGTGGCCGATCCCGACGCGGCGGCCGCGGGGCGGCACATCGGGCGGCGGCCGATCGAGTCCTTTCGCGACCATCGGCTGCTGCTCGAGCGCGCGGATATCGACGCGGTGTGCATCTGCGCGCCCTCCGAGCTGCACGCGCCGATCGCGCTCGATGCGATCGCCGCCGGCAAGCACGTGCTCGTGGAGAAGCCGATCGCCACCGCGCTCGAGGATGGCCTGCGCATGGCCTCGGCCGCGCGCGCCGCGGGCGTGAAGCTGATGGTGGGGCACGTGGAGCGCTTCAATCCCGCCGTGGGCAAGCTCGCCGAGCTGGTGGCCGAGGGCCGCATCGGGCGCGTCTTTCGTGCGCACGCCACGCGCGTGGGGCCGCTCCCGCAGCGCATCCGCGACACGGGTGTGGCGATCGATCTCGCCACGCACGACCTCGACATCATGCAGTTCGTCCTCGGGCTCCCCATCACGAGCATCTACGCGCAGGGCTCGCGCTGCGTGCACCCCACGCAGGAGGACATGATCGCCTGCCTCCTGCGCTTCGGCGAGAGCGGACCGTGGGGCCTGCTCGATGTCAACTGGCTCACCCCCGAAAAGCGCCGCGAGCTCACCGTGATCGGCGAGGGGGGAATGCTCAGCGCCTCCTATTTGACCCAGGATGTGTGGTTCACCGAGTCCTCCGCCGCGCCCACCGGCTGGAGCGAGCTCGCCCGCATCCGCGGCGACGCCGAGGGCGCCGCCGTGCGCTTCGCGCTGCGCCGCATCGAGCCCTTGCAGGCCGAGCTGGAGGCCTTCGCGCGCTGCGTCCTCGATGACACCCCCGAGCCCGTCTCCGCGCACGAGGGCTGCCGCGCGCTCGCCGCGGCGCTCGCGGTGCGCGACTCCGCCGCGCACGAGCGCCCCGTGCGGCTGCTCGACGCGAGCGTGCGCCGCGCGCAGGCTCCCGCTCCCCCGCAGCCCCCAGCTCCCGTCCCAGTCGCAGCCTGAGCCCTGCCCGCGCCGATGATCCGCTTCGTCATCCCCGCCTACAACGAGCGCGAGAACATCCCGCGCCTGCTCGCCGACCTCGGCCCGGTCGCCCATGAGTTGGGCGCGCGCGTGATCTTCGTCGACGACGGCTCCTGCGACGGCACCGCCGAGGAGATCGCCGCCCACGCCGACGGCCTGCACCTCGCGGTGGTTCGCCATGGGGTCAACCGTGGCCTCGGCACCGCGATCAACTCCGGTCTGCGCGCCGCGCTGGGGGAGGCCGCCGACGGCGACGCGGTCGTCACGCTCGAGGCCGACAATACCTCCGACCTCAGCGATCTGCCGCGGATGCTCGAGCTGTTCGCCCAGGGCCACGACGTCGTGCTCGCCTCGGTGTATGCGCCGGGTGGCGCGATCCTCGGCGTCGCGCCCTGGCGCCTGGCGGCATCGCGCTCGGTCTCGGGCGCCTTTCGCATCGCCGGCGGGCTGCGCGACATCCACACGCTCTCCTCGCTGTATCGCGTCTACCGCGCGGGGACGCTCCGCCGTGCGGCGGAGACCTACGGCTATCTGCTCGTGCGCGAGCCCGGCTTCGCCGCCAACGTCGAGCTGCTCTTGAAGCTCTACAACGCGGGCGCCTCCGTCGCCGAGGTGCCCACCGTCAACGACTGGTCGCGGCGCATGGGAACGTCCAAGATGAACCTCCGGCCCACCGTGCTCGCCTATGGGCGGCTGATGGCCGCGCACCTCGTGGGGCGCATCCAGCCGCCCCCCATCTCGCCGCTCGGCGGGGAAGAGTGACGCCCGCGCCCGCGCCCGCCCCGCGCGTGGCTGTGATCGGCGCGGGCATTCTCGGCGCCATCCTCGCGCTGCGCCTTGCCCAGGGGGGCGCTCAGGTGACGCTGCTGGAGCGCGCGCCCACGCCCGGAGGGCTCGCGGGGTCGATCGACTTCGATGGGCACCGCGTGGATCGCTTCTACCACGTGGTGGTCCCCTCCGATGAGCGCATGATCGCGCTCGCCGAGGAGCTGGGGCTCGCGAGCGCGCTCAGCTTCGTGCCCGTGGGTGTGGGCTTCTTCATCGATGGGGAGATGCATCCCTTCAACGGGGTGGGCGACTTTCTGCGCTTCCCTCCCCTGTCGCCGCTTGGGCGGGCGCGGCTGGCGTGGTTTGTCGCGCAGTGCCAGCTGCGTAAGGACTACGCCCCGCTGGAGGACCTCCCGCTGGAGGCGTGGCTCACGCGCCACTGCGGGCGTAAGGTCGTCGAGCGCATCTGGCGCCCGCTGCTCGACTCGCGCTTCGACGGGCGCCACGAGGAGCTGCCCGCGACGTACCTGTGGGCGCGCACCAACCGTATGCGTAGCGCGCGCGCCGGGGGAGGCGGGGGCGAGCGCATGGGCTCGATCGCGGGCGGCGGCCACGAACGGCTCGTGCTCGCCGCTGCGCAGCGGGCACGCGAGCTGGGGGTCGAGGTGCGCCTCGGCGCGGGCGTCGAAGGACTCGTGCTGGAGGGGGATGGCGTCGCGGGCGTGCGCGTGGATGGCGTCGACGAGCGCTTTGACCTCACGATCGCCACCCTGCAGCCGCCGGCTCTGCACCGCCTCCTGCCCGACGCGCTTGCGCCGCTGCTCGACGCCTACCCGCGCCGTCATCTCGGCGTGGTCTGTCTCGTCCTCAAGCTGCGCCGTTCGCTGTTGCCGTACTACTCGGTGAACATCTGCGACCCCACGCCGATCACCACCGTCGTGGAGGCCTCCCACGTGGTGGGGACAGAGCACACCGATGGGCTGCGCCTTGCCTACCTGCCGAAGTACTGCGACCCCTCCGCGCCCGAGTTCTCCGAGGACGACGAGTCGATCTACCGGCGCTTCACCGCGATGCTCGCGCGCCTCGCGCCCGACTTCCGCCACGAGGACGTCGTCGCCTGGACCGTGCAGCGCGCGCCGCTCGTGGAGCCCGTGCACGCGCTTGGGCACCACCCGCGCAGCGCGCCACTGTGGCCGGGCGTCGAGGGCCTGGGGCTCGCCTCGGCCAGCCAGATCTATCCGCGGCTGCTCAACGGCGAGTCGATAGTGGGACTGGCCGAGCGCGTCGCAGGCGAGGCGCTCGTACGTCTGCGAGCTCATCCACGAGTGCCAGATAGCGCTCCCGCTGGCGCTCCCATGTAATCCCCGTCAAACGGCGGCCGGCCGACTCGGCCCGACGATGTGCACCGTCGGGATCGAGGCACAGATCGCGCAGTGTCGCGGCCAGATCGTGATGATCGCTCGGCGTGAACATGCTCAGATCCTCGCCGTCGCGAAAGTAATCGGAGATGCACGGCAGCCGCGAGGAAACCACGGGCAGCCCCATGTGCACGTACTCCAACAGCTTTACCGGCAACAGCAGCTCGGTGAAGGAATCATGCAGGGTGGGCACGATGCCGATGTGCGCACGTTCGAGTTCGGCAGGGATCTGCTCGAAGGGCACGGGCTCCGGCGCCACGTCAATGCGTTCGGGCGCCACCTGTGTGGCCAGCGCCGCGAGGCGATCGCGATCCTCGCCGGAGCCGCACACGCGCAGCTGCACGGGCAGCTCCTCGCCGAGCAGGCCGATGGCGCGGATCGCCGTCTCGACACCGAAGCGTGGCGCCAGACCGCCGTGGTAGAGGATTCGCAACAGGCCTTTCTCGGGCCAGGAGACCGGTGCGCGCGGCGCGCCGAACACACGCTCGTCGGGCGAGTTCATCACGACCGTCGTGCGTCCCACGCCCACTCCGCGGCCTTCCAGACGCAGGCGCGCCTGCTCGGTGACGGCCACCACGTGCGAGGCCGCGGCGGCGCACAGCCGCTCCTCCGTGCGGAGGACGCGCAGGAGCGGGTCGCGCTCGGGTCGGGCGAACTTCGTGGCGAACAGCTCCGGGAAGGTGTCATGGACATCGAGGATCACCGGCGTCCCGCGCAGGCGCGGCACGAGCGCGGTGGCGAGGATCGCGTCGGGCATGTTGTGGGTCTCCACCACGTCGAAGCGCCGCCGCAGATCGAGGGCGCCGAGGCGCGCCGCCGCGCGGGTGAGGAAGCTCGCGTAGCCGCGCACATATGCGCCTGCGCCGCCGCGCGCCTTGTGCGCGCGTACGGGGTGCACGTGGATCGAGCCCGTGCCGACGCGCAGCACCTCGCGCTCGCCGAGGCACACCAGATGAACCTCATCGCCGCGCTCTGCCAGCGCGCGCGCCTGGCGCTGCACGCGCGAGTCCAGGCGGAAGTCCGAGAAGTGCACCATGCCCACGCGCAGGCTCACCGCAGCGCTCCCAGCATCCGCCCGCGCAGCTCGCGCCGCGTGAAGCGGCGGTACTCGCCGTCGGCGACGCGCTCGGTGCGCCTCGCCGCTGCGCGCAGATATCCGTATAGAAACGCCGCGCCCGAGAGGCCGGCGGGCGGGCGGCGCGCGACGCGCAGCGAGCGCAGCGCCACCCACAGCGCGCCGTAGTGGGTGATGTAGGCGCACTCGCCGTGACGCGCGTGTCCGCGCAGCGCGCCGTCGGCGCTCGCGAGCGGGCGGTGGTGCACGCACTGGAGCTCCTCGAAGCTCTGTGTGTGAAAGCCGCGCATCCGCGCGTAGGTCTCGTCGATCGTGTCCCATCCGAGGCGCTCGTGGATGCCACCGATCGCCGCGAAGCACTCGCGCGACCAGCACTTCAGCGCGCCGTGCACGTGGTGGCGCGCGATCCGGATCGCGCGCTCGCCGCCCTCGGGGGTGGGCTCGACGAGTGTGCCCCCCGCGATCCCCAGGCGGGGATTCGCGGCGAAGCGCTCCAGCAGGCTCGCGAGGTAGTGCGGTGGCAGCTCGATGTCGCCGTCGAGCTTCATCGCGTGCGTGTAGAAGCCGTCCTCCCATCCCGCGTGGGCGAGCGCGAGGTTGAAGTTGCGCGCCTCAACTGCACGTGCGAGACGGTCGCGCGCCCCGGGGGCCTGGGCGGGGGCGCGCAGGACCGTGAGGAAGTCCAGCTCCTTGTCGAGGGCTTGCAGCTGCTCGTAGGTGCCGTCGCTGGAGCCGTCGTCGATAACCACCCAGCGCGTCGGGGACGGCTGCTGTGCCGCGAGCGCGCGCGCGACGCGCGCGATGTGCGCCCCCTCGTTGCGCACGGGCGAGACGATCAGCACGCGTGGCGTGTCCATGCGCAAGCAACGTCCTCGGCGCCCCGATCTTTGGCCGGCCTCACCGCAAGCAGCCATCCCCGCGCCTCGTTCCTTCACGGTGGATCTAGCGGTGATCGTCGTCTCGGCCAACGACGCCCGCTGGCTGGAGGGTTGCCTGTCGAGCGTCTACGCGCACGCCGGAGCGCTGGAAATGGACGTGTTCGTGGTGGACAACGCGTGCACGGACGGCACGGGCGAGCTGGTGCGCGCGCGCTTCCCGCGGGCGCATGTGATCGACTCGCCCAACCTCGGCTTCGCCTACGGCAACAACCGCGCGCTGGAGCGCACGGATGCGCGCTACGCGCTGCTGCTCAACCCCGACACCGCGATCCTCGAGGGCACGCTCGCGGGCGTAATCGACGCGCTCGACGCGCAGCCGGATGTGGGCGTGGCGGGGGTGCGCCAGGTCGATCCCGACGGCGCGCTGCTGCCTACGATCCGCCGCTTCCCCAACGCGGGGCGCGCGCTCGGCGAGGCGCTGGGCTCCGAGCGCTGGCCCTTGCGTCCGGCGTGGGCGGGCGAGCAAGTACTCGACCCCGCGGCATACGCTCGCGAGGGGGACTGCGACTGGGTTGTGGGCTCCTTCCTGCTCGCCCGTCGCGAGGCGCTGCTCGGAGCTGGCCTGCTCGACGAGCGTTTCTTCCTCTACTGCGAGGAGCCCGACCTGTGTCTGCGCGTGGTGCGCGCCGGCTGGCGCGTGCGCCACCTGCCGCAGCTCACGATCCGCCACCACGCGGGCAAGGGGGGCGTGCGCCCGCGGATGCGCGCGCAGGAGACCTTCGCGCGGCGCCAGTACGCGCGCAAGCACTTCGCGCGGGGACACCGCGAGCTTTATCTCGGCGCGCTGGGGATCCGCCACGCGCTGCGTGCCGCGCTCGCGCAGGGGTCCCACAGCGAGGCGGCCGAGCGCCGGGCGGCGGCGCTGCGGGCATTGCGCTCGCTGGGGCCACGCGCCCGGCCACCGTTCATCGCGCCGCCGCCCACGGCGCTGACGAGGATCGGGTCGCCGTCGCCGGCGGTTCTCGAAAACGGGTTTCCGCGGCCCGCCGCCCCGCACAAATCTCGGTCCGCGGCGTTCGTTCCTGTCGTGAAGGCCAACGACCCCGCTGAGTGAGATGGAGCTCGCCGAAGCCCTCAGAGTCATCTGGTCGCGCAAGCTGCTCGCGACGCTGATCGTGCTGCTCGCGGCGGGCGCCGCGGTTGGCGCGGGCACGCTCGCGCGCTCGACCCCGCGCGGCGCGGCGACGGTACAGGTGCTGATCGACTCGCCGCAGTCGGCGCTCGCCGATCTGCTGCAGAACACCGTTCCCTTGACGACGCGCGCGTCGCTGTTCGCGCAGGTCATGGCCAGCGAGGCCGTGCTCGAACAGATCGCCACGGCCTCGGGCGTCCCGGTGGGAGAGCTCACCGCGCAGGGCCCCTACAGCGGCGCGGGGCAGTCCCAGGACGTGATCACCCCGTCGGAGGCGCGCGGCAGCCAGCTGCTCGGCGAGCGCGCCGCCTACCGCTTGAGCTTCGTGGCGCAGAGCGACGAGCCGGTGGTGACCGCCTCGGTTCAGGGCCCCACGGCGCCCGCGGCCGCGCGCGTGGCGGGCGCGATCGTCCCCGGCGTGCGGGCCTACGTCGCGGGGCTGCAGCGCGAAGCGCGCACCGCGCCGGCGCGGCGTGTCACGATCCGCGCGCTGGGTCCCCCGCAGGCAGGCACCGTGAACTCGAGCTCGCGCGTCACGCTGATGGCCGTCGCGGCGCTGGGGGTGCTGCTGCTCGGCCTGGTGCTTTTGATCGGCGCCGAGGGCCTGCGCCGCCGTCCGCTCGAGGAGATCCCCCCGCGGCTCGATCTGGCGGCGGACCTCGACCGTGTCGCGAGCGAAGAACGCTCGCGCTCGATCGCCTGAGGATGGTCCTCGGCTCGCGAGGGGGGCGCCTGCGCAGGCTGCGCGCCCCCGCGGTGCTGATCGTGCTCGCGGCGCTCGCCGCCGGCGCTGTGGGCCAGTGGTACTCGCCGTCGATCGGGGCCGCGACCGCGAAGCTGCTCGTCGACTCGCGCGAATCGGAGCTGACGGGTCCCGCGCCCGCGGGCGCCACGCGCGCGCAGCTGGCGGGACAGCTGGCGCTCACCTACGCCCTCTACCTGCAGAGCGACCAGGTCACAGGCGAACTTGGTCGGGAGCTTGGCCTGAGTAACGCGCGGGTGGCGGCCTCGGGCCCCTTCACCCTGCTGCTCGGCCGCGTGAACTTCGCGCCGAAGAACCCCGTGCTCGCCGATCCGGTGCCGGGGGACCGCGCTTATCGGCTCGTGCTGGACGTGGACGGCGCCAACCCGGTGCTCACGCTGTACGCGCAGGCGCCCACGCCGCGCGCGGCGATTGCTCTCGTCGACGCCGCACGCGCACTGCTTCAGCGCCATGTGAGCGCGCAGGAGTCGAGCTACCCGCTGGGCCCCGAACAGACCGTGGTGTTGCGCCCACTCGGCCCGACCGTGGGCGGGCTGGCCGATCCGGGGGCGCGCCGGCAGTTGATGGCCGCCGCCTTCCTATTGGTGCTCGTGCTCGGCGGCGGGCTGCTGTATGCGTACCGGCGCCGCTCCGATCCGCGGTCCGCGGCGAGCGCGCACGGCGCTCGGGCGTGGGAGTGGCGGGTCGACAGGCAGCATCCCGCGCGAGGGCGTCCAGCGGAGCCCACCGGCGGCGAATGGCCACACACGACGCGCCTCTTGCCGTGGGCGCTGGCGGGCTTCGTGGCGATGCTGTTCCTCGTCCCCTTCGACGCGGTGGCGCTGCCGGTGGGGGGGTCGCTCGCGAACACGCTCGATCGCCCGCTGCTGATGGGATTGGTGGCGCTGTGGCTCGCGAGCATGGCGCTGCTGAGCGGCGCGGCACGCCCGCGCGTGCGCCTCACACGCGTGCACGTGGCGGCGCTCGTGTTCTTCGCGATCTGCTGTGTGGGCATCGCGCTCGACGGGGCGGCGCTGGCGAACATGGACGAGGTCACCCCCGTCGCGAAGAAGCTCGCGCTGCTGGCCTCGTACATCGTGTTCTTCTTCGTGGTGGCCTCTGCCCTGCGCCCGCGCGAGGCGCCGCGCTTCGCCGCGCTGATCGTCGTGCTCGGCACGATCGTGGCGGTGGCGACGGTAGTCGAGTACCGCACGCACTACAACGTCTTCTACTCGCTGTGGGGGAAGGTGCTGCCGATCGACCTGCCCAGCGAACTCGATACGCGCGATTCGCTCGGGCGCCTCACGGTGTATGGGCCGGCGGGCCAGCCGCTGGAGCTGGCGGCGCTCCTGGCGATGGTGCTGCCGTTCGCGGTGCTCGGCTCGATCGAAGCGGCCACGCGCCGGCGGCGGCTGCTCTACTCGCTGGCGATCGGCCTGCTGCTGGCGGGTGGCGTGGCGACCTCGCGCAAGACGAGCCTCGTGGCCCCCGCGGCGGCGATCCTGCTGCTGCTGGCCTACCGCCCGCGCGCGGTGGGGCGCTCGCTCGTGACGCTCGCGCTCGTGCTGGGCGTGCTGGTGCATTTCACCTCGCCGGGCGCCTTGGGCTCCGTGCTCAGCCAGCTGGAGCCCGGGCACGTGGGGGGCGTGCTGACGACGACCGATCGCACCGCGCGCTATGACGCGGTGCGCCCCGACGTGCTGCGCCATCCGCTGCTGGGGCGCGGCTTTCAGAGCTATGACCCGCACAAGTACCGCATCCTCGACAACGAATACCTGGGGCTGCTGATCACCGTGGGGCTGCTCGGCCTCGGCGCCTACATCGCGCTGCTCGCGACGATATTGGGGAGCGCGCACGGGGTGCTCCGGACCCACTCGCCCCCCTCGGCCCGGCGCCGCGAAGCGGTTGCGGTTTGGCCCGCCGGCCGGGGGACGGCATCCGACGATTTCGAGCGCGATTTCGAGCGCGAGCGCGAGCGCGCCTCGCTGGCGCTGGCGGCGCTCGCCTCGGTGGGCGTGGTGGCGCTCGCGGGCGCGCTGTTCGACGTGCTCTCGTTCCCGCACGTTCCCTACCTGCTGTTCTTTCTAGCGGCGCTGGTGACTACGCTGCGTGAACCCGCGCCGCTCGCGCGCGAGCGCGTTCGACGTGAGCCTCCGCGGCGACGACCCGCTCCATCTCTCCGTGTGCCTCCGGGATCGCCGTCCCCTTCATCGTCAGAGCGAACGCGGCGATTTCCCGTCGCGCCAGTGCGATCCACTCGAGCTCGGTCCGCAGACGCATGAGCGCGGAGGAGCGCGTTAGGTTCATCGCCAGCGCCGTCAGCGATCCCGCCTGAGGGAAGCGCTCGGCGCTCGCGCTGAGCAGTTTCACGCAGTCCTGTTCATAGCCGTCGAGCGCGCGCAGCAGCAGCGGCACGTCCTCGCGCCGCGCGACGGCCAGCTTCGCGTGCAGTTCCACGCGCAGCGGCTCGGTCGAGTGGCCGGTGCGCATCCATTCGGTGAGCGCCCTGGGTGCGTGCTCGGTGGGGGAGTACATCACGCGGCCCCGCGTGGGGCCCGCGCAGGCGACCTTTTCCGAGGAGACGAGCCCCGCGCGCTCGAGCTGTTGCAGCATCGGGTAGAGGCCCTTGGCCTCGATCTGCCACGCCGGTCCGAGGCGCCGGTGCAGGCGCAGCGCGAGGTCGTAGCCGTGTCCGGGGTGTTGCACGAGCAGGCCGAGCAACGCACCCTTCAAAGGTGAGCTGCCGCGCATCCAGCCCGTATCGCTTGCTTTCATGGGTCCCCATTGCCTCGAATCGATTTAAACAAATAGTAAACCAAACTTCGGCAGATTGTTTTTTCGTGCGAACAGTTCTGACAAACGGGCTTTCTGGCGCGCCCTCAGACGGGCAGCGGCAGGACCCGCGCGATCAGCATTCCGAGATCATTCCACGCCGAGGGCGAGACCGCGCGGAGGGTGGCCCCATAGGCAAGCCCCCCGGCGCCGGCCACGAGCGCGATCGTGAGCGCCGGCCCGAGCTCAGGGGCGAGCAGCACCTGCAGCGGCTCGGCCACAAGCGCGAGCGCGACGCACCCCGCGACCGCCGGCCCCAGTTCGGAGACGATCGCGCGCAGCGAGATGCCGAGATGGCGCTGTAAGAGCAGCCGGTAGACCCCCACGAGCACCCCCAGATAGAAGACGGCCACCGCGATCGACACGACGGTGAGGCCGTGCCCTGCGGCAAGCGCGATCACGGCGGCGTAGGCGAGCAGCATCCCCACGTTGAAGCGCAGCAGCGCACGGGGGAGCCCCAAAGCAAGCATCACCTGGGGGTACCCCGTGAGGATCGCCGCAACCATGCCAGCGACCGCAAGGATCCGCGTGGGCGTCACCGAAGCCCCCCACTGCGGCCCCAGTAGAAAGGGGATCGCCACCGGAGCAAGCACGATCAGCCCACTCAGCAGCGGAAAGATCACCGCCGCATGAACCCGCGTGGCGCGTTCGTGCAAAGCGCGCAGCTGCGCGCGGCTCTCCGTGCGCGAGTAGACCGGAAAGGCAAGCTGCATCATCACCCCGCTGAGCTTGTCCTGATAGACGACGCCAAGGTTGAAGGCGCGCCAGTAGACGCCGGTCTGTGTCGCCGAGAGCCGCGCGGCGAGGATCGCGTAGTCGACGTTGCGAAACAGCACATCCACAAGCCCCGCAAGCGCCGCGGGCACCCCAAAGGCCCCAATCTCACGCCGGGCGCCCCGATGCATCCGCGGCCGCGGCGGCGGCGCGGCGACCAATAGAAGCAGCGATCCGGTCGCAACCTGGGCAAGCGCGCCGAGCACAATCGCCGGCGCCGCCATCCCTCGCAGGGCCAGAATCAGCGCCAAAATGTTTCCGACTGTTAGTGCAACCACGTCTATCAGGCCCATCCGCCGAAAATCGAGCGCGCGCCAGAGCAAGGCGCGCGAGACGCCCCCGATGGCGGCGAGCAGGAACACGGGCGAGGCAAGCCACATCAGTTCCGCCGTACGAGCCCCAAACAGCGGCGCCCACAGCAGCGGCGCAAGCCCAGCGGCGACCCCGGTGAGCAGGGCACCCCCGATCAGGCTCATCCCCATCGCGACGTGCAGATGCTCGCGCTCGATCGACTCGCGCTGCACGAGCGCCGAGGCGAACCCCTCGAACGTCAGGATCGTCGCCAGCGGCAAGAAGATCAGCGCCACCGCCGCCCGCCCGAATTCGGCCGGCGAGATCAGCCGCGCAAGCACGACCATTGCAACCAGCCCCACGGCCTCGCTGAAGATGCGCGTCAGCATCAGCCAGCGCACTCCGGTCAGAGTGGCCTCTCTCAGCGAAGGCGGGGACACATCATCCAACGGCCATCCCACCCCCGATCTTCCAGGCGCCGCGGTGGCCTCCGCGCCCTCCTCTGCCGGAGTTTGTCCTCCGCCCCACACTCCGTTTCTTGTTGGGGGTTGCTTTTAAGCCCAGATTGTGTGTATGATGAGCTGGCCTTGGTGATCCGGCTTGGGTCACGGGCGTAAATAGGTTTGGTTTGGGATTGGGTCCCTTGGATCGATTGCAAGCTTGCAGGGGATGTTTTGGGAGAGGTGCTGGGCCGAGTGATGAGGGAGTGGTGTTTCGCGTGAGTTCGTTCAGGACAGGCGTGCCGGGATTGGTTGTGACCCCAACGGGGGTTGTAACTAGATGCTTCAGCGTCTCTGAAGCATCTCTCTCTCTCTCTCTCTCTCTTTGGCCGGGGTCCAGTCCTCTAAGGGCTAGTTCCGGTCGGCCTTCGGGCCATGCCCTGTGTGGGAGGGCCGTCTGATGGCTGGGCGGACTCGTTCTCGCGCGACGGTTGCGGGGGAGGCGTTTGATGGGCTCCCGGCGGGTGGTGAGGGTGTCGCGCATCCGCGGGTGGTGGAGATTCAGCGTTCGCGGTTGATGGCGGCGGCTGCGCGTGCTGTGGATGAACTGGGTTATACGCGTGCGACGGTGGCGCATATAACGCGTCGCGCGAAGGTGTCGCGTCGCACGTTCTATGAACTGTTCGGTAACCGCGAGGAATGCCTGATCGCGGCACTCGAGGACGTCGTGAACAGCATCGGGCGTGAGGTCGTGGCGGCGGGTTTGGAGGGTGAGGCGTGGCGTGAGCGGATCCGCGGCGGGCTGTGGACGATCCTCTCGTTCTTCGATCGTGAGCCGGTGCTCGCACGGTTTTGTGTCGTGCAGGCGCTGCGCGGCTCCCAGACGGTGCTGGAGCGCCGCGAAGAGGTCCTCGCGGATATCGCGCGCACGATCGACGAGGGCCGTCTTGAGAGCACGCGCGGTGAGGAGTGCCCGCCACTCACCGCCGACGGATTGGTGGGCGCAGCGTCCGCGCTTATCTACGCGCGCCTCTTGCGTCGTGACAGTGAGCCCCTCACCGGCCTGATGGGCGACCTGATGGGGATGATCGTGCTGCCGTATCTCGGGCCGGCAGCGGTGCGCAAGGAGCAGACGCGCCCAGCGCCCGCCCCGGTGAAGCCCACCGGGCGCAAGGTGGCGAAGTCCAGGGAGCCCGACGCGGATGACGACGTGCTCGCGGGGATCCCGATGCGCTTGACGTATCGCACGATGCGCGTGTTGGAAGCGATCGCGGATGACCCTGGGGTCTCAAACCGCAGTGTGGGGGAGCACGCGGATATCGCTGACCAGGGGCAGATTTCAAAGCTCCTCTCGCGCCTTGAGCGCCTGGGGCTCGCAAGCAACACCGGGCAGGGCCATCAGAAGGGTGAGCCCAACGCCTGGACCCTCACCCCAACAGGGGCCCGGGTCGCGCAGACCATTCGCATACACACACACGACCACAAGGAAGCCGCGTGATGAACCGCAATAGCCGAGGGATACTGGCCCGCTCATCGCGGGGGAGAGGTTGGACGCTGGCGCCGGGAGTTGGCCGCGGGCTGGCTGGGTTTGCCACGGCGGTGGTTTGCGCGGTGGCCTGCTTGCTGGTCATGGGCGTTGGTGTCGCGGTGGCCGTGCCTGCAAGCTTTGGTGGTGAAGGTGATGAATCGGGGCAGTTCCAGGATCCGAATGGGATTGCGGTCGAGCAGGAAAGCGGCGATGTGTATGTCGTGGACAGCGAAAACAGGCGAGTGGATAAGTTCGGCGCTGGGGGCGAATTCCTGTTTGCGTGGGGTTGGGGTGTCGCGGATGGGCATACCGAAGCTCTGCAGAGGTGCACGACGAGCTGTTTTGCGGGGATCAGGGGCGCGGGTTCTGGTCAGTTCAGCGAATCGGCGGGTGTGGCGGTGGATAACGATCTGTTGAGCGCGTCCCATGGCGATGTGTATGTCGTTGACGCGGGCAATAATCGGGTGGAGAAGTTCGATTCTGAAGGGAACTTCCTGTTGACGTTTGGTGGTGGTGTGAACGAAGCGACGAATGGGGATGTGTGTCTGGCGGGTGAAGCGTGCCGGGCGGGGACGGAAGGCTCGGAACATGGGGAGTTCGAACGGTTGCGTGAAGGTGGTGGGGTCGCGGTTGATGCCGCGGGGAATGTGTTTGTGGGGGATCTGAACCGGGTGCAGGAGTTCAGTTCCGGGGGTGTGTTTGCGGCGCAGGTCACGCTCCCGGGGGTCGGGAGTATCGGGGCTGTCGCGATCGATTCCAGTGGCGATGTGTATGTTGGTGGGCTTGAAGCGGGTGGTGTGCGTAAGTTCGAAGGGTGCGCGGCTTCGTGCACGGGTGTCGAACTCGGAGCACCGCGTGACGCGTCGGGCGTATTCGCCTATAGTGCGAATGGGTTTATTTCGTTGGGTGCTGCGGGTGAAGTGTTTATCGCCGACGGCAGGCAGGGAGAAAGCTCTCATATCCGTGAGTTCGATCCCTCGGGGGCTGAGCTTGCGAGCTTCGACGCGAACAGTGAAGGCAACCAAGCGGGTATCGCGTTCGCTGATGGTGTGGGGGAGATCTATGTCCTGGACCGCACGCGTGTGCGGGTCGTGAGCCCGCCGCCGCCGGGGCCGCTCGTGATCGCGCAGTCCGCGAGCGAACCGCAGCCGACGACCGCGACGGTCGCCGCGACGTTGAACGCAGAGGGCCACGAAACGACCTACCATTTCGAATACGGCACAACGACGGCGTACGGTGCGAGCACCACGCCGGCGACCCTTGCCGGCAGCGCGTTCGACGACGAACCGGTGAGCACCCCGTTGAGCGGCTTGCAGCCGGGTACCGTCTACCACTACCGGGTCGTGGCGAGCAACTCCGCGGGTACGGCCTTCGGGGAAGATGAGACGTTCGCGACGCTCCCGCCGGTGCTGATCGACGGCGAGTCGGTGTCGGGGGTTACGTCCACCAGCGCGACGCTCGCGGCGCTGGTGAACCCGTTGGGGCGTGATACCAAGTACCGCTTGGAGTACGGGACCGCCACCTCGTATGGGAGCAGTGTCCCTGTCCCTGACGGGGATGTCGGGAGCGGCACGAGTGATGTCCCGGTGAGTGCGCTGGTGGAGGGTCTCGCGCCGAGCACGACCTACCACTTCCGTTTGGTGGCATACAACTCGTACAACGCGCCCGGTAGCATCGTTGAAGGGCCGGATCGTATGTTCACGACGCAGGATGGTCGGGCGCCGGTGTTGGCGGACGCGCGTGCGTGGGAGATGGTCTCGCCGCCGCAGAAGCGGGGTTATCTGCTGGAACCGATCGGTGGCAATAGCCTTGGTGAAGGCGCGGAGATTCAGGCCGCGGCAGATGGTAGTGCGATCACCTATGCGGCGCAGGGTTCGATAGATGCCGAACCCAAGGGTAATCGTAGTGTTGCGCCGTCGCAGATCCTTTCGACGCGGACGGTGGGTGGCTGGTCTTCGGCTGATATCGCCACGCCGCACGAAGCGGTCGCCGGGCTCGAACCTTTTACTGAAATCTCTGAGTATCGGGTGTTCTCGCCCGATCTGTCGGTTGGTTTGGTTGAGCCGGGTGGCGATACGCCGCTTTCGCCGCAGGCGACGGAACGGACGCCTTACGAGCGCGCGGCGAATGGCGAATTCATGCCGCTGGTCACGGCCGCGAATGTCCCGCCGGGCACCAGGTTCGGCCGACTAGGTATAGAAAACGGGCATCTTGGCACCCTTGCAGAAGAAGGTGATGTCGAATTCGTGGGTGCGACGCCTGATCTGGGTCATGTGATTCTTTCCTCTTCGCCGCCGTTGACGGAAGGTATCGCGGCTCCCGCCAACAATCAGTTGAAGGACCTGTTTGAGTGGGCGGGTGGTTCGCTGCGGCTCGTGAGTGTTCTGCCCAACGGCAAGGCCGTGACAGAAGAAGGAGAAGGAACGATCGTGGACCTTGGTTACCAGTCGACTGGTAGTAGGACCGTTAGGCACGCCGTTTCTGACGATGGGTCGCGCGTCTTCTGGACGGTCAGCCAGGATGCCCTCTATTTGCGCGATCTGGGTCGCGATGCGGGTAGGGGTGAAACTGTGCGGTTGGATGCTGCTGAACCGGGCGTGCAAAGTCGCAACAACGAACACGATCACCCGGTGTTTGCGACCGCGAGCAGTGATGGGTCGAAGGCGTTCTTCATGGATTGGACGAGGTTGACGGTGGATTCAACCGTCAACTCAAAGTCATTTGAATCCGATGTTGACGGTGGGGAGCTGTATATGTGTGTGGTTGGTGAAGCGGCGGGGAAGCTTGCGTGCCGGCTGAAGGATCTGACGGTCGACCACAACGCCGGGGAAACCGCCGATGTGCTGGGCCAGGTGCTGGGCGCGAGCGAAGACGGCAGGTATGTTTATTTTGTCGCCAACGGTGTGCTGGCTGCCGGTGCTACCCCGGGGAACTGCAATGGAGGCGGAGCGGGTGAAGGAGCGTGCAATCTCTATGTGTATGACACCGTTGCGGGTGCGGCGAAGCTCGTGGCGCGCCTCTCGACCAAGGACTATCGAGATTGGCTGGCAACCGGCAATAGCGGTCTGCAGCAATTGACTGCGGGTGTGTCGCCGGATGGGCGGTATCTGGCGTTCATGTCGGGGCGGAGCCTGACGGGTTATGACAATACGGATGCGCATGGTGGCCAGCCCGATCTCGAGGTGTTTCTCTACGATGCCGTTACTGGCAGGCTGGTGTGCGCGTCGTGTGACCCGTCGGGTGCGCGGCCTTCGGGCGTGTTTGACTCCGGGGAAACGCCGCGGTTGTTGGTGGATCACCCCGATCTTTGGAAGGGCCGCTGGCTTGCGGGGTCGATCCCGGGTTGGACGGGCGCGGCTGGTACCCGGGTGTTTTATCGGTCACGCTACCTGTCGAATGATGGCCGGTTGTTCTTCAATAGTCCGGATGCGTTGGTGCCGGGTGACGCGAACGGGAAGGAGGACGTGTATGAGTATGAGCCACCAAAGGGCGAAGGGACAGCCGCGAGTGACTCGTGCTCGGTAGCGTCTTCTGCGTTTAGTTCGACATCGGGTGGCTGTGTGAGTCTGGTCTCTTCGGGTACTTCCGGTGAAGAATCGGCGTTCCTGGATGCCAGCGAATCGGGCGATGATGTGTTCTTCCTGACGAGTGCGCAGCTGGCGCCCCAGGATCTGGATAGTGCGCTTGATGTGTATGACGCGCATGTGTGCTCGAGCTCCTCGCCGTGTTTGGCGGGTGGGTCGGCTGTTTCGCCGCCGTGCGCGACCGCGGATGCGTGCCGGACGGCGCCCTCGCAGCAGCCGGGTGTGTTCGGTGCGCCACCAAGCGCGACGTTCAACGGTGCTGGGAACCCGGTGCCGAGCGCGTCGAAGCCGGTGGTGAGGAAGAAGGCGTTGACGCTCGCACAGAAGCGCGCGGCGGCGCTGCGCAAGTGCAGGTCCAAGCCCAGGCGCAAACGAGCAGCGTGTGAAGCGCAGGCGCGCAAGGCGTATCGGGCGAATGTCAGGGCGAAGCGGTCCCGTGTCGGGGTCACAACGAAGAAGGGGAGCAGGTGATCTGTATGGGATCGACCAGGAGGAGCGTGTTCGGTGTCGTATTCGCGGCGGTGGTGCTGGCGGGGTTGATGCTCGCGGGCCCGGTGCTCGCGGCGGGTCCGTGGTGGCAGGTATCCTCGGGCGCGACACCCGCAGTGCTCACGGCAGGTGGGGAAGATACGATCGTGGCGCGCACGATGAACGTCGGCGATGGTGCGACATCGGGAGCCGTGACGCTCACCGATACGCTCCCTGCGGGAGTGAGCGCGCAGAGCGTCCAGTTTCTATCATGGCGCGCTGGCACTAACCTGGACTACAACGCGATCTTTCATGCGTGTGAAGTGCAGCCCGGTCGCGTGCAGTGCACCTACCAGGAATTCTTCCCAGGGTTCAACCCGGTCGTGAAGCCGTATGAACTCCTTGAAATGAAGATCGCGGTGAGGGTCGCTGCCAGCGCCGTCTCCGGCGAAGAGAACCAGGTGCAGGTCAGCGGCGGCGAAGCGCCCCTGGCTACGCGTACGCGGCAGGTAACGGTCGGTGGCGCGGTGCCTTTCGGGGTGGAAGACGTCGAACTGACCCCCGAAGAAGAAGGTGGCGGCCTGGACACGCGTGCGGGGTCCCACCCGTTTCAGCTGACGAGCACGATCATGTTCAACCAGACCAGTGACCCGCTGAAGCCTCCGGCGTTGCTGAAGGACATCGCGTTCAAGCTGCCGGCGGGCCTGGTCGGTAACGCGACGCTCATCCCGCAGTGCAGCGAACAGGACTTCGGCGCCGCGAACGAAGGTGGTGTCAACAGCTGCCCCGAGGACACGGCGGTCGGCGTCGTGGTAGTCACGATCGACGAACCCGCGTTCCTCGGGCTCTTCACGCGGCCCGTCCCGCTGTTCAACCTCGTGCCCTCCCACGGTGAGCCCGCACGCTTCGGGTTCACGGTAACGAACGCGTCGGTGACCTACGACGCGTCGGTCCGTAACGGCGGGGACTACGGGGTCACGATCAACGCGCACAATCTCACCCAGGCAGCGAACCCCATCTCAGCGCAGACAACGTTCTGGGGTGTACCGGGTGACCCCAGCCACGACGAATCCCGCGGCTGGGGCTGCGTCGCGGGCGGCTTCTGGGCGGAAGCCGTCAATGCGCCGCCGTGCCAGCTGCTGAGGCAGACCAACCCCAAACCGCTGCTGACGCTCCCTACGTCGTGTGCGCTGCCGTTCACCGCGACGCTGGAAGGCGACTCGTGGCCAACCAAGAGCGACCCGCAGGGCCTGGCGCTCGTCCCCGGGGAATACGAGCTCACGGACAGTCTTGGGCGTACCGTTGGGCTTACGGGTTGTGATGAGCTTCCGTTCAGCCCGTCGATTCAGGTCGCGCCGGATACCAATGCGGCGAGCACCCCTACGGGGTTGAGCGTCAGCGTGCACATCCCTCAGGACACGAGCGCCACGACGAGCGGCCTCGCGGAGGCCGCGCTGAAGGACACGACGGTCACGTTGCCTGAAGGGGTGCAGATCAACCCGTCCTCGGCGGATGGCCTGGAAGCGTGTTCGATGAGCCAGGTGGGCTACAAGGGCATGGAGGCGGGGGTCGCGCAGTTCACACCGGACGCGGCGTCGTGTCCTGATGCGTCGAAGGTCGGCACTGTCGATGAAGTCAAGTCGCCGCTCGTGGCGAACCCGTTGACGGGATCGGTGTATCTCGCGGCGCAGAACGCGAACCCGTTCGGGTCGCTGATCGCGTTGTATCTGGTCGCGGAAGACCCGGTGTCGGGTGTCCGCGCGAAGCTCGCGGGGAACGTCAGCCTGGATCCCGTGTCGGGTCGTTTGACGACGACGTTCAACGGTGCGCCGCAGACTTCGGTGGAAGACATCAAGCTGCACTTCTTCGGTGGGTCCCGCGCGCCGCTCGCCACCCCCGCCGTGTGTGGGTCCTATACGACGAGCGCCGTGTTCACATCGTGGTCGGGGAGCGCGCCCGTGGACTCGTCGTCGAGTTTCCCGATCACCTCAGGCCTGGCCGGTGGGCCATGTTTGGGTGGTCTCGGGTTCTCCCCATCCCTAACGGCGGGCAGCACGAACATCCAGGCCGGCGCCTTCACGCCGTTCACGACCACACTCGGCCGCCAGGACAACGAACAGACCCTCAGCGGCGTGCAGTTGCGTCTACCGCCGGGGTTATTGGGGAGTCTGGCGTCGGTGAAGCAGTGCCCCGAACCACAGGCAGCGTTGGGGACCTGCGGCGCGGACAGCTTGATTGGGCATACGACGGTGAGCGCGGGGTTGGGGACGGATCCGTTTACGGTTCCGACGGGGCAGGCGTTCATCACGGGGCCGTATAAGGGTGCGCCGTTTGGCTTGTCGATCGCGGTGCCTGCGAAGGCAGGCCCGTTCGATATCGGGTCCGGCCCGTGTGATTGCGTGGTCGTGAGAGCGAAGGTGGATGTCGATCCGCATACCGCGCAGGTGCTGGTGGATACCGATCCGTTGCCGACGATCTTGCAGGGCATCCCGTTGCAGGTCAAGCATGTGAACGTGACGGTCGACCGGCCGGGGTTCATGTTCAACCCCACGAGCTGCGAACACCTGAACACGACGGGGACCCTGTCGGGGGGTTCGGGTGGGAGTTTCCCGGCGAGTGTGCCGTTTCAGGTCACGAACTGTGCGAGCCTCGCGTTCAAGCCGTCGTTCAAGGTCTCATCCCAAGCGAAGACCAGTAAGAAGCAGGGTGCGAGCTTGGATGTGAGGGTGACGTCGGGTAGAGGTCAGGCGAATCTCGCGAAGGTCGCGGTGAGTCTCCCCAAGCAACTCCCCTCGCGGCTCACGACGATCCAGCAGGCGTGCCCACAGGCGACGTTCGCCGCGAACCCCGCAAGCTGCCCCGCCGGGTCGAACATCGGGACAGCGACAGCGACCACGCCGATCCTGTCGAGTGTGGTGTCGGGCCCGGCGTACCTGGTGTCTCACGGTGGCGCGGCGTTCCCCGATCTCGTGGTGATCTTGCAGGGCGAAGGCGTCACGCTTGATCTGACGGGCAGCATCGATATCAAGCACGGCGTCACGAGCAGCACGTTCGCGTCGATCCCCGACGCGCCGATCGACACGTTCGAGCTGAAGCTCCCCGAGGGTCCGCACTCCGGCCTCACCGCGGTCCTCCCGGCGAAGGCGAAGGGCAACCTGTGCGGAACGAACCTCGTGATGCCGACGACGCTGACGGGGCAGAACGGGGCGCAGATCAAGCAGACCACAAAGATCGCCGTCACCGGCTGCACCAAGCCGAAGAAGAAGGCCAAGGCGAAGAAGCACCGCAAGGCCAAGAAGAAGAAGTAGTCCCCAGGTCAATCGGCATCGTTGACGCCGGCCGCGCGGCCCATACCTCCGCGCGGCCGGGCCCATCGTTAGCGGATACGCTAACATGATGGTCATGGGCGATATTCGTCAACTCGCTGGTGATCTGATCGCGCAGGCGCGCCGGGCGAGCGGGCTCAGTCAGGCGGAGCTGGCTCGCCGCGCCGGGATGCCTCGGTCGGTCCTCAACGCGTATGAGCGGCATAATCGCCAGCCCGGTGTGGATGCGTTGGTGCGCATTGCGCGCGCCGCGGGCCTGGAGGTCCGGCTGGAGCCCCCTACCGGTCCGGTTGACCCCTACCGTGCCGGGCGCATCCTCGTGCAGGTGCTCGATCTCGCGGAGACGCTTCCCGCGCGGCGGCGTGGATCGCTCCGGTATCCCTCGCTGAAGACGCTTGTCCCATGAGTCTGCTCGCGCAGCGACTGCTCGCGATCCACGACGCGCTCAGCGCCGCCGCGCTGCCCCACGCGTTTGGCGGAGCGATCGCACTTGCCTACTGCACCGAAGAGCCGCGCGGCACCCGCGATCTCGATGTGAACGTATTCGTCGATCCGAGTCGCGCGCCGGAGGTCTTCGCCGCGCTGCCGGCGCACGTCACCGTGGCGAGGGCCGACGTGGAGACGGCTGAGCGGGAAGGGCAGGCCCGCGTGTGGTGGCAGGACACGCCGATCGATGTTTTCCTGGACATCCACCTTTTTCACGCTGAGGTGGCGCGGGCCGTGCGCGAGGTGCCGTTCATGGACCGCACCATCCCGGTCCTCGGCTGTACGGGGCTGGCGGTCTTCAAGGCGCTGTTCGATCGCACCAAGGACTGGGCCGACATCGAGGCGATGGTCGAGGTCGACGCGATGGACATCGAGGAGGCAAGCGCCTGGCTGCAGCGCATCGTCGGCGCCGATCACCCCGCCACGCAGCGCATGGCCTCGCTCCGCGGCTCTGCTCAGCCCTACCGGGTGCCCTCGCGCCGGATGGGTGTGCGGGCCGGCGTGGATCTCGACCACACCGGGCGTCTGCTGGGTGAGCTGGAGGATGCGGAGATCGTGCGCAAGCTCCAGCTGCGCAAGTGAAACCGCCCGACGTCAATCTCTTCCTGTACGCGGTCGACGAGACCTCGCCGCGCCACGAGCCTGCGCGCGAGTGGGTGCAGGAGACGCTGTCCGGGTCGGAGACCGTGGCGCTGGCCTGGACGGTGCTGCTCGGTTTCGTACGCTCGTATGTTCCTGCGACAGCGACTTCTCGCGTTTCCCGGGCGTGCAGTGGGTCGATCCGCTGCGGGTGTAGGCTGGGCCCGCGTAGTCTGTTATGATGTCATTATGTCAGAGCGAGGGTTGACTCACATCAGTGTGGCGGACGCCAAGCGGCGCTTTGCCGATGTCCTCGGCACCGTCCGCTACCAGGGGGAGCGCTATGTGGTGGAGCGCAACGGGACGCCGATGGCGGCGCTGGTTCCCCTCACCGATCTGCCGGAGTCCACGGGGGAGCAGCTGCGCCCCGGCTTCCTCGCGCTCGTGGGCGCGTTCGAGGACGCCCCGGAGTACGCCGAGTCGCTCGCTGAGGTCGTGCGCACGCGCGGCGCGCAGCGCTCGCGGCCCGCTCCCCGACTCTGAGAGTCTCAACACGTGATCGTCCTCGATACGGATGTCGTGAGCGACCTGATGCGCCCGCGCCCACGCGCTCAGCTGGTTGAGCGCCTCGTGAAGATCGACGCCTCCGAGCAGGCTACGACGGCAATCACGATCGGTGAGTTGGCCTATGGCGCGCAGCACGCCGATCGCCCCGAGCTCTACGAACGCGCCGTACATTTGCTGTCCGGCGCTCGCGTGCTTGCCTTCGACCGCGACGCGGCGGAGCGCTACGGTGCCATCCGCAACGAGCTGGAGCGGGAGGGACGCCGGCTCCCCGACCCCGATCTGCGCATCGCCGCCACCGCGCTCGCGCACCGAGCCACCCTCATTACAGGCAACCTTCGCCACTTCGAGCGCATCCCCGGACTCGCGTGCGAGGACTGGCTACGCGGGTAAGCATCGCCTAGGGTCTGTCGTCCGCCACACACCTCGTTTGCAGGACGAACGCGGGCGAGGAGGTGAGCAGGTTCCGCAGCCTGGCGAGGTCGGCATCGCCCACCTTCTTGGTCGTTTGGGTCACGTACCAAAGGTCGACCAGGCTGGCGACCGATACAAATCGTAGCGCCCTCCCACCGAAAGGCCGGCAGCTTGAGCCACGCTCAGCGCTCAGTCCATCACATCTGCCGCGGTTCATCACGGCCCGTGTCCGGCTGAATGCTCCTCTTAGGAAGGCCGGTCCATCGTCTCGACGAACGCCTCGTGCAGGATCGCCCAGGCCGGAGCCCCATCGCAATGGTAAGCTTCTGCCATGAACGTGGCAATCGACGGTGCGGGTCGCGTGGTGGTGCCCAAGGCATTGCGTGACCAGCTGGGTATCTCGCCCGCGACGCCGCTGGAGATCGAGATCGTCGACGGGCACCTGGAGCTGACGGTCACCGGGGAGCCGCCCGCTGTGATCGAGGGGTCCCACGGGCCGTCCTTCGCGCCTACCGGTACGCCCATCACCGATGCCGCCCTGCGCGGAGCGCTCGAAGCGGTGCGCGAGCGCCGGTGAGCTCTGCCGCCGATACCAGCATCGTGCTGCCCGCGCTCCTCGCCGACCACGAGGCTCATCAGGACGCGGCGGATGCCCTTGGCGCCTGCACCACCACGATCGCCCACGTAGCGCTGGAGGCCTACAGCGTCCTCACCCGCCTGCCCCCGCCGCATCGAGCCGAGGCGGCAACGGTCGCCACGATGCTCCAGGCGCGGCTTCCCAAGGCGCTCGTCACGCTCAGCGCCAAGGCCTACGCCTCGGCTCCCGGCCTCATGGCCACCGCCGGCGTCAGCGGCGGGTCGGCCTACGACGGGCTGATCGCGCTCACCGCCCTCAAGCACGACATCGAGCTCGTCTCCCGCGACACCCGCGCCGCACGCACATACCGCACCCTTGGCGTTCGCTTCCGGCTGCTCACGTAGTACTGGCGGTGCGGACCAGCGGGCCGGAGCCCTGCAAAATTTGGCGCTTCAGGGCAGGTGGTGGATCCGGTTACGCAGCGCGTCGTCGCCTGCGTGCTCGGCGAGTAGCTGCGCGAGCGTCTGCACCCATTGCCCGGTGGCGTCCTTGTTGCGGGGCATCGTTGCGTCGAAGGTGAAGACCATCCCCGCGTGCTCCTCCCCTGCGGCGAGCAGCCGGTCGTGGATGGCTTGGAAGTCGGCGATGTCGTTGGTCACGATTGCGCGCCGCTCGCTGGCCATGTGGAGCACGATTTCGCGGTCGCCGCGGCTGGTGAGGTCAGGGCGGTCTTTTTTGATGGCCTGCACGTCGTGTCCCTGCTCGCGTAGCTCGCGCGCGATGCGGGGGGAGATCATCTCGTCGAGCAGCAGCCTCACGCCAGCGCCTGCCGGCGGCGCTGCCAGCGTTCACGCTCGCGCAGCGCGATCGCCTGGGTACGCTCGATCCAGGCGTCGATCTCTTCCTTGTAGTCGGTGTAGTAGCGCAGGCATGCCTCCACCTGCTCGATTGGTATCTCCAGGTACTCGGCGGCCTCCTCCACGGAGTTGCCGTTCTGTCTGATCGTGCCCATCACCTCCGCCACGTCCAGGCGCGTGCCCAGCAGTGCCGGGCGGCGGCCTGCCTCGCCCTCGCGGAACCAGATCAGGGGGTGCTCGTCATGGCGCAGGCCCTCCTCGATGTAGCGCTCCGCGAGCGCCGTCTGGGGAGCATGGGTTTCCCGCGCGCGCTGCTTCAGGTGCGCCACCGTCCCGCGATCGAAGCGGAACGCAACGCTCTGCTTGGTGGGCGAGGCAGCCATTTTGCACTACAAGTATAGCGATGTATTTCGTATCGGCCCCCAGCTTTGGCTGGAGCCCACACATTCTATGTCTGCTCAGCAGCCGGTGGCTGCGCCTAGCGCCCCGGCAGACTTCGTCCAATCGGGGAGTCCGAGGCTTGTGATGCGTTCGGTGAGGTGGCCTTTGCCGACTGTGTCGGTATGGTCGAGGTTCAAGACGCAGGTGCGCGGCATCCCGTCGTCTGGCCCGAGTTCGACCTCGGTGGGGAGTCCCCGGATCGTGGTCGTGGCGAGGGCGAGGAATATCTCGTTGAGGTTGTCGATCGCTCCCTGGCGGGTCAGGACCAGGGCGGGGCGGCGTCCCACTCGGGGTGTTCGGCCCACCAGACCTCGCCGCGGTTCACCACGGCTCGTGTCCGGCTGCCCGCTCCTCCTCGGCAAGCCGGCGCATCGTCTCGCCGAACGCCACCTCGCACGGCGCGACCCGCGGCGAGCGCTGCGCTCCCAGGCTTCCCTCCATAAGCTAAAGACTGATTTATGCGATACTAGACGCTATAGTGGCTGCTATATGGCACAAGAATCTGGAAAATCTCGTGGCCCCAGGACGCCGCGTCCTGTCCCACCGTCGGTTCGCCGTGCCCTTGCTGGGGTGGCGGGCGATGTCGCGGCGTGGCGGAAGCTGCGTGGCCTGACGCAGGCTCAGCTCGCCGACCGTGCCGGCGTTTCGCGGGATACGCTCGTTCGCCTGGAGGGTGGTGAGGGTGGCGTGAGCGTCGAAAACCTATTGCGTGTCCTGCGCGCCCTCGGGGTCCTCGAGGGTCTCGTCAAGGCGCTCGATCCGTATGAGACCGATGTTGGGCGTCTGCGCTCGGAGGAGCGTCTTCCCCAGCGCGTGCGCCCGCGGAGTCTCACCGGCCGGGGCGATGGCTGACACCGAGGTCGAGGTCGTCGTCCAGGTCGGGGGTGAGGACATTCCTGCTGGGCGACTGTGGTCCCATCGCCGGCGCGGGAGTGAGTCGGCGACTTTCAGCCTATGCGGCGGAGTACCTCGCTCATCGCGGTGCCTATGAGCTCGATCCGACGCTGCCGCTCGTCGCGGGGGCGCAGCAGACGCCTGTGGGCCGGGCGATCTTCGGAGCCTTCGCCGACTGCGCGCCGGACCGCTGGGGGCGCAGGTTGATGCAGCGCGCTGAGCATCGGCGCGCGAGTCACGAGCGCGGGGTAGAGCGGAGCTTCGGGGAGATCGACTACTCTGCTGGGCGTGCGCGACGATCTGCGCCAGGGCGCGCTGCGCTTCCGCGACCCCCCCACCGCGGCCTACATGGCCGAGGAGCGCAGCGGTGTTCCGCATCTCATCGAGCTTCCCCGGCTGCTCGGCGCCGCGGAGCGGCTGGAGCGCGAAGAGGATCGCGATGCCGACCTGCGCACCCTCCTGCGGGCGGGCAGCTCGCTGGGTGGCGCGCGCCCCAAGGCGCACGTGCTCGCCGAGGGCGGCGAGGTCGCGATCGCCAAGTTCCCGAGCCCCGCCAACGACGAGTGGGACGTGATGCGCTGGGAGGCCCTCGCCCTCTCCCTCGCGCGCGACTGCGGCATCTCGGTGCCCGACCACACGCTGCATCTAGTCGATGGTAAGGCGGTATTGATCGTCGCTCGCTTCGACCGCGCAGGCGTGCGGCGGGTTGGCTACGTGAGCGCGATGACGATGCTCGAGGCAAGCGACGGCGAGCATGGCTCCTACCTCGATATCGCCGAGGTCATCGAGCGCCACTCCCCCACGGCCGGAGAGGATCTGCGTGAACTGTGGCGGCGAATCGCCTTCTCGATCCTCATCTCCAACACCGACGACCACCTACGCAACCACGGTTTCCTGCGTACCAGCAGCGCAGGGTGGTCGCTGTCGCCCGCCTTCGACCTCAACCCCGACCCCCGCCCGGGGCCCACCCATCTGTGCACCGCGATCGATTACGACACCACCGAGGCCAGCATCGATGTTCTCCTCGGCGTGGCCGAGTACTTCCGTCTCACCGACCGCGACGCCCGCGCCGTGCTCGAAGAGGTCTCGAGCGCCACGAGCCGCTGGCGTACAGCGGCGGCCAGGCTGGGGCTCGACCGCGCCGCGATCGAACGCATGGCGCCGGCCTTCGAGCAACCCAAGCGCAGGGGGTAGGGCGGGTCTACGTCCCCAGGCGACGTTCGCCGCCAACCCGGCGTCGTACCCCATGGCTTTTCTGCAATCGAATGCAGAAAAAGCAGGGATTATCTGCGCTGATTTGCGTTTATGGCGGTCGGGGCTTGGTCTCTCCAGCGTGCTGATCCATGCACAACGCGACCCGCTGGCGGAGCGGTAGCGGAGCCCTTCATGCCGTTCCCGGCCCTGGCTCCCCGATTCCAAAAGTTCCCCCGCTTGGAGCCCGTTGCTCGGACATGCTCGATGCGACGGTCCTGGCGGACCTTCCTGGGACCCGCGATGAGGCTCGCCGCGACGTCGTCTTCACGTTCTCGTTCGTGAGCTGGCAGGCCGCTGCACGGCGGGGGTGGTTCATGCCCGAGGACCGGCTCGCGAAGGCGCTCGTCTCCCATCGCCGCGTGCGGCGGGTGCTCGTGTGCGACCTGATGCGCAGCCTTCCCGTGAAGCTCCTGCGCGACCTCTTCACGCCCGCCGGGCAGCGCGCCGAGTTCCCCGCGGGGAGCGTGCGCGGCTCGTGCAGCCGCTGCGTCTGCGCCGCCACGATCCCACCTCGCTCAGGGCCGTCGCACGGATGGCCGCCGCCTACGATCGCGTGCTCGCGCGGGCCGTCGCGCGCGCGGGGCTGCGCGAACCTGCGCTGATCACCGCGCACCCATTGCTCGCGGGCTTCGCGGAGTGCGCGTGGGCGCGCGCGGTCACCTACTACGCGATCGACGACTGGGCCGCCTCGCCCACGCACCAGCGCTGGTGGCCCGCCTACCGCGAGAGCTTCGCCGCGCTGCGCATCCGCCGTCGCCGCGTCGCGGCCGTCTCGACCCCGCTGCTCGAGCGCCTCGCGCCCACGGGGCCCGGCGCGGTGGTCCCCAACGGCCTGCTGCCGAGCGAGTGGATCGGCGACCCCACCCCGCCCGGCTGGCAGCGCGACCTCTTGCGCCCGCTGCTGCTGTATGTGGGCACGCTCGACGCGCGCCTGGACATCCCCGCGCTGCTTGCCATCGCCCGCGCGCGCCCCGAGGCCACGGTGGTGCTCGCCGGGGCGCTGCTCGACGCCGAGCACCTCGCGCCGCTGCGCGCCGAGCCCAACATCGAGATCCACTCCCAGCTCTCGCGTGCGGCCGTCACCGGGCTGATCCGCGTCGCCGATGTCGGCCTGATCCCGCACGTGCGCTCTCCGCTCACCGAGGCGATGAGCCCGCTCAAGCTCTACGAGTACCTCGCCGGCGGTCTCCCCGTCGTTGGCTGCGACCTGCGCCCCCTGCGCGGCGTGGATCCGCGCGTGCTGCTCGTCGGCCAAGGCCGCGGCTACCCTGCCGCCGTCGACGCCGCGCTCGCGCTCGGCCCCGCCCGCGAGAACGAGCGCCTCACGTTCGTGCAGACCAACTCCTGGGAGGCCCGCCACGAGCGGTTGCTGGATCTGGCCTTGGCTTGAGGGGGCGTGTCGGAAGCGCTCCCAGGCGATCGCGCCCCTCGCTCGCCAGGCGGCGCAGAAGAGGGGATAGGCGCCGCCGCGGCGCCGGCAGCGCGTCGAGCGCACGCGCATCGGTGACGGGCCGCACGGTGGCCAGCGCCGACGGGTCCACTGCGGGCCGGGCGGGGGTCAGCGCGCGGGCGATCGTTCCAAGCGAGGACCACTTCACCTCGCCGAGGCGATTGATCTCGCCCGCCGCCTGCGCGAGCGCGTCCGGGCCTTCAGCAAGCAGATCGTGGTGGCCGTAGAGGATCAGCGGCTGGCCGAGGAAGGCGCGTAACGCGAGGTCCTCGCGCGGATGCTCGAACTCCGCGCGCAGCAGAACCGGCAGGCCGCCTGCCACAAGGTCCACCGGGTTCCAGGCCGCGAGCGGCCCCGCCGCGGGCGGGCGCGCCAGCCAGTGGCGCTCGGGCGTGTTCGCCACCCAGGGATAGGGGCGCGTGGTGCATACGCCCGCGAAGCCATACGCGCGCAGCGCGCGTGCCACCGGCTCGCTGAGGCGCTCGTGGGGGGGCACCATCACACGGTCCACCGGCAATCCCGTGCGCGCTTCGAAGGCCGCGGTGCGGCGCAGCGCCTGACCCACCAGCGCGAGCGCATCCGCATCGCGCGTGGGGCGCCCCAGATCGGGGCCGTCGTGGTCGTTGCCGTGCACACATAGCGAGAGATTGCGCGCGCCCGCGCGGAAGAGGCGCGTTGCCGCGCCGTCGCGGCGCGCGAGCCGCCCATCGAGCGGCACCATCGCGATCGCCACGTGGTAGCCGTGGCTGCGCGCGTGCTCCAGCAGCTCTGCGTAGTCGATGTGGCCGTAGCGCCGGCGACGCAGGTTGGGGTCGTCGATCACGAACGCCGCGTGCAGCGGCGCCGGTGGAGGGCGCAGGTGCGCGGTGAGCTCCGCGAGGAAGCGCGCGAGCGCGAGCAGCGCCCGGTTGCGCCCGGGACGCAGGCGCTCGCGCAGCGCCTCGCCCTCCGCCAGCTCGTCGGGGATGCACGCAACCGCGGCGCCCACGCGGGTGAGCGAGGCGCCGTCCGCCCGGTTCGCGGCGTCGGGCGTCTCCTCCGTTGCGGTCGCGTGCAGACACGGCAGTCCCGCGGGATCCAGCGCCGCGGTATCAGGCCCCACGCCAACCGCGACGAGCGCGTCGAGCTCGCGCAGCGCTCCCGCCTCGCGGCCGGCGAAGGACACGGGGTAGGCCGCTTCCAGCGCGTCCCACAAACGCGGGCGCAGGGCGTGCTCGCGCGCCGGGATGACGCCCACTCGCAGTCGCTGGGCCATGTGCGAGAAACGTGGCGAGATCCCAAAAGTTGACGGGTGGGCGGTGCGTTCGGTCGACGATGCTCTCGCGCGGCGCACCGATGTGGTTGCTCGTGGCCCTGGTGGGCTGCCTCCTGTTCGCGACGCCGGCCGCCGCGGAAGTGAGCTGCCCCAACGCCAATCCGGTGGTCAACGAGAACAACTGCATGGGCGCAGGGACGAGCGCCAACGAAATGGCGAACTACAGCGAAGCGCTGGGCGGCTTCTCGACGCAGACGAGCTACAACCTCGGCGAAAGCGTGGCGCTGAAGATCGGCAGCAGCGAGCCCTCGTTCCCCGGCACGAGCGTGAACATCGCGGTCTACCGGATGGGGTACTACGGCGGCGAAGGCGCGCGCCTGATCTCCGCGGCGGGCGCGAAAAGCGTCAAAGTCAACAACTCCTTCGCCTGCAACGCGGCGAATGCGACGACGGGCGAATTGAGCTGCTCCAACTGGGGCGTCACCTACACGATCCCCGGCAAAACGCTGCCGCTCTCGGGCGTGTACGAGGCCGTGTTCACCGATCTCGCCGACGGGGGCGCGCAGAACTATGTGGAGTTCGTGGTGCGCAACGACTCGCAGGCCTCGGAAGTCCTCGACGTGCTGCCGGCCTCGACGTATGAGGCCTACAACACGTGGGGCTGCAAGTCGCTGTACTACGACGCCTGCGGCGGCGCCGACACGATCGCGGGGGATGGGCGCGCGGTGGCCGTGTCCTTCGACCGCCCGCTGGCAGAAGGCGAAGAGCAGCGCAACAAGTTCTTCGGTCCCGACTACGACACGGTGGAGTGGCTCGAGGAGCAGGGCTACAACGTCACCTATACCGATGACATCCAGCTCGAGCGCAACCCCTCGGCGCTCTTGAACCACAAGATCATCGTGATCTCCGGGCACAGCGAGTACTGGTCATATGCGGCGTTCAACAACACGATCGCCGCGCGCGAACACGGTGTGAGCATTCTCTCGCTGAGCGCGAACACGGCCTACTGGCAGACGCGCTTTGAAAACAGCTACCGCACGCTCGTCTGTTACAAGACGGTGCAGGGCTCCTCCGATGGCGACGCCGCGGCGACGCCCAACGACCCCGCTTCGATTGGGCCGCACGGCGAATTCCTCCCGCAGTTCGCGACCTCCACGCGCCGCGATCCTGGGGCCCCCGCGGGCGATCCAAACGCGCCGCCGGAAGGCCGCGTGGGGCCCAACGAGCCCGAGAACGAGCTGTTCGGGGCGATGTATGTGGGCGACAACGAGGAACGGGAATGGGGCCTCACCGTGCCGGCGGGCAATGTGGGCGGCGAATACGAGGGCGATCGCGTGTGGCGCAACACGGGGCTGCCGGGCAACTCGCAGGTGAGCATCGACAGCAACCTCGTGGGCTGGGAGTGGGATCAGATCCCCAGCCCCTCCAGTCCCCTGTACGCGCACGCGGCGGAAGTGGAGCCCGAAGGCGTGAAGCGCCTGAGCGCGACCAACACCAGCGACCCCGAATCGACGTGGCTGCAGGACTACGGGCGCGAACGCCTCGCCGAACCGCCGCCGGGTCAGCCGAACACGGTCAGCGCCGTGGAGTACCGCGCGGGCAGCGGCGCCTACGTGTTCTCCTCGGGCACGATGCAGTGGGCCTACGGCTTCGATGTGGATCCCGCGATCAACCAGGCCACCTACAACGTGCTCTCGGAAATGGGCGTGCAGCCGGCGACGCTCGAGTCGGGCATCGTGCTCGACTCCGCCAAAGCGCCCAAACCGCCGTGGGCGGCGTTCAAAGCGACGCCGACCACCGTGCTGGTGGGGCAGCAGGTGAAATTCGACGCCTCGGGCACGAGCGATCCGGGCGCGAAAATCACCAACTACTGGTGGGACCTCGAAGGCGCGGGGTTCACCGTGGAAACCGGTACGACGCCGACGCTCGCGCACGCGTTCACCGCACCGGGTCTCTACAGCGTGGTGCTGAAGGTGCGCGACAGCAATGGCCTGGAAGACGAGAGCACGCGCACGGTGATGGTGAACAACTCGATCACCCCCAGCCTCGGCGCCTCGCAGAACCCCGCCGCGCTCGGGCAGAGCGTGACCGTCGACGCCTCGCACTCCAAAGACGTGAGCGGTCAGATCAAAGACTACAGGTGGGACCTCACGGGCAAAGGCGAATACACGACCGACACGGGCGCCACGCCAAGCGTCAAAGCGAGCTTTGCCACCGCGGGCGCCCACACGGTGGGCGTGAGGGAGTCGGACCCCGCCGGCAACACCGCGACCGCCACGATCGTCGTGAATGCGGTGACCACGGGGATCAGCAACTACGAGGCCTCGATCCTGGCGACGCCGGGGCTGCTGCACTACTACCAGCTGGGCGAATCCAGCGGCCCAACCGTCAAAGACAGCAAGGGCACGGCCAATGGGACCCTCAGCGGCGTCACCTACGGCGTGGCGGGCGCGGTCAACGGCGACCCCAACACGGCGGTGAGCTTCCCCGGCGCCGGCGACCCCGACGAGGGCGAAGCCGGCAGCTATGGCACGGTCGGCCTCAACCTCTCAGAACAGAGCGCGATCACGGTCGAATTTTGGCTGAAGTGGAACGCGTTCGGCAACAACGACGCGCTGGCGATGGAGCTCACGCCGAACTCCAACGAAAACGCGGGCGGCTTCTTGATCGACCCCAACTCGCCCGAGTTCGGGGGCATGTTCGGCGTTGGCATCGGCGATGGCGCGGCGCGCAACAGCATCTATTTCGCGCGCCCCTCGGCGGGGGTATGGCACCACTACGCGTTCGTGCTCGATCCCACGCAGCCGGCCGAACACGAGATCGTCCCCTACGTTGACGGCCAGCCGGTGGCGGTCACCCAGGAAGGCAAAGGAACCGGTGCGGGGAACTTTGCCAGCTCGACCCTGTACCTGCTCTCGCGCGATGCCAAAACGTTGTTCGGCAACGGCTCGCTCGACGATCTGGCGATCTACGGCGGCGATCTCAGCGCGGCGCGGATACAGGAACACTTTCAGGACAACGGCACCGACCCGCGTCCCACCGCTTCGTTCACGACTTCGCCGGCGCTGCCGCGACCCGGGCAGACGGTGAAACTCGACGCCTCCGCCTCGAGCTACAGCAGGGGGAGCATCAAAAAGTACGAGTGGGATCTGAACGGCGACGGCACGTATGAGACCACTACGACGACGCCGACCGTCACGACCTCCTATGCCACCGCGCAGACCGTCAATGTGGGGCTGCGTGTGACCGACTCAAACGGCGGCTGGGAATACATCACGCAGCCCGTGCGCGTGGGTGAATTCCCGCCCGAAGCCCATCTCTCCGCGACGCCCGGCACCGCGATCACCGGCCAGGCTGTGACGCTGAGCGCCGCCGGCTCGAGCGATCAGGGGCAGATCAAAGACTACAAGTGGGATCTCACGGGCAAAGGCGAATACACGACCGACACCGGCACGACGGCGCAGCTGAAAACGTCGTTCACGACGGTCGGCGCGCACACCGTGGGCCTGAAGGTGACCGACGAACGCGGTCTCACAGCGACCACGACTGCGACGGTGACGGTGCTGGAAGAGGGGGTGAGCGACTACGCGGACGCGGTGCTCGACACGCCCGGTCTCCTGCACTACTACCCGCTCGGCGAAACCGCGGGCCCGACCGTCAAAGACAGCAAGGGCAGCGCCAATGGAACGATCGCGGGCGCCACGTTCGGGCTGGAAGGGGCGGTGCTGGGCGAAGCCAACACGGCGCTCGCCTTCAACGGGACGAGCGACAGCGGCGCCATCCCCAGCATGAACCTCTCGGGGACGAGCCAGGTGACGGTGGAGTTCTGGTTGAAGTGGAACGCGTACGCCAACAACGACGCGCTGGCGATGGAGCTGACGCCGAACTTCAACGAAACCCCGGGCGGCTTCCTGGTCGATCCCAACGCGCCTGAGTACGGCGGCACGTTTGGGGTGGGGATCGGGATGAACAACACGCGCAACAGCATCTTCTTCCCGCGCCCCTCCGCGGGGGTTTGGCACCACTATGCCTTCGTGCTCAACGGCACGGCGCCGACGGGGAGCGAGATAACCCCCTATGTAGATGGCCTGCCGGTGGCCTTCCAGACCGAGAGCAGCGGCACTGGCGCGGGGACGTTCGCGAACTCGACTCTCTACCTGATGTCGCGCGCCGGCGGCGCGCTGTTCGGCGCGGGCACGCTCGACGATCTGGCGCTGTATGGGACGGACGTGAATGCGGCGACGATTTTCCAGCACTACAACTCGCACGGCACGGTGAAGCCGCCGAATGCGGTGCTCAAAGCGCCGAGCGCCGCCACGCCCGGGCAGAGCGTGACGCTGGAAGCGGGCGCCTCGACGGACCCGGACGCGAAAATCGTCGACTACCAGTGGGAGCTGAACGAAAACGGGGTCTATGAAACCGACACCGGCGCCGCGTCGACGCTGAAAACGAGCTTCGCCAAAGCCGGGACGCACACGGTCGCGGTGCGCACGATCGACAGCCTCGGCGCGAGCGCCACGGCGACGGCGACGATCACGGTGCGCAACGAAACCTACAGCGCGGCGATCCTCGCGACGCCCGGCCTCACCCACTACTACCGCCTGGACGAGTCGGCGGGTCCGACGATCCACGACGGCAAGGGCACGGCGAACGGGACCGTCAGCGGCGGCTCCTTCGGACTGGGGGGCGCGATCGCGGGCGAAACGGACACGGCGCTCGGTTTCAACGGGACGAGCGCCAGCGGCGGGATCCCCCTGAACCTCTCTGAAACGAGCCAGCTGAGCGTCGAATTCTGGATGAAGTGGAACTCCTATGCGAACAACGACTCGCTGGCGATGGAGCTCACCCCGAACTTCAACGAAAACAGCGGCGGCCTGCTGATCGACCCCGACGCCCCCGAACTGGGGGGCAGCTTCGGCGTGGGCATCGGCGTGGGCGCCTCGCGCAACAGCATCTACATGGCGCGGCCGAGCGCAGGCGTGTGGCATCACTACGTGTTCGTGCTCAACGGCGCGGCGGCGTCGGGTGCGCAGATAATGCCCTACGTCGACGGCCAGCCGGTGAGCTTCACGCAGGGCGCGACGGGCACGGGCGCGGGACCGTTCGCGAACTCGACGCTGTATCTGTTCTCGCGGGCGGGCAGCGCGCTGTTCGGCGCGGGGACGCTCGACGAACTGGCGCTCTACAACCAGCCGCTCAGCGCCGCGACGATCGCCGCGCACTACGCGGATGGGGCGCCGTGAGCGCGGTCGCCTCGGTGGCTGGGTCTCGTGAGGCCCGCTCGATGAACGGCGCGCGCGCGGGTCTGGCGATGTCGCTGGCGACGTTCGCGATGGCGGCGGCTTCGGCGGGTCAGGCGGTGCTGTATCTGGGGCGTTTTGGCACGAACGCACGCACGGATGGGTTCTTCGTGGCGTTCGCGCTGTACTCGACGTTTGGCGTGTTCAGCCAGAGTTTGCGACTGACCTCGGTGGGGCTGCTGGTGGAGCCGGCGCGCCTCAGCGCGCGCCAGTTCGCGGCGGTGCTGGGCGTGGTTGGCGCGGTGGTGCTGGCGCTCACGGTACCGGGCGCCGGCGCGCTGGCGGGGTTGATCGCGCCGGGCTTGAAGGCGGGCGCGAGGCAGGTGACCGCTACGGCGCTGCCGGTGCTGGGGGTGGCGATGGTGCTGGCGCTATGGGCCGCGGGGGCCGCCACGGTGCTGGCGATCCGCGGGCGCTTTGGCACGATCGCGGGCGGCTATACGGTGGGGGCGGCGGGCGGATTGATGACTTTTCTGGTGCTGATGAGCCACACCGGCGTGCAGACGCTCGGCTGGTCGATGGGCGCGATGTCGGTGCTCACGTGCACGTGGATGCTGGTGGGGATGCGCCGCAGCGGGGGTTGGGGCGCGTGGCCGGTGGAGCTGGCCGCGCGCCCCGTAGAGCCGTTTCGGCTCTCGCCCGCGGTCGATGCGAGGCGGGCCGCGCCCGTTGGCGCCAATCGCTTGGCGAGGGGCCTGCGCGAGCTGGGGGGCAACTGCGGAGTGGTGCTGGGGCGCACGGCGATCTACCTCGCGTTCAACCTGCTGTTCGTGATCACGCTGGCGTTCGCGAGCCGCTCGGCGGCGGGGGAGACGACGGTGCTCTCCTACGCGTACCTGTTCGCGAGCTACCTGGTGGCGGGTACGGGGATGGCGCTGGGGATGTCGAGCATCCCCGATATGACCCGCCAGGCGCGCGCGCAGCGCGAGGCTCTCGTCGCGAGCACGGTGCCGAGGGGGTTTCGCTACGCGATGCTGATCGTGGCGCCGGCGCTGGCGGGGCTGATCGCGAGCGGCGCCCCGCTGATCCACGCGCTGCTGCCGGGGAGCCTGTCGCTCGCGGAGGTGCACACGCTGAGGGTGTTCGCGGCGCTGCTCGTGCCGTGGACGGTGGCGGCGCTGCTGGTGAACTTCCTGCTGCCGGTGCTGCTGGCGCTGGGACGCACGCTTCTGCTGGGGGCGCTGGCGCCGCTGCTGCTCGCGGGGCACGTGGCGGCGAGCGCGGTGGGCGCGGCGCTGTGGGGAGTGGATGGCGCGGTGGGTGCGATGTGGGTGGCTCCGGCGGCGCTCGCGGGGGTGCTGCTGGTGAGCGGCGCGGGCCGTGAGGACGCGCGGGCGGTGGTGCGAGAGTTGAGCGGCGACGGCGCGCGCTTCATCGCGCTGGCGGCGGTGGCGTTTGGCGCGGGATGGGCAGTGGGCGACGCGCTCGGCGCGGACCTGGCGCAGGCGCTGGTGGCGGGGATCGTGGGCTGCGTGGCGTACCTGGCGGGGCTGCGCGTGGTCGCGCGGGCGCAGCTGGAGGTGCTGCTGAGCGCGGTGGCGGCACGACCCGCGCCGGCGTGAGCGGCGGCGGAGGTTCACCGGCGGAGATCCAGCAGCCCGCGACGGCTGCGCGGATCGCGACGTCGCCGACGCCTGTCCAGACGCAGGCACCACCGCGACAGTCATGGCTCGCCCCCCGGCGCGAGCTGCGCGATAGCCAGGCGATCCTCGCGCTGTGCGCGGTCTTCGCGGCGTTGACGGCGGCGACGTGGCGCAAGTGGGGAATGCCGGAGATCGATGCGGGGGCGGAGCTGACGACGGCGGATCTGGTGAGGCATGGGGCGGTGGCGTACCGCGACGTGCGCTACTACTACGGCCCGCTGGGGCTGTATTCGCTGGCACTCGCGTTTAGGGTCTTTGGCACGAGCTTCACGACGGCGTACGCGTTTGGGCTGGTGCAGTGCGCGGCGATCGTGGCGACGTTCTACGCCCTGGCGCGGCAGTGGTTGGCTCCGCTGGAAGCGGCGCTGTGCGGGGCGGTGCTGCTGGCGATCGGCTTCTCGGGGACGGCGTTCGATTTCGTGCTGCCGCACACGAACTCGGCGACCTTCGGCCTGCTGTGCGTGCTGGGGATGCTGCTGGCGCTGGCGCGCGGGCGCATGTTGTGGGCGGGGCTGGCGGCGGGAGCGGTGGGCCTGACGCGCCCGGAGTTCGCGGCGGTGGCGGCGGCGGGAGTGGCTACGTACCTGCTCGCGACGTGGCGGGTGGAGGGCCGCGGCGCGGCGTGGCGGAAGGGCTGGCGCGTGGCGCTGGGGGCGCTCACGCTGCCGGTGCTGGTACTGGGGTGGTTCGCGACGCGCGCGGGCCTCGCCACGCTGCTCACCGAAAACCTGTGGCCGGTGAAGTTCATCCGCGTGGGCGCGCGCACGGAGCAGAGCTGGATGCCGTTCACGGCGTCGAGCATCGCGGGCCTGGCGCTGCGCGCAGCGCTCTACGTGGGACTGCTGGCGGCGCTGGTGAAGAGTGTGGAGGGCTGGCGCGAGCACCGCGAAGCGCGCGCGGCGAGGGGTGAAAGGGAAAAGGGGAGAGGGCCGGCAGAGCCGACCCTGAGCGGGCCGCGCGGCGGGCGCATCGTCGCGGTGTGGCCGCTGGCGGGAGTGGCTGTGGGCGTGGCGCTGGTGGATGTGGGATTGCGCGCGAGCGGGGCACTGATGGTGCAGCGGGTGGCGATCGAGGGGGAGGTGCGCCATCTGACGCTCGGGATGAGTTGGCTGCCGGCGCTGGGGTTCGGGGCGTGCGCGGTGGCGGCGGTGCGAGCGGTGCGCGGAGAGCGCTCGCCGCTGCGAGGCGAGAGCGCTGGGTTGAGCCGGGCCTCGGCCCGGCACGGGGGCGCATCGCCGACCACGGTTTTGGGTGTGCGCGAGGAAGAGGCGCAGGCGGCATTGGCGCGCTCGGAGTGGCCGCTGGACATCGCGCTGATCGTGGTGGCGGCGGGCTTGGGTTTGCGCGCATACAACGCGTTCACGACGGAGGGCTCCTACGCCCCCTACTACGCGGCTCCATTGGTGCTGCTGCTGGGGATCCTGCACACACGCGTGGCTGAGCGCCGTCCCCGCGCACGCGCGGCGAGCATCGGCGCGCTGGGATTGGTGGCGGTGGGCCTCGCGGCGTATGCGTTGGGAGGGTTGTATGTGCACGACACGACGCTGGTGCATACCCCGCGGGGGACGTTCGTGACGAGCGCGGCGGCGGCGGGGGCGCTGGAAGGCACGGTTGAGGCGATCGATGCGGCGACGCGCGCGGGCGAGCCGATCCTCGCGGCGCCGACGGATGGGGGGCTGTATTTCATGGCGGATCGCCCGCCGGCGCTGTATGAGCTGACGCTGCTGCCGGGCCTTTTGGCGACGCCCGCGGAAGAGCGAGGCGCGATCGCGCGTTTGCGCCGCGAGCACGTGAGGCTCGCGGCGATCGGGGCGCGCGACCTCGCGGCGTGGGGGACGCCTACCTTCGGCGTGGATTACGACGGGGTGCTCGGCGCCTACCTGCGCGCGAGGGTGGAGGCGCGCGAGACGATCGGCACGCTCGCGGCGCCCGCGGGGGGAACGAACCCGTCGCGGGGGTTCACGGTGATGCGGTTGCGCTGAGGGCCTATCCCTGAGCTCGCACGTTCCCCCACTGCTTGTGTATCGAGGGAGTGGATGTTTATATTGACAGCGTTTCCGACTCGGGGTAGAGTGGGGTTTGATGTACGAGAGGGCCGGCTGAGTTGCCCTGGCAGCCCAGCCGGCTACGCCCGCTAGGGGTCGAATGGGAAGGTCGCGTCAGCGCTGCGACCAGAGCAGGGATGCGGGCTCGATGGGTTGACAAGTCGACGGGGCGGTGAGAGGGAGCCGCCCCGCTCGGCGCCTGGAGCTCTGTCAGTCGCCGGTGGGGCCGTAAACGTATTCGGCGGGCGCCCAGTCGACGCCGAGGTGTTCGGGGTTGCTCTCGAGACGGTAGTCGTCGGCGGCGGGGTCGACGAATTCGGGATCGGGGACGACGATGCTGTGGGCGCCCATCGTGAACGTCCAGGGCGGTTCCCGAAAGAGGTCGTGATCCTCGGTGAGCTGGTAGGCGGGGCCCTTTTCGTAGAGCACGTTGAAGACCTCCTCGACGTTGCGTTCGACGGTCGCTGTGAGCGGCTCGGCGGCTTCTTCGGCGCGGATCAGATCGGCCTGGTTGTCCCACACGGTGTTGCCCGTCATCGTGAATTCGGTGGTGTCGATCGCCTGAACGTTGTACTCGTCCATGGGCGGCTCGTTGTTGTTGCGCAGGAAGAGGTTGTCGGCGACTTTGACCTGCGCCACGTCGCCGTCCCTGATGAAGAACCCCTGGGCCTGGTTGTCGTGCTCGTAGTTGCGTTCGAAGAGGAGATCGCTGCCACCCCAGACGCTCTGCAGGGCATCGGTGTGGTTGCCGTGCTCCTCGAGGTCGTAGATGTCATTGGCGATCACACGCACGTGCTGCCAGTTGTTGAGGTGGATGGCGTCTTCGGTGGCGCCGAGGCCGTAGCCGTGGATGCGGTTGCCGGAGATCGTGATGTAGGTGGAGGGCGGGGTTGAGGTGCAGCCCGGGTAGACGGGCGCGTTGGGCGCGGCGCAGTTGACCCCGCCCGTCTCCACCCCCTCGCCGTCCCCGCCGGGACCTTCGCCGTTGATGTCGTTGTGATCGATCGTGATGTGCGAGTCGCCGGCGCCGAGGCTCACGCCGCCGGTGATGGTGAAGTCGTGGATGGTGATGTTGGAAGCGCCGGCGGAGACGCTGAGGCCGGCGATCGAGGCGCTCGCGCCCGGCAGAGGCTCGAGGGTGACCGGGCCGGCGTGGGCGCCCGTGAGGTTCATCGCGCCGTAGGAGCCCGCCGCGAGGCAAACGAGGGCGCCGGGCGCGGCGGAGGCGACCTGGGCTTCGGCTTCGGCGACGCTCGCGACTTCGGCGGTGCAGCTCGGTGGGGGAGTGGTCGTGGTGGAGGTCGTCGTTGTGGTCGTGCTCGTGGTGGAGATGGTCGTTGTGGTCGACGACGTGCCGGTGGTCGTGGAGGTGGTGGTGGGGCTCGTTGTGGTGGAAGTGGCTGAGGTGGAGGTCGAGTCGGTGCTCGCGGTGGTGCTCGCCGACGAGCTGGTGTTCGAGGTGCTGGGGACCGTGGTCGTGGAGGTTGCGCTCGTCGCGGTGGCTGTCGAGGTGGTGAGGGTCGTTGGTGGGGGAGGAGGCGTTGGGACGGGCACGGGCAGCGTGATCGCCGGCAGCGGTCGTCGGAGGGTCGCCCGCCGGTGCTTGATGGGGTGTCTGCGACGCTTATGCGCCTGGCGATGCGGATGGCCCCTGCGGGTGCGGCGATGCACGCGATGCCGGCTGCGGGCATTGCGCGGATGGGCTGCGTGGGCGGGCCTGGATGGGCGGGCATGCACGCCCGCGCCGAGCGCCTGTCCGCAGAGAAGCAGCGTCGCAACGACCGCAAGAAGACGGAAACACTTCATCGTTGATTCGAATATGCCCATAGATATGTAGCGACTAAACAGTTGCGGTGGTCCGGTTCATCCGATTAGCTGGGGAACGTGTCCAACTTCGAGGAGGAGGGACTGCGCGTTGTGCTGGCGGACGACCACCAGCTCTTCCGCGAGGGGCTGCGCGGGATGCTCGAGTCCGCCGGCATGGCGGTCGTGGGGGAGGCCGCCGACGCCGTCCAGGCGCTGGGGCTCGCACGCGAGCGCCAGCCGGATGTGCTCGTGATCGATCTCGAGATGGGAGCCGGCTCGGGGCTGCAGGCGCTCGGCGTGCTCGCGCGCGAGACGCCGGGGGTGCGCGTGGTGGTGCTGACGGTGTCGACAGATCGCAGCGACGTGCTGCGCGCGCTCGCGGCGGGCGCGCGCGGCTACCTGCTCAAGGATGCGCCCGCGAATCAGTTCACGGCGGGCGTGCGGCAGGCCGCGGAGGGCCAGATCGTGATCTCCAGCGAGGTGGCGGGCGCCCTCAAAGAGCACGGCTGCAGCGGCGCGCAAGGCGTGCGCGAGAGCACCGTGCTGACGCCGCGCGAGACGGAGGTGCTGCGGCTGATCGTCGATGGCGCCGACAACATCGCGATTGGCAGAGAGCTCTCGATCAGCCATCACACCGTTAAGCGCTACGTGAAGAACATCTTCGAGAAGCTGGGCGTGCATAGCCGGGTGCAGGCGGCCGTGCACGCGGTGCGCGTAGGCCTGCTGTGATCGCGCCGATCGCCTCCTGACGATCGGCCACGCCAAGCTTGGCCACGCCCGCGGAGATGTGCCGGCGGACGGTGATCGGCGAGAGCGAGAGACTGCGCCCGATCTCGGCGGTGCGCATACCGGCGCGGAGCAGGCGCAGCACCTCGGCCTCCCTGCTCGACAGCTCGCCGGCGCCCTCGCCGTCGCGGGCGGGGTGTGGCTCGGCCGCGGGCAGCTCGCGCAACTCGCGCAAAAGGGGCGCGACGAACGCGCGGGGCAGCGCGGGCTCGCCGGCGAGCACCCCGCGCAGTGCGATTGGGAGGCGATCGGGCGGGGTGTCCTTGGGCAGGTACCCCATTGCTCCGGCGCGCAGCGCGGCGAGTAGATCTTCGCTGCTGTTGGAGACGCTCAGCATCACCACCTTGGTCTCGGGCGCGAGCGCGGCCAGCGCGGCGGCGGCCTGGATGCCCCCGCCGGGCATGTAGACGTCGAGCAGGCAGAGATGGGGGCGCTCGCGCAGCACCGCCTCGATCGCGCCGTCGCGATCGGCGGCCTCGGCGAGGACCTGCAGGCCGCCGGTCATCAACGCCATGCGCACGCCCAGGCGGATCGCGGGGTGGTCGTCGGCGATGACGACGGTGGGAGCGTCGCCATCTGTGTGCGCGCGAGCGTCGGTTGTGCGCGGGGCGTCCCGGTGTGCCTGCACGGGTCTGCTCGCCGCGCGGGCGGCTGCGGTGGGTGTGCCGCTCACGGCAGAAGCACCTCAACCGTGGTGCCTCGATCGGCTGCGCTGGTGACGTTCAGGACGCCGCCGAGCGCCTGCGCGTGGGCGCGCATACTGGTGAGACCGAAGCCGCTGTCGGTGGCGGAGGCATCGAATCCTTCGCCCTCATCGCGCACGGTGAGATGCCAGTCGCCGTTGTAGCGCAGCGCCACCTCGATCGTGTTGGGTGGGCCGTGCTTGGCGGCGTTGCTGACGGCCTCGCGGGCGACGTGCAGGAGGGCCGCACGGGTGGACTCATCCACGCGAGCCGATCGCGGAACCCCGGCGGCGTCGAAGATCAGGCGGTTGTTGCGCGCCGCCACCTGCACGCTCGCCTCGATCGCTTGCACGATCGGCTCGACCTCGGGCGGGTGGGTGAGCCCGCTGAGAACGGTGCGCGCTCCCGCCAGTGCACGCTCGCCCGCGCTCACGACCACGCTCGCGCGCGAGGCATTCGCGCGCGAGCCGCTCGCGTGCCCGTCTGCCAGTGTGCGCGCGTTGGCGAGCGCCAGAGATAGGTCCTGCATGATGAGGTCGTGAACATCGGCGGCCACCCGGTGGCGCTCCAAGGCGAGTGTGTGCGCCGCCGCCCGTCGCTCAACGGTGGCGCTCAGGCGCCAGCCGGCCAGCAGAGCACCGGCGATCATGCCACCGGCTTGCCCAAGGCTCCTCAGCCTGCGGCTGCTGAGCCCAAGACCACCGAGCGCGCTGCGCCGCGTGGGGGACTCCTCTGCTGGCCGTCTGCCTGTGATCGTAATTCCCCGATCTGAGACTGATTCCGATTGAGCGGCTCTCAGTGCAAAGCCTACTCCTGCCCGAAGTCAGGACAGTCCCAATGATCTTGACGATCGCAGGCGCTTCACTCAAGCGCGGCGCCCAGCTTCGTGCAGCCCCCATCCGCAGAGCGGAGCCTCAGTTGGCGAGCATTTTACGCAATTTGGGAGAATCTGAGGCGAATCGATCCAGCTGTTTGGCATTGGGCAGCTGAATCAAAGGGGTTGGGTGCTCACCGCAGCCGCCGCTGGTGTCTCCGACTCCAGCACCGGCTGGCTCGGCCACTGCCCGAAGAAGGCCTCGATGGCCTCGGCGTCGAGCGGGCGCGCGAACAGAAAGCCCTGTCCGCTGTCGCAGCTCTCGCCCTGCAGCAGCGCCAGCTCCTGGGACTGCTCGATCCCCTCGGCGAGCGTCTCGATCGAGAGTGCCTTGCCGAGCTGCACGAGCGTGCGGATCAGCGTCTCGCCCTCGGGATCCTGGGTGAGCCGCGCGATGAAGGTGCGATCGATCTTCAGTGCATCCACGGGGAACTTCTGGAGGTGCGCCAACGAGGAGTAGCCGGTGCCGAAGTCGTCGATCGCGATGCGCACGCCGAGCTCCTTCACCGCCGCCAGCCGCTGCGCTGTCTCCTCGACGTTGCGCATCAGCGTGGTCTCTGTGATCTCGATCGTCAACGCGCCCGCCTCGAGGCCGCTGCGGTGCAGCGCCTCGCGCACGCTGGTGACGAACTCGTCGGTGTCGAGTTGCCTCGCGGAGGCGTTGACCGACATGCCGATGGGATGCCCGGCCGCACGCCAGCCGGCGGCCTGCCGGCATGCCTCCATCAGCACCCACTCGCCGATCTCGACGATCATGCCGGTCTCCTCCAGCAGCGGGATGAAGTCGTTCGGCTGGATCGTGCCGCGCGTGGGGTGCTTCCAGCGGATGAGGGCCTCCACGCCGGTGGGGCTCATGTCCTTGAGATCGAAGGTGGGCTGGTACTCGAGGTAGAACTCCTCGCTGAGGAGCGCATCGCGCAGGTCCATCTCGAGCTCCATGCGGCTCTGCACCGCATCCTGCATCCCCGACTCGAAGAGGGTGTAGCGGTTCTTGCCGTCCCACTTCGCGCGGTACATCGCGATGTCGGCGTCGCGCAGCAGCTCTTCGGCGGAGCCGCGATCGCCGGCGGCGATCCCCACGCTGGCGGTGACCGTGAGGCGGGTGGCTTCCGAGGTGGACTCATCGAGCTTGAAGGGCTGCTTGAGCGCCTCCAGCAGGCGCTCGGCGATCAGCTCGGGGCCCGCGGAAAGCGACATTCCCTCGGCGATCACGACGAACTCGTCGCCGCCGAGGCGCCCGAGCGCGTCGGTGTCGCGAATCGCGCTCTGCAGCCGCCCGGCGACAGCCTGCAGCAGCCGGTCGCCCGAACCGTGTCCGAGGGTGTCGTTGATGTGCTTGAAGTTGTCGAGGTCCACGAACAGCACCGCCACCGGGGCGGGGTTGCGCCGCGCGCGCACGAGCATCTGCTCGACGCGATCGAGGATCAGCGTGCGGTTGGGCAGGCCGGTGAGCGGATCGTGGGTTGCCAGAAAGGCAAGCTCCTCCTGGCGGCGCGTGAGCTCCTCGTGGGCGCGCTGGCGCTCGCCCTCGAAGGACTCGCACATGCGCACGAGCGTCACATCGAGGCTGCGCTGGAGCATCCGCAGCGCCTCCGCGAGGACCTCCGCGGGAATCTCGAGCTGGATCGCGATCTCGCGCGCCACCTCGGCGGCGGAGTCGCGCCAGCGAAGGCAGCGCTTGGTTACCTCGTTGAGCGAGGCCGCGCGCTGGGCGGCGAGCTGGCCGAAGATGCGCCAGGAGTCGCGGCCGACATCGCGAGCGACATCGGGGCCCTCGCCGCTCATCCACCTCGCGACGGCGATCGTGGAGACCGCGCCGACCTTGGCGAAGCTGTCTTCCACGAGCGCGTCGAGCACCTGGCTGGATTCGCGCGAGCGATTGGTGAGCCCTTCGACGACCTCCTCGGTGCGCGCGTGCAGCTCCTGTCCAAGGCGCCGCAGATCGTCGGCGAGGTCCACGGGCTCGCTGAGGTTGGCCTTCAACATTGATCAGCTATTCGGCTACTGCGGCATATTTCTTGAGGTACGCCGTGTTACTTTCGACATCTGCCGCCCCTCGCTCCGTCGCCGTGGCTCCCCCAAAGACCCATGTCAGCGCCTTCCACCCTCGGGCAGCAGCCGGCCGTTCGTGCTAGAAGTGACTCGATGGGTGTCTCGCGCATCACGCGCTTCGGATTCGTCAACGCGTACCTGATCACCGAGGAGGACGGTTTCACGCTGATCGACACGATGGTGCCGCGCAGCGCGAAGAAGATCCTGCAAACGGCGGCTCGCACGGGCCGGCCGATCGTGCGCATCGTGTTGACGCACGCGCACGGCGATCACATCGGCTCACTCGACGAGCTCGCCGCGGCGCTGCCCGGGGCCGAGGTGATGATTGGTGAGCGCGAGGCGCGTCTGCTGCACAAGGATCGCTCGCTGGAGCCCGGCGAGCCGCAGACCCCGCTCAAGGGCGGCTATCCGGGCGCGAAGACGGTTCCCACGCGCACGGTGGTGCCCGGCGAGCGCATCGGCTCGCTCGAGGTGGTGGCGGCGCCGGGCCACACGCCGGGTCAGATCGCGCTGCTCGACACCCGCGATCGCACGCTGATCTGCGGCGACGCCTTCTCGACGCTCGGCGGGATGGAGACCACCGCCCGCCCAAATTGGCGCTTCCCGCTGCCGGCGCTCGCCAGCTGGGATCGTCCCACGGCGCTCGCCACCGCCCGCGCCCTGCGCGCGCTGGCGCTCTCGCGCCTGGCCCCCGGGCACGGCAAGATCGTGCACGAGCCAGGGGCCGCGATGGACGCGGCGATCGCTCGGGCTTCCTGACGACCTTCGTCTGCCCTGTAGATCTATGGACGCTGGAGCGTCCATAGGGACGGTTTGCCGTCCAAAGGCCGGCGCGCAGGTACTCTGCTCAACCGTCCGCGAAAGGCGCGATCGGGATGCCGTGGTCGTGCTCGCGCATCCCCAGCTCGTAGGCGGCTCCGTGGGGTGTGTGCAGGGTGCGGGCGGGGTAGCCGGGCCGGCGCACCGTCATCGCGAGTGAGGCGATCGAGCAGTTGCTCACGTCGTGCTCGCCACCATCGGGGTCGGCGTAGCGCCAGCCCGCGTGGCTATCGGCGGGGGTGTCGATGTGTGCGTCGATCGTCATTGCATCAGGGCCCGGCAGCGAGAGGCGGCAGCGCTGCGGGGTCTCGGCCACCAGCAGGCCGCGGGCGCCCAGGCCGCCGAGGGGGAGGCGGCGTCCGTCGATGCTGAGCGCGCCGTTGGCCACCCAGGGGGTCACCCAGCGACCGATGCGTACGCGGCCGATCGCCACGTCGAGCCACGCCGTGGGGTCCTCCTCGAAGTCGATCCCGTGTAGCCAGATCCAGCGCTCGGCGTGCTCGGCTCCCCAGTTGTGGCCCACCATCCCGTGCCAATCGCGCAGCTCGATCGTGCGCATCGACCCCGAGGCGGGGTCGGGCAGCTCGACCGTCCCCTCGAAGCTCGCCGCCGGCGCGGGGCTCGTGAGCTTTGTGCGCGGCAGTGGCGCGCGATACATCCACGCGCGCGGCAGGTGGCGCAGCTCGGGTTCGGCGGAGGCAAAGCGCAGCGACCAGCGCGCCTCGCCGCATTCGCCCTCCGCGCTGTTGGGAGTCAGCTGGGAGGAGCCGATCGAGATCCACCCGCCGTTGGGTACTCCCAGCTCCTCGGTGGTGAGCTTGTGCTGGAAGGGACGCCCGGTGCGCGCATCGAAGACCGTGCACCACAGCGATCCGCGCGGGGGCGCGCCGGAGGGCTTGTGCACGGTGTAGCGGATCCATACGCCGATGGGCTCGTGCGGCGAGACCGCGCGCAGATAGAACGATTCGTACATCCCCGCGCGCTGCGAGGCGTGGGGAAAGACAGCGCTCACGGGCATGGCGGCGATCCTAACGGCCTTTCGTGGAGGGAGGCACGTTTCCTGGAGGAGGTGTGTGCCTGCAGGAGGAGCGCGTTCGCGTTGTGGGGGCGAGGCAAACGCCGTGAACGGGTTGTCGCCTCCCAAACTGAGAGGATCTCGCTCGTGAATCGCGCTTCACTGGTGCAACTCCCGCCCGCGCTTGCCCCCCCGAGCGCATCGGAGAGCTCTTCGCCGGGCGGGCAGGGAGGCAGCGCTCGGTTCCTTCTTGGGATCGACGGCGGTGCGACCAAGACCCTCGCGGCGGTGCTCGACGTCGCGGCGAACAGGCTCCACATCGGGTACGGCGGTCCCTCCAACCCGGACGCCGCCGGCGCGCAGGCGGCCACACAGGCGCTGCTCGACGCCGCGGATCAGGCGATTGCCGGTGCGGGCACGTCGGTCGAGGGGCTCGATGCGGCGGTGCTCGCGGTGGCGGGCACCGACACCGAGGCGATCGTGAGCGAGGTGCGCGCGCACCGCCCGCCCGAGTGGATCGTGGTGAACGACGTTGTCGCCGCGTGGGCCACCGCCACCGGAGGCGCGCCCGGGGTGGGGGCGATCTCCGGCACCGGCTCGAACGTCTTCGGCGTGGGCCGCGACGGTCGCGCGTGGCGCACCGGCGGCTGGGGTCACATCGTGGGCGACGAGGGCTCGGGCTACTGGCTGGGCCTGGAGTCGATCAAGGCGGCGCTGCGCGATCGCGACGGCTCGGGTCCGGAGACCGCGCTCAGCGACGCGGCGGTGGAGTTCTTCAAGGCGCCGAGCGTGGAGGCGCTCGGCGTGTGGGTCTACTCCAAGCCCCTCACCAAGAGCGAGATCGCGGCCTTCGCGATCGAGACGGCCCGCCTGGCCGAGCACGGCGACGCCGTCGCGTGCGAGCTCTACGAGGATGGCGCGCGCTGGCTCGGCAACCAGATAGAGGCGGTGATCGCCAAAACGGGTCTCGAGGGCGAGTTCCCGGTGGGTCTCATCGGCAGCGCCTACAAGGCGGGCGCGATCTTCGTGGAGCCCCTCACGCGGGCGATCCACGAGGCCTCGCCCGGGGCGCGGGTCGCCACGGTGGGGATGACGCCGGTGGGGGGCAGCCTGCTGCTCGCCGCGCGCGCCTGTGGTGCCGAGGGCGCGCTCGACCCCGCGCAGCTGGCGAAGCTGCTCGACGCGATGCTCTAGTCGGGTCTTGAATGTGAAATAGATGCGTCCCGGCTTGTGCACGATACGTGCCTATGTGTGTAGTAGGGTACTCGTATGGATTCCGCTGCTCACCGGTTGAACGTGATGCTCGACGGCGAGCACGCTGCTCGCCTGGCGCAGCTGGCGGAGCGCACACACGTGCAGGAGGGGACCCTCGCGCGCTCGCTGCTCTCGACGGCGATCGAGGAAGCCGATCCCGACGCGCGCAACGTCGCCGCGCTGCTCGATGGCATCCCGGGTGCGTATGAGCGTGCTCAGCTCGGGCTGCAGCGCGGCTTGGCGGGCGAGTCGATCTCGCTGGACGAACTCTAGGCGGTGACCGAGGTCAGGCTGAGCGCCACCGCGCTCGAGGATCTCGACCGCCTGATCCTCACCCACAGTCTCCCCGCCGACACCCGAGTTCGCGTCAAGCGCTCGCTGCGCGCGCTCGAGCGCTTCCCTCGCCTCGGGCGCGAACTGGCGGGGCGCTGGGACTCCTTCCGCTTCCTCCTTGGCCCCTGGCGCTGGCTGCTGCTCGTCTACATATACGACGAGCGCAAGGATGTCGTCCTCATCGCCACCATCCAGGACGCCCGCTCGTCCGCTGCGGCCACGTCGGGCTGAAGTTCTCACTGCACGCTGTGGCGATGGCCCGCGCGTCCCCACCGCCGGCGCTCCCACACCCGCGAGGCGCACGGCTGCGGCCGCATGACCGTAGGTGGCCGCCTCCTCGGGCGGTAGTCCCTCGCGCAGCGCGATGAAGAAGGCCGCCGCGAACACGTCGCCGGCGCCGAGGTCATCGCGTGGCTCGGTCCTCGGTGCGACGGGAACGCGCTCGACGGTACCGCTGGGCAGCAGGATCTCGGTGGGCGCCGAACCGGCTGTCACCGCGATTGCGGCGTCCGCCACGGACGGCCCGTGCGACGCGAACAGCTGCTCGCAATATGCGCGCTCGCGGTCGCTGAGCACGAGCGCGTCGAAGTGCTGTGGAAGGGTGCGGGGGTCGAGGTTGGTGAGCGTCACCTCGCCGTCCTCGCCCCACTCGCGCAGGAGGCCCTGCGGCGTGAGCCCCACGAAGTCCGCCCGCCCTCGCCAGCGTGTGGGGGTCTCGCGCGCCACTGCCGCGAGATGCAGGATCGAGGTGTCCACCTCCAGCTTCTCGACGATCGGTCCCGCCCAGGCGAGCACTCGCTGCCTGCGCTGGGCTCCCACGCCCGAGGTGGCCAGCGTCGTCGTGTGCCTGGCGGGCAGTACTTCCACCTCCAGCTCTTTGCGATGGGGCGCGAGCAGCTCCTCCACCTCCGCGGGGTTGCCCTGGGTGAGGATCAGGGTGCGCTGTCCGAGTCTCGCCGCCTGCAGCGCGCTGTAGAAGGCGCCCCCGCCGGGGCGCCGCGTGCCGTCGGCGAGCACATCGACGGTGACGTGCCCCACGGTCGTGTAATCGAACCTGGGATGCTCTTCGGCGCGGTTGGGGACGGAGTCTGCTCCGTGCTCCCAGCGATTTGCGGGACGAGATCCGGAGGCTGACACTTGTAAGTCGCTAGCGCACCGCCGCCGGCACGCTCGGCGCGCTGCGTTGCGGCAACTCCGCCCCCGCGATCGCCGCGGCGGCGAGGCGCCCCGTGAACACGCAGCCGCCGAGGAAGGTGCCCTCCAGCGAGCGCTTGCCGTGCATCCCGCCGCCGCCGAAGCCCGCCGCCTCGCCCACTGCGTAGAGGCCAGGGATGGGCGTGCCGTCCTCGGCGCGCAATACGCGCCCGCCGAGGTCCGTCTGGATGCCGCCGAGGCTCTTGCGCGCCATCACCTGCAGGCGGATCGCGATCAGCGGCCCCGCCTTGGGGTCCACGATGCGCTGGAAGGCGCACGTGCGCAGGCGGTCGCCGCGCCAGTTTCGCAGCTGCGCGATGCGCCGCAGCTGATCGTCGTTGAACTGTCCCTTTCCGCGTCCGATCGTCTCGTCGTAGCGGCCGATCTCGCGCTCCAGCACCGCCGTCTCGATCGCCTCTTCGCCGGTGACGGCGTTCATCTTCACCGCCAGCTCCGCGAGCGTGGGCGCCGAGACGAAATCGGGCGAGCCCTCCAGGAAATGCTTCACGAGGCCCGGCTTTCCCAGCAAGATCCCCAGCAGGAAGCGCACCGGGCGGCGCTCGCGCAGGTTGGGGTTGTGCTGTGAGCCCGATACGTCCAGCTCGCGCGTGGCGATCTTCCAGTTGCAGATCAGCCACGAGTACTTGCGCTCGTCCTCGCACGTGCGCTCCATCGCCGCATACGCATCGAACGTGGGCATCACCGCCGTCGGTCCGTAGCGCACCCCATCGGGGTTGAGCATCACGCCCGAGCGCGGCGGGATCAGCTTCAGCCCGTGGCCCTCGCGCTGAGGGTGCGGGTGGCGCACCGCATCCGCGTAGTTCCACATCCGCGACAGGTGCGTCACATTGCCGCCGAGGCGCGCGACCTCCTCGTGCAGCGCGCCATCGGCGTAGGCATGGGAGCCCATCAGGATCTTCTTTGGCGCGCTGCCCAAACGCTCGGTGGGCCACTCGCGCCGCACGATCTCCAGGTTGCCGCCAATGCCCCCCGCGGCCACCACCACCGCGCGGGTCGCACGCACCTCGTACTCCCCGCTCTCCGCCGGGGTCCGCTCGTGCCCGTTGGCCCCCTCGTCTCGGTACTCGCCCTCCGCGCCGGCCCCCATCTGCGCGACCCTCGCAGGGTCGGCTCCTGCCGGCCCTCTTCCCTCTTTTTCCTTCGCGGGCTCGCCCGCCACGCGGCAGCCCACGGCATGGCCGTGCTCGATCAGCAGCTCGCTCACGCGCGCGCCGAAACGCACCTCCAGGCTCGCTCGGCGGGGGTGCTTCTCGATCGCGCCCCACACCGCCTGCACGAGCGCCTTGCCGGTGCCCCACGTCATGTGGAAGCGGGGCACCGAGTTGCCATCGCCGAAGTTGCCCCGCTCTGCCCAGTTGACCACGGGGAAGAAGCGCACGCCGATCTCGCGCAGCCAGCCGCCCACGTCGTCGCGCGCGCGCGTCACATACTGCTCCGCCCATCGCCTCGGCCACTCGTCCTCGGGCTCGAGCTCGGCGATGCGCAGCCAATCCTCCAGCGCGAGGCGCTCGCTGTCGTGGATGCGCCCGCGACGCTGCTCGGGCGAATCGACCATGAACATTCCCCCAAACGCCTCCCTCGCGAGGCCGCCCAGCTCCTGCGGCCGGCAGCGGTCGAGCAGCAGCACGCTGTGCCCCGCGCGCAGCAGCTCGAGCGTGCACACCAGCCCCGCGAGGCCCGCGCCGATGACGATCGTCTCGTGCTCCTCGGTGCTCATACAAGGGCCATCCCCGGGGACACCCCCACCTCGATCAGCTCCGGTGCCGGCGAGGCGAGCGCCGCGCGCAGCTCCACGCCGAGCTCCTCCGCGTCGCTCACCCTGCGCCCATTCACGCCATAGCCGCCCGCCACCGCCACGCAATCGAGCGCCGGGAGGTCGAGGCCGGGGGCGCCCGTGATCTCCTCGAGCATCCCAAACCACTTGAGGATCGCGTACTCATCGTTGCGCAACACCAGAAACGTCACCGGCACCTTGTAGGCCGCCGCCGTCCAGAAGGCCTGCACCGCGTACTGCGCCGAGCCCTCGCCCAGCACGCACACCACCGGGCGATCGGGGCACGCCAGCTGCACGCCGATCGCCGCCGGCATCCCGAAGCCGAGGCCGCCGCCCGCGGAGAAGTAGTAGCTGCCCGGCTTCGATAGGCGCAACTGGTTGCGTAGCGCCGGCGTCGCGCTCGGGCTCTCCAGCACCACGATCCCATCGGACGGGAAAGCCTGCGCGAGCGCCCGCACCGCCGTGGAGGGGTTCATCGGATCGGTCACCTCCACCGCCTCCGGCTCCGCTCTGACCGGAGGCCCCACCCGCTGCGAATCCTCCACGAGCTCCGCCAGCGCCTTCAGCGTGAGGCCCACATCGGCCACGATCGCCTCGCCCATCGGTGCACGCGCCGCCTCATCGGGGTCGCTCGTGATCGCCACCAGCTCCGTTCCCGGCGCCAGCAGCGCACCGGGGATGTTGGGGTAGTAGGGGAATACGGACGTTCCCGCCACGAGCACCAGATCGTGTGCCGCCAGAGCGTCTCCCACCGGCCACACCGCCGGGGGGAGGATGCCCTGGAAGAGCGGGTGATTCTCGGGGAAGCCGAGCCTTCCGCCGCCCGTCGCGGGCGTCGCGTACACCGGCAGCTTTTGGCGCTCCGCGAGCCTTATCGCCGCCTCCCAGCCGCCGCTCGAGTCGATGTCCGGGCCCGCCACGAACGCCGGCGCCTTCGCGCCTGCCAGGCGCTCGGCCAGCTCCCTGAGCACGGCTGGGGAGGGCTGCGCCGCGCCGCTCACGCTGCGCGTCGTCTGGTGGCGCACCTCATCGGCATCGGGCAACTCCACCGCCCAGTCGTCCATCGGGATCGACAGGAACACCGGGCCTCTTGGCGCGAGGCCCGCCAGGTGCGTCGCGCGCGCCAGCGCGTGCGGCACATCCTCAGCGCGTGGGGGCTCATAGCTCCACTTCACGAGCGGATGGGGCATCCGCACCGCATCGCGGTTGGTGAGGTTTGCCTGCAAGGTCATCAGCGAGCGGTGCTGCTGACCCGCGGTCACCACCACCGGCGAGTGGTTCGCCTGCGCATTGAAGATCGCCCCCATCCCATTTCCGAGTCCCGGCGCGGTGTGCAGGTTCACGAGCGTGGGGCGCCCGCTCGCCTGCGCGTAGCCATCGGCCATCCCCACCGCCACTGCCTCCTGCAGGCCCAGCACGTAGCGGAAGTCCTCGGGGAACTCCGTGAGCATCGGCAGCTCGGTCGAGCCGGGGTTGCCGAAGATCGTCCCCATGCCGCGTTCGCGGAGCATCTCCACGAACGCCTCTCTCACTGTGCCCATCCGCATCTCCTTGTTCGGGGACCCTCTCGGGTCCCGTCCAACGCCCAGGGCCCCTCAGGGCCCTTGCAACACCGATCGCAGCGTATCGGGCGGGCGTGGCTAGCATCGGAAACCGCATCGAAGGCGCCTCTTGGCTGTTCCGATGCCTGTCGCCCGATGACGTTTTATGCACCTCACCAAGTCCTGGGTCGAGCGCGCCTGGTCGCGTCGCTGGCCGCTGTGCTGGTCCTCGCGCCGGCTGCCATCGCAGGCGACGCTCTCGCGGCGAGGGTGCCGAGAGGCGGGGCGCGCGAAGCCGCGACTCAGAGCCCCAGGCCCCGCGTGTCGGCCGCGCCGCAGTACCCCGCGGGCGCCCAGCGCCCCGCGATCCCTGCCTCCATCGCGCGCTCCGCCAAGCCGGCGAGGCAGGCGAAGAGCACGCTGCGCGGCAACCCCGCGCGGGCGCTGCTCGCGTTCAGAACGATGCAGCAGAACTTCTACGTCCCCGGCTCGGGCCTCTACAAAGGCGAACCCTATTCGTTTCTCTGGCCCTTCTCGCAGGCCTTCGCGGCGACCGTGAGCCTCGCCCACATCCCCGGCGAGACGGGCGCGCTGGCGCACGAACTGCGCGTGCGCATGTTCGGCCTGCAGCGCTACTGGGAAGCCTCCGCGCACCCCTCCCCCAAGCCGGCCAACGAACAGTCGACCGAACAGTCCACGATCGCCTCGGTGGCGCCGCTGCCCTCCTTCGCGGGCACCGTCGCGCCACCGCTGGGCGCGGGCGGCACGAGCTACTACGACGACAACGAGTGGGTGGGGATCGAGCTGGCGCGCCTCTACGAGCTCAGCCACGAAGCCTTCGCGCTGCAGCAGGCGCGCCAGATCATGGCCTTCGTGATGGCCGGCTGGCAGACCACCACGCCGAGCGGGAAGCCGCTCGCGTGCCCCGGCGGGGTGCCCTTCTCGAACTCCTCCACCAACAACTCCCGCAACACCGTCACGGACGGTCCCGCGGCCGAGCTGGGGGTGCAGCTGTATCGCATCACCCACGAACCGCAGTACCTCGCGTTCGCGAAGATGGCCTACGGCTGGGTGCGCCAGTGCCTGCTCGCGCCCAATGGCCTCTACTCCGATCACATGATGAACAACGGCGAAGTGGAACCCATGCAGTGGAGCTACAACCAGGGCACGATGATGGGCGCGGGGGCGCTCCTCTATCAGGTCACCGGCGAAGCCTCCTATCTCTACCAGGCACGGCAAACGGCGAAGGCCGCGCTCGCCTACTACACCACCGAAAAGCTCGAGCTCGAAAACCCCTTCTTCGCGTCGGTGTATCTGCGCAACCTGCTCTACCTCGACTCCGTGAGCCACGACCCTCCCGGCCCCAAGCTCGTGCAGGCGTACGTCAACTACGCCTGGGAGAACCTTCGCCTGAGCAACAATCTCTTCGTCTCCGGCTCGCCCTCCACCTCCACGCTGCTCGGGCAGGCCGCGATCGTGCAGCTCTATGCGCTGCTCTCCACGCCGCCCGCGACGTATTTCTAGCGAGCGCGCGTCGAGGGGGGCGTCGAGGAGTGGAGGCGCCGACGAAGGGTCGGCGGCGGCCGGCTCGTAGGGGGTGGGTGCGTTTCGCCGCCGCCCGTGTACGCTAGAAAGATGAGCGACTCCACCGGCATGATGACCCCCGAGGGCCTGCAGACCCTCAGCGAGGAGCTCGCCGAGCTGGAGGGCGAGGGGCGCCGCGAGATCGCCGAGCGCATCAAGACGGCGCGCGAATGGGGCGACCTCAAGGAGAACAGCGAGTACCACGACGCCAAGAACGAGCAGGCGCACCTGGAGACGAAGATCGCGCGGCTGCGCGAACGGATCTCCACGGCGGTCGTCGTCGAGGAGAGCCCCGCGGCCGATGGCACGGTGGGCTTCGGCTCAACCGTCGTGGTGCGCGACTCCGGCGGCGCCGAGCGCACCTGGAAGATCGTCTCCTCGCACGACGCCTCACCTGCGGAGGGCCGCCTCTCGGCGGACTCGCCGGTGGCGCGCGCGCTGCAGGGACGCCGCGCCGGCGATGAGGTCTCGGTTGCGCTCCCCCGCGGGGAGAGCCTTCTGAAGATCCTCACCGTCGAATAATCGACTGAAGGTCTCGCTCCAGGACGGGCGCCGCCTCCAAGAGGGTCGCCGTGAAGGCCTCCACGACGTGCGGATCGAACTGCGTGCCGGCACATGCGCGCAGCTCCTCCAGCGCCTCCATCGCGGAGATCGCGGGCGCGTAGGCGCGGCTGGAGATCATCGCGTCGTAGGCGTCGCACACGAAGATGATGCGCGCGCCCAGCGGGATCTCCTCGCCGGAGAGGCCATCGGGGTAGCCCCCGCCATCGAAGCGCTCGTGGCTGGAGCGCACGAGCTTCGCCACCGGGCGCAGCGCCGAGGCGGCCATCAGAATGCGCTCGCCGAGAATCGTGTGGCGGCGCATGAAGCGCCACTCCTCCTCATCCAGCGGCCCGGGCTTGGTGAGGATCGCGTCGGGGATCGCGATCTTGCCCACGTCGTGCAGCTCGGCGGCGCGCGCGAGCACATCGAGCTCCTCCACGCCCATGCCCATGCGCCGACCCACCGCGAGCACCAGCGCGCCAACTCCCCGCTGGTGCTCCTGCAGGTCGGGGTGGCGCTCCTGGAATGCCTGCAGCAGCACATCGCGCAGCTGGTGCACCGCGCTCGATTCGCGCGTTTGATCCTTGCGCTTGTAGAGGCGCTGATCGGCGAGCTGCATGATCGAGGCGGGGTCGCCCACCTCGCCGGGGATGCTCACCACGCCGTGCGCCGCGCCGATCGCGAAGCCCGGGCCCTGCTCGGAGAGCGCCGCGAGGCTCGCGCGCACGACCGTCTCGGTGCTCACTGCCCCGCTGCGCAGGAGCACGCAGAACTCATCGCCGCCCATCCGATAGGCGGTGCCGTGGGCGCCACGATCTCGCTCAGCTTGCCGCTGAGGCGCGCCAGCAGCGCGTCGCCCGCGGGGTGGCCGAAGGTGTCGTTGTAGCGCTTGAAGCCATTGAGGTCATACAGCACGAGCTCCCATGGCTCCCCCGCCGCCGCCGCGCGGCAGGCCACGTGCAGATCCTCGATCAGCAGGCGGCGGTTACCCAGGCCGGTGAGCGGATCGGTGAGCGCCAGCTCGCGCGAGCCCACGAGCATCGCGAGGTTCTCGCGCACGGTGAGCGTGAGGTGCAGTCCCACCGCCAGCACGGTGGCGCCCGCAAGGATCACCGCCACAGGAGTGAGGTGGGTATGCGGGAAGGTGCCGTAGATCAGCACACCCAGCGCCACGAGCAGCGAGAGCGTGGGTACCGTCACCAGGCGCCAGTCCTCCACTCGCCTTCGCGCCGATTTCGGCCACGGCGTCCATGCGGCGGTGGCGAGAAAGATCGCCGAGGCCGGCCATAGGCAATCGAGCCAGGTGCCGGCTGCATAGGAGCCGGTGGCGGTGCGGTAGAGATACATGGAGTCCGCCACTGCGCTTACCAGCAGACTCGCGGCGATCAAGAGCCACACGCGCCCCGGGCGCCAGCCCGTCATCCCCAGCGCGCCGACGGTGAAGACGAGCAGCAGCAGATCGCCGATCGGGTAGGCGGTGGCGACTGCCACCGAACCCAAGTCGCCGTGGGTGGTGTCGAGGATCGGGGGCAGCACGAGCGCCGCGCCCACCGTTGCGGCGGCGAGCCCGCCGATCGGCCCATCGAGCCACATGCCGATGCGCAGCTCGCGCAGGTGTGCCCCCACGAGCAGCACCAGCGCCACGTAGCAGCAGGGGTAGAACGCGAGGTAGAGCACGTCGGCGGGGGAGACCGTGCCCCTCGCCGCGCTGTGGTTTTCGAGGAAGAGCGTGTAATACAGTTCGCCGAGGCTCCAGCACAGCACGCCCGCGCCCATCGTGAGCCACGCCGCCCTTTGCGCGCGCACGAGCACGCCGCGCGTGAGTACCGCCAGCGCGGCGCCGAACATCAGCACGTTGTAGACGCCGTCGCTGAACAGCCCATCCAGCTGGGGGCTGCCGAAGCCGAGAGTGGTGTGCAGCACCAGCACCCCCAACCCTCCCATCAGGAAGGCCAGGTAGAGGAGGGAGGGTGTCGATCGCGTACGCAATGCCAGAGCTCGGTGGCGCAGATTGGGCCTCCCAATCCATCGGCCATCGGCGCCTTGCCCTGAAGCGGAAGCGGTGTTTCTGGGCGACTTTGCGGGCTTTGCGTGCCCGGGTGCTCAGGCGTGGAGGGCGCGGTGTGGGAAGCGGGCCGTTGTGCCCTCAGGTGTGGAGGGCGGTGTGGGAAGCGGGCCGTTGTGCCCTCATGCGTCGAGGGCGCGGCGCACGAAGCGAGTGGGCTTGCGCTGGTAGAGGCGCTTGCCCAGTCGCCAGGCCTTCGCGCGCAGACGCTCGCGGCGCTGGGCGATCCCCCGTTCGAGCGCCTTGCGCGTAGCCTTTTCGCCCCTGAAGGCATCCCGGTGCAGGCGCACCTGCTCGGCGAGCAGCGCCAGATCGTGCTCCTCGCCGAGCGTTTCGCCGAGACGATCGGCGCGCCGTGCGATACGCCGCAGGCGCTCGCGCTGTTTCTTGCCCGCCTTGTCGTGGAGCATCTCTGCGACGTAGCGCAGATCCTTGGCGCGCTTGCGCCACTGGTGCAGCGCGACGCTGCTCTGGGCGCGGCGCGCGCGCCGTCCTCGCCGACGGCCCTGACGGTACAGGCGCCGCAGTCCAACGCGCGCCGTCTTGCGGTCGCTCACGCGGGGCTTCCAGCGTGCGAGCCGCGTGCGTACGGCGCGCAGTTCGGCGATGGCGCCCTCCCGTGCGCGCGCGCCCTCGTCTGTCTGCGTGCCTGAGCGCTCGCGCTCGGCCGCCAAACGCGCTCGCAGCTCACGCACTCCGGGGGAGTTGGCGAGGCGCTTGGGGTGGCGCTTCACCATGCGATCGAGCGCCTCCACCATGACTTCGGAGTCACGCGCGCCCGCGAGGCGCCGGGCGGCCTTTCGCAGCGCCATGCTCTCGCGCTCGTAGCGCTTGGCGCCGAGCGAGTCGCGTTGCAGGCGCACGAGCGCGCGCGCGCGCTTGAGGGCCTTGCGCGTCTCGTGCACACAGTGCTCCGACGCGAGTGTCCTCTCGCGTCCCTCCAGCAGCGCGATCGCCAGATCGAGCTGCTCCAGCGTGAGCCGCTGCAGCTGCGAGGTGGGCCGGCGACGGCGCTCGCGCTCGGCAGCGGCAGTGGCGGCTGCACGGCGCTCGCGCTCGGCTCGCGCCAGCGCCGCGGCAACTCCCAGCCCCACGACCGTGGTGAGCGCCGCCAGAATGGGTGCATGCCCAGACTTCCTCCCGCCCCGTGGTGGACGGCGCGCCCGGCGTCGAGTCGCAAGCCGGCGACCTACCGCTGTCCAATCTGCGGCCGTCATCTCCCGGCGCTCAGCGAGCACATGCTGATCGCCCCCGAAGGCGATACCCGCCGCCGGCGCCACGCGCACACGGCCTGTGTGCTCGCCGCGCGCCGCCACGGCCGGCTGCTCTTGCGCGAGGACTGGTTGCGCACCCAGCCGCGCCGCCCGCCGCTATGGCGGCGGCTGTTGCGGCGCGAGGGGTAGCGGTGCGGCGTGTCAAAGAGGGCCTACCTGTTGCACGGCGAGGCGGGGGTCACTGGCCGTAGTGGTACACCGCCTCCGGCTGCACGCGGATGATCACGCGCTGTTCGCCGGGCTGGCGGAAGGGGTAGCTGTCCTGGCCCATGTACTTCTTGGCCATCGCGTCGATGTGCTCGTCGGCGCCCTCGTGCGTGCGCTCGGCGACGCGCCCGCGGATCGTGACGTACTCGTAGGGGTTCTCCATGTTCTGCACCGTGAGCGTCACGCGCGGATCGCGTTCGAGATTGCGCGGCCAGGCGCGTCCCTCGGCGGAGTTGAGTACCGGTATTCCGTTCTGCACATCCACCCACACCGGCGCGACCTGCACCGAGCCATCGGGGCGGAGCGTGGCGACCTGGCAGAAGTTCTTGGCCTGCAGCAGCTCCTCGCCGCGGCCCTCCACAGTTGAGCTCATGGCATCCCTTTCTCGTAGATGTGAGGGTGAGCACATCACGATAGGGCTTCTGGGGCCCACTCGGAGCATGGGCTCTCGCGTTGGGCTTCGAGGGGCGCCCGCCGTTTCTGGCCTCGGGGGGCGCCCGCCGTTTTTCTGAGGCTGGGCTCTCGCGGTGGCCTTGAAGCGCTACTGGCGGCTGAGCCCAGCCTGCGAACTCGCAGGCGGGATCGTCTGAAGCGGTGTGAGGCGGCCGTTGTTGAGCTGGAAGCTCACCGTCGCGGAGCCTCCGCCGGGGCAGCAGAGGGGATCGTGCGCGCGGTAGAGCGGATAGGAGAGCGTCACTTCGGTATCGCTCTGCTTCACCACGCGGATCGAGGCGGAGGGCTGGCTTGTATCGGTGCCGATGTAGTGGTTGCCGAGGAAGAAGAACGCCTGCTGCGCATAACCGTCGCCGGAGCCGGTGCGCGTGCCCACGAGCACGCGCAGGGTCTGATCGGGGTGGTACTCGGAGGTGTCGTTGGGGGTGTACCCGTGGGCTCTCACAGTGGCCGCCGCCGCGGCCGCGGATCCCTGGGCGGCGGCTTCGCTGCCACCCTGATCGGTGAATGCGGGGGCGGTGGCGGTGCGTGTCGCCGAAGACGCCGTGCCGGTGGTGCTGGTGGTGATTGTGGCGGTGCTGTGCGCGCTCGTGGTGGAGCTGCTCGAGCTGGTCGGTGCTCGATTCTTCGGGGGCGCTCGCAACCGAGACGGTCTTGGTGGAGGACCCGCCGCAGCCTCCCATGAGTGCCAGGAACGCGCCGAGGGCGAGTACGCCCGCGCGTGAGGCGATCCGCTTTGCGTTCGCTCGGGACTCCGCCGCCACGGGAGGGCTTGCATTCAATCGAGAGTTCATCGCACCCAGAATATTCGCCGCTGCCTTTGTCCCTCCTGGGTGACTGCTAATCTGAAATGCCGTACTTAGCGGATGCTAAGTAGAAACTTGCAGGCACTTGCAGGCAGTCGAGTGAGGGAACAGAGAGCAGGGGATGTCGCACATCACCGAACCAGAGGCGCGAGAGGTGCGCCCAGAGGCGCGCGGCACCCGTACGCGCGTGCCCGCGGCCGAGCGCCGCGAGGAGCTGATCGCCGCTGCGGTGCACGAGTTCGCGCATGGTGGTCTGCACGGCACCTCGGTGCAGCGCATCGCGCAGCGCGTGGGTGTGGCCCAGCCCTATGTGTTTGCTCTCTTCGGCTCCAAGCTCGAGCTCTTCCTGGCGGCGCTGGATCGGAGCTTCGATGAGGTCGCCGACGCATTCCGTCACGCCGCTTCGGAGTACGCCGCGGGCAGAGGGCCCGAGGGTTGCGAGGACACGCTGGATGCGCTCGGCTTCTCCTATCACGAGCTGCTGGCCAACGATCGCGACCACCTGATGCTCCAGCATCACTCCTACGCGGCCGCCTGCGACGACGAGCGCGTTCGCGCTCGTGTGCGCCACCGCTTCGCTCAGCTCGTGGAGCTCACACGCGAGCTCTCGGGCGCACCCGCGGAGCGCCTCGATGCGTTCTTCTGCGCCGGCATGGCGCTGAACGTCGCCGCATCGCTGGGGGTAGAGGACCTATCGATCAGCTGCCCCTGGGTGAGCGACGAGCTGGCCTGAGGCTCTAAAAGCCGCCCGCGCTCGCGTTCGGTCGCGCTTTCGGAGTAGCATCGGGGGCGAGTGTCCGCCTCCACACAGACACCCTCGCCCCAGCGCCGCTCAAAGCGCGAGCTGGCGCGCACCGGGGGGTGGGTGGCGCTGGCCGTGCTGATCACGCTGTTCGCCGTCTTCAATCTCGGCAAGGTCAAGGTCAGTTGGATCGTCGGCTCCGGCGAAGCCCCCCTCATCATCGTGATCGTGATCTCGCTGCTCGCGGGCATCGTGCTCACCTACTTCGCGGTCCGCCGCGCCGACCGGCGTCGCTAGCGGCTCCTGCGCGGCGTCTTCCTCGCGCTCCTCGCTGAGAGCGTCCTCCTCGCCATCCCCGGCATCTGCCGCGCGCGCAGAGACCTCCGCGGCGCCGCTCACGGCGCCGCCCGCCCTCTCTGCGTGTGCGGAGTCCACGCGAGCGGCTGCCTCTCGCCGTTGCGCTGCATCTGCATCTTCGCCATCTTCGCGCCCCTGGCCTGAGCGCTCGCTCGCGTCGGTCCCCCGCGCGGGGTTCTTTGCCGCCTCGGCGATCGTCTGCAGCGCGCGCTCGGGTCCGATGTAGGGGGCGAGCACGATGTAGGAGACGTAGTCTGTGAGGCACTCGAGCAGGTGCGTGCGCCCGGCCATCACCTCGGTGTGAAGCGTGTATGCGAGCGCGCCTGAGATCCACGTTGAGGCCGATCGCGTGCGTGCCCTTCGCGGTGCGCCCTCGGTGAGCAGCGTTGCGACCTCGTCCGCGAGGAACACCATTTCTTCGACGATCTCGAGGCCCGCGGCCATCGTCTTGGCGGCCAGCATCACCGCGTATGCGGGGTTGCGCGCGAGGTGGGCGGTCATGCGTTCGATCGCGCGGCACACGGCGAGGGGCCAGTCCGCGGAGACGAGTGCGGGATCGGCGACGGTCTCCAGTAGTTCTCCGCCCAGCATGTCGAGCGCAGCCTTGAAGCATGCGCGGGGGCTCTCAAAGAGGTCCAGGAAGGTGTCGATCGGGAGCCCTGCCTCGTGGGCGATGTGGGGTGCGCTCAGCTCCTCGTAGGGTTCGCGCAGGGCGAGGTTCACGATGCTCTCCAGCAGGCGCTCGCGATCGTCGGAAGCGGCGAGCGAGCTCTGCAGTGCAACGACGCCGGAGGGCGCCCGCCGCGAGCTTGCTCGCGGCTGCAGGCGCTGGACGGCGGGCGCGGCGAACAGCATCGTCCAGCGCAGCATCTCTCCGGTGAGGGCCGACTGGCCTTCGGCGGCGCTCCTGCTGGGGTCGCGCAGGCGCGTGAGTGTGCCCCGGTGCAGTCCTCCCACGATCGCTCGCACGAGAGGGGCGGGGAGCTCGGTGCCCGCGGGTGGGGAAGCGAAACTACTGGCCACGAGCTGCTCGCTGGCGGCCAGCGCTCTGCGCTGGCGCAGCAGCCCATCCGGACCGGCTGTAAGCGCGTCGATCGCGACCAGATGCAGTGCCTTGGAGCTGGTCTCGATTTCTTCCACGAATGCCCTCAATCCGGCCCGCAGGCGTCCCTCCAGGGGCCCCTCGCTGGCACGGCAAGCCGCCGTGACGCGCTTGATCGTTCGGTTGACGATCAGATCGAAGGTCTCCATGAAGCAGTCTTCCTTGTTGGCGAACTGCTCGTAGAAGGCTCTGCGCGAAACCCCCGCCAGCCCGATCACGTGCTTGACGCTCATGCGCTCGTAGCCGTGCTCGGCCACTGCCTCGATCATCGCCCCGTGCATGCGGATGCGCTGGTGGTGGATCACCTCCTCCGGCGCAAAACCGTGGGGTCCCTTGGGTAGGCGCTTGTAGAGGGGCGCGATGGCTCGCACGCCCGTGCTACGCCAATCGCTCTCCTTTGCAGACATTCAATATCTCCGCATAATCTTACTAGTCAGACTGTCAAGGAGTATGGTAAACACAATCATTCCATGTCAGCGATTTTTTGTCTACACTTTACTGTAGGAGGATCGCGTAAATCTTGCCGTGAGATGTCCCTGGGGGCCCTTTCGATGTCTCTCTTTGCTGACAAGTAGCAACAAACGCAGACCTTTGAATGAGCAGGCTGGCCTCCGGAGGGGTCTCAGGAGTGCAGGATCACCCGCAGGGCGACGATCGCAAGTCCCATTGTCGCGCCTATAGACCCTTCAAGCAAAAGCTCGCGCGGAGTGGACTGCGCGCGTAGCCCAGCGAGTAGCTCGAACGCGAGCAGGCTTCCCACCGCGGTCCACATGCCCACGAGCACCCCGGTTTCCTGGGAGGCCCCCGCGATCCATGCCACCACCAGCGCGAGCAGCGGGAGCGCGGCGCCCCGCACGATCGCCCATTCCCGCAGCAGCGCCCCGCCCAATGCCTGCGGGCTGAGCCGCGCGTTCTCAGCGAGGCGATCGCCGAGCTGCTCGGAGTAGGCGTGGGCCAGCCAGTAGAGCAGCAACGCGAGCACCACCGAGCCCACCGCCTCCAGATAGGTGTCGTGCAGGCTGCTCTCGGCTGCCAGCAGGGTGCCAACGGTGATCAGCCCGTAAATCACCCGGCCGGGATTACGCTCGGGCAGCATCCAATCGATTGCCCGGCGAAGCATTGCCCCACACGCTATCGGCGCTGGGGGCGCCGGGCGCGGCCGTTGGCCCGCGGCTCGCCGGGGCATGGCTGTCGGCCCGCGGCTCGCCGGGGCATGGCTGTCGGCCCGCGGCTCGCCGGGGCACGGCTGTCGGCGCTACTGCTCGCCGGGGCGCGGCCGTTGGCCTACCCCCGATCGCTCTCGGAGCGCCCGGGGGCTCTACCGCTGATCGCTGCTGATATCTCTCGCGAGGCGATCGTCGTAGCATGCGCAGCACAGACCCGCCGGGGCTCTTCCGGCGAGGAGCGTTCAGAGACCCCCGAGGAGGCATCCAGCCATGTCCACCACATCGCCGCAGCTGATCACGGGCGTCGATTTCGTCGCCCTGCCCACCCACGATGTGGAGAAGGCTGCGGTCTTCTACGGCGAGACCCTTGGCCTGCGCCGCTCGGTATACATGCCTGAGCGCCACTTCGCGGAGTTCGAGACAGGCAATCTCACGCTGAGCGTCATCAACGCCGAGAAGATGGGTCTCGAGCACCACGTGCAGCATCACGAGGTGGCGCTGCACGTTGATGACGTGGAGGCCGCGCGCAAGCTGCTGGAGGAGCGCGGCGTGCAGTTTCGCGGCGAGATCCTCGATACGAGCGTGTGTCACATGGCGTTCTTCAACGACCCCGATGGGAACGCGCTGATGCTCCACCACCGCTACGCGCCGCGCAATCCCGAGGGGTAGACATAGGCGCGTAGGGCCAGGCCGCACTGGCGCCCTGCAGGGGCATAAGGCGCGTAGGTCAAGCCGCATAGCGTGCTTGCGTGAGGAAAGTCTCACCAGGCCTTACGCATTCGTTTAGACAGCGTTGGGAGGGTCCTTCCTCGCGGCTGCCGGGGATTGCGAGGAGGACTCTCGCCACCGGCACGTGCGGTGGGCATGAGCGACGATCGAGACGACAATCCCGAGCTCGACCCGCGGGCGCCTGCCGACACCGAGACACGTGTGCGCCTGCGCCGCCGTGAGGCCCTGCACGCGAAGCGGCGGAAAAGGCGTCGCTGGGGGAGCGTTGGCGCTGTGGTGCTGCTCGCTGTCGTCGCCATCGCCGCGAGCACGAGCGGCGGATCCTCACGTTCGCAGGGGGATGCGGGAGGGGGGGAATCGAAGAAGCACGTCGCGGGCGGAGCATCGGTGGGAACCTCCACACGACCGGAGGTGCTCCCAGGTGGTCCGATCGCGCCAGCCGCCGCCGGCGGTTTGGCGGCGCTGTGGGCGCCGCACAACGTGGTGGGCGCGCAGCCGGGTACCGCTGCCGCCTATCTTGCGGCGTCGGCCCGCAGCGGGCTGCCGGGGTATCTCCTGATCGCCGATCGCGGCAACAATCGCATTCTGATCGTGAATCCCCAGCGCAGGGTGGTGTTCCGCTATCCCTCGGCTGCCGATCTTGCGGCGGGGAGGCGGCTGTTCTACAACGACGACACATTCGTGGAGCCCGGCGGGGCGGCGTTGATTGCCAACGAGGAGGACAACCACGCGATCGTGCAGATTGGGCTCGCCGATCACAGCCTGCGCGTGCTGTTCGGGCATCCTGGCGAAGCCGGCGCGGACGATACCCATCTGCACACCCCCGATGATGCATACATGCTGCCCGATGGAACCTTCATCGTTGCGGACGCCTACAACTGCCGCATCCTGTTCGTTCGAGCCCACCGCATAGTGCGCCGCTATGGGCATTCCGGCGAATGCCGCCATCAGCCGCCCCACTACCTTGGCGCCGTCAACGGCGATACCCCGACCCCCGATGGGGGGGTGCTCATCAGCGAGGTCAATGGGAGCTGGATCGACGAGGTGGGACCCGACGGAAGACTCCGGTTTGTTGTGGCAGCGCCGGTGGGCTATCCCTCCGATCCTCAGCCGCTGCCGGGCGGCAGGATCCTGCTGGCCGACTACTCGAGCCCCGGCCATGTGCTGATCCTCGACCATCACGGTCGGGTCCTTTGGCGTTACGGTCCCGCGCAGGGTTACGGGCGGATGGATCACCCTTCGCTGGCGATGGCGCTGCCCAACGGCGACATCGCCGTCAACGACGATTATCGCGATCGCGTGATCGTGATCGATCCGCGATCGAATCGGATCGTGTGGCAGTACGGCCATACCGATCGGCCGGGCACGGGCGCGGGTTACCTCAACACACCCGACGGGATGGATTTCGTCCCCGCGGGACCACATGGCCTGCCCGACTACGCGGCTGTGGTGCATCCCTAGAGATGGGCTCGCCTACCTCGAGGACACCCACTCGCCGCGATACAGCGGGCGATCGAGCCGCCGTTCAGCAGGCGTCGCGGGGGCCGCAGACGCGGCGTGGTGTGCACGAGCTACAGGTTCGTCGCCGTAGGGCCGCTGCGCTGATGGGGATCGCGATCGTCGTGATCGCCCTCGTGGGCGTTCTGCTCCTCGCGCGGGGCGGGAAGGGCTCGGCCACCGGGAAGGGCTCGGCGGGGGCGCAGGCGCTCGGGCGCTCCGGTACAGGCTCTCGCTCCACGAGTGTCGGGCCGGCCCGTGTGCGAGTGAGGCTGGTTCGGAGTGGCACACTTCCGGTGGCCTTGCAGGATGGCGCGGCGGTGGCGGTGTCCCCGAGCAGCTTCCTGCTCCTCGGCGGTATCGATGAAGGCGAAAACTCGCTCGCGAATATCGTGTCCGTGGACGGCACGGGGGCGCGCACGATCGGAGCCCTGCCAACTGCCCTGCACGACGCCTCGGCTAGCTTCGTGGCGGGAGCGGCCTACCTGTTTGGTGGCGGCGTGGTGAGCTCATTCGCACAGATAACGCGCGTGGGTGCAGATGGGAGCTCGCGGGCGGCAGGGCAGCTTCCGACGCCGGCCTCCGATGTGGCGAGCGCGAGGATCGGGGAGACGGTTTACATCGTGGGTGGCTATACCGGCGTGACGCCGCTGCGCACGATCCTCGCCTGGCGCCCGGGCGCTCCGGCGCGGGCGGTGGGCCTGCTGCCCAAGCCGCTGCGCTACGCGGCCGTCGCAGCCGTGGGCGGGCGGCTCGTGATCGCGGGTGGCACGAGCGGCGAAACGGCGAGCAGGGATGTTTACGGCTTTGACCCCACCACAGGAAGGCTGCGGACCCTCGGCCTGCTGCCCGCTTCGCTCACGCACGCCGCGGCGGCTGCGCTGAACGGAGCGATGTTCGTATTCGGCGGGCACGGCTCCTCGCCCACGAGCCAAACGCGACGAATTCTCGCGATCTCTCCAAACGGCACGGTGCAGGCGGCCGGGGTACTGCCCGTTGCGCTCTCCGACCTCACGGCGGTGGCGCTCGGCGGACGCATCGTGCTCGCCGGGGGGCGTGATCGCGCCGGGCGCGTGCAGGATGCGATCTTGAATGTCATCGTGGCGCCGTCCTGAACTCTCGCGAGCGAAGCGTGATCGCGTATCGGCCCAGCTGCGAAGTGTCCAAGGCGCTTGGTGGAGCGGATCTCGGCGAAGCCGACGCGGGGACTCGAACCCCGGACCCCCCTCCTTACCATGCGGGGCCTCGTGGTGGCGCTCTATCTCTAGGCAGAGCGCCATTTCTGCTCCTTAGCAGGGAGTTCTTGGGCTGTCCTGAGTTGGGCAGATGTGGACAACTACGGCAAAAAACCATACCGAACTGCTGTGATGTGCCGGTATGAAGAGAGAGCCGACGGCCGGGGTCGAACCGGCGACCTCCGCCTTACCATGCTGCACAAGATGGGCCTCCTGGGCTCGTGAGGTCCCGCTCTGTCTGGGTTGGTGCCTGGCGGGACTCTTAAGGACTGATTGCTGGGGCCAAAACACCCCCAGCATCACCCTGGGAAGTCCCGAAAAACACCCCCAGGAAGACGGGAGTCTCGGGTGGTCGATTCGGCTTGGAGCGTACCGGATCGGACCCCGGACGCTAGGATTCGTCGCTCGCGCCGACGTAGCTCAGATGGTAGAGCACCTCCATGGTAAGGAGGGGGTCCGGGGTTCGAGTCCCCGCGTCGGCTTCGCCGCAATCCCGCTCCAGTAAACGCTTTTAGACGGGTTGCGGGCTCTCTCGTCAGAGCTGGGGGCAAAAAAGCGCCTTCCTGGGGGAACGAAAACACCCCCACCTTTCCCAGGGCCGGCTTGCTTGCGCTGACACGAGCCGGCGGCAGCGTTACGCCGGTGCGCCTGGTGCACGCCGCTTGCCCAGGCAAGGGCGGAAGCGATCGCGGCGCCACCCTCCGACTCGGTCCTCGTCCATTGGGGGTGTCTGCGGAGGCTTGATCGAGATGCCTGCGTTGTCAGGAAGCGGTAATCCGGGCCTGTCTGAGGCGTGTGGCGGGAGCGATACGGTCGAGCCTGCTCAACGACCACAGCGTCGCGGTGCGCCGCTCTAGACAACGGCATCCAGTGATCCCCGCTTAGGCTTCTCAGCGTCGTGTCTGAGGCGCGTGGTCGCGTGCCCATGCCGCAAGCAGCGGGTCGGCGAGCTTCCATGTTCGCGGCTGGGGCTGCCAGGCGAGACCCAAACCTCGCAGGCGTCCGAGGGCGTCATTGACGCTCTTTGAGTTGGCTGTGACAGCGTGCGGTCTGATTCCAACGCTCATCGCGGCTACTACTGACTGCGCGAGGGGATGTACGCGCCTGAGCAAATCCCACTCGCGGGCTGTCAGGGCGGCTGTTGTCTGGCGTAGGCGTCTCCAGCCTGTGAGCGCTCGGGTGTGGTCGTCGTTTCCGCGTGTTGGAGCGAGGTCGACGACGCGCCATGTCAAGACTGGCACACCGGAGGCGAGCTCGGCTGCGGCGCCGAGCATCTCGGCGTGCACCTTGGTCCAGGGGCGCGTGATTGTGAGGTCATCGGGAAAGCGAGATGGTCTTGCTCGGCGTATGCGAATGAGCTGACCGGCGTGGTAGAGGGGGTGGTTGCGGTTCTCAAGTGCCTTGCTGATGGGCCCGTCGTGGTGCTCGACCAGGACGAGGTCAAGACGCGGATGTCGCTGGCGGATTGCTCGCAGATCACCGAGGATCTGACGGATTTCATGGGTCGCTAGGGATGAGAGCATCAACCCGAAGTGGTCGATCGCCAGCAGCGCGTCGTCGTCGGCGAGTGCGAGCAGCAATTCAATGGCGTCAGAAAGGTGGTGCACACCTGTCTCTTTGCCGGCGTCGGGGCGAAGATTCTCGAGGTCAATGCCGCTCCGGCGCAGGGTGCGTGAGAGTCGCAGGCCGGCGGCGCTTGCGGGTGGTGCTGCTTGCGCCCACCATGCGGCTGCCTCGGGGGCGAGCTGGGCGATGGCTGTGTCGGCAATCGCCATGGCGAGGTCGCGGCCATCCGAACAGCTACGCGCGTCCACCAGCACGCGCGTGCCGTGGAGCTCGTCGATCGCTGCGGCCAGCAGGGCGCTCGTCCCGCTCCAGGGGTCGCCGGAGATGACTGTGAGACCGGGCCTCTGGTCGAGCACGTCGAGCAGCTCCTGGTACTCGGCGATGCGGCCAGTCAGCACTTCGGCGTTCCCGGCCTTCTCTGCGGCCTCAGGCATGGTCATCCTCCGCGAGATGACGTCGCGCCTCGTCGATGGCCATCTGGACATCGAATGCCTCGACCGCGGCGCTCCCGAGCTTGCGCGCGCCCAGGGCTGCGTATCGGGCTGCCGTCATGGTCGGGTACGGGCGCCCCTCCCCGAACTCGATCAGCTTCTCGAGTGCCTCGGGTGCTAGCTCCAGTCCCGCTTGGACGAAGCGCTCCGTGAGACCCAGACGCCAGATGTCGATGGAGATTCTTGGATCGAGGGTCAGCCGATCCACGAGCTTGCCGAACTGCGCCGGAGCGCCGAGCATCCCGTCGAGAGCTCGCTCATCGCTGCCGTCAACGAGCACGACGACCTTGGTGTTGCCGCTGTAGAGGTCAACGAGGTCTCCGAGCAGCTGCTCGCCGTCAGCGTAGTCGGCAGCGCGTTGCAGCTCGTCGAGGAAGAGGACGACAGGCTGGTCTCTCTCCTCGGCCAACGCCAACGGCAGGGCGAGGATCTTCCGCGTCGGCAGTGGCCCCGATTGAGCGGCAAGCTGGCCGAGGTCCAGCGGTATCCCCTGATCGGCGAGCGTCTGCTCGATCAGGGGAAGGGCTACCCGTAGGAGTCCGCGAGCGGCCGCCGAGCGCGAGATCCGGTTGCAGCGGTCCACGACGAGCTGCAGTAGATCCTTCGCGTCTGTGCGCTCGGGGACCTCGATGTCGACGACCACTGTGCCGTCCTGGCGAAGCTGCTCGCACACCGCCGTGCATACGGTCGTCTTGCCGATTCGCCGCGGCCCGGTGAGCATCGTGTGGATCGCCTCGCGCGACCGGCGCACGATCTCCTCGATGTCCCCGGTGCGCCCGATCACCAGATCGGCGGGAACCGGGCCACCGGCGGGAAAGAGGCGTCCTATGCGGTCATCCATCACGCTAGGAATAGTACCAGTGAGTAATGACGTTATTACCTGGGGGTACTATCTGGCTGCTTTGCTTGCTGACTCTCGCGGTACCGCGAGCCGTCTTGATCGCGTTCTCGTTCGGCAGGCCCAGCCCGCTCGGCAGGTCGGCGATGAGGTGTGCGTAGTGGGTGAGCAGGGTTGCGGCACTATGGCCCATCCACTACCGAAGTACCGAGTGAGGTCATTCTGCGAGTATCACCCAGACCCATTCGCCCGGCTCAGCCGGCCTGCGATGGTGGGATGTTCTGGTTGAGGTGGAACAGGTTGGTTGGGTCGTAGCGGTCCTTGAGCGCGCGAAGGCGGGCGAACTTCTCGGTCCCGTACGCCGCCTGCACCCGATCCTCACCCTCGGAGGAGAGGAAGTTGATGTAGGCGGCGCCGGTCAGCGACGGCTCGATTTCGGCGTAGAGGCGCTGCGCCCAGTCCATGTGGGTCTCCAGACCTCCGCCCGGCTCGTGGGTGGTGGCGATTGCGTTGAGCACGAACGGCGCCTTGCGTTCGCCGATGGCGGTTTCGTCCTCCTCGACACGGGCGATCGCGCCGCCGACGTGCTGGATGTGGATCTCCGAGGACGGGGAGGTCGCGTTCTGATGGAAGCGGGCCATCGTCTCGATCGCGTGGTCGTCGAGCTCGCGAAAGTAGCCCGCCTTCATGTAGGCCTGGGTGCCCTTCGGCCAGAGCGCATCGAGCAGGCTCTGCATCTGCACGTAAGGCATCGGGCCGACCAGATCGGCGACCGGATCGCCAAGGTCGCGGATCGGCTGCAGCACCTTCATCCCCTCCTCGGGGCCGCCGGAGTAGCAGCCGACCAGAGCGACCAGCTTCTTGCCGTGCCAATCCTCTGGCAGGAACGGGGCGGGTGGCGCGGTGATCAGATTGACCAGGGTGCTCAGCTCATCCGGTACCTCGTGCACGAAATCGCGGTAGAAGCGCATGATCTCCTCGGCGCGGTCGCCCGGATAGAAGATCGGGCCGGCGGCCACGGTCGGGCCGACGGGATGCAGATCGAACTCGAAGGAGGTGACGACACCGAAATTGCCGCCTCCACCGCGCAGGCCCCAGAAGAGATCGGAGTTCTCCGCTCGGCTCGCGGTGAGGATCTGCCCGTCGGCGGTGACCACTCGGGCCGAGCGGAGATTGTCGCAGGCCAGGCCGTACTTGCGCATCAGCCAGCCGATCCCGCCGCCCAGCGTGAAGCCGGCGACACCGGTGGTGGAGATCAGCCCCCCCGTGGTGGCAAGCCCGTGCTCCTGGGTCGCCGCGTCGAACTCCCCCCAGGTGACGCCACCCTCGGCGGTGGCGGTGCGATCGCTCACATCCACCGTGACGCCCTTCATCGGCGAGAGGTCTATGACGATGCCCCCGTCGCAGGTCGAGAAGCCGGGAATGCTGTGGCTGCCGCCGCGTACGGCGACATCGAGCCCCTCGCTGCGCGCGAAGCCGATTGCGTGGCGCACGTCGGAGGCATCGGCGCAGCGGGCGATCACCGCCGGGCGGGCGTCATGGGCACCGTTCCAGATCGAACGAGCCTCGTCGTAGGCGCCGTCGCCGGGCCGGATCAGCTCTCCGCGCAGCCCGTCCTCGAACTCCTTCAGCGTTGCCGCTCCAAGCACTCCCTGTGTAGCCATGCCGGGCTCCTTCTCAGATTGAGTTATTTTGCGTCCGCGTTTCGATGACGCTCGGCAAGGCTAGGGTTTGCCTCTTAACGCTCACTTTGCAGTGCTTTAGCTTCCAGTTCCTGGCAGTAGGCGATGCCGGCGCCGTCGCCGAGCAGCTCGAAGTGCCGGCTCGCGCGGTCCAGCCAGGCTCGCCCCGTCGCCGCCTCCCCGTCCTCCGCGCAGATCGCCGCCAGCACCGCCAGCACCCAGCCCTCCTGGTGGGTCGTCTCGATCCCTCCGAAGATCGAGGCGGCGGCCTGGAGGTGAGCCCGGGCATCGGCACGATCGCCGGCGCAGAGCGCTACGCACGTCAGGCTCAGCTCGGCGGCTCCGAGACCGATCAGGTCGTCGTTTTCGGCGAACCAGGTTCGGCTCTGCGCAGCCGAGAGGCGGGCGCCTTCCACGTCTCCGGAGCGGGCCAGGAGCACCGCCATGCAGCCGAGGGTGATACCAGCGCCGCGGCGGTCGCCGATCCCCTGTCGCAGGGCGAGGCTGCGCTCGAGCAGCGCTCTGCCCCGTTCGAAGTCACCGCCGGAGCGCGCCAGGTTGCCGAAGGCGTTGAGCGCGAACGCCTCGCCCTGCTCATCGCCGAGCTGCTTGAAGCGCGCGAGACTCTCCTCGATCAGCTCTTCCGCGTGGACGAAATTGACCTCGGCTCGATCCACCGCGGCGAGGTTGACGAGGACGTAAGGGGCGGCCGCGGCGCCGCCGACGCGGCGGGCGACGAGCCCGGTGTCCTCATGCAGAAAGAGCGGATAGCCGGCCTCGGACTCGACCGAGATCATCCCGTAGCTGAGCGGCCAGAACGCGGGGCGCGGATCGGCGCTGAGAGCGCCGGCGTGCTCCAGCGCGGCTTCCAGCTGCACCCGTGCGGGGCCGTATTCGCGCCGGAACCACGCGGCGATACCGCGCGTGTGCGCCGCCCACATCGGCGGCCGGGCGGCTGGCAGGTCCTCAGCGAGGAGCGCCTCGTGTTCGTGCACGAGCAGCTCAACGTCCCGCGCGGGACTGACGATCGCCCGATACGCCGCCGAGACCTCGACTGCGTCGAACATCCCGGGCCGGTCCTCCAGCTCTCCGAAGATCGCTACGCTCTCGGCCGCGAACTCGTGGATATGCACAGGGACGCCGCGGCGCAGCCCGATCACGCAGGCGGCGAGCAGGGCGTGGGCGCGCACGGCCGTGTGCTCGGGCGCCGCGGCCAGGGCGGCGGTGAGCCAGCGGTACCCCTCGGCGAGGTAGCCGCGCATCAGCCAGAAGCGCCAGAGGGCGACGGCAAGACGCAGCGCCGCCTGAGGATCGGAGAGGAGCGCCGAGGCCAGCGCTGCACGGAGGTTGTCGCGCTCCACGTCCGGCCGCCGCAGCTCCTCGCTCGCCGGGAGCTCGCCGGCCGGCGTAGGGTCGCTCTCGGCCAGCGCGACGTACCAGTCGCGATGGCGCCGCTCGAAGGCGGAGCGCTCTCTTGCCTCTTCGAGACGCTCGCGGGCGTACTGGCGCACGGTCTCCAGCAGCCGGTAGCGGCGCCCGTCAGATTCCTCTCCGACGTGAACCAGCGACTTGTCGACCAGCCGGCCGAGCACCGCGACGGCCTCACTGCGCCGCAACGGATCCTCGGCGCATACGTCCTCAGCCGCCTCCAGGCCGAAGCCACCCGCAAACACGGCGAGCCGACGCAGCAGCACCCGCTCGTCGGCGTCGAGCAGCTCGAAGCTCCACGCGAGCGTCGCCCGAAGGGTCTGCTGCCGCGTCATCGCCGTACGGGGCCCAGCTGAGAGCAGGTCGAGCGAATCGTCGAGGCGCTCGACGATCTGAGCCGGAGTGAGGACGCTCACCCGCGCCGCTGCCAGCTCGATCGCCAGCGGCATCCCGTCAAGGCGGTGGCAGAGGGAGGCGACAGCGTTCGCGTTCTCGCCGTCCAGCGCGAACCCGGGCGCGGCCTGCGCGGCCCGGATAGCGAACAGCCGCACCGACTCCGCATCCAGCGACTCCACAGCTGGCGCTCCAGAGACCAGCCTGGGGAGAGAGAGCGAGGGGACGCGCCACATCACCTCGCCAGGAATACGGAGTGGCTCGCGGCTTGTCGCCAGCACGGTCAAGTTCGGGCAGCGGCTGAGCAAAGCCTCAGTGAGGCGCGCGACTGGCTCCACCAGATGCTCGCAGTTATCGAGCACAAGCAGCTGCCGGCGATCGCCGATGTGCCCGGCGAGCGCGACCTCCGGCGCCCGGTCGGAGGCCAGCCGCGTACCCAGCGCCTGAGCGATCGCCGGCCCGACCAGCTCGGGCTCGCCCAGCGCCGCCAGCTCGACCGGCCAGACCCCGTCGGCAAAGTCCTCCCTCCGCTGCCCCGCCAGCTGCAGCGCCAGCCGGGTCTTGCCGCAGCCGCCGGCACCGGTCAGCGTGAGGAGCCTCGCGTCGCGCAGCAGCATCGTGGCCTCGGCCAGCTCACGTTCGCGGCCGACGAAACTCGTCAGCTGCGGCGGCAGTTCGCGTCGACCGGCACCTGCCCGGCGCGGCCCGGAATCCTGTTCCAACTCAGCCAATTCGGCCGCCAGGGCGACACGGAGCTCATCAAGGGAATCGCGCCGCTCCCGGCACCAGTCCTCGTAGCGGTCCGCCGGCAGCAGCTCGGCGTCGAAGCCCTCAAGGGCCGAGCGATAAGCGCCAAGCTCGCCCCGCTCGCGCGCCGCGGCGGCGAGCTCTTCGAAGGCAACCGCGTCGATCCAGACCGGGTCTTCGGGGCCGAGCAGGATCAGTTCTTCGCGCAGCCCAAGGTAACGACTGCCGTCCAACCCGATCGAGTCCAATGCGCGCCGGGCCGCGAATATCACCTGATGAAGGTTGTTACGAGCGGAGTCCGGATCCCGCCCCGCCCACAGCAACTCGGTGGCCTGCTCTACATGGAGGCGGCACTCGGGCGCGAGAGCGAGCAGCTTGATCAGCGTCCTCGCCTTGCGCAGCCGCCATGCGTCCTCAGCGACGATCCTGTCGCCGACGCTGACGGAGAATACCCCGAGGAGACTGACGCACAACACCTCATCGCCTGTCGATGTTCCTTTCGTGCTGGGACTCACCACCAGACAAGAAACTACTCCGAAGCGATCAATCCACTGGCAAACTCCGGCACATGAGCGTCTGGCGGCGTGGCGCTGGCTCGTCGCCCGGCTCTTGCGATCGCTCCAGGCTGAAGCCGCCCAACTGCACGATCCTCGCTCCCTGGGCCGGCGCGCGGCGGCCTCGCTGCGTCCTCACGGCGCGAGCCAGTCCTCAGGTGCAGTTGAGCGGGAAGTCGGTGCCGACGACGGAGAAGGAGCTGCGCCCGCGCGACATGACGAATTCGTAGCGGTGAACGATGCTGAGATTCCAGCCGGCGAGGCGGTGGATCTTGAGGATCGGGCGGCCGGGATGGCTCTGTGTCAACCCAACGCACTTGTATAGGCGTTCGGCCTTTTCGCCGTTTTGTATGTAGCGCGCGAGTGCGCGCACCGCTATGCAGGCGGTCTTTGGGCTGACGTGCTTGAGGTTGAGGGCCTCCTCGCCGGTGGTGAGCGGGTGCTGGCACTCATAGGACCTCGTGGCCGAGGCCGGCTGGCTCGCTACGGCGAGCCAGATGGCGCCGAGGGCGAGGACTGTCCCGCCGCGTCTCAGCGGATCCCCTCGAGTAGCTCTGCGAGCGAGGAGAGCTCGAGTCCGCGGGCGAGAATCACGAGCGTCTCCAGGCGGGGGGAGCGCTTGCAGCGCTCCAGGAGGCTGATCTCGGTGCGGTGCAGGTTGCAAGCTTCCGCAAGCGCCTCCTGAGAGAGGCCCGCTCGTTCTCTGAAGCCTCGGAGGTTGGTGGCGAATTGCTTGCGGACGGGTTCCACGATCGGGCACTTTCGCTGTTCGCAGACGAAAGGTCCACAGACGCTTGTCTCTCATGTCGGCGTCAACCCCGTCGCGCTCGCGACTCGAAATAGAAATGAGGTCTCACTCTATCGTCAAGCCAAGTCAGCGGAGCGGCAAGCACGCAGAACCTTCCTACGGGGAGGACCCCGATCCATCTTCTGCGCGGGGCCCTCGCAGCCCATCGTCATATGTGGGCGCTGCGGGCGCGTACCCAGCGAGAGTTCTCAGTGAGAAGCCGCTGCCGCCGTCCCGGCCGGCTCCCGGCTGGTTTCCCCGGGGGTGACGGTGGTGACTGGCAGGCCCATGCCGGCTACCTTGCTGGGGAGGTCGAGCTTCAGCCAGCGCGAGACGCGCTGGGAGAGGGTCGAGATGATCACCTCGTCGAAGCCCCGCAGGTTGATCGCATCGTGGACGGCGGCCAATGGGTCGGGATCGCCGATGATCCCCTCAACGGGCGTGCCGGCGGCCTCGCCGAGCAGCGGCAGGGCACGGTCGAGGGCCGTCTGGGCCTCGCTGGCTCCCTGGTCCTCGGGGTCGACGACCTTGTGCAGGCCGTGGGTGGAGTTGGGCACGAGCAGCGTGAACACGCACGGCCCGCGCTGAGCACGCTCGCGCACGGCGTCGAGCAACGGCTGGGTGGTGGCGGTCTTATGGGCGACCACCAGGACTCGGGTTGGGGTGGAGTGCTCCATGGCTTGGCTTCCTCCTGGCTGATTGGACGATCTGGGTTCGGATCTTGGGTTCGAGTTGACCGGCGCCTCCTGCGCGTCTCCGCATGAATCGGCGGTGCGCTGGCAGATGGCCTACAGGGCTTCTACCCGGATTGCGTCGCTCTCAGGGGGCGGTTGCGGCTACGCTCCGGCGCGCATGCGCGTGGAGATGACAGCCGACACCCTCGAAGTGCGGCTTTCGCGATGGGAGAAGATTCTCGGGCTGATGGGGAACATTCGCCTGCCGTTGGCCGCTGTGGGTGACGTGCGGGTGGTGGCTGAGCCGCTGCGCGAGGTCAGGCGCTCGGGCATGATGGCGGGGCTGCGGCTGCCGTGGCTGTACTACGTGGCGCGCACGATCCGCCTCGACGAGGCGTGGATCGTGCGGCGCGGGATGCCCGCCGTCTCATTCTCTGTGTATGGCAGCGGGACGCTGAAGCGCGTGGTCCTCAGCACGCCCGAAGTCGAGGCGCTCGTGCGACGGCTGCAGGCCGGCTGACGGCGTCGATCGTCGGCATCTCGGTGAGGGCAGTGTGTGGTGCGGCTCGCAGGTGGACTGATGTCCCGAGACACAACAAGATGGCGGGGGCAGGATTCGAACCTGCGAAGGCTGAGCCGCGAGATTTACAGTCTCGTCCCTTTGACCGCTCGGGAACCCCGCCGGGGAGGGGGCGATGATATCGGCCGGGTAGGGTGGCCCGCGGGCAGTGGTCGGCCTCGGTCGACCTCGTACGGAGCGTACTTCGGTCCACCCAAGAGGATGCCGGTACCACCGGCGATGGCATTCGCGGGGATGAACCAACGTCGCCCGTCGCCGACAAGCACGTACAGATAGTCGATTGCAGCCGGATCGAGGCGCTTGACGATCCCGCTCCAGCTCTGATTCCCGCCACGCGTACAGATAGCGACCTCCCACCGGCCATGGCGACGGCGAGAACACGTCTTGACTTGCACGCGTAGGAGCATCCCCTCAGCCTCGGCGATGAGATCGCAGGTGGGGCTGTGCCCCATAGGGATGTAAATTCCATACCCCTGTGAGCTGAGCCACTCGATAGCCGAGAACTCGCCCAGGTCGCCCTGCCGTCGAGGTGAGATACGGTCCATAACCCCAAACATACGTTCGGGTTAGGATGGAACGCCTACGATCCTCAGGAAGCCTCGCGCAACAGCTGCGCCTCGGGCAGCGTTTGGAGCTTCTTGAGCGTGCGGTTCTCGATCTGCCGGACCCGCTCGCGGGTGATGTTGAAGGCGCGGCCGACCTCCTCGAGCGTGCGCGAGCGCCCGCCGGTGATGCCGTAGCGCATCTCGATCACCTCGCGCTCGCGGCGGGGGAGGGAGGCGAGGACGCGGCTGACGCTCTCGCGGCGAAGGGCCTCGGAGGCGATCTCGAAGGGCGATTCGGCGGAGATGTCCTCGACGAAGTCGGCGAGCGCGGAGTCCTCCTCCTCGCCGATGGGCTTCTCGAGGGAGATGGGCTGCTGGGCCATGCGCTGCACCTCGCGCACTTCGCTGGTGGAGCATTCGAGCTCGGCGGCGATCTCCGCGGGGGTGGGCTCGCGCCCGAGGCGCTGGATGAGCTGGCGCTCGGCGTGGATGACCTTGTTGAGCTTTTCGACCATATGCACGGGGATGCGGATCGTGCGGGCCTTGTCGGCGATCGCACGCGTTACGGCCTGGCGGATCCACCAGGTGGCGTAGGTGGAGAACTTGTAGCCGCGGCGGTAGTCGAACTTCTCCACGGCGCGTATGAGCCCCAGCGAGCCCTCCTGGATGAGGTCGAGGAAGGTGAGGCCGCGTCCCATGTAGCCCTTGGCGATGGAGACGACGAGGCGTAGGTTGGCCTCGACCATGTGCTGCTTTGCGAGCACGTCGCCGCGCTCGATGCGCTTGGCAAGGCAGATCTCCTCGGCCCCGGTGAGCAGCGGCACCTGGCCGATCGCGCTCAGGTAGAGGCGCAGCGAGTCGAGGCCCGGTTCGACCTTCAGATCGAGTTCGGCGGCGCCCTGTTCGTCCAAGTTGGAGCGCAGCTCGGCGACCGATTCGAGTTCGTCGCTCTCGGTGTCGCCCTCGCCCTCGGTGTCTCCGTCTCCGGCCTCGATGGCGGAGGTGAATACATCGTCTTCGACGAGCAGGCTGTCGAGCTCGTCTATCTCGGCCACCGCGGTTCCCGTGGCGGGTGCGGCAACGGCCAACAGAACTTCAGCATTGTTGCTCAACGTAGGACCCCCAGGATCCATCCGACTCCCTGTCGGAGCCAACTGCGCCCCGACCTCCCCGACCTTGCTAATGGCCTCCTATGCGGTTGCTTGCTCGCTGTATACAACGCGGGCGGCCCCCCATAGTTCCGATGCAATGCGCCACCAACGTTCTCCTCCTCATTCCCGACTCCCGATCCCACCCCCCGGACCCGGGAGGGTTGACTCAGTGATGTGCGGAGTGATACCAGAATCCGCGGGCGGAGACGCAGGTTGACGCGGGGTTGGCCGGGGCACCTGGCCATCAGTGCCCGCTCGGTGCGAGCTGGGGGCCTGTTCGCCGGCGCTGCTTGGCAGGCTGGGGCCTGGCTCTCGGCGCCGCCTTGGGGCCTGGTTCCTGGCGCCGCCTTGGGGCCAGGCCTCGAGGCCGTCTGGGGGCGTGCCTCGGGCTCGGTAGGCTTGGGGTGACGTGGAGGCGAGCACTCAGGCGAAAGCTGTCCCCGAGAGCGGCGCGCGCGGCGTGGATGGCCTGGAGGACGTGCAGGCGCGCTCGCCGGCGATCGGCGTGGCCCTCTCGCGCGTGGGCGTAACGGGCGTGGAGAAGGTGGTGCGCATCCGCGAGGAGCTGTTCTTCGCGCGTTTGGAGTGCTTCGTGGACCTGGGGAGCGAGCAGAAGGGCGCGCATATGTCGCGCTTCGAGGAGGTCGTGAATGAGGCGATCGGCGAGGTGGTGCTGAGCGGCAGCGCCTTTCGCGCGGAGGCGCTCGCGAGGCGCATCGCCGAGCAGGTGCGCGAGCGCCAGGGGGCGGCGCGCGCGGAGGTGACGATCGCGGCGCGCTACCCCGAGCACAAGCCTGCGCCGGTGTCGGGGGTGGGCACGCAGGAGATCTACACGCTCTACGGTCGCGCGGTGTCCTCCGCGCGGGGGACGCGCCAGCTGGTGGGGGTCTCGGCGACGGGCATGACCGCGTGCCCCTGCGCGCAGGAGCTGGTGGCGGCGAGGGCGCGCGAGCGCCTCGCGGAGGATGCCTTCTCGCAGGAGCAGATCGAGCGCATCATGGAGCGTGTGCCGGTGGCCACGCACAACCAGCGTGGTCTGGGGACGCTGCATATCGGCTGCCTGGAGGGCTGCGAGGCGGAGATCGACGCGAAGGCGCTGCTGGAGATCGTTGAGGGCTCGATGAGCTCGGAGATATATGAGCTGATGAAGCGCTCCGATGAGGTGGAGGTCGTCGAAAAGGCGCACCGCCGCCCGCGCTTCGTGGAGGATTGCGTGCGCGAGATGGTGGGGGGCGTCGTGGCCGCCTTCCCCCAGCTGGATGGCGCGAGCTTCGTTTCGGCGCGTCAGGAGAATCTGGAGACGATCCACCAGCACAACGTGGTGGCCGAGCGCCATGGGCTGCTCGGCGAGCTGCGCCACGAGCTCGACTCGGGGAGCCCGGCGGCCAAGCAGACGACGCTCGAGGAGTGGCTCGATGGGAGCGGCTGAGCGCTAGCCGCGGATCTGTGGCTGGGCCTGCTGGCGCTGGAGGTTGCGACGGAGGTCGAAGAAGAAGTCGAGCCCCGAGAGGACCGTAACGAGCACGGTGAGGTAGACCAGCAGCGAGACCCAAAGGGGCGGTCCCGGCACGGCGATGACGGCGAGGATGGCGGCGATCTGAAGGCACGTCTTGACCTTGCCGAAGTTGTTGGCGGCCATCACCACGCCGGCCTGCGTGGCGCCCATGCGAAGCACTGTGACGGCGAGCTCGCGCGCGATGATCACCATCGCGACCCACGCCGCGAGGCGGTTGAGCGAGACGAGCGCAAGCAGCGCGGCGACGATGAGGAGCTTGTCGGCGAGCGGATCCATCAGCTTCCCGAAGGTCGTCACCTCGTCGCGCGAGCGCGCGAGGTACCCGTCGACGAAGTCGGTGAGCGAGGCGAGCGCGAAGACCACGGCGGCGAGCACGTCGCCCTCGGGGGTGTTGCCCAGGAGGGCCACCACGAGCACGGGCACGAGCATGATGCGAAGAACGGTGAGAATGTTGGGTAGATTCGGGGCGAACACCGCCTAGCATTATGTCCGTTCGTGCCCTCCCGGCGATCGCGCGTGCCAATGGGCCCGGCCACTCAACACCCCCACGGACTCCAAACGGAGGAGCAAGACGATGAAGAAGCGCACGCTGGGAGCAGGCGGTCCACAGGTCTCTGAGATCGGACTGGGCTGCATGGGCATGTCGGCCTTCTATGGGGCCACCGACGAGGGTGAGGCGACACGGACGATCCACAGGGCGCTCGAGCTAGGGTGCAACTTCCTGGATACCTCGGATATGTATGGGCCGCACACCAACGAGCGTCTCGTGGGCGCGGCGATCGCCGATCGTCGCGATGAGGTGTTCCTCGCGACGAAGTTCGGCATCAAGCTCGAGCGCGACGCGGAGGGCGCGCCGCGGCGGTCGATCGATGGCAGCCCCGCGTACGTGCGCGAAGCCTGCGAGGGCTCGCTGGGGCGCCTGGGCTTGGAGCACATCGATCTCTACTACCAGCACCGCGTGGACCCGAACACGCCGATCGAGGACACCGTTGGAGCGATGGCGGAGTTGGTGAGGGAGGGCAAGGTGCGTCACATTGGCCTCTCGGAGGCGAGTGCGGAGACGGTTCGCCGCGCGCACGCAGTGCACCCGATCGCAGCGGTGCAGAGCGAGTACTCGCTGTGGACCCGCGACGTGGAGGAGGAGGTGCTGCCCACGCTCGATGAGCTGGGGATCGCGCTGGTGGCGTACTCGCCCTTGGGACGTGGCTTCCTCTCGGGGCGCTTCAGCTCACCGGAGGAGCTCGATGAGGGCGACTTTCGCCGCTACGGCCCCCGTTTTAGCGGCGAGAACCTCGAGCACAACCTGCAGTTGGCGGCGCGCGTGAAGGAGCTTGCGGCGGAGAAGGGCGTCACGCCCGGACAGCTCGCGCTCGCGTGGGTGCTGAGCCGCGGCGAGCAGGTGGTGCCGATCCCGGGGACCAAGCGCGTGAAGTACCTGGAGGAGAACCTCGGGGCCGCGGAGATCGAGCTGAGCGCGGAGGAGTCGCAGCGGATCGCTGACGCCGTGCCGGCAGCGGCGGGCGACCGCTATGACCCGCAGGGGATGACCACCATCAACAGGTAGTTGAGTTCACTGCCGGCGCCGCGGGTGTTGAGTTCCCTGCCGGCCCCGCGCCGGTCCCGCGTGCCGCGGCCCGCTAGGGTGGTCCCGGCATGCCCCTGATCCCGATGGTCATAGAGCGCACGGCGCGAGGCGAGCGCGAGTTCGATATCTACTCGCGGCTGCTCAACGAGCGCATCATCTTCCTGGGCACGCCGATCGAAGATCAGGTGGCGAATCTGGTGGTGGCGCAGCTGTTGCACCTGGAGAGCCAGGATCCCGAGAAGGACATCTCGATCTACATCAACAGCCCGGGCGGCAGCGTGTACTCGGGCCTTGCGATCTACGACACGATGCGCTTCGTGAAGCCCGACATCGCGACGATGTGCGTGGGTGTGGCGATGTCGATGGGCTCGCTGCTGCTGAGCGGGGGCACGAAGGGAAAGCGCGCGGCGCTGCCCAACAGCCGCATCCTGATCCACCAGCCGAGCGCAGGCTTCGAAGGCCAGTCGACCGACATCGAGATCCACGCCCGCGAGATCCTCAAGGTCCGCGAGCGCCTGGATGAGATCTACGCCGATAACACGGGCAAGCCCACCGAGGAAGTGCGCACCGACATGGAGCGCGACCGCTTCTTCACCGCGCAGCAGGCGCTCGAGTACGGCCTGATCGACCGCGTGCTCGACAGCCACTAGCGCACGCGAGACAGAGGGCCTTCATTGGGAGAGGGCCGGCCGGAGCCGGCCCGCGAGGGTCGCGTGGTGGGAGTCGGTGCCAGGTGACGCCGGAGGCGGCCAGAGTCGCGCAGGTTCTCCCGGCTTGCAAAAGCGGATGAGCGATTTTACGCTCACTTGAGCGATATACTGCTCATAGATATGAATGTGGGCCGCCCTCACATGTCTCTCGCTCCAACCCTCGATAGTGAGGCTCTACGTGTCCTCTCGGGGACGACATATCCGTTGACCGGCCGCGAGATCGCGCGCCTCGCCGGCCATGGGTCACAGCGAGGCATCGCAGCGGCCCTCGATCGCTTGGTCGAACAGGGATTGGTGCTCCGACAGGAGGCAGGAGCAGCAGCCCTATACACACTGAACCGTTCCCATCTTGCGGCCCCAGCAGCTGAAACGCTGGCTGGGATGCGCAGTGAGCTTCACCGCCGCCTACGGAAGGCGATCACGGCGTGGGACATCCAGCCGGTGCACGCTTCGATGTTCGGATCGGCGGCACGTGGCGATGGAGACACCTCGAGTGATATCGACCTTTTCATCGTTCGTCCGCTGGGGACGGACGAAGAGGACTCCACGTGGCGCATACAGCTCGCGAGGCTGGCCGAGGACGTCCACGCATGGACAGGCAATCGAGCCTCGACGATTGAGGTCGGCGAGGAGGAGGTAGATCGGTTGCGCCACTCCCAGCCTCCAATTCTCGCCAGCCTTCGAGCCGACGCGATCTCCCTGGCGGGTATATCCGCAGATAAGCTCCTGCGGACTCAGGCTGCACTATGAGTCCGAGGAAGATCAGTCGCACCCAACCGTGCACGCAAGCGCAGGCAGTCGCTCGTCTTCGTCATGCGCGAAAGCATCTCGAAGTTGCCGAACTGGTTGCAAGTGACGCGGTGTCGGTAGGATCGGCGAACGCCGCCGCCTCCTCGGCTGTACTCGCCGGGATTGCCGCGTCCGACGCGGCTTGTTGCCGTGCGCTGGGCAAACGGTCTCGTTCTGAAGATCACCGCGAGGCCGTGGACCTCCTCAGGCAGGTGACGCCCGGCGGAGCGAAAGCGGCCAATGATCTTGCCCTGTTACTTGGCCTCAAGGACGAGTCTCAGTATGGATTTGGCGACATCGCCGCGACCAAGCTTCGCCGTGCTCTCCGCCGTGCCGGGTCGTTGATCGAGTTCGCCGCCGAAGCACTGGGAAAGTAGGCCCTCGCGTGGTCAGTGACGAGATCATCCTCGGCGACAACCTTGAGGTGCTGCCGGGCCTGGAGGATGGCGCGTTCCAGCTGATCTACATCGACCCGCCGTTCAACACGGGCACCGCGCAGACGCGCAGGACGGTGGAGACGGTGCCCGATGAGGCGGGGGATCGCACCGGCTTCCAGGGCAGGCGCTACGCGACGCGCCTGCTCGCCGAGTCCTCCTATCGCGATGAGTTCGAGGACTACCTGGCCTTCCTCGAGCCTCGCCTGCGCGAAGCGCACAGGGTGCTGGCGAACAGCGGCACGCTGTATTTCCACATCGACTACCGCGAGGCGCACTATTGCAAGCTGCTGCTCGATGAGATCTTCGGCCGCGAGGGCTTTCTCAACGAGATCATCTGGGCGTATGACTATGGCGGGCGTACGAAGCGGCGCTGGCCGGCCAAGCACGACACGATCCTCGTGTATGTGAAGGACCCGCACGGCTACTACTACGACGCGGAGGCCGTCGATCGCGAGCCCTACATGGCGCCGGGCCTCGTGACGCCGGAGAAGGTGGCCAAAGGAAAGCTCCCCACCGATGTGTGGTGGCACACGATCGTGGCCACCAATGGCGCTGAGAAGACCGGCTACCCCACGCAGAAGCCCGAGGGGATTGTGCGGCGGATGGTGCAGGCATCCACGCGCCCGGGCGATTGGTGCCTGGATTTCTTCGCCGGCTCGGGCACCCTCGGCGCGGTGGCCGCGCAGCTCGATCGCCGCTATGTGCTGATCGACAGCAACCCCGAGGCCATCGCCATCGCGCGGCGGCGGCTCGGGGTGGGGGAGGGCTGAGCCGCCCGCCCGCGGCGGACCTCTTGAGATGGCGGGACGCCCGCGGCGAGTGGCGCCAGGGCGCTGCTCAGGCGACCGCGTGCTCGATCGCGCCGAGCGACTCGATCTCGATGCGCACGGTGTCCCCGGTGGCGAGGAAGCGCGGCGGGTCGAGGCCCATGCCCACGCCCGCGGGGGTGCCCGTGAGGATCACGTCGCCCGCCTGCAGCGTGCACGTCTCGGAGATGAACTCGATCAGCTCGGGCACCGTGAAGATCAGGTTGGAGGTGGAGGAGTCCTGGCGCAGCTCGCCATTCACCCACGTGCGCAGCCACAGCGAGTGCGGATCGGGGACCTCATCGGCGGTGGTTATCCAGGGGCCGTAGGGGCAGAAGCCGTCGGCTCCCTTCGCGCGCGTCCACTGCGGCTCGCGGCGCTGCAGATCGCGCGCGCTCACATCGTTGGCCACCGCGTAGCCCGCCACCGAGCGCGCGGGGCCCATCACCACCGCGAGCTCGCCCTCGTAGTCCAGGCGCCGCACCACCTCCGGGCAGTGCAGCGGCGCGTTGGGGGGCGCGGCGGAGGAGGGGAGCTTCATGAACACCACCGGCTGCTCGGGGCGCTCCCCGCCGGTCTCGCGGATGTGGTCGGCGTAGTTGAGCCCGATCCCGAAGATCGCCCGCGGCGTGGGCACGGGGGCGAGCAGCGTGACCTCTGCGAGCGCCCACGAATCGCCCTCCACGGGCGCCGCCTCGGGGTCCACCTTCCCGTCGTCATCGAAGGTGGATGACGACGCGGCGAGGCGGTCGAGCACCGTGAGCCCCTCCAGCGCGTACCCGTAGATGCGCTCGCCGCGCACCTCGCCCGCGCGGGGATCGGTGGAGCCGGGGGGCAGGAAGGTGGCGAGGCGCATGTGCGTGAGACTATCCCGCTGGGGCAGCGGGTATCGTCGCGACGGTCGATGGCTGGCATGACCCCGATCGAGCGCCTCGTGCTGCTGCTGGTTGCCGTGTTGGCGGTGCTCGCGGGGGTGGCCAACTATCAGGCGTGGGCCGCCGTGCCCCGCTTCGCCATGGCGACGCTCGCGCTCGCGGGCCTCGCGTGGGTCGTCTCGTTCGCCACCGAGCAGCTCGGCGAGCGCTTCGGGCCCGCCATCACGGGGATGCTGCAGTCCACGCTCGGCAACCTCCCCGAGCTGTTCGTGGTGATCTTCGCGCTGCAGAAGGGCGAGCTGGTGGTGGCGCAGACGGCGATCATCGGCTCGATCTTCGCCAACGCGCTGCTCGTGCTCGGGCTCGTGATCGTGATTGGCGCCCGCCGTTCGGACGACGGCGTGATGCGCTTCTCCCGTCGCCTCCCCAGCGACACCGCGACGCTGCTTTTGGTGACCGTCTTCATCATTGTCCTGCTCGGCCTCTCGCTCGGCGCGCACGATCCCGCGAGCCATCACGTGAAGGAGATATCGAGCGTGGGAGCGGTGTGTCTGCTGGTGGTGTACCTCGCGTGGGTCGTTCCCTATCTGCGCTCGGATGTCGCTCCGAGCGACGGCGAGCGCCATCCGCCGCGGCTCTCGCTGCCCTTCACACTGGTGCTGCTCGGCGTCGCCGGCGTCAGCTCGGCGTTCGTCTCGGACTGGTTCATCAACGGCCTCGCGCCCGCCATTGAAGAGCTCAATCTCTCACAGGCTTTTGCGGGCCTTGTGATCGTCGCCATCGCGGGCAACGCCGTGGAGAACGTCGCCGGCATGGTCCTTGCCTGGAAGGGTCGCTCGGACCTCGCCATCTCGGTCGTCAAGAACTCGGTGGCGCAGATCGCCGCGATGCTCTTCCCGCTGCTCGTGCTCATCTCGCTGCTGCTCGCCACGACGCTCACCTTCGCGCTGGCCCCCGTCTACGTAGGCGCGCTCGCGCTCACCGCGCTCGTCGTCTGGCAGGTCACCGGCGACGGCGAGGCGATGATGTTCGAGGGGCTCGCGCTGGTCGCGCTGTACGTGATCCTCGCGACGCTCACGCTTTACGAGTAGCCCCGATCCGCTTGCGGCGTCTCGCCCACTCTGCCGGGTGGGGACATGGTTCGGGACGGCGCGTCGAGGCTCGGCGGTGGTGGTCAGGATGGGGGAGCTCGGACTGGTAGTCCGGTGTGCGCGCATCGGTGAGGTCGCTGATAATCGCGAAGTCGCTTGTGTTGTGGGTGAGCAGGGAGACACCGTTGATGTTGGCGGTCGCGGCGATCGCCAGATCAACAGCGCGACGGCGTGGCTTCCCTCGGCGCGCCTGCACGGCCGCAGCCAGGCGCCCCCACTCGCGCGCCACCTCGACGGTGATGGGCAGCGGCTGGAAAGCTGCCTCGATCGCGCCGAGCCGCTGGGTGCGCAATGCGCGCTCGTCATCGTCGGAGGCCACCAGAACCCCGAAGTGCAGCTCCGCTAGCGAGGCCACGCTGATGGCCGCCTCGACATCCTCCGGTGCCTCCTCGCTGATCAGGACCGATGTGTCCAGCAGTGCGCGCATGGGCTAGGCGAACGGATCCTCGAGCGCGGCCGGGAAGCGCGGGAGATCCTCGGCCAGCGTTCGCGGCGCAGGTGTCTGCCAGACAGCGCGCAGATCGCTGCCCGTGACCCACTGACGGCGCACAGCGGGGCCAAGTTGCGCCACCGGGCGACCAGCGACGGTGATCATGATCTGCTCGCCCGCCTCGGCCCGACGCAGAACCTCACCCACGTTGTTGCGCAGCTCTTTCTGCGGGATGGTCGTCATGCGATACAAGGTAGCAGAAGTGCTACCTGCTTCTCCCCACTGCGCGGCTCGTTAGCCCAACCGATTAAAGCCCGCCCACCCGAGCCCTTAAAAGGTCGTTTGTCCCGCCGCCTCAGCCCCGCGCCAGCCCGCTGATCAGCGCGCCTGCCACGCCGCCCGCCGCGGCCGCGCCTACGTTGCCGTCCATGCCCTCCAGCGGGGCGATGAACAGCGTCTGGATCGCCAGCCTTCCCGGACCCGTGAAGCGGTTCCACGTGAGCTTGCCCCCGCCGCCGAAGATGCCCGTCTTCAGGCCCATCGTCACCGCTTCGAGCTTCACCGTGGGGTCCTTGTAGAGCCACGCGCCGGCCTCCACATCGAGCTGCTCGCCCTGGCCCAGCTCCACGAGGAAGACGTTGCCGTGGCCGTGCAGCCACACCAGCGCATCGCCTTCGGTGGCGCGGAACTTATCCATGAAGAAGCCCGTTCCCCCCAGCAGCATGTTCTGCACGCCCTTGATGCGCTCGAAGCTGTAATCGAGGTTATCCGTGGCCGCGATGAACTGGTGCTCGCGCACATCCAGCCCCTCGCCCTGGCGCAAATGCAGCGGGATGCACTGCCCCGGCGAGTCGCGCGAGAACGCGATCCGCCCGCTGCCCTTCGTGCGCGTCACAAAGAACTCCAGCCCCGCGATCTTGCGCTTCATCGCGCCCGGCAGCTTCTTCAGCTCGATATCCAGCTGCGTCTGCTTCCACAGCAGCACATGGTGCTCGAACATCACCGCCCGATTGCTCACCTCGATCTGCAGCTCCGGCACCAGCTCGCCGCGCACGTGATAGGTCACTCCCGCGAAGCTCTCATCGTGGATCTGGCTCTGGATCGGCTCGGGCAGCTGCATGGGACGGCTCCTCTCGGCTGGTTCGCGCTGCTGGATCGACCGCCCGCCACGGTCCCTTTGGGTCCGCGCATGGGCGGCTGCTCTGCTGTTATCGGCCGCCCCGTCCTCCGCCTGAGCCCGGTCGGAGACACTCGCCCGCACCCCCTTCGCCCGCAGCCTGCGGCGCCGGCACGCCGTTGTGCCAGGCTAGCGCTCGGCGGGGCGGAAAGCGCGCTAGACTCCTCTGTACCTCGCGCTTGGGCGGGGTTTTTCTTCGCCCACTGCCGCTTTTTCAACCCACCACGAGGACTTTCTCGATATGGCCCGCGGAGACGTTCGAATAGCTATCACCCTCGCCTGCGAGGACTGCAAGCATCGCAATTATCAGACCAACAAGAGCAAGCGCAATAGCCCCGATCGGGTTGCCCTACGCAAGTACTGCCGCTGGTGCCGCCGGCACACCGGTCATCGGGAGACGCGCTAGCGGGTGCGCCTGTGGCCCGTGATCGCAAACGCGCAAAGCAGCGTCAGCAGCGCCGAGCTGGGGCCCGCAGTTCCGCCGGTCGCGCCGCTGAGCGCGACGAGCGGGCTCCCGCGCGCGAGGACGGCGCCGCGCGTGCCCCCGACGGCGAGAGCTTCGTCGAGGGCGCACCCTCCCACATCGTCCGCTCGGACCTCCCCGGCGCGCTCGACCACTCCGGCGACGTCGACGAGTTCGACGCCGCGCTCGTGCGCGGGGCCGGCGGCGTGCCCATCGCGCCGGGCTCGATCTCCGAGGATGCCGCGCTCGAGGCCGAGCTCGAGTACGAGTCAGAGCACCCCGCCGCCAAGCCTTCCTCCGAGACGCCCGCGCGCGCCAACGGCGCCTCCACGGCGCCCGTCCGCGTACAGCCCAGCGCCCGCAGCCCCCGAGCGCACGCAGCGGCTGCCCGGCCGCGCGCTGGCCTTCCTGCGCGCCTCCTGGGCGGAGCTCCAGCGCGTGCAGTGGCCCAACCGCTCTCAGGTCAGCCAGGCCACAGCGGTCGTGCTCGGCTTCGTGGCCGTCGCCGGGCTCTACTTTGGCCTCGCCGACTACGTTGCCAAGGAAGTCGTGGAAGCCATCCTCTAAGGCCATCCTCTAGTCTCTTCCACCGCACCGCGCGCCATCTCTGGCCGCGCGTCCCCTCGCCCGCCGGCCGGGCGCCTCGCAGGATCTTCTCTTCGCTCCCCATCTGAACACGTCAGGAATCGCATGTTTCGCTGGTATGTAGTCAACACCTACTCAGGTCACGAGAACAAGGTCAAGCAGAACCTCGAGCACCGCGTCGTCTCGCTCGGTCAGCAGCGTGCCGTGCGCCAGGTCGTCGTTCCCACCGAGTCTGTCTCGGAGATGAAGGACAACCAGAAGGTCACCGTCGAGAAGCGCACAATGCCCGGCTACGTGCTCGTCAACATGGAGCTCAACGAGGACTCCTGGGGGGTCGTCAAGGGCACCCCCGGCGTGACAGGATTCGTCGGAGCCTCCCAGGAGCCCGTCCCGCTCACGCAGGTCGAGGTCGACCGCCTCCTCCACAAGGAGGTCGCAACGGCCCCCCGCACCCGCGCCCAGTTCACGATCGGCGAGACCGTCAAGGTGGTCTCCGGGCCCCTCGCCGACTTCAGCGGCGAGATCTCCGAGATCAACGACGACGCCGCCAAGCTCAAGGTGCTTGTATCTATCTTTGGACGCGAGACCCCGGTCGAGGTAGGCTTCGATCAGGTGAAGAAACTCTAGGACGGCCGCTGAGCGGCGCCAGCCGGCGTCCTCGGTCGCTTGCGTACTTAGTACGCGGCGCTCCCTGCGTCCTTGCCTGGCTTGCTCATCGACCGTCCTAACTCGCACTTCCAAATAAACTAAGAAACGAAATGGCGAAGAAAGTCCTCACAACTATCAAGCTGCAGGCCAGAGCAGGCCAGGCAAGCCCGGCCCCGCCGGTCGGTCCGGCCCTGGGCCAGCACGGCATCAACATCATGGAGTTCTGCAAGAGCTTCAACGCGCAGACACAGAGCGAAACGGGAACGATCATCCCCGTCGTCATCACGGTCTACGAGGACCGCTCGTTCACGTTTGTCACCAAGACCCCTCCGGCAGCGGTGCTGATCCGCGAAACGCTGCGCCTCTGGAGAAGGGCTCGGGCGAGCCCCATCGCACGAAGGTCGGCAAGCTCTCGCAGAAGCAGCTTCGCGAGATCGCCGAGCGCAAGCTTCCCGACCTCAACGCGCACGATGTCGAGCAGGCCTCGAAGATCATCGCCGGCACTGCCCGCTCGATGGGCGTGGAGGTGGAGGCCTGATGAGCTCTCATGGCTCGCCGCTCCTGAGCGAGTCCCTCGCGAAGGTCGACCGCGAGCACGAGTACGAGCCCGCACAAGGCCGATCTCCCTCGTCAAGGATCTCGCGGGCGCCAAGTTCGACGAGTCCGTCGAGGTGCACGTGCGCACCGGCCTCAACGTGCGCCACGCCGACGAGCAGCTGCGCGGCACGATCGCACTGCCCAACGGACTCGGCAAGGACGTCAAGGTCGCGGTCTTCGCGCAGGGCCCCAAGGCCGCCGAGGCCGAAGCGGCCGGCGCCGACGTGGTCGGCGGCGAGGACCTCGCGAAGATGAATCCAGGAGGGCTTCGACGACTTCGATGTCGCCATCGCCACGCCCGACCTGATGTCGGTCGTCGGTCGTCTCGGGCGCATCCTCGGCCCCTCGGGCAAGATGCCCAACCCGAAGGTCGGCACCGTCACGATGGATGTCGCCAAGGCCGTCGAAGAGTCCAAGTCCGGCAAGGTCGAGTACCGCACCGACCGCACCGCGATCGTGCACCTCGTGATCGGCAAGGCATCCTTCGACGCCCGCCAGCTCCTTGAGAACTACGCCGCCGTGATCGAGGAGCTGATCCGCGCCAAGCCCTCCTCCGCGAAGGGCCGCTACCTGCGCACGATCACGCTCGCCTCCACCATGGGGCCCGGCGTGAAAATAGACCCCAGCCGCACCCGCGATATCGTTGAGGAAGCGACGGCCCAGGCCGCCGCCTAATTTCAACGGCCACCAAAGACCCCCGGCGGCTTCACAGCCGTAAGACCGGGATAGGAGCCCACAGTGAACCGAGAACAGAAGGCCTCGGCGATCGCCGAGATCGCCACCAACATCGACGAGTCGCAGGCGATCTTCGCCGTGGACTACCGCGGCATCTCGGTCGCCCAGGTCGCCGAGCTGCGCGCCAAGCTGCGTGAGGCCGACGCCTCCTTCAAGGTCGTCAAGAACTCGCTCACCGAACGCGCCGCCGACGAGGTCGGCGCCGCGCAGCTGAAGCCCTACTTGAAGGGCCCCACGGCGCTCACCTTCGTGCGCGGCGACGCCGCACTCGCCGCGAAGGCGGTCGCCGACTACGCCCGCGCCACCCAGCTCCTGCCCTTCAAGGGCGGCCTCATGGACGGCAGTGAGGTCGACGCCGATCAGATCCGCGCCATCTCCCGTCTGCCCTCGCGCGAAGTGCTCTACGGGCAGCTCGTGGGCATCGTCGCCTCGCCCATCAGCGGACTGGTGCGCACCCTCAACGCGCTCGTCTCAGGGCTCGCCGTGGCCCTCGGCCAGGTGCAGGAGAAGAAGGCCTCGGCGAGATCCCCGCCGGCAAGGCACCGGCGGCGGCACCCGAAGACAAGACTGAGCCGGAGTCAGCGCCGGCCGCAGAAGACAACCCCACGGAGGCATCGGCTGAGCCCGAGACCGCCGAAGCTAACAAGGAGAACTGACTCATGGCAACCAGCACACAGGATTGGATCGAGGAGCTCAAGGGCATCTCGGTGCTCGAACTGGCCGAGCGCATCAAAGCGCTCGAGGAGGAGTTCGGCGTCTCGGCCGCGGCCGTCGCCGCGCCCGTCGCCGCCCCCGCGGGAGGCGGAGGCGATGGCGCCGCCGAAGAGGAAGAAAGCTCGACCGTCGACGTCGTCCTCACGGCTGCCGGCGACAAGAAGATCCAGGTCATCAAGGTCGTGCGCGCGGCCACCGGCCTCGGCCTGAAGGAGGCCAAGGCGCTCGTCGACGAGGCTCCCAAGCCCGTCAAGGAGGGGATAGAGCGCGAGGAGGCCGACAAGCTCAAGCAGGAACTCGAGGAGGCCGGGGGCAGCGTCGAGGTGAAGTAGGCCGAGCGCGAGCCTATACTTGCTGGACCTTCGACAAAGGGGCTGCTTACGCTGAGCAGCTTGTCAGTTTCGGGAGGGGCTCGCTTTGGCGGGCCCCTTCTCGTTCGGGGTCGACCGGGCCTTCGGCCCTCCTTTACCCACGCCTTACAAATTCGCGCGAACTCCGGTAGAATCCCGCCCGCCAGCCGATAGTCGCAGCCGCTCCAACGACACCGATGCCGCGCCACATACGCGGCGATCTGGGAGCGGGGTCCGTGAGCGCTGGCTGCCCCCTTGAGGGCGGCGATCACGTGTGCTATCTTTGGTGGTCGCGCTTTCGCGCCCTTCCTCTGCCCGTCTCTCGCCCTCCGAAGGAGTCGTTCTTGGCTGCTGTTGATGCTCTCCGCTCGCGCCGCACGTTTGCGCGCCTTTCAAAGACGGTCGACGTTCCCAACCTCATCGATATTCAGCGCCGCTCGTTCGAGTGGCTCACCGACCCCGAGAAGGGTGGGCTGCGCGAGACGATCGACGACATCTCCCCGATCGAGGACTACACCGGCAACCTCGCCGTGCAGTTCGGCAAGTTCATCTTCGACGAGCCCGTCGCCTCACTTGAGCAGTGCCGTGAGAAGGACCTCACATACGCCCGTCCGCTCACCGTCACGGTTGCCTTCATCAACCGCGAGACGGGCGAGATCCGCGAGCAGTCGGTCTTCATGGGCGACTTCCCCTGGATGACCGAGCGCGGCACGTTCGTCATCAACGGCACCGAGCGCGTCGTCGTGACGCAGCTCGTGCGCTCCCCCGGCGCCTACCTGATGGAGCCCAAGGATCGCGAGAAGCAGGTCTTCATCGCCAACCTGATGCCCGCGCGCGGCTCGTGGCTCGAGCTCGAGATCGACAAGAAGGGCAAGGTCTTCGTGCGTATCGATCGCAAGCGCAAGCTTCCGGTGACCGTGCTGTTGCGCGCGATGGGCTACGCCGGCGATGAGGAGATCCTGCGCCTCTTCGAGAACTCGCTCTACATCCGCAACACGATCGAAGCGGACACCGAGATCACGCGCACCGAAGAGGGCGCCCTGATCGAGCTGTTCAAGAAGCAGCGTCCGGGCGAGCCGCCGAGCGTCGACAACGCCAAGGCGCTGCTCAACCAGCTGTTCTTCGACCCCAAGCGCTACGACCTCACGCGCGTGGGCCGCTACAAGCTCAACTCGCGCCTCGGCCTCGATGTCGACATCGACACGCGCACGCTCACCCACGACGACATCCTGCAGCTCGTGCGCGAGCTGGTCTCGCTGCCCAAGCGCCTGGGCATCCCCGAGGATGAGAACCCCGAGATCGAGATCAAGGACTACGCCGCGGAGGCAACGAGCATGCCGCGCGAGCCCGTCGCCGATCACCTCGACGAGTACGAGCATTTCGGCAACCGCCGCCTGCGCACCGTGGGCGAGCTGATCCAGGAGGCCTTCCGCATCGGCCTCTACCGGATGGAGAGGGTCGTGCGCGAGCGCCTCACCACCGAGGACGCCGACACGATCACGCCGCAGACGATCATCAACATCCGCCCCGTGGTGGCGGCGCTGAAGGAGTTCTTTGGCTCCTCGCAGCTCTCGCAGTTCATGGACCAGACCAACTCGCTGGCGGGCCTCACGCACCGCCGGCGCCTCTCCGCGCTGGGCGCGGGAGGTCTCACGCGCGAGCGCGCCCCGATCGAGGTGCGCGACGTGCACCCCACCCACTACGGGCGCATGTGCCCGATCGAGACGCCCGAGGGACCGAACATCGGCCTGATCGGCTCGCTCTCCTCCTTCGCCGAGGTGAGCGAGTACGGCTTCGTCACCACGCCCTATCGCGTCGTGAAGGACGGCACCGTGGGCGAGGAGGTCGTGCGCCTCGACGCCACCCAGGAGGAGGAGCAGCTGATCGCCCAGGCCAACACGCCGGTGGACGCCAAGACCGGCAAGCTCAAGGGCACTGAAATCCTCTGCCGCACGCAGGCCGGGCAGTACCTCACGGTGAGCCCCAAGGACGTCGATCTGATGGATGTCTCGCCCGAGCAGATCTGGTCGGTCGCCACCGCGATGATCCCGTTCCTCGAGCACGACGACGCCAACCGTGCGCTGATGGGCTCGAACATGCAGCGCCAGGCGGTGCCGCTGCTCAAGGCCGACGCGCCGCTCGTGGGTACCGGCATGGAGCGCCGCGCGGCGCTCGATACGGGTGACGTGCTGCTGACGCGCAACGCCGGCACGGTCGAGTTCATCGACGCGACGCAGATCGTGGTGGAGACCACCGAGGGCAAGAAGGACGAGTACGAGCTGCAGAAGTTCATGCGCTCCAACCAGGGCACGCTGATCCACCAGAAGCCTCGGGTACGTACGGGGCAGAAGGTCAAGGCGGGCGAGGTGCTCGCCGACGGTTCCTCCACCGATCGCGGTGAAATGGCGCTCGGCAAGAACCTGATGGTCGCCTTCATGTCCTGGGAGGGCTACAACTTCGAGGACGCCATCATCCTCTCCAAGCGCCTCGTGAAGGACGACGAGCTCACCTCGATCCACATCGAGGAGTACGAGATCGACGCCCGCACGACGAAGCTCGGCGAGGAGGAGATCACGCGCGACATCCCCAACCGCTCCGAGGAGTCGCTGCGCAACCTCGACGACCGCGGCATCGTGCGCGTGGGGGCCGAGGTGGCATCGGGCGATCTGCTCGTGGGCAAGGTCACGCCCAAGGGCGAGACCGAGCTCACCGCCGAGGAGAAGCTGATCCGCGCGATCTTCAAGGAGAAGGCGCGCGAGGTCAGGGACACCTCGCTGAAGGTCCCCCACGGCGAGGGCGGCGTCGTGATCGACGTGAAGACTTTCAGCCGCGACGCCGGCGACGATCTGCCGCCGGGCGTCAACGACCTCGTGCGCGTGTTCGTCGCCAAGAAGCGCAAGATCTCTGAGGGCGACAAGCTCGCGGGACGCCACGGCAACAAGGGCGTGATCTCGAAGATCGTCGACGAGCAGGACATGCCCTTCCTCGAGGATGGCACTCCCGTCGACGTGATCCTCAACCCGCTCGGGGTCCCCTCGCGTATGAACGTGGGGCAGATCCTCGAGACGCACCTCGGCTGGGCCGCGGCGCAGGGCTGGTATGACGACGGCACCGAGGCCTACAGGGAAGCGCACTCAAACGGCGGCACCGGGCGCGTGTATGTGTCCACGCCGGTGTTCGACGGCGCCACCGTGCAGGACGTCGACGCGGCGCTCGTCGCGTGGCAGGACGCCCACGAGGGGCGCATCCGCATGGACATCGACAAGTCCCGCCGCGAGGGGGAGCAGGCATCGGGCAAGATGACGCTCTTCAACGGGCGCTCGGGCGAGCCCTTCGCGGAGCAGGTGACGGTGGGGTACATGTACATCCTCAAGCTCCTGCACCTCGTCGACGACAAGATCCACGCGCGCAGCACCGGCCCCTACTCGCTCGTCACCCAGCAGCCGCTGGGCGGCAAGGCGCAGTTCGGCGGCCAGCGCTTCGGCGAGATGGAGGTGTGGGCGCTGGAGGCATTCGGCGCCGCCTACACCCTCCAGGAGATGCTCACGATCAAGTCCGACGACACCGTTGGGCGCGTGAAGGCATACGAGGCGATCGTGAAGGGCGAGAACATCGCCGAGCCCTCGATCCCCGAGTCCTTCAAGGTGCTGCTCAAGGAGATGCAGTCGCTCGCGCTCGACGTGAACGTGGTCTCCGAGGAGGGTCAGCACGCGGAGATGCGCGACGAGGACGACGACCTGCTGCGCGCCGCCGAGGAGCTCGGCATCGACCTCTCCGGAGTGCGTGCGCCGCTGGGCGACATCAACGAGGAGGTCGTGGAGAGCAACGGAGATGGAGCCTCCGCCCACCCCGGCGGCGATGAGGCCGACGGGGATGGCGACGAGGTCGCCGCTGCGCACGGCAACGGCGACGGCGACAGCGAGGCTGGAGCCATCGCGGGTATCGACCACAGCGATCTGCTCGCGGCGATCGTCGGCGCGGACGGCGAGGACGCCGACGACGCGGTCGAGGAGGCCGGTGAGGCCGCGGTCGGCGCGGCCGGCGCCACCGACGAGGCACTGGCGGTGGAGGACGAGAGCGAGGACCCCCTTGGGGTCGGGGATGTGCTCGACGAGGACGACGACGAGGAGGACCCGCTCGGCGGGGAGGACCTGGTCGGGGCAGGGGTGGACATCGACACGGACATCGACCTCGAGTCGATTGCAACAGACGAGCCTGAGGAGACAGCATGATCGACATCAACAACTTCGACGCCATCGAGATCTCGCTGGCCTCCTCCAAGCAGATCCGCGGCTGGAGCTCGGGCGAGGTGACCAAGCCCGAGACGATCAACTACCGCACGCTGAAGCCTGAGAAGGACGGTCTCTTCTGCGAGCGCATCTTCGGCCCCACCAAGGACTGGGAGTGCTACTGCGGCAAGTACAAGCGCGTGCGCTACAAGGGCATCGTGTGCGAGCGCTGCGGCGTGGAGGTCACGCGCTCGAAGGTTCGCCGCGAGCGTATGGGCCACGTCGACCTGGCCGCCCCTGTGAGCCACATCTGGTTCTTCAAGGGCGTCCCCTCGCGCATCGGCTACCTGCTCGATATGGCTCCCAAGGAGCTCGAGAAGGTGCTCTACTTCGCCGCCTCGATCGTTACGTGGGTCGACGACGAGGCTCGCACCAAGGACCTCGATACCTTGGAGAAGGAGGTCAACAAGGTGCTCGACGCCTACGCGGGCGAGCGCGAGGAGCGCGTGCTCGAGCTGCGCGAGTCCTTGGAGCGACGTGAGAAGTATCTGCAGACCGGCAAGCAGACGCACTTCTCCGACGAAGATCACCTGTGGGCCGACTCCCTGGATCTCAACCTCGCGAAGATCTCCGACGAGGAGCGCGACAAGCTCATCAAGGAGCTCAACAAGGTCTTCGAGGCGGACATCGCCGACACCGAGGCCTACATCGAGGACGCGGCCGAGCGTATGCGCCACGTGTGGGAGCTCTTCAAGACGATGGAACCCAAGCAGATCGAGCACGACGAGACGACCTTCCGCGAGCTCAAGGAGCGCTTCGGCTCGCCGTATGGCTTCGGCGAGTACTTCCGCGGTGGCATGGGCGCCGAAGCGGTACGCGACCTGCTCCAGCAGGTCGACCTCGAGGCCGAAAGGGTGGACCTCGAGGATCAGGTGAAGACCGGCAAGGGCCAGAAGCAGGCGCGCGCGGTGAAGCGCCTGAAGGTCGTGAGCGCCTTCATCCAGTCCGGCAACAAGCCCGAGCAGATGGTGCTCGACGCCGTGCCGGTGATCCCGCCGGAGCTGCGCCCGATGGTGCAGCTCGACGGCGGACGCTTCGCGACCTCGGACCTCAACGATCTGTATCGCCGCGTGATCAACCGCAACAACCGCCTCAAGCGGCTGCTCGATCTGGGTGCGCCGGAGATCATCGTGAACAACGAGAAGCGCATGTTGCAGGAGGCCGTCGACGCGCTGTTCGACAACGGTCGCCGCGGGCGCCCCGTCACCGGACCGGGCAACCGTCCGCTGAAGTCGTTGAGCGACATGCTCAAGGGCAAGCAGGGCCGCTTCCGCCAGAACCTGCTGGGCAAGCGCGTGGATTACTCGGGCCGCTCGGTGATCGTGGCGGGCCCCTACCTCAAGCTGCACCAGTGCGGGCTGCCGAAGATCATGGCGCTCGAGCTCTTCAAGCCGTTCATCATGGCGCGCCTCGTGGAGCGCAAGAGCGCGCAGAACATCAAGGCCGCCAAGAAGATGGTGGACTCGATGATCGGCGAGGTGTGGGACGTGCTCGAGGAGGTCATCCACGAGCACCCGGTGCTGCTCAACCGCGCACCGACACTGCACCGTCTCGGCATCCAGGCGTTCGAGCCGCTGCTGGTGGAGGGCAAGGCGATCCAGGTGCACCCGCTGGTGTGCCACGCCTTCAACGCCGACTTCGACGGCGACCAGATGGCCGTGCACCTTCCCCTCAGTGCGGAGGCGCAGGCCGAGGCGCGGATCCTGATGCTCTCGTCCAACAACATTCTCTCGCCTGCGCATGGGGCGCCGCTCGCAACGCCTACTCAGGACATGATCCTGGGGGCGTACTACCTCACCTACGGCCCCGAGGCCGAGGATCTGGCGAAGATCGACCGCGCCACGCACGACCCGCGTCCGCACGTGTTCCGCACCGCGCAGGAGGCCGAGCTCTCCTACGAGGCAGGCGTGGTGAAGCTGCACGACATCGCCGAGTTCCGCCCCTTCGGGCGCGAGGGTGGTCACGTGCTCACGACGGTGGGGCGGATCATCTACAACGATCGCATCGAGCGGGCGCTGGCGGAGGCGGTGGGCGAGAGCTTCGACGCCACCAAGTACGTGTTCGTGAACCAGTCGATGAAGAAGCGCGATACGACGAGGCTGATCGACGCGCTCGTGCAGACCTACGGTGCGACGACGATCTCACTCGTGCTCGACGCGTTCAAGGACCTCGGCTTCAAGTACGCCACGCAGGCGGGCATCACGATCTCCAAGAACGACGTGGTGATCCCCCCGCGCAAGGGCGAGATCATCAAGAAGTACGAGGACATCGTTGCTGAGATCAGCGATCAGTACGACATGGGCCTGATCACCCAGGAGGAGCGCCACGAGGCCGTTGTGGAGAAGTGGAACGCCGCGACCGACGAGGTGGCGGAGGCGATGATCGAGAACCTCGACACGCTCAACCCGATCTTCATGATGGCCAACAGTGGCGCGCGTGGCTCGTTCAAGCAGATCCGCCAGCTGGCGGGGATGCGCGGGCTGATGGCCAACCCGAAGGGCGAAATCATCGAGCGCCCGATCAAGGCCAACTTCATGGAGGGCCTGTCGGTGCTGGAGTACTTCATCTCCACGCACGGAGCGCGCAAGGGACTCGCCGACACCGCGCTGCGCACCGCGGACTCGGGCTACCTCACGCGTCGCCTCGTGGATGTCGCCCAGGACGTGATCATCCGCGAGCCCGACTGCGGCACCGAGGACCACATCGAGATGCCGGTGTTCAAGGCCGGCGGCGACGCCAACGACAACCTCGTGGGGCGCGTGGCGGCGGAGCCGATCACGACCAAGCGCGGTCGGATGCTGGCCGAGGGCGGCGTGGAGATCGGGCGCGCGGAGTTCGCGGAGATCGTGGCGGCCTTCCAGGAGGACCACGAGAAGGGCACCGAGATGCTCGTCCCCGTGCGCTCTGTCCTGAAGTGCAAGGCCCTCAGCGGCGTATGCCAGGCCTGTTACGGGCGCGCGATGGCCACCGGCCAGACCGCGCAGATCGGAGATGCCGTGGGGATCGTCGCGGCGCAGTCGATCGGCGAGCCCGGAACGCAGCTGACGATGCGTACCTTCCACACGGGTGGCGTCGCGGGCGCGGACATCACGCACGGCCTGCCGCGCGTGGTGGAGCTGTTCGAGGCGCGCAAGCCCAAGGGCCTCGCGCAGATCGCCGAGCAGGACGGCGCGGTGTCGATCGAGGAGTCAGAGAAGGCGCTGACGGTGGTGGTGACCGATGAGGCGGGCGAAGAGCACCGCCACGCCTTCCCGCGCCGCACGCGGCTGTTCGTGAGCGAGGGCGAGAAGGTGACCGCCGGAAAGCAGCTCAACGAGGGCTCGCTGTACCCGCACGACCTGCTGAAGCTGCGCGGGCGCACGGAGACCGAGCGCTACCTCGTGAAGGAGGTGCAGGAGGTCTACAAGTCGCAGGGCGTGGACATCAACGACAAGCACATCGAGCTGATCGTGCGCCAGATGCTCAAGAAGGTGCGCGTGGATCAGAAGGGCGACACCGACTACCTCCCGGGCCAGTTCGTGGATCGCTTCGAATTCGCCCGCGTGAACGCCGACCTCGGCCAGAAGAAGGGCGAGCAGGCGCAGTACGAGGACATCATCCTCGGCATCACGAAGGCATCGCTCAACACCGACAGCTTCCTCAGCGCGGCCTCCTTCCAGGAGACCACCAAGGTGCTAACCGACGCGGCGCTCGAGGGCAAGATCGATCGCCTGAACGGGCTCAAGGAGAACGTGATCATCGGCAAGCTGATCCCAGCCGCCACCGGCCTCAAGCGCTACCGGCGGATCGAGATCGAGCCCACCGAACCGCTCCCCCGCGCGATCGACGACGTGGGCCTGCTCGACCAGGACGAGATCGCAGCCGAGCTCGGCATCTCCGAGGGCGACGCCTTCGGAGCCTACGGCCACGAGTTCGACGCGGACCTCGCCTCGCTGGAGAAGATCGGCGCCGGCGATTCGGATCCCGGGTTCGTGGAGGAGCTGGCGGAGCTGGAGATGACAGAGGCGCCTCCGATCGAGGAGTAGGGAGGAGAGGGCCGGCAGAGCCGACCCTGCGAGCGTTACGCAGTTTGCAGTTCAAGGGCCGTGGTGAGTTATCTCGCCGCGGCCTTTCGCTTGCAGGCTGCCTGTGAACCACTGGATGCGCGGGGGAATAGCGGCTGCCGAGGGTTGCCTGTTCGCACGCCGGATGTTTGGTGTTGAGGGTTGGGGGTTGACGCCATGTGTGTTTTATGGTTACAATGCCCGTGACAAGGCATCCACCGTGTGGTGGCTGCGTCGAGATATGTACTGGGTTGGGTGTGGTCCTCTCAGGACCGGTTGTTGCGCAACTGAGGGACGAGCTGGGAGAGGGCCGGGTCAGAACGATGAGGGGTTGTTTTCGCGTGAGTCCTAGAGAGACAGACGTGCCAAGGGTCTTTGTGATCCCGGTAGGGGATGGAACCAGATGCTCCAGCATCGCTGAAGCATCTCTCTCTCTCTCTCTCTCTCTTGGGCTGAGGGTCTAGCTTCTAGCCCCAGTCGTTCGGCGTTTTCGCGCCGTTTTCGCTCCCGTTGGGGGAGCTGGGGATTCGCTGGCCCCGCTTGTCCTCTGTATATGGCGTCGGGGCGGGTGGTCTAGGTGGCCACCGTCGCCCGAACGCGAACCACGGCCCGTAAGCGCGTATCGCGCTCCGCGCCGGTGAAGCCAAGGGCGGGCTCGACGCAGGTGAACGAAGTGCAGCGCACGCGGATGCTCGCCGCGACGGTGCAGGTCGTCGGCGAGCTGGGCTACGAGAAGATGTCGGTAGCAAGGGTCACCTCGCGTGCGGGTGTTTCGCGCAGGACGTTTTACGACCTGTTCGTGGACCGCGAAGCGTGCTTCCTCGCGGCATTCGGTGAAACGGCGCAGAGCGCACGCACGCTCGCGTACGAGGCCGCCGCGGGCGAGGGCGAGTGGCGCACAAGGGTACGAGCCGGCCTTGTCGCGTTGCTGTCGTTCTTCGCGGACGACCCGTTGGCGGGCCGCGTGCTCGTGGTTGACGCGTTGAAGGCGGGCCCCGCGGTGCTGGAGCACCGCGCGCAGATCGTGGCCGAGCTGATCGAGATAGTGGAGGGTGGTCTCGCGCAGGTCCGCGGCGGCCGCGACGTGGCCCCCCTCACCGCGGAGGGCGTGGTGGGCGCCGTGCTCGCCGTTGTGCATACCCGTCTGTTGGGGTCTGCGGATGAGTCGCTCACGGAGTTGTTGAACCCGTTGATGGCGATGATCGTGCGCCCCTACCTCGGCGCGGCCGCAGCGGAGAGGGAGCTCGAGCGTCCGCTGCCAGCGGGTCGCCGTGTGCGCCGCAAGGCCCCGGCGGACCCGCTCGGTGGTCTCGACATGCGCCTGACCTACCGCACGCTGCGCGTGCTCGCGACGATCGCGCAGGCGCCCGGCGCGAGTAACCGCGAGGTCGCGCAGGCGGCCGGCGTGGTCGACCAAGGGCAGATTTCGAAGCTGTTGACGCGCCTTGAGGGTCTTGGACTGATCCACAACACGGGCGTGGGCCACGTCAAGGGCGAGCCCAACGCTTGGGAGTTGACGGATAGGGGCCGGGAGGTTGAGCAGGCAGTTCGCGGCGAGAGCGCCGCCATCGCAAACCACGAGGAGGGAGCAGGTCGATGAGGGGTTTCAAGTGTGTGGTTGGTCTTGTGGCGGCGATGGTTTGTCTGTTGGTCGTGGGGGGCGGGGTGGCGTTGGCTGTGCCTTCGAGCTTTGGCAATGGAGAAGGCGAAGAAGCGGGGCAGTTCCATAGCCCGCATGGGATTGCGGTGGAGCAGGAAAGCGGCGATGTGTATGTCGCGGACAGCGAAAACAATCGGGTGGAGAAGTTCGGTGGTGGGGGGGGAATTCCTGTTTGGATGGGGTTGGGGTGTCGCGGATGGCATCACCGGCGCTCCGCAGAGGTGCACGACGAGCTGTTTCGCGGGGATCGCGGGGGCGGGTTCCGGTCAGCTCAGCGAACCGCTGGGTGTGGCGGTTGACAACGATCCGTTGAGCGCGTCGCATGGCGATGTGTATGTGGTCGACGCGCAGAACAGTCGTGTGGAGAAGTTCGATTCTGAAGGGAACTTCCTGTTGATGTTCGGCGGTGGCGTGAACGGTACGACGAATGGGGACGTGTGTTTGGCCGGTGAAGCTTGCCGGCCGGGGACCGGAGGCACAGAACCTGGCGAGTTCGAACAACTGCACGAAGGTGGCGGGATTGCGGTGAACACCGCCGGGAATGTGTTTGTGGGGGATTTGAACCGTGTGCAGGAGTTCGGTCCGGGGGGTGCGTCGGTGGGGCAGGTCTCGATCGCGGGTGCCGGAAGTATTAGGGCTATCGCGGTCGACTCGAGCGGCGATGTGTATGTGCACGGCAGCGAATCGAGTGGTGTGCGCAAGTTCGAAGGGTGTGCTGGTTCGTGTGTGGGTGTCGAACTCGGCGAACCGCGTGATGCCAGCGGTGAATTCAGCTATTTTGCGCGTGGTTTCATCGCTTTGGGCGCCTCGGGTGAATTGTTCATCGCCGACGGCGAAAACCATCGCAGTTCTCATGTCCGCGAGTTCGATCCTTCGGGGGCTGAGCTTGCGAGCTTCGACGCGAACAGCGAAGGCAACGAAGGGGGCATCGCGTTCGCCAGCAGCTTTGGCGGGCTGTATGTGCTGAATCCGGGCAGGGTGCGGGTCGTGAGTGCGGCGTCCGCAGGGCCGCTCGTCGTGAGCGAGGGCTCCGGTGAATTGCAGCCAACTGCGGCGAGCGTCAACGCCGTGGTGAACCCCGAGGGTCATGAAACGACCTACCGCGTCGAATACGGTACGAGCGCGAGCTACGGGTTGAACACGCCCGTGGCGACGTTGGCAGGGGGCGCTTTTGAAGACGAACCCGTGACTGTGGCGTTGAGCGGTTTGCAACCGCGAACCACATATCACTTCCGTGTCGTCGCGAGCAACTCGGCTGGTACGGTCTCCGGTGCTGATGAGGTGTTCACGACGCTGCCGCCGGCGCTGATCGACAGCGAGTCGGTGTCAGAAGTGACCGCGACGAGCGCGACGCTCGCCGGCGAGATCAACCCGCTGGGGCGGGATACCACGTATCGCTTCGAGTACGGGCCGACCGCGGCGTACGGAAACAGCGTCCCCGTGCCGGATGGGGATGCGGGGCCGGGGGTAAGCGATGTGCCGCTCAATGCGCTGGTGGAGGGTCTTACACCCAGCACGCTTTATCACTTCAGGGTCGTGGCGAGCAACCCGCTTGGTGTAGTGGAAGGCCCGGATCGCGTATTTACGACACCGAGTGGCCAGGGTCAGGCGTTGCCTGATGGTCGTGCGTGGGAGATGGTCTCTCCACCGGACAAGCAGGGCGCAGCGCTCGATGCGATCGACGGCCCGGAGCAGGGCGATATCCAGTCGTCGGCTGATGGCAGTGCGATCACGTATGTCGCGCATGCGCCTGTCGGCGCGGAACCGGTGGGCAATCGCAGCATCGCGGTCTCGCAGATTCTTGCTAGGCGCGCGGCGGGTGGCTGGTCTTCGGTCGATATCGCGACGCCCCACGAAGCTGTGGTGGGAGGGACGGTAAGGAGGGCTGAGTATCGGGTCTTCTCGCCGAACCTGTCGGTAGGTCTCGTCGAAGCGGAAGGCGATACGCCGCTTTCGCCGCAAGCGAGCGAAGCGACGCCGTACATCCGTGGGGCGAACGGTGAATTCACGCCGTTGGTGACGGCCGCGAACGTCCCAGCGGGAGTCAAGTTCGGCCAGCTGGAAGAAAAGAGCGAGCGGGTGATAGGCGATGTCGAATTCAGTGGTGCAACACCCGATTTGAGTCATGTCGTCGTGAGCTCATCGCAGTCGTTGACCGAAGGGGTTGCTGCTCAGCCCGTTGGCAGTGAAGCGCGGAATCTGTACGAGTGGTTTGGTGGCTCGCTGCGGCTTGTGAGTGTCTTGCCCCCGCCGAGTGGCAAGGCTGTGACGGAAGAAGGGTTGAGCGCTGCGCTCGGTGAGGGTATTACGGACGGCGGCGATGTCCGTTACGCGATTTCCGATGATGGCTCGCGTGTCTTCTGGGGAGTGGCCGGCGGGGCTCTCTATGTGCGGGATGTGGGTAGAGGTGAAACGGTGCGGTTGGATATCGTCCAGCCCGGCGCGCGCGGAGGGCTTGAACACCCAATTTTCAGGGTTGCGAACAGCGATGGATCACGGGTGTTCTTCACGGATGAAAGCCGGTTGACGCCGGACTCCAGGGCGGGCCAGGGCAAAAGTGATCTTTATATGTGTGAGGTTGGTGTGGTCGCCGGAAGGCTGGCGTGCCAGTTGCGGGATGTGACGGTCGACCATAACCCGGGGGAGTCGGCCGAAGTGGTGGGTACGGTGATCGGTGCGGGCGAAGACGGCAGGTATGCCTATTTCGCTGCCAGTGGTGTCCTGGCGGCCGGCGCTACACCAGGAAATTGTCCGGGCCTTGCGTGCAAGCTGTACGTGTATGACGCCGTGACGGGTGAAACTAGGTTCGTAGCACGACTCTCAGATAGTGATTCTGAGGATTGGAACGCTGGTGGAGGAGCGTACCTTGGAGAGCTTACGGCGGGTGTGTCGCCGGATGGCCGGTATCTGGCGTTCATGTCGGAACGGAGTCTCACGGGCTACGACAATACGGATTCGCAGAGCGGTGAGCCCGATGTCGAGGTGTACCTCTACGATGCGGTGACGGGGCATCTGACGTGCCCGTCGTGCAATCCCTCGGGGGCGCGACCGTCGGGGGTGTACGACCCCGGGACCGCTGGGGTGACCGCGGGTCTGTTCATGGATCGCGGCGGGTATTGGTCTGAACGTTGGCTTGCGGGGTCGATCCCGGGCTGGACGCAAGCATTTAGGTTCGACGCGTTCTATCGGTCCCGATATCTGCTTGATAATGGTCGGTTGTTCTTTAATAGTGTAGATGCGCTGGTGCCGGGTGACACGAACGGCGTGGCGGATGTGTATGAGTATGAGCCCTCTGGGGTTGGTGGGTGCGCGAAGGCGGGTGGTTGTGTCAGTTTGATCTCTTCGGGTACCTCTGGTAAGGAATCGGCGTTTCTGGATGCGAGCGAATCGGGAGATAGTGTGTTTTTCCTGACCGCGGCGCAGCTGGTACCGCAGGATCTGGACCACGCGTTCGATGTGTATGACGCGCGGGTTTGCACCCCGTCCTCGCCGTGTCTGGCGAATCCGTCGGCACCGGCGGCGCCGTGTGGGACGGCGGATTCGTGCCGGGCCGCGCCGTCCTCGCCGTCGGGTGTGTTCGGTGCGCCGCCGAGCGCGACGTTCTCAGGCGCCGGGAACGCCGTCCCCGCCACGTCCAAGACCGTTGCGAGGAAGAAGGGATTGTCGGTGGCGCAGAAGCGTGCCGCGGCTTTACGCATGTGTCATGCGAAACCAAAGCGCAGGCGCGCTTCGTGTGAAAAGCAGGCGAAGAAGCGGTATCGGGTTGGTGTCAAGGCGCAGCGTGTTGTGCGGTCTGCGACGAGGAAAGGGAGCAGGTGATCATGTTGGGATCGCACGCGAAGAGGATGCTTGGTGTGCTTGTCGCTGGTGTGCTGCTGGCGGGGGTTGTGGGTGTTGGGTCGGCGGTGGCGGTGGAGCCGTGGTGGCGTCTGGCGTCGAGCTCCGCGCCGGGTGTGCTGGCGCCGGGCGGGGAAGGCACGATCCTTGTGCGCGCCGTCAACATGGGCGATGCCCCGACCGTGGGGCCGGTCGTGCTCAGCGATACGCTACCCGCGGGTGTCACGGCGCAGAGCGTCAAGCTCTTTGTGGGGCAGCTCTTCGGTAACACCAACATCGCGCCGTTTGTCGGGGGGTGTGAAGTGCAGCCTGGCCGTGTGAGGTGCACCTACCCGGAAACCTTTCCGGTGTTGAGCTCGTATGAGGGCATCGAAATGCAGATCGCGGTGAAGGTCGCTGCCAACACGGCGTCGGGCGAGGCGAACCGGGTGGACGTGAGCGGTAGCGGGGGCCCTGCCGCCTCGTTGGCGCGGCCGTTGGCGCTCGGGGCGGGTGTTACGCCGTTCGGCGTTGATGAATTCGGGTTCACCCCTGAAGAAGAGGGTGGTGGGGTGGACGCGCGTGCGGGCTCGCACCCGTTTCAGCTGACGAGCACGATCACGTTCAACCAGACCAGTGATCTGGCGAATCCACCCGCGGTGGTCAGGGGCGTGCAGGTCAAGCTGCCCGCCGGCCTGGTTGGTAACGCCACGATCATCCCGCAGTGCAACGAACAGGACTTCGCGAGCGAAATCGGCGGTGGCGCGAATCAGTGCCCCGCCAGTACGGCGGTGGGGGTCGCGGTCGTGACGTTCGACGAACCCGTAATTTTGAAAGCGTTCACTAAGGCGGTGCCGTTGTTCAATCTGGTTCCGTCGCGTGGTGAGCCGGCGCGGTTCGGGTTCGAGGCGCTCTTCTCGCCGGTGCTGATCGACACCGCCGTCCGCAATGGCGGGGATTACGGCGTGACGACCACCGTGGGCAACGTCTCGGAGCTTGTGAACCCTGTGTCCGCCCAGTTCGTGTTCTGGGGTGTCCCCGGAGACCCGCGGCACGACCAGTCACGCGGCTGGGGCTGCCTGGCAAACGGGGAAGCCAGCACGGGACAGCCGTGCGTCCTGGAGAACCAGGCCAACCCCGTGCCGCTGCTGACGATGCCGACATCGTGCGCGTTGCCGTTCACGACGAGCATGCAAGCCGAAGCGTGGCCGACGAAGGCGAACCCCGAAGGGACACGCACTCCGCTGCGTGAAGACCCGCTGCAGGACAACCTCGGCCGCGAAATCGCGTTGACGGGGTGCGACCAGTTGCCGTTCAACCCGTCGATCCAGGTCACCCCGGATACCAACGCCGCGAGTACCCCCACCGGGTTGACCGTCGGTGTGCATATCCCGCAGGACGCGAGCAGCAACCCGAATGGGCTGGCGGAGGCCGCGTTGAAGGACACGACGGTTGCGTTGCCTGAAGGTGTGCAGATCAACCCGTCCTCCGCGGATGGCCTGGAAGCCTGTTCGATGAGCCAGGTCGGGTATAAGGGCATGGAAGCGGGGATCGCGCAGTTCACGCCGGATGCGGCGTCGTGTCCGGATGCGTCGAAGGTCGGTACGGTCGATGAAATCAAGTCGCCGCTGGTAGCGAACCCGCTCACGGGCTCTGTTTATCTGGCGGCGCAGAACGCGAACCCGTTCGGGTCGCTGATCGCGTTGTATCTGGTCGCGGAAGACCCGGTGTCGGGTGTCCGGGCGAAGGTCGCGGGGAACGTCGCATTGGACCCGGTCACGGGGCGTTTGACGACGACGTTCGACGGTGCGCCGCAGGACCCGATCGAAGACATCAAGCTGCACTTCTTTGGTGGGTCCCGCGCACCCCTGGCGACCCCCGCATTCTGCGGGAACTACACCACCGCGGCGTCGTTCACGCCATGGTCAGGCAACGCGCCTGTCAACTCCTCGTCGAGTTTCCCGATTACCTCGGGGTTGGCAGGTGGTGCGTGTTTGGGTGGTTTGGGGTTCGCGCCGTCGTTGACGGCGGGTAGTACGAATATTCAGGCGGGTGGGTTTACGCCGTTCACGACCACATTGGGTCGCCAGGACAACGAACAGACCCTCAGCGGGGTGCAGTTGCGTCTCCCGCCGGGCCTGTTGGGGTCGTTGGCGTCGGTGAAGCAGTGCTCCGAACCACAGGCAGCGCTGGGGACCTGCGGTCCGGATAGCTTGATCGGGCATACGACGGTGAGTGCGGGGTTGGGGACCGATCCGTTTACGGTTCCGACTGGGCAGGTGTTCATCACGGGCCCCTACCATGGTGCGCCGTTTGGCCTGTCGATCGCGGTGCCTGCGAAGGCTGGGCCGTTCGATATCGGCAGTGGCCCGTGTGACTGTGTGGTCGTGAGGGCCAAGTTGGATGTGGATCCGCATACTGCGCAGGCGATCGTGACGACGGATCCGTTGCCGACGATCCTGCAGGGCATCCCGCTGCAGGTCAAGCACGTGAATGTGACGGTCGACCGTCCAGGGTTCATGTTCAACCCCACCAGCTGCGAACACCTGAACACAACAGGGACGATCTCGGGTGGTTCGGGTGGAAGCTTCCCAGCGTCGGTGCCGTTCCAGGTCACGAACTGCGCGAGCCTCGCATTCAAGCCCACGTTCAAGGTCTCCACTCAGGCGAAGACGAGTAAGAAGCAGGGTGCGAGCCTCGATGTGAAGGTCACTTCGGGTCGTGGGCAGGCGAATCTCGCGAAGGTCGCGGTGATGCTCCCCAAGCAGCTCCCCTCAAGGCTCACGACGATCCAGCAGGCGTGTCCGCAGGCGACGTTCGCCGCGAATCCCGCAAGCTGCCCCGCGGGGTCGAACATCGGGACGGCGACCGCGACGACACCGGTGCTCACGAGCGCGGTGTCGGGCCCGGCGTATCTGGTGTCTCATGGTGGTGCGGCGTTCCCGGATGTCGTGGTGATCCTGCAGGGCGAAGGCGTCACCCTCGACCTGGTGGGCAGCATCGATATCAAGCACGGTGTGACGAGCAGCACGTTCGCGAGCATCCCGACGCTCCGATCGACACGTTCGAGCTCAAGCTCCCGGAGGGTCCGCATTCCGGTCTCGCGGCGGTCCTCCCGGCGAAGGCGAAGGGGAGTCTGTGCGGCACAAGCCTGACGATGCCCACGACCCTCACCGGGCAGAACGGCGCGCAGATCAAGCAGAGCACCAAGATCGCCGTGACCGGTTGCGCCAAGCCAAAGAAGAAGGCCAAGGCCAAGAAGCACCCCACGAAGAAGGGGAAGAAAAAGAAGTAGCGGTCGAGAGAAGGAAGGGCCGCCGGCGCTCAGGGTTTCCTGGGCGCCGGAGAGCTGGACGGGTCCTCGCCTTTCGGGGTGGCTTCGGGCCGTTCGACGATGCCCTGGGCCCACGCGATGGCTGCGGTGGCCCACCTCAGGGCCTGTTCGCGGTCCAGCGCGATTGGGGCTTCGGACCCGTATCGCTCGGCCGCAGCGAATGGGGTCAGGTCTTCGATGTCATCGAGTGTCGAAGGCAGTTCGATCCCCGATTCCTTGGCGAAGTCTCTCAGCTTTTCGAGGTTGTGGGTAAAGGGGAATTCGGTCTCCTGGGCCGCGAGGACGGACTTGATGGCCTTCTCGACGGCTTGTTGGCAGAGGTTGCCGAGTCCGGCGTCGGTGACTCCCTTCACCGGCAGGACGGATCTCGCCATGAGCTCGTCGTTGACGGCGGCGCCGAGCAGCCGGCGGGCGAGGTCGAGCGATGTGGCCATCAGGCTGCGAGCTCTCTGCCCTCACCGAGCGCCGCGTGGATCACGGTGCCGTATACCTCGCGCCATTCGCGCACGCTCTCCTCGCTGACGACGATGATGTCGGCGAACACGCCGAGCCCTTTCAGCGTCCGGTGCAGCCGGACGGACTCGCGGCCCCCATCGGTCACCGACGGCTCGATCACGAGGAAGTCGAGATCGCTGCGCTCGCCGGCGTCGCCGCGGGCGTGGGAGCCGAACAGGATCACCCGGGATCCCGGCGGTGCGGCCCCCAGGATGCGGCGGCCAGCCTCCTGTATCAGGCCGTCGCTGAACACGCCTCGAAGTCTAGCGCCGCCTCCTGATCGTCTCCTCGCGGTAGGGGGGTCGGCCGTCGCATACAGCCTGCGCCGGCCGGCGCACGACGCGACCCTCGGGCGGAGCGAAGCGGAGCCTCTCCTTATTCTTTCTCGCGTCCGTCTGCCCACAGCGCCTGCAGCGGCACCGCCCACAGGCGCTCGCCGAACGGGAGGGTGCGCTCGCCGGTGTAGAGGACTACGCCGCTGAGCAGCCGCCGCCCGACGCGTTCGCGCAGATGGGTCAGGCCGCGGAAGTCCTGTGCGCGGACGGTCGCGCCGGCCTTGACCTCGACGGCGACGATCTCGCCCGAGGGCCGCTCGATGATCGTGTCTACCTCGCGTTCGCCTTCGCGGTAGTGCCACAGGCTCAGCGGCTGTGGCGCCCAGGACGCCAGCCGCTCAAGCTCGGTGGCGACGAACGTCTCCAGGAGGGCGCCCGCGAAGCCGTCGTCCTCGCGCACGCGGCGCGCGTCCGCCCCTTGCAGCGCGGCGAGCAGGCCGGTGTCGGAGAGGTAGAGCTTCGGTGCTTTCACCTGCCGCTGGCCGAGGTTCACGTGCCACGGCCGGCGGATGCGGATCAGGAACAGGCGCTCGAGCACCTCCACGTGAGCCTTGGCGGTCTTGCCGCTCGTTGCGCCCTCGCGGGCCAGCGCGTCGTAGCGCGCGAGCGATCCCGAGCGGGCGGCGAGCAGGCGCAGCAGGGTTCCCACGGCCTCGGGGTCGTGCACGCGCGAGGTGTCGGCGACCTCCCGCTCCACGAGCGAGGTCGCGTAGCTCTCGAAGAACCTCCCGCGGGATGCGCCGGTGCGGGTGAGCGCCTCGGGGAAGCCGCCCGCGAGGAGCATCTCGGCGTACTCGCCTCGGCCCACCGGTGCGCCTGTGAGGTGCGGTACGTCGCCGGCGAACAGCCTCTCGAGGAAGTCGTGGCCGGCGCCGTGGATCTCGCTTTGCGCCAGGGGCCACAGCGTGAGGTAGTCGGCGCGGCCGGGCAGCGCGTCCGCGACCGTCGGGATGCGCCGCAGGTTCGCCGAGCCCGTCAGCAGGAACTGGCCTGGCGTGGTGTCCCTGTCGACACGCGACTTGATCGCCAGCAGCAGCTCCGGCGCACGCTGTATCTCGTCGATCACCGTCCGCCGTGCGAGCCCCGCGACGAACCCCTGGGGGTCCCCCGCAGCGAGCGAGCGCGTCGGCTCGTCGTCGAGGCTCACGTAGTCCGCGGGCAGCCGCTCGGCGGCGAGCATCTGTGCCAGCGTGCTCTTGCCGGCCTGACGCGGGCCGAGCAGCGCCACCACGCGCGCGTCGCGCATAGCTTCCACCACGAGGTCGGCGAGATGGCGGGGGATGAGCATCGTGTATCGGACTCCTTGGTCTGTCAATCCGGAAAATCGCTCTTGCTAACTCGGAGTTTAGCGTCTGCTAACTCGGATCGGTGATCCTTGGGGCGAGGGTTGCCTGTTTGCGCGGCGGGTCGCTCAGGGTTTCCTGGGCGCCGGACGGGCGGCGCGGTCCTTGCCGTCGGGCGTGGCGAGGTCGCGCTCGAAGTCGTCGATCAGGGTGAAGACGTCGGGCGCTTCCCAGCGGTTTACATCCTAAGGTTGAAATACCGCGCGGCTCTTCAACGCGGTTTCAGGCGTCTTCGGCGAGCGCGGTGACGTCCCAGCAGCTGATGTGTAGTCCGGTTGCGCCGTTCGCGGTCTCGCCGCTCAGGGCAGCAGCTCGAAGGTCTCGCAGTGGCGGGGGCGGACGGCCTGGAAGTGGCGGCGGTCGAGGGTGATGACGATGGGTGCCTGGAGGCGCTCGGCGAGTGCTACGACCGAGGCGTCGGTGCCGCCGAGGGGGAAGTCGGCGTACTCCTCGACGAGCTCCGCCATGCGCTCGATGTCGCCAGCCGTTGGGGCCTCGATCTCGAGTGTGGCGAGGCCGCGGAGGAACGCCGACTCTGCGCTCGGGCCCAGGCGCGTAGCGACGAAGTAGGTCGCCTCGGCGACCACGAGCGCGGGCAGCACGAGCTGGAGGTCGGCGCGGGCGAGTGCGGCGCGGGAGGCGCTGTGAGCGTTGTCGCCGGCGTCGGCTGTCGCATACAGCGGCCCTGCGTCAACGACGGCCAGTCTCGCCATCCCACTCCCGGCGCAGCAGCTCCTCCATGTTCTCTGCGGTATCGGATACGCCGCTGTTACCCACGGCGGCGAACGGCAGCTCACGGGGTGCTCCCAGCGAGAGGCCCATCTGCTTGGCCAGCGCCTCGCGCGCCACCTCGGAGACCGAGCTCGAGCGCCGTCTCGCCTCTCGTGAGAGAGCCTGCGCGAGATCGTCGGGCAACGACAAGGTGGTGCGCTTCATACGTGCATCATAACATCAGCGATGGTCTCTCGGGGGCGCTTTAACAGAACCTCTGTAGTGAGCGGAAGACCGGGGCGAGACCCATGGTCCCGGGCGCCCCCAGGACCTCGACGTGGGCCGAAACGCTGGCGCAGCGAAGCGGAGCCCTTCCAAAAAAGATCCGCTCAGCGCGCGCTGCCCTCGAGCTGGATGTGATCGGCCTCGGCCGCGCCGGGGAATGGCCGTGTGAGGCCGAAGCGGTTGAGCGTCGCCTCGGGGACGCCCTCCACGCCGGGCGTGTCGGAGGCTTCTCCGCGCGTGTGGGGGTCGTTGGCGAAGCCGCCCACCTCCACCGAGTGCTGCGGCGAGCGGTAGCCCGAGACGCCGATCAGGTGCAGGTGCAGGGCCTTGCCGAGCGTGTTCAGGCGCGCGGCGATCTGCGGCTCCTCGCCCACGCTGTAGCTGGTTCCCGCCGCCTGGAAGAAGCCGTATTCCCCGTCGGTCGAGAGGTTCACGGGGCCCACCGGCCCTGTGTATGCGAGCGAGTTGCCCGCCGCCGCGAGTTCGCGCGTCTGGATGCTCGCGAGCTCGTGTTCGAGTGATTGCTGGTGGAGCGCAGCGTGCCCAGCTCCGAGCTCTTGCGATCGCGCGCGTGGATGTACTGCAGCTGGCGATCCACCACTGCGAGGTGCAGCTGTGCGACCTCATCGCGCTGCACCGCCATCGCGCCCGTAGCGCGTTGCTGGCGGCCCTCCAGTTCGGCGAGCTGCGCCGCCTGCACGCTCACCGCGTGGTGCTCTTCGGCCACCAGCGTCGTCGCCTGCGCGTTCTCACGCGAGATGGCGCGCAGATCGTCGAAGCGCTCGATCAGATCGGCGAAGCCATGCGCCTCCATGATCACCGTAACGATGCTCGGCGGGGGCGACTCATAGGAGGCCACCAGCTGTGCCACGAGCGCCTGCTTGTCGTGCGCGAGCGCCACCTGCAGCGCCGCCATCTGCTTTTGCGCGCTCGCCAGCTCCACCTTCAGCTTCGCCAGCTGCGCGCGCTCGAGCGCGAGGCTTCCTTCCAGCGCGCTCAGGCGCGTCTGCAGGTCGTCGATGCTGCCCTGAAACCCCTCGATCCGGCGGCTATCGGCCTGGATTCCCGAGTGCAGTTCCCCGCCGCGGCTCTGCGCGGCCGCGATGCGCCCTTCGAGGCTCCCCGAGGAGCTCGCCCCCGCCGGTCCCACCGCGAGCGCGCCGGCGCCGAGCGCCACGATCGCGAGCGTCGCGGCGAGGCCCGCTCGCGCGCGTGCGTGGCTGTGGCTGTGGCTGTGGCTGGGGGGACGGTGAAATAGGCGCATATGCGGGGGCTTCGCGGGGCCGGCGCGAACTGCGCAAGCTAGCCGGGTACGCCCTCGCCACCAACCGCTGCAGCTCGACTTGCAGCCGCCGCCAGCTCATCCACCGCCGCGCGCGCCCTCACCGGTCCGAGGAAGGGCCCCAGCGCCACATACACCGCCTGGGGCAGCAGCTCGCGCAGCTCGGGCACGCGATCGTGCTCGGCGGCGTCGTAGAGCAGCTCGTGGATCGCCCCAGCGATCGCATCCGAGCAGGTGCGCGGCAGGCGCTCGGCGCGCGATCCGCGGTGGTAGCCCTCCTCGAGGAACAGGCTCAGCGTGCGCATCGTGTCGATGATGCGATCCATCGCCGCGCGCCCTGCCGCGTAGGGCTCGATCAGCATCAGATGCGCGAGATCGGGCACGCCCGCGAGGTAGCCGAAGAGAGCGTCGAGCCCGTTCCACACCTGCTCGGGCCACGTGCGCCCGGTGAAGAACGCCGCCGAGGCCGTCGTGAGTCCCTGCTGGAGGGCCATCGTCTGGGCCGCCAGGAACGCCTCCTGCTTGTTCTGGAACTGGCCGTAGAAGACGCCCCGCGAGGTCCCCGCGGCGGCCACGATGTCCGCGATCGTGCTCGCGGAGTAGCCCTTCGCGCGAACCACCCGCGCGGTCGCCTCCACGATGCGCGTGTGGTACTCGCTCGCCACCACATTTGCCGGCAGGCGGTTGCGCCCGCGCGGCAGCGGCGTACGTCCGTTCGCGCCGCTGCCCCGCTTGGTGCTGCGCTGCTCGCACAGCGCCCTCCCCAGCTCGGTCCATTCCTCGCCACTGCGCCGCGCGTACCCCGCGGGCGCCGCATAGGCCCCCGTCCAGGTCTCCAGGTCGTCGAGGAGCCGGTCCTCCTCGCCGGGGGTGAGCGTGTAGCGGCGCGTGGAGATCACGCTGCGCACGCCCCCAAGCAGCGCCTTGGGGGGGATGTCGAGCGTGGGGGCGCCCGTGGGCGGGGCATCCAGCAGCGCCTCGAAGGCACGCTCGAGGTTCGCCGCGAACAGATCGCGCTCGGCGCGGATGCGCGGCTCCCCCGCGCGTGCCTGCGTGAGCAAGAGGCGCCAGTGCATCGCCGTTTCGCTCTTGTCGGGGTCGAGCACCACGCTCAGCATCGCGCGCTGCTTCTGCTGCCAGGGGACATCGCGCACAGCCTCGATCAGTTCGCCCGCGAGCACCGGCGCGAGCTCGCGGAAGGCCGCCAGAAAGCACTCCTCCTTGTCCGCGAAATGCTCGTAGAAGGTGCTCCGCGAGACGCCCGCGTTGGCGATCGCCTGGGCGACCGTCGCCTCCGCGTAGCCGCGGCGTGCCACCGCTCGCGCCATGCCGTTCAGCAGACGCCTGCGCTGGTCGTCTTGAGAGGGGGAGACCGCCATCTGTAACGACACTGTACATCATCCCCTTGGCGAGTCTGCTGAAGTGCGCGCCGAATTTTGGACGTTGTGGCCAAAAAGGCACCAAAATGGCCGTGAAATCCGTGGAAACTACGGGTCAAATAGGGGTTTGTCACGTACTTCACGACAACGATCCCTCTTGACAAGCATCGAGGGGTATGCTTTATTACCGATTGTGTACATATTTGGCCGGCAGGGAAGCCGACTGAAGCCAAGCTGGGAGCGCTACCGCCCCTCAACTCTCCGGGTAGCGCCTCAGGGGACCGTCTGGTCGCACAGCCCCCCCTTTGCGCCGGAGGTCTCTCGAGACCGGAGCCGTGGCCTGTTCCCCCCAGGCCACGGCTCCTCTTGTTGCTCCCGGCGAGAGGCCGGTGTCCTCCCATCTCCCTCCCCGCGCGAGCCCGCGCCGCGCGTTCGCGCGACCGTCGCGAGGCCCGTGCCATCGAACTTGCACACTTGGCTGGACACCTGAAATATGCTTGCTATTGCAAAGATCAAGCGGCGCTGCGCGGGCTGGATTCGGGTCCTTGCGCGGGCCTGTTCGGTCATCGGGGCAGTCGAGTGAGGGGGTCATGGGAGAGGAGCTTCAGCGGGCGCGGATCGTGAGGGCGATCGCCGAGGAGATGGCGACTCGCGAGGATCCCCATGCGGTCACCGTCGTCGACATCCTCACGCGCGCGGGCATCTCCCGCCGCGCGTTCTACGAGCTCTACCGCGACCGCGATGAGTGCCTGCTCGATGCCTTCGAGTGGGGCATTCAGCAGGGCGGCGTGGAGATGTATGTCGCCTACAGCCGCGAGTCGCGCTGGCAGGATGGCGTACGCGAGGCGCTCGGCGCACTCCTCGGGCTGCTCGACCGCGAGCCCGCGCTTGCGCGTCTGTGCATCGTGCAGGCGCTCGGCGCGGGCGGCGCGGTGCTCCAGCGGCGCACCGAGGCGCTCGAAGTGCTCGGCGAATACGTCGATCGCGGGCGCCTGGAGAGCGCCTGTCGCACCGAACCGCCCGAGATGGCCGCCGAGGGTGTGGTGGGCGCGGTGCTCGCGGTGATCCACACGCGCCTGCTCGCCGCTGGCGGGCAAAGCGACCCGCCGCCGTTGAGCGAGCTGTTGGGGCCGCTGATGAGCCTGATCCTGCTCCCCTACATGGGTGCGGCGAAGGCCAGTCGCGAGCTCAACAGATCCTCGCGACGCGCATCTCCCAAACAGGGCGCGGCGGAGGGCGGCTCGGCAGGCGAGCGCCCCGACGAGCTCGATATGCGCCTCACCTACCGCACCGCGCGCGTGCTCGAGGCGATCAGCGAGCGGCCTGGTGCCAGCAATCGCGAGGTGGCCGATCAGGCAGGCGTCATCGATCAGGGCCAGATCTCGCGGCTGTTGAGTCGTCTCGAGGGCCTGGGGTTGATCGCGAATCGCGGAGGCCTCGGAGCGGGCGCCTCCAGCCGGGGCGCCGCCAACGCCTGGGTGCTCACCCCACGGGGCGAGCGTCTCGAGCGCGGGGCGAGCCCGAGCGCGCGCGGCTCTTCCGCGTGAGCTCCTTCACGAGCCGCGCGACGGAGCGCTCGAGCTGCTCGATGGTGGCGTCGTCCACGCGCGCGATGCCCAGCTCGCGGTTGAGCCAGGAGTTGATCTCGCGGTGGCTGCGCCCATCGCGGCGGTGCACATCGGCGACGAGGCGGCTGCGCTCGGCGCGCAGGTGCGCACGGCGCTCAAACGCCGCCATCGGCGCGTCCTGCGGCGGGGGGGCGCCCTGCGGGGCGCTATGCGAGGCTCCGCGCGCAGGCAGCGGGCCCGCCATCGCTCCCGCGGCCACGGCGCCCGTGTTCATCGCAACCCCCGCCGCCGCGGGGTTTGACCCGAAGAGGGTCATCTGCGGCGCCACTTCGGCGTTGAGCGGCACGAACTCCGCGCTCGGCGACGGCTCGCTGCGGCGGCGCTCGGGTCGCTCGTCGAGTTCCAGGCCCTCATCGTCCTCGCGACGGCGCAGCGCGTGGCGCAACTCGCTCTCGACCTCCGAGGCGTGGCGGCGCAGGAGCGGATCGGCCGGCAGATACAGCCAGCTCGGCGCGGGGGTCTGGCCGCGGATCGTGCGCACGAAGCGCCCCACGATCTGGCGGAAGACGAGCGGCGTCTTGGCGGCCGTGGCATACACGCCCACGCGCAGGCGGGGGATGTCAACGCCCTCGGAGACCATGTTCACCGCCACGATCCACGGGTCGCGCGAGTGCGTGAAGGCGGCGAGCTTGGCGGCGGCGCGCGTCTCGGTGTGCAGCACCACCACCGGCGAGCGCCCCGTCGCTTCGCGCAGCAGCCCCGCGATCTTGCGCGCGTGGCTGGAGTCCGCCGCCACCACGAGGCCGCCGGCATCGCGGTGGCCCTCCGCGCGCAGCGCCCGCAGGCGGGCGTCGGCCTCGCGCAGGATGCGCGGCAGCCCATCGGGGAGCTCGGTGGAGATCGCGGTGCGGTAGCGCCGCCCCGCCTCGCGCGCGCTGAGAACGGTCTCGAAGGTGGACTCCACCACATCCTCGCCGCTGCGCCACGAGAGCGCCCCATCGAAGGTGACGAAGGCCACGGGGCGGCAGATGCCGTCGCTCACGGCCTCCGCGTAGGTGTAGGAGATATCGGGCATCGCCAGTCCATCGCCGTCGTAGCGCACGCCGGGGATCGGCGTCGCATCGGAGCGAAAGGGGGTGCCCGAGAGCAGAAGCCAGCGCGGCGAGGCGGCGAAGGCGCGCTGGAAGCCCGCGCCCCAGGCGAGCTCCTCGCCGAGGTGGTGGGCCTCGTCGGCGATCACGAGCGTATCCGCGCGCGCGCCCGCGGCCCACTCGCGCGGCGAGGCGGCGATACGCGCATAGGTGACCGCCACGCCGTGGAACCCCTTCGGGGGGCGGGGGTGCTCGGCGTCGGGCACCAGTTGCACCCCCAGCGCCGCCGCCGCCGTGGCCCACTGGCGCGTGAGGGGCGTCGTGGGGCACAGCACCGCCACACGCCCCACCGCGCCCTCGGCGAGCAGCCTCCGCGCGAGCTCCAGCGCCGGGCGGGTCTTCCCCGCCCCGGGGGCCGCCGAGACGAGGAAGGGTTCGCCCTGCCACTCCGCGAGCGCCTGCAGCGTGCGCCGCTGCCAGGCGCGCAAAGATGTCGAAGACGAGGGTGCCAGAGGGTCAGGCATCCTGCGCTACGCGCCGGACGGATCGCGCGGGGCCGCTCGGCTGCTGGGGATCCGCCGTGAGGTCGCTGCAAGGAGGCGCTTGCGGCGCCTGGCGGCAGCGCCCGCCACCCGCAGGCGAAGTTTCAGCCGATCGAGATCGCAAGCGAGCGCGCGGCGCCGCCGGCGGGCGTGAGCGTGAGCCGGTAGACGCCGCTGGGGAGCACGCCGCGGCCGCTGAGGTGCGCATGATTGGCGCCCGCGCGCCCGCCGACGGTGTCGGCGCCGCGCAGCGCGCTCCAGCGCCAGCGTCCGTGCACGCGAATGCGCCGCGCGAGCGTCACGCGCACCGCGGCGGCGCGGCTGAGGGTGAATGTGAAGGCGATCCGCGAGAGCGGGGAGCGGCCGCGGTTGAGCGCGACCACGGCCCCCAGCGTGAGTGAGAGGCGGGTGAGCCGCACGGCGCCGCTTGTCGTCCCGGGCTTGGCGGTGAACTGGCCCCCGCCCGACTGGCCCGCACCGCCCGCTGAGCCTCCAGAGGAGCCGGAGCCCGAGCCCGAGGCGCCCGAGCCGGATTCCCCCGAGCCGGCGCCCGAGCCGGAGCCGCCCGAACCCGAGCCGGATCCGCCGGCACCCGAGCCGGATCCGCCGGAGCCTGAGCCGGAGCCCGAGCCGCCCGAGCCTCCCGGATTGCCCGAGGCGGGGGGCGGCTGGAAAGCGGCGAGGCCGTTGGGGCTGCCGACGCCCGTGGGTCCGTCGTAGCCGGGGGCGGCGTTGCAGATCTTCTCGAGCGCGCCGCAGTCGAGCGGCGAGTGGGAGGAGCCGCTGCAGGCCCCGGTGTAGACGCCGTCGCATTCGCCGTTGCCGCCCGCGACGATGTCGTGCAGCCCGCTGGGCGTTTCGCCGGAGCTCGCGTGGTAGTAGAGCGTGGAGGCGGGGTAGGCGACGCCGTGCGCGCCCCCCGCGAGCGCGAAGGTCGAGGCAATGATCGGCGAGGCGAGGCTGGTGCCGCCGATCTGGAACCACTTGGGCACTTCGCCCCCGGGCTTTTCGGGGGTTGAGTCGTAGATGTCCACACCCGTGAAGGGGTCGGCGTCCGCCGCCACATCGGCGACGGCTCGCTTTGAGCCGCAGCCCACGCCGGCCCAGTCGGAGACCTGTGCCTGCCAGGAGGGGGCGGCGAAGACTTCGCTGCAGCCGCCCCCACCGGCGCCCGCGCTGTCGTTCCAGACGCTCTCGCCCGCCCATTCTCCGGCGGCGTCGCGGGCGAGGCTGGTTCCCCCAACCGCGATCACGCGCGGCGAGGAGGCGGGGTAGTCGGGTCCCGCGAAGTAGCCTTCTTCGGCGGTCTTTTCGGATTCTTCCCAGTTGAGGTAGCCCGCATCGCCCGCGGAGGCCGTGATGACGATGCCGGGGTGGTTGAAGGCGGGGCCTTCGAAGGGCGGCTCTGAGCCTCCCCAGGAGTTGGAGATCTCGCCTTCGAGCTTGCCCGGCTTGGAGGCCGCGGCGATCTCGGCGGCGGCGGTTTCCTCGGCCGCTTCGAGGTCGGCGTAGGAGGCGGTGTTGGCCTCCACGAGCAGGATGTGGCAGTTCTGGCAGACCGAGCGCACGACCTCGACATCGGTGGCGATCTCGGTGGACCATTCGCCGTTGCTTTCGGGCAGTGGCGAGCTCTGGCCCAGCTGGTTGACCTTCGTGAAGCAGCCGCTACAGGGGAGCACGCCGTACTGCCCTTCGAAGACCGCGAGATCGGCGGCGATGTTGGGGTCGTCATAGGCATCGACGATCGCGATCGTCTGCGGTTCGGCGCTTTCCAGCGGGAGCCCATAGGCCTTGTGCAGCGCGGCGGGCGAGAGTCCGGCGGTCGGCGGGGTGGCGTGCGCGGGCGAGAGCGGCGCTGCGAGCCGGATCCCCAGGCAGCTCGCATGGCCGGGAGCCGGCGGCGCACACACCGCCCTGATGCCGGCGGCGGCGTTCGCCGAGGCCGCAAAGGACCCGAGCGCGCCCACAGTGAGGCTCGCCGCGATGAGGGCTCTGAAGATCGTGCGCATGGGCCGCAGGCTGCTTTCCATCCCTGGTATATCGGTCGTCGGCCGAGCGGAGGCTCAACTCAAGGGTACTTCTCCGCGTTCGTTCGAGCGCCAACCTGTGCGCTGACTGGGAATACGAGGGGGCTCCACCGAAGCCGGCAGACACGCGCCTGCGGCGCGAATCCCAAGTTTCGGCCCACCCTCTAGGCTCCCTGCGTGCCGTGGCCGTTTGGCTTCCTGCTGTCCCCTGACCCCCCGCCGAGGCGGGTGGGTGTGGTGGTGGCGGTGGCGCTGGTGGCGCTGTGCACGCTGATCGTGTACCCGTTGAAGCAGATCGCGCCGGTGGTGTCGCTGGGTGTGGTGTATCTGCTGGCGGTGCTGCTGGTTTCGGTTACTTGGGGGGCTTGGCTGGGGATCGCCACGGCGCTGTTGAGCGCATTTGCGTTCAACTTCTTTCACCTGCCGCCGGTGGGCGGTCTGAGCATCAGCGACTCGAGCAACTGGGTGGCGCTGGTGGCGTTCGTGGTGGCGGCGGGGTTGGCGAGCTCGGTGGCGGAAGTCACGAGGGCGCGTGCGCGCGAGGCCGACGAGCGCCGCCGCGAGGCCGATTTAGCGGCGGAGATGGCGCGCCTGTTGCTGCGCGGGAACAGCCTCGCCGAGACGCTGCCGACGGCGGCGGCGCGGCTTGCGCACGCGCTGGAATTGCCCTCGGCGGCGATCGATCTGGATGCGGTGGATGGCGACGAGCGCCACGTGGCCTTCGCGCTGCGCGATGGCGCGAGCCGGCTGGGGACGCTGGTGGTTCCGGCGGGGACCCCCGAGCGCAACCTGCGCCGCCTGCAGGAGCGGGTGGTGCCGGCGCTCGAGGCGCTCCTCAGCGCGGCGCTCGAGCGCGAGGGGTTGCAGGGAGAGGTGGTGGAGACGGCGGCGCTGCGCCGCGCGGATGTGGTGAAGACGGCGCTGCTGCGCGCGGTCTCCCACGATCTGCGCTCGCCCCTGACGGCGATCGTGACGGCGGGCGAGGCGCTGGCGCTCGATGGGCTGCAGGCGCAGGAGCGCAGCGAGCTGGCGAGCGTGATCCTGGAGGAGAGCGGGCGCCTGGCGCGGCTGGTGGACAACCTGCTCGACCTCTCGCGCCTGCAGGCGGGTGCGGCCGAGCCGCGGCGCGAGTGGACCTCGATCGAGGAGGTGGTGCGCGCGGCGCTCGATGAGCTCGGCGGGCGGGAGGGCGAGTGGTCGCTGTCGATCGATCGCGAATTGCCACTGGTGCTGGCCGATCCGACGCAGATGGAGAGGGCGATTGTGAACGTGCTGGAGAACGCGCGCAGGCACTCCGGCGGGCACCCCGTGTCGGTGCGGGCCAGGGCCGTAAGGGGCATCGGCGGCGGGGCCGGAGATGGCGGCGGCAACGGACGCGGGAAGCTGATCGTGCGCGTGGTGGATCGCGGTCCGGGCATCCCCCCCGCGCAGCTGGAGCGCGTGTTCGAGCCGTTCTACCGCGCGGGCACCGCCAGCGGCGGGCACCGAGGCTCGGGCCTCGGGTTGGCGATCGCGCGCGGCTTCGCCGAGGCCAACGGCGGCGAGCTGCACGTGGAGTCGCTGCCGGGGCAGGGAGCGACGTTCGTGTTCGAGCTGCCGCTGCACTCAGAGCCCGATGAGCGCTGAGGCCCCGCGCATATTGGTGGTCGACGATGAGAGCCAGATCCTCAGAGCGCTGAAGGTGGTGCTGCGCGAGGCGGGCTTCGAGGTGGTGCCGGCGGAAACGGCGAGCGAGGCGCTCGATCGCGCGGCGGTGCGCCCGCCGCAGGCGGCGATCGTCGATCTGGTGCTGCCCGATGGCGACGGCGTGGAGGTGACGCGCGAGCTGCGCAAGTGGAGTGAGATGCCGATCCTGGTGCTCTCGGCGGTGGGCGATGAGGATCAGAAGGTGAGGGCGCTGGAGGCGGGCGCGGACGATTACATCACCAAGCCCTTCGGCGCGCGTGAGCTGGTGGCGCGCCTGCAGGCTGCGCTGCGCCGCGCGGGCCGCTCGGCCGACGAGCCCGCGGTGACGGTGGATGGCCTGGAGGTGGACCTGGCGGCGCGCACGGTGAAACGCGAGGGGGAGCCGGTTCACCTGACGCCGATCGAGTTCGATCTGCTGCGCGTGCTGGTGCGCAACCGCGGGCGCCTCTTGACACACAGGGCTCTGTTGAGCGAGGTGTGGGGACCGGAGTACGTCGACGATATCCAGCCGCTGCGCACACACATCGCACGGTTGCGCGCGAAGATCGAGCCGGAGGGTCGACCGCGCTACATCGTGACCGATCCCGGCGTGGGTTATAGGTTTTCGATTTAATTGAGAGGACCCCTACGGGGTCCTGCGAGGGTCGCGTTGCGTGGTGAAGTACGCAAGCGGTGACTCGCTTCGCGGTGGAGCGCTGGATCGTAATGAAATCGTTATACCTCGCACGCGAATCGTCACGCGGCCGTGATGGGTGGGCGCGCATAGTGCTCACATGGACATTCTCGCAATAGCGCTTGGCATCGCGATGTTCGCGCTGCTCCTCTGGATGGTCGAGGGGATCGACAGGATATGAATGTTTCTCTGCCGCTGGGCGCTTTCATCGCGCACATGTCCGCCGCCGACTTCTTCGGGTTGATCGTGTCGGTGCTGATAATCGCGTACCTCTTCTACGCATTGATCCGCGGAGAGAAGCTGTGACATTCACCGGCTGGCTGACGATTGTTCTCTTCGCGGCGATCCTCACCGCGCTGGCGCTGCCGTTGGGCCGCTACATGGCGAATGTGTATACGGGCGAGCGCGTCCTCCTGACGCCGCTGCTTGGTTGGTTCGAGCGTTTCCTCTACAGGCTGCTGCGCGTGGATCCAGGGCGCGAGCAGGACTGGAAGTCCTACGCGAAGAGCCTCTTGATCTTCTCGCTCGCGGGGTGGCTGCTGCTGTATGTGATCTTGCGCACGCAGAACGCGTTCTACGTGCCGCATGCGCTGAACCCGCTCGGCTACCACAGCGCCCCGTGGAACGTCACCTTCAACACGGTGTCGTCGTTCATGACGAACACGAACTGGCAGTACTACAGCGGCGAGACGACGATGAGCTACCTCAGCCAGATGATCGGCTTGACGGTGCAGAACTGGCTCTCCGCCGGCATTGGAATCGTCGTGGCGGTGGCGCTGATCCGTGGCATCGTGGGTCGCAGCGGCAAGTCGATCGGGAACTTCTGGCAGGACCTCATACGCACGATCCTGTATGTGCTGGCGCCGCTGTCGGTGTTCGCCGCGCTGGTGCTCGTGTCACAGGGTGTGATCCAGAACTTCTCGACGTATCTGTCGGCGCACACCATCACCGGACTCACGCAGTCGATCGCGATGGGTCCGGTGGCCTCGCAGGAGGCGATCAAGGAGCTGGGGACGAACGGGGGCGGCTTCTTCAACACCAACTCGGCGCACCCGTTCGAGAACCCGACGCAGTTCACCAATTTCTTCGAGATGCTGCTGGTGCTGTTGATCCCGGCGGCGCTCGTGTTCGCCTACGGGCGCATGACGGGGAATCGCCGTCAGGGCTTCGCGATCTACGCGACGATGATGGTGATGTTCCTCGGCGCGGTGTCGGTGGCGTATATCGCCGAGGCGCACGGCTCGCCGGCGCAGCACGCGGCCGGCCTGCACACGCAGGTGATCGCAGGCTCCAGCGGCGGCAACCTGGAAGGCAAGGAGCAGCGCTTCGGGATCGCGGGGTCGGCGCTGTTCGACGTGATCACCACCGTGACCTCGTGCGGCGCGGTGAACAGCGCGATCGAGTCGTTCACCGGTATCGGCGGCGCTGTGCCGTTCGCCAACCTGTCCGCGAGCGAGGTGATCTTCGGCGGCGTGGGTACCGGTCTGTATTCGATCCTCCTGTACGTGCTGCTGGCGGTGTTCATCGGCGGCCTGATGGTGGGCCGCACGCCGGAGTGGCTGGGCAAGAAACTCGAGGCCCGGGAGATAAAGCTCGCGGGGTTGGGCATCCTGATCACACCCCTGGCGGCGCTGTTCTGCACGGCGCTGGCGACCGCGAGCAAATCGGGGCGCGCGTCGATCTCCGAAGGGGCGCTCTCCAAGGCGGGCGGCAATACGCCGCAGGGCTTCTCCGAGACCTTCTATGCCTATCTGTCGCAGGCCAACAACAACGGCTCGGCCTTCGCGGGGTACACGGGCTTCATCCAGCCCAATGCCGGCAACGTGGGCTCGCACGGCATCACCTTCGCCAACCTGTTGGGCGGCTTCGACATGCTCCTGGCGCGCTACGCGCCGATCCTGTTCGCGCTGGCGGTGGCCGGCGCGCTGGCCGGCAAGCGTGTCACCCCCGCTGGGCTCGGGACGATGCGCACCGACAATCCCACGTTCGTGGTGCTGCTGATCGGCGTGATCGTGCTCGTGGGCGCGCTCACCTTCTTCCCCGCATTGCTATTGGGTCCGATCGTGCAGGGCTTAACCAGGACACCTCTACTGAGATGCACCGCGACATCGTGACATCCGTGATCGGCATCGTCGTGTTGACGGTATTGCTCGGGCTGGTGTATCCGCTGTTCATCACGGGCGTCAGCCAGGTGGCCTTCCCCGGCAATGCGAACGGGCAGAAGGTGTACGTGAACGGCAAGGTCGTGGGCTCGAAGATCATCGGTCAGAGTTTTGTGTCGCCGGTGATCGGCAAGAACGGCAAGCCCGAGGAAAAGAAAGAAGAACTCGTCACCGAACCCGATCCGCGCTATTTCCAGTCGCGCCCCTCGGCGACCGAAGGAGGCGCGTACAACGCCGCCGCGAGCACCTTCTCCAATCGCGGGCCCAACAGTGTGAAGACCGAGGAAGCGAACGCCGAAAACATCAAGTCCTACCTCGAACTGAATACGGCGCCGAACAAGCAGGAATATGACCGCGGCCTGACGGTGGCGAAGATCCCGGTGGACGCGGTCAACACCTCGGGCTCGAACCTCGACCCCGAAATCTCCGAAGCTAACGCGCACATCCAGGCATACCGCGTGGCGGCCATGCGCCGTTTGCCGCTGGCCACCGTGAACAACCTGATCGGTCAGTACACATCCGGGCGCGGCCTGGGCTTCTCGGGCGAGCCGGGAGTGAACGTGCTCGAGTTGAACCTGGCGCTCGACCGCCTCACTGGAGGAACCCACTGATGTCAGCACAGCCAACAACCACAGAGCGCCACGAGCGTCAGGCGATATCGCTGTTCCAGCGTGAGATCGTCACGCGCGCGCTGCTGGACAGCGTGAAGAAGCTTGACCCCAGGGTGCAGATCCATAACCCGGTGATGTTCGTGGTGGAGATCGGCTCGGTGATCACGACGATCACGTGGCTGATCCAGGCGTTCGGCGGCAAGCCCTTGGGCGGAGGGCATGAGCCCGCGTGGTACACGTTCACGATCGCCATCTGGCTGTGGCTGACCGTTGTGTTCGCGAACATGGCGGAGGCTTTCGCCGAGGGCAGAGGCCGCGCGCAGGCCGACACGCTGCGCAATATGCGCAAGGAGACGGTGGCGCGGATGCTGGAGGGGGGCACGAAGGCGGCCTCCGAGCTCGTGCGCGGCGACATGGTGATCGTGACCGCGGGCGAGCTGATCCCCGGCGATGGCACCGTGACCAAGGGCATTGCGACGGTGGATGAGTCGGCGATCACGGGCGAGAGTGCGCCGGTGATCCGCGAGAGTGGCGGCGATCGCAGCGCCGTTACCGGTGGAACGCGCGTGACCTCGGATGAGATCGTGGTTGAAATCACGCAGGAGCCCGGCCACTCCTTCCTCGATCGCATGATCGCGCTGGTGGAGGGGGCGCAGCGGCGCAAGACCCCGAACGAGATCGCGCTGAACATCCTGCTCGCGGCGCTCACGCTGATCTTCGTGATCGTGGTCGCGACGCTGCGCCCGTTTGGGCTGTTTGCGGACACCTCGATCTCCGAGACGACGCTGATCGCGCTGCTGGTGGCGCTGATACCCACGACGATCGGCGCGCTGCTGAGCGCGATTGGGATCGCGGGGATGGATCGGATGGTGCGCCGCAATGTGCTGGCGCTGTCCGGGCGCGCGGTGGAGGCATCGGGCGACGTGGACGTGCTGCTGCTGGATAAGACCGGCACGATCACGATCGGCAATCGCCTCGCGAGCGAGTTCATCCCGATGCCGGGCGTGAGCGAGGCGGAGCTCGCGGAGGCGGCGCAGCTCTCATCGCTCGCGGACGAGACCCCCGAGGGCCGCTCGATCGTGGTGCTGGCAAAGCAGTACGGCATCCGTGAGCACGACCTGATGGGCACCGACGCGCACTTCGTCCCCTTCACCGCACAGACGCGGATGAGCGGTGTGGACTACTACGGCTCGCAGCTGCGCAAGGGCGCGGGCGACGCGATCGTGCAGTTCATCGAAAACGAGGGTGGCCAGCCCCCGCCGGAGCTGCGCGGCCAGCTCGATCGCATCGGCCGCGAGGGCGGCACTCCGCTGGCGGTGGCGCGCGACAACCAGGTGCTGGGCGTGGTGTACCTCAAGGACACGATCAAGGAGGGCATGAAGGTCCGCTTCGATCACCTCCGCGCGATGGGGATCAAGACGGTGATGGTGACCGGCGACAACCGCCTGACGGCGGCGAAGATCGCGGAGGAGTCCGGCGTGGACGACTTCCTCGCCGAAGCGACCCCCGAGGCGAAGCTGGCGCTGATCAAGGAACAGCAGGAGGGCGGGCGCCTGGTGGCGATGACGGGCGATGGCACCAACGACGCGCCCGCGCTCGCGCAGGCGGATGTGGGTGTGGCGATGAACACGGGTACGCAGGCGGCGCGCGAGGCGGGCAACATGGTGGACCTCGACAGCAACCCAACGAAGCTGATCGAGATCGTGGAGGTGGGCAAGCAGCTGCTGATCACGCGCGGCGCGCTGACGACGTTCTCGATCGCGAACGACGTGGCGAAGTACTTCGCGATCCTGCCCGCCGTTTTCATCGCCACATACGCGACCGGAGGGTCTGGATCAAAGGGCCCGCTGCACGTGCTGAACATCATGAACCTCGGCACGCCGCAGTCGGCGATCGTCTCGGCGATCATCTTCAACGCGCTGGTGATCCCGCTGCTGATCCCGCTGGCGCTGCGCGGGGTGCGCTACCGGCCGATCGGCGCGAGCGCGCTGTTGCGGCGCAATCTCCTGATCTACGGGCTCGGCGGAATCATCGCGCCGTTCATCGGGATCAAGTTGATCGACCTGATCATTCACAACCTGCTTGGTGCGTAGACGCCCGCAGCCCCCTCAGTAGGGACAATGGCCGCATGTCCTCCCCCCGCGGCCACCTGAAGGTCTTCATCGGGATGGCCGCCGGCGTTGGCAAGACCTACCGGATGCTGCAGGAGGGCCAGGCTGAAGCCGAGGCGGGACGCGATGTGGTGGTGGGCTACCTCGAGCCCCACGGTCGCGTGGAGACGGAGGTGCTCGCGACGGGCCTCGAGATGCTGCCGCGCAGGCGCGTGTACTACCGCAACACGCCGCTTGAAGAGATGAACCTGGCGGCGATCCTCGCGCGCGAACCGGAGCTGTGCCTGATCGACGAGCTGGCGCACACCAACGCGCCGGGCCTGGAGCACGAGAAGCGCTACGAGGACGTGGGGGAGGTGCTGGGCGCCGGGATCGATGTGTACTCGACGGTCAACGTGCAGCACCTGGAGAGCCTCAACGACCAGGTAACCCAGCTGACGAGCACGCGCGTGCGCGAGACGATCCCCGACGCGGTGCTCGCACAGGCGGATGAGGTGGTGCTGATCGACCTCACCCCCGAGGCGCTGATCGCAAGGTTGCAGGCGGGCAAGATCTATCCACCCGAGCGGGTGCCGGCGGCGCTCAACAACTTCTTCAAGATCGAGAACCTCGCGGCGCTGCGCGAGACAGCGCTGCGCCAGGTGGCGGAGGGCGTAGAGGTCAAACGCCTCGCACCCAAGCCGCAGCTCGGGCGCCGCGAGGATGCGCTCGCGCAGGAGCGCGCGCCGCAGGCGATTGCCGAGCGCCTGCTCGCGCTGGTGACGTTGAAGGCCGAGTCTCAGCGGATCGTGCGGCGTGCGTGGCGCTCGGCGCAGCGTCTGGATGCGGAGCTGGATGTGCTGGTGGTGCGCCCGCCGGGACGTGCGCCGAGCCCCGAGGATCGCCAGCAGCTGGAGGCGCTGCGGCGCCTTGTCGCGGTGCTGGGGCTGCGTCTGCACGTCGAGGAAGGCGAAGACGTCGCCGCTGTGGCGATCAAGCTGGCACGCGAGCTGGGCAGCACCTACGTGTTGATGGGCACGCCCATCCAGCGCCATGGGTTGCGCCGCGCGATCCCGCTGCTCTCTGGCCCGTCCTTGCTCGCGCGGCTGCTGGCGGGGCTGCCGGGCGTGGATATCCGGATCGTCGCCGATCCCACCCTGCGCGGCGCCGATTCGCTGGATGGTTGATTGCACTGCGACGGGCGCAACCCCCGAGCCCCTAAGCTGTTCCGATGCATATGCCCGAAAACGCTCCCATTCTTCGCCGTCTGGCCACCGCGCTCGCGCTCTGCGGCCTGCTGTTCTGCCTCGGCGCACTGGCCGCCGCTCAGGCGTCCTCTCCCCGCCGCGCTCCCGTCCACGCCGCCCGCGCGGGCTTTCTGACGGGCATCGGCGACGAGCAGTCCGAGATGTTCACGGACCCCAACTGGCTGCGGCTGCATACGAAGATCTCGCGCTACATCGCGCCCTATGACGCCGCCGTGCGCTCATTTTCGCTGGACAAGGCAATCGTGTGGATCCACGCCGCCGAAGCGGCGCATCAGCAGGTGCTGGTGTCCTTCTACCACTCCGAGTACACGCCCACGAAGATGCCGAGCGTGGCCACCTACACGCGCGATGTGCGGCGCTTCATCAAGCTGTTCCCGCACGTCCGCCAGTACCAGGCCTGGGATGAGGCCAACCGCGGCTACATCCCGCACGTGCTCGCGAGCCCGACGGCGGTTCAAGCGGCGCAGTACTACCAGGCGCTGAAGCGCAGCTGCACACATTGCACGGTGGTGGGGCTGGACATCCTCGACCAGCAGAACGTCGCTCCGACGCTCAACTACATCGCCGAATTCAAGCACGAGGTCGCGGTGCTGCACACGGTGATGCCGAGCGTGTGGGGACTGCACAACTATTCCGACACCAACCGCCGCTCCAGCCAGCGCACGCGCGCGGTGCTCGCGGCGGTGCCGGGCCAGGTGTGGCTGACCGAGACGGGCGGCATCGTGCAGTTCGGCGGGGCCTTCCCCAACGCGCGCGGAGCCGGCCTGGGCCGCGCGGCGAGCGCGCTCAACTACATGTTCGAGCTGGCTGCCACCAGCTCGCGCATCACGCGCCTGTACATCTACGACTGGTCGGGCGGCGGCCCCACCACCCGCTTCGACGCTGGCCTCACCGACGTGCACCACAAGCCGCGCCCCGGATACCTGATCGTGTGCCGCAAACTGCACGCCTCGGGCTGCGGGAACGTGAAGATCTCCAGTCACTGAGGGGCCTCACACGGGACGCGATCTAATCGCCCGGCAGAAGGCAGGCCTCCCCTAGGTTCAACGGTGGCTCGTCCAGGTGTCCCGCTCTTCCGGCCCCGTCGGAACAAGAGAGCGATGGGTCCTACAATCGCATCGATGACCACCAAGGAACGACTGCACCGGCTGATCGATGATCTCTCCGATGGCGAGGCCGATATGGCGCTGCGCACAATCGTCGAACAACACGAGGACCCGTTGCTTCGCGCGATCGCAAGTGCGCCGGAGGACGAGGAGGCGCTGACCCCGGAAGACGAAGCAGCGATCGCCGAGGGCCACGCCGACATCGCTGCCGGGCGTACCGTCTCCCTGGAGGACATCGAACGTCAGCACGGATACCGTTGAGCGGCCAACCCTGGAGCGTTCGCTTTGCGCGCGCCGCCGAAAAGGACATGAACCGCCTCGATCCGCAGGTGGGAAGGCGTGTGATCAGGGCTATCCGTGGGCTGGCCGAGGACCCTGACAAGGGATCGCTGCGCAGGCTCACCGGGCGTCTCGAGTCGCGGCTGCGCGTCGGCGACTGGCGTGTGATCCTCGAAACCGACCACGAGACTCGTCAGGTCTTCATCGTGCGCGTCCTCCCGCGGGGCCGGGTCTATGACCGCTGATGCAGGATCACGTTGCTCGCGAACGTAGAGCAGATCTGCTCTTAAACACAGAGCAGGTCCCTAGTGCGAGCAAGCCGACGAACGCTGCCAGCGGCGCGAGCACCTTCAAGGGGTAGTCGCTGAAGGTCGGGTGTGCGATTGTGCTCGCCGCGTTGTGGTCCCCGGCGCCGACGATGCTCAGCAGGCCGCGGTGGTCGATCCCCAGCACCGTGGGCGCGAGCGCGGCGAACAGCGCCCAGCCCACCAGCAGCGCCAGACCCGCGAGCAGGGAGTTGCGCGTGAGCCTGACGCGCGGGGTGGCCAGCGCGGCGAGCACGATCGCGCCGCCGGCGGCGAGGAAGAAGGGCCAGATGCCGCCCCAGCTGCGCCCGAGGCCGATCGCGCTGGCGATCGTGGGCTGGAAGAGGCCCTGGCGCAGGTAGCGTGCCCAGACGACCGTCTCGGTCTCGTAGCCGGTGAGGGGGTGGGTGATCGTGGCGATCACGGTGGTCGTGATCGAGACGGCGGCGAGCGCGATCGTGGGGCCGGGCCAGCGCTTGTAGGCGACCCCCAGGGGAACCGCGAGGAAGGGGAGCATCGTGGTGAGGAAGCGGGGCCCCATGAATCCTCCCCCGAAGGGGAGGTAGTAGCCCGAGTTGTAGCCCACGTAGCAAAGGCACACGCCGGCGATCGTGAGCGCCTCCGCGCGCTTGCCGCGGTTGTAGAGGACGACCGTGCCCAGGCCTCCCAGCGCCAGCACGGGCGAGAGCGTCAAGAGGCCGCGCGAGTCGAACAGCAGCGTCGCGAGGACCGGCAGGCTGGGCGCGCTTATCCCGAAGAAGCCCTGCTGCTGGCGGGGGATGCTCGAGTAGGCGAGGTGCGTCCAGGAGTGAAAGGCGTAGTGGTTGTAGAGCAGCAGCGGGACGATGCCGATGAGACCGCCCGCGATGTAGGCGCCCGCGCGCGTGAGCACGCCCTGCGCGGTGAGGGCGTCGCGGCGTGAGAGCAGGTACAGGCCGAGCACCGCGCCCACGAAGAACAGCGGGTACTCCGAGGCCACCGCGTAGCCCATCGCGAGTCCCGCTCCCGCGAGCAGCAGCGGGCTCGCGGGACCGTCGCGCTCCTTCACCATCAGCGTGAACGCGAGGAAGCCGAGGAAGGCGGAGAACACATGGGAGAACAGGAGCGTGGAGAGCGGCAGCACGAGCGTCCCCAGCCCGAGGGTCACGGCCGCGGCCGCGCCGTACCCCGGCTCGAAGCGGTCGGCCATGCGCCACACCAGCAGCAGCAGCAGCAGGCCCGGCAGCACGTTCGCCCATAGGCCGATCATCCAGATCAGCTCGTCGTCGCCGCGCTGGGCTTCCATGCTGCGCGCGAGCCTGTCGGCGTCGAAGGCGTTGAGGGTGTCGTAGAAGGGGAGTGCGAACAGCGCGAGCCCGGGCGCGCGCGCGGAGTAGAAGTGGCCCTTGTAGAAAGCCTTGTCGCCGGTGTTTTCCTGGTACTGATCGATCGTCGTCGAGTCCTGGTTGAGCGCGCGGATCAGGTCGTAGTGCGAGGTCTGATTCCAGGAGAAGCTCTGGATGATCGTTGCGTAGGAGATGCCCACGAGCAGGATCGCCGCGAGCGCGAGGCGACGCTTGGTGAGCGCGCCTCCGGCGCGAGCCGGACGCGCTGGAGCTGGAGCGGGGGCCGGGGCGGCGGGGGAGAGGCCGGGGGCGCCCATCATCCGCTCGAGTGCAGCGCCGCCGGCCCGGGGCCGATCGTGTAGACCACGATGCTCCCCACTTGGTGGCGTGTGACGCCGAGGCCCTTCACCGGCTTGGCGGCGGCCGCCGCAGGGTTGGGGGGCTCGGAGATCGCGTAGCCGTGCAGCCCCGGCAGCTTCGGCGGCTTGGTCTGCAGGATGACCGTGTGGATGCCGTAGAAGCGCAGCTTCTCGACGCTCGCCTTGTCGGGGAAGCCGTTCATGCCGCCGCGCAGGTCGTCCATCTGGGGGATGTCGAAGGTCGAGTTGCCGTTGGCGATCTTGGGGAAGCCGTCGGTGGAGAAGTACTGCGCTACGCGATCGGAGGCGCCGTCGGTGGGCAGGTAGAGGATCGGCGCCGCCACTCCGATCTCCACGGGTGTGGGCTGGGGCACGACCGGCGTGGCCATGTGCCCCGCGCCCTCGCCGAGGAGTCCCACGAGCAGCACTCCCCCCACGAGAACCGGCAACCCGTCGCGCCAGAAGGCCGAGACCATCGCGCCGCGCGTGCGCGCGAGCGCGATCAGCCACTGCGCGCCGGCGCCCGCGAGCAGCGCGAGGAACAGCGTGGCCATCGTGAACACCCTGCCGGGCACACGCACGCCGTCCCAGCCGGGGGCGTAGTCATAGAGGAGCCGGTAGGGGTACCCCGCGCCCGTGAGCCCCAATCCGAGCGCCGCCACCGAGCAGACCACCACCCCCGCGGCCAGGCCCCAGCGCAATCGTCGCGTGTACAGGCCCGTGCACAGCCCGATCAGCGCGAGCACGAAAATCGTGAGACCGGGGAACAGCACGCTCTCGTTCTTGGAGTGCACGTCTGCGCGCGCGAAGTCGGTGGCCGAGCCCCACACGCGGTTCTCGGTCGAGGCCGCGAGGAACGCCGCTGGGCCCGAGGAGTAGGTTTTCACTTCGCGGATCGTGCGCTTCGCGGTGGGGTACTCGTTGGCGACCTTCAGGTAGGGACGTGCCTCGTACACCGTCACCGCGCCCACCACCGCCATCCCGATCAGCGTCACCGCGATCAGGTTGCGCGGCAGGGCCGGGCGTCGCGAGACGGCCTGCGGCGCAGCAGTTTGCTCCCCCGCCTCATCGTCCGCTGCCGTGCGCGTTTCGGCGGGCCGACGGCCCGCGCGCCACCAGTACAGCGCCGCAAGCACCGCGAGCACCAGCAGCAGGTAGGAGAACTGCAGGCCCAGCGTGAAGCCGAGGCTGATCTGCCACGCCGCCACGAGCCACCCCGCCACCACCAGCCCGCGCGACGAGCGCCGGTATCCGCGCAGCAGCAGGAACAGCGCGAGCGGGATGCCGCCGCTGGAGATGACGTGCAGGTGGCCGGCCTCCGTAACGCGGTAGGGCGCGTAGGCGAACGCGATCCCCGCCGCTGCGCCGCCGAGTTTGCCCACGCCCAGCTCGCGCGCCAGCAGATAGGCGCCCACGAAGGAGAGCGACCACGCGAATAGGTAGAGGAGGTTGTAGCGAACGAGCGCCGCCACCGTGCCCGAGCCGAAGAACGCCGCGGGGCCGTAGCCGAGCAGCGAGTCCGAGAAGGCCAGGCTCAAGGGGTGCGGGTAGAAGGCGTTCGCGTCGAAGAGGTGACCGGGCGAGTGCAGCAGCGCGTGCCCCACCCACGCGATCTGCCACGCGGTGCGTACCGGGTCGCCGAGGTCGGGGGAGATGCGGCTGCTCATATGCAGCACGAGCGGCCAGGTGGTGAGGATCGCGAGGCCCAGCCCCGCCAGCGCCACCCACACGAGCTCGCGCCACCCCAGCGCGGGTGAGGCGGGCCAGCGCGCGGGCTTTTTGGCGGCAGGGGAGGACGCCGGCGTGTCGAGGAGCGCAGTCGCCATCGAAGCGGGCAGCATATGTCAGGCGCCGTTACAAGGTGCCAGGCGGCGTGCGCCGCCGCGGCGTAAGTCGATACGCAACCTCAGACGTTCCGAGATGACGATTTACGTCACACTGCACACATGCGCGTGCTCGTGGTCGGCGCAGGCGGTGTGGGCGCGGCGTTCGCCGCCATTGCGCAGCGACGCCCGGTCTTCGAGCGGGTGACGCTCGCCGACCTCTCCCCCGCACGGGCCCACGCGGCCGTGGCCAAGCTAGGCGAGGCGGGGCGCTTCGGCGCCGAGCAGGTCGACGCCTCCGATGGGGCCTCGCTGGTGGGGCTGATCGAACGCGCGAAGCCCGATGCGGTGCTGAACGCCACCGATCCGCGCTTCGACCGGCAGATCTTCGATGCCTGCCTGCACACGCGCACGACCTATCTGGATATGGCGATGACGCTCTCAAAGCCCCACCCCACGCGCCCGCACGAGCTGCCGGGCACGATGCTCGGCGAGTACCAGCTCGCCCAGCACGAGACGTGGGAGCAGGCCGGCGTACTCGCGCTCGTGGGCATGGGCGTCGAGCCGGGGCTCTCCGATGTCTTTGCGCGCTACGCCGCCGATGAGCTCTTCTCGCAGATCGAGGAAGCGGGCGTGCGTGACGGCGCGGATCTGCTCGTGGAGGGCTATGACTTCGCGCCCACCTTCTCGATCTGGACGACGATCGAGGAGTGCCTGAACCCTCCCCTGATCTGGGAGCGCGAGCGTGGCTTCTACACCACCGCGCCCTTCAGCGAGCCCGAGGTGTTCGAGTTCCCCGAGGGCATCGGCGCGATCGAGTGCGTGAACGTGGAGCACGAGGAGGTCGTGCTGATTCCCCGCTGGGTCGACTGCGAGCGCGTGACTTTCAAGTACGGCCTCGGTGAGGAGTTCATCGCGGTGCTGCGCACGCTGCACAAGCTCGGCCTCGACTCAACCGAGCCGCTGGAGGTGCGCGGCGCGAAGGTCTCCCCCCGCGATGTCGTCGCCGCCGCGCTGCCCGACCCCGCCACGCTGGGGGAGCGGATGACGGGGCGCACCTGCGCGGGCACCTGGGCGAAGGGCATCGGCAAGGACGGGCAGCCGCGCTCCACCTACCTCTATCACGTGGTGGACAACGAGCAGACGATGAGCGACTACGGCTCGCAGGCGGTGGTGTGGCAGACCGCGATCAACCCTGTGGTTGCGCTGGAGTTGCTCAACGAGGGCACCTGGCAGGGCACGGGCGTGCTTGGCCCCGAGGCGTTCCCACCGAAGCCGTTCCTCGAGCGCCTCGCCGAGCTGGGCTCACCGCACGGCCAGCGCGACGATTAGGAGCGGCGCGCGGCCGGGTGGGTGGGGCCTAATCAAATGCCGGCTCCCTTGCCTTCACGGCAGGGCCGCCCAGGCGGGAGCGGCGCGCGGCCGGGTGGGCGGGGCCTAATCAAATGCCGGCTCCCTTGCCTTCACGGCAGGGCCGCCCAGGCGGGAGCGGCGCGCGGCCTCCCGTCCGCGCTGCCAGCTCCCTTGCCTCCACGGCAGGCCCGCCCCCAGCTCATAGAGGGTGGCGCAGTCGGCCGTAGGCCGACGAGCCGGGCCCCTCTTATCTCAGTCAAAATTCCACGCGCTCCGGGACCGGTCCGGTCGGCGGCGGCGCCTCCAGCACCCCCGGCGACGCGGTTTCGGTCTTGCGCGCGAAGTACTCCTTGAAGAAGGGTCGTGAGAAGAGCATCACGATCGCGCCGAGCACCATGCCGCCGATGCCCATCCACAGCGGCAGCGTGATGCCGAGGATCGGCGAAGAGGAGACGTTTTCGGAGTTCGAGTAGTAGAAGGCGGCCTTGATCCCGATCCCGAACAGCATCAACCCGCCGATCAGCGGGCCGATGCCCAGCAGCAGGAAGTTGCGCGCGCTTTTCATCAGCTCGTGTCGGTAATACCAGCCGCAGGCGATGCCGGTGAAACCGTAGT